>CAVZKU010000017.1:0-286645 GCA_963775865.1 Candidatus Acidiferrales bacterium | reverse complement strand
GAGGATGCGAATATTCATCGCGGTCAGGACGCGCTTCGCGGAGGATGCCTTAGGGGCTGCTGTCGAACAGGGTGTGCGCCAGGTTGTAGTTCTCGGGGCTGGACTCGACACGTTTGCGTATCGTTCCACGCTGCGTGACCAGCTCCGTATCTTCGAAGTAGACCATCCGGCCACCCAGGACTGGAAACGCCAACGCCTCGAACATGCCGCTATCCCCATACCGAGTTCGCTAACTTTCGCACCCATCGATTTCGAACGCCAGACTTTGGCCGAGGGCTTAACGATCGCAGGTTTTGATCCTTCGCGGCAGACCTTCTTCACGTGGCTTGGCGTTGTTCCTTACCTGACCGAGGAAGCTGTATGGTCGACCCTAAGCTTCATTGCGAATCTCCCGAATGGTGCGCAAGTAGTTTTCGACTACAGCAATCCTCCGGGTTCATTGTCGGGGGAAGCGCGCGTTAGCCACGAGTTGCGCGCGACGCATGTTGCCCGGTTAGGCGAAGCTTGGCTGAACTACTTTGAAGCGGACGAACTCCGCGCCAAACTTATGGCACTAGGGTTTTGTGAGGTCGAAGACTTGGGGCCTTCACAGATAGCCGCCCGCTATTTTCCAAACCGGTTAAATACTCTTCCCGACAGGGGCGGCCATATCCTACGTGCGACAACGATCTGAAGGTGCACTAATTGGTGCGCCACTCTTCCTTCATAAGTCTGCTAACGGAATGGTGGAAAGCACCGTGCCACTTGGCGGCGATTCGGAGCGAATGACGAGAGACAGGCACGATGTCTTTTGAGCCTTTCCTACTCGGCACTGCGGATTCTCTACTGGCGGGGCAAACCCAGCTAGATTTTGCGCTGCCATGACTTTGAGACGGCCGATAGCAGATTCTTCCCCAGTGCAACGGAAGCGCTGATGATGCCGCCGTATAGTGCGCCTACCACGCCTAGCGTTGATACATCCTGTCCCGTGAGATAAAGACCTCGGATCGGGGTTCTGGCTCCGAGCCCGCGAATGCCGAAACGTGCTGGCGTGGAGGCGATGCCATAGATCTCCCCGTGACCGTAGTTCATGAAGTGGCGAGTGGTGACCGGCGTGGACAACTCCGTGTACGCCACGTTGCCGACAACCGAGGGCACCTGCCGCTCCAGTTCGGCACGGAGACGGCCCGACAGCCGCTGCTTCAGCTCCTCGTACTCGTCTCCGCGCCGCTTCCAACGCGTTTCTCCCCATCGAGCAAATGCCTCATAGGGAACGAACGTGATGACCTCGATCGTGCTCTTACCAGGATAACGGCGCTGAAAGTCGGGGTCCTTGGCCGAAGGAAATGACATATAGATGCTTTCGAATGGCGAATCAATATCCCGCGTGAACCGTTCGACATTTGCGTCGTGATCAAACGATGGATAGATCCAAAGGTTGGTGCCCTTCAACCCGAGCGCGGCATCGCTCTGCGACAATCCGACATAAAGGCCGACATGGGCGGCTGAAGGAGGGAGTCTCCGCAGTTGGCCGCGCAGCGAATTCAGTTCGGGCAGATCTGAGGGCAATAGTCGCTCAAAGGTGTTGGTCGCACCCGCATCGCTGAGCACCATCGGTGCGCGAAATTCGCGCCCGTCGGTCATGCGCACGCCCGCAGTTTTCTTGCCTTCCAGCAGGATGCCCGCCACCTCGGCGCTGGTAACCACGCTGCCGCCGTTGTGCTCGATCTGCGGCACTATGGCCGAAGCGATCGTGCTCGCACCTCCCGCAGGATAACTGCCCCCAGCAAAATAGTGCTCAGCGATGGTAGCGTGAACGGCAAAGCTGCTTTTTCCGGGTGGCAGCCCGTAGTCGCCCCATTGCGCTGTAAGCACACCAATCAGTTCTCGATTGCTGGTAAAACTCTCCAGCACCTCGCGAGTGGTGCGCTTGGCCCAGTGCATGTACGGAATACGCATCAGACTACCCGCCAGCGCCGCTACTGGCGCCGGGATCGCCTTCTCGGCGAAGTAAAGGCCGCTGGCGCGGTTGCAAGCCTGAACCGCCGCGATATATCGGTCAATGGCTCTGGTTTCCTGGGGGAACGATTTCTTCATCCCTTCCCGGAAGCGGTCCAGTCCGGCGACAAGATCGAAGGCTTGGCCTTCGATGATGAACCGGTCGTATATCTCCGGCATCGCCTGCCACTGCACCTTGCCTGCGGTAACGTGGTCGAAGGCGTGTCGCACGCTGGAGCGCTGGTCCTGAACTTGGCCGATGTAATGCAGACCCACGTCCCACTCGTATCCCGGACGATGAAAAGTATGCGTAAAACCGCCTGGCTCATAGTGCCTCTCTAGGACCAGGACACGCTTTCCTCCATGCACTGCCAGCAACACTGCTGCTGAAAGTCCGCCGATGCCAGAGCCGATCACGATCGCGTCCCATTGCTCCGCAAGCTTTGCCTGCTTGTAAGGAATTCCGATGGCCATCAACTGCTCCTCGTAACGCGGCGCCCTACGCGGGCACCGTATATGTTGACACTGACAACATCGTAGAACACCGAAGTTGCTGCTGTCAACATTTTCTGGTAAGAATTTAGATGTGACCGATCTGCAGCCTTACCATCACGCGAATCTTCGCAAGACCCTGCTCGATGCCGCCGTGGCTTTGATCGGCGAAGTCGGCCCTCGCGGCTTCACGCTACGAGAGGTTGCTCGACGTGCGGGCGTTTCGCACAACGCGCCGTACCGCCATTTTGCGGGGAAGGACGAACTGCTGGTGGCAGTTGCCGAGGAGGGATTCGACCGCCTCACCGCTGTGATGCAGAAGACCCTGGCGCGTGGCAAGTCACCACGGGAGCGACTGCAGTTGTGCGGTTGCGGCTACGTAAACTTTGCCCTGCGATGGCCCCAGCATTTCCTCGTAATGTTCGATCTGCCTCCAGCTCTGCGCGAGCACTGCAAGAAACAGGGTATCGGCGAAAATGGGTTTCGTGTTCTGCTCGACTGCATTGCCGCCGCACAGCAATCTGGCGATCTGCCGATTGGCGATGTGTTGCCTCTGGCGTGGACAGCTTGGTCACTGGTGCATGGTATCGCCAAGCTAGCCATCAGCGGAAATCTTCCTCTTAACGCACGTGCCACGATCGAATTCACCCGGCGTGCCTCGCAGGCTATTTTCGGCGAAATGGCTGTGGGACAACGCATTGTTCGATCACGCTGACTGCAACTCATCGCTCGTTGTCGGGCTGGCAATGCTTGGCGGTTTTGTTGTACTCTGCAAGGTTTATTTTTTCAGTGTGCCTCTCGCAGGTATCAGCATTTCTTTCGCCTGCTATTTGGCCAGCATTGCGCTATCGCGGGCCTTAATAATGCGCTCCTGACGTAAGCAGCGATAACGCTCACGACCCGGACCGGCTGGATTCGGATTCTGGGCGGATCACGGCCTAACTGGAATATTCCGGGCCAGAAGTCCCGATGGGAGAAACTAGGTCCGACTGTGAAGCGGTCTCGCTCCGATCTCCGCGAACCCCGTTTGTGGAAAGTCATCTCTTTCTTCGACGAAGTAAGTGTTTTCTCTTCTGCCAGGTACGGTCAGCTACATCAGCTTTGCAACTTCAGCTTTCGCGGCGTTAATTACGGTGGGAGGGGAGGCGTCTTTCCAGAGCGAGAAGAAATCGTTTTAGGCGGCTCGCGCTGTTGCTTGTCGCCCTTCTGGTTATCGCGCCGCCACTTCCTGCGCGCACTGGACAGGTTTATTTCTGCGCCTTCAGAGGTTATTTCAAATCGCGGCAGGGGATTCGTCAACCGTCGCTTCTAACGAGAAGGGGCTGGCGATACCGCCAGCCCCTTGCTACTTCGTCTTCCGGTCGGGGTCTCTTCAGCGAGCCCCTGCAGCGGCCGCCAGGGCCGGCTTTCCCACATTCACCTTGATCTGCTTCGGCTTTGCTTCCTCGCGCTTCGGGATGCTTAGCGTCAGCACCCCATTCTGATAGTCGGCTTTGATCGCCTCCGAATTCACGGAGTTCGCCAGCGAGAAGCTCCGGCTGAACGAGCCATACGCGCGTTCGACACGCAGGTAGTTTTCCTCTTTCACCTCATTCTCAAACTTGCGTTCGCCGCGAATTGTGAGGATGTTGTTCTCGACGTGGATGTCCAGGTCCTGCGGATTCACATCCGGCAGGTCCGCCTTCACGACCAGCTCATGCTCTGTCTCGTAGATGTCGACGGCCGGGGCCCAAGGGGTCAAGTTCGACTCCTCGGCCGTACGTCCCACCATATCGCCAAACACGCGATTGATCTGTTCCTGCAGGGTCGTAGCCCCGCGGAAAGGTTGTTCCCAGCGATTCATTGTTCTCATTTTAGCTCCCTCATTAAACGTTTACGGATCTGTCTTGGCCAAGGGTAATTTCAGATAACTCATGTCAGTTCACATTGCCGTCGATCGTAATACGCAACAACTGTGTTCACTCTTCAGGGTTCGCTCGCATCCGGCGCAAATTAGATCGGCGTTTAGTACGATCCTCCCATCCCGCCGCCGTAGCCTGCGCCAGCCGCGACCGTCTTTTCTTCTCCCTTAACGTCGGCGATCAGGACTTCCGTGGTCAGCATCAACGAGACGATCGACGCAGCGTTCTGGAGTGCGAGACGGGTGACTTTTGCTGGATCAATCACACCCTCCTTCACCATGTCGCCGAACTCACCGGTCTCCGCGTTGAAGCCAAAGTTTTCCTCCTTCGATTCGCGCACGCGTCCTACAACCAGCGCGCCTTCGTGCCCGGCGTTTTGGGCGATCTGGCGCATGGGTTCTTCGAGCGCGCGCTTCACGATATTCACGCCGATCGCTTCATCGTCGTGGAGTTTGAGCTTCTCCAGAGCCGGCAAGCAGCGCAGAAGAGCGGTACCACCGCCAGAGACAATGCCTTCCTCAACTGCCGCTCGAGTTGCGTGCATGGCGTCCTCGACGCGAGCCTTCTTCTCTTTCAACTCGGTCTCGGTTGCCGCACCCACCTTGATTACCGCGACCCCGCCGACCAGCTTGGCCAAGCGCTCCTGGAGCTTTTCTTTGTCGTAGTCCGAGGTGGTTTCTTCGATCTGCACGCGGAGCTGCTTGATTCGGCCTTCGATCTCGCTGGTCTTACCGGCACCCGAGACGATCGTGGTGTTGTCCTTGTCGATCGTCACCTTCTTGGCCTTGCCCAGATCCTCGATCTCGACGTTCTCGAGCTTGATGCCGAGGTCCTCGGTGATGGCCTTCCCACCGGTGAGAATGGCGATGTCCTCGAGCATGGCCTTGCGGCGATCGCCAAAGCCGGGGGCTTTCACGGCAGCGCACTGCAGCGTACCGCGCAGTTTATTCACCACCAAGGTGGCCAGGGCTTCGCCTTCGATATCCTCAGAAATGATCAGAAGCGGTTTGCTCATTTTGGCCGTCTGCTCGAGCAAAGGCAGCAGGTCCTTCATCGAGCTGATCTTCTTTTCGTGGATCAGAATGCGGACATCCTCAAGGACGCACTCCATGCGCTCCGGATCAGTGACGAAATACGGTGAGAGGTAGCCGCGGTCGAATTGCATGCCCTCGACTACTTCAAGGGTGGTCTCCATCGTTTTCGATTCCTCGACGGTGATGACGCCGTCCTTCCCGACCTTCTTCATGGCCTCGGCGATGATGCTGCCGACTTGCTTGTCGGTGTTGGCACTGATTGTGCCGACCTGGGCGATCATGTCGCCCTTTACGTCGCGGGAGAGCCTCTTGATCTCTTCCACGGCGACTTCCACGGCTCTATCGATGCCGCGCTTGAGCGCCATTGGGTTCGCGCCCGCGGCAACCGTTCGTACACCTTCACGGAAGATTGCTTGGGCTAGCACCGTCGCGGTGGTGGTACCGTCCCCAGCCACATCCGAGGTCTTGGACGCGACCTCGCGCACCATCTGTGCACCCATGTTCTCGAGCGGGTCCTGCAGCTCGATCTCCTTTGCCACCGTTACACCGTCTTTTGTAATGATAGGTGCCCCGAACTTCTTCTCGATCACCGCGTTGCGCCCCTTCGGGCCGAGGGTGATCTTTACCGCGTCCGCCAGAATGTTGACACCGCGCAAAATCGCCTGACGTGAATTCTCACCAGTTACAATTTGTTTTGCCATGAGATCTTCACCCTCCTGGGTGATCGAACTTTCCACTTCATCCAAGGCTTTCGGATAGGAGCTATTACTTCTTGCCGGATGCCGCTTTCGCGATTCCGCTAACCTTCGCCAGAATTTCTTCCTCGCGAAGGATCAAGTACTCCTGGTCGTCGATCTTGATGTCATTGCCGGGGTATTTGCCGAACAAGATCCGGTCACCAACCTTCACGTCGAGTGGCACGCGTTGGCCCTTTTCCATCTTGCCGGCACCAACGGCCATTACTTCGCCCTCTTGCGGTTTCTCTTTCGCGGTATCGGGGATAATGATTCCGCCTTTCGCAGTTTCTTTCTGTTCCAACCTGCGTACCAGAACTCGGTCATGCAGAGGAGTGATATTCACTGCCATTATCTTTGACCTCCATTCAATTCATTTGAAAAACCAAAACGGTCAACTCTTTGTGGCTCTAGGCCAACACTACGGGCGAAAAATCTTCCGGTTCTTCTGTCGCGCTGCTTCGAGGTCATCAGTCTCTTTTTTCCGGCGATCGATTTCTTCCTGCGGCTCCTCTTGACCTTCCAGCTTTATGGATTTGGCAATCGCAGCCTCAACTTGTGTATCCAGCCGTTTCGAAAACATGACAAGCGCAAAAGAGTTCAGGAATCTAGAACGGACTAAGTTTATCGAGTACTGCGAATCTTCCCAGCGTGCGATAACCTTTTCTGTCGACCTATACAGTTCGTTAGTTGGGAAGCTGATCTCGCCAACAGGCCTCGTTGGAGTTCCGTACTTTGTCGAGATGGCTTGTACCATGTCCTCGGCAGTTAGCCCATGTGTTGCGTCCCGATCATAAGTCACCAAAATCCTGAAGAGCTCGCCATTGTAGAAGCTGAAGAAAATCTGCCAGACCGAGTCTGTTTGGCGCGAATAGTCAGAAGAGCTGCCCGGCCAACACGTCAACTCTTGAATTACCGCTGGGTGCTTTTGGATCAGCTTTGTCTGGAGCGGTCTTAGGTCAACCTGGCTAGATAGTTCGGGCAAACTCATCCCCAACAAAAAGTCTCTATACTTGGAAAGATCCTGCCCGCGAACTAAAGGAGCTGAAAGCAGGATCATAACGAGGGAAATGCCCACACTGCGCATCGTTTTCATTTTCATATCTCCCACGAAATTCCTAAGAACTTGAAAACAGAGCCGCGTACTGCTTTCTGGCCACTGCTCCGTGACGTTCTTCCCCGCCGCCACTCGACCCGGATTCCGGCATTCTCAAGACGAAATTCTTTGCAGGGACCAGGCAAATCCCTTGTTGGATATGTCGAAAATGGGCTGTAACACTTATAAAAGGAATGCCGAGGAACCGTTTCGAAGCCACTTTCGTAATCTCCAAGGAGTTAAACTTCTGCCCCTCCTGTTTCGCCAGGATCTGCTTGGCTGCCCTGCGCAGGGTTCCCAAGTCCTCGCCACCAAGGGCGATTGCCCTGATCTCGTCAACCAAATAGAAGAAGTACCACTTCGCTTCCTCGATTTTTTGGCCAAGTCCGTACCCATCGAGATTCCTAACGGCTCTCCAGCCAGGCAAGAAAACTTCACTCTCGACTGCCAAGCCTGCTGGCAAAAGCGTGTTCTCTCGGATGAGGATGGTTCCAGATATGTTGTTGGCTGACACTTGAATTCTCCATGCCTACGTGACGTTTAGAGTTGCCGCGCGTAAAGCCTTCTGCCGTTCACAAAACCTACGAGTAGCGTCAGAAGTACGGCACCAATTATTGCGACTAGGGTTGTGTAAATTGTTCCCCGATAGCCGGAAAAGCCTGCTGAGCGCATGAGGAGTCCGCCCGCCGCAGCTCCACCAATGCCTATCGCGATGTCCATCAACGGACCGTAGCCATTACCCTTGAGAATCTTTCCGGCTGACCAGCCGGCAATCAACCCGATGATGATCCACGACAGAAAGTACATCCCTTTCTCCTCTTAATTAATCCACGACCCACCTTCCGGCGAGTCGTTTGCTTGATCCCTCTTTTTCGATGAAGTCTTCTTGTGAACCAGCCTGCCCGGTGAACTCACAAAGCTACAAACTAACGGTGTGGGTTCTTTCCCCCGCGGGCTCTTCATCCCATACAACTCGCGGTCTGCTGTGCGAAGCAAAGCTTCAATCGTTTCTCCGTCCCTGGGATAGACAGCCACGCCAATGCTCGCTGAAAGCCGTGGCGGGAGACTATCCGTGGCTAGTCGGCTACGAATACGTGATGCGACAAGCCTTGCGCCCGCGGCCGTTGTCTCGGGCAGGATGACGGCAAACTCATCGCCACCGTATCTCGCGGCCGTATCGATTGACCGACAATAAACGCGAAGCACATCGGCGAGGCGGCACAGCGCCTGGCTCCCGATCAAGTGGCCGTAGCGGTCGTTGATCTTCTTCAATTGATCCAGGTCGAGCAGTAGAACGGCAAACGGTCGTCCGGTGCGCCCGGTGCGTTCGACCTCTGCGTCGAGCGCTTCAACGAGCCGACGGTAGTTACCTAAACCAGTAAGCGGGTCAGTCACGGCGAGAAGTTGAACCTCCTCTTCTGCGTGTTTGCGCTCAGTAAGGTCGAACGCAGAAACCAGACTGGCCAGCATTCCATCAAATTCAATCATCGTTGTACTGATATCGAGCCATCGCTCGTCGCCATTCTTCGTTAGAATCTTGACCTCATACTGGCGGGCGCCCCCATGTCGTGCGTCCCCTCGGTTTAAGACCAGTTCTCGACAATCCGGATGGACTAAATCCCAGAAGTTCATGGACAAAAGCTCTTCTCGTGCATATCCGGTGATAGTCTCCGCGGCATGATTTACATAGTGCAGCCGCTTGCCCTGACTAATGAATATCGCGCACGCAATCAGCTTCAGCTAAGGTGCGGAAGTCTGCGTCCCCGCACAGGAACTCCTGCCGTAACGGCGCATCCGCGGCCCGTTCCCTGATTTTCGTAAGCATTGGAAATCTCGCGTGCTCTTGCGTTTCCTCTCTGCCGGACAACTTGAGGGGCGGACTTAGCCCGCCCCCCAAAACGAAACGACCTAGCGGGTTGAGACTGCTACGGCAGCGGCGATCTTGTGGAACGTCGAGTTAGCGACGTCATAGGTTTCAACCTGAGGAGCTCCCTCAATTACCCTGGCGAGGATCTTCGTCACTTCCGGGTAAGCTTCCGCGGTTGTAAGCCTCGGCATTCTCCGGTTTGTCCCACAAACTGATCGCGAGCGCTTCCGTGCCGCCCTGACCAACGAACGTGATTTCGTCCTGGAATCCTTTCTGTTTCCGAAGCAGGGGGAGGATGTCCTTCTCCAGCCTCTGGGTAAACTCCGCAACACTATTGGGTTTCAGATGCATATAAACTTTGCGTGCAAACATGACACTCTCCTTGGTTCTCGATGCCAAGGGGGCGATACAGATAACCACCATAGGTTAATCTATTCTGGATACTCCCTCAGTCTGTTAACCATACTGTGTTAATTAACTTGACGTGTCAAGTGGAATCTGAGATTATTTTCATATGATTAACCAAATGCAGTTAACCCAGCGGAGGTACCTGTGGATGTCTGCTTAGCGATCAAACAGCGGCTAGAAAAATTGGGGCTTGAGCAGAGGGATCTGGCCGCCGCCGCTGAAGTTACGGAGTCCTACATTTCACAGCTGCTGACTCGGAAGAAATCGCCTCCCGCGCCTGGCCGAACAGACATTTACGACAAGATGGGGAAATTCTTGAAACTCCCGGGCGGCAAGCTTGCGAAGCTGGCTGAGCACCAGCGCAAGGAAGAATTGAAGAGAAGCCTGGCGGACCCACCCAAGCCCTTGTTTAAAGAAGTTCGAGAGTTGATTCTCCGCAAGTGCGTACCCGCCAAAGAGAAACAAATACGGGCCATTTTTGAGAAGCAACCCTTCGGCGAACTAGAACGTCTCGTCACACAAAAGCTTTTGGACGTGATCAAGAAGGTCGCCAAAGAAGAATTGAACAGTGAAAACTGGCTCCACTTGGTGGCTCGAGCTCGCCGGCCGAAGCTATGAACAAATGCGGGTTACCCTCCTTGAGTTCCTGGACACGGATGTCTTCAGCTTGTCGCATGAAAACTGTGTTTCCTTCTTGGATCCAGTGATTGAATCTTGGGACGTCGATCTAAGCGACCTTTGGGATGGAAATTGTGTTAAATCGGAGGATAGCCTCGGGGGATCCTAGGAGATTTGAGTTTGTTGAAACGGGACCTGGCCATCCAGAGGTAGAGCCGGGGTTCAAAGAATTCCTGAATGATAGTTCCCTCAGCGGGACTGCCACCAAGGAAGAAATGGAGCTGCTAAGGAATCTAAGGTTCAACGGAAAACGCCCTACTTCACTTTATTATTACCGAGAATTGCAAAGCCTCAGAGACCCGCTCCATTTTCGTGCGGAGAATCGATCCGCAATGCAGAAGACGGGCTGAAATGAGCGTGGCTGAGGCGGTACATTTGTAGTTGGCGGGCAGACTCGTCTGCATAGCAGCGCGGGGCGCGAGGAATGAAAGACTGACCCATGAAAGAAGGCGCCAAAGTTCGCAAGATCGCGTTTGTCGGCGACCACTTGCCACGCAAGTGCGGCATTGCGACGTTCACGTCTGACTTGCTTGCCGCCGTGGCAACTGCGCATCCGCAAAGCCAGTGTTTCTCAGTGGCGGTGAATGACATTAAAGGTGGCTACGAGTACCCAGAAGTAGTTCGCTTCGAGATTGAGGAGCAGGACTTGCCGTCCTATCTACGTGCAGCGGACTTCCTCAACATCAACAACGTGGACATCGTCTGCTTACAGCACGAGTTCGGCATTTTCGGTGGGCCCGCCGGCGGTCACATCCTGGCGCTCCTGCGTGAATTGAGAATGCCTGTTGTCACAACGCTACATACCGTTTTGCGTGAGTCGAAAGGCGACCAACGGCGCGTAATGCAGGAGTTAGTCTCGCTCTCGACCCGGCTCGTCGTTATGGCTGAGCGGGGACGACAGATGCTACAGGAGATTTACCAGGCACCCCCGGCCAAGATCGATCTGATCCCGCATGGCATTCCCGACGTAGGGTTCGTCGATCCGACTTATTTCAAGGACCAGTTTGGTGTAGAAGGCAGGGTGGTGCTACTCACGTTTGGGCTACTCTCGCCGAACAAGGGGATCGAATATGTGCTCAACGCTCTGCCGTATATTCTGGCGGAGTTCCCCGACGTTGTTTACATTGTCCTGGGCGCCACCCATCCCAACGAACTGCGAGAGCATGGCGAAGCTTATCGGCTCAGCCTTGAAATTCTTGCCAAAAAGAACAAACTTGAGAAGAACGTCATCTTCTACAACCGGTTCGTAGACCCTGAAAATCTGAAGGAGTTCATCGGCGCCGCGGATCTTTACATTACGCCTTACCTCAACGAAGCGCAGATCACGTCGGGCACGCTAGCCTATACGTTTGGTGCCGGCAAAGCAGTAATTTCGACACCGTACTGGCACGCTGTAGAATTGTTGGCGGAAGACCACGGCGTGCTGGTGCCGTTCGGCGACGCTGCGGCTATAGCGCGCGAGGTTATTGGTTTGCTGCGCGACGACACACGCCGTCATGCCATTCGTAAAAACGCCTACAGGCTCGGCCGTGAGATGGTCTGGAGCAACGTGGCACAGCTGTATATGCGTTCCTTCGAGTTGTCACGGGTAGAGGGGGCGGCGCGGTCTCGAAAATCTCTTGCCACGAAGACGCTCGACCAAAAACCGCGGGAACTGCCGGAGTTGAACTTGAGTCATCTCTCGCGGATGACCGATTCGACCGGAATCTTCCAACATGCCATTTTTAGCGTTCCAAATTTTTCCGAGGGCTATTGCACCGACGATAATGCGCGTGCGTATATCCTCGCAGTGCTTCTCAGTGAGCTGGGAGAGGACCCGGAGCGCGTGCGGACACTGGCCACCACTTACGCGGCTTTTCTCCATCACGCGTTCGATCTCAAAACAAAACGCTTCCACAATCATCTGAGTTTTGATCGACGCTGGCTCGATGAACAAGGGTCAGAGGATTGCCAAGCGCGAGCGCTCTGGGCGCTGGGCGTGGGAGTTGGGCGTTCCCCCTATCGGAGCTTCCAGCTCATGGCTGGACAGCTCTTCGCGCTGGCGCTGCCTGCACTGACGGAGTTCACCTCGCCGCGCGCGTGGGCGTTGGGGCTCATCGGCATTCATGAATACCTGCGCCGGTTGCGCGGCGACAGCCTGGTCAACCAAACCCGTGAGACACTCACTTCCCGGCTCATAGAACTTTTCGAAAGAACCGCCCAGCCGGACTGGTGCTGGTTCGAAGAGAATCTGACGTACGACAACGCGAAGCTCGCACACGCCTTGATCCTGAGCGGACGTGCAACCGGACAACAGGCGATGTTTGAACGAGGACTGAAGGCCCTGCGCTGGCTGACGGAATTGCAAATCTCCGAGAAGGGTCACTTTCGATCCATTGGCACCAACGGGTTCTATCGCCGTGGCGGCATGCGCGCCAACTTTGACCAGCAGCCCATCGAGGCACAAGCAATGGCCTCAGCCTGTCTTGAAGCCTATCGCGCCACATCGGACGTCTGGTGGTACGAACAGGCGCAACGTGCCTTCGACTGGTTCATCGGCTGGAACGATCTCGGATTGGAACTCTACTCTCCCAAAACAGGGGGCTGCCGCGATGGATTGCACGTGGATCGGGTCAACCGGAACCAGGGGGCGGAATCCACCCTGGCTTTCTTGCTTTCGTTGGCGGAAATGCGCTTGGCCCAAAATATGCTGACGAGTTTTAAGGAACCTATCGCCCTCGAAGAGTAATAACCGATTGCTGTCTCGTTTCCCTGGAACGGCCCATGTCAATTCACGTCAAACGCACGGCCACGATTCTCAAGCCCGACCAGCCACGCGTTCTTCTGCGGCCATTCAGTCCGGGGGATCCCCCACGGGTGAGTAGGATCATCTCCAGGATCCTGTCGTTCCCGGAAAACCTAGTCGGCCCCCTCCTGGACGAAGTCTCCGCTGAATTCTCCCAGCGACACCGGCAGATCCGCAAACTCTTTTTGGAACGCTTTGAACGAGTCTGCGAGCTGCTGTTAACGGATGAGGAATTCTCCGAACAAAGACGACTGTTGATCGGCTCTTATTTCCTGGCCGAATGCTCTTTAGAATCCGCTGCACTGTTCAATCCCTCCATCGTCCCGCACCCTGACCAAACTGACCTGCCATCCGGCGGTCTGCGTTTTATCCTCAGCTTGCGGGCGACCGGCGAGGGACACATTTCCTCAATCACTTTTCGGACAGGTATCATTCACCCCGACCGTCGGATCGAGGTGCTAAGGCCAACTGGCTTCCTCGCCGAGCCGCGTCAAATCCCGAACCCGCTGTACGAGAAGGCGCTGTTCGCGCGGAAACTCTTTGAACTGGGATTGATCAGCGAATTCGCACGCCGGGTCATGAACAAGCTTGGGGAGTCGTTCGCACTGGAAGAGCTTTGCGTCAATCTCGAAGCCGAAGTGAAGGAGTCCCTCCTGTCGGATGGAATGGTGGAGGAAGATCAGAACGCCGCACAGGGAATTTGGATGCTGGCCCGGTCCAACTACGAAGTTCACTGGTTTCGCGACCGTCCCACTCGATGAGGTGCTGGCTGCCATGAATTACGGAGATCGTTTCAACAGCATGACAATT
The DNA here is from genome assembly GCA_963775865.1 of Candidatus Acidiferrales bacterium. Classification (GTDB taxonomy): domain Bacteria; phylum Acidobacteriota; class Terriglobia; order Acidiferrales; family UBA7541; genus Acidiferrum. The sequence continues at coordinate 272,863 of CAVZKU010000017.1, read as the reverse complement.
CCCAACAAAAGAGTGGCTGTCCTGTCGCCGGTAGCTTGGCGAACACCTCCCCGGCAATATGGCGCCTGGGAAACGGTCGCTAGCAACATCACCGAAGGACTCGTCGCCCGTGGTTGGGATGTGACGTTGTTCGCCAGTAGGGATTCTGTGACCCGCGCTCACCTGCACGCCGTGGTTGACAAAGGATATGAAGAGGATTCCACCGTCGATCCCAAAGTAGCCGAATACCTTCACATCTCCGAAGCGTTCGAGCGTGCTGCTGAGTTTGACCTCATCCATAGTCACTACGACTTCATGGCGTTGACCTACAGCCGGCTGGTCAAGACACCGGTCCTCACCACCATCCACGGATTCTCGTCGCCCAAAATCATGCCCGTTTATCAGAAGTATCGTGACGGATATTTTGTTTCCATCAGCGACTCCGATCGCGCGCCGGGGCTGAATTACCTGGCGACTGTCTACAACGGGATCGACCTCTCTTTGTACCCGCTCCAGGAATCTGGCGGTGATGACCTGATCTTCCTTGGCCGGATTCACCCGGATAAAGGTGTCCATTTAGCTATCGAGGTCGCTCGCTTGAGTGGTCGGCATATGATCATCGCTGGAATCATCCAGGATGAGGTCTATTATCGGAACCAGGTCAAACCGCACGTGGATGATCAGAACATCTCTTATATCGGGCCGGTGGGCATGGCGGAGAAAAATAAATTGTTCGCGAGTGCCTGTACTTTAATCCATCTGAACACCATCCCAGAGCGGTTCGGACTGGTCCTGGCGGAAGCTAATGCAGCGGGCGTGCCCGTTATCGCCATGGACCTGGGCTCCTGTCGTGAGGTGATCAAAGATGGGCAGACGGGGTTTCTGGTCAACAACGTCAGCGAGGCGGTGCGGGCCCTGGAACGCCTTTCAGAAATCGATCGCACCGCCTGCCGCCAACGGGTCCAGCAATGCTTTTCTATCAAAACCATGGTCGAGGCGTACGAACGGGTTTACGCTACGATTTTTGATTTGGAGGCGAAGAGACAGTCATGAAGCCTGCCATTGTCAGACGATATGGCCACAACCCTATCCTTACCAAGGCCGAGATCCCCTACCCAGTGGAAACCGTTCACAACGCGGCGGTCGTGAAGCATGAGGACGAATACATCATGCTTTTCCGCTCCCATCTCCGTACGGGACGGTCCATCATTGGTTTGGCACGCAGCCCCGACGGATTCCACTTCACCGCCGATCCAGAGCCCTTTCTGATTCCTGCGCGGGACAACCCTTTTGCCGACTATGAAGAGTTCGGCGTGGAGGATCCACGCGTGACCCGTGGAAGGGGAGTACATCATCACCTACAGCGCCTACTCGCGAAATGGAGTACGGATCGCCCTGGCCAAGACGAAGGACTTCAGTCAGGTGGAAAGGGTCTCCCTCATAACGCAGGCGGATTATCGGAATGTGGTAATCTTTCCCGAGAAGTTTGATGGACTCTATGCACGGCTTGATCGTCCCCATTCGGAAATCGCCCCCTGGTCAATCTGGATTTCCTATTCTCCGGATCTACGTTTTTGGGGCCAATCACAGCTCATCATGAGGCCGGACCCGTACCACTGGGACGAAATGAAGATCGGTCCCGGCGCGCCGCCGATCAAAACGGACCAGGGATGGCTTTCCATCTATCACGGAGTTTTCCGAACGATGGATGGATCGGTCTATCGTTTGGGGATTGCTCTGCATGACCTGCGGAACCCGGCAAAGGTCATCGGCGTGGGCGACTCGTGGATTTTACAGCCGGAAGATCCCTGGGAAATCACCGGATATGTCCACAACGTGGTTTTTACCTGTGGCGCCGTTGCGGAGTCTGATGGAACAGTGAAGATCTATTGGGGGGGCGCAGACACGGTCATGTGCGTGGGCGAAGCGAATGTCTCGGATCTGGTGGCCCTATGCCTGGACCACGGCAGACCGGCAAAGTAAGCATGACATTTCAAGAGTCCTACCCCCAGGTCCGGATGGTCTGGAGCTACTTCGTACTCGTCCGGTGAACGCAGGGGGAGGGGCGGCGTGAGATGTAACCGAGGATAAGGGAGGATCAGGACTGCGCAGCTGAACGTGCGAGTTGCCAGCGGTCGGGAAGCAGTTCGTCGAGACGGTTTTGTGGGTGAGCGGCAATGCGCGCAAATATATCGCGGAGGTAAGCGTAGGGATCGATGCGCAGCAGTTTGCAGGTAGCAATCAAAGTGTTCAACACCTGTGGCTGGCGAATTGTTCTATTCGCCAGCCACGGGGCATATAACAATGTTACATGCCCTTTCTTGCTTAGCCTCCCGCCTCTCAGTCTTGAACTGGATGTTGCTGATTCTTAAGGCTCCTCACCTGCGATGACATTTTGGCGAGCCACAGAAAGCCGCCGATCTTTGACTGGGCTTATCGGCTGGCTCGCGCGCGAAGACAAGATCGTGATCACGCCAGAAAAGCGCTTGTTCCGTGTTCGATTAAGGAGGCACAGGCGAGTGCGGCATTTGCCTCCTAGGATTGATCGTTGTCCCTCTTCTTTGAGGTCACTGCATAGAAGGCCGCCCACCGCTGCTCTACGTTCTTGCTTTTGCAGTGTGGGCAGACAATCTTGCCCTTCTCCTGCCCCGAAAGTGTCAGGATTTTTGAGAATTCTTTCTTGCAGGCTCGGCAGAGGAAATTGTACTGGGGCATAGCTCCCTCCCCATCGCGAACCCTTTTTCACGAAAATCCTAGACGCCCGTCCTGCGGGCGTCAATTGGCACCCCTCCTATTGAGAGCGGACGTTACGATGGTCGCCAAAGCGAGTCAGCGTTTCCTCAGCAATATAAAAGACTATGGCTCAGATGCGCCGGGGCCATAGCGGCACCAAGAATCCATTTCTGGCATGGAGAGGCGCGCACAGTTCACCCCGAGTTCGGGTTCCTTTAGGTTTGAGTTTCGCCTTTCAAGATTCGCGCGGAGCGGCGGTCTGGAGCTAATTTTGTGAGGCGAGCTCGAGGAAGGCGCGAAGCTTGCGAGAGTTGCAGGGGTCCCGCAGCTTGCGCAGGGCCTTGGCTTCGATCTGGCGGATACGTTCGCGGGTGAGGGCGAACGTCTGGCCTACTTCCTCGAGCGTGTGCTGGCTACCGTCCTCCAGCCCGAAGCGCATCTTGATGATCTTTTCCTCGCGTGGGGTGAGCACCTTCAATACTGACGCGGTTTGCTCCTTCAGGTTCAAATTGATGACCGCGTCCGAGGGCGAGATCACCGCCTTGTCCTCGATCAAGTCGCCGAGCTGCGAATCTTCCTCCTCCCCGATCGGCGTTTGGAGCGAGATGGGCTGCTGCGCGATTTTCAAGATCTTGCGCACCCTGTCGACATGGATATACATGCGCATGGCGATTTCTTCCGCGGTGGGCTCGCGGCCGAGTTCCCGCACCAGTTGCCGAGTCGTGCGGATCAGCTTGTTGATCGCGTCGATCATGTGCACCGGGATGCGGATGGTGCGCGCCTGGTCAGCGATGGCGCGGGTGACGCCCTGGCGAATCCACCAGGTGGCGTAGGTGGAGAACTTGAAGCCGCGGCGCCATTCGAACTTGTCAACACTCCTCATCAGGCCGATGTTTCCCTCCTGGATCAAGTCGAGCAACTGCAAGCCGCGATTGGTGTACTTCTTGGCGATGGAGACAACTAGGCGCAGGTTGGCCTCGGTCAGTTCCTTCTTCGCCTTTTCGGCTTCGGCCTCGCCGCGCAGGATCTGTTGAAGTGTGCGCTTGAACTCGGTGAAGCCGACCTCGCTCGAGACTCCGATCTCTTTCAACTCCGAGCGGCGCGAGCGTAGCTCCTTGCGCGCTTCGCTGGCGGTCTCGTCCTTGGCGGCGTCGGCGCGGCGCTTGAGCCGGACGACCTCGCGCTCGAGCGAAGGGAGCCGCTCGACGGTGTGGCGGATGTTGTCCATCAGCCGCTTCTTCTCCATCGGGTTGAAGTCGATTGAGCGGACCAGCTGCGACATCTGGATGCGGGTCCGCGCGAGCGCGTGCTTGGCTCGCAGGTAAGCGCGCTTCTTCGATTTCGAGGTGTTTTCGAGCTTGGCAGCCTGCTTGAGCGCCACTTGGTAGAGCTTCTGGATCTTATCGATGATTTTGAGGGTTTGCTTGGTCTTGTTCTCGATCTTCTCTTCGGTTAGCTTTTCGTTGTCGAACAGCACGATCTCCTTGATCGACCGGATGTCTTTCCGGAGCTCCTTGCCGATCGTCAGCATCGCCTTGAGAACGATCGGGGAGCGCGAGATGGTCTTGAGCACCAGCATTTGTCCGCGCTCGATGCGCTTGGCGAGGGCCACCTCGCCCTCGCGCGTCAGCAGCGGCACCGTGCCCATGTCGCACAGGTACATGCGCACCGGGTCGTTCGTCCTCTCCATTGTGCCCTGCGTCAGGTCGAGTTTGCCTTCCTCGGCGCTGACTTTTTCTTTGGGTTCGGTACCGGTGATCTCGGCATCTTCCGCGGCAGTGTGCGCGTCCCTGGCACTGGAGGCATCCTCGTAGATGTCGATGTGGTAGCGCTCGAAAATTGAGAGCAGGTTGTCGATCTCCCCCGATGGTTGCACCTCGGCCGGGAGCAAGTCGTTCACCTCATCGTATAGCAGGTAGCCGCGTTCCTTGCCCATGTTGATGAGCCGGCGAACCTGGTCATACTTTTTTTCAATCACTAGGGCCAACGCTTTCCCCCTTGTCAAGCCACTGCCAGAGTTGCCCAGCCTGCCCCAAAACGATAGGCCGAGGGACTTATGCGGTTAACGACCAGGGCATATTGAGAAGTACGTGCACGGGGATCGTGGGAAAGTTCGGCGGCGAGCAAGCGGTCGTAAGGGATGCCGCGCCTGTCGAGCCCAGCAAACAGTGGCTGAAACCACTCGGAATGCTCGAACAGGATCGCAATCCCTGGAGATGAATGAGACATTTCGATGCCTCCGCGCCTACAATTCCAGCTCAATGTCCGGACCATTCACCCGGACTTTGTAGGAGCCCACCGCTTGCGGCGCCGGTGGGCTGAGCACCTCGCCGGTGCAAACCTTGAACTTGGCAGCATGCCAGGGGCAAGTGACCTCGTCGCCCTCGGCGTGATAATCGCGATTCTTGGCCGGGTGGATGCAATCAACCGGACACACATCCACACACGCGGTGTCTTTTGTTCCGATGCACGGTTCAGCGATCACATAGGCCATCGATCAACTGCTCCTTTCACCCCAAAGACTGCCCCTCCCGGGTTGATTCGATCTTGCCTGGCCAAGCCTGGATTCCACCGTCGAGGCTTCGCGCGTTTGTGAAGCCGTAGGCCTGGAAGTAAGCCGCCTTGTCTAGACTTCTTCGTCCCTCGTTGGAGTAGAAGACAATCGGGGTCTCCTTAAGCCAGGAATCGAGCGCCTCGAAGGTCAATTCCACCGTGACAGGCTGCGCTCCCGGGATGCGGCCTGCCTGCCATTCCTCGGCCGATCGCACATCGAGAAGCCGCAGATCCTCTCCTCGCTCGATTGCGCCGATGACTTGTTCCGGGGAGACATGGATCTTCGCCTCCACGCTTGCGCTTTGTCGAATGAAGGCGAGCACTGCCCCTAATGGATCCGCGATGCTGTAATTCCGGCAGACCTCCGCCAGCGTGTCACTCAGCTGATAGCTGCAACTGGCACACCCTCCGACGTGGTACCGAATGAACAACGCTATCTTGGCGTTTGGATAAGCATGGAGAATCTCTGCCATCGTGCAGCTCTGACCGATATCCGGCGGGGTCATGACTTCTTCTCTGTTGGCTTTCGCTGGAACCGTTGGCATGTCGCTACTACGGCTTCCTCCTATACTTTCTGTTGCGCGTTGCACTGATCTTCACTCCTCGCAGCAGGCTCACAGCAGGCCAAGCTGCAGCTTTGCCGCTTCCGACATCAAGCTCGCGTTCCAGGGCGGGTCCAAGACGACCTGGATGTTGGTCTCGATGACGCCCGGAACGCTGCGAAGCTTGCTTTCGATGTCTTTCCTGAGCACCTCGCCCATGCCGCAACCCGGGGCCGTCAGCGTGAAACGTACCTCAACTTTATTCCCCCCTTCCGCCAGGGGAGTCACTTCGCAGCGATACACGAGGCCGAGCTCTACGATGTTGACGGAAATCTCAGGATCGAAGCACGTTTTCAACTGATTCCAGACCAATTTCTCTATGGGCTCCTCACCCGTGCCGCCCGTGCTGCCGGTTGGTGACAGTGCGATCTCCTGGCCGATAGCGCCGGCGTCTTTGCCCGCGATCTGGACCAGAAGCCCCGTGTCTGTCATCACCGTGTAGGTGCCGCCCAGCGCCTGCGTGATTCGGACCTGTGTACCAGCGGAGAGGGTGAGTTTCACACCGCTGGGGATTTGGATCGCCTCGCAATCGCGGACGAGAATAATCGCTTCGTTCACGACCATTTGATTGCTTCGACTACCTTTTCTTGTGTGTTCGGCGCTTCTTCCGAGAACGTGTTTCCGCACCCACAACTATGTTTCGCGCGAGAATTCAGGAACATGAATTCGACTCCTTTGGGCCCTTGCCGGACCCCTAGCTGGAGCCCATCCAGATGAGCCAGGCTCTCGCGGTCGACTCGGATCCGAATTCCTTCGCTTTCGAAGAGGTGATCGTCGGGACGAATAGCATCCGAATCGAGTTCCACCACATAGCGATATTGGGTGCCGCTATCCTTGCAGCCGTCGTTCTTAACCCCCAGCCGCAACGCCGTGTCCACCGACAACTTCTCCCTGTTGATATTGCTTCGCACAACCTCAGCCGCGTTCGGTGTCAGTGTGATCATTCAAGCTCTCCTTTCATTTATATGTAAGGCTTCCTTAAACGCTAGTTCGTTGCTCACTTTGCAAGTGCCTCGCATTCAACTCGATTTGGGCGCCTACTCGGTCGAAACAGTATCTGATTTCTCCTCGAGGGCAGCTAGCATCGTATGCCATGCCAGGGTGGCGCACTTCACCCGCACCGGGAACTCGGAAACACCCGAAAAGACAACCAACTTGCCGATGTCGACTCCATCGTGAGCCTCGGTCGCCTGGCTAGTAACGAGCCGGTGAAACCGCGCGAACAGCTCCTGTGCCTGGCTCTTGGTCTTACCCTTGAGGCTGGCGGTCATCATCGAGGCCGAAGCTTTGGAGATCGCGCAGCCCGAACCTTCAAAGCTGATATCCTTGACCTCGTCATTCTCGAGGTGCAGGAACACCGTGAAGTGGTCGCCGCAGAGTGGGTTGTAGCCCTCCGCCTTCCGGTTTGCCTGAGGCAAGGACCGAAAGTTGCGTGGCTTCTTGCTATGCTCCAGGATCATATCCTGATAAAGGTCCCGAACGTCTCGCAGTTCTGACATCAGGCGAAGATCTCCTGAACCTTACAGATCCCTCTCATTAAGGCATCCACCTCCTCCTCGGTGTTGTACAGCGCAAACGAAGCGCGTGCGGTCGCTGGTACGCCAAAAAACTGCATCACTGGCTGCGCGCAGTGGTGCCCGGTACGGACAGCGATCCCCTCCTGGTCCAGGACAGTGCCGATGTCGTGCGGGTGCACCCCCTCGAGCACGAAGGAAAGCACCGCCGCCTTTTCCTGCGCCGTGCCCATAAGGCGAATACCCGGCAACGAGGAAATTCGTTCCGTGGCATAGGCCAGCAGGTGGTTTTCGTGTGCCGCCACGCGTTCCAGTGCGATGCGTCCTAGGTACTCGATAGCTGCTCCTAGGCCGATGACCCCGGCAATGTTCGGTGTGCCAGCCTCGAACTTGAAGGGAAGACGATTGTAGGTCGTCTTCTCGAAGGTGACGGAGCTGATCATGTCGCCCCCGCCCTGATAAGGAGGCATGGCTTCCAGCAACCGCTTCTTGCCGTACAACACGCCGACTCCTGTCGGTCCATACATCTTGTGCCCGGAGAAGGCATAGAAATCACAGTCCAGCTCTTGCATGTCCACTTGGAGGTGAGGAACTGCTTGAGCGCCATCCACCAGAACCGGGGTGCCGTGCTCGTGCGCCATTGCGATGATCTGCCGTACCGGATTGACAGTGCCCAGTGCATTGGACACGTGCGACACGGCCACCAGCTTCGTTCGCGGTGTCAGCAGCTTTTCATACTCATCCAGCAAGAGCTCTCCGCGACCGTTCATCGGGACGACGCGAAGCCTCGCGCCTCTCTCTTCGCACAAGATCTGCCAGGGCACAATGTTGGAGTGGTGTTCCATCGCGGAGATCAAGACTGCGTCGCCCGCCTGCACGTGGGTCCTGCCGTAGCTGTGTGCCACTAGGTTGATGGCTTCGGTGGTTCCGCGGACGAAGATCACTTCGGCGGGGTCGGCAGCATTGATAAACTGCTGGACGGCGAGCCGCGCATCCTCGTATGCCTTGGTCGCGCGCTCGGAGAGCAGGTGCACGCCGCGGTGGATGTTTGAACAGTCCTCTTGGTAAAAGTGAGTGATGGCGTCAATGACCAACTGCGGTTTCTGCGTCGTGGCCGCGTTGTCCAGGTATACGAGGGGTTTGCCGTGCACGAGTTGCTTCAGCGCGGGAAATTCTTCCCTGACCCTGCCGACATCGAAGCCAGCGACCACGGGGGCAACGCGGTTGGCAGCGGTGCTCATCGGGCCGCCTCCGGATGCATCGCCTGGGGCAAAGCCTGCGTGATGATCCTTTCCAGGTAGCTGCGGATCGAACCCGGCTTCATGCGCTCCAGGCACTCACTAGCAAAGGCGAACAGCAGCAGGCCTCGGGCCGAAGCTTCATCCAGGCCGCGCGAGCGCAAGTAGAAAAACGCCTCCTCATCGATCTGGCCGATGGTGGCGCCGTGCGTGCACTTCACGTCGTCGGCATGGATTTCAAGCTGCGGCTTCGTGTCCATCTGCGCCTCATCGGACAGCAGCAGGTTGCGGTTGGTTTGCTTCGCATCGGTTTTCTGCGCGTCTTTGTGCACGATGATCCGCCCGTGAAAGACGCCGCGTGACTTTCCGTCTAGGATGCCGTTGTAGAACTGGCGGCTGTCGCAACGCGCGCTCGCGTGCTCCACCTTCATGTAGTTGTCCATGTGCTGTCGGCCGTTCCCGATGAACAGGCCGTTGATCAGGCATTCGCCGCCCTCGCCGGCAAGCACCGGGTGCACGTTGTTGCGCACCAAAGCGCCGCCCAGCAGCACCGAGTGCGAACTGACACTCGCGCTGCGTCCTTGCTGGATGCGAAGCGTGGAGACGTGAAACACTTCCGTATCCTCACGTTCGATTCTGTAGTGGTGAAGCACCGTGTGCTCGCCCGCGACCATCTCGGTCACGACGCTGGAGAACGACACGCCCGGTCTCAGCGAGACATAGTCCTCGAGGACCGTGGTTTGGCTGTCCTCTTCGGCCACGATCAGGTTGCGCGGGTGCGCCATCAGTGGTGTCTCGCTGCTGACATTGAGATACAGAAGATAGATAGGCTCTTGGAGCACCATGCCCCGCGGAATGAACACGAACGCGCCGTCCTCGAAGAACGCCGTGTTCAGCGCCGTAAAGGCCTCCTGGCGGTAATCGGCGTAGCGGGCGAAATGCGGTTCGACCTTTTCCCGCTCCTTCAGGATCGCTTCGGCGAGGCTGGAAACCTTCAGCCCTTTGTGTCCCAGCGGCAGGCGCGAGAGCTCCGGCGCGTACCGCCCGTTCACAAACACTAGCTGAGCGGCCAGACCCGCCAACCTGTAGGGAGCAACGTCGTGATCGGCGACTCCGTTGAATCCGCGCTCAGGGAGCTGGAATGTGCTCTGGGCAATGGGGGCAACGTTGGTGAAGCGCCAGTCTTCCTCATGGACCGTCGGGAAGCCCAACTGGCAGAAGCGGGCAAAAGCGTCCTCGCGCACACCCCGCATCCAAGCGTCCTGGTTATGAGCCGACGCCTGCTTCTGCGAATGTTCGAAGGCTTGGAGGTAGCTCGGAAGCTGTTGCATGGTCGTGATCACGTTGCCTGCTCTCCGTTAAACCGCAACCGCGGCAGTGTGGCCTTCGGCCTCGACCCAGGCGTAGCCCTTTTCCTCGAGCGCCAGCGCCAGCTCCTTGCCACCCGACTTGGCGATCCGCCCATCGACGAGCACGTGCACGAAATCCGGAACGATATAGTTGAGGAGGCGCTGGTAGTGTGTAACCACGATGATGGCCCGGTCAGGGCTGCGCATGGCGTTCACGCCGTTGGCCACAATCTTTAGCGCGTCGATATCGAGCCCCGAATCGGTCTCGTCCAGAATGGCGAGCTTGGGCTCCAGCAACGCCATCTGCAGAATCTCATGGCGCTTCTTCTCGCCGCCGGAGGAGCCTTCGTTCACAGAGCGAGTCATAAAGCGCTCGTCCACCTCGAGCAGTTTCATTTTTTCCTTATAGAACGGCAGAAAGTCCATTGCGTCCATCTCTTCCTGACCGCGGTATTTTCGGATGGCATTCAACGCGGCGCGCAGGAAGTAGGCGTTGCTGATGCCGGAGATCTCGACAGGGTATTGGAACGCCATGAAAAGGCCTTCGCACGCTGCCTCTTCCGGCTTCATGGCCAGCAAGTCCTTGCCAATGAACAGCACCTCACCTTGGGTGACCTGGAAGGTCTCGCGACGGGCCAGCACCTGGGCGAGAGTGCTCTTGCCCGAGCCGTTCGGCCCCATGATGGAGTGCACCTCCCCGGCATTCACCTTCAGGTTGACACCCTTTAGGATTTCGTGGTTTTCAACTTTGACGTGCAGGTTCTTGATTTCCAGCATGGCGTTATCCAACACTCCCTTCCAGGCTCACGCTCAGCAGTTTCTGTGCCTCGACGGCAAACTCCATGGGCAGCTTGCGGAACACCTGTTTGCAGAAGCCGTTGATGATCATCGAAACCGCATCTTCCTTCGGCAGGCCGCGCTGCTGCAGATAGAAGAGTTGGTCGTCGCCGATCTTCGATGTGGACGCTTCGTGTTCCATGCGCGCCGTCGAGTTCTTCACCTCGATGTAGGGGAAAGTGTGGGCGGCGCACTTGTCGCCAATCAGCAAGGAGTCACACTGCGTGTAGTTACGAGCCGCCACGGCGCTCTTCAGGATCTTCACCTGGCCGCGGTAGGTGTTCTGCCCGTGCCCAGCGGAAATGCCCTTGGCGATGATTGTGCTCCGCGTGTTCTTGCCGATGTGGATCATCTTGGTGCCGGTGTCGGCCTGCTGCCAGTGGTTAGTGAGCGCCACCGAGTAGAACTCGCCCACGGAGTTGTCGCCCTGAAGGATGACGCTCGGGTACTTCCAGGTGATGGCCGAGCCGGTCTCCACTTGCGTCCAGGAAATCTTCGAGTTCACACCTGCGCATTTGCCGCGCTTGGTGACGAAGTTATAGATCCCGCCCTTGCCCGTCTCGGGGTCCCCCGGATACCAGTTCTGGACGGTCGAGTACTTGATCTCGGCGTTGTCGTGCGTAATCAGCTCAACGACAGCAGCATGCAACTGGTTCTCGTCGCGAATCGGTGCGGTGCAACCTTCGAGGTAGCTCACATAGGCGCCCTCATCGGCGATGATCAGGGTGCGCTCGAACTGGCCCGTCTCCGCCGCGTTAATGCGGAAGTAGGTCAAGAGCTCCATCGGACAACGAACCCCCTTGGGGACGTACACGAACGACCCGTCGGTAAACACGGCCGAGTTGAGAGAGGCGAAGAAGTTGTCGGTGTAGGGCACTACCGAGCCTAGATACTTTTGCACCAGCTCGGGGTAGCTCTGCACTGCCTCCGAGAAGGAGCAGAATATGATGCCCAGTTCGGCAAGCTTTTCCTTAAACGTGGTGGCCACCGAGACGCTGTCGAACACTGCGTCCACTGCCACACCTGCTAGCCGCTCCCGCTCAAGCAGTGGGATGCCAAGCTTTTCGTAGGCGCGAAGAATCTCGGGGTCCACTTCATCCAGACTCTTCGGCCCATCTTTCTTGGATTTCGGGGCGGAGTAGTAGACTATATCCTGGTAGTCGATGGGGCCGTATTTGATGTTGGCCCACTTGGGCTCGGCCTCCTTTTTTGCCAGCTTCAACCAGTGGCGGTACGCCTTCAGGCGCCACTCCAACATGAACTCCGGCTCGTTCTTCTTGGTCGAAATAAGGCGGATGATGTCTTCGTTCAGGCCCTTTGGGGCCGCGTCCGCGTTGATCTCTGTGACGAAGCCCCACTTGTATTCGCGGTTGGCAAGGGCTTCTAAGGTCTTGGTGTCAGTGGCCATGGCTACATCCTTTCCAAGTTCAACGCGGTTGCGGAACCGACGTCCGGTGCCGCATACCTGACGAATCTTTCATGTTTCAAGCCCAAAAAATAACTCGCGTGCCCTAAACCTGAGCGGGCGGGCGAAATGTTTTTCCCAAGGACAATTCGACCAGCGTTTCCTTCCCCAGGATCTGGGAGATTGGAATGCCGTCCAGCACCCCCACAACGTATTCCGTGATGCCCTTCCAGACCGGACGCAGGCGGCAGTCCTTGTCGTGGATACAAGTCCTACGTTGGCCCGTATAGCGATCGCAGATGTCCTCCGTCGTCCAGAGGCCACCGAGCGCCCTTTCCACGTCGCCGAGACTGATCTGCTCAGGGCGTCTCGCCAGAACGTAGCCGCCTTTGACACCTCGGTGGCTCTTGGTGAAGCCAGCCTTCTTCAGAGTCCAGAGCAACTTCTCTACGTAGGGACAAGAGAGCCCCTCCCTACGCGCAATTTCGGCAGCGTTGAGAGGCTCTCCGGGGGGCGCGGAAGCCAATTGCAAGATGCAGCGGAGGCCGTACTCCTCTTTGGCGGTGATTCTCATCGGGGGGTATCTCCCATCAACCCTAGTGTGTCAAAACCATACTTTTTTGTCAACTATTGGCGCCTCGCCAGCCTCGCCAAGCTGGCCTTGATCTAGGAGAAACGTCAGAACCCAAGACACCGGCAAACTCCATCCCGACCGCTTGTCGGGCCAACCAAATCGAATTAGCCTTATTTGCCACCTAACCCCGCTTACCTTTCTGTCATTTAGGGCCTGCGGCCCGCGAAACTTTGGCGGGCCGCATCACCGAGGCTGCGACCGAAACTGGGATGAGCGCACTCACCACCAGCGAAGTACAGCGCCCACTGGCCCTGAATTACAAACGCGTTCGACGTGACTAAAGTCGTAAGCGCCAACGGACTTAACAAAGCGGTGTCGAAAAGGTTCGGTCGCTTGAGGGCGTGCAAGGGGTCGCCACGCACATCGCCGTCGAATAACCTTTATCCTGTTGCTCAGCACGGGTCTGGGCCGCTTCTCCGATCCCACCCGATACGCGTTCCGGAAGAGCGAGAATGCAGTTCGTCATCGTCCGGTGGCGATCGGTTGATGATAAAATCCTCGCTTTTGGCGAAAGCCGCCAGAAGAGTAAAATAGAACTGCTCAGGAACACTAGCCCCAACGGTCGTGGAGTCGGCAGGTATGGCTACCATGCGCGACATCATTCATGAAAACGTTTGCGAAGGCGAACTGTACGAAAAGCTCGAGCGCAACTGGGTACGGTGTTTTGCTTGTGGGCACTGTTGCAAGATCCCGGACGGCCAGCCTGGAGTTTGCAAGGTTCGCTACAACCGGAGCGGAACCCTGGTTGTGCCCTGGGGCTATGTCGGCGGCGTCCAATGCGACCCCGTCGAGAAAAAACCGTTCTTCCATGCTCATCCAGGGGCACTGGCTTACAGCTTCGGAATGCTCGGCTGTGATCTGCACTGCGCCTACTGCCAGAATTGGGTGACCTCGCAAGCCTTGCGCGATCCCGCCGCCGTTGTCGGCCCAATGCGTGTCACGCCCGCAGAACTTGTTCTTGACGCCCTTCACCAGAGAGGCAGGGTCATCGTCAGCACGTATAACGAGCCGCTGATCACGAGCGAATGGGCCCTAGCGGTATTCAAAGAAGCGCGTGCAGCTGGATTGGTGACCGGCTTCGTTTCCAACGGAAACGGCACCCCGCAGGTTCTCGAATACCTACAACCGTGGGTGGATCTTTACAAGGTTGACCTAAAGAGCTTTGATGACCGCCACTATCGCCTACTCGGCGGGCGCTTACAGCCCATCCTGGATACCATTCGACAGTTGCACGAGATGGGCTTCTGGCTGGAGATCGTTACGCTGGTGATTCCCGGGTTTAACGACTCTAACGACGAGCTGACTCGCCTGGCCGAGTTTCTGGCGAGCGTGTCGTCGGATATTCCTTGGCATGTAACGGCCTTTCATAAAGATTACAAAATGACCGATCCAGAGAACACCAGCGCCGAGACGCTGATGTGGGCAGCAGAGATCGGCAAGAAGGCCGGGTTGCGTTACATCTATGCCGGGAATTTGCCAGGCATGGTGGGCGACTGGGAGAACACGCGTTGCCCGAATTGTCAGGAGCTGCTCATTGAACGGTACGGTTATCTGATCACCGGTTACTTCCTTACGCCTCAGGGCTGCTGCCCATCTTGTGGCACCAGCATTCCCGGACGGTGGGATCCCACGTTTCGACGACAGATTACAGCCCGGCCCTTTGTGCCGCGCAAAGGCCCCCGTTCAGACTTGCTTGTGCTCGACTTCTAAGAAGGCCAGGTCATTCCCTGGCTCTCGGGTTGCAATAATTCGTCGAGAAAGTGAACAAACCTAGAAGTCTTACTTAGCGGATTGGTTGGGCAAATGACAGTTCGTTGCCGTCTGGATCGTGTAGATGGAAGTACCTCTCACCCCATGCTGCATCTCGGGGACTTGGGGGACCGAATTCTTTTTCTTTCATATGAGCCCAAAACCGATCTACATCTTTGACATAGAAAATTATTCGCCCCCAAGCGGGCGTCACATGGCCCTTCTCTAGGTTCAGAATCGTATCTTTCGCGCCGAGTGTCTGAAGGGAAGAAAAGCAAGCGTTTTCACCGCCGTACAGAACCTTCAGACCTAGCAGCCTGTTATAGAAATGCACTGACCTTGCCATATCATTGACTTTGATGGTGATTGCGGAGATTTTTTCTACGTTCATATCTCCCTCCTCCCGCCATCTCTTGCGTGGCGGCCATAGGCGGAGTTTGACGGAGAGCGTTTAGTTCAGGGTTTGTAGAGGTGGTCGATTTTGGCTGCCAAGATGAAATCGCTCTCCGTCAGACCGTTGATCTTGTGTGTCCAGGTCGTGATCTCGACTCTTCCCCAGGCAAGCGAGATGTCTGGGTGATGCCCCTGCTCCTCAGCAAGCTCACCAACGTGATTTACGAATTTGAGGGCTCCGCGAAAATCGGGAAACTTGAAGGTCTTCGTGATGTGATGTTCTTCGATGATGTTCCACCCATCGACCTGCTTTTCAAGTAGGGAGAGCTCCTCACCCTTGAGCGGGGACACCCCTCCACGGCAAGGAACGCACGTCTTGGCCGCAAGTTCGGACATCGTAGACGTTATTCTACCACCCGCCGGCGAGAAGGTCAGTCCACCTCCTTCCTGGTCGCCTGAACTTTTCGGAATGAGAAGAGAGCGGGGGCCTCGTGATATCGAACTGATTAAAGTGCACTTGAGAGCAGCCTGCAGTCGGTCTAGAAGAGGGAAAATGAGTTCTCGTCGGGAGTGATCCGCCAGGAAGACCGCTAGGCGAGTGTATTCTCGGATGCTCAGGGTACCCCGTGCAAACGACATTTATGATTCTCGCGGTTCTCCTCGATAGGTTCAGCCGCCGTCGGCTCGGCCTCGGCGGGAGTCTACCAGCCTAGAAGACGTAGAGGTATACAGTTTTGGAGGCTGACAGATTGCCGCCACTGCCGCCTTTCATACCCTTGTTGATGAAGTGAGACTCGATGTCCTGCGCGTCAGACAGTGAATCGGCTGTCCAGTCAGACCAGTAATCGACGCTTAGATCTTCGGTGTCTTTCCAATAATGCTTGCGTTCGGCTAGGTCGTGCGTAAGGCCGATTCTCCAGAGGCCGTAGTGGGAACTGGCTCTGGACTCAATTGCCATTATGATGCTCGTTTTGATTGCCACGCGTTTAGCCCTCCTCTTGGGCTGAGGTTAGAAATCCCTCAGTTACTTCAATCTAACATAGCTTGGCTAGAGTGAACGATAAGCGAAACGGGGAGATGGATTGGGGCCGGTACCGTGGCGGGGCGACGGGGAGATCAGCCAGACTTTTTCGTCGCGGAGAAATGTGCGTGGATCGCGTCGGCAACCACTCTCGGATCGTCGTGCGTGACCACATGGTCCCAGTCGCTGCCTGTCCGCCGATAATCGAGGTGCACCCACGAACCTTTCCCGTCCGGGCTGTAGCCGTGATTCTGGCCCAGCGTGATCAGGGGAACGCCCTCAGGGAATGGACGAAGCCCACGGGCTACCAGAGCTTCGAATACCGCAATGAAATTGTCTGTGCCGTAGGACATCCGAATCAATCTCCTGAGTCCTCTTCTAAAGCCTTCTCCGCAACCATTGTAAGATCCTGAACCGCGCTCTGCTCATCGCGTTTTGTGGCGACGTCTTCGCTGTCCAGATTGTAGTTCGCAAGGTGAGAGCCGTGCCTGACGTTGATCCCTCTTACGTTCGATTCTTTCTTGTGTCGTATTCACACGGTCTCCTTGCGCTGTGCTGATAAAGCTAGCAGCCGGTTACGCGATTGGAATCACAGATGAGTACGAGGACTTGAGCGAGGACAAGGTTGTGGAATACATCGAAAGCCTGCGTGTTGACTTAGAGCACGGAGGGCTGACGCCACAGTTAACAGAGCATCTCGCAGATGCCATGCTTGGGAGAGCGAGAAAGTCCGCACGTTGGATCAAGTAAACCACGGACAGTTTTGTGAGACGTGCACTGGAGTATATCGGCGAAAGTTCAATGACCATTTTCAAGGGAGAAGATTGATGCGGAAACGTAAACAGCCGTCTGATTTCACTAAAGGAAAGTCCATCGTGGAAGAGAACGCACCCAAGCCGGGAGACCCGGACTATGTGAGCAAGGACTTTCCGGAGCTTCAACCGGGAGAGCTGGGGTATATGAGTCCTGAAGAAAGAGAAAGGAGGATGGCAAGATATCAGGAAGAAGCGAAAAGGCTAAAGGCTCGTCGTGAATGGGAAGAGAAGAAAGACCCCTACTACGCTTGGCCGAATTATCCTCCGATTCATGCTATTGACGGGATAAAAGAATACGGAGAGATGCTTGCAGCATGGCGAAGCTACTTAGCTGAGCCCGTTGACGGTTGCTACCCGGATGCATACATCCCGTATCTACAGAAGCTATTCAAGCCCGGGGACACAATCTGCATCATGTGGATTCATTCAACCGAACAGTGGAAGCCGGGTCAGTTCAAGACGGGACAGAGTATCAACACCGTGGAAGAGATGATTAAGGCGGATTCTCAGTCTGCCTTGGCTGCGTTGCAGGCGCAGGGATGGAATCTCTATGTGAACATGAATCCCCTCATTGCGGGTTCGTTTCAGCGTAAGAAAGACCGTGTTTCAGAGATTCGCTCCGTTTACTGCGAGGTGGACGAGAACGGCTCGGCTGTCCGAGAAGAAATCAACAAGGCAGTTGCCGCAGGAGAAATCCCCAAGCCACACGTTGTCATTGAGAGTTCACCTGGCAAGTTTCAGTTCATCTGGTTTGTGGAAGGCTTCTCCGCAACGGCACAGCAGGAGCGGATGAACTCGTCGCTACAGGTTCGCTTTGGGACAGACCCTGCGTCCGTGGATTGCGTGCGCCTCCTCCGCTTGCCCGGGTTCATGAACCTCAAGCCGAAATATGCGCCCGACTTTCCTGTGTCACATATCGTTGAGCGGACCGATGCGCCTCGCTATCGCCCCGAAGACTTCAAAGTCAAGATAGTTGACCCTGTACGGAAAGAGACGGACAGGGAGCCTATCGCCTCGGAGGAAATCAACAAGATTGTTAACTTCCTCGCGGATGCTCTAAACGAGGCATGTGTGGAATTTGGGGACATCAAGAACCTGCCTTCGGGTGCCGTGCAGATTCATTTGATTGAATGTCCGTGGGGAGATGAACACTCGGACAACAAACGGGGAGACGCCGATGTGTTTGTGAATTCGGATGGGTCTCTAGGCTTCTATTGTTTTCACAGCCACTGTGCCGCACGGGACTGGGCCGCGTTTCGGGAGGAACTGGAACGCCTTGCCGGACACAAGCTCAAATTCGGTGAGAGTGGAATCCGTCCCCTCATCGGTGAGTCTGTCTCTGTGGAAGAGTACAAGAAGATGTTGGAGAACATGCCGGCAGAGGGCATGCAGGTAGAACCACCTGTAGCGAAGTCTGAGTCTGCACAACCGACAGTGCCCACACAAACAACCGAGACAGAACCGCCTGCACCTGCAGAGTCCGCACCTGCAGAGCCGACAGAGACCAATTTGAATTTTGAGCAAGCCAAACCTGCAACCGTAACCAGTAACACGCCTGTCATTGACTTGAGTATCCAGGAGAAAGTCCCGCCGTACGATAGCCGTCTCATCCGCGGTGGAATCTTCGCGGAAGCCGTGGACTTGATTGCCGGCGGGACAACGATGCCCGTACAATTTCCGCACCTCGTGGCTAAAGCAATCTGTGGTCTCCGGTGGGCTGTGGAGGGTATTCAGTTGGAAGGATGTGATGCGGAACCTCGCCTCTACGCTCTCAACATCGGAAAAACGGGGACAGGGAAAGGATGGAGCATGAAGCGTGGCCGTGAACTCTTCACGAAATGGAGAGAGGACACGGACAGCCAAAGAGCCCAGAAGATCAAAATATGGGATGGCACCGACAGCGGAGCAGGCTTGAAAGACTCTTTCTTTGATCAGCCGTCCGATGCTGGAGTCCTTCTTTACATTGACGAGACCATGGAACTGGGACAGAAGGCTAGGGCAGATCGTAACCCGGTGTCCGCTCGTACCGTTCCACCAACTTCGGCCTTCCCACGAACCGAGGCGGGTCGGCTCCTGCATTGTCGGTTTCGGGGCCTGCTCAGCGTTTACACACGTTACGGCCTGCACGCTCGCCAAGTCGCCTAGCGACTCTCTGCACCAGAGGCTTCAGCAGTCTCGTTGCCTAAACTGCTGCTCTGATTGCTACCGGGTGGAGCGAACCAGTTCCCGGGCGGGTTTTACTCCCGCTGTGGACCACCACCTTTCACGGCGCACCCGGTTTCCCAACAAATCGGGACTTGAGTTCATCTCTTGGCAAGCTGTACCCCGGTTCAAAGGACCTGATAGAGGGAACCCTCAAGTGCGGCACTCTCACGAGAGTCAAGCGAGTCATAAAAGACGTGGATGGACATTTCTTCGTAGAGTTTGTTAGTGAAATCTGTTGCACGATTCTGAAAGCCGCTACCGCTCCGGTCGCGGTAACTGTACACGATTCGACTCCCGAGGCGCGACTCCAAGGGAGAGCAAGGTGCCTTCGATCGGCCGCAGACTTTTCTCGAGAAGTCGGTGCGGTTACAGCCGGACTTCCCCGAGGCGCATCTCGAATTAGGCGGTCTCCACGCAGCGCGAAAGCAGGATCAGAAGGCGGTGGATGAATACCTCGAAACCATCCGCCAGGATCCCAGGTCAGACGTTGCGCATTACCGGCTGGGACAGGTTTATCGAGACATGAATAAGATGGACTTGGCCACACAGGAACTTGATCGATATCAGGAGCTATCGCGCCAGCATCAGGAAGAACTCAAAGAGAGCCGCAGCGCCGTCACGCAGTTCGTTCTCTCGCAAGGGGCCAAGCCCAGCGAATAGGGTGGCCCACTCACCTACTCATGCGCGTCCGATTCTCGACTGCAACGGCCCGCCCTTCGCGATACGAACGCTCGGCCGCGGCCGCAACCGCAACCGCCTGGCGGCCATCGAATGCGTCAACCTTAGGAGCCCGATCGGCAAGGATGGTTTGAACGAAATCCCGCATTTCGTTGAGATATCCCTCAGGGAACCGCGCCAGGAAGTGATCGACGATATCGGTCTTGGCTCCTGCCGCCGTGAGCACCAACTCGGCGGTCTGCTGCAGGTATCCCATGATGATGGTTCCCTTCGATCCCACGATCTCGGTACGAATGTCGTACCCATAGCCGGACTGCATATAGTTCTCGACGGCGCCCAGAGTCCCACGGGAAAACTTCATGTTAAGCAGCGCGGTGTCGATGTCGTTGAACTGCGCGATCTCGGGAAATACAAGAACCGCACCGTAGGCGTGGATTTCTGAGATTTCGTCATTCATCAGCCAGCGACCCAGGTCAAACTCGTGGACCGTGGAATCCTGGAAGAACATGCCATTCACTCCGCTCGCCAAGTAGCTGATCGGGGGAGGGGCGGGATCGCGCGCCAGGGACTTGAAGACTACTGGATCGCCGATCTCACCAGACTCGATCCGCTTCTTGGCTTTCACGTTCGGAGGGTCGTAGCGACGGACGTGGCCCACCTGAACGCGCACCCCGGCTTTCGCCGTCAAGTCCAGCATCTGATCGGCTTCCTCGACGGTCAGGGTGAAGGGTTTTTCGCAGAAAATATCCTTGCCTGCCTGCGCGCACACTCGCATCGCCGCCCCATGAAACTTGGCCGGCGTCACGATCACGATGGCCTGAATGTCTTTTCTCTCGGCCAGAGCTTCAACGCCGTTGTATGCATGCTCGATCTCGAGTTCCGAGGCGGTTTGTTGGGCGCGCTTCAAGTCGGCGTCGCCGACTGCAATCAATTGCGCTTCGGGAATCAAGCGTCGAATATTCAGAGCGTGCTGCTTCCCCATCGTACCGACCCCAAGTACGCCCATGCCCAACTTCGCCATAAACGTTCCTTTATCTCTGATAGCGTCGGCGTCTTGCCAGCTGTCGCGAGGGCATCTTGCCCTCGCTGGCGGGGCAGGACGATCCCACGAGAATCGCCGAGACGGCGGCGCTACGTTTTCAGTATTTGATCTTCACCGTGCTGCCTTTTCTCGCGGCCTGATAGATCGCATCAATAATGACGATCATGTGGGCTGGGAAGCAAGAAAAAGTCCGGCCGTTGCAGGAGTGTTTTTTCTTGACTTTCCCTTTTATAGAAGAGGAGCTAGATGTTCGAGCGTTATACCCAAAGTGCTAGGCGTGTCATTTTTCACGCCCGCGAAGAAGCAGCGGTAGCCCCTTATCGAAAGTGAGCATTTGCTACTGGGCGTGCTCCGCGAGAATGAGACCGTCGCTACCCGACTTTGGTGGAACAATGGACGCTGTCGCAGATTTTCAGCAGAAAATACAGAGCGTAAGAACCGTCGGGCAACCCGTCACTGGGCCGGTCGAAGTACCCCTCAGCGCCGACTCAAAACGCATCCTCATTTTTGCGGCAGAAGAAGCTGGACCATGGACCATAAAAAGATTTGTGTTGGGCACTTTCTACTAAGCATGCTCAGAGTCGGCCCCAGGCCACCTAATTCTTATGCTGCACGTATTTAGGTTGCAAAACTGGGTGATATTCGAGAGGATGCAACGCACCACTGAAAGCCCCCTCTGCCCACCGTGGCACACACTCCGGTTTGCCTCTTTGGCGGTCTGGGAGATTCAGTTCGCTCCGTGATCGTGGCTGGGTTTCGGGCAGAAGGAGTCCGCAGATGAAGAAACTATACGTCGGCAATCTTCCGTTCAATGCATCGGAAGAACAGCTGCAGGAATGGTTCGGGCAGGTTGGAGTTAATCCCTCGGCAATCAGTCTAATTCGCGACCGCTTTACGGGACAGTCCCGCGGTTTCGGCTTCATCGAGATTGCGAACGATGAAGAAGCGAACCGTGCGGTTACCTCCCTCAACGGTCAAAACTTCGGGGGCCGGAACCTGGTCGTTAACGAAGCGCGACCGCAAGCCGATCGCTTCGGCGGCGGTCGTGGCACAGGCGGTGGCGGTTACGGCGGGGGCCGTGGCGGCGATCGCGGAGGACGTGGTGGAGATCGCGGAGACCGCGGCGATCGGAACCGCTGGTAAACGAAAAGATTCTCGGACTGCTCGAAGTCCCGCCCTAAGTGCAACGCGGTTTGCTTCTTGGAACTGAGGGCTCGCCCATCGACAGTGACAGTTTCTTGGCTCGTACCAGGGATCACCTCCGCAACGATACCAGCACGGTTCGATGTGCTGATTAGTCCTTACTGACGAACAACACGGTATCGGGTCTTGAACAAGAAGGGCCCAAGGTCCAAACGGCATAACCGTTTATGTGGATACTCGGACGGCCCTGTCCGGTCAGCGAGCTGCCGGGCGCTGTCATTCCTAACTGTCCCACCGCAATCGTTTGTGGTAAACCATGAGTTGTCGAACGGATGTATGACAACTGTCTGGAGGATAGAAAATGAGCGAACATGAACACGCCGACCATGTCCAGTTAACGAGTTTGCTGCAACAGGCAAAGCCGCTCATGGAGCCAATGTTTCCTGACCAGAGAAAGAAATGGGTCGCTGACAGTCCACTCGCTCAGGAGATCTCATCGATTCTCGCGAAGCACCCTGAGTATTACGACGAGATCAGCGCTCACGTCGGCAGTATTTTTCCCAAACCAAAAAGTTAGACGAGTAGGTGGGAGGCATCGGGCTGCGGGACTGCACCCACTTACGTTATCGTCAGGTTTCCAAACTGATTAACGCTAATCGTCCATATTTGTAACGCGGCAGAGCGAGGCGATCGGGGGAGCGGTTGACCTTCGATACCACCCGATTTACACTTTCGCTGTGCAACGCGGCACAATAATCCGCCACAGATCATCTTGGACATTGCTGTACTACGATTTCCAGTTTAGGAACGGCCAGCGCAAACGCGTCCGGGTCAGCAAGAAACTGGCCAGAGTCTCAAAAGAATATCCAACCGAACGAAGCGTCCGGCACCTAGCCGACGATATTCTCGCACCACTGAACCGCAAGCAACTCCAACCTGAATCCTCTCTGAAAATTTCCGACTACATCGATGACTTCTATTTCCCTTCCGTTGAAGATCGGCTGCGCCCCGCTACAATCGATGCTTACAAGTTCGCATTCAGCAAAGTCAAAGACAAATTGGATATCCGGCTGCGCGATTTTCGGACGGTCCACGGGCAGCGGATTCTGCGTGAGATTCCGGTTGGCAGACGGACACTGATTCACATCAAAGCTTTCTTAAGCGCGGTGTTCAAACACGCCAAGCAGGAAGGCGTCCTTGATGGTCTAAATCCCATGGTCGATGTCAGTGTTCCTGGCAGACCGGCGAAATTCAAAGGTGCAGCGTACAGTCTCTCCGATACCTTCGGCATGCTCGAAGCCATCGAACAAGAGGATCTTTCTGATCGAGAGATCCGGCAGCATCAAACAGCATCCGACGTGATTGGCGTCCTGAGCATGACGGGACTACGGCAAAGCGAGTGTCGCGGATTGCGGTGGGGCGACTGGGATGAAGAGAAGCAAGTGTTGAACATCAGTCGATCGGTGTGGCGCACAACGGTTGGGCCAACGAAGAATGTGGCCAGTGAAAATTCTATCCCCGTCATTCCACTGGTTAGAAACATCCTTGTCCGACGACGCGACCGCATCAAGCCATCACCGAGTGATTACATCTTTGCTGGTGAGCGTCGCGGTACACCACTGAACTTCCACAATCTTGTAACCAACGTCATCAAGCCAGCACTCGCGGGACGAGTCGAGTGGCGCGGCTTCCACGGCTTCCGACGCGGCTTGGCCTCCAACCTTCTAGGCGTGGGTGTAAATCCCAAACTGATTCAGGCTATCCTTCGCCACTCCGACATCACGACCACGCTTGAACTCTACGCGATGGTGCCGGATAATGAGACCCGGCAGGCACTGGAGAAGTTGGAGTTGAAGTTCAGTGCTACTGGATTCACCGTCGGGGAGCAGGTTAGTCAGTCGAAGTAGAATCCACAACCCTTAAGTCATTGCGGGGCCGTTGCTTAAATGGATAAAGCACAGGTTTCCTAAACCTGCAATCCCGGTTCAAGTCCGGGCGGTCCCACCACTTACAGTGATTGGGTCAGTTTCCCATTCCCCGGAAAGCAGATGCTGGGAGCCGGGTTCTCAGGCGAAGCGCATACCCCGCCAATAATGCAATCTTCCAGTGGCAGGGCTGGCTGCCGCTACAAAATACGTTCGGGTTGAGCAGGAGTGCCTACTCGAGGTTTGCTTTGGCAAGGGCGTCGCGAACATGACGCTCGTCGTCAGCGCGACCGAATGGGCCGCCGAGGCCATCTGGCCAGTTCTCGAGAAAGCTGACGAGTGTTTCGAGCTTGATTTTGAGGCGCGCTACTTCCTTTTCCAGTTCTAGTTGAGTCATGGCAACTTCTGGGTTAGTGGCGAAACAATTTGCCGAGCTATTCAGCCACACCGTTTATTCTGCTTATTGATTTGTCTTTGGCGCAGGAAGCTCGTGCTTCAAGCGTTCTATCTCAGACTGCAGGGACTCGATCTGCTGCTGTTCGGCATCGAGTTTTGCTTTGCCTGAGGTGTCATTGGCGTAGCCGGTCTTCGAATAGTAAGTGGCTGAATCCAGTTCGAACTCACGCTGCAATAACTTCAACTGGTCTTCTGCGGAATCAATCTTCCTCTGAATTCCTGCGTCTTCGGTAGAATAGCAAACAATCCGTGAGGCTTGTTTCAGAGATTTGACCCTTTCCTCGAGCATGACTTCCTGCACCCGCGCAGGGGCCTGCGGTTCTGTTTGCATCAGCGGTGGAGATCCCATGTTAAGGCCCGAGGAGCCGGGTTTGAAGTTCCTCAGATCGACATCGCCATCGGAGATAACTTTGGGATCGGAGTTAAGTTCGCGGCGAAGCTGATCCAGCTCCTCCTCAGTGGCCTGCAGCTCGCCTTTGAGTCGCTCGTCGTCAGGATTATTGCAATCTGCGGCCTGTTGTGAGGGTGTTGCGGCAACCTGCTCTAGGGAGGGCTCTGCAGGAAGTGCCGCAGCGCCTGGCAACGATGACTGCGGGGTGATGTCATCATTAGTGTAGATCTTCGCAGGCTTCGAGGATTCCGATTGCCGCTCCCGAGCATTGCGCGCGGCCTGCACTAGGGAGGATGGTGCTTCTTGAGAGCGCGTGGGTACGCCAAGCGCAAACGTCAAAAACATGATAAGGGCTAACGCCCACAGTGCCCCGAGAAGTTGCCCTTTCGCGAATTCCGAGGAGCGGATTCGAGGTTCCATACGACGCTTCTTTCAAGCGCAT
The DNA here is from genome assembly GCA_963775865.1 of Candidatus Acidiferrales bacterium. Taxonomy (GTDB): domain Bacteria; phylum Acidobacteriota; class Terriglobia; order Acidiferrales; family UBA7541; genus Acidiferrum. The sequence goes on along the minus strand of CAVZKU010000017.1, from coordinate 247,759 downwards.
ACTACACCTGTCAACCGTATGGGCACAATCCTAGTATTCCTAGTATTTGGTAGAGCCCAGTCGGTCTGTGGTCGCTTACCTTTGGAAATGGCACGAATGCAGGCTCTTCCACAACGCTGCAGTTCACTGCGGGTCCGCACGGCGAGACACACGGTCTTCTCGGGACCCCTGGCCTCTGTGGCAAGCGAAAATGACGGGTCCGTGGAGTAAACCAAAGTTCCTTCCGAAGAAAAACAATAACCAGGAAGCAGGAAGACGGCAGGGAGGAAATCCCTGTCGTTTTTCTGTTTACGGGAGAATTTCCTGAGAGTGAAAACCACGATTGTCTGAGACTGCACGACGTTTCTCAAGCGAGTTTAGGGAAGACCCACCTATTGCCCCTCACTAAGGGTGGCTGTTTCTGAGCAAACAGCCACCCCTGATGAAGACCTTTGTCTCCTTTTACCAATTACACTGGCACTTTTCCCTAGTTCGCTCTTTCTGCAACCGCTTTTTTCCCAACCACGGAATCTCCCATCGCGGAGGTCGTAGCGCATGAGCCGTAATTGTTCACCACACTGCGGACTCGAAACGCGTGTGCTCCGGACTTGTCATCGGAAACGACGCCTTTCAATTCCACGCGCTCGCCAGGATGCACGGTATTGTTGCCGGAAACAATCGTGTAGGTCAGATCGTCCTTTTCGTTCCTTAAGGTGATTCCCTCCATCATCGACTGAGTGCATCCAACGACGGACGCCTCCTTATTAGCAGCCGCGTGGTGATGATGCACCAGCAGCGCGATGCCTACAGCCGCCCCTGCTGCAACTCCCACCCCTATCCCGATGGCTTTACCAGACCCCGAGCTATACGAACCCGGGTTGTTCGTAGTGCCCGTGCCGCTTCCCATTCCGCCGGTTCCTGTTCCTCCACCACCGCCGTATTGCGCGGATGCCGTTCCGCACACTGCGAGACAAAGGGCAAGCATCCCCGTAACCTTAGCCAATCCGGGTGAGTACATGGTTTTCTCCTCTTTCTGAGGCGGAGCTTCCGCTCGAACTTGTCTTAGCTGCTTCCGCGTCAGTAAGGAGTGTGCCTGGGAGAAGGAACCGAGATGTCGCCAGCCGGCAAAACCATTGTCACGAAAATGTTAGAAATTCAACGGAGTTTCTTGTTGTCAGACTCAATGACCGACTCGCGCCGGCGTCGTCCCGGGGACATATGCCGCGCGCGGCAGCTTGACCAGGAAAGTCGTTCCGGCTGCACAGCTCTCTTCCACCATCACGGAGCCGCCATGATCGTGAACCACTTTGTTCACGATGGCGAGTCCCAGTCCGGTGCCATTCGCTTTTCCGAAACTGATGAATGGATCAAATAATGTATTTTGAATGGCCGGTGGAATGCCAGGACCATGATCGGTCACCCGGATTTCAAAGGTTTCTGACGACGAGTGCACACTGATCTCTATCTCGCTTTGCGGTGTCGAAGCCTCGCAGGCATTCAAGACAAGATTAAAAAAAGCGCGCTCGATTTTTTGTGGGTCGAACGTTCCGTTCATTTCTCCAGAGGTTCGAAGTGTGATGGGGCGAATTCTCATTTCCGCGCGTGCGCGTACCGCGTCCACGGCGTGGCGAATCGTCTGATCGATGGCCGCGGGCTTCGGCGAAATCGAACCTTCCTCCCGCGAGAGTTCGCGGAGAGAATCCAGAAGATCCGTCATCTGTTCGGAAGCGGTTTTGATTTCACCATAAATCTCGTCGCGGTTTAGCTTCAACTTATCGGCTTCGTAGAGAAATTCGGCGTTGGCCACAACGGCCGCGAGATAATGCCGCAAATCATGGGAAATAGAGCTGGCGGCTCGGCCGAATGCGGCGATCCGTTCTGTGGCAAATCGACGCTGCTCCGACAACAGGAGTTCACCCCGCATTTTGGAGAATGTGTCCCCGAGTTCGGCCACTTCGCTGCTTCCGCGAGGATGAATGCTGTAGGCATAATCACCCTTGGCCAGGGCTCGCACACCTGCAACCAGTTCATCCAGCGGATGGGTGATCGTTTTCGAGACAAAGCTGAGAATGATTCCTGAAATCGCAAATGCGGAAATTCCAAGAATGAGAATCGTTCGGTTGAGTCGCTGCAGAAACGCATTCGCCGGTTGCAGGGACATCAGCACATAGCATTTCACGTCGGCCGGCGCCCCTTGAGGCAACAAGACAATCGCCGTTTGATACGTATCGGCGCCAAGTGCTACTTCGCGAGATCCGCTCGCAACCTCCCAACCGCTGCGTATCTGGTTCTGCAATTCCTGTTCTTCCGTCGAAGAAAGCGTCGACGCAATGATTTTGTCTCCTGTAGACAGCGCGATCTGGCTGCCAGAGGCTTGTGCCAGTTGTTCGGCCACGGTCGAATCAATTTGATACCCAACGGCCAGGACCCCGGCCAGTCGCTGGTTTTGCTCGTTGCCCGCCACAATCGTATGCAGGAACACGCGATACAGTCTGTCACCGCCATACCACCAAGCGGCGTCATCCCCTTGCTCCAGGGATTTCTTGAGATCCTCTTCGGCCAGACGAGCATCCCATCCGGGCTTGGATACATGAAGAGCATAAACCTGCCCGTCCGGGCCTCCGAGCACGAAGAGCTGGCTCCCCGCCAGTTTCCAAAAAGTCTCCGAAGCATCTTGAATTGTGCGTTCATGCCCGAGCGGCATCATCGCCTTCAAAGTCGGCAACTCGGCGAGTAACGCCGCAGTTCGCGACAATTGAAGCTCGCGCTCCTGCTGTACGTTTTCAAATGCATGGAGAGAGGCTTCCGTGCTTTGTTGCGCACTTTCCGCAATCGCCGTGCGCACCGTGCGGCGGACAATGAGAAGAAGTGCTCCAAGCAGCGTGCTGATGATTAGAAGTGTGGCCACCAGAAGCTGTGTGCGGAGTCGCAGGCGTGCCATGAATCTCCTGGCGGAAGTTCTTATTTCCCCGAGCTGCTGCCTTGATCGCCGGGCATAAATTTATAACCCGAACCGTGCATCGTTAGAAAGTATCGCGGATTGGTGGGATCCGGCTCAAGTTTTTGCCGCAACCGCAGCACATGGTTATCTACGGTGCGCGTCGTCGGGTAGTTTTCGTATCCCCACACCTCATTCAATAATTCCTCCCGGGAAATCACTCGACAGGGAGAGTTTGCAAAATATTTTAGAAGCTTGAATTCCTGGGCCGTGAAGCTGAGGGACTTTGTCCCACACACAGCGACCATGCTGGTGAAATCGATTCGCACTTCATCAAACGCGAGAATATCGTGTTGAGCGCTCGGACTTGCCGGAGCAACCGTCTCGTTCAGTTGGCGGCTGCGGCGCATGGTTCTCCGCACGCGTGCCAGGAGTTCTTTCGGGCTGAATGGTTTTGTTACGTAATCGTCCGCGCCAAGTTCGAGCAGCAGCACCTTGTCTTCCACTTCATTGTTCGCGCTCAGAACCACCACGGGAACGAACGCGGCATGAGCCTTGAATGCCCGGCACACTTCTTTTCCTGGCAATCTTGGGAGTTTTAAATCCAGAACCACCACACTCGGAGTTTGTTTGCGAAAGCTTTCGAGCCCGGCCACGCCGTCCGCCGCAATTTGCACCTTGAGTCCATCGGCTTCAAACAGACGCTGCAGGGTACGCTGCATTGGCCGGCTGTCTTCCACAACTAGAACAGTATCCACGCGATTCCTTTGGACAATGAGGATGTCCGGCGCACTCCCAAGGGGAGTAGCTCGATTATACAACTGCCCTGCCCCGGCAACGCTGGATAGCCTTACGCGGAGCGGGGCAGCCGAGTTCCGTTATCTAGTGAAACAGGTTCAGTGTATTCGTTGCGTCGTCCACAAAAATCACGCCCCGACTCTGTTCAAAGATGAGGCCGAAGAGCGCTCCTGCTCCTGCCGGGGAACCAGAACTGTCTAACTCCGCTTTGGCGATCTGCGCCCCTAGGGGTGTAATTTCAGTGATGTTGCCGTCATTGCCGTTCACTGTGAGGATGTGGCCACCCTCGGTAACCGTCAATCCGAGTGGCCCATTTAAGCTGCCTCCGCTCGAAAGCGTTTTGCCAGTGCCGTCGGAATGATTGCGTGTGATAGCGCGTGGAATTGCCACGATCCGGTTGTTCAAGGTGTCCGCGACGTATAAAACCGGCTCGCCATCTCTACTCCACTGGGTCTGGCAATCCTCCTGATCCGAATTGCCGCAGTTTGTTGGGCTCAGTCCAACTCCGGTCGGGCCGATGACGAGAGCAACCGGATCAGTGCGCTCCGCAAACCCCGAGCCGACGACCGTCATGGATTCGATCCAGGGCATCGCAGTTTCGGAAACTCCAAGGTTGATCCGCACCACTGTGCCGTGGTGTGTAATGGCACCGTTTGCCGCTACCGTCCCGTTCAAAACGTTGGTCACGAACAGCCAAGCCTGATCTCCGCTATCCAACGCGGTCATGTCCCATGGACCGTTAATCAGAAAACCAAAAAACGTTTCTACGGGCGTTCCCCAACTGTTGAGCACAATCAGGCAGCCCGCTTGCGCAGTTGCGGCGGTGCCATCCGTAGTCGGCAGACTTCCGACGATGACCCATCCGGAGCGCAGAACAGCAAGCGCGGTCGTTAGGCCGACGCCACCGGGGCATGAACCCGGCAAGCTACTGGCATTAATCTGGGCGAAAAGGCTCACCGCACCATCGGGAGCCACGTCGACAATCGTTGTGCCGGTCCCCTGCGCGTTGCCGGAATTGTTGAAGTTGCTTACTAAAATGTGTCCCTGGGTCAGTTTCCCCACGGTCCGTTGGACCTCAGCGACTCCGTACGGATTTATGTCCCCGTTCGCGGGCACCGTCGACGCGATCATGCTTACCGTATGCAGGTTTTTCAGAACATTGTCATCGTCCGCGATCGCTTTGGATGCGGTTGCGGAAACAGTGAACAATACAAAGGAAATGGCGCAAAGGGCACGGATCTTGCCTCGCATGGGAGCTCCTTTTTTTCGATCCGCCTCCATCGGCGACGCGTCAGGAAGACTCGTTCAACGATAGAAGCCGGGTTCAATACGCAGCCGAGGACTATCGGCACTCTTAGCGAATGCCTTGTTTAGTTCACAGCGTTCTTTGCGAAGGTAAGTAACTAGCCAGCAGACCGTGTCAGCGGGTTGTCCGTGAATTGTAAACAATGCGTAAAATCGTCAATTTCCCACGAAAGTGTCGGCTGGGGGCCAAATAATAAGTTCAAGGATGATCGTACTCAGAGTTTGGTGGCGGGACATAATCCAAACCGTATTTATTTTTGTGCGCCAGTGTGAAGTTCGGGTTCTCGGAGACGCGAATCGTGCCCAAGCTCCGGCTTGTCTCCGAAATCGTCACTGTTCGGCCCAATTTTTTCAGAGAATCCGGTGAGGCCCGCTCGTACCAAACATTCATCTGGTACCGTCCGTTTGGCACGTTATGGATATTGATGTTCCCGGAGCGATCGGAAAGGCCAAAATAGGATGTTTCCACAGAGACCACTACGGCGCTCATTTCTGCGTGAATGTTGCAAAAAAGAAAGCTTACCCCCGCTCGATCGAACAGAACAGTGCGCGTCGTTCCCGCTTCGTAAAGCCCCAGATCGAAGCGCTTCCCATCAAACAGCGAAAAAATATTATGGAAGAACGGATCCTTATTGGGAAATTCCACTCTCGTTCCCACCGCAACAAGCAAAACGTGGGGCTCGAATGTCTTATGACGTTGCACTAATTGCGGGGGTTTTGCCGATTGAGCCTGCCGCCCGGAACTTGCATCAGAGTGGCCAAGAGGTGTGAGCCATATGGCTACGTTAGAGGCGTCCGAAACCGCAGCTTTGCTGGACGCTGCTTTCGCATTCGTCGATTCAGGCCGGGAAATCACGACATTCGCCGTGACGGGAGCTTCCTGCGCCCAACCGGGCGCTTCGCTTGCCACCGCAAGCAGCAGCACAAAGCAATTCAGGAATGGGCGCAATCGTCTCATGCAAGCGTAAGCATCAAAACATATATCCCAGACTGATACTAATCTGATTGGCCAGATCCGGGTTGCTGTCCAATGTGTACGTCTGCAACCTGCGGTACTCAACCGAAAAGAGAACATCGGAGCGCACACGGTAAATGAAGTTCACAAAGGGGCTCAGGTTTCGCGAAATGGAGTAGCCATAATAATACGAGCTCGCTGGAAAAGCGCGAAGTTGGCTCGCAAAGGGATTGTCCTGCCCATAGGCGAAGTTAACTTCAAAATTGGATTTAGGTTTGTACTTCAACTGAACCCAACCTCCAACCGAATCCAGCCCTCGAATTGTGGTGGCATCATCGTTCGGTGCTCCCGAAAATAGGACACTCTGCCCCACCCCTCCGCCCAATCCACCCAAGCTCTGGCCACGGTAAACTTCGCCACTCAGATCAAAGTAGGTTCCTAGCGGAATCGTGACATCGGATGTAGCCGCCCAACCATTCATGTATCTGCCATAACCCCAATTCTGACGTCCATAATAGCCGCCCAATCCAATCGTCAGATCCCTGCCAAACGCTCGATGACTCCACGCAATCCGCGAAGCGTACGCTGGTTGTCCCGATTGTTCGCCCGCAGTGGGATAGCGATAGGCATAGGGGGGCACTTCGCCGGTCAAGGAATCCAAAATTCCGGCTTGCACCAACAAGCGGGAATTCTTAGAAAGAGTAATGCGATGCTCAACCCGGATTTGTGGCGTCCAACTCCACAAGTTGCCACTGTAGGAAAGCGCGGGAATGGCCAACGAGGCAAGCGTCGTTGGCGTGAGCGGCACAAAGAACAGCGAGTCTTGTCCCGCGACAATCGATGTATTTTCCCAATCAAACCGAATTGTGCCTGTCCTCAGGCGCATGATACCGAAGGACACGCCGTTCGGCAGGTCCGGAAACCCTCCGGCAAAATCGAACCTTAGGTTTGCGCTTGTCCGGGCACCGGCGATGTCCGGACCGAAAGCCTCAATTCCGATTTGAGACTGGCGGAGCGAGCCTGAGAAAGCTCCCGAGGTACCTGGGGTTTCCGGCGCCGTCGCAAGCTGCGGGAAATCGAGATTATCGACAGAGCCGCGAGTTATAGCGGTGTTAAAAAGCACGATTCCGGAAAGGCGCACTCGATACTTCGACCCGCTCTCCACTTTCGTTTGACTTTGCTCCTGGATCTTCTGGTTCAGCAATTCCTGGTCGTCTTCCAGTTTGCTGACACGGCTGTCCAAGGACTCCCCTGCGTCTTGTTCCTTTCCTGCCGGTGCTGGTGTGGCCGTGGAGGCGACTGCAGACGACGGAAGCACATCGTTCGGTTCGTAACTGTGGCCGTTCCCCGCGACCATCTGTGGCTTGGTTCGATTCAGTTCGGCACGCAGTTCTTCGGATTGCCGCAACGCTTGCTGCTGAGCGGCCCGCAGTTCGCTGACTTGCGAATTCAGCGATTGAATCTGTGATTGGAGTTGCTGCACGGCGGCCGCCAACGATTTCACATCGCCGAAGGAATCCACTGAGGACGGCGGCTCGGTGGTCTGGCTTCTGCCCACGAACGGTGAAAACGAGAGGAGCACAGCCGTCAGAAAGGCGTTCCGAAGGCATTGGGGGCGCAGATTGTTTTGCATGGTGTACCTCGCGGATTGTTCGGTGTACTTCAAACCTCGGGATATCGCTGGAGCACGTCGGACTTCTGTGAGTTCAGTCTTATAGCGCAGGCAACCACGGCGGCACCCTATGGATGTTCTGCAGGTAACGTTTTGCATTGCTACAGACCGTGAATAGTACAAAAACCAGCTTCGATCAGGCACGTTCAATTTTTGTTTAGATGCAGGAATTCATCCTGAGGGAACCGCGGCATGAACGTCTGTGGGGTTTGAGATTGACACAACCCGGTAGCTGGCCTATGGTCTTGACACTGTCTTAGATACGGAACCCCACGTTCCCGCGATCATTCCGGGATTCAAATTCGCAATTAGAGGAAGGCTCATGATTCTCAGCGTGCAGCGCAAGAAGGTCGAACCCGATATCACCGTCATGGAGATGGCGGGTCGCATCACCATGGGTAGCGATAGCCAGAAAATTGAATGGGGATTGGCTGAGCTGCTGAAAGAAAATCAGAAGAAGGTCATCTTCGATTTGACGGACGTCACTTACCTGGACAGTTCAGGAATCGGCATCCTCATGATGTGCCACGCCAAGTTGAAGAGAGCAGGCGGTGTTTTGCGCATTGCCGGTGCGCGCGAGATGGTCGAAGAAACACTGGAAATGACCAGCGTAAACAAAATTGTTCGCTTCTTTCCGACGGCCGCCGAAGCGGCGCAGGGCTTTCAACTCGATCAGCCGCTGACCTGATTGCGGCATGCCGCCGATCGCCTAAATGTACTGTTCGGCCAGCATCTCGGCGGCGCTCTCGTCCAGTTGTTCCGCGCGCCGCACATCTTCGAAACGAGCCAAGAGATCCTCGGGCCGCAGACGCCGTTTTTCCGCGCCTTGAAAATCGTGAATAATTTGACCGCGGTGCATCATGATCAGACGGTCTCCCAGACTGGCCGCTTGGTGCATCGAGTGCGTCACCATCAAGGTCGTCAGTTTATCGCGCGTGACCACCTGCTCGGTCAGCGCAATGACCAGGTCCGCGCTCTTGGGATCCAGCGCCGCCGTGTGTTCGTCCAGCAGAAGCAGTTCCGGTCGTAACCACGTGGCCATGAGCAGCGTCAGCGCCTGCCGCTGTCCCCCGGACAAACTCCCAATGGCGTTCTCCAGTCGATCTTCGAGCCCCATATTCAGCCGGCTGACCTCCTCGCGCATTCGGCCGACCAGCGATTCCTTCAATCCCCACCCAAGCCCGCGCCGGCGGCCGCGTCTTGCCGCCAGGCTGAGATTCTCTTGAATCGTAAGGCTGGGGGATGTGCCGCTGAAGGGATTCTGAAATACGCGCCCGATCAGTTGCGCGCGGGCATGCTCGGGCCAACGTGTGACGTCGCGCCCCGCCAATTGCAACTTCCCTTCGTCCACCAGAAACGTTCCGGCAACAGCATTCAGCAATGTGGATTTTCCCGAGCCATTCGTTCCAATGATGATCACCCACGACCCCGCGGGCAACTCCAGATTCACGCCGCGCAGCGACCGCACCTCATTCGGCGTCCCGGGACTAAACGTTTTCGAGACACCCTGAACTTCAAGCATGCGCGCCTTTCTTCCGCAGGAATTGCGGCAGGATGAGTGCGAAGAAGACGAACACTGCCGTGATCAGCTTCAGATCGTTGGGACTCAGCCCCCATCGAAGAGCCACAGCAACCAGCAGACGGAACAGCACGGAGCCCATCACGGCCCCGATGATCGTCAAACCCAGCTGGTTCGTTCCCACCAGCGCTTCGCCAATGATAACGCTGGCCAGTCCCCACACCACCATCCCGATTCCCATCCCCACATCCGCGAATCCCTGGTACTGTGCCAGCAAAGCTCCGGAGAGCGCCACAAAACCATTCGAAATCGCCACCCCGAAGATGATCATGTTTTCGTCGTTCACTCCCAGCGCTCGGATCATCTGCACGTTGTCGCCCGTGGCCCGCATGGCCATGCCGAGGTTGGTGCGCAGGAACAAATAGAGCAATCCTCCCGTAAGCGTAACCGCCAGAGTGACACCGCAAAGCACAGACGCGTCACGTACGCTGACGTCCCACCCAGCCAGCCGGAAACTCGAGACTCCTCCCAAGAGCTTCGTCCCGATTCGCTCCGACTGCGTGACCAGCGTGGTTACCGACAGCAACGGAACGTTGCTCTTCCCCATAATATGAAGGTTGATGGAGTAGAGCGCGGTCATCACTAATATTCCCGAAAGCAGCGCGTTGATTTTGAATCGCGTATACAGGGTGCCGGTGCACGCTCCCGCGAGCATTCCCGCTCCGAACGCCGCCAGCGAGGCCAGCGGTGGGCTCGTTCCATGCACCATAAGGGTCGCCGCGACCGATGCGCCCAGCGTGACCGAGCCATCCGCAGTGATGTCCGGAAACGCGAAAATCCGGAAGCTGATGAACACTCCCAGAGCCAGCAGTGACAGGATGCACCCTATCGTGAACGTGCCGATTAGCAGATTCATGGGCGGTCCACTCTCATTGGATCTCCGCCGCCGCACTGATCCAGCACGCGCCTCGCACGAACTCGCTCTCCTGTGGTCCTGCCGCTTCCCGGTTGTCGGTAAGCAGGTGGAGCACACCTTGCAGACTCTCCGTCTCGAATAAGCTCGTTACCGTGGTTTTCAGATCGATTTCTCCCTTTTGCAGGGGACGATAGGAAAACGCCGCGGCATGAAAATGCCCGGTCAGCGATGTATTTCTTCCCAAAGGTCGCAGCAACGATGCCAATGGTGGGCACGCGGACCCGGCTACAATTCCAGTCACAAGCGCCAGCGATCTCGAGTAAAGCCGCTCCATCGAAAACGATAGCCATGTGCGAACTTCGGGATAGTGGAACGGGGTGTGCTTCTGTTCGCCCGCGGCCGCCGGAGAGCGACGCAGCGCCGCTCCCACCATTCCCGCAGACTCCGCCACCATCACCATTCCGATCGTTTGCGTTCCCAAACACTCCATCGCGGCCTGCACCAGTTCCGTCAACGATATGGAGCTCGTGGCACTGGTCGCTTCGAATCGCAGCAGGTGTGTGAAGCCGCCCTCGCAGCGCACGCCATAAAGCATGTTCATTTCCGGCACCAGGTCGCCGCTGGACACCATGAAGTCGGGCACGTTGGTCCCATCTGTCGGCAAATACGCCGCGGAACCACCCACTGCCAGGAATTCTCCGAAGCGCGACTGCGCATCCTCGTAACCGTGACCGAAAGCACCCAGGCCGAATCCAAACGTCGTTTGCGGAAATTTGACCGTCCGGCATTCTTGCGGACCAAAGCGGCAACCCTTGAACAACTCGGCATTGCCGATCCGTTGACAGAGCAATGGTTTTTCCGGCATACACTCGAGAACTTCGAACAATCCCGCAGGAGAGGAAAAGCGGCGCGCCTCTGCTTTGCGTGGCGCAGGCGCAGACGGACCCTTTTCGGAAAACAAGATCGCTGAGAGCCGGCACAGATCCACGATGAGTTTCACGTGCTCCGAAGGATGCGTAATCGCGAAATTGCCCCCGATGCCTTTCAGCTGTCTGTGAAACTTCACCAGTAATCCGACGCCCGCTGAGCTGAGATACGACACCTCAGACAAATTCAACCAAATGACGTGGGCGCCTCCGCGGATGACCTCCTCTATATTGCGTTGGAGATGCTCGGTCCAATAGTTGTCGAGGCGACCCCTTACCTTCACTTCGAGTCCGTCGCCGAGCTGCTGTGTCAGAATTTCCATGGTTGGGGCGCTACGGACGCAGGGCCCCCGCTAGTTCCGGTGGGATTGGGATTTTTAACTGTGCCGCCTCGCTGCGGCTGATCCCCATTTCCTCGACGACCACTTCCCCGAGAGGCAAGTCTTGCGGATTCGCTCCAAGCAGAACCCGGCCTGCCAGCTTTCCGGCCGCCAAGCCCGCGGGTTGTGCGCCGAATCCAAGGCACGCCAGACCCCCGCGAGGGAGAGCATTGCATTCATCGCTGATCAGCGGCAAACCCGCATCCTTGGCTCCCTTGACTGCGCCTTCATATCCCTCGATGGCCGTGTTGTCTCCCGGCACCCAGACCATCTGGATATCCCTTCCGGCTAAAATCTGCACCGCCTGCAAAACCTCATTCGATCCCGCAATGGCAACTTCCTCGAGCCTTATACCGCGCTTCCGAAAAACCTCCCGTGCAACGGACAGTTCCTTCACCGAATTCGCTTCCGCAGGGTTATACATCGTGCCCACCGCGTGCAATTCGGGAACCAGTTTTTGCATCAGATCCAAGCTGTGGCTCACGGGTGGAAAGCTGCCAACGCCGGTGACAAACGCCAGGTGGTCCGTGCTACTCCTTCCCGCTCCGGCCGCAATCGGATCCGTCACACACGTAAACACCACTGGCTTGTGCTTCACCTTATTGCACGCTCCCGTCAGGCAAGGCGTCGTGATGGTCATGATGAGGTCGAAATCGGAATTGTCGTAGTTCTGCAGGATGGCCGGAATGTTCATCATTTCGCCCTGGGCATCAGCACGATGAACCTCCAGATTTTTCCCTTCTTCGAATCCGCTGGCTTTCAAGCCGTCAATCAGACCCTGCGCACACAGGTCGGTGCCAACATCGCGGGCAAAATATATGATTGCGGTTTTGAGGACTCTGCCTGTTGTGCCGGTCTTAGTGCCGACACCTGCGGTGGCTGCCGTGGTTATTTTTCGATTTCCCAAATCGCATAGCAGCAATATCGCGGAGAACAACGCGATCAGTCCGACTCCCATCGCCAACCTCTTTAGCGTGGGCCATATTTCTTTTTTGAACCTGGGCATTGCGCCTGGTGTAGGCTCCGTTAGATAGGCGACATTGTACACCCTTTGCTTCCCTTCCCCTCAAAACCAACGGTGATTCAGACAAAGACCACGGGCACCTCGTTTTCGCCGACACCGCCGACATCGCGCCGACAATCCGGGACCGTATTTGTGCAGTTTCTAAACGACGTCGCGATGAATGCACTTCTACGCGAAGGCATGTTCTGGAACTTTGTGATTTACCAGGTCCTTCCCGCTTCGGAACAAAAACACTCTCGTGAAGTCGTTACCTAAGTATTTGATAATAGAGGAGAATCTAAACGTCTGGCGCAGCCGCGCAGCAGTTCCTCTTCCCAAACAGGACGCTGCGGATTCATCGGGTGTGTCTGCTTACTGGGGATTCTTCCAGTCAGATAAAGAAAAATGGCCGCCGAATGCTTATACGCTGGCACGGGTTCGCGAAAAGCCACGTTGCCCAAATGTTGAAGCGCATCTGCGAGAGCGAAATACCGAGGGTCAGCCGCTTCCCAGAGCCGGTCTCGCTCTGCGAATTTTTCAGGAGCAAAGGTTGCAAGCCCGAGCAGGTAGTCAGACCCGTATTCGATCATATTGATTCCAAGATCATTGCCGGTATAGATGCGAAAGTCCGGCCGGTGAAGATCGCGGAGCGCCAGTCGCTCGAGTTCAAGAAGACGATCCAGAGAAGAGTGTTTGATTCCCAGAATTTCCGGAATCTCCAATAAGCGCAGGAACGTTTCGGAGTCAAAGACTTCCCCATTCGAAGCGAACATTTGTCCCAGCTCGAAAGCGAAAACACCGGGATATCCGCGGCACGTCTCCTGATAAATCTCGGCTTTTTCCTTTGCCGATTTTCCAAGGAGCCGGCTGGTCTGAAATAGGATCGGCGTGCCACCGAATCCAACTATCGCATCCATCTGCTTGCGATAGAGTTCCGCGATCCCGCCAGGCTGCCCTTCGATATAAGCGCCAGCCACGAACGGTGCATCTTTCCCCAGGGCTTCCCGAGTCCACTCTAAGACGCTTATTTTCTCGGTTTCCGAAAGAAAATGAATGTAACCCGTGTCCATGTTCACCGCATTTTCTAATCCCGCCCTATACGTAGCCGATAGATGCCTCTGAAATGCCTCGACAGCCACCCGACCGTCGCTTTCGAAGGGAAGGAGTGCTGCCGCGATACCCTTCGCTTTCCGGGGCAGGCGAGGTCGAACGAAAGGAGATGCGGCGTTCATGATCGCCTCGCTTTCGCTAATTTTAGTTTTTCGGCGAATTCCGATTCTTTGTAATGCGGATCCAAAGGATAGCAACCGGAAGGCAAGCCTTTGCGAGGAGCGGTGGTGCAATCACTGAAAGTTCGGCAGACGAGCCGGTGTTGAACCGGGCGCCCTTCCGACGCGTCGAGCAAAAGACCGGGATAGGGCAAGATCATCCTGCCCATGCCAATGAAGTCCACCCATCCTTCCCGGATGGCCGCTTGGGATATGTGGGGAAGAAAGTCCTGAAGATAGCTATACGCTGTCCCGACAAGAATCAATTGCGGAAACCGGGATTTTAACTCTCTCACCATCTCCATCTGCCGGGCCACACCAATGAGAGGATCCTCGGGTGGTTGGTAGCCGTCAGAGGGTGGATAAAGGGCAGGACGCTGAATGTGTGGATTGTAGTAGGGACTTCCGGCAGTCAGATTGACCAGCCGAACCTTCAACTCCTCCAGGAGAGTTAAGAATTGTTTCGTCTCGGACAAGTCCATCTCCGTGGGACAAAGCGGGTTCACGCCAAAACCCCAGCGGTACGGAATCAGATGTGCATGGGCCTCGGGAATCCCCGCTCCCATCTTTCCGGGTGAGGATGTCTCGGGATCCGGCCGGAACGGCACCGTATCAAACGCGGAGAGACGCACGGCAATCTCGAGTCCAGGCGCGCTCGCGCGGATGCCCTCCACAACCTCGCGCAAGAAGCGAGTGCGATTCTCGAAAGACCCTCCGTAGCTTCCAGGACGTGTGTGCGCGCTCAGAAATTCGTGGCCAAGATATCCATGGCAGTGTTTGATGTCGACAAAATCGAAACCCAAATCCTGCGCAGCGCGTGCTGCTCGGTGAAAGTCCTCCACGATGTCGGCGATCTGTTCGTCGGTCAGCAATGGAGAATCCGCAGACAGTCCGACCTTAGTATCGAGGATCGGATGGTGATAGAGAATCCTGGGCTCCGGCCGGTCGTGAGCGCTGGGACGACAGAAACGGCCGGAGTGCGTGAGTTGCAATCCCACATAAGGTGATTCGTTGCGGCCAGTCGTCTCTCGATAGGATTCAAGCAATGCGGCTCGTAAGTTGGCCAATCCCGCGTGCGTGTGCGGGGCAATCACAAGTTGATTCGGGTTGGCCCTGCCCTGGTGTGATACCGCAACTGCTTCCCCTCCCCAGATCAGACTTGCGCCACTGCTAGCGAAGCGCTGCCAACGCCGCAGCGTATATGAACTCGGGTTGCCGTCAGGCAGCGCGTCCCAACCCTCCATCGGTTGCACAGCGATGCGATTGCCGAATTTGAATCCACCGCGCTCCAACGGCCACCGTAGAGGCGATTTTAGCCCCGCGAGTAATTCACGATCACAAGGAAGATTTAGACCGATCGTGCGCAAATGTTCCTGAAGGCGCGAAACGTCCTTCACCGCGCCGAGTCGCAGAATCGCAGCAGTGCTCATGCGCCCAACGCGTCCCTGGACCAAGGGATTTCAATCACCAAAAGAAACGCCTTCATGAATTGCACATGGGAAAGCGCCGCAGTCGCCGAGGAGATACTCATACCGTCTTCCCCGAACGGAGGGACGTTGGCACCGCATAGATTGCGGCCGCTCCAAGTATGGCGGCGATCGCCATAATTTTCCATGCCCACTCGTAGCTATGACGCGCGTCGAAGATTTTCCCCACAATCCAAGGAGCCGCCCATTGCCCGATAGAGTAGCCCATGATGATGAGCGCCAGGAGCTTGCCCAGGGCAGCCGTGCCAAAACATTCCGCAGTCACAAGCGGAATCAGCATATAGTCCGCGCCCATCGAGAATCCAAAAATGATGGCGAACGTCCACAAGATGGCAGAGGACGGTCCATTCCCAAGCAGGAATACCGACGCTCCGATCAAGAAATAAAAAAAGGTCATGATGTGTGTCGCTCGGAAACGATCGGCAAGGTAGCCGACAACCACGCGCCCTGCCAGGCTGGACGCAAGCAGAATTGTAGAAAATCGGGCGGCGTTAGTCGCCGAATAGCCTACATCTTTTAGAAAGAGAATGAAGTGCTGAATGACAGCTCCGATGGTTCCGATGACCAAAGTGGATCCCGCTAGAACCAGCCAAAAACGAATTGAACGAACAGCTTGAGCGACCCCGACGGAAGGTGAGTTCTGAACTGAAACATTACTGTGCGCCACCTCAGACTTCACCATCGGTTCTGATGCAACGCCAAGCCCCTCTGGGGCGGAACGCGTAACCCAGAATGCCACGGGAAAAAGCACAAGGAGAATCCCCGAGCCTAGCATTTGCAGTGCGTGACGCCAACCCAGGCTACGCGCTAGGTAATTGATCAGCAGCGGCGCAACCACTCCTCCCAGCCCGAGACCCAGGTAGGCATACCCCATTGCCCGGCCGCGACGCCTCGAAAACCAACGCGACACCAGAACCTGGTTCGGGATGGGTCCCGCTAGGACATAGCCCAATACTTCCACGATGCAAAGAATTTCGAACTGCCAAAAACGCGTCATCCAACCCATCAGGAGCAGTGGAATCCCCACGAGGCCAACGCCAATCAGAATCACGAATCGAGCACCCATGCGGTCGATCACAATCCCAGCCAAAACGCCGAAGGGAAGGCCGGCGAACAGGAATCCGAGAAAGAATCCCTGCGTAACCTGGGCCCGGGTGAAGCCAAGAGACTCGACAAAGTATGGATAAAAAACCGGAAAGCCATAAAAAATAATTCCCACAACGAAGAACAGATTCAGGAAGGCGGCTAGGACAATCCACCAGCCGTAGTACACCCGAGTGGATGAATCGTCTGACGCGCGAAAAGTCATTTCGCTCCTGCGGTTCGTTCGCGATCTAGAAGATGGATGCGAAGCTTAGCTTGAATTGAAAGCCGATTCACCCAAATTCGGGGCCTACAATCGCACAAAGGGATTTCGGATTGCCTGGATGAGCATTGGGACCGCGGAACATCCGTGTCAGCCGGCGTGAGGGAACAAAACCGTAGGATCGTAAGAGTTCAGTGGCCATGGAATTGGCTGTCAGACAATCCACAAGAAGAGTCTCGCGTGAGGAGTGCGTCAAGAATCCCTGGAGAAGTTCCTCCGCGGCGGCCGGGCCCTTCGCCATCCAGGGCCCAAGATGATCGGCGAATAAGCCACTCCGGCCAAACGCATAGCCTTGCAGGGAACCATCGCTCCAAACGCCCATCGCGAGATCAGGCGATCGATGGCGCAAGGAGCTTAATAACTGGCTACGATCGGCACCAAACACTTCCCGATCGAATTGAAAAATGGGTTCCAGTTGGTCTTCCGTTAGCACCAGTTTGCAGGAATTGCCAGGGCTGGCGATGGAAGTTCGCGGCCGTTTCAGGATCCATCGGTCAATCTCAAATTCGGTTACAAATCCCAACTTTTGGTAGAGCGGCTGTCCTTGAGGAGTAGCGTCGAGTTTCATCGTGGGAACCTTCTGCTGATTGAGATACTCGATGGTCCTCTGCAAAAGGTGCATTCCAATTCCCTGCTTTCGATACTCCGGATCAACCAAAACCATTCCAATCCAGGCGAATCTGCTCTCATACGAGATCGTGGTCGCCGTGCCGCGGACCGCTCCGCTCTCCTCGGCAACAAAGCATCCGGTCGGGCTGGATTCGAGAAAGTGGAACCAATCCGTGGCAATTTGGTTCCACCCCGCAAGTTCATTCAGGCGGAGACCCGCGGGCACATCCAGTTTTGTCATCGCGCGAAGGTGCATACCCACAATTCCCCGAACGATTGTAAACTGCAAGGGAGCATAGCGGAACCTTCAACGCAGTTATGGATCGCTTCGCGTACAATCACGCGGCTGCTCCTGTTTACGCCGCTGTGAGAAGAGAAAAAAACATCATCATGGCGAGCAATCTGACCACCATCAAAAACGAGGAACAGCTGGACGAACTCCTCAGCGAACCCACGCGAGGAGCGATCGAAGCGATGGCCGCACTCGAAGGGGACATTGTGATTCTGGGTGTGGGTGGCAAGATGGGCCCGACCCTAGCTCGAATGGCCAAGCGGGCGTCCGAGTTGGCGGGAGTCAAGCGGCGCGTCATCGGGGTAGCTCGATTTTCATCTTCCACGCTAGAAAGTCGCTTGCAGGCCTGGGGTGTGGAGACGGTGCGCTGTGATTTGCTGGACCCGCATTCGCTCGACAAACTGCCGGCTGCGACCAATGTAATCTTTATGGCGGGAATGAAGTTCGGCACCACAGGACAGGAACCGCTGACTTGGGCCATCAACAGCTTCCTGCCAGGACTGGTCGCAGACCGATATCGGCAAAGCCGCGTTGCTGTTTTTTCGACGGGAAACGTTTACGGTCTCTCTCCTATTTCCCAAGGCGGTTCGCGTGAGGAAGACTCTCTCAATCCCGCTGGGGAGTACGCGATGAGTTGCGTCGGGCGCGAACGCATGTTTGAGTACTTCAGCCGAATCCACAATACAAGAATTACTGTCCTCCGGCTGAATTACGCCACCGAATTGCGTTACGGTGTGCTGCTGGATATCGCATTGCAGGTCCAGAGTGGGCGACCTTTGCGGATTTCCATGGGGTATCTGAACGCGATTTGGCAAGCCGACGCCTCCGCCATGAGTCTCCAGTCGCTCGCTTGCGCGACTTCCCCTCCAAACGTGCTCAATATTGCCGGGCCGGAGCTCCTTAGTGTGCGTTCGGTCGCAGAGGAGTTTGGGAAAAGGCTGGACAAGCCCGTGACTTTCGCGGGAAGAGAATCGGGCGACGCTCTCCTGAGCAATGCGGAAAAGTCGTACCAGCTGTTCGGCCGGCCTCACGTGAGCGCACAACAGATGATGGACTGGATTGCGGAATGGGTCAGCAACAACGGCATTACCTTAGCGAAACCCACGCATTTTGAGGAACGGGCAGGCCGTTTCTGATGGATTCGCGCACCCAGCAGGTCTTGAAGGCTGGCACCGTTATTCCCGCGCACCCACTTGCGCTTAAGGCAGACCGCCGGTTGGATGAACGCCGGCAGCGTGCCTTGACTCGCTATTACGTGGCAGCCGGAGCGGGCGGCTTGGCCGTCGGTGTACACACGACTCAGTTCGCCATTCGAGATCCTCGCATTGGTCTGTTTGAGCCGGTGTTGAGATTGGCCGCAGAAGAGATGGACCGCGCAGACCATGGTCGAACAGAACCTCTGGTTCGCGTCGGAGGAATTTGTGGAGAACTAAAACAGGCATTACGCGAAGCACAGCTTTTGAACGATTTGCGGTATAACGCGGGTCTTTTGAGTTTAGCCGCAGTGAAGCATCTCGATGAGGAGGCGCTCATCGCGCATTGCCGTGAAGTGGCCAAGATCTTGCCGGTCATCGGGTTTTACTTGCAGCCTGTGGTCGGCGGCCGAGTGCTTTCCTACCAGTTTTGGCGACAGTTTGCGGAAATTGAGAATGTTGTTGCGATAAAAATCGCACCCTTCAATCGCTATCAAACGCTGGACGTAGTGCGCGCCGTCGCAGAGTCAGGACAGGATATCGCGTTATATACCGGAAATGATGACAACATCCTGATCGATCTTGTTACTCCATACGTTTTCAAGAGGAACGGGAAAGTCTGCGAGCGCCGGATCGTGGGTGGCTTGCTCGGTCAATGGGCCGTATGGACCAGAGGCGCAGTTGAACTGCTGAAGGAGTGTCACTCCGTAGCGGTCGGGGGACAGTCAATTCCACGATGGGTTTTGCAGAGAAATGTAGAATTGACTGATTGCAACGCGGCATTTTTCGACGTTGCCCATCATTTCTCCGGGTGCATTGCTGGGCTCCATGAAGTCTTGCGGAGAACGGGCCTGCTCGAAGGAATCTGGTGCCTGAATCCCGAGGAAACTCTCAGTCCTGGACAACTCGAAGAAATTGACAGAGTGTACCGCGCATACCCCCAGTTGAATGATGATGAATTCATCCGCCATGGGCGGGACGCATGGCTGCAACCCTAGGGCGGCTCCAAGGGCGATCAGAAAATATGACTAGACGTTATTCCTTTTCAGTTCTCCGAGCAGATAGTCGCAGGAGCGGACGCACAGCGCCATGATGGTGAGTGTGGGATTCTGGCAGGGATTTGAGGGAAATCCGGAAGCGTCCATGACGAAGAGATTCTTGATGTCGTGCGTTTGCTGGAATTCATTGAGGACTGATTTTTTCGGATCAGCGCCCATGCGGGCAATGCCAGCTTCATGCACCGCCCACCGCGGAGCGGAAGGATGGGCGTAGGTGCGGATGTTTTTTGCGCCAGCGGCTTCCAACATTTCCCCGGCCGAATCTCCCATGTCCCGGATCATGGCGTGCTCATTTTCACCGTCAGACATATGAATTTTCAGCACAGGAATTCCGTAGATGTCCTTGATCGTGGTATCCAGTTCGACGAAATTGTCCCACCGAGGGAGAACTTCGCCGAAGCCGGTAATCTCCAGGTTGTTGCGAGGTTCGAGAAGCGCTTTTTTGTAGGCCTCGCCGAAGCCGGGTGCTTCCCAGTTAAATTCCGTGGAGGATTCGCCTTCATAACCGAAACCGCGAAGAAATTTCCTATAGGGAGGTGTATTCGGCAGGTTACGGAAGCGTGCAACGTAAATGCCCAGGGGCTTTACGGGTCCGCCAAGGGTCGGCTTGACGCCGAAAGCGGGGAATTCCCCGCGTCCTCCGCCGCTGCGCACATGGGCGGTGAGGTAGTGTCCGAGGACTCCGCTCGAATTGGCGAGACCATTGGCATATTGCGTCGTGGAGGAATTCAGGAGGATGCGAACGGATTCCTGCGATTGCGCGCAGAGTATCACAGTGCGGGCGTAGACTTCGCGGGCCTGCCGTGAGTTGCGGTCAATATAGAGAATGCCTCGAGCTCGGTTGCGTTCGGGGTCCATGACGACTTTGTAGGCCATCGCGTTGGAGATGAGCGTGCAATTCCCGCTCGCGATGGCGTCGGCAACGGTGGTGAAGGCGGAGTTGAAATACGAGTGCGTGATGCAGCCGCGCTCACACGGGCCGCAATAATGGCAAGGGCCGCGGCCGTTTATCGGTTTGGTTAAATTCGCGGACCGCGTGGGCATCGCCGTGCGGCCGAGTTTTTCCTTCACCCGATTGCGAAAGAGCGTCTCTTGGCAGGTGAGCGGGACCGGCGGCTGGAACTGGCCATCGGGGAGATGCTCCAGTCCTTCGGCGCTGCCCGTGATGCCAACGTATTTTTCAACCAGATCGTAATAGGGCGCGATGTCTGTGTAGCCGAGAGGCCAGTTTTCACCATAGCCATCGAGGGAAGCGGCCTTGAAATCCCAATCGCTATAGCGCAGGCTGACGCGGCCCCAAACGTTGGTCCGTCCGCCAGTCATACGCAATCGGCCCAGCCAATAGAAGGGCTTGTCAGCGGGCGTTGTGTAGGGTTCCTCAAGATCGTTGACGAACCAGTCGGAAGTATATTCATTGCAGACGTCAAAAACGGTCTGGATGGGGCGTGTCTTGCGGATGAGTTGGGGAGCCTTGTTGCGATACGTAAGCTCGAATTCCGGTTTGTGTTCGGAGAAATTCTCGTCGGATTGCGGGCGGCCCGCTTCCAGAAGGGCTACCTTTAGACCAGCCTCGGCAAGGCGCTTGCAGGCCCAGCCTCCGGAAGCTCCGGAGCCGACTACGATGACATCGAAGGAATGCGATTTCTCTTGGGGCATGAAATAGAAATCCGAAGCGAATGCTAACAAGTGCGCGAACCCAGGTCAATCCAGGAAGTGAAGGAATTACGCGATTCTTGTGCAGGATTATTTGTGGGTGATACCATCAGCGCGGAAATGGTAGGCAGGGGAAATGGGGATGGATAGAGAAACTACGTTGCCGGTGATCCGGGAAGCGTCGGCGCCAAGTGAGCGCCTCACGCGGCGGGAGATGATGAGACGGCTAGTCGCAAGTATGGGCGCAGGCGCGTCATGGCCTCTAGTGGCAAAGGCCCATCCGATTCATGAACTTCTGAGAAACGAGGCGCTGCTTGAGGGAGCGGAGACATTGCGCGCTGCGGAGTGGAAGCCTATCTTCTTGAATGCACAGCAGAATGAGAGTTTGATCGTTTTGGCAGAAGCGATTGTGCCAGGCTCGACGAAGGCTCAAGTGAATCGGTTTCTTGACTTGTTGCTGAGCGTGGGCACGGATACCCAAAAGAATCAGTTTGTGGCGGAACTTGCGGCGTTTGAGACGGAGTCACAAAAACGATTCGGCAAAGGACTGCCTGCCCTCGATGAAGGCCAGCGAAATATGCTGCTCACGGATGCGGCGGCAATTCCAGCAAAAGAACATGCTGATCTGTATGACCAATTTGAAAGCGTGAAAGGCTGGATTACTGGAGCGTACTACTCATCGGAAATAGGCATGAGAGAGTTCGGGTGGACCGAAGATCGCGTGTTCGCCAGTTTTCCGGGCTGCGAGCATCCGGAGGGTCACCTCTAACAGAGATACCTCATACCCCTCGAAGCCACCAGGATTGCGCTTCCCTCGTCAGGCGAC
The DNA here is from genome assembly GCA_963775865.1 of Candidatus Acidiferrales bacterium. Classification (GTDB taxonomy): domain Bacteria; phylum Acidobacteriota; class Terriglobia; order Acidiferrales; family UBA7541; genus Acidiferrum. Next base: position 225,616 of record CAVZKU010000017.1, on the reverse strand, counting down.
GAAAGAGTCCTGCCAAACTGCGTGAAATCCAGAAGGATTGGCAACATTAAACATATTGCAGGGAGTTACAGCTCGTTCTTTTTCAGCTGCGTTACGGCGTAATCGCAGGCCCTGGCCGTTAGCGCCATGTACGTGATGGATGGATTCACACACGAGGAAGAGACCATGCACGCGCCATCCGTCACAAACAGATTCTTCACATCATGCGCCTGATTGTAGCCGTTGAGCACCGAAGTCTTCGGATCGCGCCCCATCCGCGCTGTGCCCATTTCGTGAATCGCCCGTCCCGGATTCGTAATGGTCTGCGAAACCACGATATTCTGCGCACCGGCCGCCGCAAGCATTTCCGCAGCCTGGATCGCCATGTCACGCGACATCGCCAACTCGTTTTCTCCCCACTGGCAATTGAATTGCAGCACCGGAATGCCCCACGCATCCACCTTTTCACGATTGATTTCCACGTAATTGCTGTGCGAGGGTAAACATTCTCCGAATCCGCCCATTCCGATGCGCCACGGTCCGGGTGTCGTCAGAGTTTTCTTGAAATCTGGGCCAAAACCAGCCAGGGTGCTACCCCGTGACCAATCATCCCGGTTGCCATCGCCTTGATACCCATAGCCGCGCAGGAAATCCTTCTGTTTTGTTTTCACGTTCCGAAAACGCGGTATGTAGATTCCATTGGGCCGGTTCCCGAACGGCAACTGATCCGCGTGCCCCGGCATGATTCCTTCCGCGCCGCTCCCCATGTGGTGATCCATCAGGTTGTGGCCAAGCTCGCCGCTGCTGTTGGCCAGGCCATTCGGAAACTCCGGTGTCGCCGAATTGAGCAGGATGCGCGTGGACTCCAGACAGGCCGCGCACAGGAAAACTAGCCGTGCTTTAAATTCGAGCGCCTGCTTTGTCTGGCCATCGATCACGCGCACGCCCGTAACGCGCCGCGTGTCGCTGTCGAAAATGAGGCTGTGCACCACGCTGTAGGGCCGGATAGTGAGTCGCCCGGTTTTCAGCGCCGCCGGCAAGGTCGAGTTCAAGCTGCTGAAATACGATTGCGTGATGCACCCGCGCTGGCACTGCCCGCAGTAGTGGCATGCCGCACGGCCTTTGTGCACTCGCGTCAGGACCGCGCAACGCCCAATCGTCATAATGCGGTCGTCATAGTGCTTGCGGAGTGTGTCGCGCAGGTCCTGTTCGACGCAGGTCAATTCCATCGGCGGGAGAAATTTCCCGTCGGGCAGTTGCGGTAATCCCTCTGCCTGACCGCTGATTCCCGCAAACTCTTCCACGTAGTCGTACCATGGCGCGATGTCCTGATAGCGAAGGGGCCAATCGATCGCGATGCCTTCTTTGGCGTTCGCTTCGAAGTCTAGGTCGCTCCAGCGATATGTTTGGCGTCCCCAGGTGATCGATTTTCCTCCCACCTGGCGACCGCGCACCCAAGTAAAGGGTTTCCCCGGAGCGGTCGTGTAGGGATTCTCCAGATCGTTCACGAAGAACTTGTGCGAGAATTCGTCGCAAGCCCCGGTCACTCGTTCCATTCCTTGCGTTCGCTCGCGCTCGTTGCGGTCATCCCAGCCACGATATTTCATCTCCCAAAGAGGGACGTGCTCGACGTAGTCCTTCTCCGGAACGATCATGCGCCCGGCCTCGAGCACCAAAACATTCAGGCCTTTTTCGGTGAGTTCTTTCGCAGCCCAGCCGCCAGTAACGCCGGAACCAACGATGAGCGCGTCGTAGGTGGTATTTGCCATTTCTCGGTCTAGGCCTTCTTTTCGGCCGCAGAAAGGCCACAACCATGAAACGATCCCGGGATGATTTCGCGTTTCAGTTCCTGAGTCATCCCGATTTCGGACGTATAGTACCCGTGAATGGTCATGAGCTTAAATGAGCGGAAAAACTCACCCTTGAGCTCAGTGAATGGAACATCCACAGGGTTGTCCGTTTTCTCGGGAACCGGCCCGTGCCGCCAATCAATGGAATCGTCCAGCGCCTGAAGCAGAGTCGTCTGCTGAAACGTGCTGGCCGCAACAAACTTCTTTCCGAACAATGTATTGCTCTTATTGTCTACATCGTTCAGACCACCCAGAAAGCGTTCTCGCTCGTCTTCCGTGGCCCAGTCCGTTAGGATCACGTCCATGAATTCGTTAACGCGCGCCGCTTTTGCCCCGGGAGTTTCCGTTGCCGGAATGATGAGATCAGCCATCGCCACGACGGTATGGTTCTCGGGCGGCGTGAAGGTGCGCAACTGGTAGCCTCGGGCGGGCTGCGCCTGTTGCAGAAGCAACGAAAGCTCCCCTGGGAGCGCCGGGGTCACTGCCACGGCGGAAAGCAAACGGAACAAGTCACGACGGTACATGCAGACCCTCCAGAAAGCTGTCGTGCGTGGCCATCTGCCGCCCTTCGGCGATGCATTTTTCAGCCAACTCCCGCGCCGCGCGTAGTTCTGAGACGACGTCCCCGGTCGGCAGAAACTCCATCGCGATGTAGTTCGAATACCCAAGCTGGCCAAGCTTGCGAAAAACGCTTGCGTAATTGATTTCCCCGGTGCCCGGCGCGTGACGGCCTGGCACGTCGGCCACATGCACCAATCCAATGAGCTCGAGATTTTTCTCGAGCTTGGCAATGAGGTTGCCCTCGGCAATCTGCTCGTGAAAAAAATCGTACAGAAATTTGACGCGCGGCCGGTTCACTTCCCGAATGATCCGAAAACCCTCGGCAACGGAAGTAAGAAAATAGTTCGGATTCTCTTCGGGGTCGATGTTTTCAAGAAGGATTTCCACATTCTGCGGAGCACACAGATCGGCCGCGCGCTTGAGCGCTTCGATACAGTTCGCGCGCATCTGTTCATGCGTCAGGCTTGGCACCACATTGCCTGTCAGGAGAATAAGACGCGAGCATTGGAGTTCCAAAAGCACCGGCAATTTCGCGCGAATTTGCTGAAGGAGTGTTTCCCGCTGGGCCGGATCGCAAAGACTGGCGTCGATCCCGCTGCAAGCATCCACCACGATGCTCAGTTGACGCAACTGCTGACGGGCACGGGCAAAGTCAGGTGCTTTCCAGCCAGCGTATTCGCCGACCAGTTCCACCGCGGGGTAGCCCGCTTCCGCAACTTTCGCAATGCGCTGTTCAAACGGAAGTTTAGGTTCCACGGTCCACAACATCACCGAAAAAAGACCCGTTGCCTTCGGTAAACGTGCAGCAAAGAACTCCCTTGCGAACGCACGCCCGCTAGGGTACGCGGCGGCAGCGCGCAACGCCGCCCCGGCACACGCCCCAAAAAATTGTCGCCGATGTAGCTCAGGTACCAAGGATCTCGTTGCGGACATTTTTTAGAACGTAGGCAGCGCGTTCAACGCCAACTTCGCCCGATAGGATCGGGTCCTCATTTTCGATGCTGAGAATGCCATCGTAATTGATGTCCATGTACGCCTGGAGGATGGCTTTCCAGGTCGAGGCGCTGTGTCCGTAACCCACTGCACGGAACGCGTCTGACGCCAGCGGCAGATCCTGCTTCTCAAACACAAAATTGAGGACACCGTACTTGGCGACATTCTCCGGATACAGCACGGTGTCCTTCATGTGTGCGTGATAGATCATGCCCTGCTTGCCAAGAAAATGGATTACCTCCACGGGATCGCAACCCTGCCAGAACAGGTGGCTGAGGTCGCAATTCGCGCCAATTTCTTCGCCCACCGCTTCGCGCAGTCGGAGCAGCGTGCGCGGATTGTAGACGACAAAATTAGGATGCATCTCAAACGCCAGGCGATGGATGCCGTGGTCGCGCGCATACTTAGCCGCCTCTTTCCAGTAGGGCACAACCTTTTCTTTCCATTGCCATTGCAGCATCTGGTCGTACTCTTCCGGCCATCGGTACGTGATCCAGTTTGGCTGCGTGTCCGTGGGCGATCCACCCGGACAACCGGAGAAGCCGACAATGACCTTCACGCCGATCATCTGTGCAAGCCGTACGGTCTTCTGAAAGCTCTCCTGATCGCGGGCAGCACGCTTGGGATCGGGATGAACAGGATTCCCGTGGCAACTGAGGGTCGCCACTTTAATGCCGCGATCTTCAAATTTCTTCACCCACGCTTTGCCTTTCGCGGGATCGGCGAGGAGTTCATCCACGGGGCAATGATTGGATCCCGGATAACCTCCCGTGCCGATTTCGACCGCCTCCAAGCCGAGCGCGTTGATTTTATCGATCATGGCGTCGAGGGAAAGATCCGCATACACAGGATCAAAAACGCCAATCGGAATCTTCTTCTTTGCTCCCATCGTTTGGGAGGAACGAGGCAAGGATCCCTCCGCGGCAATAACATTTGCCGCTTCCGTCGAATGCCAACCGCCGGGCATAGCGGCGGCAAGTAATCCTGTGCTGGTGGCGGTGAGAAACCGCCTGCGATCCAGACCGGCGGATGAATCCGGACGATTCGGTTGGCGTGCGCTCATGCGAGAGCCTCCAGAAATAATGGAAAGAAGTGCAGCGAATAGACGAAAAAATTATACGCCCTCAGGACCGCTAGGAGGAGTAAATGTCGTGATTACTTCTGTGGACGCAACGCATCCAGCGCGGGAACGGAAACCGCAGCAGTTAATGCACGCTCCGGTTGCACTTTTCCGTTTTGCAGAGCCTCCACGAGCATTTCCATCGCCTGCCCGCTATTCGGGGGAATGAAAATTGTGGCGGTCAGCAAGCCGCTGCGAACCCAGGATTGCCCGGTATTCGGCAACCCGTCGCAACCAAGGAAGGGCAGACCGAGCCAACGTTCGCGTTCAATTTCCGAAGGCAATTCCTGAAACGCTTTGCGGGCGCCAATCGCCATCGAGTCGTCTTGCGCTGCAATAAGGTCAATGTTGGACTTTTGGGAAGTCGTGAGCTTCAGCCAGGACCGCACGGCGCGTTGCGCGCTTTCTTCGGTCCATTGGCCCTTCAGCATGATGAGGTGAATATTATTCGGCTTTGCTTCCTGCATACCCAGCGTGCGTTCCTTCGCTGCGGAATTCTCCGAAGGCCCCTGGATGTAAAGGACGGAACCTCCGGTGGGCAGCAAAGCGGCACATTGGCGCCCTTGAATCCGGCCGATTTCCACGTGGTCGGAACTCACCGTGAAGACCGGTGCCTTGCTCGCTTGGCGGAGCTCAGCAATGTAATTGGCATCGCGGTTGAGGACGGCCCAACCAATTCCGGCACTCACCGCGGCACGCGCTACCTGGGGCAGCGCGGTGCCACCGACAGGCTCAAAAATGATCGCGTCGGGACGATCTTCGGGCGCCGCCTGCACCGCCTTCAAAATCTGTGTGCTTTGATTGATCGCGTCGTTATCGGCGTAAAGGATCTGAAGTTCTACATTGTGTTTCTTTGCAGCCTGCTCCGCGGCACGTGCCTGCTCAATTTGATAGTCGTTATCGTTTGTCGTCAGGGCGACAAGAAACCTTAGCTTTCGCATGGAATCCTCAATCGTCTGTTTCATTTCTTACCATACACCCGCGCAGGGGGGAATTGCTCACAAACGTCGGGCGTAGTTTCAAAGCAGAAACCTGTGAACTGACTACGCACGTAGCTTCTGGTAAATCCGCCTTCGCCTGCCCAAGAAGCTGGGCAATCCGCTGGGTAAAGCAGCGCAGCCTAGCGGTGTTGCTGGGTTAAAAGGCGCAAATAGGTCTATAAGCAAAACTTTGACCACCTACAAGTCCTTATCACACAATGAGTTGGTACTGGGTCTTCGCGGTGATTTGGTAAGCCACTTGCACTTCCCCTCTGGGAGGCAGCGTCTGTGGAGATGCTGACGGAGTTCGTCGACCGCCTTCCCGGGGAGAACAGGCTCCTCCCCTTCGCCCTATTCCTAAGTCAAAACTGTGAGTACCCGGGGCAGCAGCGTCGTTCGCCTAATCCCAGCAATTCACGGGTACGCAAAGTCCAAAAATTTCGGTGTTACCGGGGGCAGCAATGAACTGGCGAGACGAATACCGACGGAAGACCGTCAGCCCCGCTGACGCTGTCCAATGCATTCAATCCAACATGCGCGTGTACATCCACCCGGGCTGTGCCGAACCGGAAGCACTGGTGGAAGCGTTGATGGCGCGCGCTCCCTTTGTGAAAAATGTGGAAATTCTGCACCTGATGACCACCGGAAGAGCGGACTACATCGCGCCGCAGGTGGAGGGTCATTTCCGGCATAACGCTTTATTTATCGGGGGAAACGTGCGGCAAGCCGTCAATGAGGGTCGCGCCGATTACACACCGGTGTTTCTGAGCCAGGTGGAAGAACTGTTCGAGGGCGGCCAACTGCCCATCGATGTGGCGCTGATTCAGGTCTCGCCTCCAGATGCGCATGGTTTCTGCAGTTTTGGTGTGGGCGTGGATGCCACGTTGACCGCAGCGCGTTGCGCCAAGTTTGTGATTGCCCAGGTGAATGACCAGATGCCGCGAACCTTTGGCGATTGCTTCCTTCACATGAAGGATATCGACGCTGTGGTAGAAGTCTCCCGGCCGTTGTGCGAACTGAAACCCATTCAGATCACGGAAGTTCATCACGCCATTGGCAAACATGTGGCCAGCCTGATTGAGGACGGCTCCACACTGCAATTGGGAATCGGTGGCATTCCAGATGCGGTGCTGCTGGAACTGACGCGTCACCAGGATTTGGGTGTGCAAACGGAAATGCTGAGCGATAGCGTGATTCCGTTGATCGAATCGGGCGTCCTGAACGGCTGCCGCAAGACCATTCACCGCGGGAAAATCATCCTCTCTTTTGTGCTTGGAACAAAAAAGCTCTTCGACTATGTGAATAACAACCCCATGTTTGAATTTCATCCCAATAAATACACCAACGATCCCTGGGTGATTTCCCAAAACGACAAGATGGTGGCGGTGAATTCGGCCTTGCAGGTGGATATTACCGGCCAGGTTTGCGCGGATTCCATCGGCACCTATTTTTACAGTGGTATCGGTGGGCAAGTGGATTTTATCCGCGGAGCTTCCCATTCGAAGGGCGGCAAGCCGATCATCGCGATCCCGGCAACGGCGAGGAATGGCACGATTTCGCGCATCGCACCGATGTTGGACCCTGGTGCTGGAGTAGTTACGTCGCGTGGCGCGGTGCACTACGTGGTCACGGAATTTGGCGTCGCGTATCTGCACGGGCGGACCATCAGGCAGCGCGCCGAAGCATTGATCCAGATCGCGCACCCGAAATTCCGCGACGAGTTGTATGCCTATTGCGAAAAGACACGCTGGCTGCAGCGGCCCGCGCTTCAGGAGAGGTGAGTCATGGCTACGCAAGCTCGAGGCAAAGTCACCATTGACGCGAAGGAATGTAAAGGTTGCGGCGTCTGCGTGGATGCTTGCCCGCCGAAATGCCTGCTCCTGCTGCCGGAACTGAATGGGTACGGGGTGCACCCGGCGCACTATACGGGCGAAAGCTGCACTGGCTGCGGGATCTGTTTTTATGTTTGCCCGGAGCCTGGCGCCATCACCGTGTTCCGGCTCATGGTGCCAAAGGCGGTCAATCCACAGAGGGAGGGAAGCCATGCGGCAACTCTGTAAGGGCAACGTAGCGGTTGTGAAAGGCGCGGTGCTGGCCGGCTGCACTGCGTATTACGGCTACCCAATTACACCGGCGAGCGAGATTGCGGAGGCTGCGGCGGAGTACCTGCCGCAAGTAGGTGGCACGTTTCTGCAGGCGGAAAGCGAGGTCGCCGCGATCAACATGGTGTATGGAGCGGCATCCGCGGGTCTGCGGGTGATGACCGCTTCGTCGGGACCGGGTCTCAGCCTGATGCAGGAAGGCATGTCCTACTTAGCGGGCTCCGAATTGCCCTGCGTGATTGTGGATGTGGTGCGCGGCGGACCCGGGCTGGGAAATATTGCGCCCGAACAGAGCGACTATTTTGCGATGGTGAAGGGTGGGGGACACGGAAACTACAAGAACTTGGTGCTCGCGCCGGCCTCCGTGCAGGAGATGGCAGACCTGACCATGCTGGCGTTTGACCTAGCCGATCGTTACCGCAATCCCGCTGTGGTGCTTACCGATGGCTTCATCGGGCAAATGATGGAACCGCTGCAACTGGAAGCTCAGGCAGTTACGCAGCCAGCAAAGCCATGGGCGGTTCGGGGAACGGCTGAAACGCGGGGCAATCTGATTTCTTCCATCTACCTGGAACCGGACGAGCTGGAAGCTCATGTGATGAAACTGCACGCGAAATACAAGAAAGCGGCGGAACTGGAGACACGCTATGAGCTGTACAACGCCGAGGATCCGGAAGTCCTGCTGGTCGGTTACGGAATCACCTCACGTGTGCTACGCAGCGTCGTGGATACGGTGAGGAAAGAAGGGGTTCGCGCCGGTCTGTTCCGGCCGATCACCTTGTGGCCCTTCCCCTCAGAGGCCCTGCGGAAAGCGGCGCGGCGGGCGCAAATGGTGTTGGTGGTCGAAATGAGCACCGGCCAGATGGTGGAAGATGTGCGGCTGGCTCTGGACGGAAGAGTTGATGTGGAGTTTTACGGCCGGGCGGGAGGAAATGTGCCGCTGGCGGATGAAGTATGCAAGGAACTGTTCGAACGCATGGGCATGGTTACGGAGTGGGGCGTTTGAGCTGCGGCAAACAATGGGAGAGGTGGCATCGTGGACGAATATAAAGTGATCGAGTCAAAGTCACCCGTCTTTTACGAGAAATACGAACGCAAGTCAGAGCTGCAAAACCAGACGCACTACTGCCCCGGGTGCGGACATGGCGTGGTTCATAAGCTGATTGCCGAGGCCATTGCGGACATGGGTGTGCAGGATCGCTCGATTTTCGTCAGTCCGGTGGGCTGCTCCGTGTTCGCTTACTACTATTTCGATATGGGCAACGTGCAAGCGGCCCATGGGCGTGCTCCCGCGGTGGCGACAGCGTTGAAGCGCGCGAATCCGCAGAGCATGGTGATTGCGTACCAAGGCGACGGCGATTTGGCGGCAATTGGCACGGCGGAGATTATTCACGCAGCGAACCGAGGCGAAAAAATCACGGTATTCTTCGTAAACAATGCAATTTATGGGATGACCGGCGGGCAGATGGCGCCAACGACCCTGGTGGGCCAGCAAAGCACCACCTCTCCCTGGGGCCGGCGTCCGACCAATGAAGGGTATCCCTTGCACATGGCGGAATTACTATCGACGCTGGAGGCGCCCGTCTACGTAGAACGCGTGGCGCTGAACGACAACAAGAACATCATGAAGGCGCGGAAGGCGGTGCGCAAGGCGCTGGAACTGCAGCGCGATGGGGCGGGATTCACGTTCGTGGAGATACTGTCGCCCTGTCCGACGATTTGGAAAATGACGCCGCAGGAAGCGCGCAAGTGGATTGAAGAGAAGATGCTGGCGGTTTTCCCACTGGGCGTATACCGCGACCGCAAGCTTGCGCCGGTGAAGGATGACGTTCCGCAAGTGACGGTGAATCAACTCTTCGGACTTGCACAGTCGAAAGAAGAAGTGCGAATGGAAGCCGCTGCCGCCGAAGCGCATCCTGATTTGCGTGTAAATATCGCGGGATTTGGCGGGCAAGGCGTGCTGCTGCTGGGACAGATTTTGGCGGAAATGGGCATGCGGGCGGGGCGGGAGGTAAGCTGGCTGCCTTCCTATGGACCAGAGATGCGCAGCGGCAGCGCACACTGTTATGTGTGTTTGTCGAATGAACGCGTCGGTTCCCCTCTTGTAGAGCATCCGGATGTGCTCATCGCGATGAACGAAATCTCCCTGCACAAGTTCGCAAAACAGGTGGGACCGCACGGGGCCATTTTCTACAACAGCGCCAAATTGCCAGCGGGCTTCCCGCCGCAGCAGGCCATGATTTACTGCGTGCCGGCAGCCGAGATTGCCGATACCCTCGGTACGACCAAAGCCACCAACATGGTCATGCTGGGGGCGCTACTCGAATTGACGCACACGTTGCCGAAAGAAAGCGCCTTTGCCCTGTTGAAGGCGAAAGTACGCAACCAGAAGCTACTCGAGGTAGATTGCTTGGCCATCGATGCGGGCATGGAATGCCTGCGCGAACAGCGGGATGCGGCGCTGGCGGAAGCCCACAGACACGAAGACCAGTTGACCCATAGCCGGTAGACCGGCTTGGGTTCAGCACCTCCAGACCCTTCCACAATTGAAAGAAGGAAAGAGCCTCCACGTGGAAGTCGCGTTACTGAGGCTTCTCGTTCCCCGACTGGGCCGGGGCGGGCGCCGTTGCGGTGAGGCTGCGGTGGATGGCGAACTCCTTTTCGGCTTCTTCCTTCTGCCCGGTGCGGACCAAGGCGGTGGCCAAGGAATAGTGCACGGCCGGGTTTCTGGGAGTTAGGTGCTCCGCCACGCGCAAGGGGACAATTGCGTCCTGATAGCGTTTGAGGGTAACGAGAGCGAAGCCCCAGCCAAGGTAAGCTTCCGCGAAGTTGGGATCGAGTTTCGCGGCTGCGGAGAACTGAGCGATGGCTTGATCCCAATTCTCACTTCTGCTGGCCAGCTCTCCCAGAATGTAATGGGCAGCGGCGTTATTCGGGTCGAGTTCGAGTTCTTTTTCAAACTCCTGCTTGGCCTGTTCCGTGAGCTTGGCCTCGGCATCGGGCCGGGAAAGCAGCAGCCTGCCGAGCAAGAAGTGCAGTCCTGGGGCATTCGGCTCTTTTTCGATCATGCCTTCATACTCGCGCTGGGCATCATCCCACTTCCCCTGCATTTCCAGTGCTTCGGCATTCAGCTTATGCGCGGCGATAGATTGCGGTGCCGTGCGGCCAAGGTCCTGAGCGGTCCGAGTCGACAAATCGGAATAGGCGTGCACAAGGACGAACAGCACGTCGGGATCTAGAGGGAATTGTTTGCTGAGCAGGCGGATGAAGTCGACGGTGGCTTCGCGGTTATCCAACGTCAGAGAGCAGCGCAGGCCGAGCACGCCGGCCCGTTTCCTTAAGTCCGCAGGCACCTGGGCGGCGATGGCACGCTTGAGCGCGGGGATCGCTTCCTTGCATTGTCCTTGTTCCGCCAGGGTAATGGCTTTTTCCGCGGTTATTGCCGAACTCGCGGCAGTCGCAGGGGTGCTCTTGGGTGCTTGCGCAAAGAGGGGAACAGCAAAGAACAAAACGCTAGCCGAGAAGAAAAGGAATGCGGTCGTACCTGTGTTCCTGGACATTTTCTCTTTGATGCCGTTGTACTTGAAAACAGTTTCGCGGTAAAAGTCACTACAAAATAAAAATGAGGCAGGCGGGGGTGAACGCCTGCCTCATTATACGTTGTTTGTATTTAGAAGTAGAGCTTCAACGCAAACTGGATTTCTCTAGCAGGTTGCGCAACTTGAATAACTCCCGTGGTGGTTGTAGCAACCGTCGTGTTGGGTGCCCCGAGATTGACGGCATTAAAGGCATTAAGGAAGTCAGTGCGGAATTGCACTTTGAATCGCTCTGTGAGCTGGAAGTTTTTCTGCAAGCTGATATCCCAGTTGTAGTATCCGGGTCCGCGCAGGCCACCGAGTTGCGGCGCACAGGTCCCGAAAGTCGTCGTTGGGTTGGTATAGTTGCTGGGGTTAAACCAGATGAATCCTCCGCCCACTCCCGCCGGGGCCTGACGCCGTCCGTAAACATCATTCGTGCCGTTGCAGTCGGGGCGCAAGCCGCGAGAGCCGGTATTCGTCGGATCCGAGGCGTTGGTATAGAGGGCCATGGGAAAGCCGCCATGGAGAGTCATGATGGGGCTGACCGTCCAGCCGCCCACAATGGCATTCGCAACCTTGTTCATGTCGTTGCCAAACTTCTTGCCCCTTCCAAAGGGTAGTTCGTAAATTGCGTATGCTGTGAGGTTTTGCGTTTCATCGTAGTAACAAGGTGCCCATTCGGCTTTCGGGTCGTAGACGTTCTGCCAATACGGCGAAGCCGTCGTGGATTGCCTCTGGCCGGACCAAGTCCCATAGTAACCCGTGTTATTGGACATGCACTTAGAAAAGGTGTAGGACACCTGATACTGCAAACCGTTGCTCATCGTTTTCTGGAGCACGGCTTGCAATGCGTTATACATCATTCTGCCATTCGATTGGGTACCCGAAACGTTAGCGTCACCGATGATGCCCGCTAACTGCTCATTGGCCGCAAAATAGGGGCTGGGTGCCGTGCAGGGCGGCTTGGCACATGAGGTCGCAGGGGCGGTCTGAAGTTGGCCGTAGCTGAAAGGCACCATGAGATGATAGGCCACTTGTCCGACATAACCTACTTGGAGAGTTGTATTTCCAGCAAATTGGTGCTGGATCGTCAGGTTCGCTTGGTCGTCAATGGCAGGCTGAACGTTTTTGTCCCAGAGACGAAATATTGTGCTCTGGAAGCACGAATAATTCGGACACGACAGACCCGCGGGTGGCGGCGCAATGATACCTTGCGACGCGGTCGTGTTTGGCAAGGGCTGAAGGAGATACTGCGTCTGGAATTCGCCTCCGGTGGTCGCTCCGCCATCGAACGGTGGATTGATGGGCAGGCGCAGGTTGGTGCCTGTTCCTTCTAGATAATCGGAGATGGTGAACGCGCCACGAATCACGGTGTGGCCCTCAAACCGTCCTCCCGGAGTGTAGGCAAAGCCGATACGCGGCTGGAAATCCTTCCCGCCGTACACGCCGTTATAAAGGGAGCGACTGTTGCCATTCTGGTTGGCATACTCAATCTGCCCGGTCCGGATATTGTAGTTATCTTGTTGATCGGTTCTCTCAATCCACGGGGTGTGCGCTTCATAACGCAAACCAAGATTGAGAGTGAGGTGGTCCGAGACACGCCAGGTGTCCTGACCGTATCCAGAAACGATGTTGGAGGTCTGTATCCAATTGCCTCCGTTGAGGCCGCGCCCAAACGCAATGGGCAGGCCCAGGAAGAAGTCTGCCATGCCCTCACCTGTATTTTTTGCCGGAGCTACGGCAGCGGACGATGTGAAGTCGGGCCCAAAGGTCATGCCGCCCAAGGAACCGCTGTTCCCTGAATAGAAAACGGTGATGTTGTCAAACATGTACTGACCGCCAACCTTGAACGTATGACGGCCGCGCGTCCAGGTAACGCCGTCGTCAAATTGCCAGACCTGGCTATTGAAGCTCTGCGTAACCATACTGTTTCCGATGTTCGTCAAAGTCCCGGCACCAGGGCTCGTTGGCGTGCCTCCACCGAGTCCAAGGAGCAAAAGGCCAGTCGTAAGTCCGGGGGGGTTTGAATTTGCAATGCCGATCGATTGACCAAAGCTCCCGACCGAGGGATCCCAAGATGTCCCCGTGTTGAGGATGATATGGTTCCATCCAAAGCGCATGTCATTTGCAACGGTATTGGAGATGGTTCGAGTCCAATCCCCTACAGCACTCCAAATGGGAGCCGTAGTTACGCCATTCCCAAGGAGGGGTTGCGAATTCGTCCCAGGATCGGTCTGTTGGGCTCTTGTGAATCGGCCAGAAATCTGATCCTTCTCCGAAATTCTGTAATCGATTCTTAGATCTCCCTGGTTGCTGTCGAGCGAGCTTCCCGTGTTTTCTATGGCGTTATTCACCAGATTATTGTTAACGGTCTTTGGATAGAGGGGCGAGGCGAATAAGGCAGCCGCCACCGGGCTAATCATGCTGATGGGAATCTGGTTGCCCGGGAATGGCTGACGCGTCGTTGCTGCCACACAGGCAGTGCCGTTCTGCCCTGTGGTCCCTTGACAGGGATTGTAGAGCTGGACTGGGGTTTTCTGAGTCAAAAGTGCGCCGAAATTGCCTTGCATTTCAGCGGGCGTATAGACAGATATGTAGCTGGCTGTGGGCGGATGGTCGAACCGTTGCCCTTGGAAATCCATAAAGAAGAATAGCTTATTCTTGACCACCGGGCCGCCCAGGGTGCCACCAAAATTGTTAAAGCGCAGGGCGGGGCGGGGAATCGCCGCTTCCGTCGGGTTGATTTTGTTTCCCCATTCGTTGGCGTTTAGAACGTTGTTGCGGAAAAATTCCCAGATGTCGCCGTGAATAGCGTTGGTGCCAGACTTGATGCTAGCACTCACAATGCCGCCCATGAAATTGCCGAATTCCGCGGGGGCATTATTGGTGATGAGGTTGAATTCTTCGATGGCATCCGGCGCGGGAGTGTAGCCAAGAAGGTTGTCTGATACCTCGTTATTGTCCAAGCCATCGAGGATGAAGTTGTCCGACTGCTCGCGGTTTCCGTTAATGAATGGGCGCGCTCCGCTGTTGACATTGTCACCGGTGCTGAATTGGCTGGGGTCGGGATGAACGGCACCGGGCGCCAGCATTGTCAATTGCACGTAGTTGCGGGTGGAGAGTGGAAGCGCATCGCTCGCCGCAGAATCAATGATCGTCTGGACTTCCGTCGTCTCCGTCTTCAGTATCGGGGCGGCGCCTGTTACTTCGATGGTCTGGCTAACCTGACCGACCTTAAGTTCGACATCAACTCGTGCAATCTGGTTCAGCACTAAGGTGAATGCGGGGTACAGAGAAGTCTGGAAACCTGTCTTCTCGACGCGAAGGTCGTAACTACCGACGGGAAGCTGAGAGATGCGGTAAATTCCCGAGTCATTGGTTACGGCGGTATAGGTGATGCCGCGCTCCACTGACTTGGCCGTGACATTCGCTCCAGCAACGGCCGCACCGCTTGGATCAGTGACTGTACCTGTGATCGAAGCGGTAACATCCTGAGCGAAGGTAGCGCTCGCTCCACAAAGCAATACCGCAAGGGCTAGGCAGCAAAGTGCCAATGCCACTGACTGCGACTTTCTCATAAAGATCCTCCCAATACCGCTCGTGGTCCACGAGCAGCGTCTCCCCGGCTTGGTTCAAAACAGAAGTCAACGACAAGCACCCCAAATCAGCAAACAAGCTGATGCGTTGGTAGTAGCTATATAGCACCAAGAAACACTTGTCAAGCGGAAATTCTTAATTTATAAGTGAGTCACAGCGCGTGCACTATAGCACCTGTGGAGTCCATCCAGTTGAGCAAATCGTCAAGAGGGAAGGGGGTGCAGCCTTCCCTGCGCGGGGTAGAACGGTCTCCCCGGAAGAGTGCGCGCAGACACGAGGTGTGTCGTGGGTGTGCATCTCCGGACCGGGTTTCACCCTCAGAATAACGATTTTGTGAAGAAGTGCCCACACCCTCGCTGCCTGTCGAGGATAATCATATGCCCGTAAAAGCTCGCAATGGCGTTCCTGCATATCAGCGAATCCAAGGCGCCATACGCAAAGTAATCAACGCGGGGGGACTGCGTCCGGGGGATGCGGTGCCTTCGGAACGCGAGTTGGCCCGGATCCACGCCGTGAGCTTAATGACGGCACGCCATGCGCTGGCCACCCTGGAACAGGAAGGCGTCGTGGAACGGCGGCGCGGCGTGGGCACCTTTGTTTCTACGCCGAAGATTCATTTCAACAAATTGATGAGCTACACGGAGCAGATGAGAAGTCGGAGCCTGACGGCCGGTTCAAAGGTGCTCTTTGCGGAAATTGTCGATGATGAACCGGAAGCGACCGCACGACTATCGCTCTCACCGAAAAGCCACATTTTGAAATTGGAACGACTGCGGCACACGGCGGGCGAGCCGTTTGCCTTGGAGACCTGCTATTTCTGCGCGAGACAGTACACGGGCTTGCTCTCCGAACCCTTGGAACGAGAGTCCCTTTTTGGAATTCTCGAGAGAAATTACAAGGTAGTGCTGGGCTACGCAGATGAAGAAGTGGACGCGACCGCAGCGGATCCGCGCACGGCTGAACTTCTGGGCGTGCCGAAACGCGAACCGCTACTGCGGATCAGGCAAGTGATTTATTCGACGAAAGGCTCGGTGATTGTTTACGTGCTGGGCCTGTATCGTTCGGACCGCCACAATCTTGTGATTCGGCGGTTCCGGTAAAACCAGGAGAGGCCCAGCTTTCACCGGCCGTTGCTTCCTTCCGCTGCACTTATGGTGTTGTCGGTGCGCTACTCGCGCTATATTTCATGGGATCTTCGTTCGGGTTTATGGCATTTTTGGGGATTGCCAGTCTGATCGGAGTGATCGTCCGCCACGTCATTGTGCTGTTTGACTTCATCGAAGAGATGCACGAAAAGGGAGAGCCTTTGGAACTGGCGCTGCTCGATGCGGGAATTGTCCGTTTGCGGCCGGTGCTGATCACTGTGGGCGCGACGATTCTGGCGCTCTTCCCATCGGCCGTGCATGGCGGGGCTTTATGGCAGCCACTTTGTTATGCGCAGATCGGGGGGCTGGGTGTGGCCACGTCCATCACTCGGCTACTGGTTCCCGTGCTGTATTCGATTTTTGTGCTGGACCTGAGAATTGTGAAGTGGGAAGTGCCGAATGAGGGTTTGCGGAGAGAGCACTCCACGGCGCCGGCTCCGAAAGGTGAACTGCATTGAGATTTACGGCCATTTCTAGGGATGGTTTGCTACGCGTGGGGCGCGGATTTTTTCGACTCGCGCTCAGCGGCACATTTCTGTTTGTCAGCGGTGCAAGCTCGCAAACGACGCCACCGGCAAAGGCCGGAGTAGACGTCATTCATGATATGAGCGCCGCATTCGAATCGCTGGTGAAGCGAGTATCGCCGGCGGTGGTGGAAGTGCTGGTGACGGGTTATGGCTCTGGCGATGAAGAGGAGGACGATACCAAGGGAGCAAGCCCGTTCGGGCGGGAACGTAGCCTCGGCTCGGGCGTGATTATCGACCCGGACGGGTACATCGTTACGAATTTCCATGTGGTGAAGGGAGCGGACCGCGTCCGCGTTGTCCTCACGCCGCAAGTGAGCGAGGAAGCACAAGCGCCCGCGATGCTCAAGTCCAAAGGCCGGATTCTGAACGCGCGCGTTGTCGGTTCCAGCAAAACCATTGATCTTGCCGTATTGAAAGTGGAGGCCACGGGATTGCCAACACTTCCGTTCGCACGTTACGACCGGCTGCATAAAGGAGAAGTGGTTCTGGCATTTGGTAGCCCAGAAGGTCTCGAGAATTCCGTGACGTTTGGGCTGGTGAGTTCGGTGCTGCGGCAGCCGGATCCAGACGATCCGATGGTGTATATCCAGACTGACGCAGCGATCAACCCGGGCAATAGTGGCGGACCGTTGGTGGATGTGGATGGGAATGTGGTGGGGATCGACACGTTTATCTACACAAAGTCGGGTGGCAATGAGGGGATCGGCTTCGCCATTCCGAGTGGGATTGCTCGCTATGCGTATGAGCAGATACGCAAGTACGGACGAGTGCGGCGGAGGACGATTGGGGCGGACTTGCAGTCGCTCACGCCGGACTTGGCTGGCGGATTGGGACTGGCCGAGACTCCGGGAGTGGTGGTTGCGGACGTGGGCGAAGGAGGACCTTCCGGCCGCGCGGGCTTGCACGTGGGAGATGTTATCGAAGCGATTGACGGAATGCCGGTGGACAATGTGGCGTTGTTCACGCTGAGCCTGTACCTGCGGACCGTGGGAGATAAAGTCAATCTGGAGGTGGTGCGCGGCACGAAGAGGCTGACCCTGGAGGTTCCTGTGCTGGAACCGGCTCATGATCTCAGCCGGCTGGCGGATCTTTCAGATCCGACAAAGGATTTGATTCCGCGGCTTGGGATCATTGGGGCCACGATCACTCCGGAGATCGCGGAGTTCGTGGAACCGTTGCGAATTCCTTCGGGTGTTCTGGTCACAGCGACGGTGGCGAACCGGCTGGCCGTGGATTCGGGCCTACAGGAAGGCGACATCATTCATGCTTTCAATCGCGCTCCTATCAAAAATATGGACGACCTGAGAGCGGCCTTTGCAAAACTGAAACCGGGAGACCCGGCCGCATTACAGGTGGAACGTGGCGGGAAATTGACCTTCGTTACATTTGAAATGGAATAACAAGTTTTGACGCGCCGAAACCGAGATTGCATGCAGCCCGCCGAGCGTCCTGTGCAGGAATTGACAGACTTTATGAACAATCATTAATTAGTGCTTGAACCCGCGATGGTTTGTTGCTATTTTCGCGTCGCAGGGCCTTGCCGGGAATTCCGCGCATCCTACCAGCCGGATGCGCGTTAAGCGTTAATCTCCTCTTCGCATTCCTTGAGGACTCACATTCCTTATTCCAGCGCGAGGCAAGACTTCGCTCCAGGGATGGTTCCGGCCGCAAAACCATGGAGGTTTCCACGATGCTTTCCGCGCAAAGAAGCTGCCTGACGCGATTTGTGTTGCTTGCGTTCCTGGGGGTTGCTCTGCTCAGCCTGCCAAATATCGGCCGCGCGCAGAAAAAGACGCCGCCTTTTCGGGTGATTGCGCTAGCCGAACATGGGGGAATCCACAAACCATTTGTGGACGCCGCAAAAATCTGGTTGGGAAAATTAGCGGAAGAAAATAACTTCACGATCGACTACATCGAAGACACAGAAAAAATCAACGACTCCTTCCTGGCCCAATATAACTTGTTCATCCAACTGAATTATCCCCCCTATATGTGGACGGACACGGCCAAGGCCGCGTTCATCAAGTACATTGAAGAGGGGAAAGGGGGATGGATCGGGTTTCACCATGCCACTTTGCTGGGGGAATTCGACGGGTACCAAATCTGGCCATGGTTCCGGGATTTCATGGGAGGGATCCGGTTCAAGAATTACATCGCGACGTTTGTCACCGGCACGGTGACCATCGAGGACAAAAACCATCCGGCGATGAAAGGGGTGAAATCGCCGTTCGTGATCGAGAATGAGGAGTTTTACATCTACGACAAATCGCCGCGGCCGAACGTGCATGTGCTGGCCAGCGTAGACGAGAACACCTACACGCCCTCCACGGACATCAAGATGGGCGATCATCCGGTGATCTGGACCAATGAGCATGTGCAGGGCCGAAACATTTATATCTTCATGGGGCACCATCCGGAGTTATTCCAGAATCCGGCATTCAGGCAGATCGTGAAAAATTCCATCTTTTGGGCGGCAGGAAAATAGGAGATCAGCCATGACCCGAATTCACTGCGCGGTACTGTTTCGCGCGCTCTGCGCCGGTGTTCTGCTATTTTCCCTGTGGAGCAGGGCCGCGCAGGCCCAGCAACCGACGTTCAAGGCGTTGGCGTTCTATTCCACAAACGTGGAACCGGATCACGTTCGAACCGGCAATGAAGGGTTGGCGTTCTTCCACGAACTGGCGGAGAAAGACAATTTCGTATTCGACACCACGACGGATTGGGACAAGTTGAACGACAACGATCTGAAGCCATATCAGGTGATTTTGTGGGTCAATGATTTTCCCCACACGGCCGCACAAAGAGCGGCGTTTGAAAGATACACGGAACACGGCGGTGGGTGGCTGGGCTTGCATATCGCCGGGTATAACGATGCCTCAACGAACTGGCCGTGGTTCGTGAATTTTCTGGGAGGAGCGGTGTTTTACACGAACAACTGGCCGGTGCAGAAAGCGCTATTAAGGGTGGATGACCGCACACACCCCGTGACGAAAGGGCTGCCGGAAACGTACGAGGCGCCGTCGAATGAGTGGTACCAGTGGAAGCCAAGTCCGCGGTTGAATAAGAGCGTACGTGTGCTGGTGACGCTTGACCCGTCGAACTATCCGATCGGGGTGAAGGATGTGATTACCAGCGGCGACATGCCGATCGTGTGGACGAACACGAAATACCGGATGCTGTACATGAACCAGGGGCACGGCGAAAACGTATTTGGAAATGCAATGCAAAACAGGCTGTTCGAAAACGCGATACTTTGGCTCGGTGGCGGGAAGCTAATCAATCCGTCGAGAGGCGGGCATAAATGAAAATTTTCCATGTGACCTTGCTGGCGATGGCTGTCGCGTTCGGCGGGAGGTGTTGCCTGGCGCAGGCGGAATCTCACCCGAAAAAGCATTTGCTGGTGATTGGCGAAGAGAAGGGCTACCGGCACGACGCCGTGTCTCACGCCATGGCCACCATCGAACGACTGGGACGTGAATCCGGCTTGTGGGACACGACGATCCGCACCGACACGGAGGCGCTCACCAAGAAGAAACTGGAATTCAATGCCAAGAACCTGAACGATTTTGATGCGGTGCTGTTTTATACAGGCGGGAACCTGGAGATGGATGACGAGCAAAAAGCCGCGCTGCTGTCATTCGTGCATGACGATGGAAAAGGATTTGTGGGTGTACATAGTGCGACGATTACCTTCACCAACTGGCCCGAGTACGGGGAAATGATTGGCGGGTATTTCGACGAGCATCCCTGGGGGACATTCGACGCACCCATCCTTGTGGAAGACCCGAATTTTCCGGGCATGCAGCAGTGGGGAAAATCATTTGTGCTGCGCGATGAAATTTATCAGATGAAGGATTTTTCACGGGACAAGGTGCGCGTGTTGATGCGGCTGGACGCTTCCAAACTCGATCTGAACAACCCGCGGGTACACCGTAAGGACCAGGACTTTGCGGTGACCTGGGCAAAGATGTATGGCAAAGGCCGCGTGTATTACTCCACGCTAGGTCACGTGGAGCAGAACTGGGACGACCCCCGGCTCCAGAAAATGTATCAGGAAGCGATCAAGTGGGCCATGGGGTTGGAGAATGCAGACGTGACGCCGCGGCCGCTGGCGAACCAGTCCGGTGATGCCCGGGATGGAGCAGCGACTGTGGGCGCACCGGCGGCGCGGTGAGCGTAAACTCGAATTTGGCTGTGGTTGACTTGGAGGTTGAGACGCAATGTGGCGCGCGATTTTCTTTTTTTTGCTGACCATTCCCGCATGGGGACAAACGGAGCATCCCATCCTGCCCTGGGGATCGCCGGCGCCGGACTTTGCGCTGCCGGGAGTGGATGGAAAGATCCACCACCTGAGCGATTACGCCGCCAGCCCCGTTCTTGCGGTTGTGTTTGCCTGCAACCATTGTCCGATTTCGCAAATGTACGAGGAGCGCATCCAGCAACTGATGGACGATTACAAGGAACGCGGCGCGGCGGTGGTGGTGATCCAGCCAAACGACCCGAAAGCCATACGCATTGACGAACTGGACTCTTCAGACATCAGCGATTCGCTGGAAGAGATGAAGATCCGGGCCGAGTACAAGCACCTGCGCTACCCGTATTTGTATGACGGAGAAACGCAGTCGGTGACGCGGGCGTACGGGCCGCAAGCCACGCCCCACATTTTTATTTTCGATAAGGACCGCAAGCTCCAGTATGAGGGACGCATCGACAACAGTTACCGCATCGAGCAGGTGAAAACGCAGGATGCGCGGAACGCGATTGACGCCCTGCTGGCAGGGCGCGAAGTGGAAGTGAAACACACCGGGGTGTTTGGTTGCTCCACGAAGTGGGCGGAGAAGGCGGCAGCGCGGGTCGCAGCGCTGCAAAAAATCGAAGAACAGCCGGTGACGCTGGAGATGGCCAAAGCCGAGGACCTAAAGAAGCTACGCACGAATCCCACAAAGCACATGTTATTGGTTAGCTTCTGGGCCACGTGGTGCGGTTCGTGCATCGACGAGTTTGCCGATTTCCAGGATACCTACCAGATGTATAAGGTGCGGGACTTCGATTTGGTGACAGTGTCCGCTAACATGCCGGACGAGAAAAACGGCGTGCAAAAAATGCTGGAGAAAAAGCACGCCACCAGCCGGAACATGCTATTTGCCTCGGACGATACGCCGGCGCTGCAAAAAGCGTTCGATCCGGCATGGGAATCGGCTGTGCCGTATACGGTGTTGATCGATGCGGATGGAAAAATTCTGTACAAGCGCATTGGCAGCATCGACATGCTAGAACTTCGGCGCACCATCCTGGCGAACTTACCTTCCGACTATATCGGCTTCAACAAGTACTGGCAGACGGGGCCAAGGCAGAGCCAAGCAGCAAAGAGTAGCGGGAAATAAAGCGACGGGCAGGATTTAGAAGCTCGATAGGCTTTTTTCAGACGGGACTGCGTTTTTACTTCTTCTGCATGCCCTCTTTGGCTCTTTGGAGATTGGTTTCGAGCAAAGCAGCTTTTTCGATGGCCTCGCGCAGGGCTTTGCGCCATTCATCGGGGGAGTACAGCGGGTCGCGGTCTTTGCGGCGGGCCACCTTCAGGCCGAACTCGATTCCTGCAGCGAAAATTTCGACGATTTCTGGATCGGCGACGGCCCAAGGTTCACTTTGGCGGCCTTCGGCTTTCCAGCTTTCGGTCATCCGTCTCTGCTCTGCTTGCATGTCAGCAAAGCTGCTTCTTTGCGTCATTCCCGCCTCCCACTCGCTGAATGAAGTGTGAGGGCAATGAACGGCAGGACGTACCGTACCAAAGGACAGGTGTGCCGAATTGATAGACTTTGAGGGACTTGCTTCAAGAAGCGACAGAAATGGAAATCAGCGTCAGCCATCCAGGCCAGAAGAGCAGCCAGTCCCGAGCCGGCGAACGTTCCCGAGAAAAACAAAGAGAGATGCTTTTGCAACCAGGCGCGCAGGTTCGGCGTAGGACGCCAGCGGGCCGGTCAGAAGATGGATGACCGCGACTCCGAGGGCGGCAAGACCACGCCGGCCATCGAGCTCCGGAAAGCGCGGGCTACTCGGAGACGTTGGAGCACCCACGAGATCCGAGGCAATGGTGCCGCTTGGCGTCGGTTCAATCGGACGCATTCATTCCTTAGCTTGTAATGAGACAAGCTGGTGATCGATTTAAAGGATGAGATTGCGGAGTGGGGATAAAGAGTTCGGAAGTACCAGCGAAGGTTAAAATCAGGTACCTTCCTGCAATTTTTCGTGCCCGAGGACAGAGTGGAACCGGTGCGCGGATTCATCAATTTCCAGCCGGTTCTTGAGGAGAAGTTTAGCTTCTTCGACGACCGGATTGCGCGAATCAATCTGCTGGCAGAGCTTCCAAATCATGTTTTCCAGGTCGGTGATGCGTTTAACCACTTGCGGCGCGCTGGTCTGCGCCTTCACATAGCGATCGAGCTGCACTTCCCCTTCGATCTGTTCAATGAAGTCTTCCGCTACGGTCCGATCGGTCTGCTCATTGAGCGCGCCATGATGAATGATAGGAAACTGCGAGATGGGCTGATCACTCATGGATGTCCTCGAGGAAAGATGGAGGTTAGAGGCCGAACATGGAATTAACGCCGGCGCGCGGGGCCTCGACGGAAGGCTCACGGCGTTCCAGCGGAGGAAACGATGCCGGCTGAGCCGTCGGCTGCGCAGTGGCTGGTTGCTGCGCAGCAGGCTGTCGGGCGGGAGGTTGCTGTACAGGGGGCGCCGCGGCAGGAGTTGCGACGGGTGTGGCTGCGGTGAGTTGGGCACCAAGCTGCTGGAGATAGGCGAGATCGCGCGGCTCTTCCGTGCCTGGCTGGACAGCGGGAAATGACAAATTCAGTTGGTGCTCCATTGCACTGGCGATGCGGTGCAACTGCCAGATGAGCTTTTCAAGCTCCTTCGAACGGCCGAGGTTCACGTGGCGATCCCGTAGAAAGCGGATCGACAACACGAACACAATGGGCAGGCCGATGGCCAACGTGGCGAGAACGATGGTGAAAAGCAGGGCGTCGAGGGGAGAGAGTGATTGGGTCATGGTACCTCCAAAAGCTCCTGCAGGCAGGATAGCGCAGCGCGGTAGTGGTGACAAACGAAACGATCTCGGGCAAGCCGTGAAACTTCATGATAGTTCGTTGGTTTGGCTGGTGCAGTGTGAGGTGCGCGTTCGGCGGACACCGGGAAAAAGATTGCGAGCCTAAGGGTCGGGGGATATTCTTTCGTTAGTTAGGCAGAAAGCGAATTGAAAAATGCAAATGAAGCGAATCCTACTTTCAATTTTGTGTGTTCTCACGGCGATACCCGGCGTGCAAGCAAAGCCGGTGGCTTTGTTTTACATGACCAACAGCCCAGACTCGATCCGATCGTTTCTGGCACATTCTTCGCAAATCGATCTGCTGGTGCCCACGTGGTATGAGGTGGACGAGAATGGCTTGGTGACCGGGGCACCTGAACCGACCGTGCTAAAACGGGCTCAGGAAGAAAAGCTGGCGGTGATGCCAATCATCGCGTTGTTCAACAAGAAGAAGTTCCACGAGTTCGCCGGCAATTCCGCGGCGCAGGCGCAAATGAACGAGGCGATGATTCGCGAGTGCAAGCTGCATGGCTACACGGGATTTCAATTCGACGTTGAGAACATCGATTGGACTGACCGCGAGCGATTGACGTACATGGTGCAGGCTTCCGCGGAAGCGATGCACAAAGCGGGTCTGCAACTGACCATCGCCACGGTGCCAAATGCCCCGGGTTATCCCGGGGCCGGCGGGTTTGCAAAGTGGATCTACACGGACTGGCGCGGCGCGTACGACATCGCGGAGATTGCGAAATACGTGGATCTGGTTTGCTTGATGACGTACGACCAGCACACGCGGTGGACCATGCCGGGACCGGTGGCCGGGTGGGAGTGGACTATCGACAATCTGAACTACGCACTGAAAGTGGTGCCCAAGGAAAAACTGTCTCTGGGCATACCCCTTTATGGCTACCACTGGTACACAGGTGCGCCTACCAAAGAGAATGAACTCAGCCCCGAAAAGCCGAATCCCACTGCCGATTACATCGGCACGCCTAACGCGCGGCAACTCGCCGAAGCCTACAACGGAAGGATCCAATGGGACGCGGAAGACCATAGCGCGTACTTCTACTTTTATCGAGATCAGATGCGCGAATGGATTTTCTTCACGGACCTGCGTACCTTTAAGGACCGCTACGAGCTGGTGCAGAAAAATGGGCTGCAGGGATTTTGCTCGTGGGTGCTGGGGCAAGAAGATCCGGACATCTGGAAGTTCCTTCCGCAGCGGCACTGAGGAGGGGCTGAAGACCGAGACAACCTGATACCTCATGCCGGGGCAGAAACCCCGCGCCCAGCTCCCTTAGAGAGAAATTCGTCGAGTTCAACGGGGCAGAAAAAGGAATAGCGCGCCCGGCGTGATTCGAACACGCGACCTCTTGCTTCGGAGTTCATCTTTCAACCGCTGGCGCACGCAGAATCAGCAGGTTAGACGTGCGGTAGTCGGCAACCGTTGGCGTTGTTGGGCAGGGTCGGTCAGTTTTTGTGCAACGAGTTGTGCAACGCGAAAGGTCTCGTTGCCTCCAAACATCCTTGAACTTGCTCAGGGGCAATTACGGGATGGGACGGCAAAGGGAAACCTGGATGGAAATTAAGTCGGGGTCACGTCGTACGCAAGAACAGCCGTTCAGGCAATCGGAGTAGAACCTTGCCGCGGCGCTTTACTAAGGCACGGTCACGTTGCCACTTGCTCATGAGGCGGCTTGCAGTGAATGGCGTGATGTTCGCCGCGTTAGCCAACTCCTCATTTGTGATCTGGAGTTCAACGCCATCGGAGGTTTCCTTGCCGATAGTGCGGGCAAGAGTTACCAGTACTTCAGCAACCCGTTGCCGAACGGTGTAACAGGCTAAACTTATGTGGGACGCAAGATGCCAATCCACGTAGTCTGACGCAGTTAACAACGCGTTCTCCAGCAACCTGGGATACCGTTTGACCAAGCCTCGGATTGTGGGGCGATCCCACACCAACACCGAGCTGTTCGTTACTGTTTCCGTGCTGAAGAGATAAGAAGAGGTGTCCGACAACATGGTGCGAGCACCGAATAGATCTCCTGGTCCAAACCACTGAAAGAGAAGCTTCTTGCCCTCTTCTGTAACGAAGAAAAATCTGGCAAGACCTTTCGTCAGCAGGAAAAAATGGTCGGCAGGGTGACCCTGGTTTGTGATCACGAAATTGGCTGCGAATCGCCGTCGTGTTGCAGCTGCCAGGATGGTATCGCGATCAGTCGGAGTCAGTCCGTCGAGGAATTGCGATCTCAGGCCCAGGGAAACGACAGCAATCCCTGAGGCAGGTACAGGTGCGTCTCCCTGTGAGTAAATGGGCAGGGTCCTTCCTCCGCACACCGCGTTCGTAAAAAAGGAGGGATGGCCCCGGTCAGGAGAGAAGCCATCCCCTAGCCCCGTAGCGTCTCTTGGGGAATCGCACAGGCTTGTTAGACTTGTTTAGACTTAGCCCCGCTACGAAACAACTGGGGGAATCCCTAATCCCTAGCTCGCTCAAAAACTTGCGTCTTCACTCTTTCGCTGCTGAGTAGGATCTCCGTCGACACACCGTTACCGGCAGGCCGGGACGATCCCTGATTGCTCCAGAGCAACTACAGACACGTCCCAGAGCAACGACAGACACCTCCACAGCGGCCATAATCTTCTCAATCGGTTGCGGGGAATGGGAATGCAGTTACTCCGCCCCGGCACAGGGCCGGCCTTGGCCGGCCCTCTACAATTTTTGGAGTACACGTGAAGTTAATCCGTAGAAATGTTGTTCCCACCCTACCTCTTGTTAACTCTCCTACTGCGCCCAGCAATGAGATGGCGTGGCTGGTTGCCGGGTTATTGATCGCCGCGGTGATAATGACCATCTGGATGGTGCTCCATGGATGAGCCGATCCGTTCAGCCGACTAACGAACCAGAGCCCGTGTCTAAGCGTTTATGCGGCACACAACTTCGCTGCAACTGGGCCGCACACCGCGTTTGTAATGGCTTGCATCTATACGAAAATAGGTATATTTTCACACACCTGAGAGACCGGGGTAGCCGCCCATCCCGGCCTCGCGCATCGAGTTCTACTTGTACAGTCCCTCCAGATCCACCCTCAGATGCTGATACGGGTCACCTTGCCCCCTCGGAAGCAATTCAGGGTGATGTTGTTCTAACCAGTGGTAAAAAAGCAAAGCGGCGGTTTCGGTCTGCTCAAATGGACGTGCCTGAAACAGTTGACGCACGCGGACTCTACGCACGGCTTCAGTGCTGATGTTCTTCTTCACCCTTTGAGGTGGTTTTTTCGGTATCATCGCCTATCCCCAGTTACCCGCCAGATATGGGAGGTACTTTTGGATGATGGCTTGACCCTGGCGGTTACTCGAGGAGGCTGGTTCCCCGGCAATTGCTTGAGGCGTGCTGTGCAGGCAAGAAACCTGTGGATTCCGTATTCACTCGCGGAAATGCTCCCGTGTTAGACTTTCGGGACGCCTGGGAGAAGGTCACCGAGGCTGCGAAATGTCCGGGTCTGCTCTTTCACGATCTGCGGAACTCCGCTGTCGCAAGATGGTTCGGGCCGGGATCCCCGATTCGCTCGATGGCAAGTGGAAGGAAGGGCATTGTTTTCCGCCAGCCAATCTAGGCGTGCCAAAGTACAAGTATTTGGTCGATGCCACTCTCGACAGGTCTATTCGCTTTGATGCGGAGGGGTGGGCCGGACTTGATGGCATCATTTGCAGATTGGATTCCGCTGAGAAGGCAACCTGCATAGCTCAAAGGCCGGGCCGGTAGTAGGGTAAGGGGTGGTTCACTTCGCTCCACTGGCATTGCCGCGATGATCCATCCGCATGTAGATGTTTCCCCCCTTGGTTATCACGGCAACGAAAGGGCCCTCATTACCCGCCTAACTTGCAACGCATCTTGCAACGGGTTTTGCGCACTAGAAGTAAGCGGGACTTTTTTTCCTTCAGTTCAGTCCTGGGACCAGCACTGCGCTACGACCTCCCCTGCAGGGGCGTATAATTCGTTTGGAAGTTAATGGTACCCGGTCTGCTGGTGCGGAAAGTCCCAGCTACGGCGGTCGGTTTTCGACGCTCGTGATCTGCCTTTCTACTCCAAAGCGGATGCGGGGGGGAGAGGTGTTGTGGCCCCTCGTGCTTTGTCCCGGAACCCAACCTTGGCGCTGATCCGTTGGAGTGCAATGAAACACCCAAAACAAAACAAACGCGCTCCGCAGACCCATCCATCTGCGTTGGCACTACCTTCGTATCATCGCATTCTGGTTAAGCATGGCCTGATTGAAAAGACTCTGTCCATCCCCGATGCGTATGAAGTGTTTTTGAAAGTGGGCGCTGACCCAGAAGTACAGAAACTCCGTCGCAAGGTAGCACACGGCAACAAAATTAAACACGTTCCCGCTTTGTATCAGGCCACAGCGATGGCTCTGCAAGGCATGACCAAGCAGGAGCTTGATGCTCTGAAATTGCGGATTGAAGAGAGGCTCCATCCAACCGCATGAAGTTCCCTAACTAAGCCAATCACGTCTTGTACAAACTGCGGAGCGCCCGGATATTCCATACAGTTAGCGAACAGGAAGTGTTTGCCGACTCAATCTCTAGCTCGCTGGCGAGTTTGGAACTTTCGCTATTAGAGAGGCGTTTTAGGGCGCTGGGACTGTTTCGATGGCCTACTGCGGCCCAGTACTTTGCACTGTGCAATTTTGAACAGACCAGTTTTGCGCGGAAGAATATTCCTAGACACCGGGCCTTAGTCAGGAAGCACATCCATGCGCCGATTGCGGTTTATATTCGAGCATACGCCCATCGAGGTCATCGTCTTTACGCTCATCGCGATTGATTTTGTAATCGTTGGCTTCCTTCTCGCGAAATAATCGTCCGTTTGCGAGAGGTCAAATTGGCCTGGTGAGACATTGCTCTGGAGCAACGACAAGATATGCCTGGGCGTGCCAAGATCAGATTCAGCTAGTCCTAGTGTCTTGACACGACGGGTAAGCCAGCATGGTGATGGGGATAGGTTTTAGATACCATGCTGGCACCTGCTCCCTTTTTCTTTCGCCGGTTCCTCTGATTCGAAATTGTCCGTGTTCCATCTGGCGTACTCAGGAGCCTTAGTAGTTGTGATTTGCCGCTGCATAATGCTCAACCCGGACATGACTAAATAGCGCCTTTTCAGCAGCTTGCTGCTATCCGCAAGATACAGAGTCTCGTGCGTGTGGGAAGGATCGAGCGCAATTAGCGCTCGCACGAAT
This sequence comes from Candidatus Acidiferrales bacterium, assembly GCA_963775865.1. GTDB lineage: Bacteria > Acidobacteriota > Terriglobia > Acidiferrales > UBA7541 > Acidiferrum. The sequence continues at coordinate 196,857 of CAVZKU010000017.1, read as the reverse complement.
TGATCCAGGGGGTCTCCAGTGGCAGACCGCCCAATCTATCTCTTCTTAGGGCTCCAAAATATTTAGCGTCTTACACGCTGGGGTTACACAACGTGAAATAACTGCTCGGAACATTCTTACATGGCTTTGCTAAGTCTCAACGCATGCGTCGTTTGCATACCATTCGTGTTGGCACATCGATTGCTCTCTTCCTAGCTCCCAGTCGCTTTCAATTCATCGAGGTGACTAGTGATTCGAAAACCCGTTGCTCGAATTACTTTTTTGATTCTCGTCGGGAGTCTCCCGCTGGTAGGCGTGGTACTTGCTCAACGAACCCAACCGGATCGCCCTCAAACGCCGCACATCCAAACTCCTTCACAAATAAATAATGATAATGATGAGGATCTGAGATTTTTCACGGGGAAAATCTCTAGTAATAACGGCAAGTACTTCTTGGAAGGTGCGTCTGCGAGACGCGCGTATCTGCTGGACGACCAAAAATCGCCCCAACCAGCCAAAGAATATGAGGGTAAGCACGTCCGCGTGATCGGCGTGCTCGAAGCGGCAAGTAACACAATTCATGTTCGAAATATCGAGGAGGCTGCCGGGCCGGCTTCGGTCTCATTATGAGATAGTGAATCAGCGATATAGGTCTACCAAGGACAACGGAGTTCGCTAAAGATTCAACAACCGCGCTTATTCTCGGGCAGAAGGCCGACAGAGAGCCACCTCGCATGCGAAAACCTACAATCGATGAGACGACAATTCGAGACCAATTGAAGGCCAAGCGGAGTCTTCTGTTCGAGGAGTATTCCAAGAATCCTACGAATACCCGCTTAGCACTCGAAATCAGATTGATTGACGACCTGGTCGCAGACCTTACTGAGCATCTGTGCCAACAGACGAAGTAAGAGCTGCGAGTAGGTCGACCGGTCAATTGTGCTAAAAGACCACTCTCGCCCAGGGCTGCAAGTGCCGCAACTTTAGGTAATCGGACCTAATGGGAGCAGTGAAGCCAGATGCAGGTACTTCAGAAGCTTATCAGATTCGGACAAAAATCCCCTGGCGAACGAGCAGCGACCGTGCGCCACTATTTGGGAAACTGGGATTGGAGAGTCCCTCATCTGGGCAACGACCGAACAACTTATGTTCTTGGACTGTTCGGCACCGGACGTTGGTATATCGTCGAACTGATGCTGAAGAACCTTGGACAGAGAGCGAAATATCTCAGGGAAGAGATCCGCGTCCATCCAGGTCCGACATCCCTGATCTACAGCGGTCATGCCACAATGAGGTATGTTTCTCGCGCTCAGGCTTTGCCAGAGGTAACGAGCCGTATATTGGAATCGGTCAGATCGGGATTCGCGGATTTGATTTTTGTGTATCGTCATCCCCTCGATTCGTTGCTGTCAAATTGGGTTTGGTGGCGGACATACATTAACATTCGCGAAGAAAGGATTTCTGGTATCTCGGGGCTTTATAAGAACACAGACGATCTATGTATCGATTTGGAGCAAAACTTCCGTGAGTTCGAGGGCTTTGCCGAAGGCGATCCTGATTTTTTTGCGGCTCTGCCAGGCCCACGATTTCTGTCATTCGGGGAATTTGTGGAGGAAACTGAGCTTTATCTGGAATCTGCCACGCTCACATTGCGGCTTGAGGACTTCATGATCGATCCGTTCAAGGAGTTTTCTAAGATCGTTGAAATCATGTCGGTTGATGTTCCTTTGAGTCGTTTACGGGTCATCCCTCCGAGGACCAAGCCTTATCGCTATTGGGCTGTTAAAGAAAAAGTTCCTCGATTTAGAAATTTTATCGACGAGCTGGATGCGGAGACAAAAAGGCGGATTGATAAAATCGGCTATCGTCTGTGAGGGCTTAGGTTGAATTTTCTACTGACATTTTCGAGGAGTTTACCACGATTGCCTTGGCTTGTTCGCTCCAACGAAATACAGATAAGGGCCAGCGTAAACGCTGAAGAGAGCACGGACAATTCCCGGTTGTTTGTCGCGTTCGCGGCCTTCATCCCTTTGCGATATTCAACGTATCTGCGGAGTGCGGCGCTCGATACTGCATTCGCTTTCATTTTCCCGAAGTAGGGGAGCAGAACAGAACACTTGCTCCTCTGGTTTCCCTGATTTCAGGTGGTGGGCCGCTCGATCGCAAAATGGCCGCTTACCTGTAGCAATTCTTTCTTGGGTTGCTGCTTAAGGGCTCTCAGCTCAACACTAAAGAGCTGCTCGCGCCACTGAGTTAAGTAGGAGATCTGGTCTTCGAGACGCTCCAGCGCCTCTTTTGCCAATCGACGGCGAAGAGGGAAAGGCGCAGGATCGGCGTCGTCAGTGACTGGGGGCAACTCAGCCAACGCGAATGCGCTTTGCAGCGCTGTTCGCATTTGTTCTGTTGCGTGCTCTGCCTGTCTTTCGAGAACCTGATTCAGGAGCTTTATACGATAGATCACGGAGGCCTTTTCGCGCTGCTCGATGACCTTGAGGAACGCGTTGTGGGCTTCATGGTCGCGAAGGACTGCTGCGGCCAGGTTGTTCCTCATTTCCTCTAATTCTATGCACCCACGCTTTACGCTATCATTCGATTGAGCCCGATACGAGGGTTCGAGCTGATTGACAAGCCATTTTGTGACATCCCAGACACCACAGGGAAAACATTCTCGGCTTTCGGTCTGCCCCGTCACGGAACACGTCAGGAATATCTGGAAACGATAAGTGTGGCACATAACAGCGGAGATGAAACTCCTGAACCGTTCGATCAGCTCGAACACAAACCGCTGATTCTGCATTACGCGGCTTATTCTGAAGTTGTAACGTATGCAAGAACGCAGCCGTTCAAACGGTTCCGCCGCCTCCGTTTCCTCTCCCAGCCCGACATGAACTAGCTCGATCTTGGTTTCTTCTGGTATCAGCGATGACGGGCTGAGCGACAGCAAGTTGGCTGGCCCCAACAGGAGATCGGCTTTATTCACGACCAGTCCCACCGGCAGATGTAGAGCACTTTTGTTAACGTCAAAATAAAGCTGAAGAATACGTGTGAATCGTGCTGCAAGCTCTGCTGCTTCCATATGGCCTTCGCCCGGCGCGCTTGAGACTCCACGATCAGTCAATAAATCGGGGAAACTCCGATCATCTAAAATGAACAACAAGCCTCGAGCCGCTCGTAAACTCCTCAGGAACTCAGTCGAGAGCCTTCGTTGGTTAACTTCTTCGCCGTTGCATTCAATCAGTCGTAAGCGCATCCATCGCGCCACTTCAGGATCTTCCTCGTCTCGTACAAGAAGGCCGTGACACGTCACCTTCGATGAGGCCGCGTTCGTACCTGTTTCGCGAACATTCCCAATTGGGACCCCGATTTCTTCCAAGTCAACTGATTCGAGGTATTGGCCCTCGCGAAGTTGCGACTGAGCACAACTCAAATGGTGAGCAAGAGCCGTTAGAAAGGCAGTCTTGCCTACCGCTGGGCCGCCAATCAGCATGAGGGGAACAGGAGAGAACCGTGGCTTGACGTCTTTGGGAAGCAACAGTGGGGATCGTGGTTCGTTGTCGGCTTCGGGCCATGGCGGCTCTCGCCTGGCAATGAAAGCCGGCGCAGTCTTTCCCTCTCGCCATGTGGCATGGAGAAGGCCTCCGTGATCTCCAAGCCTCTCTGATTTTCCTTCTGGGACTTGATCGTAAATGACACGGTTTAGCCATCGAAAAGCCACCAGAGTGTCGCGAACAAATGAGTCCCTTGACGCCCAGTGAAGGAACATGGCCTCCGTAGACTCGTCGGACCAAGCACATACTTGGGCCAGATCACGGGGATTCTTCTTGAGGAGAACGAACGCGTGCATGGCCAGAATCTCGGCTGAGTTCGGCACGTCCTCCTCTCGCATGTGCTGTAGTATCGTCTCTGGTTGGAAGCCCGTGGCCAGTAGCAGTTCGGCTGTCCGCTTTGCAATGCGGTACTTAAGTAATTGCAGCTTGGAGTCTGCCGCTTTTGAACCTCGATCCAAACTCATTGCTGCTTCAAAGTTCGCCATCAGGCACGCTTGTCGGTCGCAAGGAGGATTTGAGGCACTTTGCCCATGAAGTCGGAGCCATCTGCGATAGCATCCTGGCGGTTCCTCCCCATCGCAGCAGAACAGCCCTGCAAACATCGAGGCATGCGTGCAGAGTAGGGTATGCAAAGGTGTCCGTTCACTCAATGAAACCCAAGAAAATTCTCTCTCGATAATGGCGCTAAACTCGGCGGCTAAGCCCGGCCCCATCAGGGACGTTAACTGCTCAGAAGCCAGAAATTCGAAGAATTCCATAAGCGCAAACGTGTGCGCGTCATTCATCTCTTTCCCGAGGTCAACTTGGTTTGCAGCGGAAATAGCCGATCTGGTGACGCGCTGGAATGCGAGCGACTTCGGAATGTAGAGTTTGAGATCTGACATACCTCCCTCCCGAGGAGCCAAGGAACACCGCTCGCGTGAGTTGGGCCTTTCTAACCGTCTTTTTGAGGCTACGGTAGTGAGGTGCAAGGCAGCAAACAACTAGGAATTTCCCTAGAAGCTATTGCACAACCCAATTTCATGGAATACATCGCATCCTCTTGAGGAACTACTCCAAACATACTAAATCCGCTGGAAACAACGTACAAAACTAGTTTCCTTCGTTTCCTCCGTTTATTCCATCTCCCCGTCGATGTAATCACGATGCATGCTCACTCCATGCTGCACTAGCAGTAGGGAGGTTTAGGGAATGGAAGTTCTTACCACAAGCGAGGCGGTACGACAGTTTCAAATGCACCCTGCAACAGTACTCCGGCTCATCCTAACTCGACGTGTTACAGCCCACAAAGATGGCAATGGGAAGTGGCTCATTCGACGCTCCGACCTTGAACGCTGGAATCGTCAGCGCATGCGTCGGACGCCGAAGCAGGAAGAAGGGGCGGAGGCAGTACATGGCTAATGAATATTGGGCCGGAAACGTGGGGAACGTGCACCGGCCCAGGAGATTCGGGAGAAACAACGATGCAATCCACTTCTAACACAACTCACTTTGCAATACAAAGAGATACGCGCCCAGGCCATCGGCCCGCGGAGCACGGCTGCGCCGCATTGCGGCTACTTGAGCGGCTGCGCAAAGCTGCTCGTGAAGGGGAGACTCCCTCGACAACCGACCTCCAAAGCGAGCGGGTTTATGGGTTGCGCCCTGTCAATCGTATTGGGGATTTGATCCGCGGCAAGCACAACAGCACACGCTATGACATTGAGCGCCTTGACTGCGAGCATGGTGTCTACCGCTGGCGACTGCATGAGCCCGCCCGTCCTGACGCAATTCCTTGATTGGAAAACGATTGCGGGCAAAGTTTTCGCGCCTATTCCTAAAGGTTTGGGCTTACTCGCGATGGGATGGCCTCGAAGGGTTTGCTGAGGCACACAAACCTTGCAACTACCACCCGGCACTATGTGAAAGATGTGCCAGAAAACACGCTTTTAGCTATGGAATTGCTAGAGAAGTTGTGCAACGAATGTGCAACCGCGGGTACTGTGAGGCCGAACTAAGTGTCTGAAAAATATGGCGCGCCCGGCGTGATTCGAACACGCGACCTCTTGCTTCGGAGGCATGAATAGCGCCTTCCGTAACACTTCTAGTTTCAATCTAAAGTCAGCTAATCCAGCATTTTCAAGCATTCGGCACATGTGGCTGGATGTGGTTGGGTGTGTCCAATTGGTGGTAGGGTCACTACAAAAGTCACTACATTCGTTTTGTCCGCCGCCATGGACGCCCATCGAGAGTTTGGCGGGTATTTTTCCGCTGGAGGCTCATAGATCATGGACCCGAAAACAACGGCGAAACAACGTGAAAACTGCGAGAAACGGCCCGGAGGGATAACTGGCAAAGGCTTTCTACCTGGGAGCTCAGGGAACCCTCTGGGCAGGCCACGGACGGCAAAATTCTCAGATGCTGCTCGACAATTGGCTGAGGAGATTGGGCCGAACGGAATGACGGGCGCTGAGCAACTGGCCGAGCATTGCTTACGCCGCGCATTGAAAGGAAGCGTACGTCACGCCGAGCTGTTTCTAAACTATACGGAAGGCAAACCAAAGCAGGGCGTTGAAATCTCCGGACCAAACGGCGACGCGATGAAGTTTAAAAACATGAGCGAGGCCGATTTAGATGCGCGGCTCAAGGAATTGCTGGAAAAGTATGAACAGGGGAATAAGCGTTGATACCGCAAGAGAAGGTAGAGCTTGCAGAGTTGCTTGAGGAAAAGATGTTCAGGTGCGAGCCGGGATTCAAATTTGAGCTGGAAAAGAAGATCATCAACGGCGTCGAGCGAGAAATTTTTGTCGTGAAGCTTAAGGTCAGGCCACCCCGTACAACAGTAAAGCAGAGATAATGACCCCTGAAGAAAAATTAGAATTGGCGGAATTGCTTGAGTACCGGACACGGAGCAAATTTGATATTCGACGCGAGCGTCTACGTGCCGCAGAGATGCGGCTCGGCATGTGGAAAGGTGAACGCTTTACCGGCGAAGGGCTCGCGGAGATCGTCGAACGGGCAAGGAAAAGGAAAGCCTCTGAAGCACGACGAGTTCATCGTTGTGAACCTCGGCAAATTGCCGGGTAGAACGTCGATCTCATTCCTCGCTCGCTACTTGCCACTGAATAAAGTGAGCGGTGGCCGTGAGGTCGCTTGCATTGCTGGTTCGTGAGAGGGATACTCTTCGGCAACATACCTTTTGCTCAATGGCGACTTTACCAGCGAGGTTGCCCTATGCGTTCAATCGCCTACTCTGCATTATGCCTTCTGAGCTTTGCTGTCGGAGCCTCACCGGTAGCCATTGCTCAAGGACCATCATCAGGTCAAATTCCCCCGGGTTCTAGAGTCGTCATAGCTCCAATGGGAGGATTTGAAACCTATTTTGCGGCAGCCGTTCGCGAGAAAGAAGTGCCGATCATCCTTACTTTGGATAAAGACTCAGCTCAGTACTTCCTTGTCTCGACGGAGACGGAATGGGAGGGGTTTGTTTACGGTTCGGCGGGGGGTAATGCTGCGGGTGGCGCTGGAGCGAGTTCCACCCGAGGTCTTGAAGCAAGCATCATGCTGATTGATGCAAAGACAAAGGATGTAATGTGGGCCTACGAGGTTCACAAGAGTAACTTCGGGTCCGTTCTTCTCGGGACCCTGGCTGCGCGAGGCAAACAGTCTCTTGCGGAAGCATGTGCAAAGCACCTAAAGGAGTTCATCGAAAGAAGCGCGGTCAACGGTGGTAGTAGCTCAATTCTGACCATTACACCAATGACCAGGGAGGAGATTGAAGCAAACAAGACGCAGTCAAACAGCCCAATTCCACAGCCCCCAAATCCGTCCTCACAACCTCAGCCATCGTATGAACCCTCGACCGTGGCCATAAGCTCGACACCTCCCGGCGCTGACATCTTTGTAGATCAAGATTTTTTAGGAAACACACCGTCAACAATAAATATTTCCTCGGGAAAACACGTCATAACAGTTAAGAAACCTGGATTTCAAGAATGGGTTCGGAGCATGAACTTTCATGGTGGCTCAATCAACCTTAAGGCAGAACTCATCCGTGGGGCAGATGAAACGCCCACACCCAGCGCACGTGCGATGACTGCGGTAAGAAATGAATCGCCCGTCACGGCAGCAGTGCCTGCGAGTGCGGCACAAACTTCTCCCGGCTGGATAGGCGTTTCCGCGCAAAACGCTAAGGATGGTGCATTAGTGACGGATGTGACTGCTGACGGGCCGGGAGCAGCGGCAGGAATAAAAGTCGGAGATATAATTCAGGCGCTAGATGGAAGGCTTATCAAAGACAAAAACTTTGAGGACGCAATTGCATCCCTTAAACCGGGAACCAAAATAGTGGTCAACTACGTGCGTGGCGCCTTAACCCGCGAAGCGCTAGTAACAGTAGGAAAGCGAGCTATGTGAGTGATGCTACTATGCCGGGATTAGTTCCCGTAAGCACCTCCAAAAACATCTCGTACTTGTTTAGCGTCTAGACACTTTTTCTCAAGAATGTAGTCGTCTGCATCTGTGAAGCGGTTATTCCATTCAGTGCCTGAACCGATTTGGGGGGGGGGAAAAGGGGGAACGCATAGGAAGAGGAAAAGGGAGAAAAAAGATTTACGAGGGGGGAGGCACGCCCAACCACCGACGATCAGGTTGTCCGAGCTTGAAAAGATTTGAACGGGCTACTCACGCAGACCAGATTTAGGAAGCGTGCGGAACTTGTCGACGAGTTGCGCAGCCGCGTCGATTCGTTCGACATTCAAATATCGAAGACAGTGCAAGAGCAGGACCCCCAATTGCGAGAGGCAACGGTGGATCTTGACAACTCGAGCCAAGAGATCCTGAGGCGAACTTCGGAGTTGGAATCTCGCAGCTGGGAACGTGTCCAAGAGGATCATCGACAGGCGCGCCGCCTAATCAACCAGGCCGAATGGGCGCTCGGTGTTGTTTCGGTTGTTACCTTTCTGTTGAGCGTATGATCAGTTTTATTTGCCTCATCAGGTTGTGAAACCACTGTTGAATCTAAAACAAGCGGTTGATCGTGCTGCCGCGGGTGATAGCGCAATCAATTTCGACATCCAGGGTAAGGGAGAAGTAGTCGAGCTCGCGAACAGCGTGCGAATTCTGGTTGAGTGCATGCACCAAAGGCGGCAATGAGTCCTACTCGCCCAAGCAACTTGCTGGGTTCCAAAAACCTCGACGAGTCAGAGCTATGCTACCTGGATTCGGCCGCGTTCGCCCAATAGGCGGGGGCAGTTCCTGGCCGCGGCGCCTCTACAGCCCACCTTCACGGCCACCACCGTGCGCCGGAAAGACGGCCAGCCCCTCGTCACCGACGGCCCGTTCGCGGAGACACGCGAACAGCTCGGCGGCTATTTTCTGATTGATGTGAAAGACCTTGACGAGGCCATCGCATATCGCTTCGCGCATACCCAGCGGGCGTTGGGGCAGCGTGGAGATCCGTCCCATCGTCGAGGTCCCTACATTACCTCTGGTATAAGCGCCCGGCCGTGTCGATTTATCCCGGCCGATTGAGCAAGGCCCGTTTGCTTTGGACGGTTGGCCAGCCCTACGTACCATCTGCAGTATCATGAGCGTATGGACAGGCTTCAGCTCATCGTGTTTGGCCCTATCGTCATCGCCGCTGCGCTGCTCGTCATCGCGAAGGGGATTCGCGCAGCCATCACAAGATTCCGCTCTCGACCAAGAACCGATCAAATCAAGGCCGCATACGATGCATACCTTCGCCGGTTGCTGAATCCTCAGCGCGACGCCGTCGAACGCGAATTGGGCAAGCTGCTGCCGGAGAGACTACTGCAGTTGTACGAGGACAAATTCGCCATTCAGTCCGTCGGCTTTCAACTCGAGAAACCCGGCAAAAAACTCTGGCGGACGGAACGCTGGCCGGTTTATTGTTTCGAGCCACTGGACACGGAAGCCTTGAACGAGCTGCCCTGTGACGAAGAGCTAGGTCCCGGGTTTTGTTTCGCAACCACGGGCCGCGACTCCTGGTATTGGATCGCCGCTTCCGACCAGCGGGCAAAAGATTCCCCTGTCATATTCCTCGACTACGGTGGCAGCGGTTCCCAGGGTGAGACTGTCGCCAACAGCCTTGACGAATTTTTGAATTGGCCCCGCGTGTGAACCGGGTGTGGCGATCGTACGGCAACGCCGAATTAGCCCGGCGGTATTTAACGGTTCCTGGAGAGTCGGTACCGGAAAAGTCCTCACAATACCGTCACAGTCCCGCGTCTTCTACCTTCCAGACTTCGCCACACCGACGAGATCGCGCTGAGGGCGCAAAAACAGGCGAGGCATCCACGCCATCGGCAGAGAGCAGGACCCTTGACTAAGTGAATCGTACTCTGTCAGACCCGCTTACCTGGTAGCTGTCCCAATGGCCATGTTACCCACGCGACAAGCCGACCGCGTTCGATAATTGTCTACTTGCTCGCACCTCCGTAAGGTGAAATTAGCCCACCCTCCAGGAGAGAACCATGAACACATTGAAGTGGATATCGGTGCCGGCGCTTGCAATCTTCTTGGTCTCCGGAAGTCCCGTCTTGGCACAGGACAACGGTCACGGCAAGGGCCATGACAAGCATCATGAAGATGAGGATCGAGATGATCGCGAGGTGTATCGCTATGAGCACCACGAGGAAGCCATTCGCGGCTGGTATTCGGAAAGCGAAAACCATCTTCCGCCAGGTCTCGCGAAGAAGGATCGTCTGCCTCCCGGCCTCGAAAAGCAGTTGGTCCGCAATGGCACACTCCCACCAGGGCTGGAAAAGCGTTGGTATCCGGCGCCCGTCGAGCTGGAGCGTCGTTTGCCCCCGCCCCCGCCAGATTGCGCGCACGTTTTGATCGGCGGTCACATTGTTCTGTTGAATCGCAGGACAAATCTGATCCTGATGTTTTTGCTTTCTAATCGACGGGAGATGTTGATTTCGGAAAGTCTCTAGTAAATCGTTAGGAGGAACAAATGCCCGAAGCAAACGGAATGTGGGAAGGGTTGATGGATTTTTCCTTCCGGAAGTATGCCACGCCAAAAATGCTGAAGTCCTTGTATTCGATACACTTGTTGGGAGGACTCATCGCCGCCGTCGCCTGGGTGGTGCTGGCATTTCAACAGGCGCCGGTACAGGGCTTGCTTGCCCTCATTGGTGCATCGGTTGGATACGCTTTGTGGATTCTCTACTGCCGGGTCACGCTCGAAGTTCTCGCGGCAGTCTTCCGCATAGCCGATGCGGCCGCCCCCAGCGCACAACAGCCGGAGTACGGAGACTCGCGGTACGCGGAAATGGCTGGCTCCCGTTAGAATCCACTCGGTTTCGAAGTAGTGAAGCTTGCCCAGTCTACTTGAATGAATTCCGGGGTATTATCTCCCTCCTCTTGAAGAGGATTTGCGCCAGGGCGAGGCTATTGGGCAGAGGTGCTCTTTTGTACTTCACCGGCCATGCTGTTGAAAGCTTCCGCACTGATGTCCGACGAGAAATCTAACATTGTTTCCACTACGTCCGAAGGGACCATCGCCATTGTTTGAGGAATATTCACGAGGTGGCCACCGCACTCCCACTCCATCAGCCAGGAAATATCATCGGCGGCCTCGAGGTGATAGCCAAACTTTTCGAGTACCCGTTTCAGAACAATAGGTGTAACTGATTCATACATGACAATGATTCGCGTCGGTCACATGGCCCTGGCGGGTCGATGCAGCGAGAAAGGGATCGCCATGTCAAAAGCAGTGTCGAACTCTTTCTCGCTAACCCAGACAAACTCCTGTTCTATTCCTCCGGGTTCAAATTCCGCAGCTTTCATCACTTTGTCGACCGTCTTGTTCAGCGTGTTGTTCTTCAAGCTAGTCTCAAGATAAAGTCTTACAGCCCTCCAAAGGTGATCGCGGGCGTCGTTTGAGTCTTTTCCATGTGAGAAGATGTTCAGCAAGGGACAATAGCTCACGCAGCCCGTTGCCACTTCGTCTTTCCGGTAATATCCCTTCAAGTTGAAAACTATTTCGTTGCTGCGTTGCTTGTCCACTCCCATAAATCCCATTTTGGGTGGCCGTAAGCCAACTGTCAATCGTCGCACGGTCGGTGTAGACGCGGCCCCGCAGACACCTCAATCCAGACTCGTGGATGGGCGTCAGATCAAACACGCCAAAGAAACGGAAGCGGTGAACTCCCCGCGCTAAGGGAATGTCCTAACCGCCGCCCTCGACACCGGAATCTGCCTTTTGCCCAATCGCGGAAATAATTTTCTTGTATTCGCTCTCCGTGAAAGCACGAAGTGTTTCCGTTTGAAGGTTGCCTTGCGAAGCAAAACTAAGTAACCCTTTGGCGAGCGTCGCGTCATCCGGTGCCTCGAAAACGTTCACCATATCGTATTGGCCCATCACCAAATAGAACTCTCTTAGCTTGATGCCAACCGCCTCGAATGCCTTTTTACCTGCTTCAAGGCGCGATGGACTCTCTTTAATCTTTTGCAGACCTTGGCTCGTCCATCGGACAAGAAGGCACCCTGGGGGCGAGTTGAAGATCCCCTCTCAAAAACAACTGTTTTCGGAACCCATAAACGGCACCTTGCCCTGACTGATTCTTTTCGACTTACAGCATCGGACGAAATGGGGTTTTCGGAACCCGTATCATTACATTACCCACATGGACGGTTTGCGCGTTTGCCGGGAGTTGACCCGAACTGACGGAATCGCCGCGCAATGAGTGTCACCGATTGCGTGCCAAATATTCGGCAAAGGTCGGTCTCCGACTGTAAGTGTCGCGTTTGCCTGTAAGAATGAGTACTGCCCTCATGATTTCATCTCTTGCAAGGCGGTTGCGAAGGGGCATAGGATTTGTCGATCAGAGGATGAAGGATGAAGACATTTTTTGGTATTGGCCTGGCTTTTGCACTCGCTCTTCCCACGCTGGCGCAGGACAAGGAATCCGATCGTGTCGAAAGTGCCGGAAAGGTAATGCAGGAAATTCTCGACGCTCCTGACAGTATTCCCAAAAGTGTTCTCGACAAGGCCGAATGCGTCGTCATTCTGCCTTCGGTCTTGAAGTTCTCCTTCGGCCTGGGCAGCAGCTACGGCCGCGGTGTGATGACGTGTCGCAGCGGCAAATCGTTTCACGGGTCCTGGAGCGCCCCAGCCATGATGGCCCTCGAAGGCGTTAGCGCAGGATTGCAGTTCGGCGGCAACTCCACAGACTTTGTTCTTCTCCTCATGAGCCAACGTTCCGCTACCAGTATTCTCAGCAGTAAGGTCAAACTTGGGGGCAACGCTACCGCCGCCGCCGGCCCAGTTGGCCGCACAACCTCCGCTGAATCCGATGTCACCATGAGTGCGGAAATTCTTTCTTACTCCCGCGCCCGGGGACTCTTCGCTGGGATATCACTTGCAGGTTCGACTCTGCGCCCAGACAACGGCGCCAACAAAAAGCTCTATGGTAAAGAGGTGACCGCGAAGGCCATTGTTTTTCATAACGCCGTGTCCGTGCCAGACTGCGCTAGTGGCCTTCACGCCACGCTGGAGAAAGCCTCCCCGGTAAACGAAAGTAAGAATTAATCCCTGTTTGGCTCACTAGGCTCAGAACACAGACAGATATAGCAAAACCAGGAGGGAGATTATGAAAAGAACATCACGCGAATTAGTGGATAACCTAGCTGTGAACCGTCGCAGATTTCTCAGCACGGCTCTCGGTGCCTGCGCAATTAGTCCTCCACTAGGTTTTTTACCTGTGCAGCTTGCAGCAAACATGAGTGGGTCTCTGACAAAGGAGCAACGTGACAGCATGACACCTATATTTCTATCTCTTGGTGTCGAAAGGCGCTCGGGTCAATCTTCATCAAAGAAAGCTGCATCTTCGGCGTCAGCAAGAGCCTTTTGATCAGCCGCGCTCAATCCAGTCGGCGATATGTCAACCGTCACTTTCGCGATCGTTCCAGTGAACGCGTTGTTCCCTTCCTTGTAGTCGTCGGACACGGCGGTTTCGGCGTCTAATCCAACGTCCGCTCCCTCGTCTCCAGAGAACGCGAACGGCACGGTCTTGGGAATATGTCCTTGCGCCACTTGCTTCCCGTCCACGAAGAGCATGCACTTCCCGCCCGTTCCTGGCTTTGGTGCATCGGGAACGAATTCGTACTTAATGACGTGTTTGCCGAGGGGAAGTGGTGAGGCATCGGCGATGTTCGTCCTCTCAACTCCAAAAAAGTTGTACTCGTGATGGACCTTTCCGTCTTTCATATACAGCGTCCAGCCAGCGAACCTGCCACCTTGGGCGATAATCACGCCGTTGGTGTTGCCGTCGTGCAGTTCCACCGACGCAGTGATGGTGTAGTGGCGGTTCTTTACATTGATGAAGGCGTTCTCCATCATGCCCACCATTCCGGGGTACACGGTCAGCGACGTGCGGTTTCCCATGAGGTCCGGTCGTCCTGCGATCGCGGGATTGAACCGCTCCGACCGGCGGTCGTCGATGGGCAACACGTGATTCCGGATCGCCTCCTTCATAAAGAGGTCCTGCATCTCTTTCAGCTTGGCAGGGTCTTTCGCCGCAAGATCGTGGGCTTCGCTGAAATCTTCAGTGATATGGTAGAGCTCCCACACGTCCTGCGTGAGCGGTGGATTTTGCACAACGATCCATGGGATGGAGTGGCGCGTCGCTGCGATCCATCCGTCGCGATAAATGCCCCGGTTGCCGAACATCTCGAAGTACTGGGTGGTGTGCGTCTCCTTGGCGTTGGCATCGTCGAAGCTATAGATCATCGAGGTTCCATCGAACGGAAGCTGCACCGTCCCATTCACGCTCTTGGGAAACGGCAGACCTGCTGCTTCCAGGACGGTCGGCGCAATATCAGTCAAATACGTAAATTGCGAACGAAATTCCCCTTTGGTCTTAATGCGCGCCGGCCAGCGGATCACCAATCCGTTCGTGGTTCCGCCGTAGTGCGAGGCAATCTGCTTAGTCCACTGGAATGGCGTGTCACCCGCCCATGCCCAGCCAATCGCATAATGGGGAAACGTACTCGGGCCGCCCCAATCGTCCAAGTGCGGCATGTTGATCGCCGCGTCCTGGATGATACCGTTAAGCGCCATCATCTCGTTATAGGCTCCCAACGGCCCCCCCTCCGCACTGGCACCGTTATCCCCGACGATGTAGATGAATATGGTATTGTCCATGACTCCCATCTGATTCAATGCGTCCACCAGCCGTCCGATCTGCTCATCCGTGTGCTCGCCAAATCCGGCGTAGGTTTCCATCTGCCGTGCTTCGAGCTTTTTCTCGTCTGGCGTTTGCGAGTCCCAGGAGGGAATCTCTTTGGGACGCGGGGTCAAGTCCGCATTTGCGGGAATGACGCCCATCTGCTTTTGGTGCGCGTAAGTCTCCTGGTTCAGCTTGTCCCATCCTTGATCGAACTTTCCTTTGTAACGCTCGATGTATTCCTTGAATACGTGATGCGGCCCATGGACGGCACCGGGCGCGAAGTAGACGAAGAACGGCTTGTCCGGTGTCAAAGCATGCTGCGCCTGCATCCAGTTAATCGCCTGATTAGTCATATCAACGGTGAAGTGGTAATGCGGATCGTGAGGCGGTTCCACTCGGATCGTGCCGTCAAAAATCGCCGGGGCCCACTGATTGGTCTCGCCGCCGATGAAACCGTAGAACTTGTCGAAGCCGGAGTGGGTCGGCCACCGGTCGTACGGCCCCGAGACGGACACTTCCCAGGCCGGCGTCTCATGATACTTGCCAAAAGCCGCAGTACTGTAGCCGTTGAGACGCAGCATTTCTGCCAAGGGTGCAACGCTCAGCGGGCGAACGCCCGTATTACCGGGGAAGGCGGTGGCGAGCTCTGTGATGGCGCCCGCGTTGGCGACATGGTGATTGCGCCCGGTCAGCAGGGCGTTCCGTGTCGGAGAACAGAGCGCTGTCGTATGAAAGTTGTTGTAGCGCAGTCCTCCAGCCGCCAGCATGTCGAGCGTGGGCATGTGGATGGGGCCGCCAAACGCACTCGACTGCCCAAAACCCATGTCGTCCAGCAGTACGATGACAACATTCGGAGCACCCTTGGGGGCCGTGATTTTGAAAAGCGGTGGCGCCGTGGCGTTGCGGGCATCCAGTTCCGTGATCACCGGCGGTTGTGGCTCGGGAATAGGCAGTACCGTACGGTCTAAGACATCCTGCGACCAGACCGGCACGGCAAAAGCGAAAAAGATTAACAGTTGCAAGATTAAGCGTGCGGACATCATTGAACCATTCCTCCAGTCAAAATGATCCAGCATCTTTTTTGACTCCTTTCGTCAAATTGCGGTACGGGATTTGATTCCAGCGCTGTGCCGGCGAATTGTCCACGTCTCGCCGGGACAAAATTACACCACGGTCAGTCGTGCTGCAACCGATTCGCGATGAACGCAGTGCAGGGTTGTTCCGCTCAGGAGAAAACACTCACGAACCTTCGGCCGTCGATAGGTGTTGCGAAAATCCTCTTATCAACTGCTATCCGTCGACTCGGTCCTTGATAACTCCCGATTTGTCATGCTTACCGGCGGTAACTTGGCTCCTAGTACCTAACCGCAAGGTTGAGCCAAGGTTCAAATAACCCTTTCCCGAATTTTGGAACCGCCCAGGGGAAGACGGTAGAGCGTGCCAATGCCTATCCCTAGCTCGGCAGCGATTTTCTTCCATCCACGCCCCTGTGAGCGTAGAGCGGCAACCCTCGAGGCATCCACGACCGACCTGGGGCGTCCTAGCTTTTTGCCCTTCGCCACCGCGTTGCGCAGCCCGGCCCGAACACGTTCGGCAATTAGACTCTTCTCAAGCTCAGCCACTGCGCCCAGGACTGTGAACACCATCCGGCCCGCTGGCGTAGCGGTATCCAGGGATTCCGACAGGCTCACAAACTCGATCCCAAGCGCCCGGAATGTGTCCAGCGCCCGGAGAAGATGGGAGACAGAACGGGCAAAGCGGTCAAACTTCCATACGGCTACCACGTCAAAACGGCGCTTGTGTGCGTCAGACATGAGCCTGTCCAATTCGGGGCGCCTGTCTTTCGCACCGGAGATGCCCGAGTCAATGTACTCCCCCGCAACCGTCCACCCTCGCCGCTCGATGTATTCCTTGAGTTCACGGGTTTGCAAGGTCACATCCTGGCCGTGATTAGTGGTGCTGATTCTCGCGTAGATTGCCACGCGGTTTATAGTGTGGGTAGCCATTGCATCCTCCCTTTAGGTTGCATTGGTCAGGGGCGTGTCGGTGTTGATAGCACCGGCGCGCTCCGACTTACCTACTGCGCTGCCTTTCGCGGACGCCCTCGATTCTTCAAGTATGTTTTCTGCTTCACCACTCGAAGGCGAGCGACATCTGATTCACTCCAAAGCCTCACAGACGCTCCAGCAAACTCGGTCGGCTTCGGTGCGCGAACTCTGCCGCTCTTGATCCAAGCCTGTAGAGTTGCTCGTGATATGCCAGCTAACCCAGCTGCTTCTCGCGTCGTAAAGGCCTTCGGGCTCATCATTGTAAGATTACAATAACCTTGACATGGGTGTAAAGTATTATTTATTATGGATCGAAAGAAAAGGCACCGTTTTACGACGGCGGAAAGGAGAGAGTGATGGGCAACCGAGACAGGCGAGGCCGAGAGAAGAAGAAGCCAAAGAAAAAGGAAATTAAGCCGCTGAGCAGGCCGGCGGCGCGACCGGCAGTGGAATACAAACCCGTAGAGCTACCCCAGCCGCGGCAAACCGATGGTGAGGGAACCTCGTAGTGCAATGACAACCTAGGTAGAGTGAGCCGAAGAAAGAAAAGCCCCGGCTGTAACCGGGGCTAGAAAACATGGTTGGAACTTATGGACTTCTATCCTAGCGAATTTTCGCCCGAAGCGCGAGACCGGATCGAGAAGGAGAAGATCCGAGTCTATCGGGAGTTGCTTCCTTCTAGTGTTTACGGCTTCAATGAACAGGCCTTGGCTATCCGATGCGTCATGCGGATATTCCTAGCCTTCGCTAAAGAAGCGTGCGCACTTCGGAAAGAGCGCGGTTGGACCATTGAGCGAATCGAGCGCGAATCGGATGAATTTCGGCGGAAACTCACCATCACGGTCCTCCACGACAAATTCCCCGATCTTTATCGGCCCTGGATTAGCAACTGGAACGGTTCCGTCGCGTCCGACGTGGAGCGTCGGTTCAGAGAGACGCCCGAGTGGAAGGAATACGAGGAACTGCTCCTGACAACTCCACTCGACGCTACCACGAACGCGGCGGTCGCCTCCACGGTCGATTCCTTGCCAGTGAAGGCCGAAAATCAAGCGCCCAAGTCTTGGCAGGAGATCGAGATTGCCTTTCTGAGCGACCACCGAGTTGAGATTTCCTGCGGTGCTACTGAGCGAAAAGCTTACAATTACAGTGACTTGGGTTTTGAAGATCGACGAAGCGGTAAACAGAATTTAGCGTGGACAATGCTGAGCTTATTAGCGGAGAAGCGCGGCACGATGACGGAGCCGCCACCAGGGGAAAAGCGAGCGATGGCCCAGAAGCGAATCCAAGAACTTCGAAGATGGCTTCAAGCGCACTTCAGAATCGACACTGACCCGATTCCCTGCAACGGTGGTGTGTACCAAACGAGCTTCAAAATAGGCTGTAGACCCTCCTTCAACACATAAGCCGAATTTTCGGCCCTGCTAGACAAGAATCTTCAAATAATTCTTCTTCACCAGAATCAATCACTTAAAGAGATCCGTCGCCGAATTTTCGACGCTCTTGTCGAATTTTCGCCGGATATAGTGCGTCGTTGCGGTTACAGCAATAAAGCGGAATCGCAGAATCGGAGGCCGAGTGGAGCTCACGACATCGCAGGCGGTGCGGTTGTACCTGGTTTTTCCAAACGTCCTTCACCGCATGATCCTTATGGGTCGACTAGAAGCGCGGAAGGATGAAAACGGCCATTGGCTCATCTCGAAGGAATCTCTGGAGCGCTGGAATCGCCAGCGCGTGCGCAGAGCGCCGAAGCCCGACCGGTCATGAGCGCCGGATTCTACAAACGGCGCCGCGGATTGGTAGAGCACATTGAAAACGGCACTATCGATCTGCTCGAGGATGGAATCCACGACTATCTGAGCCTCAAAGCTAACCTGGTGATCGATAGCCCCTGCTCTATCCCTGTTGGGGTTTGTTTTACAAGCGCCCCGGCTCTGCACTCACATTGTCCCAGGGTTTCGGAGCGTACCATCCAGAGAATACTTGAGCACCTGGAATCTATCGGATGGATCAAAACGTTCAAGATCCCCGGTAGGCGTGGTAATTATCCGACGTTACTCTGTCGGGCATCTGTCCATGATTTGTCGGGGAATGAGTACAGGATAAACGGCGCAAAGACTATAGATTGGCGCAGGCCGGTTTATGAGCCTGTCGGGGAAGTGTCGGGGAATTGTCCTAAAACTGGCGGCACTCTGTCGGGTTATAGAGAAGAGAGAGAAGAGAGCAGAGAGAAGAAACAAGCCCGTCGCCCAACACCGGCTCCGGCCGATTCCCGCTTCCAACCTTTCTTCGAATTTGCTTTTCGGTCTTTTACCGTGAAGCATGGGCGGAAACCCCTCTGGCAAGGAAAAGACCGGAACGGCCTGAAAAACCTCCTCAAGAATCAGAGCGCCGAGAGCCTTCCTTTGGAGCGCCTGAAAACCAACTGGCGGAATTTCCTCGAATCAACTGAAGCATTCACCGTCAAGCAAGGCGACACTCTTGCCTATTTCTGTTTGAGCATCGACAAGTTTTCGGATGGTCCGATACTGGCCGGTCCGGGAAAGGGAATCAATGGAACCCCCCAAAAACTCACTGGTGACGCTCTCACCGCCGCAAACCTCAGAGCAGCCGGTTTCGTCCAGTGAAGCTATCCGGCAGTTTCTTGTAAAGGCCGGGGAAGTGTACGGCAAACAGATCACGGCTCCCCTCGTCGCTATTTGGATTGAGCATCTTTCCGAGCATTCCCCGGAGGTGCTTCAACCTCTCTTTCGGAAAGCGCTCTCCACCTGCAAGTTTTTTCCTACAATTGCCGAATTTGTGGGGCCATTGCAAGCACTCAAACAAGCCGCTCTCGCCGAGGAGGCCAGCGATGCATGGCAGAAGGTCCTGGCCATTCGACGCGAGCATTTCAACCCGGACTTTCCCAGCCATTTGACTTTCGCTATTGCGCGATTACCGGAGCGAGTGCAGCGAGCTGCGAGAGCATCTGGCATTTTTCAGGAAGTTTCGGACTTAGACCAATTACACGTCTGGTGCAAAAAGCGCTTCATCGAATCGTATCTGGCATGGGAAGAAATTGAGGAGAACCGATTCCTCTTGCCAGACGGTGAACTTAAAAACGCTCTATTAGGGCTTGCCAACACCAAAGCCCTGCCATCAAGCGAAATTCCTTTCAACGACCTCCATGAACGCGGTTTGAGGTATGCAGAAGAACTCAAGAAAACAGGCCCGTCTCCGTGTGTTAGCCGGGCCGCGCCGGTCCACGAGACTCCGCGGGTCATTGATTTTGAGGGACGCGCTGCTGAACTCCAACGCCAAGCCGAATTGATCCGACAAAAATATCTGAAGACCGGGAACGAGGGCGCACTATGAGACATTTGTTTTTGGACAAATGCGAGCATAACGAGGAGTGAAAGAGCAAATCCAACTCGCCGCAGGTCGATTGCTCACCGCTGAAAACGTCGCGGAGATCACGGGACTTAGTGTTGAAACTCTCGCGCAGTGGAGGAGCCAGCGTCGGGGTATACCATTCGTAAAAATCAGTCGCAATGTTGTTCGCTACCGGCTGACTGACCTTGACTCGTGGCTCACCGAGCGTATAGTTCGCGTCGAAGGCCAGTTGAAAGCGAGGAGGGACACATAACATGGCACTCTACCAACGTGGGAAAATCTACTGGTTCAGTTTTGAGTTTCAGGGGCGGCGCGTGCAGGAGAGTTCCGGCTTCACAAACAAAACGGCCGCGCTTCGAGCAGAAGCGAAGCGACGGACGGATTTGCTTGACCGGCGCGCAGGATTCTCGCAGAAAAAAATAGCGCCGAAATTCGAGGAGCACGTCACCAAATTCCTAGACTGGTCGAAACAGCAACACCGGGCGAGAACGCGAGAACTCCATGGAGCCAACTGCGACACTTTGCTGCGCTTCTTTCGCGGGAAGTGGCTGGATGAAATCACGGCCGGCGACGTTGAGGAGTTCAAACAAAGGCGGGCAGGTGAGGAGCGCCGGAACGCGAAGGACGGAAGTATCGTTTCACCGGCGACAGTCAACCGTTCCCTAACGACGCTGAAAAAACTATTCCACCATGCGGAGAAATGCGGGTACGCGGTTTCCAATCCGACGCGAGGCGTCGAGTTCCTCGACGAAGGCCAGGGGCGAATGCGCGTGGTGAGTTTTCCAGAAGAGATTTCCTACCTGATGGCAGCGAGCCAGCCGTTGAAGGACATTGCAAAAATAATCTTGGACACTGGCCTGCGCCCGGAGGAAGTATTCCGAATCACAATCGACAATCTCGACTTTGCGGCGCACACGATTTTCAATCCGTTTGGGAAGACGAAGGCCGCACGGCGCAAAGTCACGATGACTCAAGAGGTGTTCGAAATTCTCAAGCGGCGGGCGAAGGACGCGAAAAGCGCGTTTGTTTTTCCATCGAGGGGAAATCCGGTTGCGCCAATCGGCACTGTACGCAAAGCGCATGATGCCGCAGTCGAGAATGCGGGTATCGAGGAGCATTTCCGTTTGTATGACCTCCGCCATACCTTTGCAACTCGGGCAGTCGCGGCGGGCGTTGACCTTCCGACGCTATCTGCGATTCTCGGTCACACGACTATTACCATGACCATGCGCTACGTGCATCCAGCCGAAGAATCGAAGCGCATTGCATCTGCAAAGCTGGAGAGTTTCAGACTGGCCGGAATCGTGGAAGCGGTAGAAAAAACTAGGGGGGTCACTACAATTTCCGCTACAGTGAACTAGACGCCATGAATGCGACCGTTTCCAACTCTTTGAAAAATATGGCGCGCCCGGGGAGATTCGAACTCCCGACCTCTTGCTTCGGAGGCAAGCGCTCTATCCAGCTGAGCTACGGGCGCACAGAACTGCAGTGGGTACAGTTTAGCGTTTCTGGGAGCCCACCGCTAGAGGAGCGGCCGACGTTTGCGCAGCGCCGAGAATCGCTAGCCTTTTGAGCGATTTTTGATGTCGTGGGCGAGCTTCTCGATCTCTTCGGCTTTTTTCATCAAATTCAGACTAAATACTTTGGTCGAATCCGTATTTTCCACTTCTTGTTTCAATTCTTTGGCGAGCTGATAGAGTTGCTCCACCTTTTTCTTCATATCCTTATCATTCATTTCCAGGACTTTCTTGTCCGGATTCGGCATCGGAGGAGCTTCGTTCGCGGGAGTTCCCTCAGGGTTGGGATTTTGCGGCGGCCGGATGACGGGCGTCTGCCCGCGGGAGGCATCGCCGGCTAGTCCGGAGTACGCGCCCACCAAAACGAGGCTTGTTAGAAAGCTTCTACGCGTTTCCATGGAGCCCTCCTTGCCCCAACCTTGCCGCCAGGGCTGCACCATGCCCCCACCAATGTTATACTCGCCTCCCGAAAACATTATGTCCAGTCTCCTCTCGGAAATTCCCACGCTCACAGTCTCGAGCCTGCTCCATCTTCTCGGAATTGTCGTTGCCGCCATACTGATCAACCGTCTGCTGCGGGCGATCGCCAACTTGCTTGTGAAGCCGGCGGCCGCGCCGACGCGCGCGGCGCAAGCTCGCGAGCAACAAACGCGAATTTTGGCCGGTTTGGTCTACAGCGCAGGCAGCAAAGTTGTGTGGGTGTTGGCGCTGCTGACGGCAGCGCAGGAATTCGGCGTGAACGTCACGCCCATTGTGATTGTTGCCGGACTGGCCAGCCTGGCGATCGGGTTTGGCGCACAAAGCCTGGTGCGCGACGTCATCGCCGGCTTTTACATCATCCTGGAAGATCAATACTCGGTCGGAGATACCATCCAGGTCGCTGACACCGTAGGCCGCGTGGAGCATCTAACCATGCGGCGAACCCTGGTGCGGGATAGCCGAGGGGCGCTTGTGAGTCTGTCCAATGGAGATATCCGGACAGTCGGCAATCTGAGCCGCGACTGGTCGCAAGCGTATGTGGACGTGGCAGTTTCGCCCAACGTGCCGCAAGGGCGAGCACTGCAGGCGCTGGATCTCGCAGCGACAGAATTGCGCAACGATCCGGCCTGGTCGCAGGCACTGGTGGATGGCCCCCGGATCCTGGGATTGCAGTCGTACGATCAGAATAATTCCACGGTGAGGCTGCAAGTGCGGACAGCGCCAGCACGCCAGGAAGATGTGTCGCGGGAATTGCGGCGGCGGATTCAACTGGAGTTTCAACGGCAGGGCATACCTTTATCTAACGTACAACGCGTGGAGCTGGTCAACGTTTCGGGATCGCATCCGGCGGAACCACCTGCTCCCTCCACCTGATTAGCGAAGGAGAATCGATCATGTCACAGGTCAGCTACGAAGAAGTGAACCTCATGCTGCGGCTCTACGATCTCCGGCGTGAGCCCCGGTTGCGTGAGGCGCGTGCGTGGTTTGTCGAGAATTTTCACGCGGGCACACCCGAGGAATTGATGGTGAAGTACCCGCAGGGGAGCCAGGAAAACACGTACATCCGGATGGTCATCAGCTATTGGGAAATGGTGGCCAGCATCGTGAACCGCGGGCTGATTAACGATGAGCTGTTTTTCGAGAGCAATGGCGAAATCTGGGTGGTTTGGGATCGCATGCGCTCGATTGTGCCGACGTGGCGGGCAGCCTTCAAGAATCCCACGCTGTTTGCTGGGATTGAGGAGACGTGCAAACGGCTGGAAGTGTGGCGAGAAAAGCGCGCTCCCGGGTCGACAGCGGCAATGCGGCAGATGATGGAACAAAGCCGCACAAAATTTAAGTAGCGCTGGGTTAGGTGCGCATTGCCGCGTAGTCAGACTCACGGTTTCAGATTGGGGCGCTTCGCTGATTGGTGAGCCAGTGTGGGGTAGCGCCCTGCGCCCGCAATTTCGCCCCGCCTTCTTTGCGGCGTAAATTCAGTGGGAAATTGAAAGGGGATTGAACGTGACAGCGATGGAGTTTCAGCAGGCGTCGCAAGTCCGGTCGGATTGGTACCGCGCATTGTTGAAGCTATTTCAGACATATGACTATCTGCTGTTCCCGAGCGCGCACAGGAGCACTGGCCGAAGGAGATCAACGGGAAGAAAATGGATACCAAACCGGTGGATGGAAGTGGTGATTCCCGCAACCCAAAACCCTACTCCAAAAGGGGCGACCCTGCGTCGCGTGCTGGCGTTGACATGTTACTTTTGACAATTCCCTGGATTAGATAAGTCACTCACAATTCTGCACAAGTCTCCAATTCCACGGCGACTAGACTGCCAGTTTCGAGCAATAAGGGGATTCAAAATGCGCCTGTTCCGAATGTTCCTCGTCACTTCGCTTCTCTTCACGGCCATTCCACGACAGGCCGAGGCAGGCGTTGGTGCTAAATCAGTGCAGGGATTGTTCTCGCCAGACGAGTGCGAAGCAATCCCGGAACTCCTGGGACAATGGACAGCCCCAGGAGTCAATTATTCGATTCAACAGGGCCACCACAAAAATTACTGGATGATCGATCGTGACGCAGATTCCAGGACGGGGAACAAGCTGGTTCTCGAAATCTGCGTGGCGCATATTAACGGCCAATTATTCTACGACGCCACCTTTCAAATACTGAAGCCGGGCGACACGCCGACTCTTCCACCCGAATTTGTTGTGGGTAGTGGCATTTTCGCTGTCGACGTTGTCAACGGCTACTGGGTGCCGATACACATCATCGGAAAGCTGGAAATTGAGAAAAATGCCCTGCATTTTCGGAACATCGATGACGAATGGTTGCAAGGCACTCTGAAGGCAAAACTCGTCACCGTGCCGAGCGCCCAGGATGATTCCGGCGAATATTTTCTCACCGCCAATAGCAAACAGCTAAAGGCACTGGTGGCGTCCCTGTCATCCATTCCCAAAGCGTTTTCAAACCAGCAAGACCTGAGCCGCGCTCTGAAGCCAACGCAAAAATAAACCCGCAATCCACCTTAGAAACATAGGGAAATGTGGCCAAGTAGCGTTTCTGTCGGTCGCTTTCTCAGACTCTCTCAGTTTCGGCTCTGAAATAATCCGCTCCAAAGCATCGGCAAATTTCTTTCCGGAAAATTTTACTTCGTCTGGTCGGAAATTACTTTTGGGGCTTGCGAGGGGTACGCCATCGACGACCGAGCGCGGGAATAATTGCGCCACCCATATTGGCGAGGTTTACGTCAGGGAACGGTGCGCGATCAGCGCGCGGGTTCAGAGAGCCAAAGCACGCTTTTAGAAAGCGCCCGACTGCATCAAGTTTCTCGCGGAAGCTAAAGTGGAGCGAGTGGCCATTAGCGCGGACCACCATTAGGGTGACGTCGTCGGCAGAAAGATTTTCTGGAAAACGCTCGGCGATTTCCTGGAGAAGTGAGCCGATGAGTTTCTCCGCCGGGATGTCGCCGAGCAGATTGACGATGCGTAGCAAGCCTTCTTCGCCAAGCATCTCGCCATCGGCGTCGCAGGATTCAATGAGCGCGTCGGTATAACTCACAAAGCAGTCGCCGGGGTCCAGTTCGAGGTCGAGATGCTCGTAGTCGGCTAGCTGAAAGATGCCGAGAGGAATGTTGAGCGGTCCCTTCTTTTCG
Source organism: Candidatus Acidiferrales bacterium (assembly GCA_963775865.1). Taxonomy (GTDB): domain Bacteria; phylum Acidobacteriota; class Terriglobia; order Acidiferrales; family UBA7541; genus Acidiferrum. The sequence continues at coordinate 171,599 of CAVZKU010000017.1, read as the reverse complement.
GGATTGTCCCGGTGGCCGAGGAAGGACCAATGGCCATCGAGGGCGCGAAAGAGAAGCGGGCGAGGATGCCCAGCATTGCAAAGAATGAGCCGACGGCTAGGCGCGAAAAAGGTGGTGACGACCGCCGTGGAGAAGGTCCCCTGGCGGGAGAGCGAAGTGAACTGCTCATTTAGGAGGCGAACGAATTCTTTCTGATCGAGGCGATTCACAAAGCGGCGCATTAGGGTGCGAAGGTCGGCTGCCGTGGAAGCGACGGATTTGCCGTGGCCGGAAACATCGGCGAGGAGCAGGCGGCTAATGCGGCCGGAAGCGCAGCTAGAGACGTAGTACACATCGCCGCCATGCTGAGCTTCGCGAAACGGCTTGCTATACACCCACACATCGAGACCGGGCAGTTCGACTCCACCGCACGTGAGCTGGCTACCTCCCCAGACTTCCATGCACTGCATGTGCTGTGTGGGGGAATCCGTCATATAAGCATTATAACGGCTCAGGGGGAATTGAACTGATTCGATGCTTCTATGCAGGAGTTCTGAACCAGCAGCGGAACGGGCCTTGGCTTCGAGGCGGCACAAAAATTGGGCACATGTTCTGTGTGTCAATGAGCCATCAAGAGCTGATTCGTTGAAACGATCGGTCGAGTCCAATGGATTTGAGCCTATGAACCACTGATTGCCGGTCCGTGCACGAAAATCACACCTGTGAATCCACCGCATTAGGGGGTAAGCCCTAACTGCGTCTTCGACGCGTCGCTGGTATCCGGAATTTGTCTAGGACGATTTCTTGATTTTGAAGTACTTATCAACAAGTTTCTGAGGAGTCGAGGGACCCATGCTGCAGCAGGAAAATCAGACACAATCCGCGAACTTCGAATGGGTCTGTCAGGCGCTATACGCCACAGCCGAGCCTTGTGATACTTCCGCCACGTGCCATTGCGGCGTCTGTGGGAAGTGGTTCTGCACAGTCCATGCCGAAGACGAAGCGTGGCATCGCCGCGCTCTAGAGCAAGGTGAAGAGGGTGGTGAAGGATAACAGCTGGAATCGGCAACTCAGCGCACCCTCCCGAGGGGCTAAGACCGCAGCGTCCAATCCTCAGTACGAAGACAAGATTCGCTTGCTAGCCTCGAGGAGCATAGCCTGAATCGGCGGGTGGTCGTTGGCGTACAAAATGTCGTCCTGGTAGATTTGCAGGTACTGGACGGGAGCCCTGCCGTCCTCTGACCCATAGAAACGTGCGTAGGGCGTGCCAGCAAAAAAGACGGCCAACACATTGGCGAGCGCCTGCTCCGCAGTGGTGCTCTGGCAGGTCGGCGAAGAGGGGTCGTCAATTTTGCATCCTTCCCGTGCCGGGTTCCGTGCAAACCCGGTGGCAAACTCTCCTCCACCGAGAACTCGGGGATGGAGCGTCGTATCCGCCGACATCTCTTTCACCGGCCTCATCGTCAGCGGATGAGCCGCCGTTATCCCGTTATTCTGCGTCGCCTTCGCGTTTGATCCTATGGATTGCCGCGCAAAATACGACGCGATCTCCAATGTTGAAGCCTCGTGCCCCCCACGCCATGTTGGATTGAAGGGAAGTCCCGCCGCACGCGTCAACGCCAGCGTGACATTACTGAACGTTTTTTCGTAATCGTCGATCGCCGCCTTCCACTCTTCGACAAACGCCTTGTTCGTCCGATGGTAGGACGGATCGCTGTAAAACGCTTCCAATAGTCGGGCCCACTTCTCTGTCTCGCCAGGTCCCTTGTGCGGCATGATGATTTCTTCGGATTGCGACGTGGGACCCGCTACCGCGATCGACACAAAAGTCTCGCGTTGCCCAAACCTTCTGGCAAACTCGACAAGAAACGCGTGCCACTCCCTCTTGTATACAGGGTTCCATGGCAACGGGAGCTCATGAATTTCGCCCTTGCGCGCTTCGCCTTCAGGAAACCCGAACGTGGCTTTTCCGCATTGCGGTGGTGCCGGGCCCGTCCTCCCACCCGAAGCCAACCAGCTATCGCAGGACGGGAGTTCATCCAGGAGCCAGCGGGGCGTCGAAAAGCCAGGAAGCAACGCGAGTTGAATAGTTTTGTGCTTCGAGTCTGCGACCTTGAACGCCTCTTCCAGTAAACTGAAATCGAATTGGCCTTCCTTGGGCTCCAAGGTCGCCCAGTCGAAGTATAGAAACAGTCCAGAGATCGCCGGATTCTCAATCGCAGCGGTGTAGGGATGATGGTCGAAGGCCAGCACAACGGCATAGATGCCCCGCGGTTGACGGGCAGAGATCTGTCTCGGCGCTCTCTGAGGTTGCGCTTCAATCTGGCTCATCACGCAGGCGGAAAGAAAGAACGCTAAGGTCGCTAATGTAGTCACGCTTTTCTTCCTCATTCTTCTCCTCGCCGAAAAACTCATTTGAGTGGCTGAACCTGATGATCCCGCTTGATCCAGCCTTTCTCAGACCTCTTCGGCAAATCCCGGTGAACCGCAGATTTCTTTTTGAGCCCGAAAACGGCACAACAGTACACCCGTTTGCATTGTTCGCACACTGTGAATTGATACTCATTGGAGCTCTTCGAACTTGCTGAGGTGCCGAAAGGCCATGCCCATCCGTTTAGGGACACCTTCGCGGTTGAACTATTGCTGGCGGGTTTGCCAATCGAAAGAGTCTCCGTCCTCCTGGGACAGCAAAGCGTGCGAATCACCCAGAAGCATTACTCTCGCTGGGTGCACAGTCGCCAAGAGCAGCTCGAGGAGGATTTGAAGCGTGCTTGGAAACAAGACCTAAACAAACTTAAGCGGATAATTTTGGAGGCGCGGGTGGGAATCGAACCCCGGAGGCGTGTTGTATCAATGCAAGTTATTGATGTTCCATGCCGCCGTAGTCGCTAGAATCGCTTGGATAGCCGCAGCGGGGTACAGTTTCGGTACAGATCTCTCGAGGTTGTGACGGATCGAGGGTACTATGAATAAAAACCTTTCGCTCCGCATTGGTAAGAGTGCGAAAACAATGCGGGGCAATCCCGACAAGACGATTCCGTACCGATGGCAGCCCGGCCAGACGACGCTCAGAAGATTATTTCAAACGGCCGCGCGTGCGTTCACTGCGAAGTACGGAGATCTCACGGAGTAAGCACACGTGAAAAAGAAGAAAGGGCCACACCGGTTCACGGGAAGAAAGCACGGTCGACCTAGAGATCGCAGAGTTGAAGATCTTCTACTCGCACGCATCCTCACACCGAAGCAAGGCATCTTCCTGCAGGCTTTCAATGAGTCACGCAATAAGACCAAAGCAGCCATCGCCGCCAAGTACGGTGGTGAGCCAGGTAAAGCAGGCTTCCAGGCTTACAGGGCCATTTTAGAAAAGGCCCCTGATGTTGTTGCTAAGATGGGAATTACCCTCGAGTCTGTCATAGAGAATTATGTACTCCGACACATGAACGCAACGGAGACCAAACTCTTTCAGCATGAAGGGAAATGTACAGACGCTGTGGAACTCGAGAACCTCGAGCTGCAGCATAGGGCAACCAGAACTCTTTTGGAGCTGATGGGCGCATTTCCTGGTGAAGATGAGAAGGTTGGCAGCAAACCAAACGTGGATGTGATCGTGCTGGACATGCCTGAACCACCACCACTGCCACCGTTGATCAGAAAGCCAAAGCCAGAGAATGGAAATCAACCGCAGAAAAAGGTAGATCCGCGCGACGATCCGAACTACGACCCGCGTCCGAAAGATTAGAAGGAGGTATATACCATGCCAAACGGGAGGATAATGTGATCTTGGCAGAAGTGCCTGGAGCAAGCAAAGGCACAGGCCACTGGGTAGTGTCCTAGCGTTTCTTATAGGCTGTGGACGCCTAATTGATGGAGCGGACTTCGCGATAGGATCCTATGACGCCGGAGTGGATGATCCTAGTACTCTGGGTTGCCTGGCTGGTGTCGTGGGTCGTCGCGGCGTTTTGGTCCAACCGCACTGAAAAAAGAGCTGGTATTGTTGTCGAAATTGTTTTCCGCATTCTCTTTTGGGCCAGCGTGACTCTCTTGCTTGCACCATTCTCAGACCGCCACTACTACGCGCAAGTGCAGTTTTGGCACCTTGACGCCGCACTGAAATGGATATTGGTGGCACTGGCAGCAAGCGGATTTTTGTTCGCCTGGTGGGCTCGCATTCACCTGGGGCGTCTTTGGTCGGACTGGCTGACTAAGAAGACTGGTCACCATGTCGTGGATACAGGCCCTTATCGCCTCGTACGCCATCCGATTTATTTGGGCATCATCTTTGCGGCGTTCGCAACCGCCATCGAGAGAGGAACTTCTTTCGCGCTGTTTGGGGCCGCTATTTTAGCGTTCGCCTTCTACACAAAAGCGCGACGGGAGGAACGGTTCTTGCGGGTAGAACTCGGCGAAGACGCCTATGCTGCGTATGCACGCAAGACCGCAATGCTGGTGCCATTTACAGGCCGAGCGCCAAATTAGGACACGGACAAGTGGGAAATAGGACCAACTCAAGAATTGCTGGCAGGTATACGGACCAAGCACTCCAGTCGTAACGCCTAGCGAAACCGGAGAAATCCACTAACCAAACCATGTATTCCCAGTCTCATAGTCTATGAAGGTTGCGTTTGCCGTGCCGTGTCTTGTCCTGATTACTGGCATAGCTGCCTGTAATCTCAGTCCCAAGTGTTGAAAAGATGCAGAGACTGATCCAGGCGCAAATCGACCAGGGCGTAGAAGGCACGCGCACTAAGAACATCGATCTTTACATGAGCGTTGTTCCCGAGGATTGGGTGCTTCATGACGAAGCAGGTCACACCGTCACGCGGGATGACCTGCGTCGAGGTGCTTTAGAGCAATGGGCCATCATTGAAAAACTATTTCTATTTCGGCACATGTCGACCGGCTTACGCTACACAAGAACCAAGCCACTGTATGGACATCGCAGCGATGGGAACGCTTGATGCACGAACGCACCGGCCCAGCGCTCGATGATGTAGTGACGACACAACGCCACGAAGAACAATGGCGGTTGGTAAATGGGAAATGGTGGTGCTACCAGGTGAAAGAGCTGGGAGGAGAGATCTACGTAAATGGCAAACCCTACAAAGAATAGTTCTCTCTGCATGCGGCGAATGGGTACTGGGCCGAACTTGTGTGGAGTCGAGGTGTGACGCGGTGGTGTAGGTTCAACCTATCCGTTGCCGACTCTTTCGCCTGTCGGTGCCTCAATAGTCGAAACCATGCTTCCGTCTTCACACCCCGCTCATCGAACCGGATGTGCGGATTTCCCGCTTCCGGCTCTCGGAGAAAGGGTCACGATGTCGCCCACGGGAGATTGCGCGTCCTCTTGGTAAGGCAGACGAGGCCCAGCACTTTGTGCAGGGATGCCTCCGGAAACCGGTTGGCCGCCGGCCATACCAGTTTGTGTTTGGCACATAACCACTGAAGCAGCCTCTTGCGAGCATGGCTTTCCACGGCTCGGTAGGCTTGGCTGACTGATCCTAGACAGAAATAGTTAGCCCACCCGATTATCGTGCGGTTGAGCTTCGCTACCACCATCTCCTGATCCAGCAGACAAGCATCACGTACGACTCGTCCAGTTCGTTCTGGCTAAACAGCAGGGACTTCGTGTCCTCGTGCAAGGTCGCTGATGGAGCAAAAGCTCTGGGCGTGGATAAGGCTATCCATCACCTCAAGCGAGAAGTCAACGCCAAGCAAGCCACAAAGGAAGCTGAGCAGCAGGCCAAGGACGACCTAAAGGGAATCGCCGGCTGAGCGCTCTCAAGTACAAGGGCCATCGCGAAATCCGCAAGAGACGTGACTCTGGTTAGCAGCGGCTCAATGAATGCAATCTTGTCCCAGATTAGTGCGCACATCACTATGTCGAATAAATGCGAGCGGTGATACACTTTGGGGATTGTGCCGCAGTTCGTAATCGAACGAGTAATTCCAGGTGCCGGGTCATTATCCGAAGAACAGATCCGTGAAGTATCGCTGCGTTCGCTCGAAACATTAAAAGAAATGGGGCCGCAGATTCAGTGGCTCCATAGTTATGTGACCGAAGACAAGGTCTATTGCGTGTACCTGGCGTCGGATGAAAGCAGCATACGGGAACACGCGCGGCGTGTAGGCATTCCAGCAGATCGCGTATCCGCCGTGCGCCGGCTCATTGACCCGGCTAACTTGAAATAATCGAAGAAGGTTCCTGCAGCGAGTATTGGATGGCGGTCTCGATGTCCATCGTCCATCCTTGTTCCCAAGCACGTTGCCCATCCGCTCGGCTAACGTGCGCCCACGCAGATAACAGGCTCTGATCAAACTTCGTGTGCTCGACCTGAGGAAGAGGTGCACTGATCAGGCGCCGCAAGTGTTTTGCCGCACCGGCGAGTTTTAAGGCGCGCGAAGCCTGCCCACGAGCCGCGGCCAAGCACGCGTAACCTTCCAGTGCTCGTGCTATACCGCGCCTGTGGCCGAGATCCGCGAAGGTTTGAAGCGCCTCTCGGTACGCCTGGTGTGCGGCATCGTATTCCTTTTGCTCGCAGCAAACGTGGCCTAAGTCTGCGAGCGAACGGGCGGAGCCCCAACGGTCCCCAGCTTCAAGGAAAGCTTCGAGGGCAAGTTGGTAGTAGTCCCGCGCCGCATCCAAGTCTCCCTGTTCCCGCGCGATGTCGCCCTGCTGATTGATAGACCAAGCGGCTCCAATGCGATCTCGAACTTCCTTGAAGATCTCTGTTGCTTCGCGCAACGCATTCTGAGCGTGGGGATAGTCGCCTCGAGCTTTTGCAACAGTCGCCAGATTGTGCAGGCACCGAGCCGTTTCCAATTGATCGGGCAACGTGCGCCAGCATTCCAGGCTACGCTCCAAATGGCTCTGTGCCGCCTCGTAATCTCCAGAATCTAGCGCCGAAACTCCTAAAGCGTTCAGGGACGCCGCTGTTCCCCAATGATCATTTAGCTGTTCATACAGACAGAGACTCTTTTGAAGAAAGCCATGGGCCGCCGGAAAATCGCCTTGGGCTGTGGACAACGCACCGAGAAAGATACCGATTTTGGCGCGTTCTTTTTCATATCCGGAATTCGCAAGCGACAGGACGGTCTCCAGGCGAGCGCGACCCTCTGTGAGATGTTCACGCATGTCCCAGAATCGGAAGAGCGCCATGCAGAGGCGAAGGGTCCAGTTGAGATCTCCATTGGCGAAAAGCCAATCGAGAGCAGAACGAAAATTGTCGATCTCGAGGTCGCATCGCGCGAGCCAGAGTGCCCGTTCCGAGGCATTAAGTTCGGGGTTACCTTCTTCGGAGAGCACCAAGCAATAAGCCGCATGTGCACGCCGAGTTGGCGATTCCTCGCCACTGGATACCAGGCGTTCGAGTGCGTATTCGCGGATTGTTTCTAACATAGTGAAGCGCGTTTCCGAATCAAGCGGGTCCATGCGCTGGATCAGATTCTTGCCCACCAAGGAGGAAAGACCGTCAAACAAATCGATGCGTATTGCAAACGGCTTCAGTGGCCTCCAGCGTAGCGCCACCGACGAATGCAGAAAATCGGCGAAAGAGTTTCTGTTCGGCTTCATTCAACAGGCCGTGGCTCCAGTCGATGGTGTTACGAAGTGTTTGTTGCCGTTCCGGCAGATCGAGGGCGCCGCCGGTCAAAAGCTGCAAACGGCTCTGCAGCCTCTCCAGGATAGCGTTCGGCGACAGTAGCTTAGTTCGGGCCGCCGCCAGTTCGATCGCTAAGGGCAGTCCATCGAGCTTCGAACAAATTTCCCGAATCACGGCAGAATTTTCCCCGGTAATCGCGAAATTGGGACGGACGGCTGCTGCGCGTTGGGCAAACAATTGGACTGCGGAATTTTGTTCCAACGGAGCCACCGGAAATTCCTGCTCTCCGTATATGCGGAGACCTGCGCGACTGGTGACCATTACTTTGACATTAGGGCAGGCCGTTAACATTTCGGCGACCACAGTCGCAGCTGGGAGCACCTGTTCGAAGTTATCCAAAACTAAGAGAAATGACCCCGCATCTTGCAGGTAGTCGCCGAGCAATTGTGGGACAGTGCGGCGTGAAACTTGTTGGATGTCCAGCGATTTCGCGACCGCGGTCCCGACCAAATCCGCATGCGAGATGGACGCGAGTCCAACAAATTGAACTCCCGCGGTAAAGTGGTGCGCGGTCGCCGACGCTACGGCAATGGCCAAGCGAGTTTTGCCGGTCCCTCCCGCTCCAGTCAGGCTTAACAGCCGTACATCGGGTTGAAGCAAAAATTCGGAGGCTTGGGCAACTTCCCTTTCGCGGCCGATGAGCGATGTACGCGGAGTCGGTAAGTCGACGAGTTTTCTGGCTCCAGCCACCATTGCGCGAGATGGTGGGTTGCTTCGATTCGGCAGATGTTGGGCGGGGATCCTCGGGATGCGCAGCACGAGAGGGAGACACAACCTCCAAGGTCTCCACCGGCGCGATAAACCGGTACCCTCGGCGCGGAAGCGTTTCAATGTATCGCGGCGTCTCGGCAGAGTCGCCGAGCACTTCGCGAAGGCGCGCAATCGCATTGTGAAGGCTATGGCCGAAATCGACGAAGGTATCGGCCGCCCAAATCTGTCTCTGCAGCTCCTCGCGCGTGAGCACATCGCCAGAGCCATTTAGCAACGCGGCTAGGACCTGCAGCGGTTGGCCCTGCAGGCGCAGCCTTACACCGTGTTTCCGCAGCTCACCCGCGCGAACATCCAGTTCGAAATCCTCGAAACGCAGTACGCGCGCGTTTGGTGCGGAGCTTGGCATGTAACGCTCCCAGAGGTCGACTAATCTATCACATTCTTCCTCCCCGAAGACACGGTTGTGGCACGGCGCGAACACCTTTATTTTTAACGGCTTAGCAATGGAGATTTTTTTGGGGAAAAATGGAGGTCGCAAGGATTGACTCCTTAGCACATCTCAACGAGAGTAGCCGTCACTTTTGTGCTCGCGTCGCTTAAGCACAGGCCCATCCGTCGCGAATCCTGCACGGGTTGGTTGACATCAGGAGGAAATCCATGACGAATGCACTGCTGAAGTTCGGTTTAGTCGCTTGTTGCCTGCTGTTTGCTGGAATGATGGAAGACGACGGTCGCCACGCAACCCCCGCACAGGTCGTAGCGTTGGACGAATGCGATCCTGCGACTTTCAATCTCGTAAGCAACGTGGGGCCGGGTTTCTGCAAGAACGTCGCGCTAGGGTACACCCCGCTAGGCTACACCACGACGTTTTCCAAATTATTCGCAGAAGCCGCTGCTGGGAACCCCGACAAGAAGTGGGACTTCGAACCCGACACTCTCACAGTGGACAAAGGAACCCCGATTATCGCGGTGAACCAGGGCGGCGAGCCCCACACTTTCACGGAGGTTGCGCAATTTGGAGGCGGGTTCATACCGCCGCTCAATGGGGGAGAAAATGTGGCTCCCGAGTGTGCTGCAGGATTTTCGAGCGTTGCGGTAGCCAGAACGCGAATCCTTCAAGGCAGCCAGCTCCAAGTCACCGGTCTTTCGAAGGGCGAACATCACTTTCAATGCTGCATCCATCCTTGGATGCGCATGACGGTCGTAGTGAAATAATCGCGGCAGTAAACGAGCGCCCAGCACCCCTTTTTTTCCTGTGGAAATCGTCTCGGAAGGATTCCGGTCCGGTCCGCGTTCCACCGCGGGCCGGAATTGACCGGCTCAGGCGCAGTACAGGAGGTGTCTAAGTGGAGGCCGGATCAGCCCTTTCCCGTATCAGGGCCACGCTGTAAATTCCCTTAATTTCTTAGGAGGCAATATGGCAAACGGACAAACTGGACAGAAGAGACAGGCGGAAGCACAAACGCTGCCGCCAAGAAGTGGTTGCAACTGGTGGAACAGGCCCGAGCAGACAAAACCCTAAAGCAGCGACTGATGGAAGCCCGTTGTTGTGCTTTAAAGAGCATGGCATCAACGTACGTCAGGGATTGGACATCCGTGTCGTAGAGAACACGGACAAGGTTGCTTACTTAATGACCAAAGTCTCGAAAAGCAGAAGGGAGAAAGGAAAATGTCTGACGCAGAGAAGAAACAACAGAACACGGGCGAACTTACCAATAACGAACTCAAGGATGTGCAGGGCGGAGTATCCATTCCGGCATCAGGCCCGGCTGTGCAGGGCCACCCCGGAGGGGATCTTTCCCAGCGCGATACGATAGATAATATCGACGATCTACCTGACGTCGGCGGAATCTCGAAGTTGCCCCGCCCGTAGTTGAAACCAGTTGTCGCTCGACCCATTGGCGCAAGTCTCCGCCGCTAGCTGGAATCCCTTGGTTTTTGTCATATCGGCGCAGGCAGCCCAGAGAGGCCTCCCTGCGCCGGTTCCTCTACGAACGTGTGGTTCGCGACGAGTTCCACTTCGCCCTGCCCACTAATGAAATCTCGCCAGAAACGTGGCGTTCCTCTCAAGAAACAGAACGGCTCTGCTGAGAGCATTCTCGTAATCATCTGGAGAATTCCCAGCTTGCAAAGTGGCGTTAAGTGAGTCCAGCCTTTGGGTAGTATCACGGCCAAATTGGGCGTTCTTCGCCAAGTCCTTGGGAAACGGCATAATCGTCCATAATGTCGGTTACCGGAGAAGTCAAGTTCTAGAACTTTAATCGAAATGTGATGTATTGAGCATCGCCGGACGCGGAGAAGCGGAGAAAAACTCAATCACGGCTGCTTGGGCTTCTGAATTATCATTCGCGTTTGCACGGAAAAAAGCTGGAAATCAGAAAAAGTATGCTCCGTGACGATCCGCTGATTGGCATAATCCGTGTACCCGAGGACAAATTGAGGCAGCCAGATTTCGACATCTTGCGACCGGAATTTTACCGGGGCATAGTCCACAGAGTAAGCATTCTCTTCCAGCTCAATCATGGGAACTCTCTCCATCAGATTCGTTTCCAGGTGCAAAACCTGGCCGGAGTCTGCCGCGATCCAGGCGCGGCCCTTGATACCCACAGGGTAGATTTTCGTTGATGTGGCCATCTTCACGGTGCGGGATGGCTTATCGTTTCGCTGTTGAAAGTGGATGACCCAGGCGCGCTGGTCTTTCCACACGGTGGAGCCCTCGCAGCGCATTTCATAATCGTCCCCCAGCGCGGGAGAGAAAATAAGTGCCAGCACCGGCACTCCCTGGTCTAAAACGGCGCCGAGGTGCCCGTCGGTTGTCCCCGGAAGAGGCGTGCGGGTTTCATGAACGCGAGGCATGCCCGATTTTGTTCCAAAGTCCACGATGTACTCGAACTTCCCGACGGCAGATATCTCTCTCGGTGCAGGCTCCTGGATGCCAAGGGTGGTGGCCGACAACCCGGGCGTGATCTGCGAGCTTGTTTGTTCGTAGCGAACGCTGTCGTGCGCTATAAAGTTCTGAAGATGATCGACTAGCTCGCCGGCGCGTTGGTCGGCCTGTTTCAGGACATCGGGAAGCACACAAGGCGGCGTTGCGGAAAGAGACGGGATGGGAGCATCCACGCGGGGCGGGTCCCAGTGTAGCGCAGGCACCTTCTTTTCTTTTTGCGGAGATGAGCGGGCTGGCGGAATTTTCGCAGTCGCGAGGGTTGCGAACAGCCCCACCGTGGAGAGTAGAGCGAGCGCTGTGCGGCGCGAGGCTATTGGGTTACGGGCGGACCCGCTAGTGCGAGTCAGCAAGTGCAGGTGGCACCGTCTCATTTTGGTGGCCCAGGAGGCTCGAGGCCCATCATCTGAAATCCGGCACGCTCTCACATGAATCATAACCAAATGGTCGACGCAGCAGATGTGACACGGCTCACAGAGCCCAATCCCGTGAACGGTTGACGCAGAGAAGAACGGCTCAAGTCCAGGGAAACGCGCAAAGCGTCGAAGTACGTACTAGCCCCAACATGTCCGGTTTCTGGCGGAACTCCGGTGAAGGAGCTCTGCCGTCGGGCGGGGATCAGCACGCTGACGTTTTATAGGTAGAAGACTAAGTACGCGGGCACGGATATCAGCGAAATCCAGCGGATGCACCTTCTTGAGGATGAGAATGCACGGCTGAAGAGGATTGTGGCACAACAAGCGCTGGATATCGATAAAGGTGGTGTCAAAGAAGTGGTGGTAGGCCCGCCGGCACCGGAATCGGATTGTAAAAACGGCACACTCTGCGGCGTCGTTTAGGGCAGCAGCGGCGTAGGAGATGGCGCTCCTGACCAGCGTGACCCACATGCACTGCATCTACTTGTTACGTGTCACACCAACGGACATTAACCAGCCGCTCCAAGTCGAGTTCAAAATCCTTAATACGGGAACTGCACCAATTGAGATTCCCGTCTCTCCACATCTGTCCGACCTTCAACCGGACGACGAGTCAGTTGCCTTTAGCTATTTCAGCAAACTACTGAGGAGGGATCACTGGGAATCCCGGCCGCCGTGAATTTGCGTATCTGAAGGGGCGTGAGCCTGAGGTACATCAGCCTTCGCCTGGTCAACTGTCTTGACAATTTGCCCCACTACTAGCCCCAGTCTGTCGGTTCCGCTGTACACATGGAGTACGGCATTACTGCGGTCCAAGAACACATACCGGGGCAGGCTTAAGTCACTAGCTGCCGACAACGGGAAACGAAAATAAGTTTCCGAGCCTTTGTCCCGGACTTGTGCCCAATCCATTTTATGTTCGGCAATGAAACGGCGCCACACCGCATCATCCGAGGTCTCTTCGTCAAGGCTGATTACCGTGAGTTGCGTCGGAGGAAAATAGTGCGCCAACTCTCGCATAACGGGAAGTGCCCGAATGCACGGTGGGCACCACGTTGCCCAGAAGTCCAAGAGCACAAAACGGCCAAGCATAGCTTCAGACGAGAACACTCGGCCCTCGCTATCGGTCACCCTATACTTTGGTGCGGGGCCCTGCGATTTGAGCGGAAAACCCGTGTTCTGAGCTGGATCTTTTGCGGCAGCTTCGATGAACTTCCTAAATGCCTGGGCAGCTTCTGCATCCCGGTTCTCTCGCAGCAGCGTTTCCCCCAAATTGAAGTAAGCCGAGTCGAACCAGGGGTCGAATTGTAAGGCTCGCCGAAAGGAGTCTTCCGCCGACTGCAGCATCCCGGCGCTCTTCGTTGTTTGCGCGGACTCGCGCAGCCAGGACATTCCGATGATGTTGTGGGCCTCGGCGCGTCTGTGGTCACCAGACACCGTTTGCAACACTCTTGACTCTCTCTCTCTTACGATGTCGAAGTGGCCCAACTGCAATTCCGCTATGGCAATCCCGGCATTGATCTCCGCAGAGGCTGTTCCCGCCAACTTCTCCGCCTGCCGAAAATGTTGTGCCGCCTCGGCGTACTGGCCCTGCTGTAACGCCAAGACGCCACTTTGAGCTTCGCGTTGCGCCGCTTGGGGATCAACCAGAGGGGACTGGCCCATGCCGAACGAAGGAGCCACAAACAAGAAGAGGGTACGGCAGACGAATCCGCGCAGATCCATGTTTGCTGTCCGAAAGTACAACCAGAGTATAGCGAAGGATGAGGATTTCGCTACAACCATGTTGGTGTGGACTCTTACATTCGTGGTGTTCTATGCCATCACGGTTCTTCTGACTGGTGCCGTTCTGACACGCTTTCACATAGCCTCCTAAGGTCTTGGGAAACGGCATAATCGCCGAAGTACGTACTAGCCCGAACCTTTCCGATTTCCCGCACGACGCATTGGGCACTGACCAAGAGATTTTCAATTCTTTGGTGATGAGTCTGGTGGGTGCCGCAACTGTTCGCGCATTTTCGGGGTGACCCAGATGAGTTTTGCGCCACAGCCTTGGATCACATCTATCGCGTAAACAGCGTCCATATAAGGCGTATCAGCGTTGGCCTCAAAATAGACGGTCCATTCCGCACGGCGTCCTAGCTGCTCAGTGAGTTTGGAACGTAGGTCGTTGCGGTTAACTTCTTCACTGTTCACGAAGAACCGCGCAGGAGTTTGGATGTATACCTCGAGTGTATCGGCCATGGACTTTTCTCCCAAACGACAGCATCTGGCTTTCTCCAGCTCACAAACAAGCCCTTGGAAGGCAGTGGACCGTAAACCATAAAGACAAAAATCAATATCCACAGGACCGCCCCGCAGAACAGCCCCCAATGCGGTAATTCATGAATGACCCGAACGGGCGCGTGTTTTGCAATCGGCATCACATTCCGCAGAACCATATCAGGAAAGATGCGCGGCGCTGGGGCCCGAGCAAATTTCCATCGAGTGACGTGTCCCCCTGCAACCACAAACAACGCCAAACCCGTGCCGCCTAAGAAGAGACAGAAAAGTTGAGTTAGTCCAACACCTTCCCGATAACCATAGGAATTGGTAGAGACCAAAAGGTGCGGATGCCTAGGATTCAGGCATGGCGCGGTAGAGGGAATATCCCACTCCAACTGATATTGGCCTGGAGAAGCAAGGAATGCATTAGAAAGGGAACCGTCGCTGTGTGTGAGTTGTTCAGAACTTACCCAGAGTTCACGCGACTGCGCCGTAGCTGAGTCAAGCCTATACACGCGCCACTGCGGATACAGAATGGTTTTGTAGTTGCACCGATTGTCTTGGTACGAATCGTCCAAGCTATAGTCCAAGTCGAGGGAAGCGAAATAGGTTTCGCTAAGGTTGATTTCAAAGGGTGGTGACTTTAGCTGTCGGTTGTCCAGTGAAACAGAATAGTTGAGAGGAATAAAGATTCTTGAGTCGAGCCAACGTCCTGCACCGAGGTACGTTGCCGTCGCTGCCAGGAAAAAGGTGAAGCCCAGACGAAACAAGATTTTGCGTGGCATCCCTTTCTAGTGTAGTTCGTTAGACACCAGTACACAGTGTGATGTTCCGTCACGAACAATTCCATATTCGCAATGCCTTTGTACTGATCAACGCCGTAATCGCCGAAGTGGGTACTGAACCGGACTCGTCCGGTTTTGCTGCTTCACTGCCATCAGTTTATCGTCCGATTCCTCGCTACCGACTCGAAGCCCAGCGGTTCCCTCCCACAGCACGACTCGTGTACCGCCAATCCATCGGGCATGATCAAGAACGGCAAGAATGTGGTGTCGCCGTTCACCGCGATCTCCTCGGTGCAGACGGCACAGTGAATGGGGTCATCTGGAAGTCTAACGTTGGTGTTCGAAACCCACTCGGGTCTACTGCAATGAAATGCGCCGCACATCCCACAAGGGCCGACCACGATGTCGCCATGGTACGAAGTATTCTTAGGGTCTTGAGCAAACTTCTCCGCTTGCTCTCGACTGAGCCAGAATCCCCGCAAACTTCCATCACTTCTACGGCATCTCATTTGGCCTCCTTGTGCTAATGGCATGCGTTTCGCGCTCGCTGGGTCGCAGGGAAGTGACCGTGTTTGGGCTGTTCTGGCAGTTTGTGGGCGTCTGCGAGGGACTTCTTGCGGTGGTGGCGCTAGTTGCGGATTCTCGCGGCGATTGAAAAGTACAAGGATGAGTTCCCGGGCAGGGTATGGAGAGTGCACGACGAATCCACGCGTTGGTGTTGTTGCTGCGCTACAGCGGCATGCGAATTGGAGATGCTGTCAGCCTAAGTATCGACAGAATTGAAGGGAATCGGCTGTTCTTGTATACCCAAAAGACCGGCGTTGCGGTAAACACTATATTGCCGGATTTTGTCCTCAAATCCCTGGACGCGACGCCCAAGGTCATCGAAAAATATTTCTTTTGGGACGGCAGATCCAAGCTAGAGACGATTGTCGGCAGTTGGCGCAAGAGACTGGTGCGGGTATTTGAACTGGCCGAGGTCGAAGATGGCCATGCTCATCGTTTCCGGGATACGTTTGCCGTCGAGCTTCTTCTTACCGGAGTCCCGATCGAGCGCTTATCAGTGCTTCTCGGCCATCAAAGCGTTCGGATTACTGAGAAGCATTACGCGCCGTGGGTGTGTTCGCGGCAGGAACAACTTGAGGCCGACGTTCAGCGAGCTTGGGCCAGCGACCCGCTGATAATCGCGGGTACAAAACGGGTACAGATTCAGTGAGTACGGAGGCAACTTAATGAAAACAAAACGGGAAAATTGGAGGCGCGGGTGGGAATCGAACCCACGCATAAAGGTTTTGCAGACCTCTCCCTTACCACTTGGGTACCGCGCCTCAACTTCACTAGTATAACGAAGTTTTCCGGAGCCTGTCAGGGCTGCCGGGTTCCTTTTATCGCATCCGTGGCGTTCGGGTTAATTGCGCGCGTCGCCAAATCACGCGAGCTTCACTTCTTGGCAGGTTCTTCGATCTGCGCTTCCCTGAGGAAGCGTGCCGATTCTTCGGGAGGCGTCGGATTGATGTAAAAGCCGGTGCCCCACTCGAAGCCCGCCACTTTGGTCAGCTTGGGAATGATCTCGATGTGCCAGTGATAGTGGTCGTTGATTTCTTCCCCGATGGGCGAGGTATGAATCATGAAGTTAAAGGAAGGGCGATCCAACACGGCGTCCATGCGCATCAGAGTGTCCTTCATCATTTGCGCGAGGCTGGCGTACATGGAACTTTGGTTGTTTTCGTAGGCGGAGCCGTGAACTTTGGGCAGCAGCCACATTTCAAACGGGAATCGGGGAGCGTAGGGAGCAAGGGTGATGAAATGATCGTTCTCGCCGATCACCCGCTCGCCGGTGTCGCGTTCCTGGCGAACGATATCGCAGAAGATGCAGCGTTCCTTCTCATCGTAATAGTGCCAGCAATTATCCACTTCTTCGCGAACACGCCGCGGCACGATGGGAAGGGCAATCAACTGCGAATGGGGATGTTCCACCGAAGCACCTGCCGCTTCACCATGGTTCTTGAAGATCAACACGTAGCGGAAGCGCTTGTCGTTTTTCAGGTCCAGCATGCGGTCGCGGTAGGCCCACAAAACGTCTTCAATGGACTTCTGCGGCAACTGCGCGAGCGTGGTTTGGTGCTGCGGCGTTTCGATAATGACTTCGTGGGCGCCGATGCCGTTCATTTTGTCGAACAGGCCCTCGCCCTCACGGTCGAGTTCTCCTTCGATACCGAGTGCGGGAAAACGATTCGGAACGACACGGATACTCCAGCCCGCGGAATTCGCTCCGGTGCCATTGCGGCCATACGCCAAGATTTCCGGCGGCGTCTTTCCTTCGTTTCCGGGGCAAAAGGGGCAATTGCGGGGCAGGCCCGGGAAAACGCTTTCTCTCAGGAAATCCATCGGACGCTTACCGCGGTCCGTGGAGATGATCACCCAGCGCCCAGTGATCGGATCCTTCCGTAGTTCCGGCAATGCATATCCTCCAGGCTGGCACTACCACGCGATTGTCCAAGCGCAGCCACACCGATATTGTATTGTACTCTTCCGCGCCCTCAATGGAAGTGAGCGGGGGAAATTCGCAGCGCGGGCTGTGGGGGTACTGGAGGGCTGAGGGCGGCTTTGTGCCGGCGCACGACGGGTGGCTGACCGGGAGTATTTTCAATGGCGGCCACCAGGCAAGCGAAGGGGATCCTGGATCACGGAGTCCTTGCCGTGACTGCACCTCACCCAAACAAAACCGATGTCCGCGCCCAAGCCCATGATCATATTACGGTAGAGATATTAAGCTAGAGTTTCAACAATCCTGCGGCTGCCCGCTTTTTTCTGAGCCACAGGATTTTTGCCGCTTACAGCGACCTTCCCGAGCGCAACCAGAACAAGAGGACGGGATTGCTCACGCGGGCTCGGTCGGGATGTCAGGTCCCATCTTGGGGTTTGCTTTTTGGTGTTTGGACTAAAGCGTTTTTTCAGTTTCGCAAATGGACTCTTCGAGGATGCGGATGGCGTAATCGGCTTGTTCCACGTCGATGACCAGAGGAGGAGAGATGCGGATGGAATTTTCACCCGAATCCAGGGTGAGCAGCCCTTTATGGAAGGCATTGAGGACGACCTTGTCTCGGAGAGCTTTGGCTCGTTCCTTGGTGTGCTGGTCGCGGACGATTTCGACGCCAATCATCAAGCCTTTGCCACGCACATCGCCGACAATCTTGAAGTGCGTCGGCCAGTCGCTGATCTTGCTGAGGATGTATTCGCCAATTTTTTTCGCATTGGCCATTAGGCCGCCTTCGATCAGATCGAGCGTGGCCAGCGCGGCCGCAACACACACGGGATTACCGCCATAGGTGGTGCCATGCGAGCCGGGCTTCCACTGCATGACGCTTTCTTTGGCGATGAACGCGCTGATGGGCATGCCGCTGGCAATGCCCTTGGCGGTGAGCACGATGTCCGGCGTGATCCCGGCGTGATCGTAGGCCCACATTTTTCCGGTGCGGCCCATTCCGGCCTGCACTTCGTCGAGAATCAGCATGATTCCGTGCTTGTTGGAGAGGCGCTGCAATTCCTGGAGGAACGATATTGGCGCGGGAATGAAACCACCTTCTCCCTGAATCGGCTCGACGATGATGGCAGCTACTTCTTCGGGCGCGAACAGGCGCTTGAAGATCTGTTGTTCGAGCAGGTCGATGATTTCGGAGCCGCACTCTTCCGGCCCATGGCCCAAAGCGCAACGATAGGAGTAGGGGTAGGGAATGTGTTCCACGCCGCCAAGCAAAGTTCCGAAATGCTTGCGTTGCGTGTTCTTGGACGCAGTTAGAGAAAGAGAACCAAGGGTGCGGCCATGGAAGCATCCATAGAAAGCGATGAGCTTGTCGCGTTTCGTAGCATAGCGCGCCAGTTTGATGGCACCTTCCACCGCTTCCGTGCCCGAATTCCCAAAGAACACTTTCCACTGATGAGATTTCGGCATAGTGGCCACCAGCCGCTCCGCTAATTGCGGCATGTGGCGATGATAAAAATCGGTCCCGGCGATGTGGATAAGCTCGGCAGCCTGCATCTGGATGGCCGAGACGACTTTCGGGTGGCAATGCCCGGTGGAACACACGGCAATGCCGGCGCAGAAATCGAGGAAGGTGTTGCCGTCGGGATCTTCGACGATCGCGCCACGCGCACGCTCCGCAACCATAGGATAGACGCGGGAGAGAGACGGCGAAATGTATCTGGCGTCATACTCAATGACCTGCTTGCCTTTGGGGCCAGGCAGCGCGGTCTTAATCTGGGGTAGTTTGGTTTCCGTGGCCGTAATCATAAAATCCTCCGAATCACTGGTGGCGTGGATAGGAACTGCGGTGGGAAGAGAACAGAATTAGGCAACATGCTACAGGCTGCCCTAGTCTGCTGGAAATAAAGTACCTAATCTACGCTATACGAGCTGGGACGCAGGCTGGAAGGGCGAAACTTGCGCGGCACGCGCGGGCCTACCGCAACGCGGTCATGTTTGAGGAAGTGGAAGTACTTCATTTGCGTTTCCAGCGGACGTTGCCGTCTTTCGTATCTTCCAAAAGTATACCACGCTCGGAGAGCACTTTGCGGATGCGATCGGACTCGGCGAAGTCTTTTCTCTTTCGAGCAGCCTGACGTTCGGCCACGAGTTTTTCAATCTCCGCATCGCTGGCAGCGTCGGTCCCCGCGTCGTAGCCAAGGGCTTTCAACTTTTCGGCGTCGTTGTCTTCGAGGACTGCAAAGACCTGGTCAAACGTAGACAGGAAATCCTGTGCTGCTTTCACGTCGCCTTGCCGGAAGTCCCCTCTGTCCATGGCGATGTTGGCTTCGCGCACAAAATCAAACATGGCGGCAAGTGCTTGTGCTGTGTTCAGATCGTCGGACAGGCCGGCATCAAAATCGCTGGCGGCTTTGGCAACGCGTTCGGCCATACCCTTCTGCGTCCCAGAGGGAAATTTTTCATTTTTCAAACGCACCGCAAAATTGCGGAGGCGTTCCACGGAGCTGGTGGCCTGCTGCAAACCATCGAAGGTGAAATTTAGCTGGCGCCGGTAGGGAACACTGGCCAGGGCAAAGCGCAGCGCCGAAGGCTTGTAGCCCTTTCCGAGAAGATCGCGAAGGGTAAAGAAATTGCCCAGAGACTTGGACATTTTCTCGCCTTCCACAAGCAGGTGTTCCGCATGCAGCCAGTAGCGCACAAACGGTTTGCCGGTGGCCGCTTCGCTTTGGGCAATTTCGTTTTCGTGATGAGGAAAGGCCAAATCGATGCCCCCGGTGTGAATATCGATGGTCTCGCCGAGATACTTCATGGCCATGGCGGAACATTCGATGTGCCAGCCCGGGCGGCCGGTGCCGATCGCCGTCTCCCAGAAGTGTTCGCCTGGTTTCGGAGCCTTCCACAAAGCAAAGTCGCGTGCGCTTTCTTTTTCGTAGCGATCGTTGTCCACGCGGGCGCCTGCCTGGATGCCGCTCAAATCGATCTTGGACAACTTGCCGTAATCCTTGAACTTGGTGATGCGATAATAAATCGAGCCTTCGGAATCGTAGGTGTAGGTTTTCTGCTGCAGCCGCTGGATCAGTTCTACCATCGACGCGATATTTTCGGTGGCGCGAATCCAGTGTTCCGGCGATTGGACGCTCAATGTGCGGCAATCGTCGAAAAACGCCTGAACATACTGTTCGGTGTACTCCCGGATGTTGACCCCGGCCGCAGCGGCATTGGCGATGATGCGGTCGTCGACGTCGGTGAGATTCATGACATGCGTGAGCTTGAAGCCGCGCAGCTTCAGGAAACGTCGCAAGATGTCCTGGAAGACGAAGGTGCGGAAATTACCGATGTGGGCGAAGTCGTAAACCGTCGGGCCACAGGTATACATGTGCACCACGCCCGGCTTCAACGGTACGAACGGTTCAACTTTTCCCGAGAGGGTGTTGTGGACCTGGATTTCGTGCATGGACCTTCCGTTGTCTCTTTCGCGTGCTTAGCAAATGTTCGATTGTATATGACGCTTCGCGCACGCCGCAATGACGGGGCTTCAGAGGAAGGGGTGCGTTAGACGATTAGAGCCCGGCAAGGTCAGCGTTTCTTGCTGCCCAAGAGAGAGCCCAACACACCGCGAACAATCTGGCGGCCCAGGGAACTCCCCATGGCCCGCGCAGCGCTTTTTGCCATCGCGTCAGCCAGATTGTCACCTCTGCGGCTGTGGCTGCTCATCCCGGGAATGTTTTCGTACCATGGCGGCGCTGGGGCCTGGCCTGGAGCTGTCGTCGCTGGCACTCCCTGGGCTACGCGATCGCGAAGAACTTCGAAGGCCGACTCGCGATCGACGGCATTCTCGTACACGCCGGCGACAACAGAATTCTTGATCAGTTGCTGCCGCTGCTCCGGCGTGATGGGTCCAATCTGGCTATGGGGAGGACAGACCAGCGCGCGTTCGACTACACCTGGAGTGCCTTTTTCATCGAGAAAGGAAACCAGCGCTTCGCCCACTTCCAGCTCGGTGATGACCTTTGCCACGTCTAACTTTGGATTCGTGCGAAAGGTCTCTGCTGCCGCCTTCACGGCTTTTTGATCTTGCGGGGTAAAGGCCCGCAAGGCATGTTGCACGCGATTGCCGAGCTGTCCCAGAACGGTTTGCGGGATATCGAGCGGATTCTGGGTGACAAAAAAGACGCCCACGCCCTTCGAGCGGATCAGGCGCACCACTTGCACAACTTTGTCTTCGATGATTTTCGGCAAATCGCTGAAGAGCAGATGTGCCTCGTCAAAAAAGAAAACCAGCTTAGGCTTCTCCGGGTCGCCCACTTCGGGCAGTTGCTCGAAAAGCGACGTCAGCAGCCATAGGAGAAACGTGGCGTAGAGCTTCGGTGACTGGTTGAGCTTTTCCGCCGCAAGAATGTTGACGACCCCGTGGCCCTGCGCATCGGTTTGCATCAGATCGTCGAGGTTCAGCGCCGGTTCACCGAAAAACTTCTCTCCGCCCTGCTGCTGGATGGTCAGCAATCCGCGCTGAATGGAACCAATGCTGGCCGCAGAGATGTTTCCGTACTGCGTCTGAAAATCCTTGGCGTGGTCGCCGACGTATTGCAGCATGGCCTGGAGGTCCTTCAGGTCGAGAAGGAGCAACTGATTGTCATCGGCAATTTTGAAAACCAGAGTGAGCACGCCTTCCTGCGTGTCATTCAGGTTCAGTAAGCGGCCGAGTAACAGCGGACCCATTTCCGAAATCGTGGCGCGCACTGGATGGCCCTGTTCACCAAAGACGTCCCAGCAGGTGACCGGACAGGGCGCGAACGAAAAATCCGCCAATTTCATTTTCTTCACGCGGTCGGCGAGCTTCGAGTTGTCGCTCCCCGGCTGACTGATGCCGGAGAGGTCTCCTTTAATATCGGCGGCGAACACGGGAACACCGATTCGGCTGAACGCTTCGGCCATCACTTGCAGCGTCACGGTTTTTCCGGTTCCGGTGGCGCCGGCCACCAGACCATGACGGTTGGCCATCTGCGGCAGCAAGTACAGTGGCGAGTTATCCTTCGCTTGCGCAATCGAAAGTGGTTCCACCATGTCCGCGAGCTCTCCCCTAAATCCTGAAAGTCGACTGGATCATTCTACTCCGGCTTCCCTCCATCCAATAGTCATGGAATGATAAAGTCCAGGTCGGGAGAGCCGCGAAAGGTGAATGAGTTTTGGATACGCGCCAGATGAACGCGGTGTATTCGTCGCGAGGAATGAAGCGGCGCTACGAGGTATGGTTCCTGCGTTGTGGCTTGGCTGATGGCAGTGGGGCGTGGTGGTTTCGCTATTTACTGATGAACCTGGGAAGAAGTGGATGCACGATGGAATCGTCGGGGCTACCCGTGCAAGTCTGGGCAACTTGGTTCCCTGTTCGAGGCAAGCCGCAGACGTTTATCCAGGGCTTTCCCGCAGACGCGCTAGAGCTAAGCGGACGGGGTCAGCTGCCTTTTCATTTTCGCATCGCCGAAAATGGGATCGAAGAAAACACCTGCTGGGGGGAGCTGCACGTCGACGGACACGCTATTCTCTGGAAGCTGCGAAACAAATCCAACTTTGGCGTAGTCCTCAGCGACAAGGGATGGATTGGTTTTTCGCAATCGCCGCATTCGAACGCGCAATTTTCCGGCGAAATCACGTTTGACGGGAAGAGCTTTTCCGGCGATCCACTCGGCTTTGGCGTGCAAGGCCATAACTGTGGCTATCGGCACCGCACCTATTGGCGGTGGATGCACGCATATTTCCAGAGTGCGCATGGCGCTGCGAGCACCTTAGAAGCGCTGGTATATGACATGCCCTTCGGCACGGTCTTTCGCAAAGCGGTTTGGTGGCACGACAGCAAGGCCACCGTATTGAAGCGCTTCCAAGAAATCGAAGTCGAGCAGGAATCCGACCGGCTGCAATGGAAATTTGCCGGGAACGCAGAGGATGGCTCGTCCGTGGAAGCGACGATCGAAGCAAAAGCTCCTGGCATTCACGTACTTCCGTATGGGAAGACTGATTGTTCCGGCACATTTCCCGTGTCGAATGCCAGTTTTGCCAACGCGGTGGTGCGTTTCGGGAAGAACGGCAGCGAATGTTTGGAGACAAAGGGTGGAGCGGTGTTGGAATTCGGCGGGGCGTGAGCGTGGGACAGGGATCGCAGTGGAATGCAGCGCTGTACGATGACAGACATTCCTTCGTCTGGAAAATGGCCGCGGGGCTAATCGAGCTTCTGGAACCCAAAGCGGGCGAGCGCATCCTGGATTTAGGCTGTGGCACGGGCCACTTGACTGAAAAGATCGCAGCGATGGGCGCCAATGTCGTGGGCGTCGATAAATCGCCAGAAATGATTCACCAGGCGCGCGAGCAATATCCTGCAGTGCAGTTTGCGGTGATGGATGCGCGCGAGATCCATTTTCCGGAGCCTTTCGACGCGGTGTTTTCGAACGCGACGCTTCACTGGATCAAGGAACCCGAACTGGTCATCGCGGGAATTGCGAAGGGGCTGCGGCCCGGCGGTAGATTTGTAGCCGAATTGGGAGGAAAGGGAAACGTGGGGGAGTTGCTAGCTGCCACCGAGAGGGCTTGGCACAAACTTGGCCTTCCTAAACCTGCGCCGAATCCGTGGTTCTACCCGAGTATCGCCGAATATTCTGAGATCTTGGAGAAGCACGGAATGGAGGTAACCTACGCGATGCTGTTCGACCGGCCAACGCCGCTTGAGGAGGGCGAACGCGGTTTGCGGAACTGGCTCACCATGTTTGGCGGGGCGTTCCTGGACGTTCTGCGAGCCGAACAGCGTGACGGGGTCCTCGCAAAAGTGGAGGAAGAAGCCCGTCCGACTTTATTTCGGGAAGGACAATGGGTGATGGACTACCGACGTCTGCGGATTGTGGCGCGGAAAGCGGCACTAGCGGGGACTCTATAAGTTAATCCATGCGAGAGCTCTTGTGGTAAGTCGAAAAGAGCCACAACAGCTTGAGTAGGACTTTACAGCCCTCGCCACGCATGATACGCTTTTTTCCCGTACCGCCATCTTAGCGCCAGGCGGCTGGGCCTCTGACTGAGAACCTGCCAAACGTGTGTGGTTTCTGTCTGTTACGGACAGAAACGTCGCGCCGAAGAACCTCCCCTCGAGGAAAGGAAAGTCGTCTCTCTTCGCGCGGTAATACTCTGGGCTGTTTCCTGCCTCTTTCAGGCATACCGTGTGCGGTAGTGCATCGCGAAGTGGAAGGCAACGACAAAAGGGGAAACCTTGCTTAAGCTGCGAAAAGTCGAAATCATAGGCTTTAAGTCGTTCTGCGAACGCACCACGGTGACCTTCAGCGGCAACGGCACCACCTGCATCGTCGGCCCCAACGGCTGCGGGAAGTCAAACGTCGTTGACGCCATTAGTTGGGTGCTTGGCGAACAGAGCCACAAGTCCCTCCGCGCAGAGCGCATGGCCGACTGCATCTTCAACGGCACCGCTAAGCGGCCTCCAATGGGCCTGGCCGAGGTCACGATTACGATGGAAGACCCGGAACTTGCCGAAGCCGCGCGATCCGTCCTTGAGGGTGCCGCCGCAGCCGAAATTACAGAGGCTTCCCCCGAGGTTTCCGCGAGCACCGATGGTCCTGCAACCGAGGCCGTTTCCAGTGAGCCGGAGCAAGCGGTGGGAGCGGAATTAAACGAGGTACCTGCGGAGCAGCCCGAGACTGCGGAGCAGCTGGCTGCTTCGCCAGCCGAATCTGCGTTTCTGGCCAAGAAACGCAAGAAGGCCGAAAAGCTCGCGATGGTGACCAAGCCTGGGGAGGTCGTTGTCAGCCGCCGCCTATATCGCAGTGGGCAGAGCGAATACCTGATCAATGGCCGCGTGGCCCGCCTGCGAGACATTCAGGAGATGTTTATGGGTGTCGGGTTGGGCCCCGACTCTTACGCCATCATCGAACAGGGCCGCATCGGCCAGATTCTGGCGACCAAGCCAATGGAGCGCCGCGCGATTATCGAAGAAGCCGCAGGCGTCACCAAGTTCAAGACCAAGAAGCGACTGAGCGAAGCCAAGCTGGAATCTTCCAAGGTCAATCTTTCGCGCGTGAACGACATCGTCGTCGAAGTCGAGAAGCAACTCAGTTCGCTGAAGCGCCAGGCGGCCAAGGCGCGACGTTATTCCGAAATACGCGACCAAATGCGCGGCATCGTCCGCCAGATGCTGGCCGGGAAAGCGCGCGAACTGGATGCCGAAGCCGAACGCGTCGGCGCACGCCTGAACGAATTGACAGCCGCAGAAACTCAACACGCTCAGGCGATTCATGAACAGGAATCGGACCAGGACCGGCTGAGCCAGCGCATCTATGCGATGGATTCGGAATTGCGGCAGAACCAGAATCTACTGAACCAAACCGCGCTCGAAGTCGACCGCTGTGAAAATCGCATCACATTTAACCGCACGCGGAGCGCGGAACTTGCGGGCCGGAACGAACAGCTTGCCAGCGAACGGCAGACCCTGGCTGCGCAGCATCTCGACTGGGAATTTCGAAATGTTGCGCAGCGACAAGCGGTCGATGCCGCGCGAAGGGAATCCGTGGCTGTCCATGCGCGCGTCGAGGAACTTGCTGTCCGGGCTGGTACGCGGGCTTCGCAAATCGCAGAGTCCGAAGCGCGGATGGAGGCGTTGCGCTGCGTAGCTTCAGAAGCGAGCGAGAACGTTCTGCGGCTGCATGGCGAACAGAAACAAGCCGAAGAAGCGCTGGTCCATCAGAAAGAATCGCGACAGAAGCTGGAAGCGCGTGAGGCCGCACTGCTGGAATCTTCCATTCATGTGCGGGATGACGCCGATCAAGCCGCGCAGAACCTGCAATCCGCAATGGCGGAATTGGACCAACTTCAGAATCAGGCAGCACGGCTGCAAACGCAGCTTGCTGAACTGCGGCAGACCCGGGAACGTACTTCGAAGGAAGCCGATTCCCTGCGCGATTCCCTTTCGGGCATCCGAGCGCGACATTCGACGCTGACACGTATTCTGAACGACCATTCCTACACGGGCGAAGCGGTGCAAAAACTTTTTGCCGCTAACGAACGCCATGGCGGACAGGATTTTCGCGCCGTTGGTGTGTTAGCCGACTATGCGGAAGTGCAGGAACAGCATGAAGCCGCGGTTGAGCAGTACCTGCGTGAAGAATTGGAATACGTGGTGGTAGAAACGTACGACCACGCGCGCGCCGGCGTCAGCATGCTGCGCGAAGAAGTTGGTGGCCGCGCCACGTTTTTCGTCGATTCGCTACGCAACTTGAAGCTCGACGAATATGAGCCCATCGTTCATTTCCGCTCGGAAGATGGCGTGATCTCCCGCCTCGACAAATTGGTTGATTTCCGCGATCCGCTCGGTCCGGCTGCGAAGCAGTTTCTGCCCCGCCTCCGCAACGGCTACTTGACGGAAACGACGTCGGCGGAAAAACTGGCTCGCGAGTACCCGCAATATGCGTTCGTCACGCCGGAAGGTACGTGCTACCAGGGCCGCATGGTCACCGGCGGCCGACCCGATGAAGCCGGACCGCTCGGGATGAAACGTGAGCTTCGCGCAGTGAGCGCGGAGTTGCTTCATTTAGAACAGCGCAGCAATTCCATTCAGTTCGAACTGGAGGCGATTGCCGCGGAGTTGCGTTCTAGGGAAATGGCCCAGGAAGAACTGACAGCGAGGCAACGTGAATCCGAACGCTCGCACTTCGCCGCCAAACACCGCCACGAACAAATGCAGAGCGACCTGGCGCGACTGGGGCTGGACCTAACCGGCGTGCAGGATGAACTCGCCAGCGTTCGCAAGGATATTGATTCGGTCCAGCAGCGTGCGCTGCTTGCCCAGATGCAGCATCACAAGGCTGCTTCCAGCCGGGCGGAGGCCGAGGCGGAAACCGTTCGCCTGACCGAGGAAGTGGCGCAACTCCGCAATGCAGTTCAGTCGGAACGCGACGAGTCGGCCACAGCCAAGGCGGAACTGGCCACCATGAATGAACGGCTGGCGTCGGCAGAAGCTATCGCTCACCGGCTGCAGGAAGAACGAACGGACCTGGAGCGTCGCGAAACAGCACTGCGCCAGCAGGAAACTTCGATCAGCGAAGAAACTGTGGCGATGGCACGGCAGTCCGAAGAACTGACAGTGCAGCTAGAAACGCTGCGCGTAGAAAAAGCGCGGCTGGCGGATCTGCAAAAAGAGTTAGAGCAGGAGTGGGATACGGCACGTACGCGGGTCACGCAGCTTGAAGATCATTTGCGCATGGCTCGGCAAACGCTTCAGGAAATGCGGGAAGAGCGCGGCAAGTTTGAAATTGGGAAAGCTCGCAACGATTCCGATCGCCAGCACCTCCGCGAAACTTGCCTAGCCGAAGTGAACGCACAGCCAGAGGACTTGATCGCTTCCGAAACCGCGTTCATGAGCGGCGAGGAATTGGCGGTTGCGGAAGCAAACTACCGAGAGATGAAGCAGCGGATCGAAAACATGGGCGCCGTCAACATGATGGCTCTCGAGGAATACAACGAGTGTGAGCAGCGGTTTACCTTCCTGACGCGGGAGCGGGACGACTTGCTGCAGTCCATCGCCGATACGCAGCAAGCCATCAAGGAACTGGATCAGATCACCAAAGATAAATTTGAACAGGCCTTCGCTTCGATCAATTCCAACTTCACGACTGCGTTCCATACGATCTTCGGCGGCGGGACGGCGGAGATGCGCTTGACGGAACCGGATAGTTCGGGCGACGCGGGCATCGACATTGTCGCTTCGCCTCCGGGCAAGCGCCTGCAAAACGTCTTGCTACTTTCCGGCGGCGAAAAAGCGATGACCGCACTGGCGTTGCTGATCGCCATTTTCCGTTATCAGCCGAGCCCGTTCTGCATCCTAGACGAAGTCGACGCGCCACTCGACGAGGCCAACGTGGGCCGCTTCACACGGCTCATTGGGGACATGAGCGAGCAGACGCAATTCATCGTGGTCACGCACAACCGCAAGACCATGGAAACCGGCAGCGTGCTCTACGGCGTAACCATGCAAGAGCCTGGCGTTTCGAAAATTGTCAGTGTCCGCTGGGAAGGCGAAGAAGCGCCGCGGCGCAAACAGCGCGCCGCGACTGCTGCCTGATCGAAAGATTTTTTTGAGGGGGATGGCTCTGCTTTTTCCAATGAGAAATTGAAATAGCTGCGATAAGAAATACCATCCTCAGACTGCTCACAGGTTACATTGACTTCGGCGTGCCGTGCGTTAGAATGCTGAACGCTTCCCCAGGGGCACGTTCTCGTGAGCACAACTTCTGCAGCAAAAGTCATGCGCGAAACGAATTTCGCGGGCATTACACCTGTCGCGCGCGGCAAAGTCCGCGATATTTATGACCTTGGCGACCGGCTGCTGATCGTCGCGACAGATCGACTGTCCGCGTTTGATGTGGTCATGGCAACGCCCATCCCGGACAAGGGCCGCGTGCTCACGCAATTGTCGCTGTTCTGGTTCGCATTGCTTCATGACGTCATTCCCAATCATGTGTTGAGCGCAACACAATTCCCGGCACCCTTTGACCGCTTCTCGGACGAACTCGCGGGGCGCTCCATGGTCGTGCAGAAGACGCAGCCGCTTCCTATCGAGTGCGTTGCGCGGGGATATCTTTCCGGCTCCGGGTGGAAGGAGTATCGCGACTCGGGAAAAGTTTGCGGCATCGCTTTGCCTCCGGGGTTGAAAGAATCGGATAAGTTGCCACAGCCGATCTTCACACCGGCCACCAAAGCCAGCAGCGGCCACGACGAAAATATTTCCTTCGAACGCGCCGCGGAACTTCTGGGCCGTCCGCTTGCGGAAAAAGTTCGCGACATAACGCTGGAGATTTATCGCCGAGCTGCCGCTTACGCCGAGCCGCGAGGGATTCTGCTGGCGGATACAAAATTTGAATTTGGCCAGTTACACGGGGAATTAATCTGGATCGACGAAGCCCTCACACCGGATTCTTCGCGCTTCTGGCCTGCCACGCAATACAAGCCAGGCGGTCCTCAACCGTCATTCGACAAACAGTTTGTTCGCGATTACCTGGAACGCATCCCGTGGCCCAAGACTCCACCTGGGCCCGATTTGCCACTGGATGTGGTTGCGGGCACTCGCGCCAAGTATCGCGAAGCCTATCGTATTCTGGTGGGACACGAATTGGATTAGCTATCAGGCAATTTCCTACAGTGCCATTTTGCAGTGGAGAGTGTTGACGTGAGAGACCAATTAGAAGGCTTGGTATCCCAAATGGTGGAGCGTGGAATTTTATTCGATGAAGCGGTCAGCGAATTCGAAAAACGCTTCATCAAACGCATTCTGGACCGCACGAATGGCAATCAGTCGAGAGCCGCAGAACTGCTCGGGATACATCGCAACACCCTCAGCCGCAAAGTTGCGGAGTACAAGCTTGATCATAGACGCGGGCGCGCGCGCTAGAGCTACTTTCTTCGGCTGCAAAGGAAAACGGCCCCGGATTTCCAGAGCCGTCGTATCCGTCTTAGGTTTTATTGGATGTTACGGCTTCTTTGCCGCTGGCTTCTTTCCCGGTTTGCCTGCCTTCGGCAGATCTTCCTCGTTCACCTTAGCCTTGTCCCAGTGCAGCATGAAGGCCGGGTCGGGATCGTAGGATTCCAGGGTGCCGGTGAAGCGCATGGCGTTACCCTTTTCCAGTTTGGCGGCGTCGGGTTGATCCGCCGTCTTGATGGTAATTTCCATATTCGGCGTGGTGGCGGCTTCAAACTCCGCATCGCTGGTGACAAAGGCGTTCTTTAGAACGACCGTGTCGGCTCCGGGCGTGACGTCAATAATCTTGCCTGGCACATCGGGAAATTCAAGGCCGCACGCTGCCGTCCAGGTGAGTTTCGCTTTGTCCCCACCCGCTTTCAGCTCCGTTACGACCGAGGCGATAGTCATGTCCTTGCGGGCAGCATCCAGATCGGCGCTGCTGTAGAGCTTGTAGCTCGCCGGACGCTCTGGAGAAGTCGCCGCGAGTTGCAGGAGTTCGTTCAATTCCGCTTGTGTCAACGCGTCACATACGGTCCCGCCCTGATAGGCTGCGATAACCTTGGGCATATAGGACTTCACCGATTTGGACTGCTGCTCGGTGGCGCTCTTTGAAGTGGCTGCGCGGGCAAAGGACCACAGCGCATCGAGTTGCTGCGGGGGATTCAGCGCGAGGTAGGACCGCCCCAAGTTGAAATTCGAAATGAAATCATTCGGATTGGAGGCGAGAATGGTCTTGTACATCTGGATGGAGTCGGGATAGTCCTTCGCGGTGAACGCGGCACCCGCGGCAGTGCCAGTGAAACTCAAAACCGCTTTCTTCTTGTCATCGTCAAACTTGGCCTGATCATAACCTTCCGGCTTCGGCAAGGCATCCACGGACTTCGCGCCATCGACTGCTGCCTGGTAGGCAGCCTTCGCGGTGGCGGCGTCGGGATTCGGCGTGTTGTTGTAGGCAAACGCACGGGCGGAGTAGGCCTGGTAACGCTCCGTCGGAGTAATCTTATCGCCGAGAGCCAGCTCCTTGTCGGCGTACTCGATCACCTTGGGGTAATTTTTCTGTGCAGCGTAATTCTGGTAGTAGAGAGGATAGACATAATTCAGCAGATTTGAGTTGGGGTACTTGGCCACAAAATCGTCCAGAGCTTTCAACTGCACCGCCGGAGTTTTCTCATTGGCCGCCGCTGTGTAGGCGTTATACTCCGCCATGGTGTACTTCTGGCCCGTGCCGCCACCTGCTCCCGCATCCTGTGCCGCCAGGGGTAGTGCGTTCATGCCAAACAGGCATAGCGCGGTCAGGACTGTAAGGCTAGCTATCCGTCGTGTCGCATTCATTCCGTCATCTCCTCGCTCTCAGTGCTCAACTATAGAATAACGAAATCTGGCAGGCAGCTAAAGCGCTCACCAGTTCCACGGCTCATCCCGGCAAAGAAGAATGGTTCTCTCGGAAACCTACGAATTATAGGGGCTGCTGCCGCTCATTCGCAAGTCGGCTTCTATATTACGCAAGTGCTCGTCGAGTACAGTATTTCACCATCTTCGAATACAGGCTGCTACCCTGCGGCAACGTCAGACGGTCAAACTTGGGTGCGCCCTGGGAGTATGATGAGTTTCGCATAAAATTCCTATCGGCGGCGAGGAAGAAATCAAATGATGAATATAAGCATTCCAAATACCCCGGTGCATTCGGAGAATGGGTTGGCGGGCCACGTGGCGCTGGTCACCGGAAGCAGCCGCGGAATTGGCAAAGCCATCGCACGGAAACTGGCGCAGTTCGGGGCGGCGGTGGGCCTGTGCGGACGCGACGCGAAAACGCTGGAAGCGACAGCTCGCGAAGTCAGGGAACTGACGCCCCGCGTGCTCGCCGTTCCGACGAATGTGACGAATGCGAAGGAAATCGCCGCGCTCGTGCAAGCGACGGAAGAAAAACTTGGGCCGATCACTCTTCTCGTCAATAATGCGGGAATCGGCAATCCCGGGTTTGGGGCCGTTCAAGACAAGCATGAATCGGATTGGGATCTGGTGCTGAACACAAATCTGAAGAGCGTGTTCCTGGTCTCCCGGGCGGTTGCGCCGCTCATGATCCAGCGGCGCCGCGGCGACATTATCAATATCAGTTCGCTCGCTGGGAAAAATACGTTTGCCGGCGGAGGCTTGTACTGCGCGTCCAAATGGGGGCTGCAGGGCTTGAGCGGCTGCATGGCGGAAGATCTCCGCGCGCATGGCATTCGTGTCAGCGTCATCTGTCCTGGCAGCGTGGCTACCGATTTCTCGGGCCGCGGCGCGAAAGACGCAGCGAAGGTGCTGACAGCGGAAGATGTGGCGCATGCTGTGGCGATGGTGGCACTGCAAGGACCGCAAAGCTTCATCAGCGAAGTGCAGCTTCGCCCGGTGACCAAGCCGTGAGGGAGACCTAGGGGCAGGGCCCGCAGAATTTTCCTCTTGACAATAGTCGTTATAACAACTATAGTTGCTTTATGGAGTCGCCCGCGAATTCGTCCTGCCCCACGACGCACGTCGAGGACTTCGTTTACGTGGCCATCCTGAAGGCCGCTGATTCGCTGTCTCAGGAAGCCGAACAGATCATCAAGTCCGCCGGGCTGACCGCCGCCCAGTACAATGTTCTTCGCATCCTGCGCGGTGCACAGCCGGACGGTCTTTTGTGCCGCGGCATCAGCGAACGAATGATTTCCCGCGATCCAGACATTACCCGGCTTCTTGACCGCATGGAAAACCATAAGCTGATTACCCGCGAGCGGCAGAAAGAGGACCGCCGGGTCATCAAAACGCGTATTACCGCGGATGGACTGAAGCTTCTGAAGAAGCTGGACCGGCCAGTCCATGAACTGCACAGGAACCAGTTTCGCCATATGTCCCCCTCCCGCTTGAAGCAACTGGCGGAATTGCTGATCGAAGTGGAAAAGCGTGAACCCAGGTAGGGGGCCCAGGCATCCAAACCAGTCTCAAGACCTGAAGACAGAAAAAAAAAGGAGAAAATAGATGAAAGGGCATATTCCGCGATTTGTGGCTAACACAGCTGTGGCTATGCTGTTTTCGTTGCCCGTTTTCGCCGGCACCACGACCTATAAGATCGATCCGAGACACAGTGACGCGCAGTTTGCCGTGACGCACTTGATGATTTCGACGGTGCGCGGCGAGTTTCACGGCATCAACGGCACAGTGGTTTACGACGACGGCGATGCTTCTAAATCCTCCGTCGAGGTCACCCTCGATGCCAGCAGCGTTGACACGCGCGAACCCGACCGCGACAAGGACCTGAAGAGCGATCATTTCTTCGACGTGGCCAATCACCCAACCATCACGTTCAAATCCACAAAGGTCGAATCTGCTGGGCCGGGCAAGCTCCAGGTCACGGGTGACCTCACCATTCGGGGCAACACCAAATCTGTAGTTCTTGATGTCACCGCCCCCAAGCCGGCGATCAAAGATCCTTGGGGATTGCAGCGCACAGCGGTTTCCGCCACTACGAAAATCAATCGCCAGGACTTCGGGGTATCGTGGAACAAAACCATGGATTCCGGGGGAGTGGTCGTCGGGGACAACGTAGACATCACGCTGGATGTCGAGATGGTTGTTCCACCTCCAGCAAAGTAACGTCAAGTTCCACTGGATATGTCAGGATGGGGCGGTGTCAGCTACCGGTCCCGTCTGAAGCGTCAGCCACGAGTTCACTTACAACTGGGAGAGAGGTCATGAAGAAGCCCGCTGCTACTGAGCATCCGGTCCACGATCTGATTCGCGAACGGTGGAGCCCTCGCGCCTTCGCCGACAAACCTGTGCCGGCGGAAGTCCTACGCAGTCTATTCGAGGCGGCACGCTGGGCGCCGTCCAGCAGCAACGAACAGCCGTGGGCTTTTCTCGTGGCGACCAAAGACGACGACGCGGCCCACGCCAAATTGTTAAGCACCCTTGTCGATGCAAATCAGATCTGGGCCAAACAGGCGCCCGTCCTGGCCATTGCGGTCTCCGAATTGGCCTTCGCGCGCAACGGGCAACCCAATCGCAATGCGTTTTACGACACGGGCGCGGCCGTGGCCGACCTAACCTTCGAGGCCGGTTCGCGCGGTCTATTGGTGCACCAAATGGCAGGGTTTGATCCCCACAAAGCCACTGAACTGTTTTCCATTCCCGTGGGTTGGGAAGCGATCGCCGCTTTCGTCATCGGCTATCCAGGTGACCCACAATCCTTGCCGGAAACCTTGCGAGAGCGCGAACTCACGCCCCGCACACGCAAGCCTCTAACGGAGTTTGTTATGACCGGTAGCTGGGGTCAGCCCGCTCCCTTTTTGAAATAACCTGTCAACGCAAGCCGCAAGGTCGCCCGAAATGCCATCACTGCTCGAAACGCTTCTCCGTCACGGATACTTTTTCCTCGCGGCCTGGGTATTTTTGGAGCAGGCAGGCCTGCCGCTGCCATCGTTTCCAGTGCTGCTAGCTGCCGGCGCATTGTCTGGAACAGGCCGCATGAATTTCGCGACGGCTCTGCTGTTGTGCGCGTTCAGCACAGTACTGGCGGACTTCCTTTGGTACGAAATGGGGCGCCGTAAAGGAATTAAAGTCGTTCATTGGCTTTGCCGGATCTCACTGGAGCCGGATTCTTGTGTTCGGCGGACAGAAGGGCTGTTCGAGCAACAGGGCGCAAAATCTCTGATCTTGGCGAAATTTCTTCCGGGCTTAAATGCCGTGGCCACTCCATTGGCGGGCATTTTCCAGATGCGTCTGCGGAGATTTCTGATGTTCGACTTTCTCGGCGCTCTTTTGTGGCTCATGACTTACATGGGACTGGGCTTCGTATTCAGCAGCCAGATCGAGCGAATTGCGAATGATGCAGAGGCGCTGGGGAGTTGGTTAGTCGTCCTGCTGGTCACGGCTCTTGCCGGCTACATTGCGTATAAATTTGTGGCTCGCAAGAGATTCCTCCGCGAACTCCGTATCAGCCGGATCAGCGTCGATGAGTTGAAACAGAAGCTCGATGCGGGCGAGACGCTCTCCATCGTGGACCTGCGCCACTCCCTGGATTTTGAGGCGGACCCAGAAACTATTCCTGGTGCAGTACACCTGGACTCCAAAGACCTGACGGAAAAAAGTGGGCTGTTGCCCATCGACCGCGAGGTCATTCTTTACTGTACGTGACCAAACGAAGCCACCAGCGCCCGTGTGGCGCTGCTTCTTCGCAATCGAGGCATCCGGCGCATTCGTCCGCTTCAGGGTGGTTTGGAAGCGTGGCGCGAACGCGGTTATCCACTCAGCACGATTACAACGTAAGCGGCGGGAATTTCGAAGTATGCAGTGCAAAGGAGAAGGATGATGAGCATCAAGGTTCAAGTGGTTTTCTACAGCATGTACGGCCACGTCTATCGAATGGCAGAAGCGGTGGCGGAAGGGGCCAAGCTAGTTCCAGGTGCCGAGGTTTCTCTCTTCCAGGTTGCTGAACTCATTCCGGACGATGTCCTGGAAAAGTATGGAGCCATAGCCGCCAAAGCCTCCTTCGCGAAAATCCCGGTCGCGAATGTGGACCAGCTCGCTGAAGCACATGCCATCATCTTTGGCACTCCCACTCGCTTTGGCAACATGGCTGCGCAGATGCGCAACTTCCTGGACCAGACCGGACGGTTGTGGATGAAGGGGGCCCTGATCGGCAAAGTGGGAAGCGTGTTCGCTTCTACCGGGACGCAACATGGCGGTCAGGAAACGACGATCACCAGTTTCCACACCACACTGCTGCATCACGGAATGGTGATTGTTGGCGTGCCATATAGCGAATCCGGGCTGACGCACATGGGAGATATCACTGGCGGTACTCCGTACGGAGCCACGACTCTTGCTGGTCCCGATGGTTCGCGCCAGCCCAGCGAAAACGAACTGAAGATCGCGCGGTATCAAGGCAAGCACGTTGCCGAGATTGCCAGCAAGCTGTTCCGATAAAAAAGTTTCAAGTGAGTTCCTTCGGGGCGCACATAACGCGCCCCGGGATGACAAACCTACAATCGTGAGAAGGACGGATTTACAGGCGCGGCAAAACGATTCCGCCCTGCGATTGGTACTTCCCTTTCTTATCCTTATAGCTGACTTCGCACGGTTCGTCGCTTTCGAAGAACAACACCTGGCACAAACCTTCGTTGGCGTAAATCTTCGCCGGCAGAGGCGTGGTGTTGCTGATTTCGAGGGTGACAAACCCCTCCCATTCTGGCTCGAATGGGGTCACGTTCACGATGATGCCGCAGCGCGCATAGGTGGATTTGCCGAGGCAGATGGTGAGGACATTGCGCGGGATGCGGAAATACTCAACGGAGCGCGCCAGGGCAAAGGAGTTTGGCGGAATCAGGCAGGCATCCCCTTTGTATGCCACGAGCGAACGAGGATCAAAGTGCTTCGGGTCTACGATGGTGGAATTCACATTCGTGAAAATCTGAAATTCGTCGGCGACGCGGATGTCATACCCATACGAGGACACGCCGTAGCTGATCACCCCTTCCCGGACTTGCCGGTCGGTAAAGGGCTCGATCATCTTGTGCTCCAGCGCCATGCGGCGGATCCAGCTGTCTGGCTTAACGGACATCCATTCCTCCTGTATAAGTCGGGAAAAACGTGTATTCTCAAAAGGTTCAGTGTAGATGAGGCGCTACATCTTGACAACCCGGACGGTAGCCTCTAGCATCGGGCCACGGATTCCTGGAGGGTGGTGTGATCAAGCTCGACATCGTAAATGCTGTGGTCGCCAAAACGAATATCAGCCGGACGAAGGCCGAACAAGCCGTCGAGACCGTCTTCGAATCGCTCAAGAATGCGCTCGGCCGGGGACAGCGGATCGAACTCAGGAAGTTCGGCGTCTTCAGCGTGAAACCTCGCAAGACCGGCATTGGCCGCAATCCCCGCACAGGCGAGGAAGTCAGCATTCCGCCAGGTAAAGCTGTGCGCTTTAAGCCCGGCAAGGAACTGCAGGGCTTGGAAGACACGACCGCCGCGGCCGCCAAGTAAATCTTTGTGAACCCCCAGGAACCAGAACAGCAAGCACCCGCTTTTCTGCGATCTTCTGCGTGGCCCCCCCGGCCGGATTACCGTGCGTATTATCCCATAGCCCGGGCGCGTCCTTCCGTGCGGTCGCTGCTCTTGGCCGCAGGATTGTTTTTTCTCACGCTGCTCACTTCACTGGTGGCGGGAGCTCATTTTGCCGCGGCGTACGCGCGCAATCAGGCGGCGTCGTTCGATGCGTTGTTTCAAATCTTTCCGGTTGCCTACCACCAACCTTCCCTGCTTCTCTCGGGGCTGCCCTTCGCCGTTACGCTGCTCAGCATTCTGCTGGCGCATGAGCTAGGACATTATTTCGCTTGCAGACATCATCACATTCACTCCAGTTATCCATTTTTCATCCCTGCTCCCACGCTGATCGGTACTTTTGGCGCATTCATCCTGATTCGCTCTCCCATTCGTTCTTCCAAGGCGCTGTTTGACGTGGGCGCTTCCGGGCCACTGGTCGGATTCCTTTTTGCTCTTCCACCGCTTGCGTATGGCGTGCTGCACGCGCGCGTGATTCCCGCGTTCGCGCTCGATCCGAATGCGGATGTTGTGTTTGGGGTGCCGCTGATCTTAAAGTTGATGGCGGCGATTGTGCAGCCCAACGCGCATGCCTCTGACCTGCTACTTCATCCGGTGGGCCGGGCCGCGTGGGTTGGGTTGTTTGCCACGGCACTGAATCTGCTTCCGGTCGGCCAACTGGATGGTGGGCACATCGTGCGCTCCGTCAGCCCGCGCGCGCATCGCTGGATCTCGCTTGTGCTTCCACTGGCACTGGTGCCGCTCGGCATCTTTCTTTGGAAGGGATGGCTGATCTGGGCCATTATTCTGCTCTGCCTGCGGTTTTTCCGCATGGCGCCGATTTACGACCCAACCCCACTGGATCCCAATCGCAGATTTGGCGCATTTCTGGCGCTGGTGGTTTTCCTCCTGTGCTTTATGGCCAGTCCCTTGTGGGTGCCCGTCTGAACGCCGAAGTCGAAGCGGGGACTCCCGCTGCGGCCGGCCACACGCTGGCGCGCAGCCTGAGCGAACGCGACCTTCTGTATCTTTTTGTTGGTTCTGTCATTGGCTCCGGCATTTTTCTTACGCCGGGCTTGATCCTTCGCCAGCTGGGTGGCTCGATTGGGTATTCCCTACTGGTCTGGCTGCTCGGCGGCGTGTTGTCGCTTTTGGGCGCGCTCACCTACGCCGAATTGGCCGCGACAAATCCCGAGGCCGGCGGACTCTACTGCTACATCCGCGACGCGTTTGGCCGTTTGCCCGCATTCCTGTACGGCTGGTCGCTGCTTCTCGTGATCGCCAGTGCCACTATCGGCGCCCTCGCCCACGCGTTCACATCGTATTTCCAGGAAATCATTCCGCTGTCTCTTGCGGGAAGGGTGATCGTTCCCATTGCCATGATCGCGGTGGTAACTCTGGTGAACATCTGGGGCACGCGAAAAAGCTCTGACTTGCAGAACGTCACCACTCTGGTCAAGGTGGGCATCATTGTGGTGCTTGGCACTATTTTGTTGATGCTCGGTTTTTGGCGCGGTCACCACGCCGCGGAGATTCCTCGAGCGATGGGCTCTTCGCTATCCGGCTTTGCGCTAGTTTCCGCTTTTGGTTTCGCCATGATCACCGTGTTGTGGGCTTATGAAGGCTGGCAATTTGGCACGTACAGCGCGGGAGAAGTGAAGGATCCGCAAAAGAGTTTCCCGCGCGCGTTTCTTGTGGGCTCCCTGCTTCTTGCTGGACTCTATCTTTTTGCCGTACTCGCTTATTTGGTGGCTCTTGGGCCGCGCGCCGCCACAGCAAGCAACACAATTGCCGCCGCAGCTGCCACTTCCGTTTTGGGACCGTGGGCCGGGATGCTCGTTGCCGCGGCGATCCTCATCTCCACGTTCAGTTCGACGAACAGCGTGATGCTAACCGCCCCACGCGTTTTTTTCGCGATGGCCAACGACAATCTGTTCTTCAAGAAACTGGCGGAGGTACATCCTCGGTTCGGCACGCCTGCGGCTGCTATTCTGGTTCTGGGTGTGTGGTCCTGCATCCTGGCGCTGGCCGGGGGTTTCGAAAAACTGGCCAATGGAGCCATTTTGATTGGATGGATATTTTATGGACTGGGAGCGGCGGCGATTTTTCCGATCCGTTCGGCGAATCGGACGAAAAGCATTCCGTATCGCGTTCCCGGGTATCCTGCAACTCCGTTGCTGTTTGTACTGGCGGCGCTGGCCATCGTCGGAAATGCGGTCTACAGCGCCGTGGCGGATCCCCGCCAGTTCACGTATCTCCTTGTTGCCATCGTCCTTATGCTGCTTGGCCTGCCGGGATATTTCTTCTGGACGCGCCGCTCACCCTAGAGCAGGGTTAACGGATCCATATCCACAAGAACAGCGGTTTCGGGGAGTTCGTTAGCGTCGCTGAAGGTGAGCGCGCCGCTCAGGATTTTTGTGAGGACTGATTTTTTGGGAGACTTCAGTAGGAATTGATAGCGGTGCTCTTTTTTCAGGCGCGCCAAGGGCGCCGAGGCCGGTCCC
The DNA here is from genome assembly GCA_963775865.1 of Candidatus Acidiferrales bacterium. Lineage (GTDB taxonomy): Bacteria > Acidobacteriota > Terriglobia > Acidiferrales > UBA7541 > Acidiferrum. Next base: position 132,297 of record CAVZKU010000017.1, on the reverse strand, counting down.
AGAATGCGTACGCCCTTTCCATCCTGCGGGGCGAAGTATTCCGAGAGCCGCCGGGACCAACGAATGGCGTTCTCGAGATTGGTGTCCCTCACGATTACGTTTGCAAGCGACGTGAAGGGCGGGTACATCATCATGCGTCGGAAATGCAGTTCGCGTTCATAGAACGATACGTAATCCTGCTTCACGGCGTCCTGCACCGCATAATGTTCCGGGTAGTAGGTTTGGATCAGGACGCGCCCCGGTAGCTCGCCGCGCCCGGCCCGGCCCGCTACTTGGGTGAGCAACTGGAAGGTGCGCTCCGCGGCACGAAAGTCCGGCATGCTAAGTGCGGAATCGGCCGAAATCACGCCGACGAGAGTCACCCGTTGAAAATCGTGTCCTTTGGCCAGCATCTGCGTGCCGACAAGAATGTCCAGGGCACCGCTGGCGAAGGCTCCCAACGTTTCCTGGTACTGCCGCTTGGTTCGCGCGGTGTCGCGGTCCAGCCGAGCAATGCGCGCCCTGGGAAATTCCTTGCGCAGCCGTTCCTCCAGATGCTCGGAGCCTTCGCCGAAGAAATACACATACTTCGATTCGCACTTCGGGCACGAGTTCGGCACCGGTTGCATGGAGCCGCAATAGTGGCATTCGAGCCGGTTGCGGCTCTTGTGATAGGTCATCGATATGCTGCAGTTGACGCACTGCACGGACGCGCCGCAACTCCGACACAGCACCGACCAGGAATACCCGCGACGGTTGATCAGCACGAGGGCCTGCGTCTGAAACCTGAGGCATTCGGCAATAGCGGAGTGCAGGGTTTGCGAGATGGGGTTGGCCTTCTGCGTTTGCTGAAAATCTGTGCGCATATCCACAATTTCTACCGCAGCCAGATTGCGGTTCTCCACGCGCGATGCCATGGTGAGCAGTTCGTATTTGCCACTCACCGCGTGATGATAGCTTTCAAGGGAGGGCGTAGCCGATCCCAGCAAGGCCAGCGCATGCTCCAGTTTCGCGCGTACGATGGCCACATCGCGCCCGTGATACCGCGGGGTCTCTTCTTGTTTGTAGCTGTTCTCCTGCTCTTCGTCGACGATGACGAGGCCGAGATTCTCCAATGGCGCAAAGATCGCCGAGCGCGTTCCCACCACGACACGGGCGGCGCCATTGCGCACGCGCCACCATTCCCGCGCGCGTTCCACATCGCTCAGGGCCGAATGCAGCACCGCCACACCTTCGAAACGCGCGCCAAACCAGGCCCGGCATTGCCGGCCGATCCAAAGCGTCAAGGCAATTTCCGGAACGAGAATGATCGCGGTTTTGCCCCGTGCCAGTGCGTCCTGGACACTACGCAGGTAGACTTCCGTCTTTCCACTACCGGTTACCCCGTGGAGCAGTTGCACGCCAAATTCGCCCAATTCGAAGCGGGCGCGAATCGCAGCGAACGCGCTTTCCTGCGTTTCGTTCAATGTGTGGGCCGGTGGCGTGTAACCTGTATCGAAAGGATCTTCGACCGGATCGCTGGGCTCTTCCCAACCTTCCAGTGATCCTTCGCGCAACATTCGCTCGATCAGGGTACGCGAAACCTGAGCCAGCTTCAGCAATTGCGGCATGGGCAACGGCCCACGCTCCGTTTCGAGCAAAGCGCGGATGCGTTCCTCTTTATCGCCCAACTTGGGGGCAGCAGCGGGATTGCCTCTCCACGCCACCACGTGTTGCATCTTGCGTTTACGGCCCCGCATCGTTTCTCGGATTTCGAGGTAGCTGCGCCGCTGCAATCTTTGCAATGCTTCCGGGGTGATGTCGAGTTTGCTTCCCGGCCCGAGCGCTAGCTCACCTTTTTTCTGCAAGAGCTTTTGCAGAAACGCAGCTTCCGCGCCGCCCAAATCCGTCAACATTGTCCCGTCCTTCCACTTTTCTGCGAGAGCGCGTCCGGTGTCTGTCAGGATGATCTGCCGTCGCAACGAAATTTCCGTAACGGGAGGAAGCATGGCACGGAAGACTTCGCCGACCGGCGCGAGATAATAGTTGGCGATCCATTGGCCCAGTTCCAGCAGCTTCGGCGTCAGCGCGGGAAGCAAATCCAGTACTTTCTGAATCTCGTGGATTTTCGTGCCTGGCGGAACCTTCGCGGTCATTTCCACGACCACTCCGATCATGGCCTTCTTCCGGAACGGCACCAGTACACGGCTGCCCGCTTGCACCTGTGCGCGGAATGGTTCCGGCACGGCGTAAGTAAACGTCGTGCGCAAGGGAACGGCCAAGGCTACGTTGCAATAGGATTCCGTCATTCCGCGTGTAGTGTAGCAGTTGTCAGAGACCGGAGAAAAAGTCGAACCGTTGTAGTGTTCATTGACTTTGCATTCAAAGCGTGCGAAGCGGGATTTTTCACTTCGCAGACTCCGTTCGGAATGACGTGTGTTTTTGTCGAGAATCAGGTTAGGTCAGCTGCTGATCAGAACGATGCCCGCAAAAATCTCGGTAACCCCCAACCACTGCAGGCGCGAAATTTTCTCGCCAAGAATCGTCGCTGCTAATCCAACGGTGACTGCACCATACAGCGACGCTAACACACTCACCACGGAAACCTGTTCATGCTGCATCCCATAGTTATTGAAAACGTAGGCGCTCGTGTCTAAAATTCCAATTCCCAGAATCCACCGTTTGCTCCCCGCTTCCGGCAAGTCCATGGGCCGCCGCAGAACCAAAATAGCCGCCGCGGTCAGCAACACGCACGTCAATCGGATCACCCAGACTGTTTGAGCGCTTCCGAGTAGCGGAACCGCGCGTATCCCTAAAATCCAGAACATCACGCCAAAGGCGATGGCGGAGAGCAGCGCCCAGCCAACACCGAGATGCTTCTTGCCCGGGTGGGTTTGTTCCTCAATCCGATTCGCGTCCCCGGGCACTTCTTCGCCCCTGGCTACAATCACCACTCCTAGCAAGATCAACGCAAATCCGATCAGACGCATGAGCGTCAAGCGTTCGCCTGTTGTGGCGGCCAGGAGTATCGTCAATGCCGGATAGCTGGAGGAGATCGGCGCGACGATGGACATTTTGCCAATCTCAAATGAACGATAGAGCGCCAGAGTCCCGCAGGTGTTCAGGACCCCGACACAAATTCCCCAGGCCCACGGCCGCCAGCCCAAACCATCCAACAGGCGGCCCCATCCACCGAGCCAAGGCAGCGCCAGCGACAGCAAGACCAAGCCGGTGAGCTGCATGTACAGCATCGCGCGAAACGTTCCAATTTTTCGTGCGGCAAAACGCGCCAGCAAATCCGCGCTTCCCCAGGAAAGCGCGGTTAGCAAACCTAAGACAATGCCCATGGGAAATTTAGGAGGACTTTTTCTTCGGCAACTGCAGCCCCAGCTCCGCCATTACCTTTTGCAGATCTTTCCAAACATCGGCCTTGGCGGGGGGATTGCGCAGCAAATATGCCGGGTGATACGTGGCCATCAGCTTGTGCCCGCGCCATTCCTGCCACTCGCCACGATATTGGGAAATGCCGCGCGTGGTTTCCAGAAGCGTTTTGGCAGCCACCGCGCCCAGGCAGACAATCACTTTAGGGTTGATGGCATCGATCTGACGCAGGAGGTAAGGGGAGCAAGTCTGCACTTCGTCCGGCTCCGGCGTGCGATTCTCCGGCGGGCGACACTTGACTACGTTGCAGATGTACACATCTTTGCGCTGCAGGCCCATGGCTTCAATCATCTGTGTCAGAAGCTTTCCCGCACGCCCCACGAAGGGAAGCCCTTGCGCGTCTTCGTCCGCTCCCGGCCCTTCGCCGACAAACACGAGCTGTGCCCTCGGGCTGCCATCCCCAAACACAAGCTTGTTTCGTCTTTTGTGCAGCTTGCAGCGCGTACAGTCGCCAAGATCTTCGCGAATCTTCAGAAGGGAGTCGTCCTTCACCCTCTCCACCGCTTCGAATAGCGACGGACCGGGAGGCGCGACCACGGGAATGAAGCGTGGCGCCGACGGGGCGCTGACCGGCGCCGCCTCTTTGCTTTTGGGCTTGGGCAAGGAACTCTCCTCTGAACGGGAAACGCTAGGTGGCTGCGGAACTGGGAGCGAGGGCTCCTCGACCGAAGCCGGATGGGCGACGCGATCGCGGTAAAACAAGCGAACCCCCAAGTCTTCGTAGTAGCGGAGGCGTTCCTCAATTTTGTCTTGCAAGGATTCGGGAATCGATTCGGGCATGATCGGTTAGTCGCCGGACCGCTGGGAGGCGGGCTTACTCATCAAAACGCTTCGCAGCCGCAACGCTTCATCCAGGATACGCTGCGCAACTTCTGCTTTGCTTAATTGTGGCAACGGCAGATCGCGGCCATCGCGCGAGAACAGCGTCACAACATTCGTGTCGACGTCAAAGCCAGCACCTTCCGTGGTTACGTCATTTGCTACGATCAAGTCGGCATTCTTTTGCGTTAACTTTTTCCGGGCGTTCTCCGCGACATGGTCGGTTTCCGCGGCGAATCCCACCACCAACCGCTCGCCCTTTTCGCGCGTAACGCTCGCGAGAATGTCCGGGTTGGGCTCCAGCCGGAGAGTGATGGCGTCCTTGCCACGTTTGAGCTTCTGGCCAAACTTCTCTGCTGGACGGTAATCGGCAACAGCAGCAGCAAAGACCGCGATGGTGCATCCCGAAAAGCGCGCCTGCACCGCGCTCTGCATGTCTTCGGCGCTTCTTATGCCGATGCACTCAACCCCTGGCGGCACCTCGAGTGAGGTCGGACCGCTGATCAGCACCACTTTGGCGCCACGGTGCACGGCAGCAGCAGCCACCGCATAACCCATCTTTCCGGAAGAGCGGTTTGTCAAGAAGCGGACGGGATCAAGGTCCTCGCACGTCGGGCCAGCCGTCACCAAAACGGTCTCACCCGCCAAGTCCTGTTTGGCCTGCCATACCTCGCGCACCGCTTTCAGAATTTGTTCCTGCTCGGCCAGGCGGCCCGAACCGGTCATACCGCAAGCCAGATCGCCTTCGCTGGGTTCAACGATGTGGACACCACGTACGCGGAGCGTAGAGACATTCTCCTGTGTTGCCACGTGCTGCCACATGTTGACGTTCATGGCAGGCGCTACCATCACGGGCGCAGTCACGGCTAGATAGAGGGTGCTCAAAAAATCATCCGCAACGCCTCGGGCAAACTTGGCCAGGATGTCGGCGGTCGCCGGCGCCACCAGAAGCAAATCTGTTCGTTGCGCCACAGCGATGTGATCGATTGCAGAATCGAGGCCGCCTTCCCCGCCCGGCTGATTTGAGAATAGATCGGTGATGACGCGTTGGCCGCTGAGAGCGGCAAAGGTGAGCGGCGTAATGAACTCACGCGCCGCGCGGGTCATGATCACTTGGATGGAATGTCCCTCGTCCTGAAGGCGGCGGACTAGTTCCGCGGATTTGTACGCCGCGATTCCGCCGGTGACCCCGAGGGTGATGCGCATAGCTGCCTCGCGGGCGCGTTACTTGCGCCGCTTGGCTTCCTTTTCCTCTTCCGTTGCCGGAACCTCGGAAAAGTCATATTCGATCAGCCCGTGGGTGACCTCTTCGCACGCGATCCGGGTCGCTTTCTGAGTGCGTACGTTGTCCACCATTGGTGGCGCCCCCGCCATGATCTGACGCGCTCGTCGTGCGGCCAGCACGACGTAAGCAAACTGGCTCTCGGGAGCTTTGGTTTGCACGGTCATGAGTATCTTACCCTCCAAAGGATGCCAGGACTTGTCTTACGCGATCGCGGCGACGTGCGCTCGAGCATCGCAGAGCCACAACAATCGCCTGCGCTTCTCTTCCCGCACGGTCCACATCATCGTTTACTACACAAAAGTCGTAAAACTTCTCGCTCGCCACGATCTCGTCGTGCGCTTTCGAAAGCCGGCGCGCGATTTCTTCATCCGCGTCCTGCCCCCGGCTGCGCAGCCGATGTTCCAAATCTTGCCGGGAGGGTGGAAGTATAAAGATTGCCACCGATTCCGGCAACTTGGCCCGCACCTGCTGGGCACCCTGCACATCGATTTCGAGCACCAGATCCAGGCCCCGGCACCGAGATTCTTCCAGCCATTTCTTCGGCGTGCCGTAGGAATACTTGCCAAACACCTTTGCGTGTTCCAGGAATTCGCCCCGGCCCACCATGGCCTCGAACTCGGCCTCAGTGACGAAATCATAACATTTTCCACTGGCTTCGGTCGCCCGACGCACCCTGGTAGTACATGAGACCGAAGGCATGGTTCCCGGCAGCTCCAGAATTTTCTGCACCAGCGTGCTTTTGCCAGAGCCTGATGGTCCGGAAACAATTAAGATCAGCGGCTCTACTCCCGTTCGGTCGCTCATTCGATGTTCTGGACCTGTTCGCGCAATTTTTCGATCTCCGCCTTGATCTCCAGAGCTATACCAGTTATGGCCAAGGCTTCGCTTTCTACGCCAGGGGTTTTGGAAAGCATGGTATTGGCTTCCCGGTGCATTTCCTGCAGTAGGAAATCCAGCTTTTTTCCCAACTCGCCGGCACCATCCAGCAACTTTGTAAACTGCTGGAGGTGGCTGCGGAGCCGATCTAATTCTTCACTGATATCGCTGCGTTCCGCAAGCAGCGCAGCCTCTTGCGCCAGTCGGGCAGGCTCGATATTCGTGCCGTTGAGCAGTTCTTTCAGGCGCGCTTCGAGACGCCGGGAAAACGCGGGACGCAGTGTGCTGACGAGTTCCCGTACTTGCCCCGTTTCCAAGGAGATTTTCGCGACGCGGGCGCGCAACTCGTCTGTCAGGTGACGTCCTTCGTTGCGGCGCATCTCGTCCATCTTCCCCAGCGCTCCCTGGAGGTACGCTTCCAAAACCTTGCCCAACTCTTCTTGCCCTTCGTCGGTCTCCGGCAAAGCTGTGGCCAACCCAGTAATCACCCCCGGCAACCGCAGAAGCGCGACGGTATCCAGTTCCGCCTTGCCGCCGGCCTGCGTTCGCAGTTCTTCCGCGGCGTTCACATAAGCCTTGAGGAGCTGGCGATTGACGTGCACCGGCGCTGCTTCGCTGGGATCCATGCTGACGTGCACATCCACATGGCCACGGTGGATACGGTTGCGCACGGCTTGGCGCAAGCGGTGTTCGTAAGGCTCGAGAGAATCGGGAATGCGCAACTTCACGTCCAGGAACCGGTGATTCACACTTTTTACACTCACCCGAACCGTCCATCCCTGAAACTCTCCGCGCACCATCGCGTAGCCGGTCATTGACCGGCACTCGGCTTTGCCCGTTGTACTGTTACTTGCTTCGCTGGAAGTTTTCACGCTCATCCTTCTTCGCTGGACCTCGCTATGCTGGGATTCGGCGCATCCGCTGGGGCGAGAATTTCGTCGTCGGCAAACTGGAGGTCGTGCAATCGCGCGTAGCTCCCGCCCTTGGCCAGCAGTTCCGCATGTGTGCCGCTTTCCCGGATGCGTCCATCCTCCAATACAAGAATTTTATCGGCTTTCCGGACAGTACCCAAGCGGTGCGCGATCACAAACGCCGTTCGTCCGACCATGAGGTTGCCCAATGCTTTTTGCACGTACTGTTCGGATTCGGAGTCCAATTCCGAAGTGGCCTCGTCGAGAATCAAAATGGGCGAATTCTTCAGGATTGCCCGGGCAATGGCGATCCGTTGCCGCTGGCCGCCGCTCAAGCGAGTGCCGCGTTCTCCGATGACCGTGTCGTAGCCATTAGGCAATTCCATGATGAAATCGTGTGCCAAGGCAGCTTGGGCGGCGTCGATCACTTTTTGCTCGGGGACCTGGCCCATGCCGTAGCAAATGTTGTTCAGCACGGTGTCATGAAACAGAATGTTTTCCTGCGTCACCATAGAGATCTGGTTCCGCAGGGACCGCAAGGTCATCTCCCGGATATCCATGCCATCGATGCGGATACTTCCGGAGGTCACGTCGTAAAATCGTGGGATCAGGTTCACCAGGGTAGTCTTTCCCGCTCCACTCGATCCCACCAGCGCGATCACTTCTCCTTTGGCGGCGGTGAAGTTTACATGGGCGAAGACCGGGGCACTGTCGGATTCATACGAGAACGTCAGCTCTTCAAAAGTAATCTCGCGAGAAAATCCGGTCAGAAGCTTGCCGCCCTGCTGGTCGAGCACTTCTTCTTCGCGGTCCAGATAATCGAAGACCTGTACACTTGCGCCCTGGGCTGCCTGAAATTGTTGATAGACGTAGCCCATACGCTTCAGGGGCATGTACGCGTTGAACATGGCATACAAAAAGGCAAAGAACTGCGGTTCGCTGATTTCTTTGTGCTGAATCTGGCCGCGGGCGTAGAGGAGCAACAGGGGAATGACGATGCCGCCGAGTAGATCCATCAACGGCGAGGTGATGACGGCCGCCCGCACCCAGCGCATGCTCTCCCGCAACAACCGCCGCGCGACTTCCCGGAACTTGCGCACTTCGAAGTCTTCCATACCGAAAGCTTTTACGATGCGATTGCCACTGACCGTCTCTTCCAAGATCTGGCTCAAGTCGCCAAGGCGCGTCTGGCTTTGGCCCGCAGACAGACGGATCTTTCTGCCGAATTTGTTGACCGGGTAGACCACCAGCGGCAGCAGGACGGTCGTGAAAATCGTGAGTTTCCAGTTCAGCATCAACATGACGCTGGCCAGGGCGATAAATGTGAAACTCTTCTGGAACAAATCGGCCAGGTATTCGCTCAACGCCAGACGGGTTTTGTCCACATCGTTGATGGCCGTGGAGATCACGCGCCCCGTTTGATTTTTCTGGAAGAAACTCATTGGCTGGCGAATGATTTTTTCATACAGCGCGTTGCGCAGGTCTCGGATAGCCGCGTGCCCGGCATATTGAATCTGGGTGACTCCCAGATACTCGGCAATGGCCTTGATCGCGAAAAGCGAAAAAAGGGTGAGGGCAAAAATTGTGGCGACGTTGTGGATACCGTGGGGGAAAAACCAGTTTAGATAGATGGTGCGCCCACTCCAGGGCAGCTTCACCAGCGGCAATTCCGAGGTTACCTTGCTGGGGTCGAGAACATACTCCACCGCTGGCACAATCATCAGCGCGACCAAACCTTCAGCCGCAGCCACAAACGCGACCAGCAACACCCCAACGAACAGACGGAAGCTGTAGGGCTTCACGTACCCGAGCAGCCTCTTCAATTGTGGCGAAATCAGTTGACCCACTCCCCTGGCCCCCGAGTTTCTCGTTACTGCCGCTCTTAGTACGCTAAGCGCCCGTGCTGCGCCATGTCAAATCGTCCGAGCCTGCGTCGACAGGTGGCCGGGTGGCTGAAACGCCGTGTCTCAGGATAATTGGAAACAAATCAAATTCTCGGATTCTCCGAGGATATGCGGGGTCTTGCCTGGAATCAAAGGCAGCAGTTTCTGGAACGTCGGCTTGTCGATGATTACGGTCGCCTTCTCTCTTCGGAGGAGGGTCGTGGCCAGGTCCTGGAGGTTGGCGGGAAGTTCGGCGTACTGGTTGGTGTACCAGAGGAATTGGAACAAGTAGTCCTCGCGCCCATCTTCGTAGGTATAAATGAGCACCCGCTGGTCCAGGGAAGTGTTGGCAACGGCAATGGGTGCGAGTTTGCGGATATCGTCCGCGCGCGCCTTGGGCGGCAACAACAATGAGAGACTAATCGCGAGGCAGCCAACCGCACAAGCCACATTGAAGAACATCTTTCTGCGCGGGGCGGGAATCCAGCGGTCCAAGGTCATAGCCGAGAGGATGGAGAAGGCCGGGAACACAGACATGATGTAGCGAGGATACCTGGTCTCTGCCAAGGCGAAAGGCACGAAAATGAGAAGGACCCACACGATGAGCAAGATGGCGGTCTGATCCTTTTCTCTGAGGGCAGCGCGAAACTCCGCCACAAATCCGATGACAAGAAACGGCAGCCATGGCCAGTAGTATTTAAGAAGGGCTAACGGGTAATTGAAGATCGTTGTCCAGCGAGCGACTTTGCCTTCGCCATGGAACTTGCCACTGAGGAACTGCACATGGGAAACAAGGAAAGCGGCGCCATGCTGGTGGTACTGCCAAACATACCATGTGGAAAAGAGGGTCAGAGCGAAGGCCACGCCGCAAAGCAACCACGGCGACCACAACAGGCGGTAGCGCTTTGTCAAAAGCAAGTGAACGACGATAATTCCCAGCGCGAGGAAGCCAACCACGGACCGCGTGAGCAAAGCCAAACCCAGCGGGAGACCCAACAGCGTAAGGTATACATTCTTCTTCAGGCCCTTGCTGTAAGAGAAGATGGCCAGGGTGAAAAAGAACGTGAAGGGCACATCGGTCATGGCGTGCGTGGCGTTCTTCAGGAAAAATTGCGTGGAGGCGAGGACCAGCATGGCCATCAGCGACAGCCAGGTATCACCGGTCAATTCCAAAGTCAAAAAGTACATCAGTAGAATCGTCCCGAAGCCAAGCAGCACAGTCGGTAACTTAGCAGCGGCGTCATTTATCCCAAAGAGCTTGAAGGAACACGCTTGCAGCCAAGGAAACATCGGCGGGATCTCCAGGATGATTTCCCCGTTGAGGCGAACATTCCCCCAGTCTCCGGTGCGCACCATTTCTTTGGATTCGTGCGAGAAGAACGAATCGTCATAGCCCGCCAGGCCGGGCCTGCGAAGTGAAGGAAAGAGCAGAAACGCGGAGAGCAAAGCCAGCACCAGGAAACGCGCGGTTGGATTTCCCGCCGATGAACTGCCGATGGGCAAATGCGCTTGTACAACTGCAGGGTTCGCATGGCTCATTCTGGCTGCAGTCCCCCTTCCCTAGGAGCGCAACAATTCAGGCTTCCGCCTAGGTGCCTACCTTGTTCAGGCTGCCACAGGTTTTCTTGGGAGTGTACCCGCCTCTCGGTCAGGTCGAATTTTCTACTTATCAATGTCGCGGTGCACGACCCGCGTGGCAAGCCCCTTTTTGCCCAGCGCGTGTTTCATCCACTCCGCCATCATCACCGACCGATGTTTTCCCCCGGTACAACCGAACGCAATGGTCAGATAGCTTTTTCCCTCTTCGATATAATGCGGAATCAGGTAAGTGAGCAATCCCTGCATCCGGCGGAGAAATTCTCCCGTCTGCGGGAACGACTGGATGTAGCGTCGTACGCGAGCGTCCTTGCCGGTATAGCGGCGCAACTTCGGCACAAAGTGGGGATTGGGCAGGAAGCGCACGTCGAACATCAAGTCCGCGTCGGTCGGGACGCCAAACTTGTAACCGAAGCTCACTAGAGACACGAGCAAGGGCCGCTTGCTCTCGGACTTGAAACGCTCATTGATGAAGTGCCGCAGTTCGTGCACGTTGAATTGCGTCGTGTCGATCACCACGTCAGCCAGCTTCCGGATGGGCTCCATCAGCACTTCTTCGTGGCGGAGACTTTCACGCACGGAGTAATCTTTTCCGAGTGGATGCGGGCGCCGCGTCTCGCTATATCTTCGAAGCAGGGCATCTTCCTGCGCTTCGATGTAGACCAGGATGATGGGGTGATCGCGCCGCAGGTGTTTCAGCAAGCCGGGCAGTTTTTCCAGTTGCAGACCTTCGCGCGCGTCCACAAGCAAGGCTGCGCGCTGCAAGTCTCCTTCGCCAGCGGCGTGCAATTCCGCAAAAATGGGGATCAACTCCACGGGGAGGTTGTCGACGCAGTAGTAGCCCATGTCCTCAAAGGCCTTGAGGACCGTGCTTTTCCCGGAGCCGGACAGCCCGGTGAGGATGACAAGCTGGCGGCCTGGATTTCGCGCGGTGCGTGAATTGCTCTTCGGGCGCTGCACGGTTTTTTGTGGGCTCGCTCAGCTCTTGACCCGGCGCTGGTGCGTGCTCGGGATTCTCATGTCTTCCCGATACTTCGCCACAGTGCGGCGCGTAACGTGGATACCATTCTCTTCCAGTTTCTTGGCAATTTGCTCGTCGGTCAGAGGCTTGGCGGTGTCTTCCTCGTCGATCATTTTCTTGACCAAACGCTTGAGGGTCTGGAGCGACATTCCGCCGCCTTCCGGCCCATTCACGGCTTCGCTGAAGAACGACCGTAACTCGATTACACCTTGTGACGTGTGCGCGTACTTGCTGGCCACGGCGCGGCTCACCGTCGAAGGATGCACGCCAACTTCTTCCGCCACTTCCTTGATCATCATGGGTTTCAGCGCGTCCGGCCCGTGGTCGAGAAATTCTCCCTGCCGCGCGATGATGGATTGGCAGACCCGAAGGATGGTGTGCTTTCGCTGCTCGATGTTTTTCATCAACTGGATTGCGGCGGTGAAGCGTTCCTTCACGTAGTTCCGCACATCCTTGTCGGCGGCGTCCCTGACCAACAAGCGGCGATAGGTGGGACTGAGCCGCAGTTGCGGCATATCGTCCTCGTTCAGAAACACCTGCCACTGGTCATCCACCTTGCGGAAGTACACATCCGGTTCTACGAGACGCGGTTCGGTTTTGTTGTAGCGCAGGCCGGGCCGAGGATCGAGTTTCTTGATCGAGTCGAGCGCGTGCTTCACGATGTCCAGCGGACGATTCAGCGCCCGTGCGATTTCCTTCAATTGATTGGCTTGCACCTGTTTCAGGTGATCCGCTACGATTTGCTGCGCCAGCGTGTTCTGCGGATCGAACGCCTTCAACTGAAGGAGGAGGCATTCGCGCAAATCTCGGGCGCCGACTCCAATGGGGTCGAAGTCCTGCACCACGGCAATGGCGTCTTCCAGATCGTCCTGCGAATACTTACCATCCTGGGAGAGCTCTTCCGTCGAGGCGGTCAGGTACCCGTTTTCATCCAGGTTGCCGATGATGTTCTCTACGATTTCCTTGACGGTGTCGGAGCAGATGGTAACGCTCAACTGCCATGTGAGGTGGTCGGTCAGCCCTGCGGGAGATGATAAAAACTTTTCGAAGGAAGGCCGCTCGGAAATTTCCCGTTCCTGCGATTGCCCGCCATCTCCTCCGGTGTCCAAGTACTGGTTGAAGAAGGAGCCGACATCAAACTCGTCAAAAGGATTGGCCTCTTTCTTTTCGGGCACCTTCTCCGTTTCCGCTTTCAAAAAAGTTTCGTCGCTGTAATTGTCAGTCGCGGTGGGCTCTTCGCTGAGTTCTTCGAGCACTGGGTTGGCAATCATCTCTTGATTGATCATTTCGCGGAGCTCCAGACGGTTCAGCGCCAGTACGCTGACCATCTGCACCAGTCCGGGGGTCAGAATCTGCTTCTGCGTCACACGGAGGTTAAGTTTGAGTCCCTGCCAAGCCATCTCTTGTTTTCCCAGGTCTTAGGATAGCCCTAATTCAACCGGAAGTTATCTCCCAGATACACCCGCCGCACTTCGGGGTCGCTGCTCAAATCCTGAGGAGTGCCCTTCTTCATGATTTTCCCATGATTCACGATGTACGCACGATCCGTTACGCTGAGTGTTTCCCTGACGTTATGATCGGTAATCAACACCCCAATGCCTGACCGGCTTAGTTCCCGGATCAAATCCTGTAAGTCCTTCACTGTCAAGGGGTCGATTCCGGAAAATGGTTCGTCTAGGAGGATGAAGGAGGGCTGCAGGGTCAGCGACCTTGCAATCTCCAGCCTGCGCCGTTCGCCGCCCGAGAGCATATAGGCCTTGCTATGACGAACGGTTTCCAGTCCCATTTGCGCCAACAGTTCTTCGAGGCGATCCCGCTGTTGTTCGGGGGTCAGGGGCAGGGTCTCCAACACAGCCAGTAGATTCTCTTCGCTCGTCAGTTGGCGGAAGACTGACGGTTCCTGCGGCAGGTAGCTGATTCCGCTGCGCGCTCGCAAATACATGGGTAGATCTGTAATCTCTTCGCCGTTGAGGACGACTCGGCCGGAATCAGGACGCGCCAATCCGACAATCATGTAAAAGGTGGTGGTCTTGCCAGCGCCGTTCGGGCCGAGAAGTCCTACAACTTCGCCTTGGCCAATTTCGAGTTCGACGTTATCGACTACTTTGCGTCCCCGGTAGGACTTGCTGAGATCGACGCCTTGGAGTGTGGGCATTCCGCTTCACGCGGGATCGCTGGGCGGTCCCTGTTTATCTTTGGACACGGTGTCTGGTCAGCGTGCGCGTTCCAGTATCCGAATCCACGATGATCGTATCATCCGCAATATTGAAGGTCAATTCACGCCCCGTGGTTTTTCCTTCATTCGCGTCATAAAGTGTGGGGGTTCCGCCGCTCAGGACGAATTTGTCGTCATCTGCGGTGTAGACGCCGTGCTCTGCGGTCCCACGCCGGTCGCCCTGCGTGACTTCGACGCCACCGGTTCCCACAGCGCGGCTGATTTTGGAGGTGCCGGCACTCCCGTTTTTTTCGTCCGCATCGCGGGTGAAGTACAACTCCAGGACCGGTCCGCGCATTCGCTCATTTTCCGATTGCACGACTACGTTTTTTTCCAGATGCGCACGATTCTCGGCATCCCAATAGGTCAGCGTGCCTGAGGCGATGTGCCAGACTTTCGCATCTTTTCCTTTGTTGCTCTCTTCCGTCTTCTTGGTATTGTCATTCCCTTCTTTAGGAAACACCGCGCGGACATTCCCATTGGCGTTGAGCACGCGTGTGTCCCGCAAAAGTTCGATGGAATCCGCCTCCATGACCGAGGGCCCCTGCCACAAGCGCGCGTGGCCGGTGTAAAGCGCCCTGCCGGTCTTGGAATTTCCCACCATGTGCTCGGCCGTGACATTCGAAGGAACCGGACTCAATTGAATGGTGCCTTTCTTGGTGCCTAGGTCCGTTGAGTGCACTTTGCCTTCGGCTTCGATGTCGCCCGTCTCCTGATGGAAGGTGATTTTTGCGGCGCGCGTCTCGCTGCTTTCATCTCGCGCCACGGCTTGCCCGGTCAGTACCGTCGTCTGCGCCACACGGGCAAACACCGCCTGTTGCGCGTCGGCGCTGCGATCGCCTTCCTTCATATGGACGTTGCCGCGGAGAGTCATCTGGGTCCATGCGCCGCCGGGGTCGAGTTGCGCGTCGCCATTTGCAGCGGTAGCAGTCTGCGTTGGCCGTCCCTTCAGGTCGCGTTGTGTCTCCACATTCCCGGTAGCTACGAGGTCTTTGGCTTTCCCCGCCGCACCGAAATCGACAGCCAGCTTGTCGGCGCTGAGTTTGGATTGCGATGTGGGCGTATCGTTCCATTCCATGGTTCCGCGCCCCAGGGTTTCCGCGTGTTGCACGGGGTTTGGTTCACCAGCCTTTCCACCTGCGAAACTGAGTTGCAGGACATTGGTCGCCAACTTCCGGCCCGTTTCCGTTTTCGGATCGCGCTGCTTTACGTGCACGTTGCCACGGAGGGTCAACAACTTGGCCTGATTCACTCGCGGCCACATCTCCACATCTGCGCTGTCGCACTGCATCTCGCCGCTTTCCGACTTCCCCTGCACATTGCCTTGCGCTTCCATCGTGCGGATCCAGCCTTCGGGCGCTAAGTTCGCCTTCATCAGGTCCGCGTACAGCGTGCCTTCTCCCGTCGGCCCTTTTCCGCCGTGAGCCACCAGTTCGGGGGTTTGTTTCAGGCCACCGGGCTCAGCCAACAGCGTTTGCGCGCGGTTCTGCTCATCCAGCAGCACCATCATCTGCCCCGAGGTGAGTTGTTGCGTGGGCGTTGTCGCGGTGGCGGGTCCAGCTAGAACGACTTTCCGCGATTGCTTCCCCATTTCCATGCTGCTGCCGTGCAACACCACATCCGTCGGCGGGGAGTCCTGCTTCTTTCCCACGGCGAGGGGCCCGGTCTCGCGCAAACTGACGCGCACATCTTTCTCCAGACGCAGCACCCCCTCTTCGGAAGAATAGGTCGCACCCACGCCATCGCCGTCGCCATTCGGCAAGGTGAACTTCACGGGCTGGGCGGTGTGGGCCTCACCTTGATCGAAGGTGACCGCGCTAGTCTCGACATGGATGAGGTTGGGCTTGGCAGCGGGATCGTCGTGCGTACGCTTGGCGTCGGCGGCACTCTGCAAATCGAACTGCACGTCGCCGCTGCACTCGATTGCGCCATTCGTCTTTGTGTATCTACAACTATGAGTGTGGATCACGTCGTGGCGATCGCCGAGCCTGCCGAATACGGTGACGCGGACATCCTCAAGGAGGCTGATGTCCTGGCCTTTGAGGTCGGTGGACTTGGACGCTTGCACGGTAAATACCGTGCGGTCACCTTCGTTCTTGGACACCGTTAAGCCAATTGATTGACGTTCCTGATTTTCCGCTAGAGGCGGGGGCGCTTTCTTGCGCTCCACGTGCGCCACCCATTTGCGGTCGAGGTAGATTCCACCGGTGATCGACGCCAGCAACAAGGCGCTGAGCGCCGACCAGCGAGCGTAACGGGTGGCTTCGCTTCGTTTCATGTTTTTAAGTTAATCAGAATTTCTAAGGGGTGTACACAGGGGGCAAAACGCCGGCAAAAGCGAGGATTCGCTAGCCTGCAGCTTCGCCCGCAGCTTCCGCAGGGGTCTGCGCGGGCAAAATGCCCAAGTTCGCGGCGGCCACGTTGTCGCGATCCGTGTTCTTCACCAAATACATGGCTTCGTCGGCCAGATGCAGCAAGCCCTCTTTGCTTTTGGAATCCGCGGGGTACGCTGCCAATCCCACACTCGGGGTGATCTTGATGTTCAGGCCTTCGTTCTGCAGCCAAACCGATTCCCGAATCAGCTTGTGCAAGCGGCGCGCCACGTTGATGGCATTTTCCTTGGAGGTCTGCGGCAGTAGAATTACGAATTCGTCCCCGCCGTAACGGAATGCGAAATCGATCAGGCGGCAATTGGTTTTCAGCGCCTCGCCCATTTCCGCGAGCAAACGAGAACCTACGAGATGCCCGTGGGTATCGTTCACCTGCTTGAAGTGATCCAGATCGATAAAAACAATCGAAAATTCGTAGTTGTAGCGCTGCGATCGGTAGATTTCCGTATCCAAGATAAAGCCCATGTGGCGGGCGTTGTAGAGCGAAGTGCAGTCATCCTTAATGGTGAGCTCGTGAATGCGTTTCACGTGCCGGGCATTTTCCAGGGCGATGGCGGCAAAGTCCGAGAGCGCTTCGAGAAGCTTGAGGTCCCGCG
This sequence comes from Candidatus Acidiferrales bacterium, assembly GCA_963775865.1. Lineage (GTDB taxonomy): Bacteria > Acidobacteriota > Terriglobia > Acidiferrales > UBA7541 > Acidiferrum. The sequence goes on along the minus strand of CAVZKU010000017.1, from coordinate 115,306 downwards.
GATCGAATCCTTCCACGCCCACACAATTGATCAGCTCAATGACGCCAAGGCAGGTGTCGCGAAACTTCACGGGGACGGCCACGATTGAGCGCGTCTCCATTTTGGTCTTTTCGTCGACTTTGCCGAAGAAGCGCGTGTCCTTGGTGGTGTCGGGAACAATGACCACTTCGCCGTGCTGCGCCACCCAACCGGCAATGCCCTGCCCCAGCTTGATGCGTACATCTTTTAGCGCCTGCGACGCCTTGCCCACGGCCAACTCGAAATACAACTCCTGTTTGGCTTCGTCGAGCAGAAGCAGCGACCAGTTATCCGGGCGCAAAAACTCGTCGATCTTCTCCATGATCGTGCGCAGCACCTGATCGAGCTGCAACGATGAAGTCAGCGCCTTCCCCAATTCCTGGAAGACAGCGACTTCTCCAGCTTCGCGCCGTTCCCCGGGGACGCTCACATTACGCCGGCGTTCCACGGTCGGAAACTGCTTGATCTCGTCAAGGCTCACGAAAGCACGACTCTCCGGTTGAATGGAAACTCAAAGGACTTCCCCCAAACCCAGCAGCCTTTGAGCGCACACACCTATCCTTGCCAGACCCGGCCAGTATAGGCGCCTAGGAAAATGGTACGCAACCCGGACGTGGTACAGGCGTAACCTTCTCGCCATCGGGTCCCCGAGAATGCGGGGGTTGGAGACGGAATGGAAGGAAGGCTTCAGGAAGATTCCGCGTGACAGATCACCAGTGTGCCGCCAGACACGCCCGATTCAGGCAACTGCTGATACACTGTGACCTTGCGGATAGAGGGCATGGCCAGGGGAAATTTTGGAGAACGGCTGAAGCGCGAGCGGGAACTGCGCGAAGTGACAATGGACGAGATCACTTCCGCCACTCGCATTGGACCCCGTTTTCTGGAAGCCCTGGAAAATGAAGAATGGGAAAAGCTACCGGGTGGCGTATTCAACCGGGGTTTTGTCAGGTCCATCGCCCGCTATCTCGGGCTCGATGAGGAAGCCTTGCTGGGCGAGTACGACCTGGCCCATGGCACTCCGCCTCCCGCGGCCAAGGAGCCGCCCGAAAAGGGTATTCCTTCCCCACCTGCATGGTTCCCGATTGTGTTCATCCTTGGGGCGCTGTTGCTCCTGGGTGGGATTGTGGTGGGTGGAGTCTATGCGTGGAAACATTATGCCGCCCGCCGGAGCGCTAAACAGTTTCCCGAAACCAACGCACCGGCGACGGCGCAACCTGCCGCACCCATTGTCCTGACGCCAGCAGAAGTGCCTGCCGGCACGGCGAGTGCAACCGCCAAACCCGAAGCAAGCACGATGGATCTTGCTGTATCAGCTAGCGCGGCCACGCACTTGCTGGTTCTGGCCGATGGTCATGTGGCGTTTTACCACCAGGTACACGCCGGAGAAAATCATCATTTCACGGCGAACCAAGCATTTGAAGTGACCGCATCGGACTCCGGAGCGGTATTGCTGGAATTGAACGGGCAAGCGATGCCTCCGCTTGGCGTACCGGGATCGTCCGGTACAATTAAATTGAGTCATGAAGACTTGAGGCAGGGATCCAGTGGAAACTCTCAGCGTTGAAGTTCTAGACGATCTGCGGCACGGCCGCGCACCACGGGAAAGAAAGCTGGCTGTATGTGGTGCCGGCGGAGCGCATATTCCACCCGAGGAACGTGTCGAGATTCTCGCGGTATTAAGCCACGATCAGGACGAAATGGTTGCCAATCGAGCAGGGGAATCGCTGCTTTCGGCTGCGCCCGAGCATTTTGTCCAGGCGCTAAAGCGGGAAGAGGCTTTGCCGGCTCTGTTTTCGTATGCGGGAAGAAACCTGGGGAAGCAGGCGGGAGTCATCGAAGTGATGCTGGGAAACCGCAACTGCGCCGGCGAGCATCTCGTGCCATTGGTGCCGCTGTTTTCATCGGCGCAAGTGCAGTTCCTGATGGAGGAGCTGGATCGCGTTTCCGCTTCGCACACGCTTGCGGCGGCGCTGGAACACTCTCCGCACCTCACCGCAGATCAGAAAAACACGCTTCATGAGTTGGGAAGCACCGCCGTCTCCGATGACCTAAAGCATCTGGCAGATGCCGCTGCGGAGGCGGAACCCGATCCGCAACGACGGCAAACGCTGCTGCAGCAAATCAGTAAAATGACCGTGGCGCAGCGGGTGCAATTTGCCATGAAGGGGGCCTCCGACGCGCGGCGCACGCTGATTCGTGACTCGAACAAAGTAGTGCAACGCTCGGTGCTGCAATCTCCGAGACTCACTGACCAGGAAGTGGAAGCGTTCGCCTCGATGGCCAATCTCACGGACGAGATTCTCCGCTTGATCGCCGGGAACCGCGTTTTCCGCAAGAATTATGTGGTGGTGCGAAACCTGATGAACAATCCGAAATGTCCCTTGGATATCACGTTGCACATGCTGCCGATGCTGAATCCTGTGGATCTGAAAAAACTTTCAATGAACAAGAATGTGCCGGAAACCCTGCGCACCACGGCCGCCAAGCTGATTCGCACGCGCGCCGACCAGAAGAAATAGCTGCTCTTTCGTTTGAGGTGGCCATGGCGTCTGAGCCAGTGGTTGCGCTCTGTCCGGCAGGTGGAATATAGTCCTCGCTTAGTCCTGTAGTTTCCGCCCTCTATCGCCAGAAACCGTCAAACCGCCTGTGGGTTTCTTTAGTTGGTTCGGCATTCGCCACACGTCACCAGAATTCGAGAAAGGAGTTTCACCATGTTCAGTCTGCTATGGACCGCGCTCATCGGACTCATTGTTGGTGCTGTCGCCAAGCTTTTTATGCCCGGAAAAGATCCGGGAGGGTGGATCATTACGATGCTCCTGGGACTGGCGGGTTCGTTCATCGCCGGATACCTGGGCCGCATGGTGGGTTGGTATCAAGAGGGACAGTCGGCGGGATTTATCATGTCGGTGCTCGGCGCTATTCTTCTCTTATTCTTGTACCGCATGTTCATCGCCAAGAAGACTGCGTGAGGTGTTGTGGTTGAGGAGAAATTTCCGTGAAATGGCTCTCTAGTTCTGTGTTCTTCGGCCTGGCCGCTCTTCTATTTGCTTCGTGCGCTTCTTCCAATAAGCCAACAGCAAACGCACCGAAGACTGCCAGCACGCAAATTTCTCTTCCCGGGACGGAGTGGGTACTGACAGACTTAGCAGGAACCCCGGCGCTGCCAGGCAGGAAAGCCACGCTAGCATTTTCGGAGGAAGGCCGAGTGGCGGGAAATGGTTCGTGCAACCGGTTCACCGGCGCGGTAATGATCACCGGTGACTCGTTGAAAGTTGGTCCCCTAGCGTCGACGCGCATGGCCTGCGTCGACAACGAGGTCAGCAAACAGGAGGACACGTACTTCAAGGCCCTGAATGCAGCGACACGCTTTGCCTATCAGGATCCATATCTGTTGATCTATGCCGCGGGGTTCGATAAGCCACTTCGCTTCACTCGTGCGAGTCCCAGCCATCCGTAACTCCTTCCGCGATGTAGACGCCAGGCGATTTCTTTTGGAGATAGAATAGGTCCGCTGCGTACGGAGGAATCCTGATGATTTCGTGCCGAGTGCTTCGCGCTTTTTCATTGACCCTTCTGTCCTTTCTCCTTCTCACCCTGTTCCCCTCTGCCCCTACGCGTGCGCAAACCTCCGCCGAACCGTGGACGGCGGCCCAGACCATTCAGCCCGCCGATTTCGCAAGGGAATTGGCAAGCAGCAATGCCGCGCCAACGGTTCTGTTCGTGGGGTTTCAGCGCTTGTACGCTGCAGGCCACATCAAGGGGGCGCAATATCACGGCAGTGGCGGTAACGCCGAAGGTCTGGCGGAAATTAAGAAGTGGGCCAATTCGCTCCCACGGTCAACGAACCTCGTGATTTATTGCGGGTGTTGCCCCATGGAAAAATGTCCAAATATCCGCCCGGCATTCAGTACGCTCCACGAGATGGGTTTTGCCAATCTGCGCGTATTAATCCTGCCGACAAGCTTCGCGGTGGACTGGGCAGAAAAAGGATTGCCGTACGACAAGGGCGACAAGGGGCAGTAGCTCCCCGGCTGCCGAGGGACGTTGTAGGATACGGGTGGACCAAGTCCTGCTTGGAGGATCGCTCCGATGAAACTTCGACCCGCCATTGGGCTGACTCTGCTTTTCTTCTCCGTTGTTCTGGTTCTACATAGCCGGCCGCAAAATATCAGCGCAGATGAAGGTCGAATTCTTGCGCTGGAAACGGCGTGGAATCATGCAGAACAAAATAAGGATGTGGCGGCGCTAGATCAACTGCTCGCGCCGCAGCTCGTATATGTCGACTATGACGGCAGCATTTCGACCAAAGAAGAATTTCTCGCGAACGTCAAGAGTGAGGGACTGAATCCGGCACAAATCACGAATGACGAACAGAACGTACATGTCTTTGGGGATTGCGCGGTGGTCGCCGGAATTTACCGGGAGAAAGGCACCAATAAGGGGAAACCGTATAACCGGCGTGGCCGTTTTACGGATACTTGGGTGAAGATCAACAATACGTGGCAGTGTGTCGCCAGCCAATCGACGCTGATTCAACACTGATCCGCCAGCTGTGCCCCGGATGCGGGGGATTCCATTCCGATAAGAGCATTCTCTGGTATTCTCACTGATCGCATTTTGCCTCCAGGAGGCAACGCTCATGTCTCGCAAGTACTTTGGTTTATTTTTCCTGCTCGTTATTCCCGTGGTTTTGTGCGGGCAAACACCTGCTGCGACTTCCCACTTCGACGGCAAATCCTGGTGGGCCTACGTGAAATTCCTCGCAGACGATTTGCTGGAAGGGCGGGACGTGGGTAGCGAAGGGCTGCGCAAAGCCCAGGCGTATGCGGTGGAACAATTCGAAAAAGCGGGCCTAGAGCCGGCCGGCACAAATGGCTTCTACCAGCCCGTTTCTTTCACGCAATTTGAGGTAGACGAAGCAAAATCTTCCCTCTCGCTGATAGGCGGTGGTAAAACAACCACGCTTTCGTTTGCGGATGACGCGTACATCAGCTCGCGGGCCACGCGCGAGTCCACACGGCTCACCGCACCGCTGGTCTTCGTCGGTTACGGTTTGCATATCCCGGAGAAGAATCTGGATGAGCTGACTGGTCTGGACCTGAAGGGCAAGATCGTAGTGTACATCTCCGGTTCTCCATCGGATATTCCTACGGCACTGGCTTCGCATTACCAGACGACGGCGGAGCGCTGGAAAGCCCTGCGGGGGGCGGGCGTTATCGGGATCGTATCGCTCCTGAATCCGGCATCGATGGACATCCCGTGGACGCGCATCTCCATTAACCGCAACCATCCTGCGATGGACCTGGCGGACCCCGCGTTTCACGAAACGGCTGGCCTGAAGATCGGGGTTTTGTTCAATCCTGCTTCCGCCGAGGCATTGTTTGCCGGATCCGGACACACGTTTGCGGAACGCACTTCGCGTTGCGTACGTCGCTCGAAGCGCGGGCCGAGATTCTGACGAAATCCGTGGAGTCTGCAAATCTGGTGGCCAAGCTGCAGGGTGGGGATCCGGTATTGAAGAGTGAATATGTCGTGCTTTCGGCACACATCGACCACCTGGGGATCGGGGCTCCCGTACATGGCGACCGCATCTACAATGGAGCGATGGATGATGGCTCCGGAACGGCGTTAGTGCTAGACGAAGCGGCGCAACTGAAGGCGCACCCCGAAAGGTTGAGCCGGTCGATCCTCTTTCTACTGGTGACTGGCGAAGAAAAGGGGCTGTTGGGTTCCAAGTACTTTGCGGATCGTCCGACGGTGCCGATCCACTCGATTGTTGCGGATATCAACGTGGATATGTTCCTGCCAATTGTGCCGTTGAAGTTCCTGAAGATTCTAGGTCTGGAGGAATCGGATCTGGGCACACGCGCGGCGGCGGTTGCGGAATCGCTGGGCGTCAAGCCCATTGCGGATCCCGAACCGCTGCGAAACGCGTTTGTGCGCAGCGATCAATATAGCTTCATTCATAAGGGCGTTCCCGCGGTCAAGATGGATGTGGGTTTCGAACTGGGCACGCCGGAGCAAAAAGTGTTCAAGGATTGGCTGACGAACCGCTATCACGCCCCTTCAGACGATATCAACCAACCAGTCGATTTGCAGGCTGCCGCGTTGTACGAGGAAATCATACGCCGATTGCTGAGCGACACCGCCGACACGCCGGCTCGTCCACAATGGAAGCCGGATTCTTTCTTTCGTCGTTACGCGACGCAATAACAGGGCAAATTCCGCCTCCGCGCGGGGAGAATTTACTTCGCTCCTCCCAGAGGAGCCACCACCCAAACATACTCGAGGAGTTCGGTGCCTGTGTTGGTCACGTTGTGACGCGCGTTCGGCGGGATGTAGGCAAGCATATTGGCATGCAGCGGTACGTCGGCGAGACCTGCAATGTTTGCGGCACCGTTGCCGTGCAAAACGGTCAGCGCTTCTTCGTTTCGGCCGGTAGAATGCCAGCCCACGCTCTGGCCAGGTTTCAATTTTACAGAGCCGCCGCGCATGCCACTGGTTTGTGGTGGTCCTTTCAACAGCGGGCAATCGCCTCCGGCACAATCCAGAGAAAAGGTGAGTGGTTCACGTTTCGGCGCGGGTTCCTGCGCCACGTTCTGGAATCCCAAAGCCAACGCCACTCCCAGCAATGCTAACGGCCAATTTTTGTTCATGAGTTCTCTTCGCCTTCCAGGTCCTCTTACCCACAGGCACTTCCCCCGGAAAAACCTTCCCGTTAGACTATCCTCCGTCGCGGCGAGAAGAGTGGGTTCGACGATGAACATTGATCAACTGCGGAAGATTTGTCTTGGGTTTCCCGGAGCCACGGAACAAATCCAGTGGGAAGACGATTTATTGTTCAAGGTCGGCGGTAAGATGTTTGCGATTACGCCGCTGGAACCGGGTCGGCTGTGGCTCAGCTTAAAAACGGACCTGGAAGAGTTCGCAGAACTTATCGAAAGGCCTGGCATTCTTCCTGCGCCCTATTTGGCACGGGCAAAATGGATTGCGATTGAGACGCCGGAGACTCTTTCCCTCACCGAAGTGGCAGCGCTACTTCGAAAATCCTACGACCTTGTTCTCGCCAAATTGCCGCGAGGGGCGCGCGAATCGCTGTGTTCACCTGTTGCAGCAGGTGGTAGGAAGAAGAAAAAGCGGAAGACGGCCAAGCGAAGAAAACGCATGTGACCTTTCCGGAATAATCCGCGTCGCAATGACAGCGTATCCTGTACGGTGGGACAGGAAACGGAATGCTCATGCGGGATCCAGCTTGCGCAACTCGGCGACAACCTCGGGGTTACAGTAAATAAGTGCCTGATGTGTTGAGCCGCCCAGACCCTTTTCGGCGATACAAATCGCGACAGTCAAAAAAACATCTAAGGAGATCCCATGACGATGAAGTCGATCGCCCGAGGTACGGCTGTAGCCTTCTTTTTCGCGATCATCCTGATGCTGGGAACAAGCCATGCCTTTGCGCAGGGTAGGCATCCCGCTTATTTGCACGCGCTCACAGATCTCCCGACCGCTCGTGCCCATCTGGAAGCTCACGATGGCGGCGAACTGCGACTCGAAGAGAAGGAAGCGATTCACGCCATTGATGACGCGATTGCCGAGATCAAGAAGGCATCCATCGACGACGGCAAGGACCTCTACGATCATCCGCCAGTTGACGCTGGGTTGGACCACACTGGCCGCTTGCACCGCGCCAAGCAGTTGCTGGACAAGGCACCGCAAGACATCTCGCAGGAAGAAGACAATGGGTTCGCCCAGGGTCTTCAGCAGCGGGCGTTTGGCCATATCGACAAGGCCATCCACGAGGTCAACGAAGCCATCCGGTTGGTGGATTCGCGTTCATAAAAGATTCTACTTCCAGGCACCGTGGGGAAACTCCCTGCGGTGCCATTTTTGCCTTCAGAGCAGAAACCATTCAGGGAATTCGAGTAGGTTGGAGTCAGGGAAACGAATGCGAAAGGAAGGTGAGTTGCGGACTAGCCCTTGGCGCCATTCGCGCGCCGGAGCGGTCTTGCGCCGGGGAGAGGAAAAGTCATCATCCAGAAGTTCTGCTCGGGGTTCACAAATTCCAAGCCGACGTGCAGCTTGCCGTCGCGCTCCCGCCGGACGTGCGCCACACGCGCTTCGGTTGAGCGATTGGTGTTCTCGTTCACGATGAGGAGGGACTGACCCGGAACGACCATTTCGTCCATGGCTAAGAGCGCACCCTGCTTGTTGATGGAGCGAGTGGTAGCGCGCACACAAAATTTTTCGCCGACATCGTTCTGACCATGCACCACGATGGGCAGGGCCAGAGACACACGCAGCGTGCGGCGGCGTTCTCGATAGCGAAAGTGTAAAACGCCCATGGGGACCTTCTCCTCAGCTCTCCTGGTCCGCCGTGAAACCTCTGGCCGGGAAACCTACAGCAGCGCATGTCAGGCAGCGGGTCGGTGCCTAGAACCGGTATGACAAACGTGCGGCCAGGTCGACGAATTAGTTTGACCGGAAAGCCGAGCTCGGACAATAGCTGAGCGGTACTAATTTACAGCCTTCCGTCACAGTACGCCAGTACTTCCGGGAGAATAGTGCCCATTTTGCGAAGACCGCGGCACCGGCCCCCGACAAATTGGGGCCTTGGGACTCACTGGCTAGCAGCGATAGGGTAGTCAGTATGCGAGGGCGGCGAAGGGGATAATGTGCCAGAACCAGGCGACCAGGATCCCGTAGTAGACCGCCACGATCCCAAAGGTAATCGCAAACGTATTGAGCGACTTCCCCAGTCCGGCGTACTCCTTCATCCAACGGCGCAGGCAGGTCGCCATCGTCAACAAGCTAAGAAGCGCGGTTACTGCGGCCAGAAAGCTCACCCCGTTGCTGAGCGAATGGCCGCTGCCAAGTTGCAAAATTTGCCGAACTGCCCCTCCGAGCAGGCCGGTGGAAAAGCTCATAATCAGCCAGAAGGCTGGAGCAACGATGCCGATCATGTAGGCCCAACGATCCTCCATGTAAAACAACATGATGAGAATCGCCAAGTAGATAATCGTCTGGTAGAAATGGAGTAAAAAGAAATCCGGCTCCAAGTGACTAAGAAGCAGAAAACAAATTACTTGTAGAGCAGAGAGGGCCGCAATTTCCCGGTATGGCTTCATGGTATCCCCCAACTGGGTGGCGCGGACTCCAGGGGAAGGGACACTCGCCACGTCTCAATTCGATCGGGGTTTGGCGCGCACCCGAAGATAAAGGAGCACGCGCCACTCCACGCGGAGGATTACTTTGCACTGAAAATGAGGCGATTGCGGAGAGGCAGGAAGTGGGGACGCGCCGAGGGGTGAAATTCCTCCCCACATTGGGTCTTAACCCGCATACGCGCTCGGGGTCGTGATCACCCTACGCGGTTACACTCAGTGGAGAAGCTCAACAAACTCCGCTTTCCATGGCCGCTTCGCGAGATTGAGGAGCGCCAGGCTTACAGGCAGACGGAAACGTCGCGGCCCGGCACTGCCGGGATTAATGTAGAGCACTCCCTGCTGTTCCAGTTGCTCCGGATGATGAGTGTGGCCGCTCATCACAAAATCGAATTTGGCAGCCTCTGGCCGCAAGTCCAATTCGCGGAGATTATGCAATACGTAAAGACTAGTTGCCCCCGCTTCCACTACGGTCGTGACAGGCAATTCCTTGGCCCAGGGGGCGGTGTCCACATTGCCGCGCACAGCAAACACCGGCGCGATAAGCTTTAATTTGGCCAGAATTTCGGGATCGCCGACATCGCCCGCATGAATTATTAGATTCACTCCTTGGAGTGCACGCTCTGCTTCAGGCCGCAGAAGTCCATGGGTGTCTGAAATGATTCCGATAAGCATCAGGGGACCAGGAAGCGCGAACGATGTTAATCCTTGTCGCGATATTCCTCGGGGACATCATCTTCCTCAACCTCTCGCGTGCGAACCTCGCCCTGATCCGGGTCGGGCGCATTTTCGACCCCGTTGACGACTTCGGCTTCGTAAGATTGTCCTTCTTCTAACAGTTCTTCGACGCTCTCCGAATCGACATCCGGTCCGGAAACAATGCCTTGCGTATCGCCAGACTGTCCGCCCGAGCGCGCCCCCAAACCCCGCTGTTCGTAGGAGACAAGTTCTCCAGCGTTAGGACGGCCCCACTGTTTGCGACGGGCTGGTTTGGACTTGGGCTTCGCTGCTATTTTCTTTTTCCGCGGCGATTTCGTCTTGATTGCCGCTTTTGTTTTAGCTTTCTTAACGACACGAGATTTGCGCGTGTTCGTCTTTTTGCGTTTCGTATTCTTGTTCGCCATAAAATGACCCTTTCTCAGCCCAGAGTTTACCACTGAGATGCCGGGCGCACTTCCATTGACGTGACCACTGGAAAATACGTCTACGCACACTATAATGCTGGCAGCAGCCAGTGACCATCGCCGCAGGACAACCTCTGCGGTGCGTGCTCAGGGAGCTCTTCTGCCATGGATAAACAACAGTTGAGAAGCCGGGTGGAAGAAGTGGGGATTGTGCCCGTCATTCGAACGTCGTCTGGGGCGGATGCACGCTTCGCGGTGGAAGAAGTGGCTCATGGCGGAATCCCCATTATTGAAGTCACCATGACGGTCCCGGGCGCGATTGAGGTAATTCACGAAATCGTCAAGAAGGTGCCGGACGTGATTATCGGCGCAGGCACAGTGTTGGATGCCCTGACTGCGCGCGAATGCATAAAAGCTGGGGCTCAATTCATCAGCAATCCCGCACTGGATATTCCGACGGTGCAGCTTGTAGCGGAGAATCCCAACTTGATCATGATGAGCGGGGCCCTGACCCCGACAGAGATTCTGGCGGCCTGGAAGGCAGGCGCTGATTTTGTGAAGATTTTTCCCTGTTCGATGGTTGGTGGCGACAATTACATTCGGGCCCTGCGGCGTCCCTTTCCCGATATTCCTCTGATCGCCGGGGGCGGGGTCACGCAGCAAAACGCAGCGCACTATCTGCTGGCCGGCGCTTCTGCCCTCAGCATTGGCAAGGAACTGATCCCTCGTGAATCGATGCTGCTGCACAAACCCGACCGGATTCGGGAACTCACCCGGCGTTTTGCAGGCATTGTCAAAAGCACCCGCGCGCGTCTTGCCGAAGCGAACACGTCCTTGGCGCAGACGAACTGATCCAAGCGATACTTTTCCACGCTAGAACTCCAGGTGCAATCGAAGACTCGGAACGATCACCGGTCCGCGATCGCGGTTATACCCGGGATTCACAACGTACTGCAAGTCGAAGGAAGGGAAAATTCCTCGCCACGCATGCAACGTGTAGTAGCTCTCGAGGATATTCTCGCGCCCGTAATTTAATTTGCCGTCACCGAGCAGGAAACCGAGGCCACCGTAGCCCAGGTACAAGGCGTGTTCATGATTGATGCCGTTGCTGACGAAAACCAAACCCATGCGATCGGCGCGGCGGCCCCAGTGCGAGCCATTCCCCCCGACACCGATTTGCCAAGTCTGATCGACTTCGGTGTACGCATAGGATTCATGCTGGCCTTCATTCCAGCCCCAGCGGCCGAAGAGACCGACCCAATCCGTCAAGGGTTGCTCAAGGTTCACTCCAAAACCGTACTTCACGGTTGTTTGCAAAGGATGATTGGTGATCTCCGGAGTTGGCGTGGTGGGATTGGCGAGCCATTCGTTGATTTGCTGGCTGTAATCGCCCATGTTGGCGTGGTTCACGTAAGAAAGCACCCGCACGACACCTTGCTGTTTCCCGAGTACACGGCCGTGCAACTCGAACTCGATATTTTCGGCACGAGCGCGGGCGAGGTCGGCGTCCAGGTGAATTCCGTTGGCCACCTTGGGCATAAGCGCCTCAGCAAAGCGGATGACATAGTTGCGGTCGTGATATTCGATGAGGGCAGCGAAGGTGAAACCTCGGGTGTCGGCGGCATAGTCGTACGCCCCATTGTTGTCGACGGCCCAGTTCATGAATTGAAAATTACTGTCGGTTCCGTAGGCATTTAAGTCGAAAAAGTCGACCAGGCTCATTTTCCCGAAGCGTATTTCCAGGCGCCGCTCCGGCAATTCGCTAAACAAAGAGAGGGGGCTGCGCGCGGACACAACCCTCTTGCTGCCCAGGGGAATGATCTGATGCCACATCAACCGCGCCACGTAGGGCGCCTTGCTGAGGGTGGGATTGCGCACTACATCCAGATTGAAAAAGCCCGCAACGCCGAGGGCTTGGCCAAGGCCGTTCCCTCCGGTCTCCTGCACGTCGCAAAGAAATTCTGTAGAGTCCGTGAGGCGGTACCCGGTGAACAATGTCAAAACGCGCGAGGTAGCATCCTGCGCTTCCGGTGAAAGGCTGTGTGGCCCTTGATAAGGCGAATGAAAAGTGGGATGCCACTGGGAGATAAAATTGGCTTGGCCGGAAAGCCACAGCCGATCCCATTCGGCGTGGGGAAACATGGTGGTTAACGGGTCATCCGCGGCGCCAGTGGACACAGCGTCGGGTGGATTCTCCGCCGTATTATTGGCGAGGTTGTTCTGGGCGCGCGCAACCAGGCAGCACGACAGAGAGAGACACACGACCGCCCAAAGCCGCAAAAGAAGCGGCGCGTAGCGGAACGTCGCGCGTACGGTTTGCAACCTGAACTTCATGATCAATATTCTGGGATTTCGAAGACCGTCTGTAACTTCAACGGGAAGGACCCGACCCCGCCCGGCTCTTCCAAGGCATCCTGTTGCAACACTTCCTCGTCGCAAGGCGATGGAAATTCCCGCTCAAAACAGCGCATATTGCTGTCGATCCACACAGCGACCAAGCGGGTGCCTTCGTTTCGGTTCTCGCGTATCCATCGGCAGTAGATTGAGGATGCCCGAGGGGCTCCTTGATTTTGATGAACGGTTTGTAACATCGCCCCTCCTTTTTTCGTGTGCTTTTCGCTTTCGATTCACGGTACTCTGACTTGCCCCGGAGGCGGCGCGGTGGCGGTTGCACTCGAGGCTGTTTCCTTGATACCATACCCCCCTAGGGTAGTCAAACATTATGTCTCACTTATCACGCGAAAAAGTCGAACTGATTTCCCGTACAAAAAAGGTCATCGGCCAGCTGGAGTCCGCCCTTCGCGCACTCGAAGAGGACGCTCATTGCGCGGATGTGCTGCAACGGCTGGCAGCGGCCCGCGGGGCGATCAATAGCCTGATGGGCGAACTGATGGAGGATCACATCCTGAATCACATGCCGCGCAAGACGAAATCCTCGGCGGAAGCGGCGGAAGACTTGATCGAGATCGTGCGGACGTATCTGAAGTAGTGGAGGAATACTTCTCGGCGGTCAGGGCTGGTGCTGCGCGATTTGCATGGCGTTGACGCGGGCGTGATCGATCGTCAGGCCCCAATGCAGATGCGGCCCGGTCACGCGCCCGGTGGCGCCGACCCTGCCGATTTCTGCTCCAACTTTTACCCGGTCGCCTGTACCCGCGTCGATTTCGGAGAGATGCGCGTAGAGCGTGTAGATGCCGTAACCGTGATCGATCACCACGGTGTTTCCGGAGTAGTAGAGATTTTCCGCGAGGACGACTTTGCCGGATTGCGAAGCGAACACGGGCGTACCCGTAGCCGCGGGAAAATCAACGCCAGCATGAGGGGAACGCGCTTGCCCGTTGAGGATGCGGCGGCGTCCGAAATTTCCCCCGGTGGTCACATCCTTTAACGGCAGACGGAACTTGCCGTCCCACAAACGCTCTGGAGTCACTGTAGAGTAGATAGCCTGCATCTTCTTCTGGTCTTCGTCGGCGCGCTTCTGTTGTTCTGGATCCGGCTGGACAAACTGCTGCTCCACTTTGAGGTGTTCGGTGGGAAATTTGCCGGCGTGAACCGTAATGGAGATGCTGCAAGTTTGGGGTTGCCCCTCCGGCTCGGGCCAAGAGACCTTCCATTCATACTTACCGGGAACCTTTTCCAGGTCAATCCCAATCAGGCCATGGAGTGTGGGCGATTTTTCGTCTTCCCGCCAAAGGGGAACGTCCTGGCCATCCCATTCACTGGTGAATTTGGGCAGGGATTTGGGTCCTAGGACTTCGGTCAAGAGAAGAGACCCTTGCGCCGTGATTCCGGCACTCGATTTGAGGGTTACCCCGCCGGGACAGACCCTACGGACCTGCGCGAGGGCTTCGATTGGAGCGAAACAGCTGACCAGCCCCAAGAACAAAGAGAGAAGCGCGAGTCTTCGTTGAACGAGAAGGAAATGTGCCATGCCGGCAGTAGGATACCCGGTTTGGCGGCTGTTGAAAAATTATTCCCCCGAACAGCAAAAGGTGATGGTGGTCACAGAATTTGCCACTTCCCGCCCCCATAATGAGCCCGTTATGGCCAGACGATCTCTCGGGGTGGTCTTGATCGTCGCGCTCCTCGGCTGGACCGTCAACCGGCCCATTTTGGGGTGTGAAGGCCAACACTCTCGGGCAGCAGTTGTGGTGCTGGCAGGAGCTTCACCTGCCTACCAACCTGAACCTTCCCCTACGCGCCACAGCTGCTGCCCACGCGAGAGCCAGAAAGAGGCGGTCTTAGCTTCGTCGCTCTCGGGCTGTCCGCACCTCCACTCTTCGCATGCCGATTGCTGTTCCGTCGCCAAGCACATGTTGATCGAGTTGTCGGCAACTCTCGCCGAAAAATATTTCTCGGGAAAGTATGTGCTCGGCTCTCTCCCCTCGTTCGAGCTGACTGCGCCTCATAGGGGGCACGCCTTTGCTGGCGTACTGAATGACTCCGCTGGGATTCCGATAGACTCCTTCCACATTCTTCGCCTCTGAAATCGCTTCCTTCCCAACCCTGCTTTCTATCCAAGGCTGTGACCGCGTGGGACGTGCTTCCCACCCCTACAACAAAGAACAGAACACAATAAAGGTGAAAAAATGAGAATCCGAATGATCGCAATCCTGATGATCCTCGCGGTGGCTGCCTGGTTTCCGCTGATCGCGCAACAGAACACCGCACCACAACCAGCCGCTCCACAGACGCAGGCACCACCGGCAGCGGCAGATTCGGGAAAGACCGCGGGAACGTCGGCATGTGCCTGCTGTGAACACAAGAAGGATCAGCGTAAAGAAAGCGCGGCGGCGCCGGCCATGTCTTGCGGTGCAGGCAAGGACATGGCGTGCTGCAAGAAAGCTGGCAAAGCCACCCGGACGGCCATGAACTGCTGCGCCGGCAAAGACGGCAAACAGTGCGCTTCCGAGAACAACAAGAGCTGCTGCGGAAAGGACGCGATGGCCTGCAACAATAAGGACGGACAGAGCTGCTGCGCCGGACATGGAACCTGCTCGCACGGTTCGGCTCAGAGTTAATCCGGGACTGGCACAAAGGAAGGGCTCCGGCAGAGATGTCGGTAAACTCAGGGAAGTCGTCGAGGACAGACTAAATTCTCAACCCGAGGATGCGCACCAATTTTTCTTCGAGCCGTTTCAACTCCAGTTCGCGGGCGTGCTCTTCGCGGGTTCTGTCGTTCAGCGCATCCTTCAGTAGTTGCAGGTTCATGCGCAACTCCATTTGGCGGAGAGCGAGGCGGCTGAGGGCGTTGATCGCCTCTTTCTGCTCAGCGTCGAGCTGGCGCGGCTCGCGATCCACGACACAGAGTGTACCGAGGGCAAATCCATCCTCATTGATAAGAGGCGCGCCAGCATAAAAGCGAATGTGTGGTTCTCCTGTGACCAGTGGATTCTCGCGGAATCTAGGGTCCTGCAACGTGTCGGGGACGATGAAGAGGTCCTCCTGTTGGATAGCGTGCACGCATATGGAACTTTCTCTCGGAGTTTCCCGCACTTGTACGCCCAGCTTGGACTTAAACCATTGGCGGTGGTCGTCGACCAGGGAAAGCATCGCAATAGGGGTCTTGCAAATGTGCGCGGCCAGAATCACCAAGTCATCGAATGATTGCTCTGGTTCACTATCGAGAATGGCGTAGCGGTTGAGCGCTACCAGGCGAGCTGTTTCGGTGCTGGGTGAGGGTGCAGCCATACACACCTCCGGAACTCCGCTTTAGGGGACACAGCTGGTTCGGGCCGAAATCATACTCTACTGTGGCTCCGAGGAACAGAAATTCATCACTGGGTCACGGGGTATCACTGGGTCCGGCTGCCGTCCGAGGAACTCGAGGAACGGGAGCATTGGAGCATTGCCTCCTATTGACAGCCTATAGGTAGACGGGTAAGATTCCTATAGACTCTCGATAGGAGAAGCCTTTGAGTTCCGAAACCACCACCCTGCTGCAAGGCACGTTGGATTTGTTGATCCTGAAATCGCTGGTCGCGGGCGAGCTGCACGGATTGGGCATCTCCCGGAGAATTGAGCAGATCACTTCGGGGACTTTTAGCGTCAAGCCCGGTTCCCTTTTCCCCGCCGTCCATCGAATAGAGGAGGAGGGGTGGATTTCGTCTTTTTGGGGAGAATCCGAGAACAACCGCCGCGCAAAGTATTATCGACTGACGAAGGCTGGACGAAAACAGCTCGAAGTGGAAACGAAGCGGTGGGGGCGCATTTCCTGGGCGATTGGGCAAGCATTAGAAACATTGTAGCGGGGTGTTTGGCATGCCGTTGTTTGTGAAGGCACAAAGTTTCCTGCGGAATTTGTTTGCGACTCGGCGTGTGGACATAGACCTCGGCGAGGAAGTGCGGTCCCACCTGGAAATGCTCGTGGAAGAAAACTTGCGTATTGGCATGCCGGCCAACGAAGCGCAACGCGTCGCACGCATCCAACTGGGTGGAATTGAACAAGTGAAGGAACAAGTCCGCGAGCAGCGCCTGGGGAACTGGCTGCAATCGGTAATTGCGGATTGCCGCTATGCGCTGCGGCAACTGCGCAAATCCCCTAGTTTTACGTCTGTCGCGGTTCTCACTCTTGCGCTTGGCATTGGCGCCACCACCGCCATCTTCTCCGTGGTGAATTCCGCTCTGCTTCGACCTCTCGCCTATCCTGATGCCCAGCGACTTTATTTAGTGCGCGAAATCGTACCCCAGCTTGCCAAGTTTTACCCGACCCTAAGGGCAAACATTCCCGATTTTCGGATTTGGCAAAAACAAGTTCACACGTTTCAGGATGTGGCCATTGCCGAATCCACCTCGGCCGACCTGACGGGGCTCGACCAGCCTGAAGTTCTTCACGGCGTGCGCGCCTCGGCAAATATTTTCAATGTGCTCGGAATCCAACCTGCGCTCGGTAGAACATTTCGCGCCGAGGAAGATGAACCCAGTCGTGGCCACGTCGTCATGCTCACCGACGCGTTCTGGCGTAATCGCTTTCAGAGTGATCCCAACGCGATCGGTCGAACCATCACCCTCGACGGGATACCGCACGAAATCGTCGGCATCCTCCCGCCATCATTTCCATTTCCTCCGGCTCTTGGAGGGGAGGATACGTACTCTCGCCTCGCCTACTTCAAACCACTGAACGGCACTGCAGAGTATGAGCAGACTCTTGTTGGCGAGTTCGATTTCGCCGCTGTGGCGCGTCTCAAAGCGGGCGTCACGCCGGAGCAAGCGCTGGCGGAACTCAACGTCGTCCAGGCACAGATTGCCAGACAGGCCAACGAAGGTGTCGATCTACAGGCAACGCTCGTGCCATTGGAAATGGAAGTCGTCGGGCCCGCACGACGTGGGTTGCTGTTTCTCCTTGCCGCCACTGTCGCCGTGCTACTGATTGTCTGCGCCAATCTAGCCAGTTTGCTGCTCGCGCGCGTTCCCGGCCGCATACGCGAGGCCGCGATACGCGCCTCGTTAGGTGCCACGCATGGCCGCATCATTCGACAATTGCTTACGGAAACTTTTCTTTTGAGCTTCGGCGGCGGGGCGCTGGGCATCTGCATCGCCAGCTCGGCGGTGAAGTGGCTGGTTCATCTGGCACCGCCCGGAATTCCGCGTCTTGATGAAGTGCACATAGACGGGCGCGTCCTTTTGTTTGCTCTGGCCACCTCTGTGGCCACTGGCGCTATTTTTGGAGTTGTTCCCGCTTTGCGCGTAGCACGTTCCCAGCCCGTGGATGCGCTGAAGTCCGGTGCGGCGTCGACAACAGAAAGCCGCGGCACGCGCTTCCTTCGCCAAACTCTGGTTGGCTTCGAAGTTGGGATAACAACGCTGCTTTTGATTCTTGCCGGTCTTTTGATCGCCAGTCTCGGCCAGCTCCTCCATGTTCACACCGGATTCGCCGTGGAGAATGTCCTGATTGCGAGCCTCAATCTGCCGCCGCAAAGCTATTCCCGGCCTGGCGATCGCGTCCTCTTTTACGATAGGGTTCTGGCAGGCCTTCAGTCGCTTCCGGGAATTCACGCCGCCGGATGGGTGAGCATCCCGCCTCTTGGAGGCGAGGGGAGCGTGACCGGCATTACCATTCCGGAGGCGCCGAAATCCAACTCCGAGACGCCCCAAGCCAACTATCGCCCGGTCAGCCCCGGCTATTTTTCGGCGATGGGAATCCCATTATTGCAGGGCAGAATCTTCGGGCCTGAGGACCGCAACCGAAAGATAGTTGTGGTGTCGCAAAGTGTCGCAGATCGCTTTTGGTCCGGGAAAAATCCCATCGGGCAAATCTGCATCACGCAGTGGGGTCCGGATGCACCCGCGGAGGTTGTCGGTGTTGTCGGCGATATTCGCACCGTACAACTCGATCAGCCGCCGCTCATGATGGTGTACGTACCGGAGTGGTTCAACAGCCATTCGGTTCCCACATCGGCGGCGATTGTTCTCCTCACCGGCAGCGATCCGGACGCCTATGTTGGCTCTGTGCGCGAACTGATTCACAATATTGACGCCGACCTCCCCATCACCATGCTTCGGCCCATGTCGCAAATTGTTTCGCATTCGCTGGACGCGCGCCGCTTTCCCATGCTGCTGGCAATGCTGTTTGCATTGTCCTCGCTGCTTCTTGCTTCGCTGGGAATTTTCGGCGTAGTCGGCTACTCGGTCGAACAGCGCCACCAGGAACTGGGAATTCGAATCGCGCTCGGGGCCAACCTGGGAGATTTGCTTCGCATGGTACTTCGTCAGGGCATGGCACCAGTCCTGATTGGGCTGGCCGCTGGAGTGACCGCAGCGTTATTTGTGGGCCGCCTGATCGGCAGCCTGCTATTCGGCGTCAGCGCGAACGATCCGCTCACGCTCGCAACGGTCGTGCTCGTTGTTGCTACCGTGGCCCTATTGGCTTGTTATGTCCCTGCCCGCCGGGCAAGTCGCGTCGATCCGATGATCGCGCTGCGGTATGAATAAAGGCGGCACGCTTGGAATCACGAGCCCGGCAATGGCATCATCCAATCGGCACGGGAGCAGCAGACATGCTCCATGCGGAAAGGTGAGGCTCATGACGGCAAAGTGGGGGGCCGCGGCAACCATCTTACTGGGGACGATATTAGGGGCGTTACCCGGCGCGAGCGGCCAGAAAGCTCCCTCGCCGGGAGCGGCAGATCGCGACAGAGAGAGACGGAGCCTGGCCGTGAACATCGTGCGGGCAATCAATACTGCGGAAGCAAACTACAAGCAAAAGAACGGAGTGTACGCCACCTGGGATAACTTCATTTCGAATGGCGACTTCACGGATTCGGGAACAAAATGGGCTCCCGAATCTATGCCGACAGTGGCGCACGCGATGTATGGGAGCGGACCGGAAATCGTGCCGGGCTGGAAACTGCGATTGATGATTTCGAAGAATGGCAGCGCTTACGATCTGCTGCTGGAGGACGTGAATGATCCGAAGTGCCGGTACGCGGTGGGTAGCGACGAACGAGGGCTGATTCGGCAGAGTAAGGCGATCGATTGTCCCGTGTAGTTGCTCTGCGAGAAACTTCAGTCGGCCGAGGTAATTCCCGCCAACTCGCGCTCCCTGTTGCGGTAGGGCCGAACGGAAAAGTACTTATAGCGGCAAGGCTCGCAGCGATAGGCAGGAATCGAGAGACGCCGCCACAAAAAGCCGAGTGGAGTATCCACGCGATCTGCGGCGATGCGTTGTAATTCGGCATTGCCGCAAATTGGGCAATGCGCGTGAAGCGAATCGCTCAGCGTCATCAGGCGAGCATGAAAACGGGTTTCACAGGTTTTGCATCGCCAGGGGTAAACGCCAAAGATGCTGAAGATGTAGTCGCCAGCATACTGCCGACGCGAGCGACGCGCGTCAATACTTTTGCAGACCGGGCAGGTCATTGGGCGCCTAGGATCCTTTGCAGTCGGGCACAGCATAGGCCATTGCCCGTCGTCAGGCAAGGCCCCGCTGGTTTGCGTATTCGACAATACAATAGTACTTCTAAAAATGAACTTTTTGTCCTGAAAGGAAAGCGATGCCGGAGTATACGGAAGAACATGCGAAAGCGGGCGTACGTGCCAAGCTACCCGAACTGGAAACTTGGCCGAACCAGTATCCAGGCTATGTGATCACCACCCGTTATCCCGAGTACACCTCGGTCTGCCCGAAAACGGGCTTGCCGGACTTTGGCACGATCATCATCCAATACAAGCCGCGGAAATCGTGTGTGGAGCTGAAATCCCTGAAAATGTACCTGCTCGCCTACCGCGCCCTGGGCATATTCTACGAAAATGCCGTGAACAAGATTCTTCATGACTTCGTCAAAGCGGTGCAGCCCGAGTGGTGCGTCATCAAAGGAGAATTCACGCCTCGCGGGGGACTGCACACCACGATTTTCGCCCGTTGGCCCGAGAGAGGCTCCGGGAGCCGGCAGAAGCACAAGTAACGGAACGGAACATCCGGCGCAACCTCATTGGACATGCAACCCCACCCGTTGGATAATTCTGGGGTCAGACGATGACATCCTTTGCCATTTATCCCTAGGGGTGAGGAACATGAGCATTTCTCCAAACGTGCCCAGTCCGCAGGAGTCCTATCAGTATGAAAATACGGGAACACCGCGCTGGATTGCGGTGCTATTCGGATTGCTGATCGCGGGATTAGCTCTGATTGGCTATGCCGGACATTCCGTCCAAACACGGCTGGAACAGGAACTTTCCAAGAACGAGGAACAAAACAAGATTCTAACCGCGCAACTGGAGCAGGCCAATACGCGCATCGCGGATCTAAAGGGGCAAGTGGATGTGACGTCGCAAAAAGTCGGCATGACCCAGGCGGAATTGGCGGATGCCCGGAGCCGTGCCGAAGCCATCCGCAAGCAGCAGATTGCCTCCGACCAGAAGCTCACCCAGCAAATAACCACTGCGCAAAAGGAAAGCGAAGAAAAGATCGGCGCTGTGGCCACGGACGTCACTGGAGCGAAGAAGGATATCGAAACGACGCGGACAGACCTGGAAGCGACCAAGACCAAACTCGACCGGGCGGCCGGAGACATGGGCGTGATGAGTGGATTGATCGCTCGCAACCATGACGACCTAGAAGAGTTGAAGCGCAGAGGCGACCGCAATTATTACGAGTTCACGATCCAGAAATCCAAGAACGCCCAACGCGTAGGACCGGTGCAGATCGCCCTGAACAAGACCGACCAGAAGAAATCCCGGTACACCATCATCGTGCTGGCAGATGACAAGTCCATTGAAAAGAAGGACAAGACTAGCGGCGAACCCGTGCAGTTCTATATGAAGGGCAGCGCGCGGCTGACTCCCTATGAAATTGTGGTATTCGACGTAGGGAAGAACCAGATCACGGGGTATCTCTCCACGCCAAAGGACACCACCGCCGCGCCGGCCAAGTAAGCCCAGTGCCGGCGCCCTCGATAACTGCGGACATTCTCGAAGCCCTGTTCCCTGTTCTGGAAACTCAACCGGGAACGGGGCTTCTGTGTTTCTACGTGGAAAGCTAGGATTTTCATTAGCTTCAGTTTGATGGAGGGTCTCTTGCGAATGTTTTTCGGCTGGCTTCCCCGCAGTTTCAGGCTCGCACTCGTCTTTGCCCTGCTCCATGGCACGTACGTTGCGGCGCAGTCCCCAGTGGATCCTGGCAAATTGCCTGGGCGCACCTTATTTTACCTGCTTTGGCATGGCAACCCCTCGGGGGAGATTCGGAAGAATAATTCTCTCTTTGCGCTTTGGGACGACCCGCAATTTGCTTCCGCACGGGCTTCCTTCTTCGATTCCCTAGTCAATGACGCGCCCAGTCAGAAGAACAAGACCGCGCTGAGCCGCGAGGAGTTCGAGCAATATTTGAATTTGCTAGACAATCCTTTCCTCATCGGCTATTTGCGCCAGCCGGAAGGCCATACAACGACATCGAAAACGACTGGAGATAAGGCTGCGGCCGTGCCCTCGTGGAATGGCATGTTCTTGATTTACGACCGTACTGGAAAAGAAGAATTGTTATCGAAGGCGGTCATGCGCCTGCGGGGCGCCGAGAAAGACATTCCAAAACTGACGGAGTTGACTGTGTCCGGAGTTCCGGCATTGAAGGTCGAGCGGAAAAACGGAATCACCTACTGGGCGGAGTTCGGCAAATATGCTGTCAGTGCGAATGAGATGCCGGTATTCGAAGAAGTATTGAATGTCGTGAATGGCAAACCCGGCGCCTACGTACTATCTCAATCAACCGCCTACCGAGAAGCGAACTCCCTGTTGAATGGCGGGATCCTGGAATTCTTTCTGGGGATTCCCAGTGCTGAACAGATCGCCACGAGTTCACCGGCAACCGCAACGGCCCAGGTCAGAGTGTTGCTTTCCGCACTGAAACTGGATTCCGTTCATTCTGTCGCGGGACGTGTTTTGCTCGAAGGCGCAAGAACCCGGATGACAGGGGCAGTTCTTGGGAACACCGCGCCCGGCAGTCTCTTTGATCTATGGGCGTATGGTCAAGCCAACCCGGTCTCTTGGGGCTATCTTTCGCCCGAGACCGTTTATTACGGGGAAACGCAATTCAATCTGCTTGGCATCTACGACACTTTGCAGCATGCGTTCGCTTCGAGCGGCACACAGACGCAAACTGCCAATCCGCTAGAGCAAATGGCGGAAACGCGCCTCGGAATGCCGCTACCCGACGCGCTGGGCCTGGTCACCGGGGAGGTCGCCTGGTTACAGACCAGCCCGGTCCTCGACGACACGCAGAAGGTCTATCTGATCGGGGTCCGGAACAAAACCAACGCGCTGAAATTGACGCGCACGCTGATGGGCGATCAGATCACCTCCGAACGCAACGACGGCGACGCCACATACATGAAGGTGTCTCTCCGGGGCGGGCAAAGCACTGCGGGGATGGCGCAATGGAATTTCTACTACCTGGCGATGACTCCCACGGTGCTGTTCGGTTCATCGAAAAGCGATATTTTGCATAAGTATGCGGGACTGACGCCTGCCAGCCCGGACGCAACACAGTTCAAGAGTCTGCTCGCCGCACGTGCGCAATTTCCGGAAAAACTTAACGGCTTTTCATACTTTGATTTTCAGAAAGTGGATTGGACTGGCCTTCGCGCTAAGTGGGTTGCGGACACGACGAAAGCGGCACAAACCGCGAAAAGCAACGATGCAGCCAACTCCAGCAAGAAACTGGCGGATTGGCTCATCCAGGTCAACCCCGAGGTCTTTCCCCGCCATCTGCACAGCATGACCGGGGCTTCGTGGAAGGACGCCAAGGGAGTTCATTTTGACGAATGGCTGGACTGACATTCGCCGTTCCACAGTTCGCTGGATGTTTTGGATTCGCGGAGGAGCGTACCTTTGGCTGGCGCTTCTCGCGATTTCTTGTGCAGCGCAGGAACAGCCCGGTGCGGTTGGCCAAAGCATTCGCGTGGATGTAGAGCGAGTCAACGTCGGAGTGATCGTCACAGATTCCAAGGGCAAATTTGTGGAAGGTCTGCAGCGGGAGGACTTTCAGATTTTCGATCGTGGAAATCCCCAAGCGATTTCGGATTTTGCTTCCGTCGATGCGCCGGCACAGGTCTTATTGCTCCTAGAAGCGGGACCGGCTGTTTACCTTCTGCAAGACTTACATTTGTATGTAGCGAATGCGCTGTTGAACGGGCTGTCGTCGGAAGACCGTGTAGCTATCGCGGTTTACAATGACGCACCAACGGCGCTTCTGGATTATACACCTGACAAGAGGGCGGTCGAGGCCGCCTTGGACAGCATCCAGTTCAATCTGGGCTACGGAAATTTGGACTTGGCGAAGAGCTTCGACACGGTGATGGATTGGCTGGCGCGCGTGCCTGGGAAGAAATCCATTGTACTGATCTCAAGCGGCGTAGACACTTCGCCCACCGCGCTCATGCAATCCCTGCTTCCTCGGCTGCAAACCGGAGATGTGCGTATCTTTTGCATTTCGATGAGCGGACCGCTGCGCAACGGGAAAAAAGGAACCAAGCAGCAAATCCTTCAGACGCAACAAGCGTTTGAACAAGCCGACGCCTGGCTGAAAACGTTGGCAGACGCAACCGGCGGCCGTGCCTATTTTCCAGAGAGCGCCAAAGCGTTCCAGGAAACCTACCGGCAGGTGGCCGAACTGGTGCGACACGAGTACAGCCTGGCGTTCGTGCCGCCCAAAGCGGACGGTGCAGTCCATGCCATTGCTGTGAAGGTGATTTCCAGCGCAGAAAAGGGAAAAACTAACGCGGCGGAGTACCGCGTGGACCACCGGCGAGCTTATATTGCGCCAAAACCTGTAACGCAATAATCAGCACCGCTTGCCGTTCTCACTCGAAATCCTTCATCATGCGGGCCATATCGCGCAACCGTTCATCGACGCGCGCAAACACGCTGCCCTCTTCAAACTTGCCGGAACCATTTCGCGTGCCGGCGGGCGTACCGGTGAGAAGTTCCACGCCCTGTTCGATGCGGCCAA
Organism: Candidatus Acidiferrales bacterium; assembly: GCA_963775865.1. Taxonomy (GTDB): domain Bacteria; phylum Acidobacteriota; class Terriglobia; order Acidiferrales; family UBA7541; genus Acidiferrum. The sequence goes on along the minus strand of CAVZKU010000017.1, from coordinate 90,560 downwards.
TTGGCCAAATGTGAAATTTGTGGCTGGCCACCGCATCCAAAACATCTTCGCGGAGCATCAGGTCATCTATGTTGGCCTGCGGAATCATGACGCCCTGGCTTCCCGTTAATCCTTCGATGCGGCAGGTATCAAAAAATCCTTCAATCTTTTCGTTCACTCCGCCAATTGCCTGGATGTCGCCGCGCTGGTTCATCGAACCCGTGACCGCGATATCCTGACGCAGCGGCAACTCTGAAAGCGCGGAGAGCAGGGCGTAAATTTCGGTGGAACTCGCGCTGTCGCCGTCGACGCCGGAATAGGACTGCTCGAAACAAATACTCGCGGTGAGCGAAAGCGGTTTGTCTTGGGCAAACGACGAGCGAAGATAGCCAGCGATGATATGCACGCCTTTATCGTGGAAACGTCCGCTCAGATTGGCTTCCCGCTCAATATTGATGAGTCCGGCCTTTCCCAATCCCACGCTGGCGGTGATCCGCACCGGCTTTCCGAACGCGTAGCCGCCAATTTCCAGAACGCTCAAGCCATTCACCTGGCCCGGATGAGAACCGGTCAGGTTCACGAGCAGGGTGCCTTCTTCCATCATTTCGCGGATGCGCGTTTCAATCAGGTTGTGGCGTTCGACTTTGGACGCGATGGCCGCGCGCACATGGGCTGCGCGAACGACGTTCTCCCCCGCGGCAGCGGCCGCGTAGTGGGCTTCGCGCGCTAGATCCGCAATGTCCACAAAGCGCGCAGTCACCTTGTTGCGGCGCCCGGCTTTGCGCACGCCGTGCTCCAGAATCGCCGCAAATGCGCCTCGGTCGAATGGGAATAGATTTTCTTTTTCGCTGAGGGTACGGATTCTTCCGGCGTACTCTTCGATCACGCCGTCGCTCATCGGCATTTCTTCATCGAATTCCACGCGTACCTTGAATATTTTGCGAAAGTCCTCCTCGTACTCATATAGGAGTTCGTAGAGGTTGCGGTCACCGATCAGAATCACCTTCACGTTGATCTCAATCGGCTCCGGCTTCAAAGCCGTTGTGGTGAACGGATAAAACGTTTCGAATGGCTGAATTTCCAGGCGGTTGTGGTTCAACGTGCGTTTTAAGGCGCGCCAAACGCCCGGCTCAGAGAGCGCTTCAATCGAGTACATGATCAAAAAACCGCCATCGGCGCGAAGCAATGAACCCGCCCGGAGATCCATGAAATCGCTGGTCCAGCCGCCGCGAGCATCGTACGCACGCTGAATGTTTCCAAAGAGGTTGGTAGATGTGGGCGTGGTTTCGAAAATGACCGGCGAGGCGTCTTCGTGATTGTGCGCGAGGATGACATTCACGCCGTACACGCGGAACGGATCGCGCTCCGGAGTAGGACCCTTCTGCATCACCTCGGGAGTTTCCTGCGCGTGTTCTTCTTCGCCTTCGCGCTCCTTGAATGGCCCAAGATTGTCCAGAAGATGGTGGCGCACTTCCTCAAGATATTCCGTTACGCTTTGTCCGGGATACTTCTCCTTCAATTCCTCGATGACGCCATCCACCAGCACAGAAGCGGCTTCCTGTTCCAGGTAACTGAGTTCGCTGGCCAATTCGCGCGAGAGCGTGAGCGTCTTGCGGTAGACGACGGTGAACTCCTGCCGAAACTGTTCGTATTTCCGCTCGATTTCCTCCGCCACTCCCGATTCCAACTTGCCCTCGTGCACCATTTTCGTGATGTCTTCAATCGGCACCATCTGGCCTTCCAGAACTGGGAAAATCTCGGGAAGCGCCACCGCACCCACTTGCATGTGACCCAGCGCGAATTGTTCGCGAGCAATCCGGCGCGTGAAATCGTCCATCAGATCCTTTTCGCGCACGGAGAACCGCTCCACAATGCGCCCCTTCTGCCGCTGGAAGGGTTCGCCTTCGAAGACTTGTGGAATGCGCCGGCGCAAGAAATCGATGCCGGCCTGCATGTCTTTTTTGAAATTATTGGCGGAACCGCGCGGAAGCGTGAGCAGGCGTGGGCGGTCCGGAATTTTGAAATTGTTGACGTAACACCGATCGAGAGAGGGCTTGGTGACCGGGTGAAGGTCTTCAATCATCTGGGCAATCGTGCCGCCGCGACTGGTTCCCGCCAATCCGCAAACAAATACGTTGTAGCCCGGCGCGGACAGCTCCACGCCCATCTTGAGCGCGCGCAGCGCCCGCTCCTGTCCGACGAAACCTTCGCGCTTCTGAGCCTGCGCCGTGGTTTCGAACGGAATACGCGAGAGATCGCAGCGCCACCGCAATTTTTCGGGGCCGAGTTCCGCCAATATCAATTCCGGTTTTTCCGTCTTGGTAGCCATTCGAGCGCGTACTCTAACACAGAGCGCTGTCACCGGCAGGGAAATTCCCCGGCCAGTTGGGCTAGAAGTTACGCAACCTCCCTTTCCAATTCTTCCTGATGATCCATGTACACGCGCAAAATGCCCAACGCCGCCGCGACAATCGTCGGGCCCACGACCAAGCCCAGCAAACCGAAGGCCGCGAGTCCACCCAAGATACTGACGAAGAGCAGCAAATCATTCAGCCGCGTGCGATTCCGCAGCAGCAGGGGCCGCACAATGTTGTCAGCGACTCCCGCGACTCCCCCGCAAATCAACAGAATCAACAGCGCTTTGCCCCAGTGGCCATTGATGGCCAGCCAGACTCCGGCGGGAATCCAGATCAGCGAAGAGCCCACCACCGGAACAATCGAACAAAATGCGATCAGCACGCCCAGAAACACCGGTCCCGGCAAGCGGGTCAGCTCAAATGCCAGCCCACCTAAGAGACCTTGGATGGCCGCGATCAGCAACGCCACCGCTACGCTTGCAAAAATAAGGTCGCGCGACTCGTGAAGAATATCCTCCTGGATTTCCCGCTCAAAGGGAATGAGGTGTCGCACGGCGCGCAGAATATTTTTGCCGTCCCGGAACATGAAGAACAGAGCGAATAAGAGGATGAAGAGGTTCACCAGAAAGGAGAACACGTTCTTGACGAGCGGGCCGATACTAGATGCAAGAAATGAGGCGATTCGTTCCGCGCCCTGGCGCAAAGGCCCGATCACGTCGATGCTCTGCAAGGATTCCGGCAAGTGGCGCTTTACCGTCTCCATAAAGTTCTGCGCCGCGCCCGACCCGTTGGCAGCGAGCGTTTCACGAACACCCGCGCTGGCTTCAATCGCTTCCCGGGCCGCATACAGCATCACCATCAATACAGGCACAATCAGCAGAAACGTGACCCCTAATGTGCAGAAGACTGCGGACCAGGTGGGGGAAAAGCGACGCTCGAGGTGCTCGTATACGGGATAAAAGAAGATCGCCAGCACCGCAGACCAGGCCAGCGGAATCAGAAATGGAGCAGTGGTCAGGAAAACCAAGTAGCCAAGAAGCAGCAGTGCCCCGTAAGAGAGAACCGTAGTTAACCTGTCACTTGTTGTGGTGTTTCGGTTGGCTTCTGACATTCGCGTTATATAATCCATCCAGTCCAGGCGACATGGGGTGCAATGACGCCCCGTGGGACGTCACGCCGCTGCCCAGGGGAAACCACGAATCCATGCCGTCGTCGAAAATCCCATTCAATTATGAGCAGGCACGCCTACTTGCTGTACTTGCTTTAATCAATTTTGTCAACTTCGCCGACCGACAGGTGCTGAATCCGCTGGTTCCGCTGTTGCGACAGCATTTCGGCGTGACGGACACGCAACTGGGGTCTTTGCAGTGGGTGTTGTTGGTCGTTCTCGCGCTCGCGAGCATCCCTTCCGGCTATCTCGCGGACCGCTTTAATGAACCGAAAATCATTGCGGCCGGTGTACTGTTCTGGAGCGTGGCGGCGATTGCCAGCGGCTTGGCACCCACCTTCGCATTCCTGTTTGTGGCCCGCGGATTAGTCGGCATTGGGGAGGCGGCGTACGCTCCCGCGGCGCAGTCGCTGATCTCCGATTCGTTTTCCCGCCAGAATCGGGCTCTGGCGCAATCCATTTTCGCGTCTGGAATGATTCTCGGCGGCGTATCGGGACTGGCGCTTGGCGGGATCATGGGCGAGCGACATGGTTGGCAGCACGCATTCTTTATTGTGGGTCTTCTCGGCGTGCTTCCCGGGCTGACGGCTTTGAAGCTGAAGGAACCGCCGCGGCGCCCCCGTTCCGAGGTCGTCCCCGTAATGCAGTTGCTGCGTGTACCGGCATTCATAGCCATGATCGTCGCCGGAATTTGCATCACGTTCTCCAGCGTGTCTTTCGTAACGTGGGGGATTGACTACGCGAAAACCTACAAGGATTTCAGCACGAAGGAAGCATCACTTTCCCTCGCCATTATCGCGCTATTTTCCTCCGTGCTCGGCGCAATCTCGGCCGGATATTTGGCGGACCTGCTACAGAAGAAACTGATTTATGGACGCGTGCTGGTGATTGCCTGCGCGTTTCTGGCGGCGGCGCCGTTCTTGCTGCTGGCCATCCAGGCCGATGAAAAATGGATGGTATTGGCAGGCTTTTTCGTATCGATGTTTTTCATGTCGTGGTATCACGGGCCAACCACCGCCGTGCTGCACGATCTGACACCGCAACGCGCCCACGCCACAGCAATTGGGGTCTATATGTTCTCCACCCAATTGCTGGGAGCGCTGGGTCCGCTCCTGATCGGAAAGATTTCCGATATGAGCGATCTGCAGATCGGCTTGCAGGCGGCAACCGCGGTGATGGTCTTCGGCGCGTTCATGTTGCTCCTGGTGATCTATTTCATTCGACGCGATGGGTTGCACCACCCGCGCCTGGCACAGTTCCGCGCCGAAGATGAAGCCGCCGCGATAACCCACGGTTGACGGGTCCATTGCTCTTCTTTGTGTTTAATGCCGGACGGCAATCATCAGGCCGGCAGGACCGGGCAAACGCACTCGGCGCACATCGGAAAATCCTGCTTCCCGCAGCCAAATTTCATACTCCGGCTCACTGTAGCTGCTTCCTGCTCGCGTTCCGACAAGCATGTTCAGAGAGAACAATGCGGCGGCACGAGGAACAGTCTTGCCGGATTCCAGAATAAAGTCCTGCACAACGAGACGGCCTGCAGAAGCAAGCGCACCGTATGCCCGTTGGAATAAGCGACGGTTCTCTTCGGGAGCAAACATATGGCAGATCGCGGAAACCAGAATCAAGTCGTAATTCTGCCCAAACGGATCGCGCAACATGTCCCCCGCCCGCGTGGTGACACGGTCCGCAAGCCCTGCTTTGCGAATGTAGTCTTGCGCGAGGGGCACAACATCGGCCAGATCCAGAATTTCTGACGTCAGATCTGGCGTGGCCCGCGCGAAAGCGATGGAAAGCGCTGCCGACCCGCCACCCAGATCCAACATGCGCTTGATTCCGCTAGTCCCCACGGCTTTAACCACAGCGCCCGCCCGCTCCTTGGCATTGCGATCCATGGCGGCAATGAAGGCGCCGACCCAATCGTCGTCACGCCCGCGCGCCGCGACCGAGGTTCCGGCGCGGACGCAGTCCGTCAAGGTGGACCAACGATGCCAGAGGTGCGCCGTATGGAGAAGGGCGTTGCGCGCATTGTCCGGCGAGTCCTCCGTGAAAAAACGAGCGCTCGCCGGGGAATTGAAGAAAGCGCCCTCTCTCTTATCGAGCAACTTCAGGCTGGCCAGCACGTTGAGCAACATTTCCGTCGCCCGTAGGTCCGCGTGAATTTTCTGCGTCACCTGTTCCGCGGAAGCGCCATGGCCTACGGCCGTGAAGAGGTCGAGTTCGAGCGCGGTGAGAACTGCCCGGCTGGGCATGAACGAGCGAATCATCTCGTTCCATTCGTCGGGAAGAATGCCGGCTTTATCCTTGGCCTGCATCATGGCGCGGTAATTGACACGGTGCTCGGTCGATTGTGATTTCATGGCCGGTCGATCGTTCCACGACAGGCGCGATACCACCTTTCCGGATCGCAAGTGAGAATCCACCATCTCCGGAACGTCCTCCGCTTTGACCTTGTGATACCAGACGCCCTCGGGATAGACGATCAGAATCGGCCCGTCCTCACAGAGGCCCAGACAACCACAGGTGGTCAATTGCACTTCATTGTCCAACCCTTGGGAACCCAGTTCCCGCTCGAGTGCCCTCAGCACCGCCAGCGAACCATTATTCGGACACGAAGTAACACCTTCCGGCTTCGATTGCGTGCAGACAAAAACGTGGTAGCGAAATGGCTCCATCGGAATCCTCCGAGCTCCTGCAGACAACTTTAGAGTCTGTGGGGCAGCGGCGCTACACGCGGTGACTCCGGTCACAGGCACTTTCCCTCATGAACAGTACCGCGGCCGGCGAGGAAATCGAAGCGATTCTGCTAGACTTTCCGACGAGGACACGCGACGGATTTTGCTGGGAGCAATATGGAGCGTAGAGAATTTCTGGCAATGTTGGCTGCACCGGCTGGCGCCGAGCTGGCGCGGCGCATTGGCTGGCAAATCGCTCCAGAAAATGCAAAGGCCGACATCACAATTCGGATTTCACCTGTCGAGTGGGAAGTCGCCAAAGGAAAAATCATAAAGACGACCGGGTATAACGGCTCGGCTCCTGGCCCAATCTTACGCCTGCGTGAAGGACAGCCTGTCTCTATCGACGTAATCAACGACACCAAAATTCCGGAACTGGTTCACTGGCACGGATTGTTCGTGCCTTCCGATGTGGATGGCTCCGCGGAGGAAGGGACGCCGACCGTACCGCCAGGCGGGATGCGGCGTTATTCGTTTGTGCCGCGTCCTGCAGGGACGCGCTGGTATCACAGCCACATTTCCGCGGGCCGGGATATGAAGCGCGCAACGTACACGGGACAGTTCGGATTTCTGTGCATTGAACCGAAAGAAGATCCAGGCGGCTACGACGCGGAAGTGTTCCTGGCACTTCATGGTTGGGATCCGTATCTGAGTAGCCAAGCTGGCGAAGGCAATCTGGAGGTCACCTATCGGGTGTACTCAATCAACAGCCACACGCTAGGCTCAGGTGAACCGGTTCGCGTGAAAGAAGGCCAAAACGTGCTGTTTCGCCTTTTGAATGCAAGCGCGACAGAACAGCATCGCATTGCCTTACCCGGCCACAAGTTCAAAGTCGTGAGCCTGGATGGGAACGCAGTGGCTGTGCCGCGCGAGGTCGACGCCATCGAGATGGGGCCAGCGGAGCGGGTGGATGCCGTCGTCACGATGAACAGGCCGGGTGTGTGGATTCTTGGTGAAGCAACCGACGGCACGAGGAATACGGGGCTAGGCATTGTGGTGGAATATGCGAACCGTAGCGAAGCACCACAGTGGATAGCGCCAGAGAATACACCGTGGGACTACACAATTTTCGGGCGTGATACGGAGACACCCGAACCGGCAGGAGGCGTAGTGTCGCTCGTTTTCCGCAAGAAATTTGCCGGGCACAACTGGGTGGACAACTGGACGATCAATGGCAAATCCTTCCCGAAGACGGATCCGATTCGCGTGCGCGCCAATACCCGGTACCGCTTGCGATTCGATAACCAGAGCGATGAAGCACACCCCGTACATCTGCACCGGCATACTTTTGAGGTGACGCGGTTCGCGGGCAAGGCCATGAAGGGCCTACGGAAGGACGTGATTGTCGTGCCAGCGATGAAGCAAGTGGAAGTGGATTTTACCGCGGATAATCCCGGGCCGACGTTGTTTCACTGCCATCAGCAACTACACATGGATTATGGTTTCATGACGCTGCTGCAATACGAGAGTTGAAAAGTTCTTTGCGTGTTTGACAGCCGGGGAGTTAGACCTACTTAATTCCAGTGAGGGCGATGAGGCGGTTTACTTCGTCGCGAGATACATCATAGAGGGGCCGCTCGTCTTCTTCTTCCAACCGTTCGCGGAGATATTCCGCCGCCACGAAACTGGCTTCGCGGTCGGTCAGGTCGCGTCCAGTCTTCTCGCGAAAATCGACGAACGCAGTGTGGGCCAAGCCCACGATGCGGCCTACGCCATCCACATCAAATTTGGCATCAATGGTGTCGCTATGGCGGGTAGCAATGGCGTTCCAGATATGCGAAAAACGGCAATCGTAAACGTGACCGCTAAGTTTGGAAGTGACAGCAAAAGCGCCAACGAACTGATACATGGCACCGTTGTTGGCTAAGACCGGGAATGAAGGCACGCGTCTTCCTCTTTCCGTTGTGCAAGTAGCCTAGTTAGTTTCCAATTTCCCTCGCCTGCCTGTCAATGGCGAGGGCGGGGAGATGAAAGACCGATCAGGCTGTTGAACTCGGGCGAGCAATGCCCGCCATGCCCGCCGTAATGTCTGTGTATTTCAGCCCGGAACCGGTGTTGAAGAGAATGACGCGATCCTCAGGCTTGAGGAAACCGGTGCGCAGCAAATGATTGTATGCGGCGGTGGCAGCAGCACCCTCAGGACAGAGAAAGATTCCCTCGTGTTGCGCCCAATCCATCAGCGAATCGAGAATCTGTTTGTCTTGCACCGCGACTGCAACTCCCCCGGATTCGCGCAAAATCTCCATGATGATGTAGTCGCCATACGGTTTAGGGACGCGCAAGCCGGCGGCGAACGTGGCGGCGTCTTGCCACATCTGGCTGACGTTTTCATGCTGTTCGAAGGCGCGAACGACTGGCGCGCAGCCGGAGGACTGCACCGCGATCATGCGCGGACGCTTTCCGGGTCGTACCCAACCGAGTTCCTCCAATTCGGCGAATGCTTTCCACATGCCGATCAGGCCAACCCCACCTCCAGTGGGATAGAAAACCGCGTCGGGATACTCCCATCCAAGTTGCTCAACCAGTTCATAGCCCATGGTCTTCTTGCCTTCCACGCGAAACGGCTCTTTCAGCGTGGAAATATCGAACCAGCCTTCTTTGTCCTTGCGCTCGGCAACAATTCGCCCGCAATCGGAAATCAAACCGTCCACCAGAGTGACGTTTCCGCCATAGAGAACTGCTTCGAGATAATTGGCAAAGGGCACATCCTTCGGCATGAAGATGTGCGCTTCCATTCCGGCCACCGCGGCGTACGCGGCAAGCGCCCCAGCGGCATTTCCGGCGGAAGGCGCAGCCAATTTTTTCAGACCATAGTGCCGAGCCATGGTGACGGCCATGGCCATGCCGCGTGCTTTGAAACTTCCCGTGGGATTGGCGCCTTCTTCTTTCAGGAATGCGTTGGGGTGGCGGCGGCTTTGAATCACGGGCGTCCAGCCTTCCCCCAAGGAAACGGGAGTGGCGTCGGGAAGAACCGCCTGATATCGCCACATGCCGGACCATGGCTGAGAACCGGCGGAGCGCGCGATTTGGTCGCGATGAGTTATTCCGCGCAGTGGAGTCAGATCGTAACGAACATAGAGCGAGCCCGCACACTGTGGACAAACGTTTTGTGGAGAATCAGGTGGGATCTGCCCTTGGCAGCGCGAACATTCGAAGTGAAGAATCTTGGGCATGAATGCAAGATAGCAGCGCGCCAAACCTCACGGCAAGTCGTCGCGCGCATTTGCGCGGCCGTGCAGCCCTGTTGCGGCTTTCGCAGAACACGTTATGATGTCGCCAGAGCACCAGGTTCACGAGTCACTCCAAGGACCTTTCTTTGCCCAGCGATTCGTCCAAGTCCAGTTCCCTTCGCGTCATTGGTGGCTTATTGCTTTTTGCGGCAGGTGCTTTGTTGCTGGCGATTTTCCCGGGCAACGGCTGGACGATTTTGCTGCGCTGGGCAGGACTGCTGGCGTTGGCGTATGCCGGAATCCTAAAAAGATCGCTGACCTACTGGATCTTTTTCTCGATGCTGCTTGGCTTGGAGATGGGTTTGGACTGGCCGCAATTCGCGGGGCACTTGCGGATTCTCAGCGACATTTTCCTCCGCCTGATCAAATTGATTGTCGCGCCGCTGATCCTGGGAACTTTGATCACGGGGATTGCGGGGCATGGCGACGTGCGCAAGGTAGGGCGAATCGGGTTGAAGAGCCTGATCTATTTTGAGGTCGTCACGACCATCGCGTTATTTCTTGGTGTGGGTGCGATCAACCTAACGCGCGCGGGAGTGGGACTGACGCTGCCGGCAATCCCTACCGAACAAGCCCCGCAAAACGTGCCTACGCTGAAGTGGGATGAGTTCTTGTTACACGTTTTCCCGGAAAACATTGTAAAGGCTGTGGGCGAAAACCAGATTTTGCAGGTAGCCGTGTTTGCGATTCTGTTCGGCATCGCGCTGACGCAGGTTCCGGAAAAAACGCGTCTGCCCATCCTGAATTTTGCCGAATCGCTGACCCAGACGATGTTTCGTTTCACCAATATCGTGATGTATTACGCGCCGGTCGGTGTGGGCGCCGCCATGGCCTGCACGGTGGGGCATCTCGGGATCAACATTCTGCTGCCTCTGGGCAAACTGGTGCTAACGGCTTATGGTGCGCTCCTTACGTTCCTGCTGTTCGTCTTGCTGCCGATTGCGCTGCTCGCACGTCTGCCGCTACGACGTCTTTTGAAGGCCATTGCCGAGCCGGCCACGATCGCGTTTGCGACCAGTTCCTCGGAAGCGGCGCTGCCGCGCGCGATGGAATCGATGGAAGCCTTTGGCGTGCCTCGCGAGATTGTGGCCTTCGTGATTCCTGCAGGCTATAGCTTCAACCTGGATGGGTCCACACTTTATCTGGCAATGGCGTCGATCTTCGTGGCACAGGCGGCAGGAATGGCAATGACCTGGCCGCAGCAGTTACTTATGGTCTTCACGCTGATGCTTACCAGCAAGGGCGTGGCGGGGGTGCCGCGGGCGGTCCTGGTAGTGCTGCTGGCCACGGCGGGTTCGCTGCACCTGCCGACGGAGCCGATCTTCCTGATTCTGGGCGTAGACGCGCTGATTGATATGGCGCGCACTTCGCTCAATGTAACGGGTAATTGCCTGGCGAGCGCCGTAGTGGCGCGCTGGGAGCGTGCATTGGGCGAGTCCGAACCGAGCATGCTGCCTGAATCCTAGCCTCTTCCAAACCCGTGAAGGTTTCGCCCTTATAGAAACGGATGGGGACCTGCTAGATTTTGCGTGGAAGCTTTTGCCGCGAATGACTCCGAGTACGCTAAAATTGTAAGGATATGATCGCTGTTGACAACGTCACAATGCGCTTCGGCCCTCGTGTCCTCTTTGAGGAGGTCACGACCACGTTTATGGCCGGGCGTCGCTATGCGATTTCCGGGCCCAATGGCGCCGGCAAATCCACCTTCATGAAGATTCTGACCGGTGAGCAGGAACCCACCGCCGGAAACATCACGCGGCCCAAGCGAATCGGCATCCTTCGCCAGGACCAGTTCGCGTTCGACAAGTTCCGGGTCATCGACACTGTCATCATGGGCAACGCGGCGCTCTGGAAAGCACTGGAGGAACGCGACGCGCTGTACGCCAAGCCCCACGACGAACTGACCAATGAAGACGGTATGCGTCTCGGCGAACTGGAAGGCATCGTCGGTGAAGAAGGCGGCTACACCGCGGAAGCGGATGCGGGAGTCCTGCTGGACGGTTTGGGAATCGATGCGGAATTGCACGAGAGAAAGATGGGCGAGTTGCAAGGCGGACAAAAGGTGCGCGTGCTGCTGGCACAAGCCTTGTTCGGCAATCCATCTGCGCTGCTGCTGGACGAACCGACCAACAACCTCGACCTGGATTCCGTACACTGGCTGAAAGAATACTTGTGCGAATACCACGGCGTACTGATCGTGATCTCGCACGACCGGCACTTCCTGAACAGCGTGTGCACACACACGGCGGATATCGACTATCAAACCATCATCATGTATCCGGGCGGCTACGACGATATGGTGCTGGCAAAGACGCAGATCCGTGCGCGGATGGAGGCGGACAACGCGGTGCGCGAGAAGAAGATCGCCCAACTGAACGACTTCATCGCGCGATTCTCCGCCGGAACGCGGTCGGCGCAAGCCACTTCCCGCAAAAAGGAAGTGGAACGCTTGCAGACTTCGGAACTGGCGAGGTCCAACATTCAGCGGCCCTATATTCGTTTCCAGACGGAAGCGCCTTCGGGGCGCGTGCCGTTGGAAGTGAAGCGGCTGGCGAAGTCGTACGGCGACTTGAAGGTGTTTGACCATTTCTCGGCGCATGTGACGCGCGGGGAGAAAGTTGCGCTCACCGGGCGCAACGGCGCGGGCAAAACCACGATGCTGAAGTCGCTGATCCGCAACGCGGGCAAGTTCATCGGCGACGCAGAGCGGGAATTCACCATCGATTCGGGAACTGTGGCTTGGGGCCACGAAGTTACGGTGGGCTATTTCCCACAGGACTTCTCGTACACGATCGACAAGAGCAAGGGAGTGAATGCACTCGAATGGTTGTGGCAGTTCAAACCGGATGCGACGCAGGAAGAGATCCGCGGGTTTCTGGGTCAGATGCTGTTCAGTGGGGACGATGCGCTGAAGCCGACCTCGGGTCTTTCCGGCGGCGAATGCGCGCGGCTGATCTTCTGCCGATTGATGATTCAGAAACCGAACTTCCTGCTTCTCGATGAGCCGACGAACAACCTGGATTTGGAAGCGATCAACGCGCTGAACATTGCCCTGCAGAAGTACGATGGAACGCTATTGCTGGTGACGCACGACGAAGACGTGCTGGATGAGGTGGCGACGCGCATCTGGAACTTCAAGAGGGGAAAGATCGAAGATTTCAAGGGCACGTACGAGGAATTTCAGCACGCCAGCGAGCAGAAGAGTCCCGCGCAAAAGGCGACGGCGCAGAAGCGATAGTTCGGTTCGGCACGTCCGGAAGCTTCAGGAGCTGAAGATCCGACCGCCTAAAACGCAGATAAAAAAACAGCTAATTAGCTATCAAGAACTGCTGCAAGTACACTCTTCCGAATACTCCCCAAACAATCTCGAGGAGATTCTTCGCTCCGAGGACTCCGCTCGGAATGACGGTTATCTCTTTTTCTGCTCGCCTACTGCTTAAGCGCTGCGGCAACGGAATTCCATTGCCCAGGAAAATTTAGCGGGCGGCACCGGCTGTGACTTCGGTGTGACTGTAGCTGTGAATCGCGCCGCCAACACCGGCGCCGGCCGAGTGGTGATGGCCCTGATCGATCAGAACCTTGTCGAGGGCCGCGAGCAGTTGCAGGACAAACTGCTTCTGGCTGCAGTAACCCATAGTGCCGAGGCGCCAGATCTGGCCCTTGGTCGCGCCAATGCCTCCGGCGATTTCGATGTTGAATTCATCGAGGAGTTGATTGCGCACCTTGGCGTCATCAATGCCTGCGGGAATTTTCACGGCGGTGACGGTGACGAGGCGATCTTTCGGTTTCTCCACGAACATCTGCAAGCCCATGGCTTCGACGCCAGCCACCAAGGCCAATTGGTTGATGCGATGGCGTTCCCAGCGCGCTGCCAACCCTTCTTCCATCAGAATGCGCATAGCTTCGCGCAGGGCGTAGATCAAGGAGATTGGCGGGGTGTGATGATAGAGGCGTTCTTTGCCCCAATAGTTCATGGCCGTGGAGAGATCGAAATACCAGCTCTGCACTTTGGATTTGCGATTCCGAAACACCTCTTCCGCGTGCGGACTCACGGTGATGGGAGACATTCCCGGTGGCGCGCTGATGGCTTTTTGCGAGCCGCTGAAGCAAATGTCGATGCGCTCCTTGTCAACATGCAGGGGAACGGCGGCGAGCGAAGCGACGGTGTCGACGACAAGAAGAGCCCCGCATTCATCGGCCACTTTGCGGAAGGGGTCGATGTCGGTCACGACGCCAGTGGAGGTTTCGCCTTGAGCCAAGCCAATCATCTTGATCTTGCGGCCTTTGGCCACTTTGCGCACATCTTCGGCATCGACGGGCTTGCCCAAAGGCGCCTCAACCAGATGCGCCGTGGCCGGCGTGTGCTGCGCGATGACGTGCATGCGCTCGGAGAACATACCATTCACGCAGCAGATGGCCTCATCGCCGGGTTCGAGTGAATTCAGCACCGACGCTTCGATACCGCCGGAGCCGGAGGCCGAGAGAGGAAAGGTGATGCGATTTTCCGTCTGGAAGACCTGTCGCATCAAGGCTTGTGTTTCTTCCATGCAGCCGCGGAACCAGGGATCTAGATGGCCGACAATGGGGGAAGCCAGGGCGCGATAAACGCGCGGGTCAATGGAGCAGGGCCCGGGTGTCATCATCAAGCGAGGGGGAGGATTGAGTTCACCAAACGGTTGGGTCATGGGAAATTCCTTTCAGGGGTTCCTTCGGAACCGGTAAGGACGTCCCGCCAAGGCGTACTCGGGGAAGCGCAAGAGTACGGCGGGAAAGGGTAGTTTGGCGCAGGAAGAGGGAGAGGCGCAACGGTCAAATTGGATGGTGGGACACACAGTGAGTAGTCGACAGGCAGCGAGAGTGCCGTCGCCCGAGCGGGAGCGCTGGGACGACGTGTGACTCGGGAAGGCTTACCCTATCCTTCTTTGCGTAAGTACGGGAATGTTTGGACTTAGGGATTTTCTGGTGCCGGGTGGGGAGCGGGAGAAGAGAGCAGGCAATGTCCTCGAGGTAGGACACAAGAAGTTTACTTGCTAGCAGATGTTACGAGGAGCGCAAAAATGTGCCAGCTTTGCTATGCTTGTGTGCTTTTTGCGCGTGATCGGAAGAGCTGTGGAAACGGCGGGATGAACTATGGGGGATGGAGGAATCTTTGGGACGAGTGCGGGTGTTGATTGCGGAAGATCATGGGTTGGTGGCGGAGGCGTTTGAGAAATTGCTGGAGCCGGAATTCAAGGTGGTGGGGACGGTGGGAGACGGTGAGTCTCTACTGCGTCAGGCGCGAGAGTTGAAGCCGGATGTGGTGCTGCTGGACCTGTACATGCCCGGGGTGGGCGGGTTGGACGCAGGTGAAACGCTGAAGCGGGGGATGCCGCGGATTCAGATTATCGTGGTGACTGTGAATGATGATGTGAAGACGGCGGTGGGCGCGCTGAACCGGTGGGCGTCCGGGTACGTGCTGAAGCGTTCGATGGGTTCGGAGCTGCAGAAGGCGGTGCGGGTGGTGGTGCGCGGCGGAAAGTATGTGACGCCGGCGCTAGGGCAAGAGTTGAGCGAGACCTGGCAGCGCGTGTTGGGATACAAGCCGGAACGGGTGCTGACGGAACGTCAGAGGCAAGTGCTGAAATTGTTGGCGGGCGGGTGCACGATGAAAGAAGCGGCGGCGATTTTGCACGTGACGGCGCGGACAGTGGCGTTTCATAAGTACCGGATCATGCGGGAATTCGGGGTGAAGACGAATACGCAGTTGATGCAATTTGCGATGAAGGAACAGGTGGTGCATCCGAATTGATTGGCGGTAGTTCGAAGAGAGGATCTGCTGAAAGTTTGCGTTTTCTGAGCACTCGCGCTTTACACAAGAAAGTGCCGGCCTAAAGACTGGCCGCTACACGAGTTGTGCGGCGTCGAGGGCTTGGCCTTCGGCAAGGATGCGGGCGGGAACGCGGCGGAGTTCTTTGACGAGGCGAAACCAGGACAGAACTTTCAGCATGTAATAGGTGATGTCGATTTCCCACCAGTAGAAACCCTGCCGAGCACTGGCCATGTAATAGTGATGATTGTTGTGCCAGCCTTCACCGAGAGTGACGAGGGCGAGGAACCAATTATTTTTGCTCGTGTCAGTGGTGGGGAAACGGCGCTTGCCGAAAATGTGGGAGAGCGAATTGATGGTGAAAGTGCCGTGCCAGAGAAGCGCGGTGCTCAGGAAGAAGCCCCAGGCCATAAGAGGAAAGCCACCGATGAGGTACAAGGCGACGGCAAGCGCGGCGGGCGGTACAAGGTAATACTTGTTGAGCCAGCGGAGTTCGGGGAATCTAGCGAAGTCGCCGACATAGTCGAAGCGTGTGTCGTTGTACTTGTCGGAAAGGATCCAGCCGACATGGGACCACCAGAAACCGAAGAGCGTGGGCGAGTGAAGATCGTCTTCCTGGTCGGAATGGCGGTGATGGTGGCGGTGATGCGCGGCCCACCAGAGAACGCCTTTTTGCGAGGAGGACATGGCCATCCAGGCGATAACGAATTGGAACCAGCGGAAGGTTTTGAACGAGCGGTGAGCGAAATAGCGATGGTAGCCGGCGGTCACGAAGAACATGCGTATTTCATAGGCAAGGAAACAGACGACGGGGTAGTACCACTTGAAGGGCCAGAAGAAAACGCTGAGGCCCGCGAGATGAATGAGAAGAAACGGAATGGAAGTAATCAGCTGTAAACGTGCCCCGTTCGGCAAAGGAATAGAGAGGGGCCGTGCGATCGAAGCCATTCAAAAAACTCCTGCGCAAGGGAATGAGTGGTAGGCGCAAGAGTCGAGCGCGCTCAGCGCAACGGACCACCGTCTGCAAGTTTACGGGGCGTTCCAGTACCCGTCAAGGGATATGAGGAGAGGGCTTTCTATAAGGGTGAGTTATAGGAGGAATGGAAGGGATGTGCTATCGTGCGAAGCGCGAGCACATGAGCTCCAGGGGCGAGAGCCAGACTGATATGGCAAGACTTACCGGGGCTGCAGCCCTGGTCTCCTAAAGAATAAAGAGAGGAAGAATGGCGGAACGACCGGTATTGGTGGGATTGATCCCACAAGCGGTAGTGCTGGATCCCGGGGATCACGTAAGCTGGATTTCGGACGCGGGAAACTTGAAGGTGGAGTTTGATGCGAACCGCTGCCCGTTTGCGTCGAATATTTTTCAAGCGCCGATGGGGATGCGGCTACTAAGCGGGCCGGTGGCGCCGAATACGAAGGCGGGGGGTTATAAGTACCGGCTGTGGTTGAATGAGCAGATGGTAGGCCGCGGCGAAGTGATTGTGCGCGGATAAAAATGGGGCGCGCCGTGCGCCCCGTGTTGGTTCCTTTGGCAATCCAAGCAAGAGTTGAGGTTGAGGTCTTTCGCCCGCAATGGTCGGGGCAGGACTACAGCTGCTTGCTTAGTCTGCGCGGCGAAGTCACGCGGAGTGGCCGGCGGTCAGGCCGCTGAGCATTTTTTGGAGTGTGCTGGCGTCCGGGACCTGGCCATTGGGTGTGAGCTTATCGACCAAATGCGGAAGTAAGCTGCTCATCGCGCTGGTGAGCTGCGAGGGATCCATACCGGCCTTCTGCGCGGCCGCTTGTAACGCGCCGCTGTGGAGGACGTTCTGGAGCTGGTCAGGGGAAATCGGCAGACTCTGACCGGAACTGACCCAGGAACTGACGACGTGGCCGAGGCCACCCTGCTGGAACATAGACTGCAGACCAGCGATGCCGCCGACTTGCGGGCTATTGATGTAATTCAGAATTGCACCGAGCGCTGTGGTGTGTTGCGCTTGCTGCGCGCCGGAGCTACCTGCCATAGCGAGAACTTCATCCATCAGTCCCATAGCGTCTCCTTAAGAAAAATAGAAGGAGCGGCCGAGTTGAAGCGACTGCTCCCTGAATGGGTTTGGTTACTTTTGTTTGGCGATGATCAGATCCTTGATCTTGTCGTAGGTGGCTTGGGGAATGACCTTTTTCTTTACGAGGTCCGTCTTCTTGGCGTAGGGGCGGCCGTCGATAATTTTCTGGGAGTAAGCGGCACCGATCCCGGGAAGCGCATCGAGTTGTTCCTTCGTGGCGCTGTTGATGTCGACGAGATTGGTCGAAGCGGTGGACGCGGCAGGCTTGCTGGTGGTGCTGGTTTGCGGGTGAGAAACAGCGACGCTTACGCCGAGAACCAAGACGAGAGCGACAAGTAACATGCGGACTGAATTTCTCTTCATGCAATCTTCTCCTTTAAGGTAAATGGCCGAACAAAGACAGACTGGGAAAGCTAGTTCTTTTCCGCGGCGCGATAGCCTGCCTTGATGGCATCGGCTTCGCTCATGTATTTACCCTGCTTGGTTTTGCCGTAATAACGGGTGCCGGGCTTGTGATAGACGCCGGAATCGGTGTTGACCCAGACCATGCCGTTGCTGTTCGCGGGCGGAGTCTGTTGGGTGGTAGCGGTTTTCGCCGGCGCAGCAGGAGTGGGAGCGGCAGGCGTAGCGGCTGGGGCCGAGGTGGTGGCTGTCTTCGCAGCAGGGGCGGGAGTGGTGGCCGCGGGAGCCGTGGACTTCGTGGCCGCGACAGGAGTGGCGGTGGTGGTGGCAGCAGGAGCAGACGTGTCCGCAGAAGCAGCGGCCTTCTTGGACTTGGAAGATTTCGTGCTGGAAGCCGTTGTGTCCGCAGCGGGTGGGGTGGAAGAGTCGGCAGCAGCGTCAGCCTTCTTGGACTTAGAGGATTTCTTGGTGGGGGGGGTCGCTGTGTCACTCGCGGCCGTAGAGGAATCCGCAGCCGTATCGGACTTCTTGGACTTAGAAGATTTCTTAGTACTCGAGGCAGAGGAGTCGGTGGCACCGGTGGACGAGTCTGTCGCGGTGTCAGACTTTTTGGATTTGGAAGATTTTTTGCTAGTGGAAGCCGAAGTGTCGCCAGCAGCGGTGGAAGAGTCGGCGGTATCAGACTTCGTGGATTTGGAAGACTTCTTGGTGGTGGACGTGTCGGTGGTCGAGTCGTCAGTGGACTTCTTCTTTTTCTTCGATTTCGTGGTGGTATCGCTCTGGTCTGTGGACTGCGCGTCCTGAGGCTTGGAAGCAGCTCGCAGAGTGACCTCTCCGGCGAGAAGCAACAAGGCCGCGACTAGAGCCAGAAAAAAGGGCTTACGAGAGCTAGTCATGTTCGAAAGATCCTTTCGCCCGGAGCTGTTCATGCCACCTGGTGACACACGTAGTCGCGTGCTTTCGGGCGGAGAGCAGGAGGCGAGAAATTACGTCTCGCGGGACTTCCCCTAGGGATTGGGCGAATGATGAAAGAGAATGGGAGGGAAGTCAAGAAAGAATCAGAAGAGGGGAAAGGAGTTAGGTGACGGCGAAGGGAGCTGGTGGACGGCCTCGGAAGGCGGTCCCTAGACGCGAGAAGTAGAGCGCAAAAGCGGGGGCGAGGCGCGGCACGCCCAAGACGTTAGTCGCCCGCGAGACGTACGCGGCCGTACTCGACGGATTCGGCTAAGCCGCGGCGAACAGGGCCGAGGACGAAAGCAGGAACATCACGTTCCGGTTCGAGGGAAAGGTTCGAAGCTTTGCGGGGAAATTCGAGACGGCGATCGAGGGTGAGACCGGCTTCCTTCAGAAACTCGGCGGAAAAAGCGAGGTCGGCCGCCCTGTCGACGCCCCAGAACCAGAGTTTCTCCTCATTGCGCTGGAGGAAGCGGAGAGATTCTCCGAGTTTTTTCATCGAGCGGTCGAAGGAGGAAGCGAGGAAGAAAACACCTAGATTCCAAGCGTGGCGGGGATACTGCACGCGGATGCGGACGCAGTATTTGCCGGTCTGATTCAGTTCAATGCTGCAGCGATAGTCATTGCGGATATGGTTGTTGCGGGTTGGCGACAATTTGGCCATGAGGCAATCCTCAGAGTGAAAGAGTGGACGGGAACCGGCGACTGTCTCGAAAGAACTCCCGGAGAGGAGTTGGAAACCCATCAGAATTCCTTTTCGAGGAAGGCCGGAACCAGACACAAATAGGCTAGCGTTTCGCGAACAACCGTGCAAGGGCTGCAAGAATAAAATATAAGTAATCTATTTTCTATGAGTTAGGAAGATTCGTTGGCGTTCCCAAGTCGCCAAAGTTGCGCAGTTTTTCGGGCATGAGCTTCAACTTCCCCTCCTGCTTGAGGCGGTCTTCGAGAGCGATGCGGAAGGCATCGAAGGCCATATTGCGCTTGGATTGGAGGAGCGTGTCGGTAATTTTCTGCTTCTGAGCCTCGAAATCGGCCGGGTTCGCTTCGACTTTCTCCGCAATCTGGTACGCGACCCAGGAAGCACCCATGTGCACCGGGCTGCCGACGTCGCCCTGCTTTAGAGAGAAGGCAGAAGTGAGGAGTTTGGCGCTGCCTAGACCCGCGATGCTGCCATTACGGGCCAAGAGATCAGACGTTTTGGCCTCGAGTCCGAGGGCTTTGGCCGCCGTATCGAACGTTTCGCCTCCCTTCACGCGCTTGACGAGGTCATCGATCTTCGATTGAGCGAGTTGTTGGGATTTCTGGAGGCGAAGTTCAGAAATGATTTTGTCGCGAACTTCTTCGAGAGTGCCAGGGTGAGCAGGCAAAGTCTGTTTCAGAGAGAGGACGACGTAACCGCGGTCGGTGCGCACGGGAAGGCTGAGCTCATTAGGACGAAGGCGTACGATTTCGTCTTTGACGTCCTGGGAATTGCCAAGCTCGAGGACAGGGTCATTGGGAGCGAGGGGACGGGTTTCGGCGACAGTCAGGCGATATTTCTCGGCAAGATCGGTGAGGGTGGTCTTATTGGACTGTCGGATCTGCCTGGACATCTGATCAGCGATCGAAGAAGCCTGCTGGTCAACCTTAGAGAGAAGGTAGGGGGTCCGGATGGAATCCTTCACTTCGTCGAAGGGCTTGGTGTGCGCGTTCTCTTTATCAAGGACTTTGATGATGTGAAAGCCGTACTGCGTACGGATGAGATCGGAGATTTGGCCTTTGTCGAGGCTGAACGCGGCCTTATCAAACTCGGGGACAGTCTGGCCGTGAACGAGCCATCCCAGGTCGCCACCCTTGGTCTTGGAACCGGGGTCCTCGGAGTATTTCTTGGCGAGCTCCTCGAAATTGGCACCTTTCTTACGGGCTTGGGCGAGGACATCTTCGGCTGTTTTCTTGACCTCGGCAACTTCAGCATCGGTTTTGCCGACGGTGGTGAGCAAAATGTGCTCGGCGTGTACGCGGTCCGGGACTTCGTACTGCTGAATATTCTGTTGATAAATGGCTTTCAGCTCGTCGTCGGTGACGGGCACGTTTTGGCGGAGCTGGTTCAGGTCGAGAAGGCCGTACTGGACAACACGCTTCTCGGGAATCTGGAATTTGGATTTGTTCTGCTCGTAGTAGGCTTTGATCTCGGCTTCATCGGGATTGATTTTGTCCGCTAAAGATTCCGGGTTCGCTGCAGCGTAATTGAGTTTGATCTTTTCGTTTTCGAAGCGAAACTCTTCCTGAATTTCGTTGGGGCTAACGCTGACGCCATCGGTGAGCAGCTTGTGGAACTTTTCTTCGATCATGCTGGTGCGGATGACCTCTTCGAAGGCGGGCACGGTCATCTGAAAGCGCTGCTGCACTTGCTGTGCATAGGCATCATTGCCGACAAAGGTGTCGCCGTTAAACGCGGTCGGGAGAATCTGGCGGATGCGGTCCGCGCGCTCCTGATCACTGACGGAGATGCCGAGGCGCTTCGCTTCGTATTCGACTTCCTTCTGAAAGACGAGCTGCTTGAGAAGCTGATTGGCGTACAGACCTTCGAGCTGACGGGGGATCGGATTGTTCTGACGAATCTCGTTCAAGCGCTGATTGATGTCCGCGAGGGTAACTGTTTGATCGCCAATCTTGGCGACGACGTCGGTGGAAGTCTGCGCGGTATCGGGGCCCTGCGGGACAAGATAGAGGAGCATGCTGAGTGCGAGCATGCCGATGATGACGCCGAAGAGGATGCGGACGCCGGTTTTCTGGTTCTCAAATGCTCCAGCCATTCCAGATATCTCCTGAGTGGATGAACAAACTTCAGATTATAAGGTATGGGAGGCAAAAGGCCCAACTGGAATGGACCGACAGAAGAGCAGAGCCGACATGCAATGTCAACACGGTTTATTTCTGCAGCCGAGACAAAAGTGGATGAGCGGAAAACACGAAAGCTCCGGGAGTGCCGTTGTTCAGGGCTCCCGGAGCTTGGCGGGCGGTGTGCCGAGGGGGTGTGCGCTCAGGAAAGAGCGGCTCGGCGGAATGGAGAGCTGGGGCTCTCAGTCAGATTGCGATTGGCGCGACGAACCTCGGCCACGGCGTAGACGGCCAGCAGAGCCAAGCCGAAGAGCAAGGAAGCGATCAACCAACGTTCGGCGGAGTTGCCGAAGGAAACCACGGCCTGGTCGATGACGACGGGAGTGGAGACGGCGATGACCGGAGGGGCGGTGGCGTCAGAACCAGCCAAGGTCGGCGCGGAGGCAGTGGAGGTGGCAACGGGAACCGTGGGCTGAGGAAAGGACGTGACGTAGGGGCCATCATTGAATTCGGTGTTGACGATTTCTTGAGCAGGGGCCCCGTTGGCCAGGAGCAATGCGGCTCCGAATCCGATCACGATCGCTTGCGTCCGAAGAATGTTTTGAATTTTCATGGCAACCTCTTTTTCCTTGTCTGTTATGTTGAGCAACGCAGACATAAAAAGCAGGTGAGCGACCAAAGCGGGGTAGCGAACGAGCATGTGCCGAAGAAGTTCTCAACTGCTTGAGAGCCAGGGAGTTGTAGGTTGAAAAAGGAGAGTGGAAGGATGCGGCCGGGAACAGGAAATGGTGTGGAAGCTATCCGAGAGGCGATGACGAAGTTGGGAATGCAGGTGAGCGATTCTAGACCGAGCGCGGCTGACCAAGCTTCGTGAACTTAGAGATGCCGCAAGAGATAGAAAAATATAGATTTATTGAGCGAGAGTGGGTGGCGGGTCAGGCGCGAGAAACGGTCTGGGGTTTCTCGTCTTTTGGATAGGCATTCTAACCGAATGGATAGTTAAAGAGAGTAGCGATGCTGTCGGCATGGCGCTAGAATGACGCCCTCGAAGAGGCAATCGCGAGGCACATTGATTGGGTCCTGGGCAAAGTATGCAAGCGAAACTGGTGGCCATTAACGGACCGCTAAGAAAGAGCGAATTCGCGATCCATGGCGAACTGGCCGTGGGCGGGGATGCGAACAATACCATACGGTTGGAAGACCCGTGGGTCTCGGCACACCACTGCGCGATCACAGAACTGAATGGGCGGTACATCTTGAATGACCTGGAGAGTCATGCCGGGACCTTCGTCAATGGCATTCCAGTAAAACGGCGTGAACTGAAGGGCGGGGACGAAGTGGCGGTGGGAAATTCTATATTTCTGTTCCGGGAAGAACAGGCCGTCAGTTCCCCCAGCAGCGAAGTGCAGTTGGATGATGAAGAGGCGCCGAATGCGGAAGCAGTTGAGCTGCAACCGGAAGAACTGCGGAATCTGACTCCGGAAGCACTGGCGTCGCTGGAACCAACAGAACGAATGGGGCGCAATTTGAAGGCGCTGCTGCGGATCAGCCGGACAATCGGATCACTGCGGGATGAAGAATCACTGCCATGGCAATTGCTGGGAATGATTTTCGACGTCATCCCGGCAGAGCGGGGAGCGATTCTGCTGCTGGAGGAAGATTCGAACGAAGTGCGTTCGCAAGTGGCATGGGACCGCGTGCGGGGACCGGACCATCCGGTCCATGTGAACCAGGCGGTGGTGAAGCGCGTGGTGGCAGACGTGGTGCCACTCTGGAATTGCGCCCGAGACGGCCGGGATTGGAAAACAGGGAGCGGGGAAAAAGACGCGGTGCGGCGACGCGCTTTTCTATGCGTGCCGATGGTGTCGAAGGAACGGGTGATCGGCGTCCTGTATCTGGAATCGAGTGGCGCGGGGGCGGTGTTCACGCAGGAAGATTTGGAGTTGCTGGCGGCGATTGCGGGGCTCGGCGTGATTGGCATCGAGAACGCGCGACAATTCGAGAGGCTGAGCAACGAGAATCAGCGGCTGCGTGCCGAAGTGAGCCTGACGCACGACATGGTGGGACGCAGCCCGCGAATGCGCGAGGTGTATCAATTCGTGGAACGCGTAGCGGCCAGCGATTCTACGGTGTTAATTTACGGCGAAAGCGGCACAGGAAAAGAACTGGCCGCGCGGGCGATTCATAAAAACAGCGGAAGGAAAGACCAGGCGTTTGTGGGTCTGAACTGCGCAGCACTTACCGAAACACTGCTGGAAAGCGAATTGTTCGGGCATGAAAAAGGCGCGTTCACGAGCGCGGTCAGCTTGAAAAAAGGCTATTTGGAAGTGGCAGAAGGCGGAACAATTTTCCTGGACGAAATTGGGGAACTTTCGCCGATTTTGCAGGCGAAGTTGCTGCGCGTGCTACAAGAGCGGGAATTTGTGCGCGTTGGCGGAACCCGGCCCATCAAAATTGATGTGCGATTCCTGGCGGCAACGAACAAGGACCTGCAAAAGGAAGTGCGGGAAGAGAAATTCCGGGCCGACCTGTATCACCGGCTGAATGTAATTTCGCTGACGCTGCCGCCGCTGCGCGAACGGCCGGAAGACATCGCGGAACTGGCGGGGTATTTTGCCGCGCGGTACGCGAAGAAGTGCAATCGGCAAGTGAAAGGGGTCAGCGAAGCGGCTCTGACGTGCTTACGGCAATACGATTGGCCGGGAAACATCCGCGAATTGGAAAACGCGATGGAGCGGGCGGTGGTGATCGGCGGTTCCGAGAGGATCGTGCCGGAAGATCTGCCGGACAGCGTGCAAGAAAGCGGCCAGGGTGAAGCAACGGCCCCGGCGAAATACCATGAGGCCATTCGCAACTTGAAGAAGCAGATGATTCTGAGCGCGCTAGAGCAGGCTGAAGGAAACATTACAGAAGCGGCGAAGATGCTTGGCGTGCACGCAAACTACCTGCATCGGCTAATGCGCAACCTGGAGCTACGGCCGCGGATGAAGAAGCAGACCGGGGCGTGAGAACCTCTTAAGAGAACTACTTTTTGCCGATCGCGCAAACCACGGAAACGGGACTCATCGGTTGGCGCACTTGCGCTACTGAGGTGAATCCGGCAGCGGTAAGCGTTCGGGACAGCCAGTCCGCGGTGTGGAGCGCCGTCTGCTCGGCGGCGCCTTTGTTGCGCGGCTGAATCGCGAGTGCCACGAGTCCACCGGGCTTCAGCACACGGCGAACTTCTCTACCCGCATCAACCGGGGAAGCCCAGAATTGGGCGACATTGACGGAAAAGACCACGTCGAATGTGTCCGGCGGGTAAGGCAGTTGCGAGACAGTCAGAAGCTGCAACTGAACACGACCCTGACGAATTGCGGAATGGTTGCGGCGTGTGGCCTGGCGCGGCATGACTTCCGAATGATCGATGCCAGCGACCAAGCCGACCGGCACCCGTCTAGCGACGCGACAAATGTCCATTCCCGAGCCGAAACCAATTTCCAAAACGTGGCGTTGCGCTGCAAATCGAGTAAAGACAAAACCCAAGTGCTGCGCTTGTGGTTCTTGATGCCATCAGTTCGCCAATGAGCCAACCACGCCAGCCTTGGGGTTTGGCGAATTGACTACGCCAGGATGTGGCCTCTCGACAGACAAGAGGCGGCTTTTCAATGGAGTTTGGCAAGTTGTTTCCTCCATTCCTTACTTTCCAGGAAACGGCGCACGGATTGAAGAGTGTCCGAAGCGCTGGAGAGATCGTGGGCGGTGCAATCCAGACGGGCGAGTGCGAGGAGTTGCTGTTCGCGCTTCTGCATGGCTTCCAACTGGCGTTTCCCCTTCAGGGTGAGGCGAATCAGCGGGGAGCGGCGATGCGCGGGATTCTCTTCGCAATCTACAAGGGCGTCCTTGAGCAGACCGTTGACGAGAATCTGAATGTGCTGGCGAGAGACGGGACGGGCGCGGGCGAGTTGGGGGACAGTCTGAGGACCCAAACGGTCGAGGCTGCGGAGAACGCCACGGCGGCCGGCGGAGAATTCGCTCTGAAGATGAACCGCGGAAGCGACGACGCGGAGACGGTGAAAGAGGGCAGCGGTTTCTTCGAAGAGGCGGGAGAGAGCGGCGCTGGGATCCTGTTGCATGACAGCTATACTGTCCTATTGACAACTTACTTGTCAATAGGACTTCTTCGGCCGGAAAGGCAGTTCCGATTGTTAAGTGGCTGGACAACGGACCAACCGTGGGCGAGACTTCCCTTCTCTGGCTGCATCGAAAGGTACGGGACAAACGCGAGGCGGGTATGCACGAATCGGGGGAATTGAACCAGCTAGTGCCGGAACCGAACGAGGGGAGCGGGTCGGACCCTAGCGATGTGGCGGCGAGGGCGCGCCTGAACCAGTGGTTGACGACGCTGACAGGAAAAGGCGGAAGCGACCTGCTGCTGGTGGAGGGCGCGCCCGCGTGTATGCGCGTGCAAGGGGAAATGCGCAAGATCGAAACCAACGCGCTAGATGGAGCGGACATCGAAGCCGCGGTGCTGCCAGCATTATCGCGACACGCACTGGAGGTTTACCGAGAGCAGTCGATTGCGGACGCATCGTATCGCATTGAGGGAGTGGGGCGATATCGTATTAACTTGCACCGCGAACGGGGACGGGCTGCGGCGGCGATTCGCGCGCTGCCTACGCGGATTCCGCCGCTGCAGGAATTGCACTTGCCTTCCAGCGTGGCGAACCTGGCGCATGTGCCGCGCGGACTGGTGCTGATTGGCGGTCCCGCCGGATCGGGAAAATCCACGACGCTTTCCGCACTGATTCACGAGATCAATACGCGGGAAACGCGACACATTGTGACAATCGAGGACCCAATCGAGTACGAGCATACGCACATCCGAAGCGTCATAGAACAAGTGGAAATTGGCACGGATGCGCCGGACTTTCCGACGGCGTTGCGGGCGGCGCTGCGGCAAGCGCCGGATGTCATTGTGGTTGGGGAGATGCGCGATACGGAGACGATGCGCATTGCCGTAGCGGCGGCGGAGACGGGGCACCTGGTGCTGTCCACGTTGCACACGACGGATGTGGCTTCGACGGTGGGCAGGATTGCGGATTCGTTTCCGGTGGAACGGCAGAACGCGATCCGGCAGGAACTGGCAATGGCGCTGGCGGCGGTGCTGACGCAGATTCTTCTGCCGAGTAAGCATGGCGGACGTTTGCCCGCGACAGAACTGCTGATGGTGGGATACGGGGCGCGGCATCATATTCGCAGAAACCAGTTGCAACATTTGCATCAGGAGATACCGCTGACGAAGAGGAAAGGATCCTTCACGCTGGAGGAGTCGTTGGTGACAATGGTAAGGAATGGAGATATTGAGAAGGACGAGGCGCTGTTGTGCGCGATCCATCCGGATGATCTGGATATTTTATTGAAGGCTGCGGCGGCCGGAGCGTGAGAAGAAAGTGAAGGGCATTGAGGAAGTACGGGGATGTAAAGGAACAAGGCGAAGAGTGAAGAAGTGTAGGAGTAAAAGAGTAGAGGTTCAGGCGAGTCGATGAAACAAATGATTCGGTGGGCAGGAGGGACCGCCCTTCTTCTCGTGTCAGTGTTCACCCTTCACGCGGCTAACTCCCAGAATAAAGCGAAGGAACCGCAAGTTACGTTCTATCGGGAAGTTCTGCCGATACTGAGGGGGCATTGCCAGGTGTGTCACCGGGCGAACGGGATTGCCCCCATGGCGTTCGAAACGTACGAGGAGACGAGACGGTATGCCGCAGCAATACGAGTAGCGACGGAGAAGCGGACGATGCCGCCCTGGTTTGCGGTCAAAGGGATTGGAAAATTTTCGAACGATCCTTCGTTGACTGACGAGCAGATTGCGGTTCTGGCGGCGTGGGCGGAGGCTAACGCACCGGCCGGAAACCGCGAGGAGGCGCCGCCAGCGCGGAACTGGTCGGGAAGGTGGACGATTCCGGAACCGGATGTAACGGTAAGGATGACCGAAGGAGTGAGGATTCCGGCGGACGGCGAAGTGGATTATACCTATGAAATTGTGCCGACGAATTTCCAGGAAGGGCGGTGGGTGCAGGGGTCCGAGATTTTGCCGGGGATGCCGGAGAACGTGCACCACGCGGTGGTCTACGTGCGACCGGCAGGATCGCCCTGGCTGAAACATGCGCCTGTGGATAAACCGTTCACGGCGTCGATGCTGACGAGCGAAGAAGACCGTCGCGATGCGATGTGGACCGACAGCGACATTTTGCTGGTGTACGCGCCGGGAAGCACGCCGGACAATTGGGCGGAAGGGATGGCGAAGTACATTCCGGCGGGGGCAGACCTGGTGTTCCAAATGCACTACACCACGAATGGAAAAGCGGGAACCGATGTGACGCGGATCGGACTGCGCTTTCTGAAAGAGCGGCCCAAACAGCGGGTGTTGACGCTCCAACTAACGAACGATCATTTCGTGATTCCACCGCGAGTGCCCGACTACCGGGTGGAAGCGTGGGGGACATTGCCGAACGATGCATTGCTGTTGAGTTTTTTCCCGCACATGCACCTGCGGGGCAAACGGTTCGAATACAACATTGTGGGGAAAGATCAGAGCATCGAGACACTGCTGCGCGTGAATTACCACTTTCACTGGCAGATGAGTTACCGGTTGGCGGAGCCGCTGCAATTGAAGGCGGGAACGAAATTGCAGGCGGTGGCATTGTTCGATAATTCGCGGAAGAACCCACACAATCCGGACCCGGATGTAGCCGTGCGCTGGGGAGAGCAGACGTCCGACGAGATGATGGTGGGATTTTTCGATGTGGCGGTGGCGACGGATTTTGATAAGCAGAGGTTTTTCCGGAGGGAGAAGGTGGGGGAGTGAAGGGCTGCGATGAATTGACTGTCCGAAGGGCCAGTAGGGGAAAAGGAGCGGAAACGCTATTTGTAGATTGACCAACGAAGGTGGGGGATTCCGTGCACGTGCAATAGGGTGTGCTAAATTGCGAAATTGGAGCATCCGCTGCGCGCACAACTGTGAGCACACAAACACCCACCGAGCCACGGCGTCCCACGGCCGCCCCGGCACCTCAGCCGGTGCCGAAAGTCAGGCACGTGGAAGTGTATTGGCACACCGTGACGTACAAGACAGTGGCACTGATGATCGTGCTGGTTGTGGTGATCATTATCGCGGGGATGTACGCGACCATCCCGAACTGGACTGAAATTGCCACTAAAAAATTGAACAATGCGCTGGGAAATCCGGAAGCAGAAGCGCTGACGAGCGCGCAGACGCAAGCGAAATTCGTTAACCTGGACGGAAGAGTGCAGGTCAAGAAGGTGAATTCCGTCACCTGGGTGGATGCGGATTACCACACCACTCTGGACAAGGGAGACCTGATCCAGACGGGGTCGGATGGCGCGGCGCGCGTAACCTTCGCGGACGGCACCGAGTACACTGTCAACAAGGATACGTTGATCACCGTGGAAGAGAACACGGTTACGCGCGATCACTCGAATACCAAGGTGCGCATCAATGTGGGCGCGGTGGATCTGGCAACGCCGACATGGACGTTGCGGGATGCGCAGGCCGCAGTGAGCGTGGAAGATGCGACGGCGTTCATGCAACAGAACAGCCGCGCGACCGTGAAAAACGATCCGAACAGCAATGAGCACGAGATCGTGGTAGCCAACGGCGGGGCGGAAGTCCATCGCGGAAACGAAAAGATCGAGTTGACACAGTGGGAGAAGGCGAGTTTCCCGACAGGCGGAGCAACGCAGAAATCGAGCGTATTGGCCCCGCCGGATCTGGTGGCGCCACTGAACCTGGCTCCCATCATTTCCGATAACCCGAAGACGGCCGCGGTACGGTTCGAATGGCAGGCGGTGGATGGCGCGGTGAACTACACGCTGCGCATCAGCTCGACGGCGATGTTCACGAAGCTGGTGAAGCAAGTCACGGTGAGTGGAACAAGCGCAGAAGTATCGGGGTTGGAAGCGGGAGATTATTTCTGGGACGTGACGGCATCTGACGCGAAGAAAGAAACGAGCGAATTCAGCGAGACATTCAAGTTTTCGCTGGTGGCCCAGGGCAAGACGCAAGAAATGCTTCTGGAAATCGAGAGCACTCAGATCCACGGACGCGTGGCGGAATTGATTGGGAAGACCGAGCCGGGCGCCGCATTGATTATCAACGGGCAACCGGTGGCTAATATTTCGCCGGATGGAACGTTCCGTCATTTTACGGAACCGTTGGAACCGGGGCAGCACACGATAGTCGTGATCGGATCGAATCGGCGTGGGGGAACCGCGAAAGTGCCGATTTCGATCGTGGTGCCAAAGTAGATTTGGGGAACCGCAGGGTGCGATTTTGCGTGCGCCGTCGAATCCAGCGACAATGGTAAGTCAAGCTGGTGGCAGGCGAACGCGGAGATGCAACCGGGCAGAACCCTCTCCGCAGGGGGGAAAGCGGTAATGAATAAGAACGGTTACAACCTGAGGTCGGTATTCAGCTTGTTCTCATCCGACCTGGCGATCGATCTGGGGACGGCCAACACGCTGGTGTTTTCGCACGGCAAAGGGATCGTGGTGAACGAGCCATCGATCGTGGCGATTAACAAAGCGAGCGGCGAAGTGGTGGCGGTAGGGCGCGAAGCAAAAGACATGCTGGGGCGCACGCCAGGAAACGTGGTAGCCATCAAGCCGATGAAAGACGGGGTGATCGCGGATTTCAAGGTCACCGAGAAGATGTTGACGTATTTCATTCAAAAGGCGCACAACCGTCGCGTTCTGGTGCATCCACGCATCGTGATCGGAGTGCCGAGCGAGATTACGCCGGTGGAAAAGCGCGCGGTGCAGGATTCGGCGTACCGGGCGCGAGCGAGCGAAGTGTATCTGGTGGAACAGGCGATGGCCGCAGCGATTGGAGCCGGACTGCCGATTGAAGAGCCCAGCGGAAACATGGTGGTGGACATCGGCGGAGGCACGACGGACATCGCGGTGATTTCGATGAGCGGCATCGTGTACTCGCGGTCGGTGCGCGTGGCCGGCAACGAGATGGACGAAGCGGTGATGCAGTACCTAAAGCGGAAGTACAACCTGCTGGTCGGGGAACGCACGGCGGAACAGATCAAGATGGAAATTGGGTCGGCGTACCCGCTGGAGAAGCCGCTGACGATTGAAGTGAAGGGGCGGAACCTGATCGAAGGCGTGCCGCGCACGGTGACGATCGACGACAGCGAAATCCGCGAAGCGCTAAGCGAATGTGTGGCGACCATTTTGAATGCGGTGCGCGTGGCCCTGGAACGCACGCCACCAGAACTTTCGGCCGATATCAGTGACCGAGGCATCGTACTGACGGGCGGAGGGGCATTGTTGAAGAACCTAGACAAGCGGATCCGCGAAGAGACGGGATTGCCAGTATCGATCGCGGATGATCCGCTGGCATCGGTGGTGCTGGGCACGGGGAAGATGCTGAGCGATTTCAAATTGCTGCGCCAGGTTTGTATCGACTGAGGGAAATCTTCCGTCGCCAGTCACCGATTCTATTTAGAGCCGAATACGGAAAACAGCTTTCTATGGTAGCGATTCCATCCAAACACAAGTCGCTGACACTGCTGGCGGGAGTGCTGCTGGCACAGTTGCTGCTGCTGGCAGTGCAAATCAAGCGGGACTCGCGCGGCCGGCTGATTCGCGTGTGGGCGATTTCCGCGGCCTATCCCTTCGAACGAAGCGGGGCCTGGGGATTTGGAAAAGTGCGCGGGGTTTGGATGCATTACTTCGCGCTACTGACCACGGAACGGGAAAATGAGGCACTGCGGGTTGAGAATGACGCACTCAAACTGGCCATTACGCAGTTGCAGAGCCGCGCGGCGGAGGCCGACCGACTGGCAGGAATCCTGAGTTTCAAGCAGTCGCACGAGAAAGTGCCCATGGTGGGCGGGCGCGTGATTGCCGCAAGCGCGGGGACGGCCAGCCGGACCATCGAGATCGATCGCGGCGAGCGCGATGGAATCCGGCGAAATATGGCGGTCATTACGCCCGACGGCGCGGTGGGAAAAGTGATTGAAGTGTATGGCGACACCGCGCAGGTGTTGCTGTTAACGGATAAAGATGGCGGAGCTGGGGCGATGTTGGTCGATACGCGGACGCAGGGACCAGTCGGCGGGACCGGCGAACCGACGATGCTGATGAAGTATGTGGCGACCGAAGAGAATGTAGCAATAGGTGAAAAAATTGTGACGAGCGGGATGGATAGAATTTTCCCCCGCGATATTCCGATTGGAACTGTCGTGGAAGTGAAGGCCGGCAACCCATTCAAGCAGATCCGGGTGCGGCCCGCGGCGAACCTGGACCGGTTGGAGACAGTAATCGTGCTTTTGACGCAAGAGCCGGTGGAGTTCAAGAGCGCGGCACAAAGCTCGCAACCCGGAGCGGCAAGCAACGTGTCCGGTGGACAGAATTCGGCGCCAGCTGCGGCGGAGAAGCCATGAACGAAACCTACGAGCTGCGCAGCGGCGAGACGCACATCGAGGTACACAAGTTCTATCCGGGCGCCGTGGTGTTTGTGGCTGCGGCAGCGCTGATTTTCCAGGCGATGGCTCCGGTCTATTTTCCGAAGCTGAACATTCTGGATTTGCCGCTGCTGGTGACGATTTATTTTGGATTGAGCCGCAGAAATCCGTCGACGGGATTGCTGCTCGGCATGGTCATCGGGCTGGCGCAGGATGCCTTGAGCGGGCCGACCGTGCCGCTGGGATTCTACGGCATGGGGAAGACGGTGATTGGATATTTGGCATCGTCGATTGGTGCGCGGCTAGATACAGAGCATCCGGCGGCGCGCTTCGCGCTGATTTTCAGTTTTTTCGTGGTACATCAGGCTGTGTTGGTGGCAGTGCGGCGCTTGCTGCTGGCACAACCGGAACCCTGGTTTAATGTGCATCTGGCGATTGCGGCAGCGGTGAATGCGCTCTTGGGCACGGTGCTGTTCTTGGGGTTGGATCGCTTGAGAAGGTCGGCGTAGCCGCGCAGCGTTTCCCCGGCAAAACTCTTTGACACATCACAGTGTATGGGGCGGCTGCAGCTCAGGTGCTCGTCTCCCTTCCTACGTCACAACAAGCGGACAGGTGCGAAGTGGGATTCCTCGCTTCTAGGACTTCGTCGGAATGACGGGAGTGGCTTTATTCGGGGAAAGCTCAAGAGCGGATACTTCCCTCCCTACGCTAGGGCAAGCAGAAGCCGGGCCCTGACGATTCGCAACCGACTGCCGAGGACAACAAGGTCTCTAGTGGGATAACAGGAACTGCTTGAAATTGGAATAGTCCGACGACATAGAAATGGAAAGTTTAGGCTGTTGGAGGTGGCGGGCAAGGCGTTCGGGGAGCGGCGGAGCCTGGCCGATGGCTTTTTCGACGATGTCCGCGAATTTGGCGGGATGCGCGGTGGCGAGAACGAGGCCCTGAGAAGGCTCGGGATGTTCTTTGCGATAGGCTTCCCAAGCATCGATGCCGACGGCGGTGTGAGGGTCGGAGACGTAACGGTAGCGGTCCCAGACGGTGTGCATTTCCTGGAGAGTTTCCTCGTCGGTGGCACCGTGGCCCCAAATTTCCTTGCGAACATTTTCAATGCGGTTGCGGCAGAGATCGAGGAGCCGTGGAAAATTGTTGGGATTACCCACGTCCATGGCGTTGGAATAGGTGGCGAGGGCGGGGCGCGGACGGTATTCGCCCGAGAGCAGGTATTGCGGGACGACGTCATTGGCATTGGTGGCGGCGATGAAACGGGAAACGGGCAAGCCGACACGCTTGGCGAAAATGCCTGCGGTGAGATTACCGAAATTGCCGCTGGGAACTGCCACGACGAGCGGGACGGAGGCTACGGGCAACTGGCGGTAGGCAGCGACGTGATAGAACATCTGCGGGAGCAGGCGGCCGACATTGATGGAATTGGCGGAAGTGAGAAAGCCGCGCTGATTGAGTTTCTCGTCGGCGAAGGCTTGCTTGACGAGCCGCTGGCATTCGTCGAAGGTGCCGGAGATTTCTAGGGCAGTGATGTTCTGGCCGAGCGTGGTGAATTGTTTTTCCTGAGCTTCACTGATGCGCTTCGAAGGATAAAGAATCACGACGCGAATGCCGGGGACGCCGAGGAAACCGTGGGCAACGGCGCTGCCCGTGTCGCCGGAGGTGGCGACGAGAACGGTGAGCAAGCGAGATTCGTCGCGGACAAAGTAACCCATCAGGCGAGCCATGAAACGCGCGCCAAAATCCTTGAAGGCAAGAGTCGGGCCGTGAAACAGTTCGAGGATGTGGAGTGCAGGAGAGAGAGAAACCAGCTTGACGGGAAAATTGATCGCTTCGGCAACGATCTGCCAGAGGACTTCCTCGGGAACGTCGGGAGTCGCGAACGGGCGCACCACGCGGAAGCAGACCTCCGTGAAGGGTAGACGACGAAACTCTTCGAGTTCCTCCGGAGTGTGGCGCGCGATTTCTGCAGGCATGTAGAGACCTCCATCAGGGGCAAGACCTCGAAGAACGGCGCCGCGCAACGAGGTCAGCGGGGCTTTGCCGGATGTGGAGCGGTATCTCATGGGAAACAGAAGGTATAGGTCATCGGTTTTCAGTTGTCAGTGGCGTCGCAAAAACAGGCTGTCATTGCAGTATACGCAAAAGCAGGAGTCGTACGAGCCTCAGGGCCCGTAGGGCGTACGCACTCGGAGAGTTTGATCATCGGCGACTTTCGAACAGCGATGCGACCCTTTCCAAGAAGGCTTGGCCAACGGCCGCATCGCGGGAAGTGCCCGGTGGCGACAATTCTCGCAATTGCAAAGTAGGAAGCGTGAGATGAGCGAGGGCTTCGTAGCTCTGGCGGCGCGCTGAGATGAGAACAGGATAGCAGCGGATCACGGTTTGCTGAGGCGTTTCTCCGGGATGGGAGCGAAAAACACCCTGCCAGAGAACGGGCTTGGGATCCTGGAGGTAACGCTGTATGAGGAGCTGGACTTCCTCGGGGGAAGAAGCCAGATAGACAACGGTCATTTGGCGGCGCAGGCGGTGGAGGGTGTGGTTGCCCGTGGCAATGACGCTGCCGGTGGTATCGAGGATGAGTTCGCGCTGTGGATTTTTTTCGAGACCGGAGAGGACTTCGTCGAGGACGGCGATTTCTTCAGTAAGGTACTGCGATTCACGCTCGAGGTAGGTGGGGCTGTCCGGCCAGCCCATCCACGCCGCAACGCCGTTGATACCCGTATAGCCGCCGGCCGCGAGGACAGGAGCGAGGCGAGCTTCGATCTGATCGTCGCAACAGACCGTGGGACAGCCGAGAGCCGCGAGATTTTTGGTCCAGTGGGATTTGCCCGCGCCGGACATTCCGATGAGAGCGAGACGTAACGGCTTGTGAGAATCAGGGCACATGGAGAATTAAAAAGTGTAAAGGATGAGAGGCGGGCAACGAAATACAAAAGAAGAGCGGAGGGGGCGGTTCGATTACGGGACAGTGATGCATCACCGCAGGAATAACAAGTCAGTTTTTGTGGGTTACGGCTCGGCAGAGTGTCCGAAGGCGCGTCTACTTGAGTTGGAGATGCTGGTAGCGATGCCAGGAAGACATGTCCGAAACGATGACGCGATCGCCAGGCTGCAATCCCCTGGCAACCTGCACGCGGTCGTCGGAAATGCGGCCAAGGATCACATCCACGCGGCTGGCCTGGTTGCCGTCGTCCGAAACTTTGAAGAGCGAGAGCGGATCGCCCGAGTGGGACTGCAGAGGCCACTTGACGAAGGTGGTCTGGGGAATTCTGTCCACATCAATGGAGCCGCTCGCGGAAAGGTCGGTGCGCGCTTCGCGGGGCTGCGGGCCCATGAACTTCAAGTCGATGCTGACGGTACCGTTTTGCACGTTCGGATCAATGTGAACAACCGTGGCGGGATAGGAGTGATCCTGCAAGGTGACGGAGGCTGCCTGATTGATTTCGACGCTGCTGGCCTGCGCTTCGGGGACGTGAATGCGGGCCATGAGGCGAGCGGAGTTGGCAACGCGGGCAAGAATCGTGCCTGGGCCTACTTGTTGACCGATCCCGATCGACACCTCTTCGAGGATGCCGTTCATGCCGGCGCGAACCAGGAGTGCCGCTTTCTGTTCCGTACGCAGAGTGTAGAGCGCTTGCATTTGCGCGACTTCGGCCTGCTTGGCGGTCAACTGAGCCTGGCGCGCTTCTTCGGAAATGCCGAGCCGTTCGCGTTCGATTTTCAGGCGCGTGGCCAGGGAGTCCGCTTTCGCGCGCGAAATTTTTGCGTTCATGGATGTGCCGAGTTGGGCGGCAAGCAGCGCTTCATCCCGCTCGGCTTCGAGCTTGGCCTGCGTAGCGTCGGATTCGAGTTGCGCTTCCAAAGCCTTTTCATTGAGGAGTTGCGCCTGCAGCTGTACGCGAAGATTGGCCAGTTCGGCTTCAGACTTTTTCATGGCCAGCTCGGCATCGGTGATCTGGCGGTCGAGATCGGGGTTGCTGAGCTCCAGAATGACGGTATCGGGCCTGACGTGAGCGCCAGGGCGAAGCAGAATCTGGTCGACGTGGCCGGCAGTGCCGGCAGAGAGCCAGCGCACATCTTCGGGGACGAGCGTGCCCAATCCATCGACGCGGCAAATCATAGGACCGGACTCAACGGTCACAAACTGCAGAGAGGTCTTTTCGACAGTAGGGGAAGCGGAGCGAAGGCGAAGGACGCCAAAGGAAATGGCCATGCAAGCCCCCAGAACCAGGGCCGGGAGAATCACACGGAGAAAGAGAGGGCGCGAGACAAAACGACTCACAGAAACCTCCAAGGAAAATCTGACCGAATCCTATTATAGATTCCGGGAAAGAGCAGAGAAAGGGAAAATGGCGAGGCATTGCCTCAAATAAATCGATTTAAGTGGGTTGGTAACGTGGCAATAGTAGGTTGGAAAGGAAGGAGTTACGACCTGTGCGTGGGGAGCAACCTGTCCTTTGGTACGAGTTGCGTGCGCGGGGGCCAGATGCTACTTTTGAGAAGGCTTCACGAAGTTGGCGGCTTCGGAAGGATGGCAGCGATTCGAGCGCTTCTGAGGAAAAGGCGGAGCAGGAAACGCGCTCCGAGAGACGAAGAATTCGAAGGCACTCGCTGCTGAACGGGATGAGAAATTGCGTGTGCGGGCTCCGCTCAGCCCTGAAAACGAAAGAAGCACGCGCGCAGGTCCTTCGTGTCGTACTGGTTTCGCAACGATAATCGATTGCCGCAAGAGAGATTGGCGGCGGCGTCCTACGTGATCGTGGGGATGATCGCCTTGCTGCTGCTGGGCTTCTGGAAACTCCAAGTCATAGATTCCGACAAATATGGGCAGCTGGCCGAGAGGAATCGGGTGCGCTCGATTCCAATCATCGCGCCGCGCGGACGGATGCTGGATCGTGATGGGCGTGTGCTTGTGGACAATTATCCGTCGTTCAGCGTGTTGTTGCTGCGAGACGATCAAGCGGAAGTGGACAAGAATCTGCCGGCAATCGCGGACGGGCTGGGATTGTCGCTGGACGATATTAAAGACCAGTTGAACAACACAAAAAACCTGCCGAAATTCCAGCCGATCGTGATCAAGCCGGAAGCAACACCGGCGGATGTGGCGTTCATTGAATCACACCGCGCCGACATACCGTTACTGGAAATGTTGATGGTGCACCGGCGCCGGTACCTCCCGGGCGGATTCATGGCGCATGCGAGCGGGTATGTAGGGGAGGTCAGCGAACAGCAGATTGAGTCCGGCAACGGGAAATACCGTCCCGGGGACATTGCGGGAAAAAGCGGGCTGGAGCGGCAATATAACGATCTCCTGGTGGGCACGGACGGAATGCGGCGCGTGATTGTAAACAGCGTGGGAAAAGAAATGGGGCGGTTGGAGCAGCAGGAAGCCATTCCGGGAAAACAGATTCAGCTGACGATTGATTACGATTTGCAGCAGGTGGCGGAAGCGGGACTGGGAGACAAAAAGGGCGCAGTCGTGGCGCTGGATCCGCGAACGGGCGAAGTACTGGCGTTCGCCAGCCATCCCGCTCCAGACCCGAATGATTTTGCGGTGAGAATCTCGAAAGAAGAGTGGCAAAGGTTAAACGAGGATCCCGGCAAGCCGTTGTTGAACCGGGTGACGCAGGCGCAACTCGCCCCGGGATCCGTGTTCAAGATCATCATGGCGACGGCAATGCTGGAATCCAAGGTGCCGCCTGAAAATTTCACTGCATTCTGCCCCGGGTACGGCGTGTTTTACGGGCAAATGCACAAATGCTGGGTATACGGAAAAAGCAGTCATGGTGCAGTGAATCTCCATGCCGCCATCGTCCACTCCTGCGACGTGTTTTTCTACAACATCGGGATGCGCATGGGGATCGGCACGATTTCGAAATACGCCAAAATGCTGGGGCTGGGCGCGAAAACCGGTGTGGACTTGCCATCGGAAGAAGCGGGACTCGTGCCGTCGGAGGAGTGGGTGCAGCGTGTGTATCACCACAAGTGGTATCCGGGATCCACAATTTCGGTTTCGATTGGGCAGGGATCGGTGATGGTCACTCCGTTGCAGGTCGCTTACGTAATCGGAGGGATAGCGTCAGGCGGGGATTATAGGCAACCGCATCTGCTGAAGGATGCGCCGAACGTGGGCGAAATGCATGTGGATCTTGCAGAAAATACGATTGAGCAAGTGACGCAGGGCATGTATGGAGTGGTGAATGAAGCTGGGGGAACAGGCCAGTCCGTAAAATTGCAGGGTATTGAATTCTGTGGGAAGTCTGGAACGGCGCAGATGATGAGCTACGGCGCGGCGAGCCGCCTTGGTTTGGGAAAAGGGAAAAATGACGGATGGTTCGTCGGGTATGCACCGCG
Organism: Candidatus Acidiferrales bacterium; assembly: GCA_963775865.1. Taxonomy (GTDB): domain Bacteria; phylum Acidobacteriota; class Terriglobia; order Acidiferrales; family UBA7541; genus Acidiferrum. The sequence goes on along the minus strand of CAVZKU010000017.1, from coordinate 52,220 downwards.
ACGGAATCCAGAAATTGTAGTAGCTGCCGTGGTTGAAGACACCTCGGAGCACGGGGGCACGGCCGCGGGACCTGTGGTGCGCGATATCGTAAAGGCGTATTACGACAAGAAAAACAAGAAAACGCAGGGACAAGTGACCGCGGAGAATCAGCCGCAGCGCCTGGGAAAGAGCGAGGCGAGTGCGGCAGTGGAAGCACCGAAGGCTTTGCTGAAGCCGGAGGAAACCGCGGAGGTCGTCGCGGCGAGCGAGAGGAAGAAGAGCCGGCCGGAGTAGTTGTATTCGGTTTTAGTTGTGCGGGATTAGGTGAGGCGGAGATGAAGGACGCACCGGGAGCACGGGATTACGACTGGTGGCTGCTGGCCATCATTGCGGCGATCTGCGCGTTGGGGGTGGTCGAGATTTACTCGGCCACGCACGGCAGCGCTCTGGCGGGAATGCACACAAAACAAATTCGCTGGCTGGTCATTGGATTTGTGCTGATGTTCGTGCTGTCGCGGCTGGATTACCACGTAATCATGGACCAAGCGCCATGGCTCTATATAGCCGGATTGGTGGCTCTAACGGCGGTGCTCTTGGTGGGGCATACGCGTTTTGGGGCGAAACGATGGATTCCGGTGCTGGGGGAATTCTTTCAGGTGTCAGAATTGGTCAAATTGATTATAATCATAGTGTTGGCACGCTTCTTTGCGGACGTGCGCACCGATGAGCTCAGCCTGCAGGACTTGATTAAAGCAGGGCTTCTGGTAGGCTTACCGCTAGCATTGATTCTGAAGCAGCCTGACCTTGGCACAGCGCTAGTATTAATGCCGATGTTGATCGTCGGCGCATTCCTAGCAGGGCTGCAATGGAAACATGCAGCGGTCATTGTGATGATAGGGGTTTTAATGCTGCCCGTCGGGTGGCATTTCCTGAAGCCGTACCAGAAGGAAAGAGTTACATCATTCAGGCACCCTGAGGAGGACGCCAAGGGTTCGGGCTATCAGGTATTGCAGTCGAAGATAGCGGTGGGCTCGGGCGGATTCTGGGGGAAGGGATTCGGCAACGGCACGCAGAATCAACTGGGGTACATTCCGGTCCGGTATTCCGACTTTATTATGTCGGCGTGGGCGGAAGAACAGGGATTCAAAGGGGTGCTGATTGCTTTGGGGCTGTACATGGCAATGTTGCTGCGTTTGGTGCAGAATGCCCAGCGGGCGAAGGATCGCGCGGGAATGTTTCTGGTCATGGGCGTGGCGGCAGCGCTAGGGTTCCACGTATTGGTGAATGTGGCTATGGTCATTGGGGCGATGCCAGTAACAGGCATTCCATTGCCGCTGATGAGCTACGGAGGATCGGCCACATTGTTTGTGTTCCTGGCGATTGGACTAGTGATGAATGTCCGGCTTCGCCGATTCGTCAACTGAACGAAAGCCAGTACCGAGCGCACAACCTCATTTCAGGGAGGATGCGCCGGGATGGCGGACCTTTGAAGCGGGTCTGCCGGTAGAGAAAAAGGATTTTTAAGAGTGAGGATAGCATCGTCCGCCGTTACCCCGGGAGCAGCCCGGCAACGGACCAGCCTCGAAGGCAAGAGGTCAAGGCAGTTTGAGGGCCGCCGCGCGGCCACTCCCTCCGGCTTCGATCGCAATGCCGCAACAACCCGATTGCTGTGGCCAGCGTGTCCCGATCAGGTTCGGGACGGCGCCTTGCCCTGGACCTCCGACAGAGAGGTTCCTGCGGCGGTGCATCCCAAGGAGTTTTCATGTCAAAAGAATTGGTTATATCGGCGTCCTCGCACGAGCGCAGGGTCGCCATTTTGGAAGAAGGGCAGTTAGTTGAGATTTACATTGAGCGCGAAAAAGAGTTTGCGCTCGTCGGCAGCATCTACAAAGGAAAAGTAACGCGAGTCCTGCCAGGTATGCAGTCTGCTTTCGTGGACATTGGCTTGGATGGGGACGCCTTCCTGTACGTCAGCGACGTATTCGAAAACCTCGAAGACTACGATCACGGGCATGGAGAAGCGCCGGTAGCGGCTGCACCGGTAAACCGTGGCAGTGTGCCGCCCATTGAAGTGCTGCCCGGGGAAACGCTGGCGGTCGCCGCCGGTGGGCGCGAAGAGATTCTGCAACTGGACGAACCGCAGGCACGGGAAGTCCACGAAGGTGAACCCGGAGTCAGCGAAGAATTGCATGGCGTCGACCATGAATTGGAAAGACATGAGGGTGAACCGGCGGAAGGAACCGGTGAAGCGGGAGAAATGAACGAGCTAGAAGAACGCCAGCCGGAATCGAACGCGTCGGCGCCGCAGAATTTTGCACCCAGTTACAATCCCACGCGAAATTATCCGCCAAGAGTGGGCGGAGACCGGGGACCAGGCCACGATCGAGGGCAAGGGCGCGATCGCGGTGGGGACCGTGGTGGCGACCGGGGGCGGGGTGGACGCCGCGGACGTTGGGGGAGGCGTCGTGGAGGACCCGGTGGAGGAGGAGGCGACCGGCGTCATCAGGGCGGCGGACGCAATCTACCACCTTCGAAATACGCATCGCCGCAAGGTGGTGAGCGCGATTCGCGCGGCTACGACAATCGTCGGCCGCCGGGTGATCGCGGTCCTGGGCCATCCGCACCTGTGGAACCTCGGGAAGATGACATTGTGTTGCCGGGCGAGTCGCTCGCGAAGTATCGCGGGCGTCCGCAGCAGTCACCCGCAGAGCCGGTAAGAGAACCAGAGCCCGAAGAACGGCAACCCGATTTCGAGCAGCCCGTGGCGCGTCCAGCATTTGGGGCACAACCGACAACCGGAGGACCGAGGCGGTTTTCCGGAAGTTTGCCGCATTGGGTGCTGGCAGACAATGAGACCGAAGGCGAAGCGGCGGGCACCGAAGGTGCGGCGGCACAGCACGCGGTCGATGCCGCGGCGACAGTTCCGCACGCTGAAAAAGTTCACGAAGAGACGCAGAGAGAACCGCAGCGCAATGGGACGGCCGGCTTGAGCGAAGAAGACTTGACGGCGCTGTCAGCGCGGCTGGTGGAAGCCAAGCACGAAGAGACGCAGGCGCGGGCGGATGCAGACACCCTCGCCGGAGGCGCAGACTTCGATGAAGAGGAAGCCGAAGAAGAAGTAGCGCTTCACGGAGAACACCGAGAAGAAGAAGCGGATGATCTTCATGAGGAACACAGCGAAGAAGTACACGAAGGACAGAGCCGCCTTGATGCGTCCTCTGGAACCAGTGAGGAAGAGCACGAAGAATCGCATGCGGGCTTGAGCGAAGCGGAGCGCGCGGATTTGGCGCACGACCAGGCGCTGGAGCACGTAGAGTCCGAGGCAGCGGCGGCAGTTTCGGCCGACGGCGTAGTGAGTGAACGGGTACTCGAAGACGATGTAATTCTTCTGCCCGGCGAAACGCGCAGCTCGCGCGATAGCAGCGCTCCACGCGAGGAGTTCGTGCGGCGGGATTCCGCGCGAATCGGCAGTGACCCACGTTCCCGCTTCCAGCGGCCCCATCGCGGCGGACGGGGACGATTTGACCGGCGCGGCGGCGGCGATCGAGGCCGGGGACGGTTTGACCGGCGCGGCGGTGGTGGTGGTCACCATCGCGGACACCATGGGGGACATGGCGCTCCGCAACGACGGCCCCAACTGATATCGGAGATGTTGAAAGCTGGTCAGGAAGTGGTGGTGCAGATCGCCAAGGAACCGTTGGGCAAGAAGGGTGCCCGGATTACAAGCCACGTGGCGCTGCCCGGACGGTTTCTGGTGTACATGCCGACGATTGACCACATCGGGGTGTCGCGAAAGATTGCGAGCGCTGAAAATCGTTCGCGGCTGCGGCGGTTGGTCGGCGAAGCACGCGGCAGTTATCCCGGCGGGTTCATCGTGCGGACAGCAGCAGGCGGCGCGACCGACGACGAAATCCGGACAGACATCGAGTTCCTGGGCAAGACGTGGAACGAGATCAAGCAGAAGAACGACGAACGCAAGCCTCCAGCGCTGTTACATCGCGACCTGAACCTTGTGGAACGGATTCTGCGCGATTATGTGAGTGACGACTTCACGGGAATCTGGATCGACAGCGAAGAGGAATTCGGCAAGGTAGTGGAGTTCGTCAGCCGCTTCCAGCCGAAACTGGTGAGCAAAGTCAAGCTGTATACGAAGGAACAGCCCATCTTCGAAGAGTTCGGGATCCAGCACGAACTCGACAAGGCGCTGCGCGCAAAAGTGTGGTTGAAATCCGGCGGGTACATCGTGATTAACCACACGGAGGCGCTGGTGGCGATTGACGTAAACACCGGCAAGTTCGTGGGCAAGGGCTCGACGCGCCTGGAAGACACGATCGTCAAGACCAACTTGGAAGCGGTGAAGGAAATCGTGCGGCAAATCCGGCTGCGCGACCTCGGCGGAATTATCGTCGTGGATTTCATCGACATGGAAGAACGCCGGAACCGCGAGAAAGTCTTGGGCGCACTGCAGATGGCGCTGGAACAGGACAAGGCACCGTCCAAGGCACTTTCGTTCAACGAGTTCGGGCTGGTGTGCATCACGCGCAAGCGCACGAAACAGGCGCTGGAACGGGTGTTGTGCCAGCCGTGCCCGTATTGCACCGGCTCCGGGATGGTCAAGTCGATTCCGACGCTGTGCTACGAGATACAAGCGGAAGCGCGGAAGATGGCAACGGCAGACCACGAAGGGCCGAACCTCACCCTGCGGGTGCATCCGGAAATCGCGAAGGCACTGAAGACGAGGGAATCGATCCTGATCGACGAGCTCGAGCAGAATGCCCATAAGCATATCATTATTCAATCAGATGCGACGCTGCACTGGGAGCAGTACGACATCTATTAATTCTCGGTACTCTGTTATCAGTTGGAAGTAATCGCCATAGGGGGAGCGGTTGCCCGCCCTCCTGCCACACCATTTCGCAGCATGTCAGGGCTACTTGGCATTGGACTGTGGAAAGACGTTGTGCTGAGGCGGAGGCATGGGGGTGTTGCCCATGCGGTCTTGCCAGAGAAACTGATTGAGGACAGCGGTGTCGGCCGCGTCGGCGTGGCTGAAGTCTAGATTCCTCCCTGCTTTCCAATCCTTGGTGTTCATTTCGAAGATGAGGCCGTTGTCGCGATTCCGGTAATCGGCGGTGAACGGGGGTTGCGTGCCGGGGCCGCTGAGGAGCGGGGCCATGACGGCGGCGCGAGAATCGTTGGCGTTCATCGGAGGCGCACCGAGGAGCGATTCAAAGGTGCGGATCATGTTGATGGTCGTGTAAAAGGTATGGTCGACGAAGGGATTCGGCTGAGGGAGGGGAGCAAATTTGCTGACGACCAGGGCAATGCTGCGGTGGGAATCCACATGGTCGGGACCGTTCTGCGCATCATCTTCGAGAATGAAGATAGCGGTATCGTCCCAGTACGGACTGTGGGAGATAGCATCGACAACGCGGCCGACGGCAAGGTCGTTGTCGGCAACGGAAGCGGCGGGGCGAGGCTGGCCTTTGGTGCCACCGGCGGTGTGGTCATTCGGAAGACGCAGAAGAATGAATTGAGGAAGAGGGTCCTTGCCGGACTTGCGCGCAGCCTGGAATCTATTGAACTCGTTTAAGAACTCATCGACGCGAAGCTGATCGGGATAGGCAACTTCGAAATCGGGGTAAAGCGGATCGAAATGGCCGCGTAGCTCAACCTGCGAAGCAATATTTTTGGCGAGCACGGGAATCTCCCAAGGATAGGGGCTGGGGCCACCGCGGGGATCGCCAACATTTTTCTCCAGCGGCTCGCCCTTCTTGATCACCGAGCGCTTGCAGGTCACTCCGGCGATTTGCGGCTGGCCGCTGGACGAAACCTGGCCACTCTGCGGGGTGTTGCACCATTTGGAGACGATGAATTCGCCGTAGTGGCGATACGTAACGCCGTGTTTGGCGAAATTCTTCCAGAGGAACCCTCCGGTGGGTTCGCTAGCGTAGGGCAAATCGTCGTCGAGTGAGGTACCGCCGAGGAATTCGCCTTCGGAGTCGTAGGTATGCTCGTGGCCGCGATAGCCGATGGGCCAGGTCTTCTCGACGTAGTCGGAGATGGAGGCGGAGGTGGACCAGATATGGCCGTCGCCGGAAACATCGCCGCTATCGTAGAAATTATCGAGGATCCCGAACTGGCGAGCGAGCTGGTGCTGGTTGGGGGTGATCGTTTCCCCGTACATGGTGAGGGAAGGATCGCCGTTGGCCTGGACGAGATCGCCGAAAAGCTGATCGTACGTGCGGTTTTCCTTGATGATGTAAATGACATGATGGATTTTATTTTCGCCGCCAGCGAAGGAAATGTGGTCGACATTGCCCTGAGCGGCGTTGATCTTCGACACAAGATCGGTGTACGAAGCGAGATCGTTCTTCAGGGAACCAAGTGGAATGCGGGCGAGCGAACCGTTGGTCATCGCGGGATTGTAAGGGTACACGGGTCGGCCATCGGCGCTTTTTTTTAGCATCACGGGATTAGGACCGGAGCCGCGGCCTTTGGCACTGCCGATGAGGAGATCGTTTGCGGTGGCAGCAACGACGGTGGGATACCACTCTGTAGGGATGAAACCCACCGCGCGCATCGCTTCGGTCGGGGTGGGATGGGAGAGATCAAACACGGCAACGGAATCCGAGATGGCGTTGGCGGAGAAGAGGGTCTTTTCGTCGGAGGAAAGCGCGAGGGATTCGGGATCACTGCCGCCAAACTGTTGTCCGGGAAGTTTGGTAGAGAACGAGTAAAGAAGCTTGGCGGTGTGGGTGTCGAGAACGTCGATTTCATCGCGATTCGTGAGAGCAACGAAAAGACGAGAATCATCGCGCGAGAGCAGCAGCGCGGTGGGATGAGAACCGCCTTCGAGGGCAGAGGCGGGTTTCTGCAACGGAATGAAACGGCGGACCTGGCCGTTGACCAGGTCGAGTTCGGCAACCACGGAGGCATTCCAGAGGGAAACGAATCCGCGCTTGCCGTCCGAGGTCATCACGGCGGTGTAAGGCAACGCGGCGGGAATGCGGTGGAACCTGGAGAGGTCAAAGCGGTGGGTGATTTTGCCGTCGACAGTATTGAGCAGCAGGGCTTCATCGGAACTGTTGGAGGCGACGAGGAGTCGCTCGACACCATCGATCATGCCAACGGCGAGGCCAGACGGATACGTGACATCCTTGAATTCGGGACGGCGCACTTTTCCGCGAGGGATATTGGTGCGAGGTGCAAGCTGCAGAAAACGCTCAGGCGTGATTTCCCCGTTCTCGAACGTGTAGACGGCGATGCCGTTACCGGTACTCTGGTCACCTTTTCCTAGGGAGTCATTAAGCGCAGCCATGGAAGCGTACAGGTGCTTTCCATCGAGGCTGAAGGCAAGGCCGAGAAAATAGGTTTGCTTGGCGCTATGACCGAGGCGATTGTCAGGAAAATCGCGGATGGAATTGGTGGCAAGATTCAGGACGGTCATCGATTGTTTTTCATCGGAGGTGTAGGCACCAAAGCCACTGTGCAGAAAAACCGCATATCGCGCATCGGGCGAAATGACCGCGGCGGTTGGAAAATTGTTGATGCGCCGAGGATTGCCAGGAAGCTCGCCGAAAATTTTGGAGTTGGGCATTTGCGTGGCGAGCGGCGTAGAAGGAGTTTGTGAGGCCAGAGGAACAGGGACAAGGCAGAGGTAAACGAAAGACCATACGGAAAAATGGGCGATTCGCATGGACGCATTATATGAGATTTCGGCGGGAAGGAAGGGGAAGGGTGAATGAAGGCAGGGCCGGTCTACTCTCCGAGGCTGGACCGCCTCCGAAGGTTGTCCTTACGAAGCGGAATAGCGTTGCTCTTTCCAGGGGTCACCGTAAGCGTGATAGCCGTTGCGCTCCCAGAAGCCGGGACGGTCGTGGTCGAGGAGCATGAAGCCGCGAACCCACTTCACACTTTTCCAGGCGTAGAGATGAGGGACAACAAGACGAACAGGTCCACCGTGATCGACGGAAAGGGGCTCACCATCGTGTTCGAAGGCGAAGAGGACATTGGGACGCTGGAGGTCTTGGAGGGGAACGTTGGCGCTATAGCCTTCTTCGGCTTGGATGAGGGCGAATGTGGTTCCTGGTTTCAGGGTGACGCGTTTCAGAACCTCGGTGAAAAGGACGCCTTTCCAGAGATTGTCGAGGCGGCTCCAGCGGGTCACACAGTGAAAATCGCTGGTGACTTCGGTTTTGGGAAGGGCATGAAATTCCTGCCAGGAAAGGCGCAGGGGTTCTTCGACCAGGCCGGAAATCTTGAAATCCCACCTGGTGGGATCAAAGTGAGGAACGCCGCCAGCATGCAGGATGGGCCATTTCAAGGTGAGTGACTGACCAGGAGGCAAGCGCCCGGAAGCGCGTGCTTCCTTTTCTTTGGCGCGGCGTCCCCCGTCATCTCCGAAGATCGGCATGGTGAAGCATTCCTTTCCTGGAAGATTAGAGTGCCATTAAACCCAATAGTTTCACCAATGGTTTCGGAGTAACGCCAAATTGGCAGCAGACAATACGGCTGTTTCCTTGGCCGCGGCGAACCAGTAGATTCAGCTCTTGGACGTATGCGATTGCTGCGGCGACGACTCGTCGCAAAAGCGAGAGAATGATGGCAACAAAACCACAGACAAACCATGGTGATTTGATCGGCGAAGCACTGGATACAGCTGAGGAGCGCTCACGGGCCTACCTGCGCACTCTGCCTTATCGGAGAGTGTTTCCGACCGACTACGCGCTGGCGGGGCTAACGCGCTTTCACGAGCCCATGCCTGACTTGCCAAGTCCTCCTTCGGATGTAGTGCGCATGCTCGACGAATACGGGTCACCAGCAACCGTTACCACAACCGGCGGGCGCTATTTCGGATTTGTGATTGGCGGGACACTGCCCGCAGCGTTGGCGGCAAGCCGACTTGCCAATACTTGGGACCAGAACGCCGTGTTTCGCGTGATGTCTCCTGTGACTGCAGAGATTGAGGACGTGGTACTTCGCTGGGTATGCGAGATTCTGGGAATGCCGGAAGGTTGCGAAGGCGGCATCGTCACCTGTGCGACGGCTGCGAACTTCACAGCACTCGCCGCCGCGCGCCAGGAACTGTTGTCACGATGCGGATGGGATGTCGCGGCGGATGGCATGTTCGGAGCTCCGCCGATCGAGGTGGTTGTCGGGGAGGAGGTACATGCATCTGTTTTGAAGGCCTTGAATCTGGCGGGTTTTGGCCAAAAGAGATTGACGCACGTACCTACGGATAGTCAGGGGCGAATGCGAACGGAAAAACTGCCAAAGCTCAAAAGAAATTCGCTCGTATTCATTCAGGCGGGAAACGTGAACACGGGATCGTTTGATCCCGCAGAGGAACTTTGCAAATGGGCACACGAGAGCGAAGCCTGGGTGCATGTGGACGGCGCTTTTGGGCTGTGGGCGGCGGCATCGCCGAAGTACAAGCATCTGGTGTCGGGCTTCGAACTGGCCGATTCGTGGGCGACGGACGCGCACAAGTGGCCCAACGCAAATTACGATTGCGGAATCGTGTTGGTTCGCAAAGCAGCGGCATTGCGGGCGGCCATGACCATCAGCGCTGCATATCTCCAGCCGGGCTCACAACGGGAGCCAGCCAACCAAACGCCGGATGCATCGCGGAGGGCCCGCGCGATTGAATTGTGGGCGGTGTTGAAATCGCTAGGAAAACAGGGTCTTGCAGAACTCATTGAGCGGACCTGCGCCCACGCGAAACGATTCGCCGCGGGATTGCGCGAGGCTGGATACGAGATTTTGAATGATGTAGTCATCAATCAGGTGTTGGTTTCCTTCGGCTCTGGGGAGCTCACGCGCGAGGTGATACGGCGCGTGCAGGAAGATGGCACGTGCTGGTGTGGCGGAACAGTGTGGCAGGGCAAGACTGCCATGCGCATCAGCGTGTCTTCCTGGGCGACTACGGAGGAAGATGTGGAGCAGAGCTTGACTGCCATTCTTCGCATCGCCCGACAAGTACGGGGCTGAAAGGCACGATTGAGGCAAATTCGAAGTGCGGTTCCGCTGTGTTATCCTCTCAGCATGTCGGCACAAATTCTCGATGGGCTGAAAATCCGCGGTGAAATTTTTGCGGAGTTGAAGGGCGAGATCGCGAAACTCTCCGGGCAGGGTATCCGGCCGGGACTGGCCGCAGTGCTGGTGGGAGAAAATCCGGCGTCGCAACTGTATGTGAAAAGCAAAATCGCCGCTTGCGAAGAATTGGGGATGGCAAGCTGGCTGCACACGCCTGTCTCGACGGTTTCCACGGAATACATGCTGCAACTGATTAGGGATTTGAACGAGGATACCCATGTGGATGGCATCCTAGTGCAATTGCCGCTGCCGAGTCAGATCGATTCGAAGAAAGTGCTGGAAGCCGTGGATGCCGCGAAGGATGTCGATGGATTTCACCCCGTGAATTTGGGAAGACTGGTGAGCAACCGGCCGGGGCTGGTGGCATGCACGCCGGCTGGCTGCATGGAAATCTTGCGCAGATACAAGATACCCATTGAAGGCGCGAACGCAGTGGTACTGGGGCGGAGCGACATCGTGGGGAAACCCATGGCGCTGCTGTTGATGCACGCGAACGCCACAGTGACGATTTGTCATTCGAAAACGCGAGAACTGGCGGAGGTGGTGCGGCGCGCGGACATCGTGGTGGCGGCCATGGGAAAGGCTGGGTATGTGCAGGCGGACTGGATTCGGCCGGGCGCGGCGGTCATTGATGTAGGAACAAATCGCGTGACCGATTCGGGCGAAGCCGAGAAATTGTTGAAGAATTTCCCGGCTCGGCTGGAGAAGTTCCGGGCCAAAGGCAACGTGTTGATTGGCGATATGCATCCGGATGCCACATTCACGGCGGGAGCGCTTTCGCCGGTGCCGGGTGGGGTTGGTCCAATGACCATCACGATGTTGATGAGCAACACGGTGAAAGCGGCGAAGCTGCGGCGGGGGAAAAGCTCGGTGGTGGCTGGGCAGTAAGGGCTAAAGGAACCTTCAGCGGTTGGGGCGGCGTTGAGTCTGCAGCAGAAACGGCACGAAACGCGCGGAGCACGACAAACAAAACAACATGCTGAGAATGGGACTGACCGGCGGGATTGCGAGTGGAAAGAGCGCGGTAGCGGCAATGCTGCGCGAAATGGGATTTCCGGTGCTGGAAGCTGACGTAGTGGCACATAAGCTGTTGGAACCAGGGCAGGCCGCGCACGACGAGGTGTTGCGGGAGTTCGGTGCAGAGTTGGCGGATGCAGCGGGAAAGATTAATCGGGCGAAACTGGGAACGCTGGTGTTTGCGGATCCGGAAAAGCTGGCGAAGCTGAATACGATCATTCATCCGCGAGTGGAAGAAGTTATTTTGCGACAGTTTGAGGAATGGAAACGGAACGGAGTGAGGGATGCCGGTTTTGTCGAAGCTGCGTTGCTCGTGGAAGCGGGGATTGTGGAGAAGTTAGATGGGTTGGTGGTGGCGTTTTGCCGGCCAGAACAGCAGATCGAACGGCTGCGGGCGCGAGGAATGAGCGAGATCGAGGCAAAACGACGAATGGCAGCCCAAATGCCAGTGGAAGAAAAGTTAAAGCGCGCAACAGAAAGGATTGATTGCTCGGGAACGCTGGAAGAAACGCGGGCGCAGGTGAGCGCGCTCGGGTCCAAGTTAAGGAAAAAGGCGGCGGGGTAAAGCTCGACGCTTCGGCAAACGAAAACAAAAGCGCGCTCCGGTAATGACAGCCTGGGCATGTTTGCGTTGGTGGTGTACCTCGAATGGCAGACCCTCGAAGGAAGATTCAAGATCAGGCGCGGGTAAGGGTGGCGGCGCGGGCGGCTTCCAGGAGTTTGGAAGCGTTGGCGCGAATGTCTCCGTGGGCGAAGACGGCGCTGCCCGCGACGAGGAGCTCGGCGCCGGCTTTGACGATATCGCTCACTGTTTCGCGATCGACTCCTCCATCCACTTCAATACGGAAATCGAGTTTGCGTTCCGTGCGCATGCGTGCGAGGGCGGCAATTTTGTTAAGGGCGTTGGGGATGAATTTCTGGCCGCCGAACCCGGGATTCACGCTCATCACCAGGACGTGGTGAACAAGATCGAGCACTTCGGTCAGGGTTTCGACGGGAGTAGCGGGATTGAGAACTACGCCCGGCTTGCAGCCGTGGGAAGCAATCAGGTGGAGCGTGCGATCAAGATGAATGCAGGCTTCCTGGTGGACGGACATCCAGTTGGCTCCAGCTTCCGCGAATACCGGGATGAAAAAATCGGGATCTTCGATCATGAGATGGCAATCGAATGGGACTTTGAAATGCTCGCGGAGGGAGCGGACGACCGGAGGACCGATGGTGAGATTGGGGACAAAGTGACCATCCATGACGTCGAGATGGAGGATGGTGGCGCCGCCGTCTAGGGCTTGCTGGGCTTCGGTGGCAAGTTGCGCGAAATCGGCGGAGAGAATCGAGGGCGCAAGTTCGATATTCATGGAACGGAGGTGCTCCTTCCCCGAAGTTGGAATTATACGATGAGCGGGCGTTGTAGGCCAAAGCGGTAAAGATTCTGCGGTTGCGCGACAGGGCCTAAGAGGGATTCCGCACTTCGCAGACTCGGTTCGGAATGACGGGATTGGGTAGGTTAGGCGGTGAGATGGCGCCAGGGGATGGAGGAGCGCTTGGAGGTGCTTTCGAGGGCGAGTTCGAGGGCGGCCATGACGTTGAGGATTTGCTGGTGGGTAACAAGAAGTGGGGCTCTGGCTTCGATAGCGTCGCGGATGTTGGCGTAGAAATCGCGCCAATCACCGGTGGAAGGGATTTTGCGTGTGATAGTCGTACCATTTTCGACGAGCGTGAGTTCGCCGTAGTTTTCGGGCTTTTCGACGACCCAGGATGGGCCTTGAGGAATTTCACCGGCACGGAGTGTGGGTTCAAGGGGATCGAATTCGCGTTTGAGGTAACTTCCCTTCTCTCCGAGGACGACGAGTCGCGGGCGCGGAACAGCCGACATCATGGTGGCGCGAAGCAGAGCGCGAGCGCCTTCTGGATAGTGGAGAAGAATGTCGAAAGCGTCGTCGGTGGAGAAGCCGGGGCGCTCGATGCGTACGTCGGCGGTGACGGCTTGCGGAGTGCCGAGAAGCATTATGGCCTGATCGAGGAGATGGGGCGCCAGATCGAAGAGTACGCCGCTGCCGGGGCCAGCTTTTTCGCGCCAGGCGTTCAGCTTGGGATTGGGACGGAACCGATCGTAGGTGGATTCGAAACGAATGAGGCGACCGAGATCGCCCGCAGCGACGGATTGGCGGAGGGCCTGGAAATCGGCGTCGAAGCGGCGGCTGTGATAGACGGAGATGACCAGACCAAGTTTATTGGCGAGGTTGAGGAGTTCCTTGGCTTCGGCGATAGTAGTTGTAAAAGGCTTGTCGACCACGACGTGTTTGCCTGTTTCGAGGCAGCGTTTGGCAAAGGGAAAATGAGTTTGATTGGGAGTGGAAATGGCGACGAGGCGGATGGAATCGACGGCAAGCAGTTCGTCGAGACTGCGAACGATGCGGACGTCGGGATAAAGCTGCGCCGCTTGATCCCCGGTGCGCTGAACAATTGCGGCGAGGCGCAGGCCCGGCACTGCGCGAATAACCGGAGCGTGGAAGTAACGGCCGCCTAAGCCGAAACCAATCAGACCGACGTCAATCATTGCGCTTGTGCCTCGCGAATCATCGAAAGATACCGATTGCTCAGGGGCTGAAGCCCACTTTCCTTCAGCGACAAACGCCGGAGCAGAAGCTCCCAGCCCGTTAGGACGCCACGCCTTCAAGAACTCGGAATCAAATGGCTTCAGGCCAGTGTAACACTGGGATGATTGCCAAGAATCCGAGCGAGTTGGAGCGCGGTGGCGGGGCGGTATATCCTTCTTGGCGTGGAGAAGAATTCGGCGACACGTCCAGGTCCGGCGCGAGGATTGTATCTCGGGCTAGCGGTGACGATTCTTGCGGTGCTGGTGTACGCCGCGTATATCACCTTGCAATTCGCGGGATTGCGGTTGCTGCAGAGCGAATTGGTGGACCGCAACCGGCGCGATTCGCTGCAACTGCTGCGGATACAGAACGACTTAAATTCGGTGGGACTGGCGATGCGGGACATGCTGGACGCCAGCGAACCGTACCCGTTGATTGCGTGGAGCGCACAGTTTGACCGCATCCATACCGATCTGGATGATGCGTTACGGCTGGAAGCGCCGCTTTCGGAGGCGGCACCAACGAGCGACCAGCGACACTATTTGGTTCAGGCCATGAATCAATTCTGGGATGCGAGCGACCGGATGTTCACGCAGGCCGCGTACGCTGAAGACCTGGCACGGGAACAGCTTCGGGACACATTGCAACCACGGCAGGCGGCGTTGAGTTCGGCGGTTTCGCGGCTGCTGGTGCAAAACAATGAAGCGGAGGAATTGGCGGCGGGGCACATCGCGGCGATTTACGTGCGCGTGCAACGACAGCTTTATTTCTTCCTGGCGGCAATTCTGCTGGCGATTGTGGTCACCAGCCTATATTTGATCCGGAACAACCGGCGGCTGTTTGCGCATGTCGAGGAGCTGTCTTCGCAGCGAAGTGATTTGGCGCAGAAACTGATTGCGACGCAGGAATCCACGCTTCTGCATATCTCGCGGGAGTTGCATGACGAATTCGGGCAAGTGTTGACGGCAATTGGCTCGCTGCTCCAAAGGACGGAAAAACAGATTCCGCCGGAGTCTCCGCTGCATGCGGATTTGCAGGAAGTGCAGGAGATTGCGCAGAACACGTTGAACAATATACGCAGCTTGTCACAGGCGCTGCACCCGGTGTTGCTGGACGAGGCGGGACTGGAGAGCACACTGGACTGGTATATTCCCACGGTGGAAAGGCAGAGTGGGCTTGTGCTTCACTACGAGAAGTCCGGCGAACGGTTTGCGATTGGGGGCAGCGCGGGAGTGCAGATTTACCGGGTGTTGCAGGAAGCGCTGAACAATGTGAGCCGTCATTCAGGAGCCAAAGAAGCGTGGATCCGGTTGCGGTTTCTCCCCACGGAACTGGAACTAGAAGTGGAGGACCACGGAAAAGGACTGGCGCCCGCGGAGGGACAAACGGGCATCGGGTTGGTGGCGATGCGGGAGCGGGCGGAAATCTTGGGCGGAACCGTGGCAGTTTCGGCGCTGGGAACGGCGTCAGCGAATGGAACGGGCACGCTGGTGAAACTGCGGATTCCGCGGGCAAGGGTGGAACTGCATGGGGAATAAGCTGAAGGTGTTACTGGTTGACGACCACGCGCTGGTGCGGCGGGGATTCCGGCGGATGCTGGAGGACGAACCCACGTTTCAGGTGGTGGGCGAGGCGAGCGATGGGATGGAAGCGGTCGAGTGCGCTGAGAAACTGGAGCCAGATGTGATCGTGATGGATTGCGCGCTGCCGCAGATTAACGGGATTGAAGCGGCCCGGAGGATACTGGCGAAGAAGCCGGGAACAGCGATTTTGATGCTGAGTATGCATTCCGAAGACACATTGATCCGACAGGCGCTGGAAGCAGGGGCGAAGGGATACGTCTTAAAGAACGCGATGGATCTGGATCTAGTGAGCGCAATCAAGAAAGTGGCGGAAGGAAAGATGGTGCTGGACCCACAGATTATGCGGGGAGGGACGCTGAAGGGCGAGCGAGATACGGGCCTGACGCCGCGGGAACTGGAGATATTGCAACACATCGTGGCGGGAAGGTCGAACAAGGAGATTGCGGGCGAGTTGAACCTTAGTGTGAACACTGTGTCGGTACACAGGGCGAACATCATGGACGCGTTGGGAATCCACAAGACGGCGGAATTGGTCGTGTATGCCATCCGGAACGGACTCGTGAATCTTCCATGAGGCTTCCGTGAAGCGACGCGACTTTATCTGGAACGGAATTAGGGCGGGGTTGATCGGGGGTGCAGCGCCGATTGGTTCATTGGCGGCCGGACCAAATTCGGGATTTCGATTTGTAGATGTGACAGGCGCTGCGGGAATTCACTTCGAACATAACAGTGGAGCGTATGGCGGGAAATTGTTGCCGGAGACGCTGGGGTCCGGGTGCGCGTTTCTGGATTACGACGTGGACGGCTGGCAGGACATCATGTTGGTGAATTCAATGGACTGGCCAGGGCACAAACGGCAAAGGACCACGCTGAAGCTGTACCACAACAACCGGAACGGCACATTTACGGATGTCACCAAATGGGCGGGACTGGACGTGGAGATGTATGGGATGGGCGTGGCGGTGGGGGATTACAACAATGACGGATTCCCAGACATCTTCATTACCTGCGTGGGACAGAGCCGGCTATTCAAAAATACGGGCAAGGGCACGTTTGTGGATGTGACGAAAGCCAGTGGGTTGCTGGGGAAACAGGGACTAAGCACTTCGGCGGTGTGGTTCGACTACGATCGCGACGGATTCCTGGACTTGTTTGTATGCAATTACGTGCGATGGACGGCGGAGCATGACGTGTTTTGCAGTCTGGATGGAAAGAATAAGTCGTACTGCACGCCGGAAGCGTATCGCGGAGACACCTGCTGGCTGTATCACAACCGCGGAGATGGCACGTTTGAGGATGTGACGGCGAGCAGTGGCGTGTTTGACAGCAGTTCCAAGTCGCTGGGCGTGGCGATGCTGGACTACGACCAGGATGGTTGGACGGATTTGCTGGTGGCTAACGATACCCAGCCGAACAAGTTGTACCGCAATCTGCACAACGGGAAATTCAGGGATGTGGCCGTGGAAGCAGGGCTGGCGTTCAGCACCGAAGGAAAAGCGCGCGCGGGGATGGGCGTGGATGTGGCGGATTTTGAAAACTCGGGAAAAGTGGGGATCGTCATCACGAATTTCGATAACGAGATGATCGGGCTGTACCGGTTTGCCGGGAAGGGATACGACGATGTGGCCATGCAAATGGGGCTGGGAGCGGCTTCGCGAAATACATTGGGATTTGGGTGCGTGTTTTTCGACGCGGACCTGGACGGATTGCAGGATATTGCGATCGCCAACGGGCACATCGACGAAACGGTGCGGAATATTCGGGGGAATGTTGGATATGCGCAACCAGCTCAACTTTTCCAGAACCTGGGTGGGGGGAAATTTCGCGATGTGGCCGAAGAGATCGGCGGAGGATTTGAGAAGCCGAAGGTGGGGCGCGGACTGGCTGTGGGAGATTTTGACCGGGATGGGGATTTGGATGTGCTGCTGACAACGAACAACGGCGGCGCCTATCTGTATCGCAATGATGTAGCGAACGCGAATCGCAGCATACGATTTCGGCTGGTGGGGACACAATCGAACCGGGACGCGATTGGAGCGATCGTGCGGATTTTTGGGCAGGGGCAGCAGCAGTCCAGGATGGTGCGAAGCGGGTCCAGTTACTTATCGCAATCGGAATTGCCATTAACGTTTGGGGTGGGCAAGCAGGAACAGATTGAGCGAGTGGTGGTCGAGTGGCCGAAGGGAAGGACCGAGGAGTATAGGAATCTGAAGACCGGAAAAGCGTTCCAAGTAACTGAAAGTAAGGGCATTGCGGAAGAATTGAACGGGTAATACTTTCACATTATTGCTAAGTGGGCGAAGGGAATCTATAAAGAGAACAACATTTGCAGTCGCTTCTCACAGTCGCACATCCTTCGCCGACTCTAGGAAGCACCCCAACAAACTTTGCGGCCGGGTCACGACCCCCGGCCGCATTTTTAGTTGTAGAAGATAGCGAGTGAGGAAAGTTCGAACCGGGGAAAATTGAATGAAACGCTGGCGCTCCCTGAGCGTTTTGATTCTGGCGCTCACTGCTGTCTACCTTTACGCATTTCCCACAGCAACGATAGCTTATGCAGTCACTGTGCTATTGCACACCGGGCTAGGGGTGTTGCTGGCGCTTGGCCTGGCGGTCTATTTGTTTCGTGGAATCAGGGAAGAGGGATGGCTGGCGCGGCTTGGCTGGGCGGTCCTGACGGCGGGAGCCGTGCTGGGAGTGGCCCTGATTTACATGGGTACGCCGCATCGGCTGAAGACTTGGCTCTACGCGCATATTGCGCTGTGCAGTTTAGGAGTGGTGCTGCTGGCAGCGGCTTGGATGAACGAGCGAGGGTGGTTGGGTGCGGCCGCCCTGCAGAGAGTCATTGGATCCGCGGGGATTCTGCTTGCCGCGGCGGGAATCTCGGCGGGGGGGTGGTGGGTACGGAATGTGGCGTGGAATAACGCCTACCGCGTAAGCAATCCGACGATTGCGCCGGAATCAATGAACAAAGAAGGCGACGGACCTGAAGGGAAATTCTTCCCAAGCTCCGGGCAGACCACCGACGGCAAGTACATTTCTGCTGACTATTTCATGCAGTCGAAGGCATGTGAACGGTGTCACGCGGATATTTACAAGCAGTGGGAGAGCTCATCGCATCACTTTTCTTCCTTCAACAACCAGTGGTATCGGAAAAGCATTGAGTACATGCAGGATGTGGCAGGAGTGAAGCCGTCAAAGTGGTGCGCCGGCTGCCACGATCCGGCGTTGCTCTACAGCGGGTTAATGGACACGCCCATCAAGCAGATTGTGGATCGCCCGGAAGCGCGCGCGGGGTTGAGCTGCATGATGTGCCACAGCATCGTGAACGTCAAAAGCACGATGGGCCAGGGCGATTACGTGCTGGAGTATCCAAAGTTGCATGCACTGGCGGCGAGCCAAAATCCGGTGATGCGAGGATTGCACGACTTCATGGTGCGATTGAACCCGGAACCACACCGGCGTGTCTTCCTGAAACCGTATATGAGGAACCAGGTGCCGGAATTCTGTTCGGAGTGCCACAAAGTGCATCTGGACGTGCCGGTGAACAGCTACCGGTGGGTACGCGGGTTCAACGAGTACGATAACTGGCAAGGCAGCGGGGTGTCCGGGCAAGGAGCGCGCTCGTTTTATTATCCGGCGACGCCCATGATCTGCTCGGATTGCCACATGCCGCTGGTGCCTTCAAGTGATGCAGGAAGCATAGACGGCTATGTGCATTCCCACCGCTTCCCGGGAGCGAACACGGCCGTTCCGGTGGCCAATGAAGATACGGTTCAAATGGAGACCAGCAAGAAGTTTCTGCAAGACAAGCAAGTGACAGTGGATATCTTCGCGATATCTCCGGCGGGCAGAAAAGAAGGAACGGACAACGCGGCGCGGTCTTCGAATCAGGAACTTTCGACCACGTTTGCGGTCGGAGAAGAAGCGGAAGTCTCGCTGCCAACGGGTCCGGCGGGAGAAGCGCGGCCGCTGACAGCACCACTGGGACGCGTGGATGCAGCGGTGCGGCGGGGCGATGACGTGCTGGTGGACGTCGTGGTGCGCACGCGGAAGGTGGGCCATTTTTTTCCCGGCGGCACAGTCGATGCGTTTGACGTATGGCTGGAATTGCAGGCCGTGGACGAGAAGGGACAGACAATTTTTTGGAGCGGGAAGTTGCAGGACAACGGCAAAGGACCGGTGGAACCCGGTGCCCACATGTACAAGTCGTTGCAGATCGACGCGCACGGGAATCCCATCAATAAGCGGAATGCGTGGTCGACGCGGGCGACAGTGTACGTCCACTTGATTCCGCCGGGTGCGGCGGATACGGTGCATTTCCGGATGCATGTGCCGGAAAGCGCAGGGGAACATATCATGCTGCGTTCGAAGCTGAATTACCGGAAGTTTCAGTGGTTCAATACGCAGTTTGCATTCGGCGGAGTGCCGGACACGTCGAAACCGCAGGGAGAACACACCCCAGACTACGATGACAGGAAGTTCGCGTTCAACGGGGATCTGTCCGATGTGTCCAGCGTGAAGAAGGAAATCCCCGCTCTGCCCATTATCACAGTGGCGGAAGATGTGAAGACACTGAACGTTCTGCCGCATTCCGCAGCGACGCCGGTGCCGAAAGTGGAGTTGGTCAAAGACGACTGGACACGTTGGAACGATTACGGAATCGGACTTTTCCTGCAAGGGGATTTGCTGGGGGCGGAGCAGGCATTTACGAAGATCACCGAGATGGCGCCAGACAATGCGGATGGCTGGACGAATGTCGGCCGCGTGCGGGTGCAGGAGGGGAACACGGAAGGCGCCTTGGAAGTGCTGAAGAAAGCACTCGCGCTGAAACCGGGACTGGCACGCGCGAATTTCTTTTATGCACGCGTACTGAAGGAAGAAGGCAAGTACGACGAGGCGGGAGTAGTATTGCGCGAAGTGCTGGCACAATACCCGCGTGATCGCGTAGTGCTCAACGAATTGGGACGCGTCCTGTTTTTGCAAAAACGTTATGGAGACGCGGTGAAGGAACTGCAGCAGACCCTGGCGATCGATCCGGAAGACCTGCAGGCAAATTACAACCTGATGCTGTGCTACACGGGACTTGGCGATGAAAAGATGGCTGACCAATATAAGGATCGCTACCTGCGATTCAAGGCGGACGAGGCTTCGCAAGCACTGACAGGGGCGTACCGGCAGGCACATCCCGAAGACAACAATGAACGGCAAGCGATACACGAGCATGAAAGCGTGGCTCTGGATGTGAAGCCTCGAGCGAAACACCCGACTGCCACGGCAGCCGCAAAACAGCGGAAAGCTTCGCCGGCAGATGCGGGGCGATGAGCCCGTTTAGAACCGACAACTGAGAGAGCACAAATGACCTGGATCAAAACGATTCGCATCGAAGACGACGAGCGCGTGCGCAACGCGGTGACGGAGCAGCGCAAGTTGTACCCGATGGAATATGCGACGCCCGTGCCAATTGTGGATCACGGGTTCGAGAACAGCATCGTGGGCTCGCACAGCCTGTTTCCCGAAGTAATGCTCCATTCGTTCAGCGCATTTGGGGCGATGATGGCGCCGACGTTGCCGTTGAAGCGGGAACAGCACGAAATGATCGCGACGATGGTGTCGGTGACGAACCGGTGCTTTTATTGAATCGAATCCCACGCAGAGTTTCTGCGCCGGGTCAGCCTGAACGAAGGGATGGTGAAAGCATTGAGGAAGGATTTCCGTAGTGCTCCGATCAGCGATCAGGATAAGGCCATGCTGGAATATGTGGTCAAACTGACAAGGGATGCGACGCAGTGCAGCCCGGAAGATCACACGAAGTTGCGGGCGGCAGGCTTTGATGATCGGGGAATTTTGCAGATCACGCTGATTGCTTCTTGGTTCAACTACATCAACCGGGTCGCTGACGCGCTTGGAGTCGGACGCGAAGGGAAAGTGGAGAACACGTGAAAACCGGCCGGGGGGTAGTGCTGCTGTTGCTTTGCGTGGCGCCGCTGCTGGGGCAAACCACGAAAAAGCCGGCAGAGGGTTCGACCATTATGTTTCGAGATATCACGCAGCAGGCGGGAATCCATTTCGTTCACAACAACGGGGCGTACGGGAAGAAGTACCTGCCGGAGACGATGGGGCCGGGAGTGGCATTCATCGATTACGACAATGACGGATGGCCGGATATTTTCATCGTAAACGGGACGAACTGGCCCGGGCGGGCCTCCAAGCACAGCACGCCGAAGCTGTATCACAACAACCACGACGGGACGTTTACGGACGTAACACACAAGGCGGGGCTGGACGTCGAGATTTTTGGAATGGGCGTGGCGGTGGGGGATTACGACAACGACGGATATGACGATTTGTTTGTGACCGCGATGGGGCAGAGCCATTTGTTTCACAACAACGGGAACGGGACGTTTACGGATGTCTCGCAAAAGGCTGGGCTACTGGGACCGAAGGAGTTCAGCACGAGCGCGGCATGGGTGGATTACGACAAGGACGGGAAGCTGGATCTGGTTGTGGCGAACTATGTGCAGTGGTCGATCGAAGGGGATTTGTACTGCACGCTGGATGGAAAGAGCAAATCATATTGCACCCCGGAATCCTATAAAGGAACGGCGGTACGGCTGTGGCACAACCGCGGCGACGGAACGTTTGAAGATGTGACGAAGAAGGCGGGGTTGGGGGAACCGACGTCGAAAACACTGGGCATCGCGGTGCTGGATTACGACAACGATGGCTGGCCGGATCTGCTGTTTTCGAACGATACACAGCCGAACAAACTGTACCGCAACAATGGAAATGGAACTTTCACGGAGAAAGCGGTGCTGGCGGGTGTGGCGTTCAGCGAAGACGGCGTGGCGCGAGCGGGAATGGGCGTGGATGCGGCAGATTACGACCGGTCCGGCGTGCCGAGCCTGCTGATTACAAATTTTGCGAACCAGATGATTTCTCTGTACCACAACGAGGGAAAAGGGCTGTTCGTGGATGAGGCTCCGCGTTCGGAGATTGGACGCGACACGCTGCTAACACTGGGATTCGGGTGTTTCTTTTTCGATTATGACCTGGATGGCTGGCCGGACATTTTAATTGCGAATGGACACATCGACGGTGATATCCAGCGGGTGCAGCCGAATGTGAAGTATGCCATGCCCCCGCACGTGTTCCGGAATCTGGGCAAAGGCAATTTTCAGGAAACCACCAAGAGCCTGGGAACGGCGTTCGCCGCGCCACGCGTGGGCCGGGGCGCAGCGTATGGGGACATTAATAACGATGGCCGACTGGATTTGCTGTTGTCCACGAATGGCGGGCGCGCGTACTTATTTGAGAATGAAGCGACGGGAGAGGCGGCGCAGCAGAAAAGCCTGAGGATCAAATTGATCGGTACGAAATCGAATCGCGATGGAATCGGATCGGTGGTGAAGTTGACTTCGGCGGGGGAAACGCAGGCGGAAATGTTGCGGAGCGGATCCAGTTACCTGTCGGCGAGCGAGTTGGTGTTAACGTTCGGGCTGGCACGACACGAGAAGGCGGATGCCATTGAGATTCGCTGGCCGAGCGGGCAAGAGGAGAAACTGGAGAATGTCGCGGCAGGACAAACGATTACGGTGACCGAAGGAAAAGGGATCACGGGGAATCGGAAGTACGGGACGAAGTAGCGAAGTCAGGTAGGAAGACGGTGGGTGGCGACTAAAGCTTGGCCTAGGCTGATGCCGCCATCACCGGCTGGAACTTCGGAGTGGGAGTAGACTTCGAAGGTCTTGGCACGCAAGCCATCCAGCATCCATTGAAATAACAGGGAATTGTGAAAGCAGCCGCCGCTCAGGCAGACGCGGTTGAGCTGGGTCTGCTCGCGAATTTTTTCGGCGAGTTCGACGAAGATCGCGGCGAGACCCGCGTGGAAACGGCGGCTGATGTCGGCAACCGGTTCCTGTCGGCGGATGTCGCGCAGGATTTCCTGGAAGAGCGACAGGGTACCAATCTGCCAGTGGGACCCATCGGGAATCAGATCGAACGGGTAGGCGCCATTGTCGGTGGAATCGTGCGCGGCCATTTCCAATTCGATCGCGGCTTGAGCTTCGTAGTTGACAGTGGAACGAATGCCGGCGAGGGAAGCAACCGCGTCGAATAAACGGCCGCAACTGGAAGTGCGCGGAGAATGGATTTGACGGTCAACCATCTGCTTGATGACTTGCAGCCGCCGCGAATCGATGTCGCGGAGGAAAGGAAGATCCAGGCTGTCGAAATCCTTGACGTAGTGTTTGATCAAATAGCTGAGGGCGACGCGCCAAGGTTCATGAATCGCGGCAGAGCCACCGGGCAAGGGAATGTATTCGAAATGGGCGGCGCGTTCGAAATCGCCGTATTCCGCAAGGAGCACTTCCCCGCCCCAGACGGCGCCATCGGTGCCGTAGCCGGTGCCATCGAGGGCGATGCCGATCACTTTTCCATCAAGATGATTTTCGGCCATGCAGGAAGCGATATGCGCGTGGTGATGCTGTACGCCAATCAGTTGCACGGCTTCGCGCGCCAGCGCCCATTTGGTGGAAAAGTAATCGGGATGGAGATCGTAGGCAACCACCTTGGGTTGAACTTCCAGGATGCGTTGCAGGTGCTCGACGGCTTCCTCGAAGAAGTTATGGCTCTCAAGATTTTCCAGATCGCCGATGTGCTGGCTGAGAAAAGCTTCGCTGCCGCGCGCGATGCAGATAGTGTTCTTCAGTTCTGCGCCAACGGCCAGAATGGGTGGGGATTCGTGTTCGAGGGGAACTGGCGCGGGAACAAAGCCGCGAGAACGGCGCAATATTTGCGTGCGGCCAGCGGCGAGGCGAACGACAGAGTCGTCGCAGCGGCCCAGGATATCGCGATTGTGGACGAGGTAAGCGTCGGCAATCGCGTGGAGGCGCCGCACAGCTTCTTCGTTGTCGATGGCGATGGGCTCTTCGCTGAGGTTGGCGCTGGTCATGACCAGAGCGTCGAACTTGCCGCTGGCAAAAAGAAGATGGTGCAGCGGGGTGTAGGGCAGGAAGACGCCGAGAAAACGATTGCGGGGAGCGATGCTGTCTGCGAGGCCAGAGCTGGGTTTGCGAGGGAGCAGGACGATGGGTCTTTCGATGGAGAGCAAGCTCTTCCGGGCGGCGTCATCGACAAAACACAAGCGATCCACATCTTCCAGGCGACGGAGCATGACGGCGAAAGGCTTTTCGACGCGACGCTTGTGTTCGCGAAGCCTGTTTACAGCAACCTCGGAACGGGCATTGCAAGCCAGATGAAACCCTCCAAGTCCTTTTACCGAGAGAATGCCGTCTTGATCGAGAAGGCGAGCGGCTTCCCGCAGCGGCTCGGGAACGTTGAGGTGCGAACCATCGGCGGACCAGAGTTGCAATTGAGGGCCGCAATCCCAACAGGCGTTCGGTTGCGCATGGAAACGGCGGTTGGCGGGGTCGTCATATTCTGCCTGGCAGGCGGCGCACATCTGGAAGGAAGCCATGGAAGTGCGCGCGCGGTCGTAAGGAATATCTCGAATGATGGTGAACCGAGGGCCACAGTTGGTGCAATTGATAAAGGGATAGCGGAAGCGGCGGTCGCGCGGGCTCATCATTTCGCGCAGGCAATCGCAGCAAACGGCTACGTCAGGAGAAATGAGAGCTTTGGGTGGCGCATCGAGGCGGCTCGAGAGAATGCGAAAGGTGCTTTCCGCTTGCGGTTCGGCGTCACGGGGGAAGAGCGAAGTAATTTTGGCCAGCGGCGGAAGTTCGGCGGGCAAACGCCCCAGAAAGCGGTCCAAACGATCGGACTCACCTTGGACTTCGATCGTCACTCCGGCAGGAGTATTGGCAATGAAACCGGTGAGATTGCATTCCTGCGCAAGGCGAAAGACAAAGGGGCGAAAGCCGACACCCTGGACGATGCCGGTGACGTCGATGGCCTTGCGCACAACGACTGCTCTGGCAGATTCGTCCATGGAGGAATTATCGCAGAGTCTTCAGGAATTGATAGCAGCTGCGGCTTGCACGTATTTGTGCTGGAGAGCGTTCAGCCAATGAAGCCACTGGTCGAAGCCTTCGCCCGTCCTCGAGGAGAGAGCAATGGATTCGATTTCCGGGTGGACCTTGCGGGCGTTTTCGAGGGCGAGGTCGGGATCGAACTCGACGTGAGGAAGCAGGTCGGTTTTGGTAAGGAGCATGAGCGAGGCGCGGTGGAAAATGCCGGGATACTTGAGGGGTTTGTCTTCGCCTTCGGTGACGCTCAGGAGAACGATTTTTGCGGCTTCGCCGAGGTCATAGCTGGAAGGACAAACGAGGTTGCCAACATTTTCCACCAGTAAAAGGCCCGGGCCACGGAAACCCATTTCCGCGAGATGACGATCGACCATGCGAGCGTCGAGATGGCATGTGCCGCCGGTAACAATCTGTCGGACGGGAAAACCGTAGCGGGAAAGGCGGCGGGCGTCATTGTCAGTCTGAATGTCTCCGGTAAGTACAGCGACGGGATGGGCTGGCGTAAACGACGCCAGGGTTCGTTCGAGAAGAGCGGTTTTGCCGGAGCCCGGAGAACTGATGAGATTCACGCAAAAAATATTCTGCTCGCGGTAGCGCTGGCGCAGCTCCGCGGCCAGGCGATCATTTTCGCTCAGAACTTTTTTCTCTACGATTTCGCGCATGGCTCCTCCAACTCCAAGTAAGCAATGTCCAACTCCGTGCCACCAATACAGGTGGACTGGTTTGAACGGCACCTGGGGCAGGCCAGATCCAGGTCGGAGGGGACGAGGAACTCTTCGTCACAGGCCAGACACTTCTGCCGGCGCGGACACCATTCGACCTGAAGCTGAAGATGCTCCCACTCCGTGTCTCGGGTGATGCATTCGAAAGCAAAATCGAGCGCGTCTTTATCCACGCTGGACAATTCGCCTATGCGCACGCCGACAGCCAGGACTTGCGCGCCGGGATGGCGTTGCGCTTCGGCGGCGACACATTCCAGGATCGAAGAGGCAATTCCGATTTCGTGCACGACTATTCCTTAGCAAATACGCGGCAATTGATCGCCCGCGAGCAAATCGACGATGCGGGTCGTGCCCAAAGGCGTGCGCATCACGACCATGCGAGGATGTTCAGAGGTTACGCGGCCGATGATGGCGGCGTTTTTGCCCAAAGGATGGCTCTGCAGGGCGTGCAACGCATCCTGCGCGGCCGATGGAGACACAATCGCGACCAATTTCCCTTCGTTGGCCACGTACATGGGATCGAGGCCAAGCATTTCGCATGCGCCACGAACTTCCTCGCGAACGGGGATGGTGGTTTCTTCGAGTTCCATGCCGACCCGAGAGCTGGAGGCAATCTCGTTGAGAGTGCTCGACAGACCTCCGCGGGTAGGATCACGCAGGCAACGCACTTCGGGAGTGACTTCCAAAATACGCGAGACGAGGGGATGCAGTGCCGCGGAATCGCTGTTCACTTGAGTTTCGAACTGGAGGCCTTCGCGTTCAGCAAGAATAGCGATGCCGTGATCGCCAAGGTAGCCGCTCACGAGAACTATGTCGCCGGGACAGGCCTGACTGGCAGAAAGCGAAAGGCCTTCACGGACGCGGCCAATGCCGGTGGTGTTGATGAAAAGGCCGTCGGCACTTCCCTTCTCTACAACTTTCGTATCGCCGGTGATGATCTCGATGCCCGCATTTGCCGCGGCCTGGTGCATGGAGGCGACAACGCGCTTCAATGTTTCCAGGGGAAGACCTTCTTCCAGAATGAAGGCGGCACTCAGCCAGAGAGGAACGGCACCACCCATGGCGAGGTCATTGATGGTGCCGTGAACGGAGAGCGAGCCGATGTCTCCACCGCGAAAAAAAAGAGGTTTTACTACAAACGAATCGGTCGTGACGGCAAGCCGGGTTCCGTTTACGGATACAACGGCCTGATCTTCCAGGCGATTTAAAACGGGATTACCGAGGGCGGGAAGAAAAACTTGCTGGAGCAAGTCGGCGCTAAGTCTGCCGCCACTGCCATGGCCAAGAAGAACACGCTCCCGCGCGGGAAGCGGCAGGGGGCAGCAAAAGGCCGCGAGATCTTTGGGCACGTCAGTGCTCACCAGTTCAGAGTGTAACGAGGTGGCGTTTGTATTGATAGTAGGCGGCACACGCACCTTCCGTAGAAACCATGGGAGCCCCCAGGGGTTTGTCAGGGGTACAACGCGTTCCAAAGGCTGTGCAGTCTGTAGGCTTTTTGTGGCCGAGCAGAACTTCGGCGCTGATACATTCCGCGGGCTCCTGCGCACAAATCTCGGCGAGATCAAACAAGCGCTCCGCATCGAACGCAGCGTACGCTGGTCTCAGGAACAGACCACTCCCGGGGATGGAACCGATGCCGCGCCATTTGCGGTCAGCGGACTCAAAGACACGGGCGATGGCAGCTTGCGCAGGACGATTTCCTTCATATTGTACGGAGCGGACATACTGATTTTCCAGCTCGCTGCGACCTTCCTCGAGCTGAATGACGAGCATGCGGATGGCTTCGAGGAGGTCCAGCGGCTCAAATCCACCGATAACAATAGGTACGCGAAATTCACGGACAAGATCTTCGTAGTCGCGACAGCCAACAATAGTGCAGACATGCCCCGGAGCGATAAATCCCTGAACGCGATTTTTCGGCGAGCCCAGCAGCGTGCGGATGGCGGGCGGCACGAGGACGTGGGAAACGAGTAAGCTGAAATTTTTCAGGCCGAGTCGTTCGGCTTGCAGAACCGCCATAGCGTGAGCGGGCGCCGTAGTTTCGAAGCCAATGGCGAAGAAAACGACTTTGCGGTCGGGGAGAGAGCGCGCCAGATTCACCGCGTCAGTGGGAGAGTAAACAATGCGTACGTCACCGCCTTCGGCCTTGACGTGGAATAAATCTGTCTCTGAACCGGGGACACGGAGCATATCGCCGTAGGAGACCAGCGTGATATCCGGGCGCCGGGCGAGATTAATGGCGCGATCGATGATTTCGAGAGGAGTGACGCAAACGGGGCAGCCGGGTCCATGAACGAGATCGACCCTATTGCCGAGCAATTCGTCAATGCCATACCGCATGAGCGTATGCGTTTGGCCGCCACAGATTTCCATGAGTACCCAAGGGCGGGAGGAACGCCGCCGAATTTCGGCAGCCAAGGCATGCGCGATGCGGGCATCGCGGTATTCGTCCAGATACTTCATGATTCCGCCGGGGCAGCGCTATCAGGCGCCAATTCTTCCGCGAGGAGGCCCAGGCCTTCTAGCAGGGCGTAGGTACGTTCGGCTTCGTCCTTGTCAACAACGCTGATGGCGAAACCCACATGGACCATGACGTAATCGCCTTCTTTTGCGTCAGGGACAAAATCAAGGCAGGCTTGGCGGGTGATGCCGCCAAACTGGACGCGGCCGGTGCGAATGCCGTCTTTTTGTTCGATACCGGCGACTTTACCGGGGATAGCCAGGCACATCTTACGCCTCTCCTGGGGCACACTCTGAGAGTACTTTTTCTTCCCCCCAAATGGAAGGGGCGGTGGCACGCGCGCGGGGTAGAGGAACAGCGCCGAGGCGATCCACTTCCGCCACGACGGCAGAGATGGCGGGGTTAACGGCGGCCTTCACCTCTTCGGTAAGAGAGCAGCCGAGTTCGGTGGTTTTAGGAACGACGCCAACGAGCAAAACTTCCGTGGGACTTTTTCCACTGAATGCGGCGAAAAGAAGCGCCTCGACCAGAGCGGGATCGTGTGGGCTGACCCTCGGAGGGATGGGAACTCGGACCAGTTGATGATTGCGATAGAGCCGGACTTCGCCGGGTTGGGCTTTGGCGCTGACCGCATCGATCAAAATGATAGTGCTGTAAACGGCGAAGAACGAAGTAATCCCCAGGCCGGGAGTTCCGAGATCGTGGAGCACGACATTGGAAGGAAACTCGTAGCGCGATTCCAGGATTTTTGCGACGAACGGACCGATGCCGTCATCGCCCATGAGAATGTTGCCGACACCAAGAACCCCAATGCGTGGAGAATCTGTCATGAAGAATGAGCTTCCTTGCCTTTGAGGAACTCGCCGAAGGCGGAATCTTCAGTAGCAATGTGGTTCACCAGCCAATCGCGCAATTCCAAGATGAGTTGCAGGCTGGAGACTTTTTCACCCCGGACGATGGTTTCCCGTATCTCGCGGACTTTTTTCATGAGCCGGGTGTGCTCCTCAAGATGGGCTTCGTAGCCCGGATAACTGTGAAGGCGCATGATCAGCTGTTCGGAGAGGAAATGCATATCAGAGAATTCGATGAATTGTTCGAGGATGTGCCGGGTGGACGAAAAATCCCCGTTGGTGGCCAGGGATTGGGAAAGAGAATCGAGCAACTGCATCTGCAGGTCGTGCTCGGCGTCAATGGTCTTCTCGCCAATCTTCAGATGCGAGGCGTTCAAAGTTTCGTGCATGAGTCCCCCTTTCAGGAAATGTGGATGAGTTCCTTACCGTCCGGATCGAAGGTGTGGATGGCCCAGGCAAGGCAGGGATCGAAGGAATGCACGGTGCTAGCACTTCGAGAGGGCGTTCGACATCGGCGACAGGATTGCCCAAGAGCGAAGCTTCGTAAGGCCCGTGGGAACCGTGTTCGTCGCGCGGTCCGGCATTCCAGGTTGTCGGCACAATCGCCTGGTAATTGGCGATCTGCCCTTCCTTGATAACCACCCAGCGAGAGAGCGTGCCGCGAGGCGCTTCATGAAAGCCGACACCGTGAACTTCCTCGTCGCCGAACTGAGGCTTGAAGAAATTCTTGGCGTCGCCTGTGGCAATGTTTTTCACGAGCAAATCCCAAAGCTTGTTGGCAAGGTCCGCCAACATCGAAGCGCGAATGGTGCGCGCCGCAATGGGGCCCAGAGTGGAATGCAACATCACGGGGTGACCTGTTTCTTCGAGATGGCGGAGACGCGGTTGATGGCCTCGCCCGCCCATTTATGAGTGAGCTTATGCCCCTGCGCGTGGCCAATCAAGACCTGGGCGAGAGGACCGACTTGCATGGGATGTGTTATCGTCGCAGTTCAGAAATGTTCTCTCAGCGCACGAACTGGAAACTGACACCGAACAAATACACAAGATCCCTGGAGGCAATGCGAGCTTCCGGAGAACGACTGCTTGATCTGACGATTTCAAACCCCACCGAATGCGGTTTGCGCTACGATTCTGCGGCCATCCTGGGTGCCTTTCAAGATACAAAGTCGTTGGAATACGAACCGGAAGCGAAGGGACTGCGCTCTGCGCGGGAGGAGGTCGCGCGGTACTATCGCGAGGATCATGGCGTGACACAGGATCCGGGAGCTCTGCTGCTTACAACCAGCACGAGCGAGGCGTATTCGTACGTCTTCCGCCTGCTGTGCAATCCTCACGATGAAGTGCTTGTGCCGAAACCGAGTTATCCGCTCTTTGATTTTCTTGCGGACTTGCAGGATGTGGCACTGATTCCCTACATGCTGCAGTATGCGCAGGGCTGGTTTCTCGATTTTGAGTCGGTACTTCGCGCGCTTACTCCTAGGACGCGCGCGATACTTCTGGTGCACCCGAACAATCCCACGGGGTCGTATGTAAAGCCGAAAGAAGTGGAACGGCTCAATCAATTGTGCAGTGACCGTAATCTGGCGTTGATTGTCGATGAAGTATTTCTGGATTATTCGCTCAGCGACGCACGACGCGGGAGTTTTGTGGCGAATCAGGAGGCACTGACCTTTACGCTAAGCGGACTCTCCAAGATCGCAGCGCTACCGCAGATGAAAGTGGCATGGATGGCTACGACC
This sequence comes from Candidatus Acidiferrales bacterium, assembly GCA_963775865.1. GTDB lineage: Bacteria > Acidobacteriota > Terriglobia > Acidiferrales > UBA7541 > Acidiferrum. The sequence continues at coordinate 21,180 of CAVZKU010000017.1, read as the reverse complement.
GGGCCGGAATCGCTCACGCGTCCAGCTCTGGATCGGCTGGAAATCATCGCGGATACATATTTATCGCTGAATTCGCCGACTCAGTGGGCGTTTCCGGGACTATTGGAGCAGCGCAAATCGATGCAACCGCAGTTACGCGAACGGATTCAAGAAAATTGGGCGCTATTGAAATCGCTCACGGCGGGAAAGCGATCGTGCGAACTTCTGGAAACAGAAGGCGGGTGGTACGCCGTGCTGCGAATCGCGGGGGAACATTCCGACGAGGATTTGGCGATAGAAATCATGCAAAGGGCGCATGTGCTTGTGCATCCTGGCCACTTTTATGACTTCCCTGCCGATGGGTATCTCATTGTGAGCTTGATTTCCCCAGCGGAGTCTTTTCGAGAGGGAGTCAAAGGGATTGTGAAGTATCTGGGAGAAACATAGCGAACGGGGTGGCATGAAGGTGCTGCAGTTCCTCAGCGAGGGTCGCTACGTGGCGAACGTCGCCGATGGAAACTCTACGGCAAACGATGAAGGGCAAGCCGTGCTGCCTTGCGGTCTAAATGGGCCGATTGCGTGCGTCACCGCCATTCCCGCCGCCATCCCCCGTCCTAACGGAGAATCAGAGTCACAGCCACGGCTGCCACGACCAGTTTCACCCGCCATCCGAGGGAATGAGACGCAGTAATTGCGGAATGCAGTTTGATGAACAGCCCGTTGACGATGAGTAACGGCAAAGCTCCGACAAGCCAAATAGCGAGCGCCAATTTGCCAGTCGCGCTGTACGAGTGGAGATTCAAGCGGGCGCACAAAAGCGTGAAGACCGCGCAAGTGATGAAGGGTAGAGGGGCTGACCACGCGATAGCTTTCATTTCTCCCTGACCATGCGGGTGCCGCCAGATTTCAGGGTATTGGTTATATCGCTTGTAGAGACAATCGCCCATAACAGCCAATGGGTCAGCGATGCCACGAAGGTCCACCTTGCAGGACGCCCCCAGGCCTGCGCGGCTTGCAATACTATGCCGGGGGCTTTCATTTTGGCGGTTTGCCTTGACTCTGGACTAGACTCTAGGGTGTAGCGTTGGAGGGGTGGATGAGCGGCAGACGGAATGAGTCCATGCAAATCGGTCAAGTCTCGAAACTGGCGGGAGTAAGCATCGATGCCATCCGGTTCTACGAGCGGAGCGGCCTTCTCACAGCGCCCCCACGCACCGAGGGCGGGTTTCGGCTCTATTTTTCAAGCGACCTTTCAACGTTGCAATTCATCCGCAGTTTGCAGGCGCTCGGATTTTCCCTAAACGGAATTCGTGAGTTTCTGTCGCTCCGAAGCAATGACCTCCGAGCGTGCTCCCAAGTGCAGAAAATGCTTGACCATAAACTTCGCGACATTCACACAAAGCGGATTGCGCTCGCCAAGCTGGAAGCGGAATTAAAAAACGCGCTGGCAAAGTGCAACTCCCAACTCAGGCGTCCGCGCGGAGAACAAAACGGTCGTTGCCCCGTTCTCACTGCCTATAAAAGTTCCAAGCATGACGGTGCTGCATGAAAATTGAAGTCCTATACGTCCCGAACTGTCCAAATCATGCTGTCGCGCTTGAACGGCTACGAGAAATTCTCACGGGGGAGAGTCTCGAAGCGCATCTGGATGAAGTCTTGGTGAGCAGCGCGGAGATGGCCCAATCGCTGAGATTTCCCGGCTCACCAACCATCCGCATAAATGGCCGCGACATTGAACCCCAAGAGCGAGTGACCGCTTCTTTCGGATTGATGTGCCGCTTGTCTGCGGATGGCAACGGCGCGCCATCTCATCAGAGACTGCGCGATGCCATCCGAAGGACACGTGACTTGGAGACCTGATGTCTGGCTGGAAGACAACCACTGCTTCGTTGGGCGCGATGGTCTCTTTGCTGCTCACGCTTGGATGCTGCCTTCCCTTGCCGTTCTTGGGCGCAGCAGGGTTGGCCGGGGCTTCCGTTTTCCTGAGTGCCGTTCGTCCTTGGCTTCTAGGACTATCGGTTGTCCTGCTCGGCGTGGGCTTCTTTCAAGTCTATCGAGGGATGAAGTGCCGAGCGCGGCAGAGCAGGATTGCACTTGTCCTCTTGGGCTTGGCGGCGATGCTGGTCATTTTTCTGCTGTTCTTTCCCCAAGTGCTGGCGAGCTTGCTGGCGGACATTTCCAGCCAGCAAAGAGTTCCAGCCGGGCAGCCCTCTCTCTCCTCTCTCACGTCAGAGAACTTCGACCAACTGCGTACCGCATTCAACAAGGCGGCAGGAGACGTGCGCGTAGTCCTGCTTGTTTCACCTACTTGACCAACATGCCTGCGGGGGGTCTCCGCAGTTCAAGATGTGCTAAAGCAAAATCCCAATCCGCATATCCGGGTCTTTGCCGTGTGGGAACCAATTCTGCCGACTGACTATTCCAGTCCGAGTACGGGAGTATTAGCGCGGCTCTCCGACCCAAGGGTCGAGCAGTATTGGGACAAGAACCACCTTTTTGCTGAGCGACTAGCGAGTCGGCTCAAAACCGACGAAGGCCATCCGCAGCCGAATTGCTGCAACCGCCATGGAATTCAGTGGGACGAAGTTGCGGTATACGACCAAGACGTGGATTGGGACGAGCAACTTCCGCGTGCGGCATTTTTGGATGGCCCCATCGTTCATGCGCTTGGCTTTGCCAACACTGTGACTGAGCTACTGTCCAACGCAACAGATTCGGAGCCGAAGTCGGAGCGCCGCTGTCTAGTTCATCTATTCTCGTCGCCCTCTTGAGGCAGTCGAGAGTCGCCTGCACGGACGCATTTGGGAGCAACTCTGTCAGCCCTTGAAATAGCCGCCGCAGTCGCCATTGTCGAACGACCTTCGTCGGTCGTTCACAATGGCCACAAAGGGTTCCACACGACCGTTTCCAGCCACGGAGGCACGGAAGAACCTCCACTTGCCGCCCTACTTTGCACTGAGCATGAGGGTAACTTTGGGCATTTCAGCTCTCCCTCCCCGTATCGGATGTGGCCGGAAAAGCAGCAGAAAAAGAAAAAAGGACTAGCAAAAAACGCTATTCCCTGTCATGAGTCCCCTTGTTTAAGCGGTATTTTGAAGATTTGGTCGCGATTCCGGGATTCAAGATGAACCGCGTAAATCCCAAGGAATTTGCCGTTCTCTCCTTTGTTTCCAGTGGGGCCATAACCCTTAAGCGCCCTCGGACGCCTTAGACGGCCCCGATTACCTATACCCGGTAATGGCGCAAAGTCTATGTGAGAGTGGAAGCAGCGGGCGTGTCGTTTCGATCCGCTGCACAATAGTTCCCTGCATTTGCTCGGCGGCGCGTGGCGGGAGAGCCCGTGCCCCCAGTTCTGTGGCAAAATGCGATTGTGTCCCAACGACTCACCGATCGCAACGAATGGAAGTTCTTCGGAGTCCTGGCGAAGGCGGATCCTGGCCTCGCCGCGATTTGGTGGTCGATCCTCCTTCTTAGGGGAATCCTGCCGGCGGCGTTCGCAATCGCGATGGGCGTGCTCGTCGGTGCCGTACAGCGCGGCAATCCTCTCAACGGCCCACTTGCGTTTGTCGGCGCGATCTTTGTGCTGCTGCAGGTGCTCAGCCCGATTCATCAGGCGGTCAGCGCCAACCTCGGCGACCGCACTGCCGCATGGCTTTACGATCGGCTCACTGAGGCTTGCGTGCGCCCGCCGGGCATGGGGCACCTGGAGGACCCAACACTCACCGGCGACCTCACCGTGGCACGCGACTTCGACCTCGGCATGACCGGCCCACCGCTGTCGATCACCATGGAGTTCATTGCGAACGGCATGGTCGAGATGATCGGTGGCATCGCCTGCGCCATGATCCTCGCCAGGTACGCGTGGTGGGCACCGGTCGTGCTCGCTGGTGCGTGGCTGGCGACGCACTGGCTTCTACGCGAGAGCGCAATCTGGCGCGACCGCAACACCGAGGCGGTGCGCGGCGCACAGCGGGACGCCGATTACGCGTACCGGCTGGCAGTAGACCCGCCCGCGAGCAAGGAGCTGCGGATGTTCGGCCTGGCCGGCTGGACGATCGACCGTTTCATCGCCAGACGCACTCGTTTGCACGAGCTTCAATATGCAGCCACCCGCCTGCGCGAGCGACCTGTTATTTGGAGCATGCTTCTCGTCCTCTCCGCGAACGTCCTCACGTTCTGGTTATTGGCGAGCGCCGCCTCCCACGGCCGCATCACTCTCGGGGAAGCCGTCGTCTACGTGCAGAGCGCCGTCGGTGTATCGATGATCGCGTTCGGCGGATTCAGTTGGGCGCTCGACGGAGCGGCTGCCCCGGTCGCCGCGGTGCTTCGACTTGAGCCGGCGATGCGTCCCGCTGGCGCGCTACGCCCTGGCGATCACCCCGCGGACGCGAAGCCTACGCGCGAAATTCGTCTCCGGGATGTCACTTTCGCGTACCCTGCAGGCTCGACTGTGCTAGAGCACTTCGATCTCACGATTCCCGCCGGCTCGTCGCTCACCATCGTTGGACAGAACGGTGCAGGCAAGACAACAATCGCGAAGCTGCTGTGCCGGTTGTACGATCCGCAGTCGGGTGCGATCGAAATCGACGGTGTCGACATTCGCGAGTTCAATCTCGCGTCCTGGCGCTCGCGCGTCGCGGCTGTGTTCCAGGACTTCATCCGCCTCGAGATGCCTCTGCGCGACAATGTGGCGCCGGCCGGCGCACCAGACAATGTTGTGCGCGCTGCGCTCGAATCGGCAGGAGCCACGAACTTGGCGGCATTGGACACCGTCCTAGCCCGCGGATACGACGGTGGTACCGACCTGTCGGGTGGCCAATGGCAGCGTATTGCACTCGCCCGAGCATTGGCAGCTGTCAAGCTCGGTGCCGGCGTCGTACTGCTCGACGAGCCGACCGCGCAGCTCGATGTGCGCGGAGAAGCGGAGATCTTCGATCGCCTTCTCGCTGCGACGCGGCATTGCACGACCATACTGATCTCCCATCGCTTCTCTACTGTCCGCCATGCCGATCGTATCTGCGTGCTCGAACACGGAGGGGTCATCGAGATCGGCACGCATGATGAGCTAATGGCGCTCGCCGGTCGCTATCGGACCATGTTCGATCTGCAGGCGCAGCGCTTCAAAGTCCCGGACGAGGAATTGGGCACTACCTATGACGTCCTCTCCTGATCGAGATCGCGCGATCGAGCCGCTGCCTCCCGCACTGTCGTCGATGTGGCGCCTGTGCAAGCTAGGGTATCGCCACGAACCGCGATTGATGGTCGCGGCGCTCGTACTGTCGCAGCTCGCTGCGCTGCCCGATGCGTTCCTTGCGTTGTGGCTGATGCTGCTCGGCAAAGGCGTCCTCGAGCACAGACTCGGCCTGGTGCAAGGCGCGGCGCTTGGGCTCGGCGTGTCGGCTGCGGCTACGTGGTTTCTCCGCACGGTCAGCACGCGCGTGCAGCGCCGCTTCCGCGACAAGGTGACCATTGCGCTCGAGTCGCACGTCGCACAATTACAGGCATCGGTCGCTACGATCGCACATCAGGAACGGCCGGAGTATCTCGATCGACTGTCCATGCTTCGCAATCAGGTGTTCGTGCTAGACCACATGTACCTATCGGTGTTTTCCACTCTCGGGTGGATCTTGCGGCTGGGCGTGACGATGACGCTGCTGGCTTCCGGTATCGCGAACACCGCTAACAGGATCAGCGCCGGGTGAATTGGAGGATTACGCCGCCACCGTCGCTGCGTCTGGCGATCTCCCGGTTCCAACCGTGTTGCGCCGCGGCATTCGGTTCGACCACGTGTCGTTCGCGTACCCCGGCACGTCGTGCGTTGTGCTGGATGACGTGTCGTTGACGCTGCCGGCTGGTGCGGTCGTTGCGATTGTCGGCGAGAACGGCGCCGGCAAGACGACGCTGGCCAAGTTGCTTGCGAAGATGTATGAGCCATCATCTGGTTCAATCCTCGTGGACGACACGCCACTGGCGCGCTTGCCAGCCGGCGAGTGGCGGGCACGTCTCGCGGGAGCGTTCCAGGATTTTTTTCGCTTCGAATTCCGTGCGGGGTACACGGTCGGATTGGGCGACGTCCCCCGATTGGACGATGTGCTCGCCGTGGTCGCGGCTGTCGACCGCGCCGGCGCTGGCGACGTCGTCGCCCGTCTGACCTCAGGCCTCGACACTCAGCTCGGTCCGACGTGGCCAGGCGGGGTTGAGCTATCGTTCGGCCAGTGGCAAAAGCTTGCGCTGGCGCGTGGGTTCATGCGCGATCAGCCACTGCTGCTGGTCCTCGACGAACCGACTGCAGCGCTGGACGCGGAGACTGAACATGCGCTGTTCGACCGCTACGCCGCAGCGGCGCGCGGCACCGGTGATAGCGACAACGGCCGCATCACGATCCTCGTCTCCCACCGTTTCTCGACGGTCCGCATGGCCGATCTCATCGTAGTGCTCGATGGGGCGCGACTCGTGGAGATCGGCACGCATGATGAGTTGATGACCAAGGGCGGTCAGTACTCGGAGCTGTACAGCATCCAGGCCGCCGCGTACCGCTGACCGCCTAGTGTTTGGTCGTGGGTCATGGGAAGTCCGCACCGGATTCTGCGTTCGAGCCGGAGCTTCGCGACTTTGGCTGAAGCGGCCAACCTTGACGTGCTTGGGAAGATTCCCTTGTAATAACGGAGATAGAGAGAACCATCAGGGTCGTCCTTGCCTGTAGCATGAACCTAGCCGCGCTTTCCGTCCTCGCCCGGGAACTGGATGATCAACTTATGGTTATCATCGGTCCTAATCATTGATGGAATTCGTCTTGACATGTGTAGAACATGTGTTCATGCTTAGGACATGTCACGCATGATCCAGCTTCGGAATGTCCCCGAAGGTTTGCATCGGACCCTGAAGGCCCGGGCGGCCCTGGCAGGAATGTCACTCTCGGATTATTTAGTCACGGAAATTCGCCAGGTTGCCGATCGGCCAACGATAGCTGAATTGAGAGAGCGCCTGGAACGTCGCACTCGGGTGAATTCCCGAGTGTCGGCCGCGGATGCTGTTCGCGTGGAGCGAGACGCCCGGTGATCGTGCTCGACGCCTCAGCTGCGATCGAATGGCTGATCAAGAGTCCTGCAGGAACTAAAGTCGATCGACGCCTTTTCTCGTTTCCTCCTGTCAGCCTGCACGTGCCCCACCTTCTGGACGTGGAGATAGCCCAGGTACTGCGGCGCTATGTCCGAGAGAAGGTAATGACTGCCTCGCGGGGCGAAGAGGCCTTGCAGGATCTCCACGACCTCCCTCTCAATCGCTACCCCCACGACATTCTGATGCGGCGTGTCTGGGAACTGCGGGCGGTGTTGACGGCATACGACGCTGCTTACGTTGCGTTGGCCGAATTGCTCGACGCCCCTCTCATAACCTGTGATCGCAAAATCGCTTTAACTTCAGGGCATCGCGCTACCGTCGAGGTTATTTAAATAGGGATTGCGGCGTTGTCGGATTCGCTGCGCGAATTTTCCTTCGGCGCCGGCGCGGGATTGCTAACGTCTTCTGGATATCTTTCTTTACGACAGTACTGCTTTCACTGCAGGTTCAAATGAATTGTCTTTGACCTTCTGCTCGTGTCTCTTCCCTCATCCAGTCCAGACCAAGGAGAACTTGTCCTGGCGCTGTGAGTCCGAGGGATTCGATTTAACTTGTGGGATCGATAGCTTGGGAGTCCAATGCCAAACGTCCTTGATTCTTGATGCTGAGAGTCGAGTTCGACTTGCCCTGTATCAATACTCCCTTCACGGCAAACCTATGATTATTCGGGGCAGATTTGGACAAGCCCCAAGGCAGGCTCTCAACAGCGCTCAAATGAATGGCTTAGGAGTTGGTAGCGATACCGGGAGTCGAGGCTCCAGCCCGTTGGATTTTGCCGAAAAAACTGGGTTTTTATTAACCTTTCTGCATGTTGAACTTACAACCATGCAATGTTCCCAGAATTTTGACGACCTCTTTTTTGCACATTTGAAGGGGGAATTCAACCCTCATTTTTGAGGATTTTTTGGGACAAATTGGGACAAATCCGCGTGAGACTACGATCTTACTGATTTCGAAAGGAACCGAATCTCGTGCGAGCGAGCCAAGAAGGTCGAGACGAGTTGTCCGAAGGAGTTCAGCGTGCTTTGTCTTTAGGGACCAAGAAAGAAGCTGAGCACGTAGTCAACGTGGTGATCCGGAGTATAGAAACTACATTGCTTAACCATCTGGGGACGGACGGATTCACTCTGAAGCTCAACACCTTCGGTAAGTTTTATGTGCACCACAGGGCGGGGATTCGCCGGAAAATCGGCTTCTCCGGAGAAACCATACAGACATAATAAGGTAGAGGTCTGTAATTCCAACGGTTTTGTAACCGTTGTAGCGTGCTCCAGCATCATTGTCTGGACCGTTGTCGTCAGATCGGGACTCCGTGTGGAGACCGCGAGGTGAATAGGAGCGCTGTTGCTGAAGACATTCCATCCGCCGATCTTATCGTTTTGGCCCCCTGAGGCGCAGAACAGCGCTCGTGGCGGCTCGAAATTGGCAGCAAGTACCCGGTGCACTCGTGGACGATAAAACGCAGTCTCGTCTCCTAGCCCACGGCTCGTTGTTCGTGAGCCCAAAATCGCTCGCGGAGAATCCTTTTGAGGATCTTTCCGGAACCGCTTTTCGGTAGTTCGGCATCTGAAAGCTCGATGCGGCGGGGAATTTTGTAATTTGCTAGGAATTGCCTGCAATGGCTGGTCAGGTCGTCTGCGCTCATAGTCATTCCGGGCTTCAGCGCGACACAAGCCATTACGAGTTCGCCCCACTGAGAATCTGGAATTCCGAAGACCGCCACTTCACGAACCGCGGGATGTTTGTAGATGACCGCTTCGACCTCGCCGGAATAAACATTTTCGCCACCTGTGACAATCATGTCTTTCAGGCGGTCAAGAATGTAGAAATAGCCGTCCGAATCCTGATAGCCGATGTCTCCTGTGCGAAACCTTCCCCTTCGAAATGCGAAAGCTGTGTCTTGCGGATCGTTCCAGTAGCCCCCCATGACGTTGGTCCCCCGTGCGACCAATTCCCCGTGCTGCCCGACTTCCATTTCCTTTCCCGTCTCGTCTTCGACTCGCAGGTCAATTCCCGGACAGGGCCGCCCACAGGATAGGAGCTTGGCCTCAACATGCTCCTGATCTTTGAGACCTGTGAGGAAGCCGGTCTCGCTGAGTCCATAGCACTGGAGAAGTTTCACGTTCGGCAGAAACTTTCTCACCCGATAGACAAGTTCCGGCGCCATTGGAGAACCGCCATAAGCCAAAACCTCGAGGCTGCTCAAGTCATATGGCTTCCCTTCGAGTATCTGCGTCAGCAGGTTCAGCATTGTCGGCACGAGCACAGTGTGGGTCACACGTTCGCGCTGGACCAACTCACAGAAACCTTGGGGGGTGAACTTTGGAATCGTGACTTGGCGCGCACCGAAAGCCGGTGCTGCGAACATGGCGGGAAAATCGGCAATGTGAAAAATCGGTGCCGCATGCAAATAGACACCGCCCTCACGGTATCCCATCCAATAACTGAAGTGGTCGAGGTTCGCCAGGATGTTGGCGTGAGTTACCATTACGCCCTTGGGACGGCCCGTTGTGCCACTCGTATAAATAAGAGCGAGGATCGCTTCCGGGTCATAAACAGGATCAGGACAGGGTGCGTTCCGAACCTCCAAAGGCTGCTCATCGAGAACGAGTTGCCAGGAGAGCTGCACTGTAGGCTTCGGGAGCGAGGAATGCCGCACTAACCCGCGCGGTTTTGCATCGAGCAGAACTTGATCGATTTCGGCTGCGGAGAGCCGCGCGTTTATCGGGACTGAAGTAACGCCGAGCCAGCTGCAGGCGTAGACCAACTCGATGTACTCGGGAGAATTCGGCAACAGAAGCGCGAGGCGGTCACGGGCGGCAAAGCCGTTGGCGACGAGCGCAGCCGCAATGTTTTTGGCGCGCTCGTGCAGCACCTTGAAAGAAATAGCGGCACTGTCGGCAACCATCGCCGTGCGGTCGGCGTAGAATCGCGAAGCTCGCCCAAGAGAATGAAAATAAATCATCTGCCCCTCACCGCGTGTGACAGTTGCGCCCCTCCCACCTCGTGAATGCAACGGGATCGACTAAACCTCGGAGCATCAAAATGTCGTTGTTCTCCGGTCGCCGGTCTTATGCGTTTGCTTCCGAACTTATTGGCTGCGTTGTTAGCTCAGCTTGAGTGCCATGTTCGGAGTATTTAGTCCTCAGTTTGAGAAGTCCTATCAGTACCTCATTCTCTTCTTGAGCCAGCTGTTCAACGGAGCGCCCGCCCGCCTCGCGCATTACTCCATCGACGACGGTCTGCTTCAGCTCGGGCGTGATGTTTGGAGTTCCAAGCGACTTCATCATGCCTTGTAGTGGATCCATGAGGTGCTCCATGAAGTGTCGGATCCCACCCGGCCCCCCGCCCAGGTGCCATTGCAGGCTCTGCCCCATTACGCCCCAGCGAAGCCCCGGTCCATAGCAAACGGCCGCATCCGTTTCCTCTACACTCAAAACGCCCTGCTCGATGATGTAAAGCATCTCTCGATAGAGTGCGGCCTGGAGGCGGTTCGCTACGTGCCCGGGAAGTTCTTTTCGGAGATAAATAGGTTTCTTCCCTATCGACGCATAAAATGCCATCGCGCGTTGGATAGCTTCTGGCGATGTCTTAGCTCCTCCAACCACTTCGACCAATGGAATGACGTGTGGAGGATTAAAGGGATGCCCGACGACAATGCGCTCGGGATGCGTACACTTGGATTGCATGACGCTTGGCGTTATTCCGGATGAACTCGAAGCAATGAGCGAATCAGGAGGAGTGGCCTCATCCATATCAGCGAACAGTTTCATCTTGAAATCCGGGCGCTCGGGTCCGTTCTCCTGGACCAAGTCGGCCTTGGACAACGCCTGCTTCATCTCTGTCGTGAAGGCTAGGCGATCACGGCTTGCACCAGGTTTGAGGCCCATGCTTGAGAGCAACGTCCAGGCCTCGTCAACGTACTTGCGTAGGTTGGCTTCTGCGTTCGGTGCCGGATCGGTTGCGATCACGTCCAATCCGCGAGATAAGTAGTAGGCTGCCCAACTCGCGCCAATCACGCCCGTACCGACGATTGCTATTTTTTGAACCTCTTTGTTTTTTGCCATGCGACCCTCCCTCGGAAAGTTTGAATTTCGCTCCGAATCAGTTGCAAATCCTCGCGGATCCTACCTGCTTGCGACCGCCTCTTTGATGGCCGTGTCCGCCGCTGACCTCGCAGGCTCCGACCCATGGTGATTCACGATGAGCCGTGAACCCCTTTGGCCGGTGAAATACGTCCAGACCCATTGCAGGAAAACCGTTAGGCGAAGACTCGACGTCGCCAAAAACTGGAGGTGCACGGCTGCCCAAGTGAGCCAAGCCCCAAACCCACTGATCTGGACTTTGCCACTCTGCAGAACGGCAAATCCCTTGCCCACGACGGCCATACTTCCTTTGTCAAAGTAGCTGAAAGGATAGGGGGGACGCTTGCCAGCTATACGGTTATGAATCACCTTTCCTGCGTAGCGTCCTTGCTGCATCGCTACTTGCGCAACACCTGGCAGCGGCTTGCCGTTCTGATCGAGAGTCGCAGTATCACCAACAACGAAAATCTCGACATGCCCAGAGACCGTGAGGTCTTTCTGAATACGCACGCGGCCGGCGCGGTCCGTATCGACGTTCAGCCATCTTCCCGCGGGCGATGGCGCCACACCTGCGGTCCAAATCACAGTCTTGCTGGCGATCCGCTCGCCCGCGACAATGATTCCGTTTGCATCGATTTGGTCGACGCTGTGGCCAAGCCGGACCTCAACACCCAATTTTTCGAGGCGAGTCTTTGCGGCTTTGGAGAGGTCTTCGGAGAACGGGCCGAGAACTCGAGGTGCCATATCGACCAGCACAATGCGGGCTGAAGCCGGGTCAATGCGACGGAACTCCGATTTCAGGCTCGTCCGAACGAACACGGCTAAGGCACCGGCCATTTCGACACCAGTGGGACCGGCACCAACCAGAATGAAAGTCAGTAGATCGCGATGGCGTGCCGGATCATCTTCAGCCTCTGCTAGTTCGAAAGCCTGCAAGATCTTGTTTCGGGCTGCCTCGGCATCCGCGAGGCTCTTTAATCCGGGTGCGAACTGTTCAAATTCGTTGTGGCCAAAGTAACTGTGCGTGGAGCCGGTAGCCAAAATCAGATAGTCATACGAAATCGGGACGTTCTGGCGGTCGGCGTCGCTCACAAAGACACGCTTCTGGTCTTTGTCTACTCCCGTGACCTCACCCAGAATCACGATGGTGTTCTTTTGCTTACGAAGGATTCCGCGGATGGGAGTCGCAATCTGGCTAGGAGTGAGGACCGACGTCGCCACCTGGTATAGCAGAGGCTGGAACAGGTGGTGATTGGTCCGGTCGATCAAAATGATCTGTGCCGGGGTTTTCCCGAGAGCCTTGGCCGCTGCCAGCCCGCCAAATCCTGCTCCGACAATGACTACCTTCGTTCGATCCATCGTTTACCTCTGGGCGACTGCGACCTTGGCTGTTTTCGTGAAGTCAGGCGGACGTTTCTCGAAAAACGCTGTAATCGCTTCTTTGGTATCCGCAGAGCGGACGCGTGCGGAAAACTCCTTGTTTTCGGCTTTTGCAGCTTCAAAGAGTTGTTGGCGCCAGGGCTGTTTCATCAGCCGTTTGCAAGCCTGCAACGCTGCTGCCGGTTTTTCAGCTAATTCCTGAGCAGTATCGGTAGCGCTTCCCAACAACCTTTGGTCTGGGACGACACGGGTGACGAGGCCGAGTTCTGCGGCGCGGTTCGCATCGAAAGGCAGTCCGAGCTGAAGGAGTTCTGCGGCGCGCAAATATCCGATGCGCATAGGGACGGAGAATGTCGACGCGAATTCAGGAACTAGTGCGAGATTGATGAAAGGCATTTGGAATTTCGCGGTCTCGCCGGCATAGACATAATCGCAGTGTGTCAGCATGGTGGTTCCACCCCCGATTGCCGCGCCTTGTACTGCTACGACAATTGGCTTATCAAAGCCAATGAATGCATTGATCAGACGGGACTGCGGACTCTCTTCAGGACCTGGGGGATTCTTCAAGAAATCGTCGAGGTCGTTTCCAGCACAGAAGGAGTCTCCAACTCCGTGCCAAAGCACGACGCGGAGACGATCATCCTGTGCTGCGGCGTCGAGGAGATCCGCCATGGTGAGGTACATGGCGGACGTCATCGCATTCTTCTTGGACGGTCGATTGAACTGAACTCGCAGGATGCTTCCAGAGCGTTCGGTAACAATGTCGGTCATCGCGCTCCTCCAGCCGTCGGTTCCAAATGCGAGGCGTGCGGGACGGCACCGCTCGCACGCAAGCCTGCGATGTCGTCATTTGTGAATCCAAGTTCCTTCAGCACTTCTTCGTTGTGTTCGCCGATTCCCGGGGCGCGCCTGGCAGGTACTTTAGTAACACCGTGCACTTGAATTGGACTGCTGATGGTCGAGGTCAGCTTCTCGCCAGCTCCTTCCAGCGGAACGACGATGTCATTCGCTCGCAATTGCGGATCATTAACGACTTCCTGCGGCTCACGCACGGCGCCGAACGTGATCTGAGCGCCGTTAAAGACTTCGTACCAATGCGACATTGGCTGCGAACCAAAAATCTCATCGAGTATTGAGGTCAGTTGTGGGCGGTTCTGTGCCAGATTGGCAGGATCGGAGAATCGCGGATCCTTTAGGATATCCTCACGACCCATTGCTTTCAGGACCACGGGTACTTTGTCCGGAGTAACGACGAGAACGAACCAGGTCCCATCGGAAGAGCGATATAGGTTCAAAGCTGCATTTGCAGGATGCGCTCGATCGTGCAGCCCATAGAAATTCGCACCACAAAGAGCGGCCTGGATGAAGACACTGGCCGACCAGACACCTGCCGCCAGGAGCGAAGTCGTCACGTAGGATCCTTTGCCGGTGCGTTCGCGACGATAAAGCGCAGTCGCAACCGCGGCATAGACGCAGACCGCAGTCGCATTGTCACCGCTACCAGCCACCGGCCAGGTCGGCGGCGTTCCAGCATCGCGCGTCATGAATAGCAACCCGCTTCGCGCCCAGTAGGCCGTGAGATCGAATCCCGGAAGGGCGGCGTCCGGGCCTTTTTCGCCGAAGCCGGTAAGATCGGCATAGATCAGACGCGGGTTCCACTGCGTGACATCGTCATATTCGAGTTTCAATTTCTTGCGTGCGGGATGCGGTGTGTTGACGATGAACACGTCGGCCCACTTGGCTAACTGCTCGAGAACCTTCTGCGCGCTCGCGGTTTTCAGATTGAGCGCAACACCACGCTTGTTTCGATTCGCCAATTGGAAGGGATAAGGCTCTTCCGAACGCGGCTGCGGAGGGATTTTCTGTCCGATTCTCCACAGCTCTCCGTCGGGCGGCTCGACTTTGATTACATCCGCACCGAAGTCGGACAGGATCGTCGCCGCGCTGGGACCCGCGATGAAGCTCGCGAGGTCCACGACTTTCAGTCCTGAGAATATGTTTTCGTCGGCCATGAGTTTTTCTTCTTTCCGTTTCTGACTAGAAATTTCGAAACGAGGTTGAAGCCCGCTGTGCGCTAGCGTCCCTGGAACTTTGGAGCGCGCTTCGCAAGGAAGGCTGATGTTCCTTCCTTCTTGTCTTCGGTCCCCGCGCAAATTGCGAACAGCGAAGCCTCCAGGAGGAGGCTCTCTGCGAGGCCCGTGTCCGATCCTTTGTTTACAGCCTCGATGGAGTACTTCACGCCGACGGGGGCGTTGGAGATGATCTGGTTTAGAAGAGCTTCGACTCTTGGGATCAGGTTGGCGCTCGGAACGACTTCGTTCACTAGACCGATGCGATAGGCTTCTTGCGCGTCGATGATTTCGCCCGAAAGAATGAGTTGCAATGCGCGTCCCTTGCCGATCAACCTGGGAAGGCGCTGCGTTCCGCCGTAGCCCGGCATTACGCCGATCTTCACTTCGGGTTGACCGAACCGCGCAGTTTCAGCAGCGATTCGAATCGTGCTGGCCATCGACAGTTCACAGCCAGCGCCAAGCGCAAAACCATTCACAGCAGCGATGACCGGCTTGCCGAGGTTTTCAATGAGATCAGTAAGCGCTTGGCCGGACCGCGTTTTCTCTTTCGCCGTGAGCGGAGTATCGTCGGCCATTTCGCTGATGTCCGCGCCAGCCGCAAACGACTTATCCCCCGCCCCCGTGAAAACAACTCCACGTACCCCGGAATCGTCGCGTGCGTCTTCAAACGCGGATCGCAATTCGGAAATGGTTTTCGCATTAAGAGCGTTCAGTACTTTGGGCCGGTTGATAGCCACATAGGCAATCGGGCCCCTCTTCTCGTACAGAACATTCTCAAGTTTCAAAGCAGATGCCGGCGAACTCATCATTCTCTCCTCTTAATTGGTGAAATGGACCCGAACCAGCTAGGAATTTGCAGGAAACTCCACGTAGGCGATTCCAGACAAATTCCCTTCGGCGAAGACGATATTTTTCTTGTTTGATCCGTCAAGATTGGCGCTGTAAACGGACCCACCCAAATCGGTCAAGAACATGCGCTTGTTCTCGAGATCGAGCGACAGGCCGATGCCTTCCATCAGGTGGTTAAAGACAATTTCCGGCTCCTTACGCTTTCCGGAAGCTGCATCCATTGGCGCTCGATTCACCGTGTTACCGCGCGGCGGGTCGCCGCGATCGGTCCAGTAGATCACCCGGTTGCCGAGGTCGAGGTCCAGATCGATCGGCTCGGGTAAGTTGTCGTAGAGAACTTCGATGTCCTGGCGGTTTGCCGGTGTCTGGCCCTTTGGGATTTCAAGGCCAGCGCGGAAAATTCGTCCTTGGCCGGCGTTGTCATTTCCTTTTTGCGTCCAGTACAATTTGCCGCCGTTCACATCGACCGCGATACCGACACACCAATTTCTCGCGTCAAGCCGTTCGGCATCGCCATGTCCCGTTTCCACGAGGGTTTCAATTTTTGAGCCGTCGAGATTCGCGCGCATGACTCGCATGCCTTCGCGGTCCGACCAGTAGAGTTTGCGGTTCTTCGCATCCAGCTGGAGTTGCTTGGGAGTCCAGGTCGCGCCGGGCGGGACAACGTTCGTGACGTTGGCGCCGTCGAGGTCGGCACGATCAATCGTGCCGTCGTTGGCCTTAGGATTTCCCATATTTGTCCAGTAAATGTGGCCACCTGCGACGTCGACCACGATGCCATCGGGAAGCTTTCGGCCTTCATTGACGATGGTTTTCAGCTCGGAGCCGTCGGGATTCGACGTAAGGATGCGACCCGCGGCCAAATCCATAAAGTACAAACGCCCTGAACCAGGTTTTGTGGCAAGTCTTGCGGCCTTTGAGGTTGAATTTGAGGACGACATCGAAGTAATTCCTTCCTTTCCCATTGTTCCGATTCACTCTTAAATTTCTTCAAGCGAGGATTACGTGCCGGCAAACACCTCAAACGAGCCTGATATTGCGTTCCATCGTCCTGATAAGTGAGTCCATCCTGCCGTTCAGCACCTGCTTCGCTACGCTCAGTGTGAAGCCTTTCACCGTGTGAAACGGAACGTGCGACGGCAATGCCAGTGCGAATGGATCCACTACTGCATCCACGACAACGGGGCCATCCTTGTATGCAAGAGCCTCGGCAAGAGAATCTCGAACGTCGCCAGGTTCCTCAATGCGGATTCCCTTTGCCCCCATCGCTTCGGCAACCTTCGCGAAGTTGGGGCTTTTGAAATCCACTCCGAAGGGGACAATGCCGGCTTCCTGCTGTTCGATCTTGACGAAGTCAAAAGAATCGTTGTTGAGGATGACCTGAACTACCGGCATTCTTCGTTCCACTTGCGTCAGGAGATCGCCAAGGGCAAGCATCCCGTAGCCCCCATCGCCACAGAGAGCAATCGTTTGGCGACCCGGATATGCCAACTGTGCGCCAAAAGCATTAGGAGCGGCGTTAGCCATAGATGCCCATGAGAACGAGCCGAAGAGCCTCCGATCCTTACCGCCACTGATATGTCGCGCCAGCCATATGACAGCCGTCCCTGTGTCAGCGAAGAACAGAGCGTCATCAGAAGCCAGATCGCTGAGCGTTTTGGCCAAGAATT
This sequence comes from Candidatus Acidiferrales bacterium, assembly GCA_963775865.1. Taxonomy (GTDB): domain Bacteria; phylum Acidobacteriota; class Terriglobia; order Acidiferrales; family UBA7541; genus Acidiferrum. Next base: position 4,026 of record CAVZKU010000017.1, on the reverse strand, counting down.
CCGGACGTATGGGCTTGATCTGGGGACCTTTATCAACATAGTGCTGCAAAAGACCGTGGAAGGATTTCGTTTCCGTGATGTGCTTCTCGAGAAAGCGCCTGTCGGTTTTTTCCTTCACCCGTTCGAGCAGCGCACTCAGAGTCGTCTTGATGTCGCCAACAAGGCCAAGATCAACAGTCGTGCGGCGTCCAATATGCTTCGGGTTCTTGTCAATCTGGACTTTTTTCACCTTGGCGCCTGGGAGGAACTCTGAAAATGGAAAATCTGTGCCCAGCATCAGCAAGACTTCGGCCTCATTGATCGCGCCGTATGCTCCGCCGTAACCGATCAGGCCTGTCATGCCAACCGCGTTAGGATTGTCGTGCTCCAGCCACTGCTTGCCGCGGAGGGCATAGCCGACTGGCGCTTTCAATCTTTTTGCAAGCTCAACCACCTCATCACGCGCATACCTACAGCCATCGCCCCCGAAAATGGCCACCGTTTTTGCATCGTCGATCATCTCCACGAGCCGATTTAAGTCCGCTTCGGCCGGGCGCAAGTATGGGACGGCCGGAATCGTTATCTGGGTCGACTCGACTTCTACATCCATGGACGCGATGTTGCCGGGAAGAGAAACGACCGTAGGGCCTTTCTCCAAGATCGCCGTCAAAATTGCGGTATTGAACACGGAACGAGCCTGCTCGGGATTGACGACCCGCGCGGTATAGAGAGAGGCAGTATCGAAGAATTTGTACGGATTGAGTTCCTCAAGCGTGAACGTGTCCAAGATGCTGGTTTCGACATCTCCCGCAATTGCGATAATCGGTGCACCTTCCTTGCGTGCATCCATCAATCCGTTAAACAGATGGGTGACCCCGGGACCAGCGGTTCCACAGACTGCCACCGGATTGCCCGTCAGGTAAGCTTCGGCAACAGCGGCAAAAACTCCATATTCCTCGTGACGTACGTGGATGAAATCGATCCTGCCATTTCGGCGAAGTGCGTCGATAAACGGGTTGAGTGCGTCTCCGACAATTCCATAGCAGCGTTTCACCCCAGCGTTGGCGAGCATCTCGCACAAGAGATCTGCGACTTTTATCGACATAACAATCCCCCTATGCCAAACTATTTTCGGCTAGCTACAGGCAGCGAAACGAAGTGCACTGCCGCAGCGACGCACCTGGCTATACGAAAGCGCTGAGGCCGGTGATGGTCTTGCCGATAATTAGGTTCTGCATTTGGAACGTACCCTCGTAGGAGTAGAGAGCTTCCGCATCCACGAAGAAACGCCCAACGTTGTAGTCAGCGGCGATGCCGTTGCCGCCAAGCAGCTCACGGGCCCACGCGACCGTCTCGCGGCACTTGGCTGTCGTGAAGGCCTTAGCGAGCGACGCATGCGCGTCTGTCATCTTGCCTTCGGCCTGCAACTGGGACATGCGCACCAAGAGGCACTGCGAAGCGGTGATGTTGGCGAGCATCTTTGCCAGGAGGTCTTGCACCATCTGGAATGCACCAATCGGCTTGCCGAACTGCAAACGCTCTTGGCAGTACTTGAGTGCATTTTCGTAAGCGCCCATAGCGCATCCTGTCGCCTCCCAGCCGACCATGAATCGCGTCATTTTCAGGACGCGGGCAGTGTCGCGGAACGACTGATCGGCTTGCAGGCGGTTTTCCTCCGGAATGCGGCAGCTCTCCATCGTGATCAGGCCGTTCTGCACGACCTTGAGGGCGATCTTGTTCTGGATTTTTTCGACCTTGAAGCCGGGCGTGGTCTTGTTCTCGACGATAAACGCCTTGACTTGGTTGTCGGCGAGATCACGCGCCCAGATTATAGAGATGTCGCACCACGGAGAATTGCCGATCCATTTCTTCTGGCCATTGAGGATCCATGCGTCCCCGTCACGCTTGGCCGTGGTTGTAAGGCCACCAGAGGTTCCCGAACCGACGAGAGGCTCGGTCAAGCCGAAGCAGCCAATTTTTTCCCAGCGGGCCATTGCCGGGAGCCATTTTTGCTTTTGTTCCTCTGATCCGCCCAGGTAGATGGACCCCATGGCCAACCCGTTGTGCACGCCGAAGAATGTGGCGATTGAGGAATCGACGCGCGCCATTTCCATGGCGACCAAACCAAATAGCTGCGCACTTCCACCTCGGCAGCCATAGCCGTTCATGGCAACGCCACCGATGTTGAGTTCCTTAATCGCGGGCAACAACTCAAATGGGAAAGAGTCCTCAACCCAATATTTCGTGATGATGGGCTGGACCTTGGTTTCCATGAACGTACGAACCTGCTTCACGACTGCCAGTTCATCGGCGGGCAAAGTCTCTAAGAGCTGGTAGAAGTCAGAATTGGGCTGAGGAAGTGCTTTTTTGATTTCTTTTGTTTGACTCGCCATGAAGTTTCCTGTTGCTCCGGTTGTCTTGCGTGTTTTGTTAACGCACGACGACAAAGAGCATCCTGTCGGCCAAAGTTGTTGCTGGCTTAGGTCGCTGAAAAGAGGCGCGTTACTTTTCAGAGAGGATTCGGGGTGCAGAACCGCTGTCAATACGTTCACGAAATTGCCGAGGCTATGACCTACGCGGAGAATCTCAAACGGCGTGAGCGGATGTCGATCTATTGAGAATTTCCTTGAACCGCAGACACAAAGGTGTCCAAGAAACCAATGACTGTGGGAAGGCGCGTCTGTGCGGGTGGCTAATGCAGACGCAGCTTCCAAGAACGCTGGGTTAGAGTGTGCGCAAAATGTGTCCGAGCTTGTCTCGCTTTGTTGTCAAATAACGCAGTGTCGAAGCCGAGGCAGGAATCTCGAAAGGCGGCCGACCGGTTGAAGACTTGAAGCACTCGGCCAAGCAATTTGCGGTCGCAGGATTATCTTATCGGGGAAAGTCTCGATAAATAATCCATCTCCAGCTCGCCTTCATAAGTTTCTGCTCCGACCTTCAATACTTCCATCACGCGCGCTTGCGTCACGTCGCTAGCGACACTCAAATCGGACTCATGGGCTTCCACCAGAAGTCCCTCTGCCATGGAACTAAATGCTCCCGTATCCACGGCCGCCTTGGCGTGAGCGATGGCATGCGCAGGAAATGAGGCAATACGGTGAGCCAGTTTTTCGACAAAAGGCGTCAGCTCGTCCGCTGGCAAGGCTCGATTGATATAGCCGTAACGTTCTGCCAGCTCCGCCGAAATATCATTGCAAGCCAGGAGCACTTCCAAGGCCCGTCCCCGCCCGATAAGCCGTGGCAGTCTTTGCGTAGCGCCGCCTCCCGGAACAAGCCCAATCGCCACCTCTGGTTGGCCAAAGATGGCTTTGCCAACAGCAGCAAAACACATATCCATGGCCAGCGCGATTTCACTCCCTCCACCGCGGGCGCGTCCCTGGACTTTGGCAATGGTTACCTTAGACATGTTCCTGAATCGCTCGCCAATGATCTGCGTAAGACGAAAGCTGCGGCTGTTGGACACTACTTTGGAAGCGGCTCCAACCCTACCCAATCCAGAGTGGGCTATAAAAAAATCAGGAAGGGCGCTCTGCAAGACCACAACACGGACGCTCTCATCGGCCTCGAGTTCTCTGCCGAGTTTGTCGAATTCCTGCGACAGAACTTCATCAAGAAGATTTATCGGCGGGTGATCGATGCTGACGAATGCGACTCCAGAATCGAACCCGAATCGGAAACATTTGTAATCAGAATAAGGCATGGGGTCGCTCCATTTGGGTAACCGTTCCAGATACTCCAGTTCCTGCCGTGTACGCTTTTCAGTCGTCCTGCACGGGATTAGTCAAAACCCCCAGCCTGTCGATCTCCACTTCGAAAACATCGCCAGGCTCCATGAAAACGGGCGGCTTGCGCGTCGCTCCGACGCCCCCCGGCGTACCGGTGATGATTACATCACCTCGCTCGAGACTTATCGCGACGCTGATCATTTCAATCAGCGATTGGACATTGAAGATGAGCTGGTCTGTGCGTGCATCCTGCATCACGCGGCCATTTAAACGGCCTTGGATGCGCAATCCTCGAGCGCCCTGCGGAACGGCATCGGGCGTC
>CAVZKU010000016.1:0-584342 GCA_963775865.1 Candidatus Acidiferrales bacterium | reverse complement strand
ATATGGATGAATCAGATGTGCGGCCAAGGGTTGCGGTGGGTTGCTATTGAAACGTTTTAAACATCGATAAGCGTATGTAGCGCGATTTCCTCACAGAGAAGTCATGATTTACGTTAGAGGTTTACCGGATGCGCGTTTCGGCTGAGAGGCGGAAGGGTGCGAGGAGTTCCGCGCGCGTCCGTAAACCCGTTAGGACGTGGGCCGCCCGTGGGTGCGGTGGACGCGGGCCCTATGCAAATTCAATGGAGGGAAGGGGTGAGTTTGAGGTGTGCCGAGACAGTGCCCAAACGGTTTTCGTCGATCGGTTGATCCTTGCGAACGTTGCTGGGGAACAACCAGGAGCTGGATTGGCGGTGGTAGCAACGCCAGTGGGCGCGCAGTGCCACAAGTAGCTTGGGGCTGAGCATGACATCGCGATCTTTGCAGCCCTTGCCGCCACGGATGTGCACCACCATGCGCTGACTGTCGATGTCGCTGACTTTCAGGTGGGTCAGCTCGGAGTTCCGGGCGCCGGTGGCGTAGAGGGTCATGAGCAGGATGCGTTCAGAAGAAGTGCGCGCCGCATGGAGGAGTTGCGCAACTTCTTCGCGGCTAAGAATCGTCGGCAGTCGGCGGGTCTTTTTCGGATAGGGAGTTTCCGCAATGCTCCAGGCTCGGCGAAGCGTCTTGATGTAGAAGAAGCGCAGCGCCGCCAGGTGTTGTCCTACGGAATTCGCTGACAACTTGCGTTTCTCGAACAACGCGGCTTGATATTCGCGAATGTGTCGAGGACCTAAGCGGTCCGGCGGACAGTTAAATCGTCGAGCAAAATCTTCGACTGTGCGGATGTAGCTGCGTATGGTATTTTCAGAATAATTACGACGCTGGAGCTCTTCCAGCATCATTTTTCGCAAATGGGTCATAGGGAAACCTCCTGTGACCCACACTTACATCACAAACCACAAAGCAACCAACGCTCCACTACCTCACGCGTAGCGTCTGCCGCCGGGCGGCTACGTTCAAACGCTAGTGCTTAATCGGACGCGCGTTGCCAGGATGAACCGAACTCAGACGCGGGGCTCTTCGCGCGTTCGATTAAGCCGTTTGAACGTGGCCGCCCGTGGTTGCGGCAGACGCGGGCTCTATGCAAATTCAATGTTGGGATGGAGCCGGGTTGCGGTTTGCGAGGGCAGAGTAGAAGCCGGGACACCATGGTCTCGGTGGACTGAGCAGCCGTTTGCGGTGGCAAGTCGTGCGAAGAAGGTTGCTGAAGGAAATGAAAAAAAGAAGCTATCCGGCGGGAAGGCGCAGGAATGCGGACCGTGCCGAGGCGCGCGAAGAATTCGAATTGGAGAGAGTGATTTCATGCTGCAGTCGTGAGCACCGGCGGAGAACGGAGTTGGATTTCGGCAGCCGTAAGCCGCTCGACGACCTTCATCGGACCACCGCACTTGGGACAGCGCCAAAGACCAAACGTGTCTTCAGTGGAGGCAACGTGTTGTTCGGCTTGCGGCTCTGAGGCGGAGCCGAGATGGTGAAAGCAAAGCGGTAGGAGAGTGGCACGCCGGCGGTTGGCCAGAAACCCGAAGTGACGGATGCGCACGAAGCCTTGCGGCAGGATATGCAGTAGGAAGCGGCGCAGGAACTTGTCGAGCGGTAGGGTCATGGGTTTCTGTTCGTTGTTGTGGGCCGAATCGCGCCACAGAAAGGTGACTTGGCCATCGGCAAACGAGATCAGGCGGTGATTGGAGATCGCCACGCGATGGGTGTAGCGGCCCAGATATTGCAGCACATATTCGGGGCCACCGAAGGGGCGTTTCAAGTACACCACCCACTTTTTTCGGAACAGAGGCCGCAGCCAGGCGGCGAAGGTCTTTGGCTGAGCGAGGAGCTTGAGATCTCCCTCGAAACGGAGTTGACCGTCATGGAAAGCCTGCTCGAGAGCGTCGGTGAACTTGCCGCGAAAGACTTTCCGCAGAACTGGTTTGGGAAGAAAGTAGCGTCGTTGTGAACGAATCCAGTGGGTATGATTGAGTGAAAGACCGCCGGCGGGAACGACACAATGGACGTGCGGGTGAATTTCGAGTTTTTGCGTCCAGGTGTGCAGGACGCTGAAGAAGCCGATTTCTGCACCGAGATGCTGGGGATCGCGCGCAACTTCGAGAAGGGTTTCGGCACTGGTGCGAAACAGGAGATCGTAGAGGACCTTCTTGTTCTGCAAAACCAAGGGGGCCAGATGACGGGGAAGCGTGAAGACCACATGGGCGTAGCGCGTCGGGAGCAGTTCCTTACGACGCGCTTCGATCCAGCGGTCGCGGGCAGCCGTCTGACACTTTGGACAATGTCGGTCGCGGCAGCTGTTATAAGAGATGGTCCGATGCCCGCAGCCAGTGCACTCGTCGATGTGACCGCCGAGAGCGGCGGTGCGACACCGCGCAATGGCCCGCAGGACTTTGACGTGCTTCCAGCGGATCCAGTGACGGCTTCTTTCGATGAATGCTTCTCCCGCAGCGCGGACGAGATCGGCCACCTCGAGGAGTGGCCGGCTCATCTACTTCTCCTGCGGTGACCTGTCTTTGAGCTTCAGTAAGTCCAACGGACTAGCGGTCGCTTGTAGATGGCGCTGTGAAAGATGCAGATAGATGGTGGTCTCTCTTAGGCTGCTATGGCCCATCAGGATCTGAATGGTGCGGAGATCAGCACCCGCCTCGAGCAGATGAGTTCCGAAGCAATGCCGAAGCATGTGGGGATGTGCACCAATCTGGATACCGGCTCTCTTGGCGGCCTTCTGGCATGCATTCCAAACCGTTTTCGCAATGATCGGCCGATCCGCGCTGTGGCGGCGGTTGCCCGGAAAGAGCCAGACCCTGGGTCTTTGTCCTACGCGGTACCAATGCTCACGAAGCTCCTCGAGCAACTTAAGACTAAGCATCACGTCCCGGTCTCTGCGCCCCTTGCCGCCTTTGATGTGAATCACCATGCGCTTGCTGTCGACGTCCCTGAACTTCAGGTGCGTCACCTCTTGGTTCCGGGCTCCGGTGGCATAGAGCGTCATCAGCAGAGTGCGATGGAAGGGAGTGGAGGCCGCATCGATGAGTTGAGCAACTTCTTCCTGGCTGAGGATCGTCGGCAGGCGATGGGTCTTTTTCGGATACGGAGTGTCTGCGATGCTCCAATGCCTTCTGAGAGTCTTGGTGTAGAGGAACCGCAGGGCCGCCAGATGGATCACAACCGTGCCCGAAGACAACTTCCGTTTTTGGAACAGCTCGGCCTGATATTGACGAATATGCTGAGGGCCCAAGCGGTCCGGCGGACAGTTAAATCGTCGAGCAAAATCTTCGACTGTGCGGATGTAGCTGCGTATGGTATTTTCAGAATAATTACGACGCTGGAGCTCTTCCAGCATCATTTTTCGCAAATGGGTCATAGGGAAACCTCCTGTGACCCACACTTACATCACAAACCATAAAGCAACCAACGCTCCACTACCTCACGCGTAGCGTCTGCCGCCGGGCGGCTGCGTTCAAACGCTAGTGCTTAATCGGACGCGCGTTGCCAGGATGAACCGAACTCAGACGCGGGGCTCTTCGCGCGTTCGATTAAGCCGTTTGAACGTGGCCGCCCGTGGTTGCGGCAGACGCGGGCTCTATGCAAATTCAATGTTGGGATGGAGCCGGGTTGCGGTTTGCGAGGGCAGAGTAGAAGCCGGGACACCATGGTCTCGGTGGACTGAGCAGCCGTTTGCGGTGGCAAGTCGTGCGAAGAAGGTTGCTGAAGGAAATGAAAAAAGAAGCTATCCGGCGGGAAGGCGCAGGAATGCGGACCGTGCCGAGGCGCGCGAAGAATTCGAATTGGAGAGAGTGATTTCATGCTGCAGTCGTGAGCACCGGCGGAGAACGGAGTTGGATTTCGGCAGCCGTAAGCCGCTCGACGACCTTCATCGGACCACCGCACTTGGGACAGCGCCAAAGACCAAACGTGTCTTCAGTGGAGGCAACGTGTTGTTCGGCTTGCGGCTCTGAGGCGGAGCCGAGATGGTGAAAGCAAAGCGGTAGGAGAGTGGCACGCCGGCGGTTGGCCAGAAACCCGAAGTGACGGATGCGCACGAAGCCTTGCGGCAGGATATGCAGTAGGAAGCGGCGCAGGAACTTGTCGAGCGGTAGGGTCATGGGTTTCTGTTCGTTGTTGTGGGCCGAATCGCGCCACAGAAAGGTGACTTGGCCATCGGCAAACGAGATCAGGCGGTGATTGGAGATCGCCACGCGATGGGTGTAGCGGCCCAGATATTGCAGCACATATTCGGGGCCACCGAAGGGGCGTTTCAAGTACACCACCCACTTTTTTCGGAACAGAGGCCGCAGCCAGGCGGCGAAGGTCTTTGGCTGAGCGAGGAGCTTGAGATCTCCCTCGAAACGGAGTTGACCGTCATGGAAAGCCTGCTCGAGAGCGTCGGTGAACTTGCCGCGAAAGACTTTCCGCAGAACTGGTTTGGGAAGAAAGTAGCGTCGTTGTGAACGAATCCAGTGGGTATGATTGAGTGAAAGACCGCCGGCGGGAACGACACAATGGACGTGCGGGTGAATTTCGAGTTTTTGCGTCCAGGTGTGCAGGACGCTGAAGAAGCCGATTTCTGCACCGAGATGCTGGGGATCGCGCGCAACTTCGAGAAGGGTTTCGGCACTGGTGCGAAACAGGAGATCGTAGAGGACCTTCTTGTTCTGCAAAACCAAGGGGGCCAGATGACGGGGAAGCGTGAAGACCACATGGGCGTAGCGCGTCGGGAGCAGTTCCTTACGACGCGCTTCGATCCAGCGGTCGCGGGCAGCCGTCTGACACTTTGGACAATGTCGGTCGCGGCAGCTGTTATAAGAGATGGTCCGATGCCCGCAGCCAGTGCACTCGTCGATGTGACCGCCGAGAGCGGCGGTGCGACACCGCGCAATGGCCCGCAGGACTTTGACGTGCTTCCAGCGGATCCAGTGACGGCTTCTTTCGATGAATGCTTCTCCCGCAGCGCGGACGAGATCGGCCACCTCGAGGAGTGGCCGGCTCATCTACTTCTCCTGCGGTGACCTGTCTTTGAGCTTCAGTAAGTCCAACGGACTAGCGGTCGCTTGTAGATGGCGCTGTGAAAGATGCAGATAGATGGTGGTCTCTCTTAGGCTGCTATGGCCCATCAGGATCTGAATGGTGCGGAGATCAGCACCCGCCTCGAGCAGATGAGTTCCGAAGCAATGCCGAAGCATGTGGGGATGTGCACCAATCTGGATACCGGCTCTCTTGGCGGCCTTCTGGCATGCATTCCAAACCGTTTTCGCAATGATCGGCCGATCCGCGCTGTGGCGGCGGTTGCCCGGAAAGAGCCAGACCCTGGGTCTTTGTCCTACGCGGTACCAATGCTCACGAAGCTCCTCGAGCAACTTAAGACTAAGCATCACGTCCCGGTCTCTGCGCCCCTTGCCGCCTTTGATGTGAATCACCATGCGCTTGCTGTCGACGTCCCTGAACTTCAGGTGCGTCACCTCTTGGTTCCGGGCTCCGGTGGCATAGAGCGTCATCAGCAGAGTGCGATGGAAGGGAGTGGAGGCCGCATCGATGAGTTGAGCAACTTCTTCCTGGCTGAGGATCGTCGGCAGGCGATGGGTCTTTTTCGGATACGGAGTGTCTGCGATGCTCCAATGCCTTCTGAGAGTCTTGGTGTAGAGGAACCGCAGGGCCGCCAGATGGATCACAACCGTGCCCGAAGACAACTTCCGTTTTTGGAACAGCTCGGCCTGATATTGACGAATATGCTGAGGGCCCAAGCGGTCCGGCGGACAGTTAAATCGTCGAGCAAAATCTTCGACTGTGCGGATGTAGCTGCGTATGGTATTTTCAGAATAATTACGACGCTGGAGCTCTTCCAGCATCATTTTTCGCAAATGGGTCATAGGGAAACCTCCTGTGACCCACACTTACATCACAAACCATAAAGCAACCAACGCTCCACTACCTCACGCGTAGCGTCTGCCGCCGGGCGGCTACGTTCAAACGCTAGTGCTTAATCGGACGCGCGTTGCCAGGATGAACCGAACTCAGACGCGGGGCTCTTCGCGCGTTCGATTAAGCCGTTTGAACGTGGCCGCCCGTGGTTGCGGCAGACGCGGGCTCTATGCAAATTCAATGTTGGGATGGAGCCGGGTTGCGGTTTGCGAGGGCAGAGTAGAAGCCGGGACACCATGGTCTCGGTGGACTGAGCAGCCGTTTGCGGTGGCAAGTCGTGCGAAGAAGGTTGCTGAAGGAAATGAAAAAAAGAAGCTATCCGGCGGGAAGGCGCAGGAATGCGGACCGTGCCGAGGCGCGCGAAGAATTCGAATTGGAGAGAGTGATTTCATGCTGCAGTCGTGAGCACCGGCGGAGAACGGAGTTGGATTTCGGCAGCCGTAAGCCGCTCGACGACCTTCATCGGACCACCGCACTTGGGACAGCGCCAAAGACCAAACGTGTCTTCAGTGGAGGCAACGTGTTGTTCGGCTTGCGGCTCTGAGGCGGAGCCGAGATGGTGAAAGCAAAGCGGTAGGAGAGTGGCACGCCGGCGGTTGGCCAGAAACCCGAAGTGACGGATGCGCACGAAGCCTTGCGGCAGGATATGCAGTAGGAAGCGGCGCAGGAACTTGTCGAGCGGTAGGGTCATGGGTTTCTGTTCGTTGTTGTGGGCCGAATCGCGCCACAGAAAGGTGACTTGGCCATCGGCAAACGAGATCAGGCGGTGATTGGAGATCGCCACGCGATGGGTGTAGCGGCCCAGATATTGCAGCACATATTCGGGGCCACCGAAGGGGCGTTTCAAGTACACCACCCACTTTTTTCGGAACAGAGGCCGCAGCCAGGCGGCGAAGGTCTTTGGCTGAGCGAGGAGCTTGAGATCTCCCTCGAAACGGAGTTGACCGTCATGGAAAGCCTGCTCGAGAGCGTCGGTGAACTTGCCGCGAAAGACTTTCCGCAGAACTGGTTTGGGAAGAAAGTAGCGTCGTTGTGAACGAATCCAGTGGGTATGATTGAGTGAAAGACCGCCGGCGGGAACGACACAATGGACGTGCGGGTGAATTTCGAGTTTTTGCGTCCAGGTGTGCAGGACGCTGAAGAAGCCGATTTCTGCACCGAGATGCTGGGGATCGCGCGCAACTTCGAGAAGGGTTTCGGCACTGGTGCGAAACAGGAGATCGTAGAGGACCTTCTTGTTCTGCAAAACCAAGGGGGCCAGATGACGGGGAAGCGTGAAGACCACATGGGCGTAGCGCGTCGGGAGCAGTTCCTTACGACGCGCTTCGATCCAGCGGTCGCGGGCAGCCGTCTGACACTTTGGACAATGTCGGTCGCGGCAGCTGTTATAAGAGATGGTCCGATGCCCGCAGCCAGTGCACTCGTCGATGTGACCGCCGAGAGCGGCGGTGCGACACCGCGCAATGGCCCGCAGGACTTTGACGTGCTTCCAGCGGATCCAGTGACGGCTTCTTTCGATGAATGCTTCTCCCGCAGCGCGGACGAGATCGGCCACCTCGAGGAGTGGCCGGCTCATCTACTTCTCCTGCGGTGACCTGTCTTTGAGCTTCAGTAAGTCCAACGGACTAGCGGTCGCTTGTAGATGGCGCTGTGAAAGATGCAGATAGATGGTGGTCTCTCTTAGGCTGCTATGGCCCATCAGGATCTGAATGGTGCGGAGATCAGCACCCGCCTCGAGCAGATGAGTTCCGAAGCAATGCCGAAGCATGTGGGGATGTGCACCAATCTGGATACCGGCTCTCTTGGCGGCCTTCTGGCATGCATTCCAAACCGTTTTCGCAATGATCGGCCGATCCGCGCTGTGGCGGCGGTTGCCCGGAAAGAGCCAGACCCTGGGTCTTTGTCCTACGCGGTACCAATGCTCACGAAGCTCCTCGAGCAACTTAAGACTAAGCATCACGTCCCGGTCTCTGCGCCCCTTGCCGCCTTTGATGTGAATCACCATGCGCTTGCTGTCGACGTCCCTGAACTTCAGGTGCGTCACCTCTTGGTTCCGGGCTCCGGTGGCATAGAGCGTCATCAGCAGAGTGCGATGGAAGGGAGTGGAGGCCGCATCGATGAGTTGAGCAACTTCTTCCTGGCTGAGGATCGTCGGCAGGCGATGGGTCTTTTTCGGATACGGAGTGTCTGCGATGCTCCAATGCCTTCTGAGAGTCTTGGTGTAGAGGAACCGCAGGGCCGCCAGATGGATCACAACCGTGCCCGAAGACAACTTCCGTTTTTGGAACAGCTCGGCCTGATATTGACGAATATGCTGAGGGCCCAAGCGGTCCGGCGGACAGTTAAATCGTCGAGCAAAATCTTCGACTGTGCGGATGTAGCTGCGTATGGTATTTTCAGAATAATTACGACGCTGGAGCTCTTCCAGCATCATTTTTCGCAAATGGGTCATAGGGAAACCTCCTGTGACCCACACTTACATCACAAACCATAAAGCAACCAACGCTCCACTACCTCACGCGTAGCGTCTGCCGCCGGGCGGCTGCGTTCAAACGCGGTAACCGGTAAAGTAGCTCCCAGTACCAGCCTTCTCTGCCTATCCGGTTTTTTTAGCGAATTTTTCACTTTGCCTGCTTTTTTCGTATGGTTTTCGGTTGGATGCAGGTGCCCTAACGCATCTGCCGCTCTCCGAACAATGCCTGCTCGACGCGCTGCTCGTCCCACTCCTCTCCCAGCGGCCACACCACACCGGCTGCGGCGGCCCGATTGAGGTATTCATGAACGGTGCTCTGGCTAATCGAACAAGCGCGGGCTATGGCCCGCTGCCCCAGCCCCAGCTCGAAGCGGAGGCGGAGGACTTCTTTGGTTTTACGCATGGACAATCTCCTGGTTGGCAAGCTGTCTCTCCCGTAATTCAAATGAGAGAAATAGCTTGCCTACTGTGATGTCCAGCGTCACCTCGCCCTGTGGAAAACATTCCGGGGCATCGCGATCACCATTCCGACGATCATGATCAACTGATCGGGATCATCCCGGAATCGTGATCGCCATCAACCCGGAATCGGTGATCGGCATGCCCCGGAACACTGATCGGCATCGTCCGGAATCCCCACTTGGAGCTCATCGTATTCAGGTGCCTAGCTTCTCTCGCGTTTTTCCCTTCAATCGTGTTTTCGCCAGAAACGTGTCAAGGGTTTTTCGCTGCCTTTTTAGGGTTTTGTTGACGTTTTTGCATTTTGCGGGTGATTGCCAGAAACCGTATCCGAATTTTACGGGAAGTTCCCGGCAAATGCTGGGGAATTTGCGGGAAAGATTCGTCTGTTGTGATCTTTGCACGCTGTGCTTTGGCAGTCAGACGCGGATTTGGCCCTATCCTGTACATGCCGGAAATCCGCTCCGACCACACCGGAGTCACTAGAGGAGAGGGCCAACAAAATGCCAACGGTCACTGACGATAGATTCCCATGTCCCATCTGCTCCCAGCCGCTCGCGGTCAAGCTGACAAAGAAGGACAAGCTCAGAAATGGGGTGTACCCGTTCAAGAAGATCCCCCCGGCCGACGCGATGATTTCGTGGAGCGCTACTTCCGACGTGCGCAACCCGATCAGGTGGTGGCCATCATCAAAGCCCGCGAACCCGCCACCATCATGACCGCCATCGGGAAAGACGACCGTTGGCATCTGGAGATGAAGCGGCGCTGGGTCGAGCAATACAACTTCTATGTTCAGGACTCCCGCTGGGGACAGCTGTTTGTGCGCGTCTGTCTCAATCAGCACTACTGGCTGGCCCGGCGCCTGCAGGAGCGTGGCATTCACTTTCAACAGTGCGCCAACGCCTTCTTGCAGTGTTCCGATCCGGAAGCTCTTCAAAAACTCGCCGATTCCCTCACCGCCGACGAGATGATCACCTGTGCGCAAAAGTGGCTGGCCCGCTTCACGCCTTTTTTCACTTCCGAAGAGCGCAGCCATGCCTGCGTTCAGCATCGCCTGTTCTTTGCCCAGGTAGAGTACTCCGACAATCTGATCTTCCGTCGTCGCGCTGCCGTCGATGCCCTTGAGCAACGGCTCCTTGACGCCAACCGCACTATCGGTCAACCCAACAAACTCACACTGATCTTCGGCCGCCGCATCACGCGGCATCATGGCGGCAAGCTCCAGACGGTGATCGAGGACATGAACCTACCCAACCCGGTGATTCGCAGCCACTACCGCAAAGGCTTCCTCAAGCAATATGTCCGCGATCGTTTCCTCCTGCGCACGGAAACGGCGACCAATAATATCTCCACTGATTACGGCATCGGCAAGGCGGTGGACAATCTTCCTCAATTACGGCAGAGGCTGAGCGGCATCATCGACCGCTATCTGGACGTGCAGCAAGATATCTTGGAAACTTTTGTGGACCGCGAGGAACTTCGCCAACTCACCCAGCCCACGCTGCTCCCCAACGGCAGGCGCATTCCTGGTCTGAAGCTCGATCAACCCCGACAGTTGGCCCTCATGCATTCCCTGGTGCGCTTCTGCTACCTCGCCGCGCCTTCACCACCCGCGACTTATATCCACAAACCCTGCAGGCAATCCGCAAGACACCGGAAGAGTACAAACTCGCCTCCCTCCGTTATGACCTCTGGAAGCTACGCGCCAAAGGGTTGGTGGAAAAGATCCCTCATTCCCGTCGGTACCGCCTTCTCCCCCACGGCTACCAGATCTGCCTGGTCTTCCTGAAACTGTATGAAAAAATCTATGCTCCACTGACGGCCGGCATTCTCCGGCCCTTCGCTGCGGACCAGGATATTCCCCAAGAAAAGATAACGGCTATTGATCGTCGCTACTCCGCCGTCATCCAGGCCCTCGATGATCTCGTCGACGCGGTCGGCCTCAAGGCCGCCTGAGAAACAAGCAAACTACAAGAACAAAAGTCTCGGTTCGGACCCTATAAGGGACTAAGAGTGCCGAGCATTGAGTGACTCTGATACACGTCTTTTATCCACTTTGAGATCTCCGGGTCGGGTCGAGCCGGTGACGGGTTGGAAAACAAACGGTCTGGTTCGTGGCATTTTTTCGATTGGGATGATGCGTTTGTTGAGACGAACGCGCAAAATACAGGGAAACCCGTAGAAGCGAGCAAGCCAGGCAGTGAGTACCATTCCTGCTTGCCATCTCATCTTAGTCAGGAGACCGGGTTGGGGTTACCCACCTGGGCGACCTGAAGGCGCTTGTCGACTTTAGCAGTTGCTAATCGTCTTACAAGTGCAGGTTTCGCGTGAGACCCTTCGGGGGGGCCAAGGGTATGGGCCAGAGGCAAATCGTTTTGAAAACAAACGTCCTAGTCTGGTGGTGGTATCACTGGAGTCAAGAGCTCGTTTGCGCCAGTCTCTTGCTGGCAATAGCCGTATTTGCAGTAGGCTGTAATCATGGTACTGCTCAAGCCGACCCGCCCGCCACTCTGCCGCCTCCCTTGGTTACGGTGACGACGGTCAGAGTCCAAGATGTTCCACGCTACCTGGATGAAATTGGCAGGAACACTGCTTTTGAATCAGTCTCCATAACGCCGCAAGTCGGCGGCCGCATCACTGAACGTCATTTCCAGGACGGCGATAACCTGAAGAAAGGCCAACTTTTGTTTGTGATCGACCCGCCGCCGTACAAAGCGCAACTGGACGCCGCCCAAGCGAGCCTCCAACAGGCCAACGCCGCTCTTGACCTGGCCAAGATTCAATTCGAGCGTGACCAGGAACTCATCGGCACCCGCGCAATATCCAAACAGGACTACGATACGAAGAAAAACACGGTCGAGGTCGTCCAAGCGCAGATCGAAGCGGCCAAAGCGGCCATCGAAACCGCACAGATCAATCTCGGCTATTGCTATATCCATTCCCCGATCGACGGTCGTGCAGGGGCCCGTCTGGTTGACGTTGGAAACGTCGTGCAAGCGAACACAACCTCTCTTCTATCGATTCAGCGTCTCGATCCGATCTACGCCAATTTCACAATCACCGAGCGCGACCTCCCGGAAGTTCAGAAGCAGATGAGCCGTGGCACGCTTAGAGCTCTGGTGGGACTATCGGGTGATCCGGAAGGCGGCTCCCGGTGGGGCAAGGTTGAATTTCTGGACAATTCCGTGCAGAACACCACTGGCACGGTCAACCTCCGTGCAACAGTCCCCAATGCGGATCGCCATTTCTGGCCAGGCCAGTTCGTCAACGTCAAACTCGTATTGACCACGGAAAAGGGTGCTCTGCTCATTCCGAGCCAGGCTACACAGATCAGCCAGCGTGGCCCATTCGTTTATGTCGTCAAGCCCGACAATTCCGCCGAGTTGAGACCCGTAACTTTAGGTCAGCGCCAAGGCAGCGACGTCGTGGTTATTTCAGGACTTACATCGGGTGAGCGCGTTGTGGTTGCTGGCCAATTGCTGGTGCGTCCCGGTGGCCAGGTGCACATAGACACGGGTGTCTCGGGTGCGCCTCCCTCGAGTGAAGGGAAGGCCGCCGGACAGAAAGGTTCTTTGTGAATTTCTCGGAACTTTTCATCCGCCGCCCGGTGATGACCGTCGCTCTCACCGTGTCGGTCATCCTATTTGGCCTCTTCGCTTATCTCAATCTGCCCGTCAGCGACCTTCCTGCAGTCGATTACCCGGTAATCCAGGTCAACGTCAATTATCCGGGCGCAACACCGGAGACCATGGCCAACAATGTGGCCACTCCGCTTGAGCGGCAGTTCATGCAAATCCCCGGACTTGAAATGGTTACCTCGAACAACGGCCAAGGGCATTCGAGTTTCGTGCTGCAATTCGATCTGAACAAAAGTCTCGATGCTGCGGCCACGGATGTTCAGGCGGCGATCACCCGGGCGACTGGACAACTTCCTATCGACCTGCCGAGTCCGCCGACGTTCACGAAAACAAATCCCAATGACCAGCCGATTCAGTATCTCGTGCTTGTCAGCGACACGGCGACAGAAGGACAGCTCTACGATTACGCAAATACTCAAGTGGGCGAACGCATCAGTATCCTTCCGGGCGTCAGTCAAGTCGCCGTCTATGGCACGCAGTCTGCCGTGCGCGTCAAGGCCGATCCTTCAGCCATGGCAATGCGCAACATCTCCCTCGAGGACCTGACCAATGCGATCAAGAACGGGACCAGTTACACGGGTGCTGGCCAATTCGACGGTCCGCACCGCAGTTTCCTGCTCCAGCCACAGGGTCAGCTAAGCACTGCTGAGCAATACGAACAGCTCATCGTAGGACAGGACAAAGGCGCTCCCGTTTATCTGAAAGACGTTGCCACGGTAAAGCAAGGTGTGCAGGACGAACGCATCGACATGCGTTTTTGGGCCCGCGGGTATGCTACGCCGGGCGCCACGGTAGTGGTCGCGGTATTTCGCCGCGCCGGCGCGAATGCCGTCGAGGTCTCAAAGTCCGTCCGAGACGTGCTGCCCGCCATCGAAAAGCAGCTTCCGACATCGGTGAGAATCGCCACCGCGTATGACCGTTCCGCCACCATTGTGAACAGTATTAAAGACGTGCAAGCCACGTTGTATCTCGCATTCGTCTTGGTCGTCATGGTCATCTTTCTGTTTCTCGGCCGCGCCACGGACACTTTAATTCCCGCTGTGGCGCTGCCCTTGTCGCTGTTGCTGACGTTCATAGCCATGCGTGTTCTTGGCTACAGCCTGGACAACCTCTCACTCATGGCACTTACCCTGGCAATCGGCTTCCTGGTCGATGACGCGATCGTTTTCTTGGAAAACACTGTACGCCTGATGGAGGAAGGCCGATCCGCGTTAGAAGCTTCCATCAAATCCGCCCGCGAAATCAGTTTCACGATTTTGACGATGACCTTGTCGCTTGCTGCAGTCTTTATCCCACTCGTCTTTATGGGCGGCCTCGTTGGGCGTATTTTTCGCGAGTTTTCAATTACCATCGTCATTTCCATTCTCGCCAGTGGCCTCGTTTCTCTTACTCTTACGCCGTTAATGACCTCCCGTTTGCTGGCCAATCGTGGGCCCGGGGCAAAAAAGACCCTGGTCGAACGCATCGCCGGCAACATCGAGCATCGTGTTCTCACAGTGTACGGCCGTCAACTCTGGTTCTTTCTGCATCATCGCTGGATCTCCTTGGTGATTTGGTTGGTCTGTTTGGTCGGCACAGGCTACCTGTTTTACGCGGTTCCTAAATCTTTCCTACCCGTTGGTGACAGTTCGCTGATTTTCGGTGTCTTGGTTGCGCAGGAAGGTTCGTCGCCCGAGCAAATGCATCGCTATCAGGACGCCGCGGAACAAGTCCTGCATGCGAATCCCGCGGTAGCCGCAACGTTCACGATGAGCGGAAACAGCCAGTTCCTGCCGGGAAACCAAGCATTTCTAATCCCATTCCTCACTGATCCTTCCAAACGCGCACCCATCGACCAAGTCGCTGGGCAGTTAATGGGTGGAATCATGTCGCGTGTTCCAGGCGTGGTGGCTTTTCTTAAGCCGCAGCCGGTCTTGCAGATTAGCACCGGCGCGACAGCGAACATCCAAGGACAATTCGCCTATGCTCTTTCCGGCATCGATGCTAACGAGGTCTACGACTCGGCGAACAAGTTGCTCGCCAAGTTGCACGAATATCCCGGCTTCCTCTTCGTGAATTCCGACTTATTCAATCACACGCCCAACCTGCAGGTCGAAATCCTCCGCGAGGAAGCCAAGCTCTATGGCGTTTCCGAAACCCGCATTCTCACTTTGCTCCACGATGCCTATTCTCAGAACTATAGCTACCTCATTAAGAAGCCAACCGACCAGTATCAGGTGATCTTGGAAGTTGCCGACAACGAACGCGCCGACCCTCAGGATTTGAGCAAGCTCTATATCAAGAGTGACGACGGCCAGCGCATGATTCCGCTGAGTGCGGTGACCTCTTGGCATCCGGTCATCGGACCCCAAGCGGTCAATCACATCAATCAGTTCACCAGCGTAACCGTCTTCTTCAACATGAAGCCTGGCTTCACGGTGGGACAAGCTACCGATTTTGTCGAAGCCGCAGCAAAACAGATTCTGCCAGCAGGCGTGCGCGGCGAGTTGCAAGGTGAAGCTCTCACATTCCGCAATACGGCGTCTGATCTGGCTGTGTTGATGTTGGTCGCTGTTTTCGTCATGTACGTGATTCTGGCGATTCTCTACGAAAGTTACTTACACCCGATCACCGTTCTCTCGTCGCTTCCCGTGGCTCTCGTCGGAGGCCTGCTCACGTTGTGGCTCTTCCATTCCGAGGCTTCGCTCTACGCCTATATTGGCATGTTCATGCTGATGGGCATTGTGAAGAAAAACGGCATCATGATTGTCGACTTCGCCGAGCAGCGGGTCCGCCAGGGAATTCAGGATGATCATGCCATCCACGAAGCCAGCATGGAGCGCTTCCGCCCCATCATCATGACCACGATGGCAGCGCTCTTGGGCGCTCTTCCCATTGCTCTCGGTTATGGTCAGGATGGTTCTTCGCGCCGCCCGCTGGGATTGGTTGTCATCGGCGGCCTCATCGTCTCTCAGTTCGTTACTCTGTTCATTACCCCAGCCATCTATTTGTATCTCGAGGATTTTCAGGAGAAGGTCTTGGATCGCTTTTCCTTCTTTCGTTCCAGCCATAAGGCTCCCGACGTGATCGGCGCGAATCCCGAGTTGGCGATACAGGAGCGCCATGGAGACTGATCCGCTTATGCATCGGCAAAATCGCTCCACTTTTCTCAGACTCACCGTAGTGTCTTTAGCGCTCGCTTTCGTGGCTGGGTGCACTGTCGGCCCGAACTACAAACGCCCAGCGGTCAATGTTCCCGCGAATTACCGTGGTGCAACGGAAGAAGAAGCGCCCACGTCGCCGGCAACCTCACCGGAAGTGCCAACCACATCTTCCGGTCCGACTTCTTTGGGTGACGAAAAATGGTGGGAAGTGTTCCAGGATAAGGAACTTCAGCAACTGATCTCGACTGCGTTGAAAAACAACTACGACGTTCGTATCGCCGCCACGCGGGTTCTGCAGGCCCAAGCACAACTCGGCATCACTCGCGCTGACCAGTTCCCTACCCTCACAGCCGGTGGCAATGTCACCAGTATTCGCAATCCCGCGACCGGTCCGATTCCCGCCTACGAGCTCACGCAGGGAGAAGTCACGGCCAGCGCCGCGTGGAATATCGACTTCTGGGGACGCTATCGCCGAGCCACCGAGGCGGCACGCGCGAATCTGCTCGCCAACGAGTGGGCGCAAAAAGCAGTGATCTCAAGCCTGGTGGCGGATCTGGCCAGCTCTTACTTTCAACTCCGCGAGTTCGATCTGCAGCTCGAAATCGCGAAGAGCACGTTATCCTCGCGCAAGGATTTCTTGGATTTGACCAACACCCTGGAGCAACACGGGATTAACTCCCTCCTCGATGTCCGACAATCCGAGCAACTGGTATACACGGCGGCCGCCGAGATCCCCGATCTCGAGCGCCAAATCGCGCAACAGGAAAATGCCATCAGCATTCTCCTCGGGAATAACCCTGGCGACATTCCCCGTGGCTTAAAGCTTACGGAACAACCCCATGCGCCTGAGGTGCCAGCGGGGCTCCCTTCGGCGTTGTTGGAGCGCCGCCCGGATGTCCGCGAGGTTGAGCAGAATTTGATTGCAGCGAATGCGCAAATCGGCGTAGCAAGGGCCGCGTACTTTCCTCAGATTGCGTTGACCGGAACCGCAGGGTTCGAAGGCTCGAAGCTGACGGATCTGTTCCAAGGCCCTGCGGGCGTTTGGGCCTTAGCCGGAAGCTTGACGCAACCCATCTTTGAAGGAGGCAGGCTGAAGTCCGGTGTTCGACTCGCAGAAGCGCAACACGAGCAACTGTTGCTCACCTATGAGCAGACCATCCAGGGCGCTTTTCGGGATGTCTCGAACGCTCTCGTCGCCTACCGTAAGTATCGTGAGTTTCGGATTCAACAGGAACACCTGGTCGAATCCGCCCAGGATGCGGCGCGCCTTTCCGAAATTCGGTTCAGGGCGGGTACTGTCGATTATCTCGAAGTTCTGACCAACGAAACCAACTCGTTTTCCGCCGAATTAACCCTGGCCCAAGCACAGGGAAACGAACTCCTCGCTTTGGTGCAGGTGTACCAGGCGCTCGGCGGTGGCTGGAATTAACTTCATTCGCGAACAGGAGCAGTCATCTTGCTCTTCTTGAACGCAGACAAGACACATGCGCGCGAAGCTCACTTACGACTTGGCGAAGTCTTATCTAATAGATTCACGAGCGGTTCGGCTGCTGGCAGAACCGCCTGGCCACCGGTCACAATTTCTTTGGCTCCGATTTCCTTGCCATACAACTTCTTATTGGCGTCATTGTCCGTGTCCATCGACGCGCCTTCAAGGGACACCCCGGCGAAGAGTCCCTTGGATCGCGAATAGGTCAAAACGTCCGAAGTCATAGCCGCAGCGTTGTAACCGGTCGCTTGTGCACCTGTCGGTCCAGCGGCCGCCGCGGCGTTAGCGCCAAGTTTCATCTTGCCATTCAAAATCGCGTCGACACCTTTGTTGTGAATGATGACCAGCACAAAATCAGTCGCTGTGGAACCGAGCTGGATACCAAGGCTTCCTTGATCCAGCGCGTACATCACCGGCGCGCCCCAACTACCATCCATCTTGGCGCCCTTGCGACACACAAGCACGCCGCGCCCATAGCTACCGCCGATGCCGATAGCCACTTTCTTGACGCTCGGAAAAACGAGGACGCACATCGCCTGATCGAGGACATTCGTCGGGAGGCCCTTGTCTCCCTGGAGTATTTCTTTCATGACTGCGACGGAATTTGCTATGCGCTCATCTTCTTTTTTCTGAGCCAGAAGCGGAAACGCTACTGCTAAACATAACCCGAGGATCGCGAGTTTGTTTTTCATCGGTTAGTCCTTTCTGTTGGGCAAGCGAATTATACGTCTAAAAGCACGAAATAAACGAATAGTCGCACTGGCAAATCAAGCGTTTTGTGGTGAGGGGTGCCGCAATTCGCTTCAGCTCTAAACCTGTACCGCAACACTGAACCCAAGTGGACCGTAATTCAGGATCGTTCCAAGCCTTCTGTTTCGACACTTTCCGCGACAGCCAGTTCCTTGTTTGAGAAAGAAAAAAGCAAATCGCACTTGTCGCAATACTTGGCGCGTACCGGTCCGCCCTCCTTGCGGACTTCCATCTGGTTTCCGCACTCCGAGAAGGTGAGCCAATATTGTGTTTGGTGTTGCATACTGTGTCCCCTAGGTTCATTGATGCACCGACCAACTTTTCTGATGCAATAAATTACGGCCTGGGGCTCTGCCATTGTGTCAATCTTAGGACCATGGAAGTACTATGTACTATGAGCCACCTGTCCGTTAATCAGGACACCGGTGGTTGCAGAGCAAGAACTAGCCGAGTTATTTCGAGCACCAAAAATTTATGCAGCGGGTTCCGTCCTCGCTTTTACCGCGGCACGGAGCGTGACGGATTTACGCAAAGTGGCGCGAGCATGGAAGAAGCGGCCCTTGGCTGCGGCGACAGAAATATCCAGGACCTTCGCTGTTTCCTTGATGGGCAGTTCTCGAAATTGGGCCATTTCGACCACCGCGCGAATACGTGGGCGGAGTCTACGTATGGCGCTGTGAAGAATGGTTCTGCGCTCGCGCTCCACATAGGTTTGCTCAGGATTTGGGGAGCGGTCTGGGATCTGAAAATGCAATCCAGGTTCGCCGGTCGAGGGCAACTCGTCCGCGGAAATCTGGCGCGCACTACGATTCTTGCGATTAATCATGAGGGCCGAATTCATGACAATGCGCGTGAGCCATGTGGAAAAACGAGAGTTGCCGTGGAAGTCGTTGATGTGCACAAAGGCTTTCATTATGGAGTCTTGCACAGCATCTTCGGCGTCTTCGCGGTTTCGTGCGATACGGAGCGCGATCTTGATTAAACGTGGTCTGAGAGTTTGGCAGAGCGCCTCGAAGGCTTCTGGTTCGCCACGCTTCGCGTCGCTTAACAATCGCACTTCAGAAATGGTGTGATTCGCGGGCTGGCTTTTATCTAGAGCGAGAGAATTTGTAGATAAAGACATGATGCTGTCCCCTTCCCCCGTTGGTAGCCCGTATTAAAAGCAGAAAGGGAGGCAGACCAGGTCTTTCTGCCTCCTCAAACTCTGACTGGCCTGACGGAGAGTGCCAACCAGTTTTGATTGAGCGCACTGTGCCGACGGCCCTCGTGAAAAGCAATACAGCGTTTGGTGGATAAATCGGTACTGATACGTACTTGTCCGGCTTCCGCGCGTTTGTCGGGACTGATTTCGGTCTGTATCAGATCGATTCGGGGGGTTAGCGGCTGTTGTTGTCTCAGCTGACGGCTGCCGAAGAACGAAACTGCAGATCCTGGCCCGCGATTCCCGCGATCCTGTGGGTGGCATCGAGCGGAGTGAAGGTCCCCACAAGTCTTCCGCTGCCATCGGCTGCAACCACCGGCATGATGTCCATATCGTTGCGAAGAAAGTCTAAACTTGCAGCAAGCACGGCGTCGGTCTCGCTAACGGTATGCGGAGCTTGCCGCATGAAATCGCGAACGGGCGTCTGAAACGGCAGACCTCGGCCCAGCGCGGCGAAAAGCTCGCGACGGCTGCAGTAACCCTTCAAGATTTCACCTTCGGCGATTGGGAACGCTACATGTCCGCTCTGAAACTTCGCAACGGCATCGACCAAGGCGAGATCGAGCGGCAAGGTCTGGACGGAACGAGTCATGACATCGGCAACGGTGAGAGCCCCTACGGCGGGATTTCTCGCTGCCAGCGTTGTCAAGTGTTCGTAGGCCTGTCGCGCGAACAACGAATGCTCCAACTCTCTCTGCAGCGCCCCAAGCGACTCAGCGAGGCCGGTGAAATCCGCAGGCTCGATAACGATCAAGTCCAGCGGGGTTTCCGCCTTGACTGACGCTCTGTATGTGAGGTGCGCCGCGCCTTCAAGAATCGCCGCCTCCCCGAAATGGTTGCCCTTCGTCCACGTCACAAGGGGAATTTTTGAAGCTTCATCCAAGTGAAGCCCAGCGCTCCCCGCCTTGACCACAAAGAAGGCACCGCCCGGTTCACCTTTGCGAAAAACAAAGTCGCCCGCGGCGTAGTGGGCCTGTTTAAATCGCTGCTGTTGCGCTACGTGCACCTGGACGATGTTGGGCTTGAAGAAAATATCCCAGGTCCAGTCTACGACCACATTGAGCTTGCGGCGGAAGGTCGGGATCTTCAGCAGGTAGACAGCTCTCCACAGGAACCAAGCAAGCAGACCGGAGAATCTCAGCCGATAAATTTCAGCCACCCCGTTGTGGTGGCCGATGGTAGCCAGAAGTCCTTGGGGACGAAAGCGGAACGGCCTGGTTGCCTCTCCCTGTTGGACCCGAACCAGGTTGGCCGCCAGTTGCTTAGCTTGCCGCAGTGCAAACTGCGCGGTAGGGGGAGAGAGCTGCGCATTCCAGGCGTTCGGAACCGCCGCACAGTCACCAAACGCCCACACGTCGGCCGCGCCTGCCACCCGCATGTCGGGCTCGGTCTTCAACCTGCCGTGTTCCATGGGCAAGCGGATTTTCTTGATAAGGGCGGCCGGTGCCGTCCCGATCGCACACAGGGTAAGACCGGTATTGATCCGCTCTCCCGTCCCCAACCGGACATATCGTGCCGTAACCTCTTGCACCTCCGTATTCAGCATGACCTCGAGGCCATTTTGCTGCAGTTTTCGCAGGGCAAACTCCGAGAGGGAATCGTGCTGAAATTCGGGGACAATTCGTCCGCCCCGTTGCAGAAGCACCATCCGAGGCCGATTACGGCTTAATTGTGGATAAAAGGGGTGGATATTCCGCATCAGGTCGAACAGATGACCCGCGGCTTCCACTCCTGTGAAACCACCTCCCACCACCACAACCGTCAGCAGCCGTTGCCGCTCGGCACCTTCGGGCTCCACGGCTGCCTGCTCAAAACGTGCGATGACTTCGTTGCCGAGGGTCAGGCCGTCGCCGACTGTCCTGAGCGCGTACGCATGAGCTGCCATGCCGGGAACCACATCGAGGTTGATCTCCGAGCCACAGGCGAGAACCAGGTGAGCATAAGAAAGCGTCGCAATTTTCCCGTCCGGGCGGGTGTACTCGACCTCGTTCTTCTTTAGATCGACGCCGGTTACTGTGGCTGTTAACCAAGTGGCTCGGGGAGCGACCTGCCTGCCTGACACAACAACGTCGAGCCCGGAAAGAGAACGGCCCGCCACCTCCGCAAGCATCGGAGTAAAGACCATGTGGTTTTCACTACTGATGACCACCACTTCAACGTCACGCCCAACGCGACGATTGAGGTCCTCAGCCAGAGTCACACCTGCGAAACCGCCACCCACGATGACGATTCTGAGGCTGTCGGTTTCTTTTCGGATGTTGGGCATATTCTGCTCCCACGTGACTTGAGGAGGTTTAATTGATGAGCAGGGCGGAGTCGCCGATATTTGACTCCGATCCGAAGCGGCACGTCAAGAGGCGGATGACGGGCTAACCAGAAGTCATCGACGGCCAATAGTCCGGTTCTGGGACTGCGACCTGTAAAGCTGTTGGAAATGATTGTCTGACAAGGAGGATATTGATCAGACCGTGCGTCCCTTCGCACGTAGCCTACGAGGTTGGAGCGGCGAGGCAACAGACCGTTCGAAGCCCTCGGACAATGTACCCACATTTGCAAGAATGGCGTTGCCGCGCTGGCGTCGAGCCTCGATTTTTTGCAAGGCACCTTTGAAAAAATCCACCGCCAGGGTCTTCTCTGCCAAAAGTTGCTTCAAGCGATGGATTTCCTTGCGGTGAGCAGGGTCGCGGGTGTCTCCGTATCGCGTTCTCCAAAAATGCCTAGCACGGGAATTTTCAAGCTGACCAAATCCGGGTTTGGATCATAGGAAAACTGTCCTTTCCACGCCTCACGTAATCCTTCCAGCGAGCTTGGCGCGTTCACCATCTGAAACCAGGGTTCCTTGCGTGAACTCTGAATGGTGCACTGAAGTTCCTCCCAGCCTTGACCAGTTCTGGCGACCTCGAATTTCTTGTTCATGAATGCGACGGCGCTTTTCACAGAATCCTCCGGGAGCCCTGCAGCCCGTGCCTGTGCCTCAACGCGATAGGCTTTTGATTCCCAACAAGGAATACCGCCACCGGAGACTACGATCAGGAAGGCGACCTCCTTCGAGCGTGCCGCCGCATGCCCAACGACCCACGCTCCATTGCTTGGTCCATACAATCCAATGCGCGTGGGGTCGATTTCGCGGCGACTTTTCAAAAATTCAATGCCTGCTAAAGCATCCCCGGCAAGATCGTTGAAGCTGCGTCCCCAGTATTCGGGAGCCGACTGTCCGACACCGCGTTGGTCATAGATAAGCGAAGCGATCCCGAGTGTCAGGACCGCCTCCGTGGGTAAAAACGATGGCCGCATGAGGCTCGGGTATTGACGGCAGCGTTAGGGTACCCGCTAGTGAGACACCTGCGTTGTAAAAACGTACGTCCTGTTGTTGGTAAGGAAGCATGTTGCTGGCACGCGGTGCGAAAGGGATGAACGTAGTAGCTGCAGCGAATCTCGGCAAACTGGATTTGGTTCGCAACTTTATCGATTCCGGCACCGGGCTGACTTTTCCACAACAGATAGGGGCCTCCGAGTTCAACGATGAAGTGGTAGCCGACTCCGCACGCGCGAAGGGCGATGTGATCTCCCATGCGTTTTATGGCGCCTGCCGGAACGGGCACACAGATGTGGCCGAGCTGTTACTTGCGCGAGGGGCGGATGTAAACGCGAAAGAGATTTTGGGCGGGACGGGTCTGCACTGGGCGGCGATCAACGGTCACAAGGAGACAGTGGCTTTTCTTCTGGCTCACGGCGCCGATTTGACTATTCGGGACGTGAAGTTTCATTCGACCGCAGAGGGATGGGCGGCCGAGGGAGGCCACGATGAGATTCGCGATCTGCTCCGTGGCGCATCGACTCGGTCCTGGTTAGCGGCGTACTCGCCAAGTTGAATTTTGGCGCCGGGTGCAGACCTATGTTTCCGATTTCGGGTGCTAATGCACTCCAGACGGTCAACGTCAATGCGCTTTGTTATAGAATTACTGCGTCCCGTGAGGCGCGGAATGAAATTACCCATTCCATTCACTTTCCTTCTACTGCGCTGCTGTTTGTCTGCAGCGCACCCGCAATTCGACGCAGGAAAACAGCACTAATCAGGCGGTCCAGCTAAAGGCAATTAAAACACCTGTCGCACCGTATCCCGAAGAAGCGCGTAAGAATGGTATCGAGGGAGAGGTGACCCTGAGCATCAATGTTGATGAAAGAGGAAAAGTCTCAGACGCGAAGGTGTTGAGTGGCCCCACAGAGTTGCAGTCTGCGGCGCTTGAGTCTGTGAGAATGTGGCAGTATGAGCCTCCCGCGTCAGGACCAGTTACCAAGACCGTAGAAATTTCTTATGGCTTGCCGAAGGAATGTCCCGGTCCAGTATCACATCGCGGCGACGTGGAATGGTCTTGGGGACTTCGTGATCAGAACGGCAAAATTGTTGCAGTTGCGGACGACGATGATGCTCCTCCTCCCCGCTACCTAGAAGAAGAACGTAAGTCGGGCATTGCAGGAAAATTGGCACTTTCGATTTCCCTGTATTCGGATGGCCGTATCAAAGAGATAAGTGTGATCCGGTCCCTCTCTCCTGCACTAGACAAAAGGACTATCGACGCGGTGCGCACGATGAAATTTAGGCGTCTTGAAGCAGATTCGACTGAACCGTTGGAGGACTTGCGGCTCCAGTTCACCTTCCGCGCTACCTGTGACCCGCGCCTTTAATCCGGGCTAAGTCCTGGGAAACGATGCACACGTCCATATGGATTTCAAGTTTCCGATTTCGCGAGAAATCGGGACTTACCTGGAAACCTCGGACTTTTGCGAAACAACTGCCGCCATTCTTCTCTGCGTGCAGCTCACGTTGCACTAGTATAAAGGTCAGCACTAAACGCATGACGAAATAGGAGGCGGCATCGTTCACGCCGCAAGGAGACTAGGACACTGCGCACAAATCATATTGGCGCAACGGTGGCACTTATGTTCTGTGGAATTTTCGTACCTGCTGCCATTGCCCAAGATAGCTGTATGCATCCAAGAATAATCTCCGTAACAGGCACAGCCGAAATTAAAATGCCGCCCGACGAGGTCCAGTTGACGGTTGGAATTGATTCGCACGACAAGGAACTGGTCGTGGCAAAGTCTGGCAACGACGCTGGCCCAGGATGCTAGGGTCCGGTAAAGTTGCTCATTGTAACCGCCACTCCTCAGAGCGCGGCGACCAACTCTATCTCGACCAGCGCGTCTTTCGGTAGCCCGGCGACCTGCACGGTCGAACGCGCCGGGGCGGCTACAGGGAAATACTTTGCGTATACTCCGTTCATTGCAGCAAAATCATTCATGTCTTTCAGGAACACCGTGGTTTTCACAACGTGAGAGAGAGTTAGTCCAGCATGCGTCAGAATCGCGTTCAAGTTTTCCAGCACGCGTTCAGTTTGCTGCGCCACATTCCCTTCGAGAAGTGTATTCGTCTTCGGGTCCAGCGCGATCTGCGCGGTGAACAGAAATCCATTCGCTCGTACGGCCTGCGAATAAGGACCGATTGGCTTCGGGGCATGGTCCGTTACGATTATCTCTTTCATGGCGTGGTCCCCCTCGTGGATGGAACGAAAGAATAGCACGAGGCATCAACACGGCTGCATACTCAGATAATCTGTTTGTCTGCTGGGCGAGCTGATGACTCCTGGTAAGGCGAACTAACCAGGAGTCTGCGACTCGATACGAAGGTATTGCCAATACCTTCGTTCAATTGTTTCCTTCCCGTTCCGCTGGCTTAAATGGTCGGTTAGGTCCTAGTAAACGCGCTTACCGTCCATGTGCAGTAAGCTGTGATATTGATTGATCCTATGTGAAGTGAAGAAGCGCGCTCCCGGGACGATAAGGAGTTCTTATACGATCTGACATCATTGCAGGGGCTATCTTTCCCGACTATGAACCCTCCGACCATACTGCGAAGCGTCGAAAGCTTTCCGAACTACAAGGACAACATCCGATGGTTCTCGTCCTGAGCCGCGGAGGTTTTTGCCCTAAGGACCGCCGGCAAGCTGAATTGCTTGTTGAACTCCATCGTGAGATCGAGGTTGGGTATTGCCGGCTCGTCACGATAAGCACCGACAACATTACACAGACGAGCGAATACCGTAGCGGAATCGGTGCTCACTGGCCCTTCCTTTCCGACGCGGGACGTGTGGTCCAAAAAGATCTCGACATTGCCGAATACACTGATCCCGTGAACAATCCCATGATCCCCCACGTGATTGTCCTCGAACCGGGTCTTGCCATTTATAAGATCTACAACGGCTACTGGTTCTTCGGCCGACCCACGATGGAAGATCTCCGCCAGGACTTACGCGCCGTAACAAAGAAATGCCGACCGGACTGGGACATCACCACGCCCGAACTCAAAGCGGCGTGGCAGCAAGGCCGCAAGGAACTCTTCTATCCGTATGGCAAGACGTATACCCAGACTCTCGGTGAACAGGATTAGAAGTTGTATCGCCGAGCTACAAGCGCGACAAGTCAAGCCCCTCAGAACTAATGGCTTCGATCCTGTTAATCGACGCAATCGTCCAAGTGGGTCCTGGGCCGGACTTGTTTCGGTCGACTAGCCGGGCACTAATAGTTATCCTCGAATCGAGGCAAAGACTGTGCTGAGCTTGTCGACAGTCTTTGTTCTGAGCCGAATCGAGAGGAAAGCATGATTCGACTTCGCGTGGTGCTCGGTTGCGTTGTCGCTACAGTCTGCTTGTTGTTCCCCTTAGGCGCCCAACAATCCGACTTGAAAAAAACATGACCGCAGAGCACGATCCGGCTTTTTATCGAAGGAGGCCTAGTTGATGAAAACGGTGATACTCCTTGGAACGGCACATCGTGTTCAAGGGGCAGAGCGAGGCATTTGCAATATCGAAGACCCTGATTACGAAACACTTGTTGACCAACTTTGGCTGACCTATTCGGTCGATTTTGTTTTCGAGGAAGCCAGTGGACTCGGCCCCACATTCGCAGAGAAATTCTCTTTGGTGAAGATTGGGCCAAATCGCTATAAAGACATTGACCTGAGTGCAGCAGATCGCAAGAAGCTAGGGATTCCGGCCGAGACGGGTAAGGATTACCGGATCGGCAAACTTAATTTCGATACCAGTCATTGGGGTTTTGGCAGAGAAGAGCTTATAGAGGTGCACGAGAAACGGGAGCATTTTTGGCTCCCATTTATTCGCGAGCAAAAGTTTATCAGAGCTTTGGTGATCTGCGGACAGGCTCACCTACTGAGCTTTGCATTTCGCCTGAAGAGCGACGGGTTCAACGTGAAAGCTTACTCGTATATGCCGTATGCGCTGCTCGCTCGTCCGGCGTAATAAGCTATTATCGGACTGCTGGAGGGCATGATACGGGCCAACCGGACACGTACTAGGAGGGACATGTCCGGTTACGCGACTTGATCGGCATAGGGGCAGCGGTTGCCCGCTGACCGCCGAGTAGGCCCGGGGAATTGCACCCCGAGCCTCTCACTGAACCGGACTTAAACCTCTCAGCTTATCCGGCTCGTGCCACCGGCGGAAGACTGCCGTCTTCCACCGATATCGAGTTCCTCCGGTTTCCCGTTGACTCGGATCAGTACGGGTGACCTGCTCCCTTTGCTCCTCGGGAATTACCCCGGATCAAAGCTCCGATGGAGCAGTCCGCCCCTGGCTTGCGCATTGGTACTTTCGGCCTCGCGGGATTTCCGCTTGTGCCTTTTCCCTTACCATCGCAAACCAAGTTCTCAAGTTCCGTACGAAAGCCCAGACTAGAGTCACGCCCCCTGTACACCGGACATCGCACGGCCAGTAAGTAGGTTGCTGCCGTGCTCTTCCCGGCCCTGGCAGGCAGTTCCGGTTTTGATGTCGTCCGAGTGGTGTTTCGATGCGTAGTCGGAGGTTCATTTGCATTCGTCTCTCTAATCCCTACATGACGTGATCTAATGTCACGCCTTTTAACCATGACGTTCACCACCGCAGCTTTTGACTGAAGCAGCTCACGGCTGTTTGAAGCCTCCCCCTACAGGGCGACTCCGAAGGGCCCACCTTCATCTTTCGTACAGCATGACGCCTTCGCGTCTTCTTGACACAACCTGCCACACCACCGTGCGTACGGGTCCGTACACGGCGGTTCGAGATGGTTACGCTAACGCGCATCCTCCAAATTCGGGAGACCGAGCGATTTAAAACAGGCCGTGGGAAGCGCGACGGATAAGGCTTTAGCGTGGGCGAGGTACCAGGGACCGCGGCTGCTGCCGGCCGTGTTGCTACGCGGATCTGCGAACTATCCAGATCCTGTTAGCCCAACTTGACCAGCTGCAGGCGATTTTTGGTATTTTCCCCATAATTTTGAAGGTTAAACCGCGTGTTTCCATCGCCGCGCTGTGAAAAAACGGTAGAGTGAAGACCAAGTGTCTTCCCTCCGAGACCAGACTTCTGGCACTCTTCGCTTGTCATGTTTCTACGCAGCATCCATCGCAAGAAAGACGGTAAAGATCACCGCTACTTCAGCATTGTAGAAAACCGTCGCATCGCGCCCGACAAAACGGTGCAGCGAACCGTTCTCTATCTCGGAGAGATCAACGATCAACAACAAGCGGCATGGCGCAAGACGTTGTCGGTGTTTGATGAACAGGAGCAAGAGTATGCAAACTTGAGTTTGTTTCCCGATGACCGCGAGATTCCCGCCGATGCGATCGACAGTCTGCAAGTTAAACTGAGCGGTCTCGAACTGCGGTGTCCTCGCCTGTTCGGCAGTTGCTGGTTGGGGTGCGCGTTGTGGCGCCAACTGGGCCTGGATGAGTTTTGGGACTCTCGCCTTGCCGGAACACGGGAAGAAGTTCCTTGGGAAAAAGTATTGCAGCTACTGGTCGTGAGCCAGTTGCTGGATCCGGGGAGCGAGTTTCGTGTACATCACCAGTGGTATCTGACCACCGCCATGGATGCATTGCTCGGGACAGATTTCTCCGTGGCGGAGAAAAACCGCTTGTATCGCTGCCTGGATCGCGTGCTGGAGCACAAGCAGGATCTCTTTCTGTGGCTGCGACAGAAGTGGGCCGATCTGTTTCAAGCGGAGTTCGAAGTGCTGCTCTACGACCTGACGAGCACGTATTTTGAAGGCGCAATGGAAGAGAACCCCAAGGCCAAGTACGGTCACAGTCGCGATAAACGGACCGACTGTTTGCAGTTGGTGATTGCGCTGGTGATCACCACCGATGGTTTCCCGTTGGCCTACGAAGTCCTGGACGGCAATACCAGTGATCGCACCACACTGCGCGATTTTCTCGACAAGATTGAGAAGACCTACGGGAAAGCAAAACGCATGTGGGTGATGGATCGCGGCATTCCGACCGAGGAGATTTTACAGGAGATGCGAGATCCAGCACGCGAGATTTTTTATCTGGTGGGAACGCCGAAAGGCAAGATCCAGCAGTATGAAAAGAAGTGGCTCGATCTGCCCTGGCAGCAGGTCCGAGATTCGGTGGATGTGAAACTGTTTGAGCAGGACGGCGAACTCTATGTGCTGGCCAAGAGTGAAGGAAGAAGAGCCAAAGAGACCGCCATGCGTCGCAAGCGTCTGGCTCGATTGCTCAGAAAGCTCCGCGCCATGCGGCGAAGCCTGCCCTCTCTGGTCCAGCTGCTGATGCGTTTGGGCGCCGCGAAAGCAGCCGCGGGCCGCGCATTCCATTTCGTGCAGATGCAAGTACCTGGGGAAGGCCAGGAGGTCACGCGGGAGACCTTCCAGTTTCGTGTGGATAAGAAAAAACTTCAGGAGGCGGAATGGCGCGACGGACACTACTTGCTGCGCTCCAACCTTACCGCCGGAGATCCCAGCGTGCTGTGGACACGCTACGTGCAGCTGACCCAGATCGAATCGGTATTCAAATCGCTGAAAAGCGAACTTTGCATCCGCCCGATCCGCCATCAACGGGAGCATCGCGCCGACGCGCACATTCTGATCGCCTTTCTCGCCTACTGCTTACAAGTGACGCTGAAGCAGCGTCTGTTGCTGCACGCACCAGGGTTAACGCCTACGGCGGTGTTGGAGAAGTTGGCGGAAATCAAAATGATTGACGTGTGGATTCCTACGGTCGATCAACGATGGTTGATTCTGCCACGCTACACGCAACCTTCTACAGACACCAAGATACTCATCGAGAAGTTGAAATTGCAGTTGCCGAGCCAGCCGCCACCGCGCCTGGTGGGGCAAAAACAGGGCTACGAAATCGAGGTACCAACCGTAAGGTAGGAGGCTGTTTTGTGGTGAAGACCTTTCCCTAACCTCGACTGATTCCAAAGTACTTAACCAGAGCAGATGTGCCCAAGTGGGAAAGTTCGGTTAGGCCATCGCGATCTGGAAGAAGACCACCCTCTATCTGCATCTCTCCCAACGCCAAGCCTGGAAAACGCTGCTTGGACGGCTGCAAAGGGATTTCTTCAGTGCGGCAAGCCTGTGGTGTGGAACACAACGATTGTGGCCGCTGGAGCCTTTGCGGCCTCGAGGACTCATCGATCCACGGCAGTGGGGAGGCGCCAGTACACGCAGTAGCGCTGGCCGAACAGACTGTACAAGGGACTGAGAGTAACGTCTTCAGGACGGCCCGCGCCCACGGTGCGAAAAGTGAGTGGTTTATCTTTTGCGCTGACCGCTTGAATCCACTGATCGAGGGAATTTCGGTTGCCAGCGAGTTCGGGCACGGCAATAGCGGAAAAACCGCCGTGGAGAAATTTGTCGTCGGAATAAATGCGCTTGGGGTCGAGATTCTCGGTGCCGAGTTCGCCAGCGAGGACGAGCGGACCATACATGATTGCGGCTAGTTTCGGATCGTCGGGAATTGCCTCCAGATGCAATCGCATGGGCAGGTTCACTTCCACACGGTCGCTGTTTCTCCATGTGCGGTTGATATTCGCGTAGCTGGAGGGTGTCAGCTCTTCGTTTGGCCGGAAGCGCTTGCCATTGATCGTCACGCTGGCGTTGTCGGCCCAATGAGGAATGCGCACGTTCAAGCTAAAGTGGGTGGAGGATTTTGTCTGGACGACGAGGCGGGTGCCGGCTTCCTCGGGGAAACGCGTTTCCTGCCGGATGGAGACGCCCTTTTCCCGCCAGTTCACTTCGGAGGCGAAGAACAGGTTCACCCAGAGCGACTGCGCATTGTGAAAATAGAAGCCTTCACTGAGCTTCGAGAAATTCTCCAAGCCCGTACCGCTGCAGCAGAAGAAGCCCTCGAACGGCACGAAGTGGACTTTCCACTGGCCGGGTTGCATTCCGAGGTAGTAAAGCGGCGAGCCTTCCGCCGGGTTGGGCGTGGCGAGGATGTGGTTCAGGAAGGCGCGCTCGTAATAGTCGGCGTATTGCGACGCGGCCTGCCAGGTGAACAGATGGCGGGTCAGCTTGAGCATGTTATAGGTGTTGCAGGTTTCCTGGGTGAGGTCCGTGAGCTGGGAGGCGAGCACGTCCGGCGGCGTCCGGAAATGTTCGCTGACGCTGTTGCCGCCAGTGACGTAGCTGCGGTGTAGCGCGACCTGTTGCCAGAAGAATTGCGCGGCGTCGCGGTAAAACGGGTCGCCGGTAAGCTCGAATTCGCGCGCGGCCCCGATGAACTTGGGTATCTGGGTGTTGGCGTGGAGGCCGGTGAGTGCATCACGCCCCTGCGCGGCCGGATCCATCACGGCGTGATGGTCGAAGCGTTGTGCGACCACGAGATAACGCGGATTCTTGGTTGTGGCGGAGAGATTGGCCAGGACTTCGTTCATGCCGCCAAATTCGGTTTGCAGGGTGCGCTGCATCTGTTCTTCGGAGATGCGGCCCGTGCGCCAGTCCGTCCATGCCGCCATGCCTTCGAGCACGTGAAGCGCCTGCGGATTTTGACAATGCTCGTAAACTTCGAGTAGGCCAGCCATGACTTTGTGGAGCGCGTACCAAATGACTGCGGCGGGACGGCCCTGTTCAAGGTCGTCGAAGCTCGATTCGGGGAACGCAGAAAGGTACCCCTTGTCGCCGAGCTGCGCCTGGCATTTTGCGAGTTCCGCCACCATGGCGTCCGCCTTCGCCTTGATGCGAGCATCGTCAGTCGAGGCATACATCTGGCCGCAGGCGGACAGGAAATGGCCGACGTAATGACCGCGCCAACCGTTGGTGGGAGACTCGCGATTGTAGAGCGGCTGGGCAGACGACGGCAGATTGGCATTGACCCGGAAGTTATGCAGCAGGCGGTCAGAATCCAGGGCGAGCAGGTAGCTGACGGTTTGGTCGCGCATCCGGAGTAGGTCTGGATCGAGAATCCTGACATCTTCCAGGGGGAACGGAATGGCGGTCAGGGTGGGAAGTGGGTGCTTGTTCTGTAGGTCGGTGCCGGTCAGATTCAGTGGGTCATGCGCGAGGGCCGTGACTTCACCCAAAGGCGGCTCAATTACTTTGCCGGCCGATCCAGTCGCGGCCAGCGCTGTGCCGCCGTAGAGTATGCGGCGGAGAAAGTCACGTCTGATCATAGGAACCTCCCTTCAGCGAAGCACAAGGCAATGGAACGCGCATCAGAGTCAAAACCCGCGCCCATACAAACCAGAGGGTACGGCACCCACCGCTCTCTTTTTATCACTCCGCGGTGAAGTCCAACAGTGGTATCCTCTCCTCCATCATGCACAAGGTGACTCCGAAAAGAAAAAGTGTTATCACTTCAGCTAGACGTTGACCACACGGAAATTATCCGGTCAGCCTTCGCACAGACGTTTCATTGAATCGCACGCGGGACAGCGGTGCCGGGCCGCTGCTGCAGAAATCACGCTGACCCGTGGGCTTTTCGAACTCAATCCATGTGCCACAGCAGCACGCCTTTAGGCGTTTCTCGCCAGAACAATCTGCGATTGTGCGCTCGAGTTTGCGGACAACCGGGAGCAGAGGTTTTTGGGCACCCCACTGCAATAGTCTCGAGGTGACTTTCTCTCTTGCTTCCTTCCTAATCTCTTCAAAATTTCGTTGGGAGGGTAGACTGCGTGACATCTTGGCACTCTCTTCGTCGCCCCGCTTCACGCTGGACTAAAATAAAGAGACAACTGATTGCTTGAGAGGCCAATGATGAAATTCTGCGCAAGCGGATGCTACTGGTCAAGAGGTCAGTTGCGGGACAAGCGAATCAACATGCTCGCCCCCTCCTCCCAAGCCGCGCCACACTCTACTCGAGTCGGGGGAGCCGACATTGTTATGAAATCATGTGGGTACTATGAGCCATGGTTTTCGCGTTAATCAGGACCCAGCATGCGTCATAGCTTAGTGTTGTTGCGGATAGTCGACACTACTTTCTGAATTGCTTCAATGACTAGGTCTGGCCTGTCGATAATGATGAAGTGTCCGCTGTGCTCAGCAACGATTTGCTTGCTGTTGGTTGAGAGAAAGGAGCTTTGTTTGTAATTCCGCGTATTTCGAAGCCTGCTTCTCTGCCATCGGCGGAGGCACCGGAGGCAGATTACCCGCACTAACATCTACAAGAGGCGTGTCCCCGAGAGGATGAGTCCGGTCGGCGCTGGCCGCGTCTGCTTGCGCAATGCAGTCCAGCAGCATGTCAAAGTCAGCCATGGAAGGTGCGTTGGTAGGCCCATACGTGGCCCAGCAATTGTGAAGGTCGCGGTCCCGAGCCGATAGCTTGCTGAAGTTCGGGTCATCTGTCATTCCCGTCGCGATCTTGCCAATCGGCATTGGAGGCGGTAGTGGGGGTGCCGGTGGTACGGACGCTGGTGTTGTCGGCGCTGCAGAAGGAGGACGCCGGTTTATCATCGCAAACGCATGATCGACAAAAACGATACCCGCCACTTCGTCTGGATATTGAACCGCATATAGACGTGCGATCACTCCGCCAAGCGAGTGGCCTACCAAGACATATGGCCCTGCGATTCCAGCGGTTTTCAACACTGCATGAACTTCTCGCACCCTAAGCGCACAGGAGTCTTTCTCTTTCGGATCTTCGTCGCTCCAAACAGAACCTGAGTGATCATAAGCACAGACTTGGGTAATTCCGGCGACTTCCGGTTAAACGAGGCCCCAATCGAAAGAATAACCCGCGCCTAGGATGACAACCGTAGGACTCCCGTTCCTGTGCAATATAGAGGGACTCGATAACCACCTACGTCAACCAACTTCCCAATCGGTGCAGGTGCATTTTGATTCATACCGCTTGTTTGGCCGGGGTCCGAGTTTGGAAGGACGAAAAACAAGCAAGACAAAGTGGGAAGGGCAAATACGCGTCGTTGCACGTGCACCTCCTGTTTCCTAAGACGGATGTCGGCGAAAAAAGTACTACAAAAGAGTCAATTCCCGGCAAAGTCGCGTTATCGGAAAAGTCCGTACTTACAACCCTTTTCTCCGATTTGGCTGCGTTAATCAGGCATGTTCCTAAGTTGGCCGGTTGACTCGCATAGCGGGGCCGTGATTCACTGCCCGCGCACGGCCAATTCGTTAGGCTCTGTTTAAGAAGCTCGGTTCGTAGTTTTCCGGTTTGAGCGCAAGGAGCAGTTCATGCGAAAGATTATTTATGGCGTGGGGACGAGCCTGGATGGCTATATCGCACGGCTGGACGGGTCGCTGGATTTTTTGCACCTGATGCCCTCGAACTACTCGATGGGGCCTTTCTTCAAAACCATTGATGTGGGACTGATGGGGCGGAAGACGTACGAGGTCGGTGTGCGCATGAGTGGAGGGAAGTTTAAGAGTCATGGCTTGCGCTGCTACATTTTCTCCCGGTCGTTGCCGGAGGGGGAATGCGACGGGGCTATTTTTGTGCGCGAAGAGCCCAAGAGATTTGTGGAAGAGTTGCGCAAGAAGGAGGGGAAGGGTATTTGGTTGGCAGGCGGTGGGGAATTGGCGCGGGAGTTCTTGAAGGAAGATTTGGTGGATGAGCTCTATTTAGGAATCGTCCCGGTGTTGGTTGGCGAAGGGATTCCGTTGTTCGCGCCGGGATTTCCGCAGCGGGAATTCACGTTGACGGAGAATAAAACTTATTCGGGCGGCCTGATTGCGCTGAAGTATGAGCGGATGCGGGGGAAGGCTGCGGTTGAAGCTAGGAGCACAAATAAAAGTAAGCGCAAACGCTAGGAGCTTGCAGGGCTTCCCGGGCGGCCCCGGGGCGAACCGGCGAAAGCCGAAGTACTGTACTTGGACGGTTTTGGCGTTAGGACTTGGAGCAGAAAACGGAACTTGCGTTTGAGCTGTACTCGCGAGTCTGCGGCAATGACTATCGGGACGGCAGGGACGCAGGTTGCTGCAGACGGAACTCGAGCAACGTCTCGCTTGGGACCATGACCTCTTTGCCCTTCTGGACTACGGACCCTACCGCGCCGGCAGTTACGCCGATGGCTGCTCCCATCCCAGCATTTCCCGCAATGCCTCCGACTATCGCGCCGAGGCCCGCTCCGCCCAGAAGACGCTTGGCGCTTCTCTTGCCGCTGCTGCTCCCTTTCACCTGATAGTCGCTGGTGAGAAGCGGATAGGCAGTGCCGCCGACAACGATGTCCGTGAGTTCGAGTTGCAGCTCGGATGTCTCGGGTCCGGGGCTGTCCCCAAACTCCGCTGAGTCGGAATGTCTTTTTTGTCTTTGAAAATGGCATCATTGTACGGCCAGCCGTCCTGTTTACAAAGCAGCATCCGCGAATCATGCGAATCAAAGCTATCTTCGGAACTTCGGAGAACGCGGTAAACTCCATACTACGTTCTTCCCTTTCTCATTTCTCGCAATCGTTTCGACCAACTGGGCCTGTTCTTTGGCCATTGAACTTTTACTTTCAGTTCTTCAAAAGCGTTGAACGCGATTGGGCAGATGGAGAGATTGTCGATCACTCCCATTAGTCGGGTTGTGAATCTTGGTTTTTCCAGGTGGGGAAAGGACTTGCAGACGTCTGGTCTATTCTCGTAAATGGAACACAGGTTTCCTTTAAGCGCGGGGCAGGGTATGCCTTCGACCATAAACCGTTTCTTGAACTCGTCGATTGATTGCTCGAGTGACTCTGCTATCGTGTGAAGTTCTGGTTCCGTGAATTCCAGTTCCAAAACTCGACAACAATTCGCACATTCCTTGCAGTCGATAAGCCTGAAGTACTTCTGGCTGAGAGCCTTGACGACATCATCGAGATTGCGCGGAGCGAAATTCTTGAGCCATGCGCGGAAGTCATAGTTCTCGTTTCTATTACTTTCGCTCAGAGCTTTAATGCGTTGGAGATACTGTGCGTTGATCGGGATCTGTTCGCTCTGTTGTTCTGGCTGTGAAGTTTGCACTGCGACTTTTGATCCAATTTCTTTCAGATCTCTTTTCGCTGGTTTGCTTCCCATGCTTTCCACCTCCGATCATCATCGTTTTGAAATCATTATTCCTTTCAGCCGCCATCAGAAAAGGCAATGAGATCTACCAAAGCCGTATGGCCTCTCCCGACTCACATCTGTGAACATGCAACGACCCGGGATAAACATCCGCTCGTACCTCAGGCAAACGAGGAGAGAGCTTCTCATCAAAGAGGAGTTTTACTCGTTTGAAATTTGCATTTTGCGCTCGCGACCAGCAGCATCAGCGAGGCACGCACGAATATCTTGTTCTGCTGGCGAGTTATTCCAGCACTTCGTAAACAGTGGTGCGCAGTCCGCGGACGCATGGACACAGGTAATTCGTGTGACTCGAAAACCACTCTACGGATTCAAGCCGAAGGCCTCAGGCGAAATCAAGCTCGACCTCATCTACATAACACCAGCCCCAGCTTTCGCCGGGCTCGATCGATTTCATGATCGGGTGTTTCACAGCGTGGAAGTGCTTTGTCGCGTGCTTGTTCTTCGAGGAATCGCAGCAACCCACCTGGCCGCATATCATGCACTGCCTCAGGTGAACCCAAGTGTCTCCCAGTTTGATGCACGCGCCGCACACTCGCGCGGGCGGTTTCACATGTTTAATCTGATCCAGGTGCGTGCACTGCTTCATATGTATTCCTCCTAAAGCTCGGCCAGGGCGCGGTGGACCAGGTGGATAGCAATCGCCCCTTCGCCCACAGCTGAAGCCACGCGCTTGACATTCCCCGAACGAACGTCGCCGACGGCAAAGACTCCCGGCAGGCTCGTTTCCAGCATGTATGGAGGTCGGCCTTGTGTCCAGCCCGATGGCCCTGTCCCTGTCTCCAAATCCCGCCCGGTGAGGATAAATCCCTTCTCATCAAGAGCGACGCAACCCCGCAGCCAGTCGGTTCGCGGCGAAGCTCCCGCCATAATGAACAAATGGCGAATTTCATAGTTCGAAGTCTTGCCGCTGGTTTTGTCCTGCCAGGTAACCCGCTCCAGGTGGGTCCCACCTTCGAGGCCAACGATTTCCGTTTTGAAATGTAATTCGATGGCGGGGTTCGCTTCGATTCGCTGGATTAAGTAGCGTGACATCGTGCTGGACAACTCACTCGAGCGTACCAGCATGTACACCTTGCGGGCCGTCTCTGACAGGAAAACCGCCGCTTGTCCGGCGGAATTGCCTCCGCCCACCACGACAACCTCTTCTTGCTCGCACAGC
Source organism: Candidatus Acidiferrales bacterium (assembly GCA_963775865.1). GTDB lineage: Bacteria > Acidobacteriota > Terriglobia > Acidiferrales > UBA7541 > Acidiferrum. The sequence goes on along the minus strand of CAVZKU010000016.1, from coordinate 547,728 downwards.
TGCGACTCCATGAAGGTCGCACCGTAGTAGATGCCCTGGCCCTCAAACCTTTCCAGATACGGCAGATGCGGTTTGTTGTACTGCGCCCCCGTAGCGATGACAACCGCGTGCGCCGCGAGCTTGTTGCCATTGTCCAAAAGTATTTCATAGGGGCGCTTTTCGCAGTCCAGCCGCGCAACGCTGCGCGCCACCATCATCTTCGCGCCAAATTTCTCGACTTGAGCGATCGCGCGAGCTGCAAGCTCCTGACCGGAAACTCCCGTCGGAAAGCCCAAGTAGTTCTCGATCTTGGAGCTGGATCCGGCTTGCCCTCCGGGTGAAGCAGTCTCAATCAGCAGTACATTCAAGCCCTCCGAAGCGGCGTAGACCCCGGCTGCCAGTCCGGAAGGTCCGGCACCAACAATGATCAGATCGCGCACCTGTATCTCATCTATGGCGCTATTGAATCCGACGCAATCAGCCAATTCCTGAATCGAGGGATTCCGTAGCACGGCACGCGCCTGGCATATCACCACAGGTATCTCATCCAACTTCACCTCAAAACGGTCCAAAAGTTCCTGAGAACTCTTATCCATATCGAGATCGACGTACGTATAAGGATGTCCATTGCGGGTAAGAAACTCGCGCAGCCGTAGCGTGTTCGCCGAGTGGCGCGAACCCAACAGGATAAGGTTGCCGTACCCATGACTGATGAGTGCCAATCGGCGCAGGATAAACGCTCGCATGAAAATCTCGCTGAGTTCCGCATCCTTTGCCACCAGTGATCTCAAGCCATCTCCACTCAGTTCGAGCAATTCCCCGGCCTCCGTCATGCGGCCGCGCACCAGGCACCGCTGCCCGGAGATCATTGTCATCTCTCCCGTGAACTGACCGGGCCCCTGGGTTGTGATTAAGCGCTCGCCAACAAGGTCCGGCTGGACGATTTGCATGCGCCCGGAAAGCAGCACGAAGAACGGCACACTTGTATCACCGGGCTCGAACAGGATTTCGCCCGCCTTGACCTCTCGCAACTTGCTACCCGGACGAACGCGGTTGATTTGCGCCTCCGTCAACACCGGAAAAGCTTGGGTCCGAGCGTCGAGTGCGCTGGCAATTGGTAGAGAAGACATTTTTCCCTTGGAGGCGAAACAGGCGCCGCTCCCTTTCGCCAAAGAACAATTTTACCGCACCTGAATTTCGATGCGCATCCGACCAAAAAAGTAAAGTTCATTGGACCATACGTCCCGTTCCAGCCTCAACAGCTTGTGATCCAATGACAGAACCCAGCAACTACACCACTTAATTGACGCAGGATTTGCTCTACATCCTCTCATGCACATCGCGGCAGTCTAAGGCGACGATTACCAAGGACTGGACCCTTCAAGCGTCGCTAGGTGCCACGCGGTGGCAAGTTCCGTTAAGATAGTTCTCGCATGTTCTTGTGAAGTTCATCCAATGGACACGAAAGTGCCTACTGCTCCTGAGAACCCAATCGAGTTCCACGATGTCTTTTTCTCTATCCATGGTGGAGCGAGCGGAGAAATCATTTCCGGCGTCTCGCTAACGGTTCCTCACGGAGAGACTCTAGTCCTGCTTGGCCGCAGCGGCAGTGGTAAGACCACGCTGTTGAAGCTCATCAATGGAATGCTGGCTCCGACGCGAGGAGGGGTTCTGGTTCAGCAGCGCCGCACCACAGATTGGAATCTCATCCAGCTTCGGCGAAGCATCGGTTACGTGATTCAAGACGCGGGGCTCTTTCCACACTTCACCGTCGCAGAAAACGTTGGCCTGATACCCACGCTCGAAAAATGGGAAAGCACCCGCATCGCGGCTCGGGTAGAGGAACTGTTGCAACTGGTTGGATTAGACCCCACAGAGTTTGCGCACCGGCGTCCCCGCGAACTCTCCGGTGGCCAGCGCCAGCGCGTGGGCGTGGCTCGCGCGCTCGCCGCGAACCCCCCGATACTCCTGATGGATGAGCCTTTCGGAGCTCTTGATCCGGTTACGCGCGCCGAGATGAAGCGTGAATTCAGCGCGTTGGCCCGGCGGTTGAGCAAAACGATCGTATTCGTCACGCACGATCTGCGCGAAGCCTTGTTTCTTGCTTCACGAATCATTCTTCTTGAGGCCGGCCACGTAGTTGCCAGCGGATCACCGCAGACGTTCATGCAAATCGACCATCCGGAAGTCCGCGCGTTTGCTGCTTCGCTGGCGGTCAACCCCGGAGGGTGAGCATGAGCTTCTGGACCTTTTTCGTTCAGCACCGCGGTGAAATCTTCGCCGCTACCCTCGAGCATCTTCAACTCGTGGTCATCGCTATGACCATGGCGATACTCATCGGCGTCCCGCTAGGCCTGTTGCTGGTACACCGGAAATTTCTGCGTACCATCGCGCTTGGCACTGCCAGCATTCTGCAAACCATCCCGAGCCTTGCCCTCTTCGGTTTCCTGATTCCCATCCCGTTCATTGGTGGAATTGGCAAGCGAACTGCGATCTTCACCCTGGCTGTTTACGCGCTGCTTCCGATCCTTCGCAATACCTATGTCGGGCTGACCAGCATCGACGCCGCGGTCCTCGACTCGGCCGAAGCCATGGGCATGACCAGAGCCCAGATTCTTCTACGAGTTCGCTTCCCTCTGGCCCTTGCCTTCATTCTTGCAGGCATTCGCACAGCAACGATCATCACCATCGGTGTCGCCACTATCGCTGCGGCCATCGGCGCAGGCGGCCTTGGCACTTTCATCTTCCGGGGCGTGGCCCTCGTCAGCGACAGACTCCTTCTGGCTGGCGCCATTCCCGCGGCGCTCTTGGCCGTCCTGGCAGATCTTTTGCTGGGATTCCTCGAGCGCCGCTTGCGCGTCACCTGACCCGAAGGCCGCCGCACGCTTGTGCTAGACTCCGGTGCTCGCCAATAACTAGTGCGACTGAACATGTTGACATCCCTCCGCAGCCTTTGCTTCCTTTCTTTACTGAGCATGGTTTGCCTGGTTCCCGCCTGCAAGAAGCCGCAGCGGTCTGGGATCGTGATCGGCTCAAAGTTTTTCACGGAGCAGGTAATCCTTGCAGAACTCCTGGCGCAGCACATCGAAGCGCGCACAGGAATTCCGGTTAAGCGCAAAACGAATCTGGGAGGCACGCTTCTGGTGCACAAGGCACTGCTCGCTGGACAAATCGATCTATACGTCGAATACACGGGGACCGCCCTTACCGCAGTATTGAACGAGCCACCGGACCAGTCCAGCCCCCCTGCCGACAACAGCCTTTCGAACCCGGTCTATCAGCGAGTGAAGCAACTTTACGCCCAACGCTTCAACCTCGAAGTCACCGAGCCCCTGGGTTTTGAAAACACGTTTGCCATGGTGATTCGGGGAGAGGATGCGAAGAATCTTCATGTACACACCATCTCGGATATTGTTCGCTACGCGCCCGGGTGGCGCGTCGGCGTTGGCTATGAATTTCTGGAGCGTCCCGACGGATTCCTCGGCTGGACGGATTTCTACGATCTTCATTTCACGCAGACGCCGCGGGTCATGGATCTTGGATTAATCTATCGCGCACTTGTGGATCGCCAAGTCGATCTCGTCGCCGGCAATTCGACTGACGGTCTCATCGACGCGCTCAACCTCGTCGCACTGGAAGATAACCGCCACTATTTTCCGCGCTACGATGCTGTCCCTATCATCCGGAAATCCACTCTCGATCGCTTTCCCCAGCTCCGCGCCGCGCTCACAGAACTTGGCGGCAAGATCTCCGAGTCCGATATCCGCAAGATGAACTATGCGGTTGACGTACTACATCGGGATACAGTGGCTGTTGTGCGCGAGTTTCGTTTATCGAAGGAATTGTAGCGATCCTCGTAAACCAAGGATTATCAATCGGCCGCCAACGCTGGGGGTTCGACAGGTTTCACGTCATTCATGAGGAAGAAAAAGCCTTCCGCAAGGATCGGATGGATGTACACGGCTCCCTTCAGCAGCGTGTAAGGCAAATCGCCAAGCATCAAAGCGTAAAGAATGTGGATCGATTCGCCGCCATTGCTGGCCAAGACAGTGGCGCCGAGAACGCGCTCGTTTCTGCCCTTCACGATGAGCTTCATCAATCCTGCCGTTTCATCGCGCTCAATGGCTCTTGCAACCTGCGTCATGGGAGTTTTTCCGATCTTCAAAGGAAGCCCTGTGGCACGCGCTTTCTTTTCGGTCATGCCAACTCTGCCGAGTTCGGGATCGGTGAACACGCAATAAGGCACAATGCGGCCTGCGATGGATAGATTCTTGCCGTCGATCAGATTCCCGAACACGGTCTGGTAATCGTTATAGGAAATGTGCGTGAACGCCGGGCCGCCCTTCACGTCACCTAGAGCCCAAACCCCCTCCGCGGTCGTTTCGAGCTTATCGTCCACAAGGATAAATCCGCGCTTATCGGTTTGAATGCCAGCCTTGTGGAGATCGAGATCATCTGTGTTGGGACTGCGGCCGGTGGCCACCAGCAAATGGCTTCCCTCAAGACTAACCGAGCCCCCATCATTTTCGATGGCCTCTTCTGCAATCATCGAGGCATCTCGTCGCCTGGCAAGGCTCTTAATTTTCGTGTTTAGAAGAACCCGGATTCCCTCCGCTTCCAGTGCCCGCTGCAGCTCTTTGGCAGTGTCGGGATCTTCTCGCGGCAGGATTTGTTCCCGGCTCTGAACAATCGTAACCTCACTGCCGAATCGCGAGAACATTTGGCCAAACTCCAGACCGACGTAGCCCCCGCCGATCACGATCAGGTGTTTCGGCAGGATTTCGCCCACTTTCATTGCTTTGTGGTTCTTGAATACCTGAGAGAATGGAATCTTAGAAAATAGCTAGCACGCGATCCACAAATTATCGGCAAAGGCCCACTCGTGGTCGATCCACTGCCCTTGCCAGCGAAATCCTGCCCGCCGCGCGATGCCGTACAACTCGCTCTGAGAATATTTGTGGCTGGTTTCGGTCCAGATGGTCTCACCTCGCAGAATGCGTAAACTAAGCCCAGCTTTTGCAATGGTCACAGTTTGATCGTGCCGGGCCCGCAGGTGCATTTCTATGTTCTGATTCAGGTCGTCGAAAATCACTAGATGTTCAAACTGCTCGATGTCGAAGTCCGCATCCAATTCTCGATTGATTCGGGCCAACAGATTTCGGTTAAAAGCGGCGGTTACACCGAGCGGGTCGTCATACGCCGCGATCAACGTCGCGATCGGTTTTCGAAGATCGGTGCCAAGCAGGAGGGAATCGCCTTCTCTCAAAACTGCGCGCAAACGCCTGAGAAATTCCACCCCCGCGGTTCCATCGAAATTGCCGATGGTGCTCCCGAGGAAGAGCACCATGAGATGCTGGTCCGCTTCCCGCATGGCCGTCACTTCCAACAAACCGTCGAGATACTCTCGTTCGAAGCCGACAATGCTGACGGAGTGGATGTCACTCAATTCGCGCTGGCACATTGCCAGGGCTGCTGAAGAAATCTCGATTGGATAGTAAGAGATGGGCTGTTTTCGGCTCAGCGCCTCAAGAATCACACGGGTCTTCTTTCCCGCACCACTTCCCAATTCCGCCACAATGGCCGGCGCGGGAAGTTCAGCGACAATTTCAGTTGCGTGCCGGCCCAGAATGCGCTCCTCCGACCGGGTCACGCCGTATTGCGGAAGCACGGAAATCACCTCAAACAGTGCCGAGCCCACGGCGTCGTACAGGTACTTGGAAGGCAGTTCCTTTTGTGGCGATTTGGTCAGGCCAGTGCACACTTCCTTGGCAAATTCGCCTTGCGGGGTGCTCTTGATCAGTTCGATCGTCATGGGTCAGCCCGCCGTTCCGCTTTCCTTCGAAACACAGCGGAACCCTGCATATGTGTACTGATAGCGCGGTTGAAACCAGTTTCGAAATGAACGTCTGAGCATCGAGGCCGCCGTTCGAGCGGAGCCGCCTTTCATTATGTAATGTTTGCCGTCAAAGAAGTCAGCAGAGTATCCCGGGTAAAAGGAAAAAGGTTGAAAGCCCACGAAGGGTTCGAACAAGGACTCCGTCCATTCCCAACCATTTCCAAGTTGGCCTTGGACTCCAAACGCGCTCTTGTTCAATGGGAAGGAGCTGACCGGGGCGGGATCCCACCGTGAAAAATCAAAATTCCCGAGGCTGGGGAACGGCACGTCATTTCCCCAAGGATACGCGTGCTCGCTGCCTTGGGGTGTACCGTAAGCAGCGCGATGCCATTGGGCCTCGGTCGGCAGCGCCTTGTGCGCCCACTTAGCGTACGCGCTTGCTTCGGCCCAACTGACATACACCGGCCACTCGAGCGGAAGGGGCGACTCCTCGAACATGCCGCGATAGTGCCAATCGCCATTCGCCCGAATCCAGAACACCGGATGCTGAATCTCTCGTGCCTGCTTCCAACGCCAATCCTCTTCCGACCAAAACTGTGGATCCCCGTAACCGCCAGATCGAAGGAATTCGAGGAACTCACCATTCGTCACCATGTACTTGTCGATCCGGAAGGCGGGAACTTCCGTTTCGAAGGCGTCAAATTCGTTGTCCCAACCGAACGGCGGCGCGTCCCCTCGTTGCAACCCCAGTGTGGCGCTGCCTTCGGGAATCTGTAGCATTTCCGCTACGAATGCTCCGTCATTCGGCGAAGCCTGTGGTTGCGAGTGTTTTCGCTTAAATGGCAATTGATGAAACATATAGGCCAGCGTTTCCGCGTGCATCATTCGATGTTCGATAGCCACGTTGAGCAGCGTTTCGGCGGGATGCTGCGCCCTCTGAAAATCTCCCGCTTGCATCGCCCCATCCAATAAATGACGTACCTCTTTCTTGTACCTTTCGATTTGCGATAGACGAGGCCAATCCTCCGGCCGGTCTGTCGGCAATCCACCACTGACAGGGTCGATACCAAAAGCAAAGAGCTTGTCGAGTTCAGGCGCGAAAGGCCTGAGGGCCGGCACTTGCGAGTGAAACAGATTCAGATCAAACGCTTCCAAGTGACCAATATAAAAGACGATGCGATGCCGTTCGGGTATGGGACGCTCGTAAAGCGCATCCACGCGCAGACACTCAAACAATCTATCCGTGTTGTTTCTCGCTTCAGCCAAGCGTTCGATCAGAATCTGAAGGCTAGTCGCTTTGTTCGGAACGGCAAGCATTGAAAACTCCACTCACGCAGGAGAGTTAAGCTGCGCCAATTCAGATGCACGAGAAGTGTGCCCGTTGCAACCCGGGCAGGCGAATACACGCAATGCTGTACTTCGGCTCCCAAAGAGGATCGGAACCAAATTCCTGGTCTACTAAGTAGCTGGTTTTTCAAGCCTGTAGAAAATGCCACAAATCTTTGCCCTCGATCATCAAGCAACCTCAGGCCCCCGAAAATCGGTGGAATGGCTGAGCCCCTTCCATTTGCGGGTCAAAAAGAGTTTTTCATCGTCGTTCTTCTCGGCTGCCTGGTATGCATCGCTCCCGAGCAGAAGCCGCAGGGTGGATTGTCCATCGAGGCCAGGTGGAGGAGGATGGCTGCGTCTAAGGTAACGCAAATTCATTCCAAGTCGTTGCTCCGGTTGCGCTTATGAGATGCGAGCCATCCTTGATCTGCTCCGAAGTTGCTCCAAACTGCCAGCAAAATTCTCAGACTTTGGTCGTTCTGTTGGTCTGACCTGCACAATGGATCAAGCCAAGCGCAGGCCAACGCGGCTGGTCGACCACGGGAACCTTGTGCATTTCAAGCGCGAAGATGCCTTCGTCCGGCCCGATTGTGAGCAGCCGCAGGCCCCGTTTTGCTCCAAGTCAAAACCAACCGGGCGATAAGCATCACGATTAATAAGATCTTCGTTCGGTTCAACATACATTGCCTCCTTAACGTAAGCGAAATTCACAATTTGCGGCGGGCACGCATTTCATGGGTGTCACTTGGAACTTGAAACCTATAACCTACCGAGTGTTCTGTAAGGATGAAGCGCGGATGCGCGGGATCTTTTTCGATTTTCTTCCGTAACTGGTTAACCACTACGCGAAGGTTTTCGGTTTCTTCTCCATAATCAGGACCCCAGAGCGTTTGCAATATTCTTCTATACGTAAGGGGCTTTCCTGCCTCAGTCACGAGAAGGCGCAGGACATCGAATTCTCTAGGAGTCAGATGAATTCTGTCGCCGCGAACATCAACGGCTCTTTTTTCGACATCCACACTCAATTCCGGAGTCTGGATTCTCGGAAGCGGCTGTTCAGGACTGGAGCGTCTCAGCGCGGCTCGAACGCGCGCCAGCAGTTCTCCCATCACGAAAGGCTTCACAACGTAATCGTCGGCTCCGGAATCTAGTGCCTCAATTTTGTCACGTTCCGAGTTGCGGACAGTCACCATGATGACGGGTCCTGCAAAGGACAATCGAATCTTGCGGCAAGCTTCAGGTCCGCTCATGTCCGGCAGATTGAAATCCAAGAGAATTAGATGGGGACGCTCTCGGAGAAGTCGTTCGATGCCTTCCTCGGCGCTCTTTGCCTCGACGACCTCATAGCCAGCATGCGAAAGGGTTGCTTGCAGGACCCGGCGAATTTGTGGCTCGTCGTCCACCACGAGAAGGGTGGCATTGTTCATGGGACTGTCGTCTTTCTGCGTACCCCCGCACCAAGACCGGCGAGGAATCCGTCAAGCTATCCACGGGATTCGAAAGGGTAAAGAACTGCGAGTAAGGAAACCTTGAAGGAGTCCTAAGAAGTTCATAAAGCCAAGACGATTTCGGATCTACTTCTGCGCAGGCCTCTTGCACGGCAGCCAGGCACCACAGACCCCTAGTCAAGTGCCTAGCTGCGCCCGATGGCGGACGTCGGCTCCTCGCACCGGGAAGCGGTTGCGGTTCTCAAAAGTCGAGACGCAGGGCGAGCTGTCCAGTGCGATTGCCGCCAGAACCTTGCGGCAACGCAGATTCGAGGACCCCGAACGTGCTGGGGTTACTGACGTTGGTGGCCGGCGGCGCGTAGTTCGTGTGATTGAGCACGTTGGTGAAGGAAGCTTCAAAGCGCAAACGAAGGCGCTCCGTAATCTGGAACTGCTTGGCCAAGCCCGCGTCCACAGCAATCATCCCCGACCCCTGCAGGATGCCCAAACCGCAATTGCCAAACCGGCCCGCTCCGACAGGCGTTGGGGCGAAGGCATTGATGTTGAAGAAATCGTTGGGCGTCTGGTTGTAAGGGATGGGGTTCCCGACGCAGTCTGGACGCGCGATTGCCCCTCCACCAGACCGAACGATCATGTCCGTGTTCGACTGATCGTAGATCGGACTGATCGTCGGTGTGAGCCACTGTCCCGTCTGAATCGTCGTGATCGTGCTAAGGTTCCACCCTTCCACAATAGCTTTCAGAAAGCCCGAACGGGCGGTCTTGAAAGGCAGTTGATAAATGCCAGTTACCAGCAACCGCTGGCGGGGCGTTCCCACCACGTTGCCACGATCCTGCCGGAGGTCGAACCGATTGGCAATCTCGACGGCGTAGGGTTCCTCACCTGCGAAAGTTGTGGGAGCGTCACTGCCTTGCGCGTCGCTGATATTTTTCGCCCACGTGTAACTCGCTTGAAACGACAGGCCGTGGGACAGTTTGTGCTCCACTTGCGTTTTCATCCCTTGGTAACTTGCATTGCCTTCGCTCACGGAAGTCATCAAAAGAAGCCAGTTTTGATAAGGCGCTCGTGGGTCGACAAATGCCCCCGCAGGCACCGTGTACGGCGTGGTGCTGGCCGGAATCTGATTCAAGTCAATGGTGTACGGCAGACGGTACGAAGCCATGCCGACGTAGCTAACCCGGACTATGGTGTTCGTGGTAATTTGCCGCTCGACGGTGAGATTCCATTGCGCCGATTGCGGATCGCGCCAGTTCGGATCGTTGGCCTCTTCGAGGCTGCCTCCGCCATACGTGATCGATGATGTGGACGAAGCCGTCTGCGGGAATTGAAATTGTGGCGTGCCGTTGGAGATGGAATTCACATTGGTGATCAAATCTGACGTGGGGTTGCCGGCATTGTTCCAAGACATCGGTCCCAGCGTCGTCATGGTGAAGATACCGAAACCCGCGCGAACGACGGTCTTGCTGTCCTTGAATGGCCGGTAAGCCACACTGAATCGCGGGTCAAGATTACGGAGATAGAGCTGCCGCAACCCTTGCGTAACGCCCGCTTGGCTGGCCGTTTGGACATTGCTGCATTGCCGGGAGGTATTTCTCCCGGGAAGCGAGCAGGCGTTAAAAGACTCGAGAAAGCCCGTGTATTGATTCTGCAGGTCGGGGTCTTTGCCTATGGTCTGCAAAAAACTATTGGGGATCAGGACGCTGTTGGTTTGCGGATCGAAACTGGCCAAGTCGCCGATGGTTTCGGTAAAAGGCGGGAGGAATTCCCAGCGCAAACCGAAATTCACGGTGAGATGGCTATTCACCTGCCAGGAGTCCTGACCATAGACGCCATACTGGGTGGCGCCCGCATTGATCTGGGGACAGGTAACGGCGAAGAAAGATTGTTGCGGCATGCCGAGCAGAAAATCGCCGAATGAATAGTTGGTGAAGAGGCCCGGGCTGAACGTGAAGTTGCCATAGTCGTCGGAGGGCACGAAAAACATGACACCGCTATAGCTGACCTTGCGCGCATCGAAGCCAAAGCGCAGTGTGTGACTGCCGATAATGTGGGTGAGGTTGTCGGTGAACTGCATATTTTTGGAGATCGTCGTTCCGGTGCGATCCTGGCCGATCGACGAGAATGTGCCGTCTGAGAAGGTGAAGGTCGGGAAGGCGTCGCCGGTTGGATGCTGAGAAATATTTATGCCATGCAGGCCGAGTTGACTAATAGCGGAACTGCCCTGAATCGGGAAATTGTCGTTTTCATGAAAGTTCGTGAAGCCAAAGCGAAATTCGTTAATCAAATTCGGCTTGATCACATAGTTGTAGGAAAGCAGGAAACTGCGATTCTGATCGTGGGCCACCACGTTGGGCAGAAACTGACCCGCAGGCGCTCCCATGGCACCCTCGTTGTAAAGCGCATTTTTCCAGCTATAACGAGCGTAGATCTGCTGCTTGGGCGTTATGGTTTGGTCGACGCGGAGATCCCAGCCGTTGGTGCTTGAAGGAATGGGAACTAAGGTTTGATAGTTGTAGGAAGGATTGGCCACGCCGAGGTTTGCGTTCGGAAGCGGGTAATAGTTTAAAAGAGCCTGAGCGACGGGATTGATGCAATCCTTTGGATTGCCGCAGGCGGCTCCGCTAGGAATGGTTTTGTTGGGATAAGGCTGACCGGTAAAGGGATCCATCAAGGGGCCGGAGTTTTGTTGGGCCACAAGAGCACCGAGATTGCCGTCTCTTTCCGCTTGGGTTGGAACGAGGAGTTGCTCCGGAGCCGATGTATGTTTGCGGTTTCCCTCGTAGTCGAAGAAGAAAAATGTTTTGTCTTTGCCGTTGTAGAGTTTCGGCGAGGTTACGGAGCCACCGAGACTGCCTCCAAACGTATTGAAATGTTTCGGCGCCTTCTCCGTAAAGTTCAGAATTTTCGCGTCCAATGCATCGTTTTGCAGGTACTCGAACAAACTGCCGTGAAACTGGTCGGTGCCGCTCTTGGTGGTAAACGTGACGTCGCCGATCTGGGCGAACTCGGCATTGTTGTTAAAGGCGGTGACGGTCATCTGCTGAATCCCTTCCGAAGAGGGATATGCGTCTTGTAGGGCGCCGTTCTTGAGCACATTGGCGGTGGAGATTCCGTCGACGGAGAAGCCCGTCTGGGCCGACGTCGCGCCAGCTACCGCAATATTGCCCTGCGTATCCTTCACCACGTCCGGAGAAACAGCCAAGGCCGCCAGCGGACTGGAGGATACGGCGCGCGAATTCAAGGGCAACTGAGTAATATCGCTATTGAGCTTGGAATCGGCAAGCGTGGCATTTTCGGTATTCACCACTGCAGCGGCCTCGGTTACTTCGACCGTCTGGGTCTGCGACGCCAAGTCAAGCTTCACATCCAGGCGCAGGTCTTGCCGTGCTGCCAATTCCACTTTGTCGACGACGGCCTTGGCGAAGCCGTCCTTCGTAGCCGCCAGTCTGTAGTGACCCGGCTTGACGTTTTCAAACCCGTAGTTTCCGTGATCGTCGCTGGTCAGCGTGAAATCCGTGTTCTCGTCAACGCTGTGTAAGGTGACTTGCGCCTGCGGGATGAAAGAGCCAGTCTGGTCCACTGTTGTGCCGCGAATGCTGCCGAAAGTCGATTGACCCATGGCCCACGGCACTGACAATGAACACACAAACAAAAGTATCGACAGTTTGCCTGACATAGCGAGGCCCCCCTCTTTTGATTTGCGCATGCCGCGCGCAAGGCGTTGGCGAGAAGATAGAGAGACGCGCATAACGAAATCGTGAAGATTTTCAGCAAAGAATAGATGCACTGTATGAGTTTCTTGAATCGCACACCAAACTATTGATCGCGTACATGTGTGTTATTGATTGCTCTTGTCAGGGCATGCTGGCGGCACTCAAAACTAGAGGACTAGAGTTGATCTCGATAATGTCCCAGTGACGCCACCGCGAACTGACTGGCTTCGTTTCCTAACGCCGGTTTTGGCGAACAGTCGTTCCAGTGAGCCTTTGACGGAGATCTCGGAAAACATAGTGCGGGAAGACTCAACCTGGGAGACCGCTACCCGAATTGCAGACAGCGCACAATTGGGTTTGCGTGGAACACTCAGACGGAAGCGCCCCCGAAAGCGAGGTCAAGTCACGCCCGTGTCGTTCGCCAAAACTCCAGCCCACTGTGAAATCAATGACATAACTACCGCCGGCGAGCTGAGACCGTCGTCCGCTGGCACCGGACTGGTTTTCGAATGTACTGGCGGTGTGATCTCCAGAGTCCGGAGGCAGGTTGGAAGGAACCGGACGCCGAAAGAGGTCCGGGATTTGATTTTTCGGATAGTCGTGGAGAACCCGACCTGGGGAGCTCCGCGGATTCATGGGGAACTCCTCATGCTCGGTTTTGATCTTTCCGAGAGAACTATCTCCCGTTGGATGAAACGAGCGCCGAGAAATACCGACCGTGCCAAGCGCTGGCTAACCTTCCTTCACAACCATCGGAAAGCAATTGCCGCCATGGATTTCTTCACGGTGCCAACGATGACGTTCGGCGTGCTCTACTGCTTCTTCGTCATCAGTCATAATCGTCGGCGCATCCTGCACATCAATGTCACAAAGCATCCGACGAGCGGTTGGATTATCCAGCAGTTGCGGGAGGCGTTTCTCTTTGAAGCCTCTCACAAATACCTAATCTTTGATCGCGATCAGAAGTTCGGGTTCGAGGTGATCGCAGTAGTGAGCGCCACCAGGATCATTCCCAAGCGAACTTCATTCCGAAGTCCATCGCAGAATGGCATCGCAAAGCGTTGGGTGGGAAGTTGCCGGCGCGACTTGCTAGACCAATATTGTTGCGTTGAATGAACATCATCTGAAGCGATTGCTCTCGGACTATGTTCGATACCATCATGGGGACCGCACCCATCTCGGGTTTGCGAAGGGACACCTGACGGCAGGGTTCGTTCCGTGGCTTCCGGTCGGATCTTTTCACGTGAGCGACTCGGCGGGCTGCACCATCGTTACGATCGAGCCGCCTAGTTCCTATCGCCCCTCGCCTGATCCTTTGTATATGTGGGCTCCACGCACACGCGGACTCGCCCTCTTCGAAGCCTTCTTGCTGCATCGAGTCGATAGTCGTCTTCAGAACTACCCCACCAAAAACCGCTCCGTCTCGGGCCTCGGCTGAAGTTTTGGCGAACAACACCACCGAGTTTAGGACATGAGCACCAGATCGCCCGCCATGACATGGGCGTGAAGCCTGTACTTCCCGGTGCCGTCTTTCTGGAGGGAATTTCCTATCCAGCCTTTGCGATCGCCAAACTGAGTGCCGCTAATGTCTCCGAACTTCACAGAGAGAGATCCACGTGAGAGTAGTCCTCCGGACTTCCTACCTGGATAGTCAAATCGCCGCCAGAGAATTCAAGGTCCTTGTCTCCCACAACGTCCTGCACAGAGAGGTCGCCGCCATGCATGCGGGTATATAGGTCTGTAGATTTGGGTGACCTGCAGTTCCTTTTTTGGCACGTGGGAGAGCTTGAGATCCACCGCTGTACCCGAACGCTTCAACTGAATCTTAATATTCTTGGCCTGCTCCAAATTCTTCCCCTGTACGTGTATGGAAAGTTTCTCCGAATCGCTGCCTATAAAGCGGAAGTCCCCATCGTGCAAATGCAAACGAAGCTTCACGCCACTGGCCAAGTTCGTCTCGAAACCTTGAGGCGTGAGGTTCGTGGCTTCTTGCGAGGTGTGGCAGAGCGCCACCGACGCGAAGAACAAAGACACCCAAAGAAACGAAGGAGGTTGTTCATGCCCCTCCTGGTCAAATAGTGCGCAAGGGACGCGCCAAAGGTTCCTTTTTTTCTAAGTGTCTCCCCTCTGGCGGCCTACGGCCCGATGAGGCCACATAACCGGATTTCTAGTGAGCGCTTCGCTCGTGTAGGCGAAATGTGCCTCACTTTGCTTTTCTGAGCGTTTCTCAGTTTCTGTCGGGATCTAAAATCAATCACCGCCCACATCGAGGTCGGGATCACGCCGCGCCCAATGGAAAGCCCGCACCCCATGCCTTGTCATGACTTTCCTCGATTCGACAGCCCGCACTCATCGGCCTGCAATTCTCAGGGAATCATTCCGCATTCAAACATCTTGTTGGCTATGGGGGCCGCAATTTTGTTGATGAACGCCGCGCGCATCTGAGGATCGCTCTTCAGAAATGCAACGGCTTTCTGTTCTTCCGCGCTGGGCGGAGCCTTTTCGGACTTTTTAATCCACAATTGCTCGCAGCTGGACTGCTGATATTTCAGGATGATCTTGTCGGCCACCTTGTCCATCATCGGATATTGTTGAGGCGGCTGCGCTTTGGCTTCACTGATCCGGAGCAATGTAAGACCCAGGAACGACACAGAAAACAGCCCAAGCATCACAATCCAGGACAAAGAACGCTTATTCATGACTTCCTCCTTAGTTCAGATTCGTGCTTCTATTTATTTCCAGAACTTTATGGACTACTTCTTCGGTGGAGGCGGCGGGAAGTTCTTCAGGAGTTTCGCCACTGCCTTATTCAACTTCTCCATGTCCTTTTGTTGATTTCCGCTCGGGTTTAGAGTCTTGGTTGCAGATCCACGCCAGATCAGATCCTTCGAAGTAGGATCATAAAAATCCACCGCAAGAGTTCCGTTGGATATCGTGGAGGTCGTGGCCCCGCCCATCCCGCCGCCGATACCCCTCATGCCCCATGCGTTCAACTGCCTCTCCTGATCGACGGAGCATTGATAGCCGACATACATATCGGCTGTGTCTCCCGTGGCTTGTGTGAAGCCTTTGGCGGCGAGCGTATTGTTTACGGCTTGCTTGATCTCTTGACTGATGATTTGGTTGGGGTGCACGTTTTCCGGCAGATCGACCCACTTGTAGGTGTGATACTTCGAGAAATCCGTGCCAGGCATGAAATTGTATTTCACGTCCTGCGCCGAAAGGGCCGTGCTAATCACAAGTGCAAGACCGACCAAAAACAAAAACCGACGAACACCACTTTTTGTCTTGAGATGCATCTTCTTCCTCCTTAATGAAACTCAAACCGATATGTCGATAAAGTTCATGCCGACCTACCCATCACTTTGCTGACTCCAATTTCATCCAACATGCGTGCTTTTCTGCTGGCCACCTCGCCTTGCCAACGCGCACGGTTGATGCTACCAACGGGCGTGCTGTCTGGCGTCGCATGCCCGGTGACATCGAAATACGCCGCTTCGGCAGCATCGTAACGAAGCTGCGAATTCGCAAGCAGGGTAAGCCGTGCGACAGTGTGAAAAGGCGCTTCTGCTTCCTTCCAGTCGACGCTTGCATTTTCCGTCCAGAAACTAGCGTCCCGACTTTTGCCCCAATAGGTCATGTTCTCGGCGTCGAGGAATTGCAAAGCAAAATCGAAGCCGCTCATCTTGCCGTCTTCTTTTAGGTGCCGGCTCAATTCGTCCTGCAAGGCGTTCGGGTTGCTTCTTTGCAGTGGTCGGGCGGGGTTGCCAGAGAAGGGCGTTGCCGACTGTTTCACAATGTCGTTTGGTCCGTGGCAAAACGGCACGTTGCTCCAATAGCGCAGCTTCTGATACGGCTGCCTTTTCTGGTGGGCTTGTACTTCCACCAATGCAAGAATCCTCATGACTCGCAATTTGTCCCTTGAGCGAGAGTGACCACAGGCCGGAAACCGGATTCGAGGCGGTGAGCAGCTTCATAATTGCGAGAAATCCGGGAGCGTCATTGATCGGAAGAGTCCGTGCGTTCTGCAGTGAGAAATCCTGCCGCGTCAGGCTTTTCTCTGGAACAACCGCGCCATCACGAGTCAGATCCACGGAGAAAGACAAGGATCGGACGTCCGCCTTGAAATCTGAGTTGACCTTCGAGTCCGCGTTTCCAAAACGTACGATCGCGGGATATACGCCAGGCTTCGCGAAGATTCCCCTCGCAAGACGCGCCGCGAGTACGGGGTCGCGGCCTGCAGTAACGTCAAGTACTTCGAATTGAGCTCGGGCAGCGGTACCTTTTACATGAGTTCCGCGCCCGAGCGGTCTCTCTTGTTGAGCGGCGGCATTGGCTTGTAGCAAGAGCACCTTTTCTACAATCTGTTCGATGACAGACTTCTCTGTGGCGAAGTCGCGCTCTGCGTCACTGCCCGTTACGCCGAACATTCGGGTTAGGAACAGCATGGAGGCTCCGGTAAATGGCGGATCACTGGGGTGCTCCCAAACTGGCGATGAACTTGATCGCTGTGATGCTCGGAAGAAAACAGTAGGCGGCGGCTCTCGTCTTAACAAAAGTAGCTAGCCCTGTGACTTTGATGGGGGGTGCGCCATTCGGCCACGGAATCACGAAGATGCTTTCCGCAGGATCCTGGGTGCCAATCATTGGATCTTTCGATTTGGGGTTAAGCCTGACGGCCCCGGCGAATTCGCTGTCATTTACCCAGTGCCCTAGCACGAACTCGTATTGCTTCTCGATGTTTGAGTTAATGAAATAACCAAGAAGGCCGCGCTCGATGCCGTCATATGGTTGTGTCGGATCGTAGGTCGGCCCGTAGGGCAATCCACGGCGAATCAGCCGATGGGTATTATTGCTGCCCCCCGGCACGCCCTGGCCTGTGACGGGTTGGCCTCGTGGATTGATGCGGCGCATGTGTGCTCCCACCGGGCAACGGATTCCCCTTGGATCTCCGGATCCATCAGCGTTGACATACTCGAAGTTGTTGAGCTGTTCAGGAGTAAGTCCTTCCGGTGGGCTGTCCGTGTCTGGTGAGAGGGCAAGAGGGACGCCGTTGCGCCAGCGTCCGCACATCTTGGCGGCCAGCAGTTCGGGATCGATTTTGTCTTTGTTCGACTGCAGAAATTTCTCGAAGCCAACAACATCCGTCTCGATCATCTTGAAGACCGCAAAGCCGCCGTTCAGACCGAGTTCCTTGGGCTCCGGCATGATGTAGTTCTCTGCCTCTTCCTGCAGCACGAATAGCCAGGCTTCGCAGGGTTCCTGGTGATCGGGGTGATATTTTTCGGGGCCACCGCGAATGGTGGTCATGCTGATGCCGTCGGTGTACCCGAAGGGTACCTTGGCAGTGAACACAGGCTTGCCATCCTGCACTTCCAGCAACGCCATTCCGTCCTGACGCCAAACTTCCTGAAAGGCGTTCCCTTCGGCAAACAAGGCGCACAACCGTTCGGTGTAGCTGGCCATCGCATCCGGACTGATGGCATGCAATGTCACTAAAACGTGGTCGTTTCCTTTTCCGAAATTGCCGATCCAGTTCTCCGGCGCGCTTGCTCCGATATCCCCAACCAATCCCGCTCGTTGCGCGGCTCCAGCGGTGAACGCCCCAAACGACTTGAAAGAGAGTGTTGGAACACGGTCCGGTATTTCCAGCGCCACAAGGCCGGGCCAAGTCATACCGACGTTCAGGCAATAGTCGGGTTTGCGGCGTGGGGCATCCGTGAGATTGTCTCCGGGTCCGGGGGCAAATCCTACGTGCCAGTCCTCGGCGGTGGTAATTTGTGGGGCGTCCGATTCGTCGCCGTTGGTGAGCCGTCCGAGTTGCTGCCCCGCTTGTGCGGGAACTCCGACGGTCAATAAGAAATGCCGCACCATGGGCATCCTGTACCCGCGGAAGATGAACCCCTGGATATCTGCCAGGTCGAGTGTGCGGCTTTTCGTTGCTCCCGAACGGACATCCGATCCGGGGCTCTCATGCCCGCCTCGCCCAATCGCGCGGCGAAAAAGTCCTCCGGCTTCTTTTGACTGGGACCCCGGAATTTTGTTGACCTGGCTCACGACCTGTCTCCTGATGGATCCGAATTCGTACCCACACGTTCCTCACACGAGGCCTAATTGCCAGCCGATGCTCCTTGGGCCCTGCTGTCGGCGATCAACGCATGAATGTCCTGAACGCTTAGACCTGCATACGCCTGGTAGAAGCCGATGGGAGTGCGGTTTGCTCCCGCCGCGAAGTCGATAAACTCTTGCAGGTACTTTCTGCAGGGTGACGGTGGAGCACCCTTCGTGAACTTGAAGAGCAAGTCGAAGATCGGCCCGATATTTTTTGTGAAATCCGCAATGTACTTGTCGAATGAGCCGTCGTACACGGTGAAGAAACCGATTTGATTGTCCTCCAGCTTGACGAACTGCGCGAAATGGGGAGTGCCCACTTTGTCGAGGTCTTTGGTCGTTCCGCTGCCTCGCGCGCGCAGGATCAGTTCCACTTCGATGAAGGCCAGCTTCGACTTCATGGGCAGGATCACCAGAAATGGATGAAGTTCGCCAGCCCCCTTAATGTCTGCGGCTGACGCCAGTGCCTTAATCTCTTTGGCGGTCACACCGGGATAGGCGGTATAGAGATTTACCGCGCTGAGAAGATGCTCCGCGGCCCACTCGACGAACGCCTCGGAATTGGAAGCGACGGGGGAAGGCGGCGGATTGTCCACATGCTGAAAGATGGCGTCGAATACGGGCCCCGAAACTTTGGCAAGATCCGCCATTAGCTGCGCGAACTCACCGTCGAAATCACCAAGAAAAAGCAATGTCTTCTCGCTCAGAACTGTGAAGCGCGAATAGTGAATCGTGCCGACCGTATCCGCCGCCTTGAACATTGCCGGCATTAGCGGGGGAAGTTGTTCCGACAACTCTTTGGCGTCCGCGGGCGACTTCAACGGAAAGCTGAGCGTAAAGTGATTTTGGCTCATTGCACGATCTCCCTTTCCATGCGCTGCTTAGTCTCTGGCTCTGGCGAGTATTTCCGCCGCTTTCTGTTTATCGTCTGCCGACAACTGCTCTGGTCCGAGCCTATAGTTCAGCTTGTCAATGGTCCCGGTGAAGCGAAAGGGAACGTCGTAGGTAAAATCGACTGGCGTGCGGGTATCGAGACCAACGTCGAAGGTCTCGTCGATGGACATGAGTAACGGAATTGTGTGCTCGATGGTCTTGCGCGCGACCTCTTTGCCATCCACGGACAGCACGCCCGTGCCGCCTTTGGCGGGTCCGGGTCCGTCGTATTTGAAGTCGAAGACGATGGTGTGCTTGCCAGCGCTAAGCCCGGAGAGGCCAGCCCAGCGGAAACGCTCCAAGCCCAGGAAGTTGTAAACGAATACCGGTCTACCTTTGCCGATTCCAAACAGGCCGGTGGCAAATACGGCGAACAGTCCGAGCGCAGCGATGAACAAGAAGGCGTAGCCGAAACGTTTCCTCCACCTTCCGTTTTTACCGAGCCAGACGAGAAGGAGCCCCAGAATCAGCAAGGCCAGTCCGATTTTCTTGAGCAGATCAGACTTGAGCCACCAATTGAAGCTGTGACTCAGGAGGAGTGCATAGCCGCCGAAGCGGCCACCCAAGGTTGCAATGACGCCCTCGGCGCCACCGTCCGGGATGGTGATGTTGGCGGTGATGGTATAGTCCCGGTCCAGAATGCTGGGAGCATTGCCGACAGGAATGCCGACATTTACACCCGCGTAGGTGAACTCGGTTCGTCCGGCGACCGCGCTCGGTTTCGGAGCGAGCAGGCGCACGAAGCCGGAATTGTCCAACGGGAGAACCTGGTATTTGGCCGCCTCGCTCAGGAACAATGCCTGGAGCTCTTTCAACTTGGCGGGATTGCTGGCTGCGAGGTTGTTGAATTCCGAGTAGTCATCGATGATGTTATAGAGTTCCCAGTGGTAGTCGTTGAGGGCGGGCATTGTGCCGGTGCCCAACTCCCAGGACGGGGAGGGTGGTGTGGTCGCGGCAATCCAGCCGTCGTGGTAGATGGCGCGGTTACCGACCATCTCGAAATACTGCGTGTCGCGCTTTGACGGGGCATTGGCGTTTGCCTGATCAAAGGTGTAGACCATGCTGACACCTTCGATCGGTTTCTGCTTGATCCCGTTGACCGTATCCGGGGCCGGGATGCCGGTGGCTTCCAGGATGGTCGGGACAATGTCAATCATGTGATGGAACTGAGTGCGAATCGCGCCCACATCCTTGATATGGCCGGGCCACGAAATAGCCAGGCCCTGGCGGGTCCCGCCGAAATGCGAAGCGACCTGCTTCGTCCACTTGAAAGGCGTATCAAAGGCCCAGGACCAGGCCACTGACATGTGCGGGTAGGTCTTGTCCGAGCCCCAATCTGCGTAGTGCAACAGATCGATGGCCTTGACGGCCTTGACAGCTGGGTCTGTCAGAATGCCGTTGTAGGCGGTCATCTGGTTGAAGGTGCCGTACAAGCTGCCTTCCGCGCTGGTGCCGTTATCGCCGACGATGTAGATGATCAGTGTGTTGTCGAGCTTGCCCATATCCTCGACATTCTGGATGACGCGGCCAATCTCATCGTCGGTATAGGCGGTGTACCCCGCAAACACCTCTGCTTCGCGGGCATACATCTTCTTTTCTAACTCTGTAAGCGAGTCCCACCTCGGTAGCTTGGCTCCGCCATAGTCTGCTTGTCCGTCCGGCCACGGTGTCAGCGTGGTATTCGGGGGAATTACGCCGAGGCGCTTTTGATTTTCAAAGATCTGATCGCGCAACTTTTCCCAGCCCATGTCGAACTTGCCCTTGAATTTGTCGACCCACTCCTGCTTGGGTTGGTGCGGAGAGTGGCTTCCGCCGGGAACGTAATAGACGAAGAAGGGCTTGTCCGGCGCGGCTGCGTTCAGCTCATTCATGTAACGGATGGCATCGTCCGCCATATCGGTGATGAGG
The DNA here is from genome assembly GCA_963775865.1 of Candidatus Acidiferrales bacterium. GTDB lineage: Bacteria > Acidobacteriota > Terriglobia > Acidiferrales > UBA7541 > Acidiferrum. The sequence continues at coordinate 526,471 of CAVZKU010000016.1, read as the reverse complement.
TTGTAATCCTTCTTTCCGACCCACGGGAATATCTGCGTGTGATCACGGAACAGATAGGGCGTCCACTGATCGGTCTCGCCGCCCATAAACCCGTAGAAATACTGGAAGCCCATGCCTGAGGGCCATTGTTCAAAAGGCCCCGCCGCGCTGCTGTATTGGAAGCTTGGAGTGTTGTGATTCTTGCCGAACCAAGAAGTGGCGTAACCATTCTCTTTGAGGATCTCGCCGATGGTGGCACTCTGCGGACCGATGATGGAATCATAGCCGGGGTAGCCGGTGGACAATTCGCCGATGACGCCGAAACCGACGGAGTGGTGATTGCGGCCGGTGATGAGTGCGGCGCGCGTTGGCGAGCAAAGAGCGGTGGAGTGAAACTGCGTGTAACGTAAGCCTGCCTTGGCGATGCGATCTAGCGCGGGCGTGGGGATGACGCCACCGAATGTGCCCGAGACGCCATACCCTTGATCGTCGGTCATGATGAGCAGCACGTTCGGCGCGCCTTTGGGCGGTGCTACGCGCGAGGGCCACCACGGGGTGGAATCCTTGGCGTCTTGCTTGATAACGCCTCCGAATTTTTGCGGGGGCGGAGGCAATTGTTTCCCGTCGAGAGTTATTGTGGCGCTCGGCGAACCCGGCACGCCCGTGACCTGTTGGGCGGAAGCCGGCGCAGAACATGACAGGACCAGTACTACGGGCATCGTAGCAAGACCGAGAGCGTTCTTTGCCATCCACTTCATGGATTCGCTCCTCTTTCTCACCTGACCGCGGGAACCTTGTGACCGAGTTCTCCGCGATTTGGGCGCGAAGACCTCAACGATTCGGAGATATTGATTGAGGCGATCTGGCAATGGAACCGTCAAAAGTAACGGTCTCTCACATCAAAGGTTGAGTCGATCATGGCTGCAACAGTGCTGTTTCTGTGGGGAAGGTTCTTACTCAGAGGAGAGACGAGAAACGAACACACGGCCTGCAAGTGCTTCGTTCATCGCGGGAATTAAGTCACTATCCATAAGTTCCTTGACTACATATCCCACAGCGCCCGCGGATAGACAGGCCGCGATGATGCGAGAGTCCTCATGAACTGTCAGAAATATGACTTTGGTCTTATTGGTGTGATTCTTGAGCTCCATCGTGACTTCAATCCCAGTCATGCCTGGCATCGAGATATCCAACACGACCAAATCGGGCTGAAGCAGCAAAATCTCATCGACGGCGCTCTTTCCATCAGAGACCGTACCAATAACATCAAAGGACCCCCGCAACAAATCGGCGACCGCAGCCTGAACAGACTCCAGATCATCCGCGACAAGCACCCGCTTAAGGGTCATTGAGAGTTCCTTCTGTGTCGTGCTCATGAGTTCCGATGCCGAAAAGGAGGATCCGGCCTCTGCCAGCACATTGCTTCCAATTCATGAGGCCGTCTATAGGTAGAACTAACGGTGCGGGAAGGAAGTTCTGTGGAGAGTAATGATGCCGTGCTCGATCGCGTACTGCACCAAATCGGCGTTAGTTTTCAGTTGCAGCAGCTCCATTGCGGCATATTTGTGTCCCGCGACCGTCCGTCGCGTGATTTTCAACTCATCCGCTACTTGCTTCATGGAGCGCCCCTCCGCCAGGAGTTGGATCACCTCACGCTGCCGAGGAGTGGGTTCTGGGGCGTGTTCACGTTTTTTGGGGTCCCTTAGAGAAATCTGGTTCAACCCCTCCGAGGCGCTGGGGGTGACATAGGAACCCCCTTTCAGTACCTGGTCAATCGCCTCAGTGAGTTCCGACGCCGCTGCCTCCTTCAACAGAAACGCAGAAGCCCCTGCCCGAAAAGCTTTCCCCACAAGATAGGGGTCCTCGTGCATCGTCATGAAAATGAGTTTCACATTGGGCAACGTCTGCTTGAGCTTTCGGCCGGCGTCGAATCCGTTCAACTGGGGCATGCCAATATCCAGGACAACGAGATCGGGTTGTAATCTTTCTGCAGCCTCCAGAAGGGCGCGGCCGTCGCTCACGGTGCCCACAACTTCGCAGCGTGGCTCTACCACTCCACGCAATGCATCGGCCAACATCTGATGATCATCCGCCAGCAAAACCCGTGGGCGCGTCATGATTCCCTGCCTGCTGCACAGACTGCTTTTACCCGCCTCTCATTCGCGATGGCAGAGAGGGGTACCTCTGCCAGAATTTCCGCGCCTCGCAAATGTTCCGATCTTATCGAGAGCCTTCCGCCGACAAGTCGCAGCCGTTCGGACATACCTACCAGTCCAAGTCCAACCCCAAATTTGGTGCTGTTCGGATCAAAGCCACTTCCATCATCAATGATGCGGAGACTCACTCCCTCCGAGTTAAAACCTAATTCGACCTGTACGGTTCTGGCCTGGCTGTGTTTTACCACATTCCCCAGCGCTTCCTGGGCGACCCGAAACAGGCACAAAGCGACATCTTTTGGGATATCCGCTGGACGATCGTATTCGGCAAACTGCACCGCGATCTTGTACTTCTCACCGATTTCCTTACATAGGCCGCTGATCGCTGGTACCAGGCCAATGTAATCCAGCCTGCTGGAATGAAGTTCATGGGATAGAGAACGAATGTCGGAAGACATCGTCCTGGCACGCTTCAGCATTCTGCCGAGCCTATCCCGATCCTCCACTTCGTGTTCCGGGAGTTTTCTTCGTAATTGTTCGATATCAATGCACTGAAGCGCCAAGCGTTGACTGAAATCGTCGTGGAGCTCCCTGGCAATACGCGTGCGTTCTTCCTCCTGGATATGAATCAGCCGGCCTGTCAAAGCTTGTAGCGATTCTGCGGATGATTTTCGTTCCGTAATATCTACGCAGGAGCCGATATAGCCGCAAAAGGTGCCATCCGATTCAAACCTCGGCACACCGTAGTCAACCATCCAACGGTACTCCCCATCGAACCGGCGCAGACGGTATTCCATCTCAAAATCAACTCGTGCGCTAAATGACGCGGAATAGGTACCCAGGCAACGCTGTACGTCTTCTGGATGCACTGACGAAACCCATCCTTCACCTAACTCGTCCTCGATCTTTCGGCCCGTGAAATCCAGCCAACATTGATTGAAAAAATTACAGAGCTTGTCCGTCCCGGACATCCAGATCAGCACCGGAGCCGAGTTTGCGACCAGGCGGAAGCGCTCTTCGCTCTCCCGTAGAAGTTGCTCTGCTCGCTTGCGATCGGAAATGTCGCGAGCGATTGCGCGTTCGCGGCCCAAAGCGTTCGAGAATATCTCTGCTAACAATCTGAGTTGTTCAACAAGGTCTTCGGTCCACTCCACCCGCTTCTTGGTACTCACAAACGATATACCGCCAAAAAATTCGTGTCCGGCCTTCAAAGGAAGTGCCGCCAATGAAATCGCACCCATCCTTCTAAGATATTCCTTCTCCGCCAACGCTTCATCAGGCAATTCGTTCACTTCCGACAGCAATAGTGTTTCGCCTTGCAGAAGAAGGCTGCTCCACCAAGGAAGTTGGTTCATTCGCATCACCGCTGGGGGATTCTCGATCCCCAATCCATGCCAGGAAAAAGTCACCCTCAGATCTTTGCTCTCTTTCGAGTAGCCATAGAGAGTGATCCTGTCCAGCTTGAGAAACTCTGCAATCCTCTGGATGCTTTTTTCTATCGTCGTCCCCACTTGCTCTTCGGGCAGATTGATAAAAGTTGCGGAGAGGTCGGAAAGCATTTTTTGCAAGGTAACGCGCTCGAGAAGAGATTGTTCGAACTTCCTCCGGCTTGCTCGCTGCCATAACAATCCCAGAATGAGAAGCGCCTCCACAACGCACAACAAAATGGCCCCAAGAATGTAGTATTTATAAGATTCCCAAAGGCTGGGCTGGCGATATAAAACCACGCTTCCTGCAGGCAGCGCCGATTCAGAAATCTTCCAACGACTTAGCTGCCGCCAGTCGAAAAGATAATCACAACGGACGGCTTCGTCTTGAGGGTGCTGGCCAGCGAGCATTTGGACGCCCAACTCACCCGCTCGCTTGCCCATTTCGGTGAACCTCACAACGCAGCCACCAATCGCCCCTGTGCCGACATGCGTGTCGAGCAAAACATACACTGGGGCACCGGAAACAGCCGCAATTTGCGATATGACTTCTGCAGTGATGAATTGGCGTCCGCCGGCGTCGCGGGACAGAGTGACAAAAAGGACGATACTTCCCGGGTTCAGAGTGGAGACCTTCTGGCGAATCTCCTCGAACGTATCCTTCTCCAAGTAAACGGTCGACAGACCCTCAGAATCACGGTTGATTTGATCTCGAACCTGGTTGAGCAGATTTTTTCCGGTCGGAGATGTACTTCCAATCACCACAACCTGTCGTGCGTTGGGCTGGAGTCGGCGGGCGGCATTCAGAGTTTTTCGCGCGTCCAGTTCAATCCAAAGATTAACTGCATCCCTCGAAGACGACAGCTGAATCGGACGACTCTGGGATGGATCGGTACGCATGTAGAGCAAGGGAACACCCGGAAACAAATCCGTTGGCACGTCGCCAACCCCGATCACGAGGTCCAGCTTGGAATTTGCATACTTTCTCTGAATCCCTGCCACTTGCTGTGCCTGAAATTGCGGATCAGGAAAATGCACGCGGTCCAAATGCTCACTAAACACCAAAATCCCTCCGGGAAAGCCTGTACGAAGCGCCGCGCGAGCATTTTCGTCGATTAACCGGAATGCCGGCCAGCTGATGTCCTCCTGCATGAGAATTAAGACGCGCTTGGGATCGCTGGTTTCAGCCGAAGTCACCGAAGCCAGGAAAGCGAAAAACAAAATCAGGCGCACGATTGCGGAGACACCGAAAAAAGACCGAACGGGATGGTGGACATTGTTCAACACCAGCTTGCCGCCCTCATGCCCTCAAAGCAGTCACAGACGCGCACTCGGAGATTCCGACGGAGGAGCCAACCAGTAGGTCGGACGCGTGAACTGCGAGATACACTTTCTTCTAAAGCTAGCCGGCCTAGACGAAATCCTTGCGGGGCGGACGCTATACCAAACTGGTAACTTAGATAATTCCGACCTCTGAAGAGAACTCCCAGGTCAGATACTGCACTCTATCAGAAACCACTCGTCACTGCGTCAAGTCTTCCAGGCCTTTCGCATGCCAACCCGAGTGGTTCGAATCCTACGGAATCCTACGCCAAGTTCGGGGAACAGGTATTGTCAAAACTGACAGTATCCATCACAGGCATCGATACCGATGCATTCTGCGGGAACGGCTTTTCCCGCCGCCTGGTCTCTTCTTTGGAGTCTCCTTCCATAGATTCGAGATGTGCCTGGCCCCGCATTCTCCAAGAATTATCCCTTTGCATGGCTAAGGCGGCCCGTCGATTACTTCGAGGTCCATTACGGGAGCGGTGTACACTTTGCCCGAGGAGTCGTTCGTTAATGATCGAACTGAGCTCCAAAGAAAGACCTTCCGCACCGACTGCGGCTCGCTGGGTCAATTTCCAGTCTACGTTCATGAGGAACTATGCACACCCTGTCTCGTTTGATATTTAGATTGATTCCGGCCGGACTGGCGCTAGCATCAGGCCTCCTCTTGGTTCCCGGAGCAAGTGCTCAGCAAGCATCACAGAGCCAGCCCCTCTCGGATCAAGCTCGGGTTAGCCAGGGCGGAATTGTAACCACGATCAAGGGCTACATCATCGACTCGTCCTGCACATTTAGAAACGACTTGAAGAAGCCGGTCAGCGCGGAATGCGCCTTGGCGTGCGCAAAGGCTGGTTCCCCTCTCGTCATCCTGACGGAAGATGGCACTATCTACTGGCCCATCTCGCCCGACATACCCGCGACCAGCCAGAATGACAAGCTGATGAGCTACGCCGGCAAAATGGTGACCGTTACCGGCAAGCCGTACACCAAGGGCGGCTCCAAAGCCATTGTGATTGAAAAGGTCGAGGTCGTCCCGAATTCACACTAGGACTCCCCGGTTCGGTTCGCGATTCAGTTTGGTCCGGGCTAACAGTTTAGACTGCTGTTGCGTCTTATCGGCGACTAACTGAAGCCACGTGAGGTGAAATATGACCACGTTGCGAACGACGAGGTTCCTCCTGATTCTTGTATCCCACCTTTTGCTTTTCGCCGTCCTCATCTCAGCGCACCCTGCCTCTGGGATTGTGATCGACTCACAAGGTCACATCTATTTTGTCTACTCTTCAAATGGTGTAATGAGAATCGAACCTTCAGGAAAGCTCTCGAACATTCGTTCAGACCAGGGCGGCCATTGGCTGGCACTGGACGCAACCGGAAGATTCTCCACAGTGACACCCAAGGAGTTTGAAAGGATCACTCCGGACGGAGCCGTGCCGGGGCTGATCTTTGCCAGTGGCGGTGCCCCGCTTGCCGTAGGCTCAGACGGCGCTCTCTATTATGGGAACAATGGATCACCTGAAGAATCCTTTCCGCCGGGGGCAATGACAGTCGTTCGTCTATCACCGAATGGTCAGCAGACGGTTTTCGCGCCCTTGCTCAAGCAGAAACTCGCCGAACTGAAAGACGGCATCACGGGATTGATCTCCGGTCCCGATGGAACCATTTACGTCGCGACATGGAATGGAATCGTGAAGCTCAGCGCTGCCGGCGAAATTGCTCAGCTCGTAAATCCCGTGCTGATTCGCGATTGCGATAGCGATCCAGCGGATCACAATCCGGCAAACGCCTCGTCTCCACTATTGCGAGGCTTGGCCGTGGATGCCTCCGGAAATGTTTATGTAGCGGCAACGAGCTGTCATCGATTGGTGAAGATCTCGCCCACAGGCCGGGTTACCTCCATCCTAAGCTCGGAACGACCCTGGTCTGCAACTGGCGTTGCGGTACAAGGTGAGGAGATCTACGTTCTCGAATACACAAACGCGTACGCCCGCACTCGCGGCTGAACCACAAAACGGTTATTTTACCGTTCGATTCACCAAACTTGGAATCCACTTCACATCGAAACTAATGAGAACCATTTGACGGAGCTAGGGCCACTTTCGTAAGTCATATTTTCGACTACGCAAGTCGTGCTTGGAGAAGATACGTTCCGGGCGCAGGGTTCTTTCTCTCTTCGGCAGTCCGACTACGGGCTGAAGATTGCTCTGTCGCCGGTGGCACCCTGAAGATCAAGGAGGAGTTAAAGTTGCCTACTTCATCCTCGACCGGCGGTCCGACGAGAAGATCCGTGGCTGCCGCATATAGCTACGACGCGGCCAGACGGCGCAATTCTTGATAAAACGTAGGATAAGAGACCGCGGCGCAATCGGCGTTGAGGATGCGCGTTTCTCCAGTCGCGGCAAGACCAGTGACGGCGAAGGTCATGGCGATACGGTGGTCACCTCGAGGATCGATCTCCGCGCCATGAAGTTTACCGGCGTCCCGGCCCTCCACACGCAATCCGTCCGGACGCTCCTCCAGTTTGGCACCCATGCGCTTCAGATTTTCGGCCAGCGCGGCAATTCGGTCGCTTTCTTTCACCCGTAATTCGGCGGCATCGCGAATTTCAATTCCCTGCTCCGTGTAGGGACCCAGGGCGGCAAGCATCGGCAATTCGTCAATCAGAAGTGGCACGAGGTTTCCTGAAATCAGTCCGCCCTTCAATGGTGCACCCTTGATGGAAAGATCGCCGATCAGTTCACCCTGTTGGGTCTGCAAGTTCACCACGGTAATGGATGCCCCCATCTGATTGAACAAATCGAGAATTGCGGACCGTGTCGGATTCAAGCCTACATTGGCGATATAGAGGCCGGATTCGGGTAGAAGCGAAGCGGCGGCGATAAAGAAAACCGCCGACGAGAGGTCGCCCGGAATATCTGCGGAAATCGGACGCAGCGCGGGGTTGCCATCTCTGCCCCCTAATCCCTGGATCGAGATGGTTTGACCCTGCCTCCGCAGAGCGGCATCAAACTCTAGGAGCGCCAATTCGGTGTGATCGCGTGTCGTCGTTGGTTCGGTAACCGAGGTTTCTCCCTCGGCGTAAAGCCCGGCAAGGAGCACCGCCGACTTCACCTGCGCACTGGCCATGGGCATTCGGTAATGGATGCCGCGCAATTTGCCCCCGCGAATTTCCAAGGGAGGAAAATTATCGTCGCGGCCGCGAATATCCGCGCCCATTTCGCGAAGGGGTGTCATGACACGCTTCATGGGCCGCTTTTGCAGCGAGGAATCACCACTGATTTTGCTCGTGAAGGATTGACCACTCAGGATTCCAGAGAGCAAGCGAATCGTTGTGCCGGAATTTTCGGCATCCAGCGTCCGCCACGATCTCTTCAGGCCAAAAAGGCCGTAACCGGTAATCTGCACCGTAGAACCCTCAGTCTTGACCCCAGCTCCTAATGATTTCAAGCAACCGAGCGTGCTTTGGCAGTCACGGGCCGCAGCGAAATTGCGAAGCTCGCTGGTGCCGTTGGCCAGTGCTGCGAGCATGGCGTAGCGGTGCGAAATGGACTTGTCACCAGGAAGTTCCAGCGGACCAGAGAGCGACTTAACGGGGAAGATCGATTCGGATTTCACGTTGAAGTTCAGTTTAGCATGGGGCCTGGGCGGGGCAGCCACCAGGGAACACTCGTCTGAGTCCGGCAGGGCAGGAAATATTCCCTGTACCGCTGGGCAGTTTGTCTTGGGAACTCACCCGCAATTCCTGGGGAAACTATCTACAGCCGCGTGCGTATTATGAATGAGAAGGTAAAACGTAAGCGCATTGTCGGAAAAGCTGAGGGAGCGAGAACTCGCCCCGCGTTATCGGAGTCGGAATGGCTCCCGGATTGCCTTCGCCGCTGAAATTGGAGAGAGGGAGCATGTTTGCCCGTAAGACCTTACGACAACTTCTAATCAATGCCGCCATCGGCATCGGAGCCCTGTTTCTGGTGGGAGTGCTGCTCGCGGCGATACCCGGTCATCACGCGCCCACGGTCGCAATGACCACTCCGGATCTGGCCCAGGATCCTCAAAGCGGAGATCACGCCACCATGCCGGGAATGACCATGGATGCAGACGACGCGTCCGTGGGTGAACACAACGCGATGGTCGACATGCAGCATATGCACCACGGCGATACTCCGCACATGCATATGACCGCTGCGCGCCCTGCCTCGGCCGAGGATCAAAAGCGAGCCAATGAAATCGTGGACCAGCTGCGATCGGCCATTGAAAAGTACAAAGATTACCACGTCGCGTTAAATGACGGATTCAAAATCTTCATGCCAAATGTTCCGCAGCAGGAATATCACTTCACGAATTACGAAAACGGATTCTTGGAATCGTTCACCTTTGATCCCGCCCGCCCCACTTCCCTGCTGTACAAAAAAACGGCCACTGGGTATGAGCTGGTGGGCGCGATGTACACCATGCCAAAACGCGCGACTGAGGAGCAGTTGAACGAACGCGTGCCCTTGAGCGTGGCGACGTGGCATCTTCATACAAATCTCTGCATGCCACCCAAGGGCGATCGCCGTCACGCCGATTGGACAAAATTCGGACTGAGAGGGTCAATTAATGCGCAACAAGCGTGTGACGCGGCGGGCGGCACCTTCTATCCGGTGATCTTTGGCTGGATGGTGCACGTCTACCCGTACGAAGACAGCACCGCCAAAATTTTCGCGATGCACCATCACGACTGACGCAGGAAATAACGCAATTCGCGTTTCGCCCCTTCGGCGCGGGATTCAGCTAGCCATTTTGATCCTTTAGTTTGAGCCGATGCTTGTTCCCTTCGAGAAACTCGCGCAGATCACTTGAAACATCGAGAAGGCGAATCCACTGCTCGTAATACAGCGTCACCGGGAAACGCCCCAAGCCATACACGCTGACACCGCCTTTTTCGCCCACGCGGAATTCCAGGCTACCTTTCTTGGGGCGGTCGGCTTTTTTCTCGAGTTCGGCAATTCTTGCCAGCAGTTCTTCTTTCGTTGGTTCGGACATGTCGTTCTCCTGACAGGGATATCCTCGCACACACCAGGAGGAGTGCGCTACCGCCTGAGCCTTTGCCTCCTCCCTTAGCTGCGCGTCGCCTCCCCCGTTCGGCTAGCCCCTGCATTCCTATATTCCGGCCAAACTCCGCGGGATGAACATCCCTCCCCGACTCCACGGCCCCCACAACCCACCGCCGGCCTAGGACTTCCAAGACCAGAGGGCTAGACCGGACTGGCTGGAGGTTCAATTGCCCTCCGGGTCCCTACCCAGTATCATGCTGCCTTCCTTTGGGGGGTTACTTCTATCTGGCTATGGGCCAACATTTTCATCGATTCACGCATCTCTGCCTTGCTTCCCTTTTCTTGGGCGCGTTCTCCCCTTTGGCTGCGCCCCAGCAATCGAACGAAATCCTTCCTCTCGACCAAGTGCACGCGGGCATGCAGGGCTATGCCTACACAATTTTCGCCGGCGATCAGGTGGAAAAGTTTGACTTGGAAGTCTTGGGGGTCATGCCAAATTTCCTCGGCCCGAAACAGTCCATCATTCTGGTGCAGCTCAAAGGACCCAAGGTAGAGCACACCGGCGTAGTTGCCGGAATGAGCGGAAGTCCTGTGTACCTCGAGGGAAAGCTCGCGGGAGCGCTTTCGCTGAGGCTGGGCATCTTCACAAAGGAAGCAATCGCCGGCGTAACACCAATCGAAGACGTCTTGCGCCAACCAGCTGTGACTTCGGCGGGGCCACCTGGGCCTCAGCAATTCACCTTGCCTAAGGAAACCGTAGCCCAGAACACGTTGCCGACCGGGTCAGCGCTCCAGCCGATTGAGACTCCTCTGGTGTTTTCGGGATTTCAGCCGGCCGCGTTGCAACACTTCGCAGGCCAGCTGCAGAGCTATGGACTGGTCGCCACCCAAGGTGGGAGCGCAGCCGACCAAAAGGAGGATGCTCACGCGCATCTGGCGCCGGGTGACATGGCAGGAATGGTTCTCGTCCGCGGCGACATCACCATCAATTCCGCATGCACGGTTACGGCTGTTCAAGGCGACCGGGTGTTTCTCTGCGGTCATCCGTTCATGAACCTCGGAAACATCCAGATGCCTATGGCGAGAAGCGAAGTGGTGACCACCCTCTCCTCTTCTCTCGCCTCGACAAAGATCGTCAACATGGGCGGCACCATCGGTACGATCACCGGCGACCATCTGACCGCCGTCACCGGTACGTTGGGCGCGCCACCGGCCATGGTGCCTCTCGATCTGACTTTCGTGACCGGATCCACGGAAAAGAAGCTACACTTTGAGATGGTCAATCATCCAAAACTTACCCCGCTTCTTGTTGCGATCACCACTTTCAATGGCGTAACCCAGAATTCGCTCTATGGCGAAGGATCGACTTTGCATCTGACCGGCGAAATTCAGCTGAAAGGACACGCTCCCGTACTGCTGGAAAACACCTTTGCGCCAACGGATTCTCTGATGCAGGACGGCATGCCCATCGCCTTGCTGGTGCAAAACGTGTTCGGGCGGCTTTTCACGAACAACTTCGAGGTCCCCGACGTACAACACGTTTCGCTGCGCGTCGAAAGTTTGCCGGGGAGGAATGCCTTCAGCATCGAAAGTGCCTGGCTGGAAACTGGAGAAGCAGCGCCGGGTGAAGATCTCAAGGTGCGCGTGCTTCTGCAGCCCTACCGCGGCGCGCCTCGCATCGAAGAAGCCATGGTGCATGTGCCTGACCAGATTGTGCGCGGCACCACTCTCCGTGTGCTGGTGACTGATGCCGATTGGATGAACCGTGCGCTGCGCGGCTTCAATTTTGGCGCTACTCCCGGCGGAGTCTCTGGTCCCGAAGGTCTTGACCAGTTGATTGCCCTGCTCAATCGAGATCGCCACAACGATCGCTTGTATGTGGGCGTGTTCGTACCCGCGCCGACCATGGTCTGGAACGACAAAGAACTTCCCAACGTGCCGCTGTCCGAAATCAGCATCATCGACGGACGCCCGGCCCCAGGAAACGTGCAGGTGCTGCGCGAATCTCTGGCCAGCGAATCCTCGGTCGTTCTGGGTGGCCCTGTGACAGGACTCATTTCGCTCAATTTACAAATCCGGTGATCTCTTCTATGTCGAAACAATCGAAACAGTTCTTGCTCCTGGCGTTGCTCCTGTGTGGTTTAGCCATACCCAGCCTCGCGGACCACACTCGGCGATGGAAGCAATCCACGTATGAGGAGTTCTTAAAGGGCACAGCAAAAGGCGTGGCCGTGCGCAGCGATGGGCATTTGGAATTGGCCCCGAAGTTCACGCTGGTTGCGGATGCGGATGCTTCCTATTTGTGGTCTCTCCGGACAGACGCCGCGGGCGCCTGGTATGCCGGTTCCGGGTCGCCCGCGAAGGTTTTTCGATTTGACGCGACCGGAAAGCCGAAGGCGGTTTTCGAATCGACCGACCTTCTGGCCCAATGCATTGCCTTTGATGCCAAGGGCACACTCTATGTAGGAACCTCGCCCGACGGAAAGGTGTATAAGGTTTCGGCAAACGGGGAGAAGAGTATCTTTTTTGAGCCAAAAACAAAGTACATCTGGGATTTGGCTTTCGGCGCCGACGGTACCTTGTATGTCGCGACCGGCGATAAAGGCCAAATTTATGCAGTTGCCCCGGATGGTAAAGGCGATATCTATTACGCCAGCGACGAGGCGCACATTAAGGTCCTGGACTTCGACGGTAAAGGGAATCTGTTGGCCGGCACGGAACCGAACGGACGCGTACTCCGAGTTGGCCGAGCGGAAAAGAACGCAAAGAAATCCGCAACGGCCACGGTGGAAGGGTTTGTTTTGTACGAAACCGCCAAGCGCGAAGTCACTTCTCTCGCCGTCGGCGCGGACGGCAACATCTATGTCGCCGCCATTGGCGACAAATCACGAGCAACCTCCCCTGGCCAGCCGACCTCGATTGCGTTACCACAAGGCACAACCACCATCGCCAATCCTGGAGTACAAAGCGCCGGCGTTTCGGCTCCCTTCATCGCGTTTCCCCAGGCGATTTCGAGCAGCATTTACCGGATCACACCCGAGGGGGTTCCCGAGGAAATCTGGACCTCGCGCGAAGATGTCGTCTACTCCCTGGGACTCAACTCTGATGGGCGATTGCTGGCGGGAACGGGAAACAACGGCGCGTTACTGGTGATTGACGGGCGCGGCGTATACGCGCAATTAGCAAAGGCGGGGGCTTCGCAAATCACCGGCATTTCCCGCGGTTCGAACGGTAAAGTTTACTTGTGTACCGCAAACCCCGGAAAAGTTTTTTCTCTTGGCCCGGAGTATGAAGCGGAGGGAACCTTCGAATCCCAATCGTTCGACGCCAAGCTGTTCTCCCAATGGGGACGAATTGAATGGTGGGGACCGCCTGCCACCACAGGAGTCTCGAAAAACTCGAAGGACAACAAAGAGCCACGCTTGGAGATTTATGTGAGAAGTGGAAACACGGAAGACCCAGGGAAAGAGTGGTCGCCATGGTTCGGTCCGTACCACACGACGGACACTCCCGTCGAAGCGCCGCCCGCGCGATTCTTGCAATGGAAAGCTGTGATTCACGATGGGCGCCCGGGCGACGGGATCGATTGGGTAAGCGTCGCATACTTGCCCGCGAATGTTGCACCAGTGATCGACGGCATTGCCATCCAGGATCCGGGAGTACGCGCGCAGGTCCCGATGGTTCTCACGGTGCCGGGTAATGCCCAGTTGAAACAGCCCCCTGCGCCCAACGCGAACCCTGGCGGGATCACCATAAACACGGCGAATAACCCGGCCACTACCCCAAAGTTCGAGGCGCAACCGCAAGGCTCGTTGCAGAAAGGATATCAATCTGTACTCTGGTCCGCGCATGACGACAACGAGGACGACTTGAAGTACGCAGTCTACTTCCGTGGCGAGAATCAGCATGACTGGCTGCTGCTCAAGGACAATCTCGATCAGAAATTTTATTCGTGGGATACAACGTCGATGCCCGACGGCGCCTATTATTTGAAAATCGTGGCCACCGACGCTCCTTCAAATCCCCGGGAACTCGCCTTGAAAACAGAGCGCGAGAGCGAACGATTTGAGGTGGACAACGCGACCCCGACCATCGGCAAAGTCGACGCAAGCCCGACGGGCATGAATGCCGACCGCTCGCAAGGTGTCTCGTACGACTTCCAATTCACTGCGAGTCATGGCACCAACAGCATTGAGAGAGCCCAGTACAGTGTGGATGGAGGCGATTGGATTCTACTGAGACCGGTGAGCGGCATCAGCGACTACAAAACCGAGACCTACTCCTTTACCGTGCGCGGACTTCGTCCGGGCGAACACACCATTGCCGTGCGTGCGTTTGACCGCTTTGAAAATGTGGGGGCTGCCAAGACAACCATCCAGGTCGCAGGACCCGGCAATTAACCCGGCAACTTGCCTGCGCCCGGTGGGACATTTTGTACGCGCGTGACCGGCTCTATCGCTTTCTTCGGTTCGATATACATCTCGATTTCCGCGCCAAAACCCATTCTGCCATCGCTATACGCGTCCGCTTTGGCGTGGACTAACCGCGCCCGGCAATGTGTCTCGTCAGATTTCCCGCCAGTCACTTCCGTGGGCATCACCAGCGTTGCCTCAATGGGCATGCCCACTTGGAGTGGGGCGGAAGTCACGAAGAAAAAGCCCCCACGAGAAACATTGGTGGTCTCGGCAAAGTGTTCGGCGGGTCCGGAAGCCAACCCCAGCGGCCGGAAACGAAGTGGGACACGGATGCGAAAGCGCTCCAGTTGTCGGCGTTCCGAATAGGGCACGTGACTCTCCGTTATCGGGCGCGCAGGCGGGCGAACCCGGAGGATAGGCCTGGCCCTAGGGTAGCAGAGGTGCGGACAGGGTCAAGCCAGCATTGGTAGTCCTGAAGAGGGGGTACTCCCGGTATCGGCATTCTCTCGAAGCCCGACGCTTTCCATTTGCTTCTGTGAACGAGCACTAGCGCCGTCTAGAGATTTTCTGCCATCCTATGTATGGTAGGGACTTGGAGCAAGGGCGAACCACGTCGGTCCGCCCGCAGCTTTGGGATGGAGGTCGCCCCATGTTTCTCGAATATTACGGGCTGCTGGAGCAACCGTTTGGTGTGGTGTCCAGCCAGGCGCAGGTATACGCGAGCCGTACGCAGTGCCAGGTACTCGAGTCGTCCCGCAGTTCCCTCCTGGGAAACCGGGGAAATTTCGCGCTGATCGCCGAACCCGGAATGGGCAAGACCACCCTGCTTCATCAGTTGTTCGAAAGCCTTCGTCAAACTGGCCGCGGTTCCTTCCTCTTCCCGAGCCAGTGCAATTCCGCCGAAATCCTGCGATTCCTTCTGAACGAGATGCGAATTCCTTCCGCTGACATGGACTTCGCGGCCATGCAAAACAAGCTGAGTGAAATATGGTTTGGGGAAATGCTGGCCGGCAAGCGCTTTGTGCTCCTGTTCGATGACGCGGAAGATTTGGACGACGGCGTTCTGGATACTTTGCTGCTGCTTTCAAAATATGAGACCCCAAACACGAAATTGCTGCAGATCGTTCTTTGCGGACAACCCAGCCTGTTGAACAGGCTGGAGCGCGAAAGCATGGCGCAATTCCGGAAGCGTCTTGTCGAACTAACGCCTCTGGAAACGCTCTCTCCGATAGAAACCGCAGGATATATCCGCCAGCGTCTGGAAACGGCTGGGCATCGCGGTAAGTCTCTGTTTGAGCCAGAAGCGATGGCGGCTGTCGCTGAACTCAGCCTTGGCGTTCCGAAGAACATCAACAAGATCTGCTCCCGGGCATTGCTGGAGGCATACGCACGAGGCCTGCATGTCGTGTCCGCTGACATCGTTGAAAAGGCTGCGCGGAATTTGCACGCGACGGGCACGGCCGACGCAACCATTCTTGCCCAAGCGACGGGCCGCGGCGATGTCCGTCCAACGGTGCCAGGGGGAATGCTTTTTGCCTCCCAACTAACCTACAAAACTCCCTCACAGCTTGGCCTGCCTCGCTCTGGTCTGTGGGCCGGAGCGATCCTGGGTGTACTGCTCTCGGCGGGTTTGGCTCTGCCTCACGGCATGCGGAAAGGCGTAACACAAATCATGCACGGCCAGGATGTCGCCGTCACGAGTCCCGCGCAGCATGACGTTGCGCCGCAACCGCCTCCCCTTCCCGCTCGGACCGTCACAGGGGCTCCTGCACGACCCGTGCTTGGTCCTCAGGACACGCTTACCGCTGATTCAACCAAACGTGCGACTGCTGCGGTGCTGCCGACCGTACCGAGCACCCAAGTTTCCCAACTTTCGCTCACCCGCGAATTAGGGCTCAAGATTAATCGGATTGTGATTGACCCCGGTCACGGGGGCTTTGATACCGGAGCGAAAGGGACGCATGGTCTCCTGGAAAAAGACCTTTGCCTGGATGTTGCTGTCCGGCTCGGCAAAATGATCGAGGACAATATCCCGGGAGCCGAAGTTGTGTACACCCGCAAGGACGATAGTTACGTTCCTCTGGAAGAACGCACTGCCATCGCGAACGGTTCCGATGCGGATTTGTTTATCTCCATCCACGCGAATTCCAGCGAGAGCAGCGAAGTGCGCGGCGTCGAAACGTATTATCTGAGTCTGGCTGCTACGAAGGAAGCCAAGGAACTCGCGATCCGCGAAAATGCGTTCACACAATCCTCTCTGCATGATCTTCCGGATCTGGTGAAGAAAATCACCCGGAACGAAAAGATTGCCGAATCCAGGCTGCTCGCCGCAGATATTCAGAACACACTTTCCCAGGGACTCCAGCGTGTCAGCCGCCGCGAGAAAAATCGCGGCGTAAAACAGGCGCCTTTTATTGTTCTGACCGGCGCCAACATGCCGGCGGTTCTGTCGGAAATCTCATTCGTGAGTAACGACAGTGACGAAACCCTGTTGCTCGAAACCGGTCAGCGGCAGCGCATCGCCGACGGCTTGTACCACGGCATCGCAGCGTATCTGGACGGACTGCATGGTGTGCCGCGATCCAGGCAGAAGCTAGTGACCGAAAATCGTTCAAACGCCCTGCCTGCATTCGAACGATCGGGAACGGAAACGAGGCGTAATCCACTTTAGCCCTCCCCACAGAAGGCCTACAGTTCCCTGTACCGCGGTACAGTCCAGAATGGGCCAACCTTGGGTTACGGTAGGTAGGCAAACTCTATGGGAAGACCGAGGGAAAGCTGTACACTAATGGTTGTGATGCCGCAGGAAAAAAATCCCACTCGCATGCTGCCGCGGCGGAATCCCTGGCGGTTCCGCTTTAGCGGGAGAAGTTTGGCTCCCTTCTGCTTGGGATTGCTTCTCGGCTACCCCGTGCTGGCTCAGACCCAGCAACTTCCTGCCACCCCCGCACCGGCGGGTGCAACCGGAACCGCTTCGCCGACCTGCACGCCTGATACTCAGCCCGAACAACGAACCACCGGAACCATTCGCGGCCTCATTCTCGATCCGAATGGCACAGGTGTTCCCGGAGCCGATGTAATCCTGACCCGCGAAGATGAAGCTGCGACTCAGGAAATCCACGCGGGTGACGATGGCCAATTCTCCTTTGTCGACATCGCCCCCGGACCCTTCCGGCTTTCGATTACCTCTGCTGGCTTCGCGCCGCAAACCGCTTCTGGCAGCCTCCATTCTGCAGAAAGCTGCATCGTGCCCCAAATTACGATGGCGCTGGCCACCAATGTCACCGAAGTCCGCGTTGAGCTCTCGACCATCGAACTGGCGCAAGAACAAATCAGGGATCAAGAAAAGCAACGGGTCTTAGGCATTGTTCCAAATTTCTATGTCACCTATGTACCGGATGCCGCTCCGCTCACTCCCAAACAGAAGTTCCAACTTGCCTGGAAGTCGACCGTAGATCCCGTCTCTTTTGCCGTCACTGGGGTGATTGCGGGTGTGCAGCAAGCGACAAACGACTTCAGCGGTTACGGGCAGGGCGCGCAAGGCTATGCCAAGCGCTACGGTGCTTCCTATGCGGACTTGGTGACCGGCACCTTCATCGGCGGCGCGCTTCTCCCTTCGCTCTTAAAGCAGGATCCCCGCTATTTCTACAAAGGAACGGGAAGTGTCCGCTCTCGCGTGCTTTACGCAGTGGCCAATTCCGTAATCTGCAAGGGCGACAACGGCCACTGGCAGCCGAACTATTCCGGTATTGTTGGCAGCCTCGCCTCTGGCGGCATTTCGAATCTTTACTATCCCTCCACCGACCGAGCCGGAGCTGCTTTGACATTTGAGAACATGCTCCTCGGGATTGGCGAAACCGCCGCCGTCAACCTGCTCCAGGAATTTGTCATGCGGAAACTTACCCCCAACCTTCCTAATTTCGAGCCAGCTACGCCGTAGATCCAAATTGGGTTCCCGCCAGGGCTTTGGGGGACTGACAACCGTCGGGGCATCGACTAAACTCAACGCATGGCAACGCCAAACATCGTAGGTAATTCTGCAAGCTTCCCGATTCCGTGGAAAAACATAGACGAGGCTCACGAACGAATTCGCTCGCGTATTCACCGCACCCCTGTGCTGACCAGCGGCTCTCTCAACGAACTGGCATCCGCACAATTATTCTTCAAGTGCGAAAACCTGCAAAAGACCGGTTCGTTCAAAATTCGCGGTGCGACTAATGCGATCTTTTCTTTGACGGAAGAAGACGCGCGCCGCGGGGTGGCAACGCATTCTAGTGGAAACCATGCGGCTGCCGTTGCCTGTGCGGCGCGCTGGCGTGGCATCACCGCCTCTATCGTCATGCCGAAAAATGCGCCCGGAGTGAAGTGCCGCGCCGTGGAAAGTTATGGAGGAAAAATCACGTTTTGCGAGCCGAACGTCAAGGCTCGTACGGAGACTGCGGCTCGTCTCGTGGCCGAGTCCGGTGCTGTGCTGGTTCACCCTTACGACGATGACCGTATCATCGCTGGTCAAGCGACCGCCGCAAAGGAGCTTCTGGAAGAACTGCCGGACTTGGATGCCGTTTTCGCTCCCGTGAGCGGTGGTGGCCTCTTGAGTGGCACATGCCTCGGCGCCAAAGGAATGCGCCCCGGCGTGCGCGTCTTCGGCTGCGAGCCCCAGCGCGCCGACGATGCCTATCGTTCTTTGACCACCGGCAAGCTCCAGTCACTGGAATCCAGCGACACCATCGCCGATGGATTGCGCGCTTCGCTCGCGCCCCGCACCTTTGCGATCTTGCAGAAATTCGTCGATGGAGTTCTGCTGGTGAGCGAAGAAGAGATTGTCACAGCCATGAAACTGGTCTGGGAGCGCCTGAAGATCGTGATCGAGCCTTCCAGCGCTGTTGCCTTGGCCCCCTTGTTGCGGCCCAGCGGACTACAGGAAATCAGGATGGCAGGCCGGAAGAGCGAAGCAACCCCAAGAATCGGAATCATTCTTTCCGGCGGAAACGTGGAGTTGAAATGGTAACTTCCGGAAACCCGCATTCCAGCCGCCATGCTCAAACGACCGCAACTTGCTCAAATAGGCTAGAGAGTTAAGTGGCTGGAAACGATAAGAATTGTAAGCCAAACGGGCGGTGTGTAGACTTTCTTAGGCGGAGGTTCCTCGCAAGGAATAATAAAGGAATACTAAGGTTGACTTGAAGCGCCCCAGCAACGCGGCATGTCCCGACCTGCGCGCTGATTGCACGTCAAGTAGCCGGACAGGGGTGGGAAGAGTTGCCTTCATTACGACAGGCCATACTGGCCGGATTGTTCTGTTTCCTTCTACTCTCAAGTTGTGTCACTGCCAATGCTCAAAATCTGAACGATCAGGCGGTCCTGCGTTTGGAGAATACCCGCCATCCTCTTGCGATTGAATCAAACGCGGTCGGAAGAGTCGAAGCTGGCCGGGGATTCGAGCGCCTTCTGTTGGTCTTGTCGCCATCTTCTGTTCAGGAAGAGCAATTAAAGAAACAGCTGGACGATCAGCAGAATCGCAGATCGGCGAAGTACCACCACTGGTTGACCTCCTCTCAGTTTGGCGCGCAGTTTGGGCCCGCAGACGCCGACGTCCAGCGCGTGCTCGACTGGTTGCAAGAATCCGGTTTTACCGTCTCGCGCGTCGCGGGAAGCAAACGTTGGATTGAATTCAGCGCGACTTCCTCACAAGTAGAAACCGCGTTTCACACCACGATGCAGTATTACCGCGTCAATGGGAAAACCTATCTAGCCAATGCAACGGATCTAGCCGTGCCGGCGGAGTTAGGCGGCATCACGCGAGGCATCCTCTCACTGAATAATTTTGAGAAACGCCCGCCCGTGCAGCAAACGTACGGCACCGCAGGACGAGACGCCCAAGGCGTGCGGACCAAGCTATCGCCGAACCTCACGGCAACCGGAACAACCACTACTTACTACGTGGCGCCCGGGGATTTTGCCGCAATCTACAACACCAAAGGACTGCTGAGCAGTGGAATCGATGGCACCGGCGTGTCCATCGCCGTAACCGCCCAGTCCCAAATCGAGCTGACTGACGTGCAAGAGTTCCGCCAGATTTTTGGTCTGAAAGCGAATGACCCCAACTTCCTTTTGAGCGGACCGGATCCAGGCGTGTCCAATCAAACGGATTCCGAGGAAGCCCTGTTGGATGTGGAATGGGCCGGCGCAGTCGCGCCCGGAGCCACGATTAACCTGGTGGTAGCCGGAAGCACGGATACGACGAGTGGCGTCGATCTTGCCGCCGCTTACGCGATCGACAATGAAATTTCACCGATTCTGACCTACACCTACGGCGGTTGCGAACAAGCCCTTGGTTCCTCAGGAAATGCCTTTTACAACGCGCTTTGGCAGCAAGCGGCGGCCGAAGGAATCACCGTGCTCGTGGCTTCGGGCGATAATGGGGCGGCAGGGTGCGACAACGCCGTCGCCGGAGTCCCTGCAATGAATGGGCCAGCCGTGAACGGTGTGGCATCTACCCCCTACAACGTTGCGGTTGGCGGCACGCAATTTGTCGAAGGCACGCAAGCAACATCCTACTGGAATGCCACGAACGCAGCGGACTATTCCTCGGCGATTGGCTACATTCCCGAGGCAGCCTGGAATGAAAGTTGCGATCCTTCGCAACCGACCAGCAGCACGAACTGCGTTCTGGCAAATGGAAACTTTAGCCTGCTCGCCAGTGCGGGCGGCGCCAGCACGGTTTATTCGAAACCTTCTTGGCAAGCAGGTGCGGGCGTCCCCGCCGATGGAGCGCGCGACCTGCCGGACGTTTCTCTCGCGGCAGCGGCCGGCCACGATGAAGCCGTCTACTGCACAAGCCTCGGCGGTACTCCCTGCCAGGTGAATGCGCAACAAGCGGTTGTTGGGCTCACGTTGGTGGGCGGAACCTCCTTATCCACACCGGCCATGGCTGGAATTCTCGCTCTCATCGAACAAAAGAACGGAACACTCCAGGGACAGGTAAATTACGTTCTCTACGGCTTGGCGCAAGGCCAAGGCAACAGTTGCAACTCCTCGAATCAAACCAGTCCCACCACGCAAAATTCCTGCATTTTTTATGACGTCACCGCCGGCAATAATCAAGTGCCTTGCTTGGGCGGCTCGCCGGGATGCTCTTCCACGCAGAGCGGAGTCAACGGTCTTCTGTCAGGTGAAGCAGCGGGTCCAGGCTACGACTTGGTCACCGGTTTAGGATCGGTGAACGCAACGAATCTCGCATCCGCCTGGAGAAATTCCATTTTGACCGCCTCGCAAACCACTCTACAGGCCTCGACCACAACCTTTGTCCACGGAACACCGGTCACTCTGAATGGAACCGTTGCGCCCACAGCGGGTACCGGCTCGCCGACGGGCTCGGTCGCGATCAAAACTGATCTCTACGGAGACTCGCAACAGATCTTGGCCTTGACAAAGGGAGCGTTCTCAGGACCCGTCAGCGATCTTCCGGGCGGACAATACAACTTGCACGCCTACTATGCCGGGGACACCACGTTTGCGTCGAGCGAATCCGGCGCCGTGCCGCTCAATATTTCCCCGGAAGGTAGTACAACAACCGTCGCCGTCAATGGATTGCAGAATGCCGCCGCTACGTATGGTGCACCAGTGCAGGTGAAGGTGACAACCGCAGGCGCTTCGGGTCAAGGCGTAGCTACCGGCACGGTGACCCTGCAAGATGGCGCAACCGTCCTCGGAACCTCGAATCTCGCAGCAGACGGCACCGCGTACATCATGACTGGGGGCGGTGCAGCCTACGCGTTCGCCCCGGGACCACATTCCGTCACGGCTATCTATTCCGGGGACAACAGCTTCAACACAAGTACCTCTCCTCCCGTCGCATTCACGATTAATAAAGGAATACCGTTCGTAGTTGTCGGAACAAACAGCGCAAGTTTGCCGACCGGCCAAACATTGGGCGCGCACGCCGTAGTCGCCGGACAAGGCACGGCTCCCGCAACTGGGACAGTTCAATTCACCGTGGATGCGGCTGCTGTCGGCACGCCTGTCACGCTGCAGACCGGGGGATTCTTTGGGACCCAGGCGCAAGCGTCCTTTCTGATCCCGGGCTTGTCACAAGGCACCCACACCATCGGCGCGAGCTATAACGGAACTGCGGATCCGAATTACTCGAGCGTAGCCAGCGGTGATCCCCTCAACGAGTTGACTGCCACGGTAACCGTTGGAGCAAACGCAGGTAGCAAGACTACAACAACCCTCGTCATGAATACCGCGCCACTGACGATGGGCAACACCGGCGTCTTCACAGCCTCCGTCAGCCCAACCACGGCAACCGGCACGATAACCTTATGGGATGCGGTAGGCCCGCGCACAGCGGCGACACCCATCGGCAATGGCACCGCGACCGTGCAATTTGTATGGCCCCAGGCTGGAAGTACTTCGCTCTACGCCGTGTATTCCGGCGATCCCGCCAACGCCGGGTCTGTAAGCACCCCGGTCTCCTTTACGGTGCAAAAAGCGGTTCCTCAGGTGACCCTTACGGCTCCCTCGAACGCGCTATCGAATGCGCAAGTGAGCCTCAACGCCACCGTCACAGGAAATACCGCAAACGCGCAGCTTCCCTACCCGATTGGCGTCGTTGAGTTTTGGGACACGTTGAACGCCGGCGCGAGCCAGTTGCTCGCAACGCAGACGCTCACGAGTGGACCCGGAGGAACCAGCGTCTCAGGGGCGCGACTGAAACTCGCTCCGGGTACGCACAGTTTGTATGTGCATTACCGGGGAGACACCAACTGGCAGGGTGCAAACTCGGCGCAGGTCCCGTTGGTTGCGGCTACATTTACGGTTAGCGTATCGCCCAACACCATCAACCTCACCGCCGGCAGTCCCGGAAGCGCAACCGTGACCGCGACACCCAGCGGAGGATTTACCGGAACCGTGGCCCTAACCTGCGGAACGGGCGGGACATTCATTCCCGCGGGCTACACCTGTGCCTTCGGCCAAGCCAGTTTGCCCGTGAACAACGCGGTCACGACAACCACCTTGAACCTCACTCTTTCTTCTTCTGCGGCTGCTGCCGTGAAAATCGCTCGTCAGTTAGAACTTGGTCCAAGCCTTTGGAGAGCGAGTTTCGGGGCCGGGTTGCTGCTCTTAGGCCTTTTCGGTTTTGGCACCGGCGCTGCCAGAAATGGCCGAAACTTTTTCGTGGCTTGCGGGTTAGTGTTGTGCGTAGGATGCGCCGTGCTTGGCTGCGGCGGTGGGGGTGGAGGTGGAGGTGAGCCCGTCCGCACAACAACCACGATCTCGTCTTCGAATCTCAAGGCCGCTTTTGGTTCGCCGGTTACCCTTACCATCACCGTGAAGCCGAGTGGCGCCGCGACTCCTTCAGGCGCTGTCCAACTTTACGACAACGGTCAGACGTACAGCAGCCCCGTGAACGTCAGTGCTGGCATTGCGACTTTTCTTGCGACCTCTCTGCCAGTCGGTGTTCACAATTTCACGGCGGCTTACCGGGGCGATGCAAAGACACAACCGTCCACATCGGCGCCAATTACTCAGGCGATTACCGGTTCCGTGGGGCTCCAGATTTCGGCAGCGGCTAATGGCATTACGGAAACGGCGGATTTTACGGTTGTAGTGAACTGAGCCTCCCAGCGGTAAAATTCGAACCGTTCACGCTACGAAGGGTGAGCAAACCGTTTCTACCAGGGTGGCATCAGTTAAAGAAGCATGGACCGTCACTGCGTCATGGGGGCCGGAGACGCGGTTCCTGCCGGACTTGGTCGTGCTAGAACAAAATCAATTGCCAACTACGAGGTCAATATGAACAGAGCTATGCATCTCTGCCGAGGAGTACTGTGCGCGGCTGTGATTCTGGCGGGAAGCGCAGGTTTGTGGGCACAGAACAAGTCGGCTGTGGCATCGCGCGTGGTCCAGGCTGTGGATGACACGGTTACTGTCACACTGAAGGGAAACGTTCATCCGTTCGCTCGCGCTGCGAATGACCAGGGCGCACTGCCCGATTCTCAACCCATGACGCGAATGCTGCTTCTCTTGCAACACAGCCCGTCTCAGGAAGTAGCGCTGAAGCAATTGATCGATGCACAGCAGACCAAGGGCTCCGGTAGCTACCACGCGTGGCTGACCCCGCAACAATTCGGGAATCAGTTCGGTCCGTCGGACGCGGACGTTCAGGCGGTCACCGACTGGCTGACGCGGCAAGGATTCCAGGTCGCCAAGGTCGCCGCTGGAAAAACATCCATTGAGTTTGACGGAACTGCGGGACAGGTGCGGACTGCGTTTCACACCGAGGTTCATAAGTTTGCTGTGAATGGTGAAGTGCACTTCGCAAACGTGAGCGACCCCGCTATCCCCGAAGCGCTTTCCCCCGTGGTAGCAGGTGTCATGGCGCTTCATAATTTCCCCAAATATCCCAACGTTCGCCTAAACGGTGTCTACCGCAGAACTAAGGGCTCGAACCAGTTGGAGCCCTTGTTTACGTACGGAAATCCAGCAAATTATGCGGTGGGTCCGGGAGACTTCGCCAAAATTTACAACATTCCTTCCACTGCGACGGGTGCTGGCCAATCCATTGCCGTCATCGCCCAGACCAATATCAATACGCAGGACGTCGTTAATTTCCGTGCCATGTTTGGACTTCCGGCCTACGGTTCGGTGTGTACTTCCGCGTTGCCGCCAACCTGTCAGTTCAGCGTGATTGTGAACGGAGTTGACCCAGGCATTGTCGGCCCAGGTTCGGCGACCGATGACGAGATTGAAGCTGACTTGGACTCGGAATGGGCAGGCGCGGTAGCTCCGGGCGCCAACATTTACCTCATCGTTTCACAAACGACCATCTCCAATCGCTCGCAGATTTCGCAGGGTGTGGACCTCTCGGCATTGTACGCGGTGGATAACAACATCGCCCCGATCATCAGCGATAGCTATGGAAGCTGCGAAGCCGCGCTTCTAGCCGCTGGAAATCAATTTTACAATTCCCTTTGGGCGCAAGCCGCAGCGCAAGGAATTTCGGTAGCCGTCGCCGCTGGTGATTCCGGTTCCGCTGCGTGCGATCCCATCTCTACCTTAGATCCCTATGCGGCAACGCAAGGCATCGCCGTCAACGGCCTTGCCTCCACCCCGTTCAACGTGGCTGTGGGTGGCACCGATTTCGATCCCAGCACCACTGGCAATGCCACGTACTGGACAGCCAATTCCTCAGGCGATGTGGTCAACTCGGCTCTCGGCTACATCCCAGAAACGACATGGGACAATTCCGCCTGTGCCCTCGCCTATCCTGCCGCTTGCACCACGGTGGACACCAGCGGCTATAACGCCGACATCAGTGCGGGCAGCGGCGGTCCCAGCAACTGCATCGCTGCCACAGCGAACAACAGCACGGGCGTCATCACCTGCGCCAAAACCAATGGCCTGTATGGTTACGCTAAGCCGTCCTTCCAAACCAGCCTCACCCCTGCCGATTCCGTTCGCGATCTGCCCGACGTTTCCTTCTTCGCAAGCAACGGCGGTCCGATCACGGGTGGCTCCAACGTTGCCCACGTGATCTGCCAATCGGATACCAACCCGCAGGGCTCTACTCCCTCCGGCGCGGCTTGTAACATCAATACTCCCTACACGGACTTCAGCCTCGTGGGTGGTACTTCCGCCGCGACTCCCGCCTTTGCTGCCGTGATGGCCCTCGTGAATCAAGCGACTGGTCAACAGCAAGGCAATCCCAATTACGTTCTCTACAGTTTGGCCGCAAATGATGCGCACTATCTGGCCGGAAATTGCCACTCCTCCCTCGGACAAACTCCCGCCGCTGGTTGCGTCTTTAACGACGTCACCAAGGGCAACAACTCCGTCGCCTGCGACTCCGACACCGCCAATTGCAGCAATACAGCGAATACCTCAGGAACCTACGGCGTTCTTTTGTGCACGCCGGCCAGCAGCTCTGTGACTCCGGCGTGGCAGACGTGCCCCACAGCGGATGATGGAACGCCGGCTTTCGTCTCTGCCGCCGGCTATGACCTCGCGACCGGCCTCGGTTCCATCAATGTCGGCAACTTGTTAACGAAGTGGAGCGCCGCGATTCGCACAGCAACAAGTACAACTGTGACAAGTCCATCCGGTGGTTCGCCAACCGGCACTGCGTTCACCGCCACGGTCACCGTAGCCCCAGCCGCCGCCACTGGCAATATCTCGCTCATCGCCCTGGACGGCAGCACTCCCCCGAATGTTCTCGGCACCATCGGAACCAATTCGTCTGGCACTCTATTCTCGATTTCCGGTGGAACCGCCACAATAACCACAAACGTGATCCCGGTCGGCACGGTTGCTGTCGAAGCGACTTATGGCGGAAACGCTACGTACGCGGTCAGCACCTCCGCTCCGGTAGCGCTCGCAGGCGCGGTGACCGGCGCAGGATACACGGCAAAGACCACGATCTCCATTGTAGGCGCAACGGGCACCATAACAACCAGCCCACAAAGCTTTCCTTACGGCACTCCCTATAGTCTCGTGATCGTGGTGAGCAGGTCTGACGGAACGAGCTGTGCCTTCGGCTATCCCAACACCAAGCCCAATAGCCCCACCGTTCCCTGCCCCACCGGCACCATCAAGCTAAACGACAATGGCAACCCGCTGAACGACTTCCTGAATAACGGGACGGCGACCAATGTCGCCAAACTGAACAACCTCGGGATCGTCGAGGACCAACCCATCAACCTCTCCGCAACTGTCGGTAGCACCATACCTGGTGTGCACTCACTTGTTGCCACCTATTCCGGTGACCTCAATTACGCGGCCGGCCCTGCCAGCAACGCCATGCAAATCACGATTCAGCAGGTTTCCACAACCACCCAAGTATCCAGCCCCGGCAGCATCACTTCGGGCCAAAGTGTTTTGCTGACGGCAGTCATTACTCCCACAGCGTTCAGCAACGGAAACGCTCCCTGTGGCGGCTCGAGTACCGGCACGGTCCAGTTCACCAACAATGGATCTGTTTTGCCTGGAACGGTAACCTACACTGCCGTCCCCGGCCAGACCAATGCGAACGGCGCTGCGTGCTCAGCAACACTTATGGCGGCAATCTCCGCTCTTTATCCGCCGCCTGCCACCACGCCAGGAACACCGTCGATTCCGCGTATCCCCTTGCTTGTAGCATTCCTCAGCCTGCTTCTCTTCGCACTCGGCTTGCGCTGGATACCTCGTGCGCGTCGACGCGCCTATGCCTACGCCGGATTGCTGGCCATCGCGCTCTTGGTTGGCGTCATCGCCGGTTGCGGTGGAGGCGGCAGCAATAACAGCGGCGGAACCACACGGACCATCGGTGCGTCCTACAGTGGCGACGCAAACTATACCAAGTCTGCCGGCACAACCACGATCACCATACAGTAGACCAATCAGCTGCAGTACAACGGGCGCCTCCATTCTCTCGAGGCGCCCGTTTTGTTTTTCCTTGCGGCCCGGCGCAGCCTCAATCTGTTCGAAAAAGTAACGCTTGCGTGACGTGCATTCATAGATATCGAACTCCGGAACTGCTACTCTCGGTTGAAAGCAGTCTTTGCCGCAAGACGGAATAAAATCCCGGCACGCCGGATGGGCTATGAACGCTATCTGTGGTAGTGTGCGCAAGCCTCTGCTCTTCCTTTCTTTTCTCTTGATCCTGAATACAAGCGTCGCCTTCGGCCAAACACCTCCCCGCGTCGTCGAATCTATCGACAACATGAAACGCGTCACTTTGCCCGGCAATTTGCATCCTCTGGCCGGCGCCCAGTTTGACCGGGGCGCTGTTGCGCCATCCCAGCCCATGAAACGCATCCTGCTCTTGTTGCAGCGAAGTGAAGCGCAGGAAGCGGCCCTGCAAACCTATTTGGAGCAGCAGCAGGATAAAAGCTCGCCCAATTATCATGCGTGGCTTACGCCCAATGACTTCGGTACCTTGTACGGCCCGGCCGACGCGGACGTTCAAGCAGTGACCCAATGGCTCGGCAGCCAGGGATTCACCGTCGAAAAGGTCTATAGCGGAAAAACGGTCATCGAATTTTCCGGCACTGCAAGACTGGTGCAAGCTGCATTCAGCACCGCGATTCACTATTTTGAAATCAACAGTCAGATGTACATCGCGAACGCGACTGATCCGCAAATTCCTGCAGCTCTCGTTCCCGTCGTCGCGGGCATCGTCTCTCTCAACAATTTTCCCCGCCAATCGCATGTACGCGTTGTGGGCTCGGCGCGCAAAGTCGCAGGCCAGCCTGGCTTGCAGCCGCTCTACACATTTCCCAATCCTTCCGGCAGCGGAAATTTTTACGGAGTTGCGCCCGCGGATTTCGCGACGATTTACAACGCAAAAGGCTTGATCGCCGCCGGAACGGACGGCACCGGACAGACCATTGCGATTGTCGGCGAAACAGACATCAACGTTGCTGACGTGCAGGCCTTCCGGCAAATGTTTGGATTGTCAGCCAACTTCAGCTCCACCAACGTGATCCTCAACGGAGAAGATCCCGGAATCACTTCCACCGGTGAAGAAGCAGAAGCGGATCTGGATGTCCAATGGTCCGGTGCCGTTGCTCCAGGAGCAACCATCAAATATGTGATTTCAGAATCGACTCCTGTCACCCAGGGGGTCGATCTGTCCGCGCTGTACATCATCGAGTACAACTTAGCGGGAGTTATGAGCGAAAGTTACGGCAACTGCGAAAGCTCGCTCGGCGCGGCGGGAAACGCGTTTTACAACTCGCTCTGGCAGCAAGCCGCAGCGCAAGGTATCACCGCGATCTTGTCCGCAGGGGACGGTGGCTCCGCCGGTTGCGATGATTTCAACACCGCGACAGTCGCAGCCCAGGGATTGGCCGTAAGCGGATTGGGCTCGACACCCTACAACCTGGCGCTGGGCGGCACCGATTTTGATCAAGTGAATAAATGGACGAACTTTGGAGCGCAGCAAACAACTCCACCACCGGCGAATCGGCTCTCAGTTATATCCCGGAAATTCCTTGGAACGAAAGTTGCGCCCAGATCGGCTTGACGGGTTGTGGCTCGAGCGCTCCAGGTGGATCGTTGAATATCTTTGCGGGTAGCGGTGGCGCCAGCAACACCTACGGCAAGCCCAAGTGGCAGATGGGCGTTGCCGGCATGCCCAATGATAACCACCGCGATCTTCCCGACGTTTCCTTGTTTGCCAGCCCCGGTTTCGATAGCAGCGGCTACATCGTTTGCGCGGGTACCGGCGTGATCACAGGTCCTTCACAATGCAATCTCACGCCCGGCGTCTATAATTTTGCAATCGTTGGTGGGACTTCTGCTTCTGCGCCGTCTTTTGCCGGCATCATGGCGCTCGTGAATCAATACCAGACCGCCCATGGAGGAACTCCTCGACAGGGCAATGCGAATTATGTGTTGTACCCCTTAGCCAAGAAATCAGGAGCAAGTTGCACTTCGAGCACCACCGAATCGGCAGGCTGCATCTTTAACGATGTGACCAAGGGAAATAGTGTATTGCCCACAGGTGCAGCTGGCGTAGGCACAAACAGCGTTCCCTGCCAGGGTGCTTCGCCGAATTGCAGCGTCACGGTGGCTTCACAAAATGGGGTCTTAGTCGAACCGAGCAGCCCCACGACAGAAGCGTGGACCGCGACCGCAGGCTACGATCTGACAACGGGTCTCGGCTCGGTCAACGTGAATAATCTTGCTACGAATTGGGGCACCGTAAATACCGTGCCTACGACGACGACTCTCACGTTGAGCCCAACAACAGGAATCACGCACGGCACTGCCGAAAATGTCACCGTGAATGTCACCGTGACGCCCACTTCCGGAACCGCTTCCGGCGATGTCTCGTTAATCGCCACACTACAAGGACCAAACGGTTCCACAACGCAGGGCTCGGATCAGTTCACACTCAATTCCAGCGGTAAAGTGGTCAACGCGGCGGAAAACAGTTTGCCCGGCGGCAGCAATTATCAGGTGTACGCGCACTACGCCGGCGACGGCACGAATGCCCCCAGCGACTCCACGCCGGTTGCCGTTACTGTCGGCAAGGAATCCAGTCAGACTTTCCTCGTCATCCCCACTTATGATTCGAACGGCAATCAAATCAGCGGAAACGTAACCTCGGTGACCTACGGCTCGAATTACATCATCCAAATGTACGCCACCGACAAGAACGCTGTTGGCAGCCCAAGCGGACCACCAAGCCCTGCCTGCTACCAGGAGAATCCCCTCACCTGCCCAAGCGGAACGGTGACCCTCACGGATAAAGGGAGCGCCCTCGGTACTGGCGGCGGTGGCGCAGGCATCTACAATCTCAACGTCGGCGGCTACACCCGAAACCTCGCCCCGAACCTTCCCGCAGGAGCTCACACTCTGGTGGCCACCTATAGCGGCGACAACAGCTACCAGCCGAGTACCTCTCCAACCACTACCTTTACCGTAGCGCTGGCCCCCACCACGACAACAATCGACACGAACGACAACGGAACTGTGGCAACCGTTGGCACCCCGTTCAATCTAAATATGACCACCAGGTCGAACAGTTTAGGAGTCGTCCCCACCGGCACATACACTGTTTACGACGGCGGCACAGCCATTGCGACTGGTACTATCTGGAATGGACAGGCGGGTAAAAATACTAAAGGAGACACTATAGAGTCACAGCGCTGTAACCGTCTCAGTAAACCTCGGAACCACTACCACGATGACCGCCAGTCCGCTAAGTGTTATCGCCGGGGCTCAAGTGACGTTAACGGCCGTCGTTGATACGTCTGTTAAATCTCCCACCCCTACACAAAATGTACAGTTCTATAGTTCCTCCGATGGATACATTCAGGGCAACGCAATCACCTACAAGAGCAGCACGGACGCAAACGGAAATGCGGAACTCCAAGCAACAGCTGTATTCACTCCTTCGAAAAGCGGACAAGTCTGGGCGAATTTCAACGGTGACCCGAGTTTCGCTTCTTCCTCTTCCTATCTGACACCGATTAGCCTTACGGTGATCACGCCTGATTTCAGTGTCAGCCCACAGCAGCTTACTCTTACGATTCCCAGCGGACAGTCAGGCAGCACCCCCATCACCGTCACGCCGGCCACAAAGCTGAGCAGCCAGGTCCAATTCACCTTGATGCAATTTAACGGCTACGTCGTCGGAATGAATTGCGCTGTCAATCCCAATCCAGTCAGCTTGTCTAACCAAGCCACCGCGACTGCCACGTTTGGCTGCAGCGTTCCGCCCCCTTCTGCGTCCACTTCAACCACCGTCGTGTTTCCAAATCACTGGTCTGATGCAAAAGCCAATGACCCCTGGTTGACAGTAAGCGGTACCGCGTTTTTGTTTGCCTTTGTCTTCTTCCTATTCCCAGCCCAACGAAATATGCGTCGGCTGTCTTTCTTCTCTCTCACCATTGCTTTGATCACTTTTCTAGGCGCATGCGGGGGTGGAGAAAGCGGTGGCGGTGGTGGAGGTGGTGGTGGCACCCAGACACCGGCCAGCGTTACTCTGTCCGTGGCCAACACAAAGGTCGCGAGCAACTCAACCTCAACGGCTACGATTAACGTGACCGGGACTCAGCCTACAGGAACAGTGACTCTGTTCGATAATACGCTGAACGTGCCACTGGGAAGTGCTTCGTTGGTCAACGGCCAAGCCCAACTCCCTCTGGGCTTTCCTGGTATAGGTGCCCACGCCGTGACCGCACAGTATTCCGGAGATGCAAAAAATACCTTTTCTCAGACCAAGACTCCCCTAACGATTGTTGTCACCGGTACGCAACCGGGACTGTGGATCGAAGCTAGCACAGGCGTGGATTTCAAGGTGATCAACCTGGCATTGACCGTGCAATAGGAAGCTTTACTCAGCTGGCAGGATTCGGCGGAAAGAAAATATTCCAGAACTGTGGCGAAGGCGCCGTAAATTCCACGGGGATTAATGACCCCTCGGGGTTCATCTGGGGTGGCCGCACCACGTGAGCTTCCACCTTCTTCTGCGTCTTCGGATTCTCAATCGCCAGCTTCGTTCCCTGCGATAGCCCCTCGGGCAGAATAATCATCGCCCCGCTGGCGCTCACCGTGTGCGTAAACCCGTGGAGCGGGTTTGCCTTCCCGGGCAAGTGAACCAAGACCGGCATGCGCAGCAGCACGCGCTGCGCCCGGCGCCGTTCTTCGTTCGTCTGCGGACGAGCGGTATTCGCGCTGCGCTTCACTTGTGCCGTCGAAGCCGCCGACGGCGCATTTGGTTTCGGCAATGGTGTCACAGGTCCAGCCCCCAAAAGTCCATATCCGGCGCAATCAGTTCCACGCCGTACTCCCAGCCTTCCGGTTCTTCGTTCCCCTTCCACACCACCACTGCGGCATTGCTCCCTTGCGTCGCCAGATTCGTCAGAGCAAGGCGCTGTTCGAGCTCCAGCGATTCCTTCAGCACCACCATGCACCCGTACGGATTCACGATCCGCGTGCATGCCTCAATCGCGTGGCGTTTGCCGTCACCCGTCTCCCACTCCAGGCGGATCTGCACGCGGGAATTCATCCGCCGTCCGCGGCGCTTTTCGCGGTACTTCGCCCCCACTTGCTTCAATTCGCGCAAGTTAACTGACATCGTTGCCTCTAGCAGGTCATGCTAAAGTTAGGGAGAATTTCGGTCAATGGTACGAAAGCAAGCGCGCTGCCGAAAGAATAGCTGTCCTCACGGACAGGAGAGAGCCTCGGATTGAAAAGCTTGATCGTAAATGCCGACGACCTCGGTTGGAGCGAAGGCGTCAATCGTGGCATCGCCGAGGCGCACCGCAAAGGTCTGGTCACCAGCACTTCCCTGCTCGCCAACGGACAAGCTTTCGCTTCCGCGCTGCAAACTGCTCGCACCAATCCAGAACTAGGCGTCGGAGTCCATCTCAATCTCAGCGACGGACCACCTACAGCCAGCGTCGACGAAGTCCGCGGACTGGTAAATGCCCAGGGAAATCTGGAGGGCGGACCGGAGGGTCTGCTCCTCCGCATCGCCTCCCGTGGATTGGAACTCGACGAGGTCGAACGCGAGTGGGACGCGCAAATCCGCAAGGTGCGTGAGGCCGGCATCTCTCCCACACACTTGGATGGCCACAAGCACGTCCAGATGCTGCCCGGCTTATTTGAGATCACCTTGCGGCTCGCCAAGAAGCACGGCATTCGCGCGATCCGGGTTTCCCATGAAGCATCGAAACTCCGGGCGCTGTTGTCTTCGGGCGGTGACCAAAAAACCGGGGTGGTCCTGAGGCAGGGGGTACAGGCCCGGGGCCTCAAGCTACTCGCCCGGGATGCTCGCGACATGGCAGACCACGCCGGCTTGGTCTCCACAGATTATTTCTGTGGAATCGCGCAGACCGGCGTGATGACTCGCGAAGGCGTCGAGCAGTTGTTGAAAAACCTGCCGGAAGGCACCACCGAACTCATGTGCCACCCAGGGTACGCCGATGAGGACCTGAAGCGCAGCGGCACCCGCCTGCAAGCATCCCGTCAGACTGAGTTGGAGATCCTGACCGACCCACGCATCAGAAAACTTGTCGCCACGCAGGGTATTCGCCTGATAAGCTATCAATTGATAGGGGAAGTGGCGTGAAACCGCGGCTGGGGACGCATCCGCGCCATCCTCCAACAGGTTGACCGAGGGGCCGCCGACTCTGGCAAGCAGAGCGGGAGGGAGAGCACTAGAAAGGCGCGGGGGTACGTCGTATGCGAAGCGAAACACCCATCCACTATTCTGTCGTCGTCCCGTTCTATAGCGAACAGGAAAACATCCCCACGTTGTACATGAAAATCACCGAAGTGATGGACTCCATCGGTGAGCCCTACGAGATGGTCTTTGTGGATGATGGAAGCAAAGACAATTCCTACCGCGTACTTTCTGAAATCTACGAGCATGACCGGCGCGTCAACGTAGTGCGACTGCGGCGTAATTTTGGGCAGACGGCCGCGTTAAAAGCAGGGTTTGATTTTGCCCGTGGCAGTGTTGTTATCTCCATGGACGGTGATCTTCAGCACGACCCCGAAGAGATTCCACGTTTCCTCGAAAAGATCGAAGAAGGCTTTGATCTCGTCAGCGGTTGGCGCGCCAACCGCCGCGACCACTGGCTCATGCGCCGCCTCCCCAGTCGTGTGGCCAACTGGATGATGGCCAAGCTTTCCGGAATTGAGCTGCACGATTTCGGCACCACCTTCAAGGCCTACCGCAAAGAAATTCTCCAGGAAATTCAGCTCTACGGCGAACTGCACCGCTTCATCCCGGCCCTCGCGAGTTCCACCGGCGCCCGCATCGCGGAAGTGCCCATCTCCAACCCCGGACGCAAGAATGGCAAGTCCAATTATGGAATCGGGCGAACCATCCGCGTGTTTTTCGATCTGATGATGGTAAAGTTCCTGCTCGATTATTCCACCCGGCCCCTCCAATTTTTCGGTCTGCTCGGACTGGCTGGAACCGGCGCGGGCCTTCTCGTCGGTGGGTTTCTCGTATTCAAGAAGTTGATGTTCCACATCGACGTGATCGCCGAACACGGTCCGCTGATGTTGCTGGCCACCGTGCTCTTCTTGAGCGGCATTCAGTTTATTTCCATGGGCCTTCTCGGAGAGATCAGTTCGCGCACATACTACGAATCCCAGAACAAACCCATCTACGCGCTGCGCGAAGTGAAAAGTCACCGCAAAGAAGATTCTGCCGAACCCGCGCGGCCCAGCGGCAGTTCCGACAGATAGCCTCCGCTTTCTACATACATATCTAGCGCAGGGAAAGTCCCGGAGACCCTCGGCGTTTCCCATTTAGCAGAGCCACCCATCGTTATTCCGAACGGAACCCGCGAAGCGAGGAGTCTCTCTTCGTCTCAGGCAACATTCTCTTTGTTTTTATTTGGCACTGGCGTGCTGCCGGCCCGTCACAGCTATGAAGGCAGGCTCCGATACCCGCCGCGATGATACAGCAGTGGCTCCCCTTCTTTCAGCTCCATGCTTTCCACTTCCCCAACGAAAATCGTGTGATCCCCGGACATATATTGCGCCACGACGTTGCAGGCAAGATGCGCAAGCGCGTCTTCGAGCAGAGGGATGCCCGTCGGCGTCCACCGGAAGCGAACGCCAAGCCGCCCCTCTTCAGCGGGGTCCTGCTCCAGCTTGGCAAAATATTCGGAAATTTTCTGCTGCGTGTCTTTCAGTATGTTCACGCCAAAGCGCCGCTGTGCCTTGAGGCAACTCAGCAGCCGAGCATTCTGATCGATGCACACAAGGATCAACAAGGGATCGAGGGAAACCGAAGTAAGCGTATTCGCGGTCATCCCGTGAACCTTGCCAGGCTCTCGTTCGGCGGTGAGTACCGTGATTCCGGTGGGAAAACTGCCCATTACGCGGCGAAACAACTCGGGAGTTACAGACTGTGTCGGCATAAAGAACTTCTTTGAAGATATCACAGAGCCCAACGCGACCGCCAAACTGCCCGGCAATCGACATAGGTAAGCGGTCAGGTAAGTGCAACCGCCTTCCGCGCGCCACCGCTGGATTTACCTCCAGTGCTCTTGATGGATCTGGGCTTCGCGGTTGTTTGCCCGCTCGCCCGGCACTGTCTGCCTCGAATCCAGTTCTTGTCCATCGGCTCGCGCCTTTGCTCCACGGTTCTTTCAGACCCGCCTCACGACGACGCCCTTGCGCTTCGCGATCACTTCCCGTCCATCACGTTGTGAAGAGGTCTTGCACCTCCAGGCTGCTAAAGGCTCGGCACACAAACGAAATAAGGCGCGAGCTAAAACCCCGCGCCTCACACTTCCATCCATGATCATTCACCGGTTGCGCGACGAAGGATGTCGCCGCACGAGTTGGTCCGGCTTATTTGTGTGGTTTGTCCTCGTTCGGTTTGGGTTTCGCCGGCTCCTTATACGCCTTGGCGTGTTCCGCGTCTTGCTTCTGTTTCAAGTTCTGCTGTTGCTGCTCGTGCTTCTGATTGAGCTGCTCTAACTGTTGTTGTTGCTTTTGCTGAATCTCTTTCTGCTGTTCTGCTTGTATGTTTTGCTGCTTGATTTTCTCCTGCTCCACATTCTGCTGTTGCTGCAGCTTCTGGTATTCCTGATCCTGTTTCTGCTGCAGTTGCTGAATCTGCTGCTGATGTTTCTGTTCGAGCTGCGGATTCACAGTCGTCGCCGCAGGACGCGAGGTGGGTGGCCGGTCGTTATACCCATGCGTATTTGTGGGCTGGTTCGCTGGCACGTTCGCTTGGCCCGCATTGCTGACAGGCCGGTTCGTGTTCAAGGGGCCGGGGTTGCCGCCCTGCACCGTATTGACGTGCGGTGTGCCTGGGGTTGCCGGAGGCGCAATCTTCACCGCGGTAGTCGCCGCCCGGTTTTGCGCCGGCTGCAACTGCCGCTCTTCCATCGCCGAAATTGGCCTTCCTTGATTTTTCTCGATGGCCGCCTGCCGCATTGCAAACGACGGCGGAGGCGGTGGCGGCGGCGTCTTCGCTACCACCGGTCGGTTTTGCACTGCCGCAGGCGGATGAACATTCGACGGTGCGCCCGATCCAAGCACTGCCTGTTTCGGCGGAACCACTGCAGGTGCGCGCACCGCTGCCGGCGCGCTGGCAACTTCCTGCTGGTTCACCGCGACCATATTTCGGCCCACGGGTTGCGCCGACGTGAATGCGTGCGGCGATGTCGCGGTCACGGCACCAGGAACGCTCTGATTTACGTACCGCACGTTATTCGCGGTCACATTCTTATTGACGATCGTCGTGCTGTAGTAATTGTTGATTACCGTCTGATTCACGGTCGTGTTCGAGATGTTCACGTTGTTGACGTACGTCCGGCTCACCGGATACGAAGGCACAAACACTTCCCGTGGCCCCAGCGGAAACCATCCTACATTGACCCCCGCGGCAAACCCTCCACCAGCAAAACCAATTCCGGCCACGAAGTGAGGCCCTCCCACCCACGCGACCAGTGCAGGCGCGTAGACCGGCCGCACATACGCGACCGCGACCACCGGTGGCGGGCAGGGCACCCAGCCCCAACCGCCGCCTACGAATACCCAACGTCCATAGTGGAATGGTGCAAATCCCCACGGCGCATCGTCGACCCACGTCCAGCCCCACGGCGAAACCCACGCCCAATGACCAAACCGGTACGGCGCCCAACCCACTACGCTGGCGTGCGGGAACCAGACCGTGCCGTAATCCGGCACGGGACGCCAACCGCCGTAATCATCCAGATCCTCATAACCGATCACATCGTCGGAAACATACCGGCGCGCCACAGAATGATCCTCACGCAGGTCGCGTTCATCGCACCACGAATCAAAACTGTCCGGATCCGGCAGTGGTTCGATGTCCGCGTTCACGGTATCTGTTCCCGTAAAAATCCCTTGTTGGCTCGGATGAACCGTGTACGCGGAACCGCCGCCCGTTACTTCCCCTTGGCCCTCTCGCACGTTAATGATGGTCGTGTCACCCGCCTCGTTGACGCTGACGCGATAGTGGCCGGGACGCAGAATCGAAAACGCCAGGTTGGGAGTATCGACTTCGATGGACTCGTCCTGCCCCAGTCGCCGTACACGCAAACTCATGGTGCCTTCCGTCAGTCGCACCTGCATCATGTGGTCATCAAGATTGAGGAACGAGAAGCCCGTCTGGTCCCCGAGGCGAATGGCGGCAGAACCAATGTGCAACTCGGCGCGGCTGTTCTGATCGGTCCACAGCTTGTCGCCCGTAGTCATCGGTCTGTTGAGAACCGCGCTCACCCAATCATCGGTGCCAGCGGGACTAAACGATACTTGTCCGTCCACGAAACTGAGCCGCGCTACTCGGCCAGGAGGATCATCGCCATCCGCAAAGGCTCGGCGGGGAGCAACCAAGAAAAATGTAAAAAGGATGGTGAACAAGATCACCCAGTGTTGTGCTCGTGTCTTCATTTGTCTTTCTCTCCTGGATCCGTTTCACCGCGCCGATGCAGAAATCCTAACAGGGAAATGCGCTGACGAAGTGAAAGTCTCGTGGTGTCGGGCCAGAAATGTCGTTCGCTGGCGTAAATGCTCCCGGCTGGTTCGGGAACTAAACCTGGAAAGCCCGCCATCACTATGTGTAACACGGCGGAAGCAGAAGAGTTTTGACACTTGCGACGCTGGTCGCGAAAGAGGCACCACAAAAAAAGCCCGCTCCCCATGTCTGGGAACGGGCCAGGGGTTGATCAATCAAACTTACTTAGTGGTGTCCACCGCCTCCACCGTGGCCGCCTCCACCGTGGCCGCCTCCGCCGCCACCATGAACGCCACCGCCTCCACCACCACCGCCGTGAAATCCACCACCGCTGGGGCTCCCATGATAGCCGCCACCACCGCCGCTATAGCTGCGAGGAGCGGAATATCCGCGCGGAGCCGAACTGTAGGAGCGTGGCGCAGAATAGCCCCGGTTCCCGTTGTATGACGGGGGGCTATAGGAACGGTTTCCAGTTCCACTGTACGCAGATGGCGGCCGGTTGGTCGAGTACCGCGCACTCGAGTTGCCCGTCCCCGCATACGGCGGGCGATTCGTGGAGTAGCTGCGGTTGCCGTTTATCGTATTGCTCGGACGATTCGTGCTGCCGAAGCCTTGCGGCGCTCGACCGGAGTCCGTCGTATTCCCCTGCGCGCTCCACGAGCGGCCGGAAGTCGAAGAGTTCGGGCGAGTGGAGTTGTTATAGGTGCTAGTGGCCCCGGAGCGCCCAGGTTGCGTCGCATAGGGTGGACGGCTCGAAGAAAGCTCCGAATACCGGCTGGAGCTCATCCCCCGCGGCGCGGTTGTTGACATGGAGCGCGCCACCGTTGAGGTGGTCGAATGTCCTGCCGAATACGCCGATGTGTTCATGGTGTGCACAGCCGAGTGAGATGCAGCCGCTGCTGGCGTGCTTCGCGCCATAACGCTGCGGTTCTCCACGCTGGCCGACGGAGTCGCTACGTGTCCGGCCCGCGCATTGGCTGCGCCGAACGAACTCGCGTGCGTTGGCGTCGCGTGAATTCCGCTCGTGACCTGAGCATTGCGCAACGCAGTTTCGTTCAGATGTTGCGCGCCGCGGTTAATGGCTTGCCCGTTCACAAATGTGCTGTGCGAAGCCGTCGTCACCGCGTGAATGTTATGCGCGTACGCATAATTGTTGAAATTGCGGTAGCCCGCGGCGTTGAAGTTGTGGAAGTACGTGTTGTGTACGTTGATGTGGTTCCAATAGCCCCATCCACAGTGGTACCACGGATGGAACGGTTCGCCCCATCCCAGAGGGAACCAACCGAAGCCGCCGCCCCATCCAAAGCCGAACCCGAATCCAAATCCGCCCAACCAGCCCACGAACGCGGGCCCGTAAAACGGATAGGAATAAATCGGTCCTGGGCACCAGCCCCAGTAGGAACCAAAATAGTTCCAACGGCCATAGTGGTACGGCGCAAAGCCCCAAGGCTCGTAACCCACCCACGTCCATCCCCACGGCGCGATGTAGGACCAATTTCCATTACTGTACGGGGCCCAGTCTGACGGCTCATTGTTCGGAACCCAGACGTTGCCATACGTCTGATCCTGCTTCCAAGTGCCGTAATCATCAAGGTCGCTGTAGCCCACCGTGTCGCGATTCACATACTTCGCGGAAGGCGAATTGTCTTCGCCCAGGTCACGCTGCTGCGCCCACTGGTCCAGGGCATCCGGGTTCGCCGCAGCCCCAGTCGAAACTTTCACGTTGCCGTCGAGGCCCGTGACATCCAAGCGCTCCCCAGCTTTTACCGGGTAGACTTGCCCCGAGGCAGCAATTTCGCCGGCGCCGCGAATTGCCGTGACGCTCGTGAAATCACCGTTCTCGTTTACATCAAGGCGGAATGCGCCCGCTTCCTTCACCGTAAAGGCCAGATTGGGCGTGTCTACTTCGTAGTTTTCCCCTTGACGAATTTCGCGTACGCGAAAATTAATCCTTCCTTCGGGCAATCGGATCTGCGTCACGTTTTGATCCAAGTTGAGAAACGAAAGCGCGCTCATGCCACCCAAGTGGATGGCCACTTGCCCAGCCTGCAATTCCGCACGGGAATCTTTGTCGACCCACAGTTTGTCCCCTATGGTTATCGGGCGATTTTTCGCAGCCACACCCCAATCACCGGTGCCACCGGGTTGCAGGGAAACGGAACCATCCGCGAAGCTGATGCGCGCCACGCGCGAGGGTGGGTTATGAGACTCGTCGTCGGTAATATTGTCATCCACGGCCGGTAAATTGGGATCTGCCTGCATCCCCTGGTTTTCCGCGGGGGGGTGTTCCTGGACTTGAGGCTGATCCTGCCGCTGCGGCTGACCCTGCGCGCGAAGCGGGGGCGCCGTCAGAAACAGCACAACGGCAAAGCCAGTCAGAAGGCCAGCTATCTTTGAGCCTATCGAATTAGCGTTCATAACCTTTCCCCTGAAGAGCCCACGGCTATATTCCGGGCCCGGAAAGCCTGCCGTCTAGTATGCTCGGAAAGGCCTCCCATGGATAGAACACGGATAGGGGAAGGAAGTTGCCATATATATGTTGCCGCGCAACCCGGTGGCTATCGGGGTACTAGTACGGAAAGACTTGCCCCCATTCTGGCCTCTTGGCCAGCACCGCTCGTTATCCTTCTTACGTAGACTTCCTTCTTGTGGGCCTACCGGCCCTTAGGGGAGAATCGGATGCATATGAAACAAACACTTCTCAGTTTGGGATTGGCGGCCATGGCCGCGATCACCCCGGGTTCTCTTCCGGCACAGGTCTGGAGACAAGCCGGACCTC
Organism: Candidatus Acidiferrales bacterium; assembly: GCA_963775865.1. GTDB lineage: Bacteria > Acidobacteriota > Terriglobia > Acidiferrales > UBA7541 > Acidiferrum. The sequence continues at coordinate 485,406 of CAVZKU010000016.1, read as the reverse complement.
CGGGAGGCACCGTCATTTCCCTGACGGCCGACCCGAATAACGCGACCAAGCTCTTTCTCGGTACCTCCGATGGGCACATTTTCACCTCAAGTGACGAGGGCGCCCACTGGCAGATGATCAGCCGAATCGGCACTGGTCAGGATGACGTGGTCACCCACATCATCGTCGACCCACGCGATTCGAATCGTCTCTATGCCAGCAGTTGGACGCTCTATTCCGGCGGCGGCGGTGTGTATCGCAGCGATGACGGCGGCCATACGTGGAATATCGTAGGACTGGCGCACGAGACCGTTCGCGCGCTGGCGCAATCGCCCACGGATGCGAAGCTCCTTCTCGCAGGTTCACTCACCGGCGTTTACCGCTCGCAGGACGAAGGCGCAAGCTGGGTGAAAATTACTCCGGATAATCATCCGGACCTGAACCGCTTTGACTCCGTCGCATTCGATCCCAAGGACAACAACATCATTTATGCGGGAACGTATCACTTGCCCTGGAAGACCTCGAACGGTGGCAAAGACTGGTTCCCGGTCGTGAAGGGCATGATCGACGATTCCGACGTGATGAACATCATCGTGGATCCGGCCAATTCCGACAACGTTCACGCCGTCGCCTGCTCCGGCATTTATCACAGCTTGAATGGCGGCACGGAATGGGTAAAGTACAAGAGCATTCCGAACGTCTTCCGCCGCACGCAACTCATTCGCATGGATCCCACGAACGCCGACATTCTCTACGCGGGCACAACCAGCGGGTTGTGGAAGACCGTCAACGAGAAGGATTTCCGTCGCGTGACTCCGGGCGACTGGATCATCAACGCGATGATCATCGACAAGAAGAATCCGCAGAAGCTGATCATTGGCACTGAGCGCGAAGGCGTGCAGATCAGCAATGATGGCGGCGAAACGTTCACCGCCGCCAACAACGGATTCCACCACATGCACATTTCCGATGTGGCTGTTGACCGCGAACATCCTGGCAACGCCCTTGTCGTGCTCACTTTCGACAACGATGCCTTCATCGCCACGAAAGATGGCGGCAATTCCTGGACGACGCTCGGCCCTGGCTTGAAGCGCACCGAACTGCGTCACGTCTACGCTACTCCGTCCGGCTGGTGGGCTTCCCTCACCAATGGTGGCTGGTCCAAGTACGACGATTCCACTAAGAAATGGGCGCGCGCGGGCTTGTATGTTCCCGACGCCACCACCACTGCGGCCAAGACCACGACCACCAAGGGCAAAAAGACCGCCGCTGCTGCGAAGCCTGCTCCTGCCGTTAAGAAGCCGGTTCCCACGCTCTCCGCTTTCCTTGTGAACGATATGGCCTTCGGCAGCGACACATGGTATGCCGCAACCACCGGTGGCTTGCTGATGTCCACCGATGAAGGCAAAACCTGGAAGCCCGCCGGCAAGGATCCTCTGGTTCACAAGCTGGCGCAATCCGTGGAAGTTTCTGCGGATGGCACTCAGGTGTGGGCGATTCTCGAACGCAACCTGGTCTTCTCTGCCAACAAGGGCGGGAGTTGGGAGGCGCAGGAACTTTCCTTCGCCGCTGCGGGCAACCTGAGAATTCACCGCATCGACGATTCTTCCCTCTTCATCACCACCAACATGGGCCTTTATGGCACGCGCGACGCCGGCAAAACCTGGCAGCGCCAGGATGTTCGCGAACTGTCCTTCCAATCCGTTGCCGGCAACGGCACCGCGTTGGTTGCGGCTCTACAGAAGCACGGGCTCGTGGCTTCCTTCGATAACGGAAAGTCCTGGCAGAAGCTGGATGATCCGCTCTCGCAGAGTTACTTCCCCGCGATCTGGACACGCCATGACGGTTCCATCGTTGCCGTCTCCGCCACCGAAGGCTTGTTGAGTCTGGACCCAAACGCCAAGTCCGCTAGCGCCGCTTCCGGCACTGGCATGCGCTAGACAGAAAATCTACTTCAACCATTTCGGGCGCTGCGAGCAATCGCCGCGCCCTTTTTCTTTTGCACGTCAGCGCACAACTTCACTCACGCCGTACCCAGTTCCCACTACCTATCCGTCATTCCGAGCGCTGCGAGGGATCCCTCGCTTTTTCCCACTTTCCATTTTCCGATTTCCATCTTCCAATTCCGTCAGTTCCCTGACCACGGCGGCACCACACCAGTCATCCGCGCGTACGCGACCGCTGCCCCATATGCTCCGTTGGAGCGTCGAAGCTTCCCCCAATCTGTGCTGTTCGCTTTCTTCACACTGGGACCGCTAAACAAGCACAAAATACGAGAATGGTCCTAGCGCTTCTGCATTACATTCGTTTCGTTCGCTCTGCTTCCCCGCTTAGAAAATGTGGCAGTTACCCTAATCGAATTTGCGGCAACGGAGACGGCACAGGAATTGCCTTCTACAGTAGGTGTTCGTCGAGGACGCCGCGCATCGAGCAGGAGCGCGCCATGAAAAACTCACTTCAATTTCTCTTGTTTGGTTTAACAGGAGTTCTGTCCCTCTCTACATCGCCGCTTCGCGCGGAGGATTCACAGCCGCCGGCGCGGCCGGGAACCATAAATTATGTGGAAGGACAAGTCTTCGCGGGGACACAAAGCCTGGACGGCAAATCAATTGGCAAAGTCGAACTGGCCCCGGGAGAAGTTCTCTCCACAGACAAGGGCAAGGCCGAGATTCTACTGACACCGGGCGTGTTCGTTCGCTTGGGAGACGAGAGTTCCGCACGAATGATCGCCACAGGTCTGACCAACACGGTTGTATCGGTGGACAAGGGCGAAGCGATGGTGGAAGTTGTGGAACTGCATCCGGAGAATTTCCTGGGGATTGAACAGGATGGCCGCGAGACAGAATTGCTGAAAACCGGCCTGTACGACTTCAACGGGAACCGGCACGAACTGCGCGTTCTCGACGGGGAGGCCAGGGTGAAGGATGCGCACAAAGACGCCACCGTGAAAGCCGGACACATGGTGGATTTAACCATGACGGAACCACTGAAGGCCCGCAAGTTCGACAAAAAGACTGTAGAGGCTGAAGATCTGTATCGCTGGGCCAGCTTGCGCTCCTCGTATCTCGCCGAGGCGAACGTCGATTATGCGCCGACCTATGCGTACGGCGGGGCCGGCTGGTACGGCGACGGCTGGTATTGGGATCCCTGGTTTGGCGCATACACCTTCCTGCCGTGGGACGGCATCTTTTTCAGTCCCTTTGGATGGGGTTTCTATTCGCCGTGGTGCGCTTTTGGCGCGCCTATCTGGGGCGGTGGCTTCTATGGTGGATACGGCTACGGGTATGGATACGGCCACTATCCTCATCGCTTCGGTCCGGATCCGGCGCGGTGGGGTCCGGGAACGCATTACGGAAACCCGGAGAACTTCGGTCATGGCGTGCACTACGGCACGCGGACGGAAGGAGGCGTGGCGCTCGGGTCGCGAGGCAGTTACCTGCACGGCAGCGGATTCCACGGTGGTGGATTCCGCGGAGGGACCGGCTTCCACGCAAGCACAGGCGGCGGGTTCCACGGTGGGGGTGGATTTGGTGGAGGTGGATTCCACGGCGGTGGCGGGGGTGGCGGATTTAGCGGAGGTGGCGGTCACCACTAGATGAGAGTTTGCTTCTCTGCTCTTTTACACGGCCACCTGGAAAACCGGCAATTCATGCCTAACCACACCGTCCCCCTGCCTCGTTATAGTGCTTACCGTTGCCGATCTGGTAGGCAACCCCGCGGATGTGCGGATGAGAGGACGGTCCGAGCCCGCGTCGATCTTGCCTCGCAGATAATTTGCATGGACATCGACCACGTTTGTGACCACAACAATAGAACTGGTCCATTCCCTTCATAGAGCGCATACGGCTATGGTCATTGAGATTCAGGCGGGTGAGCGCTTCATTTCCGTTGGTGAGTAACCCTCGACCTCTTTCAATTGGCCCTTTTTCTTCCGAACCCGTTACCGTCACGGAACTTAGGCATCGCAATAACGTTTTTGTGGGGTCATAATGTCGTGCGGATGGAGGAAACCCCGAATGAACTCATCAGGTGAAGTGTCACGCCGTAGTTTTATTCGAAGTGCCGCGGTAACGGGTGCGGCGATTTCCATTGTTCCGCGTCATGTACTCGGAAAAGGGTTTACACCGCCGAGCGACATGTTGAACATCGCCTGTGTGGGCGTTGGCGGGATGGGCCGCAGCAATCTCATCAATCTCGCCAGCCAGAACATTGTGGCGCTCTGCGATGTGGATTGGGGGTATACGGACAAGAATCTTTCTCGACTGGATACGGACGTTGCTAATCTTCAGGCGCACATCGATCATCCAGACGCGGCCCCCGCCAACGGCAAGCCTGCTCCGAAAATGGACTCAGAAAAGACGAAACAGCGTCTCGCCGATATCCTTCATCTGAAAAATGATCTGATTCCGAAGGCCAAGCGTTATTCCGACTACCGGAAAATGCTCGACCAGCAGAAGGACATTGATGCGGTAGTGATTGCCACGCCCGACCACATGCACGCGCCCATAGCTCTGGCGTGTATGGATCTGAAGAAGCATGTGTATGTGCAAAAGCCACTGTGCTGGTCGGTCGATGAAGCGCGCCGCCTTGCCAAGCGCGCTGCGGAAACGAAGCTTGCAACGCAGATGGGCAACCAGGGCCGTTCCCTCGATGACACACGCACGGCGGTTGAATATGTCTGGTCTGGGGCAATCGGTGAGGTTCGCGAGATCCATGTCTGGACCGACCGGCCCGTGGGATTTTGGCCGCAAGGTGTTCCGCGTCCGAAAGCTGCCATCGAACCATTGGACACGCTCAAGTGGGATCAGGGCGGCGTGGATGCACGTTTGGCGGCGGCAATGGCGGGAAATTATCCAGTGCCGGAAACGCTCTCGTGGGATCTATTCCTCGGCGTTGGCCCAGGGGTTCCGTACCACCCCATTTACCACCCGTTCAACTGGCGCGGTTGGACGGACTGGGGTTGCGGCGCCATTGGGGATATGGGAGCGCATTTGCTCGATGTCTCCATGTGGGCCCTCAACCTGGGCCTGCCCACTTCCATCGAAACCGTTTCGACTCCGTTCAATGGTGCTTCCTATCCTGCGGGTGAACTTATTTTCTACGAATTTCCCGCACGTGGTACGATGCCGCCCGTCAAACTCACGTGGTATGACGGCGGGCTCATGCCTCCAAAGCCAGAGGAATTGGGAAATGAGGAATTGATTAAGGAGGGTGGCGCAATCCTGATTGGGAGCAAGGGCAAGCTGATGCACAACACCTACGGCGCGCATCCGCGGTTACTTCCTCAGTCGCTCCACGATTCTGTTGGGAAACCGCCAGAGAAGCTGGCGCGGATCCCGAAGGAAGAGCACGAGATGAACTGGGTGGACGCGGCGAAGGGCAAAACGCAGACGGATTCGTCGTTTGAGTATGCTGCCAAACTGACGGAAGTTATGCTCCTGGGTGTGGTCGCGCTGCGTGCCGGCAAGAAGATTCAATACGACGGCGCGAATATGCGCGTGACCAACGTTCCCGAAGCCAACCAGTACCTGAGCCGCCAATATCGCCAGGGCTGGTAAAGTACCGTGCGAAGAGGGGCGTGGCGATGCCATGCCCCTTTTGCAAACTGCGGAATTTAGCGCGGCTCGGTGCTGTGCGTATCCTTAGCGGCTGCATAGGGGACCATGGGGGCCGATTTTGCTGCCAAGGCTAAGCGCAAGCTCTGAATCGTTTTCATCACTAGCTCACGGATTCTTGGATCGCGGGTAATGGATTGGTGCCCGGCGCCATCGACCATAACGTCAGCCACAACTTGGGTGTAGCTGGGATCCTCGCGCCGCACGTGCTTCGTGGTCATAAACATCAACATATCGTGCGCATGAAAGATTGCGGCGGATTTGACGTTGCGAGGTATGGTGATGTCCGTAATCCCGACGCTATCCATCTGGATCGTGAGTTCGACAGGGATGTCGCGATCGCGCAACTCACGCGCCACGCTCATCATAGCCCAGCCACCCATACTGTGCCCGACGAGGATGACCTTGGGAGCATGTTCCAGTTCGGCCGGAGTGAGGACACCTTCATGGGAAGGGAAATGCTTCATCAACCAGTCGCGGCCTTCGGTCCAAACGTAGGGAGAAAGCGACTTCGCGCAGATGTCTGTAAACTCCTTCCCCTGGAGGGTTTTGCGAATTTGCACAACACCGGAGTACTTGTTGGTTCCGGGCTCTAAGGCACCCACAAATCCAAGATAAATGATCCGGCAGTTCGCGTCATTGTCGGAGGCAGAAGGATTACTGCTCGAGGTCCTTTCCGGCGCAAGGGTTCTTTCTTCCTTCTTTTCTGTGGCGCGCAACCAACCGCACAAACACACAAGGGCAAGCGCCAAGAAAACTCCGCGCTCCATAATACTGTGTCGGGGACTACGTCGATTGTTTTTTGTCAAAGCTGGGTTCGCTTCGGATCGGCGAACCATGCTTCTTCGCCGTTCACTGTGTTTAGTAACATTTCAGTTAGAAACATTATGGGGCCGGAGAACGGCGAACGCCAGCGGGCAAGTCGCGCCGAATGCGTTAGTCGCCAGCCCCTGCTTCCTGCTAAAATACCTGCGTTTTTGCTACTTCCGCTTCGGCGGAAAGTTCTTCAGCAACTTCTCGACGGATTTCGTGATGTTCTTTTGCCGTTTGTCAGGCTTGGCATTAGATCGATTGTTTTGGCCACAGTCCCTTTCCAAACCAGTCTTTTGTTTGCAGAGTCGTACATGTCCAGATCGAGCTGGCCGGTATAAATCGTCTCGGAAGTCGCGGTGGCCATGCCCCCGCCCCAACGCGGCCCATAGCCCCAACCGGTGTTATAGGCGTTCCATTGCTGCTGGGATCCAATAGCAGTCTGGTAGGCGATATATAGATCGGCATTATCCGCATCGGTCTTGGTTAGACCCTTTTTCGCCAATCCCGTGTCAATCGTAGCTGTGATCTGCCGCGCCGTAATTTCGTCCACCTGCTGCGCATTCTTAATGCTGACCCACTTGTAGGTCTTGAATTTCGAGAAGTCCGTGCCCTGGTCGAAGTTGTAGGTGACATCTTGAGCGACGGCAGCACTGACTCCCAGAACAAACAGCAAGAACGCTAAATGCAAAAAGCTCTTCATCGAATTCTCCTTTAGGGTTTAGGGTTCCTCACGGCGGCGGATTTGATGGTGGACCTGAGTATACACGCTAGTTCGGTTCGTTTTCGCTTGGCGCAAGACAAAACGAAGATAAAGGAGTTCAAACCAGGCCTGGGGAGTCGAAGGGGAGGCCCACATAATTCTCCGCAAGCGTTGTAGCGGCCGCGCGGGAGCTGGTCACATAGTCCAGCTCAGCGAGATGAATGTGGTGGGAAAAACTGTCTTCCTGGGGGAAACGGTGCAGCATCGAGGTCATCCACGAGGAGAATCGTTGGCACTTCCATACCCGGCGCAAACAGCGTTCTGTATATTGCTGAAGTGGCTCGCGGTTTCCATTCTTGTAGAATTCCACCAGACCACGCGTCAGGACGCGGACGTCCGCTACTGCCAGATTCAAGCCTTTGGCGCCCGTTGGTGGAACAATGTGCGCCGCATCGCCCAGCAGGAACAGTTTTCCAAATTGCATGGGAGAGGCCACGAAACTCCGCATGGGAGTAATTCCCTTCTGGAAGATTGGCCCATCCTTAAGCACAAACCCTTGTCGCGTCGCCATACGCGTGCGTAGTTCCTCCCAAATACGATCGTCTGGCCAGTTCTCAATATTTTCATCGGCAGCACACTGTAGATAGAGGCGGGAAACTTCAGGTGACCTCATACTGAGCAAAGAGAACCCTCGCTCGTGATAGGTGTAAATCAGTTCGTGCGACGCGGGGGGCACTTGCGCCAGAATTCCTAACCAGGCAAACGGATAATGCCTCTCATGAATCTGCAGTTGACCCGCCGGAATCGCGGACCGGCAAATGCCGTGGAATCCGTCGCATCCGGCAATGAAATCGCAGGAAATCTCGTGGTTCTCATTGTTGTGCTGATAGCGGATTTTTGGGCTGGCCTCGTAGCCCTCTATTTGCATCGCCTCCGCCTCAAAAAAAAGAGGCTCTTTATGGCCCATTCGCGACGCGATCAAATCTTTGACGACTTCCTGTTGCGCATAAATCGTGATGGACTTGCCGACCAAATCCTGAAAATCGATGCGGTGGCCGGTGCCATCGAAGCGGAGTTCGACTCCCTGGTGTTGGAGACCCTCGCGTTTCAGGCGTTCGCCTACGCCAGAACCGCATAAGATGTCCACCGTGCCCTGCTCCAGGACCCCCGCACGCACGCGTGTCTCTACGTACTCGCGCGAATGGCGTTCCAGAACCACGGCTTCGATCCCTTGTAGATGGAGCAGGTGAGCCAGCGTCAAACCCGCGGGTCCGGCGCCGATGATCCCGACTTGTGTGTGTAGTTTGGCCATCGAAAAAGGAGACAGAAACCTAGAAGCTATTGCACAACCCTCCGTAATACGATCATGAAGCAGGCGATATGAAAGAACGCGCCATAGATCGTGAGAGAGCGATCGTAACGCACGACCAAGCGTCGGAAGTTTCCGAGCCAGGCGTTGGTCCGTTCGACAATCCATCGCCTTCGGTAACGCCGCAGCGCTCGACCATCCTGCGTCGCGGGCCGCACGCGATTCTTCTTGTGCGGGCAGATCAGTTCGATCCCGCGACGTCGCAATCGCTTTCGCAACGGATCACTGTCGTACGCTTTATCGGCGATCACCCTCAGCGGTTTCTGTCGAGGACGGCCCGCCCGATGACGCCGTCTTACCCGGATCGCCGCGAGCGTCGTTTCCGCGAGTTTGACTTCCGCCGGGGATGCAGAGTGAAGGTAGTTTCCCAGAGGAAGACCGCGGCCGTCGACCACCACCATCCACTTCGTCCCCTTGCCCCGCTTGGTTTTTCCGACTCCGCAGCCCCTTTTTTCGCGGGGGCGAAACTCCCGTCCAGAAACGATTCGCTCCACTTTAATTGCTGGCGCTCGTTCAACTCGCTCAGAAACGACCGCCAGATGTTCAACCAAATGCCCCGCTCCTCCCAGTCTCGCAGTCGCCGCCAGCACGTTGAAGGATGCGGGAATTTCTCCGGCAGGTCCTGCCAGCGAGCCCCGCTCCGCAGAATCCACAGAATCCCTTCCAGCACGCGGCGATTCTCGATCCACGGACGACCGCCCTTGCGTTGTTTGGGCGGCTTGGGGAGCAAGGGCGCGATTTTCTTCCACTGCGCTTCGGTCAGCAACGGACCGGATCGCGCCATCGGCCCTCCTTCGGCGCTGCTGACTTTGTTTATCTCCTATTTCCGAATACTCAACCCTAGTCATTTCAATGGCTTGTTCAAAGTTGTGCAACAGCTTCTAGGAAAATCTCTCGATGACCTCTTTGGGGATGGGGTGGCTCTTCGCCTTGGACGGATCGACGGACAGACGTACCGTCCACACACGCTTTTCCCTTCCCTCGACGGCCAGAGTATCGCCGCGAAAAAGCTTATGTTGCACGGCGAAACTGCTCTTTCCCCACTCTGTCACGCACGAATCCACGTGCACAACATCGCCAAATGAGGACGGAACAAGAAAATTACAACTGGCACGCACCAACGGGATGCCGGCAATCTTGTACCGGCGCAACATTTCGGCCTTCTTGATTCCTAAGGCGTGATGAAAGAGCGCGTTGGTGCACGCATCAAAGTATTCAAAATAGCGGGGGAAAAAGACGATTCCAAAGGGGTCGCAATCGCCCCATTCAATCTGTATTTCTTTTCGATGGATGAGCATAGTCGGTGCGCAAGATGACTCCGGCGTGGTAGCTGGCCTTGGCCGAGTCTATCGTAGACCGCTCTGCTTTGCATGGCATTTGGTTTTCCCACGTGTGTTTACGGTAGACTTAAACGAGGAATGCCCGATACGCCATGACGAATGCCTATATCTGCGATGCGATTCGAACACCTTTTGGCCGGTACGGGGGCGCACTTTCCACTGTCAGGACCGACGACCTGGCCGCCATCCCGATCAAGGCTCTCGTTGAACGCAATCCGACGGTTGACTGGAACGCTCTGGACGACGTGGTTTATGGATGCGCGAACCAGGCCGGTGAGGACAACCGCAATGTGGCACGCATGGCGCTGCTGCTGGCCGGCTTGCCAGAGGAGATATCGGGGAGCACTGTAAATCGTCTTTGCGGCTCCAGTCTGGATGCGCTAGCCGTAGCCTCGCGCGGCATCAAAAGCGGGGAGATTGATCTGGTCCTTGCCGGAGGAGTGGAAAACATGTCTCGCGCGCCATTCGTGATGGGCAAAGCGGAGAGCGCGTTTTCACGAGGCATGAAGATCGAAGATACGACGATCGGTTGGCGTTTTGTGAACGCTGCAATGAAAGCAAAGTATGGAACAGATGCCATGCCGGAAACCGCGGAAATTGTCGCGGAGGAATATAAAGTGGCCCGCGCGGACCAGGATGCGTTCGCGCTTCGCAGCCAACAACGCGCCGCAGAGGCGATCAGGGCGGGCCGTCTTGCGGAAGAGATTGTCAGCGTCAGCATTCCGCAAAAAAAAGGCAATGCGGTTTTTGTTACCGCCGACGAGCAGCCGCGCCCCGACTCTACGCTGGATGCGCTTGCAAAATTAAAGGGCGTGGTCAAGCCAGACGGAACCGTGACGGCCGGCAACGCCTCCGGCGTAAACGATGGCTCATGTGCTTTGCTCGTTGCATCCGAGGATGCTGTAAAGAAATATGGGCTAACACCCAAGGCACGGATTGTCTCGGCAGCGACGGCTGGCGTAGCTCCACGGATTATGGGAATGGGCCCCGTACCAGCTACCCAAAAGGTCCTGGTCAGAGCGGGAATGACGATCGGTCAAATGGATGTGATTGAATTGAACGAAGCCTTTGCCGCACAGGCACTCGCGGTGCTTCGGGAACTCGGCTTACCGGACGACGCTGCGCATGTGAATCCCAACGGCGGGGCAATTGCGCTGGGACATCCGCTTGGTGCCAGTGGAGCGCGCCTTGCCACTACGGCTGTGTATCAACTAAAACGAACGAACCGCCGTTTTGCACTGTGCACCATGTGCATTGGCGTCGGCCAGGGAATCTCGGTGATCTTGGAGCGCGTCTAGCCGAGGTGCGCAGCGTGAAGCCATTGCGGGGATATCGGAAGCCAGCGCCGGGGACGCAACCGGAGTATCTTCACCCACCATACGTTTCCTCCGTGAAACGAGCGCCGACACAACCACTCATTCCTCTTCCCGACACACTCTCCGAGATTACCGGGCCTGCTTTCCGGAGAGAGATAATTGCCGCCAGTGCGTTCGATCTGACGCGACAGAGCAAGGGTGAGCCACTCGGCGAGCGCATTATCGTCAGCGGGCAAGTGTTGGATGAAGATGGTCGTCCGGTTCGCGAATCGTTAATCGAAATCTGGCAGGCCAATGCCTCAGGACGTTATTTGCACAAGTGGGACCAACACGAAGCACCCCTGGACCCGAACTTCACGGGAGTGGGACAGACCTTCACGGACGAACAAGGACACTATCGATTCGTTACGATCCGGCCGGGCGCTTATCCCTGGCGAAATCATTCCAATGCCTGGCGACCACAGCACATTCATTTTTCGCTGTTCGGGCCGGCGTTCGCGACACGCTTGGTTACACAAATGTATTTTCCTGGAGATCCGCTTCAGGAATTTGATCCGATTTTTAATAGCGTTCCTGATGAGGGTGCGCGAAACAGCTTAGTTTCCAAATTTGATTGGGCTACCACGACGCCGGAAATTGCCTTGGGCTTCCGGTTCGATATTATCCTGCGCGGACGTAACGCCACTCCGATGGAAACGAAATGAGCGGGCGAACCACACCGTCGCAAACCGTCGGCCCTTACTACAGCATTGGCCTTTCCTGGCTGGAGCGCACGGATCTGACCGAAGGGGCTGTAGACGGGCAGCGCATTACAGTTCGCGGTCGCGTCTTGGATGGGGATGGCCAGCCTGTGCCCGATGCCGTGCTCGAAATCTGGCAGGCTGATGCCGCTGGCCGCTACGCGCACGAGGAAGATGCCGGCGGCAATCTTGCCGCGAACAAGTTCTTCGGGTTCGGGCGCGTCCCGGTGAATGAGGAGAGTGAGTTTCAGTTCAGGACCATCAAACCGGGTTGCGTGCAGGGACCAGATGGCCTGCCGCAGGCCCCACATCTTGTCGTTTCCGTGTTCCTGCGCGGTTTGCTACGGCGTTTGATGACTCGCATTTATTTTCCGGCGGAAGCGGCGAACGAGGCGGACGCTGTGCTTGCGCGTGTCCCCCTTCACCGCCGTCCCACGTTGATCGCCAACGTTGATGCGACGGATAAGGATACCCTGCAATGGGATGTACACTTGCAAGGCGACAAGGAAACGGTGTTCTTTGAGTATTAATGCGTGGAGCTGCCCTTTTTCATGACCCTATTCGACGAACTCTTCTCCTATAGCGCACTGGAACAGATACTTTCCGACGAATCGCGCGTGAAAAGTATGCTGAAATTTGCGGCGGCCCTGGCAATCGCCGAGGCGCGCACAGGAGTGATTCCCGAGGGATGTGCGCACAAGATCGCCGAACATTGTCGTGCAGAACAGTTTGATCTGTCCGCAATCGCAAAAGACGCGGCCGTTGCGGGGAATATCGCTATTCCCTTAGTGAAAATGCTAACCGAGGCGGTAGCCCGGCAGGATAAGGATTCGGCGCGCTTTGTCCATTGGGGTGCGACAAGTCAGGACGCCATCGATACCGGCTTCGTTCTTCAACTGCGCGAGGTGCTGGACCTCGTGGAGAATGATCTGGGACGCGTCAGCAAGACACTGGAGGCGCTCGCAAACGCACATCGCACGACTGTAGTGGTGGCGCGAACCTGGATGCAACAGGCACTCCCCACGACCTTTGGGTTCCTTGTAGCCGGCTGGCTAGATGCCATTCTTCGGAAGCGGCGGCGTCTGGCGGAGATTCGTCCGCACGTTTTGTCTCTGCAATTTGGTGGCGCCGTGGGCACGTTGGCGGCGCTGCGCGGAGATGGACCGGAAGTCGCGCGGGCGCTCGCAAGCGAACTTCAGTTAACGCTGCCCACAACACCGTGGCACGCACATCGTGATCGCATGGCGGAAATCGCCACATTTTTCGCTCTCCTTACGGGGACGCTGGGCAAGATCGCGCGCGATATTTCCTTGCATGCGCAAACGGAAGTCGCGGAACTGTTCGAACCTGCCGGCCAGGGGCGTGGAGGCTCCTCCACGATGCCCCACAAACGGAATCCCGTAACATGCTCCGTCGTTTTAGCCGCGTCGATCCGCGTGCCGGGATTGGTCTGCACGATCCTTAGCGCCATGCCGCAAGAGCAGCAGCGCGGGCTCGGCGGCTGGCAAGCCGAATGGGAGACACTGCCCGAAATTCTCCGGCTTTCTGGTGGTGCATTGCATCACCTGGTGGAAATGCTGCCGCAGTTGGGAGTCGACGCCCAACGAATGCAGCAGAACCTGGACGCCACGAAGGGTCTGATTTTCGCAGAGGCTGTAAGCCTGGCGCTCGCTGATCGCATGGGCAAGATGCCAGCTCACCTCCTTGTGGAGGCAGCGTGCAAAAAGGCGCTGGCCCAGAACCGTCCCTTCAAGGAGATATTGCACGAAGAGCCGGGGTTGCGCGGACACCTGGCGCCTGCCGACTTGGAAAGCTTGTTCGACGTAAGAAATTACCTGGGTAGTGCGGAAGAATTCGTGGACCGTGTGACGGCGCAGGCCCGCGAATTCTCTCCCGCCCGTTGAAGCCAAAAGGACTCACCATGCCATTTGCAGACCTGCGGGACGTCCAAATCCACTACGAGTGGGCAGGTGCTGAACATCTTCCCGTAGTGGTCTTCTCAAATGGCCTGGGTACAAACTTGCGAATGTGGGATGCGCAGGTCGAGGAATTTTCTCAACATTTCCGCGTGCTTCGATTGGACACACGCGGCCACGGCCAATCTGGCGTTACGCCCGGTCCTTACACCATCGAGCAATTAAGCTCGGACGTCGTTCGTCTTCTGGACGCATTGCAAGTGGACCAAGCATGTTTTTGCGGGTTATCCATGGGTGGACTGATCGGCATGTTCTTGGGGACAAACGCGGCGAAGCGATTTCCGAAACTGGTGTTATGCGACACGGCGGCCAAAATTGGCACAGCCGATACCTGGAACACCCGGATCCAGGCTGTGCACGTGGGGGGAATGAAGGCGATTTCTGGCTCAGTAATGGAGCGCTGGCTCACGCCAGGGTTTCGTTCGGCACATGCGTCGGAGACGCAATCGGTGTTGGAGATGGTGGAAGCGACCAACCCCCAAGGATATATGGCATGCTGCGCAGCGCTACGGGACAGCGATCAACGGAGGACGATTCGCAGCATTGCCATTCCCACCCTGATACTCACAGGGACATATGACGCGACCACACCCCCTGCAGATGCGCATTTCTTGACAAACGCCATTCCGGGAGCCGCGTACGCAGAGGTTCCAGCTGCACATCTCTCCAATCTTGAAGCGTGTGACGAGTTTAACCGACAGGTTCTCCAGTTTCTTCTGGAATAAAGGAGCAGGCGATGGACGAGCAGAAGCGCTATGCGAAAGGAATGAAAGTGCGTCGCGCCGTGCTTGGCGAGGCTCACGTGGACCGCGCCAATGCGAAAAAAACCAAATTCACTTCTGCGTTTCAGGACCTGATCACGCGGTATGCCTGGGGAGAAATCTGGACGCGCCCGGGCCTGCCGCGCAAAACCCGGAGCCTGATTACCATTGGCATGATGGTGGCGTTGAACCGACCCGACGAATTACGACTGCACCTGCGCGCTGCGGCAAATAACGGTGTGACCCGCGAAGAGATTCAGGAGGTCCTGCTGCAAACGGCTCTATATTGCGGGGTCCCCGCGGCCAATAGCGCGTTTCATATGGCTGAAGAAGTGTTCGAGGAAAGCAATTTGTAAGCACGCTTAGACAACTACGGGGTATTGGCGAGCACCTCGGTAACCCAGCGCACCGAGCGCAAAGAGAGATCCGAAATATCCGAAATAAATTCAATCGTTAAAGACGTTCGCGCGCAGGGTATACGAGCTGAGGACTTTCATATAGTTTCCGCGCTCAAACGCGCTGGGATCCGGCACCGATCCCTGGCTCATACTCCCGCACATCTGCTGCACCGAACTGTACTCGTGCTCCTCGAGCCAGCGATCCAGTTCCGTAAGGACGTGCGCCGCATGTTGCACGCCGTTGCGCAGCAGCGCGGAAGTCATGAACGCGACCTTGGCTCCCGCCAAAATGCACTTGATCAGATCCCGAGAGCTGTGGACGCCTCCGGTAATGCCAAGGTCGGCTCTCACACGCCCGCAGAGGATCGCCGTCCAGTGTAAGCGCAGAAGCAATTCCTCTGGCCGGCTCAACGACAGGCTTGGCGAGATTTCCATGTGTTCAATATCGAAATCGGGTTGGTAAAAGCGGTTAAAGAGCACGATGGCGTCGGCACGAGCTTCGTCGAAGCGCACTCCCATGTTTGCCGGGGCGCTGAAAAACGGAGAAAGCTTGACCGCGAGGGGGATGCGAATGCTGCGCTTCAGCTGACGGACCAGGTCGATATAATCCTGTTCCAGCTCGCTGCCGCTCACTGCGGGATCCGTTGCGATGGAATAAATGTTCAGCTCAATGGCGTCCGCGCCGGCCTCCTCCATCAGCCGGGCATACTCTAACCAACCGCCTTTCGAGACGCCATTCAGGCTCGCGATGATGGGAATGCCGACGCTCTCCTTCGCGTGACGAATCAGTTCAAGATACCCATCCGGTCCCAAGTTATAGGTCTGCAGATCCGGGAAGAAGTTGGTCGATTCCGGAAAGCTCTCGACGCCGCGCATGAGATCGGAATCGACGCTCAGGCTTTCCAGTTGGAGTTGCTCCTCAAAAAGCGATGGGAGGACAACGGCTCCCAGATTTTGGTCTTCCAGCCGCTTGATGTTTTCGACCGACTCGCTGAGGGGAGAAGCAGAAGCGAGCAGGGGCGATTTCAGGGTCAGGCCCAGGTACTTGGTTGAAAGGTCGCTCATTCCTCTTCCCCTCCCTTCTTTACTGTTTCCGGAGCAGATTCCGGCGCTTCGGGGGCAATGTGCGGCGACTCCGATCGTCCGGCCATAGCGGCGCGATTGGCATACACTCGCCACTGCCGTTCTACGTCGTCTTGCGCGAGCTTTAACAATTCGCGTGCGGCTTCCGGATCGCTGCGAACCAACATGGTATAGCGTGCTTCCTGGTAAGCATATTGCTTCAGTGGAATGCTGGGTGCTTTCGAGTCCAGGATGAACGGGTTCTTACCTTCGAGACGCAAGGCTGGGTTATACCGCATCAGCGGCCAGTATCCGCTTTGTACCGCCCTCTTTTGCTGTTCCAAGCCCATGGCCATGTCGTACCCATGTGCGATGCAATGGCTGTAGGCGATGATCAGCGAGGGGCCATCGTGCGCCTCTGCTTCCAGAAACGCCTTCACCGTATGCGTGTCGCTGGAACCCATCGCAACGCGAGCCACATAAACGTAGCCATAACTCACCGCCTCCATAGCCAGATCTTTCTTTCCAGTGTGTTTTCCGCCGGTGGCAAATTTCGCCACGGCAGCGCGCGGCGTAGCTTTGGACATCTGGCCACCCGTGTTCGAATACACTTCTGTATCGAGCACCAGGACGTTCACGTTGCGGCCGGAACCGAGCACGTGGTCAAGGCCGCCGAAGCCAATGTCGTAGGCCCATCCGTCTCCACCAACGAGCCAGACGCTTTTGCGCACCAGGGCATCCGCTACAGATTGCAGCGCCAGCGCTTCTGGCACATTCAGAGCGGCCAACATTTTCTTCAGCTCGACAACGCGACGGCGCTGCTCTTCGATTCCCGTTTCTTTGGATTGGTCCGCTTCGAGCAGCCCTTTCGCCAGCACATCACCGAGTTGGCCACTCAGACGCGTTACCAACTCTCGCGCATACTGGTTCTGCTCATCCACGGCCAGGCGCATGCCAAGGCCGAACTCGGCGTTATCCTCAAACAGCGAGTTGGACCAAGTTGGCCCACGCCCATCTTTGTTCTTGGCGTATGGCGTGGTTGGCAGATTGCCTCCGTAAATCGAGGAACAACCCGTGGCATTGCCGATCATCAGGCGGTCCCCAAACAACTGGGTAAGCAATTTGAGGTAAGGTGTTTCACCGCAACCCGCGCATGCACCAGAGAATTCAAACAATGGTTCCAAAAGCTGTGAATCCTTCACCTGCGCGTGCGACAAACGGTTGCGGTCAAATTCCGGCAGCGAAAGGAAGTACTCCCAGTTCACGCTTTCCGGTTTGCGCAGAGGATCCTGCGGTTCCATGTTGATGGCCTTGTGCTTCACTTCCGTCTTACTCTTCGCCGGGCAAACTTCCACGCAAAGTCTGCAGCCGGTGCAATCTTCGGGCGCCACCTGGAGGGTGTAACGAAGAGTTTCAAACTCGCGCCAACGAGGCTTCGCGGACTTGAAGGTTTCCGGTTTATTGTTCAGCAAGGAGGAATCGTAAACCTTGGCGCGGATCACCGCGTGAGGACAGACAAGCACGCATTTGCCGCATTGGATGCACAGATCAACGTCCCAAACCGGAATTTCCTTAGCGATATTCCGTTTCTCCCACATTGCGGTGCCCGTTGGAAATGTTCCATCGATGGGCATGGCACTGACCGGCAGTGAATCGCCGTTTCCAGTGATGATTGTGCCCAGAACGTCGCGAACAAATTGCGGAGCTTGAGGGGCCACTGCGGGCAACATGTCAAATGTAGCGGTGACCTTGTCCGGCACCTTAACTTCGTGCAAATGAGCCAGTGCCTGATCCACGGCTGAATAGTTCTTCTGTACAACAGCCTCGCCGCGCTTTCCATAGGTATCCGAAATGGCTTTTTTGATGGCGGCAATGGCCTTTTCGCGCGGTAACACACCGCTGATCGCGAAGAAACAAGTTTGCATGATGGTATTGATGCGGCTACCCATGCCCGCCGCTCGCGCGACCGAGTAACCGTCAATCACAAAGAAACGCAACTTCTTCTTAAGGATGGTTTCCTGAGCTTGGCGCGGAAGGTGTTGCCAAATATCGCCAGGACCATAGGGAGCATTCAACAGGAAAGTGGCCCCGGGTTCGGCCGCCGCCAACACGTCGATGCGATCCAGGAACTGGAACTGGTGGCAGGCCACAAAATTAGCCTTGGTAATCAAGTAGGTCGAACGAATCGGATCGGGTCCAAACCGCAAGTGCGAAACCGTAACCGCACCAGCTTTCTTTGAGTCGTAGACAAAATAGCCTTGCGCGAAGTTTTGCGTTCCCTTTCCAATAATCTTGATGGAATTTTTGTTGGCGCCGACGGTTCCGTCCGAGCCGAGCCCGTAGAACAGCGCACGCACAGTCCGAGGATCCTCGGTTGAAAACTCTGCATCGTAATTCAGGCTGGTATGCGTTACATCGTCTACAATGCCAACGGTAAAATGATTCTTGGGTTCGGCTTTCTTCAACTCATCGAATACGCCTTTAACCATTGAAGGTGTGAATTCTTTGGAAGACAATCCGTATCTCCCGCCGATGATACGCGGAATGCCAGGGCTTGGATTCGACGCGTACCGTTCCATGTACGCCGTCAAAACGTCCTGATAGAGCGGCTCGCCTAAGGCACCAGGTTCTTTGGTCCGATCGAGAACGGCGATGGATTTCACACTGGGCGGTATGGCCTTGAGGAAAACATCGGAGGCGAAGGGACGGAACAGCCGGACTTTCAGCAGGCCGACTTTTTCACCGGACTTACGCAGCGCGTCCACCGCCTCTTCCGCGGCTCCCACCCCGGAACCCATCAAGATCACCAATCGTTCTGCATCCGCGGGCCCGTAATAGTCAAACAAATGGTATGCGCGTCCTGTGTGCTTCGCGAAACGGTCCATCACGTCCTGGACGATTGTGGGGCACGCACGGTAGTACGGATTGCACGCTTCACGCGCCTGGAAAAACACGTCAGGGTTCTGCGCGGTGCCGCGTAGAATAGGCCGGTCCGGCGTCATGGCACGTTCGCGGTGTTGGCGCACAAATTTGTCATCCATCAGCGCGCGCAAGTCGTCGTCGCTGAGTCCTTCGATCATGTTGACTTCATGGGAAGTGCGGAAGCCATCGAAGAAATGGAGGAAGGGTATGCGGGATTCCAGAGTCGCGGCCTGAGCGATGCACGCAAAATCACTGGCTTCTTGAACGGAGTTCGAAGCAAGAAGCGCAAATCCGGTTGCGCGTGTGGCCATCACGTCGCTGTGATCCCCGAAGATCGAGAGGGCATGAGTCGCCAGCGTCCGCGCGGCCACATGAATCACTGCGGCGGTTAGTTCACCCGCGATCTTGTACATATTGGGAATCATCAGCAGCAAGCCTTGGGACGCGGTAAAAGTTGTGCCAAAGGCTCCCGCTTGCAGGGCGCCATGCAACGCCCCAGCGGCTCCGCCTTCGCTTTGCATTTCGATGACGTCGGGAATGGCACCCCAAATATTCTTCTTTCGCTCCGAATTCCACTGATCCGACCACTCCCCCATGGGGGACGAGGGCGTAATTGGGTAGATCGCGATGACCTCGTTCAGGCGGTACGCGACCGCGGCGGCAGCTTCATTGCCGTCGACGATAGACATTTTTCGACTCATTGGATTCTCCGTCGAGCAGATAGGTGTTCAAGAAAATGGTAGGCTGCGGCGCAGGTGAAAGCAATGAAAAGGTGCGAAAAATAAGGGTTAACGCACACCTGTGACGCGTATCACTGCGTGAAGTTCAGCTCATCAGGTGGCTTCTTCCCACTCTGGGTCAGCCGGCGGCAAGCGATCCGTGTCGCGCGCAAACGTCGCGTACAAAGTAGGCAACAGATAGATGCTAAGCAGAAGTGCTGCCAAAAGCCCGCCAACGATCACGATGGCGAAGGGTCGCTGCGAGTCCGATCCGATCCCGCGCGACATGGCTGCCGGCAGCAAACCAAGAATGGCGACCAGCATGGTCATCATGATCGGACGTAGCCGCAACACGGCTCCTTGCACGGCGGCATCCTCAATCGAGCTGCCTGCCGCTCTCAAATGATTGATGTATTCGACCATGATGACGCCCGTCTGCACAGACACGCCGAACAGGGCAAGAAAACCGACTCCGGAGGAGACGCTGAAATGTTCGCCGGTGATCAGCAGTGCCAGAAACCCTCCGAGAGGGGCCATCGCCACATTGGCCAACACCAGCAATGCCCATTTCGGTGAACTGAACATGATGTACAGGATCACGTAGATCACGAGGACCGTAATCGGCAATACGAACATCAGCCGGCGCTCGGAACGCTTTTGACTTTCGTATTCACCCGCCCAATCAAGAGTGTATCCCTCCGGCAATTTCACCTGGTTTTTCACTTTCGCCATGGCCTCTTCCACGGTGCTGCCCAGATCACGGCCACGAACGCTGTACTTGATTGCTACATACCGCGAGTTTGCCTCTCGATAAATTTCCGAGGCACCGTCAACGGTTTCCAAGCGGGTGACTTGCGAAAGAGCGACGCGCTGGCCACTTGGGGAGACGATTCGAATGTTTTCAATGGCCTCTTTGGTGTCGCGATAGGGGGCTTGATAACGAACCACCAGGTCGAACACTTGTTCTCCCTGGAGCACCTGCGTGACCGCCTTGCCACCAATGGCAGTTTCAACCGCGTCCTGAACATCCGCCACGTTCAATCCGTACCGTGCCGCTTGTTGGCGGTCAACCACGAGGTTCAGATTCGGCTGACCGAGGACGCGGAATAAACCCAAATCCTCAATGCCCTTCACTCCCCGCATTACGTTGACGATCTCGTCGGCCTTGGCCTCAAGAGTACGGAGGTCGCTACCGTACATTTTGACGGCCAACTCCCCTTTGACGCCGCTAACGGCTTCTTCGACGTTGTCCGAAATAGGTTGCGAGAAATTCCACAAGACCCCGGGGATTTTATTGACTTCCTTATCCATCGCGGCAATCAGCGCTTCCTTGTCCTCCTGAAACACCGGCCGCCAGCGATCTTTGGGCCAAAGATCGACAAAGTATTCCGTATTGAAGAATCCGGTCGTGTCTGTTCCATCGTCGGGACGGCCGACCTGCGACACCACCTGCTTCACCTCCGGGAACGAGGCAAACGCTAGCCGGGCTTGATCCATGACCCGCGTGCCTTCGGTCAATCCCGTGCTCGGAGCCAGCGTGCCCCGCGCCCAAATTGCTCCTTCGTCCAAATGGGGAAGAAATTCCGAACCGATGACACCACTATATAAAATCGCCGCCGCCAACAATGGAACACAAGCGCCCAGGGCAAGGGTGATGCGCCGATGTTCGATAGCCCGACGGAGCGAAGTGCGGTAATGTTCACGCAAAAAATCCATCAAGGGGTTGTGCCATTCCTTGACGCCCTTGCGAAACAAGAATCCCGCCAGGACCGGGGCAATGGTCATCGAGAAGATCAGTGCTCCCAGAAGGGCGAACGCAACTGTCCAGGCCATTGGCCGGAAAAGTTTGCCCTCCACGCTCTGCAGAGTGTAAATGGGCATATATGCCGTGATGATGATGGCGATGGCATAAAACACCGGCCGCTGAATTTCGTGTGCAGCGTCGCGGATACGTTCGAGTGGGGTCTTCTGTGCGGCGCTTGGGAGACCGAAATGCCGCACGATGTTTTCAATCACCACAACTGCCCCGTCGACAACCATGCCGAAATCCAAAGCACCCAAAGACAGCAAGTTGGCAGGGATTTTATTCAGGTCCAGGCAAATGGACGCGAAGAGCAAGGAGAAAGGTATGGTCATGGCCACAATGAGGGCGCCACGAACATTTCCCAGAAAGAAAAAGAGAATGATGGAGACCAGTAAAACACCTTCACCCAAGTTGTGAAGCACGGTGTGCGTGGTGTAGTGCACCAAATCGCTGCGATCGAGGAACGGAACGACCTGCACGCCGCGTGGGAGAATACGTTCGTTCAGCTCTTTGACCTTGGCGTGGATGGCTTCGAGGGTGCTGTCCGATTCCGCGCCTTTTTGCAGCAACACGATGCCTTCGACGACATCGTCGTCATCCACGATGGTGCCGTCGTCGCGCCGGATGGCCTTGCCGATTTTGCCGAGGCGGATTTTGGGTCCCTGAGTCACAGTGGCGATGTCTTTTACACGGAGCGCCGTCCCGTTTTGCGTTTTCAGAAGGGTCTGCTCGATGTCTTGCACGCTGTTCACCAAGCCCACAGCGCGGACATTGATCTGTTGCGAACCTGACTCGATGAAACTGCCGCCGGCGTTCACGTTATTCGCGGCCAGTTGTTGCTCTACCTGGCCGATGCTCAGGCCGTAAGAAACCAGCTTGTTCGGGTCAACCTTTACTTGATATTCGCGGGTTGTGCCCCCAAAACTCACCACATCGACGACATTGGCTACAGACTTGAACTGTTTCTCCAGAACCCAGTCCTCGAGAGCTTTCAATTCCATTAGGTCATATTTGGGATTGGTGCTTTTCAGCGTGTACCAATAGATCTGTCCCACTGGGCTGTAATCGGTCCCCATCTGCGGTTGCAATCCGGCGGGGAGAGTCACCAGGGACAATCTCTCAAGCACTTTCTGGCGATTCCAGTCATTGTTCGAGGCGTCGTCGAAAATGAGCATGAGGCTAGAAAGACCGAAAAGAGACGTGGAGCGTAAATGCTGGAGATGCGGCAGACCGTTCATCTGAATTTCAATGGGAATGGTGACTTGTTTTTCCACTTCTTCTGCTGCGCGGCCGGGCCACTGCGTAATGATCTGCACGTAGTTGTTGGCGACGTCGGGATAGGCTTCGACGGGCAATTCATGAAACGAAATCGCCCCCCAAATCAGGAGAAGGAGTCCAATAGCAAGAACAATAAAGCGGTTGTCGAGGGCAAAATCGACGATGGCACGGATCATCGAACAATCCTTGCGAGGCGGTCACTCATCGAATTTTATTGCTCCACCGTGCTTTGCATTACCAACGCGTTCGTGACCACTTCGTCGCCCGGCTTAATGCCTGACCGGATTTCCTGCATTTTGTTGGGAAGCGTATTGCCCGCCTTCACTTCCACTCTGCGGAATTTGCCATTGCCCGCCGGGACGTACACCCAGTCGCGGTCATGCAAATGTAAGATGGCGGAAGCGGGAACAGAGGCATACTCCACCTTTTTTTGTCCATGGAAAGTTGCAGTTACGAACATGCCCACGCGCATCAGTTGATCGGGATTCGCCACCTGAATGCGCACTTTCGCCGTCCGCAGGTTGGGATCGAGGATGGGCCCGATATTGCTGATCTTGCCGGTATATTTCTTATCCGGATACGCATTCAGTGTGATATCCGCGGTTTCGCCAATGTGAACGTTGGCAAGATCGTTTTCGTAGACATCGCAAAGAATCCACACGCTCGAAAGGTCCGAAATCGTGAACGGATTGCTCCCGGCCAATCCCTGTACACCAGCGGCGTTGGTGACTTGCTGATCTGTGATGACGCCAGAAACGGGCGCCTTGATGTCCACGACCCCGCTCGGATGGTCCTTATCCACGCCAAGGAGTCGGAGATGTTCGAGAGTGGTTTCCACATCTACCTTGGCTTTATCTTCCGTGTCCTGTACCAACTGGAGGTTACCGAGGGAGATGGCCCCCTTGTCGTAGAGCAATTGAGAGCGCTCCAATTGCTTATTTGCCAGCATCTCATCGGCAACCGCTTTGCGATAGTCAGAAAATGCTGCGGCAATGTCAGGACTTCTTACGCGCAGCAAAATTTGTCCTTTTTCTACCGTATCGCCCAGCCGCGCACGAATCTCGACCACCTGCCCGGTGGCCAGCGAGATCACCGGCACCGTGCGGCTGATATCCGGATTTACCGTGCCGGTCACGCTTAATGTCGGCGCCGCCAGAATTTCCGTAGCTTTAACGAGTGGAAACTGATCGGGATGGTCCACGGTCAACAAGCTCACGTCCTGCTCCTTCTCCACCTTGACGGGGGGAGGGGCACCGGCATTTCCCGGATCATGCGTCTTGCCGCCGCAAGCAGCAAGGCACACACTAAAAGCCACAAACACTGCGACTTGCAAGGCCATTCTGCGGTTCATTGGAGAACCTCGCGTCCGACGGCAAGATTCAGCTGACCTGCCGCGATCAAGTAAGAACCGATCAGGTTCAGATAGTTCACTTCCGTATCTCGGTACTCTTTCTGCGCATCCAGAAAATCGAGCAACGCCGCTCCCCCGTGCTCATAGGAAAACTTGATGGTGTCGCGCACGCGCAGCGCTAGGTTCAGGTACTTGCTCTTGTAGGGGCGCAGCAAAATGAGGTTACTATTCACCAGGGAGTAGGCAGAATCCACGTCGCTGAAGACCTGGGCCTGGGTGGCATCCAAAAGCTTCTGATTGCGATCTACGTCCAATTGGGTACGCAATTTTTCACCCTGATTCCTGTCGAAAACTCGCAGAGGAATACTCACACTCGCGCCGATGTAGGCATCGATTGGAGGATTCCTCCCCACGTCGAAGCCAAATGTCGGATCTGTCGAGCCATTGGCAACGGCAAGCCGGTGGTCGGTTCTGGCCTTGTCAACGACCTGAACGGCAGCCTTTAAATCCGGGCGGTTGTCTTGGGCAATTTGCCGGAATTGATCCAAGGGCGGGAGTTGGTCGTTGAACTCGTAAAGGCCGAGAACGTCGAACTGATCGACGGGAGTGCGGTCGTTCAGTAGCATCAGGAGTTGGAGTTTCGCCGTACGAAGATTGACCTCCGCGGTTTGCAAATCAGATTCAAACTGCACGCGCTCAAGTTCCAGCCGGTCCAAATCGATTTGCGCTATGTCTCCCGCGTCGAAGCGATCCCGGCTGATTTTCAGTTCCTGGTCCCAATACTGAAGGTTGTCGGTCGCCACCCGCAGAACGGCTTTGGCCTGGAGTATGCCTACGAACGCGCTTCGCAGGTTGAAAATCAGATTCCTCTCCAAATCGGACTGGCCCGAAACCGCGATGCCGGTAGCTTTCTGCGCGCTCTCGAGCCGTAATTCGCGCTTGTGTTCTCGCTCGTGCAGGTAGTTGACGGTGGCCGAGGGCAAGAAGTAGGCAAACGGCCCGTGGGATGGTCCTCCGGGGAAGGGGTCGATCTGATCGGTCAGAATTGTCAACGTCGGATTCGGCCGCAAATAGGCGGAAATTTCGTTGGCTTTCGATTCATCGATTCCGATCTGTCCGGCGTGCAAGGTCGGGTTGTCCACCTCAAATCGCGTTTTCACTTCCTCCCAGGTCAGAGCCTTTTGTGCCTGGGCGTAGCATGCCGCTCCCGAAACCAAGACAGCGGTGAGGCATACACCCCTGATAAAACGCCACATAACTCTACCCTCACATCCTTTGCTCTTTGGTTAACGCGGACACTGGGTGGTGCCAGTATCCCTCTTGGTTCAGAGGTATAGCGCACCAGCGGCGCCTGCCCCGTCAAATTGGCCTTCGTGGACGATAGTCAGTTCGGTCTAAAGAATGTATAACAGCCCGATGAAGGAATGATTACTATAGTACGACGGGCGGGGGCGGAGAACGGCCGAGTCCCGAAAGTGCGGGCCGCCGAAGGATGGGCGCAACTGCAAGGGCGGGCAAATCATCAGAAGAGCAAGTTTTATCGAGCGAGCGGCACTCCACGAAGGCCGCTTCGAATGAGGTGCGAACCGACGCCAAAGTCGCATGGTCTGCCTGAGGACCGACAGGACCCTTCAGCCCTACCTCGGATTCATTCTCCAATTGCGGAAAATCGGCCGGGGCCGCCGCTGAAAAATTGCCGCGCCCGTCGTTAAGTAGCACTTCGACGAAATGGCCATCCAGATTTGATGTGACGATCAGATCGAGGTTGTCATCGCCGTTCACGTCCCGAGCAGCGACCTGCAGTCCCCCTCCTAGAGGCGCGTTCACTCCGATTGCGGATTCCGGTCCCGCACTCAGCTTCACATGAATCGAATAGTTGGTTTCGGCGGAACGTTGACTTTGCAACTCGACAAGAGCCAAGTCAGGCTTGTGGTCGCCATCCAGGTCGGCGTAGACAAACCGGACGCCGTTGCGATGAGGGGCCACACGCGAAGAGGAGTGCCGCGGAATAGTGCCGGCGGATGGCTGCAGGACGCCGAAGGCAGCCAGCCAAGCCAGACACAGCAATCCTAGAGGGAACAACAGTCCAGTTTTGTCATTCCTATGCATTTAGGCAAACACAACGTAGATTCTACGTCCGCACGAAAATGCAGCGACAAACGTGGGTTGCATGGACCACATCGCAAGGATACACGGCCACCGCAGATGGGGAAAGAGGGGGCAACGATTGTGACACGCGTCACAATGAATTGTGACGCGTGGCGCGGCGTGGTGTGTTTCGAACCACCTACCCTATTGTTTGGTTCTTCGGTTGGCTCACCGAGAACGGCAGCTCTATCGGCTTTCTGGACTCCGCAGGTCGCCAGACTACGCGGCAACTTATGGAAAAGCAAAGAATTAGATGATCCTTCCACCAAGGGTTAGACTTGGCGTAGGTTGATTCAGGAGAGTAACATATGGCTACTTCCCCTAATCCGATCGCTTCAGACGCCGCTGCTAACTGGCGAGCACCACAGGTTTATGTGCTCGCTGTCGCCAGTTTGCTCGTCGGCCTTGCGTTTGGTTACTTCCTTTTGGGGAGAGACGCCACACCCAGCGTCTCTCGGACTCAAGCTTCGGTGAGTATGGGAAATCCCTCGGCCGTATCCATAGGACATCCGAAAATGTCCTTGGAACAGATGAAGCAGATGGCCGATGTGCAAGCGTCCTCCTTGCTCGAGAAATCGAAATCCGATCCCAAAAACGCCGGACTGCTGATGCAGATCGCTGGCATTTACCAAGCCTCCCATCAGTTCAAAGAGGCTGCCACCTATTTTGAGAAGGCGCTTAAGATTGACCCCAAGAACGTTCCGGCCCGCACGCAGATGGCTTCCTGCCTATATTATTCAGGTGACGTCGATGGCGCACTGAGTCAGTTGAATCAGTCTCTGCAATACAACCCAAAGGACGCCAATTCCCTCTTCAACTTGGGCATGATCAAGTATCAAGGAAAAAAGGATCCTAAAGGGGCCATTGCGGCATGGCAACAGCTTCTGAAGGACAATCCGAATCTGGACCGAAAACCCATCGTGGAACAGCTGATCGCCGAGGCGCAGTCGGGCGTGAACACGAAGAACTGACTGCCCGGCTTATCTTCGGGAGGAAGAAAACAACGTGACGGAGCTAAAAACCACTACTAACAACTCATGGACGAGGACGCAGGTTATCGCACTGGTTGCCTTTTCCTTGTTACTGGGAGTTTGTGGCGGGTGGTTAATTCGCAGATCTCTGACTGGACAAGTCCGACAGAACTTGCAAGCCAGCCCAGCATCAGCGGTGAACGTTCAACGCGGCCAGCCAACGTCGACGAACTTGGGCTCAGCCTCCGCAGATCCAACTACGGAGCAACTGAAACAGGTCGCAGACACCCAAGCTGCTCCCTTACTCGAACAATTGAAGACTGATTCCAATAATGCCGCTCTTCTCACGCGGTTGGGCAATCTTTATTACGATGCAAAACAGTACTCGGTGGCTATCGATTACTACGAGCGCTGCTTAAAATTGCAGCCCTCGGATACCTCAGTGCGGACGGACCTAGGCACAGCCTACTGGTACGAGGGCGACGCGGACAAAGCCATTAAAGAATTCGAGCAGGCTCTTGCCGATGAGCCGAACAAAGCGAATGCGCTGTTCAACCTGGGAATCGTGAAATGGAAGGCCAAGCACGACGCTGCGGACGCAATCGCAGACTGGCAGAAACTGTTGGTGACCAATCCCGGTTTTGAAGCGCGTGTAAAAGTGGAACAGCTGATCGCCGAGGTGCAAGGATCTGCGCCCCAGAAACCGTAATGTGCATCTATCCGGTAGTGTTGGGGATGAAACCGTACTTCCGGTTTTGCTTGGTTTTCAACTTAATTTTGTGCTCGATAACCGCGGCGGCTCAGTCCTCCCTGAAAACAGAATTTCTCTCCTTTGAAGAGGCGCAACCCGTGCTGCAAGCCATGAAGGCAAATCTCCCGAAAGGCTTGAGCGGATCGGGGGCGGTGACTGCAAACGATTGGATGAGGTGGGTGAAAAGCGAGGACGCGGACATTCGCGCACGGCTGGACCGCGGTGAGGAAGACACGCTGACGAACTTGCTCCGGTTTGGTGTTACCTACACTAAGGAATACCGCATCGACGACGAATACCTCTTGCGCTACGGGCAAAGCTCTCTGGTGAACGCCTTTGCGGAAAACCGTGCCAACGACCTGATCCGCGCAATGAGCGGGTCGAGTATGAGCGAAGGCATGGCGCACATGCGCGAGTTCCTGGAAAAGAAAGGCTATTCGTTTAAGACGCTGGACGGCCGGAAGAAAATCAAGGCATATCTGCTGGCGAACCTTGCGCGAATGCGCGACGAGATCGTGCGCTACACAAAACAGGTTCAGCTGGGGAATCAGTTTCAGTTGTTTCAGGACCGCGGAATATCTCTGGACACGAATCTCTGGCCGGATTTTCTGATTCACGTGCATTTGGCTGACATGCTGAAGAAAGGGCTACTGCGGCCGGGCTCGGTGCGCCGAATTGCAATTGTCGGACCGGGATTGGATTTTGCGAACAAAGAAAACGGCAGCGACTTCTATTCCCTTCAGACGATTCAGCCGTTCGCGGTTCTGGATTCGCTACGGCAGTTAGGACTTGCGGATCCGGGTAGCGTGGAAGTTTATACTCTGGATATCAGTCCTGACGTGAACTTCCACATCGCGCGGGCGCGCAAAGTGGCTGCTGGGGGGAATGCGTACACGGTGCAACTGCCGTGGGACACGGCGGCGCGACAGACTGCCGAGTATCGAGGTGCATTCATTCAGTATTGGCGGAAGCTGGGCGCGAGCATTGGGGAATCAGTTCCAGCGATTGCTGTTCCCGCGGGAGCAGTGGCGACGACGGAAACGCGCGCGGTGAAGATTCGGCCGGAATTTGTGTTGCGAATGACTCCCTTGGATACGAATATCGTGCTCCAGCACCTGGCACTGGCCCCACAAGAAGGATTTGACTTGATCATAGGCACAAATATTTTCATTTACTTTGGCGCCTTCGAGCAGGCGCTGGCTCGGAAGAACATGGCATTAATGTTGAAGCCCGGCGGATTTGTTCTTTCCAATGATGAGTTACCGGGCACGCCGGCGGATGGCCTATCGGAGTCGCTAAAGACCGCGCAGATCATCGCCCGCAATCCCGACCGCACGGAGTGCATGTTCACGTACGAACGCCGCGAGTAGGATCGCCCGCAAGGCTACACAATTTATGATTTGCTACACTACTCATATTGATAGAACGCGTGTAAAACATCGCGGAATGGCGAAAGCTTCTACTGGAGTGAAGCTCGGAATGATTGTTGATCACGAAGTTTGTCCATGAGCCAGCGTCCAGTCAAAGCCATCATAGTGGGGGCCGGACCCGCCGGATTAACGGCGGCTTACGAGCTGAGTAAGCATGGACAGAGTGCGGTTGTGCTGGAAGGCAACCCGCAATATGTTGGTGGACTGGCGCGCACGGTGAATTATCGCGGCTATCGATTCGATATTGGTGGGCACCGCTTCTTCTCCAAATCACAAGAAATCGAGAATCTGTGGAAAGAGATCCTCGGCTCAGACTTGCTAGAGCGGCCGCGTTCCTCGAAAATTTACTATCGGGGGAAATTCTACTCCTATCCACTTCGGCCGTGGGAAGCGCTGAGACAACTTGGGTTCAGCGAGTCGGCACTGTGCGTGCTGTCGTTTCTTCGAGCCCGCGTCGCAAACAAGGCAAATCCAGAATCGTATGAAGATTGGGTAGTGAATCAGTTTGGACGACGGCTGTTCGAGATTTTCTTTAAGACGTACACAGAAAAGGTTTGGGGTTTGAGCTGCAAGGAGATTTCCGCAGACTGGGCGGCGCAGAGAATCAAAGGTCTTTCGCTAGGAACGGCAATCAAAAAAGCTGTGTTGCCAAAAGTGCGGGACGAAAATCCCTCTCAGGTGGTCAAAACGTTCATTGATCGATTCTGGTACCCACGACTAGGGCCAGGAATGATGTGGGAAAAATGCGCGGAAAGAGTACGTCAAATGGGAAACCAGGTTTTGCTGGGGCGACAAGTCAAACGCTGCAGTTTTGATGCTGTGAGCGGTAGGTGGCGGATATTGGCCCAAACCGAGGGCGGAGAATGGAAAGAGTACTGGGCCGAGCACCTGATTTCGTCAATGCCCGTTCGCGAATTGGTGAGAATCATGGAGCCGGAACTGCCTGAAACGGTAAAGCGCGCAGGAGAAGCACTGCGATACCGGGATTTCATCACGGTTGGCTTGATTCTCCGTGACAGGAATCGGTTTAATGAGAATTGGATTTACATACACGACCCTGGAGTGAACGTCGGGCGTGTACAAAATTACAAAGTGTGGTCGCCGGAAATGGCCGCGGAACCGGAGTATTGTGGCTACGGTGTAGAATATTTCTGTTTTGAAAACGACGGGCTATGGAATCGCACGGATTCGGAGTTGGTTGACCTGGCGAAGCAGGAGCTACATACGCTCGGACTGGCAGACGCAGCGGACGTGGTGGACGGTTGCGTGATGCGACAGGCAAAGGCCTATCCAGTGTATGACGACGATTACAAAGAGCACGTTTGTGTAATACGAGAAGCACTGGAAAGAAACGTCCACAATGTTCATCTGGTTGGACGAAACGGGATGCACAAGTACAACAACCAGGATCACGCCATGATGACGGGATTGCTGGCGGCGCGAAATGTACTGGCGGGTAAGAAGGAGTACGACGTTTGGGCTGTGAACGATGATGCCAGCTATCATGAGGACGACGTCTCTCGCTGAGACCCACTAAATTGCGAAGATTACTTTTGGTGTCGAACTATCTGCGTCGTTTGCCTTGGGCTGGTCCTGCGCTCCCCCCATGAACGTACTGGTGACAAGTCAAGGTGCAACTGTTGGTAGCGCGATTGTAAGAAATGGGAGTTGTGCCGTTTGGAGCGACCACGTTTAAGTCGAAATTAACGAGCCGTTCTCCGGAAATAGTCCCACTTTTCGCTCCCATTCCGTGCGCTGTATGGCATGTCGAGCAGCTAAATCCCGCGTTGATGTGTTGCGCATGGGCCGTGAAGGTAGTATTGGCTACCACTTGCATCAAATCGTGGCATTTGCTGCAGAGGGCATAAGGACCGTTCACAGACAAATCTGGTGTGGGAAGCAAATTTGTAATGAGTTGACCTGGCACTGGCGCCTGGCTCATGACGTATTGACGTTCCAGAATGTGTGTCCACTTCGACCCATGAGGCCCGTTTGGGCCGCTGCCGCCGAACTCGCGGTTGTCGTCGCTGTTGTGACAATCAGTACAAAAAATTTGGGTGCCCATGGCGCGGCCCGGTGTTACTCCGTCTTCGTTCAGCATGAATGCGCGCAAACTGGTCTGCGGATGGGCGCTATTGCCGACGTGAGTGACGGGGTGACTCGAAGTGGCCTGGAGTGAAAACTGGGGAATGACGTTCAATGGGTCCACTGCCGCCACCCCCCTTGTCGGCAAATAGCCATAGGTGGCAGGCACGACCGTCTTCCCAGTACTGGTCCCATGGCAGCGCAGGCAGTTCTCATACTGATTAACAGCGGGATTCAGCACAGTGATGCTGTCTGTCGCGCTAATTCCCTCCACGGCGATTTGAGAAGGCCGGATGGAGGGAGTTGGTAGAAACGCAGTGACCTGCAGTGCCGCATGGGGATTGTGGCAATCCACACAGGTCGCGTGGCGATTCTGGTTCAATAGAACGGCTTCCGCCGCGTCGTGCGTGCCTCCCGCCGTCGAGTAGGGATGACCTGTTTTGGCAAACTCCGCAGACACGTTCAGAGCAACAGGGGACATGTTGCCCCCCGCGCCATGACACGCCAAACAGTCATTTTCACTCTTGCCGCGAAGCAATCGGGCTGCTCCCGGCGCATTATGTACCATGTGGCATGAGGCGCAAGCGTTCAGGGCGACCGTCGAATACGCTCCCAAGTTCACTCTGGACTGTGTAACGATCTTGTTGCCTGAGGTGGCGTGCACGCTGTTTGTCCACCCAGCCAGGTAATTCGACTGATTACTCACAGTCCGGAGTGCGGAAGTGTGACAGGCAAGACACAGCTGCCCGCTAGATCCATCTCGAACCAAAAAGTCAAGAACCACCAAGTCTGTTGCTTCCACGTGCGCATTATGGCAGGTCGTGCATTCGATGTTTCCGTTGATCAATTTGACCGCCCTGGTCGGATCCGCCGTTGCACCCGAGTTATACAGCGAAGGCACCAGATCTGGAGAATCCTTTAGTGGCAGCACCAGACTGAAAGGATGCGAACTCGAAAGGTTGGTTCCAAAATTGTCGGCCGCCGTCATACCTCCACTCATCGGGAATTTTCCATAAGCAACGGTCTGGCCTGGGGCAATGCTCCCGTCGTGACAACTCAGACAGAGATTGCTGTCACTCCCCAGCACAGGCTGCGTTACACCTGTCTCTGCGTTCGTTGTGCTTGTATAGGTCGTGTAGGTTTGCGTGGTTAGCGTTTGATTCCACAAAGGAGCTGGTGCCCCCAGTCCGGAATGTGGCGCGTGGCAATAAAGGCAGGGAGCGCTCAATCCCCCCTTCAGAGGCGCGGTGCCGGCGCCCAGATTGTGCTTCCCCAGCACATCCCCGCTGAACTGCTGAGCCTTTGCTACGGTACCGACGAGCAGAAGAACCATGAGGAGCCAACGGGCGTTCACTGCACTCCTCCCGGAGACTGTTTGCCTATCGCGAAATACCGGAACATCTCGACTCGGTGATTGTAGGAGTCCACTACATACACGTGGTCGGCTCGGTCAATGAACAGACCTGTTGGCAATTGAAAGTCGCCGAAACCGGTTCCTCTTTTACCGAAGTAGTAGAGCAACTGTCCTTGTTTGTTAAACACCTGCACAATCCCGGATACTCCCTCGGCAGTGTACAGATGGCCCTCGGAGTCAATACCCAATCCCTTTGGCCGGAACATTTCTCCCCGCCCCTCGCCTGGTTGCCCAATGGCGTACTGGAATCCTCCAGAACGGTCCAGAACCTGCACACGGAAGTTCATCGCATCCAGGACAATCAGATTAGATCCGTCCAGTCGTAAATCTGTGGGATAGTTGAATTCAACATCACCCGAGCCGCTCTTCCCTAACTTTTGCAGCACGTTCCCTTGCATATCCATCACGAAAATCTCATTGCGCCAAGTATCCGCTACGTAGATGCGCTGAGCCTCAGAATCCACGGCAATGCCTGTGGGATGTTTGAAGTAGCCTTCCCCGTGCTTCAGGCTGCCGATCACCCGGTTGAACTTGCCATCAGGCTCAAACACGAAAATTTTCCCGAGTTCGGAATCTGTTACGTAAATTCTGTCCTCAGCATCCACGGCCACACACTGTGGCGTGGTCATGGCCTCCTTGGTTTTATCCTTTCGGGAGATAAACTTGTACTTCCGCTCTTTCAAGTCAAAAATGTGCACGCCACCGGCACCCGGGTCGGTGACGATGATGCGTCCGCGCGAATCCGTCACCACACTGAATGGGCGCACCATGGCGTGAACTTCGGGCGCTCCGACGATAACGTCTAGCATTTTCTTGAAGAATCCCCGCTTCGGTTGGATGTCCGTTTCGTTACTGAAGGTGCCCTCGAATACTAGTTTCCGCCCACCTTCCAGCAGCAGGACCGGAACGGTCACCCCGTGTGCCTTGGAATCGTGATGCGGAGGCGCTGCAGGAAGCAAAATCGGCCCGAGCAGAAGTGTGAGCAGCAGACGCAGGCCCATTTTCGTTCGATTTTGCTGCACATGTGCTAAAACGCTTTGAACCATCTGGATACGCCGACATAATATGTAGATAGCAGCGTGGGCGGTAGACCACTCGCACTAAAGCCCTGTAATAACCGGCTGTAGCCCGCATTCAAATATACCTTGCGGACTCTATAGGTCAAATATACGTACGCCTGCTGTGAATTGTTATTCGAAAAAGGCGCTAGGTCACCGGTGGTATTATTTCGTGACCATATGGCCGAGCCGGTGATGGTAAGGCCTTTTATTGGTGTGCTTCCCACGCTTGCGGAGTAAGTTGTGCCTGAATACAAAACTGTAGGTAACAGCGTTGGCGGCACGCCTGGCGGTAATGGTGTAATACCAGTGGAAGTCAGCAAACCGTTTCCGCTGGATTTCGAGTATGCTCCACTCACACTCACCCATCGGCTCGCAATTCCGGTCGAATACGCTTGGGACGTGTTGTTATACCCTGACACCTGGTTCAGCTCACTTTTGAAGGCGCTTGCCCCCGCATTCCAGTACAAGTGACCGATGATGCGACGGTTGACGGAGACGGAGAAGCTATAACCAGAACTCGTATACGCGATAAGAACCGTCTGGGTGTTCTGTGAGTACCCGAAGGAGCCACTCAAACCCCATTCGCCGATTTTGCGAATGTAAATGAGATTGGTGAGAAATCCCAGCATGGATGTGTTGTTGTTTCCGTAAGTACTCTCCGTGACTGTGGCCCCCGTTGACAGCTGTCCACCTAGCAGGTCTCGACCATAGAACACGGAACCGCTGTAGGCGTTAGAGTCGTACGAGGTTCCCTCAAAGAGTTGCTGGCGGTGCGAGATCATGCCATCCACGTACAGGCCTTTGAGAACCGAATACTGCGCATTTCCCACCACCCCCCAGGAGTGCGACGGCTGTTCGTTCAGGGTGACCGGAACGAGTGCGCCGGTGTTGGTCACTTGCTGGTAGATCGATCCGGCTAGATTATCGTCGTAATCAGCGCTCACGCTGGTGAACAGCCTGCTCGTGGGTTTCAGAAAGACCCCACCGGTGAGGATGTCGGATGTCGCGGAATTGTTTACATCCTCGAACTCATAATTGGTCGTGTTTCTGGTGAAGTTGAACCAGGTGGTCCCGTCACGATCGACGGCGCGGGACATACTGAAGTTGTATGTCGTGGTATCGCCATTAGCTGACTCAGGGGCTGTTCCGGCCAAAATGTTGGGGAAGACCGAATCGGTGCTCGAATAGTTTATTCCCCCACTTAGATGAAACCCGTCGATGTTGTAATTCGCGAGGCCGAATACCGAGTGAAAACGATCGAAGCCTTCCTGCTGCGTCCCATACAACGAGTAGTTACTATCACCTTGCTGGTAACCGAAGCTCACTGAGGGAAGATCTTTGAAATTAGCGGCCCAACCTACACCGAAGGTCTGCGTGTTTCCATTGGTGGCGTAACTCGCCAATCCCGGTAGCACAAAATTGTTCGATTCGTTATTGTATACCTTCGAGTAGTTGATATAGCCGGGAAACTGACTGCCTGAAAAAATATTCGCGTTTGCGTTTATACCTGAACTGTCTGTAATCGATTGGTAGCTGGAGTTGTTGCGCGACTGATTGTAAAAGGGCACCACGTCAAACGAAAGAAACTGCGGGCTATAGTAGGAACCACTGAGGTTTCCCGTACCTCCAAAAACGAAACCGTGGCTGTTGCCACCGTCATTCGTCATGCTTCCCGAATACCCGGCGCTGACGGTGCCGTCGAGGTTCAGTTGGGTTTCACTTCCCACCTGCACTTGCGCCTGAAGGGCCCCGCCGCACAGCATGGATGCGATCGCCAGTCCTAGCACCCGTAACCAAATCGTGTGCGGTACCGCATACATTCGCTTACAACTCCTCAATCTTCGCGCCTTTTCTCAACTTTGCGTCGAATTCGTGCCGCAATCTTTCCGTCTTTTGCTCGCGCAGTTGCGCCCGAAGGTTTTTTGAGACTTCATTGAAGGACTGCATCCGGGCGGGAGTATGGGCGTTTAATCGGATGATGGTATAGGCGCCTTCCGCCTGAACCAAGTCGCTGATCTGGCCGACCTGCAATTTCGAAGCAGCTTGCAAGACCGTGGGTGGCAAATCTTTGGCTCCCACATTTTTGTGATCGCCCA
Organism: Candidatus Acidiferrales bacterium; assembly: GCA_963775865.1. Classification (GTDB taxonomy): domain Bacteria; phylum Acidobacteriota; class Terriglobia; order Acidiferrales; family UBA7541; genus Acidiferrum. Next base: position 449,307 of record CAVZKU010000016.1, on the reverse strand, counting down.
TCATTACGCGGTAATCGTCTTCGGAAATCTTTTCCGCCAGGATTCCGAACTCCTCGAAGTTTTTGGTGGTTTTGGCTTGCCTCAGGGCATCCTCGGCGCGAACGTGCATCTGTTTCAGCTGTTCTGCCGTGGGAGCAGGAGGGTCCGGGTGTTCGCGACTGGGACGCACCGGAGGCATGATGGTAATCGTCTGGAGATCGTAGGACTCGGCCAATTTAAAATGTTCCAGGTTCTTGTCGTAAAACGCCCTTGCCTCCTCCACCGAAACCCCGGATTTGTCAGTCACCTCAATTTTCAATTGCTCTTCAATCAGCAACGAGCGTTCGATTTTCCCCCGTAGCACCTTGGTGGAATTGTTGTTTTCGACTTGCAAAAATTGCCGGTATTCCTGGTTTGTCGCAAACTGTTTCTGGAGCTGCTTTTCGGCTTGGTCCACTCGTTCTGGAGTAACCGTCATGCCTCGCCGTTTCGCTTCCTGGTAGACCAACTCCTCGAACTCGATCATCTTCAGCGCGCCACGCCGGATATCCGCCTCCATCACGGCCGGGAAACTTCCGTTGTGTTGCTTGGCGTACGGGAATATCGCGTACATCTCGCGCAGCAGGTCACCTTGCGTCAACACCGCTCCGTTGACCCGCACCACGGGCCTGCTCAGCGTCGCCGCAGCGCTGCTGCTCGTTGTCGTCTGGGGCTGGTGCGATGCGAGTGCGTCTGTATTTTGCGCCCGTGCAGGGAATGCCGAGGCAAGCAGGAGAGCGATGATGGCGATGTTACGATTCATGATGCCTCTTTTATTCTTCCTTTCAACGGTTCCTTACTCTGCTTTGATCCCTTCAAACGGTTTGGGAAGCGGGGAGAGGACAGCGTCCTCCCCCCGGAAGAAGTGTCAGGTTGTGGGGACAGTTTGGCCGTGCATTTCATTGGATTCGCCACCGTGGCAGCTGCGGCAGAACTGCGCCGCGCTGTTGCTGGTGTTGGTGTTGCCGGGATTGTACCAGCCACGGACGAAAAAGTGCGTCGGCTTGATCGCCGCGCCAGTATTGAAATACAACATGTCATGTTGGTCGTGGCAGGTCGTGCAGGTGATCCACGAATTGGAAGTCACAGAACCGGCAAAACCCGGTTTGCTACCCGCGACCAGAACCAGAGCAGAGATGGGCCCCCTCGCCGTCACGTCAAAATAGTCGGCGATGAATTGCTTGCCGTTCGGCCCGGTGAAACTGATACTGCCGTTCGCGTTCACGGTGCAGTCCCAGTTGTAGGGACCACCGCAACCAGGATTCGCTGAGGGTCCTACCGGGTGATCGTTTTGGTAATTTCCCGGTGTTGTGGTGTCATTGCCGAGCAACGTGGGTGGATTGAAGGTTGCACCGGCAATCGTCACGGTTTCTACCGTTGTGCCCTTCATCATGCCCACCTTCGCGAGGTTGCCATCATGGCAGCTTAGGCAGGCGGCAACGACGAAGGTGCCGTCTTGCGCGCTGGCTGGAAGACCCGCGGCTGCCACGGGCACGCCGCCAACTGTGACAGCAGTCGTTCCATAATTCGGAATCGTAACCGCTGCCCCGCCAGCAAACGTAAACGTCTGACCGTATAGTGGACTGAGGTCTTGACCCCAGAGAGCGAGGTCGCCGCTGTTGGGACTGGTTTTTCCACCGTTCCCCGCGGCCCCGCTATGTGGTGCGTGGCACGCCACGCAGCCCCGCCCGTACACGTTGTGAGCGCCGAGCACGTCTTGCGTCGGGGATGTGACCTGAGCCGAGGCATATCCGGCCACGGCCAGGACTAGAAATAGTAGTAAAGCAATTCGTTTCATTTTGGTATTTCCTCCAAGTTACTTTGTCTTTCATCTCGTTCTACTTCTTGGAGCGATCCATTCGGTCTGTTCCTGGAAGGGCAAGCCCACGTGGTACGCACGGCCGGCTTGTCGTATCAAGAAACTCATTTTCTTGAAATCTCACCGCCTTTCTGCGGCGTCGAATCTGCAGCTTTCGACGCCGGCTTACTTGGTTCCGCCTCGCGGCGGGATTTCTCCGCTGCGGCCTCTGCGTCCGTTACGTAACGGAACACCTGGACGCGGCCGGGAAACTGTTCACTGGTGAAAACCCGGTTATTTTTTTTGTCGTAGCCGAGACCATATAAAGCCTGGAATTGCCCGGGATAAGTTCCTTGCTGCCCCAAATAGATTAGGAGCTGGCCTTCTTTGTCGAAGACCTGCACTCGGCTTTGGATTTCGTCTGCGACCCAGATGTGCCCGTCGCTGTCCACGATGATGCCCTTGGGCCGCGCAAAACGTCCGGGACCGTCGCCGGCGCTTCCGAATTCCTTGATGAAATTCCCATCGGCATCGAAACTCTCTACGCGGTCGTTCAACGTATCGGTGACGTAGATATTGCCTTCTCCATCCACGGCCACGTTGGTAGGCAATGAGAAGTCGCCCGGGCTGGTAAGGGTGTGCTTTTTCCCAGCAGTCCCAATCCGCCGGAGGAGCTTGTAGCTATCCGCGTCGAACACGAGGACTTGGTCTTGTTGTGTATCTACGACGTAGGCAAACCGGTTTGTTGTATCGAGCGCAATACCGCTTGGGGAGACCAATTCCTCCGCACCAAACGAAGCTTCGATCTCATGCTTCGCATTGAAGACCAGCACGTGATGCAATTTTGCGTCGGTCACGAAGAGCCGATCATTATCGTCCATGGCTAGGCCGTTAATCAGCCCAAAGTGGGCATTCTGACTGTTCTTAATGAGCTGAAGCTGTTCATCTTGGGCGCTTGGAAAAATGAAAATCGCGCCAACTGCCTGATCTGCAGCGTAGATATTCCCTTTTGAATCGGCAGCCACTCCGTACACGCGGATCAATTGGAACCCGACCTTCTTTTGCACATCTTTGATCTGCGCGTCCGGTTGCGCGCCGGCCAAACGGTCCATCCAGGACTGCTTTGGTTTTTTCGTGCTCTCTAGAGCCGCCCAGTCGATCGGCTGGCCGGTCAATATATTCTCGAACTTGACTCGCGCGATGGCTGGGGGGTTTGGCCAGACGATTTTGCTGATATCGAATCCGATTCTCTTTGGTGGTTGGGTCTGCTCGGCACCTTTGGCGTTGCTGTTCTTCTTCTGCGCATGCGCCGCATCGGCACCCAAGGCAAAAATCAAAAGGCTGGCCAAAAGCGGGAGCAGCCATCGATATGGCTTCGGATGGGTGTGCTGAAATGTCATGTCATCCTCTCCCTTCATCGAATTGGTAACGTCCCTTCGGTGTGGCACGTCTTGCAAAAGGCCATGTTTGCTTCCTGATCGTTCACCAGCAGATTGGGGTTAGCAGAAGAATGCGGTTGGTGGCACGTCAGGCACGTCATCGCCACCACCTTGCCCGTCTTCGTGTTTAGCGCGGTAGCAACCGGGTGCCCCTTCGTGGGGTGTCCAGTGCCGTATTGCAGTGGCAGGATCGGCATCTTCCTCAAGGCATCCTCCGGCAACCGGACCCTCCCATCGAAGATGGTGATTGCGTGTTGATCCGCAAGACTGACCGGTTGCGGAGCATCCGGGCCGTGGCATTCGAGGCAGAGCTTGTTCACATCCTGCATCCGCAACAGTTTCTCGTTATCGTTTCCGTGTGGCTCATGGCAGGTCCCGCAGCCCGTTTCGAACGCCGGTCGATGCACATACTTTTTCTTTCCTTGCTCGGCTTGATCTGTGTGGCAACCCAGGCAGATGTTCACGGGATCGGTCTTTGGCAGTCCCGGGTACTTGCTGGCGTGAGGGTTGTGGCAATCCGTGCAATCTCCCGCAGCGCCGGGGTGCTGGACCTTGGCCGATTCAATCTGCTTGGCCTTTTCGTCGTGGCAAGTGATGCAGAGCGACTTCGCGTCCGTCTGTGTCAAAACGATTTTTCCGTCCTTGGCCGGCGCATGACAAACTTCGCATTGCTTGTCTGCGAAGGGCGGGTGCATGAACCTGGCCATCAACTTTGGAGCATCGGATTGGTGAGGGTCGTGGCACTGCACACAATCGGCCGTGCCGAATGGTTGATTCTGGTGAGCTTTCTGCAGATCCGTATCTTTCGCACCGTGGCAATCGAGGCAGAGCGCCGGCGTTGCCTTCGTCAAATGAAAATCAAATTCCTGCTTGCCGCGCTCGCCGGTCTTGTGTGTCACGTGACAGGTCTCGCATCCCATGTCCAGCGCGGCGTGACGGCTGCCCTTTGTTGGGACGTTTAATCCAGTGTTATGACAAGTGAGGCAGAGATTTTCCTTCTGATCACCCGACGTCGGCTTAAGCAATTGATATTTGTTGTCTGATTCGTGAGGATCGTGGCACTTCAGGCAATCGCGAGCCGCCGGCTTGTGGACCTGCCCCTTGGTCTCCGCAGGATTTTTGTCCGCGTGGCAGCTGAAGCACAACGCCGAGGGGTTTGTCGTAATCAGTTTGACCCGCGTTACATCCTTGCTCACTCGAATTTCATGGCAGCTTGTGCAACCAGTCGAAATGGCGGTGTGGACGTTCTTCCCCTTGGCCTTTTCCGAGTGGCATTCCAGGCACCTGGCCGAGTCTGCATTCTTATCGAGCGGTACTGGATGAATGTCAGCAAAAACAGGGGTGGCCAAAACACAAGTCATGAACAGCATCAGCACTAGACATTCCAAGGCCGGAACCAAATGACACACAAAATAGTCCGCGCCTTTCAGCATTCCCATCCCCCGCTTGGAAAGTGCAGTAGGACTGTGTTTGGTTTCGTAGACTTTGCCGACTTTGGGGAAACAGTAGAACTCCGCTCCGACGCTAGTACCAGCGCTGTGGTTAGGGCTACGGCCACGACGAGGATCACAACCAGAAAAGCGATTCGGTGGGAGCGATTTGTCTTATTCACCGTCATACCCAGTGCCATCCCCTTTATTGTTAAGTACCTGTCTCGCTTCCCTCTCGTGTCTTGCACCTGAAACAAGACCAAGAAGAGGTCTCGAACCTAGCTCCAGCCTCGGCGTCCCTAAGTGCACTCATTGTGCCTAAAAGAACCCTGCTACCCTGTCTAGGCATAGGCAGCTAAACGTCTTATCTGTTATGATTTACATCGACAGTTGAGGAGAAACCTATCAGGACTAATTTGGTCGGATAATGGTCATCTGAGTGATATACCGCAATTGTGATGAGAAATCACACAGACGTCGACCACGAAAAACAAACGCTTTACGAGGTGAAGTGCGAACAAAAAGAGAAAAGCGATTCTCTTTGCTCGCACTTCGCAACACCGACCAACTCGCCGCGGTCACGACAACTGCGTTCTCGGCACCGTGACGTTCAACCTGAGATAGAGAAAGCGGAAAACGGCTGAAACACCAGAAACTCATCTGAACGGATTTGCGAGCGATTCGGTTTGCAACCCTTCATTCAATTTGGAGAACGGAAGGGCTTTCTGTAAACTGGATCTCTTTGTTAATTCTCATTGCGAGAATAATTTGCAGATACCGTACGGAGGATTTTTGCCGAGATTCGTAACTCTTCTTCTTTCCTGTGTTCTCTTGTCACTCCTTTTGGGAGGTCACTCGAGTAGTTGCTCGAGCATCGCAACCGAACTGCCCGCGAGCCACGAGCATCATCTTCGCCTGTACCACACGCATACGGGCGAGCGCATCGATATCGTCTATCGGCGAGGCGACGTTTATCTGCCGGAAGCGGAAGCGCAACTCGATCATTTTCTGCGTGATCATCGCACCGGGGACGTCAAGCATTATGATCCGCACGTCTTTGACATCCTGTCCGACGTGGCCGCCGCAGTCGGTCATCCAAACGCTGAGATCGATATCATTTGTGGGTACCGCACTCCGTGGAGCAACGAATTTCTTCGCGCCCGCTCGGCAGGGGTTGCGAAGAATAGCCAGCACCTGCAGGCGCACGCCATTGACATTCGCATTCCAGGCGTTGACACACTCACGCTCCGCAATGCCGCCCTTGCCCTGGGCCGTGGGGGCGTAGGTTATTACCCCCGTTCAAGCTTCGTTCATGTCGATACCGGGCGTGTGCGTACGTGGTGCTACGGCTGTTCCCCTTCCGACAAAAACGCAGAATAGGGTTTGCCCCAAATCTCCTGAAAACTGACGTGGGGCATCCGGGTTCGATCAGCTCTTTCCCGCGTAGGCCTGATAAAATAATTTTCCCAGCGTTTTGTCATAACCGTAGATGTCGTCAAAGAAGTACACCTGGCCCTCCTCTTTGACAATCGCCGTGCCGTAAACGATCAACACAGGAATCTTATTGGTCAGGTTAACTTGCTGTTCCTTTTGCGCCTTGAATGCCGCTTCAACCCGCTCTGCTGTCCATCCCTGATTATTTCTAAGTACCCAGACGGCTAATGCCTTGGGATCCTCGACGCGGATGCAGCCGTGACTGAAATCTCGCCGAGTCTCACTGAAGAGAGCCTGCGACGGGGTCGAGTGCAAATAAACATTCTGATCATTCGGAAAAATGAATTTAATGAGGCCGAGCGCGTTCTTCGGCCCTGGCTTTTGCCGCACCATCAGTTTCCCCGCACGCAGTTGCGCCAGCACCTCTTCGCTGACGATTCCGTCAGTCACCACTTGGCCGGAGTAGGTTGCCACTTCAAAATTGTTTTTCTGCAAGTACGCCGGATCCTTCGTTATTTTCGGAATCATTTCGCTACGCAGGATGCTGGGTGGCACATTCCAGTACGGCCAGAAAATCACGTACTTCATCTCTTCCTCGAGTACCGGCGTCTGCGTCCGCATGGCGCGGCCTACTACCACGCGGATTATCAACGCTGGTTTTCCCGGCGCATCATAGGCGCGCAGAATGAATTCCGGAATATTCACAATGATGGGAGGCTGTTCGAAGCTGTGCGGCAACCATCGCCAGCGTTCCAAAGTCAGCTGCAACGCATTGACGCGTTCGCTCATCGGCCGGTTCAGTTCCGTGATAGTTTGCGGCCCGAGCTTGCCAGCCGTTTCTAATCCATGCCGCGACTGAAATCGTTTTACTCCCTCGACTACCTGACCGGAATACATTTGGGAGTCGTCTGGGACAGTCACGGAAGCCGGCAGATCTCCCAGGAATTCGAGCCTCCGCACCAGTTTTTGTGTCCCCTCATACTCCTGCCCCGGCAAGACCGGTTTCTTCACTTGGGGCAGAGGGTCAGGGGTTTCTTCCTTCGCTAGCTGCAGGTACTTTTGCAGCGCGACAAGTGTCCGTTGGTAACCGGGGTATGGTGGTTCAATCGGCACCAGCGCCTCCTTTACGCTGGGTGCCCCTACCACGTTCTTCCACAGGAACTCTCCCGCATTATGCGTTTCGACCCCCGGGTCGAAATCTTTGTGGAGTACCTTCGGATCCACTTTTCCCAAGTGCAGGTCGGAACCATAGCGAATCGCAGATACCGTCAGAGCGACATCAAATTTAATTAATGCCGATTCAGAAGCACCGCCAGGGCTTTGCAATGCCTTGCGTCGTTCAGGCCACTTCGCGCCATCGTAGTCTCTGCTGTCGAGCCCTTTTTGATCTGCATTTTCGAGAATTTCGATCGCCTGGAGAGCCTGAGCTGTGGGCTTTCCACCCCGGCTCCATGCCAAGCGATAGCCCGCTTCGTCGTAGAATTCCTTGACCGCCGAACATTCCTCCGAAAAATTGGGCCACTGCAGATCGGCCAATCTCCCACTCGCGACGATCGTCCGCAACTCCTGCTCGTTTGTAGCGCTAAGAGGTTCAGGCGCGCCCAAAGTCTGAGCCTCACTCAGCGCTTTTTTTCCTGCCTCCGTCGGAATCGCCCCACCGCTACATGCGGTGAGACATAGCCCGACGACCAGAAACAGCATCGCCCACCTGTTCATGCGTTGTTCCTTCCTCAACCGAGTTTTCAGGATTGTACCTGCAAAACCGCGGCACCGGGTATCGCGTCATTCTTGAGCTGATTTAAGGCGTGGTTCGCTTCGCTTAGCGGATAAACCTGGATATGTGTCCGGATGGGAATTTCCGCCGCCAGTTTCAAAAATTGTTCACCGTCCAGCCGCGTGTTGTTTGCCACGCTGCGAATCATGCGTTCCTGATATAACAGGTCATACGAGAAAGAGGGAATGTCGCTCATGTGAATTCCCCCAAGGATCAGTCGTCCGCCCTTCCGCAATGCCTTCAATGCCTCCGGCACAATCTCTCCCGCCGGTGCAAACACGATCGAGGCATCTAACTGCGTGGGTGGAGCGTCCAGCGTACCTCCAGCCCATTTTGCGCCCAGCTCCATAGCCAATTTTTGATGCCGCACATCGCGAGTCGCGGCATACACTTCAACACCCCAATATCTCGCCACTTGAATCGCCACATGTGCTGCCGCCCCAAATCCGTAGAAGCCCAGTTTCGCTCCTCGACCGACGTCCGCCATCCGCAAGCAGCGATATCCGATGATTCCGGCGCAGAGAAGAGGCGCCGCATGTTCGTCTGGAAGTCCTTCTGGGATCGGGTAAACAAACGCTTCCGGAGCCACAATCCACTCGGCGTACCCCCCATCCACGCTATAGCCCGTGAACAACGGGGAGTCGCAAAGATTCTCTTCGCTCCTTTGGCAAAATGGGCACGTGCCATCTACTTGATGTAGCCAGGCAATACCTACCCGCGCGCCCTTTGAGAATCGGCCCGCTTTCGCTCCGGTTTGTTCGACTCGTCCCACGACCTGGTGGCCTGGAATTACCGGCGATTTCTTTGGAGGCAATTCTCCTTCGACAACGTGCAGGTCCGTTCGACAGACACCACAAACGTTGACGCGCACCAACACCTGTCCGGCACCGGCTTGCGGTTCCTCTACTTCTCTGTATTCGAGTGGATTCTCTTGGATTCTCGCGGGCTTGCGAAGCACACAGGCCTTCATGTTTCAACCCCAACCCTGCATGCTTCACACACCCCAAATGGGCGGCCAACACACGTGTTGTCAGCATCATACCGCGAACTCTGACTGAGTGAAAGCCCATCCATCCCGAATTTTGCCGCAGGCTTTGATCGTGACTTTCGGCTGATTTTCCTGATTCCCTGCCCTTCCCACTATAAGATAGACTCTCGCTCCTGACAGAGGTTGTGTGCGTCCGGTTGATGTCACCCTTGCGGCGTATTTTCAATTTGTGCGCTCGGCACTTCTCGCAATCCTGGCACTGGGCATCCGTTGTGTTGGCGGCATGGCTTCTCGACTCGCGTCGTTGGCAAGCGAGGGCAATGCAGTGCAGCAATCCCTCTGCAGTCTCGGCCATTTTCTCTTCATGGCGTTGCTGATCTACGCGCTGATCCTAGTCATTCTCGGATTTGGCTTGTTGATGGGACAGCATTGGGCGCGCTCACTTACCGTCGTTCTTTCCGGCTTGGGTTTCTTGGTCCTTTTGCCAAGACTGATCCGCCCTCATCCCCTTTCGGTTCTGTTTGGTGCCCTCAACTCAGTTGTCTGAATCTATCTGCTTCTTCCGCAGACTCGTCTCTTCTTCGATCGTAGGAGAACTATCGAGATCAAGCCAGCCTAGGCCAACCACTGTTCCGGCTTGCTTTCCGGAGGGCGAAATCCTAACCTGACACTCACTTATGTCGAATCTTACTCCGCAGTTCCTGGCCCTTGGCTTCATCTACTATGTCGTTTTCCTTTTTTCCACGACCTGCCACGAAGCTGCTCACGCTCTCGTTGCCAAATTGGGTGGGGATAACACGGCCGATCTTGGTGGTCAGGTCTCCTTGAACCCGATTCCGCATATTCGTCGCTCCCCGTACGGCATGGTGGTGTTTCCGCTGCTGAGTTTTTTCCTGCTCAATGGCGGCATGATCGGATTTGCCAGCGCACCGTACGATCCGAACTGGGCCAAACGCCACCCGCATCGTTCCGCCTTAATGGCCTTGGCCGGTCCTGCCACGAATTTTTTGCTTATGCTCCTAGGCGCCATCGGACTCCGCTTCGGGGCAGCTTCTCATCTAATCCAATGGGATTCCTACAACGGACCGCACGGGTTCCCCGCCGTTCTTCTTTTTGTTCTCTTCTCGCTCAACCTTCTTCTCGGCGTGTTTAACCTTCTTCCCGTGCCACCGTTGGACGGAAGCTCCGTCATCATGTTGTTGATGAGCGAAGACCGGGCCCGTAGCTACATCGATTGGATTCGGGGGGGAACATTCGCCATGCCCGGCATACTGATCAGCTTGATTATCTTCCGCTATATCTTTCCTCCGGTGGAAACTTTCATCCAATCGCTGCTCCTCTAAGAGTTTTCTCGCATTTTGTGTGCTGGCTCAGAGGGGTACACCCCTTGACCACTTGACCGCACACGGTTTGTCTCTCGGCAAGACTGGCTCGCTTTTATCCCTTTTCTTTCCAATTCTCTCGGATCGTTTGGCTGGCGAAACAAGCGCTTTCTCTTGCTTTCGGGAGTTGCCGCCATGATTGTTTCAGAAGTTGTGACGCAATCCGAGCGTCACCGCCTCGATGCTTCCGGCTGGGATGAGAACCAGGCCTTCTCCTGAACCGTTCAGGGGATCGCCGGAGCGCACGCGTCCCCTGTTTGTAGAATTGTTATTCTCGATTGGAATTTCCGAACTGCGGCAGGTAAGCCGAGGTTAGTTGTGATCCACGTTTGGAATTCCGGTCCGGCAAGAGCGCAGCGCTTCCCCCTCGGGCAATCGTACAGACGTTCCAATGGGGATCCGGGTGTACTCAACGATTTGCGGGTTCGCGCTCGCCAGGCAGCTCCACGCAGTTCCGCGGCCCAAATATTCTTGCGCCAGAGACCACAAGGAGTCGCCTTTCTTCACGGTAACGGTCTGTGGCGACAACATTTCGTGCGTCCTACTTGTTTCCGGAACCATCACCCTGCTGCCCAGCTCAAGCAATTCCGGGGGACGGCCTGCATTCGCATTCATGTTTCGCAGCTCAGGCCAGCGTGCGCCATTCCCGAGATAGAGCTCCGCCAATTTCCACCAACTTTGGCCCGGTTGCACTTCGATTTGTCGCATGCCTGGAGTGTTCGCCGGAGGCTGAACGCTTCTCACGAGCGGGCGCAACGGAGTGGCTGGCCGAGGTGGTACGGGCTCCGCCGTGAAGCCAAGGGGGGGAGGAGCAAGCACGGCGTTGACCGGCCTAGGCTGAAACGGCGAAATTCTTCCGCGCGGGTTGCTAACACGCGGAGAAGACTCGGGCGCCAGGTTTGGAACAGGAGGCTTGCTCGCTCCGTTCCGCTCTAAACCCAAAATCGGTCCGCTCAGCGGCGCGGATGACACGCTCGGCTCGGCGAGCGAAGTGTCGGGAACGGTGTAAGGAAACGGAGCAAATTTCTTGTTTTCGGTTGCTTCGGCCTCGCGCGCGGCCTTTTCCTGACGATAGCGTCGCGCGATTTCGCCCAGAGAATCCGTCAGCGGCTCGGTACCGTTTGGCAGGCGTTGCACATTTTCTTCCCCAGGAGAGTTGTTCTTTTGTTGTTTGCGTGCTTCTACGCGAGCCTGATCTTCAGGAGTGAGAATGACTTGCCGCTTCAGATCTTCTTCGGTGTAAACGTGTTGCGGCGGACTTGGTTCCGCGGCCTTGCGTTCTTTCTCTTGCCGGGCGGCTTCGGCCACATGTTGACCGTGTGCCTGCTTTACGCAAACGAAGGCAACGACTATAGCGAAAAGAATCACTGTTCGCCATTCGTAAAGGCCCGTTCGAACTGGACCACCCACTTGCATCCACTCACACTCGTCGATCTGTGGAATCGCCGGGGACGCGGCTGGCCACCGGTGAAAATTTTCCCTCTTTCGTGTCCGTTCCGCAACTGTCTTTTGCTTTCAAGCAACGTCGAAGAGGAGGAGGTCTAACTCTGCTTGAGCAGTTTCCATTTCCCATCCAACTCCGATCCGACCCAAGCACCTCAGAATCTCGATACCGATTCGTCAATTTTCGCAAAGTACATGATTCTAACAGTTGACTTCCCCCCGACCTGTTTGCAAAAATCAATACCCTGTCCCCGGATGGCTGCATACGGGCCATACCGAACATCACATGCGGTTTTGGGTGAAGACGGTGAGCTCGATGCAAGTCACAACCGGCCCCTCCCGCAGGCGTACTTCGCGCATCCCTGTTTCAAGCGATATCTACAATGATGTGTGGGTGTACTGGGAGTCGCCGACGGGCCGCGACGTTTCCCGCGTCAAGGATTTAAGTCCCTCCGGCCTGTTCATCGAAACGCGAGCGCGCAAGCGCGAAGGCGATCTGTTGAATCTGCACTTCCTCGTTCAGGAAGGCCAGATTCGCGCCGAAGCCGTCGTCAAGCACACTGGCGCCGGTCGTGGCCTCGGCATGAAAATCAACTCCATCACTACCCAGGACGCTCCGCATTTGCATCGGCTGTTAATGCGGCTCCGCGAGCCTTCCAAGTCACGTCCGAAACTGTGAGCAAACTATGAGGACTACGCACTTTTTCTTCACAGTACCATTGACACGCTATGGTCGCGGTACTACTTTAACGGGTGGCCCTTCCTCTGGCAGTAATCCTTCCGGTGAGGTTCTTATGTCCGCTCCCACTACCGAATCACCCACGACGCTTTCCCATCAATTCGAAGAACGCTGGGCAAGAATGCGGTCCCACAAGCGGGCGGTAGCCAGCTTGCGCTTCCTTCTAGAATGGGAAGAGGGCGACAAACGCCGCTGCGCGAACGCGGTCACCGTGGACGTTAGCCATTCTGGTTGTATGGCTGTCGTTGGCGCGGATCTGCCCTTACGCCGCAAAGTACGCATCGTTCTGCCTGAAACCGGCCGCAGCGCGCAAGGCGAAGTCGTCTGGCGCGGCCACGAGGCCTGGGACGTGGGCATTGCTCTCGTCAACCCCGACGCCGCCTTCTGGGGCGTCAAAATCTAGTTTCCATTCTCGTGGAAAACCAGGTGTGCCGCGAACGATGCGCGAGAATCTTCGCTCGCACATCGTCTAGCTTGGGGGATCGTAGTATTTGACGCGGCTTGACGTTGGGATACCGCCCATCGATCTCGCTCACTTCCGCAAAAAAAAGCCCCACTCCCAAGAGAGGAAGTGGGGGCAAAGATCAATCGGGGTTGCGGGTTCGGTCTAGAACAGGTTCCAGAGGAACTGGTTGTAGACCTCGTGATGATACTGGACTTCCGGCGCTTTCACAAAGGTGCCGAGGTCCCGCGCACAGCGGTCCGCCGAAGCTTTCTTCAAATCGGCGTAGCGGCTCTTCACATCCGCGCCAAGCAACTTCGTAGTCCACTCCGACTTATTGAAGTTTTCGAGGGCGCTGTAGATGTTATCCGGCAAGTAGCGTTCGGCTTGGCGGAGATTCTTGATCTTGGCTGTTTCGCCGTCGATGCCGGTCTTGAAGATCGAGTACAAGGTGAGATACGGGTTGGCGTCGGGCGCAACAGAGCGCACTTCCACGCGCATGGATTTTTCGTTGCCGATGGGAATGCGAATCATGGAACCGCGGTCTACCGGTGAAGCTTTGATCTGGTTCGGAGCCTCAAAGTGAGGATCGAGCCGGCGGAAGGCGTTGACGCTGGGATTCAGAATCAGGCAGATGTCGTTGCCATGAGTCAGAATGCGATCGACAAACGACCAGCCGAGCTTGCTCAGCTTTTCTTCGCCCTTGGGATCCCAGAAGAGATTGTTGCCATCCCTGGAGATCGACACATTGGTGTGCATGCCGCTGCCATTGACGCCCACTACCGGTTTCGGCAGGAAGCATGCGGTAAGCCCCATCTTGTTGGCCACCTGGCGGCAGATTAGCTTGTAAAGCTGGATCTGATCCGCGGCGGCGACAACTTCGCCATACCCATAGTTGATTTCGAATTGAGAGGGCGCCACCTCTGGGTGGTCCTTTTCATTCTGGAAACCCATGGCGCGCTGCACTTCGGCTGCAGTGTCAATGAAGGTGCGCAGCGGATCGCCCGGCAGCGAATGGTAATAGCCACCGGTATTCACATATTCGAATTTCTGGGCTTCATGATAATGACGCTCGGCGTCAGGCCCCTTGAAGAGAAAGCCTTCGATCTCATTGGCCGCGTTGAGGGTATAGCCTTCTTTCTTGTGCAGGCTTTCCGCATAGCCCTTCAGCACGCCGCGAATGTCGCCGCTGTAGGACGTTCCGTCTTTGTCGATGACCTCGCCGAAGACGAGCACCTTGCCGTTGCCGAAAAAGTCGCCGGGCGCCCAGTAGAACGAAGCCCAATCCATACCGAGGCGAAGATCGCTTTCGCGTTGCGCGGTAAACCCGCGGATGGAAGAGCCGTCAAAGGTGAGGTTGTCCCAGCTCTTGATCAGGAATTTCTTGTCGTAGTCGAGCATGTGCAACCGGCCCTCGAGGTCACTGAAGAGAACCGTAATTGCCTTGATGCGTTTTTCGTCAGTGAGATACTTGATGCGTTCTTCCTGGATTTTCTGGATGGGAGTGCGTTTCTTGCGTTGCTCTTTGGCTTTCAGATTGAGTTCTTCGAGCTCGTCATAGGAGAGGGCTAGAAAATTACGCAAATCAGTCGACATGAATCTCCTCGAAAAATTTGGTTGGAAAGTTTTTGTGGCAAATGCGGAAGTGACATGCCTGGCCTTTCGATAGTTAAAGTATCGCGGCAGTCTGGTGGGGGTCAAATGGAAATCGGTGGAAAACAGAAAAGAAAAATGAATGGAATGAATGAAAAAAGCAGATGAATTGGGAGGAAAGACAAATTGCACCCGACAAGCGAACGAGGGGCTGTTCTCTTTTGGGACCGCTCACCACCGTGCTCGAGGTTTGCTTCGGGGCGCTTCAACTAAACTGCATGTTTCCAACGAATTTGCCCGAGTGCAGGTTGCCAAGCTGGCGCACCTTAGATGTTGACGTTAGAGCGACGCGCGAGTCCCACTGAAGCCATGTCTCGGCGTAGGGCTGCGGAATTCGAGCGGGAATGATCTCCTCAAAATCCTACTGCCGAGAACCTGCCAGAACCCCTACTGGCCCCCCCAAGGGATACCCCCAAGGTACTTTCGGCGCCCGAATCTCCCCCAAAGACAGCACCATTCGGCGATACGCAGGAACGGACGGATTCCTGAACTTCGCGACTTCGTTCGGAAGCGCACGTTTTTGGTTATGAGCGAGCCCCAAAAGCCAGCCGCCCGACCTGAACCAGCTTCGGGCGGTGGAAGTGTGAAATCCTTGCTCGGCGCTTACTGCGGAGTGGCCGTTGCTGCGGCGTCCGGCGTATTGCTTGCCGCCACAAAGGGAACGCTGATCGTGCTGTCCATGCGCGTGAGCATGCCGCTGTTCGCGGGCAAATCCACTTCTTTGCCTTTGCGCGCCACCACATACACAGCACCGGCGGCAAAACCAATGCCGAGTCCGCGGCCTACATTGCTGAAAATCAGACCAACGAGCGAACCACCGCCGCCACCCACGGCCATGCCGATGGCATCGCCTTTGTAGTCATGCTTCTCTTGCAGAATTTCGCCTTCGGTGATCTTCATGTCCTTGCGGGGCTTGCTGTAAGAATCGATGCGTGGCTGTCCAACCGCCAAAATGCTCATCTGCACGGGAATCAGGCGGCTGTCCACTTCAATCGTCTTGAAGGTCAAGTTCATATACGCCTGCCCGCGGAAGATAGAAAACGCTTTGGCGGGCTGGATGCTTCCGATAATGCCGTTCACCCGCGTGCCAGCCGGAAGAATGATGCGGCTGTCGAACGCCACAGGTTGCGCCAAGACCGCGACAAAAGGGTCACCTTCCTTCGAATGGGACGAACTGATGGGAGTGAGGAGCGTGAGATGAATTTCTGTCCCTTGTAGCACCTGACGAGGCTCAGCATAGGTCGGCAGCGTGGCGGTGCACACCAGGGCCAATGCGAGAACGAACGAAACTACTACTTTCATGAATCCTCCTGCTTGCACAGTCGTGCAGCGAATCCCGTGTCGTGGGGTATTGGTCCCGATGCCTAGGGACCGAGCGCTGGCGCGCGGACCTTGCGGCTGTGGCGAACGGCGGCAAGGCGGTTGGGGAGGAACTCCAACCGCAACTTAGTGTAAGACACAGGCGAACAAAAAGAACAAGCGCGAATGCAAATGTGTCCAGTTGGATAAGGAGCGACTCGGCGCAGGCGCGAAAGTGGAGTGGGCTCAGCCGGTGTGTTAGACTTTTATGTGCAGTTGCAAACCTCTGCGACTGCTGAGACGTGGAACTTCGGGCTCCGTGCAACGAGGTCCCGCGAACCCCGCCAGGCCCGGAAGGGAGCAACGGTACCGGGTAAGCCAAGTGTGCCGCGGAGACTCCGAAGTTCCTCGAATCGAAGCGAAATTCTCGCCTGCTCCACCTTCCTATTTCCCTTACTTAAGTCCTTGGCGACGCGTAGAATGGGCGAGAAATCTAGCAAGCTCCAGTGCCTAGGGTTCGCAGCTGCGAACCGTTGCGTGGAGACCGTTGACGGACGAACATGAGTTCGATGCGTTGTTCCCTTCGCGGCCCTTTGCCACAAAGGACGCCGTGCGCATGGATGCGCGGATGCGCCGCTCCGCCACGCTGGCTGTCGCGCTGTGGGGCAAGGCGATCGACGATCTGCAGTGTCAACTCCTCTCCCCTTATCCCAAAATTCTCGCAGGGTTTAATCTGGTCGATCTCCGGGAGTTGCAACGAATCGCCCGACAAGCTTCCTCGATCAATTTGAGCCATCCGCGGTTTGCTTGGCTCCGACATTTGGCCCATGCCCACGAGTTCACAGTGATTTCCGCCGGCACGCAACGCTTCACACTATGGGCAGCCCGTTGCGAAGTAGTTGACCGCGCCATTGCGTTTCTGGAGCACCAAAAATAATCTCATCTGTTCGGACGGCTGAGATTGACGCTGCGGTACGTCCAAAGGGTTTTGACTTTTTCGGAGCGGACGCCGAAAATGCAAGACACGTATGACCTACCAAGTGATCGCGCGAAAATGGCGGCCGCAGACGTTTGCGGACCTTGTTGGACAAACTCACGTAACTGAAACGCTGCAGAACGCGATCAAGAACAATCGCGTCGCCCATGCTTACATATTTTCCGGAGCGCGCGGCGTGGGGAAAACCACGGCGGCACGTATCCTGGCGAAAGCGCTGAACTGCGTGAAGGGGCCGACACCGGAACCGTGCGGAGAATGTGATTCATGTAAAGAGATCGCGGCTGGAACTTCACTGGATGTGATCGAAATTGACGCGGCTTCGAATCGTGGCATCGATCAGATTCGGGAGTTGCGGGAAATGGTGCGTTATGCACCGGCGGCAGCGCGGCACAAAGTGGTCATCCTCGACGAAGCGCATATGCTGACCGGGGAAGCGTCGAATGCGCTGCTGAAGACACTGGAAGAACCTCCCGACCGCGTGATTTTCGTACTGGCCACCACCGAACCGGAAAACCTGGAAGACACGATCCGTTCGCGCTCGCAGCATTTCCATTTTCGTGCGCTGACCTTTCTGGAAATCACCAACCGCCTGAAGTACATCGCCGAAAAGGAATCCCTGAAGATCGACGATGGAGCGCTCAGTGTAATTGCGCGGATGGCCGAGGGGAGCATGCGCGATGCGCTCTCTTTGCTGGAACAGGCGCGCGCGTATTGCGGTGACGATATTAAGGATAAGGAAGTGCGCGAACTCATGGGCGTCGTGCCGGAAGACGCCTTGCAGGAACTTGTGGAATCGATCGCGGAGGGCTCCGCGGAACGCGCGCTGGGGTTGGTTCACCGCTTTCAGAGAGAAGGACGGAATCTCCAGCACTTCTGCCGGGAAGCCATCCGGCACATGAGGAACCTGCTGATCGCCCGGGTATGCGGCGCGGATTCGGACTTGATTGCAGCAACCCCAGAGCAGCGGCCGGGACTTGCGAAGGCTGCGGCGCTCTTCAGCGAAGAGGATCTGACCAGATACTTCCAGATTTTGTTGCAAACGGATAACGAAGTGCGGCGCGAGATGGATCCGCGCGTGCATCTGGAAATGGGATTATTGCGATTGGTGAACGCCGCGCGACTGGCTCCACTCGAAGAATTGCTGGCGGAACTTGGCGGTAACGCGAGCGGGAGAGCGGGCGGGGGATCAGCACCGAGAGGCGCAGCCGCTAGTGCCGCACCACCGCCGTTCCCTTCCCGCACGGCTGGCGCAAGTGCGCGCAGCACTGTGGAAGAAAGAGCGCGTCTGGCCCAGACAGCGGCATCACAAAAAAACCCATTTCCTTCTGTTGAACGAGAAGAAGCGAGGCCGCTGGCGACAGCGAGCACATTTGCCTCAAACGGAGCGGCAGCCGCCGCGGCTCCCGCAAGGAAACCCGTGGAAAGCCTAGCGGCCTCTAAGGAAGTGACAACGCCAGAAGTGGCAACTACGGGGCTGAGCGCGGAACAGGTAACGGAAATCAAGTCTGCGATTCAGACGCAACAGAAATTCATCGGGGAATTGTTGGAGCATGCGTCGCGTTGGGAACTGGAAGGAAGCGAATTGCGGATTTATTTTCCGCCGGAAGAGAGCGCGTTCGCGGGACTCATCGAAGGGAGAGAAACACTCGAGAAGATCCGCGCTTCTTCGGGCAAGGTACTGGGGCGCACGGTGCGCGTCTGTGCTAAGCTTGAAAGTAGTTCGGGAAATGATGCGAACGCATCGCGCGCAGCGAGTGCGCAAGAGATGCGAGCGCAATTTGAAAATGACCCGATGGTGAAATCGATGCTGCAACGGTTCGGCGGAAGAATTTCCGAAGTGCGGCGACGCACTGGCGAGTAGGCAAAAGGGAGGCATGAAATGAACATGGAAGTCAGCGCTCTCCAACAAATGCTCTCGCGACTGCGACAGGTGCAGGAAGACCTGCAACGACAGGTAAATTCTGTCGCGGTCGAAGCCTCCGCCGGCGGTGGCATGGTCACCGTGAGGATGAACGGGCAGAAGCAAGTGCTCGACGTCAAGATTGAGACGGATGTTTTTGCCAGCAAAGATCAAGAAATGCTGCAGGACCTATTTCGCGCGGCAGTGAACGAAGCTTCGCGCCGCGTCGATGAAGAGTTAGCGAACCAGATGAAGAGCCTCGCCGGCGGCCTTCCCGGCCTTTCTGGCCTCAAAATCCCCGGATTGTTTTAAGACACCGAAAGATCAGAACGGTAACTCACAGCATAGCAATGCAGTTTTGCGTTCGAAGGCAAAACTGCGTCGTTTGCGTCCATGTGTGCGCTTGTGCTACACAAGTGACATGCCAGATTTTGCCGCGCCTGTGGAACGACTCATCGACGAACTGAAGCACCTGCCCGGAATCGGGCAAAAAACCGCGCAACGGTTAGCATTCCATCTTCTTCGGGTAGCTCCGGAAGACGCGCTGGCTCTGGCGGATGCCATCCGTGACGCCAAAGAAAAAATCCGCACCTGCTCGACCTGCCACAACATCACGGACTCGGATCCATGCCTCTATTGCGTCGGACCAACGCGGAATAAGCACACCATCTGCGTAGTCGAAGAAGCTCACAACATCCTGGCCATCGAAAAAACGCGGACCTACAGCGGTATGTATCACGTGCTCGGCGGTTCGCTTTCGCCGCTGCAGGGTCGGGGCCCCGAGCAACTGAATATCAAGACCCTGATCGAGCGATTGAAGGGCGGGGCCGTGGAAGAAATTATCATTGCGACGAACCCGACCGCGGAGGGCGAAGCCACCGCCATTTACCTTTCGAAATTGCTGAAACCGCTGGGAGTCCGCGTCACGCGCATCGGCGTAGGTATACCCGTGGGCGCGGATCTGGAATATGCGGATGAAGTCACCATGCTCAAGGCCATGGAGGGAAGGCGGGATTTGTAAGGGAAACCGGCGGGCAGGCGCTGTTTCGCTTGCGCCCGGGAATGGCCGCAAAAGTTTGGCGAAGCATGGGCCCCGGAACGGATTTCCCGCGCTTTTTCGCAGAAAAATTGGCATGGAACCCGTGGCCCAGAAGAGCTAGTACGTACAGAATGATTGTCTCTCTAGGCAAAAACTGGGAATCAGGTTAAAGTCCAGTTCCACGGTGGAGGTCCCCGCCAATCGTTGGCCAGTTCCCGCGGGAGCTGGAGTAGGAGGTGCGCTTTGCCGGGATTAGCGCACTACATGAATCAGTATGACCACGAACACAGTTCGGGGTGGAACAAGCTGCTACACGGCATCGGCATCCCGCTCATTTTCGCGGGAATCATCCTACTTGCGTTGCTGCACTGGAAAGTGGGAGTGGCCTGCTTCGTCGGAGGCTGGATGCTCTTGTTCCTCGGACACAGGCTGGAAGGCAACAAACCGGCGTTTTTTCAAGGACCTGTCTATTTGCTGGTCGGGCCAGTGTGGGTCGCCAAGGAACTGTGGTCGTTCCTGACCGGAACACATCGCGGTCAGAGCCCTGAGGGCATGCCTCTGAAGAAATCCTAGAGGCGCGGATCTCACAGACCACACAGCTAGGGTACGGCGACGATGCAGAACGACGAAGAGAGCCCCGACTTGGCGGACGAGAGTGCCGATATGTCGACCGAAGGTGCTGTGAACGCAGGCACAGAGCTGCGTAAGAGACGGAGCACGCGGATTGTCCAGGCAGTGCCCCTGGTCGTCACCGGCGTGGATGCCTTAGGACGGCCCTTTGCCGAGCGAACTTCGACCTTAATTATTAATTGCCACGGCTGCCGCTACCAGTCCAAGCACTACGTCCTGAAAAACATGTGGGTCAATTTGGAAGTGCCCCACTCCGAGCCGGGACACGCCCCTCGGCGCGTGCGCGGGAAAGTCGCCTGGATCCAGCGGCCTCGGACCGTCCGTCAACTCTTTCAAGTCGCCTTGGAACTGGAAGCTCCGGGGAATGTGTGGGGGATCGGGTTTCCTCCCGAAGATTGGTTCGTGTTTCCCGAGGAGACTCCTTTTCTTCCGAACGCTTTAGCACCCGCCGAGGCAACGGGTTCGCCTTTGCCCCCAACCCCGACCGGCACTCCTCTCCCCATCGAAGAGATCGAACCCGGGGTAGCGACTCCCGATAACATCCGGGTATTTCCCGCACCGGCGAGCGCCACCGACGCTTCCATGCAACTCGCGCGGCAGGTCGCCCGACTGTTGGCGGAAGCGCGTCAACAAATTCACGCGGCAGCCCGCGAAGCGGCGGTGCAGGCCGTCAATGCCGAACGTCGTCTCGCGTTCGAACAATGGGAACAGAAGTTTTCAGCGTTTCGGGAAGACGTCGCACGAGAAACTGCGCACGCCGTGGGAACGATCCACGAAGAGACGGAGACCCGTGCGCGGACCGCTCAGGCCGCCGCTGCCGAAGCCCTCAAGAACGAATTGCCCCGTTGGCTGGCACCCCAGCTGGAACAGCTGACGCACCAGTTGACAGCACAACTGGCACGAGAAGGCGCAGCTCAACGAGATCAGCACGAAAAGCAACTTTCTAGCGCTCAGGAAGTTCTGCAGACCCTGTGCGCCCAGGCTGACGAAGCCGCCGCAAGACTGCGCACGCAGGCAGAATTGGCGGAGACGCAGGTTTCCGCGCGACTCGACGCGATCGTCAACAATGCGCTGGAAGTAGTACGCCAGCGGGAGGAATCCACAGGCTCGTATCGCGAGTCTCTGAGTACCGCAATCACTGAGATGCAGCAGCAGGCTGCCGCAGCGCAACAGGAAGCACAAAACGCCCTGCGCGAACACCTCACGCAAGAAGTGCAGGTGGCGCAAGCGCGCTGGCAGGAACAACTGGAACAAGGAGTCACGGCGGCACAGGAAAAGGCGGCCGACAAGTTGAAGCACCATGCGCAAGAACTGCGCAAGGAAGTCGAGGAGGAGGGCCTCAAGCAAAGCAGCGCCGTCCGAGAATCGCTGGAAGCCGAGGCGAAGCGGCTCGAGGAAACCCTGGTGCAGGCGCGGGAAGCGACGGAGCGGCTGGAACAGTTGCCCACTCGGATCGAAACGGTTCAACAGCAAGCCGTCGCCGGATTCCAATCGCAACTGGATGATGTGCTGAGCTTGCACCGTAACGAATTGCACCGGCGGTCCGAAACACTCTTCGAAGAAATTCACACGAGAATCCGGAACAGTTTTGAGGTAGCCAACAGCGAATCACTGGAGAAGTTCGACGAGCAGATCCAGTCCATGGTGGCGCCGCATATTCAACAAACGGAAGAAGCGGTTCACCGGCTGGCCGGGGGGCGATCCTTGCTGGATGCCGCAATGACCATGCAGCAGGATCGTATCCGCAACTCAGCGGATGACGCCTTCGCGGAGTCGCTGGCGCGGTTCCGGGAGAATCTCGGTAGCGCAGAACAACTGCTCAGCGAATCTTCCCAGACGATCACCTCGCGTCACCTGGAAGACCTGGAGAATAAGGCCAGCGACCTCAAGCGCCAGTCGGTTGAGGAGCTGTACAAGTCTGCCGAATGGTACGAGAAGAAGACCCAGACGCAGTTGCAGAATTGGGCCGAAAAGCTGGTGGAAGATTCCGGAAAACAGCTGCGCGAAAAGGCGGGCGAAATTTCCGGCGTGTTTGCAAACGAGCTGAACAGCACCAGCCGCAGCTTCCTGGGCCAAACACGGGAACAACTCGAAGAAGCGGTGCACGAATCGTTCGAGCGCGTGCGGATGCTATTTGCAGAGGCCGCGGACACCACTTCGGCAGCATTCACCGACGAAATCCAACGCAATGCCCGGCAGGAACTGGAAGGGTTGACGGAGCTGAGCAAACGCTCGGTGGAGGAGTCTCGGGAACGGCTGGACCTCTCCAGGATGGAATTCGCTCATAAACTGACGTCGCAGCAAGAAGAGTTCCTGCGTCGCTTCCAGAATGAGATGAACGAAGCGGTTAGCAAGGGCGTTCTGGATGCGCGAGCGAAAGTGGAGTCCGGTTTTTCCGTACTGTGGGATTCGTGGAAGAAAATGAACGACGCGAATATGAACGAAATGCAAGGCACACTCGGGAAGCTGAGCAACGAAGGCGCCGAACAGTACCGAGCGCGGCTGGAAAATATTTCAAACTCCTGGATGGTGGCAACCGTGGCAACTCTGGATCATCAATCGCGAGATGTAATCGCCAAAATCGCGGCGACGGCCGAAGAACGACTGCGGGAAGCCACTTCGGAAGTATTTGCTCAGTTTGGCGATACGCTACGAGAGCGGTTGCAACAGATCGCCATGGGATTCGAGAAGCCGGCGCCGCCGAAGGCGTAGTTCTACGTTAGTCGACAGACCCACCTCGCTTGTATACTTTTGAAGTCCAATTATGGCCAACCGAGCGTATATGCGCGTGTGGACGCGCGACTTTTCCGAGCAAACCATGATCGCGGAATTTGCGCGATTCCTGGCCACTGCCCCGCTTACGGAGGGCAAGGGAAATTTCCAGCAGATCACTGTGCAGGCGGTGAATTCCGCCGAAATGCCCGTTGACGAATGGGACCTGAAGGAAGGCACATTCGGCCCCGCGGAAGTTGCGGCCTTGGCGGCGCAACATATCAACGAGGATACGGCCTACATCGTTCTAGCCCGGTGGGATTTGTGGAGCTTCGACATGGAACGGCTCACGTGGAAGTTGGGGCCGGAGCCCCTGGTGCTCACCTGCCAGGGGGTGACGTACGACGACGGCGTGGCGGCCACCGAAGGCCATTTCAATGCGGACCTCGGGTTTGAACATTTCTTCACGGGACACGCCGGGCTGCTGGCTCCGGGCGCGGCGAAGAATCCGTTCGCAAGCTCCGATCACCCGATCGAGAAGATTTTCCGGAACTGGATGGCCAATCCGGAGAACCTGAGGTTGTATCACCAGAAGACTCGCGAAAACATCCAAAAGCTATTCGGCTGGGTGGAAGGCGTGGAAGCGGCATTGCCGGTGGAGCGGAGCGAATTGTGGAGCGAGGGAGAAGAAAATTTTGAGGCCCGGCTGGATGCGATCCTGGCGCAGAGGTAGCGTGCTCGCCATAGCAGTTCTGTGTCTGCCCCTAGCCCAGTTGGCAAACCAGAAGCCTTCTTCGGCAAGCGTGTCATCGCACCGGGCGAACGAATTCACGTTAGCGGGGCTTCGGCCGGGCCGCGACAGACTTGCACGAGCCGTGCAACTGTTCAAAGCCATTGATCCAAAAAGTTCGACGAACGACTCCCAAACAATTTGGAAGGACGCCTGCCGTAACCAGATACTGGCGATCGATTTCGATACGGACCAGAAAATCCAGGTGATTCGGGCAGGCGCTGTGCCGCTGGCAGGGGATTGCAGTTCGCTACCCCCCAGTCCGTGGAAGACTGGACTCGGTCTTCGGGTAGCAGACCCCGCGACCAAAGTGGTCCAACTTTATGGCGAGCCAGATTCGAAGAGTCCTAGCACGCGGGACGGCCAGCCGTTAGAATTGTGGTATTACGCGTTCGACTGGGCCGGACCGGACGTGCCCCAGGTGATGGAAGTGCTCTGCACCCGGGAAAAAGACGGCCAGCCGGGACATGTCGTGGAAATCACCCTGGCGGCGCCCAGCCTGTGACGCCGTAGAGGACCGGTGCTTTTCGTGGTTATGGCCGGCGGGCCAGCGCGTTTACTTTGGAAAGGACCTGGATGACTCGCTCCCTGATCTCTGGACTACTTCCGTGGAAAAACGTGCTCCCTTGCGGTGCCAACCCGAACCACCTGCTGTTGCGGGGCATGCTATGGTGGGGACCTGCGGTGCTTGCGGCGAGCCTATTTTTCGTAGGCTGTGGCCCCGAACCCGTCAAGCCAACTGCCGAAGCCGAAAAGAAGCCTGCAGAACCCGCAGTTCCTCAAGAGGTACAGGACGCCGCCTCAGCCCTGCTGGGTAGCGACGCCCAGGTGCTCCTCTTTGGCGATTTGGCGAAGACCGGGACAGAACAAATGCTGGCGGCCAACGTCGTACCTAATACGCCGAAGAGCACGGTGGCGGGCACGGTGGTGACCCGCGCGGTCATCGCAGAAAATGAAAAGGGGAAATGGACCGAATTGTTCCGTGCGGACGAGTACCTCAAGAATCAGAAAGGGTATCTTGCCTTGACGCCGCTCCAGGCCGTGACCGGGTGGAAATTGCAATACGAAGATAGCCCCGAAAAGGGCATGTCCCTCTATTTCACCCCGGTGAAACAGGGGAGCACCGAAAAGACCTTGCCGATCGCGGTGAGATGGAATGCAGCGACGAAGCGCTATCAATCGATGGATCTCTCCTATGAACATTTTCTGAACGAATCCCCTTCCATCGGAAGTGCGAGGTCCTCGCTGCGATGACTGCGGCGGCAACAACACGCCGGGACGCGAAAGCCGCGAAGAAGACGTCGAAGGGATCGGCGGCGAAGAATCTGCGTGGATTGCTGCCCTATTTGGGAAGGTACAAGGGGGCAATTGCATATGGTCTGCTGACCCTGGTCTTGATGGGATTGATCGGTAGCGTGGTGCCTCTGGCCACCGGAATCATTACAGATACCTTGGCAGGGAGCAGCCGTCCCTTCGAGAGGGCCGCTCACGGTGCCACAGACGTGACCCCGCTGAACTGGCTGAGTAATCTAGTGCCGTACTACCAACCGAACAGCCGGCGCACCCTCTTGGTCTATGTTTTGCTTCTGGTCGGCTGCATCGTGATCAAGGGCATCATGTCCTTCAGCACGCGATGGGTTCTGATCGGCGTCTCCCGCGACATCGAATTTGATATTCGCAACGACCTGCTCGACCGTTTGCTAGTGATGGAGCCGGAATTTTACGTGCGCAACCGTACCGGGGAATTGATGTCTCGCGCAACCAACGACCTGAATTCTGTCCGCATGGTCTTGGGGCCCGGCATCATGTACAGCGGCACCACCATCGTCACCATGGTCGTCTCCATTTCGGTCATGCTCATTCTGTCCAAATCCCTGACACTCTGGGTTCTATTGCCTGCTCCGATCGTCGCCGTTGCCGTTTGGTATTTCGGAAAAATTATTCACGAACTGTACGAAATCATTCAGGCAGCGCTGGCTACACTTTCGGCCAAGGTGCAGGAGAATCTCTCCGGGGTTCGCGTGGTCCGTGCGTACGCGCAGGAAGAAGCGGAGATCAAGGGCTTCGATGAGCCCAACAGGGATTACGTGGCTAAGAATGTGCGTTTGATCCGCACCTGGAGCATGTTCATGCCGTCGCTTCAGGCCATGATCGGAACCACGTTTCTGATCGTTCTGTGGCAAGGCGGTTATCGCTTCTTGAATGGCCAGATGTCGCTCGGCTCGTTGATCACATTCAACACGTATCTTGGCTTTTTGGTATGGCCGATGATCGCCCTCGGATGGGTGACTAATATTTTCCAGCGTGGCGCGGCTTCCATGGGCCGCTTGAATTACGTCCTGCAGGCCGAGCCGCAGATTGATGACCGCAAGGCGCGGATCCTTAAGGACACCAACATCGAAGGGGAAATTGAATTTCGCAATCTCACCTTCATTTATCCGACCACAATATCGGGGAACGGCAATGGAAGTTCGAATAGCCATGGGGCCGAACCGCGGCCCGTGCTGCGAAACATCAACCTGAAAATTCCTCCCGGCAGCACTCTGGCCATTGTCGGACCAACGGGTAGTGGGAAAACCACCCTTGCATCGCTGATTGCCCGCCTTTGGGATGCTCCTGAAGGCCAGATTCTGATCGATGGCCATCCCATCCGCGAATGGCCGCTCGAAACACTGCGCCGCGCCATTGGCTACGTTCCCCAGGATACTTACCTGTTCAGCGAAAGCGTAGGCGAAAATATCGCTTTCGGTTTGGAGCAACACAAAGAACCGCAAATCCTGGAGGCCGCGCAAATCGCCAATCTTCATTGCGATGTGGAAGAGTTCGCTGACCGCTACAACACCATGGTGGGCGAGCGCGGCGTCACCTTGTCCGGCGGGCAGAAACAGCGTTCGGCCATCGCCCGCGCCGTCATCCGCGATCCCCGCATTCTGATTCTGGACGATTCCCTTTCCGCCGTGGACACCCAGACCGAAGAAAAAATCCTGGGACGCCTGCGGGGCGTCATGCGTGGACGCACCACCATTCTGATCGCCCATCGCACATCGACGGTGCGGGATGCCGACCAGATCGTCGTGGTGAAGGACGGGGCCATCATCGAATCCGGAACCCATGAGGAATTGCTGGCGCAGGCCGGTTACTACGCGGACCTGTACCAGAAGCAGTTGCTCGAAGAAGAACTCGAACGCGCATGAGCAATATTCACGAAGAAGAGGCACTCGGCAAGGCGTACGACGCGCGCCTGATGAGGCGGCTGCTGCGGTACATGGCGCCGTACAAATGGCCGGTAATCTTTGCGCTGGCCCTCGTGGCGGTCGTTACGCCCCTAGAACTGGCGCCCCCGGTGCTGTTCGGCAAAGCCGTTGACTGGTATCTGGTCCCCGGCGGGCAGCACACCATTGACATATCCAAAGCGAAATTTGGATTGGTGTGGATCAGCTTGGTTTACTTGTTCGTGTTGGTGTTCGATTTTCTGGCACAGTACGTCCAGATCCGTATCATGCAGCGTGTGGGCCAGCAGACGATGTACGACATGCGCGCGGAAATTTTCGGGCGTTTGCAACGCCTGCCGATGAACTATTTCGACCGCAACCCGGTCGGCCGCTTGATGACCCGCGTGACCACCGACGTGGATGCGCTCAACGATTTATTTGCCGCCGGCGTTGTGACCATGATCAATGACTTTTTCCTGCTTGCCGTCATGGCCATCGTGCTCTTTGTCATCGACGCCAGATTGGCCCTGGATGCCCTCGCAGTCCTGCCGTTCATCCTTCTTGTAACTCTCGTGTTTCGCAAATATGTGCGCGACGCCAACCGCAAAATCCGCACGGCCATCGCGCGCATCAATGCCTTTTTGCAGGAATACATTTCGGGAATGAGCGTAGTGCAGCTCTTCAATCGTGAGCGCAAAGCCCGCGAAGAATTCCGGAGGCGGAATAAGGACAATATGCTGGCGTGGCGTGACGCCATTCTCGCCTACGCTCTGTTTTATCCAGCGGTGGAGTTTCTGAACTTCGCGACAATCGCCTTAATCTACTGGGCCGGCGGCCGGCGCATCCTGCATGGCGCCCTAACGCTTGGCGTGCTCACCATGTTCACCATGTTCGCGCAGCGCTTCTTCCGCCCCATTCAGGACTTGAGCGAGAAATTCAACATCCTGCAGTCGGCAATGGCCGCCTCCGAACGCATCTTCAAACTGCTGGACGAACCCATTACCATCGAGTCCAACCCGGATGCGGGCAAACTGGTCTCCCCTCGGGGTGAGATCGAATTTCGGAACGTGTGGTTCAGTTACAAGAATGTGGCCGAACCGGCGGACGAGGATTGGGTGCTTCGCGATGTTTCCTTCCGCATTTCTCCGGGGCAGACATTCGCGATCGTCGGACATACCGGGGCGGGAAAAACCACACTGATCTCCTTGCTCCTGCGGTTCTATGACATTCAGCGCGGGCAAATCCTGCTCGATGGAATCGATATCCGGCTTCTGAATTTGCAGGAGGTACGCAGACAGTTCGGAATTGTCCTCCAGGACCCCTTCCTGTTCTCGGGAACGATCGAAACCAACGTGCGCTTAGGCACACCGGGAATCACTCGCCAGGTCGTCGAACGTGCCCTGGACGAAGTGGGCCTGGGCGATTATGTCCGGGCGCTTCCCGAGGGCGTAGCCACGGAAGTGAATGAGCGCGGCTCCACGCTTTCTGTCGGCCAGAGGCAACTCATCAGTTTCGCCCGAGCCCTGGCGCACAATCCGCGATTTCTCATTCTGGACGAGGCCACTTCCAGCGTGGATACAAAAACCGAGTTGCTGATTCGCGAAGCACTGGGCCGCCTATTGTCTGGGCGAACCTCTCTCGTGATCGCGCATCGCCTGAGCACCATTCAACACGCTGATCGAATTCTGGTGTTTCATAAAGGCCGCTTGCGCGAAGAGGGCGCTCACCAGGAATTGTTGGCGCAGCGCGGCATTTATTTCCGGTTGTACCAATTGCAATACAAAGAGCAGGAATTGCACAATGGCAACGGTGCTCGTCCGGCGGAAGGTTCTACGGCATTGCCGGCCCCCTTGCCCGCAACTGACTAATCCCTTTATCGATGCCACCCATTCCCTTACTTCTCTCCGCTGGTGAAGCTTCCGGAGACATGTACGCGGCGCAGCTCGCCACGGCCCTGCAGGCCCGCCTGAATGTACAGATTTTCGGAATGGGCGGACCGCAGATGCAGACTGCCGGCGTCGAACTCATCACAAATTACGAGGAAGTCGCCGTTGTCGGCATCACCGAAATCTTGAAGCACCTGCCCTCGCTGGTCAAAGCGATGGATCGCATTGTTGCCGAAGCGGACAGACGCAAACCGGCGTTGGCCATCTTGACGGATTTTCCGGGATTTCATCTGCGGCTGGCAAGAAAACTCCAAACGAAAGGCATTCGCAATGTTTATTATATTTGCCCACAATTCTGGGCGTGGCGGCCCTGGAGGGTGAATCTCATCCGTCGGCGTTTCGAAAAAGCGCTGTGTATTTTCCCGTTCGAGAAGGAGTTCTTCAGCAACGCGGGCATTTCCACTGAGTTTATCGGCCATCCGCTGGTAGGGACAGTCCAGGCGACGAAAGACCGCAAGGAATTTTGCGATGCCCACGCACTCTCGCCCGGACGGCCTATTGTTGCGGTCCTCCCGGGCAGCCGGAACGCAGAGCTGACGCATCATATGCCGGTGCTGCAGGAGGCCTGCGCGCGGATTTACGCCAGGATGCCGGTGCAGTTTGTGGTTGCAGCAGCTCACCCCAAGGATGTGAGCCTGTTGAAAGACGGCTGGCCAGCAACGCTCAAGCCGCCGTGTGTCGTAGAAGGAGAAACCTACAACGCCCTGGCCGCCGCCGACGCTGCCATCGTCTCGAGCGGAACTGCTACGGTCGAAGCGGCGCTGCTCGATATCCCCATGGTGGTGGTCTATCGCGTATCACCGCTTACCGCGACTCTTGCGAAACCTTTGGTTCGGACCCCATACTTCACGATGGTAAATCTGATCGCGGAGAGAAAAGTCGTGCCGGAACTCGTCCAAAACGACTTCACCCCAAACCAGGTCGCCGCCGAAATACTACAGCTTCTACAGGATCCAAATGCGCGAAGGACGATGAAGATCGGCTTGGCCGAAGTCAGGAAGAAACTGGGTCCTCCCGGCGCCGCGGAGCGTGCGGCCGGCTGCATTGCGGCATTCTTGGACAGAGGCGCTGGCAACGCTTCTTGAGCCCTTGTTATCCTATATAAGGCTTTCCCGTGAACGACTTGAAAGGACATCGATGACCCTTCGCCAAAGGACCTGGGCCCGACGCGTGCCGGCCATCCTGTTTTTGTCGGCAATGGCTGTGGCCACGCTAGCAGGCCAAGTGCAAGAGCCTTTAGTGCAACAGGCCCCGTCGCAACCAGTCCCGAGTTTCCTCGCAGACAAATATGAGGTATCTGCCTACGTAGACACTGTGGCGCAGGGGGTGAACGCGGTGGCGAAAGTGGAATTTCGTGCGCAGGAAGTCTCACAAAATGTCCGCGTGGAACTGCACGAAAATCTCGAAGTCCGGGAAGTCAAAGGGGCAGAGGGAAAAACGCTGCCGTTTCAGCGGGAACCCTCGAATCCGTTGTATCTGGTGGTGACGTTGCCCACCCCCGTGGCCGCCGGCCAAACCGTAACGCTTACCTTCAGCTACGGTGGATTGCTGGCCAATGAGGAAAATAGTCCCGTGCCCAATGTGCGGGTCGCCTCGATTAACAAGGATTGGTCGTACCTGCTTTTGCCCTCGCGGTGGTTTCCGCTGACGAATTATCCATCCAACCGCTACACTGCGACCTTCAAGCTCAATGTTCCGGACACCGTGGCAGCCGTCGGCTCTGGAAAAGCGGACACGCCCCAACCCATGCCAATGCGCTCACCAGCGGAAGGCAAGCGCCTAATGTACACCTTTCGCGGCGAGAAGCCTGAACCGTATGGCTCGTTCGTTATTGGCCCGCTGCAATTGAACCCGAAACAAGCGGAGGGGATTAACGTGGCCGTCTACGCTCCACCGGCGCAGTCTGCCAAGGCCCAGGAGTTTGCGAATGATGTCGCGCACCAGGAAGTGATTTTCTCCGACCTGTTCGGCGAACTGCCCGATCCGGACTTGACCGTGGTCCAACTGCCGGACGGAACTGTGCGGGATTTCGCGGGACCCGGGGTCGTGATGCTGTCGCATCGCATCTGGGATCCCAAATCGAGCGACCGCGCCTTGAGCCGGTTGGTGGCTTCGCAGTGGTGGGGTAGCCAGGTTCTGCCAGCCAGCACTTCGGAGGTATGGATCAGCGACGGGCTCGCGCGTTATTCCGAAGAGTTGTATGCAGAACAGGCGATTGGAAAGGAAGCGGGCTTGCGCGCCATCGACGAATTCGCTGTAGGCGCGCTGATGTTTGACAATTCCGCGCCGGTGGCGCAATCGGCGCGATTGGCTCCCTACTCCCCCGAGTACCGCTCTGTAGTGATGAACAAAGGGGCAATGCTGTTTCACATGCTGCGGGGGGAGATGGGCGACGCAGCGTTCAAGTCGCTTCTCCACCAGTTCTACACCAAGTACCAAGGCAAAACAGCCACCATCGCGGACTTCGAGAATCTTGCCATCTCCCAGGCCAAAGCGAGCGTCAAGGCAGGAACGGCCCCACTCAACTTGCAGGGCTTTTTTGTGCAGTGGTTGAACTCCACAGGGATTCCCGAATTTACGGTGGAGTATGTGGTCTATCGTACGCGAAAGGGTTTTCGCGTCTTGGGCAAGGTCAAGCAGCCAATCGATACGTTTAACATGCCGGTGCAGGTTCGCATCGACACCGAAGGAAATCCGGAAACCAAGACTCTGGATGTTGCCGGAACCGAATCGGATTTCATGGTGGAGACCTTCGGCAGACCCAAACCCGGTGGAATCCACGTGGATCCCAACAATACGATTTTGAAGAGCACGCCGGGACTGCGTGCTAGGGCGGCCATCG
The DNA here is from genome assembly GCA_963775865.1 of Candidatus Acidiferrales bacterium. Classification (GTDB taxonomy): domain Bacteria; phylum Acidobacteriota; class Terriglobia; order Acidiferrales; family UBA7541; genus Acidiferrum. Next base: position 417,400 of record CAVZKU010000016.1, on the reverse strand, counting down.
CTCGCGGCGAGGAGCTGGCAGAAGTTGGCAAGTACTACGAGGCGGTACAACAGTATCAGAAGGCGCTAAGCATCCAGCCGAACCGCTCCTTGGCCAATTTCCGGATGGGTGAAGCGTTCTTTTACCAGAAGAACTATCAGGCGTCCGCAAACGCGTTCCGCGAAGCCCTGGCAACTGTGCCGGAGCCATCAGAGAAATGGACCGAGGTGTGGAGTCACATTTATTTGGGGAAGATTTTTGATTTGCTAGGCCAACGCGAACGAGCGTTGCACGAATATGACAAAGCGCGGCAGACGAATGACAACACCGGCGGCGCGCAACAGTACGTGGAAGCTTTGATCAAGAAGCCTTATACCGAAGGCGCAACCGTGGCCGTGAGCAGTCCCACCACGGGGACCGCTCCAGAACCCGCGAAATCCGGAAACCAGGCCGATATCCCCGCCCCAAGTTCGGGCGACAAACCAGTACTCAAGAAACCAAATCCATAGAGCTCCCACGCAGGCTTTCACGGGTCGCGCCAAAATGACTCATGGATTCGCTCAGGCTGGAACTAAATCCCTGCCCACTGCGTAGTAATTGTCAGGAGAGTGCAGACGGTCTTGGTGTGCTCTCGGGGCGTGGAATGGCATGGAGTCTGCGACTGAGGGGTGGAACATGAGCGCATGGCAGAAACCTATTCTGCGGATCGTATCCGTCGCCGCATTGTTTACTTTGTACGGCGTACCAGACCACACTCTGGCGGATGGGAACTCCGCTGCGCTACAAAAACCCGAGCAAAAGACGATCACCGCACTTCAACAACAAGTCCCTGGACTGTTGAAAGAGGGAACCGTGCCGGGGCTGTCTATCGCCTTGATACGGAGCGGAAAGACGTATTGGATCCACTCGTTTGGCATTCGCGATACGAAGACCGGACAACCTGTCATCAACGAGACGATTTTCGAGGCCGCTTCGTTGGGCAAACCTGTCTTCACCTACGGCGTGCTCAAACTTGTCGACGCGGGAAAGTTGGATTTGGATGCGCCGCTATCCAGGTATCTGTCGAAGGCCTATATCGAGAATGACCCCAGGCTGGACAAAATCACCGCGCGGTATGTGCTGAGTCACCGGACGGGATTCCCGAACTGGCGTGGTGACGGCAATACGCTGACGATTCACTTCACGCCAGGCGAACGCTTCAGCTATTCCGGCGAAGGATTCGTGTACCTGCAAAAGGTTGTGGAAAAAATCACCGGCAAAGCCCTCAACGAGTACATGACCGAGGCGGTGTTTGTTCCACTGGGCATGACCAGCAGCAGTTACATCTGGAAACCTGAATTTGATGCCCTCACCGCAATGCCCCATGACGCAGCCGGACAGGTGGGAGACAAATTCAAACCGAACGATGCTAACGCCGCGGCCAGCTTGCATACCACCGCGGGGGACTATTCGTTGTTTGTGGAAGCGCTGCTCAACGGAGCCGGCTTGAAACCTGAAACGCTCCGGGAAATGGAGAAGCCGCAGATCGCTGTGAATCCGGAATGCACAAACTGCACCGAGCGCGTTCCGAAAGAACTCTCGAAGAGCGTGTTTTGGGGTTTGGGCATCGGCATCCAGGAAACGGCGCAAGGCGAATCTCTCTGGCACTGGGGCGACAACGGCGGTTTCAAGTGCTATGTGGTGGCCTACCCCAAACAGAAAATCGGCGTGGTGCTGTTTATGGATGGAGAGAATGGGCTGTCGATCGTGAACGCGCTTCTGCACACAGCGATCGGGGGCGATCAACCGGCTTTGCGCTGGATCAAGTACGACAGTTATGACTCGTCTGCCATGCAGTTCGCCAAGGCCGCCAGGGAAAAAGGCGCCACAGCGGCAATCAACGAATTTCGGCCGGCACTGATCCGCGGCGATATTTCCGAGAACGCCATCAATGCCACAGGCTACCAGTTGTTGTCGGCAAAAAAACTGGCGGAATCCATCGGCATCTTTCAGTTGAACGCGGAATTGCACCCGGAGTCTTCAAACGTCTATGACAGTCTGGGCGAGGCGTATATGGATAACGGTGACAAGGAACTCGCGATCCAGAATTACAAAAAATCGCTCGATCTGGATCCTAAGAACAGCAACGCCGCCGCCATGCTAAAAAAGCTGCAGGAAAATTAGACGAACGAACTCGTTGTTAGCCCGAACTACGGCACCACTTTCCCATTCGTGTCCCGAATCTCCATCTTGCCCAGGTTCAATTCCTTCATTCCGGCTTCGATTTTGGCGCGATCACCGACCGCGAGAACGGTGATCTTATCCAGCTGGAAGTACTTCTGTGCCGCCGCCTGTGCCTGTTCCGCGGTCACAGCATAGAGCTGTGCGGGGAGCTGGGAATAATAGTCCAAGGGCAAGTCATAAACATAGATTTCCGCAAACGTGCCCACGGTCTCCGCAGCGTGTTCGAAGCGGGCCGGCAGGGATTGCGCAATGGAATCCTTCGCCGACTTCAGTTCTTCAGGAGTCATCAAGGTATCTCGCATCCGACGCAATTCCTTAAACACCTCGGTAGTTGCCGGCGCGGTTGCGTCTGTACGCACGTCGGAATAAACGACAAACGGCCCGGGCGCCACGTGATAGCTGAAGAAGGAGCCAGCCCCATAGGTGTAGCCGTGCTCTTCGCGCAAGTTCATATTGATGCGACTGGAAAACAGCCCGCCCAATTCAGAATTCATGACTTCCAGTTGCGCATAATCCGGAGTCGACCGGGCGGCCCCAAGAGAGAAAAACAGAAGCGTCGTTTGCGGAGCGCCCGGACGGTTTACGAGGATCAGCTTCGCATCGGAGGCTTGTGGTGCGCCCAGAGTCAGCGCGGGAGCTTTACCTCCCTTCCACTCCGCAAACTCTTTTTCCAGCAGCGGTTTCAACTCCGCCAGCTTCATATTTCCCGTGAGGATCAACGCGGCATCGCTCGGCAGATAGTTCTGCTGCCAGAAATGCAGCAAGTCATCGCGCTTGACGTTCTTCAAGGACTCCGCCGTCCCAATATCGGGATAGCCATAAGTGTACTTGGGCCCATACAAAGCGGCCGAAGAAACGCGTGACGCTACCGAGAACGGGTCATCTTTCTCTTGCACAAGGGCAGCCAGCCGCTCGGAGCGCACACGGTCAATTTCCGCTTGCGGGAACGCAGGATGCAGCACCACGTTCGCGAGTAATTCCAGAACTTCAGGGAAGTTGCGCGTCAACGATTCTGTTCCAATCCGCGAGGAATCGAGCGAAGCACGAGTTTCAATCGTGGTGCCAAGATTCGCAGCCTGGTCGGCAATTTGCAGAGCCGAGCGCGTTGTGCTTCCCTGCTGGAGCATGCGCGCCGTGAAGCTGGCCAGGCCCGGATCCTCGATGGGATTAGCTCCGCTCCCGCGTCCGAACACGAGGCTGACGGCAACCAGAGGCAGTCCCGGCCGTTCGTTGTAAAGCACCGTCAAGCCGTTAGACAGCTTGAATTGCTCTGGCACGGGGAGATGCAACGCGACAGCAGGCCCCGGAGCAGGCGGTTTCTCGCGCCAAGGAGCATCCGCGTTCACGGGTTCACCACCGGATTGCGTCGTGTTCTTGGCTTCCCCCTTGGGGGTGGGAACATCGGGCCCAAGATCCTGTTTTCCGGACACCGCATAAACAACGACGCGCTGATTGGGATTTAACTGGCGCCTGGCAAACAGTTGCACGGTTTCCGGCGTCGCCGTTTCGTAGCGGGCTATATCCGCGGCCAGAAAATCGGGCGTGCCGAGATAGTGGTTGTAGCTATTGAGAAGATCGGCGACACCATTCAGAATTTCAAGGCCGGAAATAGTCCGGGTCTCAATCCCGTTCTTTGCCCGCTGCATTTCCTCGGCGGTTGGACCAGAAGCACGAAAGTTCTCAAGTTCCTCATTGATGGCCTTTTCCAAATCCTGTGGTTTTACCCCTGGTCGCGCCGTGGCTTGGATCTGAAAAACGGAGTCCAGCATCAGCGATTGCTGGTTCGCCTCTACGTCCAGGGCCAGCTGCTTCTCGTACACGAGTTTCTTATACAGGCGGCTCGATTTTCCCCCACCCAGGGTTTCGGCTGCGATATCCGCCTCCGCATCGCCTGGCTTAAAAATCGGGGATGTCAGCCATGCGAGGTAAACGCGAGGAAGCTGCACGTTTTCCTGCACCACGGTCCGGCGTTCGGTTGTGAGCGGAGGCGTAACCACTTTCACCGGCGGCACGGTCGCTCCACTTTTTAGCGGCCCGAAATATTTTTCCACCAGTTGCTTAACCTTCGCAGGATCAAAATCACCCACAATCGCCAGGCTGGCATTGTTTGGCGCGTAGTACAGCTTGAAGAAATTGCGCACGTCTTCCAGTTTCGCGGCTTGAATATCCGCGTGCGAGCCAATCACCATGGGGTAGTAAGGATGCTCCTTGGGGAAGAGTTCGTGGAAGACTGCCTCTTGAGCGATGCCATAAGGCGCGTTCTCGTAACTCTGCCGGCGCTCGTTGCGCACGACGTCCTGCTGATTCGAGAGGTTGGCCTGGTCAAGCTTATCCGGCAGGTAGCCCATGCGGTCGGATTCCAGCCAAAGCGCAAGCTCGAGCTGGTTTGACGGCAAGGTTTCGTAATAGTTGGTGCGATCGAAACTGGTCGTGCCATTGAAATCAGAGGCTCCGGCCGATTCCAGGTAGTGCGCGTGAGAGCTGCCCGGGACGTGCTTGGATCCTTCGAACATCATGTGTTCGAAGAGATGAGCGAATCCCGTGTGCCCGGCGGTTTCGTTCACTGCGCCCACGTGATACCAAAGGTCGACCGCGACGAGCGGCAAGCGATGGTCCTCGGAAAGAATGACTTCGAGACCATTGTCCAGCTTATATCGTTCGAACTTGAGTTCTGGAACTTGCAGTGGCTGGGGCTTGGCGGCGGGCGCTTGAGCACAAAGCGGAGCGATGGAGAACAGAGCGGCCAGGCTCAGAGAAGCAAACAAACGAAGGATTGTTTTCATGAAGAAAATTATCTCAAAAACGGTGACAAGAAGGTAATTGCGGAATAACCGCGGGCCAGTCCCACGGGAACGCCATTAGAGGGCGGCCAAACCCTTCAGTTTAGCTCCATCCACGCCCTTCTGTTGCAGCAACACTTGGAATTGTTCGCCCATGCCTTCGGGAAAAATCAAGGTCTTAAGCTGAAGGCGCGAGCGCACCCGCGCTGTCTCGCTCATGCCCGCGTCATACAGGTCGGCAAACTCATTTTCCTGCCCCAGCGCGAGCAGGAATGCCGTTTGCGAGACCAGGCCGAGGGTAACCAGCCCCGAGTGTCCTCCCCACAGGCGCAACGCAGTGAAATTGACGTGGGCCGTCAAGTCCTGCTGCCCCGGCGCGGCGTAAAACTCTTCACTGGTGCGATGACCGGCATAGGCAAGAACGGTGCCGGCCATGTGGTGCGCATCGAACAGGCTGGACGCTTCGTGTCCATAGTCAATCGTGAGAACGAAACCGCGCTGCAGCCGCCGGCCAATTTCGCTGATCCAATCGCAGGCCTCCAGCGCGGCTTCGGCTTGCTGGTTTTCGATGAGAGCAACTCCTTGCGTGGCAAAATACTCGGAAATGGCACAAGCAGAAAGGGGCATGCGCACTTCCGAAAAAACCTCGCCATCGTTGGCCACGAAAATCTCTCGAAGGGCTCCTCCAGATTGGATCACTCGGTGAACTGGAAGCGCATCCAGAAGCTCGTTCGAAAAAACGCAGCCCATGGGAATCCTTGAGGGAATCTCGAGTGAGGCCTGGCAGCGGCCACGACCGATGTACGAAGCAAGCCGAGTCGCCAATTGGTGGCAGCGGGCGGGCGAGTGTTCGACTGCAACATAGTGAAGCGCTTGGTAAAATTCCGGCAACGTCGCCTGGATGAACTCCAACACATGGTTGGCAAGCCGTCCCGTTCCCGCCGCAGCTTCCACCAGTTGAAACTCGGCTGGGCGGCCAAGCTGCTCCCACATCTGCGCGAACTGACGCGCCAACAAACGTCCGAAGATGGGATGGACATCGACGCTGGTGTAGTAGTCTGCGAAGCGGCGCGATTCGGGTTGGCTGTAATAGCCGTGGACGGGGTGATACAGGCACTCCCGCATATATTCGGCGAAGGTGACGGGCCCGAACCGGCGAATGCGTTCGGCCAGCAGGGCGGCGAGCGGGGTCACGCGCCGGCGGCTCCGGCGATGAGTTCTTTCTGCAGCTTGTCCCACGTGCTCTGAAACGTGTCGCGGGCTCGCTCATCGAACAGCACAAAATAAGCCATTTCGAGCGAGGTTTCGCTTTTTAGATGCTGGATAGTTTCTGCAAGCATGATCTGCGCGCATTCGTCCATCGGAAAGCCGGAAACGCCTGTGCCAATGGCGGGAAACGCGATGGTCTTCAACTTGCGTTCCGCCGCCAGACGCAAGGAATGTGCAGTCGAAGTTCTCAGCGATTTGGCTGTCGTGCGCATGTCGCCCAATCCCATGCTGGCGGCATGAATCACATGACGTGCTTTGAGCTTTCCACCGTTGGTGATGGCGGCATAGCCAATGGGAATGCTGCCGATTTCATTGCACTCTTTTTGAATCGCATCCCCTCCTTTACGATGAATCGCGCCAGCGACTCCCGCACCAAGGATTAGGTCATTGTTGGCGGCATTCACGATGGCATCCACATCCATGTCCGTGATGTCGCCTTGCTGAATACGGATTCGTTCACTCAAGGGGTTCATGATTTGCTTTCCACTCGGCGCAATCTACGGCTTTCCGTGATGCGGTTCGTGCTGCGTGTAATCATACACGCCGCGTCCGGTTTTCCGGCCCAGTCTGCCTTCTTCCACGTATTGCTTCAGGAGCGGGTTGGGCCGGTATTTTTCTCCAAGCGTCTGGTGAAGATATTCGAGAATGTTCAGGCGCACATCCAAGCCTACAAGGTCTACCATCTCAAAGGGCCCCATTGGACGGTTCAGTCCCAACTTTATGGCCTTATCGATATCGGCCGCCGAGGCAACTCCCGCTTCCAGCATGGCGAAGGCTTCGTTGCCAATGAGCGCGTTAATGCGAGTCGTGATAAAACCTGGCGCCTCCTGGACGATCACAGTTTCCTTGTGCATCCGGTGCGCGACAGCGACGCACGTCGCTACGGTTTCTTCGGACGTCCGCAATGTCCGCACGATTTCGACCAGCCGCGTTTTCGGCATAGGGTTGAAGAAGGCAGCGTTCAGAGACGACGTATTGCTGGCGAAAATGGCATGGGATTTGGCGTGCTTCTCGAAAATCCGGAAGAGGTTCCGCTTCAGTTCCACTTCTTCTGGTACTGCTTCGATAATGAGTTCGGCAACGCGAATGGCTTCTACCGGGCCACACGTGCTGATTCGCGCCATCGCGGCATCACGAACAGCCTCTTCCACTTTTCCGCGTTTCACTCCCTCGTCAACGGCATCTTGAATCCAAGGCAATGCCTTCGCCGCAACAGAGTCGTTCACATCCGCAAGGGTGGTCGAAAATCCGCCCAGCGCAGCAGCGTATGCAATACCGCGGCCCATGGTGCCCGCACCGATGACAGCGATGGTCTTCACGTCCACGCATTTCTCCTGAAGCGCAGGGAATTATTTACTTAGTTTGCGGTATGCCGCCTCATCAAAACCAATGATGATTTGCGATCCGGAGATCAGCAGCGGCCGTCGAATCAGGTTGGGTTCCTTGGCCATCAGCTTCAGAGCTTCGGGCCGTGTGGGCGGATGTTCGGCCATGTTGCGCGTGCGGTAAAGCTCGTTGCGCGTATTGAGGAAGCCCTTGTAGTCGCGGTTCCCAATCAATCGGTCAAATTCGGATTCGCTGAGCCGCTCTTTGTCTAAATCGCGCGAGGTGAATTCGACCTTGAGATCCTGCAAAAAGGCCTTTGCCTTTCGGCACGTGGTACATGTGGGCTTTTGATAGAACGTGAGTTTGGGGGTAATCATTTTGCTTTCGCTTCACCGAATTAATAGCGGGGTACCCTGGGGTCGATCTCCAGCGACCAGCGATCGATGCCGCCAGCCATGGACTTGGCGGACTTCACGCCCTGGGCGCGAAGCCAGTTTGCCACGTCCATGCTCCGCATGCCGTGGTGGCAGAAACAGATTACATCTTCGTCCGTATCCAGCTTCTGAAGATTCGCGGGAATGGTGCCCATGGGAATCAACACCGCTCCTTCGATATGGCAGATCGCGTATTCGTGTGGTTCGCGCACATCCACAAGTAACAGTTTCTGGCCCCGGTCCAGCTTCTGTTTCACTTCACTTGGCAATATTTCCAGGTCGTTCATTCTCTCTCCCAGAAAGACGAAATTAGAAACGCTTTTGAAGCACAATTCACTTACCGCCCGGCCTGGAAGGCAGCCACTCCAAATTATTGGTCGCCGGAGAACAAGCCGCTGAGGACCGCCACCATCATGAACAACATGACTCCCACGATCACACAGCCGAGAATCAAACCTAGTAGTTTGCCTGCGCTACGTTTTGCCATGTTGCGCCTGCTTTTATAAATGACATGGCGTGCATGTGCCGCCGCGGAAAACTCTGCCGCCATTCGCGGATTACTGGATCGAGCCTTTTGGCGATATCCACTGTTTCTCGACGGACTGGATCTCATTCACCATCGCCAGATCCTCCGGCTGCGGGAGCATTTCCTTCAAATGCTCTTCGTATGCATTTTCGTTGAGCAATTCGCCGGTCACGCTGTACGGCTGGTGGGCGTACTCGCCGATGTTGCGGTTGAACTTTACATCGGGCACGTACAGTTTTGTCTGGCCTGCAGGCACATTCTTGTTGATCATATCCACGAGCTTCACGCATTCCTGCCGGTACAGGTCGCGGCTGTGCTCGTTCATGCGTTCCAGATTTGCTTCCGCCTGAGCCGTGGGTTCGTCGTAGCGTCCTTTGAGACCCCACACATAAAACCAATGCGCCGAACTAGAGCGGTCTACCCCGAAAAGATCCAGGCTGACTGGGATCCACTTGTTGATGTACTTTTGGATGACCTGCTGGGGAATCACACCGGCTTTCACGATGCGCTTGATGCCGTCTTGCCCCGTTCCCAGGTGAAAGGATTCTTCCTTCAGCATGGGAATCATGGACTGCGCCAATGGCGCAAATCCAGAAAAACTGAGCATGGTGAGTTGGTATTTCCCGTCACGATCGACGAAGTCCGTGTACACGAAAAAGTCCAGCCAGTTATTCACGTCCTGATTGAACGCGCCGAGCAATCGTTTCTGGTCGAAGGCGCGACGCTCCAGCATCTTCTGCGCCTCCACGCGCCCACTATAACCAAAATGATTCATCAGCAGGTAGCACATCTGCCAACCGTGGCGCATTTCTTCCGTCACCACGCGGCAAAGCGATTGGCGGTCGTGCTCGCTGGGTGAGGTTTCGAACAGGCGGCGCTGTTGTTCCACCGAAGCGAATTCCGTGTCGCCCTGATAGACAATCAGATTCAGGAGCGCATCGCGCATGCGTTGGTCCGGAATCTGCATCACTTTTTCCCATTTGGGACGGCCCTTGTACGCGCCGAATTCAATCTCATTCGACCGTGTGGGGCCAAACTTGGCCGCAAACTGGTAGTTGGCAATTTCCGGATACGCGACCCCAATATCCTTTTGCCAAACGCGAAAGAGGTCAACCCAATCATCAAATGTGGATAAGCGAGTTGCCGGCATGCTTCAACCTCCTGGGAGCGAAATTTTTCCGCCGCGCAGGTCTGCTACGCGACACAGCAAGTCAAAGTACCTTTCCATCAGTGTCCGCGAAAACTAGGCGGGCGCTTCTCAAGGAACGCGCGAATCCCTTCCATGCAGTCATGCGAATGGAAACACTTGAGCTGGTGTTCCACTTCCCTTTCCAACGCTTCGGTCAGCGGTTCCTGATCGCGAGCGAAAATCGATTGTTTCACGGCGCGAATGGCCACTTGCGCCCCTGTGGCTATTTTGGCGGCCAGGCTCTGCACTTCCGCATCAAAACGATCGACAGCGAAAACATGGTTGAGGATGCCGAGGCGAAGTGCGGTCTTCGCATCGATCATGTCTCCGGTGTAAAACAGTTCCGCCGCCTTGGCCGGACCAATCAGTTGTGGCAGAAAGTAAGTGCCACCGTAATCCGGGTAAAGACCTACCTTTGCGAAATTCTGCCCGAAGACGGCTTCTTCCACGGCCACACGAATATCCGCGGCGAGCGCCAGATTCATCCCCGCACCTGCGGCGGGCCCATTCACAGCCGCGATCACCGGTTGCGGCATGGTGCGCATTTTCAGGACGGCCTGCATGCCGGAGCGCAGGATAGGCGCAAGTTCCGTATCATCCCCCGCAGCGCGACCTTTGCCGATAACGGCCAGGTCTCCCCCTGCGCAAAAGGCGCGTCCGGCCCCCGTGAGAATTACCACGTGAACGGAATGGTCGGCGGCAATCCGCGTTAGAGCTTCATTCAGCGCCGTCGACAGGTGATTGTCCAGCGCATTCAGGCGGTCTGGCCGGTTCATCGTCAAGGTCACGATAGAACCCTCGCGCGACTGCAAAAGTACCGGCGTTGCGGCGGCATGGCTAGCGCTGCTCACTTGATCCTCTGACCTCCTCTCCGTCAAACTCGCTGCGCTTCTTTGGCGTTGGTAGCTTTCTCCACCAGGCGCGCCAATCCCCGGAAATACTTCAGGCGATCGGCCTTGCGGGGCGCATGTTGCGCGTTCGTCGACGGCAAGACATACACTTGCGCGCCGTAGAGCAATTCCTTCTGCAGGCCGAACTTGCACTTGCGCTGCGCAAATTGCTCGTACGTCATCTTGCCGTTGAACGCCACCACGCGCGGGCCAAATTCATCCAACTTTTGCGAGAGCACAATCCGGCCTTCGGCAAAATCCTCGCGCTTCAACTCCTCGACTCCCTTGGTCGGCCGCTTCACCAAGTCGGTCAGACCTATGCCGAATTCAATGATGCGTCGGTCATCGGGATAGTCGAACGGTTCCGGAACCACGCCGCTCTCAAACAACGTCGGCCAAAACAGATTATTGCGACCCGCGTAATAATGACCTGCTCGTACGGAAGACTCGGTGGGATTGCAACCCACAATGATGAGCTTCATTCCTTTTCGAAGGTAGTCAGGCAGCGTTTTCATTCGCGATACACTCGAATCTTAACCCTTGGAAGTTAACTCCACCCAGAAGTTTACTTCCCTTTGAAGTTCGCGGCGCGTTTTTCCACATAGGCCGCCAGGCCTTCCTTGGCATCCTCGCTCGTGAACAGCAGTTGCTGCAGCTCACGCTCCAGTCCAAGAGCTTCGCCGAACGGGATTTCCAGGCCCGTCACAACCGAGCGCTTGATGCGCCCAACCGCACGGGAAGCTTTGTTGGGCGGACAGAACTGCTTGGCGTATGCCATCACGTCTTCCCAGAAGGATTCCTTTTCGTAGATATAGTGGATCAAGCCCATCTCCAGGGCCTCTTCAAAGCTGAAGGTACGCCCGGTTGCCATTAATTCAATCGCGTGCGCACGGCCAACCGCGCGCGCGAAGCGTTGCGTGCCTCCGGTGCCGGGAAGCACACCGAGGTTCACCTCCGGCAGCCCGATCTTTCCGCCTTCTTTTTTCGCAATGCGGATGTCGCAGGCCAGCGCAATTTCCAGACCTCCCCCCACCGTATGTCCATTCAGGGCGGCAATCACCAGTTTGGGCGTCTGCTCCAACCGGCAAAGTGTCTCGTTGGCGTGCAGGCAGAAATAGTATTTGAACTGCGGATCGACCTTGGCCAGCATCGGAATGCTCGCCCCAGCGGAGAAGAACTTCTCGCCGGCGCCCCGGATCAGAATCACATGGACAGAATCATCCATGCGCGCATTCAGAATGGTCGCGTCAAGCTGTTGCATCATTTCGTAGGTGTAGGTATTGGCCGGCGGATCATCCATCTCTAAGATGGCTACACCCTCCTCCACGCGATACTTCACCAGCTCTTTTGTTGCCACACTGCTTGTCGCCATATCTTATTCTCCCGTCTCTCCGTCAGTACGTCGTCCGCTCCCTTCGGCCACTCAAGCCGAATGGATGGCAGGCGAGCCCGCCGCAGATAACGCCCTCTCTTCCAGCGGCGCCTTCTTCACCCCATGCAGGAAGATGCCTACGATGGCTTCCGTCAACTCATTGGCGTTGGGGTCCACTTTGGGGTTATGCCACTTGTAGACCCAGTTCATCATCCCGAACAGACTCAGAACCGCAACGCGAGGCTTAAGACGCTCGTCCAACCCTTCCGCGGCCAGACCAGCGAAAATGTCGCGGGCTAACGCGTAGTAACGCCTCTTGATGGCGGCCACCTCCTCCGAATACGGCGGGTCAAGTTCCTCTTCCTCGTGCGATAAGACCTTCATCTCGTTCGGGTGGGAGAGAAAGTACTCGATGTGATTCTGAACCAGGACGCGCAGGCGCGTCTCCGGCTCTGGCACTTTCTCCAGGCGCGACTGTGCCCGCTGCAGAATATAGGTAAATGCTGTATTTTGAATTAGATACAGAAGTTTCTGCTTGCTTTCGAAGTAGTAATAGAGCCCCGAAAGCGAAACGCCCGTGGCGCGGCTGAGATCGCGCATGGAGGCCCCTGCAAAGCCCTGCTCCGCGAAAACCTGAGCCGAATGCAATAGGATATGTTGAAACTTAGCTTGCGAATCGCGGGGAGTAGGGAGCGAGATGGACATAGAACTCTCGAACGTTCGTTCAACAACTCTAATTTCGCGCCCTTTCCCTGTCAAGCGCCTTCCTCCGCGCTTCCCACCAGCTCACGGTTCAGGAAAGCCCCGAGAATAGCGGCAGTTCTCGGCCCAGCCCCTTTTCCTTCGCCAGCGTATACACCTTTTCGGCGACCGCCAGGTCCCAGGCGGCGATCCCATTCGACTTGAAGAGCGTGATTTGCGCGTCGTTAGCGCGACCTGCGGCTTTCCCCGCCACCAGATCGCACAGTTCGCGCACTCCCGTCCAGCGCTGTGGCTGCTTGGTGAACGGGATGATCAAATCGCCGGCTTCCTGCTGCGATTGCGCAAGAGAATCGACAAAGATCAAATTGGCCTTGGCAACGGCGGCTTCGTCCAATTCCTGTTTGTGGGCGTGATTGGCTCCAATGGCATTGATGTGGACACCCTGAGCCAAATCCGCACCATGGAGTACGGGATGGGTGGACGTTGTCGCCGTACAGATAATCTCCGCGCTAGCCACAGCCGCCGTAGCGGATTCCGCCGGGTACACGTTCAGGCTCAGGCGTTCCGACATTTCCTCGCTGAACTGGTTTCTCCGTTCCGGATTGCGCCCGTAGACAAACACCGAATCCAGCATACGCACGCTGTGAATCGCTTCGAGTTGCGTGCGCGCCTGGCCACCAGTACCCAAAATGCCTGCCACTTTTGCATGTCGCCGCGCCAGATATTTCGTCGCTACGCCAGAAGCCGCACCCGTGCGCAGCTGGCCCATATAGTCGGCTTCAATCAGCGCAAGCAATTCCCCCGTGGAGGTCGAATAGAGCGGCACGAGAAAGCAGAGCTTGCCTTTGACGTAGGTGTACTGCTTCATGCCCACATAGCCCGCGGCGGTATCCAACGCGGCCATGTAATGGAAAAACCCAAGTCCCGGTAATTCAAAGCGCCGTCGCGGGTGCACGATAACCGCGCCTTCCGCTTGCTTGCGGGAGACGTCCTCCACAGCAGCAACGGCCATCGGCATGGTCAACAGTAGGCGAACTTCCCCTTCATTGATGTGCAGCGTCATGGTTTCGGTCCTTGGACGTGAGGACCGTCAGGAGCAGGGTGAAATTCCACGAGCTGCAACTCCGTGTCCGCCACTGTTCCGTGGTGGTGATAGTTGTAACTCAGCACGCCCACTCCGGGCGCCAGTTCGATTTTCTGATCGTCGGGAAGGGTCCAATACTCCATGCGAAACACCGGTCGTTCCTCCGCCGGAGCTCCACTTACGCCTTGGAGCTTCTTCTTCGTCATCTCTGCGACATTCCAACAGTAATTGCCGTCTTCCCGCTTTTTCGCTTCTTCATCGCAGAATTTCGCGCCTTGACTCACCGGCCATTGAAAAAAGAGATTGTCATCGACCATAAATTTATCGAACACGTGGTCATCGCCATTCAACCGCGATAGGTCAAAATCCGGACCAAGATTCTCGAAAAATACCCTGTGCTTTTCGTCTTCGATAAACAGCCACGGTTTCGGCTCCGTTGTGCCCGCCGACCAATCCAGGTCCGCAGGAAATCCAGTCATCACCGCAGCAACAATTCCCTTTCGTCGAATCACTCGTTCGACGGTCATTTTCCAGGTTACTTCGGCGCTTCCTGGCTGATCGCCTTCCGGGTCAAACCAACGCACCGTGCCCTTGTAAATCCAGTACGTTCCAGTGGCCATCGGAAAGAACTCACTTGGGCCGGAAGGCTTTTGCGCGTGCACCCCCAGGAACCCGAGAAGGCACAACGCCATGGCATAAATGATCCGTTTCATGTCGAGATGTCAGGCACGTTTTAGTGCTCGCCCCTGGCTGCTTTTCGTTTTCCCCCCGAACCTACAGCAGATTCTTCATGGACGCGCCGGATCACGGTCTGGACCAAATGGTAGACGCGTTCTTCTTTGGCTCCCTTCATCTCATGAAAACGAAATTCCGGCTCACCCTTGGGACCTCTGCCAACCTTCACTGGTATTGCTCCGCAGAGATCGTTCTCGATGTATGCCGTTTCGTAGCGCGATTTCTTGGGGTTCCAGGTATACACGCGAAATGTGGTGAAGTCGCAAGGCTGGCCTTCGGGGCTGCGGGTGCCGGCAACGAGGTATTGCGGGTGCGCCCCGCTGTCGTCCGTCACACGGTTTAACTCGAACCACGCTACGGTTCGGACGTTGGCTGCGCTGGTGCCTTCCCGCACGGGGTCCGGCAGATCCAGAGCAATGAATCGGGCCACCACCCAACCCGCAATCGGAATCGTCTGGTCACCGGGCTGTGTGGTCGTCATGATGGCAGAATTTCGAAGCGCCCCTTCGCCCGGTGGCCGGGTGGCAATGCCGCGCACCAGGTACCAATCTTCCTTCTTGTTGTTTTCGCTTTCCGCTGCCTCTTTTTCGTCCGTTACCTGCACCCAATCAGCGACGGTCCGCCCGAGAATTTCCACATCCGTGCCCCGGCTAAACTGGTACAAGCGCGGTTCCGTCCGACCGGGCGCAATGCGAAGATTTGTGGTGGTCTTGGTGCGGCCGCGTCCTTGAACGGTCATTCCCTTGGCTTGTTCGAGGAGCTTCTCGCTGCGCTGCCACAGCGCAGGATCCATCAGGTAGCGGCCGTCGATCCATCCTTCGACGCCGGAGGCGGTGCGCACCTTCGCATAATCATTCCGGTGGGCCAATACGTCTACGCGTTCGCCATAAGACAAGACTCCAACCTGCTCACGGACCTGGGCCATGCTACTGAACATCGTGACGCTTCGTTCACTCACATAGCCAGACCCAACGGATTCGTGTTTGGGCCGGAAAAACCAGGCCAACAGTCCCACCACACACAGCAGTGGCACCGCGACCAACAATTTTCGCTTCATGCAGAGTCCCCGAAGGTGGCTCCAACGGCACGCGCGGCTTGGACGATCTCGCTGCTGGGATCGATGTACTTCATCTTTTCAAGAGCTTCGTCGAGTGACACCGACTCCATTTTGCCAGCTTTCAAGCATACCATGCGGCCGAATTGCTGCTGGGCGACCAAATCGGTAGCAGCCACGCCAAATCGCGTGCCCAGAATGCGGTCAATCGGTGTAGGCGAGCCGCCTCGTTGCACGTGGCCTAAAACTGTCACGCGCACCTCCTTCTGCCGTAACTCGCGCAGGGTAAAGCCAAACGTATTGGCAACCTCACCAGGACAGGCGGGCGGTATCGGCTTGCCGTCGGGGTCGGCCGCCGGTAGCTTCACGCCTTCCGCCACCACGATCAGGCTGAAATGCTTCCCGCGCAGTTCTCGCGCACGAATCGCGTCACACACAGCATCGAAACTGAACGGAATTTCCGGCACTAGGATGATATGCGTGCCTCCCGCGATTCCCGAATGCAGAGCAATCCATCCGGCATCGCGGCCCATCACTTCAATCAGCATCACGCGATGGTGACTCTCTGCCGTCGTGTGCAAGCGGTCGATTGCTTCTGTAGCGATGACGAGGGCCGTGTCGAAGCCGAATGTGGCCGCCGTGGCGTCCAAGTTATTGTCAATTGTCTCGGGGACGCCCGCAATGTTGAGGCCCTTGCGCGAAAAATCGCGCGCGATATGTTGGTGCCATCTCCGCCCATGACGATGATCGCTGCAATACCGAGTCGGCGCGCGTTATCCATGCACAGGGAAGAATAATCGTGAATAACCTCTTTCCCGTTTTCGCTGGCTTTATATGCGAACGGGTTGCCCCGATTCGTGGTGCCCAGGATTGTGCCGCCCCTCGGAAGAATTCCGCTTACCGTCTCCTCGGTCATCTCCTTGGCGCCTTCCGGCCAGATCAGTCCATCAAACCCATTTCGAATGCCAATTACGCGCATGCCGTGTTTGTTGATGGCGGCTCGCACGATCGCACGGATCACCGGATTAACCCAGGCGCATCTCCCCCGCCGTTCACGATTCCAATAGTGCGTACAGGTTTCATAAGCCCTCGAATACAATCAGGAAATTGTAGCCGATTCCCGGTCTGCCCCGACGTGACACAGGGCACTCGCGGATCACTGGAACCAAAATGGAATCACACGTAAGGTGACACTGTGGGAGGCACACCATGAAATTCATGAAGAATTTCGCGCCGCTGGCACTGTTGCTGTTGCGGGTTGTGCTGGGGTTGATCTTTCTGGTTCATGGCTATCCCAAATTGGTGCACCCCAGCGAACCCATGCGCGAGTTTTTCATCTCTCATGGCCTTCCAGGCTACTTTTTAGGCGTCGCAGGTATTCTGGAGTGTTTTGGTGCGCTGCTTTTATTTCTGGGACTCTTTACCCGGCCGGCCGCACTGCTCTTGGCGATCGAAATGAGCGTGGCGATCTGGAAAGTCCATAGTGCCCACGGAATGCTCGCGGTAAAGGACTACGAATTTCCGCTGGCTTTGGCCGCGGCGTGTTTGGCTCTGGCAACGATTGGTGCGGGCGTGCTTTCAGCCGACCATCTGGTCTTCGGTGAAGACGGCAAAAAACGCAAAGCCACAAGGAGTAAGGACTAGCGTTTGCTCCGTCAAACCCGCGCGGTCG
Organism: Candidatus Acidiferrales bacterium; assembly: GCA_963775865.1. GTDB lineage: Bacteria > Acidobacteriota > Terriglobia > Acidiferrales > UBA7541 > Acidiferrum. Next base: position 400,165 of record CAVZKU010000016.1, on the reverse strand, counting down.
TCGTCGGCACGCTTACCGGCACCATCGTCGGCGCAAGCGGTAACGCGATCCAGAGGACCACGTACACTAACAATCCCGTTCCGGCAAAGAAGATCGCCAGCAACCACACGATGCGTACGATCGTTGGATCCAGATCGAAATAATCCGCCAGCCCGGCACAGACTCCTCCGATCTTCTTATCTGTGCTGGAGCGCATCAAGCGCTTCGGTGGCGCTGGTGCCGCGTACGTCGGTGCTGGCGCACCAGGCGCAATCTGAGCGCCGCAGTTGTAACAAAACTTGGAACCGTCCGCGATCTCTTTCTGGCAATGTGGGCAAACCATGAAGCACCTCCGGCAGATGAAAGACCCTCTGGGATTCTAATCGGATGTACGAAGGATGGAACGGAAAAGTTTCTAAGGGAAAGCCCCTATCCCGAACGGTGTGAGTTCTAGGTCTTGGGGCGCTTCCGAGATAGCAGTTCGCAATAATCGATTCCCGAAAAATCGCTTTGGATTGTGAAAGTCTCGTCAGTATTGGAGGAGATAGTGGACCGCCGCGGTGATATCGTCGGTTTGCGGCAGAATCGCGTCTTCGAGTTTAGGCTGGTAGGCGCAAAATGTATCCGTGGCGGCAACGCGCTTCACCGGCGCATCCAGTTCCTCAAAGAGTTCTTCCGCGATGCGGGCGGCAATTTCGGCACCATATCCCCAGCTCAACATGTCTTCATAGGCCACAATCACGCGGTGCGTCTTGCGGACCGTGGTAGAAATGGCCTCCCAGTCGTACGGAGACAGGGAACGCAGATCGATGATTTCGACGGATACGCCTTCACGCTCCAGCGCCGCAGCCGCTACTTCGGCACGGTGCACGACCGCACCATAGGTGATGATGCTGGCCTGACTCCCCTCCTTCACCACACGTGCCTTGCCGAAGGGAATGGTGAAATCGGCTCCTGGATACTCCGAGCGATTGTAGGGCTGCCGGTAAAGATGCTTGTGTTCCAGGAACATTACGGGGTCATCGCAACGAATCGCAGTTCGCAGCATGCCCGCAACATCCAACGCCGTGGACGGCATCACCACGCGCAACCCGGGACAGTGCGTAAAGATTGATTCTCCGCTCTGGCTGTGATACACCCCCCCACCTGTGAGATACCCGCCGATCGCCACGCGCAGCACTGCTGGCGCCTTGAACACTCCATTGGAGCGCCAGCGCATCACGCAGAGCTCATCTCGAATTTGCATCATCGCGGGCCAGATGTAGTCGAAGAACTGGATTTCCGCCACGGGTTTCAAGCCTCGCGTGGCCATGCCAATCGCGCGGCCCACGATGCTTGCTTCGGCTAAAGGCGTATTGAATACGCGATCCGTTCCATATTTTCGCTGTAGTCCGGCGGTAGCCTTAAACACGCCGCCTTTCCCCTTCACCTCGCGCAGATTTTCTTCGCGGCTCGCGTCGGCGACGTCCTCGCCGAACACGGTGATCCGTTCATCGCGGCCCATCTCGTCGAACAGCGTCGTGGCCACCATTTCCACCATGGTCTTCGGCGTGCCATGCAATTGTGGCTGCACCTCAAACGCTGCCGAGGTGGGATCGACGTCCGGCGAATAGACATTCACGTGGACCGAAGAAACATCCGGCGGCTCCGCAGCGAGCGCCTGATCCGCCGCTTCCCGCACTTCCCGGTCGACGCCGGCCTCCAGCGCCTCAATTTCTTTCTGGTCCAGCAGACCTTCGCGAACAAGGAACAGCGAAAATTTTGACAGAGGATCGCAGCGAGCTTCCCCTTCGCGTTCTTCGGGAGTCTTGTACAGCTTTTCGTCGTCCGACAGCGAATGAGAATACGGCCGCGTCACATGCGCATGCACTAGCGCCGGACCGCGGCGCTCGCGAACATAGCTGATCGCTTCCTTGCAGGTCGCGTAGCTTTCCAGCGGGTTGGTGCCGTCGCACTCGGCAATATGCAAACCAGGAAAGCCTTTAATTAACCGCGAAATACTGGACCCCGCGGTTTGTACTTCGATGGGGACCGAAATCGCGTAGCCGTTGTCTTCGACCAGATAGAAAATCGGTAACTTTTTCGCGCAGGCCGCATTTAACGATTCCCAGAACTCGCCCTCACTGGTGGCTCCGTCGCCGGACGACACGTAGACAATCTCCTCGGGCTCGTAGTTCACATATTGGCCGAGAGGCGCTTGCTTTGCCTGCGACAACGCTTTGGGATGATGTTCGTAATACAGCGTCGCTTCGGCGGCACCCACCGCCTGCACATATTGCGTTCCGGTGCAGGACGACTTGCTCACGATGTTCCATTTCGCGTGACCCCAATGCGACGGCATCTGCCGGCCGCCCGAACTCGGATCCCCCTTGGCCCCGACGCCTTGGAGGAGCGTCTCGAGCGGAGTCACGCCCAGCATCAGGCATAGCGCCCGATCGCGGTAATAGGGATAGATCCAGTCGAAACCTGGACGCAGAAGCAAACCTGCCGCGGCGGTTACCGCCTCATGCCCGGCGCTCGAAATCTGAAAATAGATCTTATTTTGCCGCTTCAGTTGGATCTCTCGGTCGTCAAGCCGCCGCGAGAGATACATGATACGGTACAAACGAACCAGCGTGTCTCGGTCGAGACCTTGGTATTTTTGGGTTTCTGTTTTAACTGCTTTCACGCGCGTTTGCACTGCCATTCGGTCTTGACCTCAGGGAGAAATGGGAGTGATTCGGGCCGCGATCTGGGATTATACCGGAGCAGGGTGCGGCTGGAGAACAGGACTTCCCTTGACTTGTGCAAAACTAGAGTACTAGTCCAATTCCTCGAACCGCTTTTCTATGGCCTCAAATTGTTCGTCTCCGGGCTTCACGACCACCGGAGACGCATCCCGGAAGAACTCCTCCGTGGGGATGCGGTCCACCCAGCGCTGTTCTGAGAGCTTTTCGTGGCCAGAGAAACCCAGGCGAACCAGGAGCCGGATATCCTCGCTAGATTCAGCCACGGTTGCTTTGTCCCCGCCCTTGTCTGCGGCTTTGCGCTTTTCCTTGCTCTTTTCCTGTTTAGCGGCTTTTGTTTCGCCGCCCACGGAGGCTTCGGTCCGTTGCAATTTATACAGAAGCTTCTTATCCAGTCGGAATGCCTGCTTCCAAGTCTCGAGTTTGTGCCGAGCCTGCTGCGCCTTCTCTTCATCCTTGGCAAATTCAAACGATAGATAAATATGGGCCATGCTTTCAGTGTGCGACTGGGCCGCACCCAAGTCAAGAAAGCGCGCTCGAATCAGTCATAGCCAATTTGGCTCTGTGGGGGGCACCATGTACACTGGCTTCTGGCGTCCACGCAGCGGTCTATTGTACTATGCAACCTCCAGCACATGAAGGGAACGAGTCAATTTCCTAGCGCTCCGGGGAGAAAGATGGGCGCGTGGGTGTGTCTGATCGCAGTAGTTCTCCTCTGGTCTCCCCTGTGGGCCCTAGCGTGGGAAGCAGCTGGTATGAGTTGTTGTGATGGCGGAATGTGTCCGGCACATAGCCACTCAATTCCTTCAGATAGAACGCCGATGACCTGCGACCATCAGAGTGACACGGGGATAAGCCAGTGTTCCCTCTCTTGCTGCCAGACCGCAACCCACTCATTCGTCGCTTCCATCCTTTTCGTTCTGCCTACCGCCCTGCTTCCGTCTCCCTTGCCGCACGTTGTAGTTCCTCCTCTCGTTAGCGCGCAACACGAACTCTTTTCGCAGGTTGCTCCGCCGGATCAACCTCCTCGTTGGTTCCGCTCCTGATCGAAGCTGCTCCTCTCTCAATTTCACATGTTCACGGATCGCATCCGTCGCGGCGCTTCGCCGCCACAAACCTGGGAGGGTTTCGTGTTTCAGAAGATTGTGCTTTTTCTGGCGTTGGCCTGGCTCTCTATCCCCACAGCCTTCGCCAACGTGTTCGGAACCGTTCGTGGTGTGGTACACGACCCACAACACAGGCCGGTGGCCAACGCAGCGATAAAGATCAAATCAGCAACTTCCGATTGGACGCAGACCGCCCAATCGGACCAGGATGGCACCTTCGCCTTCACCACGGTGCCCTTGGGCGATTATGTCGTTTCGGTGACAAAGAGCGGTTTTGCCGACGAGCAGCAAGCCGTCACGGTGGTTTCGGGTTCCTCGCCCACACTGCATTTCCAGCTCAAAATCACCACCGTGAGTCAGACCACCACTGTTGTTGCCTCAAGCGAGCTCGAGAACGTCGATTCCGTTACCCCCACAACCCTGGTCAACCGCGTGGACATCGCGCAAACTCCGGGCGCTGATCGCACCAATAGCATGGCCATGATCACCGATTACGTGCCGGCCGCCTACGTAACACACGACATGTTGCACATGCGCGGCGGCCACCAGGTCGACTGGCTGATAGACGGTGTGCCTATACCGAACACCAACATCGCCACGAACCTCGGTCCGCAAATCGATCCGAAGGACATTGACTACCTCGAAGTTCAAAGAGGAAGCTACGAGTCCGAATACGGAGACCGAACCTACGGAATTTTCAATGTTGTACCCCGAACAGGGTTCGAACGCGACAATGAAGCAGAGTTGGTGATTAGTCTGGGGAACTGGTATCAAACCAACGATCAAATCAATTTCGGCGGCCACACCGAGCGTTTCGCCTATTACGCCAGCTTAAACGGCAATCGCAGCAATTACGGTCTGCAAACCCCGGTTGGAGAAGTGGTTCATGACGCGGAAAACGGTTACGGTGGTTTCGCCTCGTTCATGTTTAACGTGAACCCCCACAACCAACTGCGGCTGGTCACATCTTTGCGCCAGGATTATTACCAAATTCCAATCGACCCGAACCCCACCTCATCCGGCAATCAGGTATATCCGAGCTATGGCCTTCGAGATGGCGAGCACGAATCCGACGGCTACGTCGCCTTCTCCTGGATTCATACGTTCAATCCTAATTTGCTCCTTACCGTTTCTCCCTTCTACCACTATAGCCAAGCCAACTATCAAGCCCCCAACACCGACTACCCCGTCAGTACAAACGTGAATCAGACTTCCAATTACGGCGGTTTGCAAGCAAGCCTGGGCGCCACCGTGAAGAAAAACGAAATTCAAGTCGGCGTTTATGGGTTTGCTCAGACGCAAAACAACTACTTCAATAACCAGTTTACGGACGGCAGCCCAAATTACCCGCCCTCTTCCGCCTCTATCACTGGCGGTCTTGAAGAGATATTTGTCAGCGATAAGTACAAACCCACTTCTTGGCTGACCTTGATCGCGGGCTTTCGCCAATCCCACTTCACCGCAGACATCGTCGAAAATGAGGTCGACCCTCGCTTCGGCATAGCCGCAAAAATTCCTCGCTTGAACTGGGTCCTTCACGCCTTTTACGGGCGCTTTTACCAACCGCCCCCGTTACTAACTGCGACAGGCCCGTTGCTCGATCTGGCCAACAGCCAGAATCTGACGTTCGCCCCGTTGCACGGCGAGCGCGATGAAGAATACCAGTTTGGTATCACCATTCCCTACCGTGGCTGGACGCTGGACGCTGACCATTTCCAGACCACCGCACAGAACTGGCTGGATCACAGCAACATCGGCGAATCCAATCTGTTCTGGCCGCTCACTTGGTACCAAGCTCTGATTCAGACATGGGAACTCACCCTGCGGTCTCCTCGGCTCTGGAACCGGGGGCAGTTTCATCTGGCGTACGCAAACCAAATTGCACAAGCCGAGGGTCCATTCACCGGGGGCCTGATCTGTCCGACGCCCGCGCCTCCGGGATGCGAACCACCGCCAGGTTACGCGCCCGTGGACCACGATCAGCGAAACACGCTGAACCTGGGTTTCAATGCCAACCTGCCCTGGCAGTCCTATGCTTCCTTCAACATGTACTACGGCTCTGGCTTCACCAACGGAATGCGCGACACGCAATATCCAGGACAGTACCTGCCGTCGCACACAACATTTGATCTATCCGTCGGGAAGACTTTTGCTGAGAAATATAGCCTTGCCGTGAACGCGCTGAACGTGGCAAACACTCGCGTCCTGCTGGACAACAGCCTCACGTTTGGCGGGTTTCACTATAACGATCCACGCGAAATTTACGCTGAATTCCGCTACCGTTTTCATTTCTGAGGAGAGTCGATGAAGAGGATTGCTTTGTTCACCAGCTTGGTAGTCGCTTTAGGCGCAGCCGGTTGCCCGGCCGCGCCTGAGAAGCACTATCCCTTGCTGGCCGAAGTGATTTCGGTAGACGCGCCAAAGGGATGCTTCTCGTGAAGCATGGCGAAATTCCGAGTCTCATGCCCGCGATGACCAGGCAGTATACCGTAGCAGACGCAAAGCAGACTGAGCCCCTTCAGCCGGGCGACAAAAGCGCCGCGGACTGGTTGTCAGTGAGAGCAAGGGCCGGCTAGAAAAGATCGTGTTGATCAACAAAGCGGACGCAAAACCAAAGCCCGAATAGGCAGCCATGCAAATCGTCAAGGAAAGCCCGAACTTGCTCCGGTTGACGCGCTTTCGCATGTTCAACTGCTTTTTGGTGCGGGAAGACGATGGCTGCACGTTGATCGATACAAACGTCGGCGGCTCCGCGTCTTTCATTTTGCGCGCCTCGCAGAACAGCGGCTGGCCCATTCGGAGAATCCTCCTGACGCATGCGCATTTCGATCATGTCGCCTCGCTGGATGAGCTTTCTCAAGGGCTCTCGCAAGCGGAAGTAGTCATCGGCGAGCGCGAAGCCCGATTCTTGGAGGGTGATTTTTCCCTGCGCCCTGGGGAACAAGGAAAGCGGCTGTTTGGTTTTAAATCAGTGAAGAACAAGGTCACCCGAAAATTGCAGGATGGCGAGGCAGTGGGTTCTCTGCGCTCCATCAGTTCCCCCGGGCACTCCCCAGGGCACTTCTCCTACTTTGATGTTCGGGACAAAACGTTAATCGCGGGCGATGCTTTCATGACGCAGACCGGGCTGGTGGCTGCTGGCGTTTTCCTGTGGTTCTTTCCCATGCCCGCGTTGTTTTCCTGGAATGGCGCTTTATGCGCCCGCAGCGCGGCAAAGCTTCGCGATCTCCAGCCGGCTCGGATTGCCGTTGGACACGGAGACACCTTAGTCAATCCCGCAGAAGCCATGGAAAAGGCCGTGGCTCTGGCGTTTCAGCAACACCCGGATGCGCACGCTCTTTGAAAGACGCATTGCCAGAAGCGCGACGCCCACGATAAGCTTGCAGAGAATTTACAGGCGATGGAGTTCGCCGTAACCGCCCTGGTTGTACCTGCCGGGGCTGATGACTCCTGGCTGCCGCGCGGCACCAGGAGTTTTTTTGTATACTGCGCCGGAGCCGGATCGGAGATACCTTGCGCTTCTTGTTGATTGCACTGTTCGGCGCCATCGGAACCCTGGCGCGCTATGGCCTGCAGGGCGTAGTGCAAATCAAAATGGGCAGCACCTTCCCTTATGGCACGCTCCTCATCAATTTGACCGGCTGCTTCTTTCTGGGCCTGATTGGCCAACTCACCTTGAATCGCTTCATTGTCCCTCCGGAATGGCGCATGGCCATTGCCGTCGGATTTTTCGGCGGTTACACCACTTTTTCCAGTTTTGGCTGGGAAACCGCCAAAATGCTGGAAGCCGGCGAGTGGTTGTGGGCTAGCACGTACGTCTCGGCCAGCGTGGTGCTCGGCCTGTTTCTCTCCGTGGCCGGGATTCGCCTAGGCAACCGCTTCTAGGAGTTTTTTATGACCCACGAGAAATTCGAAGGCGAGCGCACGCTGATGCGCCTTCATATCGGCGAATCCGATAAGTGGCATGGCAAACCTTTGCACGAAGCCATCGTTGGACTTCTCCGCGAGGAAGGTTTTTCTGGCGCGACTGTTTTGCGAGGGGTGGGCGGTTACGGCGGTTCCAGTATCTATCACACCGATAAACTGCTGCGCCTTTCGCAGGACTTACCCATCATTGTCGAAATCATCGAAACTCAGGAACGCATCGACAGGATTCTCCCGCGGCTGGACGAGATGGTCGAAGGTGGCCTGATCACTCTGGAAAAAGTTCGTGTCATTTTGTACCGTGCCGCGAAGAAAAAGTAACCAAGCCCAGCGGCGACCTTCAATCTCCTTTCCTCCAGGGGAACAGTTGACGTTACACTGTCGACTGTCATCTTTCTCCTGATGAACGAATCTGCACAAAAGGAAACCTGGCTCACGCGAACTGTCCTTGGCGTCGGCCTGACGAGCCTGTTCAGTGATTGGAGCCACGAGATTGCCACTGCTGTCCTACCCGCATTCCTGGCGGCCATCGGCGCTGGGCCCGCTTGGCTCGGAGCCATCGAAGGAATCGCTGACGGCCTCTCTAGCTTCACGAAGCTCGGCGCAGGCCACTACACTGATCAGTTGAAGCGCCGCAAACCGCTTGCTGTGTTTGGCTATGCGTTTACCGCACTGGCAACCGCTTCGTTTGCGTTTGCCACCCACGCCTATCAGGTACTGCTTGGCCGTGCCGCCGCCTGGCTAGGTCGCGGTGTGCGCTCTCCCGCCAAGAAAGCCCTTCTCGCCGCCGACGTTCCGCCATCTGCCTATGGCCGGGCCTTCGGCCTCGAGCGGTTGATGGACACGATAGGTGCCATCGCCGGCCCGTTGAGCGCTCTATGGCTCCTGCAGGTCACAAACCACGACTATCGCCGCGTCTTCTTGTGGACGTTGCTTCCCGGCATGATTGCCGTAGCTAGTTTCTGGCTGCTCGTCCGCGAGCGGCCCATCGACGCTAGAAAAAGGCAGTCTTTCCTCACGGGCCTGCGTGCGCTTCCCGGCCGCTTTCGCCGTTTTCTTCTCGGCGTCGGCGTCTTTGGCTGCGGCGATTTTTCTCATACGCTGCTCATCCTGTACGCCACGCGGATGCTGGCTCCTGCCCAGGGCATGGCACGCGCGGCGAGCCTGGCGGTCGGCCTGTATACCTTGCACAACGTGTTCTACGCAGGCTCAGCTTATCTGAGTGGCTGGATCAGCGATCATGTGCCACACCGCAAGGTGATTCTGGCGGCGGGCTATGCGCTCGCCGGTGTAACCGCCATCCTACTCACTGTGGCGCCGCATTATCTTTGGCTTCTCGCAGTGATCTTTGTTCTTGCCGGCCTCTATGTCGGCACGGAAGAGGCGCTGGAAGATTCCCTTGCGGCGGAAATAATCCCCAAGGAACAGCACGGCATGGCATTCGGCACTCTGGCTGCCGTCAATGCAGTGGGCGATTTTCTCTCAAGCCTCCTCGTCGGCTTCCTCTGGTCCGCCGTTTCCGTGCGTGCGGCCTTCTCTTTTTCCGCTGTCCTCTTTTTCCTTGGCGCCTTCATCGTTCTTCGGCTCCGGCGCTAACCCTTCCGCCTCTTCGCCTAGATGGCGGGCCGCCTGTTTCTCTGAAGCGATCATTCGCCGCCGCACTTCCGCCAAAAGATATTTTCGAAGATTTTCCGCCACAATCCCCGGCTCGGCCAGCACCCGCAGGTCATTCACCGTAAGGTGCGGCAGGAATCCCAACACAATTGAAATGGGAGTGGAGGCGTTCCGCACGATCGCCAGCCGCACGTTGTAACTTTGCGACCACTTGCGATGCTTCGCGAGCCCCTGCACCACCACAACCGGTACCTTTTCCCGGGCCAGCGCCTTCAATACCTGCGCTTCCGTCAGGTATGGATTTTCGAGCGCGATCGGCATCACTTGGGCATGTCCACCGGCGACCAGGGCACCTGCTACCCGGCTCGGTCCTCGCCGCGCTAGCGTGATTTTCTGTCCCAATGGCATTTGTGGCAGCCGCGCCACAATCTGTTCTTCGGCGTAACGTTTCAGCTCTGCGGAGACCGCGGGAGAAAGCGTGAACTGCACCAGGTCCATCAGATAAAGATCCTTCAGCAGTCGCAACGCAACCAATCGCGGCGTGCGTGGATGAAGCACCAGGCTCCTCTTCACCGCATAACTTTTCAGGAGTCCCTTGCGCCTTCCAATTTCTTCTAGAATCTCCCCGGGAATGTCTTTGCGCGACAGCAGCAGGGTAAGTTTCGTTTCATCAAAGGCTGGATTATCGAGCAGAGCGAGGAGCACCGACGGCGCAGAATGATAAATCAGGGCGCTTAGATCCTCGCCGGTAGCTTCTCTCGCCCGCGCCGCGTCTTTCTCGAACTCCACCTTGTTACGTCCCTTCTTCCCCCGGCGCCAAGAGCAGTCGAAGAGCCAACCGCGCTGCAGCTTGCGCCGCAGTCACCACCAGTTCCCCGAATTCCGCGTACGGGGCAGCGATGCGGAGCCGCTCGTCGAGCAATTTATCAAAATACGCAGACCGTCCCACCATTCCCCCGCTCTTGACCAACAGGAATTTTTCCTTGTTCAGGTCCAGACGTTCCATCAAATCTTCCACCAAGTCTGCGAGTTCAACAGCGGCATCTTGCAGCAACGTTCGTGCCTGGGAATCTCCCTCGTCGGCAGCGGCTGTAACCACAGGGAAGATTCTCGGGAACACTTCGTCAGGTACTCGGTAAACGCGGAGCTGCAGTTCTTCCCAATCCGTCGCGCGCAACTCACGCAAGATTCGCGCCGCTAGAGGCGAATCCGCTCCGCCGCGGTCGGCGGCCCGCAATGCCATGATCGCTGCCCTTCGGCCCACGTCGTATGCGCTGCCCTCATCTCCCAGCAAAGGCCCGTGACCTCCCACGCGGATGATCTGGCCGCTGAGGTCGCGGCCCACCGCCGCGGAACCTGTTCCCGCAAGCAGCACGATAGCGCGGCCTTCGCCAGTCGCTTCCAGAGTTAGATCGAGGTCCGTGCACACGTACACCAATTGCCCGGGAAACTCTTCGCCCAGCAGCTTCTTCATCTTCCGTTGGGATTCCGGCTGTGCTGTGCCCGCCAATCCCGCACAAACGACACTGATATCGCCCGGCGAAATTTTCGCGTTCTGTATCGCGGTTCGCCCTGCTTCGCAAACCGCTGCCAGCGCCCCACCAAACCCGACGCGCATCGGATTGGACGGACCGCTACGCCCTTCCGCACGCACCAGGCCCGCCTCATCCATCAAGACACATTCTGTCTTTGTACCGCCGCCATCCAAACCGAGGACAAATCGCATATCCAAAGCATACGCGAGGCAGGGGCCTAGCGCGAAGTGCCGGTAACCGTCGTGTTGAAACAGTTTCTGAGTTCAGTACACCGGCTCCCTGTGGCGGCTTGACGCTCACTGCGTCCGACACTATCCTCGTTCCACTTCGCTGCGAAACCTCGCAACTTTGCGAAGCCGGAGCTTGATGCGCATTCACCCACTCGATCTTTTCATCGTCATCGCATACTTGCTTGGCGTCACGCTCCTGGGCCTTCGGTTTCGCCAACAACAACACAGCGCAAATGACTATTTTCTCGGGGGAAGGACGACTCCCTGGTGGGCCCTGGCACTGTCGATCGTCGCGACGGAAACCTCTACACTCACGATCATCGGAACCCCCGCCATCGCCTACGCCACTAATCTCACGTTTCTCCAACTGGTGTTCGGCTACATCGTTGGCCGCTTCCTGATCTCCCTGCTATTCCTTCCCGGCTACTTTCGCGGTGAATTTCTGACCGCCTATGCCCTGATCGAAAAACGCTTTGGCACAAAAATGCGCGCCGTCGCCGCTTTGACGTTTCTCGTCACGCGCACATTGGCTGAAGGCGTGCGCGTCTCTGCTATCGCTTTGGTCGTTAGCGTGGCGTTGGGAACATCGGAGCGCTTGGCCGTTTTTATCGTGATTGCGCTGACGATCCTCTACACCTTGGAAGGGGGAATGAAAGCCGTCATCTGGACGGACGTGGCACAATTCTCGCTCTACCTCACGGGAAGCCTGGCCACACTTGCCCTGCTGTTGCACAAGATTCCCGGCGGCTGGACTGAAGTCGCGCAGGTTGCGGCCCGCAATGGCAACAAATTTCAGCTACTCGATTTCCATTGGAATTTGGCTGCGAACTACACCATCTGGTCCGGCGTGATCGGCGGAGCCTTCCTCACCATGGCTACGCACGGCACAGACCAAACCATCGTGCAGCGTCTGCTCGCTGCTCGCAATCAGCGCGACAGTCGCCGCGCGATTATCGCCAGCGGGTTCGTCGTGCTCTTTCAGTTTACCGTTTTCCTGCTCGTTGGCGTGTTGCTGTTTGTGTTTGCGCAACACACTCCTCTCCTTGCCCCCGGCGATCGCACGGACCGCATCTTGCCTTTGTTCCTTGTTCGCGAAATGCCCACAGGTTTGGCCGGCCTCCTTCTCGCCTCGATTCTTGCCGTGGCCATGTCCAACGCCAGCGGCTCGCTTAACTCTCTTGCCGCTTCGAGCGTTATGGACTTGAACGCATTGCGCAGCCGTCCCATCGATCCCGCCCGCTTCCTGAAAATTTCTCGCCGCATGACTCTCGTTTGGGGCGTGATCCTGATCTTTTTTGGACTGGTGCGTTGGCAACACTCCCTTCTCGAAACCGGCCTGGCCATCGCTTCGTTGCCCTTCGGCAGCTTGTTGGGGCTATTCCTTCTCGGCACGCTCGATTCTCGCGCCAATTCGAAAGGCTGTCTGGTCGGGATGTTCGGCGGACTCGTTGTGGTTCTGGCTGTGTATTTCGGCACCACTGTGGCCTACACCTGGAATTTCTTGATTGGGTCGTGTGTTACCTACGCGGTGGGTTCCTTGATCAGCCGTGTCTTTCCTGAACAACATGCCCATGCTTGATGCCTCTACATTCCGCGGGGGTCTACACTCATTCCCATGAAGCGGTGCGGAGGCGTATGAGCGAAAAGCGACTGGAACTTGTGCGCGGCCTCGGACCGTGGGCCTCAGCGGCCATCGTGGTCGGCACCATGGTGGGCACCGGCATCTTCCTGAAGCCCGCGGAAATGGCTCGCGAAGGGCGTTTCGTTTCCATTGTCTTCGCCGCCTGGATCGTGGGCGCACTTCTCTCCGTGTTTGGCGCACTGGCGTTCGCCGAACTCGGCGCCGCCATTCCCGAAGCCGGTGGGGAATATGCTTATCTTCGCCGGGGCTTGGGCCCTGCGTGGGGTTTCCTGTTCGGCTGGATGCACTCCATTGTCGGCCGGCCCTCTTCGACCGCTTCCATTGCTGCGGGATTGATGCGTTTCCTCAGTTTCTTTTTGCCTGCCGTGGTCGCGCCCCTTTTCACCGTGCACATCGCCATTCCCGGTCTCACCGGCTGGATTCCCCCCTACGACTTCGTGTTCACCTGGGCTCAACCTCTGGCGGTGTTCTGGCTGGTCCTTATGACCGGCATCAATTATCTCGGCGTCCGCCTGGGCGGCGAGGTCCAAGTGTTCCTGACAAGCATTAAAGTTCTGAGCGTTGGCCTGATCATCGGCGTGGCGTTTCTTCTCCCGGGCGGGGGGCCCCATCCCCCGGATCCCGTCTGGCCCACTTCCGCAACTACTGGCTTACTCACCGCGTTTCTTGCCGCCTTGGCCGCCGCCCTTTGGGCGTACGATGGATGGGAAGATCTCAATCTCGTCGGGTCCGAAGTCAAGGATCCCCAACGCAATTTCCCGCGCGCGCTCGTCGGAGGGGTCTCTTTTGTCGCTCTAATTTATTTGCTGTTTAGTGCCGCGTGCCTGAAGGTGCTTCCTTTTGAAAGCGTTGCTAACTCACAGCACGTCGCTTCCGATGTAGTCGAACGCGTCATCGGCCATGGCGCTGCCTTCTGGATTACGCTGGCAATGGCCATCTCCGCGCTCGGTTCCATGAATTCTTCCGTCCTCAGCGGCGCACGCGTGCCTTATGCGATGGCCCGCGACCGTATCTTCTTCAAAGTGGCTGACGGCATTCATCCCAAATACCGCACTCCAGGCCGCGCCTTGATTTTTCAAGTAGTTCTCGCCGGCATCATGGCCCTCAGCGGGACCTTCGAAGAGCTGACCAATCTATTCATCTTTGCCGGCTGGATTTTTTATGGACTGGCGGTTGTGGCCTTGTTCCGTCTGCGCAAAACCGAGCCCACTCTGGAGCGCCCTTACCGCTGCTGGGGCTATCCGTGGGTGCCAGCTCTGTTCGTGCTCGGCGCGCTCGTCCTCACCATCAATCTTTGGCTCGTCCGGCCGGGGCGCTCGACCGTTGGCCTCCTCTTGATTCTCGTCGGCCTGCCCTTTTATCGTTATTGGACAAGACAGAGCACCGGCACATAAACTCCTCCTGCAACCTGATTCTCTGTTTTGAAATTTACCCAGGAAAAACTTCAGGAACTGCTGGCTCCCGCGCCAGCCGAGCGGCTGCTTGGCATCGCGTCGCCCACACGCAAAAATGCCGACTCCGCTTTCTTGCGCACATGTAGATGCGGGTGTATCGCCTTGGCCATCGCTTCGATCCCCGTCACTAGCCGTCCGGCCGGCCTCGACACAACCCCGTTCGCGTCCAGCGCGAACACGCGCCCATGACGTACCGCCGGAATGTCTTGCCACGCTTCCGGGAGCCGCATGCTGAGATACTCCTTGCGCGCTTGTTCCGCGTTATAGCCGCACGGCCCGATGAACAATATTTCCGGTTCCGCCGCTACAATTTCTTCCAGCGTCACTCGGTAGGAAGGCGCTTTCGCTTTCCCCAATACGTTGGTTCCTCCGGCGCGCGCAATCATTTCCGGAACCCAATGGCCTCCCACATAAAAAGGTTCCAGCCATTCCAGCAGAATTACGCGTGGACGCTGCTTTATCTGGGCGACGGCGTCGGATATCTCTCCCAGCCGCGCGCCAATCTTTTCTACAAACTCCTGCGCGCGTTCCCTTCGCCCCGTCGTCTCGCCAATCCACAAGATGTCTCGCCAGACATCGCCTAAGTCGAGTGGATCAAGGCTAAGCACCCGCGGTCGTTTGGAAATTTGCGCGAGGGCCGCAGCCAGCTCATGGGGGGTCGCGGCGCAAACGTGGCACAAGTCCTGCGTGATGATCAGGTCAGGCGCAAGCGATTGGAGCAGTTCTCGATCAACCGCGTAGATCGATTCCCCGCGCTCCACGTGCTGCCGCACCAAGCGGTCCGTTTCAGCCGGAGTCACATTCTTGGGTAGGCGCGAGCGCACCACGCACGTCTTCGTTTTCGCTTGCGCGGGAAAATCGCACTCGTGGCTGACGCCTACAATCTCTTCGTCAAACCCCAACGCAAACAGGGTTTCCGTCGCCGAAGGCAGTAGGGACACAAGGCGCATCCCCGGACTCTAGCACAAACCTGTCCTCAGAATCTCTGGTAACTGTTCCTTTGAGAATGCGCCAAAGCTCGGATGCGTTAACGGCTTCCGCCCTGCGCCTTGCGTAGGTTTTGCAGCGCCACTCCCAGGCACAAAGCAATTCCCGGCACGATGACCCAGCTGACCGTATTCGCCAGCAGCGAAGCGAATTTGAAATCGGGAGCGGCCTGCCGATCAACAACGAAGGCAAACGGAAACGTGACCGCGAAGATCACCGCGATGGCTATCGCGGGAAATGCTCCCGACACATACAGGCGCCACCCACTTCCCTGGGATCGCCGCGACAGATATCCTCCAAACGCCCCGATCAAGGGCAACAGCAGCAGCCAAGGCACATAGAAAACCGCACTTCGCGGTTCACCTCCATGCCAGGCCACAGGCCGCGTGCCTGCACACATCAGTAGCGCCAGAAGAGTCCAGGAAGTAAAGAGAGTGATCAGACTCGGAAGCCAGATTTGCCGCACTCGATCCTTCATAAGTTCCTCCTGCTTCGCCGAAACGATTCCCCGGCGCAACTTTTCCCAATCCCCTGCCAGATTGCCTGTCTCGACGAATGCCTCTTGTTCTTCTCCCCCGTTCAGAAGCAACGCCTCGTATTGTTCTTCCAAATGTCCGGCCAGTTCGCCTGCCACTTCCTCGGCCTCCGTCCCGTCTAGCCCCAAGAAACCGAGCCGCTCCTGAACGAATTCCTTCCAATCACGCATGGGTCACCTTGGCCACCCGCCGCAGCGCGCGAAATAAATCGGCCCATTCGGCGCGCATCGGCTTGAGCATTTTCCGGCCGCGAGGGAGCAACCGGTAGCAGCGCCGCCGCTTTCCGCTGATCCCTGTTTCCCACTCGCCGCGCAGCCACCCGCGGTGTTCCATGCGGTACAAAAGCGGGTATAACGCCGCGAGCGTGAACCGTAGCGCTCCCGCGGATTGTGCTTCAATCCGCCGCCCGATTTCATAGCCGTGCAGCGGCCCCTCTTCCAGAACGCTCAGCACCGCCAGTTCCGCCGTTCCGCGCTTCAATTCCGTGCGTATCATAATTCAGCCTCTTACATGTAAGCTTCTTATATAAGCACACGGAATGTCAATAGAACCCGCTGGCAGTTTGGCAACTGCCCCATCGGAAATGTCTTGGCACACCGCTTATTTGTACAGGGAGTACTTCTGCCGCACTTGGTCGAATGCCGCCAGGACTCCACTCCAGCTCGCGATGATCTGCTCCGGCGGCGTACCCGCTTCCAACTGCTGCACCGTCGCGTCATTCCCCAGCAGCACGATGGTCTTCGTCACATCAAAATGGTCCGGATATTTCTTCTGCAGTACTGTCGCGATTTCCAGCCCGACACGCATGGAGCGCACCACTTCCCGGTCCGTCACGCGAATTCCCACCCCACCGCAGCGCTGGCCCGCGTACAACCCGCTCACGGGAATGTACGGTTGACCAGCGAAGCGAACCCCGGGCAGATTCCGTGCGTTCAACGCCTCGGCCACTTGGTCTCCATTGATCCATGGCGCGCCAAACTCTTCGAAGGGCGCTTCCGTTCCTCTGCCGACGGAAACGCCCGCATTCTGCAGAATCTCCAGCCCGGGATAGAGGATGGCGCCTTTCAGTGTCCGCAAATTGGGCGACGGCGGAATCCAGCGCAAGCCGGTGCTCGCAAAGAAGTAATTGCGATGCCAGTTCTTCATCGCGATTACGTGCAACTCGCAGCCGATGTGTTTTTCCCCATTAAACAACTGTGCCAGCTCGCCAATGGTCAACCCGTATCTCACGGGCACCGGGAGATAGGCGACGAATCCGGTTTTGTCCGGATCGAGCATCGGGCCTTCGACAATTTCTCCATTGATCGGGTTGGGCCGGTCTAACACATAAAACGGGATGTTTCGTTTCGCCGCCTCCTCCATGCAATAGCCCATCGTCGTTGTATACGTGTAAAACCGCACGCCGGCATCCTGCACATCAAATACCAGGGCCTCAATTCCCTGGAGCATTTCATCCGTGGGCCGCAGATGCTCTCCATACAAACTGAAAACCGGCAAACCCGTGGAAGGGTCCTTTGACGAAGCTACCTTTTCATCCGCATGCCCGGCGATTCCGTGCTCTGGACTGAAGAGCGCGACCAGTTGCACACCCGGCGCGTGCGCCAGCAACTCAATCGTCGTTTTACCCTGGAAGTCCACCCCGGTGTGATTGGTGATGAGCCCCACATGTTTTCCGCGCAAGAGCACAAACTTCTCCGCTTCCAGTACGTCCAAGCCGGTCTGCACGCGCCCCACGTGGCCTTTCGGCGCGGCCTTGTGTTTCTGCGCGCCGAAACTGGGAGGCATAGCGGACGTTAACGCCATACCTAGCGCCAATGTTGCCGCAGATAGCTTTCTTCGATCCTTGTTGCCCAAACTCGACAGTGGTTTCATAGTTCTCAATGATATTCTGGAACGTGCCGTTCGCACCTTCATTGTGAGCTGTGAGTGCGCGTGCTATATACAGTCAGGGCGCGAGGCGAGCGGCCGGGGGAACCTTCAAAAATGAACAGGCGCTACGCCGCACTTTTGCTTTTGCCCATCCTATTTTTTCTTTCGATTATGACAGCCAAAGCGCGCAGCCACGCACATCCCAGGAAATCATCAACGATCGCCTCCTCCCCGGTGGCAGCTCAATCGGCTTCTCCACTGACGCCACTCACTCCCGAGCAAAACAAGTGGGTGGAATCCACGCTGCAGGAAATGACGGTCGAAGAAAAAGTCGGCCAGTTGCTCTTCACCACGTATCACGGCAGCTTCACCGCTACGGATTCCACTACCTACGCGCAGATGATGCACGACATTAACGACCTGCATGTCGGCGGTTTCATCACCATCACCCACGGTTCTCCCCTCGGCATTGTCAAAGATCAGGCTTATCCCACCGCCGTGCTTGCGAATCAGTTGCAGTCTAAATCCAAATTGCCGCTCTTGATCGGGGCTGACTATGAGCGCGGCACCGCCATGCGCCAGGATGAAGGCACTTCCTTCCCCACGGCCATGGCCGTCGCCGCTGCGGGCAATCCCAAAGATGCCTACACCATGGGCAAAATTACCGCCCTCGAAGCGCGCGCCGTCGGCGTGCAATGGGTGTACGCTCCCGTCTGTGATGTGAACAACAATCCCAGCAATCCCATCATCAATACACGCTCCTTCGGGGAAGATCCCAACCGTGTTTCTGAATTTGTCAGCGAATTCATTCGTGGCGTGGAAGAAAATGGGGCGCTGGCCACCGCGAAACATTTTCCCGGCCATGGCGATACGGCTACGGATTCTCACATCGACCTGCCCACCATTAAAGCCGATCGCGGCCGCCTCGAACATCTCGAATTGGTGCCCTTTCGCGCGGCAATCGCCGCCGGTGTCGGCAGCATCATGACCGGTCACCTGAATGTACCCGCATTTGAGCCGGACCCCAGCACACCTGCCACTCTCTCCCGCAATATTTTGACGGACTTGCTCCGCAAACAGCTTGGCTTTCGGGGTCTGGTCATTACCGATGCTCTCGACATGGGGGGAATCACGGTGCGTTATGCTCCCGGCGAAGCTGCCGTGCGCGCCTTTCTTGCTGGCGCCGATGCCTTGCTCATGCCTCCCGTTCCGGATGCTGCCTACCAGGCCGTTCTAGCCTCTGCGAAATCCGGCCGTATTCCGCAGGAACGCTTGGATGCCTCCATCCGGAGTATTCTGGAAGCCAAAGCGCGCCTCGGCCTGAACAAGAACCGCCTGGTCGACATCGAGACGCTCAATGAGAAATTTGCAAAGACCGCCTGGCAGGAAACAGCCCAGGAAATTTCCGACCGCGGCATCACTCTCCTTCGCGACAAGCAACATCTTCTCCCGCTTGACGCCACCAAGCCCACCCGCGGTCTGCTCGTGAATCTCTACGCCGACCCCGAACCGTATCCCGGTGAAGATCTGGAACCTCAGCTTCGTTCCCGCTTCGATTCCCTGGTCGCCTTGCGCGCCGATACAAGATTTGTCCATGCCGACACGCTGAAGCTGCCTCCTGCGGACTCCTACGATGTAATTGTCCTGGCTCTTTTCGTACGCGTCAGCGATCGCAAGGGTGACATCGACGTGCCCGCCGATCAGATTCCACTCATCGACCAAATCTACAAATCCGGCAAGCCGGTCATCACCCTCGGTTTCGGCAGCCCCTATCTCATCGAGCGTTTCCCACAGGCAGAAACGTGGCTGTCCGCCTTTGGCATCAGCGACGTTGCGCAAGTCTCCATGGCCCGCGCCCTGTTTGGCGAAATCTCGATCCAGGGGCATTTGCCGGTCACCATCCCCGGCGTCGACCTGCACGCCGGATTCGGCATGGAGGTTCCGGCGGATCCCATGAAGCTCCAACCCATGGATGTGCGTGGCGAAGCGCAGTTGCAGCCCGCCTTCACGGTGATCGAAAATGCCATTGCCGACAAAGCTTTTCCGGGCGCGACTCTCGCTGTCGGCTACCGCGGCAAAGTTTCTTATCATGCGTTCGGCAAGCTCAGCTACGACAAGGATTCTCCTGCCGTCAAACTGGACACAATGTACGACCTCGCTTCCCTCACCAAGGTCGTTGTCACCACCACTCTTGTCGAAAAGTTAGTCGAAGGCGATTTCCCGTCCCCTCTCGACCTCGATGCCCCCATCGAACGGTATCTTCCCGAATGGGCCAACGGCCCGCAACCCGAATGGCGGCGCAAGGTCACCGTTCGCAATCTGATGACTCACACTTCCGGTCTTCCTCCTTTCAAGGAATACTGGCGCACCTCGACCGGCAAGCAAGACACTCTCAACAGAATTTTTGTGGAACCCCTCGAATATGAGCCGGGCACCAAGGTCGTCTACTCCGACCTTGGCATCATCCTCATGGCCGAGATTATTCAACGCCTGACAGGAAAGCCCCTCGATCAGCTTGCCAACGAATCCATTTTCAGTCCCCTGGGGATGAAGCACTCGATGTACAATCCGCCGAAAAATCTCTGGCCGGAAATCGCGCCCACCGAAATCGACGACCGTTATCGTCACCGCCTGGTCCAAGGCGAGGTTCACGACGAGAACGCCTATGCCATCGGTGGCGTATCCGGCCACGCGGGAGTCTTCAGCACTTCACCGGACCTCGCGGCATTTTGTCAGATGCTCTTGAACGGGGGAGTTTACGCCCACAATCGCATCCTGAAGCGCTCTACCATCGCGGAATTCATCGTGCCCCAGGCCCTCGCGCAGAACACTCGTACGCTCGGCTGGGTGGTGCCCACCGAAGGCAGTTCCAGCGGCCACTACTTTTCCGCGCACAGCTACGGCCACACCGGGTTCACCGGCACCACGATCTGGGTGGATCCGGATCGCCAGATCTTCGTCGTTTTGCTCACCAATCGCGTCAATCCTACGCGCGAAAACATGAAAATAACACAAGTGAGGCCGGCCGTCCATGACGCCATCATGAAGGCGTTGGGCTACGGTACAGAAGTGATCCACTAATCTTCTGGAGCTGGTACTTCAGGTGAACAGTTCGTTCTGGTAGTCCTCGGCGGCTTGTTGTACCTGATCCAGCTTGCCGAGATCGCGCCAGTAATACCTGTCCGCGCGAAATCCCTGAATGGTTTCCCCCCTGCCCGCTAGCCGCAAATACAGATCGATAATCGAAAACGCGCCGCCCTCTGTCATCATCCTTAGTAACGGAGGCGAGATTACATGAATCCCCGTGAACGCCAGCGCCTCAGGGTGTTCCGCCGCGCGTACGATCTCCTCCTTCTGTTGCCTCACGATTCGCCTTCCGCACAGCTGAGACTTCTCATCGAACAGAAGGTAGCGTGAGGTTTCCCGCGTTTGCACCGCTAGAGTCGCAAGAGCCTTTTTCTGCCTATGCTCCTTCACCATCTCGCCAAAATCGAGCGTGCTGATAACATCCACGTTATGCAGCAAGAAGGGCTCGTCCTTGTTTTCCCCCTCTTCAAGAAAAAACCATCCTGCCTTCTGCAAGCCGCCACCGGTATCGAGCAGCAGTTCTTCCCGGGAGATTTCAATTCTCATCCCGAAATTGCCGTGTGCTTTCAAGAAGTCCGCAATCATCCCGGCGAGGTGATGGACGTTGAGGATGACTTCGCGTATGCCAAAAGTCCGAAGCCGTGTGAGCGCTATCTCGAGCAGTGTCCGGCCCGCGACTTCCACCAGTGCCTTGGGGCGGTGATCGGTCAAAGGCCGTAATCGTGTGCCCAATCCTGCCGCCAGCACCATCGCTTTCATTGACCCAGCTGCTCCAACCCCAGGTGCCGCACCTCAACCTCGACGCCGTTCCTTCCGCGCAGCCGTTTTGCCAATTGTTCGGCAAGATACACCGACCGGTGCTGCCCGCCCGTGCAACCGAAAGAGACCATCAGGTTCTTGAACCCGCGTTGCTGATAATTGCTGATGCTGGCGTCCACCAGGGACAAGACGCTCGCCAAGAATTGGTGCACGCCCTCCTGCTGATTCAGATACTCCCTGACCGGCGCATCTTTGCCCGTGAGTGTTTTGAAGCGCTCTTCGCGTCCCGGATTGGGCAGGCTGCGCCCATCGAAAACAAATCCCCCTCCATTCCCGCTCTCATCCTTGGGCAATCCCCGGTGAAATGAAAAACTGAACACGCGCACGACCAGATTCTGCGCTTCCGACGCCAAACCCAGCAGTTTCTCCGAAGCCAGCATGCTCTGAATGGCGTCCGTCAGCGTCGGCAGTTCGATGGGCAATTTCACGTTGTGAAGCAGCCAGCGCAGATTTTTTAGCGCGTAAGGGACGCTCTGCAGAAAATGTGCCTTGCGCTCATAGAAACCGCGGAACCCGTACGCACCCAGCGCCTGAAAGATGCGCACGTAAACATACGGGTAGTAATGGCGGAGAAACGCTTCGCGGTCCAGGTCGATATAACTCTCAAGTGCGTGTAGATAGCTATCAAGAAGTTGCTGGCGCACTCCCGGCGGAAGATCGGCCTTGCCGTCATACAACAGCGAAGCGATGTCATACTGCAGCGCTCCTTTGCGCCCGCCCTGGTAGTCGACGAAGTACGGCTTGCCGCCGCGCAGCATGACGTTCCGCGACTGAAAATCGCGGTACAGAAAATAGTCGCTCGGGGCCGTTAAAAGAAAATCTGTCAGCCGACCGAAATCGTCTTCCAGGGCCTGTTCGCTGAAGGGTATGGCCGCCAACCGGAGGAAGTAGTATTTGAAGTAATTCAAATCCCAGGCAATCGACTGGCGATCGAAACACCCCCGCGGATAGCAGACGCTATAGTCCAAATCGCGCCCGGCTTCCACTTGAAAGCGCGGCAACACAGCCACCACTTTCCGGTAAGCCTCGATGACCTCCGGGGCAATCTTTTCGCCCGCGCGATTCCTGGACAGAAACTCAAACAGTGTTGTGTCGCCCAAGTCCTCTTCGAGATACGCGCCGTGATGCAGAGCTTCCGCGTAAATTTCCGGCACGGGTAATCCATGTTTTCGGAAGTGTTTGGAAAACGAGAGAAACGCAACATTTTCCTCACGCACGCCGTACAGAATCCCAACGGCAGTCGTCTTCCCCGCGGAAAGACGCAAGATGTTGCGGCCCGAAGCACCCAGTTCGCCCTGAAGTGGCTGAATATGCTCCACGGGCGAGTGAAAGTGTTCTTCAAACAGTCTTTTAAGAACGTCCATGAGTTTCTTCTAGCCTTTTGTGAGGGCCGCCCTCATAGGCGATCCGCGGAGTGCATCGCCTTGTTTGCGGATTAGCGACCTAGCTTAGTTCTACCACAGCTCATTCACCGGCAAAGATTTGCTTCTTCGAGAGTTGCCCTATTCGCCGCGTATTTCCTAACCGTTGCAAGGCACAGCTATAATTTAAGGATGCCCCTTTCGAATAAAGCACGTCGTCGCACCGACCAACGCCGCACGGAACAGCGAAATCAAGCTTCAAGAAATCTAGATCATATGTCGTCAAGAGAAATTGTGCGCTTGATGAGCCACGAAGACCAAAAAGTGCCCGCTGCGGTCGCCCGCGAGATCGGAGCGATCGCCCGCGCCGTGGACGCCATTGTGGCCCGCATGCAGCGCGGCGGTCGCTTGATTTACGTTGGCGCGGGAACCAGCGGCCGCCTTGGCGTGCTTGATGCTTCAGAATGTCCTCCCACGTTCGGGACGTCGCCACAACTCGTGCGCGGGCTGATCGCCGGCGGCCGAAAAGCGATCACGGAGCCCGTCGAAGGCGCCGAAGATAGCCAGGCGAACGCACGGCGCGACTTGAAACAGATTCGCCTCGCGAAAAATGATTCGGTCGTGGGCCTTGCCGCCAGTGGCACTACTCCCTATGTGCTTGCGGCCATCGCGTATGCGAAACGTCTTGGGGCGCTGACCATTGCGGTTACCGCCAATCGCAAGTCGCCTCTGGCCAGAGCCGCACAAATTTCTATCACTCCCGACGTCGGCCCCGAAGTCCTCACCGGCTCCACGCGCTTGAAAGCAGGAACCGCACAAAAAATGGTCCTGAACATGCTCTCTACAGCGACGATGGTGCGACTCGGTCATGCTTACGAAAACCTCATGATCGACCTCACCAAGACAAACCACAAGCTGAGAGACAGGGCCAAGCGGATTCTGATGGAGGCTACGGGAAAGAGTGTGTCTGAAGCGGAACACGCGCTGCGGCAAAGCAAACACAATCTTCGCATCGCTTTGATCATGCTCAAGCGCCGCTTCCCCGCCTTGCGTGCCAGAAAAGCACTGGAAGCTGCCGGCGGCGATCTGCGCCGCGCTTTGGACGAGTAGCCCGTCAAAGATAAATGGATAAATTTCGCATTCGCGGCGGCAAACCTCTTCACGGCAACGTGCAAATCGCCGGAGCCAAAAACTCTGCCCTACCGCTGATGGCCGCCGCTCTCCTCACGGACGAGCCGGTCACCCTGCACAATATCCCCATGGTGCGCGACATCATCACCATGGCCAAGCTGTTAGCCTTCATGTCCGCGACCGTTGCCACTACAGAGTTCCCAGCTAGCACGTACACCATCCAGTCGGAGACGCTCAATGACGCAGTTGCACCGTACGAACTCGTCAAAACCATGCGCGCTTCTATCCTCACACTCGGCCCTGCCCTGGCGCGCTCTGGCGTTGCGCACGTCTCTCTTCCCGGTGGCTGCGCCATCGGCGCGCGTCCTGTCGATCTGCACCTCGCCGCGCTCGAACTGATGGGAGCAGTGATTGCCACCGAACACGGCTACATCCAGGCGAAGGTGCCAAGCGGCGGCCGGTTGAGGGGCGCTCACATCACTTTCGAGAAAATTACCGTAACCGGCACCGAAAACATCTTGATGGCTTCCGCGCTCGCCGAGGGCCTCACCGTACTCAAAAACTGTGCTTGCGAGCCGGAAATTACGGATTTGGTCCATCTGCTGCGCAAGATGGGCGCGAATATCGAGGGCGAGGGCACCAGTACATTAAAGATTCGCGGCGTCGACAAGCTTCACGGTGCAACGCATGCGGTGATTCCAGACCGCATCGAGGCCGGTACGTTTCTGATCGCAGGAGCCATCACCCGGGGTGATTTGACCATCTCCAATTGCGCGCCCGCGCACCTTGGTGCCATTATCGCCAAGTTGCAATCCGCCGGAGTGCCCGTGGAAATTCTCGATGCTTCCACCATGCGCGTTCACAGTGGGCACAATCTGGTGGCCGCTGACGTCACTACCGAAGAGTATCCCGGGTTCGCCACCGACATGCAGGCGCAGTACCTGGCCCTTGCAACGCAGGCCGAAGGTATTTCCGTCCTCACGGAAACGATTTTCGAGAACCGCTTCCTCCACGCCAGCGAAATGGTCCGCATGGGTGCACACATTTCGATTGACGGACGCCGTGCCATCGTCCGCGGCCCGTCACCCCTTTCCGGAACGGTCGTGCAAGCCTCAGATTTGCGCGCCAGCGCCGGACTGGTCCTCGCCGCCCTGGTCGCCTCCGGCGAAACCGTGATTGACCGCGTCTATCACATCGACCGCGGCTACGAACGCATTGTCGAAAAACTTTCCGGCGTCGGTGCGGACATCGAGCGGTTACACGCCAAAGAATAGGTGTCCGAGCTATCGATGGTTCAGATTTGTTCCGAGACGCTCTTCATCGTACGCAACAGCCGCGCTGCCGTTCGATTAATGTACATTGCCAGGGCCATCGCGCCATAGCAGATAGCCACAAAGATGGCAATCACCGACCACAAAATCAGCTCGCGCACATCCGTGCTTGGTCTACCAGCCAAATGGCTGATCCAAAGCAAGCTGCTTAGAGTTGCCACAAACAGTGCGGCGAACGCAATCAGTTGGCGGCGTTTTACCTGCTCGTTTTCTAGAACCGATCTCTGCAGAATGGCAAGTACTTCTTGCGACATAGCTTAACCTCTTCCCTCGACGATGCACAGCCCGCAGCTGTTTCCAGGATATTAACCCAGCCCGAAAAAGCTCAGCAAGAACGCCGATCTGACCAACAAATCTTTACAAACTCTGGTAGAATCCCGCAGTCGCGTCAGAAGCGGGCTAACGGCTTGCAACACCTAGGCCGCGGACTACGGGAGGGACAATTATGCGGAACACCCAACTTCTCGAAAAGATTGATGCCGCGATCGCCGAGAAAGGTCTTTTGAAGCATCCTTTCTATCAGGACTGGCAGATGGGCAAGCTCAGCCGACAGGATCTGCAGTTGTACGCCGCGCAATACTATCGCCATGTCGAAGCTTTCCCTAAGCATCTCCGCGTCCTTGCGGCGCGCTCGGAAGGCCCCATCCGCGACATCATCCTAGAAAATCTGGCGGAAGAGGAGAATCCCTCGCGGCCTCATCCCAAACTCTGGCGCGATTTTGCTGCAACTCTCGGCGTCAATGAAGAAGACATCACTTCCTGCCCCGCGCTTCCCGGCACACAAACGGTAGTCCAAACCTTCCGAGAGATTGTGGGAGACCGCCCGGTCGCCGAAGCGGTCGCCGCACTCTACGCTTACGAATCGCAGGTGCCCGAGATCGCTAGCAGCAAAATCGAAGGCTTGCAGAAGTTTTACGGTGTCAATTCCACCAAAGGACTGGCGTATTTCATCGTACACGAGGAGGCCGACAAGGCCCATCGGGCAGCCTGGCGTGGCTGGCTTGAGGAACATGCTCAGGGCGACGACGAAGAAATTCTGCAAACCACAAACCAAGCGCTGGACGCCCTCTGGGGCGCACTCGACGCAGTCCATTGCACTCACGCGTAATCTGCGCAAATCCGGCAACCTGCCATGCTATCGGGAGAGTGTGCCCAAGCACTCCTGCTCTTTTGTGATTTGGCTGAGGTGAGTTCGCTTACTTGCCCTTCACCCGGCTGATCAAGAGCTGCAGGAATCGCGCGGAATCGGAACTAAGACTCTTCCAGATGTTTGCGCGTCATCAACGTCTGTTCGCCTACATCCGAGCCCACCATCGTCACCACCCATCCCGCATGGAACACGATCTGCGCTGCTTCTGGATCCCCGAAGATGTTGGCTTCCGCCGCTCCGTTCACGTTACCGCCGGAAATCGAACCTCCCATGGTGACGATGTCTTTCACCAGACCAACGATAGAAGGATCCTTCGAAACTGCCAGTGCAATGTTCGTCAGTGGACCAATCGGAATCAAAGTAATCTCGTGCGGATACTGATGCACTAGCTCGATGATAAGGTCGGGCCCGAATCGCGAATCCACTTTGCAGTTCGACGAGGGCAGTTCAATATTCGCCAAGCCATTCTTCCCATGCCAATACAATGCTGTGTATGTCTTCTGATTCAGTGGATGCTGTGCTCCAGCCGCTACTGGAATATCGCAGCGGCCCGCGACGCTAACTAATTTCAGCGCGTTTTCCAACCCCTGTTTTGCCACCACGTTCCCCGGCACTACGGTGAATGCTTCCACCTTTAACTCCGGAGAGTTCAGGGCCAAAAAGATTGCCAGGGCGTCATCCGTTCCAGGATCCGTACCGATAATCACCCGGCGCTTCTCCGTTTGCCCCATGCGCAGGCAAACACAACAGCCAGGCAATTCCCATCGCCACCAACACTCGTCGCAACTGCATCAAAGGTCTTCTCCATTGGACAATCATGTTTCTTCCGTCAGAGGCGCGCAATCCAACACTTGCCAGCCATGCGCTTTGCTACCCTTCACCACCATCAGGTTGGGACGGGACTTTCACCCGCTAGCTGCCGAACATGCGCGGCGTACAAGAAAAAGGCCCCGAATCGGGGCCTTTTCTCAGGAATTGTCCGCAGTCTAGTTGCCTTCGGTGGTCGTGGCCGCCGGAGCAGGAGTTGCCGCCGGCGGGGCCCCCTGAGTTTTTTGTGCCTGTTTCTCCCGCGCTTCCTTTATCAGCGCCTTGCGAGACAGCCGGATCTTATTGCCCTCGATGGCCAGGACCTTCACCAACACCTGGTCGCCGAGTTTCAGTTCATCGCGCACGTCGCGAATGCGATGTTCGGAGATTTCGCTGATGTGCAGCAGTCCGTCAGTGCCCGGGAACAATTCCACAAAGGCGCCAAACTCGGCCAGCCGTACAACTTTGCCGAGATAGGTTTTGCCCACCTCCGCACTGGCTGTCACGTCGCGGACCATCTGCAACGCTTGGTCACCGCCAGCGCCGCTGGTCGAGAAGATGTGCACCGTGCCGTCTTCCAGCACGTCGATCTTCACGCCGGTCTGCTCGATAATGGACTTGATCTTCTTTCCGCCCGGACCGATCAGGTCGCGGATCTTGTCGGTCGGGATGCTCAGCTTGTACAGCCGCGGAGCGTACGCCGAAATTGTCTCGCGGTGCGCGCTCAGCGTCTTTTCCATAATATCCAGGATTTCCAGCCGGGCCTTTTTCGCCTGCGCCAGAGCCTCTCTCATCATGGCGACGCTGATGCTCGTCACCTTGATATCCATCTGCAGGGCCGTAATGCCTTCGCGGGTTCCGGCAACCTTGAAGTCCATGTCGCCGTAGTGGTCTTCGGCTCCGGCGATATCCGTTAGGATTGAGTACTTGCCGTCATCGCTTACCACCAACCCCATCGCAATACCCGCACAAGGCGCCTTCATCGGCACGCCGGCATCCATCAACGCCAGGGAACCACCGCATACCGTGGCCATCGAAGAGGAGCCATTAGACTCCAGGATGTCGCTCACGACGCGCATCGCGTAAGGAAATTCCACTTCCGGTGGAAGCAGGTTCGCCAGTGCGCGTTCTGCCAACGCGCCGTGTCCGATTTCCCGCCGCCCGGCACCCCGAAGCGGTTTCACTTCGCCCACGCTGAACGGTGGGAAGTTGTAGTGCAGCATGAAGCGCTTGAACGTGTCCTGTTCAAACAACAGGTCCAGACGCTGCATATCTTCTTTAGTACCTAGGGTTAACGTCGCCAGCGCCTGTGTCTCCCCGCGGGTGAACAGCGCCGAACCATGCACGCGCGGCAGCAAACCCGCTTCGCAGGTGATCTGCCGGATCTGATCGAAGGCCCGGCCATCCGGACGCCGTTTCGCCTTTAGCACTTCCTCCCGGAAGTAATCCTCTCGCAGACGTTCGAACGCGCGCTTGGTCAAGCTCAGTTTCTCTTCGTCGTCTTCGGGAATCGCCTTGAGGATCTCGTCCTGCAGCGCATCCACCAGATGATAGCTTTCCTTCTTCGGGTGCTTCTCGGTATTCAGCGCGTCCTTCAGCTTTGCACCGTACTTGGTCTTAAGATTGTCGAAAATCCCCTGGTCAAACGGAAACGGGGGAATCACGATCTTGTTCGGCTTGATTTGCG
Source organism: Candidatus Acidiferrales bacterium (assembly GCA_963775865.1). Taxonomy (GTDB): domain Bacteria; phylum Acidobacteriota; class Terriglobia; order Acidiferrales; family UBA7541; genus Acidiferrum. Next base: position 371,190 of record CAVZKU010000016.1, on the reverse strand, counting down.
CGTGCAGCTCCTTGATGACCCCCACAATCTTCTTGATCTGTTCGTGCCCGAATTCCAGGGCTTCCGCCACCTTCTCTTCGGAAACCTCGAAGGCTCCCGATTCCACCATGACGATGCCCTTTTCGGTAGCGGCTACCACAATGTTGAGCTTGCTGGTCTTTTGCTCGGCCACCGTCGGATTAGCCACCAGCTTCCCATCCAGTAGTCCCACGCGGACGGCGGCAATCGGATCCGTAAAGGGCAGGTCCGAGCAATACGCCGCAGCGGAGGCCGCGGTCATGGCGATCACATCAGGGTCGTTGGCGCTATCGGCAGACAGCACCATGGCGATGATCTGTGTTTCATTTCTTAATGATTCTGGGAACAGTGGCCGCATCGGCCGGTCAATCTGGCGCGATACCAGAATTTCTTTTTCTGTGGGTCTGCCTTCCCTCTTGAAAAAGCCCCCGGGGATTTTTCCGGCGGAATAGGTGTTTTCGCGATAGTCCACGGTCAATGGCAAAAAGTCACGATCGCTTGCTTTCGCTGCAATGCACGCGGTTACCAGCACGACTGTATCACCGTAACGTGCGGTGACGGCTCCATTTGCTTGCTTGGCGATCTTCCCTGCTTCCAGAAACAGGGTGCGCCCTCCGACTTCGATTGATACCTGGTGTGGCGCGGGTAGGTGATTATTCTCAGACATATTCTCTTCCTTCGGCCCTCTCTCGGGAGAGAGTCCATTCGCATTGAGCGTCTTATCTTGAAGAAAAAAGGAGAGTTTGCCGCGAAGTAGGACTGCTTCGCCGGCAATTACACCAAGACAAACGCCACGCAGTCTGCCGTCACAGACTGGGCATATTCACGTCCAACGGCCTTCCGGTTGGCGTACAGACTCCTTGGGGAATTTGTGCGTTCGTGAAGTCGCAAGTTGTCCCGCTTACACTTTTGCGGTTCGTTACTTGCGCAAGCTAAGGCGTTCAACAATCTGGTGATACCGATCCGGGTCTCGCCGGTTGAGATAGTCCAGCAGGCGCCGCCGCTTGTTTACCATCATGATCAGCCCCCGGCGCGATGCATGGTCTTTGACGTGCGACTTGAGGTGCGTCGTCAGGTAGTTGATGCGTTCGCTCAGCAGTGCGATTTGCACCTCTGGCGATCCCGTATCCTTTACATGCGTGCGGAATTGTTCGATCAACATTACTTTGGCGTCGCTCAAGTGCCCCTCACCGTCGTCCCTTGAAATTTCCTCTTTTCTTCGACTCATTAAAAGTAGCACAGCTTTGATGGGGGTGTAAAGGGCGCGAAACACGCTTCATGGGCCGTTCGCCCCCTTCTCCTTGCAACGCAACCCCAAATCTTGTTCAATGCTAGTGGTAAGCCTCAGACTTACCGGCACGCTCTCGCCCGTCGAGCTGCTGCCACCCAATAGGAGATTATGATGCGCAAAGCAATCGCGTTTGTCTCGGTTCTCTGTCTCGGCTTGGCCCTCTTTGTTTTCTCTTCTCACGCTCACCAGGATAAGTCCGCCCGCCCCAGCCCCCCTGCGCAAGCGACTCTGGACCTTGGTGGCGGCAAGTCCATCACCATCGATTACTCCAGCCCCCGCGCGAAGGGCCGTAAAATCTATGGCGGACTGGTTCCCTATGGCCAGGTCTGGCGCGCCGGTGCCAATGACGCTACCACTTTTGTTACCACCACAGACGTCACCGTTGGGGGCACACTGGTGCCCACCGGCAGCTACACCCTCTTCGCTATTCCCAACCCGGACAAGTGGATCCTTATCCTCAGCAAGAAGACCGGCGAATGGGGCACGCAATACCCTGGCCCGTCCAACGACCTCGCCCGCATCGACATGAAGGTTTCGACGCTTCCCTCGCCCGTCGAAAACTTCACCATCTCCTTCGACAAGTCCGCCAACGGTGGCACCTTAAATCTCGACTGGGAAACCACTCGCGCGTCCGTCGTCATCGCCAAGAAATAGCACCTCTCGCCTTCCGGCAGGGCGGCCGATTCCTTCGCTGGCATCTTCTTACTAGCCACGGCCGCTCATCTCCTTGTTTGCTATGCGCATCCGTTCCGCCGACGCTTTCTTCGCGGGATTCATTCCCGCACCCGCCGCGTAAATCACCGACTCCCGTATCCCATCAATCTCGAGCGCTCGCTCAATTGTCGTGTCCGCCAGCGCCATGGTGCAGAAGGGCGCCAGCCCCAGCCACGTCGCGGTAAGACAAAACGTCTGGATGACATGGCCTGCTTCCGCTAACACGACGCGGTAGGCGCGCGCATGTTCATACTTCCACTGACTTCTGCCAAACATCGCGGTCAGAATCACGACAAACGCCGCCTCGCCCGTCCATCGCTGCCCCGCCAGCATCCGTCGAATTTCCGCCTTGCCTGATCCTTTTCTCAGAATTTCCAGCCGATGCTTCGCCGCATGGTAGTGGTAAATCCCAGCCTTCAGCCCTCGTACGTTGCGGACAAAGACATACGCTTCGAGCGGATGCATCGCGCCACCGGAAGGCGACGTTTTTAGCGCAAGGCGCCCGACACCGGGAATCCTCGCCCAGCCCTGCACTCCGAACGACAACCAAAGGAGCTGCGCAAGCTTCTCCTGCCCGACAGGCTCCTTCGAAAACTCCCGCCAAGTCCGCCGCCCCACCAACACTCGCGGGAACTCCGTCCCCGCTTCCACTCTCGGCAATCTGATTGCTTTCGCACCAGGATACTCCTTCACTCTTGGCGGCAAAGGCCGGAGCTTTGCAATCCCCCGTAAGAACCTGGCGTCGCCAGATTCAGCCGGCGAGAACTCTGAGTCCTTCGTCGAAAAATGGAAATACCCTGCCGCTGGATTCCAGGACTTCCAGCCTGTCCACTTCATGTCTTTGGCTTGGCTTGTTTTGTTGCGGCGTTCCAGCAGGGAATACTTCAATAATTGCCGAATCCCGGCTCGCAGGGAGCGGGGTCTCTGCTCTGGAAACCTTTCGAGCAGTTCGTTGAAGGTTTTGCCGGACCCGCAGAAATTCAGCACTTCCGATACGAACGGATCGCCCGCAGCTCGCTGACGCGTCTCGTAGTTCTCGAATACCAGCGCCGGGCCCAACCAGAAACTCACCAGGTGGGGCGATCGCCGGAACGCTTCCCGGTTGGAACCCCTCGGCGCGCGCACCGCTCCCTTTGCCACTCGTTTGACCGTCCTCTTTCGCGATCCACCCGACTTCAGATTCCCAACACTTAGATCCCTAAATCGTACGGCGGCGGCGGAATATGCAGATGGCAATTCGGCGGGATTTCTTTAATCAGCTTTTGCACGTTCTTGATATCCCTGGCCAGCGTTTTCTTTTGCTTCGGCGTCAGCCTCTTCTTTCCTGCTTCTTTCTTCAGCTCGCGCAATATCCGCTCGAGTTCCTTTACGATGGGCTTTAGGGAGAGTTTCTTATTCGGCATGGGACACTCCTTACTCGCTTTTTTGTCTGCGCACTCGGTGCCGTCGGAGGGAACCGGCATTTCATGCGTGTGGGCGGGAGTCTATCGGACGCTCTCCAAAACCGTCAAGCTTCGTTTCCAGAAGTCCAGCCGGTGGGCGCAGGCTGGCGGTTCCATCTTTCGCTTCACGTCCCGTAAGGTTCAAGCCAATCTCCCCCAGCAGCTTTTGAAACCTTGGCTCGTCTTTCAAAAAGGCAAACTGCGGATGCACGCCCAGATTCACGAGTCGGCCGTTCCGTTCCTTGTATGCCTCCTCCAATGCTGACAGTGTTTTTTCCTTATTCCGGAATCCCGCATAGATGACCGCCCAGTCGTAGCCGGACACATATTTGCTTCCTTTGTTGTTTTCCAACTCGTGCAAGATCTCCTCTGCCTGTGCTTTCTGCCCCGAGATGGCGTAGGCATAGGCAAGATCCGCTTGGGCCGCGACGTCTCCCGGCGACAACGACAAGGCCGTGCGAAACTCGTCGATCGCCTCGGGGTACCGTTTTTTCTCCAGGTACACTTGCCCCAAATAGCTGTGCCCGGCAATAAAGCTCGGGTCCATCTGGATGGTGTTCTTTTCCGCTTCCTCCGCGTGCTCGTAATCGCGCGCCAGGTAGTATACAAAGCCGAGGTTGGCCCGGATGATCAGGGACTTGGGATCGATCTCGCGCGCCAGTTTCAATTCCCGGATGGCTTCCTCTTTTCGTCCCATCGCCGCCAGGTAGAGCCCGTACCAATGAATAGCTTGCGCATAGCTCGGATCCAGTGAGATGGCGCGCTGGAATTCTCCCTCGATGTCCCCACCCTCCATGTGATAAAAGCGAATCGCTGCTAACGAAGTGTGCGCCTGAGCCAGTCTGTCATCCAATTGAAGCGCCTTTTCTGCCGCCTCTTTCGCCTTCGGCATCAAGACTTCCGGCGACGCGATCTGATAGTTGCTCAAGTATTGGTAGGAATCGGCCAGCCCCGCATACGCCGCCGCGAAAGTCTTATCCTGGTCGATGGCTTCTTGAAAGTAATGGATGGCATCCCGGAACGCCTCGGGCGTTCGCTTTTCCGTTTCATTCCTTCCACGCAAATACGCTTCGTACGCTGCCGGCACCACGCTCCGGCTTCGCCCCAACTGGCTGGCTTCTGTTGCGGTGAGTTCCACCTGAATTCCTCGGGCAATTGCGGTCGCCACGTCGCTCTGCAACGCCAGGACATCCGTGAAATTCCGCTCGAAATTCCCTGCCCACAGCGCTCCTTCGATATTCGTCTGAAAAAGCTTGGCCGAGATGCGCACGCGGTCTCCGGCACGCACCACGGATCCCTCCACAATTGCGTCCACGTTCAGTTCCCGCGCGATCTCATCCAGTGATTTTTGCGTGTGCTTGTACTGCATCACCGACGTTCGCGAAATCACTCGTAACTTGCGGATTTGCGATAACTCCGTGATCAACGCGTCGGTCATTCCGTCCGCAAAATAGTCCTGCTTGGGATCATCGGAGAGGTTCTCCAATGGCAACACCGCAATGGATTGAATCGCTCCGGCCAAGGGCCGTACTATCCTTTGCTTCGCCGTTCGGGTATTCCGCCAGTAAAGCAGACCTCCGAGCAATCCCAGCAACAGGCAAAGCAGGATGATGTTTCGCGGGGACCAGAAGCTCTCCGGTTTCTTCGTCGGCACCGTGAAATCGTGCGTCCGCGAAGCCGTGGTGGCCGCTTCCAGGGCCGCGCGCACTTCTCCTGCGCCCTGGTACCTTTGGCCGGGGTCTTTGTCCAGGCACTTTTCGATCACGCTCTTCAGTACCGGCGGCAACGGAGGAGAAATCTCCGGCACTCGTTCGCGCAGGATAGCGGCACTCAATTCGAACCCCGTTGTGCCCCGAAACGGCCTGTGCCCCGATGCCATTTCGTACATCAACACGCCCAGCGACCAGATGTCACTCCGTACATCGGCCTCTTGCCCCTTAAAAATCTCCGGCGCGATATACGGCAGGGTGCCCGTAAACGTGTTTTGCGATTCCCACGATTGGTCGATGGCGGTCGTTCCGTCGCCTGTCCGTCCCGGCTCAAATCGTTGCGAAATCCCAAAATCCAGAACCTTCAACCGTCCACTGGGCGTCACGATAATGTTCGCTGCCTTCAGGTCGCGGTGAATCACTCCCCGGCTGTGCGCGTGAGCCAACGCATCCGCCAATTGCATGCCATAACGTTCCACTTGATCAAGCGACAGCCCCGTGGACGGAATTTCCAGATTCAGCGGCCGTCCTTCCACAAACTCCATCGCGATGAATGGCCGCCCATCGACCTCGCCCACTTCGTAAACCGTGCAGATGTTGGGATGATTCAATGCGGAGATCGCCCGGGCTTCTTGCAACGCCCGCTCATGGCTGGCAGAGGTTCCCGTGGGCAGCGGACCCAGAAATTTCAGTGCGACTTCGCGCTGCAATTTCTCGTCGCGCGCGCGGTACACTACTCCCATGCCACCTTCGCCGAGCTTTTGTTCAATCACATAGTGGCTAAGTTTTTGACCTAGCATGGCGGTGTCGTACTGCAAAGTTCACCACACCCCCCGCCCGGTAGCAAGGGAAAGTCTATTTATTTCTGGGATTTGCGGGAAAGTTCACGCCAATTGCTGTAACCGGCTGGTTCCTCGGTCCACCAGTACGACCGCCAAAACCACCAAAGCCGCGGCCCCTGCGACGCGCATCGTGAGCGCTTCTCCGCCGTAGGCCCAGCCCAGAAGTACGGCCACGACCGGATTCACGTAGGTGTGGGTCGCTACCAGCGTCGGCGAGTAATGCTCTAGCAGCCAGTTATACGCGGTGAATGCGATCACCGACCCGAACAGGATCAGGTATCCCAGGGCCAGAAGCGATCTGCGACTCACTTGCGAAAAGGAAAATCCGTGCGCCTCCCCCGCTACAGTTGCCGACACCAGCAGCATGACCGCGCCTGCCAACAGCGACAGTGCCGACAGAAGGAGCGGATTCCCGGAAAGGTGTGACCTCCGCGAATAGATAATTCCCACGGACCACGAAAAGGCCCCAATCAGAATCACCAGGGGTCCGACCGCTCGGCTGTGCTCTGTCTCACCTATACCGCGAACCAGCATCCCCACTCCGACCAAGCCCAGAAAGATGCCGGCCAACAGCATCCCGTTCAGCTTCCAGGTGCGTGCGGCCGCCGAGGAAAGCAGGAAAACAAAAATGGGTTCCACCGCAATCAGCAAGGAAGCCAGCCCGCTCGGTACAGTTCGCTCCGCCCAGTGCAACGAACCGTGACCTACAAGAAAAAAGAAGAAGCCGATCACCACGCTCGCGCGAATCTGCGCGCCGGTGGGCCTCAGACCCTTGGCCAGCGCCCAAGCCAAGAGGATCGTACCCGCGCTGAGATGGCGAATCCCCGCCGTGTATAGCGGCGGAATCGTCTCGACTGCGTACCGGATGGCCAGATAGGTCGATCCCCAGATCACGTAAATAGAAAAGAAACTGAGAAGAACTAGAGTGCGTTTTTCAGACGCTCTGGCGGTTGCCACGGAGAGGGTTTCGCTGCTGGAGGTCGTCGCCATGAGCAAAGCTAATCCAGCACGACTTCCCGTTCCAGCACCAATATGGATTCATCGACCAATACCTCTAGGCAGACCCTCTGCTGCACGCTGGAACGGAGAACGTACCATCCTCTTCTTTAGATGGGGTACTCCCGAAAGGAAGCGAGCATCTACCTCTATTGGGCCGCCTTCCGGAAAATCACGCAGTAACTGTCATCCGGCCAGTCATTCAAGACTTTGTCCACGATGAATCCCGCCGAGGTCGCTTCTTCAATTAGGATTTTCTGCGGAATCCCATGCCCTCCTCGGTTCGCCGGCACGCCCTTTACCGGGTCGCTCTCGCTCAACCACTTCCGAGGAGGAAAGTCGATTACCGCAAGCTCGCCGCCCGGCTTCAGCGATCGAAGCAGGCTTGCATCCATGGCCACCGGAGCCGTGAAGTGGTGGTATACCCGCCGCAAGACAATTGCGTCGCAGCAGTTAGCGGGCAGATTCGTATGTTTCTCCTGCCCTGCAACGACAACCACATTCGTCAACCCGTCATGCCGGACCGTTTGCTCCAGCGCCCTTCGCTTTTCTTCGTCCAATTCCGTCAGGTAAACCTTTCCTGTCCCACCTACGATCGCCGCCGCCGCAATACCAATTTCACCTTCACCCGCGCCTACATCCGCAAGCGTCTGCCCGGTCTTCCACCCCATCACTTTACCCAGGCGGACAATCTCCTCCTTCGACGCCGCACCCAGACACAGCATCAAAGAAAACAAAACGATGCCGAGCAAAAGTTGCCTACGTTTTTTCATGGATCCTGGCAAGTCATTGCTGTAAGAAGTAGGTCATTCCGAGCGCCCCCAGGCGACATTTGCAACTCTACGACGTTGCCGTTGCGGCTCGTTCGCTATCGAGCATCGCCATTTGCCTTGCGTCATAGCGCGTGCCAGCAACGCTCTCTGCGGGCACAGCTTCCGCAATTCGCTTCAGTTCTTCCGGTGACAGGTTCAAACGCAAGGATCCTATCGCCTCGCGAAGCTGTTCGCGCGTCCGCGATCCCAAGAGCGGCACAATGTCTCCGCCCTGCTGCAACACCCACGCAATAGCCAGTTGTGTTCCGGTGACGTTATGTTCTTTCGCGATTCGCTTCAGCGTCTCGACCAAACTCTTGTTTCGCTGCAGGTTTTCCCCCACGAACCGGGGAAAGTGGGCACGCAGATCATTGGGCGCCGATGGTTTTGATCCACTCAATAACCCACGGGAGAGCACGCCGTACGCGGTGATTGCGATCCCTAATTCACGCATCGCGGGCAGAATCTGTGGTTCGATTCCCCGCGACACCAGGGAATACTCAAATTGCAAATCCACAATCGGATGCACTGCCTTGGCCCGCCGCACGGTCTCGGCCGATACCTCGGACAGCCCGATATGCCGCACATACCCCTGTTTCAGCAATTCCGCAACGGCGCCCACGGTTTCTTCAATCGGCACGACAGGATCGAGACGCGCCGGCCGATAGATATCGATATAGTCGACTCCAAGTCGTCGAAGACTGTACGCCACGAAATTCTTGACAGCGACAGGGCGCGTATCGACCCCGGTGAACATTCCGGCAGGCGTACGCATTGCCCCAAACTTAACGGAGAGCACCACCTTGTCCCGCCGCCCCTGGAGCGCCCGACCGACCAGCATTTCGTTATGGCCCATGCCGTAGAAATCACCGGTGTCCAGCAGGTTGATGCCTTGCTCGATGGCTTCTTGAATTGTGCAAAGGGATTCCGCATCTTCCGCGGGCCCGTACACGCCGGACATAGCCATGCAACCGAGCCCCACTTGCGATACGTAGGGCCCGGTGGTTCCAAGCTGTCTTTGATTCACGAGGCACCTCATGTGCCGTGCCGGCGTTCTGCGCGGCTAGGATTGAACGAGTTAACTCTTTCGGGTGCGCACCAGCGACAAAAACTCGTCGCGAGTCTGTTTGTTATGGCGGAACGAACCCAGCATGGCGCTGGTCACCGCCTGCCCGTGCTGCTTTTCCACGCCGCGCATCTGCATGCACAGATGGCGCGCTTCAATGATCACGCCCACGCCTTCTGGACTGATTTTCTCGGAAATGGCGTCCGCAATCTGGCTGGTCATGCGCTCCTGGATCTGCAGCCGCCTCGCGAACATATTCACGAGTCGAGCGATTTTGCTTAACCCCAGCACCTTCTTGCTCGGCAGGTACGCCACGTGCGCTTTGCCGAAAAACGGGAGTAGGTGATGTTCGCACAGGCTGAAGAATTCAATATCCTTCATCACCACCATCTCATCGTAGTGGACGCTGAACGTCGCTCCATTCAGAACCGACTCCAGATTCTGGTGGTAGCCGCTGGTCAGGAACTTCAGCGCCTTTTCGAACCTCTCTGGCGTTTTCCGCAGTCCCTCGCGGTTCGGATCTTCGCCTACCAGCACGATCATCTTCCTTACAAGTTCGGCAATGCTCTCCTTGGGCACTTCCACGTTTGTTTCGTGCAACATGATTTCCGTTGGCTTTGTCACTGGAATCTTCCCCTCTTAGTGGACCGCCACACGATCCTGGATTTCTTCCCCAGCATACTCAAACGCGTTATTGGAAGTCTCTTCGACCCGAACGCGTTCCAGTTTTGCCAGCGGGAAGTGCTTCAGGCGCCGGTAAATCTCCTTGCATACGTTCTCTGTTGTCGGCACGATCGCCCGAAAGGCCTCCACGTCTTCGTTCAGCGATTTGTGATCGAAGGCTTCGATCACTTCGCCTTGCACAAAGCTGTCGAGGTCCGTCAGATTTGCGACCATGCCTGTGGCGGGATCCACCGTCCCTGACACGCTGACTTCCACCACATAGTTATGTCCGTGGCCGAAAGGATTGTTGCATTTCCCGTAGACACGGAAATTCTCTTCTTTGCTCAGCTTGTCGCTGTGCAGCCGGTGCGACGCCGCAAACCGGTAGCGCCGCCCGAACACAACTTTGAGACCGCCGTTCATGCGCGGCTCGCTCCGTTGCGGTAGCACTCCGCAAAAATATCCGCCGACTCGTAGAGTCGCACCTTGTGCAACCGGCCTTGCGTAATCTTTGGATCCAGTAACTTCCAGATCGCCTGGGCTATGTTCTCGCACGTCGGAATCTGGCCCTGCAGTTCCTCCACCTCGTAGTTCAGAAACCGGTGATCCATGCGCTCGGTAATTTCGCGCTCTAGAATCGCCTTCAATTCCTTCAAATCCAACACCATTCCTGTCACAGGATCCGGCTCGCCGGCCACGGTCACTTCCAGCGTGTAGTTGTGCCCGTGACCGTGCGGATTGTTGCATTTGCCAAAGATCCGCCGGTTTTCTTCCGCGCTCAGCGCCGGGTTGTGGTACAGGTGCGAAGCGGAAAACTCGATTTTGCGCGTCAGATACACCATTGCCTTAGTTTGCCACCTATTTTGATGCGCCAGAGGTACCCACTGGATACTCCCGGCCTTTCCATTCCAGCTTACCCCTCCGGTGGCTGCCATACGAAGCCCATAAAACCGCGGCAAACAGCAGTCTGCCCGGAATTCCATACGAGGTGAGGACAACCGGAAATTGGTTACGCTGCAACTCCTCTGCAAAGGCCAGGAAAATGCCGATGATTCCGACCAGCAGAACTCCCAAAGCCGCCAGGACCGATCTCGCGATTCCCCAAGTCAAGATGGCGGCAAGCAAGACCAGCAAAACCGGCAACAGCGCTCGAGCCATTTCCCCGCCGACCGCAGCGCCAGTTCCTCCCATTAAGGGATACAGGTTCTTCTTCCAGCCCTGCCACATCGCGCCGAACGTTCGATACATTCGGACGCGCACAATTCCTATTCCGCTCCCAAACCAGATGCGGTATCCCGCATCTTTGACTCGCTTCGCCAACGCAACATCTTCCAGGACTTCATTCGCCACGCTCGCATGTCCACCCACAGCTTCGTAAACGTCTCGCCGGATCATCAAAAATTGGCCGTTGGCGGCGGCCGCGGAATTCCCGGCATCATTCACATCAGCAAAGGAAAACTTGCTGCCCAATCGGCAATACACATACGGAATCAGGGACCTTTCGTACCACGTGCGCATGACTTGCTCCGCCGAGAAGGAAACCATCACCGCATTCTCTTTCGCGGCAATGGCCAGTGCTTTGGTGGCGGAATCGGTATGATGCACCGCGTCTGCATCTGTAAACAGCAGCCACTCACCTTTCGCCTCGCGGGCTCCTATCCAGACAGCGTGGTTCTTTCCCACCCAACCCGCGGGCAATTGGCTCGTTTCCAGCAGCCGCACCTGCGGAAAGCTCAGCATTTGTTTCTGCACGATCGCAGCGGTCGTATCCTTGGATTGGTCGTTCACTATCAGAATTTCGCCAATTTCCGCCTGATGTGCCAGGGATTCCACGCATGCGGCAATGACAGCTTCCTCGTTCCGCGCCGGCACGATGGCGCTTAGTTGCGTTGCGTTTTGGGAGGATAGGTTCATGACTCTGGTGGGTGTTTCCACACTTCTCGGTGCGGCTGCTCTGCGTTATTATAGCGATATATGAACACGGTCCTCCGGAAAATCATGGCTTGGGGCAGCATGGGTTTTGCCTTCGCCGTTCTCGCGTTTTTCACGCTTCCCCACTACCGCCAAGGGGAGTCCTCGGTCGCCGGCAAGAAAGCCGAAGATTTTGTCTTGGAGTTGAACGGCAAGCCTGCGCACCTCTCGGACCTGCGCGGCAAGGTGGTCGTCTTGAATTTCTGGGCTACCTGGTGCCCGCCTTGCGTGGAAGAGACTCCGGCGCTCAACCGCTTGCAGCAGTACATTGCATCACGCAACGGCGTCGTCGTTGGCGTTGCCGCAGACGAAGACCAAGCGATTTATGAGAAATTTCTGCGCGAGAAGGGCGTGATTTTCACTACTTACCGCGATCCCGGCACAAAAGACGAACACTCGCCGATCGCGCAGGAATATGGCACCGCAATGTATCCGGAGACGTACATCATCGATCGCAAAGGCGTGATTGTCCGCAAGATTATCGGGACGCAAGACTGGAACTCGCCCGAACTGCTCGCCTATTTTGACGCGATTCTCGGGCAGACTTAGCCCAGTTCCCTTGACCTGTTACAGGCTCTTTAACCACTCCGCCGAAGTCATCGTCTTCGCTCCCGCCTTGCTCAATTCCGTCAGTACCTTTGAGGTATCCTCCGGCCGTACCGCGCGAATCATATCGCTCAGGACCGTCACTTCGAAGCCTTGCTGGAGTCCGTCGAGAGCCGTCGCGCGAACACAATATTCCGTGGCGATTCCGCTTACGCCAACGCGTTCGACCTTTAAGTCTCGTAAATGGTTTTCTAAACCTGTTAACTCGAAGCCCGAGTAACCCGCTCCGTCGATGTGAACTCCCTTGTGGATGATGAGTTCGCCCTCTTGCTCCTGAAGCGGCGGCATCAACTCCGCCCCGGAACTGCCCGCCGCACAATGCACCGGCCACGGCCCGCCCCGGGTTTGGAAGGAACTGTGATCCTCGGGATGCCAATCCTTCGTATAAACAACGGCAGCCTTCGCTCGTCGCGCCGCTTCAATACATTTCTGCAATGGCCCCAACAATGACAGTGTATCGGCTGCCGCCAGCGCTCCGCCTTCGCAGAAGTCGCGCTGCACATCTACCACGATCAATGCCGCCTTCGTCATCTCTGCCTTTCTTCCGGGTCAGTTGAGAGGTTCCCGAGCATGCGCTTAGCTCTCGTGATAATCCATCAGAATCAGCCCGACCATGATGAAGCACACCGGCCATACCCGGGCCAGATACTTTCGCGTCGGATTCTGTTCCGGCAGGCGCAATTCCAGCCACCGAGACCATCCTGCGACGATTCCAAATACGGCCAAAGGCGTATGGCTCAGTTCGGCCAGCATTTCCTCCTTTATATTGGACAGTGCGTGCGTGTGCGTCAGCAGCACAACTCCTCCCAACGCGCACACCGCGGGAAATACCAATGCTGCGGCCATGGACTTCACCCGGTTTGTTTCGACTCGGTATTGAAAGACGGCAAAAACGATAATCAGAAGCACGGCCAATCGATGTTGCAGCACCTCCGCCTGGGAAAAACTCTCCCAGAATCCGTTCGGACCCATCGGCCAGTTTTCAGGATCAGCGCGGAAGAACAGAAACACGGCAAGCAAAAGGAAGGCCAGTGGCCAGATTTTAGCCCAGGAAAAATACCGGCTTCGCGAGAGCAGCGCCAGAATCCCCATCAGGAACACGACGAATCCGGCGCAATTGTGATTGTATTCCGACCAGGCAATATCCGCCGGAGTATTCGTGCCAAAACCGGAGTCTCCTGGAACGAATGATGCCGGCATCACTCTTCCCGCCGCGACCGCTTTCTTCGTCAGTTCCTTGGACGATTCGGAAATCTCCTTCAAATCCGGGCTGGAGAACCTCGGCATCCGCGGCGAAAAACGTTCCGCAATTTCCGTCCTGGTTACGCGGTCCTGCGTCAGGTCGACGCCAGGTGGCTGCGAGGTCATGGAAGCAGCCGCCAGAATGACAGTGAGACCGATGCCAATCTCGGCTTCTCCAAAGCGCAGTAAGCTGGTTGCGCTCGTCCCCGAATCTGTCTCCAATCCACGCACGATATAGAAATTCGCGGCACCCAAGAACAACAGCACCACGAACAGGGCAATTTTCGAGCTAAGCATGACACCGTATGCGGTGCCGTACATGGCATCCCAAGAGCCCACATAAATCCAGCTCATGCCAAACCCGGCCAGAAACAGCACCGCCACGCTAATTTGCGCCAGTCGTGAAAAATTCCGTGTGATCTGGATTTTGGCTTCCGCGAGAAGCGTCCGTTTTGCCGTCAGCAAGAGATACGGCAGCCCGCCGAGCCAGCTGGCCGTGGCCAGGTAATGGAGCGCCGTGAGGCTAACGAGAAACACGCGATCTTCCATCCGCGACGCGGAGTGACTGGTCATTACGGAAGCGCTCAGAATGAAGCCCGCAGGCAGGAGGGCGAGGGGGCTTGCGTTTTTCTTCAGAGCGTTCGGCCACGCAGCCAGAGTCAGTCCCGCTACGATCGCCAGAACTCCAGCCCAGACAAAGTTGGCGGTGAGCACTGCACTGATTGGGATGTCGATCGAAGAAGTGAGCACCAGGGAATTCGTTATGACAAAAAACAGTTGCGCGAAAACTAGCGCCAACACACTCGCACGGATTAACTTCCAGCTCGAGCCCAGCAGTTCCTCGCTTCGCTGTTCCGGCGTGCGCGCCACCAGCGTCAAAAATAAAATTCCGCCAACCGCAACGGTCTGAAAGCACAAAATCGCCGCGCGAAGCAACACCACCAGGAAACCGAATATGCCTAAAAGTTCGACCATGTTATTTGCTCAAGTCCCCGTCACGGTAAACGGAATCTCGCCTCGCGTAATGTGACCGTCCGGCGCCAGCACCTGCCAGCGAATGCGGTACGCACCAGGTTTCAATCCAGTGGCATTCGAGTTCAGGGTGTCCGCCGATGCCTGCGGTTCAATGGTCAAATCTTTAGTGGAGTTGTCGGGGTTCAGTAATTGCAATTTTGAGAGTTTCGCGTCAATCCGCACATTGTACTTGAGCATGATCGGCACGTCCGGCCCCTTCACCTTGCTGTTCGCCGACGGCTGTGACTCTTTCAAGATCGCGTGCCCTTCGATAATTCCGCCCAACAGCAGCAGCGCCGCAATCAGCGCCAATCCATAAGCCAGAGAAATGTTCGACATCCTGCTTGGCTTCATTTTTCCTCTTTCAACGCCAAATTTGCTCGTAAGTGCAGCGGGCAATCTCTACAAATATAGCAGGCCGAGCTAGAAGAAGGACAAGCTGTGGAGGACTCGAAGAGCGGTGAAGGAAGTTCTTAGTTTAAGAGGCAGCCGTCGCGTCACTTGGGGCGCAACGATTCACTCGTATCGCAGGGCTTCGACGGGATCAAGTTTCGCAGCCTGCATCGCCGGCAGCCAGCCACTGATTACTCCGACGACAATCAGAATCAGCGTGGACAAAAGAAGTGTCGTTGTCGACAGCGCCAAGTGGATGTCCACTTTGCCGCTGTCATCTTCATAGGCAGGACCCAGGAACGGGAGCGTGCCGATCGCTGAGGTCAGGCACCATGAGATGAGCATGCCTATCGCCCCCGCCGCCAAAGTCAGCACTAGCGCTTCCGTCAGAAACTGCCAGCGGATATGCCATTTCCGGGCTCCCAGCGCCCGGCGCAAGCCAATTTCACGCACCCTCTCTTCCACCGACACCAGCATGATATTCATCACGCCTACGCCGCCGATTCCCAAGGTCATCGCACCGATCAGGAAGAGCAGTCCTTCGATTCCGAGAGTAATTCCGTCATAGACAGGCTTGAATTCCTGGCGCCCGAACATCGTAATCGCTCTCTTATCGTTGGGTGAAAAATGCTGTCGATTGGCTATCGCCGTGCGGAATTGCTGCATCGCTGGAGCTTCAAATTGCGGTGCCACGGGCTCAAACACCATCACGCTGGCATAGCGCGCATCCCAGATCTCCGACGCTGCCGTGTAGGGGATGAATGCGGACTCGTCGTCGCAGTTGAAATAACAACTGTCCGAAAATTTCATGTCCATCGTGCCGATCACGGTGAAGCGCACCCCGTTAATCCTCACCGTTTCGTTGACGGCAGGCGTGCCGCTGAAGAGTTTCTTCTTCAATCGCGCTCCCAGGACGACGACGCGGCGGCGTTCTTCCACGTCTTCGGCCGAAATCCAGCGCCCTTCGGAAGGCACTTCATTCCGCATTTTGCCATATTCCGGAAAAACACCGCGGGTCGCCGACTCCGAAAGCCGCTCGTCATGCGAGATGCCCTCGAACCGTACCGTCTCCAGCGTGACGCGCTTAATCAAAGGAGACTGCGCCTTTACCCAGTCGGCATCTTCCTGCTCGAAACGCACTTCCTTCCCCGCTCGCTCTCCGCCAGCCTGTTCGCTGGTCGTGCCTGGCCAACAAATGACGGCGGCTTTTCCGAACACTTCAAATGTATAAAGCAGCACGCTACGAAATCCGGCGCCATAGCTCAGAAGCAGCGTAACGGCCACGATTCCCCAAGAGATGCCGGTCATAGTCAGCAAGCTGCGCACGCGGTTGCGTCCCAGGGCGACCCACGCCTCTTTGAAAACTTCTCCGAGCATCAACCACCTGCCTCAAAGCGAAGTGCTTCGATCGGGTCAACGGACGCGGCACGATTGGCGGGGTACAACGCAGAAAGCACCGCAATCAAACCCAACAAACTTATCGTCAGGGCAGCCAGCTTCCAACTCGCATCCAACCCATCGAAATAGGGAATTTTCGGCAAAAGGCTCACCAGCCCGCAGAGACCATACGAGATAATCAATCCCACTCCACCGCTAATGAACACCACGATTACGGTTTCGAGGAAGAATTGCCGCAAAATCGATTTTCGTGTGGCTCCCAGTGCCTTTCGTACCCCAATTTCCCGTGTCCGCTCGCGTACGCTGACAAGCATCACGTTCATCACGCCCAGCCCACCAAGAAAAATCGTCGCCACGCCCACCGCGCCCATGAACACTTCCATACCCACAAAGATCATGCGGTTGGCTTGGGCATTTTTTACTGTGTCCCAGATGCTCGCCGCTTCCTCGTCGCGTGGATCGAAGTTATGCAGTCTCCCCAGTGCGCGGCGAACCTGGCGTACGCAATCGGGGTGAGTTCCCAGAGACCAGGGCGCTACCAGGATACGGTCGACGGAATGTTCCACCGCCGGCGGTTTATTTGGAAAGTCCCGCTTCATGGAGTTAAAGGGGATGAAGATCTTCCGAATGTCGACACCGTCGTAGCTCGAATTCTGGTCCTTCGTCTTCATCACGCCAATTACGGTATACGGGACGCCGTTGAGCTCCACAACTTGCCCCAGCGCTTCTCGATCCGCGAATAACTGCTTCTTCGCGTCGCTGCCCAGGAAGGCCACGCGGCGGCCCTGTTCGTTGTCCTCGTAATTGTAAAAACGGCCCTGGGCTACGGCGATGCTGCGAATCTCAGTGAAGGGCGGAAGGGAACCGACCGTGTCGAGGTCGCCGCTGTTGAAGGCACTGTGCACCTTCACGTTGTTGCCCAACTCCGGCATCACGTATTTGCAGGCAGGTGCTTCTTTGGCTACTTCTTTGTAGTCGTCTTCCATCCAGTGCACCGCTCGGCCGGACCGCGTACCCCCGGCCTGCATGCTGGTGCGTCCTGCGAAGACGATCATCACGTCTTTGCCAAAATTCTCTTGTTGTTTTTGTATGCCACGGCCAAGTCCCTCGCCTGCCGCCACCATCAACGTGATTGCGATAATTCCCCACGCGATACCGAACATGGTCAGCAACGTCCGCCGCTTGTGCGCCCAGAGCGTCGCTAGGGTATCCCGAAGGAGATCGCGAAAAGTCATGGAAGCGCCCCGTTATTGCAATATGACTTGCTGCTTCTCATTCAGCCCAGAAACGATTTCCGTCTTTACGCCATTGGAGATGCCCAGCTTCACGGGAATCTTCTTCCGGCCGTTCTCTGCCTTGGGGTCCGGCATCTCCACCGAGGCGTTGCGGTCCTTGTCATAGATCAGCGAGGCCTCCGGCACCATGAGAACGTTCTTTTTCTCCTCGAGAATGATCTCGGCGTTTGCGCTCATGTTGGCTTTGAGTTCGCCGGTAGGATTCGAGATGGAAACCCGCACCTCGAACGTGGTGACATTATCCTT
Source organism: Candidatus Acidiferrales bacterium (assembly GCA_963775865.1). GTDB lineage: Bacteria > Acidobacteriota > Terriglobia > Acidiferrales > UBA7541 > Acidiferrum. The sequence continues at coordinate 353,472 of CAVZKU010000016.1, read as the reverse complement.
TTCCTTCCCGAACGGCGAGATGCGGGTTACTTTCCCTGTAAATTTCTTGTCCTTGAACGACTCGACTACAATGCGCGCTGGCTGCCCCAGATACACTTTGCCGATATCCGCTTCGTCCACTTTGCCCTGAACATACACTTCACTCGTGTCGCCGAGGGTCATCACCAGCGTGGCTTGGGAACCCAAAATGAGGATGGAGCTGACACCGTCGCCCACACTCACGTCACGGGAAAGCACCAGTCCGTTGATGGGACTGACGATTGTGGAATTCCGTAAATCCTCCTCCGCATTCTCCAGGGCCGCCTTTGCTTGCGCCATCTGCGCTTCAGACTTGGCAATCTCCGCACGCGACACCAGTAGATTCCGCTGCGCACTCACCTGCTTGTTCAACGCCAACTGGTAATTCTTTTCCGCGTCCTCTACGTAGCTCTTCGACATGACGCCGTCTTTATACATCTGCTCGGCGCGCTCCATATTCAGCTTCAAAAACGGCACATCCGGGCCTTCCGCATCCACCTTATTGCGTTCAAGTTGTGCCTTCGACGAATCCAGTGACGCCTGGGCCGCCTGATAATTTGCTTGCGCTTCCCGCACCACTGCTTGCAGCTGCACCTTGTCCAGCTCCATCAGAGTCTGGCCTTCTTTCACCTTGTCGTCATAATCGACGTAAAGTTTCTTCACCATGCCGCTGGCCTTCGATTTCACTTCCACCTTTGACAACGGTTGGATCTTTCCGGTGGCCACAACCACGCGAGCCAGGTCGCCGCGTTCTACGGCTGAGAGTTTCGATGGATCAATATCGTGGCTCGGGCGAAGAGCTGCATACACGCCATAACCGCCGCCAATCAGAACAAGCAAGGCCACCGCGGCGATGATGATTCTCCGCCGCCGTTTCTTTGCCGCTTTGCCATTTGTTAAACCGTTCCCATTGCTGGACATAACCGACCCCCGGGATAGTTCTTACTGACGCACTCATCTATTAATACGAAAGCCTTCGGAACAAAGTTCCCGCACCTATTGCTATAGACGATGCGGAAGTCCGAAAGTCAGGTGCGTCAAGTACTGGGATTACAGCGCGGTGCGGCGCAAACGCAGGGCATTGGTGATGACGGACACGGAACTGAAGCTCATGGCCGCGCTGGCAATCATCGGGCTCAGCAACCATCCGAAAATCGGGTAAAAAATACCCGCGGCAATGGGAATACCCAGTAGATTGTAAACGAATGCAAAGCCCAAATTCTGCTTGATATTGGCCACCGTTGCGCGCGAAAGCCTTCTTGCCCTGACCAAGCCGCGCAAATCACCTTTGACCAGGGTGATGCCGGCATTTTCGATGGCGACGTCGGTCCCCGTTCCCATGGCGATCCCGACATGCGCGGCAGCAAGAGCGGGGGCATCGTTGATCCCATCTCCCGCCATGGCTACAATGCGCCCTTCGCGGCGCAACCTCTGAATGACTTCGCCTTTCTCTTGCGGCAGGACCTCCGCCCGCACTTCGTCAATACGCAATTCCGTGGCTATTCTCTGTGCCGCTTCGCGCCGGTCTCCGGTCAGCATGACCAGATGCAGCCCTTCAGACTTCAATGCGCGAATGGCCTCGCCGGTGGTCGGTTTCATCTGGTCCGAGAGAGTAAGCAGTCCGGACAATTTCCCATCCACCGCGACGTAGATGGTCGTAAACGCAGCAGCATCGGCAGAAGTAGTCGTCATTGGCAGCACCGAGTCCAAATCAATTCCCTGTTCTCTCAAGAATCGCGCCGTTCCTGCCGTCACCCGCTTTCCCAATACGCGTCCGCACACGCCTCCACCGGCCGTTGCCAGAAACTCGCTAACCGGTCCCAGCGGCAGCTGGCGTTCTTCCGCAGCGCGCACGATGGCGCGCGCCAGTGGGTGCTCGCTCGAACGTTCCAAGCTCGCGGCAAGGGAGAGCATCGCGTTTTCGGGAAGAGTGGAGCCTGGCAGTGTTTGCACGGCCCTTAGATACGGCTTACCCTCGGTCAGAGTTCCCGTCTTGTCCACCACGAGCGTATCCACGCGCGCCAGGGTTTCCAGCGCCTCGGCGTTTCGCACTAACACGCCTGCGGAGGCCCCACGGCCCACAGCCACCATGATGGACATCGGCGTAGCCAAACCCAAAGCGCACGGACACGCGATAATCAATACGGAAACCGCAGCGAGCAGGGCATGCGCGAACCGTGGCTCCGGACCCCAGATCGCCCAGCCAACAAACGCGAGCACCGCGGCAATCACCACACCGGGCACGAAATAGCTGGCGACGCGATCGGCGAGCCGCTGCATTGGCGCACGGCTGCGTTGTGCTGCGCTGACAACTTTCACAATTTGCGCAAGCAGCGTTTCACTGCCCACGCGTTCCGCCACCATCACGAAACTTCCGTTGGAATTCAGAGTTCCCCCGGTGACCTTGTCGCCTATTCCCTTCTCTACGGGAAGCGGCTCACCAGTTACCATCGATTCGTCGACCGCACTTCCCCCTTGCTTCACCGTGCCATCGACGGGCACACGTTCTCCCGGCCGCACACGCAGCAAATCACCTTGCTTTACATGCTCCAGCGGAACTTCCGTGTCGCCGGTCGAGGAAACGCGATGCGCTGTGCGCGGCGCAAGATGCAGTAACTCCCGAATCGCACCGCTCGTCCGGTGCCGAGCCCGCAACTCCAATACCTGGCCAAGGAGCACCAGCGTCGTAATCACCGCCGCAGCTTCGAAGTAGACGGCGACTCCTCCCTGCATATCGCGGAACGATGCTGGGAAAAATTGCGGAAACAGGGTTGCGGCAACGCTATAGAAGTACGCCGCCCCCGTCCCCAGACCGATCAAGGTGAACATGTTGGGACTTCGATTTAGCAGCGAGTTCCAGAATCGCTGCAAAAAGGGCCAGCCGCACCACAGCACCACGGGGGTGGCGAGCAGAAACTCCACCGCGTTCCTGGTACTGCTTTGCCAATGCAGGCCCAGTGCTTCTCCGAACATTGACAGAATCAGAATGGGCAACGACAGCGCCGCGCTCACCCTGAAGCGCTTACGCATCGACTCGTACTCTTCATCCGGCTGTTCTTCTGCGAAGATCTCCATTGGCTCCAAGGCCATGCCGCAAATGGGGCAGGTCCCTGGCCCAATCTGAATGATTTCCGGGTCCATGGGGCATGTGTAGCGAATCCCGCTGACCGCTGCCGCGGGAACTGACGCTGTTGCTGCCGGCTTCGACGCCATTCCGGCAAGGCCGGGCGCTGCTAGAAATTTTTCTGGCTCGTTTCGAAACCGCTCCGCGCATCGCGGCGAACAGAAATAGTAGGATTTCCCGTTATGCTCTACTTTCCCTGCCGACTTCTGCGGATGCACCATCATTCCGCAGACCGGGTCCTTCTGTTTCGGCGCGGACGGCAAAATGGGTAAACCAGATAGCTGAGGATCTGACATAAAGACAGTCTGGACTAGCTTACTATGTTGGATGTTCCCTGGTTGTGTTCTGGCACGCGGCGGCAAATTGCGAGCGCTGGTATAATCCCCGCATGACACTCGTCGAAATTACCTATGAACTGCAGTCTCCTCTGAGCCATGACCAACTCAGCCGGCTCGGCGAATTCGCGAACACCTACGGCTTGCGCAAATTTCGCGTCGACGAGCAGAAGAACCACCTCACTTTCGAGTACGACGCTTCGCGCCTGCGGGATACCCAGATTGCGCATGTTCTCGGACAGGCGGGCATCGCGGTGCGGCAACGCGTTCCGGGGAATGCGACGACAGACCCACTCAATTAGCAGCAAAGACGGCCGTCCGGGATTGGGTGAAGACCCATGCTGAGTCGACTTCTGCTGGTGTTCGCTCTCGTTGCTCAAGCACCGGAGAGTTTCCCTCCGCTCGGCGTGATCGATTTCTACGGACTCGTGGTCGTCGAAGCGGACGTCAGAGAAGAACAAGGAAGACCACTCTGCGGAGTGAACGGAATTGTGTGCCCGAAAAAAGAAAAGAGAGAACAGAAAATTCAAAAAAAGTTCTTGACACGAGCCGGCATTGTTAGAGATGTCGGGTCATCGGAGTGCGACCTGGAAAGCTGCTGAAAATGATTGTCTGGAGAGGAGGAACTCGATCAGACCGTGCGTCCCATCGCACGTAGCCTACAAGGCAGAGCGGGGAGGTAACGAACCGTTCTGGAGCCCTTGGACAATGTATCCACGCTCGCAAGAGCGGCGCCGAAACCGCGAGGTAACGGTGTATCTGCCAGCATTAGGCGGAGACGGGCCTAGGCTTGATCGTATGATCAGAATATACAAATGCTCCTAAGCGTCGTCACCCGAAGAGAGCCTAAAATGCTGCGCGGCTCTTCTCGCAGTGAGTGCCGAGGCTTCCGATTCCTCGGCCATGGGTAATCAACACTGCCGGCGTATAGAGCAAATCTAACCGATCGCGTCATTTCAGCGGAACAGGGTAAGCCCGTATCGCTCCTCGCAAGGGGAAGGACCATCGCAAGATGGAACCGATGGCGATGCGGGTAACGGAAATGGGAGCAAGCGAAGGCTGCCCTGTAACGGGGCAGATAGAGGTTGCGTCGCCAGGTTGGGACAAGATCACCTCGCCGGAAACGGAGCTGACTTCCTGTTGGTGCTCAACTCGAGAACGCTTGAGGAACCGATGAATGAAGCAAAGCAAATGACGACGGGGCAACCCGTTGGTGCGGCTTCACACACAGCGGGCGGAATTCCCTCCGCCGTGCGAATCGGCAGCAAGTCTGTATCGAGTAGGTCTGATTCCGTTTTGTATCGGGCCGCGTCCTCGTTGTTCATGGGGGCGTTTTTGGGTGCTCGAGCCGGATGAGGGGAAACTTTCAAGTCCGGTTCTTAGAGGGCTGGGCGCCAGCAATGGCGTCCGGCTACTCTACAACTTGGGTATGGTTCGACTTTACCGGGTTATCCCAGACACTTGCCATTGAAAGAACTGAAAACTTACCCTCAGTGGGAGTGGCCGTAACCGATTTCAGTAGCTATCAAATCGGTATAAGCTAGCAGCGTGCGGTCGCTGGCCTGCTTACCTTCTTCCCAAACAAGGACTTTCGCCATGATGCATGAAGAAAAACCTGGCTGGAAAAAGCGCGCGCTCGACGAATTGCGGATTCTCTCCATAACCGTCATATACATCTGGGTACTTCTGAGCGTCTTTACTCTCCATCGTCAAATCATCCTTGCGAACTACCGCATCAACTACTCGGCGAAGTTTGGCGTTGCCTTTATCAATGCGGTGATCTTGGCGAAATTCATGTGGTTGGGAAAAATCCTTCATGCCGGAGAGAAGGCTGCCGGGAAAGCCTTATGGTATTCGATGCTTTGGAACTCTGCCGTTTTCACCGTCATCCTAATGGTCTGCCAACTTCTGGAGGAAGCGTTGGTCAAGGTCTGGCACGGTCAGTCTTTTGCCGCGAGCTTTTCCGAAACGGTAGCGGACCCAAGGGTTGTCTTCGCTACCATGCTGCTTATGTTTGTGGTGTTAATTCCGTTCTTTTTTGCTAAAGGACTGATTGAGATTTTGGGTAAGGATGAAATAAACAGACTGTTGTTGAAGGCTCGCACCGGGGGATAGCACCGGAAACCAATTCGGGATCGGTGGGGCATTTCGATCTAAATACTACAACGTCCACTCTGGACGGTCGAAAACCGGAACGGCACAAGCGCCTGATAAGTTCTAAACCGGACATGTTGCTCACAGTACTCACAAGGATGGAGCGGATACTGCCTGCTGTCGGCGTCGCTAGCTGCGATTTGAGCTACGGCCCTGGGCGCCTGATTTGGGGTAGGCCTTCTGATCACCGTCGGGGACGAAGGTGGGAGGGACGCCTTAATCTCAGCGTCCCCTGGTCAGGTTAGTTTTGGGGTGAATTGTTAGATATGGTGACGCAACGTGACCGTCTTGGACACTGGCAGTAGTTACAGCACGGTTTTGTAACCGGGAATTAATACTTCATTCAACTCAAATGTGCATTCCCGCGCGCCGCAATCGGGGATGCGGCTCTACAGCTTGCATCGTCCCCGAGCCATTTCCCACTCCTGTTCCGACAATGCCGCTCCGCGAAGGGAAGAGATAGATTTCATTCTGAGACAATTTGGCGTGCGTTAACGAGCGCAGTCTGGTCACTCGCACTACTGCGCTCGCCCATTGGATAAAGTATCTTCCCGCGTAACAAGCGGGTACTGCCGCCAAAATTACAAGAGTCAGCGAGACAAAAGCTATGCTGAAGCATAGCCAGCAAACCAGAAGTTCCCGCACGTGGTAGGAACGCAGGATGAGTCCCAGTCCCAAAAACAAACCGGCGCATTGCGACACCCGATGGCTTGCTCGTGACTGACTCAAGGATTCCTCTATCTCGCGCAGCTTGGAATGGAAGGCCGTTTTCCAAGGTTCAGGAGAGAAGGACGCCGAGAAAGTTGATACCGCCCAGTTGGACCGCCCGTCCTTCTGGCCAAGATCGCCCTGTCTCGCCGTCCAGCTGTGCATCCTAGAGACTGTCAAGCGGGCGCGCCATTGTCAAAAATACCAATCTCGTCCGAGGTGTGGGCAAATCCTAAGTCCGGAAACGATTACCGCGTTCTCAGGACTTCGAGTTGTTTTCTGTTGATATGAAGGCAGACAACAGCAACTCCGGATGGCAGCGTAAGGCTGCCACTACGAGTGTCTATGATTAGTGGGGATGAAGGGAGTCAGCAAGGCTGACCAGGTTTTGGGGGTGGACCGTGATGATGCCCCGTTGGGGGGTATCAATATCCGCAATGAGGAGAAAGGCGACGGCGATGACGATTGGCATTACAAATCGGATGCTCTTGGGATCCTTGGGTCGCATATAGAAGCCAATCATCAGGTTGCAACAAATGGCGATGGCCCACAGGAGGCCCCAGGCGGCCAGGGGGATGCGATTCCACCAGGCTGCTTTCGTGTAGCCCTGGGAGTTTAGAACATCGTTCATTCCTGAAACGGTTAGCGCCTCGACTGAGCTGCGATCCGTGCTGGCAGGAGCTTTCACAGCCTCCCAGAGTTCGGCTTGGAGTTTGGCGGTAGTGGCATTGACCTCGCGCAACTGATCGCCTCTGTATGTGTAGAACAAGATGCGCTGATCGAGGTAACTACGCAACAGGCCTCGAACCCTCTCGGCGGCATCGGCGGGAAGCAGGTCTGCGCGCACGTACTCCGTGCCAATGGCGTTGGCCTCTTCCTCTTCCAGGTTCTTGCGCTGATCGTAACGACTGCCGGCCATGGAAAAGGTGAAGGCGATGATTAATCCAAGAAGGGTGAGCATTGCAGCGAGAAGGACGCCATAGTCCCCTCGTTCCTCTTCTGCCATGTCACTTCGGCGTTTACGCAACACTGCACCAACTAGGAATGACAGCCAAAGAACCACAACCGTTACCACGAACGTCACGATTGGATGATCGACTAGAAAGGTCATGCGAGGGCAACCTCCGTTTCAGGGACACTGTACATCAACGCGGCAACAAGGGGGGCTCATCAGACGAGCAAAAACGAGCCGTCGGAACCGCACACTTTCGCTGCGGCCAGCTCTTGTGGCAAATTTGTTGCGTCGAGGACAGCAGGGCCGTACTATGCGCGAGTCAGAGGCCCAAATCGGAAATCCTGGTTTTTAGTTGAGCTGCGTGGACGACATTATGAGCTCGATGGACAGCAAGGTATTGAGGATTTCGTCGTCGCCCAACGGGGGTTTGCAATGAACACCAAGGAGTTGCCCACATGAAGCAGCCCAATTGGTGTAATCACGTCCACGTCATATTGGTACCAGGATTCGGCGCTTTTGATGCCCTTGGGCAGGTGGAATACTACTCGGGCATCACTCCCGTATACCGTGATTGGAACCGGAACGATCTGCCTGTAACACTCCACGACTTCCGCAATTTACCTAGTGCCGGCGTGTCCACGCGTGCAATCAAGTTACTGAGGTATCTTGGCAAACGCATAGCACGCGGCGAGATTCTGGAGGACGATGCAATCGTCCTGGTGGGACATTCAACCGGCGGCCTCGATATCCGCCAGCTTATTTGCGACCTCCACAAACGCGAAAACAAGCGAGTCCATGTCGATAGCGGATACGTGGTGACGAGCCGACAGATCCGCGAAAGGTTGAAGGGAGTCGTATTCCTGTCCGTCCCTCATTGGGGTACCAACATCGCCGATTGGGTGCATTCCCACAGGTTGCTGTGTGACGCAATGGTCGCCGAGTTGCGTTTCGCTGTCTTGGGTTCGCGACTGTCCTTGCTCAACTTGATCGAAACGCAAATAATGGGAATCGCCGCCGGATTGACCGACGCAGGAATACTTTTGGCGTTGAAAGACGCCCTGACGGAAGCCAACGAGAGCTATGGCAAGCAGAGCCCATCACGCTCCGCACAAGCAATAAGAGCTTCATCCGACTTGACGATGTATTTTCGCCAGATGTGGTCGGACTTCGATGTTATCTATGACCTCGCTTGCCGTCCTTACCATCCCGATCGGAAGAGCCCGGCACAGTTCGATGAAGCAGAGCGAACACGAGAACTAGCATTGTGGGCTGACCCACCGATCAGGGCTCTTTCGTATGCGACTGTGGGAGGCCGTGCCTATACCTTTCCACTGGGCCAACCTGCGCCGGTCTGGGAACTCACCAGCCCAGGACCTTACCTCCATTTAGTCAAGGATTTATGGAGGAAAGCCAAGCACGACTTATCCTATGACCTCTGTTACCGAGCATGTGCGGGCGGCCCGTTCCGCTTGCCGAAAAAACCTATCCATATCAGCCGCGTGCTGGGGGAGTCGCCGCCTCTACCGCTTGAGAGCTGGGACAACGACGGCATTGTCAACACCGCGTCCATGTTCTGGCCCAAAGACGACAACGCTGTGGTCACGGCTGACCACTTGGATGTGGTCGGTCACTACAAATTGGTGAAAGCGCCTGATGCAAAGCGGGCCAACTCGGGGTGGGGAGTGGATCGCGAATATCAGTGTTACGACATCCTCCGCTCGACGCCGCAGTTCACGAAAAAGCTGTTCACACAGATTTGGACTGAAATCTTCGAGTTCGCTGCAAATGTGACGGGTGTCGCTCGCAGCGAGCGCCCACCCCATCAGCTTACTGGTGCGAAATCCGGCTACCACAACTAATCGGCCGCGTGGCGAGATAAATGTAGGGCGGTTGATCCCATTACGACGGCAACTTGGTCCTTCACCACCAGTAAGGGGTTCCCCGAGCGCGTCTACGCATACGGTAAGCCTCAGAAGGTTTCGTATTTCTTCGGAACTTAAACTTCGTAGTGTTGCGATACTCCACGGTCTTCCGTCTTTGTACGTCGGCGGCAACGGCTGAATTGTTTTTGGATTTTTCACTTTTCTCCTCCGTGGAGCCGCTCAAATTGGCAAAGCCAGCACGCCACGCCTAAATCATTTCCGCTTCCGTCGTGTGCCCTCCCCGAATTGGCTAGTTTTTTGTGTTCGTTGATTTGCTGTTTCCAGAGACGAACGTGATAGGCGGGGAGCGCAATGCGTACTCCGAATTTCGCGTGCACCATCGTCGCTTCCGATTCGGCACATAGCGCATGGAAACGCTCGGTGTCACGCCAGCAAGGCGGGATGAGTCCCCAGATGAGGTCGACGTAGTTAACCTTGTCCACCCACACACCCCATGCGGGACGGAACTCGGAAAGCGGAAATTTGTAAACGTCGTCGTGGATGAGTCCGCGCTCTGCGATGAATTCCTCCATGCACGCCACGCCCTCATCGAACGAGACGAAATCAACGTCCTGGGGCGGACACGACCAGCCTGTTCGCATCCAGAAAATCTGGTCGAGAACGGTTTCTTGGATTTGGAGCCACGTGGAGATTTTTCTAACGTCTGCCGAGGCTCTATTGAGTTTCCAGAATTCCTCCACCGTCGCACACTTTTGGAGAACACTTTTTGTAATGCTGCCAATGCTTGTCGTCTTCGTGGACTCGCCCTCTTTTTCAGCGGCACGCCAAGTGCGCTGATACAAGCGTTGAAACTCCCGTTGCTGTTCGGCGGTGCGGCGGGAATGCGGCGCAATTCTTCCAACCGTAATGTGTCGCGCAACGTTTTAGCCGCTTGAGATTTCTGCTCACGTCGGGCTTGTGCTTCCTGTGCGGCAATCTCTCGTTCCACGATTGGCGCACGGAGACGCTCCACTGTTTCTTCATCCAGCATTTTGTTGCTCTCCTCGGTACCATTCTTGGTACCAACCGCGTTGCCAACTATCAAGCGTACCTCACGAGATTGTTCAGACTGGCTGGGGTCGAACACGGGCATGCACATCGTTTCCGGCATACGTTCGCTGTGTCTCTTCTGTTGAAAGGCGTTCCGGTCGAGCGGGTCGCCGTATTGCTTGGACATTCCAGCACAAAGGTCACCCAACAGCATTACAGTCCATGGGTCGCAGCCCGGCAGGAACAGTTAGAAGCCGATGTGCGGGGGACTTGGGAGCCTGGCGCGAAGGCTTCTTGAGTACCACAATTTCGCTACAAATCCGATACGAACGATAAATAGCCAAGCAGGACAAGCAATTTACTGTATGCGGCAGGTGGTTACGAAGTCCCGAAACTGCAAGCAAGTCCCATCCGCGCGCGCACCTTGCGGCCGTATCTGCTACCCATCCACCCTGTGGGCGGGCAGTGCCCGCACAGCGCCAGGTTCCAGAGTCGGCAGGCCTTCTGTATAGTACTGCAAGCAGGCTATTTAACCACATTCCCCCGAGCGATACTCGAAGCCACTCGAGGTCTCCAGATTCCTTTGAAACTCTCCCTCGGCACATCGATTCCCAAAAAACCAATCCAGTACCATCAGAACCCTGGTTCTAAAAGGATTTAGTAAGTCCGCGCTATCGGTTTTTTGTCGTTGCCGGAGGAAACTCTGTCCATGCGAGCCCCTTCTCCCCGTCTCCATCGGCTGGCCCTGTGGGTTTTCCTCGATCTTCTCGTCGCCTGCGGATTGTTGGCCTTCTCTACTTGGGCGGATAGCTCGGCGAGACTTCGTCAGCATTCCTTCACTGGTTGCTCTTGTGGATGCGCGATGTCGAAGACCCCAGTCGGCTGCGGCAAGGTGTGCGACCTGCCGAAATTTTCCTCGCGCCGTTGGGCTGTGACTTGTTCGAAACCGCACGCGAAGGCGCCCGGGGAAACTCCCAATGCCCAGCCACACCCGCCCCACTACTCACGATCAGAACGCGCTAGTAAGTAACTTTGCGGAGGTTGTTCGTCCAACAATTTGGCAAAGATCTCCGGGATCTCAAAGATAGCGCGATTGTCCAGCGCCTCCGTGTTACGCCGAAATTCCGCAAGCTTTCCGGGCTCTAAGAGTTGTTTCACGCCGCCCACGATTTCTCCAAAATCATGCAAGATGATCCCGACACCTTTTTCCTTCACCCACTCCGTGTTATACCGCTCTTGCGGTAGCGTCCATGCATTGCATTCCAGAATTACCGGCAGCCTGCGGACCATGGCTTCCGCCACGCTGCCAGGACCGGGCTTGCCAATCAGAAAATCAGCAGCCCGCATCAGGCGGTGCACTTCTTTTGTGAATCCCACACTATGCAGGGGCATTTTCCATGTACGTGACCGGAATTCTTTGGCGAGTTTCTCGTTTCGTCCGCAAATGACGATCAACTGGAGCGGAAGTGCCGCCGCCGCCAACCGTTCTACAATCGGGAACATCACCTTTGACCCGAATCCCCCGAACAGAAGCATCCCCGTCGTCAGGTCAGGACGCAGATTCAGTTCCTGGCGGAGCACGAGTGGATCCTCGTGGTTCTCTTCGTAGAAATCCGGACGAAGGATCATTCCCGAGGTCGCAAAGACGTGCGAAAGGTCTTTACCCATTTGCCGAGCCTGCGCAACGGCACGCTCGGTCCCGCAAATCACATACTGTTCTTGTATTCGCTCGATCCAAAAGTGCGGAGGAAAATCTGCCAAGTCGGTAATGATGGTCACGAAGGGCCGCCCTGGGCAGGATGCACCCCAGGCTTCACATAATTCTCGATTAAAGTGGGGAATAACGGAGACCATCAGGTCAGCCGGTTGTTCCTGGAAATGCCGCGACAGCAATTTCACCAGCGGGCCATGGAAAACCCGAATCGTCGCTTGCAATACACGCAGCAATTGCGTCGCGCCGAGCGTCCAGCCGTTCCTCAACAAGACGTTGTATTGCTCCTGAATGCGAATACCCGTCAGTTTCCGCAAAACATCCAGGTGATCGGTAAGATCCTGAAACTGAACCAGCCCTACCTGCCAGGGGCGCTTCTGTTGCGCGATCACCGTTTGTAACGCCACGGCCGCATTGCGATGTCCTCCGCCCGCATCGTGAAAGAGGATCTGTATTTTTTTCATCGCGGCATTCTCGCACACCTTTCGGGGGCCGTCGCAAGAGCACTCTACATGCCATGTGGAAAACTCTTAACTATATGTGTGTTCAATGAGTTCCACTGTTTTTTCATTCATATTTTGTCCCCTCGTCATGGTTTGTTCATATCTTTTGACTAATCTTTTTACATGCGCTGCGACCTTCATGTACATACCATCGGCTCTGGGATGTGCAATACCCCGGGTCTCACACGCATTTGCCGTGAGTCCTACAACCAACCTGAGGACGTCTACCAACGCTGCAAACAGCGAGGGATGTCCATCGTGACCGTTACCGACCACGATTCCATCGAGGCCACCGAAACACTCCGCAAATATCCTGATTTCTTCCTGAGCGAAGAAGTAACTGTGCGGATGCCCACCGGGACAGAAATGCATCTCGGTGTCTACCACATCACCGAAAAAGATCATGTGGAGATTCAACGCCGGCGCACCGATTTTCTCGCCCTCCTCATGTACCTGACCGAGCGCAAACTGTTTTTCAGCGTCAACCATGTGTTTTCGGGCCTGACGGGCAAACGCGAATTGGAGGACTTCACCTGGTTTGCTTCCTACGTTCCCGCGTTCGAGGTCCGCAACGGACAGATGTGGCGCGAATCGAACCAAAACGCGGAGTTGCTGGCGAAGAAGCTTGGCAAGATCAGTGTCGCCGGAAGCGATTCGCACACGCTGACGGGTGTAGGTCTTACGTTTACTGAAGTTCCCGAAGCGCGCACGGTGGAGGAATATTTCACGGGGTTACGCGCTCGCCGCGGCATCGTGCATGGCGAGCACGGCTGCTACGCGAAACTCACGCTGGACATCTGCAAATTCGCCGGAGCCTTGCTGGAGGAACAACCTCTGGCAGCCACACTGCTTCCCTTCACCGTTTTCGTGCCAGTGATCACGGCTGGTCATTGGCTGAACGAGATCCGCTTTTGCAAAAAATGGGCCGCGTCACTGCTCGAACAGACGCGCCGGCCACGTATGCTTTGGGACGCCGATTCCAGGTTTGAGGCCAACTGGGCCCGGTAGAGGGTGCCATGGCGGTCGCAAAAACAGTCTGGGGCTTCATCGAAAACCGTGACCACCGCGTCATGCGCCGGCTGAATAGTTGGCGTGCGCCGCGGTGGATTCGGTATTGGATGCTGACTGCCACGCGCATGGGGGACGGCTGGCTCTGGTATAGTCTCGGCGCTCTGCTCCTGGGGTTTGGCGGTTCGCGCGGCTATGTTGCTTTTCGCGCAGCCGGCTCTGCTGCCTTTGTCGGCATCTTTGTTTTTAAGGCTCTGAAGAAAGTCAGCCACCGCCAGAGGCCTTGTCATCTTCAGCCTCATTGCTGGGCAAATGTACTTCCCCCCGACCAGTTTTCCTTTCCGTCGGGCCACACGATGACCGCGTTCTCGATTGCCTTGGTGGTGAGTTATTTATACCCAGGCCTGGAATGGCCGCTCTATTTCCTTGCGGTCAGTATCGGCGTGTCGCGCATTGTTCTGGGGATGCACTTCCTCAGCGACGTTTTAGCGGGCGCGGTCATCGGGTCCGCACTTGGCATCGCCTCCATCGTGACATTCGCGGCCTATGCCCTGGTCTAGGTCTTCCGCCGCTCTATAGAACTGATTTCGGATGTTCGGCGAGGGCCTTCTGAAATGCCGCGAGGTTGGTCGAGTCGATCACAGCCGTGCCTGTGTCGACGAAGGTGGGTAGAGGAGCGGTGGGCGCCGTAGCCCAATCTTTAAACTCATGCACCGCGTTGTGGTGCAAATCATCCAGGAATCTGACGCCGTAGAACGCCATCACATACGGTTTTTGCACCACTGTAGCGGTGATCCACTTGCGGTCGATACCTTCCAGCGTTTGCGGATCCCTATCGAATGCGACGATCTTGATCTTCTCGGTCATGTCCATGCGGTGCAACGCGTCGGCAGCTCCTGGTCCTCCCGTGGCTTCGAGAGCGATGATGCCGTCGATTTTCTCTTTCTTTTGCAGTAGCGCCGAAATAGCGTCAAAGGCCACACGCCCATCTCCTTTGTCGTCGATTGTCTGCACTACCTGCACGCCAGGATACTTCTTCAGTACGTCCATGACGCCGCGAACGCGATCCTCAGCGTTCAGTTGCCCCGCTAGCGTCACAATCACCACACGGCCCTGCCCGCCGAGCAGCGTCGCCATGCGCTTGCCGCTGTCTTGTCCGGCGCGGAAGTTGTCTGTGCCGATGAACAGAACGCGGTTTGAATCCGGCGCGTCCGCATCAATGCAGATAACGGGTATACCCTGGAGAATGGCGTGGTCGATGGGATCTTTGAACAACTTTGGATCAGTCACCGAAACCATGATGCCCGAAGAATGCTGGGCTACCGCCTGTTGGAACGCGGTGAGTTCCTCGTTCGGGGCGAATGTCACGGGACCGACCATCTCCACTTTGACTCCCGCATTCTTCCCGATGTCTGTAAGCCCGGCGGCAGCCTCTTGCCAATACGGCAGATTCACGTTGGCCGCAACGAGCACGTATCTCTCCTCCGGTTGGTGATAAGGCTTTTCACAACCAACGATGGTCCCCGCCAAGAGGGCCATGCCCGCTGCGCACATCACTCGATTCACGTTCATTTTCGGTCTCCTTTTCACAGGCTCCCCGCTGAGGTAAAATTCTGTGGGATGAGACCAGTTCTGTTCAGGGGAAGCCTAACACAAGCGCCTGCCGAGCGCGAAGCGATGGCGCGAGAACTGACGTGTTTGAAGTGCCGGATGGCGCCTGCGAGGCTTTCGGGGCATTGGGCAGGATAGACCAGCAAAATGTCATTCGAACGCTATTGTTTTGCACGCGCTATCTTTCTGGTTGTCTCGATTTCTCCTGGCGTGATCGTCCATCCCATCGCCGCTCAAACTTCAAACAGCACCATCTCTTTTCCCGCTCCCTCCTCAGCGACCGCCGATCGGGACGTTTCTCTCAAGCAACTGCCCGCAAACTTCCTCGCGGATCAAAAAGAGGTGTGGCTGTTTCCTGTCAAGCTGGCTCACGGGAAACACTGGTGGCCAACGATTGGAGTATTGGGCGTGACCGCCGCTCTCGTCGCCACCGACGCGCATACGGCACCGCCCTTTCGTACGACGAATCGCTTCAGCGGCTTCAACAATGCGTTCAGCGGCAGCAATTCGGCCGCGATCATCGCGGCGGTACCCGCGGCAATTTACGGGGTTGGCTGGCTGCGTAAAGATTCTTACGCCGAAAACTCTGCTCTGCTGGCGGTAGAAGCGGTCGCGGATGGATTCGTTCTGGATATTCCGCTGAAGCTGATTACTGCAAGAAATCAACCGCTCAATTACATGGGAAATGGGCCATATACAGATAGTTTCTTCAACGGCTCCCACAATCCATTCCATTCGGGTGGATTCTTTTCGGAGCACGCCATGGCAGCCACCGCAGTGGCGACGATCCTGGCCCACAGGTACCGCCAGCATCGATGGGTGCCATTCGTTGCGTATGGCCTGGCTGGCGCAATCAGTTTTTCCCGTATCACCACCAGCAACCACTTTCCGGGCGACGTTTTTTTTGGTGGAGCAATGGGCTTTGTCATCGCCCGGTACGCCGTCCTTCCCGCACAGTAAAGGTGCGCTCGCCGTGGTTGCATATCGCACTTGCACGGAGTATATAGAGCCATAGCCCTTCCCCTTGCAAAAGAGGCTGATGTGACCTTCCAACCGATTCTCGAAATTACCGTTGAATCGCTCGATACGGCTTTGGCGGCAGAACGTGGCGGTGCCGATCGCATCGAACTTTGCGCAGAGCTGAACCACGGAGGGCTCACACCCTCGCTTGCCACGATGCGCAAAGTTCATGAAGAGTTGGAGATTCCCCTCTTTCCAATCATTCGGCCCCGCGCCGGAGACTTCGTCTATAGCGAGAAGGAATTTGTCGCCATGAAGCGCGACATTTCCGCCGCCCGCGACTTGGGCGTAGACGGCGTCGTGTTTGGTATTCTTCGCGCGGATCGTTCCGTCGACGTCGAGCGCACCATTGAATTGGTCCAATGGGCGCGACCGCTCGAAGTCACTTTCCACCGTGCATTTGATCAGACTCCCGATCTCCTGCAGGCCCTGGAGGACGTGATTGCCACTGGGGCCACGCGAATCCTCACGGCGGGCGGTGCAGCGACCGCACCCCAAGGCATGGAAATGCTGCGGAAGCTAGTGAGAGCGGCTGGCAGTCGTATCGTGGTCATACCGGGTGGCGGTCTGGACGCTGCAAACATCGCTAAAATCGCGGCAGACACCCATGCCAAGGAATTTCATTCAGGGCTTGGCAGCGTGCTCCCCTATGGCAGTAGCAATCTGCAGCGGTTTGAAGCTGAGATCCACTCGATGAAGAGGCATTTCCAGGAAGACCTCCGCTCCGCATAGGCATCTTCGAAGAAAATTCCACGCTCTGCCGCGTATGCAAATGCGTGGATATGCTGTCCTAACATAAGAAAAACGGGGCACGATGATTCATGCCCCGCTGAAATTTATTCAATTTGTGGTAGCTCAGGCTTTCTGCGCCTGCCGTCGCAAAAATGTCGGAACATCCAAGTCGTCCTTCGGCACTTCGGGAACCGCTTCCCGGACGTTTTGCTTTACCTGGTTGACCACATTCGGCGGAGTCACCGGAAGTTCCGCCTGTTCCGGCACTTCGCGACCAGCTTTCCACGTTCTCGGCAAGAAGGATTGCTTTTGTGGCATCGGCTTTTTCGCGGTTTCCTTGAAGCCGGCGGCGATCACGGTGATTTTCACCATGTCTTTCATCGCTTCGTCCATCACCGCTCCAAAAATGATGTTGGCATTCTCGTGTGCGGCCTTCTGAATCACGCTGGAGGCTTCGTGCACTTCCTGCAGTGAAAGAGTGGAACTGCCGCAAATGTTGATCAAGATACCCTGAGCGCCTTGAATCGAATTGTCTTCCAACAGCGGGCTGGAAATTGCCCGATTGGCTGCATCCACGGCCCGATTCGATCCACTCGCGACCGCCGTGCCCATCACGGCGTACCCTTGGCCGTGCATGATGGCCTTTACATCCGCAAAGTCCCGGTTGATGATGCCGGGTACGGTGATAATGTCTGAGATGCCCTGGACAGCCTGGCGCAAGATATCGTCGGCAATCCGAAACGCATCGAAGAAACTCGTTCCCGGCTCCACGGTTTCCATCAATCGCTCATTCGGGATTACGATCACGGTGTCGACCGCACCGATCAGTTCCTGGAGCGCTTGTTCCGCCTGCAGCATGCGGCGCTTGCCTTCAAAAGCGAATGGCTTGGTCACCACGGCTACGCTGAGTGCACCCAATTCACTGGCGAGCGATGCCACCACCGGCGCCGCCCCGCTTCCCGTGCCGCCTCCTAGGCCGGACGTGATGAAAATCATGTCCGAGCCTTCCAACGCTTCAATAATTTTCTCGGTGTCTTCCAGCGCCGCTTTCCGGCCAATCTCGGGATTCGCGCCGGCGCCCAAGCCCTTGGTGAGCTTTGCACCCAATTGCAACTTCACCGGCGCTTGCGACATCTTGAGCGCCTGCAAATCCGTGTTCGCCGTGATGAACTCGACGCCCTCCACCTTGGCGCGGATCATGCGGTTGACCGCGTTACATCCACCGCCGCCGACACCAATCACCTTAAGCTTTGCGGGCTGCAACTCCTCGCTAAAGCTCATCCGGATACCTGCGTCTTTCGCTGTCATGCGTTTCCCCCTGTCCGGCTGGTGAAAGTCCTTTATAAATCTCGCGTAAATGCGATTCCACAGGCAATTTTCTTGCCTGTGGAAAACACCGCCTCGACCGCACGTAACCTGATCCCCGGAGCCTAGGCTCCGGCGAACATTGCTCGCAGCTTCGAGACCAAACTGGCTGACTTCGCCGGTCCGGCCCGCCTGGCCTTCGCCGCACTCAGCACCAATCCCACGGCTGTGGCGTACTCCGGTTGCGCCACCTGGTCCGGCAGGTCGGCGATCCCTCGCGGTTGCCCCATTCTTGCCGGCAAATGGAAGCTGTGCTCCGCCAAATCCTGGAATCCGTTCAGTCGCGAGCCACCACCGGCCAAGATAAACCCGGCCGGAATCTGTCTGTCCAACCCCGCCCGGTGCAGATCGTCGCCCACCAGCGCCAGCAATTCCTGAGCACGCGGCTCGATGATTTCGGTGAGCGAATGCGCGAAGATAGTCCTGGGAGGCCGGTCTCCCACACTGGCAATTTCAATCGACCCATCGTCCCGAAGCAAGGCGCCTGCCGCACAACCATGATGCCGCTTGATCCGTTCCGCCTCTGGGATGGGCGTGCGCAGTCCCACAGCCAAATCGTTCGTGAAGTGGTCGCCACCGATCGCGACTGCGCCAGTGTGCCGGACAACGCCCCCGCCATACACGATCAATTCTGTCGTGCCACCGCCGATATCCAGCAGGCAGCAGCCGAGGTCCCGCTCATCCTGTGTCAGGCAGGCTTCGGCGGAAGCCAACGGCTCCAGCACCGTATCGTTGATGAGGATCCCCGCTTTGTTGGCAGCAGTCACCAAATTCTGGGTGGCGGAAATAGACGACGTCACGATGTGCACATTCGCTTCCAGTCGCTGCCCCACCATTCCGATCGGATCGCGAATGCCATCTTGTGCATCCACCCGAAATTCATGAGGCAGCACGTGCAGCACCTCGCGGTCTTCCGGCAGCGCAATATTGCGCGCGGCATCAATCGCGCGCCGTACGTCTTCGCGTTCGATGTCCCTCGGCCGTGGCCCGAGCGACGTGCCCCCGCGGCTATTCACTCCGCGCACATGGCTGCCAGCCACACCGATCACCGCCGATTCCACCGGCACATTGGCGACGCTCTCAGCCTCTTCCACCGCGCGACGGATGGAGCTGACCGTAGAATCCAGATTCACGATGAGGCCTTTGCGCAATCCTTTCGATTCTGCAGCGCCCAGAGCCAGAAAATGCACCTGCTCGTCATCCATTTCGGCGAGCAGTACGCACGTTTTGCTGCTTCCGATATCCAACCCGACCAGATATTTGTCTTTCTTTGCCAAAATCATCTCCTGCCAAATCGCTATTTAGTATTCGCGGCGGTTGTGCTGGCGTCGGGGTTCACTACCACCTGCCGGGAATACTGAAGATCGATGGAATGCACGGTGCCGGAATTCGCTTGCCATTGCGGGAAGTTATCCACGAGTTTCCTGTATTTCCCGGTTAAATCGCCCTGCCCGAAGTGCACCGTCACCGCATGTTCGTCCGCGCCGCCCCCCAAGCCGGTCAGCACCACCCGTAGATCACGCGGGTTGCTCAAATCCAGTTCGCTGACACGTTCCGAAGAGCCAGGTTTAACCAGGTCCACGTCCTTCATGAATTCCTGGTACGTCTGCATACGCTTTCCCCGTTCTTCGCGCGGCAAGGTTTCCGAAAGTCCGGTGACGATCGGAAAATGAAAATCCTCGCCCTCGGGCCGATCCAGCAATACCCCGTAGGAATCAATCAACGTCAGTTCCGTGCCATTACGGAAAAATGCAATCGGGGTGCGTTCCGATAGGAAGACCCTGATCCGGTTCGGCAGAATCCGCTGTACGCTGGCATCTTCTACCCACGGCAGTTCCTCGATCTGCGCGCGGCGCGTATCCAGAGGAATTCGCAGCACACTGCGGTTGCGGTCATGCATAAACAGTTTCTGCACATCTTCTCGCGCGACGATGTGGTTTCCATGCACTTCAATCTGGTCCGGCTTCTCGAGCAACATCTGGGGCGAATAGAGCAAATAGCGTACCGAAAATGCACTCGCGCCGAGGGCTGCCACTCCCACCAGCGTCCACACGAAGACGCGACGGTAATATGTACCCGTCTTGCCGCTGAATTTCTTTCGCCGAATCTCCACCGGCTTTTGCCGGCGCAAGTATCGGGGCTCTTCCTCGGCAACAAGTTCCGGCCGGTACGGCTCGTGCTCCGCTGCCGCCGCGGCTGAAGCGTTCCGCTGCATAGGCTTTACGCGTTCCAAACCACCACCTCGTTTTCGAGAGTGACACCATAAACTTGTCGCACACGTTCGCGCACATCGGTAATGAGCCGTAGCATGTCTGCCGCCGAGGCGCGGCCGGCGTTCACGAAAAAGTTTGCATGCCGCTCACTCACGCGTGCGTCACCGACCGAAAGCCCCTTTAGCCCCAATTCATCGATCATCCGGCCCGCCGAAGCGCCCGGAGGATTCTTGTAGATGCAACCGGCGCTCCTCTGCCCTAAGGGTTGGCTGGCGCGCCGTTTTTCATTGCAGAGACGAATACCTAGGAGAATTTTCTGATACGGCTGGGAGGGAAGTTCGAGCTTCACTGCCAGCATCATATCATCCGGTGCAAAAGAAGTGTGCCGGTATTCGAAGGAAATTTGTTCGCCCTTCAGCGTCTCGACTTTGCGCGTCGCCGCCCGGTAAACTTTGACCTCGCGCACATAAGATCCGATCTGGGTGCCATACGCCCCGGCATTCATCCGAAGCGCACCTCCCACTGTTCCCGGCACGCCGATCAATCCTTCCATCCCGCCGAGATTATTTTTGGCCGAAAGCGTGACGGTTCTGCCCAAATCTGCCGCCGCGTCGACATGCGCGACATTTCCGTCAATGACGACATCGGGGTTCGGTTGTCCCAATTGCAGCACGACGAACGGTAGTTCCCCGTCCATCACCAGCAAGTTTGATCCGCCCCCCAGGAATTTGTGCGCGACTCCGTTCTCGTCTAGAAGAGCCAGCAGGTCCGGTATGGATTCATGACGGCGGATGCGCAACAAATCCGTGGTTCCGCCGATTCCCAGATACGTCAATTCGGCAAGCGACACTCCGCGGCGCAGTTCTACTTCCAACTTAGGGAGCGCTTCCAGGATCTTGCCGCTCTCAATGCGCATCCTTCACTCCGTCGTTGATCCGGAACTCCGCACCCAGCAGCACCATCAGTTCGCTGCTGGCGCGACTGACGTTGCCCGCCCCAATGGTCAGAATTGCGTCACCCGGCTGCGCTTCGCGCAGCAGAAATTCGATCGCGTTTTGCATGGAATCGAAATAGTTGACGTTCTTGTGCCCGGCTTCCCGGATGCTATTGGCCAGCGCCTCGCTGGTGATTCCCGGTATCGGGCTTTCACTGGCGGCGTAAATGTCCATCAACGCCAGAACATCTGCCTGATTGAACGCCATCGAAAAATCGTCCCACAAGTGTTGCGTGCGCGTGTACCGATGCGGTTGGAACAGAACCAGAAGCCGGCTGAACTTGCATCCTCGCGCTGCCTCAAGCGTCGCTCGAATCTCCGCCGGATGGTGCCCATAATCGTCCACCACGGTGATGTCGTTTACCGTGCCCTTGATGTCGAAGCGGCGTCCTACGCCGGCAAATTTGGCTAACCCTTCGCGGATCAAATCCGATGCCACGTTGAGGTACAGGGCCACGGCTGCCGCTGCCGCCGCATTCCTCACATTGTGCATCCCCGGTGGGTGAGGTAATTCGTAGATGCCGAGGTCCTCGCCCTTGTAGGTCAGCCGGAAGGCGCTGCCCAATCCCTTTAGCGCAATGTCGCTGATCACCAGATCCGCTTGCGTGGAAGTCCCATAGGTAATAATGGGCCTCTTCACATTGGGGATGATGGCTTGCACATTCGGCTCATCCAAACAGAGCACTGCGGCCCCATAAAAGGGAACCCGATTCACAAATTGCAAAAACGCGCTTTGAATGTCCTCGAGTGAGGCGTATTGGTCGAGATGTTCGCGGTCGATCGTGGTCACCACCGCCACTACGGGAGCGAACATCAAAAAGCTTCGATCGCTTTCATCCGCTTCGACGACGAAGTATTCTCCCTTGCCCACACGCGCTGTCGTCCCCGCCTGGTTGACTCTGCCCCCCACGACAAAAGTCGGATCAAGATGCGCGGCCGCCAAGACCGAAGCCACCATCGAAGTGGTCGTGGTTTTGCCATGCGCCCCCGCCACCGCAATTCCGTATTTCAGACGCATCAACTCCGCCAACATTTCCGCGCGGGGGATGACTGGGATTTTACGTTTGTGCGCTTCCTGGACTTCCGGGTTATCGGTTCTGACGGCTGAGGAAATCACCACGACGTGCGCACCTTCCACGTTCTCGGCCTTATGGCCTTCATAAATCGTGGCACCCAAGTCTTGCAGTCTTTCCGTCATCGTCGAGGGCTTGGTGTCCGAACCGGATACAGAATAGCCGAGCGTCAGGAGTACTTCGGCAATGCCGCTCATCCCGATGCCGCCGATGCCCACCATATGAATCCGCTGAAAATTGCGAAACGATACCATCATGTTCCTCTTGGTTCTTTCCGGCTCGGCCGCCGCTCGGCCTCCTCGATCAAATCGACGATGTCGCGCACGGCACTAGGGTGGGCCAGACCACGCGCGTTCGTCGCAAGTCGTTCCATCTCTCCGGGCTGGTCCAGGAGAGAGAAGATTTCCTTGGTCAACCGTCCTGCATTCAAATCCGGTTCTGCAATCAGCCGCCCCGCTGCCGCGTTGCTCATTTCCTGGGCGTTGCGCAACTGATGGCTGTCCGTCGCTTTCCCAAATGGAATGAAAATCGCTGCCCGGCCTGCGGCTGCCACTTCCGCTGCGGTAATGGCACCCGCCCGGCAAACGATCATGTCCGCCCAGGCAAAGCGCTCCGCCATGTTGCTCAGGAAGGGCGCGACCTCGACCGTCATCTCGTATCGCGCATATGCCGCGCGCACATTATTATAGTCTCGCTCACCCGTCTGGTGCACGATCTGCATCTCTGTTTTTCTCTTCGATAGAAATTCGGCTGCTTCGATAAACGTCCGATTAATCGGCAGAGCTCCTTGACTCCCTCCGGTCACCAGCAGGCGGAAGGGCTTCTCCGGTTTCCGAGGCGGAATTGTGAAAAATTCGGGACGTACCGGGCATCCCGTCACTACCGCGTGCTCGCCCCAAGCCTGTGCAGAAACCTGGTAGCCCGTGGCAATTCGCTTCGCCAAGCGCGCCAGCAGCTTATTCGTGAGCCCTGGCTCCGCGTTGGGTTCGAAGATGACGTTGGGTACCCCTCGCAGCCAACTTGCCAGCAACATCGGCCCAGCCGCATAGCCACCCACGCCAAAGGCCACTTGCGGTTTGTGTCTCCGCAACACGCCAAACGCATCCGATAATCCCGTACCCAGCATTCCCACATTCTTCAACAGCGTCGTGCCGCCCTTGCCTTTCAAACCGGCCACGCGAATGGTTTCCAAGGGCAAGCCGGCCGCCGGCACGAGCCGCATCTCGATCCCGCGCTGTGTCCCGACTAAAACCACTTCCCGCTCCATACCGCGTGACAACCACTCCTCTGCAATCGCGATTGCCGGAAACACATGACCGCCTGTTCCGCCTCCCGCGATCAGCAGTTTCACGTTCCGCCCCTCAAGCCTGCAGACCCGCGTTGCTGCTGCCCTGTTGCGCCACATTCAACAGCACGCCCGTGGCCAGAAGCATGACCAGCAAACTCGATCCGCCATAGCTCACAAACGGCAGAGGAATTCCTTTCGTCGGCATCATCCCGAGCACCACGGCAAAATTAATAAGGCATTGAAACAGCACCATGGCCGTCGCTCCCGAGGCCAGCATGCGTCCGAATCCGTCCGGCGCGTTAAACGAAGCCCTTAACCCCCGCCAGGCGTACACCGCAAAAAACAAAATCACGATGGTGGCGCCAATAAATCCCAGTTCCTCGCAAATCACCGCGTAGATGAAATCAGTGTGCGCTTCCGGTAAATAGAATAGCTTCTGTTTGCTCTCCATCAGCCCAACACCCGTAAACCCACCGGAGCCCACCGCGATCAGAGATTGCAGCAACTGGAAGCCCGCACCCTGCGGATCGCTTTCTGGATGCAGAAATGCCGTAAGCCTCGCCGCTCGGTAGGAAACATGCGTGATCAGGAAAAGCAGCATCGGTAACGCGGCTGCCGCTCCCACGCCAATCCATTTCCAGGACAACCCCGCTATAAACAAAATTGCCGTCATGATCAGCACGATATCCACGGAAGTGCCCAAATCCGGTTGCAGCACGATGAGCACGACGCAAATCAGAACGGGTCCCACAGCTGGCAGAATGGTATGCATCAAATCTTCTCTGCGAAAATCCAAACTGGTGGCGCCACGCCGCCGTAAATCCAGGAACCATGCGAGGTACAGAATCACCGCAAGCTTGGTCAGTTCCGATGGCTGGATCTGCGCTGGACCCATCTTGATCCAGCGGTGTGTGGCGTGCGACTTATCCAGGAAGAACGTGCCAATCAGCATGATGATAACCAGGCAGAGCACCGTGTACACGACGGCAGGTTCGCGCAACTGGTGATAATCCAGCTTCATCAATGCAAACATCCCCAGCAATCCGACGACCAGCCAGATTATCTGCCGCAAAACAAAATGGTACGAATGGCCGAACTGCTGTTCGGCCGTGACTGCCGAGGCGCTGAAAATCATCACCGCGCCCAGCAGGCATAGCATCAGCGTCACTCCAAACAGCCAACGATCTGTGTCTGAGCGTCTCGCCACGTCGCCTATCCCTTCTGCGTAGAATTTTCCGTTGCAGACTGACTCAACCTGTGAACCAGCTGCTTAAACACCCGCCCACGTTGCTCGTAGTTCTCAAACTGGTCGAAACTGGCACACGCCGGAGCGAGCAACACCACATCGCCGGTTTTCGCGGCCTGCGAGGCGATCTGCACGGCATGCTCCAATGTCCCGGCGCGCTCAAGCGCCACGCTTCCTGCGATCTGCTTCTCAATCTTGTCTGCTGCCGCTCCAATCAGCAGTGCCAGTATCGCCTTCTCGCGCAGCGGTTTTTGCAGCACCGTATACTCGCTGCCCTTATCCTTACCGCCCAGAATGATCAGAATCCTTCCCGGAAACGCATCCAACGCTTTCAAGGTCGCATCTACGTTCGTGGCCTTGGAATCGTTGTAATACCGCACGCCTGCGACCTCAGCGACAAACTCCAGCCGGTGCTCGACCCCGGCAAAACTTTTTACTGCGTTGCCGATGGTGGCGGCATCCACATCAGCGAGACGCACCGCGGTTGCCGCAGCTAAAACATTTTCCAGGTTGTGCGCCCCCGCCAGCGGTATCTCGGCAATTTTCATGACAAACTCCTGCTTGCCGTGATGCACGATGACCACATCTTCGCCGCGGACGCACGCTCCTTGGTCCACAAGTTTCTTGCGGCTAAACCAGAACACTTGCGCTTTCTTTGGCGCTAGCGCAACTGTTGGCGGATCGTCTGCATTCAGGACCGCTGCGTCGAGTTCGCTCTGCTTGGTGAAAATCCGCCTCTTCGCTGCCGCATACGCCGGCAACGTCTTGTGGCGGTCTAAATGGTCGGGGGTCAGGTTCAAAAAAACCGCAATGTTCGGTCGAAATTTGTCCGTCAGTTCCAATTGAAAGCTGCTCAATTCCACCACCGACACGGTATCTGCGTTCATCGTTTCCACGCAGGCAATCAGCGGCGTACCCACATTTCCGGCTAGAATTGCTTTCCTCCCGGCAGTCTTCAAAATGTGATACGCCAGAGTCGTTGTAGTCGTCTTTCCGTTCGACCCGGTAATGCCGATTAACTCGCCCTCAAGAAACCGGTAGGCCAACTCGATTTCGCTCCAAACCGTGATGCCCTTCGAACGCGCCTTTAGAAGCAGCGGGTCATCCGCTGGCACGCCGGGACTTGGAATGATGAGGTCCTGTGCCAGATACGTCTTCTCTAGGTGTCCACCCAGTTCCAACGAGACGCCCGCTTCCCGCAGTTTGGCCGGTGCGTCTCCGAGTTCGCCTTCCGGCCGCGTATCCGTCGCCGTCACAATCGCGTTATGTTTCGCACAGAACAGCGCTGTCGCCACGCCCGTCCGCGCCAGCCCCACGGCCAGGACGCGCATTTTCCGCAATTCAATCGATCCGGGCATCCTCGTTACCGCTTGTCCTTTTCTCGATGCTTACCGCAATTTCAATGTCGTCAAGGCGAACAGGGCAAAGACCAGCGCCGCAATCCAAAATCGCACAATGACCTTGCTCTCGCTCCATCCCAGCAACTCAAAATGGTGATGGATCGGCGCCATGCGAAATATCCGCTTCCCCCGCAGCTTGAACGAGCCCACCTGCAGAATCACAGATAATGCTTCCACTACAAAAATTCCACCTACAAACACCAGCAGCACTTCCTGCTTGATGATTACGGCCACGGTACCCAGCGTGCCACCGAGCGCCAGCGAACCTACATCTCCCATAAACACTTCCGCGGGGTGGGCGTTGTACCACAGAAATCCCAGCGACGCTCCCACAAGCGCACCGCAAAATACCGTCAGTTCTCCCACGCGGGGGATGTACTGAATCTCCAGATAATTTGCCCAGCGAAAATTGCTGCTCACGTAGGTCAACACCGTCAGCGCCCCTGCGGCAATTACCGTGCATCCAATAGCCAATCCATCCAACCCATCTGTCAAATTTACGGCGTTCGAGCTGCCCGTAATCACCAGGGCCACAAAAGCCATAAAGGGCAGGAACGCCAAAGGCCATAAGTTCCCGGCGCTCAGCAGGCTGTGGATCACCAGATCCGGCCGGAATCTCTTCAGAAATGGCACAATCAACTGTGTGGAATAGGCGCTGTGTGTCGCCAGGACCAAGAGAACAAAACCAACCACGGAACTGACCGCAATCTGCAATGTGATTTTTTTCTCTCCCGATAGCCCCAGATTCCGCCGCTTCGCCACTTTTGCGTAATCGTCAATAAAGCCGATGGCTGCGAACGCCACCAGGGCGAACAAGGCCAGCAATACAAATGGGTTGGACAAATCGGCCCACATCAGCACCGGCACCGCCGTCGACAGAACGATCAGCACACCACCCATCGTGGGAGTGCCCGCTTTTTTCTTGTGCTCCTGTGGTCCTTCTTCCCGGATATATTGTCCGATTTGCAATTCTCTCAATTTCCGGATCAACCAAGGACCAAACACCAGCGCCAGAAACATAGCCGTCAAGCTCGCATACACCGTTCGCACGGTGATATAGCGAAACACATTCAACGGACTGAAATACTTCTGGAGGACGTGGTAGAGGAGGTAGTACAGCATCTTAGTGCGCTCCTCCGAGGTTCGATGGCGCATCCACGGGCGCGAACCGTCCCAGTAACGCTTCCACCACGCGTTCCATCTTCACGCTCCGAGAACCTTTCACCAGCAACAAATCGTCCGGCTGGACGAACCCAACCAGGAATTCCGCAGCTGCTACAGGCGTGACGAAGAATTTCGTCTGCTCGCGAGGGGTACCTGCGGCCACCGCCCCTTCCACGATCTGTTCGGCGTCGCCTTGCACTCCAATCACGTAATCAATCTTTCCGGTTTTTGCGGCGTGTTCTCCCGCTTCGCGGTGCAATTTCGCAGAGCTTGCTCCTAACTCACGCATCTCCCCAGCCGCCAGGATGCGCCGTTGATAACCTGGGGTGGCTCCCAACAAATTGATCATTGCTTGCAGCGCGGCCGGACTCGAGTTGTACGAATCATTGATCAGCGCAAATCCATTCGTGAAGTGAATCAGTTCCCCGCGCATTGCCGGAGTGCGCAATCCGCGGAGGACGCTCTGCGCTTCGACCGCACCGATACTCCAAACGCTGGCCGCTGCCATGGCCGCCAGAGCATTCCACACCACATGCCGCCCCGGCAGCGGCAACTCCATCCGCGTCCGTTTTCCACGGTGAACCAGCGTAAACGAGCTTCCCAGGGCGCCCCGGTCTTCGATTTCTTCCGCGGCAAATTCCGCCGGCTTTTCCACTCCGTAAAAAATCACGCGGCCCGGCGCCACCGCGGCCATCGCCGCCACACGTGCATCGTCGGCGTTCAGCACGGCCACCGAGTGACTGCCGCGCAACCCTTCGATCAGCTCTCGTTTCGCCAGGGCAATCTCGTCCATGGAAGAAAAATTCAACAGGTGCGCCGGACTGACCCGCGTCTCAATCGCCACATCAGGCAACGCGATCGCCGCGAGCCGCTTCAGCTCGCCCGGAAACGACATCCCCATTTCCAGCACAGCCACGTCATCTGTTTCTTCCAAGCGAAACAGCGTCAGCGGCAACCCGTACTCGTTATTGAAATTCCCTGCACTCTTCAGCACCCGTAGCTTCGAACCAAGCAGTGCCGCCACGATCTCTTTCGTGGTGGTCTTACCGACAGACCCAGTGATCCCGCAGACCTTCTTGCCCCACTCTTTGCGAACGGCTCGCGCCAGCCGGTGCAATGCCTCGAGCGTGTTGGCGACAGTGATGCAGCGGTCCTGCAGCCATCCCGGGTACCGCGAGACCAGGGGCTCCGCCACCACGGCCGCCACCGCTCCACTCTCCATTGCTGCGGCCACGTGGTCGTGTCCATCGTGAGTTGGACCGTGAATGGCGATGAACAGTTCTCCGGCACGTAGCGTGCGAGAATCAATCGAGACGCCGGCCAGCCGGGCCATGGGGTCAATTCCATGCCCACATTTGCCCGCCACCGCATCAGCCACTTGTGCAACCGTCCACCGCATAGTTTCCTCAATAGGTTGGCTTTCTCTGGGGTTCGGCCGAGGGATTGGCCTCGTCCGTACGACGGCACTTTCCTGTCCATTCTCACCGGTTGAGGGCTCCTCCTTTTCTGCGAGTCACTGCTCTGGCCCGCAGGCCCTCGCCCCTCGTTTAGAGAGACGCGAGCGCGCTATGTGCCAAACTCTGCGCCAGTCTTCGGCGCGACCGTGTACCCCCGGTCGCTCAGCGCTTGCCCGGCGACTTCGCGATCGTCAAAGTGCATCGTTCGATCTGCAAAAATCTGATAATCCTCGTGCCCTTTGCCTGCCAGCAAGACCATATCTCCTTCGCGTGCTTCCTCAATGGCCAGGTGGATGGCCTTCGCGCGGTCCGGTTCAATGCTGTATTTCCCGCCGGACTTCTGGGTTCCCACCACAATGTCGCTGATAATTTTCAGCGGATCCTCTTGCCGGGGATTGTCGCTCGTCAAAATCGAAAGGTCGCTCAGCCGCCCGGAGATTTCGCCCATGATCGGCCGCTTGGTGCGATCGCGCGAACCTCCGCAGCCAAATACAGTGATGATCCTTCCCTTTGCGTTCAGCTCCCGTGCTGTCCGAATCAAATTCTCCAGCGCATCATCGGTGTGCGCGTAGTCCACCACCACCAAGAACGGTTGCCCAAAATCCACGCGCTGAAATCTGCCGGCGACTGCATGCAAATTGCGGATTCCCGCTTCAATCACTTCGTTCGAAAGACCTAATCCAATCCCCGCTCCAATCGCGGCGAGGATGTTGTACACGTTGATTCGCCCCACCAATGGGGATTCCACCTGAATTACTCCGTTTGGTGTGTGTGCAGCGAAGTTCAGTCCCTTGAAGCTCAACTGAAACTTCTTGGCCTTCAAGTCCGTGCCGTTCTGCAGGCTGTAGGTGAGAGTCTTCTTAGCCAGCCCGGCTAGCTTCTTTCCCCATTCATCATCGGTGTTGATGACGGAAACGTCCGGAACCCCAGAACCAGTCCCTTCGAACAGCCGCCGCTTGGCGGCGAAATAATTTTCGAAGGTCTTGTGGTAGTCGATGTGATCGCGCGTCAGATTCGTGAACACAGCCACGGCAAAGTGGCATCCCCACAACCGGTCCATGGAGAGGGCGTGCGAACTGGCCTCCAAGGTCGCGTAGGTCCCACCCGCGTCTCGAATTTCTGCGAAAAAGTTCTGCAGCTCCAGCGATTCCGGCGTGGTATTCGGCGCGGGGTGTTCACCAACCGGCGTATGGTAGGCAATGGTTCCAAACAATCCCGTCTTCGCCCCAGAAGCGCGCAGAATCGAATCAATCAGGGAGGTTGTGGTGGTTTTTCCATTCGTGCCGGTGACGCCGACCAGTTGCAACGCCTGCGCCGGCCGTCCATAGAAGTTTGCGGCGGTTGTCGCCAGGGCTTTGCGTCCCTCGTTTGCCTGGATCCAAGGAATCTCCGTGGCCCACTCGGCTGGTGCCTCAACTTCACTCATCACCGCGCTGGCTCCCCGAGCGGCTGCATCCTTGGCATAAAGGTTGCCGTCGGTGGCCATTCCGTGAATCGCCACGAACAACGCGCCCGCCCGCACCTTCCGTGAATCATTGGCAATCTGACGAATGCGCAGTTCTTTCTCGGGCAGGCCGGAACGCACTTGTACCCCTTGCAACAGGGACCGCAACTCCACTCCGGCAGTCTGTTCCCGCTCAGCCACAGTCTGTTCCCGTTCTACCTCTCCGGTTTGACCTCCCTCCTTCTCCAGTTCTGATGTACCGCCGCTCGTTCCAGTTGGCATCGATGCCGTAAGCCCTTTTCCTATTTCGACTTTCCTGAACGTGCCGGGGTGTCGCCAAATTCCACGGTCACTTTCGTGCCCCGGCGGACTTTCGCTCCCGCCGCCGGTGTCTGTTGAACTGCAACACGGGTGCCAACCAATACTGGATTCAGTCCCAACCGCATACATCCCTCGGTGACCTCCCTCATGGTTTTCCCGGTGAAATCCGGCACAACAATGTCTCCGCCCTCCTCCGCGGACATCAGCACCTCGGGGGATTTCGCCAATTTTTCCTGGGCTTGCGCAGGCTTTGCGGGATCTTCGGTTCCCTCTGTTTGCGCATTAAAATCCGTCGCCGACAAATCGTCGAGCGAACTATTTTCCGTACTGCTGTTCTTGCGATAGGCGGTCTGCAGAAGTTGCGGACTCAAGGGCACATCCCTCGGCACGTCCAGGTAAGGGAGCACCTGCTCCGCAATTCGTTTGAATACCGGGGCGGCCACGTCACCCCCGCCATGGGGATACCCGCCAGGCGAATCGATGGAGATCAAAATCGTCACGGCCGGATTGTTGATTGGCGCAAATCCAGTGAATGACGCAATCACATTGGTCCGCGAATATTTCCCTGTTGTTGGTTCAATCTTCTGTGCCGTGCCGGTTTTTCCTGCCGCCGTCCAACCATCCAGATGCGCATGTTTACCAGTGCCGGAGAGAATGACACCTTCCATCAAGCTGCGTAACGTGGCCGCGGTTTCCGGCCGAATGACCCTTTTGGGTTCCGTACTCAAAGAAGGGCCTTCGAGTGGAAGAACCACGTCAGCGCGCCGCATCTCTTCGACAACGTGCGGCTTGTACAGCAGGCCTCCGTTGGCAATCGACGAAACAGCCGTTACCAACTGCAGTGGGGTTACTCCCACTTCCTGTCCCATGGAAACCGAGGCGATCGAGTAAGAGCCCCAGTGGTCCAGCCGGTTCAGCAATCCCCGGCTTTCTCCCGGCAGGTCCACACCCGTAGGATTGCCAAATCCGAATGCCCGGATGTAGTCATAAAACTTGGGTGAGCCGAGACGCAAGGCGATTTTGATCGCCCCCACGTCACTGGAGTTCGCGAGAATGTCTGCCACGGTCAACATCCCGTACTTCTTGTGGTCGTGGATCAAATGTCCCGCCACAGTGACCGCACCGTTTTCACAATTGAAAACTTCCTCACGGCGAATCAAATTCTGATCGAATGCGGCCGCCAGAGTGATCAGCTTGAAGGTGGATCCAGGCTCGTAAATCGCGCTGATCGCCCGGTTCATGCGAGATTCTGTGGGAACTTCAGTGGCCGCGTTCGGGTTAAACTTGGGCCAGTTTGCCAAAGCCAGTATGGCGCCGCTGTTCGGGTCCTGCACGATTACGGTGCCTGCTGGTGCGTGGGTCTTCTCTATGGCCACCGCCAGTTCCCTCTCGGCGATGTACTGGATCTTTTCATCCAATGTGAGCACTACGTTCACGCCACGGTCGCGTTGCGCCTCGCCCCCATCAAACCAACGCTGGTGCGCATCCGCCATCACCACAACCTTTTCATCCTGACCACGGATCAGGTTGTCGTATTCGTGCTCGATTCCGCCCAACCCTTTCTCGTCCACGTCCACGAACCCCAAAACATGCGCCCCCAATTCCCGTTTCGGGTAGAAGCGCTGGTTCTCCTCTTGGAAGTAAATTCCTTTCAGATTGAGCCCTTGCACAGCCTCCGAGCTTGCGGGGGGCAGTTTTCGTCTCAGCCAAACGAAGGAGTTTCCCGAATCCATCTTCTCCCGGATTTCCTCTGCGGACATGCCCAGGGGCACAGAAAGCAATCGCGCGGCCATGGCTCTATCTTTCACTTCCGCGGGCACAACGAACGCCGATTGCACGGGTACGCTCATGGCCAACGCTTGCATATTCCGATCGAAGATCACTCCGCGCTTGGGATAAATGTTGATGGTGTGCCGTTGCTGGCGCATGGCACGGGTGAGAAATTCGCTATGACAGAATAACTGCAGGTAGGCGACGCGCCCAAAAATCGCGGTCATCCAGAACAGCACGAACCCGGCAAGAAACAGCAGACGAACGTGAACTTTCTCTTGCTCCATGGTTCCTGGCTTCCGGCTCGCGCTCCGTGCGGATTTCAAACTTGTTTCAGAACTCG
This sequence comes from Candidatus Acidiferrales bacterium, assembly GCA_963775865.1. Lineage (GTDB taxonomy): Bacteria > Acidobacteriota > Terriglobia > Acidiferrales > UBA7541 > Acidiferrum. The sequence goes on along the minus strand of CAVZKU010000016.1, from coordinate 320,603 downwards.
TCGTGGTTCGGCGCTCGCGGATCGTCAGGCGAGCTTAGGGTGCGCGGTTCGCTCGCACGGACTGCACCGCGGCGACTTCGGCCGCATCAGGATTCCCGTACTCGCGCACCTGGTTTGCCGCCGGTTGCGTCAATCCCAGATGGCGCCGCGCGATCACATCGATGCGCTGCGGATCCCGCAAGACAGCAATCTCCAACCGCAAATTACCGTTTAGCTTCTTCGCCTGCAGCGTCTTGGCCTTCAAATCTTCCAATTGGAAGCCCATGTCGATGCACCGAAAGTGCTGGTAGATATAAAGCATGCAGAAAGCCGCCATGATTCCGCCGAGCGCCACAGTCTTGTACAGGTTGCGCAGCTTCACGGGCTCTACGCGTCGCACCAGGCGTGAATTATCAATTCGCTTCACCGTGTAAAATTCCACGATCGCCGGCTTTTTCCCGCGGTTGCTGAGCGGCTCAATCTTGTTCGCCATTCGCGTAACGACGCGTGGCTTCTTCACTTCGCAGGCTCTCGCTTGCCCAGTTGCCAGGAACTGTTCGGTTCCCGGTCCACTCCATTGATACGCTGTCGCCATGTTCACACCTTCTCCGCGCACCGGAGTTTCGCACTTCGCGATCTCGGGTTCGCTGCCTGCTCTGCTTCACTGGGCACAATCACGTGTCTGGTGAGCACTTTCAGCGTTCCCGCCTTCTCGCCTTCTTGGAACGCGCGCTTCACCGGGCGGTCTTCCCGTGAGTGGTACGTCAGCACCACCCAACGGCCGCCTGAATTTAATGTGGCAGGGGTCCGGTAAAGAAACTGCCCGAGTTCCTCCATCTCTCGATTCACCGCTATCCGCAGCGCCAGAAACGTTTTTGTCGCGGGATGCAGTCTCTGCCTTCCCCACTGCTTCCGGGCGCCTGCCACAACCTTTGCCAGGTGCGCGGTATCCCGAATGGGCCGCGCTTTCACAATCGCCCTGGCGATCCTTCTCGAATCGTGCTCTTCCGCTTCCTGGTAGAGCAGGTCGGCCACTTCTTTTTCCGACCACCGATTCACAATCTCGTCTGCCGTCAGCGTGTCCTCTTCCGATTCCCCCCTGCTCATCCGCATGTCCAACGGCCCCGCTTCCCGGAACGAAAACCCACGCTCCGGACGATCAAGCTGCATGCTCGAAACTCCCAAGTCGGCCAAGACCCCGTCCACCGTGGCTATCCCCAACCCGTGCACGGCCTCCGAGATCTTCGAAAACGCCGTTGCAAGGAAGCTCACTTTGCTCGCAAACTCTTTCAGCCGCTCCTGCGCGATCCGCAGCGCCTGTCCGTCCCGGTCCAGGCTGATCAACCGGCCCGACGATAAGCGCGCGGCGATGGCCGCCGAATGGCCGCCCGCTCCGAGCGTGGCGTCCACGTAGATTCCGTCGGGCTTTATTTGCAGCCATTCCAACACCTCTTCCAACATCACCGGCGTGTGCGGCGTGTCCAATGCCCTTTGCCTGTCTGACCCCGTGCCCCGACAAATCTTCGCCCGGCGCAAAACCCAAATTCACTGTCTTGTTAAATACCCAACTCGCCCAAGACCTTGTCGTCTTCCGCGCTGTACGGTTCGTTCTTCAACTGATCGAGAACTCTTGCGTGGTTCATTACTTCCAAGTAGTCCAGTTTTCCAAATACATCTACATCGCCCTTGGTCTGGGCCGCTTCTCTAAGCACGGCCGGCAGCAAGACCCTTCCCTGCCCATCCAGCTCTACGACCTGCCCGAAATAGCTGGTCCGCATCAAAAACTTGCTTTTCGACGGGTTCGTGCTGGAGATCTTGGCCAACTTGTCCTCGATCTCGTTCCATACCTTCATTGGGTAAATGCGTGCCGAGTCGCCCGTTGTGCTGGTGATGTAAAACTGGTTGCCGTATTCCTTCAAATCCTCTAAAAACGAGGCGGGAATCTTCAGACGACCCTTCTCGTCGACCTTCGTCGGAGAATTGCCCCGTAGTTTCATGAATCCCGTCTCGCTGGAGGTCCAGTTTGCCCAATTCGACCACTGCCCCCTAGGAAGTGCTACTAGGCCCTACTCTGTTCTACTGCCAACCACTTTCTTCCACTTTTCACCACAGCCTACCGGGTTTCTGGCGCATGTCAAGTGAAATTCGCATCTCGTGTGGATAATTTGTTGCTTGAGGTGTGACGGAAGAGCTGTTTCTTCGTCTACGACATCCAGTGTGTTCCGCGGAGGTTGTTCACAACTGCTAGTGGGCCGATTTCGCGTTCTCTCGCGCTCCTTCACCTCTAACAGAAGACCTCGGCTTCTTCCGTTGCCCTGCGGCGTGCTACTTTTGTACAGAAGCAATTCTGAAGGCCTCCGAGTACTCGTCGAAGGAGCAAGGATGATCAAACCAGAATTGACTGTTTCGCCGCGGCTAGCTCCCGGGGTGCGCTTGAACGACACCAAGCAACAGCCACGAATGCTTCTGCTGCACGGACGCGAACTTCGTCTGAGCGGCCCCAGCCTGGAAATCGTCATGTTGTGCGACGGAACGCATACGGTGCAACAAATAGCCGAGAAGCTGCATGGCCTGTATGCCAAGGCGAAGCCCGAGCGTGTCACGCAGGACTTGCTGAACTATCTGGCGTTGTTGCACGACCAGCGGGCGATTGAATACTAATCCGTCGTAACTAGTCTTACTGCTTTAGGTCAACGCTGGAGCCGTCTTCTCGCTTTCCACCTTCATCACCACGCGCAGAATGAAAACCAGGCATCCGATCAGGACGGCTCCCCCGAACAGGAGCATGGTATGTGGCGCGCCTATATGCTTGGCGACCACACCCGCGAAGAGGGCGCCGATCGGCATGACGCCCATGAACAGGGTGGCGTAAACGGCCATAAGCCGGCTGCGCATCTCGTCGGGCACGCGCTGCTGAATGATGGTGTTGGTGGCGGCCATCTGCGAGGTGGCAGCAAATCCCACGATGAATAGCACCGCGGCACAGAGCCAGAACGAACTCGCAAACGAAAAGACCAGAAGTCCGAGGGCGCAAGCCGTGCAGGTCGAGGCAATCCAGCGCGCCAATCCCTTGTACTCCGTCCGGGCGGCAAATTGTAGTGCGCCCAACACCGCCCCCACCCCCGCGGCACTCATCAGCAAGCCCAGCGTCTTGGCGCCGCCATGAAGGATGTCACTCGCGTAGATCGGCAGAAAGACGGAGTACTGCAAGCCGAACAGGCTGAGCACGCAAAGCAGAAGCAGCGCAGAACGAATGGGAATATCGTTCATGGCGAAGCGAAAGCCTCCGATGAAACTGCGTACCGGCGATTCACCCGTCACCTTGGACTCAGTACGCGGAATGCGCATCATGAGCAGGGCGATGATGACCGCGACAAAACTGAGCGCATTGAGAAAGAAGCACCAGCCTTCGCCTACAAGCACTATGGTGAATCCGGCAATCGCGGGACCGATGACACGAGCTCCATTGAAAATGGAGGAGTTCAACGCGATCGCATTCGGCAAATCGTCCTGCCCCACCATGTGGACAAAGAAAGCCTGGCGGATGGGGACATCAAAGGCATTTACGATTCCAACGAGAAAGGCGATGAGGATCAGGTGCCACGTCTGGATGAGATGGGTCAGGGTAAGAAAGGCCAGCACAAACGCGAGAATCATGGATAGTGTTTGGGTGGCGATGACGCCGCGATGCCGATTGTACCGGTCGCCCACATAGCCGCCCATCCAGGCTAGGCCGAGCATCGGCAGTTGGCTCGCAAAGCCAAAGACCCCGAGGAGCGCCGCCGACCCGGTGAGCTTGTAAACGAGCCACTGCTGGGCCGTGTTTTGCATCCACGTGCCGATCAGCGATATCAGTTGGCCGATAACAAAAAGCTGAAAGTTCCGATGCTTCAACGCACGGAACCGTGTGGACAAGTCCAGAATCGAATTCACCCTTTCCTTGGATGATTTTACTGAGAAAGGTCGCCGATGCGTTAGCTCATGATTCTTGACTTGTGACTTGCAGAGCGGCACGCGCGCATGAACATTGGCAAGCGGACTGCCTCAGAAGACGGTCCTAGAAAGAAAAGCCACAGCACCCTGCTTTGGTTCGGTGAACTGAAACCGTTCAACTTCCTTTATTCGCCGGGAGGTTCCGGCGGCCCGCCGACGTGCGTATGGCTAAGATCATGCAGCATGGACTTCTCTTCGTCGCTCATGCCACGTGTGAAGCTCGGATCGTTCAGGCGCTGATTCCGCGCGGATTCCGGCATATTCTGCAGAACGCCGAGTTTCTGCTTCATGACTTGCTGGCGGTCCCAAGGCATCTGCCGCCACCTGGGGAGAACGTCATTCTTAATATGATCCCGCTGCTCCGGCGTCAGATTGCGCCAAGTCTCCTCGCTCTGGCGAAGGTTGGCTCGCTGCTGCGGTGTCATATGGTCCCACTGGTTGAACTGTTGCCGAATCTTGTTTTGCTTGTCTGGCGAAAGGCTCTGGAACGCGTGACTGTTCTGCAGCACGCGTTCGCGCTGCCCCGGCGATAACTCGCGCATCGTATCGACCCACGGACGCGGCGCGCCCACGCCCACCTGTTGCCGCGGACTCAGATTCGCCCCGCCATTCGGTGGGCGGTAGGCGTTGTTGAACTTTGCCTGAGGAGCAATCCTCGATTGCGGAGCATGCGTATTCCCCGTCGTGCCTGAAGCCGTCGGATGGTTCGTATTGGCCGGTGGCCGGTTCGCATTGTGGTTCTGAGTTTGCGGATGAGCAGGAGCCGCCGGCGACTGCGGTGGACGGTCCGGATGAGCCTGCTGCGCCAACGCATTCCCGGCCAGCGCGAAACAACTGGCCGCTGCCAGAAGTGCCACGCCGAATTGCAATTTCGTGCGCATGATAAGATCGACCTGTTTCCTGCCTACGAAACCTGACCCAAAAGCGGCTACTACATCTGCTGCTGTGTTTCGGAAGCCTCTTCCGCCTGCACTGGAGGCGGCAATTCCTTCAACGGTTCGAAGTTGGAAAGCACATCGTGATCTTCCAGAATCGGCAAATCCTGCATCATCTGCTCATCGGCAACCTGTGGATTACCACCCCAAGGCAGTGGGGGTTGAGGCCGCTGATAAAAACCGAGCCAAAGCGTAGCCAACAGCAGCAGGGAAGCGGCAAAGGCTACACGGGGCGAAACGTGGATCCAAGCCCACCAGCTTTGCTTCACTGGTTCCGCAGCCACAAGCGCGTGCACCCGCGCGTTGAATGCGGGCGAAGGCTCGAGCACCGGCAGTTCATCAAGCAGCCCGGAAACTGCACGGAACTCTTCCACGCGCAGTTGGCACGTTGCACATGCCGCCAGATGCTTCTCCACATCCAGGCGTTCGCTTTCTTTCAGCCGGCCATCGACATAACTCAGAATCCGGCTTTCCATTTTTTCGCAACTCATAACAGCCTGCTTTCCCTTACACCTGGTTCTTGACTTGCTGTGCCACGAGCGGGGCTAGTTCCACTCGAAGCGACTCATACGCCCGGAAGAGCAGCGATTTCAAGGCGCTTTCCGAACAGCTGAGAATCTTGGCAATCTCTGCATAGTCCAGCTCCTGGTACTTGTGGAGCAAGACTGCGGCACGCTGCTTTTCCGGCAGCTTGTCGATCGCGTGGCGAATCATTTTCTTTCGCGCGTCCTCGACGAGATGCTGCTCGATATTCGGATGCTTCTCTGGAATATCCAGCGGCCTTTCGTCGCCGGCTTCGGCATCGATGGTTACCGGCGCATCGATGGACACCTCCAACTTCTGGTAGCGGTTATCGCGGACCGAGTTGAGCGCCAGATTGGTGGCGATCCGGAACAACCAAGTGGTGAACTTGGCGCTCGGCACGTACTCTTCTCGAGCGCGATAAACGCGCAAGAAAACATCCTGGGCGAGATCTTCCGCCTGCTCCCGGTTGCGCACCATGCGGAACAAGAAGTTGACGAGTGGAGTGCGATAGCGGTGCAACAGAAGCTCAAAAGAAGCTTCGTCACCAGCTTTCACGTCCAGCATCAGTTGGACGTCGGTCCTGGCCATAGCACCCACACTGTAGCAAACACGTTTGTTCTCAGAAAGTTGCGGTTCAAGCAGAGTACGCGAGGAAGGCACAGGACGGCAAGCCACGGGCCTAGACGTTAAATAAAACCTTTAAAATCAATAAACTAGCCACGCCAATAAAGACTAGAAAGGCCATCCTCCAACTGGGCTCCCGATTCACCTCGGGCAGCAGATCGGTGGCGGCGACGTACACGGTGACTCCCCCGGACAGCGGGAGAGCATACTTCAACTGGCCCTGGAGCTGGCTGGTGAGAAGGACTCCCGCCAAAGTAGCGGCGCCCAGCAAGCCTGCGGCGCGAACGGCGTTCCTTTTGCCTTGACCGCTTGCGAGCACGACTGAAGCAATCGTAAATCCCTCCGGCAACTTGTGCAGAAACACGGCAACAAAAATGACCATGCCCAACCAGGTGGAAATCAGGAAGCCGGCCGCGATCGCCACGCCGTCGAAAAAAGTATGGATGGTCATACCGAGAAGCACCGTGCTGCGCGCGTGATGGCCATGCATCTCCTCGGTGTGCGTTTCTTCTCCGAAATGAAAATGGGGAGCAATGGCGTGTTCAAACAAATGAATGAGGAAATAACCAATGAGCACAAAGATCAGCGCGTTTTCGCCAGCAAGGTGAACCGACTCCGGAATCACTTCGACGAACGCCACACTCAGCATGTACCCTGCACCGAGAGCTAGAAAATATTGCAGATATTTGCGCGGCCATTCGCGACGTACAACGAAATAACCCCCGAGGACGTTTCCCCCGGCCGCGGCCAGACCGAGCAGAGCCGCGAGCGCGATGCGAAATGAGAGTTCGTGAGTCAAGCCCGGTGTTCAGTCTCTTCTTCCATCGAGCGAAGAGCGATTCCCCCGCTGCTCTGCAAAAGACACTGCCTAGCACAAGAGCCACACAAAACATGATCATCTCTGGGGACTCGCTCAGCCGCTATGGCGGAAGAGGATAACATCTCCCTCTTGAACGATGTACTCTTTCCCTTCGAGACGGACCTGGGCTTTTTCTTTGGCGGCAGCAATGCTTCCGGCGGCAAGAAGATCTGCGCAGCGCACGACTTCGGCGCGGATAAAACCCTTTTCAATATCGCTGTGAATTTCGCCTGCTGCTCTCACTGCTGTGGAACCCTTGCGAATGGTCCAGGCTCGGACCTCGGGTTCACCCGCCGTGAAAAACGGGAACAAACCCATGAGGTCGTAGGTGGCACGAATCAGCCGGTTGAGACCCGGTTCCTTCAAACCGTAAGAGGCGAGAAGTTCCGTCGCTTCCCTTTCCTCCATTTCCGCAAGCTCGGCTTCGAGGCGTCCGCAGACGGCTACTACGGCAGTGTTCGGCCGCCCTTGCAATGCGGAGAGCTTGTGCTTCTCCACCGCCTTGGCCATCTCCGCGGCTTCATCGTCGCCCAAATTCAGCACATAGAGCATCGGCCGCTGCGACAAGAAAAGGAAACCGCCGATCGGCTTGCGCTCTTCGGCGGTGAGTTCGAGTTCGCGCAAAGGTTTTTCGGCTTCCAGGTGAGCCTTGCACTTTTCCAGAACCGTTTTTTCGAGTTCGAACTGGGGATCCTTCTTTTTCTTGAGGTCCTTTTCGAGGCGCTCCAGACGCTTGGAAATCTGTTCATGGTCGGAGAGCATCAGTTCCAGGTCGAGATTGGTGGCGTCGCGCAGAGGATCGATCGTTCCTTCGGAGTGCGGCACGCTTGGATCGTCGAACACGCGAATGACATGGGCGATCGCATCCACGTCGCGGAGCGTGGCCAGGCTTTCGCGCATCCGTTCTTTCTGCACACCGGGCAGATCCACATACTGCACCGAGGCGTACGTGATTTTCTTTGGGTTATAGAGTTTCGCCAGTTCGAGCAGCCGCGGTTCCGGCACCTTGGCCACGCCGATATGAGCTGTCTGCGCGCCTTTGGCATCGACTTGAGCCTTGGTCAAAATGCGAAACAGAGTGGTTTTTCCTACTTGTGGCAATCCAATAATGCCTGTTTGCATGAATCTAGAGATCCTTCACTCCGAGTGCGTTGTCAGATGACTGGTTCTGGCAGAGAACCCCGGTGACAGTGCCCGAATTTCCATCAAAGCAATCCCTTAATTTTAGCACAGCGGTTTGGTGAGCCACCTTTGCCGACATACTTGCACCAGTGCGGCTCGATGGCTCTGTTACTTTGCGCGAAACAAGTCAAAAGTATCGCCCACCATGGCAGCGGCGGGCCTGGAGTCGTCCGCGCCTCCGCTTCCGCCAACGGAGGAATAGAGCGCCATCACGGCGACGTTGTCGCGGCAGGTCAGAACGCAGGCGGTGCGGCACTTGGTCGTCCGGTTCACATCGCCACCGCGATATGATGGCGCGGATCCCTGAGAAACTCCCTGGCCAATTCCGGCTGGATGGGATTGTCGAACACCTCTGACGCGACATTCCAAGAAGGCTGCCTCGCCGCTCTGCAATTCCTTGATTTCAACGGTCATTCCGTGCCTCGCGATGTGCAAGAAATCCAGGGGTAATCTGGGTAATCTTTTGTCTCTTACCAAAACAGATGATTTGTACTATGTTTGACGGCCCGCGATGACACTCGATACCCCAGCGACGAACCTGGCTTTTGATCTTACCGAAGCCGTACGGCATTTGTGCGAACGGGACGAACAGCTCAAGCGCCTGGTCGCAGAAATGGAGGCCTTTGAGATCGATGTGGCAGACGCACAGTCACCGTACGAAGTACTTCTGGAGTCCATCGCGTATCAATCCATCTCCGGTAAAGCGGCCGCTACTATTTTTGCACGTATCAAAGCGCTAGGAGACAACGGACGACCTCCTACGCCAGAAGAAATGTTGAAGATTCCGACCGCAAAATTGCGCAAGGCTGGACTGTCTGGGGCAAAAGCTGCAGCCATGAAGGACCTGGCGAGGAAAACGCTGGAAGGAATTGTGCCGACCCACGAAGAAGCGTTGAAATTGCCAGACGAAGAGCTGGTCGAACGGCTGGTTTCTGTACGCGGCATCGGCGCCTGGACTGTGGAGATGTTTCTGATCTTTCGGTTGGGGCGGCCAGACGTGCTGCCGATTCATGATCTGGGCGTGAAAAAAGGATGGTCGGTCGCATACGGAAAGAAGCACATGCCCACGCCCAATGAACTGTTGAAATTTGGCGAGCGCTGGAGGCCCTACCGTACTGTCGCCAGTTGGTACATGTGGAGAGCCTTCGAGAAGGCAGGCTATGCCTTCACAAATAAAATTCGTCCCCGCAAGCCCCGCGGCAAGGAGGGTCGTTCCCATCGGAAACGCAAACAGAGATAAGCAATTAGGGTTTCGCGACCATTTCCTTGACGAGCAAAAACATACCGGCGAACCCGAGCAGGAGGACCGCACCTTCGTAGCCGACCGAAATGTGATGCAAGCGGTTGAACTCGACGCGCAGGGGATCGTTTTCGGGTGTGTTCTGCACTGAGACCATCTGCTTTTTCAGGCGCCCCATGCGGTTGCTGACGGTGAACTGCGAGGCGGCGGTAAGCACCACCATCAAGACGACACAAAGGGCTGCCATGGTCGTAAAGCCGCCGAAATCACGGGTGCGCAACAGACGTGCCAAGAGAAAAATGAGTCCGAGAAAAATCCCCGCAAAGTGCAGACGAGCAAGGGAATAGCCGACCATCAGGCCCGCCGCGTCGCGGTTCCCGAGGATGGAAAAAGCCCCCGGAGCTACCACGAAACTCAGAAATGCGTCACCGCCAAGCCACAAACTCAGACTCAAAAATTCAATCGCGCGGAGAATTGTCTGCATGCGGCCACTATACAAGACGCCTGCCCCGGGGGCCAAATAGCAACTAAGTCACAAAAGCTGCAGGATGAGTCCGCATTTCCGTCCAAGGGTATGGGAGAATTCAAGAGAATGGTGGGCGATAAAGGATTTGAACCTTTGACCTCTCGCGTGTGAGGCGAGCGCTCTAACCGCTGAGCTAATCGCCCGTCTGAGAACGGGTAGGATGTTGCGAATCGCAGGAAACGCTGAAGCAACACCCTTCATCTATTTGTAACAGGAAGAGTAAGGGTTTTCAACCAATGCCGACCGTCACCTCGCAGGTGGTCACACAATTACAGCGTTCCATTGCCCGCGCCATTTTTGGCAAGGAAGATGTCATTCAACTGGCGCTGATCACGCTGCTGGCACGCGGCCACTTGTTGATCGAAGACGTTCCCGGCGTCGGAAAAACGACTCTGGCACAGGCCCTCGCCAAATCATTTCACTGCACCTTCCAGCGCATTCAATTCACTTCCGATCTGCTGCCCAGCGACGTGTTGGGCGTGAGCGTCTACAATCCGGAGTCGCGCGAGTTTGAGTTTCGTCCTGGGCCGGTCTTCGCCAATGTCGTTCTAGCGGACGAAATCAACCGCACGACTCCGCGCACACAATCGGCGCTTCTGGAAGCCATGAACGAGGCGCAAGTCACGGTGGATGGCCGCACACTACCTCTGCCAAAACCCTTCCTGGTGATTGCCACGCAGAATCCAGTGGAGCACCACGGCACCTACCCACTGCCGGAATCGCAACTGGATCGTTTCTTGATGCGCATCAAGATGGGGTATCCCTCGCACGAGACCGAACGGCTGATCCTACGCAGCCGCACGACCGACAGCTCCGATGTTGGACTCGAACCCATCGCTGACGTTTCTGATGTCCTTTCGATGCAGGAAGCGGTGACGCACGTGAAAGTGGACAGCAGCCTGCACGACTACGCGCTGGAAATTGTGAATCGCACCCGCAAGTCCGATCAACTTGCTTTGGGCGTGAGTCCGCGGGGAACCTTGATGCTGCAACGGGCTGCGCAAGCCCGCGCATTTCTGGAAGGCCGGGAATACTGCCTGCCCGACGACTTCAAGCAACTGGCCGTCGCCGTCTTTTCTCACCGCGTTGTGGCTAGCACACGGCATGCCTCCCTCCAAAAGAAGTCGGAGACCACAGAAACGGTCCTCCGAGAGATTGTGGAATCCGTCCGCATACCCCTGTGAACCTGCGCGCATCGCTCGCGAACTTCTGGGAAAAAGCCGATCGCCCGGGAGTGCGCGCGTTTTTCCTTGCCATGGCGGCACTCAGCGTCGCTTTCATTCTCGCGGTGTATTCCGGGGCAGCAGCACAAATGGGCAATCTGGTCCTCGCGAGCGCCACGGCCCTGTCCGCCTTGCTGGTGGCCGGTTGGGTGGGGGTGACGATAGTGCCCGTCCTGGCGAAACGAACGCCTCTGCGCTGGATCACCTACCGGATGGAGTACCGGCTCACGCGCGAAGGCTGGATTTACATTGGCGGAATCGTTCTGGTGGCTCTGGCGGCTATCAACACGGGAAATAATCTTCTCTTCCTCATTCTGGCTTGCCTGATTGCGAGCATTCTCATGTCCGGCGTTCTCTCTTCGCTTACCTTGGCGGGCGTGGAATTAGATCTGCGGCTCCCGGAGCACATTTTCGCAGGGCAAACGGTGCGCGGCACGGTAGAACTGAAAAATGAAAAACAAACACTCCCGTCATTCTCTTTGCGCGTCGAAGGCGCCAAGAAAAAAACGCACGCCGCGGCGGTACTGCTCGCCACACCGGTTTATTTTCCATATTTGCCACGCGCGGAATCGGTAAAGCAATCTATACCGTTGCGATTCGCGCGACGGGGCTTGTACCGGCAGGAAGCGTTCCGGATTGTCACCCGCTTTCCTTTCGGGTTCTTGCAAAAAGCGCGACGGTTGGACTTGGCCACGGAGCCGCTCGTTTACCCTTCGGTTGAGGCCACACCGGAATTCCTGGAGGTGTTGCCGGGTATTCAAGGCGCAATGGAGAGCCTGGCGAAGGGCCGTGGACCGGACCTTTATGCTCTGCGGGACTACCTTCCTACCGACAGCGCACGGCATGTGCACTGGAAAGCTTCGGCCCGTTTTGGCTCGCTGATGGTGAGAGAATTCGCGCGCGAGGACGATACGCGCGTGCTGCTGGTGCTAGATCCGCAGAGCGAGGCGGCCAGACCAAACTCAACTTTGGCCGAAAAAGAGCAGTTCGAGCATGCGGTCGAACTCTGCGCTGCGATTGCCTGGAACTTTCATGAACGCGCGGCACTGATCGAATTTCGCAGCGCGTCGGCCATCGTTCCTCTCGCTGCGGCTGCGGAGAATATTTTCCAGATACTCCGCCATCTCGCGCTGGTCGAAGCGCTGCCGGTCGAGGCAAAGCAGCCGCGGCTCACGGAACTGGCGGCAGAAGCTGAGTCGTTCAAAATCGTCGTGACGTCGCAGCCGCGGGGATGCATTCCCGCGGAGGTGTGGAACTCGTCGTACGTGGTCTTCGCCGAAGAATTTACCTCGTCATCGTGAGCTCCTGCTATCCTTCGCAACCGTTTTGCGCGACACTGTTTCCCGACATGCTCACGGGCAGCGAACTGCATCGTTTTCGCAAAAACTTGCTGGCGTGGTTTGGCAAGTTCCAACGCGACCTGCCCTGGCGCCGTAACAAAGTCCCCTATCGCATCTGGCTCTCGGAAATCATGCTGCAGCAGACGCGCGTAGCCGCGGCCATTCCCTACTACGAACGCTTTCTGGAGCAATTTCCCGATGTGAGAACCTTGGCGGAAGCGCCTGAGGAAAAAGTTCTGCGGTACTGGGCGGGCTTAGGCTACTACTCTCGCGCGAGAAACCTACAGAAAGCCGCGCGGCAGATCGTCGCCGAACACGGGTCGCTTTTTCCGAATACCGAGGAAAAGGCGCTTTCTCTTTCAGGAATTGGGGCCTACACAGCTGCGGCAATTCTCAGCATCGCCTATGACAAAAAGCTGGCCGTCCTTGACGGCAATGTCGCGCGGGTCATCGCCCGCCTGGGCGCGATTCGTGGTGACATGCGAACCGGCTCCCGCTGGCAACAATTACAAAAGACAGCCGACAATTTGCTCGCGCCATCGGCCCCGGGGGACTGGAATCAAGCGATGATGGAACTGGGCGCCACGATCTGCACGCCCCGCTCGCCGCAATGCCTGCTTTGCCCCGTTTCAGAATTTTGCCAAGCTCGGAAATTGGGCCTAGTGGAGGTAATCCCGGAAAAGCGAAATAAGCGCGCCACCGTCGAAATCACTCTAGGCGCTCTCGTCCTTGTTGACTCGCAAGGCCGGACACTTCTTCTACCGCCACCCAAATCCGGCACAAACTCCACGGTTACTCTGGATGTGGCTGCCCTACTGTCCCGCATATGGCACTTTCCAACAATTCAAGTGCAAAAGGATGCCGTAAAGGAGCTTCGGGCCTTCCTGAAGAGTTCCCACTTGTCGGGCCAGAGGATGCCGGCCAAGCTGCGTCCGCTTCCGAAGGTCCGGCACGCCGTGACTCATCGTCAAATCACGGTGCTTCCGTTCCGTGCCGACGTACAGAAGCTTGTGCGGACACCGCACTCGAGACTATTGCCACTGGATGATCTCTCCGCAGTTCCCATCTCGAATCTGACGCGCAAAGTAGCCCACGAGGCGCTTTTGGCTGGAACAACTCTCCCGGAAAGTGCGTGCGTCCGTCCGGAGCTCATCCGTTTCTGAACCAGGCCGCTGGTACGGTTATCCTTTGGGCTAGGAGCGTCCGGTTGGCATAGCCAGAGTGTTATTCTGAATTTCACGCGATGGCTTCCTCCATAGTGACACCGAGCAATCCTCTTCCCGCGGAACGCTTCTACCGCACGGCGCTGTTTTTTCTTGTGCTGACTTCCGTCATGACTTTGGTGGGCACCGGAAAACTCGATCTATTCACGACCATCGTTGCCCCGGCCCTGGTTTTGTACAAAGGATTGCGCTGGTGGCGAGGGCGTCCCCCGGAATTGCAACCTTCGGCGGCAACGCGGCTGGTCGTCGCCTACGCGTTCTTTTTTTTCGTCGACCTATTCTTTATTTCCCGGACGCTGGCCGGCGATACGCCCAATCCCGGGCTGTACGCCGCGCTTCTCGCGGTGGTGCATTTCCAATTGTTTGTAGCCCTGGTGCGATTCTATAGCGTGGCCAACGACCGCGATGCGCTCTTCCTGTCGATGGTGGCGTTCGCGGGCGTGTTAGCTTCCGCCGTTTTCACCGTCGATACCTCCTTCCTGGCGTTCTTTGTGGTCTTTTTGGTGTTTGCGGTGGCGGTATTTGTGGGGCTGGAGATCCGGCGGGGTGCTAACGGAGCGGTGTTTCCGGCCGTGGGCGTGGACCTTCTGCGAGAACGCCGGTTTCATCGCGCGCTTTCCCTCGCGGCGTTGAGTGTGGCATTGGGAGCGGTGGTCATCGGCTCCGTACTGTTTTTCGCTTTTCCGCGGTTCAGTGCTGGATATTTTGCGCGCACAGGGCTGCAGCCTTCCTTGATGAGCGGTTTCACAGACAATGTCGAGCTCGGACAAATTGGTGAGATCAAGAAGAGCAGCACGGTCGTCATGCGCGTGCAAACCGGCGCCCCCGTGAGTTATCCGATGCTTCGCTGGCGCGGCATCGCCCTGACGAATTTCGATGGGCATCGGTGGTATTCCACAGAAACGAGATTGAGAAAGCGCGAGCCCGGGCCCAGCGGCTGGATCGCGATGGCATCGCCGAATGAATTGGAACGCCAGTCCGCGATTGGGGTGGAATTCACGATTCTGCTACAACCGCTGGCGAGTGACGCGTTATTCGCGCCCGCGGAAGTGATGGCCCTGCGTGGCAACTTCTCCGGCGAGGGAGGAACCTACGATGGAACGACGCGCCGCAGTTATGTGAGCATCGATTCGACTGGCTCGATCTACAATCCCTTTCACAACTTCTCTCAAATTCGTTACCAAGGAGTTTCCATCCTTCCCGTAGCTCGGCCCTCGCAAGCGCGATTTGCCGGCACCGAGTATTCCGATGAGATACGTGAGGCCTACCTGGAATTGCCAGCCAAGCTCGACCGGCGCATCCCCGAACTGGCGCGCAGCGTCACCGCCGGGGTGAACAATCCGTACGATCAATCACTGGCTGTCGAACGGTATCTGCGTACGAATTTTGCCTACACGTTGAACCTCACAGGAAAGACCGGGGCGGATCCACTGGCGCACTTCTTGTTTGAAACTAAGGCCGGGCATTGCGAGTATTTCGCAACCGCTATGGCCGTTATGCTCCGCACACTCGAAATTCCTTCGCGCGAGGTGAATGGGTTTTTGCCGGGGGAATATAACGACGTTGGCGGAGATTACATTGTGCGCGCCAGCGATGCCCACAGTTGGGTCGAAGCGTATTTTCCCGGCAGCGGCTGGATCACTTTCGACCCGACACCTCCTTCGAACGATCAGGCTGCAGGACTTCTGTCGAGACTGGCGATGTACCTCGATTGGTTCCAACTTTCTTGGAATGAATGGGTGATCAATTACGACTTCTCTCACCAAATCTCTTTGGCGCGAAACGTAGGCCAGATTTCGACGGATTGGAAGGAACAGTGGCATCGCAAGATACAGCGGCTGCAGGACCATGAGATGGCGCGCCTGATGGACTGGCAACGCTCGCATACGTCGTTACGCTTCGTTGTTCCCATCTTGCTTGTGCTGTCGCTGGCTTTGCTGCAACTGGATTGGGTGCGCTCATTCTTGCGATGGATAAGATTCGCGTGGTTCGCAAATCTGCCGGCAGCCGAGCGGAATAATCCGCAAATGGCTTCGCGGCTCTACACAGAGCTATTGCGCCTACTCGAAAAACGTGGGTTCCCGCGTCGAGACACACAAACACCGCGCGAGTTCGCCGCGTCGCTCGCGATGCAAGGCAACCTTGCTCCGGCCGTTCAGGAATTCACGGATGTCTACGCGCAGTCGCGCTTTGGAGGGGTCCCTTGCGACGCATTCCGCCTGCGCGCTCTCCTCGAGCAGGTTCGCTCCACTCCACGACCCCGCTGATTTCGCTGTGAACTCTCGCCTTAGAATGCAAACTTGCGACGTGTGCGACGTGGCTCTCATTAGGGACAGCCTACGGCGCATGCTAAAATAAAAAGGTTACGCCCAGGACGAGATCGCTCCATGCCAAAGGTAGGATTCATTTCCCTCGGTTGCCCAAAGAACCTCGTCGATAGCGAGGTGATGATGGGCATTCTGGCGCGCGAAGGCTACGAACTGACGCCGCGCGCGGACGAAGCCGAGGTCCTGGTCGTCAATACTTGCAGCTTTATTGAACCCGCACAAAAAGAATCGGTAGACGCCATTCTGGAAATGGCAGAACACAAGAAGTTCGGCGCAGCCAAAAAGCTAATCGTTGCCGGTTGTCTGGTAGAGCGCTACCGCGAGCAGATCCTGGAGCAGGTGCCGGAGGTTGACGCGGTGGTCGGCACGGGAGAAGTGGAACGCATCCTGGAAGCCGTGGAAGGCCAGTTAAAGGTTCTGCCGGCCCAGCCGCCTTCGTTCCTGTACCACGATCTGACTCCACGCATCATCACTACACCGAAACATCAGGCATACATCAAGATCGCCGAGGGCTGCGATCATCCCTGTTCGTTCTGCATCATCCCGCAGCTGCGCGGCGCGTTCCGCAGCCGGCGCTTCGAATCCGTAGTGCGCGAAGCCGAAAACCTGGCCTCCGCGGGCGCACGCGAAGTCACTCTGATCGGGCAGGACACCACTTCCTACGGGGAGGATCTTGGTCTGCGCGATGGCCTGGCACAATTATTAGAAAAACTTGCGACCATCGAGCAACTGCTGTGGGTGCGTTTTCTGTACGCGTATCCGAATCGCGTAACGCAGAGGTTGCTGGACACGTTGGCGGCTCACGCGCGACTGGCAAAATACTTTGACATGCCGCTACAACACGCAAGCCGCAACGTGCTGGCGCGCATGAAGCGCGGATCGAATGGCGACGCTTTTCTGAAGCTGCTCGAGCGCGTGCGGAAAACCATCCCTGGTGTAGCGCTGCGCACCAGCTTTATCGTCGGATTCCCCGGCGAAACCAAGGACGATTTCGAGGAACTTTACCAATTCGTGGCCGCGTCAAAGATCGATTGGATGGGCGTCTTTGCGTACTCCGACGTGGACAACGCGGCCAGCTATCCCCTCGACGGAAAAGTAGACGCAGACGCAATTGAGGAGCGGCGTGCCCGCTTGATGGCGCTGCAGCGGAAGATTTCGCGGGAGAATTTGCGCGCTTTCAAGGACCAGACAAAAGTTGCGTTGGTCGAAGGACCTTCAATGGACAATCCGTTGGTGTGGGAAGCGCGGCTGGAAGGAATGGCCCCGGACATCGACGGCAAGTTATATCTAACGGATATCGAACTGGCGAATGGAGACCTGGCAGTGCCGGGTGACGTCGCTAAGGTTGAGATTACCAAGACGGATGCGTACGACCTCATCGGGCGCGTGGTGGAAATTCTACCCAGGCCAGCAGTTCGGCCGATACCTTCCGCCCCACCAGCAGAAAAACTGACGCGTATTTCGACAGGCGCGGCGCTGCGCGTACTCGCCTAGCCTCCATTTTTTTGTTCTCCGGCCGCGCTGTGGTAAAACATCTTCTTCGCCATGAAACACAAGTGCCCCATCTGCAAGAAACCCACGGATTCGAGCAATGACGCAGAATTTCCGTTCTGCTCGGAACGTTGCCGGTTGCTCGACCTGGGTGCTTGGTCCGCGGAAAAGTATGTTGTCTCCGACCCGATTTTCGACGAGGAAGAAATACCCAAAGCGGACCGGCACGCCTTGGGCGAAGGCAAACGGAAACCCAATGAAACCATCCAGTAACACTTCGACAGCCGGGGCCGGGCAAAAACCAGGCTTCGCCTACGGCGTTGCGACGGTCTTAGGCACGGGCTACTTAAAGCCCGCGCCGGGAACCTGGGGTACGCTGGTGGGACTGTTCCTCGCGGTTATCTCGCACCCCTACAGTTGGTTTCTTTTCCTGGGAAAAGGCCTTCAACTCAGCATGGGTACAGACGCGCCGCTGCTGTCCGGAAGCTTGGGGATGCTGGTTTTGCTGGTGCCCTCCATCGCCGTGTGGCTGGTTCTGGCATATCTGGGCGTTGGCTGTAGCAGCAAGGTGGCGGAGTTCGCGCATGTGAAGGACCCGCAGTATGTCGTGATCGATGAAGTCTCCGGAGTGCATCTGGCGTTGATTTTGGGCCTGGCACCACTGGCTGCTCCGGGGACTTTCTTGCACGCCTCCGACGCGGGGATGTTCGCGCTCTATACCGGCATGAGCCTGCTGAATTGGAAATATCTGCTAGCTGCATTCGTGCTGTTCCGAATCTTCGATATTTTGAAGCCTTTTCCCTGCCGCCGGTTGGAACAGCTTCCCGGAGGTTGGGGGATCATGGCGGACGATTGGATGGCGGGGGTCTATGCTGCCATTTGCTTGCGTCTCGCGTTACACTTTTATGTGTTATGAAGTTTGCGTTCGGGACCACCCACGAAAAGAACGGCATTCCGCACATTGACCGCATTGCGCCAGCGGCGGCACTGCCCGGCGGCGAAATCACCATTTATGGGAGTTCCTTCACGTCTCGTCGCGGCGTGCGTCCGCTGGTGCGTTTCGGCGAGACCGAAGCGGCATTGGCTCTGGCCAGCAACAACCGGCTGATCGTGCGCGTGCCGGAAAATGTCTCGGTGGGAACCATTCAGGTCGTCAACGCGAAGCATGAGAGCCAGCCATACCCCGTGGCGCTTGCCTACCAGATTGCGGATAACCTGCACCCCGTTTCCAACCCGGCCGTCGATGCGCAAGGAAACATCTATGTGACGTTTAGCGGGCCAAGGGGCCAACGTGTTCCGGTTTCACTCTACAAAATTGGCCCAAACTATGCGGTGAAGCCGTATGTCACTTCCCTGATCAATCCCACCGGTTTGGCCATCGGTCCAAACGGCGACCTGTTTGTCTCCTGCCGGCATGACGGCACGATTCATCGTGTGGCGCAGAACGGCCAGTCCGAAGAATGGATTGAAGGCATGGGCATCGCCACTGGAATAGCATTCGACCGAGCAGGAAATCTCTTTGTCGGTGATCGGAGTGGCACGATTTTTAAAATCAGCCCGCAGCGGGAGATTTTTGTGTTTGCTACTCTGGAACCCTCCGTTGCGGCGTATCACTTGGTCTTTCATCCCAGTGGTGAGCTGTACGTGACCGGGCCGACGACTTCGAGCTATGACCGCGTGTACCGCATCACCCAAGGCGGCGAGGTTCATGTGTTCTACCGTGGACTGGGGCGACCTCAGGGAATGGCCTTCGATCAAGACAGCAATCTCTATATCGCCGCGTCCTGCGCGGGGCATCGCGGGATTGTGCGCATCACACCCCAAGGTCACGCTGAACACGTATTGAGCGGGCCCGCGCTGGTTGGCCTGGCGCTGCTCCCCAGCGGACGGGCAATTCTCGCCGCCAATAGCGCGCTCTTCACGATCGATTGGAACGTCCGCGGGATTCCGCTACTCGGATGAGTGCCGCTTAGCTCTCCAACAGATTTTGTGCCCCCCTGCCGTTCTCTCGCAATGCCTGCGCTACAATATTGGCCATGAAAGCGGAAATCATTGCTGTGGGGTCGGAGCTTCTGACACCCGATCGCATCGATACAAACTCGCTGTTTCTCACCGAAGAGCTGAATAAACTGGGCATCGAAGTCCTGCGCAAAACCATTGTGGGCGACAATCGAGAGTTGTTGGCGGAGGCCTTTCGCGATGCACTCAACCGCGTGCCAGTGGTACTTGCGAGCGGCGGGTTGGGTCCCACCGAGGATGACTTGACGCGAGAGACGGTCGCGGAACTCTTGGGCCGCAAGTTGCAACGGAATGAGGCTGTCGTTCGCGCCATCGAAGCGCGATTTCGCAGCTTCAAGCGAGAGATGCCGGCTGTGAACCTTCGCCAAGCCATGGTGCCGGAAGGAGCGGAAGTGCTGGAGAATCCGCGTGGCACAGCGCCGGGTTTGTGGATCGAAGACAAGGGGCGCATGGTGGCGCTTCTGCCGGGCCCGCCACGCGAGTTGAAGCCGCTTTTCCTCGAGCAGGTGCTGCCGCGGCTGCAGCGGCGCGCCGACGCGATGCGCATGTTTCATCGCGAGTTGCGCGTCACCGGACTAGGCGAATCCCACGTCGAAGAGCGCATTCGACCCATCTATACGCGTTTCAAGAACGTGAACACCACGATCTTGGCGACTCCGGGCGAAATTCAAATCCATCTTCGGCGGTGGACCGACAACGCCATGGAAGCCAATGCCACGTTGGACGAAATCGTGCGCAGTTTCGAACTGGCCCTTGGTGATCGCATCTTCGCTCATGCCGCAACCCCGCTGGAAGAAGTGGTGGCGCAGTTGCTGATTGACAACCGCGCCACAATCGCCGCCGCCGAAAGCTGCACGGGTGGCTTGCTCGCCGAACGGTTGACGCGAATCCCCGGCAGTTCCAATTATTTTCTGGGGGGCGTGGTCTGCTACAGCAACGAAATGAAAACGGCGTGGGCGGATGTTCCCGCGGAACTGATCGCGGCAAAGGGCGCCGTGAGCAGCGAGGTGGCCATCGCCTTGGCGGAAGGCATTCGCCGGCATGTGGGAAGCACTTTGGGTGTGGGCATCACGGGAATAGCCGGGCCGGGCGGCGGGAGCGAGGAAAAACCGGTCGGCACCGTGCACATCGCCGTGGCCGGGCCTGCGGGAGTGAAGGAAAAACTGGTGCACTTGGCCGGCGACCGAGAGGCCATCCGGTTTTATGCCTCGCAGCTTGGGCTGGACATGGTGCGCACGCACTTCCTGTACAGCACGCACGCGCAACCGCGTCGCGTTTCAAATTCTTAGTCAGGATTCTGTCTTGCGTTTGTTCATTGCCATCGAAATTCCCCCTGAAATTCGCGAGAACTTGCAAGAGTTCTTGCAAGAACTTCGCGAGATTGCACCACAAGTGAAATGGGCACGCGTGGAGAATCTTCATGTCACGTTGAAGTTCCTAGGCAACACCGAAGTCGGCAAGCTGGAACAGCTTCAAACGGCATTAAGAATGATTCGTAGTCCACAGCCCGTCACCCTGCAGTTCCGCGGATTGGGGTTTTTCCCGAATGAAAAAAAACCGCGCGTTTTCTGGGCAGGGATGGATTTTTCCGCGAATTTGCAGCCACTTGCACAGGACATCGATCGCACCATGCACCAATTTGGTTTTCCTCTGGAGGGCCGTCCTTTTACCCCGCACCTTACGCTAGCGCGCTTTGATCCGCCCGGCCTTCCGCCAAGTCTCGCTACGGCTGGCAAACTCCATGATTCCCGTGGTTTTGGCGCGCTCACTGCTCATGCGTTCCATCTCATCGAAAGCAAGCTCAAATCCACGGGAGCGGAGTACACTACGGTGCAGTCGTTCCTTTTTGTGACGGAGACCTAACGTTCGATGGCCGGCATTGCGGTGGCAACCTTGCTCCTCGTCCTCGCCGGGTACCTTCTCGGTTCCATCCCGTTCGGTCTGATTCTTGCGAAACTCTTGGGCGGGCAAGATGTGCGGGAACACGGCAGCGGCAATATCGGCGCGGCCAACGTCTCCCGTGTGGCCGGCCCAGCTGCCGGGATTTTGACCTTGCTTCTGGACGCCGCCAAGGGCGCGGCAGCGGTTTTGCTGGCGGCGCGGGTGACCGATCAATCGGCCAGTGCCATGATCTTCGCAGGCATGGCCGCTCTGCTGGGTCATTGTTTTCCGGTGTGGCTTAAATTCAAGGGTGGCAAAGGAGTGGCCACGGCTCTGGGTGTGTTTATCGCTTTATGCCCATTGGCGGCTTTGCTTGCGTTCATTTTGTTTCTTTTGGTCATGTTTTTCTGGCGCTATGTGTCGCTCGGCTCGCTCTCGGCGGCGGCGGCAATGCCTCTGTTGATCTATTTTCTGTGGGCACCGGGTCACCCGCCGCCCCTGGTAATTACCCTTGGAACGCTCTTTGCCGCGGTTTTGATTTTCTACAAGCATGACGCAAATCTGCAGCGATTGGTGGATGGTACGGAGCCAAAATACTCACTGGGCAAATCGAAAGGCGAAGACGCATGAGCAGAATCGCCATTCTTGGCGGGGGAAGCTGGGGTACCGGGATCGCGATCGTACTGGCCCACAGCCGCCGCAAGCACGAGATCCGCATCTGGGTGCGCGAAACGGCCATCGCTCAATCCATTCAGGAAAAGGGAGAGAATCCGACGTATTTGCCAGGAATCCCCATTCCTTCGTGTGTCCAGGCTTCGAATGATCTTGGCGAAGTGCTGCGCGATGCGCAGATTGTTGTTGGCGTGGTGCCGTCGGCGCACGCGCGCAGCGTTTATTTGAAAGCAGTTCCGTATCTTTCGGCGGATAGCGCGGTGGTAAGCGCAACCAAAGGACTCGAACCCGCCACCCATTTGCGGATGACCGAAGTAATTGCACAGGCCTTCGCGTTACAGTTTATTCCCCGGTCTGCGGTTCTTTCCGGTCCGTCGTTCGCGTTGGAGGCTGCACGTGGCGATCCCACGGCGGTGGTCTTGGCTTCTCAAGATCGTGCATTGGCTGCGTTTCTTCAGGAAGAATTCGCCGGCCCAACGTTCCGGCTCTACACCAATGAGGATGTGTTGGGTGTGGAGTTGGCGGGAGCCATGAAGAATGTGATGGCCATTGCCGCGGGAGCGTGCCAGGGATTGGGACTGGGTGCGAATTCGCTGGCGGCGCTGATTACCCGCGGACTCGCGGAAATGGCGCGCCTCATTGTGGCGCTGGGAGGCAAACCCGAAACGCTGAGCGGACTGGCAGGACTGGGCGACCTGGTGCTGACTTGCTACGGAGAGCTCAGCCGCAATCGCCATGTCGGATTTGAACTCGGCCGCGGCCGTTTGCTTCCGGAAATCCTGGGAACGATGCAGATGGTGGCCGAAGGCGTAGGGACAACGGATGCGTTGTTGGGCTTAGCCAGAGAACGAAACATTGAACTGCCGATCACCGAACAGGTGCACAGCTTCCTGCATCTCGGCAACTCCCCGCGGGATGCCATTCGGGCGATTATGGAACGGCCGTTGAAACGGGAATAACCGGCTAAGTGCTTGGTCATTGGTACGTTAGTCCCAGTGGCATTTGCGCGTCGCCTGTCCCTTAGGCCAGCCCGTCCCCCGCTGACGAGTCCCCTAAAATTGAACTGTTGCGATGGCGGTCTCACTCCCATCCCTGTTGACGCGCCTCCGTACCGGCCGGGTGCGCATCTTATGGCTAATGCTTGGGGCGCTTCTGCTTGTCAGTGCGCTACCGATTGGCTTGTATCATCGCCAGGTGCTTGAACTCAGCCAGGAAAAACTCGTGGACATGGAGCGCGTACAACAAACCGAGCTAACGCGATCACTTGCCCAGGAAGTGCAATTCTTCGAATCGAATCTGACGCAACAATTGATCAGCCAGCGGCAGATTCTCGCGCTGACCGGTTTGATCGACAATGTAACGGATCCCGTGGCAGAGCCGAAAATCACACGGCTGCTCGAGAATTTCGTCGATTCCAACCGCAACACGTTTATTTACCTGACGGCAGTAGGGCGCGATGGAAAAGGTACGAGCGCTTCGCAAGGAAATTTTCGGGCCGAGCAGGATCCGTTTGTAGCGAAGGCTCTGCAACGCGCGTTTGTGAGCTCGGTGCAGTCCGTAAAGTTTCGCAGCGATCCTCTAGCGCTGGCGCCAGATAACCGGCCTGCGTTCGTGATTGCCGTACCGCTGACCGACCCACAGAACAATTTCACGGGCATGCTGGCGGCAGTGGTTTCGCTGGACCCGATCCTGCGGCGACTGCAGGATGCGAGTGTGCGCGGCCGGACGGTGTTCGTGGTCGATCATTTCGGGCACATCGTGGCGCATCCGGAAACAAAGCATTTTGTGCCGGGAGAAGACCTTACGGACAAGTCGCATCTGGTACGACAAATCAAGGAACTGCCCCGCGAGTTGCGCACCACAGAGACGGTTCGTTTCACGGAAAAAGAGAATAAGCGTAACGTCGAAATGGTCGGAACGTATAGCACCTTTCCCGAAGTGAACTGGGCCGTGATCGCGGAAAGAAGCGTGAATGAAGCCCGGGCCGACGCTGGCGTGACGGAATTGAACCGGCAGGCTCTGGCGTTCGTGAGTGTGGTCGTGTTGATCGCGCTGCTGTTTGGGTATTTCTTCGCCGTGGGAATCAGCGGCCCGATTCGGATCCTGGCGGCTTCGACGCGGGCCATCAGCCGTGGTGAGTTTCACCAGCGCACACCGGTGCGAGGTGCCGCCGAAATCAGCGAACTGGCGGAAAACTTCAATTTGATGGCAAGCGACATCGAGGAATACATCGAGCGACTGAAGGAGGCGGCGGAAGAAAACCGCGAGCTGTTTATCGGCTCCATCCGCATGCTCTCTGCGGCAATCGACGAAAAGGATCCGTATACGCGTGGTCATTCCGGTCGCGTCGCGAAGTACTCGACTGTGATTGCTCAGGAAATGAAGCTGTCCGCCGAAGAATTGGACAAACTGAAAATCAGCGCGCTGCTGCATGACGTGGGCAAAATCGGCGTGGATGACCGTGTCCTGAAAAAGCCCGGTTCGCTCACTCCGGAGGAATTCGAAATCATGAAGACCCACACGACCAAAGGCGCCAACATCATGCGCCCTGTGTCGCAACTGAAGGATATGCTCCCCGGCATCGAACTCCACCACGAACATTTGGACGGCCGCGGCTATCCTTACGGTTTATCTGGACCGCAGATTCCCCAGATGGCCCGGATTATCGCTGTCGCCGACACGTTGGATGCGATGACCACCAATCGGCCATACCAGTCGGCGATGGATTTGCAGTACGCGTTGGGCCGCATTAAAGCGCTTACAGGATCGAAATTCGATCAAACGGTAGTCAACGCCCTGGAATCCGCGATAAAAGCGGGAAAACTACGGCTCTCGGCCGTCGAAGTCCACGTCTAGTCCTTCCCTTCTCCCTATCTGTTACAATTTCGTGTTGCGCCTTTGCATGCGCATCGAACTGTATGATTAGCCTTTTCGGAAGACCTGAACCGACGCTGCTCGAGCGGCTGAAGGAATCCGTCAGCAAGACCAAGAACGCTCTGGCTGACACGCTGGACAACGTCACCAAGGGCGGGCGGCAGATTGATCCTTCAGTTCTGAAGGAAGTGGAGACGGCATTGCTTTCCGCTGACTTGGGTGTCAAAACAACTCGCGAAATTCTGGATTCCGTGAAAGAGCAGATTGCGCGGAATGCGCTTTCTGATGGCGAACAATTGAAGCGGGAGATCAAGGCGCACGTTTTCCGCGCCCTGAATGTATATGGCAATACGCCCAAGCTGGCAGGCGCGGCCAATGGCAATGATCCGCGCGTGATTTTTATGGTCGGTGTGAATGGTGCAGGAAAAACTACGAGCATCGGGAAGCTCGCGAACCGGTTACGCCAGGATGGGCGAAGTGTGGTGCTTTGCGCTGCGGACACGTTTCGTGCTGCGGCCGTCGAGCAACTGGAAATTTGGGCGCAACGCAATGGCGTGGATGTGATCAAGCAAAAATCGGGGGCCGATCCAGCTGCGGTGGTGTATGACGCGATGGCCGCAGCAAAAGCGCGCAATGTCGATGCCGTGATTGTCGATACGGCAGGCCGACTGCACACGAAGTCGAACCTGATGACAGAACTCGAAAAAATGAAGCGAACGGCGGCGAAAGTGATTCCCGGTGCGCCACATGATGTGCTGCTGGTTCTCGATGCGACCACCGGGCAGAACGGCCTGGCGCAAGCACGGGAGTTCACGACCACCGTCGGTGTGACCGGCATCATTTTGACTAAGCTAGACGGCACTGCGAAGGGTGGCATTGTGGTGGCAATCTCGCGGGAGTTAGGATTGCCCATTCGCTTTATTGGCACCGGCGAGAAGATCAACGATCTGGTGCCGTTCGACGCACAGACATACGCGGATTCGTTGTTCAACTGATAACCGTGAACAATCACGATTTGCATTTCATGGAGCACGCGCTCGATTTGGCGCGCAAAGGCATTGGGCGCGCTAGCCCGAATCCCACCGTCGGCTGCGTCATCGTCAAAGATGGTGCGATCGTCGGCGACGGCTTTCACCTGTACGCTGCGCGCGACCACGCGGAAATTGTGGCCTTGAAACAAGCCGGAACGAAGGCCCGCGGCGCCACTCTCTACGTAACGCTGGAACCTTGCAATCACACTGGACGGACCGGGCCGTGCACCGAAGCAATGATCGCTGCAGGAATTTCGCGCGTCGTCGCTGCGATGGAAGACCCGAATCCTAAAACTCGCGGCGGTGGATTTACGCGGCTACGCGGCGCAGGAATTGAAGTGGAAACCGGGCGGCTCGAAGCCGAAGCGGAAAAATTGAACGAGGCATTTGCCTACTGGATCACAACGCACAAGCCGTTCGTCACGCTGAAATCGGCGCTGACCCTGGATGGCCAGCTCTCTATCCCGCAAGGGCGTGGCAGCAAGAAGCGCGAATGGATCAGCAGCGAAGAATCCCGGGCCGAAGTGCAACGCATGCGGCACGCCTCCGACGCCTTACTTACGGGAATCGGAACCATTCTGGCCGATGACCCGCTACTGACCGACCGCAGTGGCTTGCCGCGGCGGCGCCCCTTGCTGCGCCTCA
The DNA here is from genome assembly GCA_963775865.1 of Candidatus Acidiferrales bacterium. Taxonomy (GTDB): domain Bacteria; phylum Acidobacteriota; class Terriglobia; order Acidiferrales; family UBA7541; genus Acidiferrum. Next base: position 294,014 of record CAVZKU010000016.1, on the reverse strand, counting down.
TTCTCGACACCAAGCTGCGACTCTCTCCCAAATCCCGTATCGTCGAATCCGCCAAAGATGACCTCCTTGTTTTCACGGCTGTTTCGCTAAACTCACCGAAAGCCCGCAAGCTGCAAAATGCTGGGGTCGAATTGATTTCTAGCAAAGCGCGGGACAAGAGAATTGATTTACATTCCGTTTTGAAGGAATTGGGCAAGCGGGAAATTCTGAGTGTGCTGCTCGAAGCTGGCCCGCGGATGAATGCCACTGCACTCAACGCTGCGCTTGTGCAGAAAATGGTTCTTTTCTACGCACCAAAGCTGGCAGGAAAAGTTGGAGTTCCCTTTGTCCTGATGGCGGACTCGGCTCTCCCACCACTACGTATCCGTTCGATGCAACAGATGGGGCCGGATATCGCCATCGAAGTCACCCTTCGAAACTCCTCATCCAATTAGACTGGCTGGCTTTTCTGCTGTACCCACCTTTCGTTTGAGTTCGCAAAACGTTACCGATAGCACGTTCCAAAATAGCGGCGCGAAAAAACATCTACTCAATGCAACGGTTCTCTGCGACCATTTGGCATCGCATTTAACGCCCCATTCCTGGAGGCCATTGGGCATGTCTGACGCTTCTCGTTCCTGGCGTGTAGGGTTCTGGAGCCTGATCGCCACGCAATTTCAGGGAGCGTTCAACGACAATGGCCTGAAGTTTCTTGTCCTCTACCTGATCATCGGCACAAACCTGACCCCCGACGAAGAAGAAACTAAGGTTCTGTTGGTGGGCGCGCTCTTCGCTCTGCCGTTCATCCTTTTTTCCATGACCGGTGGCTACCTGGCCGACCGCTTCAGCAAGCGTTCTGTCACCATCGGAACAAAAGTCTTCGAAATTGGGGTCATGCTGTTTGCGGTTGCCGGGTTTACCGTCCACAGCATGCCGATGTCGCTGGCGGCATTATTTTTGGCGAGCACGCAAGGCGCGTTATTCGGACCATCGAAATATGGCTTGCTGCCAGAGATTCTGCCGGAGAATCGTCTCTCCTGGGGCAACGGCGTCATTGAACTGGGGACTTTCCTCGCGGCCATCGCGGGTACTGTCGCAGCGGGACAACTCAAGGATTGGCTGGGAACTCGTCAGCAAGATTCCGGCATATTCTTCCTGGCGTGTTCGGTCGTGGGCCTGGTGACTAGCCTCGGCATCAGCAAAGTTGCCGCAGCCGATCCCACAAAGAAATTCCAGCTCAATTTTCTGGGCGACCTGTGGGCCAACGGAGAGCGTATTGCCAAAGATCGCGTTCTCTGGCTCGCCGTCGCGGGAAACACCTACTTTTTCTTTCTCGGCGCGTTATTGCAATTTGACATTGTGTTTTATGGACGCGACATTCTGCATGTCTCCGCCGCCCACGGCAGTTACTTGCAAGCGGCCATTGCAATCGGCATCGGCGTGGGCAGCCTCGCCGCCGGATACCTTTCGGGTGGAAAGATCGAATACGGTCTGATCCCGCTCGGCGCAACGGGGATCACGCTGTTCGGATTTCTGCTCGCACTTCCAGGTCTAGCTTTCTCTACGGTGCTGCTTCTGCTCGCCGCGCTCGGTTTCTTCGGCGGCTTTTTCATCGTTCCCATCAGTGCGCTCCTGCAACACCGTCCGGAAGAGCAACATCGCGGCGGAGTGCTGGCCAGCGCCAATCTTCTGTCGTTCATCGGGATTCTGGCCGCCTCGGTGGTCTACTACCTTTGCAAGCATTTTCTGTACCTTGGGCCGGCTGGGATTTTCTTGTGGGCATCGGTGGGAACGCTCGGCGCGCTGGCTTACGTGCTGTGGCTTTTGCCGGATTCCTTGCTTCGCCTGTTGTTGTGGATTGCCGCGCACACAATTTACCGGCTGGATCTGAAGGGCCAGGAAAACATTCCCGCGCGCGGTGGCGCGTTGCTGACTCCGAATCACGCCTCCTGGGTGGACGCTGTGCTGCTCATCGCCGCCACCGACCGGCCCATCCGTTTCCTCATGTTCAAGGGTGTCTACGAAAATCCAGTGATCAAGCCGTTCGCAAAAATGTTGAAGATCATCCCCATTGCCTCGGATCAGGGACCGCGCGAAATGATTCACTCGCTGCGCGAAGCCTCTGAAGCGTTGCGCAATGAAGAAGTGGTTTGCATTTTCCCGGAAGGCGAGATCACGCGCATTGGCCAGATGCTTCCTTTCCGCCGTGGGTTTGAACGCATCATCAAAGGCATTGATGTACCCATCATTCCTGTGAACATTGACGGCATTTGGGGTTCGATTTTCAGTTTTTCCGGTGGGCATTTTCTCTGGAAATGGCCTCGTGCGATTCCCTACCCCGTGCGGATTACGTTCGGCAAGCCACTTCCGTCAACGGCCACCGCACCGGAAGTGCGCCAAGCCGTGCAGGAGTTGGGTGTAGACGCTTTCCAGCGGCGGCGCCGCTCTATGAAACCGCTGACTCGTTCCTTCATGAAAGCGGCGCGTCGCCACCCCCGTCGCTTCGCCATGGCAGATGGGCGCACACCTAGACTGACGTTTGGCGATTCGCTGATCAAGACGGTATTTCTCGCCCGCCGCTTACGACCTCTCTGGGGGGATCAGAAAATGCTAGGTATCCTTCTTCCTCCTTCAATTCCTGGTGCGCTGGTCAATTGGGCGGCGCTGCTGCTCGGCAAGATTCCAATCAATCTGAACTACACATCGTCAAACGAATCGATTGCTTCCTGTGTGAAGCAATGCAACTTAAAGACCGTGGTCACATCGCGGCAGTTCCTGGAAAAGGTTCCGATCAAGCCTCCGGGGGAATTGATCTATGCGGAAGACCTGGCCCTGAATCCAGGTTTCCTCGAAAAGATCGCAGCACTCCTGGCCGCGAAGCTGCTCCCCGCGCGATTGCTGGAGCTTTTCCTGGGAGTGTCGCGGCCGCCCTCGCTCGACGATACGGCCACGGTTATTTTCTCCAGCGGTTCCACGGGAGAACCGAAAGGCGTAATGCTTTCGCACTTCAACCTGGCTTCGAATGTGGAGCAACTCGAGCAGGTTTTTCATCTCCATGACGGCGACCGCATTCTGGGCATACTTCCCTTTTTCCATTCGTTCGGCTTTACCGGCACTCTCTGCCTGCCACCGCTCGCGGGCATTGGTGTGGTGTTTCATGTAAGCCCCCTCGACGCACAGGCTATTGGGGCGCTGGTCAGCAAGTATTCCGTAACCATGCTTCTTTCTACGCCAACGTTTCTGAACTCGTACGCCCGGCGTTGCCCGCCAGAAGCGTTTGGGAGTTTGCGCATCGTGATGGCGGGAGCGGAAAAATTGCCCGAGCGCATCGCCCAGGGCTTTGAAGATCATTTTGGGATTCGTCCACTCGAAGGTTATGGCTGCACGGAATGTTCACCCGTCGTGGCCGTAAATACCTATGATTTTCGTGCCGCCTATTTCCGGCAGGTTGGTGCAAAGCGCGGCACCATCGGACATCCCCTGCCCGGGATAGGAGTGCGCATCATCGATCCGGATTCCGGTGAATCGCTTCCGGTGGACAAGCCGGGTCTCCTGCTCGTTCGCGGACCAAACATCATGGTGGGTTACCTGAATCGTCCGGAAAAAACGGCGGAGGTGTTGAAGGACGGTTGGTACAACACAGGAGACATCGCCACCGTGGACGAGGACGGATTTTTGCGCATTACCGATCGTCTGAGCCGCTTCAGCAAAATTGGCGGTGAGATGGTGCCACACATCCGGGTGGAGGAGAAGCTTCACGAGTTGATCGGAGCCGACGGACAAGTCTTAGCGGTGACGGCGATACCCGACGAAAAGAAAGGTGAACGGCTGGTCGTAGTTCATACCTTGAAAGAAGACGCACTGCACGACTGCCTGGAAAAACTAGCCAAGAGTGATTTGCCGGCACTCTGGAAGCCGCGTCCGGATCAGTTCCTGTACCTGGAAAAGTTGCCATACCTTGGCACCGGAAAATTGGATTTGCGAAAATTGCGGGAAATCGCAATGGCAGGAAATGTGCCGGCTTAAAAAAGGAATCGCAACGTTTCCGGGCGTTCTGAGACCGCTCGGAGGAAGCCTGAAGCGCAGCCAATCGTAGGACTATTCGGGCGAATCGAAATTACGCAACAGGCAAGTCATGGCGCATTTCACTTCGCCATTCGGAAGCAACGAACATTCTGCCACTGACCAGTCCACGTCTTCCCCCTGCATTTTTACCGCGGCGATATGTGCCACTTTGTCCTTGTTCGGGCAAAGCACGTTGCGGAAGCGAAAACTACAACTCTGCAGGATACGGTCCAGAATTTCCGGGTCGTTCATTCCTTTCCTCCATCTAGTGCGGGAAACCGGCCTGATTCTCGTTCGCGCCACGCCCTGCTTTGACTCCCGAACACGCTCAGGCGCGAACACAGAAATTCTCTATGCCTTCCTCGCAGACTCGTTCACGAGCCGCAGCTATTCTTCCTTCAGCTTTGCCTGAGACAGGCAGTCCATTCCGCAATGGACCGTTCCCTGTGGCAAAAGCGAACAATCGATGACGCGCCAGCCGCTCCAGCCTTCTTCGCTTATCGGCCAGTTAGCAACGATAACTCGCGCGTCGCGGTTGTGAACGGAACAATGTACTTTTTGCGGATAGGTTTTTGTTGCTTCCGGATGTGGATCGGTCAGCTTCGGATCGAACACAAACCACCTCCGACCAGGAGCGTGGTCTGACCACATCTTCCCTCCCTGTCCCGGTGCTCGTCAAGGACTTCCCTCACGTTTCGCGGTATCCTACTGCTTCGCTTTACCATCCCGGGGTGCGCTCTTCTTCGCGGCCTAATCTCTGGCGAGGTTTTCCATGTTTACCGGCATTATCGAGCATCTCGGGACTGTCGATTCTCTGAAAGTTCATAAGGACGGCGGGCGGCTGACGATTCACGCTCCAACGGTGGCTCCCCACTTAGCGATTGCCAACAGCATTGCTGTCGATGGGTGTTGTCTGACGGTGGTGGAGATGCACGGCCAACACTTTTCCGCCGATCTCTCCGCGGAAACGATTCGCAAGACCTCGATCGGTGAGTGGAAAGCCCGCATGCGCGTGAATCTGGAACAACCCATGACCGCTGGTAAAGAATTTGGCGGACATTTTGTGCTGGGGCATATCGATACCATCGGGCGGGTCGCACGTCTCGAACCCGAGGGCGAAAACTGGTGGTATGGCGTCGAAGTGCCGGAATGGTTTGCCAAATCCATCGTGCCGCAGGGCTCGATTGCCATTGATGGAATCAGCTTAACGGTGGCCCGCTGGAATGGCCGCATGGCGGAAGTTGCGATCATCCCGTTTACCTACGAGCACACGAATATCCAAGGCAAGAAAATTGGTGATGCGGTGAACCTGGAAGCTGACATCCTCGGAAAATACGTGGAACGTTACCTGGAAGCCCGCAGCGGGACCAAAACGGCGAGCAACCTTAGCGTTGAACAACTCGTCAGCCAGGGCTTTTAATTTTTAATGATCCGTGCCGTCCTTCTCCACGGGGGCATGCGACGCGGACTTCCCTTTTTTGAGCAGCTTGATCGAATCGATCCGCCGAGTCGCCCCGGCAGTGTCCACTTCGCCCGTGCTCTCCACGTAATCGCCGAGATTGTCCTTCGCCGCGTCCTGATTTGCGATTACGAGGACGCGCTTTCCAGCCGGATCGATGAACGCAATCTTCTTCCCTCTGGCCACGCAGTCTCGCGCACAATCAGGATTGCTCCCCTTGTAAACGCCGGTTCTGGCCTGCGACTTGGCGCACTGTTCGCCGCTGATCCAACCCTTCACCGTTTCCGTTTTCGGCATATCGGTTTGCGCAGAGGCTATCCAGGCGAGAATGAAAAACGCCAAGAAACAAATTCTGCGGAAATTCATGGGAAGCGCAATCTCGAGCAAAGACTCTATTTTAACGCAACTTCTCACTGTCTTTAGAGCGCGCACCGCGCCAGTACAGAATCAGTCCAATGAAAATGGAGGCGAGAGTGCCGCCAACAAGCCTGAGTTCAAAACTCCATTTGTTGATGCTGTCGCCTGGGGGAACCAGAGAAACGAAAATGCCAAGCAAAACGACGCAAAATCCCAGGATTCCGCAAAGCCACAATCCGATTTTCCCACCGGGGATCAGAACTGCATGGGGATTTTCCTCACGGTCCCGGCGGCGCGCCAATTTTATGACGGCAGCAAACATGTACAGGAAGGGGATGAAATAGAGGATGATCGCTGCGTCAATCAGCATTTGGTAGGCGGATTGGACGGTTTCACTCTGAATTTGACTCAGCAGCAGAATCGTCCCGGAGATGCCCGCCTGAACCAGAATGGAGAGGTACGGGGTTTTCCACTGGGAATGAATTTTGCCAAACGCCGCGGGAAGGTAGCGGTCGATGCCCACCACAAACGGCACGCGCGCAATACCCGCCACTGTGCTTCCGACGCCCCCCGCATTTCCGACGGAAACCAACAAAGCCGCCACAATGCCCAGAAACCCGAGCTTCAGCGCGACAGAGCCCAGAGTGATGGCGTGGAATACCCCGCTCTTCGGATCAAGGTCCGCGGCGGGCACCAGGGCAAGTATCGCGAAGGTTCCAACAATGTACATGAACGCAATCATGGCGCCCGCGCCAAAGACCGCGCGTGGCAGGGTGCGCCGTGGATCACGTACTTCTTCGCTCATCGCCGAAACCAATTCGAGACCCGTGAATGCAAACGCAATTTGCGACCAGAAATTCACGGTGTCCCAATTCCATGTGGGCATCATATTGGACCAGCTGAAGTGCGTCACCGATCCGTGCTTGAAATACACCAATAGCGCCACAGCCACGAGCATCATCAGCGGCAAGTAGGTTCCGACGCCGCCGGCATTTTGTAACCACTTGCCTATGTTCAGCCCGATGATATTCAGTAACACCGCCACGAAAAGAAGGACCAACGAGACGACCAGCAGAAAAGTACGATCTTGGGAGAGGGGCGCCCCTTTTTCGCCCAGTACGTAGGCGCTCATCGAAGCACTTGCGAGCAACAAGCCGGGAAAATAAAACACGGTATAGATCCAATACGTCCATCCGGCCACGAAACCGTGAAAGTCCCCGAAGGCTTCCTTGGCCCAGACGTACAAACCACCTTCATCCGGAAAGCGCGACGACAACTCATTGATAACGAACGCGCCGGGCACAAAGAAAAAAAGTGCAGCGATGACCCACAAGCTGATGGAGGATGTGCCGTTGTGTCCCGCGGCCGCGATCCAGCGCGGGCCGAGGACGGTGGCAATATTGAAAAGAAGCACGTCCCAAAAGCCCATCGTTTTTCGAAGTTGTGTCTTGGGATCCTTCAGCGCAGGGGCGGAAACGGTCACAGGGTCACGTCCAGGGCAGGGATGAGTTCATCTTGCAGCAGGAAATCACGGAGAAATGGATCCGTGGAACTCGCAAAGTCCTTCCACGAACCGAAGACCTGCGCTTTGCCGTCCTGCAAAAAAACGATAGTGTCGGCAAGCCGTTTGGCCAGATGCGTATCGTGCGTGACAACAATGGAGGTTTTGTGAAAGGCTTCTTTTAACCGCAGGATCAGGTCGCCCATATGCCCGGCCATGATCGGATCCACCATGGTGGTGGGCTCGTCGTAAAGAATGGCTTCGGGATTTTGTGCGAGGGCGCGGGCGATGGCCACAGCACGCTTCATTCCGGTGGAAAGCTCGCTTGGCACTTTGTCGAGAACCTCTTCCACTTCCAGCATTTTCGCCAGCTTCAGTACGTATTCTCCTATGTCTTCATCTGTAAGGCCGGGCTGGCGTTGCAGGGGGAAGGCGATGTTTTCCGCAATGGTCAAGGAATCAAATAAGGCTCCGGATTGAAACACCATGGTGACCTTACGGCGGGTTTCTTCGAACTGGCGCTCGGTGAAGTCGGTCACATCCACTCCGTCGATGAAAACGCGGCCGGAGTCGGCATGGAGAAAACCCATGATGTGTTTTAACGAGACGGATTTGCCAACACCGCTGCGGCCCATGATCACGCAGGTCTCGCCCCGTTTTACCCTAAAGCTGACGTCCTGTAGCACGACGCGGTCGCCGAAAGCTTTGCATACGTCACGAAATTCAAAATAGTATTGCGCACCGGCTTGGTCGGAACTGGCGGACGTCAATCCGGCTTGCTGGCGTTCTCCACTCATCGATTCTCTATCTCCAGAATGCGGCGCGCTTCCGTAAAGTCTGCTGGGGTATTCATGTTCCAGAACAGCCGACCATCGCTATCAGACCGTTTCCAAGTCGACTCGTCAAGCAGTTCCATCGGAAGGCGTTTCATTGCTTCGGTAACCTTGCGGACTCCGGAATCGAAAACGGTTTGAACAGCCGCGGTAGCACTGGCGTCCCAGCACGCGCACAACGGCTCAAGCCCGCGAGTGGATTTTGGCACCACCACCTGCGCGGCACTGCGAAGCGCGCGGTCGCACAAAAAGGCGAGGAAGGCTGGTGTCAAAAAGGGCATATCGCAGCTCACAATCAATGCCCAGCTGTTGGTCGAACTGGAATCGGCTTCTTGCATCGTGGACAACGCAGTGAGGATTCCCCCCAACGGACCTTCTCCTGGCCAGCGATCGGCGATCACAGGCCAAGCTTCTTTCCCGTATTTGCCGGCCGGAGCGACGATAGCTACTTCATCGCAAACGCTGGCCAAAAGCTCGCCGGTTCGTTGCAGCATCGTCTTGCCGGCGAGTTGCACGAGCGCTTTGTCCGTGGCGAAACGCGTGCTGCCGCCGCCGGCTTGAAGAAACCCTCGACGGATCATCCTTCATCATCCTCTTCGGGGATTTCCTGGCCGGGCCGGCGGATGCCGAGTTCGCGCAACCGCTCCTGCAGGCTCTGGCGATGCAGTCCGATGGTGGCGGCGGTGCGTGAGATGTTCCAACGATGCGCAGCGAGCTGCCTTCGCAGGTACGCAACCTCAAATTTGCGTTTGGCTTCGCGAAAGTCATTTTCGTTCAGACCTAGATCCCCGCCGTCCGAGCCGCTCTTGGGCAATACGGGCGTGCCCTTAACTACTTCCTCGGGTAGGTCCTTCACACCTACTTCTATGTCTCGGCAGAGCACCATGGCCCGTTCCATAGCGTTTTTCAATTCGCGGACATTGCCGGGCCAGTCGTAGCGTTCCAGTGTCATTAGTGCTTCTTTCGCCAGTCTTCCGGAGCGCCCAAGGCGAGCACCATGAATTTGCAGAAAGGCTGCGGCCAAAGCGGCGATGTCTTCTTTGTGCGTGCGCAGAGACGGGAGATCGATGGTGACTACACGCAGGCGGTAGAACAGGTCCTCGCGGAATTTGCCATCACGAATAGCCAAGGGAAGATTGCGATGCGTCGCGCTGATGACTCGCACGTCTACGGGAATGGATTGCATCCCACCAAGGCGCTCAATCGTGCGATTTTCGAGGGCACGCAACACTTTCGATTGCGTGACTGGGTTCATGTCACCGATCTCATCCAGAAAAAGCGTCCCGCCGTGGGCTTGCTCGAACCGGCCTTTTTTCTGTTGTGCGGCGCCGGTAAAAGCTCCGCGTTCGTATCCAAACAATTCGGATTCGATCAGCGTTTCGGGTAGCGCTGCACAATTCACCGCCACATACGCTTTAGCATTTCGTGGGGAGCGCGCATGAATCTCCTGCGCGAGCAAATCTTTTCCCGTTCCGCTCTCGCCCAGAATCAAAACCGTGGAGTCGGTAGCCGCAACGCGGTCCGCCATTTCAAAAGCCCGGCGCATACCTGCCGAACGGCCGATCATCTGCCCAAATTGTCCTTCGGCCGCTAGGCGGCGGCGCAAGGAGTCGTTTTCCCGCTCCAGCGTAGCCAGCATCAGAAGATTGCCGACGCGGGTGCGCAATTCCTCCAGTTCAAATCCTTTCACCAGATAATCCGCGGCTCCGAATTGCAGCGCCTCCACCGCCGGTCTGGCGGTGTCCAGCGCGGAAACCATGAGCACAGGCAAGCAATGGCCTTCGCTTCGCAGCCATTTCAAGAAGTCCAGACCATCTTCGCCCGGCATGACCACATCCAGAAGAAGCAAATCCGGGGGATCAGTGACCATCGCGGATCGCGCCGCAGCCCCAGAATCCGCTTCCAACACCCGATAGCGGCCTTCGAGTGCACGGCGCAGACCGTAACGCGCCGCAGGCTCATCATCTACGATGAGAATCGTTTTCATGGCTGGGTTTCCTTTGCTGCCAACGGGATTGTGATACGGAAGCGGCTGCCGCGGTTATCGCCAACGGGGCTGTCGATCTCGAGTTTCCCGCCAAGTTCTTCCAAGCGGCGGGTGACGATGGCGAGGCCAAGGCCTGTGCCGCGGGGCTTGGTGGTGAAGAAGGGCTGAACTATTTTTTCGCGGAGGGCAGGGGTGAGGCCAGGGCCGTCGTCTTCGATGGCGACGGTGCACGTGTGCGTTTCACAGCGGAAGCCTATCGTGACGTGGCCGGAACGGCCGACCGCTTCGATGGCGTTCAGAATCAGGTTGGAGAGGATGTCGTTGACGGATTCGGAGCTTGCGGCGACCTCACACCCACCAGCGTGCTCGGCCAGTTCGAGGGAGACGCCGCTGGAATCAGCTTCGTGACAGAGAACCTCGGCAATGCTCACAGCCACGGAAACGATATTGCAGTGGTCACCTTTATGGGAGGGGCGCACGCCGGGACGGCTGAACTGGAGCAATTGGTTCAGCTTGGCAGACAGGCGATTGATTTCGTCGAGAACCATCTGGGTCTCGCCACGCAGGGCAGCAGGCAGCTCTTCGCTCTCCATTTGGACCTGCAGGATGGTTTTGATCGAACCCAGAGGATTTTTCAAGTTGTGAGAGATGCTGGCAGCCATTTGTCCAACCAGCGCGAGCCGCTCGCGTTCGGCTAATTCCCTTTCAAGTTGCAGCTTTTCTTCGATCAATTGGCACAAATCGAATGCCGCCGGCAATTGCTCACAGATGAATTCCAGTGAAGCGAAGGTTTCACCAGAGACCATGGCACCATGGGGACGAACAACCAGCGTACCGATGTGCTGAGCTCCCCTGTGGATCTCAAATGACTCCGCCGAGCCGCTCCGTCGTGTTTCGCCGAGCTTTGGCATCGTGTCATCGCAATCGACAGTGAGAACAACCTCCGCCAGTTGTAGCTGCTCGGCAATCCATCGCTCACTGAATTCTCTCAATCTTCCTGAGTCGCCAAGCCGTGCCATTTCATTGATTGGTCCCATCAACTTCTGAGCGCGGTCCACCTCGGTCTGCGCGGTCTGCCGCAGCCAGCGCCTCATTGTCCGTTGCAGCGGTTCGAAGAAAACCACCGGCAAGAACAACAACAGCGCCGCAGTCGCTTCCGGTGGCAGATAGGAATCCATGACCAGACTTGCGCGGCGCACTAGGCTCAGATACAGCAGCGCCACGAAGACAAGGAAAACCGCGTAAATCAAGTTCCGCTGGCGCCCGATCTGCAAGAAATTGAATCGTTGCACCTGGGTGATCAAACCTGCGAGCGGAACCAGCGCAATCAGCATGACCATCAGTAACGTCCAGCTTTCTTCCCCAGGAGAAAGGAAGCGCAACGCAAACAATCCGACCAACAAGCAAGTGAGCACCCCGAAATTCCATTTCAAGTTCCTGTGAAAGACTCGCTGCGTCTGGTCCGGAGCGGTCTTCTCAAATCGCCATTGCCAATACCCTCCGAGCGCCAGCGCGACAGCGAGCCATAGCAGGAAGGGAAGGCCAATCCGTCCGGATGGAAGATTGAAATCGGATCCCTCCTTCGACCGAAGCGCCCGCATCAAGAATGGAACCAGGATGACCGCGGGCACCCAAGCACACACCAGCCATGCAATTTTTGTTCTTCCGAGAGGGATCAGCCCCCGAATCGAGGAGTACTCGACATGGAGCTGCACGACCAGCGGCGGAAGAAACCAGAGGCCAAGGCAAAGAAAAGTCCACGCAAAGCGGAGCAGTGCCGGCGGGGGCCTGCCATAGAACAGCACCGCATTCAGCGCCAGGAGGCTGCTAGCAAAAAAGCAGGTAAGCGCCAAACAGAGGAAGAAGAACACCCGCTCAAAATTCCGCTGACGACGATGGCCCAGGATCACCACCATCCAGAAAAACGGCAGCAGCGTACCAGCAGTCAGAAGGATGAGTCGCAGGTAGAGGAGCCAGCGCATGGAAGAGGTTGTCGCGAGTCTAGCGCTCGTGGAAAAGCACGGCAAGGACCAAGTGCAAGGAAAATCTGGCATCTCTATACTATTGAAAATAAATATCTTACTTCAAGGTCCCGAACATGAAGGAGGCATAAAATTGACTCAAATCGCCAGGAAAAGCCTTGACTGGAGGGGAGAAGGTGGTATATTAGCACTCGGTGGTGAGGAGTGCTAAACGCCTTACAGCCCCTTCTCACCATTTTCCGTCACACCGCAAGTTCACCATAATGGAGGTTTTTCTAAGATGGCAGTCAATCTGACACCGCTGCACGACCGTGTCATCGTGAAGCGCATTGAAGAGAAGGAAACCGTGAAGGGCGGGATCATCATCCCCGACTCCGCGAAAGAGAAACCGCAAGAAGGCGAAGTCATTGCCGTCGGCGCGGGCAAGCGCGAGAAGGGCGAGCGGGTTCCCCTGGACGTGAACGTAGGCGATCGGGTGCTGTTCGGCAAGTACAGCGGCAGCGAAATCAAGATCGATGGCGAAGAGCTCCTCATCCTCCGGGAAGAAGAAATTCTCGCGAAGTTGGGCGGCGCAGCCAAGGCTGCAAAGAAGTAAGCAAGTCTGAATCTCAAGTAAGAAAATTTCAGGAGGAATCAAGAAATGGCGAAGCAGATTGTTACCGGGGAAAATTCCCGCCAAGCGATTCTACGCGGCGTGAACGCCCTCGCGGACGCAGTAAAAATCACCCTCGGCCCCAAGGGACGCAATGCGGTGATTGAAAAGAAGTTCGGTGCGCCGATCATCACCAAGGACGGCGTTACCGTCGCCAAGGAAATCGAATTGCGCGATCCGCTGGAGAACATGGGCGCGCAAATGGTTCGCGAAGTCGCCAGCAAGACCAGCGACGTCGCCGGCGATGGCACCACCACGGCCACCGTTCTGGCCCAGGCTATCTTCCGCGAAGGCGTGAAGACGGTTGCGGCCGGCGCGAGCCCCACGGCTCTGAAGCGTGGCATCGACAAGGCCGTCGAGGTGGCCGTCGAGGAAATCAAGAAGCTGCACAAGGACGTCAAGGGCGACATGATCGCCCAGGTCGGCACCATCTCCGCCAACAATGACAAACAGATCGGCGGAATCATTGCCGAAGCGATGAAGAAGGTTGGCAAGGATGGCGTCATCACCGTGGAAGAATCCAAGACCATGGACACCACCTTGGAAGTCGTCGAAGGTATGCAGTTCGACCGCGGCTACCTCTCTCCCTACTTCATCACCGATCCGGAGCGTATGGAATGCGTCCTGGAAAACGCCCTGATCCTCATCCATGAGAAGAAGATCAGCTCGATGAAGGACCTGCTCCCGCTGCTCGAGCAGATTGCCAAGCTCGGCAAACCTCTGTTGATCATCGCGGAGGAAGTGGAAGGCGAAGCGCTCGCCACCCTGGTGGTGAACAAGCTGCGCGGCACGCTGCAGTGCAGCGCCGTCAAGGCCCCCGGCTTTGGCGATCGCCGCAAGGCCATGCTGGAAGACATTGCCACTCTCACCGGCGGCAAGGCCATCACGGAAGACCTCGGCATCAAGCTCGAGAACGTGAAGATCGAAGATCTCGGCAAGGCCAAGAAGGTCACCATCGACAAGGACAACTCCACGATCGTGGAAGGCGGAGGCAAGGCCAGCGAAATCGAAGGCCGTGTGAAGCAGATCCGTCAGCAAATCGAAATCACCACCAGCGACTACGACCGCGAGAAGCTCCAGGAACGCCTGGCGAAGCTCGTTGGCGGCGTCGCCGTCATCAAGGTGGGCGCGGCAACCGAAACCGAGCTGAAGGAGAAGAAGGCTCGCGTTGAAGACGCCATGCACGCCACTCGTGCGGCCGTTGAGGAAGGCATCGTTCCCGGCGGCGGCGCTGCACTGCTCCGCGCACTCCCGGCCATCGAGAAGATCAAGGCCGAAGGTGACGAGCACGTCGGCGTGGGCATCGTGAAGCGCGCTCTCGAAGAGCCTGCTCGCCAGATCGCACTCAACGCCGGCTTTGAAGGCGCGGTTGTGATCGGTAAGATCCGTGAGTCCAAGGACGATCACTTCGGCTTCAACGCTGACACCGGCGAATATGTCGACCTCGTCAAGGCTGGCGTCATTGACCCGGCCAAGGTCACCCGGTTGGCGCTGCAGAACGCCGCGTCCATCGCGGGCCTGATGCTCACCACAGAAGCGCTCGTGGCCGAGCTGAAGGAAGACGATAAGAAGGCTGCTGCTGCCGGTGGTCCCGGTGGCCCGGGCGGCATGGGCGGAATGTACTAGACATATCCAGCTAGCCCAGAAAACTTAATTCAACAAAGGGCGGTCGATTTTCGGCCGCCCTTTTTCTTGGAAAGTCTGCCACCCAGGGTTGTTGAGTACGATCGTCCGTTCGTTTGCAATCTTCACCCCAATACTTTTGAGAAGTTGTTAGTCCCCTCCCTGTACCGAATCTGTACCCCGGCGCAATTGACGTGTTCCGTGCCCCCACATAAAGTCGCGCTCATACCCCCAGTCTGATTCGACTTTCGAACGAAAGTGGAAACAGATTCCGTCCGCTTCCGACGGCGCCTCCCAGTCCATTCACCGTCCACGTCATTGCCGAGGTCATCGGTTGCGTCGTTGGCCCGCGAAGAGTAGAAGGAGGAAAAGGAACAACCAGGTCACCTTTGCCGGGTTTCATTCCCGGATCATTTCCCCGCTGTGCGAGTCGCGTGACCGCGATTTCCAGATTGACGTTCTTCTTTTTTCCCAGGCCCCACCGATTAACCATCCACCTGCCTCTTGCCTCATAAATCCCACGCCGGAAGACTCCACCAATTTCTCCCAAACGGGCGACCAGATTCCGAGCGATATCGTGGCCTTCTCGAACTTCATGCGCTTTCTGGCACCTCCAACTCCTTCAACCGTTGGAATTTCCGGAAGTCCCAGGGCCTCCTCCATCCAGAATGGGCAGTCCGTTTTCAATCAGATTCATTGCACGATGTGCCATACGCCATCCTTGCCGACTTCGACGTCTAGCCTTACAACCGGCCTCAATAACCAGACGGCGGGTTTATTCTCTGACTTATTGGTTCGTCACATGGGGGAGGGACTGGCCGACCATGTCTCCCAAGGCTCCGCAGGACCCGACGGGTTTCGGACTGCTCCGCTCTGGGGACTAAGCCAGCGGATCTTCTTTCTTCACGATGGCCGGTCGGACCCCGGAAATGGTGGACTCGTCAACGCCATTCAACAACATGCCGGAAACGGCTCCGAAGCGAATGCCGTAGTGAGCCTCTTCAACCAACTGTCGCAGGAACAACAGCAAGATCTCTTGAATTTCTTGCGTTCCTTGTAGTCCAGTTCCTCTCAGGGTGCAGTGGAATTCTCTCTCTGCACCCTGTTTTGCTTTACTGAGCCTTGAACCCGTGCACGTTTCGGGCATACCATGCTCCCAAGAATAAGCACAGTGTAATCAACCCTGAGAATAGAACGGGTACAAGAAAAAAATAACGCCAGCTCAATACCGTGACCATGACAAAACAGATGGCTAGGGACCACGTGACTCCCGGGATCGTCGCCAATAGTTCCGGCCTCAGCCGGCCAAGTTGCCAGGCCAAAACTGCAGCGAACAGTAGGAACACGGACACAAAGAGCCCGAACCCGACATAAAAGTCGTAATAAGTTCGGTCGAATCCCTGTGCGTCGAAATGAACCGTTTGCATGGAATTGACAATGGCGCCCACGCCCCACTCGGGCGGGGTCTCCCGGAATCCCAGTGTGTGTCCCACGGCGAAGAGCACAAGTAAAACAGACGCGATCCGATAGAGCAACGACACCTTCATTTTTGATCCTCCTGGCAAACGATTCCGTGTTAGCGCACAAGCGCGAGAAGAAATGCAAAAAACCGCCAAACATCCCAAGAAGGTCCTTATGAAGGCCGTTCTATTTCACGATGCGATCGCGAGTTTCCGTTTTACTGCCGCCCCTGGTGCTGTTCGGGGAGTCATGCTGTTTCTCCTTCCGGTATTCGTCTTCCGCAGCCTTCTGGAAAGCCGCCAAAGCCTGGTCCCAGAGATGGGCAAAGTGATCGCGCAGCAGCGCGATGCCTTCCGGGTTTAGTTCGCTTCAGAACACGAAGATGCTGTGACACCCGGGGCCGCAATACCGGCAGCCCAGCCGCCAGTTCGTTAACAGCGCGTGGGATCGCCGAGGGCCGCGAGTCCGCTTTGCATGTAAGTATTCACTTACGGTAAGCTACTGGAGACGTCAAGACCATTTTTCTTCCTGTAAGGCCGGCCAAAGCAAGGAAGGTCCCCCTCCCCATCCCCAGGTGACGAGCTTCCTTGCCTGCTCTCCCCTGCTTCGATAGACTTCCTATGCCACAGTTCGCTCCTCAGGGGGGAGCAAACGGAACATGCCAGGTTTCTTGCAGCGGTTCATGCCGCATGACGGGGATTTTTTTGTCCTATTCCAGAAGCAAGCGGAAAATATCGTGGAGGGAGCGCATGCCTTCGTCCGCATGCTGGAACATTACACGGGCGTTCCGGAACAGGTGCAGATCATCAAGGCCATCGAACATAACGGTGACGAGATTACCCACCAGATTTTCCGGAAACTCAACCAGACGTTTATCACTCCCTTTGACCGGGAAGATATTCACGAGCTCTGCAGCACCATGGATGATGTCATCGATTTGATTGACGCCGCTTCCAGCCGTTTCGTGCTCTATCGGGTTACCGAAGTTCGCCATGGAACCATCGAACTGAGCAAAGTCCTGGCGGCCGCGACCTCCGAGCTCAAAGAGGCCATTCACGCCATGGAATCCCCGGAAAAAGCTTTGCACCGGGTCATTGAGATCAATCGCCTGGAAAACGAAAGTGACCGCATCTGTCGAATACTGATTGCGCAGCTTTTTGAAGAGGAAAAGGATCCAGTGCAGATTATTAAGTGGAAGGAAATTTTTGAAGTAATTGAAACTGCTGTCGACAAGTGCGAAGACGTGTCTAACGTAATTGAGAGCGTCATCCTGAAGAACGCCTGATCTCCGTGAACAGTTTCACACTGGTTCTCCTCACTGTTTTCTTGACCCTGGCTTTCGAGTTCTCGAACGGCTGGCATGACGCTGCGAATTCCATTGCCACAGTGGTCTCCACGCGGGTGTTGACTCCGTTTCGCGCCGTTGCCTGGGCCGCGTTCTGGAATTTCGTTGCCGCCTTTGGGTTCGGCACCGCGGTGGCCAATACCATCGGCAAGGGCATGGTGCACATCGAGATGGTGGACTCCCGGGTTCTCTTAGCGGGCCTTCTCGGTGCCATCACCTGGAATTTGATTACCCTGACTCTTGGCCTCCCAACCAGTTCATCCCACGCCCTTATGGGCGGCTACGGAGGCGCGGCTGTTGCCTATGCGGGATTCAAAGCACTGATTCTCTCTGGATGGAAAATGCCCGTGTTGTTCATTTTCCTCTCACCGGTGATCGGCATGGTCATCGCGATCCTGGTCACCATTCTGACTACGTGGATTGTGAAGGATCAACGTCCAGAGCCTGTGGACCGCTGGTTCAGGCGGCTGCAACTGCTCTCCGCCGCAGGTTACAGCTTGGGTCACGGCACGAATGACGCGCAAAAAGGAATGGGCATTATCACTGCGGCTTTGGTCGCGGGTGGCCTGATGAAGTCCTATCACGTTCCGTTTTGGGTGATCATTTGCTGCCATCTCGCTATGGGCGGCGGCACGATGGCGGGTGGCTGGCGCATCATCAAAACCATGGGCCAACGCATCACGAAGCTCACGCCATTCGGAGGTTTTGCCGCGGAGACATCCGGGGCTCTCACCCTCTTCACCACCGCACGGTTCGGCATTCCGGTCAGCACGACACACACAATAACGGGGGCGATCGTCGGTGTAGGGGCTTCCCGTCGCCTTACTGCCGTGCGCTGGGGCGTTACGCAAAATATCGTCTGGGCCTGGATCCTGACCATTCCCGGCGCAGCGCTTCTCGGCGCAGGAATTTTCCGCCTCCTCGCCCCATTGATGCGATAAGAATCGCTCCGTCCAAGGGATTCTACCTAGTTATGTGCGCTCTTCTGCTTGGTCTCCTTCAGATGAGCTTTCGCAGCCAGCACGTCGAGTTTATGGACCTCGGGATCCTTAGCGAAAAGCTCCTTCGCTTTTGCGAACAATGCTTTGGCAATATCGCCAGTCAAATGTGCCTCGCGCCCAGTCTCGGCAGCAAACGTATCGAAGATCGCAAATTTGTTGGGCGCAATCTTCACCGCGTACCAAGTGAGTGTGCCTTCTTCTTTTTCTGCCAGCGGTTGCGCGGACTTTAGAAATTCCTCTACTTCCCGTTCCTTGTCCGCTTTGCTTTCCAACACAGCCCAAATCGCAAGTTTCGCCATGGATGGAAACCTCCTGCAGGATGGGATGCACGAGAATCGCGAATGGCTATGTCCTGATTCGTTTCGGTAATCCTCGACATTCGCTTTTCTTCTCTACTCCCCTGGAGCCAAGATTAGGAGCAAAGTGCAGATAGGTGTTGCTTTTTCATCCTTTTGGCTAGATTTACATGGCTCTAGTACTACTTTCCGTGAGTGGCTCAAGTTGCTCCGGTTTTCGACGCTGGAAAGGTCCATGAATGAGCGGCATACAAGCACTACGGACGCGGGGTGGCCTCGTTGGCGTCCTACGTGCACAATCAGTTAACGATCAGTACATGCGAACGGACTTTGCGAAATGATGGGGCAATGGATTCTACTAACGGCATATCAAATAGCAGTACAGCGCAGCGTGTGCGCGTTCTGTTCGGAATACTGGGAGCGCTGATTCTCTTCGTACTCATAAGCTCTGTGACGGTTTTGTTTGGCGTTGGAAAATGGCTGGTCCGGGAAGATCCGCTCCAGCAGGCAACCGCGATTGTAGTGCTCAGCGGCAATTTACCGACTCGCGCTCTCGAAGCAGCGGTGCTCTACGCCGACGTCTCTGCCGCACCGCAGCCTGCTAGCGCGGATTAATCGCCCTAGCCCCTGCCAGATCAGCGAAAGCTGGCTTAACCTAACCACCCTGACCACTCCCGCGGATCACGCAAATGCCTGAACTGAGCATATAATTATGGGATGGCATCTGCCCCGCAAAATACATTCTGCACCGTCGAAGAGGCGGTTGAAGAAATCCGCCAAGGGCGGATGATTGTACTCGTCGACGATGAGGATCGCGAGAACGAAGGCGATCTGACGCTCGCGGCAGAAAAAATCACCCCGGAAGCTATCAACGGGATGGCCAAATTTGGCCGAGGCTTGATCTGCCTTGCCCTAACAGAACAACGGTGTGACGAGTTGAACCTGCCGCTCATGTCTCCTATCAACACCTCGGTCCACGGAACGGCGTTTTGCGAAGCGATTGACGGCAAACGTGGAGTGACGACAGGCATTAGCGCTTCCGACCGCGCTATCACCATCCTTACCGCGATTGATCCCAAAACTCGGCCACAGGATCTGGCCCGGCCCGGACATATGTTTCCCTTGCGCGCCCGGAATGGCGGCGTCCTCGTTCGCGCGGGACAAACCGAAGCGTCCGTCGACTTGGCGCGTATCGCCGGCCTGAATCCTTCCGGCGTCATCTGCGAGATTATGAATGAAGATGGCACCATGGCACGGGTGCCGCAACTCATCGAGTTTTGCCGGGAACACAATCTGAAAATGCTCACCGTGGCGGATTTGATTCGCTATCGCATGCAGCACGAACGCTATGTTCGACGCATCGCCGAAACCACATTGCCCACCCTCCACGGCGATTTCCGGATGATCGCGTATGCCAGCGACGTGGATCACGATCAGCATATCGCTCTGGTGCGCGGCGAACTGGATGGCCCCACTCCGCCTCTGGTTCGTGTGCATTCGCACTGCATTACGGGCGATGTATTTGGTTCTGTGGCCTGCGATTGCAGCCAATTGGTGGCCAAGTCGCTTGAATTGATTGCCAAGGAAAATCGCGGAGTGTTTTTGTACCTGCACCACACGGGCCGCGGATTCACGATCGATACGCCGGAGACTCCCGGCGCGTTGCCGAAAATTCATTTTCACACGCGAGGGCAGCTTGATCGCGAACTTGCGCGCCAACGCATGGTGCAGCACGAGAGCGGCACAGGCGCCCAAATCCTCATTGACCTCGGTTTGAAGGATATCCGCGTGGTGACCAACCACCCGAAGAAGGTCGTGGCCCTTGAAGGCTATGGCATTCGAATCGCGGATCAGGTTCCTCTTGATCTGAGTAGCCCAAAGCCCACTCACCAATGGAGCTGATCGAATAAACCACAAAAATCAGGGTTCCTGGTCTTCGCTCCCCGCAGGAACAGGTGCCTTTGTCCCGGGCGACGGCTTCACCGCGGGTTTCTTTGCAGGTGGGGTTCTGCGCTAGCTCTCTGTGCCGTGGTCTCGTGTATCTGCGGAGGAGGAGCTCTGACCATGCAGTACTTCCGCATTCTGTTCAGTTTCTTCGGACCGTGGCCTCGAATTGACTACAAATCGTTCACGCTTTTGAATTTTCCATGCGATTTTCGCGCTTACAGGATTTTCCCCGCAGCCGCAGGGCCGATGCCGGGCACTTGCTGAAGTTCGCAAGCTAAGGCGGTGTGCAGATTGACGGGGTGCAGGGGCGGTTTCTTCTTCGCACCTAACCCCTGCGTCGCCCAGAGCCCAAGGATCAGGAGGAGGAAACAACGCGCCGTGTTTGTCCGGCACCCCGCTCCTTGACGAATTCCATAGTGACTTATCTATTTCAAGAATAGTCTACGCTTGAAAAAACCTAAGACAGCTTTCTGCCCTGGTTATCGTAGGGTTGCACTTCTCCAAAGAGCGCGGCTTGTTCTTCAATTTGAGCGCGGTCGCCGACCACGACAATTTGCATATTGGCGGAGTCAAAGTACCGCCTTGTCACAGCAAGCAAATCAACCGAGGTCAGTGCACGCACCTTCTCACGGTAGGTCTCCAGGTAATCTGCAGGGAGTTCATTGAGCTCGACCGCCGAGAATTGCGACAACAGCCCTTCTTGGGTAGCCAGACCCATCGAGAACAACCCTGTCAGATAGTTCTGGGCATCGGCTAATTCAGCCGGTGGCACAGGCAAAGAGCGCAGCTTATCGAGTTCATAGAATATCTCTGTCAGGGAAGCCGCAACGACATCGTTGCGCACCGCGGCCGAGATAGAGAAATAGCCGTGTTGTCGCAGTGGAGTAATCCCGCTGCGCGGGCTATACGTGTACCCCTTATCCTCGCGAATGTTCATCACCAAGCGGGAATTGAACGCGCCGCCGTACAGGCTGTTGGTGAGTCCCAGCCGAATCCAGTCCGGATGCTTGCGCGTGATCGCATGGCATCCCAGAAGGATCTGCGTCTGGACGGACCCCGGATGGTGTACGAGATACACGCGCCGGCCGTGGAAATCCGGCAACGCCGGAGCTTCCTTTGCCGCAGGCTTCTTCCCTTCCCAATCGCCAAAGGTCTTTTCCGCAACTTTGAGCATTGCTTGCGGATCAAAATCGCCGACCAGCACCAACAACGAGTTTCCTGGCGTGTAGATTTCGCGATAGACCGCTTGCAGATCCTCGCGCCGGTAGCTCGCCACTTGCGCTTCGCTCGGAGAAATCCGCGCGTACGGGTGAGCCCCAAAGAGAACCTTGCGCAACCGCTCGCCAGCCAAAAAGCCTGGGGAGGTACGTTCGAGCTTTACTTCCTCCAGCTTTTGCCGGCGTTCCCGTTCGAATTCCGGCTCGGGAAATGCCGCTTCGCGCGACAATTCCGCAACCAGTTGCAACAACGGCTCAGCGAATTCGCTCAGCCCCGCAAACGAGATCGCGCTTGTGTCCTGCCCGGCCGACGCCCCGAGGTCCGCGCCGAGGCGACGCAAGTCTTCTTCAATTTGCCGACTGGTTCGCTTCGCGGTGCCGGTACGTAGAACGGTGGAAGTCATCTCGGCCAGTCCCACGGAACGGTCTGAGACCAGCGTTTCGCCGGCGCGGAAAAACAGTTCACCGTGGAATTTGGGAATCGAATGCGCCTCGGCCAGCACGACCTCCAAGCCATTGGAAAGTCGTGCCCGCGTCCGTTTCGGCCACGCAACCGCCCGTTCCGGCGTCAGCGCCGGGGCTGCGATTGCCACTTCGGGAGCTCGAGTCGCCATTACGCGGCCTCCTTCGCATCTCTGTTGACGGGCGTGCGGAAGACGATCGCACGATTTTCTGGCCTCAGATATTTCCGCGCCACCGCCTGGATTTCTTCCCGTTTCACCTCAAGAAAACCTTCCAGAACGGTGTTCACCAATTGCGGGTCGTTGTCGAATAGCGTGAAGCACGCCAGCAAGTGCATCAGCCCGTACCGCGGCATGTAACCTCCACGGCCGCCTTCGAGCGTCGAGTAATAATCCGAACGCCATTTCACTTTCAGTGGGTCCAACTCCTCTTGGGTGATTCCCTGCTCCTGCACTTCGCCTAAGACCACATCAAACGCCGCAAGCGTCTGTTCCGCCGAATACTCCGGCTTGTGCAGAATGCGCGTGGTCATTTGCGACGGGCCGTTGTAGCCGAACACATCATCCACGCCGCCATCGGCTTCGACCGCGATCTGCTTCTCCAGCACCAGTGCGCGATGGATGCGTCCGGCGCGGCCGCCGTGTAGCGCCTGATCCAGCAGAACCATCGCGTGCCATTCCGGCGTGCGGCGTTGCGGCAGCACATAGCCAATGGCCATGGCCGGAAGCGTCCCGAATTTTTCTTGGACATACCCACGGCGCTCTTCGGTCTGCGGCGGCTCGGTCGGATCAGCAAATGGCGGGGGCGCTCCGCCAGGAATCGGTCCAAAATATTTTTCCGCCAGCGCCCGCCCTTCCTGGGGTTTTACATCCCCGAGCAAGAGGAGTACGGCGTTATTCGGCACATAGTAAGTACGGAAGAATCTCTGCACATCCACGAGGCTGGCGGCATCGAGGTCGGCAAAATCGCCATAAAAATTGTGGGCATTCGCCCAATTGCGAAATGCCACCGGCGGCATGTCCAGCCAGGGGAATCCTCCGTAGGGCTGGTTCAGCACATTCACGCGCACTTCTTCTTTGACCACGTCGCGCTGGTTGATCAGATTCTCTTCGTCGACTTTGAGGGCCCGCATGCGGTCGGCTTCGAGCCAGAGCACGCGCTCCAGCGCATTCGAAGGCACAGCCTCGTAATAGTTCGTCACGTCATACATCGTCGACCCGTTCAGCACGCCGCCGCTCGAATTAACCAGCTTGATATGCTGCATTTTCGGAGCGTTCTCCGATCCCTGGAACATCATGTGTTCGAACAGGTGAGCAAAGCCGCTGCGTCCTTGCGGCTCCAGTCGAAATCCGATTTTGTAGTACACGCCGACGGTCACAACCGGCGCCATCGTGTCCGGCGCAATCACTACCCGCAAACCGTTCTTCAACGTTTCGCTGTGGATTGGAATCTGCAATCGAGTCACGCGTAGCCCCCTTTGGCTTTTGCAGCAAGTTTCAAATTCCCTGATATCGCATCCAACTCCCTGAGCATTCCCCGGGAATCCTGCGCCAACACCTGAGCCGACAGCCGACTGACCTCACGGTAGGCGCTCAGAAATTCCGGACGCAACTCAGATAAAACCCTTTCATGTGCTGCCACAACATCAAAATCGCCACGCGCCAGCGGTCCAGTCCACGCCTTCTGCGGGCCAAGCTTTTCATAGTGGTCGAGCACCTGGCGGGTCAGCGACAACAGAGCGCGCTGCGCTGCGCGCCGCTTCAATCCCGCGTTCATCAGAATCTGAACGCCCGCTTCTTCCAGCGCCAGGCTTAGCCCCGCGGCAAAGGCGCCAACAGCATGGTACAACGGCTTTTTTGCCGAGGAAATTCCGACCGGCACTCCGCCTAGCGACCGTGCCATCCTTCTGGCCACGCGCCCGGCCGGTTCGTCGCCCTCAATCGCAAAGACCCTGCCCTCTAACGGTGGCACGCTGACCCCGTTGAACGATTGCAGCGGGTGCATGGAACCTGCTGACGCCCCACAGGAGCGAAGCGGCTCAAGCATCGCCGCGTCCAGCGCACCGCTGGTGTGCAGCACAACTCTTCCTCGTACGTCCTCTCCTGCCGCGACGGCCAATTCCGCCGCAACACTTCGGATGGCATCGTCCGGCACCGTTAACAGAACTGTGGAGGCCCCCGCCAAAGTCGCAGGGAGACCCGCTACTGGCCTGCCCCCTCCAATAAATCGTGCCGCTCTCTTGGCGCTGGCCTCGGAACGCGCCGCCACAACGGTAATACGCCATCCGGCTTGCAGCAGCCGCAGACCGAGGGCGCGTCCCACTCTTCCTGCACCCAGGATAGAAAGAGCCTTCGTCATCCATGCTAGGATACCCTGAGGCTGGGTTACGACTCCAATCGGCATGCACTTCTTCAGTATCCTACTCTTCGGTCTCATTGCTTTTTTCTGGACTACCTATGGACTGAAAGTTGCCTATGGCGCACTGCGCCTGCCCTGGCTGAAGGACTACGCCCCCTCGGCAGACTCCGCGTGTCCAAGGATTTCGTTGATTTTGGCCGCACGTGATGAACAGGAAAAACTTCCCGCGTCGCTCGCCACACTGGTGGCTATCCATTACCCCGCCTTGGAGATTATTGCCGTAGACGATCGTTCGAGCGATGCGACTGGGCAAATCCTCGATGAGTTTGCGGCAAAGCATTCTCAATTAAAGGTCGTTCGAGTGCGCGAACTGCCAAAAGGCTGGTTGGGAAAACCCCATGCGCTGCAGAGTGGATATGAGGCTTCCAACGGCGCACTGCTCATTTTCACGGATGCCGATGTGAAGTTTGAACCCGATGCGTTGCGCAGGGTCGTCACGTTGTTCCGCGAGCGTGATCTCGATCATCTGACTTTGCTCGGCGATGTGGAGCGCAGCGGCTTTTGGGACACTGTGCTTATTTCGTTCTTTGGGATGGGCTTTCAATTGGCCACCGATCCCCATAACGTGGGCAATCCGAACTCGCGTTCTTACGTGGGCGTGGGCGCGTTTCAAATGTTGCGCCGGGCTGCTTATGAGAAAAGTGGCATGCATCGCCGCCTGGCCATGGAAGTGGTAGATGACATGAAACTCGGAAAAATAGTGAAAATGGCTGGATTTCGTTCGGGTGTAGCCGTGGCGCAGAACTATGTATCCGTCGCCTGGCACCTGGGCTTAGGCAATCTGGTCCGCGGCGTGGAAAAGAATTTCTTTGCTGGAGCGCAATTCCGCGTTCCCGTGGCGGCAGCGCAAATCCTGGCTCTTCTCGTGATGAATGTGGTTCCCTTTGTCGGCCTGCTGTTTGGCCATGGCTGGATTCGTGTGCTCGCAGCGATTTCCGTGTTGATTGGCATCTGCTTTCAATTGGGCGTGGATGTGGTGATGCGCGTTTCGCCGCTCTATTGCCTGACGCTGCCCCTGGGTGCAACGATCTTCGCGTACATGGTTTTGCGTTCCACGGTCATCACCCTGCGCCAGGGCGGCATCGTCTGGCGCGACACCTTCTACCCCTTGGAGGAACTGCGCCGCGGCCTTGTCTAGTGTCGGAATAGCGCGTCTCAGGTGCTGGCAGGCGGCGCTTCTGAAGATTCCTTCCCAAACAAACCCGCAAGATCCTGCTGCTTGAGTGATTTGATGCGGTCTCGGAATTGCGCTGCCTTCTCAAATTCGAATTTCTTTGCCGCTTCGCGCATTTGATTCTCGAGCTGCGCCAGCAGTTCCGCCAATTGTTCTTCGGACTTAACGGAAGCTGCAGCGGCGTCGAGCGCAACCGTATCGAGTGGAACCGTGACATAGTCGGCTTCCACAATGTGCGCCAGTTCCATATCAATGCCCTTGATGATGGACTGCGGCGTAATATTGTTTTCCTTGTTGTAGTCCAACTGTTTCGCACGGCGCCGGTTGGTTTCGCTGATGGCTTCGTTCATGGATTTTGTTCGCACATCCGCGTAGAGAATGGACCGGCCTTCCACGTGCCGAGCGCACCGGCCCATGGTTTGGATCAGAGAAGTGGTGCTGCGCAAGTAGCCCTCTTTGTCTGCATCCAAGATCGCCACCAGCGAAACTTCCGGAAGGTCCAGGCCTTCCCGCAGCAGGTTGATGCCGATTAACACATCGAATTCGCCTTTACGCAGATCGCGCAGAATCTTGATGCGGTCGAGCGTCTCTACTTCGGAATGGAGATACCGGCAGCGCACGCCAATTTCGCTAAAGTACTCGCTCAAATCCTCTGCCATGCGTTTCGTCAGAGTTGTCACCAGTACCCGCTCGTTTTTCGCCGAGCGAATGCGAATTTCTTCCAGTAAATCGTCCACCTGCCCTTTTACGGGACGGATTTCCACTTCTGGATCGATCAGCCCCGTGGGACGAATCACTTGTTCCACAAACATCCCACCGGCCTTTGTCAATTCGTAGGGACCGGGCGTGGCGGAAACGTAGATGACCTGGTTCATGCGATGCTCGAATTCCTCGAACGTCAGCGGCCGGTTGTCCAACGCAGATGGCATGCGAAAACCATAGTCCACTAGCGTCTGCTTCCGCGAGCGGTCTCCGTGATACATGCCCCGTACCTGCGGAATCGTGGCGTGCGATTCGTCCACGAACAGCAGGTAGTCCTGTGGCACATAATCCAATAGCGTGGGTGGTGCTTCGCCGGGCAAGCGTCCGCTCAAGTGGCGAGAGTAGTTCTCAATGCCGTGGCAATAGCCTATCGTGCGCATCATTTCTATATCGAACATGGTGCGTTGCACGACGCGCTGTGCTTCGACGTATTTACCCTGCTTCTCCAGCTCTTTTTTCCACCACTCCAGCTCTTCCTGGATGCCCACAATCGCCCGGTCGCGCTGATCCTGTGGCATCACGTAGTGCGTCTTCGGGTAAATGGGGACGCGGGTCAGATCCTCCTGGCCGGTGCGGATCTCTCCGGTCAGCGGATCGATCTGCCGGATGGTGTCGATCTGGTCGCCCCACATTTCGAAGCGGTAGCCCTGATCTTCGTAGGTCGGATAAATCTCGATGATGTCGCCGCGTACGCGAAATGTCCCGCGCCGCAGATCTTCGCTGCGTTCATACTGAATATCCACGAATCGCCGTAACAACGCTTCCCGCGAAGTTTGTTGCCCTTTTTCGACCATCACCAGCATGCCGTAATACGCTTCCGGTGAGCCAAGTCCGTAGATGCAGGAAACCGAGGCCACAATCACCACATCTCGTCGCTCGAACAGCGAGCGCGTGGCGCTCATCCGCAATTTGTCCAGCTCGTCGTTAATGGTCGCTTCTTTGTCGATGTACAGATCGGCAGAAGGCACATACGCTTCCGGCTGATAAAAATCGTAATAGCTCACGAAATATTCGACGGCGTTATCCGGAAAGAACCCTTTGAACTCGTGGTAAAGCTGCGCGGCAAGGGTTTTGTTGTGGGCCAGGACCAGCGCGGGACGGTTGGCAGCCGCCATCACCTTCGCCATCGTGAAAGTTTTGCCCGATCCAGTGACCCCCAGAAGGACCTGATTCTTGTCTCCGGCTTCCAGGCCCCGGGTGAGCTGGTCAATCGCGGCGGGTTGGTCCCCGCGAGGTTGATAATTGCTGCGCAGCTTGAAATTCATTTGCCAGGTCTCCTGCGGCCGCGTCGGCCTCTGCCGAAACCTTCATTATAGCGCGCCTGGCAAATCTTGCTTTAAGGCTTTGCGCGCGACTCTACGCAACCGCGCTGCGGGCTCTTGTCTCTTGGGTCCGTTCCACCGCAGGAAGAAAGGGTAAACGCTGCGGGCGAGCCCACCGCGAACGAGCCGGGCCCAGCAAAACGCAGGAAAGGAAGTCTCGTTTCCGCGCTCTCATCGCAAGAAACTTTCTGGTCGTCCGCGCCAGCCAGTCTTTTCCATAACAGCCATGGAAGCCCTGTTCAAGTAGGGATTCCAGCACACCTGGCGCGCAGTGCGGGTGGTTCCACACGAGGTGCTTTGTATCGAATTTGGACCAGTCCCTTTCAACGATGCCGTACTTGGAATCGAGTTCTCGCCACATTTCCGTCTGGGGATGTGGCGTGACGATGGTGATCTGCGTGACGTCCAGTTTCAGGGAAGCCAGTGTGCGCAGATCCTCGGCAATGGATTCCGGCGTTTCCGGAGGTAGTCCGATAATGTAGTAGCCCTGGGCATACAATCCTTCCCGATTGAGGCGCTTAGCAAGCTCAAATGCCGCCTGGACTTTTTCGTTCTTGTGCATTTGTTTCAAGATATCCTGATGAAAGCTCTCAATTCCAAAAAGGGCGCCCTCCATACCGCATTTCTGCCAATCACTGAAGTTCCGAAGAAACAGATCCACCCGCGATTGCACCAGCCAGCGGACTTTGTGCCGAGCCAGAAGCTCGATGACGGCGTCGGCATGCGACGGGAGATTGCCAAAATTCTCGTCCAGCACCAGAACGAAATGAATGCCATGCTCAACATAGAAGCGCAACACTCGATCCAAAGATGCCAGAGGAATTCCCTTCGGTTTAGGAGCAAATGCGGTGGTCTGGCAAAAGGTGCAGCGAAAACTGCATCCCCGGGAAGAAAATAACACTCCTACGGGAAGCGACCAACCTCCGGGCAACTGGAAGCGAGTGACCAAGGGAGGATGTTGGATTTCGTCGATGCACATTCCAAGCCTTTGGGCGACTCCTTCCTCGCCGTAGGTAGTGAACACGTGATCGAAGTGCGATTGGATGGATGGTGTCAGAGCGCCGTAGTTTCCAGCCCACAGTTCGGGCACGCCTGCGCGTCGCGCTTCTGCGGCCATCGCCAAGATATCGTTCGTCTCCTCCAGATAAAAGGAGAAGCCGACGGCATCCCAACTCTTTTTAATTTGTTCGGAAAAATCGGCGTGCGTCGGATATTCCAAAATCGCAAGTTCGGGAAGATTTTGCCGCAAAAATCGCAGGCCGAACGAGATCGTTCGCGGCATGGCGAAACGCCATCGAAAGTTCTGTGGCGCATTTTCCCGGAAATAATCGTAGAGCCCAGCGTCACGGCAGCGAGTGGTAAGTAGAATCCGAGGCATGTCCCCCCCGTGGTGAGACAAATTCACAGAAGCGAACCTGGACGCCGACAAAACTCTAACAAGGAATGCGAAAAAAAGGGCAGTTGGCAAGCACAACGAAACACAAACTCGACCGGGAATGACCGCGGAATTTAGGGTGCGACAGGTGGGCCGGGCGGCACCAAAACGGTCTCAAAGTGGCTCGTCACATCAACGAAATACTGCACCTGGTTCGTGCCATCGGCTTTTGCGATCGTGACATCTAGGGATTGCTGTATATCTTCACTCGCGCGCATCAGCAATCCTGTCTTCCGCGAGATGTACAGCACAGTTTCATTTGCACCCTTGGCCGTCCCGTAGGTTTTGAGTTGGCGGAGCTCGTAATCCTCGGGCGTCGTGTTTTCGGGATCTGATTTTTGCTTCAGGGTCGCAGTGGTCAGGAAAACCGCGCATTGTTCACCCGGAAGAATGGGGCACTTGTCGTCCTGGACGTAGGTGGTTTCGCGCTCCCAGACAAGGTTAGCAATCGGCGTGGGAGTTTTTTCCACCTCCTCGGATTTCCACTTTTCGCCCGGTTTTACACCCGAGGTGGGCAGCGTCCATCCAAACGCAAATTGCGCTACCCAGAACTGCCAGGCTAGCCGTTGGACTGGTTCGAGGTCGTCCAGCCCATCGGCATGGGTAAGACCACCATCGCCGCCGATCGCGAAACTTACCTTGCGGGGAGGAGTCAGCGAACTGACTGTGTCTGTTGTTCCGGCTCGCAGTTGCGTTTCGGCCGCCATCATCGGCCGACGGTCCAGCAAATGAAAATCCTGGATGGAAAGATCCAGGTTTGTCGAAAAGTCGACCCGCAAAGGCGTGGGGCCAAACATCGTTGCGACGTTGCTCTTGGTTTTCACGTACCGATTGAGGCGCGCATGACTTTCATAGCGCAGCGTGTCCGCATTCTGCAGACGCGGGAGCAATTGCATGCGATCGTCGCTGTCCGCCGCCGCGCCGAGCAAGACAATTGCGACCGCGGCGAACCACAACGTCATGACTTGCCGGATCGGCCGGCCCCGCAATGCTCGGCTCATTTTCCTTGCGCACCCAGTTTTCGGTCGAAGAAGTCGCTGGTCGCCTGGTATGCCTTCAACCAGCTCCGGTTCAACAGGAAGTCGTGTACTTCGTCCGGAAAGATCAACTGTTCGATGGAGACACCTTGCGCACGCAGCCGCGCCACCAAATCCACGGTTTGCGAGAACATCACATTGCGGTCGTCGTCGCCATGGATGAACAACACCGGCGATTTCCAGGTACTCACCGCGGCGTCGGGAGAACAATCATGGGCCAGTTTCACCAGGTCCGGCGGAATGTGCTTCCCTTCCCAATTATCTGCTGGCCAATCATGAACGCCGTGAAAATCTGAACCGGCGGCAAAGAGATCGGAATTGCGGCCCAGGCCCAACGCGGTCAGATACCCGCCGTAACTGCCCCCCCAGAGAGCGATGTGCTTGGCGTCGACATCGTCGCGTCTTTGCAGGTATTTCCCTGCTGCCACGACGTCCTGGTACTCCGAGGCACCCCGCCCCGCTCGCCCCGGCGCTTCCCGAAATGCGCGTCCGTAACCGATGCCGCTGCGATAATTGATCGCCAGCACGATATATCCGCGGTTCGCCAGATACTCATTCATCGCGTAGGCGTTCGAGTAGTAGTACATGTAGTGCCAACCGAGCAGCATCTGACGCATCGGTCCACCGTGCAGGAAAATTAAGGCAGTCCGTTTTTCTCCCGGCTTCAGATTCTTCGGCAAGAACAATTGCCCATGAATCTCCAATCCATCGTCAGAATGAAAAAGTACCGGCTGCGGGGTAACGAGTTGGCCTCCAGGGAAACTCGCTGGAGTCATTGCCCGGGCAAGTTCGGCAGCGTTCGCATCGCCCGCAAGCGGGCGAACAAACGGACGACCCGGATGGGTTGCGTCTGAAGAGAAGTAGGCGACGGTTTGTCCGTCGCTGAGTTCCACTCCGCCCCATTCTATCGATTCTCCCTTAGTTCGTTGATCAGGGATTCCCCCCCGAACGCTTACGGACCACAAATGCCGGCGGTCGATGTCCCCACAATTCGAATTGAAGAGGACCGTTTTCTTGTCCGGCGAAAATGACCACTGTTCGACTTCGCAATTACCCGGAGTAAGCAGCATCCCCGCTCCTCCATCAGCCGATATGGAATACAGATGCTGCCAGCCATCTGCTTCACTCGCAAACACAAGTTGGCCATCTGCGACCCAGTGGACCACACCTGCGCCAGTCTCCCGCGCCATGTAGGGATAAGAATCCTGCAGTGCCGATCCGCTATGCCACACTTCGTGCGCATGATTGGTGTCGACATCCACTACCCATAGGGACCAGGTATGCGGGCGGTCCGGTTCAATGAAATAGCCTTCCGGTGTGTCGCGCGGAACCGCTGGCCGACGAGTGAAGGTGACGTGCTTCCCGTCGGGTGACCACGCGGGATCGCCGTCGGAATCCACGGAAGGCGCAACAAATCTCACGCTTTGCTCATTCACATCATAAATTCCAATGAAGCTGTGGTCTCCGCGATCTGTGACGAACAACAAT
Source organism: Candidatus Acidiferrales bacterium (assembly GCA_963775865.1). GTDB lineage: Bacteria > Acidobacteriota > Terriglobia > Acidiferrales > UBA7541 > Acidiferrum. The sequence goes on along the minus strand of CAVZKU010000016.1, from coordinate 262,211 downwards.
CGGGATCCATCGGGCGACCATTCCACGGGGTAATTCTTGCCGCGGACAACAACCTGTTTGGGCTTTTCGTCCGGCTTGAGCGAGGCGATCCACATCTCACCGCTTCGTCCATAGGCGATTCGACCTTGCAGCGATACAACGGGCGAGTTTCCCGCATCTACGTTCACCGGCAATCCGCCTTTCCACGAGATTGCCCATACGGTCTGTTTCGCTCCGGCGGGATTGCTCGTGGGGTTTGCATAGTCCCCCGCCGAGTCTTTTCCTTCCCCGCGGACATACACAATCGTGTCACCATCCGCAGAGAACCTAAGATCGGATAATTCTCCCCCATCGTCCTCGAGATACGATGTCACCTGACGCGCAGCATAATTTGGTCCCTCCGCCACCCAGATATTCCGCTTCCCTTGTTCGTTAGACGTCCAGGCAAGGCGATTGCCGCTGCGCGCCGTCAGCAGATTCGAATTAAAAGGAGCGCTGAGCACTTGCTCTAGCGTGAATGGTTGCTGCGCGGAAACAACCTGGGCACACGAAAGGATAAGCACTGCGGTCATGAAGCGAAGTCGAATCATTCTCTCCACCGGCGAACTCCACCTTTTCCTTGGTTTCGTACTCATTAAGGACGCGTCTGTTCCCCTCCGGCGGGAAGCACCGCCACTTCCGGGTTCTCCAGTTGGCCACTCACCCTTAATTCCCGCGCCTGAGAACTTGCGTGCATTCCGGCAACAACTCGCGGTCTGGGGGAAAACGTCAGATTCCCATCCATACCGAATGAAATCGTGCCCGCCAACTGCGTGCGCTGGTGAGGTCCATCCAAGCGAAATCCGCCCAAGCGCACAGTCTGTTCGCTCAATTGAAATTTCCCTTCCCCGCTGGTCCAATGAGAAGAGCCTTTGGATGGCCCGCCGGATTCTGCGCTTAACTCTACGTCCCATCCGCGGAATTCCAGCTTGCTCAACGTCGCTTCTCCGCCTCCTGCTAATTCTTTCAACAGTTCTTCCCGTCCCACACCGGCGGTGGACAAATGGATTTTTCCGGAGGCAAAACCGCTCCAGCGCTCAGCCCAACGTGGCGGCCACGGGAATTGGGCCATATCGACGTTTTCGATCTCGGCACTCAGTTCATATTTAGGAAGCGGGGAAAACAGCGCTTGCATTCCGCCGCGAACGGTTCCTCCCGCCCACTGCCCTTCCGCGTCCTGAACATCCAGATGCAGGTCGTGGATCGCAAGCTCTGCGTGGGCCTTGGTCAGCTTGATTTTCTCGATCGTTAACGTGTCCACGGTCAGTTCCCCTTCGGCGGACACTCGCCGCAACAGTTCACTGGCGTGCGCCGTGTTGGAATTCCCCAAGAGAGATGGCAGCAATCGCTGCAACCAGTTCGGGCGCGAGCGAGGTCCAATCCAGCGATCCAATTCCGTGGCGTCCAGATGATCGGCGTGAAGTTGAAAATGCCAAGCTCTTTCCTCACCGCCAAGGCCATCCGCAGCTTCCGAAATTGTTCCGGACCAGGCTGCCCCGAACGCATTCACTTTCCCTAGGGCGGCGCTCCGAAGCCCGCCTTTCCACTCCAGGCGCGCATCTTCTACTCCCAGTGGTTCATTCAGCCCTGCCACCTGCAGTTTTGCTTTCGTCAATTCAAGCGAACCACTGCGATGGGCTTCCTTCCAGCTGCTTCCCCAATTCCACACCAGTGGTCCGGAAGCGCCACCTTTGTATTCCCATCCCTTGCTCAAGGGATGCCCAAACGCCGCGCTCAGCCTGAACACAGGCGTGGTTTCCGCCAGATGGACATTCAGTCGCAGCGCACCCTGGTGCGCCACTGCATCCTGGGTCAATGCCGCTTCGATCACATTTTCCGGAGGCACAATGGTCCGCGATTTTGCTGCCGTTTTTTCCGTCTTCTCATTGGTCTTTGGCGTAAGAACTTCCCCTGGCAGCCTCAGGCGGAATCCTTCGACGTCGAACTTTCCATCCCGCACAGTCGTGTGAAACGGGTCGAGTCGCGCCGTCGTCTGGCCGGGTAAGCGCAGCAAGCCTGCGCTACTCACGATGGCCCCATCCTCCCATCGCAAAGGCCATCCGCTTGCAGTCACTGATCCTGTAATCGAATCGCTCAACGCCACATCTTCCGCAACGTCTGGCTGAAACGCACGGTACCATGCCAGCAGGTCCTCCCCGTGTACCGCGATGCTCTGGAACTGTCCATGCCAGTTGCCGGAGCCGGAAGTCTCCAGGACGGCCGATCCCAGTAACCTGGATCGCGCTAACTCCACGTGGAGTTCTTCTGCTCGGGCTACGCCCGCCGCCAGGTCCCACAAGCCTTTCACATTCACATTGACGCGAGGATTGTCATCGCGCTCGGTCAAATCCCAGCGATGAATCTGCGTCGCCCGTGCCTGCAAAACAAACCGCCAAGTACTGGTAGCCGCGTTTGCCGACGGCGTCTCCATGCCCACGCTGGCATTTCCGTCCAAGGCAAATTGGCCGCGCACACCGGAATCATTTCCTGTCACCAACCGGAACAAATCGGCGAGTGATACCTTGTCCCAGTGCAAACGGATTTGCGCTGGCTGTAAGCGAGCAGAAGTTCCGGCCACGTCCCCGACAACCTGCAGAGTGCCAGTAGATTGCAGCGGAACTCCGCTGCGCCACGGCTGAGCCTCCAGTCGCAATTGCCAGCGGCCGGAAGATACCTGCTCTACGCTGCCGGATACGCTTGTGAACGCGAACGGCCTTTTTTCCTCGCCTAGCTTGAAGTTGATTCGGCCATCGTCGAAGTCAATCTTCTGGAGATGGTAGGTCGATTCCGCACGGGATTGCGGAGCAGCAGGGGAAGCGCCTTGGGCAGCCGCAGGCCGGGCGGGCGGTAGCCAGCGTTCCAGGTTCCAATGGCCTTCGGTATTGCGGACCAGGATCAGGCTAGGGCGCGTAAAGGACATGGTACCGAACTCGAAGTGCCCGCGAAGCAACCCCAGCCAGCGCAAACGCGCCGTCATGTGTTCGGCGCGCAAGAAATATTCATTGCCGAATGCCGGATCTTCGCCAATGGACACCTCGTCCACATCTAATTCGGGTAGCGGGAGGACCTGCACGGAAAATCTTCCCGCTTGCACAGGTCGGCCAAAGGCGTGTTCCAGATGGGTGACCAAATATCCCCGCATACGATTCGTGCGCACCAGAAGGGACACGCCGCCCTGAACCGCAAGTATCAGCGCCGCAAGCAGGAGTGTGATTCCACCATATTTGCGCAGACGAATCATACCGATGGGAGTCTCTCAGACCTATCTGGAAAAGTGTAGTGTCGCGCCCTCACTGGAGTTCAGTGCACGGTGTGCAGCATGCGGTTCCATCGCGTTCGTGCTGGCAGATGGATCAAAGTATCAAATATCCCCAGGATTCTTTCGCCGAAGGTGGTATTGCCGTAGTCCGCGCTGTTCGCATCGATCGACCAGTAGATCAGGAATGGACGGCCCATGATAGCGTCGCGGTCCACAAAGCCCCAATAGCGGCTGTCCAAGCTATGGTCCCGGTTATCGCCCATCGCAAAGTATTTTCCCGGCGGCACGACCAATTCATCGCCTTGAATATATTTTCGGATGTCACGGGCCCACTCGGGTTGCAGCGATGACAAGTACATCTGGTTCCCGACGGGCGGAAAGTTGTAATTAAGCGGATCGCCGTATCCAGACGCGGGATCGTGCACGGCATAGGGCTCGTCCAGAGGGTTCCCGTTCACGTACACCTGCTGGTCCACAATCTTCAGGTGATCCCCGGGCAACCCGATGACCCGCTTCACAAAGTGCGGATGGTCCTGATAAGGAAATTTGAAAACGATGATGTCTCCGCGCTGCAGCTCACGGTAAGGAAGAAACTTGTCGTACCACGCGTGACGACCGCCGAAAATGAATTTGTTTACCAGCAGGTGATCGCCAACCAGCAACGTACGTTCCATAGATTGGGAAGGAATCTTGAACGCCTGCACCACAAAACTGGTTCCAAACAAAGCGAGAATTACGGTGACCAGCAGGGATTCCAGATATTCGGAGACGGTCGTCTGATTTGCGTGCGCGTAACCTTCCTGCTCCGCAGACTCTTCTGCGGCTGGCGCCGCAGTTTCCAGGGTAGGCTCCGCTTCGGGCGCTATGGTCTCCGGTGTCAGACTTTCATCCGGCATTCGGCCTGACCTCGTCCTTCGCTCTTACGTCCGCCTGTTGCAATTTTTCGAGTGCCTGCCGCGCCGCCTTCTGCTCCGCTTCTTTCTTCGTGCTTCCTTCGGCACTGGACATGCACTCCCCTTTCACCCACACCTCCACCAGGAAGGTCTTCTGATGGTCCGGGCCGCTTTCGCCCGCAAGCCGGTATTCCGCCAATTGGCCGCCTTTACCCTGAAGAAATTCCTGGAGGGCACTCTTCCGGTCAGACTCAGAGATGCGTTCGCCATCTTCACTGGCTTGAACCAGAACGGTTTTCTTTAATAATTCGCGCGCCGGGTCCAACCCGGCGTCCAGGTAAATAGCCGCCACCACGGCCTCAAAGGCATCGGCAAGCAGCGCAGGTTTGTCGCGGCCCCCCGTTTTTTCCTCGCCCCGCCCAAGCCGCAGGTATTCGCCAAGCCCAAGCCCGCGCGCGGCAATCTCCAGCGAATGGGCATTTACGATTCGTGCGCGGCTCTTGGAGAGTTGCCCTTCTGTCCACTCAGGGAAATGGCTCAGAAGGAATTCACTCGTGAGCAGTTCGAGGACGGCATCGCCCAAGAACTCCAGCCGTTCGTTGTCCTGCACCGCAGATCCGGTAAACGCGATATCTTCGCCCCGCGCAGCGCGCAGTTCCGGAACCGCTGAGCTGTGCGTCAGAGCACGGTCTAACAGGCTAGGGTCACGGAATTCGTAACCCAACCTTTCCATCAAACGTTCATCTTCACCGCGAACCATGGTTTCCGCTCCTGCCGCATGGCGGTACGGCCGGCGTCACTTCGGCGCGCTTAACTGCGTTGCCCCAAGCTTTTTTGCCTCATCAATATTAGTCTTGCAGGTCGCTTGCAACCCGCCCGGGATGTCGGAACATTTCGTGAAGTCCGTTACCGCCTCATCGAAGTGAGAAGTTTTTTCATTGCAAATTCCCAGCAGGTAGTAGTTCACCGGGTCCGGTTGAGGATCCAATTGGATCGCCTTCTGCAAGTTCGGTATGGCATCCGCGAACTTGCCTCTACGGAAGGCCACCAGTCCCAGGCCGCTATACGCCAGGGCGGAAGTCATGTTTTTGGCTTTGGTGAACGCTTCATCCGTCATGTTGTCCGGCTTGGGAAAGGTCGGAAGCAAATCCAGCGCCTTCTGTGCGCTCTGCTCGGCCTTCGCCAGGCGCTTTTGCGGATCCGGCGTGTTCGCGTTCATTGCACGTGGAAGTGCAGAGCCTAATATGGCTAGTGTTTGAGCGTCGTTGGGCGCCAGTTCGAGTTCTTTGTCTGCCGCCGCTTCCATCTTGTCGATTTGCCCCTTGCTGAAGTAATACCTCACCTGCCAGCTATAGATCTGGCCGCGGTAACGGCTCTGCGGGTATTTCAGCAAAAAATCAATCGCCGCCTGATCTTTCTTCGCCGGGTCTTCGTTCGGAACATCGTTGAACCCCTTATAGGCAGCTTCTTCTGCTGCGCTGACTGGCGGAGGCGCACTTTCCAGCGTCAGGGGAGCGGCCGGCTGCCCACTGGCCGGCTTGTTGTCCTGAGGCGGCGCGGGAGTGGGCGGCGTGGTTGTCGGTGCCTGGCCAAATGCCACAGCGCACCCCAGCAGCGATGCTGCCAGTATGAGTGTCATTCTCCATCGATTCCTGCTGTCTTTCATCGCCCGTTCTCCTTTTTCTTGATGATTCATGGCCGCTCCGACGGTTTCCTCATGTCCAGGTCGCCCAATCCTTTTTGTGCCGCCTGCTGTGCCAGTGCCGGGGCTCCCTGGACTGTCAGCACCGCTTCATATTCAGCCTTGGCGTGGTCCAACTGCCCTTCGTCCGCAAAAATCCGTGCCAGATAAATGTGCGACCACGCCATCACCAATGGGTCCTGCGACGCCGCATACTCTCCCGACGTCAATCTTCCAAAAACTTCCTTGGCTCGTTCTGCATCGTGGTCCAGCACCGCCACCATCCCCAAGCCATACCAGGCACGCGGTTGGTTGGGATATTTTGCCAGGACGCTCTTGAAAGAAGCTTCCGCGGCCCGAGGATTTTTTTCGGCGAGTTTCTTCTCACCTTCGGTAAGAGCGGCAATGGCTTCCGGATCGTTCGGTAGAGTGGTGACCTTTGCCCGATTCTTGGCCACTACTTCCCCTCCCAAATCCTTGTTTTGCGCCGTCTCTTGCGCCGGGGCAAAGTGAATTGCGGCTACCCGCGTCTGTTCCGTCTTCACGTCAATTGCGCGGATGAGATCCGGAAAGTAAGTCCGGAACGGCGACTCCGTCTTCTCATAGTCGGTCAAGCCCATGAAGATGGGACGAACGAGGACATAGCCCGCGACATCATCGCTTTCCAATGCCGCCTCGCGTTCACTCGGTGACATCTTCTTCAGCTTGATCTCCACTGCCCGCACCGTACATTCCCCAAACCAAGACGGGAAATCGTCCTTCAGATCGGGTGCCAACCGTGGTGCTTTGGCCGCCATTTCATACAGAGGCCGCTTCACGGCAATCACATGCGGATACTGCAGTGGCAAGCCGTCGAGAAGAAAATGTAAATAAGCGTGACGCACTACATCCGCCGGAATTTCATCGTTCCCGCTCAAAATGATGGCGTAGTGATCCACAAAATTCCGGACGTTAGTAATTCGCCCCACGAGCGGCTCAACAACGATGGTGAACGTCCTTGGCATCGCCGGGTCCACCAGTGCGCGTAGGTAGGTTCCTGATTGGAAAAGAATCTGGGAAACCGGATCGTGCAGCCGTTCAATTTCCTGGTCATACAACGGCTGGACGTCGCGGAACATTCGTCCAATATTTTGTTCCGTATAATAGTTGGAGAGAATTTCGCTAAAACCTTCTAGGTCCAGCACGTCGGGAGGGAGTTCATCCCGTCGCAGAACCGGACGGAATTTCGGCGCGGGCCCCGACACCAGCCCAAACCAGACAAACCGGGACAGCATCGCCGCCGGATCTCGGAATTGATGTCCTTTGTAGAATTCCTTCAGTGCATCGACTGCCGGTCCCTTTTGCGCCTTCAACCGCTCCCTCATCTGTGAGCGATAGGTTCCCCAGTTGTCCGAACTGACGTCCCCTTCATAGCCGGCGGCATACAAGGCGCACATGGTCGCGAACATGGCCTCACTGGTATCAATCGTGGCGGCGGTCGCCGGAGCTGGTTTCGGTCTTGGACGGGGAGGAGGCGCCTGCGCTTGGCAAAGACCAACGCACGTGCCCAGGAGCAGCAGAATCACACAAATCTTTTCGCTGGTTTTTCTCAGCATCTCTATTTTTGGCTTGTGCAACCATCCCCTGAAACAACATGCAGGCCTTGGCAGGGTCATGAGGCTTGGATGGCGGTATCGCGAAATGATACGGACATTCAGGAATCACGCTGCCGTGTCCTTTAGTCAATGTACAGGCGCCCTTTCTATGAGTCAAGGAAGGGCCTCGGCGCCAGAAGACCGCAACCAAGCGACTCAGAGTTCGCCGTGAACTCACTTTATGGATGAGCTGAGCCTATCAACCGTTGTCCCGCCTACAAGTCAGTCTTTCCTCCTGCAGCTCGCACTTGCGACCGTTCGCCCATTTTGTTAGGAATAATAAGCTGCCCGGCTGAGGAAGATCCTTTATGAGACGAACGCAGATGCTTTTCATACTCCCTCTTGTTTGCGGCTCTTTTGCAATGCCGGGCAATGTTGCCGCGCAGGCTACGGATTCCTCTCATTCGACCGATGCCAAATCGACAAACTCCACGTCCACCAAGCAGCTCCTAGCCAAGAGTTTCACGCTCGAGGGCAGCAAGGTCTGGACGGACACTGGCATCACCCTTGATCCTGATCAACGCGTAGTGTTCACGGCGGACGGGAAACTGCAATACTCCGATGCAAAGGTGGAGAATGGTCCCGAAGGTCTGACTCGCAATTTTAAGGACCTGATCCGCATTCTTCCCTACAACGGCGCGGGACGCGGCGCCGTCATTGGCAGAATTGGGGATGCGGATATTGCGCAGCCTTTTCTGGTTGGGGCAAGTAAGGAAGTTCTTGCCGCGGTGAGCGGCCAACTTTCCATCGGAATTAACCAGGCAAGCGTGGACACGGGCGAAGGTTCCTACACGGTCAAAGTCACGGTGTACGCCGCGGACAGCACCGTCGTCAGGGAGATTGCCCGTCAAGTGCCCTCCATTCCCGGAATCGACAATCCGCTCTTCGCCAAGATTCCTCGCCGCATTGCTGATAAGGAAGGCAATCCTGGTGACATGGTGAATTTCCTGATCATTGGCAGCGAAGACGAGATGAAGAAAGTCTTCACCACCGCGGGCTGGGTCAAGGTGGATGCCGACGTGAAATCGACCGTGCTGGCGGGAGCATTGGCCAGCTTTTCGAAGGAATCCTATTTAACGATGCCGATGAGTCCACTTTATCTATTTGACCGGCCGCAAGATTACGGCTGGGCGCACGCGGAGCCGATTACCGTGGTCGCCTCGCGCAATCACCTGCGCGTTTGGAAAGCTCCGTTCAGCGTCAATGGCCAGACGCTATGGGTTGGTGCCGCCACGCACGATATTGGATTCGAAAAGGATCAGCGCAACAACGGCTTGACGCACAAGATAGATCCCAACATTGATTTAGAGCGCGATTATGTGGAGAAGACCCTGTGCAGCACCGGGCTGGTTGCTCAAGTTACCCGTTTCTTGCCCAAGAATCCGCTTGAGGAAGCGAAGACCGCTACGGGGGGAAGCTTCCATTCCAATGGGCAAGTGCTCGTCCTGAAGCTCGCAAACTCCACAGGTACATCCACTGCTGCGAATTGAAGCAACCATCGTGATCTTAACTCACCATCTGGCTTTCGTATTGTTTGCACCTTTCAGGAATTTGCGGCCTAGCAGTGCTGTTCGGCCATAGTGCTCGCCTTCGAGCACCCGCACTTCACACCAGCCCGCGCTCCCTTCGAGCGCAAGTAGCCGTACAGTCTTCCCCGCCTCCAATAGCAGAAGGCGCTTCTCCGTAATCATCATGGACACGCCAACGTCATCGTTGAGTCCCAGCAGCCTTCGCCATTCTTCCAGTGATTTCCCATCCACGGGAGCGAGCAAACAGTCCGAGCCTTCCTCAGCAACCAGGGTAAATACCTGGCCTTCCAATGGACTGGACAAACTCTTGGCGGGTTGTTCTTCCTCTCTGGCTTCGACTTTCCCTAGAAAGCGATAGCCTCGCCGTGGCAGAGTCTCCACGAATTTAGAATTGGTGGCTCTGTCTCCTAAAGCCAATCGCAATTTCTTGATCGCCGTGTTCAGGCTGTGCTCGAAGTCGACAAATGTGTCCGCTGGCCAGATTTTCTGACGCAATGCTTCGCGGGTCACGATTTGGCCCGGCTGTTCAAGCAGCGCCAACAGCACTTGCATGGGCTGATGTTGCAACTTGATCTTTTTTCCGCGCTGGAAAAGCTCCCCGGCGCGGGGATCGACAGCAAAATCGGCAAATTTTCGGGTTCCTGGCGAGCTCATTTCTCATCCCTGAACTGCGGGGAATATACCAGAGTTCGCAGGCAGTCGAAACAGGGGAATGGCGCGCCAGTAGAGGACCAACGCTTTACTTCTCAATAGAATAGCGGGACGTAAAATTCACCTCCAGTCCACCCCTTGTTCACCTCCGGTGCATTGTCGTTTCTTCAGACTAAGCGCAAAGTGCGCCTTGTCACTCAGCAATCGTCATTGCGAAGGACACCGCCGATGGTCGAACTTGCGACGGTTAGGAGGGCCCATGTCAAAAACAACCGTGCTGTATGAAACAGACTGCTTGTCTCTGCCGGTACCAGACATGCGCAGAAAACGGAACCCCTTGGGATTGTCGACCAGTGATTTCCGCCGCCTCCTTACGGACTTGAAGCAACGGCCTCCTTCGCAACGTGCTTTCTTGCGAAAACTATTGAGTCGCACCATCGCCCATGGAGCGTCCAAACGATCTCCGTACCAAACCACCTCGTTGACGACCCCGTAGGCCCTTCCAAAAAACGACCCACCACCGAAGGTGGCGTGTAATCCCTGGCGCAACCTTCGGACCCTGAACCAGACGAAGCCCGGGCGAAATCCCGGGCTTCGATCTTTTAAACGGCGTTGGAAACGCGGGAATGGCCGTTGGACGCGTCCCTTGTGCGTTCACCGTTACCCCTACCAGGGGCGAGAAGCTGTCTTCCAGATAACAAGTAGTGACAAGCTGTGTGACACGGCGTGTGACATGGCTCTGCGCCGCCGTAAACGCAAAGTGCTACCATGCTCTCATAATCCGTTGGTCGTAGGTTCAAATCCTACCGGGCCAGTAGAATTTTGTTGGTCCGGCCCGGACACATGGGTGACACAACGTACCTAAGACATAGGTAACACTTTCGGGCCGAACGGATTTTCGAGCGGTTCGAGCACCCGAGTCTCCAGATCGAAGTATCCCAAATCATAATCCATAAAACTCACCAGCCAGATATCGTCGTGCACTTCTTTGATGCCCACCGCTTGGCCGGCAAAGACCTGGCTGAAGTTGATTTTCTTCTTGCCCAGACAGATGCGCCCGCAACGGGTGACCACGATAGTTTTATCGTGGAGGGGATAGTCGATGTCCGGCAAGCCGGTGTAGGGGCGCGGGGAAGGTTGGTAGACCTCCGCGGGACACTTCATGTCCAGCGCTTCATGAGGGCGTTCGTTGTTGAAGACCTCCATGAACTTGTCGAAGCGCGCCTGCTGCTGCAGGAAATTCCGAGCGGCTGGCTTGGTGGCTTCTTTTTTCAGCGTGAGATGCATGCGTTCATGACGGCCGTTTTGTTGGGGATGGCCGGGCTTGATGCGTTCGATGCCGATTCCCAACCGCAGCCACCACACGGCGAGCTTGCTGAGGTTGAACAAGGCGTGAGCGGAAGCAAACGGCACGCCGTTATCGCTGCGCATGTTGACGGGCAGGCCACGCTCTTTAAAAAGCCGCTCAAACACAGTGAAAGCGTACTGTTCCCGGGTCGAAGAAAGGGCTTCACAGGTGAGCAGAAACCGGCTGGCGTGGTCGGTGACCGTCAGCGGATAGCAGTATTGATGATTCCCCAACAAAAACTCGCCTTTGTAATCGGTGCACCACAGTTCGTTGGGGCGTTGGCCCAACGATAAAGCGGTTCCCTGAGCGCGACGACGCAAGCGGCCGCGGCGCTCGACCAGTCCATGACGATCCAGCACCGCATGGATGGTGCTTTTCGCTGGAATCGGAATGCCGGAGAATCGGCGCAACAGTCGTTCCTTGATTTTTCGCGCACCCCAGCTGGGGTGCTCACGCTTCACGTTCAGGATGTAGTTCTCCACCTGGAAGGGCAGTTGATTCGCGTAGCGAAAGGGACGTCGGCTCCTGTCCGTCAGCCCTTGCACCCCACATTCATGGTAGCGATCGAAAATCTTGTAGCCCGTCTTGCGGGAAATCCCAAACTCCCTGCAAAGTTCCGCCATCGCCTCGCCGGCTAGCCGGCGAGCCACAAACTGCAGTCTTTCATCCATTGCCGAACACTCCTTCCAAGGCATCACTCCCTCCCCTTTACGGGGAAAAGTGTCACCTATGTGTCCGGTACAATGTGTTACCTATGTCTCAGGCCGCTCAGTTCGGAGAACCCATTGACTTTCTTAAAGTTGTAAGAAGACAACCTCTCCCTGCGTTTCAGCAATTTCTGTAGCGAAGGACATCGAGATCTCGAAGGGTGTATCTTTTTCCATGTCATCGTGGTGTCCGATAGCGCGACGACGCTCCAGGTCGAGGCAGGTCCGGAAACTGAGAAGAATCCTGTGAAAAATGGGTCCAGTGCCAAACAGTGTCTCACGAGTATCAGGGAGTAACTGTTGCACGAGAAATTCCCAAACAACGAGCCATTAGTCGATCTTGAGTGGAGTATGAGTGACTTGCCAAGCAATCACGCCTCAAATCGGCGCGATTGTTCCAATGCCGGGGGAAGAGACCAAGACATCGCTAGCGCGCGCGCGTCCGAGTCTGATAGTCCCAATTCCAGGATTTGTAATGCTTCAGATCGGGCATATCCAAAGTGAAGTCAATTTCGTCTCCTTCCTTAAGGGAGACTGATTCCACTCGGTAGAGGGGGACTTGCCAATTTGTAAAGGATTTGCCCTGACGCAGGGGAGAGGCATCCAGAGAAATAGTGTCATCAAACGCCGCGTTGAAGTACAAACAGAAGCCATCCAAACGGCCTGCCGAAGAGACGGTCTTATGAGAGTGAAACGTCTTTGTAATCGACGTAGCATCCGGCATGGTCTCTAGATCAAATGTCACCAGCGGCTCTGGTTCGCATAAGAATCGGTCAACTTCGTAGGGACGAATCATCACGCTAGATTTTGCCCTAGCCTGATTGCCATCACGCAGACAGGAGTAGTTGATGCCGTGAATTCGCTGCTCCCAGATCAACGGAACACGGCACTCATCCTTTAGCTGGATTGGCTCGATCAGGAACTCAAATTTGTTGGGCAGGATCCTGGCTCTTTTCTTCAGGAGCCGATCTCTTAAGTCCAGAACGCATTCCACCATGTTTTCGTTGAAGAGCCACGATCCCATCTGCTCTTGAACCAGCACATCGACTTTTTCAGGCAGCTGTATGTGCTTGCTGTATTTGCTGATGAACGTGACATCGGAGAGATGGTTGCTTTCCGCGAGCAAACGAGCCGAGTCGATGATCTTGGAATGGTCGATGGCGTAAACTTTTTTCGGGTTCTTTTGGTGCGCAAAGAAAGCCAAGAGGCCCGTGCCGGTGCCCAAGTCGATGACCACATCGTTCGGCCGGATATATTTTGATATTGCGTCATAGTAGGCTTCGACGCGCGCCGTATCCGCCAACATCTTTTCGTGAATGCCGAAATCCGTGAAGAAAATCCGATTTGCAACGAGCTGAAATAGATCACGAGAGACCAAGAATTGCTTCAACTTGGCGAGCAAGTGAAAACCAAACTCCGCTGGTTTGGACACGCCGGAATCTCCGTAAGTCTTGGTTGATTATCACACGACATGGATTGCCGCAACGCTATAGTGTGCGCGAAAGATGATGGACTCGATGGAGTCGGACAAGCCGAACCTGAGCACAACACCGTGTACCAGCATCATCATTGGTCAACCCTCAACAATCCGAGTATGGCCTAGGAGTGAGTGTCGGTGTTCTTCCGCGAGCGCATCTTGGGCGTGGATGGTCCTGGCTGCACGCTCGTTCCGCTGGGTGATTTTCGGATGGCATGGGATAAGGCCTGTACCGATGCCGAGCTCAGCGGCCTCCCTTCGGGCTTGAGCAGTACTCGCAATTTGCACTGTGACAATACCCTTCCACCCCCGCCTGCCATTTCATCTGTCGCCTCCTTGTTTACCTTTTCCTTCCCGACAACTGCTAGTAAACCACCGCGTGCCGTGTTACACAAGTCGTAACGGTGCCCACACTTTATCGATGTAGTACATTTATAACGTATGCGAATTTACAATTGGCAGGCCCAATCCATTGACGGAAGCGGCAACACGGTGGTCTATTGGGGATATGACGCATTGCCATTTAACGCGGAGCGTCAAATGACGCAACGCCGGGAGCGACACGATCCAACGGACGAACGGCAGCGGCGGCGGCGTGTCCTTTATAAGTTTGACGCAGGGCATGATCGCCGTGGTGGACTCGGAAGATTTCGAACGGTTGAATCGCTACAACTGGTGCGCCGAGTGGCGCCGGAAGACCAAGTCGTTCTACGCGGTGCGGCGTGGCCCGGCAGGTGACATATACATGGCGCCTGAAATTCTGAGACTGCCGAGGGGCGGTCGCCAGCACGCGGACCACATCAATCACGACACTTTGGATAATCGCAAGTGCAACCTGCGGAAGTGTACACCGGGGCAGAACAGTTATAATGTGCGGCCAACCGGCAGCTCTGGCTTCAAAGGCGTCACATTGCAGGACGGGCGCTGGCGCGCGCATATCTTCCCGGCAGCGGGTAAGCACGTGAGCCTCGGGTGCTACGGATCAGCCGAAGAGGCCGCCCGCGCTTATGACAGGGCCGCCCGGAAGTTGCGCGGTAGGTTCGCCTTTCTGAATTTCCCTTCGGACAAATGACATCGAGGGTGACGTTTGATTGGTCGCTCTTTTTTGAAGTGTGATTTATAGCGGCCCTGAACCAGACGAAGCCCGGGCGAAATCCCGGGCTTCGATCTTTTTACTGGGATGAGTCCCGCGTTTCTAACTCAAGGCGCGTTGAGTTTCTGAAGCATCGGCACGGCATTATGGTTTTCCGGGTTCAGCTCGAGGGATTTTTGATAGTTAGCGATGGCGCTCGGTTTGTCGCCATCGTCCATGTAAGCTTCACCCAGGCTGTCGTAGGCATTGCCGGATTGTAGGTACGTTTCGAGATTTAACTGAAAGACCCGTGGTAAAGAACCTTATTCCACCTGCGAAATCGCCTTCTACAACCGAGCGGCGTCGAACGATACGATATACACAACGAAAATCCATTGGCCGAGCACGGCCACCACAAACCAAAATGCCGCTGCTGCCATTACGGTTTTGTCAGCGACGGAAGTCAGCTCCAAACGGTTGGTCCAGACAGTTGTGCTCTTGGTTTCTCCGAACTCGAGCCATTGAATCAGCTTTGTTGAATCAACTTCGCACGGCGGATTCACACCCGCTATTCACGCCGGAGGCAGAGCCGGCTCGCGGAACCCCGTGCGCGTTTCGCGCCTTCGGTGGGTTGGCGTGGTTCGCTTGAATGTGTTTGAGAACCGGACACGAAGCAGCCAGAAAATCATCAATAGCAGTGGCAGGACGCTCAGCAAAAGAAGCACACCGGTTTTGCGTAAAATCGCCGGGAATAATTGTTGCCGTGCCAGAAACACGGACGCTGACGCGATGAACAACGCAAAGCACATGCGCCAAAGATGCCGCGCGATTCGAAGTGCACCCATAACCCCGCCGCGTATGAGCATGCGGACATCACCCGCAGAGGCAATCACAGCCACTGCACCAAGAAAGAAATACGGCCCGGGAGGATATCCATGCTGCAACCCCGTCTGGCTATGCGCCGCTTCTAAACCAAAGGTCAAAGCGACAGTTCCCACTGACAAGACAACCAGAAGCGCCCCCCAGTCAAAAATGTTCGTTTCCCTGTCTTTGCGCCGGGCCGTCACCCATGCCGTGGCCACCAGGTAAAACGTCAGTGCACCCCCCAGGACATTGCCCGGTTGGGATTTCAGCATTGCCATGTAGGCCCCGGCTGCGGACATGCTCAGCATGGATACGAAAAATACGTTTCCCGTCACGCGATGCCAGCGGCCACCTTTGCGGAACAACATTGCGCCGGCACCAGATGACAGCCCCAGGAGCCCGGTGCCGATGTGAAAAACCAATATGGGCGAGAGCGACATTCTTCCCTCCCGTTGTAACGGCTCAAATCGGTTCCCGATAACGGCGCACTCGCACCGCTACGGCCAGGAGGATCGCAGTGACCGCCAGGCCTATCCACAATGCCGGGCTGATCAGGAATTGACCCGGACTGATTTGTGACAACGGATCCATCGACATGCCACTCGCGGTGAACGCCGCACCCTCCGAGCCTCCGATTAAGCGGCGGCCGAGCATAGCGGCAAAATGCGAGGTGTTGAATGCAATCTTCTCGACGACAGTTATCGCCAGCGGCGGTAACGCGGCCCACAGAAATGGCGCGCGGCGCGCCCAGCCTGATACCAGCAGCAGCCAACCATAGATTGGCGCGTACCAGAGCGCGTGAATGGCCACAAGGTGGTAGAGCAGCATCAACGACATCTGCCACAAAGGCAAATGGCTCCATAGCGTCGCCACACTCACGCCGCTTCCCAGCAATACCGTCGTGCTCAGCAGCAGCATGATGCATTGCGTGACGACAGTGATGACGAAGGTGACCAGGGGGAGAACCACCAACGGAATGCTCGCCTTCGCCAAAACCGTCGTCAGATCCGAAATTGGTAGTGACTTCCAGAACAAGATGCTGCGGTCACTACGCTCGCCGTGCAGCGCGTCGAGGCAATAAAAGACCGCGACGATAAAAGTGGTCGCCATAATCAGAAGCGCAGCGATGTTGTAGGGCCGCGTGATGAGTTCCTGCTGCCCCATCGGGTCGAGCGGCAATACCGCACGCATCTTGGCTGGCATACGAAACAGACTGATCAGGAATCCCGCCAGAACCAACGCCGCGACAGCCAGCGGGGCCAAGTAGATCGAACGGCTCTCCCACAATTCGCGTCGCACCGACCAGTACATTCGCTGCGTTTCTGAGATGGCCGTCGGTGTAACCACTCTCGCTTCCAATCCAGACTCCGACGCGGCGTTCATTTGCGTGTTCATCTGGCCGCTCCTTGTGCCTCGCCAGCCTGGTTGCTCATCGCCGCAACGAACACGTCCGCGATGCTCGGCGTCCGCACCTCGCCAAGCGCCGCCAGTTGCTTCCGATCGACACGATCGAACAACAGGATGCTCCTGCCGAACATCTGCCGCTCGTGAATGGGCTTCAGCATCCGTGCCGCTGCCGCCTGATCTGCATTCACCATCACTTCCACATACCGCGATTCGAATTCATCCATGCTGCATTCCAGAACGATGCGCCCGCGGTTGATGAACATCAGATCGGTGAGTACGTGTTGCACCTCCTCCACCTGATGCGTTGTCACAACAATGGTGCGCGACCCGTCGAAATAGTCGTTCAGTAGAGAATCGTAGAATTGCTTCCGGTACAAAATGTCGAGTCCCAACGTCGGCTCGTCCAGCACCAGCAATTTCGCGTCAATCGCCATCACCAGAGCCAGGTGCAACTGCGTTACCATGCCCTTCGACAATTCCCGTATTTTGCTCGACCGTTTGATGGTGGTCTTCGCCAGCAAGCGTTCTGCCTTCGCGCGATCAAATCGCGGATGCACCCCAGCCACGTATTCCAGTGCTTGCGAAACTCGGAGCCATCGCGGCAGCACCGCCACATCCGCAATGAAGCACACGTCACGCACCAACTGGTCGCGCTCCGTCCACGGGTCGCGTCCCAACACCTTCAGTTCTCCCTGGTATCGCGTGAGCCCCAGAATGGCGTGCAACGCCGTGCTCTTCCCTGCCCCATTCGGGCCGATCAGGCCCAGGATGCGGCCCTCTTCCACCCGCAGATTGACGTCGTCCACCGCGATGGTTGTGCCGTAGGCCTTTCGCAGGCCGCGTGCTTCTATGACTGGCATAGCTTCATCGCTCCTTTTCGTTAGCTTCCGAAGACGACTGACCGTTTTCGGCCACTTCGAGGAGTTCTCTTGGCTTCAGTCCAAGGCGCTGAATCGTCGCGCGTATCCTCGGCCATTCTTCTTCAAGAAACTTCTGCCGTTCGCCCTTCAGCAGCAGTTCGCGCGCGCCCGCATTGATGAACATCCCGCGTCCCCGACGGCTCTCGACAAGCTGCTCGTCCACCAGTTGTTGATAGCCCTTCAGAACCGTCAGCGGATTGACTCGATATTCGATGGCGACGGTTCGGACCGACGGCAGCGGATCACCTTCGTTAAGCAAGCCGTCGAGAATCATGGCGACGACCCGGTCACGAAGTTGGCGGTAAATCGGCTGGCTGTCGTTCCACTCACGATCCATCACGTATCCCCGTTAGCCGAACTTTCCCACTTGGGCACATCTGCTCTGGTTAAGTACTTTGGAATCAGTCGAGGTTAGGGAAAGGTCTTCACCACAAAACAGCCTCCTACCTTACGGTTGGTACCTCGATTTCGTAGCCCTGTTTTTGCCCCACCAGGCGCGGTGGCGGCTGGCTCGGCAACTGCAATTTCAACTTCTCGATGAGTATCTTGGTGTCTGTAGAAGGTTGCGTGTAGCGTGGCAGAATCAACCATCGTTGATCGACCGTAGGAATCCACACGTCAATCATTTTGATTTCCGCCAACTTCTCCAACACCGCCGTAGGCGTTAACCCTGGTGCGTGCAGCAACAGACGCTGCTTCAGCGTCACTTGTAAGCAGTAGGCGAGAAAGGCGATCAGAATGTGCGCGTCGGCGCGATGCTCCCGTTGATGGCGGATCGGGCGGATGCAAAGTTCGCTTTTCAGCGATTTGAATACCGATTCGATCTGGGTCAGCTGCACGTAGCGTGTCCACAGCACGCTGGGATCTCCGGCGGTAAGGTTGGAGCGCAGCAAGTAGTGTCCGTCGCGCCATTCCGCCTCCTGAAGTTTTTTCTTATCCACACGAAACTGGAAGGTCTCCCGCGTGACCTCCTGGCCTTCCCCAGGTACTTGCATCTGCACGAAATGGAATGCGCGGCCCGCGGCTGCTTTCGCGGCGCCCAAACGCATCAGCAGCTGGACCAGAGAGGGCAGGCTTCGCCGCATGGCGCGGAGCTTTCTGAGCAATCGAGCCAGACGCTTGCGACGCATGGCGGTCTCTTTGGCTCTTCTTCCTTCACTCTTGGCCAGCACATAGAGTTCGCCGTCCTGCTCAAACAGTTTCACATCCACCGAATCTCGGACCTGCTGCCAGGGCAGATCGAGCCACTTCTTTTCATACTGCTGGATCTTGCCTTTCGGCGTTCCCACCAGATAAAAAATCTCGCGTGCTGGATCTCGCATCTCCTGTAAAATCTCCTCGGTCGGAATGCCGCGATCCATCACCCACATGCGTTTTGCTTTCCCGTAGGTCTTCTCAATCTTGTCGAGAAAATCGCGCAGTGTGGTGCGATCACTGGTATTGCCGTCCAGGACTTCGTAGGCCAACGGGAAACCATCGGTGGTGATCACCAGCGCAATCACCAACTGCAAACAGTCGGTCCGTTTATCGCGACTGTGACCGTACTTGGCCTTGGGGTTCTCTTCCATTGCGCCTTCAAAATACGTGCTCGTCAGGTCGTAGAGCAGCACTTCGAACTCCGCTTGAAACAGATCGGCCCACTTCTGTCGCAGCCACAGAAAGAGATCCTGCTTGTGCTCCAGCACGCGATCCAGGCAGCGATACAAGCGGTTTTTCTCCGCCACGGAGAAATCTGTCCCGAGCAATGCATCCATGGCGGTGGTCAGATACCACTGGTGATGTACACGAAACTCGCTCCCCGGATCCAGCAACTGGCTCACGACCAGTAGCTGCAATACTTTTTCCCAAGGAACTTCTTCCCGTGTTCCGGCAAGGCGAGAGTCCCAAAACTCATCCAGGCCCAGTTGGCGCCACAACGCGCACCCCAACCAGCAACTGCCGAACAGGCGAGGACACCGCAGTTCGAGACCGCTCAGTTTAACTTGCAGACTGTCGATCGCATCGGCGGGAATCTCGCGGTCATCGGGAAACAAACTCAAGTTTGCATACTCTTGCTCCTGTTCATCAAACACCGACAACGTCTTGCGCCATGCCGCTTGTTGTTGATCGTTGATCTCTCCGAGATAGAGAACGGTTCGCTGCACCGTTTTGTCGGGCGCGATGCGACGGTTTTCTACAATGCTGAAGTAGCGGTGATCTTTACCGTCTTTCTTGCGATGGATGCTGCGTAGAAACATGACAAGCGAAGAGTGCCAGAAGTCTGGTCTCGGAGGGAAGACACTTGGTCTTCACTCTACCGTTTTTTCACAGCGCGGCGATGGAAACACGCGGTTTAACCTTCAAAATTATGGGGAAAATACCAAAAATCGCCTGCAGCTGGTCAAGTTGGGCTAGCCTCGCAAAAGATGCAAACGCGCATCTTTCCCTGGGCAGCGCAAGGCGTATTTAAGGCGAGCGTCAGCATCATAGTGTTATAGTTAACTATATCACTGGATCAAAGGCAAGCGAATTTTTGATTGTTTCTAGGTCACCCCGCCGTCGCGGCTAATTCCTTGGTACGAGAGGACTTCCACAACGCGATATAGGGCTTCAGGTCGTCCATCATGCGGGAAAACTGGGAGAGTTCGAGAGATTGAGCACCATCGCTGATCGCCTTTTCTGGGGCCGGGTGCGCTTCGATGATCAGTCCGTCGGCACCGATGGCTACGCCTGCGCGGGCCAAGGCAGGGACGAGGCTGCGCTTGCCGGTGGCGTGACTGGGATCGAGGATGATGGGCAAGTGCGTAAGCTCATTGAGGACAGGGATGGCGGAAATGTCGCACGTGTTGCGGGTGGCGGTTTCGAATGTTCGGATGCCGCGCTCGCAGAGGATCACGTCCGGATTGCCATGCGCGGTGATGTATTCCGCGCTCATGAGCAGTTCCTTGACAGTGCTGCTGAGTCCGCGCTTTAGAAGCACGGGACGGCCGCATTTGCCCAGCGCTTTAAGCAGCATGAAGTTTTGCATGTTGCGCGCGCCGACTTGCATCACGTCCGCATAGTTGGCCACCAGGTCCACATCGCGGTCTCCCATCACTTCGGTGACGATGGCCAGGCCGGTGGCTTTCTTGGCCTTCTGCAGGAGCTTTAGCCCCTCTTCTTCCATGCCCTGAAAATCGTAAGGTGAAGTGCGTGGCTTGAAGGCACCGCCGCGGAGTAGTTTAGCGCCGGCTTTGGCCACTGCTTCAGCGGAGCGCATGATTTGCTCTTCGCTTTCGACCGAACAGGGCCCGGCGATGACGATGAACTCGTCTCCGCCGATTTCCGTGCCGTTGACCTTGATCCGGGTCTTACCCTTTCGAAATTCCTTGCTGACGAATTTGTACGGCGCAGTGATGCGCATAACATTTTCAACTTGCGGGAGGGATTCGACCGATTCGAGGCAGGGCGTGACGTCGCCTAAGCCAACGACACCGATAACGACGCGCTCTTCGCCTTCAATGGAATGCACTTTGTAGCCAAAATTTTTGACGATGCCGCAGACTTCGTCGATTTCCTCGCGAGTGGCGTGAAGTTTCATGGAAATGATCATGTGCGTTCTCTCTCCCCTTATCTCCTTCCAACTCTTCCCTGCTCACCTCCCGGTCTACGGACGGAAGCCGCGGCGCCCGACGAGCCGGCAGAAAATAAAAAAACCCACTCGCTTCGAGTGGGCCGAATATCTGGGAATTTCTGATTACCTAGAAGGCGGCCCCTCGCATGCGGCAGGTGGTGTAGGTAAATCGCCAGCTATAGGAGTAAGCCTTGAAATTCATGGAAGTCAGTGTAGCGGGTCTTGTGGAAAACACAACCCTGTATTCCTTATATCCAGTATTAAGTGGATGCATGGCCGCTGCGCTAGAACAACAGGATGGCGAGGCGAAAGCGTGTGAATTCCGAACTACCAGAGGCACGGCAGGCGCCGACGGCGGCTGAATGGTACTTGCCAGAAGCGGCCTTCTGCATTACTTCGTCGGGGAGGTGCGCGAGATCGGACATTTCGTAGCGGAGAACCGCTGCAGGTTTTGCACCGGCCCACCCGCGATCGAGTTCGCAAGTCTTGCGCGCATCGGCAGACCCAGTGTCTACAGTAAAACCATGAGCGGAGATCTGGGACGCTACTTCGTGTTCCTGCTCTTCCAGACTGAGCGACGCCACGGCGGCGGAGAAGTCTTCGACAGCAAAAAGCATGTTGCCGGACTGAACCACGGAAATACCGATCGCGTTGAGGTCCGGGTCGAGGAGATTCGCACGGTGCGGAGCGGAGTTCATCCATTGCGTGTGCAAGCCCGTAACCGTCGGGCCTTGCGCCACATTCTCGGCCACCGTGCTGAAACGGGCGCCAGCTTGTCGCGCACGATCCTGAACGGGTGCCTCCCCCGGAAATTGATGCGAAAGCTGGTTCATTTGGGCCATGCGCAAGGCGTGTTGGTGAGCCGCAGCGGCGAGCGCAGGATCCCATCGAAACGCTGGCAAACCGGCGGCGGCGCGGTCGCGATTGGCCGCGTTAAATAAGCTTTGATCGGCAGCGCTCGATTGCGGAGGCGCAGCTTGCGACGTTGATGCAAGGCTCAAGGCCAGCAGCGCCATGGCAGTGATAACGCTGAGGGGACGCAGGGCAGTAGCCACGGGTAACTCCTGCTTCCATTGAACACCGGGACGTCGAAAAAGGTGCGGGAAAATTTGGACGGTGCTACGCGGGAACTATAGCTGTCCCTGAGAACAGGGCGAAGGCGCCGCCTGAGAAAGCCCTCGCGCGGCAAATCAATCAGCCGCGGACGTGGACGGCGCTGAAGTTGATGACCACATGGCCACCGGCCGTGGGCCGGCCGAAACTCAGCATCGGGCGGAAGCGGGAGAAGATCAACATTTGATCCAAATGGTGGCGGACGTCGGGCGAATCTGAACCAGTAATAATCTCGTACGTGGTCATTTCACCATTCGCACCCACGGTGACGTCCACCAGGAGGTCGTGTTGCAACTCGAGGTCGGGATGCTGCATTTCGGCCACCACCGCCTCAGGATAATCCGAAAGGGAAATGAGTTCTGCAGGCTGCAACAGGCCGGTTGGAATGTCATTCGGATCGGCTTGGACAGTAATGCCCGGAGCGATCATATGAAGCACAAACACAAAAATGATGAAAGCGGAGAACAGTCCGCCCGTCGCCGGAACCGTCAGCGGCCGGAACACGTTGTCCAGCAGAATTTCAGAGCGGTCCTTTACGCGCTGCCAACGACGCGCCCAGCCCTGTGTCTCCTGGGCTTGCGCGGCGGCCACTTTGATACGAACGGCAAGATCTACTGGCGGCACCGCACGCGGTACACGCGAAAGCAGGACCGACAGCCTACGATACCGTTGCAATTCTTCCCTGCAGCTCTCGCAGCGATCTAGATGCTGCCCGATTTTGCGGCGCTCCTCGGAGCCAGGAGCGTTCACCAATGCATCATCCAGATACCCTGCAAGCCGAGTTCGTACAGTCTTGCAACTCATGGTAAGTCCTCTCGCGTTCGATCAAAACGCAATTCTTCCTCGGCCCCCGAATAGTTTGTTCCTCGCACATAGGCCACTTGCAAACCAACCTGCGCACTGAACCCCGCTCCGGCATACGAGCGTTCGCGCGGGATTACATCGGCAGCTGAGTCTTTCTGCAATCTCGTGTGCCGCTCACCGAGCAGCGGTTCCAGAATTTCCCTGAGTGCCCGGCGTCCGCGAAGAATCCGCGACTTCACCGTGCCCACACTGACTTCCAATACCTCGGCCACTTCCTCGTAGCTCAACCCTTCAAGGTCCCGCAAAATCACGGCGCTGCGAAATACATTCGGCACTTGCTGCAGCGCTGCCTGAACCGCCACCTGAATTTCCCGCGTGGCAAGCTGATCGAACGGAGTCGCGCCCAAGTCCTCGACATCGATGTGCGCAAAACCAGCTTCGGGCTCTGCGTCGATAGATACGTTCTTCTGAAGATGGCGCTTGAACCACCGGCGATGATTCAAGGCTTCACGAATGGCAATGCGGTACAGCCATGTCTTCAGCGAACTGCCCTGACGGAAATGGCGAATGCCTTTGAATGCTTTCAGGAAAACTTCCTGCGCGGCATCGGCGGAATCGGCGCTGTCGCCGAGCATGCCGAGAATCAAGTTATAGACCGGAGTGTGGTAGTGGGTGACCAGCCAGTCGAACGCCGTTTCCGAGCCCGCCTGCAGCTCAGTGACAAGTTCGGCCTCATCCCTGCCCCACGAGAGGGCACCAGCCCAATCGGACACGGTCTGCCTTTCTTCACCTTCGCCCTGCTCTGCGGCATCGGCGAACTGGCCTGGTTTGGCTGGGCGCGATGCCCCAACCTTTGTCCGCTCTATATATTAGACACCGGAGGAAGCGGAAGTGTTTCCAGCCGGCAACGGACCTCTGTACACCTGCCCCAGACCTGATTGTGTCATTGAGTGTTTACCGATGCAATGGGCATCGGGTAATGGGCCTAGGGATCCTGGTTTCACCGGAGCGCGGGTCGCACTGGATCTCCTACCGGTGCTAGTCCACTGAAATACGGATAGTTATGGCTTAGGCCCATGGGCGCACTATACCGACAAGTCATTCGTTTGGAGTTTCGAGCCAACGGTGGAACGGATCTAGCCCGGCAACTTCGCCACAGGGTGGTAGTCCACGCACCTGCAGTTCGGGAAGTAACATGGGTGACGAAGCTTGCCTTTCTTATTTCGTTCTACACGATGAATCGATTTAGCGTGAGTGCACCGGCAGGGTTGCTTCTTTTTGGAGTTCGGCATGGGATTTGCGGCGGCGTCCTACTGTCAGGTTGTGAGCATGAGCGAGATAATTTCCTGGGGCGCGCAAGCGCATCTGTGATTAAAAACTAAAATGGGTAGGACAGCAAGCGCTAATGGTAGATTTTCAAGCAACTCGAGCGAGACCATAAAAAAAAGGGGGAGCCGAAAGGCTCCCCCCTGAAACGCTGGAATCGTTCTTAGCTTACTGCAGCGGCGAGCTGGCGGTCGTAGGAACCGTACCATCCAGCGTGTAACGAATCACGCCGGACTGATCGGAATAGAAACCGCGCTGACCGGTGGAACCGATACCGAGCGGTGTCGCGGTCACCGTATAGGTGTTGTTCGTCGTGGAGCCGCCAACCTTGGCGCCCGCGGCGGCAAACTGATAACCAGACTTTTGCTGCGTCACGCTGAGCAAGCTGTCGATCAAGCACGCGCTGACGGTCGTGGCAACTTGACCGGGAGCGCACGCTGCCGTGGTGCCACCGAGGTTCGTCAGAAGCGCCGCAAAGCCGGTGTCCGGATAAGAGGCGGAGTAGGTCACCATGGCGGTGTTGATGGTGCGGACCGAGCCAACGGCTGAAGATTCATTGGCCGCCATGCGCGAACGCATCAAGTTCGGGATAGCGATAGCCGCGATGATCAGAATGATCGCCACGACGATCAGCAATTCGATAAGTGAAAAGCCCTTCTGCTTCTTCATGAGAGATCTCCTTGAGTATGACCTGGTGAGGTTGTGCGGTTCTAGGTTTTAGGGACGCACCATACCGACAAATAGAGCAAAGCAAATGCCATCCCAGTATGCCCAAGGAGCTCCATGAAAGCTACGGTACATCCCGCAAAATATAGAAAAATATCAACTTAGGAATGGTCACGAACAACGTCAACTGGAATTATGCACTGCAGGCAATCCAACCACCCTTGCAGGTGATTGGAATCGACGGTTTTTGTCATTCCAAGAAACACAATTTGTCACTCCGAACTCGACTCGCTCCGCCGGCGTTCACCGTAATTCATTGAAAGGATAAACCATCGCTGGCTGCGGGTTTGTTCGTAAACTACGGTTGAGAATAGTACCCCTGCCGCGTTCGGGCCTCGACGCCCGACTTTGCCACGCGCACTTCTACGTGGTGGTACTCATCCCGTTTCTGGTCCAAAGACGGGGCGAAAGAGATCACATAGTAGGCTTGCGCGTCGGCGACGCACTGCTTCAGGGAGGCGGTAATGTCATTGCTGATCGTGAGCGCGAGACCACCGCTTTGCACAGCAAGCACCTGAAGCGCGATGTCTCCCCAATCGGCTTGGTATGGTTTGCTGATCCCTTTCACGAAAGACTGCCAATAGAAGGCCCGCCCTGCAAAATCGGAGGACCCCAGTGGATCGATGCTATAAAGGGTGATCTGGGCTTGGCGCAGCAAAGTGGAGAGCTGGACCACATTGGCAAAAATCTGCTGCCTTTGCTTATCGTCAATCTGCTCCTCGACACCCGGACCAGAGAGGAGCGGCCACCCGGGGGAAACCCAAAGAATGAATTTCCGCCCTGGGCGTCCAACCTCGCGATTGGCGAGTTGGAGCAGAGCTTCGAGGGATATTTGAAACCGTTCGACGGCTCCATAAATACCGGAAGAGCGAACAATGGTGTGCAAACTGGCGGGGTACTGATCGAGCGCAGCACTTAGTGCATTGCCATCACTGGAGAAGGTTTCTTGTAACTTCATTCCTGAATCTGTGAGGAAGGCGAGAGCTGTGGGAAGCGCAAGGTGACCGGCGTCGGCACGGAGGAACCTGTTGATCTCCGAACGTTCATAGGCGACGTGTTCCAGTCCGGTGTTGACGTCGTCGACGACAAGCACGACCTCCACGGGTGCCGGTTTTCCGCTGAATTCCCGGAATGAATTTATTGGCCGAGGGACCTTGTTATCCAGAATGGTGAAGTCCTGCTGCTGAAGACCGCTGACGGGCGGACCGGATTTCGGAGTGACGACAACGTCAAGGTAGACGAAATCCGGATTGGGTTTGTTTGCCGGACTAGACTGTTGCGCGGAAACCGTCCTTGTAAAAACCAGGGAGACGAGAAGGAAAAAGCCGAGACGCGCATCGAAAAACATGAGTTCACCTCGCGTTCGAGCAGACGCCAACGATCTCCGTCAAAAACACCTCGAAGGAGACTTAACCCTCTGACTGCTACCTACAAAGACGGGATTCGAGACCGCTGTAGGTACAAGGTGCGCCTCAGTCCGGGTTTACGCCGCGCGCAATTGGACTCGGATCCTGAGTCAGGATCGTTCTTGCACTCGATGGGCAGGCCACGCAAAGTGAGGAATGGAGGAGACCGCCAACTGTGTTGGACTCCTCGTGCGGCCGAAAGCCACATTGCGGTGACGAAACTTTTCTCGATGGGCTCCATATTGTCTTCGCCGGTGGTCATCGGAGACAGCGTAAACGTCGGCAGTCCCGACGGCAATCTCGATGCCCTGCACTAGAGCGCCCAAATTACGCATTTCTCCAAAGTTTTAGATGCCCTTCAGCGTGGAACGACTTGGTAGCGCGCCACCATTCCCGCAAGCATATGATCGCTGATGTGGCAGTGGTACAGCCAGATTCCGGGGGCGTCCGGAATCATGTCGGCGGTGATCATTTGCGCGGAGGTAATCACCAAAACATCGGTGCGTTGGCCGGCTACGAGCACGGTGTTGCCATGCCAGTGGGGCGTGTGCGCATTGTTAAAATCTCCCAGCGTGGCGACGTACCAGCGGACGCGATCCCCCAGCTTCATCGTCATCAGGGGCATATTGCCAAAGATGTAGCCATTGATGGACCACTTGATGTTGGTATCGACAAAGCCTGTGCCGGCAATGGTTCCCGCCATTCCTTCTGGCGTGAATAGAGAGGATTGCTTGCGGTCCACGCCTTCGGGATCCGTTGCGTGAGCGCGAATATTGTCTTTGAGATACCAACTCTCGTTTTCGTTGACCGCAATGTACATGCTGACGAATTCCCGGTCTACATCCTTCGGCCGTCCGTTGGGAAGCGCCATGCCCCGTCGCGTAACAACAATGACACCCAACAAGCCGGAAGCCACGTCTTGCAGTTCGTCGGTGTGAGAGTGGTACAGCCAGAAGATCGAACTAGGATCGGCCGGGCCAGGGCCAGCGCGTTCCGGGATCTGCCATAAATAAACATGTGTTCCGCCCGGTGCTACCCCTCCATCTGCCTTGTCCGCACCAGAAGTGCTGTCGTTGTAGTCGGCGCCCTCTGAATCTTTCTGATAGAACACGCCGTGGGGATGCATGCTGTACGAACGCGAAGCCTTGTTCTTGAAAACGATTTTGAGGGTGTCGCCCACTTCTCCGCGGAGAATTGGACCAAGAATGCCGAGGTAGGTTTCTTCCGAAGGCCGTTCCTTGCGCTTCGTGAACGAGGGGTCCTCGTACTCGCGGTACATCACTTTCTTGTAGATGCGACCGATGCGGTGAGGTCCGGGCTCAGCATACCCCTTTTCCAGTTCGTCGAAGGGATGGCCCATAGCTTCGTCGCGGCCCGAAGGCGCATAGTTCCAGTCCGATTCTTCAGCGGCAACGTAATAGGTGCGCGTCTTGCCTGCCGGTGAGGATGACGAGGTTTGCGCCTGCGCTGTGATTCCCAATAAATACAAGATTGCCGTCAAGCACAACGCGCGAAGACATACGCGTCTCATCTGTTGATACCTCATTTTTCCCTCGCGCCTCCGCCACTCGCCCTTCTACAAAAAGCGGTTTGTGGCGCCTGTTGATCCGTCTTTGTACTGACGCAGCATACACAAAGCACCACTCGATGTCAGGTAAACGTCAAACCCCCGTCTAAATGTGAACTTCACGGGGGCGCCATCGCCGCGGAATCTACCTGCATCGACGGCTCATCGGCTCGCTAGCAGTTAGCTAGCGCTTGAGGTGGGCGAGGTCTGCGGAACGAAATGCTTCATTCACTTTGTGAACGAGGATCTCGCGGGTGAAGGGTTTCTCGAGGAACAGGCTCGTGTCCATGAATTTGGGGCTCTGTTCCATCTGCTCCAGATATCCGGACATGAAGATGACCTTCAAATCGGGCAGCAGACTGCGGAGCCGCACGGCAAGCTCCGTTCCGCTCATCTTGGGCATGACCACATCGGTGAGGAGAGCGCCGATCGAAGTACCGTGGTCCGTTGCGATCTGGAGCGCTTCGACGCCATCCGCGGCGGTAAGTACGCAAAACCCGGCAGTGTCCAGGAATCGACCGGCCAGTTCACGGACAGCCGCATCGTCCTCGACGACCAGGACCTTCAGCGCATCCGGCACCCTTGGGAGCACCACCGGTTTCGCAGCCGCGGAATCGCATTGCCCCTGCGCTTGCGGAAGAAAAATCTCAAAACTGCTTCCCTTTCCCGGGGCTGAACTCACCCAGATGAAACCGCCGCTCTGTTTGACGATTCCGTACACGGTGGAAAGTCCCAAGCCAGTGCCTTTGCCCACCTCCTTGGTGGTGAAGAACGGCTCAAAAATCCGCGCTTGTATTCTTGCATCCATGCCATGGCCAGTGTCCGTGGCGGACAGCAAAACGTAGGAGCCCGGAAGTAAACCGGGACGCGTTTGTGCGTAAACATCGTCGACCGTTACATTGCGAGTATCGATGGTGAATTTTCCGCCTTGCGGCATTGCATCGCACGCGTTGACCGTCAAATTCATCAAGACCTGTTCAATTTGCCCAGGGTCGGCCTTGATGCTTCGCAAGTGGTTGCCGGGCAGAAAGCCAAATTCCACATCTTCGCGAATCAGCCTCCGCAACAGCTTGTCCATTTCCGTCACCAGAACATTTAGATCCAGCACCTTGGGTTGAATCACCTGGCGTCTGCTGAACACCAGCAATTGACGCGTCAGCGCGGATGCACGATCCGCGGCTTTATGGATCTGCTCGCCGCTCTTGTAGGAAGCATCCCCAACGTTCAGACGATCCAACAAAAGTTCGCTGTGTCCTTTGATGATTGTCAGCAGGTTGTTGAAGTCGTGCGCGACACCGCCCGCCAGGCGTCCGAGCGCTTCCATTTTCTGCGACTGGCGAAGCTGCTCTTCGAGTTGTTGCCTCTCCGTTTCATTGCGTTGCAAGGTGTGGCGCATTCGGTCAAACGCGCGGGTCACCTGCGCAACTTCTCCGCCTCCCTGGACTTGCAGTTTGTACTCATAATCCCGTTGCTCGAGTGCCTGCACGCCCTGGACAAGAAACGCGAGCGGTTCGGTAATCGTGCTGGAAATGAGAAACGCCAGGAGACCACCGGCGACAACAGCAAAAAGACCTACGCGGAGAAGCACGTGATTCAGCCGCTGGAGAAAGGCCATGGTGTCAGCATCAGAACGAAAGACAACCAGGCTGGCGCCACTGGGCTGGTCGGGAGTGAGTTCGACCGAGCTGGCGAAATATCGGTCGCTGCCAACCGTGATGTGGTCCGGCGGAGTGCGGGCGTTGAGTTGCGCACCGAGTTGAGCTTCGCCGTACGGGTCGAGAGTACTGGCAACGACCTGGCCACGGTAGCGCACCGCCACTTCGCTGGAAAGAATATGGCCTAGATCACGGACGCTCTGCTCATCGAATTCCTGGCCGACAATGACGGTGGAAGACGGGCCGGAAGTTCGACTCCGAAGCGCCCGAATGGGTTGAAGTTCGACTTGATACAGTCGACCCTGGGCGAACCACCAATCGGAAGTGCGTTTCTTCGAGAGTGAGGACTGCAACAACGTGCCTACTGATTCCGGTGTGAAGTCTGGGTGGGTGGTGTGCAGAGCGACAACTTTGCCACCCGCATCCGCTAGAGCCATCAGATCGCTTCCCGAAGTATCCAGAGGATTATTGGCCGAATCGGTGAAAGTGCTGGCATCCTCGTCGGTGAGAAAGGCCGAGGTAGCTAGAAGGTCGGCTTTCCGGGACATCATGGCTTGGCGCTGGTGCTGAAGGATCTGGAACATCACAAGAGAGTTGTGGGCGCTCGTGGTCAGTTCCTGCCGCGCATGTTCCTGCACCGTTTGCCGCACCACCAGGAGGGCTACGCCCGTGAGGCCAGCAATAACTAGCACCATGGAAAGCAAGAACTTTGTCCGTAAACGAAGATTCGCTAGTAGGCTTGCCATACGCTCTGCGGAAACCTCGGACTATCCTTACTTGTCTTGCTTGGAGTGCTGGGACTCCGAGACTGCCATTGGCTGGTGAACCCGGGAATGGAACTCCGGTACCTGTGTGCCAGTCGAAGGTACCAACGGCCAGGAAGCCCCTGCTTGCGCAGATCCACCAGGTGGCCGGGTTTCCCCTAGCGGATCGCCACTGATTTTGCGCTTCCGAAAATGCTGGCTCGAAGTGCGAGCGCGGCACCAGCCGAAGAACGGAATTAGACCTCCCGCGTGGAGTTCAGGCTAGAGGAGCTGCTACTTCTGGGCGAAAAACAGGTACTCGGCCGAATAGGGAGAACGGAATTCCTGGTCAAGGTGATTGGCGTCGCATCCCGAGGTGGGAGCTTTGCCGCCTTTAGTGTTAAGGCGCTGGATGGAGGTGGCGCGGGAGAGAACGCCGTTACCTTCGTGGCTGACGACGTGGACCAGCAGCCAAGGAATGGAATCGGCGTCGGGGGAAGGAGCGTTGGCCACAGCTTTACCGATCACACGGCTCGAATCGCTACTGGCCGTCCAGGAAGGCCCGGCCGAATGCTTGCCAAAAAATTTGCCGTCGACGTCGAACAAGTCTGCCTCAGGTGCCTTCAGCGTCCATGCAAATTGCGAACCATCGGCCGTACAGGTGTACACCTGATTGCCCTTGGCGTGCACGGTGAGGAGGAGCTTTTCTCCTTCGGGCGGCTGGAGCTGAGGGGGAGCTTGCTGTCCTGCGGCCTGGGAGAATTGCAGTGCAACAGCAAAAAGCGCAAGGAAAGCGGTTTGCCTGTATTTGCGGGGCATAAACGAACCCTCCACGAACAACCGTGTTGCGGGAAGAATATAGCGTAACCGAAGGCGCCTTCGCAGCATGCATGGAACGAGTGCTTCCTCACCTCAAAGAGAGCGACCGGCGGCGGCCGCTGAAGCCCAGGCCCACTGAAAATTGAATCCCCCAAGGTGCCCAGTAACATCAACAACTTCGCCAATAAAAAAGAGGCCGGGAACCAGACACGATTCCATCGATTTACTCGAAAGTTCGCGCGAGTCGACGCCGCCGGCGGTCACTTCGGCCTTTTCATAGCCTTCCGTGGAAGCGGGAATTAGCGTCCAGTCGTGAAGCTGCTTTTCGAAAGCTGCGAGCGCGGGATTGCTGTAATTGGGCGGCACGTGGAATGCGAGCCAGCGCTCGGCGAGTCGATTGGGAAGATATTCCTGCAGAGTTTTCCGGAAGGAAGCGAGATCGCGGCGAGTGGAAGCACGCAAGGGAGCGGTAGCGTCGCGTTGCGGCGCGAGATCAAGGTGAATGGGCTGGCCCTCCTTCCAATAAGAAGAAATTTGCAGGATCGCCGGACCACTAATGCCCCGATGCGTGAAAAGCATTTTCTCGCGAAAGTACTTCTTTTCAGCAGTGGCAACAACTTCCGTGGAAACGCCGGCCAGTTCAGCGTAGCGGCGCCGATCTGAGCCATGGAACACAAGCGGAACAAGGCCGGGACGAGTGGGAATGATCTTATGGCCGAACTGGCGAGCCAGATCGTAACCAAACGAGGTTGCACCCATCTTTGGGATGGAGAGTCCCCCTGTGGCGACTATCAGGATGGGTGCGCGAAATTCCGCAGAACCCGCGCGAAGAGAAAATTGGGTGGTGCGGCTCACCTCATTGATTCTGGTATTGAGAATGATCTGGACCTGGGCAGCGCGGCATTCGGATGCAAGTAGACTGGTAATGTCTGTCGCGGAATTGTCGCAGAAGAGTTGGCCAAGCGTTTTTTCGTGGTAGGGGATGCGGTGTTGTTTGACGAGGGCAAGAAAATCACTCGGTGTGAAACGGGCCAGTGCGGATTTGGCGAAATGCGGATTGGCGGAGAGGAAATTTTCGGGCGTGGTGTGGACGTTGGTGAAATTGCAGCGGCCGCCTCCGGAGATGAGAATTTTCTTGCCGATACGGTCAGCATGTTCGATCACCGCAACACGCCGGCCGCGCTTGCCTGCTTCGATCGCGCAGAAGAGGCCGGCAGCGCCAGCACCAAGAATCAGAACGTCGAAGGAACGGGACAGAAGGGCCTCTCGGGAATTCTTGCGGATGCCATTCGGTACGATGGGGAGTTTAAGCCAGAAGTCTTCGATGGAAAAGAGAAACCGGACAAGGTGTTGAACGTCAGTCGAAGGATGTGGGAAGAGCGGGATTCCGGAAATGTTCGAACAAGTGGGCAATTTGCGTGGGAGTGACGCGGCTAAGAGAGAGCGGTGGAAGATTATCTTCGGCGAAAAATTGCGCGTCGGCCGTTTCGTGACTATCTTGCGGAGCGCCGCCGGTAAGTTCGCCAAGAAAGAAAGCTTTGTAGGAGTGAAAGGCGTAAGGGGGATGCTCGTGGAGATCACGGTCGTAGAGAGCGGCAAGCTTGGTGATGCGAACTTCGTAGCCGGACTCTTCCCGAACTTCCCGCGCCGCCGCGAGAGAAGGAGGCTCGCCCACATCCGCCCAGCCGCCAGGCAACGTCCAGCAGCCGTCCTCGAGTTCTCGCACGAGAAGGATTTGGTTGTCGCGGAAGGCAGCAACGCGGACGTCGATTTTCGGAGTGGCATATCCGGATTGCTGGGCGAACAGTTTTTCCAGGGCATCACTGCTGGGGAGTGCGGCGCCCGTGTTCATCATCTCGGCGGCAATGGTGCGGATTTCGTGGTAACGCTGAATATCGAATTTATCCTTGCAATAGGTGAGACCGGATTGCGCGATGGCCTGCAGACGGCGCGCCCAAGTCAGCCAGGGAGGAATAGACATGGATGTATTTTGGCAGCGAGGGAGGCAGCCAACAAGTCTGGCAGGTGACAGCTATGTTATAAAGCGATGCTGCTGAGCGGTATCCGAGAAGACAGGCTCTTACAATAACCCACGGAGACACCCCATGACCCTGCGACAACAATTGGAGAAATTTCTGGCGAAGTACGAGCCCGCGCTTGTTGCTCAGGCCAAAAAAGCTTTGGTAAAGATGCGCAAGCTCGCGCCAGGCGCGGTCGAAATGGTGTATGACAATTACAATGCGCTTGTGATTGGATTCGCACCAGGAGAGCGGCCCTCCGAGGCACTGTTTTCGATTGTGCTCTATCCCAGGTACATAGGCTTGTGTTTTATCTGGGGAAAGGGATTGCCGGACCCGGCGAAACGGTTGCGAGGCAAAGGCAATCAGGTGCGCTGGATCCGCCTGGAATCCCCGGCCACGCTGGATGAACGGGAGGTCCGGGAATTGATCCGCCAAGCCCTTCAACAGGCCAAAGTGCCAATCAATCCGAAACAGAAGCGGCGGCTGGTGATCAAGTCCATCTCGAAGAAACAAAGGCCAAGGCGGCCATCGAAGAAGTGAGCGAAAAGCGTCACGGGTTGCGCAATCCAAAACTAGAGGAGATAGCGTACTATGAGGAAGAAAACGTGAGCGGAACTGAGGTGGCGTGAGGCCGCAAGGCACAACGGGAGAGGCCACGACGGACTGGTCGTTGCTGGCGCGCATAGGGCAGAAAGAGGAAGAGGCTCTGTCCGTCCTCTACGACCGCTACAGCGGGTTGGTGTTTTCCGAAGCCAAACGGATCTTGCGCGATACGGGCGCCGCGGAAGAAATCCTGCAGGACCTGTTCTACCAGGTATGGCGCACTGCGGAGCGCTTTGATCCCACAAAAGGCTCCCTCGCGGGATGGCTGCTGGTGGCGGCGCGAAACCGAGCGATTTCCAAGTTGCGCCGAAAGAGCGGAAAAACGGAAGAATTGGACGAAAACGGAGTTTCGCTCAGCATAGACGTGGAGTCGCACGCCGCGCAGAATCTGCTACTGGATAAAGTGAAAGCGGTGATGGGAAGCCTGCCGGAAAATCAGCGGGAAGCGTTGGAGTGTGCTTATTTTGAAGGCATGTCCCACACCGAGATTGCCGAAAAGACGGGACAGCCGCTGGGAACGGTCAAAACCAGGATCCGCAGCGCCATGGAGTCGTTGAGGAAGGTGTTGAGTTGAGCAACGGAGAACACATTCGCTTGCAAGACCTGGAATTGCTCGCCCTGGGCGCGTTGCCAGAGGACGAGGCGGCACCCTTG
This sequence comes from Candidatus Acidiferrales bacterium, assembly GCA_963775865.1. GTDB lineage: Bacteria > Acidobacteriota > Terriglobia > Acidiferrales > UBA7541 > Acidiferrum. The sequence goes on along the minus strand of CAVZKU010000016.1, from coordinate 227,722 downwards.
CAAGCACACGTGTCTCGATGCGGGGAATGCGCGTCGAAATTGGCGCAAGCCCGCGGCACCGCCGCCGTGTTGGCCTTCGCGGTAAAGCAGGAACAGCCAGCCGGGACAATCAAAGCGGAACTAATGGCAAGGATTCGAGCGAACCGCGAGTCCGAAGCGCATTTTCAATGGCCTTCGAAGGTCCAAGAAGCCACAGACCAGGCGAAAGCGAAACCGGACGCTGGGCGAAATTGGTGGACGTGGGTGCTCGTACCAGCGGCCATGGCTCTGGCGTTGGTCAGTTTCGGGCTGTCCTGGCAGAACCGCAAAATGGCAGCTGAGTTGCAAAAGGAACGCGAAGCCGCAGTATCTCTGATTCGCGATCGGGAGCAGATTGAGAAGCTCGTGGGTGTGCTGGCCGCACCGGACACGTTGACAGTGAGGCTGGCAGGAACCGCAGACTCGGCCAACGCAAGCGGTCTTGTGAAATTTAACGCAAAGACCGGCATCGTCTTGTATGCGGCGCAGTTGCCCCCCTTGCCGGCAGACAAGAGTTATCAGATGTGGCTGGTTCCTGCGAACGGCGCTCCAATCAGTGCCGGATTGTTGGGGCCTGGTGGACATGCCTGGGGCAACATGTGGACTGCGGAAGTTCCGCCGAATGTACAAGCGAAAGCGTTCGCGGTAACCATTGAACCAGCTGGCGGCATGGCGCAGCCGACGGGCCCCAAAGTGTTACTCGGCGCAACGTGAGAAGCGTCTAATTCGCCCTCTTTCACGATTCCTCAGCCTTTCTAAATCCAAAAATGAAATCAGTCGCGTACTTGAGATGGAACGACACAGTTCCGTTCTGTTCGTCCCGCGGGGGGAGCTAGTTATTTACGGGGGCTTCCCCGCATTTCAAGAAGATTTTCCGCCTAAGAAGGCAGGCCGCCTGAAGGGGACTTGTGTCTGCGAAGAGAAAGAGGGGGAGAAATGAAGGAAAAAGAAGCGCGCAAATTGAACGATGTATTGGGCCGACGAAACTTCTTGCAGAAAACCGGGCTGGCTGCCGCGGGTTTCACCGGACTGGGGCTACTGGCGGGGATGAATGCAACCGCGGGAACGATCTTGCGGGGAGATGACCGCTGGGGAGGCGATCCGGACGACAAAAACTCAGACACGGTCCAGCAAATCTTTACAGCGGCGTTGATTGCTGAGGATTTGGCGACGACGATGTACTACAACTCGCTGGTCGGCGAAGTGATCGAGGATCCGAATCTGGCAGGGCCGAGCGGATCATTGAGCAATCCCGCGAGTCTGGCGAACGTCGGCTATTTACAAGGCGCGCTTTCGGCGGAAATCGCGCATGCCAATCTGCTTCGCGATTTGACGGGTGGAACAACCGCAGCAAAGGATCCCGTCCAGACGTTCTACTTCCCCACGGGAACATTCGACAATTTGGCTAGTTTCCTCCCCATTCTTATCGCGCTCGAAGACGCCTTTATCGGGGCATATCTGACGGCAGTCCACGAGTTCAGCCTCATGGCAGCGAGGATCGAACCCTACGAGCGCGAGCAAAAAGATCCTGCCGGAAAACCCTACAAACATTCCGAGTTGGCCTATTTTTCCCAAGTCGCATCGGCCATTCAAGGAGTAGAGAGCGAACACCGAACCTTGGCCCGCGCAATTCCTGGAATTTCCCCTGGGAATACCGTGTTTGCGGGCATCAATCTCTTTCCTGCGGACAATCTGACGTACGAACAAACCGATGGATTGACTGCCGTTTACAACGGAACATCCTCTGCCGTGGCAGCGTTAGCTCCGTTTATTACGCCCGGATCGGGGAAAACCACGTTTTCTTTCAGCACGGCCCTTACGGGATCTGGAAAAGTGTCCGTACCGACCACGGGAGGTCTTCCGTAGCCCGTCAGCGGGAGAAAAACGGAACACGCCGGCACAACTGCGCAGACGTGCCGGCGGTTCCGTGAAATAAAAATAGAGCCTCTCGAAGGCCGCGGCTACATCGGGATGGGATCGTTGGCGTGTCTGACCATGTACCAACACGGACGATTGCCGCCGCGAGGAAATATGGAATGGCTGCAAGGTACGTCTTCTTCCGGATGTACGGAATCGATTTCGTATTCAATCTTGTTGCCCTTGGAAGAGATCGCAAGAAGGCGGATGCGATGAACCGAGCCCGTGGTTTGCCCTAATTTCGGTACGAGGCGGCGAAGTTCGTACCACGCAAAGTCCGCCAGATAAAGCAGCAGGAGCAGCCCCAGAATCCCGAGAAGAACCCGACGCGGGGAGAAGGACTTAGTACGTGGCACCGCAGGTGTTGTGGCCATGACTCAGCGAGCCCTCCAAGCCTTCCGGAATTCTACACGGATTTATTAAACCAAAAGTGCAAGCGTGATGCCCTCGTTGCTTCGGTTGAGGTCGCGATCATGGCTCAGTTCGGGGCATCGCTCAATGGCATAACGCGCATCCTCCTCAAAGACACTCCATTTTTCCCCAAAGATGACGCGGCTCACGAGACCTTCCTTTTTGCGGCGCAGCAAAGAGCTCCGCAGCGCTCCACGCAACGCGCCGCCCTTTCCCGTTGACCCATAGCCATGGATGATCTTCACGGCGATTACGCCCGATTGTTTAGCGTTGCGAAGTTCAGTGAGCAGTAGCCGGCGAGCCTCATCAACCGTGGGCAGGCCAGCTTCGATGTTCAGAGTTTTCAAGGCGGGCATAGGCATCGGCATTGTGCCTCAGGAACTAACGCAGCACAATGAACTGGGTACGGTGGCGCACAATAGCGGGCTATTCACGCAGCCCGCAAGTCACGGGCGATTAGTTCCCATTGATAACAAAGCGGTTAGCTTTTCGCGCAACTGGACCACGCCTTGCATCCGCTTACCGTGGGCTAGTGTGGACGTGGGGTTATTCTTCCTGTTCGGGCCAGGTCCGATCCCGTTCTTTCTCGGCCCCACGTCTCTTTTCTGCCAGACGAGCCACAGCAAATGAATTCTCGTGGTAGTAGAGTACGGGAAGCCTATTCTGGAGATTCTTCTTCTCAGGCATCCAGCCGATGCCATCTGTTCGGCGAAAAGAGAATGAATTCGGAGTAGGGAGGAGAGTTGCGATGAGACTCCTTGTGGCAGTCGATGGATCAAACTCCTCAGATGCGGTGATCCGCGAAGCGGCGCGGCGACCCTGGCCTGCCGGCTCCGAATTTGCCGTAGTCACCGTCGTGGATCCTTACTTCTTTCCCAAAGCGCCACTGCTCCTCGAAGAAGCGAAGCAGAGCGCGAAAAAATCGTTGGAGGATTTAGCGAACCCCTTGGTAGAAGCGGGTTGGAAGCCAGAACTGCATGTGGTTTTAGATAACCCTCGCCACGCGCTCCCGCGCGCCGCAAGCGAATGGAGAACAGATCTGGTGCTCATGGGTTCTCACGGAATAGGCGCAATGAGTCGCCTGCTTCTGGGGAGCACGGCCCAGGCCGTGTTGCGGCACGCAGAATGTTCGGTGGAAATTGTGCGTAGCAGAAAAGAAGGTGCGGCGGAGGAAGATGGGATGCGAGTCCTCGTGCCGACCGATGGCTCGGAACACGCGCAAGCGGCGCTTGCCGCTGTTGCCGCCCGGCCATGGCCAAAAGGAAGCGAGTTCAGAGTCATCGCGAGCCCGGAATATCCGGTCCTGGTCGGCGAGTATCCCTACTACGCGCCAGAACAGGTGGCCGCGCTGACAAAGCAAAGTTTGGTGCACGCCAAGGAGGCCGTGGATACCGGCGGGGGGTTATTGACGAAGGCCGGATTGCATGTGAGCAGCGAAGTGATGGGGCCGAAGGATACGCCCTCACATTCGATCCTGGCCGCCGCCGCGGAATATAAGGCCGACTTGATCGTCTTGGGATCTCACGGACGACGAGGATTTGACCGCCTCATCCTCGGCAGTGTCTCCGAAACCGTGGCGCTGCATGCGACGTGTTCAGTGGAAGTTGTCAGGATGCCGGTAGCGGTGCTCTAAACCGCGACTATCTTAAAGGAGCACCGCCGACGCCGGACACACGACATGGATTTCGCAAACCAGCGAAGTGGAACCCCTTATGAACAGAACGGCACTAGACGGCGGTTTGAGCTAGGCGGTCGGTGTTGGGAGTTTGCACGAACGTGCAATCGACAATCTGATCGATTGCGTAAATCGATTCCCTCTCACAAGAACGGCAACGCAGGACAAAGACTCGCGAGATGAGTTGGAAGCGTGAATCATCCGTTGTGGGATGGCCGTGATTTTCGCTGTCTTTGCGCAACACAATTTTGGGTATGCGTACCGGCTTACCGCAGTGACGGCATAAGACACCGCGGAACTGCTGCGACGACAATTCGACAGGCATGAAGACTGCTCCTTAGACAGGTTCGGCCGAGTCTTTGCACTGGAGGATACTGAATGGCCGGGGAATTTGTCCACGGGGAAGATAGCAGTTGGCTGAGGAAAAGGAAAGTGATGGGCGTCACAACAACAAAATGAACTAAGCCACTTCTATTCATAGACATACATGCAAAAAGGGGACTGCATCAAAGACCAGAAACGAGTCGGTTGTGGAAGAAAAAACGTTATTTTCACACTTCTGTAACATGGTGGATGGACCTGAACCGGAGCAGCAATGCCTCAACAGAGATCTAAAAAAGGGTAATCCGAATGACTCGGCAGCCGAGTGCAGTCGAACGCGAATGTGGTAAACTGAAAAAAGTTGACGGTGGGGCCGTGGCGCAGTTGGGAGCGCGCCTCGATGGCATCGAGGAGGTCGTGGGTTCGAATCCCATCGGCTCCACCAATTGAAGAAAGCAAAGAAGTTACCTTAGAAAACCGCTCACTGTTACCACGTACTGTTGCCACATTTGCATTTTCCTCTTGCATTCAAACATGAATCTTTCACGCTTTGCGAGGAAAACAGATATGGCGAACTACACGCTCATCGCACGCATCAACGCCGGCAACGGAAAATTCCCCTTTGTCCCAGTGCAGTTTTCGAAGAATCATCGTCCGATTCCCATTGAAGGAGCAACGTACTACCTTCGTCCGACGAGTCGCGGAAATCGCACACCCATCAGAATTGGCAAGGATGTCGCAGTGGCTCACACTGCGATGATCGACATGGACTATGGCCGATCAGTCGAACACCTTGCCGTGCCAGAGGTCCATCCGCTGTCGGTGGTTGCGGGCACGGTGTGTCGAAAGACAGTTGGAGAAGCCGCGCGTGAATACATCCAACGCAGCGAGCAGAAATCGCGCAAGACGTACCTCGGCTATCGCACAGCCGTCAACCTATTTGTCGCAAGCTGCAAGAAAACTTATTTTGACAAAATCTGCCGCGACGACATGCTCGACTTTCTTCACGATTTGAGGACTCGGCCGTCAGGAGAAACAGGTAATCCGATAGGCGAGTCAACCGTGTTTAATTACTTCCTCAAGACGATGGTCTTCCTCAACGACCAGGGTATCGGCAGGTATGTGCCGAGAGAAGAATGGGTGCAGAAAAAGGATTGGCCAGTGAACGTGGACAAACGGAACAAGAACAAAAAGTATGCAACGTACAAGGAGCAGGAGGTCGCAGCCATGCTCCAGGTAGCGGGCAGCGCCGAGGAAGCTTTCCACCTCAGGACATGGGGTTCTGTGGGCGACACGCTGATTAAATTCGGAGCAGTTAGAGTGAATTTCCCGTTGAGCAGTTTAAGAGCTGGAAATTTCGAACGGAGAAAAAACCGCTTTAGGAATTCGTGCAATCTGGGTGCGCGTCTCCTCATGGCGTTGGCGGCGGCTCCGAACATCGCGTCACCTTCTTCGCTTGAGTTTGACCCAATTATCCATGGGAGCCCAATGTCGCTCCCAAGAAAAGCTGAATGCATGTTGTATTTCATGAAATTCGGCTTAGGAAGCCCACGAGCAACAAATGCTCAAGCCGGCGCGCGTCAGGCGGATTGTAAGCGCCGTAATCGAGGGGTGAAACCGGCTGGAACCTGTATATTCCGCCAGCACGGCTTGATGGTATTGACTGCGTCGAGCAATTAGCGTCGTGACCGTGGATGTCCGCGTTACGGAATCCGGGAATAATCGAACATCGCGCCCAAGCGGTTTGCATAGGTTGGAAGTGCCGTATCGCTGCAGACTTCCGCCAACGCACTCACACTTTCACAGCCACAAGTGGACGCGAACGTGGCACCGTATCTCCGTTCGTAAGACCTGTCAGAACTTGACGAAGGCGTTTCCGCGCAGGCCAAGAATCATAATTGTACGGTTAAGTCGCACCAGGAATGCGTCCATCGGTTGAAGAGACTTGAATCCTTAACGAGGAAGGGTATTGTCAGGATCGGCCGGGAAAGCGTTCAAGCCCTCTATTCCGCGCAAGGTAAAGAACCAGAACACTCCCAGCCGAAAAAGAAGCATACAGAAACGGCGTGGCGAGGTTGTCACGGAAAGGTCAACGAGGAGCAAATTAATTATCGAGAGGCAAGCGCGACGCCAGCCGGGAATTGTGCTGCCTAGTAGGCGTTTTTGTCTGTAAATCCCCGGACTAGCGTCAGCATCACGATCAAAAGATCCAGAGTCAGCGTCCAATGGCGGACGTAATATAGATCATATTCCACGCGCTTTTCGATCGAAGTATCGCCCCGCCAGCCGTGCACTTGCGCCCACCCAGTGATACCAACTTTCAAATAGTGGCGCCGATTGTAGTTGCCGACGGACTGCATGAATCTTTGCACCAACATCGGGCGTTCAGGTCTGGGGCCAACAACGCTCATTTCGCCTTTGAGGACATTGAAGAATTGCGGCAGTTCGTCCAGACCCGTTTGGCGGAGGATCCTGCCGAAGCGCGTGCAACGTGGGTCGTTTTTCACGGTCCAGCGTGTATCGTCCGCCTTAGCGGATACGGCCATGGTCCTGAATTTGAACATGCGGAAGAGCTTGCCATTCAAGCCGACGCGTTCCTGCACAAAGAAAACCGGACCGGGCGAACTGAAGCGAACGAGCAGGGCGATAAGCAGCAGAACAGGTGCCCCAAGAATAAGCACGCTGGCTGCGAAAACAAGGTCGAATGCGCGCTTCAGAATGATGTACAGCACGGATTCCGCTGCCGTCTCCTGTAGATCGAGCAGCAGATGCTGGCCAACCGAAAATAACCGCTGGCTGCTTTCGATGGCTTCCCCCACATCCAGCACCAGGCGCATCGGAGCACACAATGGCGAAAGTTCTCTGCGGACGTCAGCAAGTTCTCCAAGCCGTGCCGGCGGAATGGCAAGGACCACGTCGTCGATTCCGTTCCCGATTGCCAACTTTTCGATTTCCGAGAGATCATACACAGCACGGTTCTTCACTGCGCAGTCCTGGCCGGGGAGCTTGACGTATCCCTTGATCGTGCAAGGCGTAACCCGGTCAGTCCGCAGCGATTCCGCAACCCGCACCGCGAAATCATCTGCACCAACGATCAATACCTGACTGGCCGATTTGCTGGGCATCCTGCCGCCGAACCAAGCCCAACGAAATACCGCCTGCACGGATAAGGTAAGACAGAAAAGATTTACGCCGCTCAGCCAGATAAATACGCGGGAAAACGAGGTGTCACGGTAAAAAAAGGTTACGGCGAGAACCGCCAAATACGTGGCAACACAAGAGCTAAGCACCCTGCGTATCCGGCCACTGGACTGCAAATGATCCTCGATGGACGCAAGTTTATAGTGATCCGCAATAATGGCCCAGACAATGGTGGTCAAAATTAGCAGCCCAAAGTAGGGCGAGGGCTCGGCGTCAGTGGAATATCGTGGGAGTGCCCTTGTTGCAAAACGAAAATAGGCTGCCAAGCCAAAAGCGGCCAGTGGCGTCGATAACACCGCCAGATTGAGGGTACACTGCACGCTTTTGAGTCTTCCGTGAATCATGATTCGATCGAATCGTTCCTGAACTCTTCCCATTTTTGTGTGACAAACGCGCCAAAACTGTCGCGAAAATGCTCCGGCGCGAACCGATCGACTTGCTGTTTGACAAAGAACGGCCGGAATCTGTGTTCAACTCCTTCAAATGTCTGAATGGCTTCGACGAGCGCATCAACGGACTGCTCGCGAAAAAAAACGCCCGTGAATTTCTCAGGACTATCCTTGGATCCAGCATGAAATCCCTTCACTGTCTCCACTACCCCGCCGCGCTCGTAGGCGATCACAGGGCGTCCGAAAGAGAGAGCTTCCACCGGAACGATCCCGAAATCCTCCTCACCGGGAAACAGTAGCGCCCGGCAGTGCGCGTATTGCTGGTGCAAATCCGTGTCGGAAAGTGATCCACAAAAGTGAATGGAAGGACCCGCCAGGTCCCGAAACCGCGCGTACTGCTCGCCGTCGCCTACAACGTGAAGCCGCCGGCCCAGGCGGTTACACGCAGCAATGGCCAGGTCCATCCGCTTGTAGTCCACCAGGTGGCCTACGGCCAGATAGAAGTCTCCGGTCTTCTCGGCCAGGTATCCCGCATCGACATTTACTGGTGGGTAGATCACCGCAGAATTTCTTCGATAGTGCTTGCGAATCCTGGAAGCGACGTTTCGTGAATTGGCAATGAAATAATCCACGCGATCCGCCGAGGCAGCGTCCCACATCCGCAAATAGTGGCTGGCAAGCGTAAAGAATGGACGGGACAGCCGACCAATGCTTCCTCCGTTCCTGTATCGGTGATAAAAATCCCAGAGATACCTCATCGGCGAATGGCAATAGCAAACGTGGCAAGTTTCAGCCCGCGTCAGCACCCCTTTGGCTGGGCCCGACTCTGAGGTGAGCACCAGATCGTAATCGCTTAGATCGAATTGCTCTAGTGCCAAGGGAAGGAGAGGAAGAAAACGGCGGTGCCACCGCGTGCTTCCGGGCAATTTTTGCAGGAATGAGGTTTTGATCGAGCGACCTCGTAAAGATTCCGGAATTGCCTCAGGATCAGCCACCAGCGAAAACAGATCGGCCTGCGGAAACATCTCGGCCATTGCTTCCACGACCCGCTCGCCGCCACGCCGACTGACAAACCAGTAATGCACGATGGCAACGCGAAGTTTTGCAAGCGACCGCAAATCACCCACCGCCATGTTTGGCGTCGCTAATTGAGTTTCTTGTGTGACGTTTAGCTTCATCTGGAACCCGTTGGGCTCTGTGGACGCCGGAGAATGTATCTGTGATACGCGGTGCGAGGAGTCAGCTCGGCAATGATCTCGAGCCCGGCGCTTTGCATCGCCGCCTCTATTTCTTTTGCTGACCTGCGAATTCGGCGGATGCCTCTCCGCCAGAACCTAGGGAGTAGAAAATCAGGCAGGCATGTCTTCAGCTGGTACGCAAATGTCTTCCGCCGTGTATCGAACTGCAAGTAAGCAAAACCCTGCTTGTGCAGCAAATTGCGAATGACATGTAAATATCCCTCGATCAACGAAAAATCGGGAATATGCTGGAACACCAAAAGCGAATAGATGAAGTCGCACGCGCCCGTGTAGTTCCGGGTTTGCCGTAGAAAATCCTCTGGACCAGAGATGGCAGCAAATGAGGCATTAGGAATACCGCGTTCGCTGGCGATCGTGGTTGCCCGCTCTACCATGCCACGCGAAATGTCGACTCCCACCACCGTTTGGAAATGCTGCGCTAGGGGAAGGGCCAGCCGCCCTACGCCGCCACCGACCTCCAATCCGACGAGCCGCCGGACGCCATGGACTTGCAGGAACGGAACGAGTTCCGCATTAACGATTTCTTCGCCGCTTCGCCAGAATGCGCTGGGGTCATTGCGATTCATGCTCGTAAGGATGTAGAGATACGGATCCGCTTGTGCGAAGCGTTCCCACGATTGGCCGCTGCCGTCAGCGGCGATTTGCGAATTTGTGTTCATGACGGTTCCACCACTTGAGACGATTCGAGATTAACCAACGATGCGATGCGGTATTTCCATCCGACCAAATTCAGGAACAATGCGACCATTGTAAAAATCGTCAGGGAGGTGACCGCAGTTCCCATCATGTGTTCCGTAAAACTCATGAAGAATTCGAGGATGATGCAGGCCTGAATCCCTTGTGCGAAGCAATCACCAAAAGTCCCGGCTTCGAAAATTAGTTTCTGTTTTCCCACCCAGCGAAACGTGGCAATCCACACCCCAAGCATCAAGCCCAGGCCGGCAATTCCTCCTTCGGCCAGAAAGTGCAAGTAGGAGTTGTGCGCGTGCGAGTCATCATTCACAACAGAACCTCCCGTGGCGAAGTACAGGACGTACGGAAGTCCCGAGTAAATCTTCAACTCATCATTGAAGCGGCCAAAGCCAATTCCAACGATCGGACTTTGCCTGAAGTCATCGAGCGCGCGTTTGTAGTAGAAAAATCGGGTGACCACATTCGGATCCTCTAGGTAAGACACTGCTTCCGTCCGGTGACTGACTGTAGGCTGTACCAAGAGAAAATAGAGCAACGGGAGCAAGACTGGACATCCATATTTGAGTGCGCTCCTGAGGGAATCCCGCCGGTAGACAAGCATCACCAGGGCTGTGGCAAAAAACGAGACATATGCCGTGCGCGATTGCGTCAACACCAGCCCAACGACGTTTGCTGCGAGCCAGAATGTAGGCCAGGACACCAGCGACGAAGGTTTCCCACATACGAGCAGGACGAAAGCCAGTAGTGCTGCCATTGAGTAGCTCGCGCCCGCGGCATTGTGAGCGCGAAAGAATCCATGAAAGATGTCGCTGGAAAGGGATGCATTGTGCATCATTTGCAGTGGCTCTGGCAGCCACGACAGCCCTAGGGGCGTCAGAGTAAGGTCGACAAATTCTCCCAGCCCAAGCAACGCCACAATCGACATGATGGTCAGAAAAAGACCAAGCAGGCGCCGGATAAATTGAGGATCAAGCCGCACGTCAGCGATAACGAGCAGTGGGATATAGGCAATGAGGAGCGCTCCATCAAAGCGCAGAAAATCAAACGAAAACAGGTTGCTGATCGGCGCGCCTGTGACAAAGTAGCTGCCGATCCAATACCCATAGACTGCCAGAAGCCATTGCCGTGCGGTCGCCGGGCCATAAGTCGAACGTGCTATTGCCCCAGAATCTTTGTGAACGAAGTACAGCGGAAACAAACCGGAAATGGCGAGAATGTTGATGACTGGAAACACATTTCCAACCAGGCTTACGACCATTAGAGTCGTGAACGTCTTTTTCATCACCGTAAAAGCTTTCCGTGTGTGAAATTTGTTCTCATGAGTTCTGCATCGCCCCAAATTCAGCGTTCGCCTTGAACGGCACGGCGTTCTCGAATGGCTGGCCTCGGAGATTCCAGCAGCGCACGAAGGCTAGAGTTATCAACGCCTCTCGCATCACAATCGAGCAAGCCACGCCGGAAGCCCCGTACCAACGGCCCATGGAGTAATTCATAAGCAAGGAGAGAATGGCGACATAACCGTAGATTGCAAGCGCGGTTCGGCTGGCGCTTCGCGCGATGGCACGACTCAGAAATGTAGCGTTAAGAAATATAGACGGCATCGCGATCATCATGAGCGCTCCCGGCACATCCGCCGCCTCGAAATTTCTACCAAAAACAAAACGGATCGCGATCGGCGCAGAAAATACGGAAGCAGCCGCTAGCGGCACACCGAGCGCGAGAACGCCGCGGATACAGGCGCGAAAATGTGCGTCAAAGGTTTCCTGATTCCGTGACAGGCTGCCCAAGTCCGAAAGAAGTACTCCGCTCAACAACCACGCGATCACATAAACCATCACCAGCGCTGTGTTGGCGGCGGCGAACGTACCCACTACTCTCACTGGAGCGATTAAGGACAGCACGACGACGTCGCCGCGTAGCATCAGAGTCGAAAAGGTATACGTCATGCCGACCGGCGTGGATCGACGGATCATGTTCCAGCATAAAGAAAAGGAAACGGACGAAACCCGTAGCCCAAGTCCGCGCAGAACCACCGCGCTCGTTGCCGAGAACTCCACGATCTGCATCGTTACGAGACACAGCAAAAGCGCCTTGAGGCCCAGACGCTTCTGGTAAACGATCAACAAACAACCCGTCAAAAGGAAAACATGAAGCGCTTGGATAGCTAGGATTTGCCTGGTCTTGTCCAGAGCTTTCAAGAGGCCGGCATTTAACCGGCAGTAGGAGTAAAGGAACGTACGGACGGCCAGAATTGCGCCCATCCACCACTGGACGCCTGAAAATCCAGCTATCCATCCAGCCAATGCCAGCAAGCCCACGGCAGCTGCGGAAAGAACGGTTTTGTCAAAATACAGCGCAGTGGCAATCTTCCCTAGGTCTTCCGGTTGCCGGCTGACCTCAGCAATCCCGGTCAACTCCAATCCATTATCGGCAACTCGCTCCGCGACCGTAGCGATCGCGAGAATAGCCGCATACATGCCAAGAACCGCCACGCCATAGACACGGCCAATCAAAACAACCACACCAACATTAGCCGCGCGCAAAAGCAGTTCGCCGCCAACAACGTCGGTCAGATTGTTCATCGTGCGTCGAATCTGGCTCACGGTGCCATTTGCTCCTGTCTTGAAAAAATCTGCATCGCTTCTCGCCGTTTACTGCTTGGATTCCACGGCAGTCGACTCCTGCTGAAAACGGGTGAATATCCTTCGCGTTCGGATGCTGATGAAATTGCCCTGCTGCACCACGTATTCCAGTTGCGGCTTTACGCTCCGCACCATGTTGAGGACTAGCAGTTTTCCCGGATCCTGTGGATCGATCCTCTCCCAACCGTCTGTCGCCACAACCCAACCACTGCCGATCGCCAAAGCGAAAAACGCGCCGAGCACGACCAGCAGAAGGCGCGGAGGAAAAACTTTTTTCTCTGGAATTTCTGGGGGATCCAATACTTTGACGCTTGGCACTTCCTTGGCTTCCTGAACTTTCGCGATTTCGTATTGCTGCGTCAGTGTCTCGAAGACTGTCTCTTCCACCTTCATCCGGCGGTAAAGGTCCGCGTAAGTCACGCCCAGCAGGGGAAGTTTGCGGATCGATGGATACAGATCGTCCTCTTTCGACGGTCCTGCCACATCAGGACCTGTCTTACCGCCCATTTTTAGGATTTGGCGCCGAAGTTCGTCGATTCTTGCCTGCGTTGTTCGAACCCGTATGTTCTGGTCCGTGTAGATTTGGCGAAGTCCTTGCAATTCCGTTTGCGCGGCGATCAATTGCCCCTCGAGGATCGCAGCCGATTCCACCATGGCCTTTCCTTGTTCGTTGATGTCGATCGCTGCGTTGTTGCTGGCAAATTGACTAAAATCTTTTTCCGCGGATTCCAGTTCGGTTTTCACTTGCCCGAGGCGCTCTTCCAGGAAGACCCGCTCCCGATGCGCGGAGGATGTGTTCAGTTGCGTGACAACGTTATTCAACTGAGCCACATATTCCTGCGCCAGTGCGCTCGCCCGTTTAGGATCGTGGTCCGTCACTTGAATCGTAAGGATTCCGCTCTTGCGATCGATGGAAATATCTGTCTGCCGGGTAAGCTCTTTCCGGGCATCCACCCAGCGGCGCTCGCCATAAACCCGGCGCAATTCGAATTTTGCAATCAGCTCGTTCTGTACGGTGCTGCTTTGCAATACGCCAGCGAAAAGATCAGCGGAAGTATTCATACCCAGCAGGTCGCCACCGAGAGCGCCGAGCGTGGCTCCCATTTTTCCCGCGAGGCCTGCGAGGACTGCCATACCTTGACCGGCGGGCGGATCGGGCGGCATCAACCGCGTGGTGGACGCGTAACGAGAAGGAATCAGAATCGCGATGATCAGCGCGAACGCAGCGCCGTAGGCCATGAACCGGCCGAGCAGCTTTCGTTGATCCCATAGCCTGCTGATTCGCGCAATCTTTCTGTCGCGGCTCTCCAAGTGATCCTGGCGAAGGCGATCTTGCAGCAGTTGATCAATGTCCAGTGTGCGGAGGACTTCCGGAGCGGGCTTGACTGAGATCGAACTCATGGTATGTGGCTCCCCGCAGGCTGACTTGTAAGGGCGCTTTTCGAACTGGTGGAAGCGGCTGCGTGAGGTCCCCACTGGGGAAGGAACCCAAGCTCAATCGCGGCGACAACATTGTTTCGTGATCCTGCAAATAACAAAGGATAGGAAGAAATGTGCTCGAACTGGAGAAAGCCCTTGAAGTAAAGTCCACTGCGTTTCGTGACGGAATAACTCGTCTGAAAGTCCTGCCACTTTCCCCCGCCAGGTACAAAATCGGACAGCACCCTGCTTTGCTTCCACGAAAAATCCAGCGCGTGGACAGGAGAAACCCAGTAACGGATCCAGGCCTGCAGAGTTATTCCTTCGCGGCCAACGACATTTGCCATGAGATTACCGTCGTTTGTGTAGCCGTCGGGATAATCGAGGTTCCAATAGTTCAGGTTGCCGTGATTCTGGAACGATGCGCGTCCCGGGCTTGTAGACGTGGTCCACTCAAAGTGAACGTCCCACTTTGGCAGGAGCGGCAAACGCGGAAGATAAATGCCTGGACGAAGAACACTCTTGCTCAAATTCTGCAGTGGTATCAGATCATCGTCATCTTCCAGTTCACCGTAAAACGTCACCCAATCGTGAAATCCTGGCAGGCGCCACGTCCAGTCCACATCTGTTCTTGAGTCGCCCGGAACACTGTTGAGCTTGGAATTGACACGCCCCGTTAGGCTTTCCAGGAAATGTGCGGCCGTCACGGGATCGCCGCCGGTGCCACCGATCATGGTTGTGCGGCTATACGCAAATTCCAGCGAATGAAAAGGCTTAAGGCTGATCTTCTGGCCGTAGATCCACGGTTGAGATGGGCCGGTGTGGCCCTCCAGGCGGCCCACAAAATTCTCCATACTGAGGGGGCCCAAAACTTTGGAGACACCGGGAATTTCTATAGGATTTTCCGGGGCCATTCGCAACATCGGGAACGGCGCGGCATTGTTACTCAACAAAAGCGAGCCACCGACGCCGGGGCCCCGCGAGAGGCTTTGATTTCCAAACGTGATCTGCCATCCCTGCAAGTTGATACCCGCATAAGCATCCAGCAGAGCAAACTGATTGATGGGAGCGAATGGCGCGCCAGAGGGCGCCGGCCCCTTGTCGCGTTCCGCAATAAATTCCTGGACCGCCGCGGATAAGCCTGGCTGCGACGGAGAGTGTTGATATTCGCCGTCAATGTAGAAGAACAAAGTACCGTAAGTGGCGCTTGCCGATGCGCCATCGATCAGATTCGTGCCTTCGCGAAATGGCCGGCCGGAGTCGTAAGCGAAGGTCTGGCCAAAGTGGTATCCATCGTTCAACACCGTGCCGTTAGCGCTTAAAACCCCCGTGTAAACCGAATCCACTTCAGCCGAGCGGTTTGGCCCTGTGAACGTCGCTTCCTCGCGAGCAAATTCCTGGTGCAGCGCCTGCAGCAACGCCCGCACCTGCGCATTGACTTGCGGATTCGATTCGGACGATTTTGCAAATGCTTCGTCGATATCGACCAAATAGTGGGCGCACTGCTCGCGAGACCATGGCCGCTTGCCCTGGTAACCCTCTGATAAAAATCCAAACGCGGCCAATCGATCAAAGGCTCGATAAACCCAGCTGTCGACTGGAACGTAGGGTGAACCGGGATACTGCGCCGGTCCCGATTTCGTGTCATGGAAGATTTCCCCGAACAGATTCCACGCGCCGCCATCAAGTTCGGCATTGTGGTGATTCCGATAAACGTATTCCGAAATCATCCAGCCCAAACCGCTGCCGATCAGCACATCGGAAGGAAAGTGCTGCTTGCTTCCAACGCTTGCAATGCTGACGGTAGACGCCAGACCGTAGGCAAACAGCTTCACCAACGGCCCGTGATACTCGTGCGCCAAAATTCCTGCGGCGGCCCAGGCTGCGGCAGAATGATTGGAGGGAAACGACGTGCCACCTTCAAAGAAAGTTCCCTGGCCGTTTCCCTGCAGTGGCCGCTCTCGCCCGGCGACAAGCTGGAGGCCTTGCGTCACAATGAGAGAGTCGATGACAGCCTCGCCTGCAAGCAACGCTGTTTCTTGCTGATGCGGGTCGTGCGTTCGAAGACTCCACAGATAAAGGCCACCCGAAGCCGCTCCCAACGCCGCAATGCCGCCGTTGCGAATATTCTCGAAGCTGTGGAGCGTACCGGGATTGTTAGGGAGAGCTTTGCTGAAACTCGGGTCGGTGAGAATCGCTGCCGACGTAATACCCGCGACTGGCAACAGCCATTCCGCATCGGACAGCCGTAGCCGGAAGGGACTGGTCCAGATTTGCTTCTGATCTTCGAACAAACGGCTACCGGCACTCCCTACGCCAGTGAACGGAGTCTTCGACCATTCGGGGTATTGCCGGCTCGTGCTCTCCGTTCTTGCCGTTGGCGCTTCAACATTTCCGGATGCGGCGCCAGTCACGCTGTCACCGCTTTCCTCTTGTTGGGGTAGCGCGCCACGAGCGCCTGCTGCAGTCATCGTCAGAGATATGATCATCAAATAGTGCGCCAATGTGATTCCTCTCATCGTCTTTCCACAATTCTTCTCATGGCCGCAGGTAAGCGACCGCCAGTGCCACGGAGGTCGCGACCTGCGCAGACTGTATTAGCGGCACCCAATTGCGATTTCCGATCCTTGGAGCTTTTTCGGGCACGACGATTACGTCGCCCGGCATCAGCACGGCGTCCATCGGGTTGCCGGCCCACATCGGGTGATTATTCTTAGCCGCCAAAACGGATCCGTCGGCGCGTATCACAAACACAGCCTTCTTATCCGCGAGTTCCGTCAATCCACCGGCCTGGCCCAGGTACCAATTGGCGCTTCTTCCCGGCACGTAGCCGACGGCGGTCCCATTGAATACCTGGCCCTGCACGACGACGTAGTTCGGTTTCTTGGGAACAAGAATCACATCTCCATTTCGAAGCGGCGTTTCCCCGGAGGTGCGATCGAATGATTTGTCGTCGAGCGCGCCCGGGATGACCACTCGGCCAACAGGCAAGTGAGTTTCAAGCTGGGTGAGGGCGGTGTCCGTTTGCGCGATGGCGGTAAGCTTCAAATTTTTCTGATCCGCATCGTTTTCCGGAAGCGCCTTCAACTGTGTCTCTTCCGCTTTCACCCGCGCCACCAACTCTTCCTGCGATTTCATTTCAAGATCCCGGACTTCCCGCCGCGTCAGCACAATTCCATAGGGGTAAGCTTGCGCCGTGAATCCGCCGGCCTTCGCCAGCACAGAACTCAGTGTTTCACCCGGCCCGATCCCGTATGTTCCCGGATGCTCCACTTCGCCCCGCAGCGTCACCGAAGCTCCCATGTCGGTCCAATCGGGTTTCTCGCGGATCGTGAGCACGTCTCCGTTGACGAGTGGTTTGTTTTCGTCCGCGTGCCCGGCCATGACCGCGTTGAGATTTACGTTCAAGCTTTTGACTTCTGTCTGACCGGTTTGTTTTTCTTCCCGATGCGTAAGGACGGCCCTCTGCGAATCAGCGCTTGGCTTCAGTCCGCCCGCGGCGCGTACGAGATCTTCAATCCGCATGTTGGCAGTGAGGGGATAGCGGCCGGGATTTGCGATGTCTCCCTTCACGTAAACTGCCGGCGGTTCCGCTTTTGTGGTGTTGCGATGAACAACGATTCGATCATGCGGTTGCAGAGCCAGATTGTCCGCGGACTTGCCCGCGAGAGCGTCGCCGAGGTTTATGCTCAGAATCGTCAGCGTGCCGTCTTTGCCGCTGCGGTAAACTTGAGCCGAATCCATGGCCGCATCCGCGGTGACGCCACCCGCAAGAAAGATCGCGTCTCGGAAATGAGCCTGGCCAGAAGTAATGTAGTAACCAGGAATGCGCACTTCCCCGTCGATTCGAACGTCAGGTGGCGGCTCAAAGTCGTACTTGCTGAAGATCCGGACAGTATCGAGCGGCTTTAGTGTCGGAGCCTTCCCAGGGTTTGAAAGCGCCGCGGAAAGGTCAAAACTTTCGACGCTCGGGCGATTGTCCGGTGGATTCAGTCGAATGATTTCCGCATAGTTGCCGGCGGGCTCAGGCAAAAGGTCGGCGTAGGAGGTGATGAGATCCCGGACACTCATGCCTTCGCGAAAAGAGTAACGCCCCGGGCGAAGCACGTGGCCCTGCAAGTAAATCGTCTGCTCGTTATACGGAGCGATCGGAAAAATGTGAATTCGATCGCCGTCCTGAACGTGAAAACTTCTTAGTTGCGCACCAGCCTCGTCGCTATCCGGTTTCTCGGAAAGATCCAGGCTGAGCATTGTGCGGTTTTCGTGTGCGACAAGCCGCTCCACCTCCACGTGTTTGAGAGCCGCGGCCGGGAGCACTCCTCCAGCGAGTTCCAATGCTTCTTCCAGCGAGGTATTTCCGCGAAGTTCATAAATCGCGGGTCGGCGAACCATTCCTTCAATTGTGATTTGTGGACCGACCGGCGGCACGAGCAGCGAATCTCCGTTTTCCAACTTCATCTCGTCGAGGCCGGCGCCACGCAGCAGCAAATCATAGGCGTCGACCACCTCGATCAACTGCTTTCCCCGGTAGTGTTTGATCAGTCGCAGCGAACCGTGTTCCGTCAGGCCGCTCGCGGCCACAAGCGCATTCAGCGGACTCGAGAGAGAACTGATGTCGTACGCGCCTGGCTCGACCACTTCACCGACAACGTACACGCGCACAGTTCTTAGCCGCGACAGCGATACGTCGGTCGAAATATCCCGAAGCTGTGTGCGGAGAAGTTGTTGAACGGTCAGTTGAACTTCTCCCAAGGTCTTGCCGCTGACCAGAATCGGTCCGTATTCCGGCAAAACAATGCGGCCTTCGCGATCCACCGTGCGTTGCAATCGTTGCGACGCGCCGCCCCAAAGGTCGATCGCCAGCCCATCACCGGGGCCAACCACATAATCGGGACCGACAGGCAAATCCATCGGGACCGCGCCGGAATCACGCCCGCCCGAAGTCAGAATGTTGATTCCAAACCGTTCCGGAGCTCTCTCTCGAGCGGACACTTGAACGTAAAGATCGACAAGCGAAGGAACATCGGAATAAGGACTGGCTTTGCGAACAATCGCCCCTTGCGAAGAATCTGCAACCGCATAGTTCGATACTGTCCTGGCGCCTCGCATCAGCGGCGGAGCAGCGGATTCGTTCTTCGCGTACGTCCTTGCAGCCGGCGTGTCAGCCTGCGTGGTGTCCGCGTCCGAATTTGCGACGCCACTTCTCCTGCGGCTCATCAATCGCTGCAGGTCTTCTGGCGAAGCAAGCAGCCCGGAGGGCTCTCGCGAGGCGTTCATAGCGGCCACCCGAAGCAAGTCGTTCGAGTCAGAGCCGTCCGTCGAACCTGAAAGGCCTCCGCTAGAGAGTCGCGTCTGAATCACGGGAGAGCCATTCATTTGAGGGATAGGATTCGGCTCAGGTGGAACGATTGGCATTGTTCCCTGCGGCGCTTCACCAGGTTCTGCGAAATCGCCTCGCGCATGCCGTGGCGCAGACTCCTTGCAATTTGCACCACTCCCAGTGTCACAGGTTCCGGCACCTGCCAAAACGGGCGAACTTTCTTCAGTCTTTGGGGGTTTCAGGGATTCGGCGTCTTCCTGCGCTTCGATCTGCACCAAACGTCGTGCGCGCTCCTTCAGCACCAGGTCCTGCTCTATGCCAATTTCGGAATTCGGATTCACCGTGGGGAGTAAGTATCCATAGCGCCGCACCAAACGCGTCGCGCTTGCCCGGAACGCTACATCGTTGTCGAGGCGGTCGAAGATGGCCTCCTGGGTGAGATCGGAATCTTCCACAAGCTGTCCGTTCGAAATCGCTTCGCGCTCCACCAAGCGTTCCAGTTCAACCAGGAGCCCGGGATCCTTCACGAGAATTGCGCGAATCTGTTCAGCCGGGGCGGCCACCCTACTTTTTTCCTGTTCTACCTCCGCCTGGGTCTGCCGTGTACCAGGTGATATCTGGCTGCTCGGCGCTGCCGGCGCTGTCTGTGCAATCGCAACCGTAGAGCAACCGAGCGCCGCCACAAAGCAAAAGACTGTGAGCAGTTTTGCCGAGGTTAGGAAATACAGGCGAGCCAATTTCATGCTGGCCCTCTCGCGGAATCCGCCGTGTTATGAACGGCGCCCAGAATGCCCGCCGTGGATGTCTCGATGTCTGCGCAATGGATGTCAAAGGACGCCCAGTAATAAAGAGTGCGGTCTTTGCGTGACGCCACCGCGATAATTCGAAGATCGGGATATTCCCGCAACACCCTGTCACACAGTGAAGGGCGCTGTTCACCTTCATCCAGCGCGATGACCAGCAAATCCGGAAGAGTGGCCTGTACCTGATTCAGGATTTCCGACTCGTCTGACACTTCACCAACAATCTCTATGCCAGGCTGGTCCGCGAGAGTGGCGAGTATCACTTCCCTCATCAGTTTGGGACGGTTCGCCACGAGAATGCGCGTCGCTTTTTCCATCGAATTGCTCCTCACTTGCTGAGTATCCGCGAAGGCGAAATGCAAAACAGGACCAATTCCTGTCATCGAGAGGTGCCAATTCGCTCTAACTGGCAGGTTCTAATTCGGACTATACGCAACAGCGCAACAAGACACCGCTGAAACACTGCATACACGAAGATGACGTGGGTTTGACTTTGTGGTGACAACTGCGCGCCGCCAAACAAGTAGTCTCCAAAATATGTCGACAGCACTTCGTGAACGAGCGTGGGAAATGTGGGCCACAGCTATTACGGCTTAAAAGGGGCAATTAGATGGATCGAGTTTTCGCAATACTTCTTCTTGGATTATTTTGCACCGCGCCCGGTCTCTGGGCGCAATCGGATGTTCCTATCCTTTCTGGTGCTGTCGTGTTTCAAGGAGCAAACACGGGCGGCGTACCTACTTATCAACCGGTCATCGCCCCCGTTCTGGTCGCGCCGTTTGGAGATCATTGGTTAATCGAATCGCGCGCAGACATTCAAGGATTCTTCGCCCGACAAGATGGAAGCACAGGGCCATACAGCGGACAATTCTTTGCCTCGCTCGACTATCTTCAACTGGACTACATCGCCAATCCTCACCTCACGGTCACCGCCGGACGTTTTCTAACTCCCTTTAATATCTATAACGAGCGATTGTCTGCGCTGTGGATCGCTAACCTGCAAGACTCACCCATTATTTTTACAATCGGCACGCGCACTTCAGCTTCCAGCAACGGCGGAATGGTGCGGGGAGTGGCTGTAGCGCGAGAAAATTGGATTCTCAATTACACCGCCTACGCATCCGTCCTCACCAACACAGAGAATCTGCAGTCTGGCCGGTCTGCGGGAGGCAGGATCGGACTGTTTTTGCCGAAGGCGGGCGTCGAAGTGGGCGCTTCCTATCAAAGATTCTTGGAGAATGGAGATTACAACGCCTCGGGTATGTATCTCGTGTGGCAACCGCCGCAAATTCCATTGGACGTGCGCGGCGAATACGCTTATTCGCCGGGCGGCCACGGTTATTGGCTTGAGGGCGCGTACCGATTCTCGACAAGCCGCGACATGACCACCTGGCTGAGCCGCGTGCAGGCGGTCGCCAGAGTGCAGCAATATTTCAAGGGAACTCCGACGTCGCAAGACTTATTGCCGTCGGCGAATACAAATCAATTCGATATCGGTTTGAATTACTACCTTCCCCACAACGTACGCCTGAACGGCAGCTATGGCCGGCAATACAGCACCGCCGGTAACGCCAATATCTGGAATTTTCAAATTACCTATCGATTCCTGTTTCCTGCATGGCCCGGAGGACATCAATGAAAAAGTTGCTCCTCGCTGCTGCTGTCGTTTTGCTCTCGGCGTGTTCGATGAAGTTGTTTGCGACGCCACAGGCATCGCAGGCTGCAGCGGTCGCTCCGAGGCCAGCCAAGAGCGTTACCAAGAAGACCGCTGCCGACCCGGGCGAAGAGAAGTTTAAAGAAAATTGCGGTCGCTGCCACAATCCTCCCGACGCTCTCTCTCCCCGTGAGGTAAAAGCGGTCGTACGACACATGCGCGTCCGCGCCATGTTGAGCGCGGAGGATGAAGAACTCATTCTGAATTTTCTTGCTCCATGAAATAAAACTCCATCGACTGAAGGAAACAGCTATGAATCACAAATTGTTTCTCAGAACACTCTTTCTGTGGGCCATTGCGCTGTCGCCGCTTGCTGCAGGCGACCAGACCCCGCGGACCATTTCCATCACCGCCAAGCGTTTTTCCTTCAGCCCGGATGAAATCACCGTAAAGAAGGGAGAAGAGGTCACCCTGGTAATTCAGTCCAAGGACGTCAGCCACGGGCTGGTTATCGAAGATCTGGGCGTGCGGACAGATGTGAAAAAGGGGCAGTCGACGGAGGTCAAGTTCACTCCAGAAGCGGCCGGAACGTTCGAAGGAAAATGCGCTCACTTTTGCGGGGTGGGTCACGGCTCCATGAGGTTGACGGTTCACGTTACGGAGTAAATGCAATGTCAAAATCAACCACGCTTTTATTTCTCGTTGCGTGCGGCATTCTGGAGGGTTGCAAAGCCAGGCCTCCCGGAAAATGGGAGACCGCTGCGATCACAAAGATCAAACACTCGATAACGGTGGGCGGTAAGCAAACGAAAAATCCCCTTGCGGCCACTCCTGGAAACATCGAAGGCGGAAGAATTGCGTTCTCGCATTACTGCGTCGCGTGTCATGGGTTCGATGGGCAGAACACTGGCGTGCCTTTTGCAGACACTGTGGCGCCTCCCGTTCCCTTGTTGAATTCCCCCTCGGTTCAGTCATACACAGATGGGCAACTTCATTGGATTCTCGTGAACGGCATTTCTCCTTCGGGCATGCCCGCGTCCAGAGGAATCCTGACGGACAATGAATTGTGGTCCATCGTCATTTATATTCGACGCTTGCCGCCGGCAGGTAGTCTCGGGGAACCGCCAATGTATTCCGGAGACGACAGTGTTGCTCCTCCGGTTCCCCAGCCGTCCGGTCAGGAACGGTAGTTCAGCGAACAAACACAATTTCTGCAAATAGGATTGTTGGGTATATCCAGATTCTGGCGGAACTGGCGCCCCTTCGCTCCGTTAATCACCGCCTCCAGCGTCGTGCCTTGCAGATTTCCGATCGGAGCGTGGAAAAAGCATGGACGAACTGCGCCATCAGCTTCAATCACTGCCGAAACCCATGGAGCATTGCATACGGGAGATTCCGGAAATTCCAAACCCAGTTGGCTGCGAAAGTGACGCACAATGCGCGACAGTTTTCCGGGGGATTCCGCGATGAAGCCGGCTGCAAACTCCTCCTGGCCGGCACGAATCAGCATTTCGATTTCATTTTCCAATCCAGTTAATTCCGGCAACGAAAGGCCAATCTCCGCTTGCCGGCTCTTGGGCCACGCAAGCGCTCGATTGAAGGCGGTAGAAGTCACGTCCACAGCCAAAAAGGAAATTCCGTTTAGCGAGAGTCTGCAGGCGGTTCGGGCGGTTTCCAGAAGGCTTCGGTGATTCGCCTTTTGTACCGTAGTGCGCGCGGTGATCCGTATGTCGCTGCGCACTTCGCGAAGAGCGCGAACGCCCGTTTCCAGAAGCTCGAACGCCCCATCCACACGGCGAATCATGTTGTGGATCTCGCGAGGACCATCCAACGAAACGATTACGTCGTCAAGACTCTCTGCAACTGCGCTGGCAGTTTTCTTCAGAAGTAAGCCGGTGCTCAGGAGCGTCAGGCGGATTCCTTCTCGCCGTAAGGTGGCACAAAGCTGTGGGAGTTCCGGATTCATGAGCGGTTCACCGCCGGAAAACACGATCCAGCGCACTTTGAGGCGGAGAATGGACTCGAGTTGCGGCTCCAGGTCGCGCATCCCGAATGTTTTAGTGTCCTTGGTCTTCCAGATGTCGCACATGACGCAGCGGCAATTGCACGAGCTGTGCGCGTGCACGACCAGAACGGGGAGGGCAGAGAGGCTTTGCGTGTCGTCGACACACTCTTCGACCGCATTCGAACGCTCAACCTTAACTTCCAATGCACACCTGCTTCCCGCCGAGATAGATTGGGCTGTCCAGATGCGCTTCCGTTTCCGCGAACAGTCTTTCCAGCGGAGCACGAACCCACCGCAGGAGGCCTTCAACCGACAGCGGCTTCAGTCCTTCACACGCGCTGTCGGGAAGGTGTTTTCTGAGTTCTGCCGATGCTAACTGCACCCTGCCGTCCAAAAGCACAAGCTCAATTTCGCGATACGACAGCTTGCACAGCGTCTGTGCCGGTGAAGAACCCGTGTCGCGCACAGCGATCAAATCCGCAATACCGCCCACGCGAAACGTACCTTCTCCGTTTGTCAAACCCAGGAGCTGCGCCGGCTGCCGGGTTACGTATCGATACAGCTCAGGGGCGGGTGTCTGCAGTCGTTCGTTTGCGCATCGAACTTCGTCCAGCAAATCTCCTTCAGCAGTCAATGACGAATCGCTGCCGAGAGACACTTTGGGGAGCTTCGCAATCTCTGCGGGCAGCATGGATTTTCCGAATAGAAACAAGTTGGAACTCGGACACCAGATGAGTCCTGCGTACGCGGCGCGCAGTGCCGCAAATCCTTTCTCTCCAAGGCCAAGCCCATGAATGATCACGGTGTTCTTATCCAATGCTCCAATGCGGTGAAGATCAAAAATCTCTTTGCTGCTTTGCTCGTCAATCCCTTCCGCCAAATGGATAAGAAATGGTTGGCCTTTCGGAGTCGTTTTCTTCTTTAGAGCGGCTCCAGGCTCCAACGGCAAGGAGTGAGCCCATCCATAATTTCTGAGGACCCGGACAGCAAACTCTCTTGTAAATACATCTGGATCGTAGGGATTGTGGTGACACACGGTGGTCACACCGCACAAAAGATTCCGGATCCCGCCCCACCATAAGCGCACTTCTTTGGGCACCCGCCGATGACGGGCAATTTCCGCTGCATGGGAGCGATGAATGTCTTCCGCCCACTCCAGGAAGTTTTTGTAATTCCCCTTGCCCAATCGAGGAAAGAGGGCGAATTCCAGATGGTCGTGCGCGTTGATCAACCCCGGGAGTAGCATGTATCCGCGCAGATCGACGCCTGGGCCAGCCGAGACCGAGAAAGAATCGTCGCTCGCAGCACTGCATATTTCCTCGATGCGAGAATTCTGAATGCGCATCTCCGAGACAGTGCTTTCTTCAGGGCCGAAGGCAAACCGACCGCCGTACAAGCGGCTGATCCCGGCTTTTTTGCTCTCTCGCGTCAGCAGCTTTCGGGGTTTTTCTGGCTTGGCCAGCCGGAGAAGGTAGATTGCGGGAAATTCACAGATGTTTTTGAAATATTCTCGTTTTCCGGCTTTTTCGAACAGAATGCGTTCGCTGTCTCCGAATTGCGGTTCCAGGCGAAAACCTAATTCCAAGCCAGCTTTCCTGCCTAGCTCGATCACCGCATTTATGGCTCTCCGATGCGTGCGGATTTCGCGAAACGAATCGTCAGCGCGAACGCCTCGCCGCCAATTCTGTGTCGATGCCGTCTCCGGATGCACGTCTGACAAATAGAGCAAGCCACCGGGCCGCAAAATTCTTCGTACGAGCCTGAAGAACTTCTCTGCTTCGTCGATGTAGCTCAGCAAAAAATTGCAGAACACAATGTCCGCCGAATCGCTGGCGAGCGCTGCATCCCCGTAATCTGCGCACAAAAGCTTTGCTGCATCGCCCAGTTTCGTTTCCGCCAGATGCAGCATTTCCCGCGAAAGATCGACGCCGACAAGACTCCGTGCTCCCGCGCGATTCAGCACATCCAGCCAGCGTCCGGTGCCACAGCCGAGATCGACCACGTCACATCCGCCCAAAGCAGGCAGAAGTGGTTCAAGAACCCGCCGCTCCAGCGACAACATAGGGTTAGGTTCATGGTCGTACGTGTTGGCCCATAGACGGTAACCGTCAGCCGGCGTGAGATAGGAGGGTGCTAGAGAACTTGCCATGTAGTTTTGCGGGTCCGTTTACAGACTTTCCTGTTTCGGCTTGCGCAGCGTGATGAATTGCTGCGCCCACCGCAATTCCTTAGGAAAAGCATAGATTTGCGCGGCATAGCGCCAGGCGCTCAAAGTCTTCAGCAGCGCCCGGCTCCATCGAGGAGCGCGTATGTCCTGCACCGTGGGCCAGCGCGAACTGATCACCACTTCGAAATTATCGATGAGTTTTTTCGTTTTTCTTTTCAGCCAGGGCGTATTCGGGTCGATTCGCAACGTGAAATCCATCCAGCGCTTCGTCGCCCACTCATCAGGAGTGGTCGGAAAAGTGAGTTGTCCGTCGATATCGCCGTACATTGCGGTGCGCTGTGGCACCGGAGTGTAGTGATAAATAATAATTTCTGCCTGCTTGTTTATTTGCTTAAGCTTGCGAATGAATTGAAGCGTCTCTGCGGTATCCCTTTCTGGATCACGCGGATTGCCGATGACGAATGAAAATTCCGGTATGATGCCGAATTCGCGGATTCTCTGCGCCACGGCCAGTGTCTGCTCCGTGGTGATATCTTTCTGCATTTCTTTCAGCACCCAATCGGAGCCGGATTCCGCGCCAAAAAAGATCATGGCGCAACCGGCCCGCCGGATGGCTTCAAGAGTCGCATTCGAATAGCGAGTGAAAGTGTCGATCCGCGCTTCACACCACCAGCGAAGGTTCAACGGGGCCAAGCGCTCTGAAAGCTCCTTTGCGTGGCTCTCCTTTACAAGGAAATTCATGTCGTAGAACTGCACGGAGTCCACCCCATACTGCGTTTTCAAATGCCGGAGCACCGCTTCTGTCCGTGGCGCGCTCTCCACCAATTCGCGGTTTCCATAAATGGCGTGCACGCCACAAAAACTGCAACGGAAAGGGCAGCCGATGCTGGCGTGATGTGCCGCGGTCCGTTTGCCGAAAAATGACGGCCGCAGGTATTTCTCCACTGGCACGCGATGAAACGGCGACCAGGGAAATGAGTCCGGACTTTGCATCAGGCGTTCCGGATTGTGGCGGTGCAGGCCGAAAATGTCTTTGAAAGAAAGTCCCAGAATCTTGTCGAATCCGCGTTTTCCCCGGATCGCTTCCAGTAGCTCGAGCAGCGTATGTTCACCCTGGCCGCGCACCACGTAATCGACATACTTGGCATTCAGCGATGCGTCCGCGTACGTCGATGGAAAATAACCACCCCACACAATCGGCAGTTTCGGATATTGATTGCGAATTTCCTTGCAACTTACGATCGCAGAGGCCATCTGTGGCCCGGGCATCACAGAAACTCCCAGAAGTTCCACATTGTTGCGGCGGATCAAATCCAAAATTGTCGCTGTCGGGTTCTCGTCAAGATTCCCGTCGACAATCTCATACTCTTCCCGGCCTTCCAGCATGGCGGCCAGCGCCATCACGGAGAGGGGAAAACGGCGATTGCGGGGTTTTGTGGCCCGCGGATTAAACAGAATGATCATGCTTCTTCACCTGTGCGGTATAAATACGAAAACGAGATGGTTCGCGACGCCGCTTCAGCGTGGCGATCAAGGGCCGGCAGGCCCAGCGAATTCCGTACCAGACGTTATGCGTCTGCCACTCAATGTCATGCTTAACTTCCAATGCAACCAATCGTTCGGTGGTCAGATATTCGCCGCTCGCCAAACTCTCTGACGCGAATCCAAAACGTATCTGGAAAAATTGTCTTCGTTCTTCCACCATTCGCTGGCCGTACTCTTCGCGACTGTACGTAGGCGAATCCGCAATCACGATCGTTCCACCAGGGCGCAGGCAGCGAATGGCCTCCGCCAACGTCCGGTCGTAATTCTCCGAATAGTGAAAGGACGCGTTGAAAACGGCACAATCAAACTGGCTGTCTTCAAATGGCAATCGGCCAACGTCCGCCTGAAAACGCGGAAAGAGCATCCGCAGCGCGTGCTGATAGTGAACCGCGGCGCCCAGTCCATCGAATGGGTTTGTCTGCAGATCGACGGCGACGGGCCGATGTCCCAGGCTGGCAAGCCGGTAAGACAACCACCCGTTTCCTGCGCCAAGATCAAGAACGGCCAGTGGTTGGGCCGTCTTCTCCGCTATCGCCGGCAAAATCGAGCGTTCGATATATTTGTATGTGCGTGAACGAATTCCCCATTGCCACGAATGCAGTTCAGTTCGGTCGCAATATGGCAACGACAGATAAAATTGCGGATCGTCGCTTCCCCGGCCTTCTGCTTTTCGCACTGCCTCGTAATCCTGAATGAAGTGCCGGAAGTAACTTTCGCGATTTGCCGCCAGCGCCAGCCAGATTCCCTGTTTCTGCGCCATAACCGCAAAACATTCCCCACACAAAATCTCCTCGTGTGTTTTCCCCAACGCATGATATGTGACCGGTGTAAGCGCTGCTGTACATGTGGGACAACACAATTTGACATATGGCGACAGCGGCGGCGGCGCCACACGCGACGGTAAAGTTCCTGCGACCAATATGGCGTTTACAGATTGCATCTTACGAACTCCAGCAGAACGTGATCTCCCGCGTTGCGCAGGATGGGCCATCCCGCGCACAGAGAGTCCAGCCATTCCAGACAAGCTAGTATTTTGTCGTGTCCGGCGATCGCTCGCTCCGTGTAGGACGGCGGAATAAACAATCCAACCGCACGCCGCGAAACCAGTTGAAACCAGGGAGAAAACGACTGGCGCATTTCGCGGACTGTCGGATAATTGACGGAAATCGTTAACTCCCCAAGCCTCGCTGTGGGCTTGCTCGAAAATCTTCGGCCGGCTTTTTTCGGCTCTGCGTGCAGCAGATACCACATCACCTCGGCAACACACACACGGCTCCAGAGGCACAGCAGCACTCGACCTCCCGGCTTCACGAGCTTTGCGAGATTGCAGGCAAACGACCGGAAATCAGCGGTACAGTTCAGGCCGGAAAAATTCGAAAACGCTCCATCAAACGGTTTTTCAAAACACAACGCCCCAAGATCTTCATTGGCGGTCTGCAAATACTGAATCGTTGAGACCTCAGTTGCTTCGTCCTCGTGTCGTCGCGCCACGGCAATCATTGCCGCGGAAGCGTCGCAAGCCACCACGGAGCGCCTCTCTTTTGCGAGGAATCGCGCATCCTCGCCCGTTCCGCAATTCAATTCCAAAATCCGGCTACCTTGTGTAAAAGCGGTAAGCAATTCTTTCCATACCTGCTTTCGCTGTGCCCGCCCAATGACCGTGTGCGTAAATAATTCGTCGTAAGAATCCGCCACACGATCAAATGCAGTTGCGGCAGCAGTGAGAGTCACCCCATTCGCCGCGTTCATGTCTTCACCTCGGAGGAAGTGGAATAAAGGCACTCTCGCAACGCCCCCACCTGCTGCCGCAATCTTTGTTGTGCCGCTTCATCGATGCCCGCTCGCTGCAGCCGCGCGAGCTGCACTTCGTTTTGAAGCAAGCGGTCCGCGAATCCATAAAATTCCGAACTGTGCCGGCCGCCCAACAAAAGCTCTCGATCGGAGGACTGTCGCCACGGCTTCAATTGCACCAGAGAGTTTGCGTTTCTCGCATAATACGGCGTGCCTTTGATGGGGTAAGCCACAGTCGTAAAGAAAACATCCGGATCGGTGCGCTTCACGTGTTCAATGGTCGCTTCAATGTCGTCCAGCTCTTCGCCTTCGTAGCCCCACATCAGAAACATTCCGGTCTGGATGCCACGGGACTTACAGATATCCACCGCGGATTGCACTTGCGCGACTGTGACGCCTCTTTCCATCGCATCCAGAATCTTCTGCGACCCGCTCTCACTCCCGATCCACACACGGAAACATCCCAGTTCCGCCAAAAGATCCGCAGATTCCGTGTTCAGGCGATCTGCCCGTGTGATGCATTCAAAAGGAATGTGCAGCCCGCGGTTGCGCATTTCCGCCGCGTAGGTTTTGAGCCATCCGTGATGCACAGTGAAAACATCATCCGCAATCCACATCATGTCCGGCTCGTACGTTTTGAGAAGCCATTCCACTTCGTCCACCACTTTCGCGGGTTTGCGCCGACGATGCGTTTTTCCGAAAACCTGATGACTGCACCAACGGCAGTGATAGGGACATCCTCGCGCGGTAATGAACGAGAGCGAGCCCCTGCCATGCGCCCCGCGCCACGTTTCCACATAACGCCGAATGTCCACGGCGCTGCGCGCCGGCCACGGCAACGCGTCAATGTCCGGAATCTGCGCTCGCGGACTGGTTTGATGCAGATTCCCGGATTCATCGAGAAACGCGATACCACAAACATTTTGCAGCTCGGAGTCCGATTTGGAGCGCAAGGCGGTAAGGAGTTCTTCCATCGTCGCTTCGCCCTCACCCAGAACAACAACGTCCGCGCCCGCCTCAAGGTATTCGCGGATGTACGCGCCCGGCTCCGGACCTCCAACAACAGTTGTCCAGCCCGCAAGTCGAGCCACCTGCAGAATCTCTACCACTTTCTTGCGCGTCATGAGGTTGGCGTAAATTCCGAGCACCGAGGGGCGTTCGCTCTGTAAATGCTTTTTCAGTTCTTCCATCGTCGAAAAAGTGGTATCGAACACATCCACTCCAAACCCTTTCGAACGAAGGTGAGCGCAAATATAAAGAAGCCCGAGCGGCACATATGGCTTCAGAATCTGCATTTCCTTCGGATCTTCGTACAGGAAATATCCGTGAGTGAGGAGAAGATCAGTCATTGGCTCCTCCTGAACGGGCAATCACCGCGCGCAACGGAATAAAATGCGCGTCCGGCGAGAAATATTGCTCACGTGTTCTGCGCGGCGTTTCGGGTAGTGCCGTGGGATCTAGGTTGCGGCTGGTGGGCTCGAGTGATTCCACGAGCCTCCAAAGTTCAGCGCTTTTCTCCGCCCGTTCCTTGCGCAGTGCGCCTGGTTTCCAGCTCTCCAGTTCCGCATGCAGCGCGTCACGAATTGCGCGGTAAAGCCGGTCCGTGTACGCGCCCTTGAACATTACACACAGGTCTTCGCTGTCTGACCAATTCCGTTTCTTTCCAAGCTGCTCTTTTACCCTCGCGTAAAATCGTGTGTTGGGAAGCGGGTAAGAAAACGAAATCCCAACGTCATCCGGCCGCGTTTCCCGTACCAACGCGATCGTTTTCTGAATATCCTTCCACTGTTCGCCGGGATAACCGAACTGCAGGAAATAGCACGCGCGAATCCCTTCCCGCTTCAGGCGTTCCCTAGCACTTACGACCTCTTCCACGAGCAATCCCTTGTCCATGTCGTCCAAAACGTTTTGCGAACCGGACTCGACTCCCATCCACACTTCCGAACAACCCGCTCGCCTGAGAGCGCCGGCGGTCTCGCGTGTCAGCAAATCCGCGCGAGCCTGAACTTTGAACGGCACCGCACAATTAAACTCTTCAACCGCAAGCGCAAACTCCGCAAGCCAATGGCGGTTCAATCCGAAAATATCGTCGGCGAACCACAAATGTTCGGCCCTGTAGGTTTCCTTCAACAACCGCATTTCGTTCGCGACATCCAACGCCGGACGCTGTTGGTAACTGTCTCCAAAAATCGGTTTTGCGCACCAGTTGCAGCGGAATGGACAGCCCCGGCTGGCGATCAGGTTCAAAGAAAAAATTCCGTGAACCTGTTTCCAGGCCTTGCGATACAGCGACACATCGATCAAATCCCGCGCCGGCAATGGAAGTGTCGATGCACGTCGGCCGGCGTTTCGCGAGATGGTCTGTAAGCTCTTTGCGTTTCCTCTCTGTCCAAGTCGAATTACTCCCGGAATATTCGCAATACTTGCGCCGGACAATAACGCTTGCGCAACGGAAAGCAGCGAGTACTCGGCCTCACCCTCCAGGACGCATTCGGCGCCGCGCTCCAGAAAGTCAGCAGCGTGATCCGTGGCATCGGACCCGTGGACGACAACGCGCGCGCCATATCGTTGGGCGATCGCGATCATTTCCCAAGCCAGCTCGCGCATCCGCGTCAAGCACATCTTCGTCAGAAAATTAAAATCATCCTCGTAGATCGCCACGATCTTTGGCTGGTGCGCTCGCAACGCTTCTTCTAGCCCTGATTCCGCCTCTTGCAGCATGCAATCGAACACCGCGACGGAAATCCCGTGGGCGCGCAAAAGCCCCGCGGCGTATAGAGTGCCGAGCGGCGGGTACGGCTCCATCTTCCGCACTTGCTTCCGGTCGTAAGCAAGATGGTAAGAATGCGTCATGAGCACATCAGCCATGGAGGCCTCCCGTTAGAAGGTGCTCGTTACAATTGGCGCGCATTAACATGCGTCCGCTCCTTGCGCACCCAGAGGTTGCCCGGTCACAAGAGATCGCCGCGTGACTATTTTCTCCAGCTTGCGGCCCACCCAAAGTTCCCACGGAAACGAATATTGATTCGAACGCAGCCGCCAGCGAAGCGGCGCCCCCAGTGCGCGGCGCAGCCCTGTTCGCAATCGTGGATGATCTTTTGTCGCCTTGCGAAGCTGGTTGTTGAGCAGAAAGAAATCCAGCATGCGCCCGAGCTTTTCCAGTTCTTTTCCCTGCAGCCAGGGAAGCGTGTTGCTGCCCAGCGGAAGTTCAGCCCACTCTTCCATCGACTGCGGCTCGCGCAAGCCCATTTCGCGCAGTTGTCCCCAGATGGGAATTCCGGGATATGGCGTGAATATGTTGGGAGAAAAACTCACGTTCCAGAACCGGCGCGCGATGTCACTCATTGTGCGAAGCGTTTCCACTCGGTCCGCCTCGGTTTCTCCGGGATAACCAAAAATCAGGTTGTAGGTAACGTGTATTCCACCGATCGCCGCTTTGCGGGCGGTCTCATACATTTCATCCACGCGCTGATGCCGTTTGTTCATCAGCTTCAGCACGCTGCTCGACGTCGATTCCGTGCCGAAGCCCATGTGCGTAACACCGCTGTCTCCAAGAAGTTTCACGTCGTCGTCACTCATGCGGCAAAGGAAGTCGGTCGATGCCTGGAAGGTCCAACGAAACTTGATCTTCGAATCCAGAAAGCCGCGTGCGATGTCTCGTGCCCGCCTCCAATCCACGGGCAAATTGGAATCCAGCATCGCCACTTCCTCGATGCGATACTTCGCCACAAGTTCAGTCACTTCGTTGACCACCCGCGCCGGCTCTAGCGCATTGAATCGCCGCTTGTAAAAAACCATGTCCGTACAGTAATTGCAGGCGTACGGACAACCTACGCTGGTCGCATACGCAAGTTTTCGTTCTCCGGAGACGCGCTCGTACTCGTCGAAGTTAGCCATGTCAAAAGCGGGCATGGGCAAATCATCAAGGAGCGCAACCCGGCGTTCAGGAGCGTGCTGTGGCAATCCAAATTGCTTTGTCGATGTGCCGTGAATGCCGCTGAAGCTTTTTCCATTGGCCAGATTCTCGGCAATCTCCAGAAGTGTCAGTTCGCCCTGCCCACGTACAACCGCATCGACAAAACTTTCCTGCAGCGTTTGACCGGGCAAAAGGCTCGGGTGCCATCCTCCGAAAATCACCGGAATGTCTGGAGCTTCTTTCTTTACTGCCCTGGCCATCCGCACCGCGCCACGAATCATCGGTCCGGTGAGCACGGAAATGCCGAGGCACAACGCGTCCCGCAATTCGCGCAGAACCACGTGTAGCCAGTTTGGTTCAATCGCCGCATCAATCAGGGCTACTTCGAAACCCGATTCGCGCAAGGGAGCGGCCAAGCTCAGCAGGCAAACCGGCGCACCTAACGGCGGCCCATCGTACGGCGGATAAAACAAAACGACCTTGCACTTCTTCAGCAAGCCGACCCTCCTGGAGCTGGTTCCAGCCGTTTTGCATCGACGGCAGGTTTGAACATGGGCATCTTGCGCTTCAACTTGTTATTGATCCACAACTCGACCGGCAGCACGTAAATATCGCGATCCAGCCTCCACCGCGCCGGAAAGGAGAGCATCTTTTGCGCGATGCGCGTCGAACGCTTGCGCGTGTCTGCGGCAATCGGCACGCGATCGAACGCAATTCGCAAGTAATCGCGCATCACCTGCAGCCGGTTGTGTTCGCGGCCGCTCAGCCACGGAAGCACAGTGTAGCGGGGGAAAAAATCCGCCCAGCCTTCCAGGGAATTGGGCACTTGAATGCCAAGTTCCTGTGCCTGCTCCATAATGGGAGAGCCGGGATAGGGCGTAAAAATGTTGGTCCAGAACTCCGCACCAGGAAATCTGCGGCAAACATCCATCATGAAATCGATGGTTTCGCGGCGCTCACGCTTGCCCTCGCCGGGATAAGCGAAAATGATGTTGAAGGAAGGGCGAATCCCGGCTTGCAAACAGCGGGATGCACTCTCATAAATCGAATCAAAATCCTGAAACGTTTTGTTCATCAATTTCAGAATCTTTTCCGAACCGGAATCCACCCCCTGGCAAATTTGATGAAGCCCGCTGAGCCGCAGCAGTTTCAAATCCTCATGACTCAAACGCGCAGTCAGGTTTGTAGTGGCCTGAATGCTCCATTTGAAATTCGCACCAGCACGCACGAGGCCTTCGGCGATGTGGCGTGCGCGATCCAGATCGACAAGAAAATTGTCGTCAACAATCCACAACATCTCCAGTCCGTATCTGTTCGTAAGATCGACGGTCTCTTCGACGAATTGTTCGGGAGGCAGCGCATTCCATTTCCGCCCGTACACCCCGGCATTCGTGCAATACGAACAGTTGAACGGGCACGCCAGGCTTGAGATGTACATGGCCCAGCGCCGCCCGCAACTGCGCTCGTACGCATCGAAGTCGGCGAGATG
The DNA here is from genome assembly GCA_963775865.1 of Candidatus Acidiferrales bacterium. Classification (GTDB taxonomy): domain Bacteria; phylum Acidobacteriota; class Terriglobia; order Acidiferrales; family UBA7541; genus Acidiferrum. Next base: position 193,087 of record CAVZKU010000016.1, on the reverse strand, counting down.
ATATGCCTTGGGCGGGAGTTCCACGATCGGCTTAAGCGGGCGTTCCGTTGAAAAATACAATTTCCCGTTCCGTTTGAATCCGATTCCCGGAATCAAATCCACGGGAGTTCGCGCTTCAAGGTGTTGCGCAACTTCCAGCAGCGTCTCTTCACCTTGCCCGCGCACCACGATATCGATGAACGGGGCTTCCAGCGTCTGCTTTGGCAGAAGCGAAGGATGCCAGCCGCCAAGAATGATTGGGAAATCCGGGTTCCACGTTTTCACAGCGCGGGCAATCTCCACGGTTTCGCGGATCATCGGCCCGGTCACAAGAGAAATCGCCAGGCACAATGCGTCGCGCACTTCCTCCAGCACCCGTTTCTTGAAATTCGGCGTGATCGTCGAATCGATCAGCTTCACGGAAAAGCCGGCTCGCAATAGCGGCGTCGCCACGGCCAGAATTCCCAACGGCGCGGTGGCTTCCGAACTAGCAAAGGAAGGAAAGAAGAAAACTACTTTTTTGGACATCGGTCGCGTCCCAAGCTCACGAGGACACGTTACGTGAGCGTTGGAGGCGATTTGTCACCAGGATGTCAAGCAGCTGTCATTTCTTTTTCGGAGGCGATTTCCGCACTTGATTTCGCGTTACAGTGAACAATACTGTGACCATGACACTGACATTCAACCTGCAGACACTTCCTTTCCGCACGGGTTTTATGATTGCCGGAGCGCAGTGCCTACTTTCCACAAATTCTCATGATATTTTGCAAGCCGCGGCGAGTTGGCGGCCGGTCGCAAATCACAGCGCGGTTTCCTCATTCGAAATGGAAGTTATCGTTGATCCCGACATGGACGGCAATCCCGAACAGCCCGCTCACTTTCGAGGCAATCGTCACCTCGTGTTTGGGATTCTGCCGCCTCGCAGCTTCGTCGCCTACGATTTGTTGCGAAGACGCGTTCACGCGGTGCTCTCGCCGTCCGCTGCAAGCGACCGTTTGTTCTGGAACAAACTACTTCTTCCCATCACGATCGGTGTTCTCGGCACAACGATTGGCGTCGTACCGTTGCACTGCGCATGTCTTCATCGCCATGGCAATGGGGTGTTGGTGGCTGGCGTTTCCGGCGCAGGTAAATCCACGCTGGCCACTGCCCTGGCTCACCGCGGTTTTGCATTCGTTTCGGATGACTGGGCTTATGTCTCGATGACGAATTCAGGTCTTCTTGCGCACGGGCTTTCGTTTCCCATCAAGCTTCTACCCGACGCCGATCGATTCTTTCCGGAACTGCGCGCGCTCACCCCCAAATCCACACTAAACGGCGAAATTGCTTATGAACTGGATCCTACTCACTCAAATGCTTTCGATGTGAAAATGTATACTCACCCTCGCCACATTTTCTTTCTGGAGCGCGTCTCCCCCGGTGGTTGCCGCATGATTCCTTGCCACGCCGAATTTGTCAGAGACTTCTTTGAGCAGAACGCCGAGCGCCTTCCGGATGAACTCCCGGAAGCAAAGGCTCTTCGTTCGAGCGTCATTCGACTTCTCTCCGCTTGCCCCTCCTGGGTCCTTCGAACGGGCGAGAGCCCACAAAGAACAGCGGCCGCGTTAGACGCATTTCTGCTGGAGGTAAACCGTGCAACCGCCTGACTCCCTGGCGCATGGCGACCCGCTCGACCTCCTGCGAAGATTTATACCGACGCCGTTGAGAGCTGTGTATCGCATTGGGTCACATCGTGTAATGGTGCAAACCAACGATTTCACTCTTCTTCCGGCGCTCCCTTTGGAGGCAAATCCCAATACGCCGGCGGAACAAACTCTGGAGTGGAAGCTCATTCGCGATATGGACTCGGCTGGCCTGTTGGAAAGCCCAACATTGATGAGCTCATCTGCGTTGACTGTCGTTGCCATGGGCACTGGCTGTTTGTTGGGCCTGGACCACGAGCGGCGAGAGTTGCTCGGCTTCATCGGGCGCAACATCGATGCGCGCACTCACCAGGAATTTATTGTTCCGTTTCTCTGCCGCATGACCAGAGGAGCATTTGTCGCCGGCTCGGTCGCCGGTTCCAACGGTCAGGACCAAGAATACGCAAATGACTAATGACTCTCCAAAGCGAACGATTCTAGCTGTCCTCAGCCACGATCCTGATTTTGCCGGGCTCGCGGGATTGCCATCCTTTAACACCCGAGCAGGTTGTGACCTCTCACACTGGATGGACCAAAGTGGTCTGGCTCTTCCTTTCTTGAAACAGTTGAAAGACTACGATGTCAGTCTCCAAATCCGGCAAGAGTGGCGCCACTCTCTTAGCCAACGACAAGCCCGCAACGTCGCGCGCACACGAGATCTTCTCGAGGAAGCACAACGCATCAATGACGCTTTCCATTCCTTCCATGTTACCGCTGCTACCTTGAAGGGCTTCACCCTCGTACCGGACTTTTGTGACGGTCCCTTCCTTCGCCATCAAGTCGACTTTGATTTTCTGATCACGCCGGGAAGTGTCGAGCAAGCTGCCGAAGCTCTCCGCACCTGCGGTTACTTTACGGCCCAATTGAACGCGTCAGGCGAAACTTGCTTCCTGACGCGCTCACAACACATTCCCTCTGCCAACGACGATTTGTATGCGCTGCAACGCCAACGCCAGGTCGATGTACACACCTCAATCTGGGAACCCTGCTCCTGGTTTCCTCTGGAAGTACCTCAGAATTGCCTCGAGCATGCGCAGCCGCAGAAGATTCATTGTGTAAAACAACTCAGTCTGTTGCTGGAAGACAAATTTCTCTTGCAGGTGTTACATGTGTTCCGCCACGCGTTCCGTTCCTGGTTACGCATCTCTTGGCTTCTCGAACTTGCTAAATGCATAGACAAGCATCAGCAAAATGAGGCGCTTTGGAACCGCGTGATCGCTCGCGCAGGGGGCGCCCGCTTAACCAAATCCATTTTTGCTTTTGTTCTCGGCCTTGTCGCGCGTCTGTTCCACACTCAGATCCCCACGCCTCTGGCCGTCTGGACAACAGGAGCAACGACGTCGGCAACGCGCGCATGGTTGGATCATTTTGGCTGCGACTGGGCGCTCTCGGACTGGCCCGGAAGCCTCAATAATCTTTTTCTGACGGCGGAGTTCATCCCCGATCCAAGCCTTCGCATGCGCTATTGGCGAAGCCGGCTCATTCCCAGAAGGGGGCAGGCATCGCTTGGATCGATCGCGCCCGCCACGCAACAAAGGTTCTTCCAGTTGCAGGCCGCTCGTGTGAGGTACCTGGCTCGCCGTGCTGCCGTGCATTTCAAGGATATTGCCGCCCTTCCGCGGCAACAGCTCCGCTGGAAACGCGCTCTCGCGTCCTCTCGGAGGCCCGGTCTTGATGCAAACTGCTGAATGGTTAGTTCACTATGGAGGGTAACATATGGGAATCACAAATTCCGTTGCTTCGGAAACTTCTTTCCTGGGCGGTTCGCCAAAGCAAGTGGTTCGAATAGGAGTCATTAGTTCGATGGATACGGTGTTGATTGTCGAAGACAGCCGGCCGATGCAACGAACATTGCAACGCTTGTTCGAATCGGATTCGCTGCAAGTGCAGATTGCCGGAGATGGTCCGAGCGGCCTGGAGTGTTTCCGCAAGCAACTGCCGGCCGTTGTTGTGCTGGACTTGAAGCTTCCGGGCATTTCCGGTAAGGAATTGTGCCGCGAGTTCAAGTCCATCGCCGCATCGGTGCCCATTGTTGTCTTGAGCGCTAACTCCGAAGTGGAGGATAAAGTTCTGCTGCTGGAACTTGGCGCAGACGATTACGTCACCAAGCCCTTCAGCCCGAAGGAGCTCTTGGCCCGCGTTCGGCGCGCGATGCGGCGCACCGCTGCACAAGAACCGATCGTCTCTCCGGTCACTGCCAGAGCCGGAAGCCGTGAGATTTTGACTTTCGGCGATGCGCGTGTCGATTTCACTAGCATGGAGGCAACGCGCTCCGGGAAGTCCATTATCCTGACCACCCAGGAGTTCAAACTGTTGAAGTATCTCGCGTCCTCACCCGGCAGAGTCATCTCTCGCGAGGAACTCCTCAACGAAGTTTGGGGATACCAGAATTATCCATCGACCAGAACGGTGGACAATCATATCCTCCGCCTTCGCCAGAAACTCGAACCAGATCCGGCATCGCCCCGGTTTCTCTTGACCATGCACGGTGCCGGGTACAAATTTATACCGGGGGGCGCAGCATCTTGATTCCGTCACTCAGACTATTCTGAAATTTCAATGAAACCTCTTCGGCTCCGTTCACAGCTACTGATTGCGGCACTTTTGATCATCCTGGGATTGACAGGTTCCCTGATACTTTTCATTCGGCACACTGTGAATGCGGATATTCAGAAATCGGTTCGCGACGGCACCGAAGCGTCCGTTCGTGCTTTTGAAAGCGTCCAACGCCAGCGCGAACAGCAACTATCCCACACCGCGGCCATGCTCGCTGATCTTCCCCCGTTGGAAGCTATGATGCCCGCGAACGCTTTGACCATTCAGGATGCCTCGGAGACTCTGTGGAAGCTCGCGGGAAGTGATCTTTTTGTTTTGGCCAAGCCGAAGGGACAAGTGGTCGCGTTGCATGTGACGCGCCCCGGATGGTCGGCCGCCAACGCGGAGCGAGATTTGAAGCGATCCATCGAATTGGAAGAGGACGCTTCGTGGTGGTACGACGATGGCCGCTTGTACTGGGTCTTCTTGCATCCAATTATTTCCGGCGCAGGCGACACCACTCGGCAATTGGGCACTTTGGCAGTCGGCTACCAAGTCGATTCCGCTGTTGCCCAGCAATTGGCCATTGCCGCCAGCAATCAAATCGCCCTCACGACCGCCGACACTATGATCGCTTCCACTCTACCTGGCGCAGACGAGGCTGAACTGGAACGCCGCATTCGATCCGGCAAGTTTCCGGTAGCAGCAACATCCGGGGAAATTGCGTTGGAGACGGATCGTTACGCGTTCTCCTCGGTTTTGCTCAACCGCTCTTCTTCTTCCCCCGTGTATTGCTACGTGATGATGCCTCTCGTTCCCATCAACACGTTCATCAAACGCTTGGATTATTCGATCTATCTGACGGGTGGGCTGGCGGTTTTATTTGGGGGATTGCTCATCGGATTCGTAGCGCGCACTATTACCCGCCCTCTCGATAATCTCGTCGCGGGCGTAAAGGCTCTAGCCTCTGGCGACTTTGCCTACTCCATTACCCCTCAGGGCAGCACGGAACTCGTTGCGCTCAGCACTTCATTTGCGCAAATGCGCGGCCAGTTGCTGGCTTTGCAGCAACAACGAATCGAAACCGAACGGATCGCCGCTCTCGCTCGGGCTGCCAGCTCGATTTCCCACGATCTCCGCCATTATCTCGCGGCGGTCGTTGCCAACGCCGAATTCCTGTATGAAGCAGATGTGTTGAAGCTCAATCGTGACGAACTTTACGAAGAAATTAAGACCGCCGCCAACCAGATGACCGATCTGATTGATTCCCTTCGTGAATTGTCTTACCAGCGCAACGCCATCACACCCGCTCCCACCAGAATCGATCAGGTGATTCGCCACGCGATTGAAGCAATCCATGCAAAGCCCGAATTTCGTAGCGCCCGGATAATGCTAATGGCTTCCGATGACTTGGAAGGGATGCTCGATGCCCGCAAGCTGGAACGCGTTTTCTTCAATTTGATTCTGAATGCCTGTGAAGCTGCGCCGGGCGGAGATGGCCTGATCTCCATCGATGCCAAAAGGAACGGGAGTGCGTTCGAAATTCGCATTCAGGATAACGGCGCGGGGATTCCCGAGAGCATTCAGAGCTCTTTGTTTGATCCTTTCGTGAGTTTCGGCAAACCCAATGGCACCGGGTTAGGGCTTGCGATTGTCGGTAAGATTGTTCTCGACCACGCAGGCACCGTCTCCATCGAACACACTTCAGACTCGGGCACCACCGTCCTTGTGCGCCTGCCCTACTCCGAACAATCGAGTCCTCACCCCGCCACTTCGGCTCTTTCCTGATCGTTCCTTTCACGCTTTACGGTCGTTGCGTCCTTCCTTGATCTCTCCCGACAAATTCTTGACATGTTTTTGACATCCTGTGGATTGACCCCGCCTCTTTCCCACAGTAAGGTCTAAGTGGCAGCTACGAAGTTTGCACTTTTTGTCTCGGTTTCTCTTTGTCCTATGAATACCGCGAAAACAATTTTCAGCACGAAGGTGACGAGGCTCGTCCTCGTTATCGAGAACCGGATGTTGCGCGAAGCCATGACCGCGCTCTTTCAGAAACAGCCCGATTTTTTTCTGCTGGATTCCATTCGTTATTCCGCGGACGCGCACAAGCACATCGCTTCCACTGACTGCGACGTGCTCCTTGCAGACCAAGCTTCCGCCGCTGCCTTCCCTTCGAATTTCATCAGCGATCTTCTGGCGCTCCCTCCGCGCCGCAAGGCCATCCTTTTCGGAATGGAGAATGATGCTGAAATGTTCCTGCAGGCGGTGCGATCAGGCGTAAGCGGTTATTTGTTGGGCGAGGCCAGTGCTGAGGAAACCATTGCCGCCGTCCGCAGAGTGGTCGCGGGGGAAGCCGTGTCTCCTCCGTGCCTCTGCCATCATTTGTTTCAGTTTGTCGCTCGCACCACGCGCGAAGGCTCCATGATTCTCAATCAGCGTCTCTGCCACAGCCTGGGCCTGACCGCTCGGCAGCAACAGCTCATTGCGCTTCTTGCTCGCGGTTTTACGAACAAGGAAATCGCGGAGTCGATGCGCCTCTCCGAATTCACCGTGAAAAATCACGTGCACCGGATTATGCGCCGCTTGAACGCGCAGAGCCGTTATGCCGCCGTCCAAACCGTCTGCCAGAGCAACATTACCACCACAATTTAATCCGACAGCTTGATCAAGGTTGCGGATAGCCCTGCTTTGGCGGCGGAGCATAATCCTGGCCGTATTTGTTCTTGTGTGCAGGCGTGAAAGCGGGATCCTGCGGAACCATGATCGTCCCCAAATCGCGCGAATCGCTTGTGATGTGCACGGTTCGCGTCAGCCCTTTCAGCGCTTCCGGCGCGCTCTTCTCATACCAAACGTGCAATTCATATTTCCCGTCCGGCGCGTTTGTTATTCCCAGATGTCCGGACTTGTCGGTTACACCGTAGTAGGGAGTATCCACCGCCACCACCACCGCGCTCATCTCTGGATGAATGTTGCAGAACAAATAGCTGACGCCCACGTGATCGAATCGTACGGAGTTTGTCGCGCCCGATTCATATAATCCAAGGTCGAATCGCTTTCCATCGTACAAGGAAAACACGTTGTGAAAAAAGGGATCATGATTTGGGAAATCCACCACCGATCCCACGCGAACCACGGTCAGATGCGGGTGAAAACCCTTGTTCTTTTGAATCACCTGCGGTCGTTTCCCAGGCTTTGCGCCCGGAGCAGTCTCATCGCCCGCGGGATCAAGAGGCTTCAGCCACACAACAACTTCGGATGCATCCTGCGAGGTGCCCGGGGCCTTCTCTGCCTTTTTCGAACTCTCATTGTGGATCTCGACGCGCACCGTGACTGGCTTTTCCTGCGCTATGGCTCGACAATTCTCAAACGCACAGCTTCCTGCGATCCACAACACCGCTATCGCAATTCGCCCCAGTGCTCGTATTCCCACTAGAATATGTACCCCACGCTCATACTTATGATGTTCGCCGCATTCGCGTTGCTGTCCAGCGTATATGTTTTCAGTCTCCGGTATTCCAGTGAAAGCACGATATCGGACTTCGGATGGTACAGGAAATTCCCCATCGCGCTCAGATTCTTCGACAATGGCGAAGGATAGTACGGCTGATTTCCGCCATTCTCTCGCATGTCTGCGGCATAGGGATTATCCAACCCAAAAGCCCCGTTAAATTCCAGCTTTGAGGTTGCCTTATATTTCAGTTGCGCCCAACCTCCAATCGAATCCAGCCCGTACACTTCTGTTGAGGGATCGGTGAAGGGTCCGATCCAAAGTGCGGTTTGTCCAATTCCTCCGCCTAGCCCGCCGATCCCGCGCCCTCGAAAGAACTGGGTCGTGAACTCGAAATGGTTCCCCACCGGCAAGGTTAGATCCGCCGTGCCAGCCCATGCATCGATCGTCCGTCCATATCCCCAATTTTGGCGGCTATAATATCCGCCTACGCCAGCTGTTATGTTCTGCCCATTTACGGTTTGCGTCCAGGCCAGCCGCGTCGCATAAGCCGGTTGTCCCGAATTCTCGCCGTAAGTCGGATAGCGATAGTAGTCGGAAAAAGGCGTATCGCCGGTCAACGAATCAAGAATTCCTCCTTGCAGCAAAAGAGTCGAATCATCGTTGACGGCGAAACGATGCTCCACGCGCACTTGTGGCGTCCAGGTCCAAAGATTCCCGGAATACGCGAACGCAGGCGCCGCCAGAGTTGCGATCGAAGTCGGGCTCAAGGGTGCCAGGAACAGCGTGTCCTGGCCCGCGATCACCGAGGTGTTCTCCCAATCAAAGCGAACCGTCCCTGTTCGAAGCCGCATAATCCCAAACGATACTCCGTTCGGCGCATCTGGAAATCCGCCGGCAAAATCAAATTGCACTTCTGCGCTGGTGCGTGCTCCGCCGACTGTTGGACCAAACCCTTGCAGGTCGATCTGCGATTGACGCAACGAGCCCCCGAAACTGTTGCCGGAGGAAAGCGGATTTCGTGGTGTCGCCAATTCCGGAAAATCCTGGTTGTCCACCGAGCCGCGATCCGAATACGCATTGAACAACACGATTCCAGACAGCCGTAAGCGATACTTCGAACCGCTCTCCACTTTCGTCTGGCTTTGTTCCGCGGCCTTCTCATCGGCCAGCTGCTGATTTTCTTCCAGTCGGGAGATTCGCTCTTCGGTCGAAGTTTGCGTCGGCGTTGTGCTCGAGGGGGCCAGTTGGCCCGGCGCAACTCCACCGGGCTGGGCCGACAGCGCCACAAGCTGTGATTTCGTTGCATCCAGTTCTTTGCGCAGCTCTGCCGACTCGGCGTGCGCGGACTCTTGCTGTGCCTTCAGGCTCTTCACCTGCCCGCTGAGTTCCTGCACTTGCGACTGCAGTTGCTGCAGCAGCTCGCCCACTGACGTGAGATCCATCTGTGGCGTGTTCTCTTGGACGACGGTCGTCGGCCTCGTGTTAGACGCGCTTTGTCCCAACGCTGCGCTAGGTTGAGCCAGAAAAGCCCCCGCCAGTCCGCACGACCACAGAATCCCTTTGGCAAAGCCCATATTACGCATAATGACCTCCCACGCCCGCCGATCCCGTCTCGAAGGTAACAAACCCAATTCGGTATTGCCCGTTGTTTGTGCGTCGTTTATAAGGGCCGATTTTCACACAAATTCTGCACTTGAAAGTGCAGCTGACATTCTTTTGACATCCTCGTGACATCTCGTTTGGTCTTTCGTTCAACAATTCCTTGCGGGTGGACTCTTCACGTCAACCGCCGCGAGCCAACACAAAAAAGATCTTTAAGTCCGTGTCCAGAGACTCTCAAATCCGCAGTGATGTCGCCGTAATCGTTCCTTGCCACAACGTTGCGTCTTATCTCCAGCGCGCCCTCGATAGCGTGTTCGCTCAAACCTTCAGGGATTTTCATATCTATGCCGTGAACGACGGCTCTACGGACGGGACCATGCGCGTCCTGCAAGCGAATGCCTCTCGCTGTTCATTTGTCTCTCAACCACAGTCCGGGCCGGCAGCGGCTCGGAATCGCGCCATTCAAATGTCCAACAGTCCTTTCATTGCCTTTCTGGACGCGGACGACGAATGGCTGCCCCAAAAGTTGGAACGACAGGTTGCCTTGATGGAGCAGGATCCAACTTTGGGGCTGGTCTGTTCTGCTTGCTTTGTCAGCGAACCCGGCGGTGGCACCCGCGTCATTTCCGCGCCTCAGTCCATGCCTGGCTCTGGAAAATTGTTCCCTCAATTGGCACGCAATTGCTTCGTTTTTACTCCTACTGTCGTTGTGCGCAGGCGCTCCCTGCAAGAAGTCGGATACTTCAACGAGTCGTTAACCGTCAGCGAAGATTTCAATCTCTGGTTGCGGATCGCGGCGAACTGGAACATTGCCTGCTTGCCGGAAGCGCTGGCCATCACTTACAAGCGCCCTGGAAGTTTGTCCGAGAGCAGTTCGCCCGGGGAACGCCTGAAGAGCGGCGTCGCCGCGCTACAACATGTTCAATCCAGCTGCTCCCACTTGTCACCTTCGGAAGCGCAAGCTTTGCGCGACGCTCTCGCGGAACGGCTCTACTTTTATGGCTCATTTCTGCTTCATGCAGGCGCCAAAGAGTCTTCCCGCCTTCCACTCGTCACCGCTCTCAAGCTGCGCCGGGCGTATTGGAAAGCGGTTCTTAAGCTCTTCATCAGCTTCCTTCCCAGTTTCGCATCCGCATCTCTCATGGCGTTAACCGGGAAACTCGCTGGTCAGTTTTCTAGACACTCAACCCAACTGAAGCCACGAGATATTTTTTAAATACCATGTTTTTAACGATGCAAAAAGAGCTGCCGGTTACGCGCATTTTCGATCAATGGCTGTTGGACGTTTTGCTCAACACACCCGCCGGCGGCCCGGTCGGCAAAGGCACGTATCTGGCGCTGCGCGCAGTTCGGCAACTGCGGCTTGCTCTTTCCGATCCAGTGGTTACCTTCCCCCTTGGCCGATGCCGATTGTGTCTGCCGCTCTCGCACGAACTTCCGTTCTACAAGAAAAGTTTCCCTGAATACGCGCTCAATCTCGGACGTGTCTCGTTTCACGTCAGCCAAAAGTACCCCGATCTCACCATGATCGACGTGGGGGCGAACGTGGGTGACTCCGTCGCCGTGGTGCGTATGTTCAGCGAACATCCGATTCTCTGCATCGAAGGCGAGGCCCGCTTTTTCGAACTTCTCACGGAGAACACGCGAAATCTTCCGGATATTGAACTGGAGCAAACGTTTGTTGGAGCTGTCGGAGATCACGTAACCGGGATTCATATGGAACGTGGTAACGCCCAGGTTCGCCTGGGTTCTGCTCCCACGCAAGCCGGCATCTGCACGCTCAGCGACGCGCTCGCTCGCCATCCGCGTTTTGCGACCGCCAAACTGCTCAAACTGGACGCTGAGGGCTTCGATTGCAAGATCATCGCCGCGGAAGCCGAATTCCTGAAGCGCACCAAACCCGTTCTCTTCTTCGAATACTTTCCAAAATCCTGCGAAACCGCCGGGCACGAACCATTTGTAGTGTTTTCTCAACTTAGCGATCTCGGGTATTTCACTCTGCTGATTTATCAGAATTTTGGCCAGTATTTCATGAGCCTCTCGCTGGACCAGGTCGATTCGTTGCTGGATCTTCATCATTTCCTTGTCGATTTGCAGGGATTTTGCGACGTGGTGGCATTTCATCGAGAAGATCTGGACATCGCCGCCGATGTGCGGCGTTCGGAACGGGCCGGGCGAGCGCGAAAGCCTGCTGCGACGAAACAAGCGTAGTCGAATGAGTATCACCACAGACAAATTGGGAAGAGTCCTCGTGCTCGCCGCGCATCCGGACGACGAAACAATCGCCTGCAGCGGCCTGCTGCAGCGCGCGTCTGCCACTCTCGTAGTGTTCGCGGTTGACGGCGCTCCTCGCCGCTATGGTTTCGAAAGGAAATTTGGCTCCCTCCAAAACTACTCGGTCGCGCGATTCCGCGAAGCGTCCTGTGCCTTGTCCTTTATTCCGCACTGTTCCTTCCGCAGGCTGGCTACGGAGGAGGGAACCTGGTTCGGCGACCAGCATCTTTTTCTGAATCTTCCTGCCGCGTTCATTTCTCTTCAGAGGTTCGCGCGGGAGTTCTCCCCTGATGTGCTGGTCTCGCACGCCTTCGAAGGCGGCCACATCGATCACGACGCATGCCACTTTCTGACCAAACAGCTAGCGCGCATGCTCAGGCTGCCAGCGCTGGAATTTCCTTTGTATTGTAAATCCGAACACGGTCAAGACATCTTTCAAAGATTTCGCGAAACCCACGAAGACGAATTTGTTTTGCAACTTTCGCAACAGGAATTGCGGGTGAAGCGGCGGATGCTTAGAGAATACCGGACCCAGCAAAGCCTTATTGAGGTTTTTAGCCAGGAAACAGAACGTTTTCGCCTGCTGCTTCAAGTAGAAGATGCAGCGCCGGCGTGGTCCGGATATCCCTTCGAAAACCGCGGGGAACAATACAAAGCGGAATCGTTCATGCAAATCATCACGGATTTTCAGCAATCGGTCTGAGGCCCGACTTGGCGCCAGCCCGTCCAATAGAACACTTTCTCAGTGGACCACGACCTTCCCTGTCATCTTCGGATGGACTGAGCAAAAATACGTATATTCCCCCGACTTGTTAAACGTAAACGAGAATTTGTCATCGGTGTCGAGCACTTTGGATTTGAAAGCGCCCTCGATGCTGGCGACGGTGTGCGGAATGTCGTCTCGTGGCACTGGTGCATAGCGCGGAAGACGGCGAACGGCAAAGGTTTTGGATGGAACGAATGCCTTCGTCAAGGCAGACTTGTGGAGGTGCTGCACACCAGCGGGCCTTTTCGAAAATGAGCAAGGTTACAGCCCGCGCAAAACGTGTCCGAGCTTATTTCGTTTTGTTGTAAAATAGTACAGTGTCGAAGTTGACGCGGGAATCTCAAGGGGCAGCCATTTCGTTACAGATAGCCCATAGCCTTCGATAGCGACCAGCTTGCGGGGATTGTTGCTCAAAAGCCGCATGGAACGCACGCCAAGCTCGCGCAGGATCTGCACGCCGATGCCATAGTCTCTCTGATCGGCTTTGAATCCGAGACGTTCGTTTGCCTCCACCGTATCAAGTCCATCGTCCTGCAGCCGGTATGCGCGAATCTTGTTCGCTAGGCCAATCCCTCTTCCCTCTTGGTTGAGGTAAAGTAAGACCCCGCGGCCTTCCGCCGCGATCCGGCGCAACGCTTCATCGAGTTGCGCACCGCAGTCGCAACGCGCCGAACGCAGAACATCACCGGTAAGACATTGGGAGTGAACGCGCACGAGCACGTCCCGCCCATCTCCAAGCTCACCGCGCACAAGAGCGACCTGGGTTTGCCTGTCGATCAGATTCTCAAATGCGTGAAGACGGAAATCTCCGTATTCCGTTGGCAGCTTCGTGGAGTCCACGTACTTCACCACCGACTCTGTGCGCATCCGGTAGGTAATCAGGTCTGCGATGGTGATCAACGGCATGTTGTGCCGACGAGCGAAACGACTCAGCTCCGGGACGCGGGCCGTCGTGGCGTCCTTGTTCATGACTTCGCATATGACGCCAGCGGGGTGGAGACCGGCTAACCTCGCCAAGTCCACAGCCGCTTCGGTTTGCCCAGCACGCAAGAATGCGTATGTTGCAATAAACTTGGGCATTTAGCGGTTTTTCATCGGTTTTCTTCAGAGAGCGAGCCACAATCCCATCGGCTCCACCAGATTTATCAATTACTTGCGCCTGTGTGGTAGGACCACCCTCATGGACAGGAGCAAACTTCGCCAGTCCAAAATCGAGCACTTTGGCGTTGCCCAGTTTGGTCACAAAAATATTTGCTGGCTTGATGTCTCGGTGGATTTTTCCTTGGGCGTGTGCTGCCCTGTGCGGTCGGCACGACATTTTCGAACCTCGACGATGCAATCGACGTGCTAAAGAAGCTAACCGAGAAATATTCGATGCTGGCTTCCTACGTGGAAAGAGAGCGGACAGCACATCTCTCCCCGAGCTGTGTCTCCTGCGATCGCTCCAGTACTCGCGGTGATGGAGGATTGCAATCGCGACCTCGGTGAGGAAATGAAGAGCCGACTGCCAAGAGAATGGGATTCGATTTTCCTCGAGCCTTGGGCTACGCAAGAAACCCTCGACCTACCGCTCGGTGAGATGCCACCACCGGCGCTTGGATAGTTGAGGATTGACAGATGCCGTCTCCGCGCGAGGTAGGAGATGAGCGTTATGCTCTGCAAATCGCAAATGATAGAAGTCTCATCAGGGATACTTTGTCGCCGTTCATCTCAAAGATGAAAAGGTTCAACAAAATATCGTTGCTTATTTGGATCAATGATTGAAGGACCTAGCGAAAAAAGGCGCGCGCACGTAGTGCGGAACCCCTTTAAGGGATGCGGAGCGTGGTGCCCTCTTTAACGGTGGAGGTCTGCTCTCTCCCGTTTACGCGGTAAATCACAGTCAGTACTTTGTCTGCGCCGGGCGCCGGATCGCCTCCCATATTTCTGTTGTTCGCTTGAATCACCAAGGAGCCGTTTTGAATTTGGCCGCGCAAAAGCTGGCTAACGTCGGTTGTCCGGTTGTTCAGGCCCCAGTAAGCTCGAACGATCTGTAAATTGCCGTAGCCACCACCGGGATTCGGAGGTGGCTGGGGATAAACGCCGCCTCCGCCACCTGGATATCCGCCATAGTTGTAAAACTGGCTGGCATCGATGTTGGTCCCTTCCTTGTAGGAAAACTCTCGCACTTGGCCGCGGGCGTCACGGGCAGAGATGCGCAGAACCTTGTCCGCGCCAACCGCAGGATCGCCGCCCAAGTTCTGATTATTCACCCTCACCATGCCGTTCCCGGACAGCATGGCGCGGACGCGGTCGGTGACGTTGGCGCGGCGATTGCCGGCGCCCCAGTCGGCAAACATCACTTGCCAACCAGAGCCGGTATTGCCGCTATTTCCGCCACCATAGCTGTAAAACTGACTTGCATCGATGGAAGCGCCTTCGTTGAAGGTGAATTGACGTGACTGACCCTGAGAATTTCGCGCCTGAATCCGCAGAATTTTATTAGCGCCCACAGCGGGATCGCCACCCAGGTTTGCGTTGTTCACCTGGACCATGCCGTTCCCCGATAAAAGCATGCGGACCTGGTTCGAGACGTCCATCCAGCGGTTGCCGGAGCCCCACTCGGCCTTAATCACTTGCCAACCTGGACCGGGCATGACGGCGTTGGAATATTGGGCGAAGGCAGCCACGGAAAAGATGCCCGGGAGCACGATAACTAAAAAAATACGAAAAATGGCGAAACGTTTCCACATCGAATGTCTCCTTCTTCCTTCTAAAGATTGAACAATAGGACCATCTAGCACCAGCGAACAAACATGGATTCCGATCCATTCAGGACGATCGGGATGAACGGAAAGTGGGCGGTCGTTTGGAGTTGTATCAGCTCCGAATGATCATCACGCCACCGTGCGTCATCCGGGCAAAGTTGATTGAACTTCTAGTGCGCGACGGAGAACTCAATCCGGCGGTTATGGAACTTTCCTTCTTCGGTGTCATTGCTCGCTACTGGCCTGGCATCGCCATAGCCTTTGGCAACTAGGGCGGCAGGACTAACGCCCTGCCGGATCAGGTAGTCTCTAACCGCATCAGCTCGCTGTTGTGAAAGCCGCAGGTTCGAATCGGCATCTCCGGTGTTGTCCGTATCGCCGCCGATCTCGACTACCGTACCGGTTGGAGCCATCTTGAGGGCGATCGCCGCTTTGTTGAGGAAGTCATAGCTATCGGCCGGAATCTGGGCACTGCCGGAGGCAAAGTTGATGATGTCGTAGTTAAGGGCACCGACAAGATCTCCAGCGGTGAAGCCAGGTTTCAGAGCTCCCAGCGCCGCGGTAGCTTTTTGCGCCGCCAGGCGGACTTGCTCTTCCGCATTGAAAACGGCTTTTTGAGTGGAACCGCTTCTGTTCCACAGCCAGATGCCGATCATGACAACGGCCAGTGCCAGTAGAGGCCAAAGGATTCGAGCAATCCCGCTTCGTTCGGCGACCCCCTCCACAGCAGACACGGCTTGTCTCGCACCCGTGGCCACTGCAGCGGTCGGCTCAGCAAGATACGACATGAATTCAGTCGGCAAACGCGATGGAACCGAACCGCCCGGAGCCAGATATTGAACCAGTTTCGGCATCATGAACGCTAGCACTGAAGATGCAGTCGCAGCCGGGATACCCGCCTTAGTCGCAAGACTGTTGATAGTGCTGCCGCCCAACACGCTTTCCACCTGTGCGGGGATCATTGCTTTCGTTGAGCCACTAAGCCAAGAGGAAACCGAGCTTCCGAGACCCGCTTTCTTAAAACGGTCGAGAAATGCATTCACGCCGCCGTTCTGTTGATTAATGAGAGAGAGCAATCCGGACAATAGCGATCCCGCATTCGTCGCGCTTATTCCGAACTGGTTTTGCACTTCATCTAGTACAAGGTTCATGGCCCCCATAGTTTTCTCCTTTTTTATTCCAATTAGATTTGCAAAAACACCTTTCGGCGTTGCGGGGAGATCATTGGCGAAATCAGCTTTGTATGGAACTGTGGATACCCCGAGTTGTGAAAACTAATTCCACCAGAGGTTAGATTGGATTTTAGCTACTGGCCTATTTGGAGGGACCCTTTGGGGAGGATCAAAAATAAAGATTGGCGAGGGGTGGTGAGACGAAATGCTGACCTGCGAGTGCTGCTTCAATCGCTAGGGGTAGATCGGAGTCCAGACGATACTTTAGTACATAACCGAGAGCCCCAGTGGCCATGGCGGCGTGCAAGAATTCAGGGTTTTCCTGAAGGGTAAGGAACACGACCCTGGTCTTCGATCGTATGTCGCGCAGCTGCCGGGCAGCCTGCAGACCATTCATCCGTGGCATGGAGATATCGACAACAGCCACATCCGGGCTGAGCTTTTCAATAGCCTCAACCAGAGACTTACCATCACTTACCGCACCGATCACGTTGTAATCGGATTCCAGGAATGATTCAACCGCCAGCAGCGTCGCGCGATGGTCGTCCGCCAACAGGATCCGCCGACGCGAGGAAGATTTTGTCTCCATACGAAGATTAGGTTATCGAAAAGGAAGAGAGAATACGACTAGGGGTTCCCACAGTTTCCCGGAAAAACATTAGCGACCTGATCATCGGCGGATCAAACCATACCCTCTTTTACGGCGTATCGGACGAGCTCTGCGTTGGTTTTCAAATCGAGGAGTTCCATGATTCGCTGCTTGTGGAACTCCACCGTGCGGATGCTTACGTTTAGGATTCGTGCAACGTCTTTCATCGATTTGCCCTCTGCTAGCAGCTGAAGCACTTCCCGTTGCCGCGGGGTCAGGTCAATACGATCCTTTCGGGCTGGGTCGGAGAGGCGGGAGAGCATAACTTCAGCAATCAGGGGTGAAACATACGTGCGGCCTCTCATCGCCTCCCGGATTGCGGTCACCAGTTCCGTCGCAGCTGAGTTCTTGAGCAGGTATCCCGAAGCCTTACGACGGAAAGCTTCAGCGGCGAAGTTGGGGTCCTGATTCTGGGTGAGAAAGATGAGCCGGGTCTCGGGTCGCCGCTCTTTCACCTGCTGGCCTGCGTCCAGTCCGTTGAGCAGCGGCATGCCAATATCAAGGACCACAACATCAGGCTTCAGATCGGGCGCCTGTGAGACCAGTGCCCGACCATCAGTAACCACACCAACTACTTCAAACTCGGGCTCCAGCAATTTCGCTAACGCATCGAGAAAGATGGTGTGATCGTCAGCCAAAAGTACCCGTGCGCGGCTCATTGCCCTCTCCCTACCCTGACTTCGAGGACCATTGTGGCTGCTCCGAAGACGCATCCCCCGGAGCTTCTGCAGCGTTGATCGGTACCCAGACGTTTACGGAAGTACCTCCTGAGGGAACAGAATCAATCCCGATCGTACCCCCGACCAAGCGCAATCGTTCATTCATGCTAAGGAGTCCAAGACCACCAAGGTTGCGTTTGTCCACGGGATCGAAGCCGATGCCATTGTCCTGCACCGTTAGCCGAATTCCGCCGGCCGCTCCGGTCAACCTCACCCATGCGGCGCTCGCGTTGCTATGCTTGCATACATTGTTCAAACATTCCTGGAGAATCCTGAAGAGGCAAAGAGATACCCCCGCTGATGGTTGGACTGGGATGTTCTCTTCAGAGAACTCCACGTTCACTTTCTGTTGCTTTGAGACCTCAGCGCAAAGGGCACGTGCGGCTACCACGAGCCCTAAGTTCTCCAGCGCCGCTGGATGCAACTCGTGCGAGAGTCGATGAAGGTCTTTCGAAAGGCCAGTCGCTTGTTCCCAAAGCTCCTGAATGTTACGCTGCGTTTCTTCAGCCTGCACCCTGCCGGAGAGCTGCGCCAGGCCAAAAGCCAGCAATCCTAGACGTTGATTCAAGTCATCATGCAGATCACGCGCGATTCGGCCGCGCTCCTCCTCTTGGGCGTGGATCAGTCGACCGCTGAGTTCTAACCGTTCTTCCTCCATCTGTGTTCTTTGCAAAACGGCACGGGACAAGTCCGCCGACAATCCATGATGTTCCAGGTACTCCTTGATCAACGCGGACAAGGCCAGGAGGACAACAGAGACGAGCACGATCGCAAGGCGAACAGCCCTTCTTTCAGACGGCTCAGACACTCGGAACAGTTCCCATAGACCTACAAAGGGGATGGCGACAACAGCTATCATTGCCAGCAACGAAACCCAGGTCGGTTCGTCGGTACCAGCCAGTTGCCCGTGTTCAAGCGCGGGCGTCAGCTTCCGCCCTAGCAAAGTTGCCCAGATAAACCAACACAGGGCGACACCCAGCGGTAAGTGATAGAGGCCCGCATCGCCGAACCGGCGCGCGATGAAAAGGCTGTTTCCGATCAGAGAGCCGAGTGCGTACACAGCGGACGCGCCGAACAGATGCCAATAGATTGTCTTCCATGGAGAATGCGCTCGAGAGATTATCCAGCCCAGTACCGCCAGGAACACAACGTTTTCAGCAAAATACAAGGTCGCGTAACGTGCCAGTTCGTTAGACCCGTGGTGGTACGGAAATTGCGCATAGGCGTAGATGAAAACGCAAAAGAACAGGATGAGAAGGAAATCTAGAGTCTTCCGATACAGCTTCTGGCCCGACGTACTCAAGTGGGGGCGCGTGAGGACTGCCGCCATGAATAGGACGATGTGCAGAAACAGTGGAGGATCACTCCACGAGAGGTTAGGGAGGCCGGCTCTAAACCAGACGGTATAATAGATCCAGAACCACTCGTTCAGGCTCCAAAGGCCGAAGCCCGCTGCGAGAAATGACCAGAAGAGCCGGATTGCTTGCCTGCTCTGGACTGCGTTCAGTCCTGCTATCCCAGTCGCAAGAAGCATCAAAAGAAAGTAGCTGCAGCTTGTGTAAGCATGAAGAACCAAACCGTGCCTTAGAGTGAATGCCAACGCTGCCTCGAACGCTACGAGCGCAGCAGCGACGGCGGGCCACCAATCCGACATAGGCTTACGTGTGAGGTATGGCAAACGAAACATCCACGGTTGATTAAGCCTGCTATGGGATTCGACTCGCACTCCAAATCCAGCCTTTGTAGAGACTTGACTTTGCTGAGATTATAGTCTTTTTCGTGACGCCTGCATCCAGATTCTCATCTTGAGTTGGACGACCCAGACTGTGCAACGCGAAGCAAGGATATGTTGAGTTCCTGAATTCTAGTTAGCGGATCCGCGAATTCAACACCATGCACCCCGCAAAGATTCTTGCCGCGACTGGGGCTTTCCCGAGTTCCACCGAGAGTCGCACCGTGTCATGGTCCCTTTCGCGACCGACGTTTTGCCGGGCGGGCTAGTGGGTTCTTCTGGAATCTGTTTTATTTAATCACCTCGGCAAATGAAATCGCATTGAGCTCTAGAGTTTTTTGATAGTCCGATGGGGTAGCTGCCTTGCTGAGGAAGCGATGAGTTTGCGATTAAAGCTTCAGAGATTCAGTTGGGCGGACTGAATTGTTGACAGCTTAATTCGCAATGGATGGCTCCTCTCGAAAGGGGGGAGCCATTTCTCGTTTTTAGGACGTCGAGCGGCTTGTTGAATAGGGCCCAACTGTAGCTACGCGATGCACGAACTACGTCGGCCCGCAGAGAAATCGCCCGACATTATTACCCATTCACGCTGCGGGTTCAGTTCTCGCCTAACGGACCGCGAGGACCTTGAACATAACCGCAAACAGTTAAGGCAAGAAGAAGTTTTATTTTCATGCGTTTTCTCCCCGAGATTATTAACTACCGATCTCGAGTAGCTGACGCTTTGCTACCCTATGGCATTAGAACGGGTCACTTCGTTTTTCTTCCAGCCAAATAACTTCTCGGTAGAAAAATCACGTCAGAGGAAAGGATTCCTTGCCTTCGGCCCGAAATCATTTCTTGAAGTGGCGATTCGCGCCAAGTGGTTGCCTCTGGGACTAAGGCTGAAATGGTATCGGCTCGTGGCAGAACGCACCTGGGCCTGGGATAACGGAAACCCGATCCGTAAATTGAAAATTTGAAAACGTCCAGCTTCACCACGATGCACACATAAGGTCCTTCCCCGGACTCTTTAGCTAACTCAAGCTGGTCGTGCGGCGGACAATGGTCTATGCCCTAGCCTGCAGGGACTAATGAAGCTTCGCGTACTCAAAATCAACAAGAATTGCTTCAAGGCTTAGCCGAGTTCTTCCGTCTCGGGCAGCGTTCACCTCCAATGAATATTGCAAGTCCCCTCAACGAATATTTGCGCTCTATCTTTTTTTAGCGTTGCCAGCGGCTGCATCGAAGCAGGAGCTAGCAGGAGAACTGATGGTGAACCGGGTTGGTTCGAGCGCTCGCCCCGGTACAGTGCGAACTCATCATCCTCGCGGAGAGTTCGCGGCTTACCGGACAAGTTCGGTTTAGTACTCAGCGGCTTCGAATCCTATCGGCTCCAGTTTTCCGTTTTCCAGGCCTGTTGATTACTCCGCGTGGTTCGTCACTCGACTGCGGCGCTGGCCTGCTCCTTCCATCGTTGAACGTTTACGCCCATCACGAGGAGCCATAGGAACACCGATACGTCCCCGAGGAGGCCGGAGGCCAGATTGTAGGGGGACAGATAGTTTACGAGCGAGTTTGACAGAAAGGTCAGCCAAGCCAAACCAGCAAACGCCATCAGCACGCCCAGAACTCGGGGCAAGAAGGTCGACTTGAAAATGAGGTAGCCGATCAGCATGCAATAGAATCCGTGAAATACCAGGGCGATGTTTAGGCCATGAGGCTGCAATCGAAGAGCCTCAAATGTGAGTCCCACGAAAGCGAAGGACACCGCGCACAAAGAGAGTCTCCGGCCCACCGGCTTAAAGATGTCATAGAAGATCAGCGTCACAGCGATCATGCCCAAGATCGCGATATAGCCCCCTGCGTAATTCAACCTGCCGCGAACAAATGTTTCGGTGAACCCTGCCGTCAGGAGACTGAAAAAATAAAGGACGCCGGCCATCCGCGCCTTGAAACCCGGCGACAGTTCGGTAATTCGTTCCATCATTACTGTTGCGCTCATACTTTTTCCTCCTTACGCGGCGGCACCGCTCTGGCGATTCGACGGGCACTTTCATGCTGCGCTAGCCTGCTCCCTCCATCGTTGAACGTTCACGCCCTTCACTATGAGCCATAGCATCAGCGATGCTTCCGCGAGGAAGCCGAGGACCTTAAGGTAGGTGGACAAATCGTTTGCGAGCGGTGATAGAAAGATCAGCCATCCCAAACCGGCAAATGCCATCAGCACACCCAGAAATCGAGGCAGGAAGGTCGACCTAAAGATGAGATAACCGATTAGGAGGCAATAGGGCCCGAAAAATACCAGGGAGCTGATTTTGTAGGGAGCGAGATTAAACAGGCTAAGAACTTCGTTGACGCATCCCGCGAGACTGAAGAATGCCGCGAGCAAAGAGAGGCTCCTGTTCACCGGCTTAAACATGTAATAGAAGAGCAGCGTAACAGCGATATAGAATGCATACGCGATGAGGTTGACGGCGTCATATGCAACAAGCCGACCCTTGCCAAAAAAGACCTCGGCGGATACTGCTGTCAGAAAGTAAAGCAAGTAAACGACACCGGTAATCCTGGCTCCGGGCTGTGGCGACGCTTCTGCAACCCGTTCCATGATTTCTCAGCCTCCTGGTAGGCCTTAACTGCGTCGGCCTCGGCTGCAGCGGTCGGCCAGAGACACCTTCTTCTTGCATCACCAGTGTCCCTACCTCTTGCTGGCGCGAAAATTCCGTTGTCTGCCAGTCCTCCGGCA
This sequence comes from Candidatus Acidiferrales bacterium, assembly GCA_963775865.1. Lineage (GTDB taxonomy): Bacteria > Acidobacteriota > Terriglobia > Acidiferrales > UBA7541 > Acidiferrum. Next base: position 171,054 of record CAVZKU010000016.1, on the reverse strand, counting down.
TATCAATAAAAGTCGCGGCTTTCTACGTGAGAGATGGTCTCGAACCTGACATTGTCAGTGACTGGTGTGCTGTCCCGTAAGTAACTGACAGAATCTGTAGAGGCGATTGCATTGACGTTGCACAACTTAGGGCCAGAAAGTTCGCGAAGCTATTTCCGGGACGACACTAGTCTAGTCTAGTAACCCCCTCCCATTCCTCCGCCGTAACCCACCCCGGCCGCAGCCATCTTTTCTTCTCCCTTGAAATCGGCGATCAGCACTTCCGTCGTAAGCATCAAAGAAACGATAGACGCAGCGTTCTGGAGAGCGAGACGAGTCACCTTCGCGGGATCAATCACACCGGCTTTGACCAAATCGCCAAATTCTCCGGTCTCCGCGTTGAAACCAACATTTTCATCTTTCGATTCGCGCACCCGTCCGACAACCAACGCACCTTCGTGCCCGGCATTTTGGGCGATCTGCCGGATGGGTTCTTCGAGCGCGCGCTTCACGATATTTACGCCTATGGCTTCATCGTCGCGGAGTTTAAGCTTTTCCAGGGCTGGCAAGCACCGCAAGAGAGCGGTTCCGCCGCCTGCGACGATGCCCTCTTCAACGGCAGCACGGGTGGCGTGCATGGCGTCCTCGACGCGAGCCTTCTTTTCCTTCAATTCCGTTTCCGTCGCCGCGCCAACCTTGATGATGGCGACGCCGCCGACGAGCTTGGCCAAGCGCTCCTGAAGTTTTTCCTTGTCGTAGTCAGAGGTAGTCTCTTCGATCTGCACACGGAGTTGTTTGATTCGGCCTTCAATCTCGGCCGATTTACCGGCGCCCGCGACGATTGTAGTGTTGTCTTTATCGATAGTCACCTTCTTGGCGGTGCCGAGTTCTTCGATTTTTACGTTCTCAAGCTTCAGGCCGAGGTCCTCGGTGATGGCCTTCCCACCGGTGAGAATGGCGATATCCTCGAGCATGGCTTTGCGGCGGTCGCCAAAGCCAGGGGCTTTCACGGCAGCACACTGCAGTGTGCCGCGGAGCTTATTCACCACAAGGGTGGCCAAGGCTTCGCCCTCAATGTCCTCGGAAATGATCAGCAGGGGTTTGCTCATTTTCGCTGTTTGCTCAAGCAAAGGAAGCAGATCCTTCATCGAGCTGATCTTCTTTTCGTGAATTAGGATTCGCACGTCCTCAAGAACACATTCCATTCGCTCTGGATCGGTGACGAAATATGGTGACAGGTAGCCGCGATCGAATTGCAGGCCCTCCACAACCTCCAGCGTCGTTTCCATAGTCTTGGACTCTTCCACCGTGATGACGCCATCTTTGCCAACCTTCTTCATGGCTTCCGCAATGATGTTTCCGACTTGCTTATCCGTGTTAGCACTGATTGTGCCTACCTGCGCAATCATGTCACCCTTCACTTCGCGAGAAAGCCTCTTGATCTCTTCCACGGCAACTTCCACGGCCTTGTCGATGCCGCGTTTTAGCGCCATCGGGCTCGCGCCAGCGGCAACTGTTCGCACACCCTCGCGGAAGATTGCTTGGGCCAAGACTGTCGCAGTGGTGGTCCCGTCGCCAGCTACGTCCGAGGTCTTGGACGCAATCTCGCGCACCATCTGTGCACCCATATTCTCGAGCGGATCCTGCAACTCGATCTCTTTTGCCACGGTTACGCCGTCTTTTGTGATGATGGGTGCCCCATACTTCTTCTCAATCACGGCGTTCCTCCCCTTCGGGCCGAGGGTGATTTTCACCGTGTCCGCCAGAATGTTTACGCCGCGCAAAATCGCTTGACGTGAATTTTCACCAGTAACAATTTGTTTTGCCATGAGCCTCACCCTCCCGGGTGATCGAAACTTCCGCCGCATCCGAAATCTTTGGTTCGGGTGTAACCTACCTCTTGCCCGATGCTGCCTTCGCCTTCCCGCCGACTTTCGCCAGGATTTCTTCCTCGCGCAGAATCAGGTACTCCTGGTCTTCGATCTTGATGTCGTTACCGGTGTACTTGCCAAACAAGATCCGGTCACCAAGCTTCACGTCGAGCGGTATACGATGGCCCTTCTCCAACCTGCCAGCACCGACGGCGATCACTTCACCCTCATGCGGTTTTTCTTTCGCTGTATCAGGGATAATGATCCCGCCTTTCGCGGTTTCCTCTTCTTCCAGCCTGCGCACCAGAACTCGGTCATGCAGAGGAGTAATATTCATTGTCATCTCTTTGCCCTCCATTCGATATATCGCAAATCCAGAACAATTAATCGTAGTGGCCCCCGTCCGCCATCACGGGTGAAAACTCTGTTGGTTCTTTTCTCGCGTCGCTTCCAGATCGTCAGCTTCTTTTTTCTTCTCGCTGGCTTCCTTTTCCGGGCGCTCCTTTTCCTCTAATTTCACAGCTTCCGCCGTGGCAATTTCCGCTTCGGCATTGCCTTGCTTGGAGTAAATGACGAGCCCAAAACGATTGCTGAAAGCGGTACGGACCAGATCGAAGGAATATTGGGAATCTGCCCACGACGCGAGAGATCCTTGCTTCATGTTATATTGCGCGTTCATGGCCGGGTCGATTTCCGATTCGACGCTCGTCGCTGGACCGTATTTCGCTGAAATGGATTTCACCATATCCGGCGCGGTAAGCCCTTCCGTGGAACCGCGGTCGTAAGTCACGGAGATCTTGTAGAGCTCGCCGTTTGAGAAAGAGAAGAGAATTTGCTCGACGTTATCGAATCGGGAAGAATGCCCGGGAGCGCTCGGCGGCCACCAATCGAGTTCCTGGATCAACATTGGTCGAGCGTGAATCGTCTTCACATCCGCTGCTGTCCGGTCGCTAAGCTTCAAAACGTTGGTCAGGCTCGTTCCGAGCGAAAAACCGCGATACTTGGATAAGTCCTGTGCCCGCGGCATTGGGGCCGTGAGAAGCAAAGCAGCTAGAAAAAAAATCGAACTTTGAATCGTTTTCATTTTCCATCTCCGACGAACTCTTAGAAACTTGAAGCCTCAGCCGGGTGTTCAGTCGTGTGTATTTCCACTGGATGCCGTCGCGCGTTGCTGTTCAGCTCGATCTCCGGCGTAGACGCGACCGGCGTTCTCGCGCCCGCCCGCGCAGGGATCAAATAGAGGCTCTTCTGTATGTGCCGGAAATTGGCGGTAACACTCAAAAACGGAATCCCGAGAAAGCGTTTCGAAGCGACGCTCGTAATCTGCAGGGAGTTCCAAGTCTGACCCTCCCGTTTCGCAAGAAGCTGCTTGACTGCCCGGCGCAGGGTTCCTGGCTTTTCTTCGCCGAAGACGACGACTTTGGTTTCCCCCGTCAGATAGAAGAAGTTCCAATGCGCTTTCTCAATTTTTCGTGCGAGTCCGTACGCGTCGTCGGTGCCCCCGACAATTCTCCAACCGGGAAAAAAGGCTTCACTTTCAAGCGTTAAGCCCGGGGGCAATAGTGTGTCTTCTCGAATTAGAACGGTTTCGGATGTGTTTTTGGCTGACATTTTTTCCCGATCGATCTGAAGACACCCGGCCAGACTGGTGTCACACCGGCGTCAAACTATTCGGCTGCTATGCGGCTGCAGCGGTGGCGATCTTATGAAAAGTGGAATTCATAACTTCGTAGGTGTCGACCTTGGGAGTACCTTCAATAATTCCCGCCAGCTTCGTTAGGACCGCGGGATACGTTCCTCGGCTATAAATTTCGGCGTTTGAAGCTTTGTCCCAAAGACTAATGCTGGTCACTGCGTCCTCGCTGGGTGCAAAAAACGTGAGTTCGTCCTGGAATCCAGTTTGCTTACGCAGCATTGGAATCACCTCTTGTTCCATCAAGAGACTGAATTTCGAAATGCTGTTTGGCTTTAGAAGCGTGTTCACTTTGCGCACAAACATAAGACCCTCTTTCCTGCCGTTCAACCCTATCCTAAAGACTATCTGGACTCTTCGCTGTCCTCTTTTGTACAGTTTTACGGCAAATTTCTTGGCATGGGATTGGCCCCGCGGATCCGGGTCATTTGCATCCTCTCTCCTCCGGCACAGGCTCCGGGCGAAGTGCAACTGGATCCGACAGAACTGCCGGTGCGATCTGCACGAACGGGCTTGCCCAATGAAAAGCGTATTTTCCACCGTGCCACGCGAGTATGCCTCCGATCATTGCCAAACCTAGTGCAATAAACACGCCAATGAAGAAGGTCCAGCAAACCAAAAGTTCCCGCACATGGTAGGAGTACAGACCCAATCCCAGCAGCAGCCAAGACAACTGGGACACATGATGGCTGCCTCGTAATCGATTCACAAATGCCTCAGTTTTGCACAGCTTGGCTGGAAAGGGTTTCCCAGGGTTCCGGATGCGTGGGACGGTGAGATGACAGACATCGCCCGACCCGCCCAGACCGGTCAATGTCGCTCTGTCCCGCCGTCCCGTACAACATCCTGGGGATTCTGAAGGTTCCGCGGCTGTTCTGTTTTGCACAGTTCTGAGGAAGCCCTCCTGATAGGATCAAGCTTGCCGCGGAAGGTCCGCGTCCAGACGGTGTTTCAACATGAATATCAAACCAAAGAAGCTCTCGCAGAACCGAAAATTTGACTCTTTCAATGCACAAGCTTTTCTCGACACCGCCGGGGTGGCGAGAAAAGTGAGTGAATATCGGCGAAATGAATCCATTTACTCTCAAGGTGACCCTGCTGAAACTGTGATGTACGTCCAGAAGGGCGGCGTGAAGTTGTCCGTCGTGAATGGCTCGGGAAAGGAAGCTGTCGTCGCAATGTTTGGTCCGACGGACTTCTTCGGAGAGGGCTGCATGGCGGGTCAGACACTTCGGATGGGCACGACCACAGCCGTAACGCCAACTACCCTACTTGTCATCCAGAAGGGGGAGCTGTTGCGTGTGCTCCATGCGGAACATGAGTTATCCGACCATTTCATCGCGTACATGCTGGCGCACAACATCCGGATCGAAGAAGATTTGATCGACCAACTTTTCAACTCCAGCGAAAAGCGTCTTGCGCGCACGCTCTTGCTTCTGGCACGCTACGGGAAACAGGAGCAACCCGATCGCATCCTACCGAAGGTTTCACAGGAAACCCTTGCGAGCATGGTCGGAACCACGCGTTCGCGGGTGAACTTCTTCATGAACAAATTCCGCAAGCTGGGCTTCATCGAATACAACGGAAAAATCAAGGTCAATAAATCATTGCTGACCGTTGTCCTGCACGAGTGAGCGTTTTCAATGAAAGCACTCTTCGGTCACTTGGCGGGGCCTCTGGTCGCTGCCAGGTCTGCTGATTCAATTCCAGAAAAAGCATTCGGCTGTCCGAATAATAGCTCTGCCCGGTAGCTGTTTGCCCGTTGAACACGGGCGCGATGCAACGCACGAAGTGCTCACGTGTGAGTTGCGAGGTCTTTGCCAGGTCCGCTGCGATGAAGTCGCGCTCCGCGTCAACATCGGGGTCAATTGTGTGGAAGAGCCGAAACTTATGCTTCACAAATTCAATGGCAACATCGTGCGTTGCCGCACCGACCCAAAGGGGAACATCATCCACTACGCGATCTGTTTTCCAGATTCTCAGGTGGTGTCGCCGCGCAACGATCGATTTGGGATCAGGTAACGCGTAGGAATAGTCTTGCGATCTTCCAAAAACGAAAAGCTTATCCATAGGCAACTTCGTGTAGTGTGTTCGTTCCCGCAAGAGATGCCAAATGATCTGGGGTGTGGATTTTTCTACTTTCACCCAACCGGCGCTTGCGAAAGCCTCCTGCAAATCGTCTTCTTTGGCCGCAAAAATCAGATTCAGCATATCGCCCTCGCGCCCTTCGCCGTCGAGAACCCGTGGCGGGAGCCCTTTGATCATCTCGTCCAGACCGGAAGCGTTTCTCTGGACGACGGACAAATCTTTCGTGTCCATCGGGAGATCCGTCTTCGTGTACGCTGTCAGTTCCGTGCCCTGCAAGACTGTGCTGTCTCGGCCAGGCATCAATAAGAACGCGGGCGCGACCGGAAAATAGATGGCTGCTGCTACAGCCATCCCTACAGCCACGCGAACCGTGCGGGATTTGCCTTTGAATTCCTTGCGTGCAGTCAATTGTGCGTTCTCGCCCGTCGTGAGTTCCACCGAGTCCAGCTTGATGATTACGTTTCCCCCCATCCCCAGGGGGCGTTTCCCTTTCACCCTGACTACGGAACCCTCGGCCTTGGCCCCAGCGCTGATTACCTTGAAAACACCGATGACCACGTCTCTGTCGACAAGAAACGCAAGCCGATCGCTCTTATGTGCGCGCCTTGAGGAAATCGTCTCCGCCAGGTGGAGTTTAACGGCAGTACCGCTTTCCATGATGAGCTTGCTCGAATTGATGGGAGTTGCCTGACCAAAAAGTCCACAAGGAAACACGAGGAAAAGTGCGCAGACCGGCAGGAGTGGGCGTTTCGTGCGAAACAACTGGCACTTCCTTTCTGTCAAGACAAACCTACTCACTCGCGAGCCAAAGGCCATCCCTTTGTCGCCGATCGGCGTATGTTTGGTTTGAATTTAAATACGGTTGCCGGGAGAAAATCTGTCCAGAAGTGGACACCAATGCGCAATTCTTCGGCAGGAGTCACGAACAGCTTTTAGAGCCAAGACAGGCTGCCGGTATGGAGGTATCCCGGCAAGCTGTCAAGTCACCTACTTGATCGGAGCGGCTTCCTTCGATTCGTTAAAGGCGCGCTCTTTTGCAGTACATTGACGAGTTCGTGGCCAGTTGAAGGCACGGCCATCGCACGCAAACAAACCGCGGGAGCGGGAGTAGCTCAAAAGTTGAATCCCTGATAAGACTAGACAAGGATAAAATCACCCAGCACCATGGAAAAGAATGCCACCCCAAATGAATGTTTTCATGGTGAGCGCGTCGGCGCTTAAGCCGACCGTCTCCTGCCTTGAATCAAGTTAATCACGAAGATCGCCAAGGCTACGACCAGAAGAATATGGATGAGCCCGCCCATGGTGTAAGAAGTAACCATGCCAAGCAGCCAGAGGACACACAGTACGACGAATATTGTCCAAAGCATTGTATTTCCGTTCTCACAAGAAACCGTTAGAGCGCTTGTGCCGCATCCGAAATCAACCGCGATGTTTTCGGATAACTCACACTAGGCCGCCTGAAATCATCTGTCTGTTCACTTGGGCACACAATCGGACTTTAATCTGTTTTTCGGAGCTCGCTTACAAGTTTCTGCGCTTCCTTCATTCTCGCTCTGTAAAACAAGGGGCAGATCAGAATCGTCGATGCGCCCATGCGCACATGCTGCTTAATGCCCTTCTTCGACAGGAATAGCGATAGGGCCGTGTACGTTTTAATTTCCTTCTCGAGAAACTTCACCGCATGCTGTTTAGATTCATCCATCACTTACCTCCAATTCGGCAGTCATAGACTGCCGTAAAAGACGAGAATTGACCCTTACAGTCCACGGGCGATTTCAGCTCAACGCCATGGTTGGCCTGTGCAACCCCAGTTGTAAACATTTTTAAATGCGCCCAATGAGCCGCAGGACGACAACGGCGACCAAAACAAGGCCTACGGCCCCCGTCGGGACATAACCCCACTCGCGGCTGTGGGACCACCGCGGCAATACTCCAAAAAGCGCCAAAATCAAAATGACGATCAGTACGGTTCCCAGCATGGTCTGCTCCTTCCTCTATAATCTCTGGCCCAGCGGCCGCCAGTAGAGCTGGGTTTGCTGGGCCGGAGTCTTTTTCGATCAACCGGCGAGTTCTGGCACTAGATCACGACGGTGATCGCAAAGCGAGCACCTGGATAGTACGGGTCGTACATGTAATAGCCGCCGTCGACGTAATCGATGTAGAACTGATCGGTGTAAAGCCAACCAACCGGCCACGGCTGAACATATCCAAACCAATAGCCGCCATACTGGAAGCGAGAGTATCCACTGACCATAACGGGATTGCCCATGCGGAACTCGTGCCCGCGGCCAAAGTGTGAACGAAACCGCTCGTCAGGGATTCGTCCGCTGCCTCTGGAACTCAGACGCAGTTCAGGCTGTGCCCGTTGGGTAGCCGTTTCCTCCTGAGTGCGCTGAGGACCGTTGGAAGATGTGGTTTGTCTCTCCGCCTGCTGCTGATTTCGACCTGGCTGTTCTTGCTGCGACTTCACTTGCTGCTGGCTGTGCTCGTTCTGTTGTTTGTTAGACTTAGCTTGTTCCTGTTGTTGTTTCTGTGGCTGCTCCTGCTGGCCCTTGGCCTGTTGCGGTTGCTTCTCCGGCTTTGCCTGTGGTTCTCGTTTCGGAGCCTTGGCCTGCTGTTGTTTTTCGGGCTTAGCTTGTGGTTCCTGCTTCGGAGCCTTAGCCTCTTGTTGCTGTTTTTCTGGCTTAGCCGGTTGTTCCTGTTTCTGGGGATTGGGCTTGTCTTCTTGTTTTTCCTGGCGTGCATCAGCCATGGGCGAAAATCCCAATAGCAAAAACAGTGCAAAGCTACTCAATACTCCAACTGATTTCATCATGTGATCTCCACTACCGCATATTCTTGCGCGCGACGTTCAAAGCGAGAGGCGCTCTATTTCTTGTCGATTTGAGAATCTCAGATCCCGGATCACAACTCTCGACGGAGCCGTTCGTCGGCATGATTCTAGGTTCCGACGTGTATGTACGCGAGAGAATGAAATAATCCGAAAATGTTCAGCAGCCACAACACAACCGCAATGACTACGACCCCGTTCAGGATCGACTTGATAGTGCCCTGCATGGGAATGAAGCGATTCACCAACCACAACAGAACGCCCACGACGATCAGGGCTAATAGAATTTGAGTAAGAGGCATAGTTCTTGTTCCTTCCTTTGTATGTTGCGAGACACTTCCAGCCGAGGCGCGAATTGTTCCATTTGGCTTCTCGTTCGGGGGACGCGATGAAACCTTTGGCTCAACAAAGGCTTGGCTGTCTCTCTGGCCAAGACCGTTGATTAAGATGTCCTTCATGCCGCTTACTGCCGTGGGGAGTCAGCTTGGGGATGGACTGTCCAACAAAACAGTCCTTTTACGGCAAGCCCATCCTAAACTCTCTGAATCCGCAAGTCTGTTCACTTGTATACAGGTTTGCCCAAGGATGTTCGGTGACTGTGCATGGCATTCGGACTCTGCGCTGTGCCAGCAGTGATACAATTGGCCAGTTCTTGGAAATACTTGAATTGCTAACCTAACAGGGCTTATTCGGTCGCGTCGGGAATCAAGTATGCCTCGAGGCAACGCCAAGAAGACCAAACGGCTTCCTACAAGGAAGCCCGCGTTCGATTTGCAAGTTTTCCTTGATACAGCCGGGGCGACACGCCAACTTCTCAAATTTCGACGAGCAGAGAAGATCTACCGTCAGGGCGATCTTGCCAAAAGTGTAAAATACATCCAAGACGGCGGTGTCCGACTTTCCGTCATTAATGAAGACGGTAAAGAGGCAGTCGTGGCGGTTCTTGGTCCGGGCGATTTTTTCGGTGAGGGATGCCTGGCAGGTCAACCCTTTTGCATGGGAACGGCTACGGCCATCGTTCCGACTTCGATCCTATCCATTAACAAGCAGGAGATGATGGGAGTGCTGCGAACGCAGCACGCACTCTCGGACCTCTTTATCTCTCATATGCTGACTCGGAACATTCGAATTGAAGAAGACCTAGTTGACCAGCTCTTCAATTCCAGCGAGAAGCGCCTCGCTCGGGCCCTTCTGTTGCTTGCGCGCTACGGCAAAGACGACCAGCCCCACGGAGTGCTTCCCAAAATATCGCAAGAGATGCTGGCGGAAACAATTGGCACCACGCGATCTCGGGTCAATTTTTTCATGAACAAGTTCAGGAAATTAGGCTTCATCAAATATAACGGCGGTCTACAGATCAACACTTCTCTTTTGAGCGTCGTGCTTCACGACTGATATAGGTCACCAAGAACCGCTAACAGGACAGGCAAATTATGGGAGGCGACTTAAGAGGTAGCGATGAAACTGCACTTAGAAGCTAGCTATTAGCTAGTTCATCGAAACCGGCCACTCGAGCACATTCCCTCGTAGGGGGATACTTCCTCGGCTGCCACGATTGCGGTGGCGATTTGCCTCCTTATCGAGCTTTATCGCGATGGCGGCCAGGCACTTTGCTCGCTCGATCAATTCAAGTTGGCGGGGAGAGGGGAGGCGTGGAGTGCAACAGTACATCTCGAGGGATCCGAGCACATCACCCTTCTGCACAAAAACACCATCGGAGTGAAACGTATACAACCCAAAAAGCGCTGCCTCAGAGGCAAAGTCGCCGGCATCATCGCCTGTTAGAGAGATGAAAGAAAACACGTTGCCAATCTGGCAATCGAGGGAAGTACAGATCTGGTTCAATATTCCGGGAAGAAGCGCCCGTGTGGAGATGGCTTGAAGAAGTTGTTCTTCGAAACTCAATAAATACTGGATCTTTCCTTCCACCAGTGAGGTCTTGGGCTTTTGCGATCCTTCCCGGATTCGGTGCGGGGATTTATTCACAGGTGTTCTCCTTCTTCGAGAGTTTTTGCCTCGCTGCCGAATCCGAGTGAGACCGATGCGGATTTGGCGCGGGGAGGAGGGGGGCTAGTTCGCTTGTCTTTCATTGCATAGAGAGCCTTGTCCGCCGCGCAGAGAAGAGTGCCGATCGTTCCCGCATCTGCCGGAAAAGTAGCAATCCCGACGCTCACCGAGAGCAAAGGCTGCTCTGCTTCCCTTTCTAGGAACTCGCAGATCCTATGCCCTACTAATGAGGCGTCGGCTATGGACGTTTCGGGCAGGAGCAGAGCAAACTCGTCGCCGCCGTGACGGGCCGCGGTATCGATGGAGCGGCAGCAGTCTGTCATGATTTGGGCGAGGCGGCAGAGCGCGCGATCGCCGGTCAGGTGGCCAAATTGATCGTTAATATTTTTCAATCCATCGAGGTCTAGCAACAGAACCGAGAATTCACGGCCGGTGCGTTTGGATCGGCCAATTTCCGCCTGCAAAACCTCGAAAAGGTGGCGATGATTCGCCAAGCCGGTGAGCGAATCACTGGAAGCTTGATAACGGAGTTGGTCTTCGAGTTTGCGCTGTTCTGTGACGTCAACGGCGATAACTTCGCAACCATTGAAATTCCCGTACTCATCAAAAGCATCACGCCCACTCAGTCGAGCCTTCAGGAGCGTGCCGTTCTTTCGGTTCCACTCGACTTCAATCGGCCCAAATTGCATGGACTCCGCGGGGTTTCTGGCTGATGCTTTTCCCTGGTCGAGATTCAGGACGATGGCAGACGCACGGTTCGCTGCAAGTAACTCCTCGGTGGATTCGTAGCCGAGCATAGTTGAAAGGGCTTTGTTGACCTCAAGAAACTTCCCTTGCGCATCACAGCGACAGATTCCGTAAGCAGGATTGTCGGCAAGTGCGCGGTAGAGCGATCGGGAATGGCGCAATGCCTTTTCGGCCTCTCCCAGCTCGATGCGCAGTCTTTTTTCATTGAGGGCTCGGCGAACAACCATCGGCAATTGATGGATATGCGTTCGATCGACGAATTCGAAAGCGCCTTGAAGGTCTAGCCCTGCAAGGGAGTTGCTTCCCGTGGGAGTCGTTAAGAAAATGACGGAAGTATGTTGCCTAGTTTGAGAAAAAAACTGCAATGCCTGGGAATCTTTGCAGATAGGGCTAGGGTATTCGACGACGGCATCGTAGGACTTGGACGGCAGTAGGGCGGCGCACTGGGCTAGGTTCGACACAATGTCGAAACTGACCGCGAATTGTGCCTTCTTCAACTCTTGCATGCAGGAATCCACAGCGTCTGCATCACGATGAACGAACAGCACGTTGAGGGCGCGGCTCCTGTGAAATGCCGTTCCTTCGGGCAGCACAGATCTGGGAACAGACTGGGTTTCGCTATGAGCCAGGCGCGCCATGGAAGACATATCTGAATCCATTAATGAAGTCCGCGAGAATTTGGAGAAATCAGGAGGGACGCTCTTCCTCCCCAATATCCTAGGTTAGCGGCAAAGCAGAATCTGTACCGTTTTGGACACATTGAAGAAGAGCAGGGCCACGTCGTCAAAAGGTGGCGGACTGTGCGATTGTGGACAGACAGATAGTCTAGGTGAGGGTACGTTGATGATAGTTGCAACTTGTTTGGCAGGATTTGACGAAATCCTGACTTTGCAATCGGGCGGCTCTCGAACAAGCTGCCCTTTCTATTTAACGGACCTATAGATCCCGCGACCTTTCGACTGGCACGCGCCATTTAGCCAACAGTTATAATCACAAGAGCGCATTGCACAACCCAGCTAACTCGTTGATTCCATTGGGGCGAAATAGGGTTATGCAACAGCTTCTACTCGAATGTCCATGTTGCCTGAGCGGCGCCTCGGAACCCACACTTCATGACCTGGCGTGAATACCATGAATTGACGAAACACAGCTTCGAATCGCTGCGACGAAATCCGCACTTCCTCGATTGGGCAAATATGCCGAATCCATTCCGGCACTATGAGGGCGTCCCCATCTTGGACTTGCCGGCCGACCCGCCGGCTCCACAGATTTCAGCTCTCGATGTACTCGATGGCAAAACTGGAAATACCTCCGCTCACGACGGTGCGGAATTCCTTTCGCAGTTGATGTTCTATTCCGCTTCGATTAGCGCATCGAAGCGAGTCCCGTCTACCGGAGATGTTTACGCCCTGCGCGTCAATCCGTCTTCCGGGAATCTTCATCCGACCGAATTCCACTTTTGTACGCGAGGATTGGCCGGTTGGCCCGATGGTCTCTATCATTACCGTCCCTCATCGCACGAGGCGGAACAACGTGCCACCGGAGATTTTGGCGAGCAACTTCTAAATTCTTCTACCCCCCTGATCTTTGTTCTGACGAGTATTGCTTGGCGCGAAGCCTGGAAATACCGGGATCGCGCATACCGGTATTGCTTGCACGACATTGGACATGCCTGGCAGGCCCTGGTCCTGAGTGCGCGATCCATTGGATGCGAAAGCTATGCCCTTGGGGATTTCTCAGACGATAGAGTCGCGGAATCGTGTGTTCCTGCCCACGATGAGTGGCCCATGTTGATCGTGGGGCTTTACGGGCCATCCATTCCCGTGAGGACGCTAATTCCACAAGAGGCGATTTTGTTCGGTGGACAGCCCAACCGGCTATCGGAGAAGCAGGAACCATATCCGGTAATTGAACAAATTCACGCGGCAACCAAGCTCGGCTCGGAACCCGCCATCCTGTCTCTTGACCAGGCAAAAGCATCCGGCCGCGGCGAAATCAGCCTGCCCGCGCGCGGCCCCACAAGTCGTAGCTTCGGCGACGTCGTTCGCACTAGGCGTTCCGCTCTTGACTTCATGGGTGGGGACGAGTCGATCTCTCTCTCGCAACTTGCGGCTCTTCTCTCAAGCACAAACGAGCCGCTCTTCGCCGATTTCGCTACAGCTCGCTTCGTCTATCTTTATCTTTACGTCCATCGTGTAGAAGGATTGGTTCCGGGTGTCTACCGCTACTGGCCGGAGCACGCGGAACTGGAGAAAATCCGGGACGGGGATCAACGCCGGGCAGCAGCATCCCTCAGCTTGGGACAAGACCTGGCGGGCAACGCTTGCCTGGCATTCTCCATGATCGGCGACTTTGAGAATGCTGGGCGGCTTCACGGCGATCGTGGCTATCGATACGTGCACTTCGAGGCGGGTGCGATTGGTCAACGAATGTATCTTGCTGCGGAGGCGCTTGGTTTACGGGCGACAGGCATCGGAGCATTTTTTGATGAGCGCGTGAACCAATATCTTGGACTGTCTCCTGAGATCGGGCAAGTCGTCTATCATTTCGCCATCGGGTACCCGGTTCCCGATCCGCGCCTGGAGGCTTGAAATTAAATGGTCGGCCTCCTGGTTCACGGAAACAACCACTTCATTCTTTCCGGGCCATTGCCTGACGATGCGACCGCTTTGGCGTTGGCGCGGCACTGGTCCGTCATGCAAGTTGGTGAGACCAAATCGTCGTCCTTCGGCCAGTGGCAGATTCGATCGAAGGAATTTCGCGAGAACCTGGAGTGGGGGGTAATCGTACCGGGCGACCACGAGGCTTCTCCGGGAGTGGTGCAATTACTTGAAGAGCTTTCCGCTCGCGGAGTCGCTATCCGGAGATTGCGTACTGCCTGCTGGTAACGGGTACCCGGAGGACATGTTCGGGCGGTCGAGAGCGGGAACTCAATCTTCAAAAGCGCCCAGTGGAACAGAGGGCCCGAGGGCGGCTCGGACCTTTCTGTTTGTGTCTATTCGCTAGGTCGCGACAGCTACCTGACGGCGACCTGCGCTTTGCCAGCTTCAGCAACTGCGCCGAGCTGCCGCATTAATCCAAGAGCGTCCCAGTTGACCCAGCCTTCCACCATCTTCCCGCCGGCGAAACGGGCGATGCTGATTCCGGTGATGGCGATTTGCTTCCCGGTTGGGGCAATTCCATTGAGCTCCCCTTTATGGGTGCCTCTGCAGCTCCAACGGGCCGTAATCGTTTCTCCGTCGGAAAGGAGCTCCTCGACAGTTAGGCGCAAGTCCTGGAAGGCATTGCGATACAAAGTCGCTCTTTTCTTCTCACCCTCGGGGCCTCGTGCGGCATCCGGCGTCGAAGGATCATGGTGAGCGTAACTGGGGCCGAAGAGCTCGTCTGCCACCTGCAGATTGCCCTTATTCCAAACCTCGTCAAACAAACGGCGAACCACAGCTTTATTTGATTCAGACATGATTTTGCTCTTTCCAGAAATTCGATTTTGATTCTCGCATTAGGCGAGTCGGGAACCTGGCGTGGTTTGGAGTCGCTGCGGTCTTACGCGTGCAGTCCTGTACGTCGAACAGGAAGTTTGTTCCCACGGATGCGGAGAACAATAGCCGAGGAGGTACTCCCCTCTGAACGCTCGATTGTGGAGCTTGGCTCTTAAAGAAAATGCACTCGGACTTCGAAGCGGGGGTCTCGCCGCAATTGACGAAACCGCATGATTATCCTGTTCTCCCTGAATGTACGTGTCAAGGACAATCGGAAGTTTCCTTCGTGCAATCTGCAGACCGAAGTCAAGTTTCAAAGTTTGTGTAGTCTCAAAGTGAAGGAGATCGATCTTGGGCGCTAAGAATTCTGCAAGGTCGTACTCGCCCTACGGGCGTGCCGGCTCTGCATCGTTGACCAGTTCCTCAAACAGCGTTCTGTAATGAATCATCGCCTGACGCAAGTCTTCGGTACGTGCTTGGCCCCGGGTTTGGCGAAGAGCGGTTTCGTGGGCCGCGCGGTAATTGTCGAGAACCACGGGATGATTGACGGAGATATCCGCGACGCGCTGCTCAAAGTCGCTCATGGGGTAGCCGCGCGTGGACATCACGTCGATAAGCAATTGGTCGGCGTCCGTAACTGCACCGCCAGGACCGTCGACAAAGCGCGCCTGCACTGTGGCCCAAGACTCGACAAATCGATCGCGGTCGGCCGGAGCGAGCGGGCGGATATTCAAGCGGTCCACGCGCTCTGTGCGCTTGTCCAGGACGGCTTCGGCTTGGCGGCGGTTTCCGCCTTCTTGTACGGTGCGGTTATATTCCGAACCACCAAACTGAGCGCGAAGTCGTGCCGTGCGGCGTTTGCGAACCGAAAATAAAATGGCAAGCGCTGCCGCCAGCATTAAGAGGACAACAACCGCGATGGCGATTTGACTGCTAGTTACTTGTGATAAATTCATAATCCCTTTCTCCAATTCTTGCGCGATATGTTCGCGGAAAACCTAGAATGGTCGCGTGTTGGCGAAAAAGTGCAAACGACTGCCGCTTTAGCGCTTTTCGACGGCCTTCTCGACTTTGCCAATTCCTTTTTGGAGTTTGCCAGCGAGCTTCTCGCCCAGGCCTTCGGCTTGTAAGCGAGGATTGTTCGTGGCGCCCCCTACCTTCTGTTTCACGCTGCCTTTCAGCTCGTGATACGTTCCTTTTGCTTTGTCCTTGGTGCTTTGCTTCATGGATTTTCTCCTTGCGTTAGATTGATTGCTTTGCGCTTCTGTGCTGACACCGGCCGCCTATTTATGCGTGTATGGCGCCGAGGAAGCACAAAACCACCGCGATGAGTACGACGGTGCCGATGAACCCGAGACCGCCGTCTGAACCCCATCTTGAGTAGCCGTAATACCCGCCCCCGCCACCGAATAACAGCAGTAGAACAATAATCCTTCGCCCCGGGTCTGAAATCAGGAGCGATCGGCGGTTGTCTCTTCCCAGTAAGGGGCGAGGCCATAGTGCTTATAAATGCTGGTGCCCCAAGTGGAATCGGCCATGTTCGGCCAGTTGTTCTTGTCGAAACCCGGTGCGCTTTCCAGAAGTTTCTTGTCGACGTTGAGGACGATGCGCTTTTCCGCCAAATGAAACTGGAAGGCATACCAGGGAACGGCGAAGTATTTATCGCCAACGCCAAGAAATCCTCCAAAGGATAAAACCGCGTAAGCGATTCGCCCGGCGCCGGCGTCGAGGACCAGGTCTTCGATTGTGCCGAGGTCCTGATAATTTGCATTGACGACAGTCCTGCCAATCACTGACTTTGCGGGAACTATATCGTTGTATCTGGATAATTTCGGTGCTGCCATGGAATGCTCCTTCTGTTCTTTTTCTTTTTGGGAGTACGGCTGACTCGCCCTGGCTCTCCAACAGGCAGGATCATAGAGGAGGAAGGAATCGGAATCTGTACACATCGGTACACTTTTCAATTTAGTTTGTTGAATTCGGGGAGCGGGACTCGACACGTTGCGGCAGCCTAGCGTGACAAACAGTAAGAAAGTTCCAGACGGCGGGAGCTAGCCTGTTAAGAAAGAGCAGGCTAGCCGGAACTGGAGTTGGTCAGGGAATAAACAAACCTTACTAAGAAGATTCCTGCAAGTCTGTGCGGAACTGGACAATCTGCATTTTTGAGGACCACTATCATGCGGTACGGACCGGCAGAGAAGGTAATGTCGCCTCGGGAGGCGGGGTTATGCCAACGAATGACGGTCTGGTTCCAGCCGTTGACCCCGCTGATCTTAAGAGCGTCTGGGCGATGGCAAATGAATTTCAAGTGCGTCGCCCAGGTCAACAGGTTGTGATTAGCATCGATGCTTACAACAGTGCATCAAAGCCCGGTGCGGATGTCAGTGCCTTCTGTAGCCGCGAGTCGATGCTGGGAATGTTAGAGAGCGCAGCCGATTCCAGGCATTTTGAATTCCCTTGGATCCAAGACGGCCAGCCCGCGGAGGTTGTGTTAAGGATTGTGTCGAACATTCCGATGGTCAGATTACAACCCGGCGTAGAAACAGGAGTTTCCGATCGACGAAAGGCAGATTAAGGCGGAGTCTACGACGTGAAGCAAGGCATGCACTTGCTTCACAAACCGTGGCTAATCTCCACCGGAGATTACAGCCACTTTGCCGATACTCAGAAGGGTCATGTAGCAACGCAACCATTTCAGCATCGCGCGGTGACTTGCTCTCGACGAGTATGCCGTCCAAATCAAACACAACCGTTTTTGACTTAGCTTCAAGAGGGAAGCGTGGACGGCCCAGCCGCGTGATCCGTGTCGCCAGCGCATACGGCATGTCCGCAGTGGCAAGTGATGTCTGGCATCTTTTCCATGGCCTCGCACTCGATGCTGCAGTATCCGCCGGACGTCGTCATACAGGAACAGATTGGGTGAGCGCATTTCTCGGCTTTGGTAGGGGTCATATCAACTCTCCTGGCTGCAATCAGCGCCTAAAGGCATCCAGAGTGAATTATCAGCCATCGAGAACCACTTTTTCCGTATACAAAGGAACACATTCTGATGTTCGGTGTTTTAGGCACCGTGTATTTTGGGAATTCCCCTGAAACTGAGTCTTATTGAACAGCGCAAGACGAAGACAGAAGCGCGCTCAAACGGCTGATCAGCAAGAAGAACTGGTGCTGTGATTGCTTGAACGGGAAAAAGAAGCCTCTTGCCTCTATTCACTATTGGAGGTAAGATACTCCATATATGGAGACTCTCTAGAGAGGCTTCTTGGCAACCCTGAACCAACTCGGAGCTGGCGTCGTCTGGGAACAGCCGGTCGATCTTTCCCGCAGAGACGTCCAAAAACGCCTGGGACCTGCCGCAATCCGAGCATTTCTGAAAATGCATGAGCTGTGGGAATTGCGTGATGAAGACGCCCGCCAGTTGCTGGGAGGCATGTCCAATGGCGCGTTCTACGAAATGAAGCGAAAGGCCCGCGGCACTCTCGATCAAGACCGCTTGACGCGCATTTCCATACTGACGGGGATCTTTAAGGCACTCAACATTCTGTACGGCAAGAAACTCGCCGACCGGTGGCTGCAATTGCCCAATGAAAATCCCATGTTCGGCGGGGAAACTCCTCTGAGTTACATGATCCAGGGCGGGCAGCCCGCCATGCTGCGGGTGCGTCAACTGCTGGACGCACGCCGAGGTGGACGCTGAATGCTGCCGCGAACTTCCGAGGTGCACCAGGACGAGACGCATCGTCTCATTCCCTCCAAATACCTCGACCGCGACGAGAGTGTGCTGACACGCCTTACCGAAGATACCGCTGATTTGAAAGCGCTGTTTGGACTCGAAGGAGCCACGAATGAGCGGCTCCTCGGTGAAGCAGGTCTGCTGCCAGGGATCAGCGTTCGGGAACTGGTATTTGGGATTCCCTATTCGCCCATCATTAATGCCTCCTTCACTCATGCGAATCCGCTGGGGAGCCGTTTCAATGGGCCAACCCGTGGAGCGTGGTACGCCGGATTCTCACGGACGACTTCGGAAATCGAAGTGGCGTACCACCGCGGAAAGGAACTTCAGGAAGTGAACTGGCAGGAGCAAGAGAGTTTTTCCTACGTCGATTTCCTCGCCGATTTTCGAGGCGCCTTTCACGACCTTCGCGGTGACAAACGCTTTGCGGATTCTTTGGATGCGAAGAGCTATACCGCGTCCCAACGTTTAGCTGGAGAACTCCTGGGGCAAGGATCGAGTGGCGTCGTGTACCCGAGCGTTCGCGATAAAGGCGGAACGTGCCTCGCGTGTTTTCGCCCGGCGCTTGTAAACAATGTGCGTAAAGGTTCATCCCTTTCCATCACCTTCAAAACTGCGTTCTCTGGCCCGGAGATTCAAGAAACGGCATAAACCCCACAAGTGCTTTCTTGCGTGCGCCTATTCCCTCTTGCCCATAGAAAAGTTCACTCACTGCGGAAGAAGCAACGTCTCCTATCCCGACGCGCACGCTACCGCCTGGGGGTAAATTACGATTCCCTGTCTAGGAACAAGCCGCAATGCCCCGTCCATTCCGACAACAAGGATGGCGCAATGCGGTTTGACGGCAAGGGCGGCCCGCGGTGAATTACGAGCCGAACAGCTTCGGCGGGCCCACGCAGGACAAGAACTACGTCGAGCGGCCGATGTCCGTAACAGGCACCGTGGCGCGCCAGGATCATCGCAGCGGGCTCGACTACTACACCCAGCCGGGCAATCTGTTCTGGTTGATGCCGGCAGACGCGAAGACGCGACTGATCCGCAATATCGTTGGCAGCATGAAGGGCATCCCACAGCGCATCCGGGCTTTTTTGTTAGGGGGTGACTTGACGCCAGTTTGTTACCATGGTACATAGTTACCATGGTTCTCGTGGAGGCGCATATGATCGAAGTCGAACGGATACAAACCGGAGTGCGGATGGAAAAGCGGCTCTTGAAGGTACTAAAAGCGTTCGCCGAGTTGAAGGATTTGACTCTGGGCGATTTGCTGGAAGGCATCGTGCTTCACGCCTTCGAGGGCAAAGCTCCCTTCGGGAAAGAGTCGCTCGGGCAGATTGTAGAACTGAAAAAGATCTATGGCATGACGTTGCGCGCGAGCGACAGTCACAAACTGAAGGAGAAAACCTCATGAGAGGCGCATGGCTGTTTGTAGCGGGCGCGGTGTGCGGCTTGGGCGTGATGGCCGCACCGCGGGTTGTGGCTCATCTGCGTGTGGCGTTGCATGCCGCGCACGGCGCCGTGATCTCCCAGGGGGCCGGACGAGCCCATACGGGCGAGAAATTCTCTTTCACAGCCCGAGCATCGATGGAGACGGTTGCGCCACTTTTCGGTGCCGACAAGGAGCGCGTCTGGTCTCCAGGTTGGAATCCGCAGTTTATCTATCCACTTCCCGCCGCAGATGAACAAGGGATGGTGTTCGCGGTGGCTCACAGCCATTTGAAATCGGTGTGGGTGAACACGCAGTTCGATCTAAGGAATGGCCGGATTCAGTATGTGTACGTGATTCCGGATGCCCTCGTGACCGTGATTACCCTGCAATTGACTCCCGCAGAGAACCATACACGGGTTGACGTAACCTACGACCGCACGGCATTGAGCGCGGAGACGGATGCACATGTCCGGCATATGGCCGAAGGCGATCGCATGTCCGGCCCGGATTGGGAGAGGCAGGTGAACGGGTATTTGGAGAAACAAGCCAGTAGCCAGCAGTAGAAGCAACGGCAGAGACCTTGCACCTGAGGCAATCGAAATCAGCATAGAAAGAGGCGAATTGCGGTTCGCCTCTTTCTTTCCTTTACGTTCCTTCTGCAACGGGTGCGCAGGCAGAGTGTTTAGGATAAGGTGGGAATAGTTATTTCATGCTTAGGTGAGAGAGTCCATGGCGAAACTTACATTTCTGGGCGCGGCAGGGTGTGTGACGGGTTCGAAATATCTGGTGGAGGCGGCGGGAAAGAAGTTGCTGGTCGATTGCGGGTTGTTCCAGGGCACCGATGATCTAAAAGAGCGCAACTGGAAACCTCTGCCGGTGGCCCCTAAGACGATCGAGTACCTGGTGCTGACGCACGCGCACCTGGATCACACGGGATGGCTGCCCGTGCTGGTGCGAGACGGATACAACAAGACGATTTTCGCAAATCCCGCCAGCATTGACTTAACCGGACTGCTGCTGAAGGATTCCGGCCACTTGCAGGAGGAAGAAACCGAAGACGCGCAGAAGCATAAGTGGAGCAAGCACCCCCAACCGCAGGCGCTGTATACCTCCGAGGATATCGACCCGGTGCTGCGATTGCTGAAGCCGATGCCCCGGAGCGGTGGCTTCGACATATCCCCGGAATTTCATGTGGAATCGTACGACGCGGGCCACATCCTGGGCTCGTCCAGCCTGGAACTTACCATCACCGAAAACGGAAAAAAGGGCGTGGTGGTTTTTTCGGGGGATATCGGACGCTATGATCAGCCGATTCTCAACGATCCCAAAACTCCCACCACGAAGCAGATCGATCTGGCATTGTGCGAATCGACATACGGCGACCGCGAGCATGAATCTGGCGATCCACTGCAATTGCTGGGCGACATCGTCAATCGCGTCGTGAAGCGTGGCGGTTCGATTGTGATCCCGGCTTTTGCGATTGGCCGCACGCAAACGTTCATGTACTACCTGCGGCAACTGGAAAATCTGCAGCGCATCCCCAAGATACCGGTCTATGTGGACAGCCCGATGGCCCTGAGCGCTACGGATCTTTACTTGAAATATAAGGAAGATCACGACACGCAGTTTGCGCGCGACGAACAAAATGGCGGGGACCCGCTGAGTGTGCATGAATTCCATTTGGCGCGGAGCGTGGAAGATTCCAAGCAGATCAATACCGTGAAAACGCCGTGCATCATTATTTCCGCAAGCGGCATGGTCACCGGTGGACGCGTGCTTCACCATCTGGCGCAACGCCTCGGTGATGCGAGGAATTGCGTGATCCTGGGTGGATTTCAGGCCGAGGGCACGCGCGGACGCGCCCTGCAGGAAGGAGCCAAGACGCTCAACCTGTTTGGGAAACAGGTGCCAGTGATGGCCGAGATCGTGGAAATGGGTCAATTTTCCGCGCATGCGGGCAAAAGTGAGTTGTTACGATGGCTGACGGGATTGCAAGTGCCGCCGAAGCAGGTCTACCTGACCCACGGGGAACCCGCCGCAGCGCAATCACTGCAGCAGGCCATCGTGCAGAACTTCAAGTGGAAGGCGGGGATAGCGCGGTATTTAGATACGGTCGAAATTTAGAAAATGGGATACGAAAAACTGGATTTGCGCGAATTTCCGGCCAAGCCCAATTGGGCTAGTGAACGCATTTAATTTTGTAAAATATTTTCGGAACTAAGAAACATTTCGTAGGGAACCCTCGTCTATACAGGCAAGACCACTCGCGGGGTAGGAAACTGACCACCACAGGGCAACCGACCAACAGTTTCCTACCCCTTTCTTCTACAAAAAGAGACAAACGCCCCGCCATCAGGACTGCGCCAGGATCGTTGACGCGCCCCCTACCGTTTGGGACATAGGGGGTACTTCAATAAGGTCCAATGCTGCCACAAACATCGGTGTGGGCGCAACGCGTCCCCATCGGTTAACTTCCCACTTGGCGCGCAGGAACTTTACTTCCGCTCGTAAAGAGATGTCCAGTACCATTTTTGTGGTACCGCAATAAAATTGCTGTGGAATTTTTAGCAGCGGCCGCCTGCCGAAGTCCTGCCCGTCGGCGGATCCCCAGATGGAAATATCGAGGGATTCCTGCTCGATTTGGTCAGAAATGGTCAGGCGGCACAGAAACGTACGGGTCTCGCTGCTGGCAACGTCTAGGGCTGGGCCATCGCCATTCGATTCAAGCTTGCTGTTAGCCGGGATTAAAGAAAGTTGCAGTGGCACGGGTGTAATTCCCTTCACAAACCAGCTGATTTAGCCAGAGTGTAACACAACGTTAAAACCCACACGGTGATGTTTGGCACAGCAAAACACTCCGTTCAGAAGATCATACGTGGAGGTTGGCGAAGCGGAGTTCGGCGGCAGCTAACGTCTCTTCCTTCTTGCAGAAGGTGAAGCGGACCTGGGAAGCGCCGTCCTGCGCGTCGTTGTAGAAGCTGGAGCCAGGGACGCACGCGACGCCAATGTGTTCCACGAGATATTTGGCAAACGAGACATCCCTCGATTCCGCGGGGTATTTGGCTTCGTCAAAATGGAACCGAGAAATATCGGTCATGATGTAATAAGCGCCACGGGGCTTGTACACGGTGAAACCGCATTTTTCGAGAATGCTGAGCAGGCGTGCGCGTTTCTTCGCATACGTAGCGGCGAGATTTTCGTAATACGTTTGCGGAAGTTTCAGCGCGAGCGCACCAGCCTGCTGCAACGGGGCAGCGGCCCCAACGGTTAGGAAGTCGTGCACTTTGCGGATGGCCTGGGTGGCCTCAGCGGGAGCGATGGCCCAGCCCACCCGCCAGCCGGTCACACTGTAGGTTTTGGACATGCCGTTAATCACGATGGTGCGGTCGCGCATGCCGTCGATGGCCGCCATGGAGATGTGCTCAGTGCCGTCGTAGAGGATGTGCTCGTAGATTTCGTCGGTTATGCAGTAGCAGTTCCAACGCACGCAGAGATCACGGATATATTCAAATTCCGGGCGAGTAAAAACCTTGCCCGTCGGATTGTTGGGCGTGTTCAGGATGATGGCTTTGGTGTGCGGACCGAAAGCCGACCCCAGTTCCCTTTCGTCAAACGACCAGACATCATTTTCATTCTGCGGCGGACGCATTTTCACGAAACGCGGAGTGGCGCCGGAAAGAATCGCGTCCGGGCCATAGTTTTCGTAGAAGGGTTCGAATACCACGATTTCATCACCGGGATTGATGATGGCCATCATGGAAGACATCATGGCTTCGGTGGACCCACAACAGATCGTGAGTTCGCGCTCAGGATCGAGGGTGACGCCCTGGGTGGCCGCGAATTTTTCGACGATGGCGTCGCGGAGCGGCTTGGCACCCCAGGTGATAGCGTACTGATTGATATCGTCGGTAATGGCCTGGCGCGCGGCTTCTTTCACTTCCCTTGGAGCCGCGAAATCGGGAAAGCCCTGGGACAGATTAACGGCGTTGTGCTGCAGTGCGAGGCGCGTCATTTCGCGGATAACGGATTCGGTGAATTGTTCCGCCTTCGTGGACAGCATGCGTCGCGCAATTTGCGTCATATTCGTTTCGGGTGTCGACATGAGGAAATATTGTAGCGCACGAAGAGGGAAATGCCGCCAGTCTCCCCGCTGCGGCCGCTGCAGTAAATTTGGCCTCGGCGCAGGACTACCGCCCACCGGCATTTGGAGCGTGACTGGGGTCACTGATTGTTCCCGCGTTTGCCGCAACCCTTAAGGCTAAGTGTGCTGACACCAGCTTCTTCTTCCACTTGCGCCTAAGGAGTGTCTGCGATTCCAAACCAAACTATCGTTACGGGCGTTCCCTTAAGCGAAATACCTGTCCCGGCAATTCACCGAGTTCTCTCTATCGATATTTTCCGCGGCTTGAACATCCTCTTGATGATTTTTGTGAACAATCTCGCTGAAGTGAAAGGACTGCCCTGGTGGACCTACCATCGCGGCGACGTCAACGGAATGACCTACGTGGACATGGTGTTCCCCGGCTTTCTGTTCTTGATGGGCATGTCCATTCCACTGGCGGTGGATGGGCGCTTGGCGCGTGGCCAAAGCAAAGCCAAGGTCTGGTCGCACGTGGCCATTCGGTCGCTAAGCCTGCTGGCGCTCGGCCTGTTTATCGCGAACGCGCTGCACGTCGACGCGCGCTACACGCACATGAGTGCAGCCTGGTGGACGTTCTTAGGATTCGTTGGAATTGCGCTGGGATGGATGCGCTATCCCGGAGAAACTCGCCACGAGGTGGGGTATCGAGCCATTCACTATTCCGGATGGGTGCTCATGGCCGTTCTTTTTGTGATATTTCGCAGACTTACTCCCTCTGGCCTGCCCGCTCGTTTGGATTTTTCCTATTGGGAGATTCTGGGATTGTTGGGATGGGCCTATCTTCTGGTCAGCACGCTCTACCTGTTGTTTGCGAAGCGATTCAAGATTCTTCTGGTCCTGTATGCGGCGATGGTGGCGCTCAACGCGCTGTCCACAATGGGTTGGCTGAAGGGAATCAACACGTGGCCCCGCTACTGGAATCCCTTTGAAGGGGGATTGGCGTCCTTAACGATGGCCGGGGTGCTCGCCTCGCTCATAATTGCAGGGGGCACGATAGCCCGAACCTTCCGGCAAAGGGCGAATTGGATTCTCGGTTCCGCCGCGCTACTGCTGGCCATTGGTTTTGCGTTGCAGCCACTCGGAATTTCCAAGAACCGCGATACCCCGACGTGGTGCCTGTACTGCACGGCCGCCAACCTCCTGATCGCGATTCTGCTGTATTGGCTTGCGGACGTGAAGGGCGGGAAGGCCTGGGCAAACTTTGCCAAGCCCGTTGGCGAGAACCCGTTGTTCGCCTATATTTTGGCTTACATTCCCTTCCTGCTGCCCCAACTCTCCTTGTTGAGCACCAGGGGAACATCGGGATCGTGGGGAGTTCTTAAGTCCGCGCTCCTGACCGGCCTTGCGCTGGTCATCACCCGGCTTCTGGTGCGCGCGGGAATCACGTTGCGCGTATGATCCGCGGTCTGTGCATCGCCAACCTCAAGCTGCTCGAGGACCCAGGCAAGAATCTTGTTGTGATTATGAAAAACGGCAAGGTCTACAAGGACACCGTGGGGGCAAAAATTAGCGGCTGGGATGCGTCCCCGTGTGGATGGCAGCGGACACGGTGTTCTTTGGTGTTGCACCGTAGAGCTTGCGGTACATGTCGGCGTTGCGCAGAACGATCTGGACGTACTCGCGGGTTTCAGTGAAGGGAATGGACTCAACGAACTCCGGAATTTCTTCGTAGGGGCGTTCGGCTTTCCATTGGGCCAAGCGATCTTCCCCGGCGTTGTAGGCGGCCGCCGCATATTCCGGGGCGCCCGTCGCGCGGGTGAGTTCTGCAATGTACAGCATGCCCAGTTCGATGTTGATGTTGGGATCGAACAGCGTGGCCTTCGTGTAGCGGACTTTGCACTGCTTGGCGAGCCGGCGGCCTTCTTTCGGCAGAATCTGCATCAAGCCGATGGCATTGGCATGAGACACGACGTCCGCCTGGAAAGTGGATTCTTGCCGGATCAGGCCCGCGGCAAACATGGGATCGAAATCGTTTCGCTCGGCTTCGCGGCGAAGCTGCGTTTCATACGGAAGCGGGAAAAGAACCTTCCAGACATTCGTGGGGACTTCACTGAACTTGCGGGAGTCGAAGCTGGAAACGGCTTGGCGTCCGTAGGACATTCCGCTGGCGAAATGCCCCTGATCGAACGCCGCTTGCGCCGCTTCGACAAGGAACCGCGGTGAAGCAGTGGCGGCATACGCCGCACGAAGTTCGAGCTCAGCGGAGGCGTCAAACGCGATTGTACGAAGGGCCTGGGCGCGATTCCAATGATCGAGAACATTGGCAGCTACAGGCTCGTCGAACGGACGCAGCGGCGGAGCGGGAGGAATCTGCGCGAGGAAATCTGGAACTTCTTCTTCGCCGGGGCCTAGTTTCTCCAGACGATTCTGCGCGGCGTCGGCGAAATAGCTGGTAGGGAAACGGTCGATGGTCTTTTTGAAATAAGCGCGGGCGTGCGCAGGATTACCGCTCCGCTCGGCGTTGCGCCCAAGCCAGTAAAGCGCGTTCACCGCGCCGCCGGAAACCGGATACTTGCGCAAGAAGATAGTGATTTTGTCGTCGGCATACGGCTGACGTTCGAGATACGCCACCCAGGCGATGCGCCATTCCGCGTTATACGCGTCCTTGTCGCCAGGGAAATTTTCCAGCAAGCGTTCATAGTAGTGCACCGCCTTTGTGCGGTCGAGCAGTACCCAATAATAATTGCCGGTCGCCATAAGTGCTTCTTCGGTCCAGTGGCTTTGAGGATATTTTTCGGCCACCTTTTCGACATTGGTGAGCATCGCGCTTTCGTTCTTCTCGGAACGATAAGCCTGCGAGAGCGCATACAGCCGTTCCGCATCGACTTCAGGGTCGCTGGTATTCAAATTGGCGAGGAGATTCGGTGCGGCCTTGGGATGCTGCCGGCATTCCGCGGTGCGTACAAGCGCGCGTTGCCGTGTGGGATTGGCGGGATCCTTCGCCATGGAAGCGAGTTTTTCGTATTCGGCCCGCGCTTCCTTCCACTTGTGCACATCGTAGAAAACCTGGGCGCGCTGTTCCTGAAGTTCGGCAGTGGCGTACGGAAATTCGTTGTGAAGCTGCTTATTCAGCCGGGGGAGCGCAACCGCGGCGTCTTTGGCTTCATCGGACATCGGGAAATGGTAGTAGAGCGTCTGGTAGTCTTTGGCGGCATCGGTGAGCTTGCGATTGGCTTCGTAGGCGCGCGCCCGAACTAGAAGCAGAGGCGCCTTGGTCGACGTTGCCCGGTAGGCAGCAAACGCTTCGAGAGCATCCTGAGGGCGCCCGGTTTCGACAGCCGTGGGAGCGTAGGCTTCGAGGATCTGCTCCTTAATGACAGTATTTGGATACTCCTTCAAAAGACCGGCAAATTCCTGGGCAGCTTCACCACTCTTATGGAGAGCGCGTTCGGTTTGCGCCGTCCAGAATAGCGTGTACTCGCGAAGGAGTGGATCGGACTTGGCTTTCTGCAACCACGTCAGAGCCTGCGGAAAACGTGCCTTGGAATAATCGTCGTAGCCAAGAGCCAGCGCGGCCCGTTGCCCCCATGCGCTGGAAGCCTCTTTATTCGCGAACGCGGCAAGTTTGTCATAGGAGCCAGGCACGCCATGATGGAAATCGCGCGCAAGCGGCGCCAATTCTTTTTGTGTCGCGGCATCTTCCGGAGTCGACGCATCAAGAATGGGCACAGTGGCGTCCGGCTTGCACCCGGTCTGGCACGCGGGAGTTTTCGGATGCGTGGGCTTTTTCTTTCTGGGAGAAGTGGTCTGTGCGCCGGCACCCGGAGCAGCGAATAGAAGGAGAGTCGCACAGAGCAGCGTCGCCAGGGCGCGGGTGGCGAGCGTGGAGAGCAAGCGGACGCTAGCGCGACTTGCCGGCCGTGGCGTATGGATATTCGCCGAGGGAAGACGCATCGCCTTCGGCGAGGATTTCCACCAACCACCGGTAAAAGTAATCCACCGGATGGTCCATGATGGGTCTGAATCTACGATCGTATTCTCGATGAGCTTTCTCAATGTCGTCTTTCAATCGGATGCAGATATCTTTATGTTCCCGGCCGAGTCTGACCTGGTCCGGACGTAACATTTTAATATCCTGCATGGAAACCTTGGCCACTCGATTTGCACGCCGATGTAGCTCCTGTTCCTCAGGAGTCAACCGGTTGATGTCAAATTCTGGGTCGACCGAAGCAGCGGGTTCCGCCATCTCCAATTCTACCGGAACCGGCGTTACCTCCGTGGGTGGAAAGTCCTGGACTTTCGGCTCCACAGGTACTGACGCCATCGCAACCGGAGCCGCTGCCTGCGGCGCGGGAGCTTGCGGCATAGGCCGAGCCGGGGCGGCGGGCGCCTCGGGAGCCTGCAGGCCGATGGCCTGCGTGATCTTTTCCTCAAGGGGACTTCGCGGACCAGGCTGAAGCGCCATGGCGATGAACCGCGCCAGCACGTCCAGCGTGGCGGAGATGGAGGCAGCCGAAGCCTGGGCACGCACGAGAGGCGGTAAAGCATTGGTAGGCTTGGTGCTGGAGCAGGAGGCCACCACATCATTAATGGCCTGCTGTAGCTCGACTCCAGCGCGCTGGATGCCCTCGAGATTTTCGCGTAGGGCGCGGGAAACGGCTTGTTCGACCGCGTTGGGTTCTGGTGGCATACCTGTTTTCAGGGGAGCTTTGGCCGAATTTCTCCCTGTTTTGCCATTTTGGGGGGTGCGACGGGAGGCGTCAACGGGGGATGGCGAGGATTGTGCCTAAAGGAGTGATGAGAAGTTGGGGCAAGCCCCGGCAAACGTACAACCAGACGGCTTATCCCGTGGCTCGGCTCCGAGAAGCGGACGACCCTAGGGAACCACAGGCAGGATCAAGGCGGATGGGTGCGCCGCATCGTGAAGAATCGAGTTCGTGGCCGTGACCCACTTGGCAGAAGTGGCAGCCGGTTCGCCGGTATTCAGGTTGCGGTCAAAGCGCGGGAAATTGCTGCTGGAAACCTCCAGTCGGATTCGGTGGCCGGCCTGGAAGACATTGCTCGTGGCCCAAAGATCGACGGAGAGCTGATAAACCTGTCCTGGGGTGAGCCAGGCGGGCGTGGTCTGCGAGTCGCGATACTTGGCCCTCAGGATTCCCTCAGTGAGATTAATGGCCGTGCCATCGGGAGCGACATCGACCAGTTTCGCGGTGAAGTCCGTGTCGACCGCGGACGAGGAAGCGAAAAATTCGAGTCGTACGGGACCGGTGACTTCTAGATCGTGCTCCAGAGGCGGAGTGGAGTAGACCAGCACGTCCTCGCGCTCCTCCACGCTGCGCTGATCGCGCGGACCAGCCGCCAGATGCTGCTGGTCACAGCAGAGTGGGCCCCCCGTCGTCGGAACCGGCTTGCCCGGATCGTAAGTGAACTTGTCCACAGGTTCGGAAGTGGGCGGGGATGTGGAGAGCGCGCCGTTTCCTTTTGCAGAATTCGCGAAACCTTGCGAATGCAGAAAATACCGCGTGGCTTTCGCGCGAGCGAGTGGCCAATCCTCTTCCTCGCGCCACTGGTTCAGGCCCATGACGAAAATTTTCACGGGCTTGCCGCTTGCGAATTCGTTCTGCACCCCTTTGAAGAGAAAATCGTACCAACGCAGCATGAATTCGTTCTCTTGGAACTTCTCGGCCTCCGCGCCGAAATCCACAACGCCGATTTTGCGCCCGCCACCGGCGTGGCCACCAATGATGACGAGCAAGCGCTGGCCCTTGCGGGCATCTTCGCTGCCACTGTTGGCTTTGATCCCCATGTAATTCCGCAGTGATCCTCCAAGAAAAATGTCGTACCACGCGGCGATATGCAGCGCCGGCACGTGAATGTTCGCGAAATGGTCTTCAATCGAGACGCGTTTCCAATACTCGTCAAAGGCGGGATGAGCGAGCCAGTCGAGAAAGTATGGTGCCAGCACGGACGCAGATGTATCCACGAGGGACGGGCTGAGTTTCATGATCGGATACGCGGACAAGGGGAGGACGTTTACTTCTTCCTTCGAATCGGGATTCGTTTCGATTTTGTGCTCGAAGGTGTCCTGCGCCAGGCCCGAAGCCCAGGACTCATTGAACCATTGTTCGAAGGCCCCGCCCTGGTACGTCCAGCCATCGTGATAATTGCTGGCCGTGACGACCGGGCAGATTCCCGCTAAGTGCGGAGGATTAGAAATGGCGGAAAGCATTTGCGTGGCGCCAACGTATGAACCGCCGAACATACCCACTTTGCCATTCGAATAAGGTTGAGCGGCAATCCATTCGATGGTGTCATACCCGTCTTCCGATTCGTGAACAAACGGCCGCCATTCGCCATCGGAGGTGAACCGGCCGCGCACATCTTGAATGAACACGACGTACCCATGAGACGCGGCGCGCTGCGCAAAATCAATGTCGTAGCCCCAGGTGGCCCGGCGATAGGGCGTGCGTTGCAGCAACACGGGAAATTTTCCTTCCGCGTCGGGTCGTAGAATGTCGCCACGGAGAATGACGCCATCGCGCATCTTGACGGGGACATTGCGGTCCACCTTCACCGGATAGGTTTCGTCCGCGAGGCACGAGGAAACAAGCACAACGAGAAGAAGAACTGCAGAGTAGGGCCAATGGCGCGAAGACAGAGTGGAGTTCATTCAGTAGCCTCCAACAACAGCAGAAAGCATGTGGAATTCGTAGCGACGTGAACTGGGCAAATCTCGCAGGGGTCATTCTCGCTTCGAAGCGGCAAAAAGAAAAGCGGCTCTCCCCAAATCGTCACCTCTTTAGATTCTTCGTCATCAGGTAGCGTTGGTGATCGACGAAGCCCCGGCGACGATAGAGTTCAATGGCGCGATTCCCATGGCTCACTTCCAGGTGCAGGAAGTGCGCGCCATGTTCGCGGGAAGCGCTTTCGGCAAGATCGAGAAGTTGCGTGCCAATTCCCTGCCCTCGATGCGAACGTTCGACAAACAATTCGTCAATCCACGCCCCTTTGCCGCGGTACTCCAGACTGTAATCGAAGCAGATGACGAGATAGGCCACGGGGACGTGTTCCTCGCGCGCCAGATAGATAACTCCATAGTGAAGGTTATGGAGAAGTTCGAGAAGATTGCTGCGGACAATCGTTTCGTCGAAGTCCTCGGACCACGCATCGTCAGCTTGCATGTGCCTGATCATGAGCAGCACGGTATCCACGTCGGAGGAAGCAGCGAGTTGGAAATGAACCGGCATAGTCGAAGCTGAATCTTATTCCAGCTCGAGCGTCAACGTCCCCTGCAAACTCAATTTTGTTTTGTCATGTGTTCCGCAGCGGGGGGCGCGGATAGAGTTTGACCTTGTCGCGCGTCACAGAACAGCCGAGAATTGGGCAACATGCTAAAATAGAGTCTTTAGGGGGCGACACGGTTTCGACGGAAGCTGTCGCGTCTCGGAGGCATGCCGGGGGCCACCCGCCCGTAACTGGATGGAAACTAGAACTGCCAACAACAACTTGGCACTTGCTGCTTAATTAATTAAGCGCACGCTTCCCCGGGCTTTGCTCACGGGCCCGGATCGAAGCGTCGTACAGTGAGCTGGCCTGAGCCTTTCGGTCCGTAAGGCTCGGGCGAGAACCATCGGACTAGCCGGCTGCGTTTCTTGCTCGTTCTAATCGCGGCTGGCGAACCAAACGGAACTGAGATAAGCATGTAGGCTCCGTGGCGTAGCGCTTTTCGGACGGGGGTTCGACTCCCCCCGCCTCCACCATTTAACTCTTTTATTTACAATAACTTATACTGACAAAAACTCCACGTTCCAGATACGTTCCAGTTATGATAGGCTGTTCTGGTGCTGAACCTCTACAGAAGGCATCGGAAAGCCTGCCCGCATCGGCAACGTACGCAGAAAAAATGCCAGTGCCCTATCTGGACGCAAGGTACGCTCAACGGAAAATGGCTGAAGAAATCGCTGGACCTGAGGAATTGGGAAGCAGCCCAAAGGTTAGTCCGGGATTGGGAAGGCGGACTCGCGAGAACCGAGGACGCCAAAGTCGCTCTCGCGTGCGAAGCCTTTATGAGAGATTGTGAAGCTCGCAAACTTTCAGACGCGTCTCTCGATAAGTACACACTGCTCTCCAAGGAACTGAAGGACGCGTTCGGCACACGAGTGGTTGCGTCGATCTCACTCCCGGATTTGCGTGCGTACCGTGAATCTTGGAAGATGGCTCCCGTTTCCGCCCGGAAGAAACTTGAGCGTCTACGAACGTTCTTCAGGTTCTGCATAGACTCTGGTTGGGCACGAGACAATCTAGCAAAGCGAATTAAAGCTCCTATTGTGCGGCCGATGCCCACGCTTCCGTTCACCGATCGAGACATCGAGAAGATTTTGTGGGCCACTGAAATTTACCCAAATAAAGGCATTTATGGTTTCGAGAGCGGAAAACGTGTTCGAGCATTCGTCAACCTCCTTCGCTATTCGGGGCTGCGCATCCGGGACGCAGCAACCCTTTCAAGGGACAAACTCCACGGGAATAAGTTGCTCCTCTACACGCAAAAAACGGGCCAGCCGGTCTGGCTTCCGTTGCCGATAGATGTTGCGAAAGAACTAGAAGAGCTGAACCCACAGGGAGAGTATTTCTTCTGGTCCGGACAAGGCCTCGCGAAGTCTACTGTGGCCGATTGGCAGCGAAGCCTGGCGAAGGTATTTCGGCTCGCTGGCATCGAGGGACATGCCCACAGATTCAGGGACACGTTCTCGGTGAACCTGCTGCAGGCAGGCGTTCCCATCGAAACGGTGTCTGTTCTGTTAGGACATGCTTCAATCAGGGTCACGGAGCGGCACTACTCGCTTTGGGTGAGGTCGCGACAGCTAAAGCTTGAAGAGTCGATTGAAAAGGCCTGGAAACTAGCCTGAACTAGTCTGCTAAGCCACCGCATTTTCTTACCTCTTCATCTAACGAATTGCGGCCTTTGATGAGAGACGGAAGTAAACCCGCTCTACGACAGACTCTGGTATGCGCAAGGTGAGATACCGCCGCTTGCGGGGGTTACTTCGCCCGATAGCGAGGACACCCGGCTCGTTTTCAAAAAGTTCACGAACTTTGTCGGTGCTCAAATTCCAAATCTCGGCTATTTCCGCAATAGCATAGTGCCGCTCACCGAGGGCCCGCGCTTGGATTTGGAATAGTGTAGCCATAGTTTTTCGTGATCTAGTCCGTCATACCGTTTAAAGACAGATATCAGTGATATTGCCTCCGCTCGGTTCCTACAGTACTGCTACTTGCAAAAGTGCGGGGAAGTAGGACCCTTGCGGGCACAAACTTACGGGGGCGCTTCGCGGCGCCACCCTCCGGGCGACGCCGGGCTTTCGCTCCGACCGGGGGGGCGGGAGCAATTTCTAAAATATCGTTGCCGGTACAGAAAAAGCTCGTGCCAGGATCGCCTAGGAACGACGATCGCCAACTCGGTCGACCCATAGCATCCCCCGTTTTCAGAGTAGCTCGCCCGTGGCCTCCTCCCTTGCCACCTTTTTTCTTAGTTAGCGTTCTGCGGAACCGATATGACTCCTTTCCCGTCTCGAAGATGTGTGCCTGGCCGGTCAGCCGGTCCAACATGGCCTGCACAACCGGGGTTTGGGAACACGGTGGTCCGCTCTGAAAACGGCAGATTCGTTGTTCGTTGTGACGATCACTGGTGAAGTGGATGTCTTGGGTGGCCGCGCCAGGATCGCGGTGCACACCAGAGCGCAACGCAAAGATGAGATGACTTAGAAGAGCGGGAGCGATCCCCGGAACCCGAAGGGACCAGAGGTGTTGGCTCCCGCCCTTCTTACGGTTTTTCCCGCGCCCTGGTTCCGGTCCCGCTTGCGGTTCAGACGCATCGAGTTCTACATCGCAAACCACGCGAATCGGTGCAGTCGTCCCTGGTCAGTTGGAGAGTTCCGGGAATCATAAACGCGTTCTTTTACAAGAGATCTCGAAGCTCCAGAAATCTCGCTTGAACCTCCGCCCACGACGGATAGGGGCCGTAACAGAGCCACTTGCACTGGGCCTCGTACCCAGCGCTAATAGCCTTGGCAAGTTCCGCTGGCGGAAAGAGGGCGTCGCTTTTGGCGAAACTCAACCCCACAGGATAGAAACAGCTTTTTTCGAAATGCGTCCGACTGATCGCATCGTAATCTCTCTTAATAGCGTCATACTCCGCGGATTTAAGCATGGCGATGACTTCCCCTTGGGCGGCCAGTTGAAACAGGTCGTAATAGTGCCTCGCATAGCTTCCGAGCGGTTGATAGTCGCGCTTGAACAATTCCACCTTGCCATGGATAGCGAACATCTTTTCGACGAAGGTGCGCCGGAAATGCAGGAGTCGGAAAGAAAAGCGACTTTCGTCCTCCGCGCCTAACGATGTGTGTGTTTCATTGAGGAACTCCCCCAGGTATGAGCGCAGCTCTACGATGGTGGTGGGTTCGCGGCCACTGGCAGTGCCCGCTTCGAGGAGGACGCGATTGGCAACTTGGCCTGGGCCGCCGAAGCGTTTCGCGTAGGAGAAGTGGTCGGTGCGCCCGAAGCCGCCGATGGTCTGGCTCTCCTCCTTGACGAACCTGAGCGCCAGGTGGGCGCCGACAGCGTCGCGAAGTTTCTTAAGTTCCCGGTCAATGGCGTTTTTTCCAAGGGCGGGCTTAAAAGCGAGGGGATCGAGGAAGATGTCGATGTCTTCCGAAAAACGCTGAATCAGGTTCCAGCCCTTTGCCAAGCTCGTGCCGCCTTTGAAGATGATCTTGTCGGGAGCCGTCGCAGCGATAATGCGCAGCGCTTCGGTGACGTAGTAGTCCTTCTCGATGACGGCGGGGCGCAATCGACGAGCGCTAAAATGCTTTTCAGCGCCGAGTATCGCCTGCTCGAAATCCTTGTGTTCAAAAAGCTTCACCTCAGCGGCGCTCCTTGGCCTGCCAGTAACGAGCGTGCCGCAGTCCGGCCAACAGGCCGAAGTCGAACCGCGAGAAGGGATTTAAGGAATCGCGCAGGCGGCGAAGCGCCGTGCGGTTTTTCCCGAGCTGCTCTCCGATGGCACCGATCATCGCGCGCACGCGCGGGGGCTCGGAAGCCGCAACCGCGAGCAGGCGTTCGAAGCGTCCTTTCTCCGACAAGAGCTTGATGGTTCGGCGGATAGTTTCTTCTGCCGACAGTTCGCTCGTCCTCCCCGAATGGCGCAGGAAATCAAGTAACGCCGCATCGCTCTCGGAGAGGGCTGTCCACGCTTCGGGCCTTCGCGTATGGATGACGGTATCGCCGCCTACGAGTTTCCGCGGCAGGCTGAGGGCGTTGGTCGAAACCTCGCTTCGGCTTGCCGTCTGTGTCGTGAATCCGAGGAGATTAGCAGCGGCAATGCCGGAAGGGAAAACGCCCTTGCGGCGGGAGGCGAGCTTCTGCATTGCGACTGGGTTTGGCTGGCTTCTGCCGAAGGCCGTTTGCCGGCTGCTGTAGTAAATGCCCTTGCTTAAGCGCTCCAGACGCCCCTGGCGCGTCAGGCGCGAAAGGGCCTGCGCGACAGCCTCGAAGGGTAGGTCGCGGAAGTCGTCAAGTTGCCACAACCGCTCCCCGCCGTCTTCGATCTGGCGGCGGACGAATACCATGATCCGGTCGGAGCCTTTTGACGGCGTGACGCGTTTCCGCATGGGGAAAGTATGGCCCGGTCTTTAAATTATGTCAAGTTTTTATGAAATAAAACTTGACATTTGAACACAATAAAACCCGACCACGCAGGTTTCGGCTAAATTTTATTGCCATGTCCAACAATTCCACGTTCCAGATACGTTCCAGTTGATGCCTTTTTCGACGATTTTAGCGTTTTTGCCGTTTTGTGTTTTCAATAACTTACGTATTTTCAAGGTGGCTTTTTTTTCGACTCCCCCCGCCTCCACCATCCATTTACCTGCGTTTTTATTGACTTTTTGACGTTTCCATCACTACCTTGCCGACAGAGTTCCTCACACAAATCGAAATGCTTTCCTTGTGCACATCTCGCCGATATATTTAACGCTGGTCATAATAGGGTGCTCCCTTCTGGAGAAGTTTGAGCAACGCACTCAAAACGTACTCCAATGGGGCGCCCTTTATAATGTGTTAGTCCAAATTTCTAAGTTGCCGGTTATCTGGCTCTCGAGGCGAGCGGGCTAAGAACTCGAACCAAGAGGACAGTCTGGTCATCATCTTGCACGCCATGCTGTCGTACTCTCTCTATCAGCAGCTCATAAATTTGCGACAACGGTTGTTCAGCGCGCTGTTTTAGTAATTCCTCTACGCGATCCAATCCAAACTCTTCTTCCTTGTCGTTGTACACTTCCAATATGCCGTCCGTGAGCATCAAGAACAAATCGCCCGAAGAGTAGGTGACGCGCTGGCTTTCATAGGAACCACCCGAGAATAGACCTAGAGGAAATTGCTCCATCGAGAGCCGGGCCGTGTCTCGACTTCGAGAGCGATAATGCAAAATGGGTACGTGCCCGGCTGAGGCGTACTCCACTTCCGCCGAAACGTCAAAACGGAGCAGGGCTAAGGTGGCAAACATGTCAGGTTCCTTAACAACAGGAAGCACGCGATCTGCACCCTCTAGTAAATCCACGGGATTCTGTTGGAATTGAACCGCGACCCGGATGGCAGTTTTCAACATTCCCATGAGCTGGCCCGCGGCTAAGCCGTGTCCAGAGACATCGCCAACGTAAGCGAGGAATCCACCTTCGGTCTCGACCAAATCCATCAAGTCACCGCCCATTTCCGTGCTAGGGACGGATTTGCCGTACACCTCAAAATTTGCGTTCCGAAAGGCAATCGCCGGAACCAAAGTAGTTTGAATGCCATGGGCCAGAGAGAGTTCCGTTTGCATTCGGACACTGTTCAAGCCCTGTGAGGTAATCAAAGACAACAGTAGCCGGTAGCCCAAGCCTGCTCCGAGCCACATGCCTGCGGCGTCAATTGCCACTCGTCGGTATAACCCATCTGGAAGAGGTAGGGCCCTGGAAATATGGGCGACTTTGAAAGCCAGAACTCCGAGCCCGATCGCAAAGAGCCAGAGAGGAAAGGCAAGGCGAAGTTTCTTGATTCTAGCAGCGGCCAGACCCGCAGCCATGGTCCCTCCGAAAATGGGCCAGAAGAAACCATGCCACAGAGGCGGATGGTCAAGCTGCAGTAAATCGATCGCAAAACCAACACCCGCGGCGATAAAGAAAGTCCCCATCAATGACGTTGTCAAATGTCCGATGGGAACCGTGCGCCAGTACCGACTGGAGGCACTAGGATACCCCCAGCCCAGACGCGTCCACCACTTGTGAAGCCATTTCTTCATGCGCGGGCTTTATTCGCAAGCCCGGACTGCCGCGATGAGTATATCCGTCTCTTGGAGAGGAGCAGTGCTGAGAATTCAGCAACCCAAGAGGCAAGTGTCCGACGAACGTAGCCATTACTGGAGAACTAGGTTACGGACGATGCGGCTTTAGTTATCCGACTTTTGCGACCTCTGGTTTATGAAAAGGCTCCAAAAGGCTCCAATTGGAATGGGGCAGCGGCGCTACGCCGTTTGCGCTGAAGGACTTAGAAGTTAGGGATGCAATTTCGATCCTCACCGCCCCTACCGACTTCGCCGCATACGCTACTCAAGTTGCTGCTGCTGGGCACCCCCAGCTTCGCCCCCGGGGAAAGCATTGTGTTCAGCCGTTTGCCAACCGAAAAGAGGGCTCCACCCTGCAACTTAGTGGGTGCCTGTAAATTCAGACTTTTTAAGGTTCCAACGATTTGGTACTCAGGCGGCTCCTCGCCTGCGATGTCATTTTCGTGATCGTTCGCTTGTCGCGATCGCGAGGTTTACCTTCTTGATCTGAGCCTCCTCGAGCCTCGGTAATCCGCAGCCAACAGGATCCTTGTTCTCGCTCAGCTCAGCGACCAGCCAAAAAACGTCAGCGTTAGAAACAAGGCCAGCGCGGCCAGGCTAACGAGGGAGAGAGTTTTGCCTCGGCCCAGGAGGCAGTCGCGGGTCTCGGCCTTGGCGCAGAGAACAACTGCTACGATAAGAACGCCGCTCCAGGAAATTGCGCAAGGCAAGCCGGGGTACTGCGAAAGCGCAGCAAGCGTCCTCTCTGATGGCTGATTGGCGGGTACCCACCAAGGAAGGATCGGTGCGAAGCCTGCCGCCAGCACAAAAGCAAGAATCTTTCGGCTGATCCATCCTTTAATCTTGGTGACCGGTTTCGCCTTGCGAATCTTGCGCCAGACAAGAAATTCCCAAAGCAGCAGCGCGGCGGCCAGCGGCATCCATCCATACAGCGAGCCTTCCCGGTCGGCCCACAGCCAGCCGCGAAATAAAAGGACTGACGGGTGTTTAGCAGATAGTTTCGGCAACAGAAACAGTCCGGCAGCAGAATTGCCAATCGTCGCTAGCAACAGTATAGCCAGACTGATCAGCTGAACCCACTCGTGTGAAGCCGCTCGGCCACAGCGAGTGCATACGGGGCGTTCGGGGAAAATCTTTAATCCGCAGTGCTCGCAATACACAGCGACCTCACCTCGTTCCCCAGTGACGACACCTCCCAGCCCACAAAGCCTATCGTAAGGGAAGAACGCGGCCTACTGGTCCGAAGTGTAGGACGTTGCACGTCAAAGGACGATGGACAAAGGGAGCGGTACTTTTTTCGAATGGAGATTTCTTTCTCATCGCTTCTATAAACACCTGGTCAAGACTGACTATCTCCACCCTCGTTGCGCGCCGTGTACCCGCCGTGTACCCCACTTCCGCAATTTGAGCGTTTTTGGCGTTTGTGGCGTTACGTAAAATGAATAACTTAACTTACGTGTTTTAAACCCCCGCGTGCGGACGACTCCCCCGCCTCCACCATTGTTATGCCAATGTTTTATTGGCTATTTCGCTGTTCGGAATTGATTGTAGCAAATTGTGGTGCTCGAAAGTGCTTCGCACAGCGGCTTCTAGCTGGTCTTGGCGAGCCCTCACCCACGGTGAGTAGTGCCTTTCGATCACCTTAATAGACTGGTGGCCTAGCAGAACCGACACCTGTTCTATGGGAACACCAGCCAGCAACAGTTCCACCGCGAACGTGTCCCGCCATCTGTGCATTGAACGAGAAAATCCGTTCTCGACTTTCAGCAGCTATCCGCACATCCCGTGGAAAAAGAAAGTATTAAAACGGCTGTGCCGTCTTTGTCGGCGATTACCTGACCGACTAATGCAGCATCGAGTCGGCAGATTTTAATGGAGCGTAGATTAATGGACACTGATACAAATTTTAGCAAGTCTGGGTTTAGTCCAGACAATGTCGGCAACGGCTTCGCCTTCTCAGGCGGAAGTCCCGGCGTCGGTAGTTTCACTGGCTATAATTTCTCCAAAATAGTTTTGACGTGTGCCAACTGGTCTTCTTTCAAAATTGATGGCTGGGCACACAATGATTCAGTACTTGGACGACAGGCGTCCGGTCTCGCGTCCATTACACCTTCGAGCTAAACTCGCCTCTGGACCATTGAAGCTTCGCGTACTCTGCTTTCGCCTCGATGAGGACAGGAATGTCGGGATCGGCGTCTTTCCAGAGCGTGAGGAAATCCTGATAGGCCGCCTTGGCTTTAGCTTTGTCGCCTTGCACGGCGTAGGCTCTGCCGATTTGGAGGTGCGCTAGCGCCCCGACAGACGAACTCAACACAACCCCGCGGTGGTTGAGGATTTTCTGAAACTCTCTCGTGGCTTCTGCACCAGTGTGCGCCAGGAGATATGCTTGACCGCGGAGGTAGGCGGGCATGAGGCGCGGCTCGACCCAGCTTAGCTCCAATGCCTCGGCTAGTGCCAATTGATCCAAAGCCTGCGTCGCCTTGCCCTTGTTTAGCTCGATGACGGAGCGAATCTCTGGCAACCAGGGTGGCCTCCGGCGAATCCATCCGCTAGCATTCCGGCCTGTGCCGAGTCCCCGACGAGCCCCAGCGTAAGGGCCCCCGACCACGAACCCGACCACCCGCTCCCCGAATGTCCGGAGACTCCCGCAGACTGGCTTAACGCAGCGGTGGCGTTGTGTCGTGCCGTGACCGCATTGCCGAACAGCACTTCCCGCAAGGCAGCATTCGCAGTAACGTTGGCGGCCCGTTCCTTTGCTCCTGCCCTCAAGTCTTTGTCGCTAGCACGCCGCGATAGCTCTCGGGCTTTCGCGAGGTGCCCGAAGTACGCTTCAGTATCCGCCGCCATATCTTCGAAGTTCGGCTGTGATTGGGCAATCTTGGCCATCATCCCCGTGTCGCCCTCAACGAAGGCAAGCGCGTAACGGTAGCCATCGAGGCCGGAACCTAGATTGCGAGCCTGTGCCTGTTGGTAGATCACATGGGCATCCGCCAAGCGATTCAAAGCCATATAGTCCTGCATGAGACCGGCATACGGCAGAAATTGGCTTGGATCAAGGTGGTGAGCTTCCTCGAATTCCTCCGTCGACTCCTCCCATCGCCCAAGAGTGGCATACTCGAATCCCAAGATGTGGTGGGGTACGAAGTCGCGGGGATAGGTTTGCTTCCAGAGTTGGCAGCTTCGGATAGCCTGCGCAATGTCCCCGGTTACGAACTGATGGTAGATGGCGGTGAGGTCAAGCTGCTCCCTCTCGCTCGCGCGGTTGCGCAACGCGTAGGCCCTACGGATGGCCTCTTCGGCCGATATCGCTTCACCGCGAACCTGATGCGCCCTGCCGAGGCGGCATAGGCGGTAGCGAATTCCGAGTCTAGCTCAATGGCTTGTTGGAATAGAGGAATCGCGCTGCCTGGATCACCTTTTGAGTATTGTGCCAATCCGAGGCTGTAAGCTTTCAACGCTTCGAGCAAAGGCGTAGTCGCCTGGGCCAACGGCACGTCATATCTATGGACGGAACTGAGCGACTCTCCGAGCTGATTGCGAAGCTTGGCGGCCACAATGCCCAACGAGGCTAGCTAACACCTGCTGCTTGCCCGCCGCTTCCGTTTGTTCCCGCGCCAGCACGTCTCCCGAAGCGCAATCGATGGCGTTGAGGCCTATCACATAGTGTCCGCCCAGGTTGGCAATGGAACCCAAAATATACGCCCTGCTCGCCGTACGTACACACACCTCCTGCGCGACGTTCGGGGACAGTGCTTCATCGGGGGAACGCGTCATTTCCCGCAGCGTGGTGCAAACTTTCTGCTCCGGGAGAATGTTGAGCATTGGCGATTGGCCAAGCTGTACGGCTAGCCCTTGCTTGAGTGTGTCATCGAAGATCTGCTCTCCGGTGGAGTTAGCGAAATCAGCGAGGACAACGGTGTCTTTGTCGGTCAGCTTCGGCGAGCGATGCAAATTGAAATAGACTGCCAAAGCGAGCGCCCCGATGCCGAGCAGCGCGGCGATTGCCGGCCACTTGATCCACAAGCTCGGGACAGGCTTTGGTTGCGAGTGCGACGTAAGAGGCGCAATGAATCGGTCGGCGCGTCGGGACACGGTCTCGACAACGGAGGCACCGTTCTCACTATCTTCCGTCACCCATTGCACCGGAATCAGGAAGCGGTAGCCAATTTTAGGTAAGGTTTCGATAAACCTGGGGTGTTCGGCGGTGTCTGCGAGCGCCTGTCGCAGCTTCTTAACGGCAGTGTTCACCCCAAGCTCGAAATCAACGAAGGTATCTTCGGGCCATAGAACCTTACGCAGTTCTTCGCGGGTAACGACCTTTCCTTGCGCCTCCAGCAACAAGCGTAACACTTGGAACGGCTGCCCCTGTACGGGCACACGGATGCCGGAGCGCTGCAGTACTCCGCTTCTTAAATCAACGTGGAATTGATCGAATCGTGCACAGGGTGGAGAGGAATTTGAGGTGGCCATCGAAACCCCCGTGTCCCACGGGGTGCAGTATAACCCACTTCGATAAGAACAGCGGGTGAACTCTGCAGTTCACCTGGTTGGCCAACCTTAGTCGTTCCAAATAGTTAGCCTGTTCATATCAAATCCACCTGCGAGTTCTCCCCGCGTCTATGGTGCGGAAATGCGAACGATGCCACTGTGCGGGCATTCGGGGTGAGCATCGCCCGACGAGCGAGACTCAAACTACAGCCCCGTGAAAAGGGGAGGTTTTATGAAGCGTATACTTACTTTCGCAGCAGCAGCCACGATGGCACTTTGCCTGATGACCCCAACCAGCCAGGCACAGAGCAGTCACCTGAAACTGCGGTTTTATGTGCCGTTCTCGTTCAGCGTGAATAACCAGACGTTCAGCGCCGGTGAATATGAGATCACCCAGCAATCGCAGTTTACGCTTGGGGTGTCGAATCTGAAGGATCACACGTCGGCGTTCGAGGCGGTGGAACCTGCGCAATCGCGTAAAGAAGGGAACGGACAGGTCCGGATGGTGTTCCACTGCTATGACAACCAATATTTCCTAGCCGCGGTGTCGGATGGGTCGTGGGAGTCCACCTACGATTTCAAAATTTCGACGGAAGAGAAGGTGTTGGCGAAGGCAGGTCCGCGGAAGCCGTTGACGATTGTGAGTGTTGGGCCGAGTAACGGCAGTGTTGTGGTTGCTGGTCGCGACGGAAAGTAAATTGTTCTGGCGGCGTATGCCGCGGAAACAGTTTTGCGCAGTAGACAAGGGCGAACGCTGGGTTCGCCCTTGTCGTTTCTAACCTGATACGTGCCACATTTAGGTAGTCGTTCGCCAAAAGACGTACAAGGGGGTTCCGGTACCGTCGCATCCTCATCTCAGGATCGTCTGAAATATGAGCACGCCCCCAACAACTATCAAGCCGACGTAAACAAACCGAAAAAAATGTTGCCCTTTCATTCGTTGGTTGATCGTGCGTCCTATCAAGACAGCAACCGCAACCACAGGAAGTGAGAGGAAAAAATATCGCGCGATCGCAGCTCCGTATAGCCCCAGGGCAACATAGCCGATAAAACCGACGAAGCTTGCTGGCAGGAAATACCCCTGCAGCGTGGCGCGAAAATGTCGTGGTGACCATCCCCGAAGCGCGCCGTAGATGGCGAGAGGGGGGCCGTTCATTCCGT
Organism: Candidatus Acidiferrales bacterium; assembly: GCA_963775865.1. Lineage (GTDB taxonomy): Bacteria > Acidobacteriota > Terriglobia > Acidiferrales > UBA7541 > Acidiferrum. The sequence continues at coordinate 128,093 of CAVZKU010000016.1, read as the reverse complement.
AGGCGCCGCCAAGCACGCCGGACAGAAAGCCGCAGGCCAGCAGCCACTGTGAATGGTTCTCTCTCAGCTGCAGCGTCCTCCCGGCCGTCAGGGAATAAATCGAAAAACTGATAATAAGAACCCCGAGGAGCGATTTCGGTGGTAAGTTCTTTGTCCATGTGTTCACCTTGCTTCGAATTAGTCAAAAACTGTTACGAACTTCAAACGCATTCTCGGTTCCCCATTCGCGCAGTCGCCGCCGCGATTGCTCAAGCGCCCTCGAAAACTAACGGGAAGTGCGCCGCGGAGCGCACTTTGTGCAGAGCCCGCGGAAAATGAGTTCGCATTCGCGAAGCATCCGCTTTCCGAGCGAACGCGAGGCAGGCCTGGGCACGTCGTACCACTCGAGGTCCTCCACATGGCCGCAGCGGTCGCAGATGAAGTGGTGATGTCGCAGGTCTTTCGCATCAAATCGCGCGGCGCGGCCCTCAACGGCCACTTCACGTACCAAACCCGCCTGCACCAAGTCCCGCAAATTGTTATAAGTGGTAGCCCTCGAAGAGCCAGGATCCACGTGATTCACGGCTTCGAAGATTTCCGCAGCCGTGGGATGACTGTTGTGTTCCATCAAGAATGCCATCACGGCATAGCGCTGCGGAGTGCACCGCAACCCGCTGCCGTCGAAAGACCGTTTAATCGCCTTGGCGTCCATCAAATATTTAGACTATGTCTAATGTGAGATTTAGTCAAGACTTGTGCTTGTGCATTTGGTGGGCTGCCGTTGTCGCAGTTGATGGGAATAGTGCTCTGAGGGTAGGCGAATATTCAAGGTGTGCAGTTACGATGAGACCAGAGATCCTCCGCCAGAAGTTTGGAATTATTCGCACCTGATCCGCGCCGGAACAGCCTTTACGTCGTCGCCAATTTTGCGGATTGCCCAGCCGCCAAGCGCTGGCGGGCATAGCTTGCCCACGGCCCTACCGGGTCCAATTGGACATAGACTTGCCAATGCTCGCGCGCTTCCGCGATCGCCTGAAGTCTCTCGCACACAAACGCCAGATTATAGTGAGCGTCGCTATAGGAAGGATCGAGCAGCACCGCCTGCCGTAAGTGCTGCCGCGCCTCTTCCAGTTTGCCCATCTCCTCAAGGACGCTGCCAAGATTGAAATGCGCCAGGGGATTTTCCGGGTGAGCCGCCAGAGCCCTTTGGAAATAGTCCGCGGCTTTTTCGAAATTTCCATCCTCATAGTGCAGCGTCCCGCAATTCAGAAGTGCGTCCGCGTTCTTGGGATCGGCATCCACGCAACGGTCATACGCTTCGATGGCCTTCGCTCGGGTCTTTTTGTCGGCTTCGTACGAGAGGGCCATGCCCAGCCAATCGTCAGCACTGCGCTGAGTGATCACGCGAACGCTTTCATCCAGCTCCCGCGTCTCAAAATTCAAGACAAATTGGCCAGACAAGGGTTCGAGCCGCGCGGTCCCGTCCTCCACGAGAACATCTTTACCATCCGAGAGAATGCGGAGTTGGGAAAGCGGAGTCTGCACTTGCGAAAGTTTCTTGTTCAGCGCGGAAAGAGCACGCTGCAAACGGTTGGCGGAGACACCTTTTTCCAGTAGCTGCTTGACCGTGCGCAGGCCGATCAGATCGCGAAAATCGTAGTAGCGCGTACCTTCGTCAATTTGCGGGGAGACTAGCCGAAGTCGGTCCCAGTAGTCCAACTGTTTGCGCGTCAGACCTACAATGCGTTGCACATCTTCTGAGCTGAATCTGTCCGTGGCACCCATCAACACCTAGCCGGCTGCTTTCTTCCCCCGTTTTTGCGCTGCGGGCACAGGTTCCACCGCGCGCGCAGGAGGCTTTTTCCCTGACGGCACGGCAACCGGACCCGCCGGTGTGGAAGAGGGCACCGCCGCCGCTGGGGTCCGCTTTTCGGCGATGCTCTTCTTGAGAGCCTCCATCAAATCTATCACTGGAGCCAGGTGTGTCTGCGGGGCTTCGGCAACCTCTTGCCCCTTCAGCTTGGCTGCGATCATGGCGCGCACATTGTCGCTGTACTCGTCTCGGTATTTTTCGGGCTGAAAGGGTGCAGCCAGGCTCTCAATAAGCTGCTCTGCGAGTTTCTTTTCCTGCTCTTTCACTTCGATCTTGTCTGTCGGCACCGCTTCGGCTGCGCGAATTTCGTTGGAATAAAACATCGTGTGCAAGGTCAGGGTCTTCGCGCCGGGCCGGATAATCACTATGTGTTCACGCTGGTGCATGGTGATCTTGGCGATGGCTCCGTAGCCGGTTTCCTGCATGGCTTTCATGAGCAAGGTGTACGCCTTCAGTCCGGGATCTTCGGGCGTGAGGTAGTAGGACGCATCCAGGTATAGAGGATCCATTTCGTTCAGCTTCACGAATTCGATGATTTCCATGACCCGGGCCGACGACGGCTCGATCTTGTCCAGTTCTTCTTCGTTGAACAGAACGTATTGGTCCTTGTCGTATTCGTACCCTTTTACCACTTCGGATCGCTCCACATTGCGGTTGCAGACCGGGCAGAACAGCGGCTGCTTGAGGCGTGAATGGCAGACGTTATGAAGCTGATTGAAGCTGACCCGCTCCCCGCGTGCGGCGGCGAACATGCGAATGGGGATTGAAATCAAGCCGAAGGTCAGGTGCCCTTTCCAGACGGTGGTGGCCATGGTGAGAATCCTCCCATACAGCGAATTGGCCGAAGACGAGTCTCTAAGGTTAGCGAGCGCCCTACTCGGATGCAAGCCGAAATACGCGCCGAAACCCCTAAAAAGTACTGTTTAAGGCTGTGGAAACGGCTGGGATAGAATGCGGCCATGGCGAAGCCAAAGAAGCTCGAAGAGTACAGAAAGAAGCGCCAATTCGACCGCACGCCGGAGCCATCGGGTGCTGACATTCCTTCTAAAACTGAGAATAACTTCGTCGTTCAAAAGCACGACGCGACGCGCCTCCATTACGATTTCCGCCTGGCCATCGACGGTACGCTGAAATCCTGGGCCGTGCCCAAGGGCCCTTCCCTGAACCCGAATGACAAACGCCTGGCCGTTCGAACGGAAGATCATCCCCTGGACTATGCCAATTTCGAAGGCAATATTCCCGCGGGCAGTTACGGCGCCGGCGAGGTGATGGTCTGGGATCGCGGAACATTCCAACTGGAGGGAAAAGGAGATGCGCTACAGCAGTTGGAGCACGGTGAAGTCAAGTTCTCGCTCAACGGGGAAAAGCTGCACGGCAGCTTTGTGATCGTCAAATTGAAAAACAGCCAGAAAGGCAACGAATGGCTGATGATCAAGCACAAAGATTCCGCCGTGGATCCCAACTGGAATATCGATGAGCACGACGGCTCTGTGCTCACGGGCCGCTTGTTGGAAGAAATCAAAGCGGAGGAAGCGCCGAAGCGCGTGCCCAGCCCGTTGCATGCCTCCGAATTAGAAGGCGCGAAGAAGAGCGCGATGCCTGGACGAATGGCGTCGATGCTAGCAACACTTTCTGAGCGGCCCTTCTCGGATCCCAATTGGCTCTTTGAAATCAAATGGGATGGCGTGCGCGCTCTGGCGTGGATTGACGACGGGGAATTGACGTTGCGTGCCCGGTCCGGTTCCGACATTACCTCGCAATATCCGGACTTAGCGGGAATGCCGAAGCTTTTCAGTGGACGGCAAGCCATCCTGGATGGCGAAATTGCTGTTCTGGATGGCCGTGGTCATAGCGACTTCGAAGAACTGCAGGAGCGCATGCACGTGCGCAATCCGGGCCAAAAGCTCCTTTCCGAGTTTCCCGCCGTCTACTTCGCCTTCGATCTTCTGTATTGCGATGGCTTCGACCTGCGGGAAGCCCCCCTTCTGGAACGCAAACAGCTTCTACAGCGGCTCCTGCATGCCTCTGACAGAATTCGCTACTCCGATCATCAGGTGGAAAAAGGAAAAGAATTATTTGAACTCGCAAAACAAAATGAGCTGGAAGGAATCATCGCAAAACGCCTGGATAGCCGATATGTCAGCGAGCGCAGCGCGAATTGGCTGAAACTGAAAATATCAAAGACGCTTGATGCCGTCGTGGCTGGCTGGACAGCGCCTCGCGGCGCCGGAGCTCCTCTTGGTTCGTTGTTGTTGGGATTGTACGAAGGCAAGAAGCTGCGCTTTATCGGTCACGCTGGCAGCGGTTTCGACGTAAAGACTCACAAGGAAGTAGCGGCGAAATTGAAAGAATTGGAGACAAGCAAATCCCCGTTCGACAAAATCCTAGAAACGAACGAGAAAGCAACGTGGGTTACACCCAACCTGGTTGCCCGTGTGCGCTTCAGTGGCTGGACACAAGAAAACCGGCTTCGCCATCCTGTTTTCTTGGGCCTTCGAGAAGACGCGAAACCCGAGGACTGCCGCTGGGAAATTGAAGTCGCGCCAACGCAAGCTCCCACGGTTGTGCATGCGCCGCCCATCATCGGAAAAGTTCTCAGCACCAAGGCCCAGATCGAGGCCGAACTCTTCAAAGGTCGCGCGGAAAACACAACCCTGGAGATGGACGGCAAACGATTCCGCCTGAGCAATCTGAACAAAGTCTATTTCCCGGAATCGGGCATTACAAAACGCGACTTGCTCGCCTACTACTATCGGATGGCGGATTACCTTCTGCCTTTTTTGAAAGACCGTCCCTTGGTCCTGCGGCGTTACCCCGACGGCATCAAGGGACAGGCTTTTTTTCAAAAAGATATGCACGAAAGCCTCGGTCTTCCCGACTGGTTCCAAACCGTGTCCATCGACTCCGAAACTCGTGGCGAGCAGATTCACTTCGCCATTGCAAACGATCACGCTTCCTTGCTGTATCTGACTGGATTGGGTTGCATCGATCACAATCCCTGGAGCAGTCGCTACGTCGACCTGGAGCATCCGGATTACTTCTTTTTTGATTTGGATCCGTCGGAGGGCACGGAATTTTCCGTGGTCGTAAAAGTCGCCAAGGCCGTCTACGAAAAATTAGAGGAATTGCAGCTGAACGTATTCGTGAAAACTTCGGGCGCAACCGGAATGCACCTGTATCTCCCCGTTGACCCTGTCTACACCTACGAGCAGTTGCGAACGTTCGCAGAGATCGTGGCTCGCATGGTCACCGCTGAGCACAGCAACCTCGTGACGAATGAGCGAACTGTCGCGCGGCGTCCCGCTGGCCGCGTGCTGATCGATGTGCAGCAAAACGCACAGGGCCGACCACTTGCAGCGGCCTACGTTGTGCGCGCCTTTCCAAAAGGGCCTGTATCGACTCCCCTGCTGCCCAGTGAATTGCGGACCAACTTGAAACCCGAAGCTCTGAACCTGAAGACCCTCCCCGGACGCCTGAAGGACAAAGGCGACTTGTGGCGCGATTTCTGGAAACGGCGCCAGCGTTTGGAAGACGCCATCAATCGACTGAGCAGCAACCTTGTGCCAAAAACGAAGCAGAAAGCTCCCTGAGCCGACTCTACAGAGAACGTCGCGGCGTACTGAGATTTCCCATCCGGAACAGGCCGTCCCGATATCGCACTGCCCCTCTTCTTCCCCGCTCCAGTCCTTCCTTCTCCCTTCGCACCCCCCCACCAAGCCTCGTCTCCTCCCACGCCGGCATACGCAGAGTTGACGGTGTGCTGGCACCTTACAAGGTCATTCTCCTCAACCACACGGACAGACTGTTCGCGGTCTGCCGGTGTGCGCCAGATTTCCTGTAGATATTTCTGCGCCTTTCTTCAGGAAGTCAAAGTTTTTTTCCCAAAGCCAAAGTCCTGATTCCTATGGCGCTGTTCATGCACAAAAGGAACCACAGCCCGTAGGGAAACTCTTGAACTTACCTAACTTTCCGCCACCACCCCACACCCAACAGCGCCGCAGCCAGCGAATTTTGCGGTTCGTGGCGAACCCCGTTTCGGGCCAGCATGGCAACGGCTCCCCGTTCTCTGAGCGCATAAAAACGCAAGTGGTCAACGCACATGGCGCCCTGATCCAGCTACGCATACCGGTGCCCAGTGGGGAAGCCAAACGAGTTTGCTCCATTTCCATCCCGGCCATACGCGGAGTCGGTAAAAAGTGAGCTTGCAAGTAGGAGACCACGCAAAACTGGACTGTAGCTTATCCGCGATTCCCCCGCATCTAACCCCGATAGGAAAGCCAGAGAAAGTCTGGTATCGTCTGCGGGGGGTGGGGTATGAGGAAATTGCATATGTTGGTTGTATGGATTGTCGTGGTTCTCGTCGTGGTGGGTGCGGGAGCGCTTCTGGCCGCAAATCTACGGGCTGGGGATAAAGCGCCGGCTGTGGGTTCCGAAGCACCGGATTTCACTCTCAATTCCCAGGAAGGCAAGCCGATCAACCTGCACGATTTTCGGGGCAAATGGGTGGTGCTGTATTTTTATCCGAAGGACATGACCACGGGATGCACCATCGAAGCTCATAATTTCCAGAGGGACATGGCTAAGTACGAAGCAAAGAACGCCGTGATTGTCGGGGTTAGCGTGCAGGACGAGAAATCCCACCAGGAGTTTTGCGCGAAGGAAGGCTTGAACTTCAAGTTACTCGCAGACACGAACCACGAAGTTTCACAGAAATACGACTCCTTGACAAATTATGGTGTGGCAAAACTTTCCGCGCGGCACACTTTTCTGATCGATCCAACGGGTAAAGTTCGCAAGGTTTGGACGGACGTGGATGTAAAGAAGCACAGCGACGAAGTGCTTGCGGCACTGGACGAACTCAGCAAGAGCTGAAGCATCTCGCTCGTCGAGTCTTACCGCACCCAATTTCCATCAGCTCTAAATTATTTCCTGAATCTGAGGTTCCCTTCTCTGGCATTTCCGAGTCGGGCTCGCTACAATGCTCAGCGTTTTTCTCCGGAGGCTATATGATTCGCCGAGTCGTGCTTTTTGCCGTTTTTCTTTCGCTGGTGTTTTGCTCCGCTCGAACGCTCTCCGCCACGGCCGGCAACACGCAAACCGTCAGCTATAAGAGTGGAGACGAGACAGTCAACAGCTACCTGGCTCTCCCCGATGGCACTGGCAAGCATCCCGCCATTATTGTGATTCACGAATGGTGGGGATTGAACGATTGGGTGAAGGAGCAGACTCAACAATTTGCGGCAGAGGGTTATGTGGCTCTCGCCGTGGATCTGTACCGCGGCAAAGTAGGTACGACGCCAGACGAAGCGCACATTTTGATGCGGGGACTGCCCGACGATCGCGGGATGCGCGATCTCGAGGCCGCCTTCGCCTATCTATCCTCGCGCCCGGATGTGGAGGCGAACAAAATTGGCGCAATTGGCTGGTGCATGGGTGGCAGTTGGTCGATCAAGCTGGCAGAGGATCAACCGAAACTGGCGGCGTTTGTTGTGAATTATGGAGCTCTGCCCTCGGACCCGGCCACCCTTGCGAAGATCAAGGCGCCCATGCTGGGGAACTTCGGCGCAGACGACAAGGGCATTCCACCGGAAAGTGTGCATGTATTTCAAGCGGCGATGAAAGCCGACGGGAAGAAGGCTGACATCAAGATTTACCAAGGAGCCGGGCACGCATTTCAAAACCCGAATAACAAGGACGGTTACCGCAAAGATGCCACCGAGGACGCTGACAAGAGGATTACCGCCTTCTTCCATAGCAATCTTCGCTAATTCACCTTGACTGTTCGCTTCTCTCTAACGACGCCCCATTCAGGGTGAAGTATGCCCAGCTCTTGAAATCCGGGCTGTTTTTTGAAAGTAGTATCTCCAGACCGATGGCGTTTTCTCGAATCTTCGCGTCGGCAAAGTGTGTTTGCAAAATCATCGTTTCGTATTCGCTTTTCGTGTACGCGCGCTTCAGCAGCAGGTGGCGAAAGGTGAGCTTGGTGATGATCGCATTCACGGAGCCGAGCTTCATACTTTGAATTGCCTGGTTGATCGATTCCATTGACGAGTCTCTTCGCAGATCGATAATCAGCGCTTGTCCACCGGGCTTCAGAACGCGATACATTTCTTGCAACGAATGCGTCGGCTCGCTGAAATTCTTGAACGCCGCGCGGCACAGCAGAAAGTCGAACGATTTCTCCGCGAACGGCATGTTGGAGGCATTTCCCTGGCGGAAGTCGACGCGCACACCCGCTTTTGCGGCGTTCGCTTGCGCGATTTCCACAAACGTTTTGCTGATGTCCAACCCGGTGATCTGAAAATTGCCGAGTTTCGCGAGTTCGATGGAGTAGTACCCTGGTCCGGGAGCGATTTCGAGGACACTAGCCTCCGGCGAAATGGTTTCGGCGGTGCGCCGGGCCAGTGCTTGAAAATCGTCGAGAGATTTTTTAGTGAGCGCGGCGTACCATCTGGCAACGGCACCTTCCATTCCCATACCTTTATATGGTTTTACGGTGGGAGCGTAGTGAGACATAAGAACCTCCTTTTCTGACTCGATCCTAGCCCGCCGCAAAAACACCTTAAATGTCCATTCGGCGAATAAGCGTATGACATCGGCGAGTGCCGCCTTCCAACCGGCGAAACGCAGACATATTGTCGCCTCTCAGGGATTGCAGAGGGTTTTACACTGTTCCTGATCTTAGGGTTGGTCGTCTCCGTCCGATGCCCCGCCCAACTCCTCACCGAGGGGCTTGCTCGGATCGATGGAGGTGAGTCCGGCCTTGGCGAGCCCCTTATTCAAATCCGGGATATCCCGCTCGCGGATAGCGCCCCAACTTCGCCGCAAATCGGTTTCGCTTTGTTCAAGCTCCTGGTAGGCAGCCGTCGCCTGCGTGGTCGGCGCGGCCTCGGCACTCGCCGCGACAGCCAGAATTGCGGCAAAATGCTGGTTCAAGGTGGAAAAATTCTCGAGCTGCTTGCCGCTGCTCGGCGTCCCATAGAAGCTATGCTGCTTGGTCCCCTCGAGTTCGGCGCACTGGTTATCCAGGGTATCCAGACTCTTCACCACCTTGTCCTTCGTGCTCACTTTTTTCGATAAATCCTTAATCTGGGCACGCACGGACTTTACCTGCGTCAACGATTCGTAGCTGTCATTCATTCCCTCGACCGCGCCCGTCTCCATTTCGTGCTGCTTCCGCAAATCCTCAATCGACCTGTGGATACGTGGATCCATCTTCACGACGAGTGGCTGGGTATAGCTCTTTCCATCAACCGTGAGTCTCACCATGTAGGAACCCGGCATCGCCCAGGCTCCCATCGGAACCAGCGGCGTGTTACGCACGATGGCCGAAATCGGGAATTCTCGCTCGAGCGCGTCCGGTGGAGCGTAGTGTACATTCCACACAAACCGGTGCATCCCCGACTCAGCCGACAGAATCTGCGCCGGCCGAACCCAGTACATCGGTATGGGATACTCCGCCGCCAACTTTTCCATGGAAGGCGGCTTGTCGATGCTGGCATAGCGCCGCACAAGTTGTCCGTTGGAGTCCAGAATCTCCAGCGTCACCGGGCCTTGTGCGTTGCCCGCCAAATAGTAATCGAGAATGGCACCATCGGGCGGATTCTTCCCTGCGGGGATCTCCGGAGGCAGTGGCGTGTCCGGGTTGCGATTCCAGTGCCAACGCAATGCTTCCTGCGGCGCATACAGAAACACCGGTTGCTGCGCGAGTTTGTCGTTCAATTGGCGTAGCGGCGTAATGTCATCCAGTATCCAAAACGAGCGGCCATGTGTACCCACGATTAAATCGTCCCCGTGGATCGCCAGGTCACGCATGGATGTGTGCGGCAAGTTGAGCTGCAGCGATTGCCAGGAATCGCCGTCATTGAAAGAAACGTACACTGCATTTTCCGTCCCGGCGAAAAGTAATCCCTTGCGCTGAGGATCTTCGCGAACAACGTCGGAAGCTGCATTCGTCGCCAGGCCGGTGACAATTTCCTTCCATGTGGCGCCGTAGTCCCGCGTCCGATAAATGTGTGGCCGCAGATCATCCAGTCGAAATGTGTTGACCGCGGCATACGCGGTTCCCGAATCGAAGTGCGACGCTTCCATGATCGAAACCTTGGCCCACGGGGTGAGTGCTGGCGGAGTGACATTCTTCCAGGTCTTTCCCCCATCTCGCGTGAGTTGAATCAATCCATCGTCGGTGCCAACCCAGATCGTGTCCGGTTCCTTGAACGACGGCGCGATTGCGTAAATCGTTCCGCGATGCTTGCCCTTCTCCGGATCACCCGCAGAGAAAACGCCAAGGTTCGTCGGTATCGCATACGATTCGCGGGTCAAGTCCGGGCTAATGATCGTCCAACTGTGTCCCTGGTCCGTCGTCTTGAAGAGCACGTTTGCGGCGAAATAGAGCACCTTGGGATCCAGAGGAGAAAATATCAGCGGAAGGGTGCGATTGTAACGATACTCGCCACGGCGGACAGGCTCTGGGGCCACGTCCGCCACTTCGCCAATGTCCTGTTGCGTTCGGGTAAGCTTTGCGCCGAAGACGATGTTGGGGTCTTTCGGGTCGACCGCAACTCTGCCGTATTCAAACACTCCAGGCAGCGTCCAATCGCGAAACGTTATCTCCCCATAATCGCTCCGGCTTTTTGTGGCCACGCTTCCAGATTCCTGCTGTCCGCCGTACACCCAATAAGGAAAGCGATTGTCGGTAGTGACATCGTAAAATTGGGCGGTAGGCTGGTTGTACCAACTGCTCCAGCTTTCGCCGCCGTTCACGCTGATCGTCGCGCCCTGATCCGAAGACACCGCGATGATCTGTGGATTCTCCGTGCTGACCCAGATGCGCTGGTAGTCATCGCCGCCCGGCGCGCCTTTCCACCCCACGAACGTTTTGCCTCCATCCGTGGATTTCCAGGCCGCGGTGTTCGCCACATAGATCACGTCCGGGTTATCGGGCGCCACCGCAATTCCCATGGCGCCCGGGCCCCGTCCGCCGATACGATGATCGCCGTTCACGAGTTGCCAGGATTCTCCCGCATCGTCGGAGCGATAAATACCGGCTTTATCCTTCTTCGTCTCCACGTTGAGATACATGCGCTTCGGGTTGCTCGGTGCGATGGCAACGCCGATACGCGAAATGGCGTCTTCTGCGGTCGGCAAGCCTTGCGTAACGGGCCGCCAGGTGCTGCCGCCATCAGTAGACTTGTACAATCCGCTGCCGGGAATAATGAAGTATTCGCCACTGCGAACTTCCCAGGGAGCCACCCGCGCCGCCCAAAGCGCCGCGAAAAGCACTTGGGGATCGCTTGGATCCATCACCACCTCAGCCGCGCCGGTGTTCTCATCCTTATACAGAACCTTCTCGAACGTCTTTCCGCCATCGAGCGAACGAAAAACGCCGCGTTCCGCATTCGGACCGTAGGGGTGACCTTCCGCCGAAACAAAAACACGATCCGGATTTTTGGGATCCACCACAATGCTGGTAATTTGCTGCGCGTCTCTTAGATTGAGATTCGTCCAGGTTTTCCCCGCGTCCGTGGATTTATAAATTCCATCTCCTGTAGAAAGATCTGGCCGCTGCAAGCCTTCGCCGCTGCCTACATAAATAATCTTAGGATCCGAGGGAGCAACCGCAATGGCCCCTACCGACCCCATGGGCTGGTCATCAAAAATGGGATTCCATGTATTGCCAAAATCCTCTGACTTCCAGACTCCGCCGTTCACCGCCGCCATATAAAAAACATTGTGCTGGTGCGGCACTCCCGTAATCGCCACCGTGCGCCCGCCGCGGAACGGTCCGATGCAGCGCCAACGCATCTCGGAGAAAAGTTTCTGGTCGTACTGTTGCCCGCACAGCGGAATTGCCGTTGTCGCTAACAAACCGGGCAGCAAAATCCAGCGCGCAATCTTCATAAGACGCATCAGCTTCCTCCCGGGAACCAAGCGAGAATACCCCGTGCCCTTCCCCTTGGGCAAACGGTCTGGCATGAACCCATAAACCGGAATGCACTTGCGGAAAATAGGTACCGACCCGGGAGCGGCTGGTATACGCTTTTTGCGCAAAGCCCACGCCCGTAAAAAACTGGCGGCTCCTAGCGACTAGGAAAAATTCACATCGACGATTCTACCCATGCCGTTGAATCGAGCTTCCATGGCCAATGAACAAACCCATCTACAGTCGAAAGGAGAGGGGCCGCGCAATCCCTTTGTCCTGGGCATACTTTCGTTCCTCGTGGGGACGGTTGCCGGTCTGCTTGGATCGATTTTTCGGATCGCCCTGAGGCAACTCGATGTGTGGCGCACCACCTGGATCGACAAAACTCAGCACTGGGGATGGGGCGGAATTGTAGTCGTTGTGACGGGCACGGCAATCGCTGCGGCTCTTGCGGCTTGGATGGTCAGAACGATTTCTCCAGAATCGACCGGAAGTGGGATTCCCTATGTCGAACGGCAATTGAGGGAAGGCTGGATCGGCAACCCCATTCGCATTGTGTTAGTGAAATTTTTCGGCGGTTTACTCGCTATTGGCGGAGGGTTGGCCCTCGGCCGGGAAGGTCCCACGGTTCAGATAGGCGCGGTAATCGGCCACCTTCTAGGGGGCGCCTTCAGGAGAAATGACAATGACCGCCGAGTCCTTCTGGCTGCGGGAGCCGGAGCGGGATTGGCCACCGCCTTTAATGCCCCGATTGCCGGCGCCGTTTTTGTGCTGGAAGAATTGGTGGGAGAGTTCAACGTGCCCATTTCCATCGCGACTTTGGGCACTTCTGCGGGCGCGATTGGCGTGGCGAGACTCATGCTGGGCCGGGCGCCGGATTTTTCTGTTACCCCCCTGGAGCCTCTAGGGTTTGGCACTGTTCTCGTTCATCTCTTGCTGGGAATTGTCTTCGGGGTTTTGGGGGTTGCCTACTGCCGGGCCATTCTGGCGACCATCGCCCTGCAATCCCGTCTGAACAAAATCGCGGTGGAGTGGCGCGCTGCCGCAGTTGGGGCAGCCATTGGCTTGTTGGGATGGTTTGCCCCCAACTTGATCGGCGGAGGCGACGACCTGACCCAGCAAGCTCTGCGGGGAAATGTCATCTTCACAACATTACTCCTTATCTTTTTGATTCGCTTTGTGCTCGGTCCAATTTCCTACTCGGCGGAAACTCCCGGTGGCCTGTTTGCGCCGATGCTGACACTCGGCTCGCAAGGTGGATTGCTCCTCGGCTGGCTCTGGATTCGCTGTTTTCCTGGCCGTTCCTCACTCCCCCAGGAATTCGCCATTGTCGGCATGGCCGCATTTTTTACTTCGGTGGTTCGCGCGCCGGTCACCGGGATTATCTTGGTCATCGAGCTCACCGGGAACTCGACGCTTCTTCTCCCGATGCTGGCTGCCGCGTTCGCATCCATGACCGTTGCAACGCTCTCGAAGCAGCCGCCGATCTATACTTCCTTGCGAGTGATACGCTAGCGGCAAAATCGTTCTGTCCAACAGAACGTGTCCGGGAATCGCCAATTGGAATGAGCCTCAAGTCAAAATTAATTCTTCAATGCACGTTGACCCTCGGCGTGTCTGCTGGACTTCTCTTCCTTCCGGTTGGCACGCTGAACTACTGGCAAGCGTGGGTCTTTCTCGCAATTTTCTTCGTACCGATGGTCTTTTTTTCTGCCTACTACTTCAAGCACGATCCCGCTCTCGTGCAACGGCGGATGGAAAGCCGCGAGCAGATAAAGAAACAAAGAGTGGTGATGCGATTGGCCACGGTGGTTTTCTTTAGCGGAATAATTGTTCCGGGTCTGGATCATCGTTTCGGGTGGACCCGCCGTTGGACCGGCGGCGTACCGTTATGGCTGGAAATCGCTGCACAAGTCCTGGCATTGGCCGGGTATCTGACCACCATGTGGGTCATCTACGTGAACCGGTACGCGGCGCGTACGATCCGGGTGGAAGCAGGGCAGCGAGTCATTTCGAGTGGACCCTATCGCTTTGTTCGCCACCCGATGTACTCCGGCGCTCTGGTGATGTGGCTGGCTGCCGCGCCTGCCCTGGGATCCTATGTAGCAGTGCCGTTTTTGGCTTTGCTCGTTCCCGTGCTTGTGTTGCGTCTATTAAATGAGGAGAAAGTGCTGCGCCAGGAGTTGCCAGGCTATTCCGAGTATTGTCAGCGAACGCGCTACCGCTTGATTCCGCATATTTGGTGAGTTGAGCGACTACGAGAAATGGAAACCAGAAAAGAATCCAAGCCCACAAACCTGGCGCGTCGCGGGCCATTTTTGCAGAGAAATTAGCCAGTCCGCCAGGAAATTAGGATAGAATGCATATCATCGCTGGTCGCTTTGGTCTGTCCAATACGAGCGATCGTACCATTCAGGAGAACTGAAAATGCATCGTCTTGTGAAGATTATTCTGCCCATCGTGTGCGTGTGTCTGGCCGCCGGTTTTGCCGAGGCGCAGAAAAAGAAGGAAATCCCCGCGGCTGACGTGATCAGTAGGTCCATCAAAGCCGTGGGTTACGAAGTCGGCGGAGGCGCCACCAAGGTCATTTTCATCGGCACCAGTGCCGCCCCGCAAGCCAGCGGGGAAGCCAAGGTCGAAGCGAAGAAATCCGGCACCGACATCGATCTCAAAGTCAATTTGCTGCCACAACCCACCACCCTGGGCGCGGAGTTTTTGACTTACGTTCTTTGGACCATTACCCCGGATGGCACCACCACCAACCTCGGTGAGATTCCCATAGACAAGAATGGCAACGGCAAGTTGAGTGTGACCGCGCAATCGCAAACCTTCGCCATGATCGTCACTGCGGAACCGTATTTCGCCGTGCAATTGCCGAGCGAACTGGTCGTGCTGGAGAACGACACGAAGAAGAACACCAAGGGAAAGATCTATCCGGATAACAACTACCTGCTGATGAAGCGCAGCCAGTACGCCAAGCTGGGTAACCCGCTGGCCCTCACCCCGGACTTCAAGAAAGTTCCTCTGGACATGTACGAGGCCCGCAACGCCGTGGACATCGCCAAATCGCAAAAAGCGGAGCAGTACGCGCCGGAAGTGTTCAGCAAAGCAACCAGCAGCTTGCAGATGGCCGAGAATGCTCTCTCTTCCGGAACCGGCAAATCCCAGGTCATCACGGACGCTCGTCAGACCATCCAGTTTGCCGAAGATGCTCGTGCCCTTTCCGCTGAACGCCAGGAAGCCGAGCGCATCCAGCAGGAAAAGGACGCAGCCGCTGCTGCTGCCGCTGCCAAGGCAAAAGCCGAAGCCAACGCTGCCGCCGCCGCGGAAGCCAAGCGTCAAGCGGAACTGACCGCTGCCAGAGAGGCCCAAATGAAGGCGGAAGCCGACGCGCAGGCGGCACAACAACGCGCTGCGGCTGCGGCTGCCGCTTCGGAAGCCGCCGCCCAGCAGGCAGCTCTGCAAGCAAAGGAGCAGGCAGCCAGGGACGAAGCGGCCCGCGCACAAGCCGCCACGGCTGCGCTCCGCGCCCAAATCCTTCAACAACTCAACGAAGTTCTGCAGACCACGGACACGCCTCGG
The DNA here is from genome assembly GCA_963775865.1 of Candidatus Acidiferrales bacterium. Classification (GTDB taxonomy): domain Bacteria; phylum Acidobacteriota; class Terriglobia; order Acidiferrales; family UBA7541; genus Acidiferrum. The sequence continues at coordinate 112,737 of CAVZKU010000016.1, read as the reverse complement.
GGCTTGGTCGTGAATATGGCGGACGTGCTTTTTGAAACTGGCAAATATGCACTGAGCCAGGATGCGCAGCTCAAGTTGGCTAAACTCACCGGTATCATTCAGGCGCATCCTGGGCTGAACCTGGCGATTGAGGGCTACACCGATACCACCGGTTCAGCAGATTTCAACTTAAAGCTGTCGCAACAGCGTGCGGATGCCGTCCGGGCTTTTCTGATTTCCCAGGGATTGTCTGCAGACACCATCACCTCCAAGGGCCTGGGAGAGGCGAATCCGGTGGCGGACAACAGCACAGCCGCGGGCCGCAAGTTGAACCGTCGTGTGGAAATCATCGTGTCCGGTGAAGTGATTGGCACGAAGATGAGCAAGTAACTACGGAAACAAGGGAAACGAGGCCAGTCTTTCCTGGGACTGGCCTTTTTTTGTCGCTTCAGCCCGAAATGTCTTGTCCGAAGCAAAGCACGTAGCCGTTGCAGTCTTCGATCTCGATTTCCCGCGTGGGGTAGAAACTCTCTTCTGGACCTCGCAGGATCCTGCCACCCTTTGGACTGAAGTTCCTCGTGAAGACTGGAGAGATCGCTAACCCTGTGCCTTGCGGTTAGGGTGTGGCGAACAACCAGCGCCGTCTTTACTCAGCGAAATTTCCATCGCATCCCTTAGAAGAATTACGAAGCAAGGCGGCTCGCCCCAATAGCGATCAAAATGAAATCCCAGAATGTCCTAGTAATACTCCGCCGTCTTCACCACATCGTCGACAAGAAAGCACGGGGAAATACTGCCCAGTTTTACAGTTGCGTGTGTCGCCGGATCGGCCATGGTTTTCCAGAAACTCGGGCGAGTCTAAGAAAGAATCGCGGAATCCGTCAAGCCAATTCGCGAGCCTCAGGGAGATGTTGCCATGCCCCCTCTAATCTGCTGGTTTCACTGCCGTGGCCGGTTTGTCGCTAGGCCGCGCTGGCGTTCCATCCGCCTTCACGTAATGCGCGTACCAAGCTAGATACCGTTCGTCGAGGTCCTTCATGTGGCTCGGCGTTTTGAATTCATGGTACTCGTCTGGGTACACGACCAGCAGGGTGTCCCGGCCAAGGGCTTTTAGCGATTCAAACATCTGCTCGCCCCCCAGGACCGGCACATTCCAGTCGATGTTGCCTCCGACAAACATGGTGGGCGTCTGGATGTCTTTCACATGCCAGAAAGGCGCAACGCGGTCCCACACTTCCCGGTGCTCCCACGGCAGACCCAGTTCGGCTACGTAGTCCCTCACGTACTGGTCGTGACCCCACATGCTGGTGAACTCCGCGGCGCCCGCCCCGGAAATTGCAGCCTTGAAACGGTTGGTGCGGCCGATGATGAAGTCGGTAGCGATACCTCCGTAGGACCAGCCGCCAACACCCAGTTTGTCTGGGTCAGCAATACCCTGAGCGATCGCATAGTCCACGAACGCCATATCGTCTTGGTAGTCCTTGTTGCCCCAGTCCGCGAATATCGCCTTACAAAAGTCCTGTCCGTAGCCTGAAGATCCTCGAGGATTGGGGTAAAGCACTACATAGCCGTTGGCCGCCAGCAGTTGGGCGAGATCTTGAAATTCCGCATAGTAGGCCCACACCGGCCCGCCGTGCGGACGGACGATCGTCGGGTACTTCTTCCCCTCCACGTAGTCCAGGGGTTTGTACATGTAACCGTGGACCGTCGTGCCGTCCTTCGACTTGAAGGACACATATTCGCCCGGGGAAAGCTTGAACGTCGAAAGCCACCCGTCATTCACATGCGTCAGCCGCGTGAGCTTCCCGCCAGGCGCCGTATACAACTCAAACGGACGATCCATCGTCGAAATGGCGGCCGCCACTGTGCCGTCCTTCGCAGTGCTGAATCCGTCCAGCATAAAGCGTCCACCAATTGGGCGCGTCACCTTGCTGTCGGCAAAGCTTACCTGCGCCAGATTCTGCGTTCCGTCGTCATCTAGGAGGAAGTAGATCGACTTGCCGTCGGGAGCAAAACGCGGGCTCTCGCTGTTGCGGTCCAGGGCTTGGGTGAGCACTCTGGCCTGTCCACCCTTCGCAGGCACCACCGCGATATGCTTCGTTCCATATTCGAACAGCTTGGGATCAAGCTGCGTCGAGAATGCGATCCACTTCCCGTCCGGCGACCACTCCGGATGGTGATCCCCCGCGAGTCCTGTGGTCAGTTGCGCCGGACTCGCCCCGATATCCGAATTGTCCGCAGCCAGCACCCAAATGTTCACCGCGTAATTCGCGTCAGGATCGGGCTTGGAACGGTTGCTCGCGAACGCAAGCAGCTTTCCGTCGGGCGACCATGCAGGATCGGTGTCGTCATAATCCCCAGAGCTGACCTGCTTCATGGTCTTCGTCGCGAGGTCAAACACGTACAGGTGGGTGCGGCGCCGCTCCAGATAGCCGACGGTATCCTCCTTGAAGTAGAGCCGGTCAATCACCCAGGGCCGCTGCGCCTTCGATTTCTTCGACGCCCCTGCCTTATCGCCGCCATTCTCCTTGGTCCCGGCCGCCTGAGCTTCCTCCGGCGTCGGATCACGAAGAATGAGTACCAGTCGCTTGCCGGCGGGCGACCAGGCGAAGTCGTCCACGTCCTGAATCGTATCGGTCAACCGCTGCGCTTCTCCACCTTGGCGATTGAGCAGGTAGACCTGATTTTTCCCGTCATCGCCGTCAGCGTCCTTCCGTGACGACAAAAACGCCAGAAATTTCCCGTCCGGCGACCATCGCGGATGCTCGGAGACGACGTCTTCGGCGGTCAGCGCGATGGCATCTCCTCCCCCCGTTGGCACCATCCAGATCTGGGTTCCGTTCTTGTCGTCTTTCAAGGACGTGGAGCTGACGGTATACGCGATGAATTGTGCGTCCGGAGAAATCTGCGGATCGTGCACCTCGCGGACGCCAAATAGATCGTCCACGCCGACGGCGCGTGACTTGGTCGCCTGCTGCCCGAAAGTAATGGAACTACCCAACGCAAGCACGAGAAGAAAAAAGCCTGGGCGAAACCTCATGCGGATCATTCCCCCGATATGAAGAATGCATACGAATGAATTGAGTTTAGCACGGGGCAATGATGCCCTTGGCACGGCCGCGCGTTCAGCCCAACGCGGGAATCGCTCGGCGAACAGCTCAGCTGGCGGCAAAATCCGCCGCTAAGCCGTCCGAAGGTACAGTTGCCTCTCCAAATCTTTTTTTCGCTCTGTGCATTTTTTTCTTGCGTGCGCGCACAGAACTTGTATTCTTCAAAAAGTGCACTCGCTTTGCATTAAGGGATAGCGACGTACACTTCTAGGAGGACGAGAGAAAAAATTGAGCACCGTATCGCTCCCCGCACAAGCTCCCTGCCAGGTTTTCCCCTCAACAAGAAAGGCAGTCGCCAAGCTGACTCTCTGGCCGCTTGTTGCCGCTACATTTTTCATGGTATCGGGGGGCACTTATGGAACCGAATCCATCATCGCCGGCGCGGGATACGGACGTGGCATTCTGGTTTTGATGTTTCTTCCGGTTCTCTGGTGTCTTCCCACCGCCTTCATGATCGGCGAACTATCCAGCGCGCTCCCGGAAGAGGGCGGTTACTACGCTTGGGTGCGCCGCGGTCTGGGCAATTTGTGGGGCTTCCAGGAAGCCTGGCTTTCCTTGGCTGCCAGCATCTTCGACATGGCGATCTACCCGACCCTGTTTGTTTTTTATCTCAAGCAAATGGCGCCCTGGTTTGGCGAAGGACATCATGACATCTATGCCGGCCTGTTTGTGGTCGTGGCCTGCGCGGCGCTCAATCTGGCGGGCATCCGCGTCGTCGGCATTACTTCGCTTTGGCTGTTCTTCCTTCTCTCTCTGCCCTTTGGCTTGATCGTGTTGCTCTCCCCGATGAAGGCGGGAGCCTTTGCCGACCCGCATGCCGCATCCACCGGCGTCAGCATGGGTTTGCTGGGGGCCGTGCTCGTGGCCATGTGGAATTACATGGGTTGGGATAATGCTTCCACCATCGCCCAGGAAGTCGAACGACCGCAACGGACCTACCCCAAGGCCATGATCGCTGCAGTGATTCTGGTTTCTCTTACCTACATTGTTCCTTTCGTCGCCGTGTACTTCACCGGCATCCCCGCGTCCGCCTTTTCGGAAGACGGTTCCTGGGCGTCGGTAGCCGGCCAACTTGGCGGCACCATTCTTGGCATCCAGTGGTTGCGCTTCCTGGTCACCATTGGCGGCATGATGAGCGCCTTCGGCATGTTCAACGCCTTGGTGATGAGCTATTCGCGGCTACCGCTGGCCATGGCGCGGGATGGCATGATGCCGAAACTCTTCGGCAAGCTGACGAGGAAGAATGAGACGCCTTGGGTCGCCATCGTCGTCCTCGCTAGCTGCTGGGCCTTGTGCCTCGGTCTTGGTTTTAAGCGCCTCATCACCCTGGACATCATGCTCTACGGCGCGGCGCTAATGTTGGAGTTCATTACCTTAGTCGCCCTACGCATTCGAGAACCCCAGTTACGGCGTGCCTTTCGCGTGCCTGGCGGCATGGCCGGAGCAGTGAGTTGCGGAATCTTCCCCCTGGCCCTTCTCATCCTCGCCATGGTGGAGAGCGAGCAGGAAGCCATTCTGGGCATGAACGGCTTGGTGTTTGGCGCCTTCATCATTCTGGGTGGCTTTGCCATCTACTTCGCCACCGGCAAACTGCGCACGCGAACTCACCCGGACTTGACGGTCCAAGCCCCTCAAGCCGATTCACAGCTTTAGAAGCGTCCGGTTCACCCAGCCGGGTCCTTTTTTGCTCACTCCTAGACCGACGAGGTCTCTCTTTCGTCCCGCGTCGCAACGACTCGCAGCGGCGAGCCGGAAAGATTTGGTATTCTGCTCCTTGTGAGAGTTTCCCTAAGACAAAGCAGATTGGTTTTTTCCGCCCTCTCCGAACTAGCGCTTAGCTTCGGCCTCCTTTCGAACGCTGCAGTCGCCAAGGCGCAAACCCCCGGTCAACCGCCATCTGCTGCGCCAGCGCCGCAAGCTGCTTCTCCTACTTCCACGCAAGCTTCCACCGCAACTTCGCCTCCTCTCCGGGAAGCGCCCAGCGTGGGCCTGAACATTGTGGTTCTCGACCCAGCTCACGGGGGAACCGACCTCGGAGCGCGCGGCACGGAAGGCATCCGCGAGAGCGAAGTGTTGCTGCAGTTCGCCGTTCAGGTTCGCCGCGCACTCGAAGCGCAAGGATTTCAAGTCCTGCAGACGCGCGAGGGCAATGAAAACCCGTCGTTCGACGACCGTTCAGCGCGAGTCAACGCGCAACGCGGCGCGGTTTTCCTCACCCTCCATATCGCCTCCACCGGCCTTGCGGGTACCGCTCGCACGTACGTGATGCCAGACAGCCCGGCGTTGCACGACCCTTCCGGATTGATCCCATGGGATCAGGCCCAGGCGCCATTCCTCCCCCTCAGCCACAAGCTTGGCGACATGGTGCAAGCCGAACTGGCCAAGCGCTTCAAGGGCTCTCCTCCGACCGCCCAGGTCGCTCCCATTCGCCAACTCCGCACGACCGCGGCTCCCGCAATTGCCGTGGAGATTTCCAGCGTCTCCGTGGAAAATCGCGCGGACCTGGATCGCATGTTTCCCGGAGTGGCTGACGCCATTGCCCACGGTGTGGCCGCCTTCCGCCCTTCTTATGTTGTGCCCGTCATGCCCGGCACTCCCCTGGTGCCCCAGCCATGAATTCGAACTGGCGCGTCTGGTTGGCCGGAGGCTTGGCTGCGGCCGTAATTGGTGCGGCCCTTTATTTTCCTGCTCTGCGCCGACAAGTCGACAAAGCGAAAACCTTGACCGAAAAAACCGCCGAGCAGGCACGACGCGAACTGCTGCCACCCGCTCCCGTCACCAGCGGCGAACCTCGGGTAAAGGCCAAGATGTTCTGGGGATCCTCGAACAACGATGGAACGCTTGTGCCTGTCACCTTGGATCTGCCGCTTTCCACCGACCCCACGCTGCGCGCCAAGGAAATTCTGAACACCTTATTGGCTGGCCCCGTTGATCCCGAAGCCCGCACTTTACCCCCGGACGCCGCGCTTCTGGCGTTCTACATTCTGCCGGATGGCACCGCAGTCGCCGATTTTTCCGAAGCGTTGGCCAACTCCATCCCCTCCGGCATTCAGAGCGAGGAGCTTGCCGTCGATTCGATCACGCGCACCCTCGAAGCCAACGTACCCCAGATCCAACGGCTCAAGATTCTGATCCATGGCCAGGAGGTGGATACCCTCGCCGGCCACTTGGATTTGACGCAGACGTTTCAGGTGAATCTGCACGGAGAAGGCGCGGCACCTAATTCCCGGTCGGGGGTCTCCGTTCTCACCGCCCCGTTCAAAAAGGCCATTGACAAAGTGAAAGGCGCGACCAAGCGGCAATAGTGTGTGGCGCTCATGAGGAATCCCCCTCTGACTCACCCGTAGCTGCGAAACCGATTCCGGACTATTCTTGAGACACTCGACTGCAGCAAATTCCCAGGAGGATCTTTGAGAAGCGACGGTCGTAGCGCGGACCAGATACGCCAACTGAAAATTACGCCAGACTTTATTTCTCAGGCCGAAGGCAGCGTCTTCATCGAACTCGGGAAAACGCGCGTGATTTGTACGGCAACGGTGGATGATGGGGTCCCCTCTTTTTTGAAGGGGACTGGCAAGGGTTGGGTCACCAGCGAATACGGCATGCTGCCCCGCGCCACGGAAGAACGCACGCAACGGGAAGCGACGCGTGGCAAACAATCTGGCCGCACGCTCGAAATTCAACGCCTGATCGGCCGTTCCCTCCGCGCGGTGACCGACCAGGAAGCCCTCGGCGAGAAAACTGTGTGGATCGATTGCGACGTGATCGAAGCGGACGGAGGTACGCGCACCGCCTCCATTACCGGCGCGTTTGTTGCCTTAGCTCTTGCCATGGAGCGTCTTGTAGCATCGGGCATGTTGCGCAGTTCGCCACTGATCGACACCGTGGCGGCGACCAGCGTCGGCATTGTCGATGATGTCTCGCTCCTGGACCTTTGTTACGAGGAAGATTCCCGCGCGGAAGTCGATATGAACGTGGTCATGACCGGCAGCGGCGATTTTGTCGAAATTCAGGCCACCGCCGAAGGCCGTCCCTTCACCGGTGGAGAAATGCAAGACTTGCTCGCGCTCGCGGCTGCCGGCATCCGGCGGTTGAGCGAGGAGCAGCGCACCGTGTTGCCATCAAAATTCCTGGGCGGCCGATGAGCGTAGCGTCCGCTCCGCTGAAATTGGTCGTGGCATCCGGCAATCCTGGCAAATTAAAGGAGTATCAGGTCCTCGCCGCAGGGCGGGCGCTGGAATTGCAATTGCTTCCCAACTTCGCCGCGGTACCGGAATTTCCCGAAGATGCTCCCACCTTCGCGGAGAATGCCGCGGGCAAAGCCCTCTATTATTCGAAGCATTCCGAGGAGTTGGTATTTGCCGATGATTCCGGTTTGGTCGTTCCCGCGCTCAACGGCGCGCCGGGTGTACTCTCCGCCCGTTACGCCGGACCGGGAGCCAGTAGCGAACAGAGAAACACCAAACTGCTGGCTGCTCTGCGCGGTAAGCAGGGCGCCGAGCGTGCCGCTTTCTTTGTCTGCGTGATTGCTCTGGCGCTTCGTGGGCGGTGCCTCGTGGTGGTTTCCGGACAGGTCGACGGCGAAATCCTAGAACAAGCCCAGGGAGAGGGTGGGTTCGGCTACGATCCCGTTTTCTACGTCTCGCAATTGGGAAAATCGTTTGCCCAACTAGAAGCCGAAGAGAAAAATCGCTATAGCCACAGAGGCAGAGCCTTCCGCCGCTTGGTGGAACTCTTGGTTTAGGCGTCTGCTGGCTCGCTTGTCTTTCTCAACCCATTCGATGCGGATCCGCGGTGTCTCCAACGCAAGCTTCAAGCACAATGCCGCGATTGGCGTAACATATGGGTGACCTCAAGGCAGCGACGGAGAATGGACATGCTAAAGAAGAAAGCGAAACCGGCAAAAAAGAAAGCGAAGATTGCAAAACCGCGCAAGGCCGCGGCAAAGAAATCTACGAGAGCTGCCAAGGGCACCGATCCTAAGCGCGTGGCCGCGATCCTCGCCAAGCTCGATGAAGCCTACCCGGCAGCCACCTGCGAACTCAAGCACGAAAATGCCTTTCAACTCCTCATTTCTACAATTCTCTCCGCGCAATGTACCGATGTGCGCGTAAATCAAGTCACTCAGGAACTCTTCAAGAAATACAAGAAGCCCGAAGATTTCGCCTACGCCAACCCCACCGACCTGGAAAAAGAAATTCGCCCTACGGGCTTCTTCCACAACAAAACAAAATCCATCATGGGTGCCAGCAAGGGGATCATCGAAAAATTCTCTGGCCAGGTCCCTCGCACGATGGACGAAATCCTGACCCTGCCGGGAGTCGCGCGCAAAACCGCCAACGTGGTGCTGGGCACCGCATACGGAATCGCCAGCGGCGTGGTGGTCGATACCCACGTCATCCGCCTCTCGCAACGCCTCGGTCTCACTCGCAACCAGGACCCCAAGAAAATTGAACAGGATCTGATGGCCATCCTTCCGCAGGAAAAGTGGATCATCTTCTCTCACCAGCTCATCTGGCATGGCCGCCGCGTCTGCTTCGCCCGCAAACCTAATTGCGCCACCTGCAATCTCGAGCACATCTGCGACTCCAAAGACAAAACTGTTTAGGAACTTCGGCAACCCGCAAGACAGTTGCACCTTTGACTTGAACCAACGACTGTGCGATAAGTTGAGGCAATGGCGGATACGAGAAACTCTCGGTTCGCTCCCTCCAAAGAAACGCTGATCGCTGGATTCACACTTGTTGCAATAGCGTTGCATGTCATCCTGAAGTACGCCTTCCATCTCCCTGCCTTTCCCTCCAACTCACCTCTCTTTGCTGCGCTCCTCATTGGTGGCATCCCCATGACCTGGGAACTTCTAAAAAAACTCTGGAAGCGACAATTTGGTTCCGACCTGCTGGCGGGCATCTCCATCATCACGGCCATTTTTCTCCGCGAGTATCTGGTCGCAGCCATCGTGGTGCTGATGCTTTCCGGCGGAGAAGCCCTGGAGGAATTTGCTACCGCGCGTGCCTCCTCCGTTCTGGACGCGTTGGCCCGTCGCATGCCCAGCGTGGCGCACCGCAAAGACGCCGGCAACCTTGTCGATGTGAAACTCGCCGACATCCGCATCGGCGACATACTCACTGTCCTGCCACACGAAATCTGCCCCGTGGACGGCACAGTCCTCGAAGGTCACGGCGTAATGGACGAAGCCTACCTCACCGGTGAGCCCTACGAAATTTCCAAAATGCCGGGCTCCATGGTCATTTCCGGCGCCGTCAATGGCGAAGCGCTGCTCGTCATCCGCGCCGAAAAACTGGCGGAAGACTCGCGTTACGCCCGGATCATGCGGGTAATGCATCAGACCGAACAGCAGCGCCCCACGCTGCGCCGCCTCGGCGATCAACTCGGCGCCTGGTACACGCCCATTGCCCTCGCCGTCGCCACGACCGCAGCTCTGCTCAGCGGTCAATCGGAGCGGTTTCTTTCCGTCGTGGTGATCGCCACGCCCTGCCCTCTTCTCCTGGCAATTCCCACTGCGATCATCGGCGCCATCTCCCTGGCCGCGCGCCGCGCCATCATCATCAAAAATCCTGCTGTTCTCGAGCAGATTGAAAAGTGCCAGACGCTGATCTTCGATAAGACTGGAACCCTCACTTACGGCAGGCCCACCCTCACCGAAATCATTTGCGCACAGGGCTTTGAGCGGACACTTGTGCTGCAACTGGCCGCCAGCCTAGAGCAGTATTCCAAGCATCCTCTCGCCGGCGCCATCGTCTCTGAAGCGAAAAGTCAGGAAATTGCCGTCCTACCCGTAGAAAAAATCAGCGAACGCCCAGGAGAAGGTTTGCGCGGCATCGTTTCTGGTTATGCGGTTCAGATCACCGGCCGAAGAAAAGTGGAGGCTCTGCAGCTCGAACTGCCGGCCCTCGAAAGCGGCCTGGAGTGCCTTGTGTTCCTCGGCGGAAAATATGCCGCAGCGATTCGCTTTCACGACGCGCCACGCAAAGACAGTGCCTCTTTCATCCAGCATCTCGAACCGAAACATGATGTGCGCAAAGTGATGCTCCTCTCAGGCGACCGCGAATCCGAAGTGAAGTATCTCGCGGAAAGTGTGGGCATCACAGAAGTACACGCGGGGAAAAGCCCGGAGGAAAAAGTGGCCATCGTGAAAGAGGAAACCGCGAAGGCGCGCACACTCTTCGTCGGCGATGGTATCAACGACGCCCCCGCGCTGATGGCTGCCACCGTGGGCGTGGCGTTCGGCTCGCAGAATGACATCACGACCGAAGCGGCCGATGCCGTTGTGCTTGAAGCCGCGCTCGAAAAAATCGATGAATTGATGCACATCGCCCGGCGCATGCGGCACATTGCCCTGCAAAGTGCACTCGGCGGAATGGCCGCCAGCATCATCGGGATGCTCGCCGCCGCCCTCGGCTACCTGCCCCCCATCTGGGGCGCCGTGGGCCAAGAAGTGATTGATCTGCTGGCCGTGCTGAACGCCGTGCGCGTCGCTCTACCTACCGAAGATCTGCAGGATTTTTAGACCGCATACCGCTCTTAGGGTTTCGTATTGCTCGACTGCGGCGGCGCTGACGACTGGCTTGACGGCTGTTGCGTCTGCGGCGGCTGTGCGCTGTTCAGGATGGAATTGAAGTCCGGATGATTCGCAGGCATCTGACCGCTGGTTCCTCCGGTGGATGGATGACCGGGCGGCATCGCACCCTGCGGAGGCATCTCTCCAGGGGCGGGATGCTGCATTCCTCCCGTGGCTTGGCCCTTCAGCACTACCCATTCCTCGCCCTGTTTCTGGAGTTCGTAGGTCAGTTGCATCGCTGGGGCGTTCGGATCACCGTTCTTGGCGCGGATGTCGACGTCCGCCTGTGCCTTTTCGCCCGTAATCGTGGCTTTCGTGACCGTGATGGTCATGTTGTTCACATTCAAGCCGTTCATCCCGGCAATGTGCTTGACCACCGCGTCACGGATGGCGTCTTTATTCTCCGTCTTCGATTTGCAGCCGCCCGTTAACAGCAGGAAGCCGCCCAGCAGCCCCGCCAGAAATGCCCGATTCATCGAAGTTTCCTTTCGCGAAAGGAGAATAGAGCTGGATTTAACCTGCTGCTTTTATGGTAGCGCAACCATCTGGGGAACGCGAAACACTTGCCCGGCAATTTCGCAGACGAAAAGCGCGGCTGTGCGCCGCGCCATTGAACTGCTAGAACAAAAAGGTTCGTCGGTCGGGGCCGTAGCGCAGCCTGGTAGCGCGCCTGCCTTGGGCGCACACAGCATTGGGGTTAGCTGTGAGCAAAAAGCAGATTTCCCGATTTGTTGGAAATGTTAGTAGTGAGAAGTGATCGGTGGAGTTGTTGGAGTAAAAGCCAGCATGATTCTGCAGTTTATCGAGGGGCTGCGTGGAGATTTGCAGGTCACCTTTGAAGAAGGAACGTCGGCCGCCTGGTTGTACGATTTGATGAAACCGCACGTCACGAAATTGGTGGTGTGCGATCCAGGAAAAAACAAGTCCATGAGGGAAGGCAACCAGAACGACAAGATCGACGCTCGTCCCTTGGCGGAGCAGCTGCCCCACAATCATCTCACCTCCGTGTATCACGGCGAACATGGCCTACGAACGCTGAAGGAGTTGGTGCGCAGTTATCTGACCATCACCAAAGATCTGGCACGAGTGAAGTCCCGGGTGAAAGCCATTTATCGCAGTTGGGCCATCCCTTGTACCGGCAAGCAGGTGTATGCGCGGTGTCATCGGGAGGGTGGCTCGGGAAGATCAGCGAACGGGGAGTGCGCCGGCGGGCGGAATTGTATTAGATCTGTTTGGTAGCGAGATAGAGAAGTAGTTCGCGCGCCGCAGCGTGTAAGGGTTTTCGGGTCGGAGAGAGTGCTTCATGCGGCATGTATCCACGACTCCATTCGAGTTAACTATTATGGTTAATTATAGCGAATGGCCGACATTGTACTTGACATACGCAGTTAAGTAGCCCATGCTCGGTAAGTACCGAGTTAAGACCACATGGCAATCTGAGCTGACACGAGTTATCTGAAATTGTCCGTGGCTAAGACTGATCCCTGAACATTCAAGAGGTGGTTAGAATGAGAACAATGAATCGCTTTGAGCAACCTTTACGCGGAGCTGCGACCCTGCAAGAGCAGATCAACCGCATTTTTGGCGATGTGGTGGGACGTACGGGCGAGGAGTCGAACTTGACCCCTTGGGCGCCTGCCGTCGACATCTACGAGACCGAGCATGAGTTGGTGGTGAAAGCGGACCTACCGGATGTGAATCCTCAGGATCTGGACATCCGGGTCGAGAACAACATCCTGACAATTCGCGGCGAACGCAAGTTTGAGAATAAGGTTAACGAGGAAAATTATCTGCGTGTCGAACGCGCGTACGGTTCGTTTAGCCGCAGCTTCTCACTAGCGAATTCCGTGAAATCGGACGCAATCAAAGCCGACTATCAGAATGGCGTGCTAACGCTTAGCATCCCGAAGCGAGAGGAAGCAAAGCCAAAGCAGATCAAGGTGAATGTCGGAACGCCGGCCATCGCGGCCGCGGCAGGGGCTCGCTGAAGAGCCCGGGACGGTCAAGGGGCTGGCGATATCGCCCGGCCCCTTTTCGCGCGTCCGGCACTGGAGAAGCGACTGACGAGAAGGCGCGGACTCCTCAACTGCTATCCCATTAACTGTCCAGGGTGGCTTCTGCTGGGACGGCCTAATTTTCGCCAGCACCGGGGGCCATGGACATTTCGGTGCAAACTCCAGTGCTCAACCTGCTCGGCAGTTTTTCCTGGGGGTACTTTTGTCATTGGCCCGAGTGTCTCAATCTCCAACTCGTTATTTGTAAACTCCTCATAGGAGCATCCGAAATCCGGATACGCCTCACTAGGATTGGCCTGGGTGCGTTTGACAAACACTTCGTCATTTAAGACGTAGGCGCCCCACGTGTCAGGGTTAAACAAGCCGATCTTCTCTCCTGTTGCAACGTCATATATTTCTTTGTGAAGACCCAGCGTTTGTCCGCAAGGTTCGTATACGCCCACATCACTAAGGGGTTTGTGGCCTCCAGATTTGCCGGATGCCTGCCGCGTGGTGGAAATCCCGTTATGGAAATGCCACCTGGCGCCATCATCGTCAACGACCATACTGAGTACTCCAGCGGGAAGAGCGAACGGTTCGTAAGGCGATGGATCACCGTTACGTTCATTCCAGAGTTTGCCATCCTGACCTCAATCTCTTTCTGGAGAAGGGTTCGCGGCTCGACGGGCGCCTTCGCAATCAGCCCATTTGCAGTTATCGTGATTTCTACAGGAAGGTTATCTGCGGCCCAAGTGGCAATCGGATCCTCCGGCGCTTTCCACACGCGATCGCCGCCGCGGAGCTGGAACTTATCTTCGTTACTCTTTCCGAGTTGTTCGGCAAATTCCTTGAACACATTCTGCCCGCCAATAAATCCAAATCGAATCACTCGCGGTCCGATGTCACCAGTAACAATGAGGTCGACTTCACCGTTGCTCACTCGGTAGCAGTTACGCAAAACCCAGGCCAAAAAGGATAAGCAAAATGAACTTTAACAGGAGGCCATAGGCGTATCGACAAGGCTTGAAGTAAGCGTTCGCTCGACCAAACCAACTCATGGCGCCGCCTCGACAATCTCTCCGTCCCGCGGACACGCACATAACTGAGAGGTGCAATAGAATCGTAGTCGCAAATTCGGGACAAAAGTTCACTTGCTTCGCATGAACATTGGGACGATACCAGAACCAAGTACTAGTAGCCACACTCCGGTTACCAGGCACTTGCACCAAATCAATGGCAAATTCCGCTTTCCCATTGTTCCGTTCAAAAAGCAGACACCCCTGTACTGGGCAACGCGCCCTTTGTGTCGCGAAGGATCGCAACGACAATTTATCTGGGAATTTTTCCAGGGTCCGCGAACCGCAGCGTCAAGCTCCCTGCCTTCACACGATCAACTGGGGCGGGGCGCAACCCATCAACCCTCAGGCGCTCCGCCCCGTAGGGCAGCCTATCGTCCTGCTGCCAATTTCTTCTCTGTACGCTGTTCGATCGGCACGAAGTTCCGTTCCGCGTAACCGGTATAGATCTGCCGAGGCCGCGCAATCTTCTGTTCCGGATCCTCCAACATCTCTTGCCACTGCGCCAGCCAGCCGACCGTCCGAGGAATCGCAAACAGAACGGTGAACATATCTGGCTTGAAGCCCAGCGCCTGGTAGATGATCCCGGAGTAGAAGTCCACATTGGGATAGAGCTTGCGCTTGATGAAGTACTCGTCCTCTAACGCGATCCGTTCGAGTTCGAGCGCGATGTCGAGCTTGGGGCTTTTCCGCGTGGTCGCGAACACCTGGTCCGCAGCCCACTTGATGATGCGTGCCCGCGGATCGTAATTCTTGTAGATCCGGTGTCCGAATCCCATCAGCTTGCCGTGCCCCGCCTTGACTGCCTCAACGTAGGCTGGCACGCGATCCTTGCTGCCGATCTCGTCGAGCATCTTAAGAACTTCTTCGTTCGCTCCGCCATGCAGTGGGCCGGACAGCGCCGCCGCTGCCGCTGCAGTGCTCACGTAGGGATCCGCCTTTGAGCTGCCCACCGCTCTCATCACATTTGCGCTGCAATTCTGTTCGTGGTCGGCATGCAGGATGAACAGGATGTCCAGCGCGCGGGCCAGCGCCGGATTCGGATGGTATTTCGGCTCTGTCATCCGCCACAACATGTTCATGAAGTTCTCGCTGTAACTGAGATCGTTGTCCGGGTAGACGTACGGGAAGCCCAGGCTATGGCGGTAGGTATACGCCGCGATCGTGGGGACTTTGCCGATCAGCCGATGAATCTGAAGCTTGCGCTTCTCCGGGTCGTGCACATCCCGAGCCTCGGGGTAAACCGTGGACAGGGCCGCGACCGTGCTGATGAACATGCCCATCGGATGCGCGTCGTAACGAAACCCTTCCAGAAACCGCTTGGTGGTCTCGTGCAACATGGTGTGGTAGGTGATCTCATTGATCCAGCTCTTCAGTTGGGGTTCGGTCGGAAGTTCGCCGTACAGGATCAGGTACGCCACTTCCAGAAACGTGCACTTGTCTGCCAACTGTTCGATGGGATAGCCGCGATAGCGCAAAATGCCCTTGTCACCGTCAATAAACGTAATCGCACTTCGGCAGGACGCGGTGTTCATGAAGGCGGGGTCGTAAGTCATTAAGCCAAAATCATCTGTCCCTGTTTTGATTTGCCGTAAATCCATCGCACAGATGGCGCCTTCGTTCACCGGTACCGCATAATCGGCATTCGTTCTCTCGTCCAGAATCCTCAAGGAATCTTTCGCCATATCGTGTTCTCCCTTCCAATGTTTCTACGTTGGGCCTGTATTTCTGCTCGCGCTCCCAACTCCGCAGGTTGCGGGCCGGTCAGAGGCGCAGGGGGATGAGGAAGGTCTGAAAAGGGAACCCTGTGGGCAGGCTGCGCACAGGACTTTCAAGGCTGAACCTCCATATTCTCTGGCTCAGCGCAGTAAGCTCACAGGGAGCCTGCGACGCTCCCTTGCCGGCAGTGTGATAAGAGAGTCGGGTAGGAAACTGCCGACCACACACCAATACCTCTCAAATCATATTTCAACGGTGATTTAAGACACGCTTCTTTGTGACCACGGGCCCACGGGCCTATTCTGAGGCTTTTTTTCTCCCGCACTCTATGTCCTAGGATCCAATCAATTAATACAATAACCGGCAAAGTCACGTACTGGGAGCCAGGTTACCGGTAAGCCGACAAGACTTATCAGGACTTGGCTTTGCGGAAGAAGCGAAAACCTCCAAGAGCGAGAAAAGATCTGAGAACGGGGACTCTTAGTGGAAATTACTGACCAACATAATGTCGGCGTTGCTCTCATCGATTTGCGAGTAGAGCATGTAACGGCCTTCGGGAAATGGACATGCCGTCTGAGAGGTCTTTGTCCGCCTTGAATATTTCACGAGTTTTCCTAGTCGCGAAATCGAAAAAGCAAATGCTCCGCGGGCTGTCTTGAGGGGTGAAGTAGATTCCGTCGTGCACTCATCGGGACTGACCTGCACCCCCAAACTCAATCCAGACAGAAGTTAGCTTCTCCGGGTATCCTCGAAGTTGATTCCCCGACAGCACCTTTGTTCTGGCAGACCGAATCCGCTTTCGCAGATATGCACAGATTCGGCCCAACGCAAACCGGACAAGTTCCGCCTAGTACCCACAGAAACCAAGTAGTCGGCAATGGGTCAGTTTCTCGGTGCCGCGACCAAACACCGATCCATCCACTCCAGAATGAGCTTGCGCATCTCGGGTAGCTCCATGTGGGCGCAATCGAACAACTCTACGCGGAGTTCCGCTTCCTTCCCGTACTTCCGATATAGCGGCAGTAAATAATCACGCACCTTGTCCACGCCTGCTGGCGGCGTTAGTTCATCGCGCTTCCCGTTCACGCTGAGATGCGCCCGGGGGACAGTCAGCTCATTGATCTGCGAGGTCTGAAAATGCTTTAGCAGCGACGGCACGAAATAGTAGATCCCGTGGCTCTGCAAGCCATGCGCTTTGATCAGTTCTTCGTAATCGGTCAGGCAGCACACATCCATGCAGAGCCTCACGCGCGGATCCAGCGCCGCCAGCCACCACGCTTTCGTCGAGCCCATCGACATACCCAGCGCGCCCAGCCGCTGATCGTCCACTTCGGGACGGCTCGCCAGATAGTCCATCGCGCGAAATTCGTCGAACATCATCATCCCGTACAGCACTTGCCCCTTCCACAGCATTAGCTTGAAGACATTTTCTTCGCCCTCGTGACCTTCCTTCTCGTGCTTGCGTTCGCCAAAGCACCAGCTATCGATCGCCAACGTCACCAGCCCCTTCTGCGCGCACACAGGCGCATACGCTGGCGCGACCTCCACACCCTTGAGCAGCATCTCTTTGCCTAGGTCGTACATCCCGCCATGCCAGTGGATGTACAGCAATCCCGGGGCGGGCGTTTGCCTTTTACGGGGAATCAGCAGAAGGGCCGGTACCGGCTCCGCACCGTTCAAATCGAGCACCAGCCGCTCAAGTACGTAGTCTTCGTGCTCTTCCGTGCTGACGAGCTTCGCTGGCCCCGGCTTATGCTCCCACGGCAAATCCCCTAGGAGCCCCCATAATTCTTTTCGTCGTTCCTTTTGCCGAGCCAGAAACGCGTCCTCGCTGGGTCGCTGCGGAGCAAGTTGAGTCAGGGCATTAGATGTAGGGACGGCCGCTGAAATTGTGGCCACAGCGGAGGCAGCTTGTAGGAATTCGCGTCTAGTCGAAAGCGTATTGGCTGGCCTCATCGCAAAACTCCATTCTGGATACTTGGGAGTGCATGTCTACGTAGCGCACAGAGCGGCCCCACTCCCGTCCCCATATTTGCACAACAATTGGATTTCCGAGGACGTGATTGTGCATGTCCAGTGCAACTTGCCAGGTCCTGCTAAACGCTAAAATACGTACTAGCCCCGCGAGGTAACGGCAACTCAGCCGCGTGAACATGCCCCCAGAAAAGTGCGCCGCTGTAAGATAGATCCTATGCTGCAATGGCTGGTGGTGGGGATAGGGGATATTGCAACCAAGCGGGTGATCCCAGCAATTCAAGCGGAGCCGCGCAGCTCGCTTGCCGCCGTGGTCACGCGGCATCCCAACAAAGCCGTATCGTATGAAGTCCCCGCGTTTTCCAGCCTGGAAGAAGCGTTGCACCACGGGACGTTTGATGCTGTCTACATCGCCACGCCTGTGTTTCTGCATGGGCCGCAAAGCATGCAAGCTCTGCATGCGGGGAAACACGTTTTGTGCGAAAAGCCTATGGCGATGAACCACGCCGAAGCGTTGAACATGGCGGAGGCGGCGCAAAAAAGCAGGCGCTGCTTCGGAGTAGCGTACTACCGGCGTTGTTATCCGAAAGTACAGCGCGCTCTGGAATTGGTCCGCCAGGAAGCGATCGGAAGGCCGCTCATGGCGTTAGCCACCTGCCATAGTCAGCCGCCAAACGAGCATCGTTCATGGCTGCTCGACCCGGTCCAAGCCGGCGGCGGACCGCTTTATGATATCGGTTCCCATCGCATTGACCTGTTGAACTACTTCTTTGGTCAGCCCGTGGAGGTTCATGCCTGTTTGTCCAACGTTGTCCACTATTTCGCGGTGGAGGATTCCGCCACGGTTTTAATCAAGTATGCAAGCGGCGTGCATGCTGTGGTGGACGTGCGGTGGAATTCGCAGGTTGCCCGCGATGAGTTTCGCATCGCAGGCAGTGAAGGGATGTTGGACCTTACGCCGCTGAACGGACCTCGATTGGTTTCTCCTGCCGGTGAGGAAAATTTGCCTCCCCATTCCAATCTGCACTTTCCATGCATTGAGAACTTCGTGGATGCGGTGCTGGAGCATACTCCGTTGCTCTCCAGCGGGGTTACCGCGACAGGTACAGATTGGGTGACAGAACAAGCCACCAGGCGCTAACCCATGCAGTCTTATTCCCTGGACCGTTTCATCCCTCCGTTTTCCCGTCATAAGCATACGCTTCCACGGTATTTGTGACGGCCGCTGCCCCCCTGATGCCGCGCCAACAGAGAGGCGCGGTTCCAACGGCGGGAGACTGAACTGATGGACACAGGCGCTACTCATGCAGAAGCCCTTTCCGTTGCGGCGTCACCGGCTGGAGATCATGCGTACTGGGAACCGAAAACCGCATGGTGTGGAATGAACAGCAGCACATTGCCAAGGAGCGCGAACTCGTCTGCGAGATCAGCTGGATCTTAGAACTCAGCGCATGGCGGCGTCTTCTGCGATCATCAAAAGTCTCAAAGAACAAATAGAAGTGTAAGGCGACGTATTCTGGAAGGCGTCTATCTATCCAAAATTCTTCGGTACCGATGGATCTGCGCCGGCGAGATCTGCCATCACTGTTCAGAGCGCATGTGGAGTACTAGCCACTTCCCCCAATTTACTTTGAAAACAAAGGCTAAATCGCTCGCTGGGGTTAGAACAGCCGAAGCACTACCCTGGTTGAGGCTTTGGAGAAAATGAACCGCCAAGCCAATGAGATGTCTCAAGTTTGGGGTTCAGTCCATAGGCCAGAAATGACGAGGCGGATTAGGAGTAAAGTTGGGGAGTGCTTTAGAATGAATAAAGCAGTCACGGTCGGGGCGTAGCGCAGCCTGGTAGCGCGCCTGCCTTGGGCGCAGGAGGTCCCGAGTTCAAATCTCGGCGCCCCGACCATTCATACCCTTCATTGATCTTTCAGCGGATGGATCTGCCCTGTTTACTTGCTCTTGTTAACCTGGCGTCTTGCGAGACGGCGGGCGAACTTGGCGTTCGCTTCAGGCCTTGAATAGGCCGGTAATCTCACGAAAGCTCACCGCTTCTTCCGCGAACAAAAATGTGCCTCGCTCACTCATTTCCCGGGCGGCACGCAGGAACGCGCCATACGCCGTACGGCAGAGCGCGCTACCGACACTCACCCGCCGCACTCCCATCTCCGAAAGGTCCTTTACGCTGAGCTCGAAACCCTGCACTCCGGCGAGAACATTGACGGGGCGGTCCACTGCGCTCACCACGGCGGCGATATCGTCGCGCCGGACCAGCCCGGGCGCGTACAGAACATCAGCGCCGGCCTCCTGATACCGCTGCAGTCGTTGGATGGTGTCTTTAAGGTCCGGCCTTCCGTTCAAGTAGTTCTCCGCTCGCGCCGTCAGTGTGAACGGAAATGGCAGACCACGCGCGGCTTCCACCGCCGCCTGGACTCGTTCCACAGCCAATTCGTGCTCGTAAATGGGATGATCCGCTCGCCCGGTAGCATCCTCGATGGAGCCTCCCACCACGCCTGCGTCTGCCGCAAGCCGAATGGTTTCTGCGGCCGTTGCCGGAGCCTCTCCAAACCCGTTTCCCAAGTCCGCACTGACCGGCAAATCGCTCGCGGCCGCGATCGCGGTCAAATGTTCCATCATGGCAAGACGAACGACGGTATGGTCCTGTTGCCCGACCGAGAAAGCATACCCAGCGCTGGTCGTCGCCAAAGCCTCGAAACCCAATCGCTCCAGCAACCGCGCCGTCCCCGTGTCCCACGGATTTGGCAGGAGGAACGCCCCCTTTCGCGCATGGAGTGCACGAAATGCGACCCCCTTTTCCTTTTGTGTCTTCATCAGCGAATACGCTCCTTCAGGTTACTTTGAAGGAAGACCAAACGTTCCGTCTACCACTTCCACGAAATTTCGCTCTTCCCGCAAGATCAGGCGTTTCCGCATCGCCATCGCAAAATTCTCCCGCCCTTCCGGATCGGACTTCAAGCGCGCCCGGTACCTCTCATACGCCGCGAGGCTTTCGAACGCGATCAATCCCCAGGCGACATCGTTCGTGCCTTCATAGGGCAGAAAATATCCGATCAGGTGTCCGCCGCATTTCGGAATGATGCGCCCCCAATTTTCTGCATACTGCTTGAACGCTTCCCGCTGGTAGGGATCGATCTGATAGCGAATCACGCACGTAATCTCCATTTTCGTTCTCCCCGTTGCCGGCTAGGCCGGTTCGCCGTTGCCAAGGATTCCGCTCGCACAAATCCCCGCCAGACTCCGAATGGCTTCGCGGCGGCTGAGCGGTGCGCTCGTGGAATCGCTTGGCTTCATGCGGATGACTCTGCCAGTTGCCCCGCAACTACGATTCGTTTATCATCAAAGTGTGGATGTAACTCCCCATACGGATGCGGCGGTTTCCGCTATTGCCGCTGCCATTGGCGAGCCCGGTCGTGCCCGCATGCTCTTTTCTCTGATGGACGGCCACGCGCGAACCAGCACGGAACTCGCCGTTGTCGCCGGTGTCACGCCGTCCACCGCCAGCGTCCACCTGCATCGCCTAAAGCACGCACACCTTGTGAAAGTCATCGTCCAGGGCAAGCACCGCTTCTACAGTCTCGATGGGCCGGACGTAGCCAGCGCCCTGGAAGGGTTAAGTGTTCTTGCCGGGGCTTGCCGCAAGAAATTTTTGCCCACCACACCAAGCAGGCTGCGTATGGCGCGGACGTGCTACGACCACATGGCTGGCATGGTGGGCGTGGCGCTCCACGACCGTTTTCGGATCCTGGGATGGCTCTCCACGGGATCAACTCGCAACAGCAACGCGTACACCGTGTCCTTCGAGGGAGAAAAAGCGTTGACGGTCCTCGGGATCGACTTCGCAGCGACTAGAGCCTTACGCCGCCGCTTCGCCTGCCCTTGCCTGGACTGGAGCGAACGTAGGCCTCATGTCGGTGGGGCGCTTGGCGCGGCGCTGTTGAATCTCGCCCTCAAGCGAAAATGGATGATCCAGGAGCTCGACAGCCGCGCTTTGCACGTCACGGCTCTCGGCCGGCGCGAACTGTCCTCACGCTTTGCGATTCACACATGAACGGGGCCACTGCCAGGGTCGGAATATCTCTACTGTAAAAAAGTAAGGTTTGGGAATACAATATCCTTCGCGTTTTATCGAACATCAGTCAATTCCTACACGGAGCTCCCTTCATGGCCATTGCCACCATTAACCCCGCGACCGGCGAACTCATCAAAAAATTCGAAACGCTCAGCGACGCGCAGGTCGATGAAAAAATCTCCAAGGCCGGCAAAGCGTTCCAAAGCTTCCGCAAAACCTCCTTTGCGGACCGCGCCCGCTGGATGACCAAAGCCGCCGAAATCCTCGAAAGTGAAAAGGAAGCCGCCGCACATCTCATGACCCTCGAAATGGGGAAAACCCTTGGCTCCGCTTTCGCCGAAGCGGAAAAGTGCGCTGGCGGCTGCCGCTATTACGCCGAGCACGCCGCCAAATTTGTCGCCGATGAAGTCATCGAGACTGCCGCGTCCAAAAGTTTCATCCGCTACCAACCCCTCGGCATCGTCCTTGCCGTCATGCCCTGGAACTTCCCTTTCTGGCAGGTGTTTCGCTTCATCGCTCCTGGCTTGATGGCGGGTAATGTCGGTCTTCTGAAGCACGCTTCCAACGTTCCCCAATGCGCGCTCAAAATTGAGGAAATTCTCCTTCGCGCCGGTTTTCCCGATGGCGTGTTCCAGACCCTTCTGATTAGCGCCGCGCAAGTCGATCGTATCCTAAACGATCCGCGTGTAGCCGCTGCCACTCTCACCGGCAGCGAGCAGGCCGGCATTCAGGTGGGAATCTCCGCGGCAAAGCGCATCAAGAAAGTGGTCCTGGAACTCGGTGGCAGCGATCCGTTCATCGTCATGCCCAGCGCCAATCTCAAAGAAGCGGCCGCCACCGCCGTAAGAGCGCGCATCATCAACAACGGTCAATCCTGCATCGCGGCCAAGCGCTTCATCGTGCACGAACAAATCGCTGAAGCGTTCGAAACCGACTTTGTCCGCCTCATGCAATCCCTCAAGCTGGGTGACCCCTTCGACGCCAAAACCGATGTTGGCCCACTCGCTACTCCTGATGCAGTAAAAGATCTTGACGGGGACGTGCAGAAAACCATTCAAGCCGGCGCAAAACTGCTTACCGGAGGAAAACCACTCACGGGCCCAGGCAATTTCTATCAGCCCACCGTGCTGACGAACATTCCCAAGGATTCGCCGGCCTACCGTGAAGAGTTTTTTGGTCCCGTGGCCAGCATTTTCCGCGTCAAAAATGTCGACGACGCTCTGGCCATCGCCAATGACAGCCGCTTCGGCCTCGGCGCCAGTGCCTGGACCAACGATCCCGCCGAGCGCGACCGCTTCATCAACGACCTCGAAGCCGGGATGGTTTTTATCAATCAGATGGTCGCTTCCGACGCACGCTTGCCCTTCGGCGGCGTCAAAGCTTCGGGCCACGGCCGGGAACTCGGCCCCTACGGCATCCGCGAATTCACGAACGCCAAAACCGTGTGGATCCGCGACCTCTCTAAATAACGAGACCCGTGTTCTTCCTCGAAAACCGCTTCATTGCACTTCGAGCGCTACCGGTTCGATCTGCCCCGCTCCGATTTCCAATTTCTGCGCCTTGGCTAGAAACGGCTGCAGCACCCCCGGCTTCGACCATTCCAAGTCCCAGCCGTTTTCCAGCGCCATCAGCGCGTATTTCCCCGGCAGAATCGACGACAATCGAAAACTGCCGTCGGAATCGCTTTGATCCCGTCGAACCAGCCGTTCCCAGTCTTTTGCATTTTCTGGCATCAGCAGAATCATGGCTCCCGCAAACGGCTTTCCGTCTTTTCGCGCAACTCCTGCGATGGCGTTCGCACTTCGCGCCACAGTTACGATCAAATCGACTTCCTGGCTGCCATCCGTTTCGATAGTCGTGCCTGTGATTTTTGCGCCTTTTGCTTCAATCTGTTGCACGACTGCATCCTGTGGCTGCAGCACGGCTAACTCAAAGACTTGAGGCCCCGCCGGCGTTCTCTCAAATTGAAAGCTTCCTGCGGGATGCCCTTGTTGCTCAGAGTTCCCATAAAACAAATTGTCATACGTATGGCCTTTGGCGTCTGTCAATCGCAGCAGCATCTGCTCAATTTTGAGCTCCCCCTCCGCAAGACGTATCTCCCCGAGGATAGGCAGACCCGCCGGCGCCTGTTCCAGTTGCACTTGCGAATTCCCCGCAAGGTCGATTTCCTGCTCCATATCTCTTTCGCTGCCTCTCCATCCGTCCGCCTGCACTCTGTAGCGTCCTGCGGCAACCCCGGAAATTTCCATTCCACCGGAATCCGTGACCGCAACACTTGGCGTCGCATTATTTTGCGCTCCCCCCGGCAGGTCCATCAGCAACGCCACGACTGGTTGTTCGCTGCGCTCGCTTTCTTCAACGTGAATCTGCAAATGAACGGACGGCTCCGGTGATAAATGAAAGTCAGCGCTATCGACTTGTCCTGCCTGCAGGTTCATCCATTCCATTCCTCGCCAATCGCGCGCGTTCGGGTAATACACGACTGGATAGACCACATCCGGCAACGCAGTCCGTATATCTCTCCCTGACGAACCACTGGCCTCGCTCAAGACGGGCGTCCCTGTAGCAGCCGCTCCTCGCCCATTCCGGTTGCGCCAGATTCCCGATTCCTCCAAAAATTGCTGTGCGGACCCGTACCGGCTGTACCAGGGCACGGCTGTCACACTCACCGAATATTTTCCGGCCAGCAAATGTTCAAATCGGTATCGACCTTCGTCATCCGCAAGCGTTGTCCCCGCTCCCTGGACGCTCCGCAGTCCAGTCTCCACCTGCTCCGTCCATAGCGTGACCGCTGCCCCGCGCACTGCCTCCCCATTTTCATCTGTCACTCGACCCGTAATCGTCGCCGAAGGACTCAGCCGGAACCGTACATGCACCGAGTCTTTCCCGGCGCCTACCGCAACGCCCGTCCAGAAGTTCTCATGTTGCGACAACGCCTGCTGCGCGTACCCTTGTCGCGATCCACGTAGCGTGTATTTGCCTTCCGCAAGATTCGTGAAGCGAAAACTTCCATCCGCACGGGATTGAATGACCTCAAAGGCTGGATTCGCGGGCTGCGCGCTCTCTTGCAGACTCAGTTCTACATCTGCAAGCGGTTGGCCCGTCTTCGCATCGAACACCACTCCTCGAATTTCATAAGGGCCGCTCGGCCGGGGCGGCAACTGGAACGGAAGCTGCGCTCGCACGGACGTCGCCAGAGCAACCAGCGCAAGAAGTCCTACCCGGACGAATCTGCGCAGCAGACTCATGGTTCCAGGCTCTTCAGCTCAAGTGTGAGGCTCGCCGCCCCAGAAGGCTGCACTTCTACCATCGTCGCTCGGGATTTCACCTTGACCACTTTCTCCGGGTCCTCGGGATCGAAATCATCCGCACCCTCCACCGCAATCGCCAAATACTTCCCGGGAAGCAATCCCTGCAATTGAAATGCGCCGTCGGAGTTCGCCGGCGTCGAGAATCCTCTTAGCGGCGCATCCTCCTCGATGAGCAACACTCTCCCCATGGTGGGCTTCCCGTCCTTCAGCACCATGCCCTGTATGCGGCCACAGTCGTCCCGCACAACCACGTCAATCGGATCCACCAATGCACCCGCCTTCACCACTAAATCTTCATTCAGAATATCCGTCCCGCCGGACTTCACCGAAGCCACGCAGCGGCCCGGCTGAACATTGGCCTTCGCGCGGTATGTTCCTGGCTCCAAGGAAATCTCGCCTTCCGGGCTGGCCGGCCCTGCTGCCACGTTTGCCGCGAAAAGTTCATCATCGACTGGCAGATCTGTTCGCAAGAAAGATACCGAATCGCCGGTATCCTGTGTCGGATGCCCACTGTCTGGAGTGGCCTGGTATTGGAATCGTACCGGTATCCTCATCTTCTCCGAAAGCACAAGCGAGACCCCATCCACATCCTGCACAACCTCAACCTCACCGATGGCAGTCTTTTCTCCAGCCTGCGAAGGTTGCATCGCCCCCACCAGATAACTCCCCGCAGGCACTCCTTCCAGAACGAAGTTCGTAAACCCCGGCATGACGGAGTTCGCCGCAACCGGCCTCACGTCGTGTCGGCCTACCATCACAACCACCGTTGGCGCGTCCCCGCCTCCCCCCTGCACATTTCCCGAAATCCGGTACAGCGGTTGGGATGTCAAGCGCATGTCCGCTTGCACTTGCTTGCCCGGGGTCAGCCGCACTGGGGTCGCGAGACGCAGATCGGTCACGCTCGGATAAAAATAGTTTGGATAACCATGACTCAGCCTGGTCGCCTGGAACAACGACAGCGGTCCAGCCGCATCCAGCTTTTGCGTTACGCTGACCAGATACGTTCCCGCTCGCAATTCGGCAAGCCGGTACTCGCCATTTTCATTGGTAACGGCGCTTGGTTGATTCCCGTGCATACTGGTTGCGCGTTTCACACCCGCATGCAAAAGCTGCACCGTGAATCCTTCGAGCGGCCGCCCGTTTTCGTTGGTTACCCGGCCGTACACGACGGCTTCCGGATAGAGCTTCAACTCGACAGGAGGCAAATTGGCAGCCAGGTGCACCCGCTGCTCGCCGACGGACTCTGGATAGTATTCTTGCGCTGAAAAATAGCCGGGCTTGCGCACCACAAGCACCGCATCCCCTGCAGCCAGTCCTTCGAACAAAAAGGCACCGTCCCCACCGGTCAGGACCGCTCGCGGCTTCGCTTCCAGCAATTGCACCAGCGCGGAACGAACCGGCGTGCCATCGACAGAATTCACCACCACGCCACGCAACACAACGCTGTCTTCGGTCCGAGGCACCTTCGGGCGGGGCAGGCCGTCTGCCGCCGCGGCCTGCGTAAAGAGAAATGTCGCAAGTACCGATACCCTCGCCAAGATTCCGTTCATGCGGCTCATCAGGGGAACCTAGAGTCAAACGACCTTTTTCGTATCGAAACAATAACTTGGATGACGCTCGGTTAGACGGAGTTTTCTGCCCTGCGGTTCCCGAACGCCGCCGGGCTTCCTTGCCCCCCACCGCCGGCACCGCCGGCCTACCAATTGACGTGGGAACTCCGGTAGTAGCATCATTCTCACTCTGGCCTTGGACCCGACGCTGGTCCCCCGGCGTCTTGCCTCACCGAAGCAACGCGCCGCTCCGGGCGTACGTACCTGGCCATACGACTTCCTCACTTCAATGGAGAGAATGCCGTGCCGAAAACCCTCGAGAAAAAGCAGCGCGAACGGAAACCGAGCGCCAAGAAGCCATCCCTGACCGAAGCCCAGATTGCGGTCCATTGGAAGGAAGAAGAATATATTCGGCCGCCGGCCCGCTTCATCGCTCAGGCCAACCTGAACGATCCGCACACCGTTGAACGCTTCAGCGAAAAGAATTTTCCCGAGTGCTTCCGCGAATACGCCGAACTCCTCCACTGGGATCAATACTGGCACACCACGCTCGACACCGAACACCCTCCCTTCTGGAAGTGGTTTGTGGGCGGCAAGCTCAACGCCAGCTACAACTGCGTGGATCGTCACTTGGCAAAATGGAAGAACAAGGCCGCGCTCATCTTCGTTCCGGAACCTGAGGACGAACACCATGTAGTCATCACCTTCCAGGAACTCTACCGCCGCGTCAACGAAGTGGCCGCCATGCTCCGCGACTTTGCCGGCTTGCAGAAGGGTGATCGCGTCACCATTCACATGCCCATGATCCCCGAGCTGTCCATCACCATGCTCGCTTGCGCCCGACTCGGCGTCATCCATTCGGTCGTCTTCGGCGGCTTCTCCGGAGAAGCCTGTGGCCTTCGCGCCGCCGATTCCGGCAGCCGCGTTTTGATTTACGCCGATGGCTACCACCGCAACGGGCGCTGGGTAGACCACAAGCCCAGCGCCGACCTCGCTGTCGAAACCGCCAAGAAGGAAGGTCAGCGCATCGACAAGGTTCTCGTCTGGAAACGCTATCCCCACCGCTACGCTTCCGATTCGCCCATGATTCTCGAGCGCGATTATTTCATCGACGATGTCCTCAAGGATTATAGGAACCGTATCGTCGAGCCCGTTTCGATGGATGCCGAGGATCCTCTTTTCCTCATGTACACGAGCGGCACCACCGGCAAACCCAAGGGCTGCCAGCACCGGACTGGCGGTTACCTCGCCTACGTCACTGGCACTTCCAAGTTTTATCAGGACATTCACCCCGAAGATGTCTACTGGTGCATGGCTGATATCGGCTGGATCACCGGCCACTCCTATATCGTCTACGGCCCTCTGGCCCTCGCCGCTACGAGTGTTCTCTATGAAGGTGTGCCGCAATTCCCGGACGCCGGCCGCCCCTGGCGCATCGCGGAGCGCCTCGATGTGAATATCTTCCACACTTCGCCTACCGCCATTCGCATGCTCCGCAAAGCCGGTGGCGACGAGCCAAAAAAGCACGGTTATCGTTTCAAGCATATGACCACGGTCGGCGAACCCATCGAGCCGGAAGTCTGGCGCTGGTATCACGAAGTTGTCGGCAAGGGGGAAGCGGTGATCGTCGACACCTGGTGGCAAACCGAAACAGGCGGCTTCCTGTGCACCACCAAGCCCGCTCTCGATTCCATGAAGCCTGGTAGCGCGGGTCCTGCGTGTCTTGGTATTTACCCAGTCATCTGGGACGAAGAAGGTAAGGAAGTTTCCCCGGAATCCCACAATGCTGGGAACATCTGCATCCGCAATCCTTGGCCCGGTATCATGCAAACCATCTGGGGCGATCCCCATCGCTTCGTCAACAACTACTATAAGAAGTACAACAAGAATCCCCAGAGCAAGGATTGGCGTGATTGGCCCTACTATGCCGCGGACGGCGCGGTTCTCCCGGCCGACGGCTACTACCGCATCCTCGGCCGCGTTGATGACGTCATCAACGTGGCTGGCCACCGCTTGGGCACCAAGGAGCTGGAGTCCGCTTGCCTCACCATCCAGGATATTGCCGAAGCGGCGGTGGTTCCTGTGGTCGACGAGGTCAAAGGCCGCGTCCCCGAAATCTACATCTCGTTGAAGCCCGGCGTGCTACCGAAGAAGGCGGTTCTCGAAAAGGTTACCGCAACGATCGAAACCATCATCGGTAAGATCGCTCGCCCCAAGCGCATCCATATCGTTCCAGACATGCCTAAGACGCGTTCCGGCAAAATCATGCGCCGTGTTCTCGCCGCCATTTCGAATAACATGGATACCGGCGATATCACCACGCTCGCTAATCCCGACATCGTTGGGCAGATCCGCCAACTGGTCCAGGGCCGCGATATCATGCCGCTGAACGAAGGCCCCGAAGACATCCGCCGCTTCGGCGAAGAGCGTTAGCCACTTTTTTTGTCGTTCAAAGTAGATAGCGCTGGGTCCTCCCGGGCGACCCGCTAGGATCGCCGAAGGGTCTCAACTCAATTACCGCAAACAGGACCAGAGTTACGACAGCGCCACCGAGCAGTCGCAGATTACCCTGTGTCACTCTCATCGGCAGGTTCCGCCTGTGGCTTTACCCGTTCGTCTTTTCTGAGAAAACTCGGAATTACTTGCCCGTCTTTCGCTGTTCAAACGGGTTCACCACAAGTACTCCGTCATATTCCTGTCCGTCTGACAGGTCTTCTGAATACAACACTTCGCAGCCAGCAGTCCCCGCGGCCTGCACGATCATCGCGTCCCAAAACGACAGTTGAAACTTCTTTTCAATTTCCAGCGCACGCAAGAGCGATTCCGCCGAATTTGCCACGATTCGCCATTTCCTGTACACGAGAATCGCCTCACGCACCTCTTCTGGCTTCATGGGCTGCTGAAACTTTCGCCTCACGTTGACGCAGAATTCCTGGAGCACTTGCGTGCTTAGGACTCCCCGATTCTCTTCCCACAATTGTGTCAATAAATCTTGGGCCCGGAGGTTCTTCTTCCCTGCGCCACGATCGTGGGCGTAAACCAGGATGTTCGTATCCACGAAGACCTTACCGCTCATGGAGTTCGTCTCGAGACTTCGGTTTTCTCCACCCAGACCCGGCGCTTTCCCTCATCAGCGCCTTCGCGCGCTTCTTGGCTTCTTCATACTCTTCATCCTTCGTAACAACTTCTTCCAACTTTGTCGTCAGCATCGCGCTCACAGAGGTACCGGTTTGCGCCGCCAGCACCTTGACGCGCTTCAAGAGGTCGGCATCCAGTTTCAAGGTGATATTGGTTTTTGGGGGCATAAGACCACCAGCACGAAAATACGTGCAGCACGAGTTTACGTGCCCACAGCGCTGCTTGTCAACCGCTGCGGCAAACCAATCCGCTACTTTTGACTCCGTTCTTCCCATTCCCGCTGCGAAACAACCTCCAGCCCCGGAGGCTGTCACATTGCCCTCGCCTTAGGCGTATAACCTACAGAAAGGCAGGGAACCAAGCGTGCTTGAAGGTTTGCTAGAACCGTTAACGAAGACAGCCTCCGCTATGTCCACCTCTGCCTTCGGCCCCAGCAAACTCTCCCCTCAGGCCTTCGAAGACCTTTTCCTTTCCACCTATCCCCGGCTGGTCTACCTGTTGCGCCGCATGCTTGGCGATTCCGGTCGCGCCGAGGAAATCGCGAACGAGGCCTTCTTGAAATTACATAGTGCCATGTTGCCTCCCTCGATGCGCGCCAACCTCCCCGGCTGGCTTTATCGCACAGCCATGAACATGGGCATCGATGATTTGCGCGCCCGCAATCGTCACACGCGCGTGGCCCAGGAGGCTTCGACCGCCGTTTCCGCTTCCGGCCAGCCCGAAAATGGTCTCCAACTTCTTCTGCGCGCCGAAACCCAGCAACGCGTCCGCAGGGCTCTCTCGCGTCTCAAGCCCGAATGGGCACAGATTCTTCTCCTGCGGGCTTCCGGCTATTCCTACAAGGAAATTGCCTCCCACCTCGAGATTTCGCATGCCTCGGTCGGAACGCTGCTGATCCGTGCCGAGGCCGGTTTTGAGAAATGTTATTTACAGCTTTTTGGTGAGAAGGATTAGGAGGTCGTATGAACTGTCCTACCGATAGCACGCTGCGTGCGTACCTCGATGCGGAGCTCAATCCCCTTGAGATCGCGGAATTGAAAAATCATTTTGAATCTTGCGCTGTCTGCGAAGCTCGCGCTCAGTCTTTGTCCGCGACTGCTCTGCGTGTCGCGTCCGAACTCGCCTCGCTGGACGCACCCGCTGCAGCAGCCGAAGTAAATCCTCATATTGCTTGGGCGCGATTCCAGGCCAATCTTCCCGCGCTGGAAGAGCATGCGCCCTTCTTCGCACGACTCTTCTCCGTCCGCTCCCGATTCGCCTGGGCAGCCACTCTCGCCGCCGCTGTGCTGGTCATTTCCCTGATGTTCCCCGCTACGCGCAGTTTCGCTCAGCGCCTTCTGGCCACGTTGCGTGTCGAGCAAGTCCAGACCGTCAGCCTGGATTTCGGCCCTCTCGATAACGCGTCGTCCCGCCAGCCTCTCGATGCCATGGCCAAACTGCTCTCCGAAAACGCGGTGGTCACCACCAACGAAAAAGGAACCCTGGCCGATTCCCGCGCCGCCGCCACCCAGATCGCTGGGTTCCCGGTTCGCCTGCTTTCCGCTCGTACCGACTCGCCCACGTTCGATGTCTCTGGCGCCCACGCGTTTCATCTGACCCTGGACCGCTCGCGCTTGCAGGACATCCTCGATCAAGCCGGACGCTCCGATCTGCTTCTTCCCGCCACGCTCGATGGCGCCACCATCTCTGTTCAAGTTCCCCGTGCGGTTGCAGTCAAATACGGCGCCTGCCCGAAAGGCGAGGAACCGGCTGCCTCCTCCGCTCCCGCTAATCCGTGCCTGGTTGTCATTCAAGCGCCCAGTCCCGTTGTGAATGTTCCTTCGGACCTGAACATCCAGCAATTGGCGGAAATTGGTCTTCAACTGGCGGGTTGGAATCCGGTGAAGGCTCGAGAGTTCTGTCAGTCGGTCGACTGGAAGTCAACCTTAGTCCTTCCGATTCCGCGCGCCGTGCAATCCTACGAAGCCGTTACCGTCAATGGTGTTCGTGGCACGCTCCTGCGTTTCCCCAATTCCAACAATGACCGGCCGTCCTTTGCCCTTGTCTGGATTGACGGCGAAATCATCTATAGCCTCATCGGCAGGGGCGATGCCGCTTCCGCAGTACAATTAGCCAGTTCGCTCCAATGACCGGCCTTTTTTAAAGTTCGTCAATCCGAATGAAGCGAGCAATCTCTGTTCGATGTAGACCTTAACGAGCGTAACAAAAAGTACTCCGGAGGACTCTCTGCCGAACGATCACCTGGCCATTGAAACCGTCCGCCTTCGCAAGCAGTTCGGTTCCAAGGTGGCCGTCCGTGGCCTTTCCCTGCAGGTCCGGCGCGGCGAAATCTTCGGCTTCCTCGGCCCCAACGGCGCCGGGAAGAGCACCTCCATCAAGATGCTTCTCGGCTTGGTAAAGCCCACCAGCGGTCAGGCGCAGATTCTGGGCCATCTCTTCTCGAACGTCGAAGTTCGCCGCAAAGTCGGCTTCCTCCCCGAAGATTTTCGTTTCTATGACTGGCTGACCCCCGCTGAGCTCCTCTTTCTTCACGGCCGCCTGTGCGGTCTCACTCCCGCCCAACTTCACGATCGCGTACCCGCCTATCTCGACCTTGTTGGCCTCACGCCGCATGGTGACCGCCGCCTTCGCGGATTTTCGAAGGGCATGATGCAGCGTATCGGCCTTGCGCAAGCCCTGATTCATGAACCCGACCTCGTCTTCCTCGATGAACCGACATCCGGCCTCGATCCCATGGGCCGCCAACTTGTCCGTGACATCATCCGCAACGAGCGCAAGCGCGGTACCACCGTCTTCCTCAATTCCCATCTCCTCGGCGAAGTCGAAATCACCTGCGATACCGTCGTCTTCATCAAGCAGGGGGAGGTTGTCGGTTCCCGCGATCTGCGCGCTTCTCCCGAAGGGGAAATCCAGGTTCACGTCCGCGCGCGTAATTTGCGCCAGGACATTCTCCCCGGCCTTTCCCAGTGGACGAATTCCGCCCAACTCCTGGAGGATCGACTCTCCCTCTCCACCGATTCCATGGATTCCCTTCCCCACATACTCCGCTACCTCATCTCCTGCAATGTCGATGTTTTCGAATTTACGCCGCAGCATCTTTCGCTCGAAGAATCTTTCCTCAAAATCATGGGGGAGGATCAGGGCCTGTGAGGCAACTCTCGCTCATCGCCGGTGTCACCTTCCGCGAAGCCGCTCGCCGCAAAATCCTTTGGGCCGCGCTTCTCGCCGCCGCCGCTTTTTTGGCGCTGTTCGGCACCGGCATGCACTTTCAGGTGAAGGATCCGCACTTCACCAAAATTCCCCCGGTGCTTCGCTATCAGGCTCTCAGTTCCATCCTGCAAGTCGGTTTTTATGCCATCGATATGCTGGCCGTTCTGATGACGGTCCTCACTAGCGTCGATTCCATTTCCGGGGAAATCGCTTCCTCCACAATTCATGCCGTCGCCACCAAGCCCATCCACCGCTGGCAACTGCTTCTCGGCAAATGGTTCGGCTTCGCGGCTATGGTCGCTGTCTATGTCGCTCTGGTTTTTGCCGGTGTTGTGGCGATCGGCCACTTCATTGCCGGTGTCCAGCCGCGTGGCGCCGTGCAGGGCGCGTCGTTAATTTATCTCGAATGTCTGCTCGTCCTTACACTGACTTTCCTCTTCGGCACCATATTTTCCACGCTCACCAACGGCGTCATCGTTCTCGGCTTGCATGGCATCGCCTTCATCGGCGGCTGGCTTGAGCAGATCGGCAGCGTCACGCAATCCAGTCGCCTTATCAACCTCGGTATTCTTTCCAGTGTGTTGATGCCCAGTGAGGCCATCTGGCGCCGGGCTTGCTACGTCATGCAGTCTTCCATCGCGCGCACTCTTGATTTTTCCCCATTCGCCTCGCGCTCCGCCCCCAGCTCCACCATGATGCTTTACTCTATCGCCTACCTGCTCGTCGCCCTTTGCTCAGCTCTCTACCGCTTCCAGCAGCGCGACCTCTAACAATCGTTTGGGATTTTGAGCTTTACGAAGCCGGGGTTTAGCCCCCACGAGGAAACTGTTAAGGCACTTGCTTGTGCCTCCTCGTCTACGGCTGCGAACTCACCGACGGTGTTCCACAACTCTGCTGCACCGCCGCCTGCACATCTGCGTCAAACTGCGCCCCGCGCCACCCCTGTGCGGCGCATACCTGCCACGCTTCCAGCCCCAGTGCGCCGCGGAAATCCGCGCCCATCACGTTCGCTCCGTCCAGTTTCACTTGTCGCAGCACAGCCCCCGCAAATGTCGCGCCACGTAGGTCTGCCTTCGAAAGATCGGCCTCCAGGAAAATTGTTCCTTTCGCCTGTGCTCCGGTCAGGTTGGCGCCCATCATTTTCGCCGCCGAAAAATCCGTTTGCTCCAGCTTGGCCAGCGACAGCACCGCGTCTTCCAGTTTTGCATCGCGCAAATCCGTATGCGCGAGTTCCGCCCGCAGCAAATTCGCTTGCCGCAGGTTCACCGAATACATCGTCGCTCCCGTCAGATTCGCCGTCGGCAGCATTGCGCCTTGCAGGTTCGCAAACGACCAGTCTGAACCCTGGAAGCTTCCCCCGTTGAATGCCGCCCCCTGTGCATCGGCACTCACCAGATTCGCTTTATCGGCCAGCACGTGGTCCATTTTCGCCGACCGCAGATTCGCCTCCCGCAGATTCGCTCCGCGGAAGTCCGATTCCGCCAAGCTGCTTCCTTCGAGGTTGGCTCGCCACATCCGCGCATTGGCAAACGCCGCGTGGTATCCGCGCGAATACCGCAAGTTAATTTCATTCAATCGCGGGCCTGTCGCCTCGTTGCCCTGCCCCGCGCCCGTTGCCGGTACGTCGCGATGCACCGAGATGCTTTCATCGGTCAGGTCCGCATAAGGACGGAATCCCACAAATTGAAACGCGCTCGCCGCCCATCGCCGTGGATCCGCTCGCCCCACTTCCGGCCGCAAATTCGCATCACCGGGAAGTCCGCGAATCACGCCTAACGAGAGGAGAAACAATGTCAATCCCACAAGCACCGGCACCCGCATGCCCTTCCACACGTCCCGCAAAAATTGTGGCGTGCTTTCCTCCGTCCAGTCTCCCGGACGCAGCACCCGCTTCACCACGCGCGGTAATCCGCAAGCCGCCGCGCTGGCTACCGTGAACAGAAATAGATGGAGCAAAGTTCCCCGGTAATCCTGCATCACCAGGTAGCGCAGCCAGAAGAAGAACAACACGGCAGGCACCGCCCAATACGCCAGCAGAATCGCTACGTAGCACTCCACCATCCCCACCGCCGCCGAGTGCGGATCGCGGGTCCACCGCAAATAAGGCCGGATCGGGCCCATCAGGTACCAGCGCCCATCCTTTTCCGGCGTTTGCCCATCGGGAAACATTGCGGGCAGCGCGCCCATGCTTCCCCAAAGCCGCAACAACAGAAATTGCAACCGCAGGTAGAACACAGTCAGCAGTAACGGTGCTCCAAGGTAGAATCCTTGCAATGGCAGCACGTTGGGAATGCGCGCCGTCACCGTCGCCGATTCGTCCAGCAGCAGCCGTACGTCCGTGGTCAGTGCCACAAGGGCGCATGCGCACGCACACAACGAAATCACCAGCAGGTAAAACCACCGGGCCGATTGTGTGAATTGCTCAATCGTTCTTCGGCCGTTCAGTGTCGCCACCGCTTCCGGCAGCGTTGCATCGAACAAATTCGTTCCGCCCAGCCGTCCTGCCCACAACCCCTGCGCTCCATACAGATTCGCGCCCATCAAATTCGCGCCCGCAAATTCCGTCCCCAACAAGTTCGCTTCGCGCAAATCCGCTTCGACCAGGTTGGCGTTGCGCAAGTTCGCCATCGACAGATCGGCACCCCGCAAATTCGCTTTTTGCAGTTCCGCTCCCTGCAGATTCACGGCCGTTAAATCCACACCCGTAAGATCCGCTCCGGCAAAGTGGCCCTGCGCTCCTTCGCTTCCTCCGGATTCCACCCAGATACGGTGTTGATCCAGCACTTCGGCAAACTCAAGTAAGTCGCCCGTGCTCGTGCACGGTTCCGGCGCCGCGACTAGCTCCTCGGCATCATGCACGAGAGGGGCTTCCGTAGCCTTCTCCTTGGCCTTCTCGGCCATCGCCGCTGGTTCGACCGCGATTTGCGAGTCCGCCGCGACCGACGTCTGCCGAACACTCTCGATTGCCGCTTCCGACACCCCAGGAGCCGGAACCACCCCCGGCTTCGCCGTGGCCTCTTCTGACAAGGCTCCCGTGGCGATATCCAATCTTTGTACCGGCACTGGCTCATTCATATGGACGGAAATCTCCGGTATGAGTTCACTCACGGCGGCTGGGGAACCGGGTACAACGGGTGGCTGGGCGGGAACTTCTTTGATTAAATCCTGCAACAACTGTTCTTCGAACAACGCCAGAATTTTCGCTTCGGTATCGGGGTCAGGTCCGAGAGCTCCATATTCCGCAAGTTCTTCGGGCGTAGCAAGCCTTTCCGTCTGCTTTGCGTCTCCACCCCATGTGAATCCCAAAAAGTTCTTGGCCGGTTGGTCCGGCATAGTGGTCGTTCCTGTCGCTTCCCCCACACCAGAAGCATGAAAATTTCACCCGTTTCAGGGGCTGTCTGAATCTTCGCCTATCGCTTTGCGAAAAGCGCCTGCCCCAAGGTACAGGCGCTTCCTGGGCAGCAACCTCTGACCTCCTGCAGCCAAACACAGCGGGCACACCCCTGCGCCGCTGGTGTCTTACGATTCCTGGGTTTTCCTGGGTACTCACCGCAAGGAGACTGCTCACTCTCGCGCGGAGCAACGCCGGGCGCGCTTTCGTCCCGCTTGCTTCCGCCGAAGACCGACTTTCACCCACACAAAAAAATCAGCCGGGGCGCTCCGCTGAGGGGCCGAGGCACCCCGGCTATTCCCGCCCGCCTCCGCAGTGAGCGAGCAAGGAAATCCGTCCTGCTAAACCTGTTTGCGTGGTCGTTGCGATTAGTGTTCTTCGCTACCCCGCAAAAACTCGTACCGCTCGATTGCCGCCACTACCCCCACGGAACCCTCTTCGCGCGCTTCCGTGCGCTGCACTCGGCCCAGGCAACGTACCTTCACCGGACCAGCCAGCGTGATCTCGTTCGGCAATGTCAGCAGAATCTCTACGGGAGAACCTTCTTTGACGTCTTTCGATAGGAAGAAATAGACCCCACGGGAACTGACGTCGCGGGATTCCGTGCTTGTTTCTCCAACTGCTGCCCCTGTTGTCCAGCGCACTGTTAGTGGCAGCCGCATGGAAAACCTCTGGGTCGTGCGGCGCTCTGAGCCTGTCAAGGCGGACCTCCCTTATTCAAAGTGCGAGTCTATCCGCCTATCACCGAGAGAACAATAGAACGCCAGATACAAAGATTTCCCAGGTGGAAAAAGTACCGATGTACTAGAACCACCCCCTCCGCCGAGACCCGCACTCTCACAAAATGTTGGGTTTTTCGCGGAAAATCGCGTTAGAAGTGGTAGTTCAGCTCGGTATAGCCCAACGCGCCATTGCCGTTCTCCGCGTAGATCTTTTTGATCACCGGACCGCCCACGGCGTAGCCAAAATACAGGACCAGGGAGATGCCGTGCTTCCAGGTGTAGTCCCCGCTGATGTCGTACAGTGTGGCCAGGCCGGTCTGCCCATTCGCCGGGCGTCCCTGATATCCGAATGTCCAGGGCTGAAACGCACCGCCCCCCGAATACCAAAGATCGT
Source organism: Candidatus Acidiferrales bacterium (assembly GCA_963775865.1). Taxonomy (GTDB): domain Bacteria; phylum Acidobacteriota; class Terriglobia; order Acidiferrales; family UBA7541; genus Acidiferrum. The sequence goes on along the minus strand of CAVZKU010000016.1, from coordinate 75,506 downwards.
GGCTGTTCGCCAGCCATAATCCATGCACGTCGCTCCGAATGGTCAAGTCTTTTCGTGGTCGCAGCACCACTTCCCCAAATACATCCCGGTTGTTCATTTCGTTAAAGAACGGAAATCTCGCGTAAACGCGTGGTGTGGGCAAAATCGCAAAAAATGTTCCGTGAACATTGTCGTTCGGATTGCCATCACCGGAGGAATAGAAAAACCCTCCCCGGAACCATGGCCGGACCCGCTGCCAAATGTCGGGTTGGAACCCGCCTTCAAAGGTCCCCGCCGCAGACCTTTGTATCTGCGTACCCCAGCTTCCGCTCTGCAGTGCGCCCCACGCCAACAGGTCCACCGTTCCCGCACTCGTCGGTATCGCGGTGATGAAATGCCCGCCGTACGTGCCAATATTGATCGGACTCAAATCTGTCGCCCGCACGCTGGCGGGCCGGTTATCTGTTTTCACTATGTCGCGGCTGTCGTTGTAATAAATCCCGAAGATTCGCCACTCTGCCTGACTCCGGCCAGACTCCGCCTGCCGCGTCAGCGAGACATAGGTGACGGGGGTCTTCACCCATCCCCACCCATCCACCTGAAACACGCCGCGCGTCGGAATGGCGCTCACTGCCGTGAAATTCCACGGCCCGTTGGAATACGCATAGTGCAATCCATCAAAACTGCGCATCACATCGCTGAATCCGAACGTGCCGATCAGTCGCTGCCGGATGCGCTCATTTTTCAACGTCTCGAGCGTCTCGTCCTTCGGCTTCACTTCGCTCCCGTCGGTAAATTCAAACCGCCCGAATTGCAAGCTGGAATGGGCGCCCTTCAACCGTACGAATGCTTGCTTGGGAAAGATAAATGCGGTGTATTGATTCTTGTCGTTCGCGGCGTAATACGTTGCGCCTAGTCCGAGTTGCCCCTGCGGCGCAGGCAGCACGGCTTTATTCGGCAGCCCCAGCAGTACCGGCACCGCGAACTCCACATTCCAGTCGTAGGCTTCGCGCTTCTGCGACAGCGAGAAGCGCATGAGCGTGCCGGAATATCCGTAAAAGTTTTGCCCCGTCGCCGGCTGAAACCAATCCCACACTTCGTAGCGCTCGCGAATGCTCCCCGAAAACGTCACCGATCCGATTTGGATTGGGGCCGCCTGGTCCTGTGCCATCGCCGGTATACCGACGCAGAACAGTATCATCCACAAAACTATTCTTCTCAATGGAAACTCCCTGCCATTGGCTCAGGTAGCGGCATCCGGAATTCGCCGGGTGCGAAGGAATTTTCTGATCTGCGTAGCCGAACGCCATTCTCGCGGGCGCACCAGTTCCAAGCGAGCCGATCGAACGGGCATCCGCCCACACGTATCCGCCCTGAAAATTACGTAATCCCCTACACCCCGACACACCGTCAAAACTTGCGTGAGAATACGAGTCCCCCGCCATCAGCGCAATAATGGAAAAAGATTACGGGGTGGGTGCCACTCGGGGACCCGGTCATCCTCAGCGCTCTTGCGCACGAAGGAGGGCAACCTGGGCTGTGGGCAGGAACTCTTGCGAACCAGTCCTACGTCTGATCGATCAAACGGTGGTGGATGGCGTACAGGGCCAGTTCCAGCCGGTCCGACACGCCCAGCTTATCGAAGATGTTATGCAAGTGGTTCTTTACGGTTTGCTCGGAAATGAAGAGCTTCTCGCCAATTTCCTTGTTGCGAAACCCTTGCGCCACCAGTTGCACAATTTCCTTTTCACGGTCGGACAGCAGCGGTTTCTCTCTCCGCGGTCCCGATTCCGACGACTTCGCAAAAGCCTTCATCACTTCTGCCGTCATGCGATTGTCCAGCCAGATTTCGCCGGCATGCACCCGGTGAATGCTCTTGACCAACAGGTCCGTGGCCGACTGTTTCAGCACCACGCCTCGCGCTCCCAGCCGCATCGCCCGCACCACATCGCGATCGTCTTCGGCCGCCGTCAACACGATCACACGCGTCGGCATCTGGTCAAAATTTACTTCCTCCAGTACCGCCAGTCCGTCTTTCTCCGGCATGCGCAAGTCCAGCAACAGAATATCTGGCTTCAATTTCGCCAGCAACTTTATGCATTCGGCGCCATTCTGAGCCTCGCCGACAATGACAATCTCATCGTCGCCGTCCAGCAGTTTGCGCAGGCCGTCGCGAAAGATCGCGTGATCATCGGCCATCAATACTCGGATTTGCTGTTTAGTTTTCGCCATAATTAACCGAGCGGAACCTCAATCGTAAGACGCGCACCATGCCCTGGATTTGACTCCACAGTCAAGACTCCCCCGACCGTACGCGTTCGTTCCTTGATGGAAATCGGACCTAGCCGCAGGCGGTCTAGCTCGTCCCCCGTGAAACGCCCGGCAAAACTGAACCCCTCGCCGTTATCGTCCACTACAAGAGACAGACGGCTGTCATCCTGCGTCAGTTTTACCACGACATGGGAAGCCTTGGCATGCTTTTTTATGTTGTTGAGTGCTTCACGGTAAATCTGGAATACCTCCCGGCAAACCCTGTCCGGAGCCTGTAGGTCCACCGAATCCACCAGCAAATCGAGCGCCAGCGCCGATTCGTTTCGGAAACGTTCTGCAAACCCCCGCATCAGGTCCACCAAGTCCGCCGATTGCACCCGCAGCGGCCGCAGGTCCGTCACCAGATGTCGCAGCTCCGCGCCTTCATTCCGCACAGTCTGTTGTAACGACGTCAGCCCAGCTTCCAACCCCTCCGGCTGCGATGCCACCTTGCGCCGCAGCACATCCAACTGGATTTCAATGCTCAACAGTGTCTGCAATATCCCATCATGCAAATCCCGCGAGATCCTGGAACGCTCCGCTTCGATCGCTCGCACCCGCAAATGCCTCAACAGGAACACGTTTTCCAGCGGCCCGCTCACATGGCGGGCCAGCTTCTCAAACCAGGCCAGTTCTTCCTTCGTGAAAGGCCGCCGGTTGCTTCGCCGGTTCACCAGAAATAATCTCCCCACGGGGTGGTTTGCCTGATCAAATGTCACCGTCAGAAAATCTCGGATTTGAAATTCCTGCTGCGTCGGTCCCGGAATGCGTGGCAGGATTTTCAGCTTCTGCAGGTTCCGCCGGTCCCAGCCAAACCCGGCCCCGCGCCCTTCCAGCGAATTCCAGCAGAGCGATGCATCCAGATCATCCAGCAGAAACCCGTCCGCCCGCGTCAGGGGCAGGTTGTCCGGCGTCATTCGCTCGCTCTCGCCCGCTTTCAATTGCCACAGAAAGATACGCTCCAGGTCCGCATCGCGGTACGCCAGCAGCGCTCCTTCGGTCTGGAACTCGCTGCACAAATCTTCCAGCAGCAACCGTAAAGACTCCGCCAGTCCCAGCTCCACATGCATCGACCCCGAAACCCGGTTTAGAAATTCCTGTTGTTCTGTGAATCGCCGGTTGCGGTCTCCCAGAAATGCCATTCCTCCCGCGCCCAACAAGGTGGCCGCAAAAACTGGTAGGTAGAAGAAAGCGGTTGGTGCGGGTCCCGCGGGACCCAGTCGGTTCAGCCGCAGCGCCACCGCCAACAGCAGCAACCCAAACGACAGGAACATCGCCAGCTTTAGGTTCCAGCGGTAGCCCGCCGCAAACGCCACGAAAAAGACCAGGAACCATGCCGGCATCATTTCCGTCGAAAAGTACAGATACAACCCCATCACCAGAACGTCACACGCCAGCGGCAGGTGCCAGTTATACGCCCGCAGCACCCGTTCCAGCCCCATGATCACCACCGCCGCCACCAGGTACGCCGTCAGCAGGGCCAGTGCCCGCTGCGCTTCCCTCACCGAACGCAATTCCAGCAGGCACGAGATCGCCAGGAGCGCGACCGCCGGCCGCGCATAGGCAATCTGCATTTCGAAATGAAGTCGATCCGACGTTTGCGGGTTCATGTGCGGGGACACACACCCCTACCTAAGTCTAACAACCCGCACCTCTCTACCCGCCCCGGCCACTTCGCCGCGTTTCCTCCTCGTTATCACCTAATCGGGCAATTACAGTCTGGCCCGACGAATATACGGTGACCAGATTGTTTCGACGTTGGACTTGCAAGATCTCGCGCGGAGCGCACGGGTACCGGAGCGCCGGTTTCCTGAGCTGCTTCGCGCTGATGAGCTTGAACAACTATTCGCCGTGATTCTTGAGGTGAAAACAAAGGAGCAAAACAGCACGCCTGTAGTGCGTGAAACAGGAGTTAAAACTTTAGAGACCTTAATAAGGCAGATTCACTAAATCCGTCGAAAGCTGGCACCTCACTGCGCAGCTTCTTCTCGTTTCGCCAGAAACTCGTCCCGGCACCGCTTGGCATCAGCCTCCAACGCCGTAAATTCCGGCGTGCCGCGGAGCTTCGCCCAAAAGGAATCTTTTTGCAGTCCCGAGTACGCGCAATAATGACTGCCCACCGCCTCTTTCAGAAGCCTCATCGCGACATCTTTCCTGTCGCAGGATACGAAATTCTGCACCACCACGTAATGCACCTCGGGATCCGGATCGGCAAACAATAGCGCATTTTGTTCCTCTGCCGGCTTGACCACATCCTCGGGCCACTGCTTATCCAGGCATGCGACCGCCACCTTGTCTCCGGCCCTTTGCGCCAACTCACACGCTTTCTCCAATTTCCCGTCCCGCAAATAGTGCCGCATCATGTTGTCGTTCGACCATTCCGATCCCGCATCCAATTGCAAAAATTCCACGGCTCGCGGGTACTCACCCAATTGGTCAAATGTGAAAGCGCACGACCGCAGCGTAAAGTTCCCGGGATCCAGTGCCGATGCCCGGTCACATTTCCCGCCCAGACTCTTCCATCGTGCCCCCGTATCTCAGCACATAGGAAAGCGCAAAATGCGCGTTCGCCTGCTCCGGATGCCGTTGCAGATCCACATTTGCCGTGTCGTATTTGCTGCTGCTGGCGAACGGCCGGATCGACAGGGACCGTACATACGTGAGGGACGTCGCGATTTCGTCCGCTAAGGCCAACCGCAGAAAATCCAGATCCTTGTTCCCGCCCGCACTCTGAAACGGTAGGACCGCAATCGCCGTTTGCGTCGCCGTACCTGCCTTCGGTGCTTCTGCATGTCGGCCCGGCTTGGCGGGAAGTGCCGGATTCAGCCTCGCCGGGGAAATCGGTGTGCGGTTCAGTCAATGATGTTTTTTGGTTCTCTTTTTCCCCAACTCGCGACTATTTGTCACGCAAGCCCCTCATGTTAAACTCTCAAAGTGTGGTGGGAGTAGCTCAGCTGGTAGAGCGTCGGTCTGTGGCACCGAATGTCGTGGGTTCAAATCCCATCTCCCACCCCAACTAACCTGTTTGTTTAGTTCACCGATCCCTTAACTTTCGGTCCACTTCGGTCCAAAAATGCAGCCGCCCTTTCAACTGCTTCTCGGTGCGAACTGTCAATCAAATGCGCGTAGTGGTCGAGAGTAACGCGGGAATCAGCATGGCGAAGTTGCCTCTGCGTGACCTTGGGAGTGGCGCCCGTTTCAAGCAAAACCGTGGCGTGCATGTGCCGGAAAGCATGAAAGCCTGCTCGCGGAATCTTCAACGCATCGCACAACGGCCAAAGCTTTTTCCAGACTACCGAGGAAGGAAAATATGGCTTCCCTGCCCTGTTTAGGAAGAGAAGTCCCTCCCGCCGGTCACCGATGAATTTTCGCAACACTCCCGCGAGATTCTCCGCGATTGGAATTGTACTCTCGCTTCCTACGGACTTCGCCGTTTGAATCCGACCGTACCACGCAGTCTTTCTAACATTCAGAATGCCGCGGACAAGGTCAACATCTTCCACGGAAAGCCCGAGTATCTCGCCGGCCCGCAAACCGGCATAGGCAGCAATCGCGAACATGGTGCGCCAAGGATCTTGCGCCAGATCGAGAATGGCCCTTGCCTGCTCCGCGGTGAAAGCCCTCGCCTGGTGCCGTACTTCCCTCTCGGGAAGCACTAGCTGACTGACGCTGACACCATCGCACATGTAGCCCCAGTTTTTCGCCGTGTTCAGCATCGAGGAAAGAGTTCCGACTATATTCACCACGGTTTTGCGAGAAACCTTTTCGGAGAGATAGCCTACGGAATGAGTTTCGTACTCGAGGTTTTCCTTTTCGTGGCTGGTTTCCTACTCGGGCTTTGGTATACAGCGATGCTTGTGCTCCCTATTTTTTACGGCGTTACGAGAGCCTTCCTTGGTTGGCTTCGAAAAGAACTATTCTTCAGAGCCGTTTTGTCCTATCTCGTTGCCCCTTTGGTTTGGATGATTTTCTTTGTAGCGATCCTTGCTGGAATGGCAGTGTTCTGGAGTGGCGGCTTTCGATATCTTCGTGAAAGTGGCAGTTTCAATGCTGGGAATGCTCTAGGAAGTCTGGTTCTTTTGGCAAATGCGGTATTAGGTAAGAAAACGAAAGCGGATATGAGACATGAGTTTGATAAATTCGTCCTCCCCTACAAGAGATGTGACTAGAATTTCCTCTGAGGCTTGAAAATGCCGGTCGAGATTATCGGCGAATTCGGAACGCCCGGCGCAGACCGCGAGCGGATCGTCGCGGAGTGCGAACTGGCGATTGAACACCTGAAGACGGTCTGCGGCGAACCTCCTCCCAAGATGGAGCTTGAGATCCAGTGGCAGGAGCACGACCTAGGCGATTACCCCGTGCTCGTGCTCACTTGGGAAGACGCCATGCGCGGCGCGCCATGGGATTACATTGCGAGATGCGAAGAGGCGCTTATGGCTTACGAAAACGGCGGAGAACTTCCCCACAGATGGCCCAACCTGTCCGTTGCTCCGGAAGGTGACGACGAGTTTGACGAAGAGTACCTCAATTCCGAAACGCCACAGGAGCCACCTGCATTTAACGCCAAGGAACCCAACGAGACGAGATTCGCGGATTCCGAAGATGTCCAGCGCTTTCTTGCCAGGGCGAAGCGCCTCTTGGCCGCGTCACCCGAAAAACTCAAAGAGATGCCCACGAACTCAAAGCGCATTCACTAAAGCCTTTGTGTCTGCGCAGACAACGTACGCTGGACAACGAAATAGAACGGCAAGCCCCTCATCCCGCCTTCGCGTTTCTAGGCTCAGGGCTGCGCGTTTGCAGAAGTCTAGCCGTTGCGCAGATCGTCGGCAGCAGAGAGATCGGCAACGCATTCAGCTATGCGGTCTGCCTTTATTGGGGCCGCTTGGTCAACCGCGTTTATGGTTTAGTAGTCACGCCCAATATTCTCGATCATCCAGACAACCTCCCGCGCCGTAATGGCGGCCACATGGATGGGTGAGTAGCCCCTTGGAGTGTTAGGAACCGTTTCAGTGCAGGAGATGGCGTGACAGGACTATGGCACAGAAAGTTGCGAAGCCAAGGAGGATAAGGCCGAGGATGGTGTTGACGAGACGGAAGAAGTTCGGGCCGATGTGGTGCGGGATGAAGCGAACGGCGACGGTTAGCGCGGTGAACCAGGTCATCAGGCCGGTGAGGCTCGTGTGCTATTTTTCCAACTTAATTCCAAATGGTGACGCGTGGGATCGGGCGGGGGATTGGGCGCGGGATTATGCGCTCGCGAAACAGAAGCGGTCGGAGCCAATAAGCCACAGTCCACGCTTCGGCCCTAGTTTCGGGGTTAGCTAAATCTTTCAACACATCCGCTCGTGCGTTGTCCCAGTAATCTGATTCTTGCACTTCGCGAAGTGACCCTGGATAGCACTTACAAAGATCGCGAAAGAGTACTTGAAACACGCACCTATCTCGTTCACCTCCGGCTGCTGCTTTCTCCGGGGTTAATCTCCTCGTATAGACATCTCCAGCTGTCATAGCCCTCGCGAGGGCAAGCGCAGCATGTTCCCCTTTTTCGAATGTCTCCATGTCAACAGCGCTAAGATCCGGTTCGATAGCCGCCATGTCTGCGTGAATCTTCCCTCGGCCATTTTCCAAGACACAACGGAAACGCGGCCCCCGAAAGGTAAAAGCATTAACAGGAACACCCATTTTCAGGAAGTACCAGTAGTGGCCTGCCTCGTGAATGCAGAACGCCATGACTGTCGATCGTTCACTCAGGACCGCGCGCATTTCAGCCAGGGCTGCCCGAAATACTGGAGTGTTCTGTATCTCTGGCGGGACTTCGGATGTGCCGATGTAGATGTCCGATTCCATGGCTGTGATCACCTTATGGTAGGTCGGGAACCATGCGACACGAAGGAACTGGTCTTAGCGCGAGCCTACCATTTCCGGGTACCGCGAGTCCCCATACTCTTGCTGTTGTGGGCTGGACGACGCCGCTTCGGCTATGCGGAACACTGCGGCGAGAACTTCGAGCGCGACTCGACAATAGAGTATCCACAAAATGTATCCAACCAATGCACCAATCAGGGCAAGCAAACCCTGAACCGGGGCCTGCTGAAAAGCCACCACAACGCAACACCGGCGATGAGTCCCGCCAATAGGTGTATCGCATACAAGAACTTCAGCATTTTTGGCGTGGCATATTTCCTAAAGGAAAAATCCATCAAACCTTCCCACATTCGGTTTGCCTCGGGCATTTGCATCCTCCTAACACTTCCACCGCATTCTTTGGTTGGCGGAAGCAGATCACAACTGCCCTAATGGCCAGTCTTGCCCTAGATGGAAAGGGTCGGCATTGGATACGCGAAGACGGCAGGGTGAAGTCGCAAAAATAGGGTCCTCTCTTCTCGTAAAGGGTAGCCACTTTTCTCTTTGCTGTTTCAGAAGGGAGATGCCCAACCGCCGCGCGTTCTACTTATTTCAGAACTACGCCGCCAAATACGTAGGAATCAGCCGCGGCATTCCTTTGTCAAACACCAATCAGCTCTGGGGATTAGAATTTCTCACCTAACAGGTGACGAAATTCGCGCCGCCACACTGGATCTGGCCTGCACTGCTTGAGTCAATTTGGGGAGACGGGTTGGCTGTTTGGGAGAAGCGTCGAATCCACGATACCGATCTCGACACGGCGATTGGCGGCGCGCGCTTGTTCGCTGTCGCCCGAAACGCGCGGGTCGGACTTGCCAAAACCCTTGGTTCTCATGATCGTTGGGGAAATTCCAGCTTGTACCAGGAAGTCGCGGACGGCTTCGGCCCGGCGCTGGGAGAGTTGCAGATTGTACGTCTGCGTGCCGACGTCGTCCGTATATCCGTAGACATCAATTGTATATCCCTTGAGGGTCATCAGGATCCCGGCAACGCGGTTCAGAGTGTCGCGGTATTCGGGTTTGATATCAGACTTGTCGAAGTCGAAACGAACCGACTTGCTGTCCAGCGTCATCACCAGTCCCATCGCAGTGCGGCGCGTTTGCGCGATCTGCCCGAGTGCCTGTTGCAGTTGTGCAAGTTCCGCTTCGCGTTCTTGGCGATATTGCTCAGCCTGCTGTGCGGCTTTATTCGCCTTTTGCTGCTCGGCTGCGGCCTGCTGGCGGGCAAGCTCCGCCTGCGTCTCCGAGTTTGCCTGAGCCTGTTTGGCCGAGTCGCGCTGTTGGGCGGCGGTTTGCGCGTTAGCCGCTGCTTGCGAAGCCTGTTGAGCCAACGTCTGTGACTGCTCCTGTGCTCGCTCGACCTGCCGGCTAAGACCTGCCGTCTGCTGGCTAAGCTGCGCCACCTCACGCTCCAGGCGACGGGTCGATCGTAGAGAAATGAACGCAAGAACCAGGCTCAGCGCGATTGCAATCGCTCCCAGAGCCAGGGCTAGCTTCCCTTGAGATTTGGCATGTGCAATCCCAGAGCCAGGCTCATTGGCCTCCAGCGCCTCGCGTGAAGAGTCCATCATTTTGCAATCTTAGCGTGGAATCAAAGATTGAGGCAAAAGGTGGATACTAGACCCTTTTGCAGTTTGCCTAGGCAAGCCCGCTCAAGCTGGTGAACAACGCTCTGAAATATTCGAAATACATCGGCGTGGGCCTGTACTGCGCCAACGGCAGCGTGAAGCTGGAAGTGAGCGACCACGACATCGGCATCCCTGCCGCCGAACAGGAGAAGATTTTCGAGGAGTTTTACCGCTGTGGCGCTCTGCTGGTACACAACGTGAAGGGTTCGGGCCTAGGCCTGTCGCTAGTGCGTCACATTGTTCGCGCGCATGGAGGGGACGTCAAGGTGGAAAGCGCACTGGACAACCGCAGACGTGCCGCCACTTTGCCACTTTGCTTTCAGTTGCTCGGCTCGACACCAGAGACCAAAACTGAGCTAAGCACCAGTTCGAACGATGCTTGGTTTTGTCCAAAGTGGGTGGGCCGATGCTGGTCATCGAAAGACTTACAGCTGCGGAGATCCAACTCCGTTCTCCGCCAACGCGAGACGCCGTCGCCGCATGAGATCAACATCTACATCACGAAACTTTCGCATGTCTCGCGGCGCTCAATATCGTTGTGCCCTCTCGTCCTACCAATTTCTTCAACGCGCCTCGGGACATCGTCTTTGCATGAAGCTTATCCATATCTATCCACTCTTTCTCTCTCCCCGTTGGGTGCTGTACTCTCTCGGCTCTCTTCAGGATGCCGCTACACCTACTCTTCCCTCATTTGAATTTGCATAACGACCGCGTCCGCCGCAAAACGAGCGCCTCCCTTCAAGTCGCTGTATCGAAAGCGCGCAATCCCACCGTGCTCGCGTACACCTATCGCGAACTCGCGCTTCCGATACAGCACTAAGCACGAGCCACCCCGTTGGGGTGGTTATGTGACCCTGAAACTCTGTCAGAGCTCGATGGCGTGGCAGGCGCGGCCTTGTCGCAGTTAGAATCCTCAGTTACAACCTGGCTCGGCAGTTAAGGCCACAAATTCTTTGGAGCGTTTCTGCCCGACACTAAGCATGGCTCCGGTATTGGCGATTGTGTAGATGGTGGCGGCGTTGTCCTGAAAAGGAGAACGGCCCGACCCCGCTGGGGAGACTGCGTAGGTTTCGCCGACCGGGCCGGGCCAAGTTGAATTCAACCCCGGAAGGTTAGCATGAAACCCAAGCCACAGGAGAAAACCAAGAAAGTAACCGACCATCCAACGCAGCGCCATTGGCGAGAGATGAACCGCAAGCAGCGGCGGGAGACGATGCGGAAAATCCAAAGCGAAGATATTAGCTTGGAGGTGGTACATCCCGATGCCGCAGGCATTGATATCGGCAACGAATCCCACTATGTAGCTGTACCGCCGAGCCGGAACAGCCAACCGGTACGGCGCTTCGGGTGCACCACCGCCGAGCTGAAAGCGATGGCGGATTGGCTGAAGCAATGCGGGATTCGGACCGTCGCGATGCAATCAACGGGCGTGTATTGGATCGCAGTATTCGACATTCTCGAACAAGCGGGTTTGGAAGTGTACCTGGTGAACGCCCGGGAGACGAAGAATCTGCCTGGTCGCAAAACCGACGTGCAGGAGAGTCAATGGCTGATGAAGCTGCACACGTATGGGCTATTGCGAAATTCGTTTCGGCCATCGCAGGAGATTCGTAGGATGCGGACCTACTGGCGGCAACGGAATGATCTCGTGCAGAGTGCGGGCCGGCACATCCAGCGGATGCAGAAAGCGCTGACGCAGATGAATATCCAGTTGGCCAATGTGCTGAGCGATGTGAGCGGAGTGACCGGGCAGGCAATCATCAAGGCCATTCTGGGAGGCGAACGCGATCCGCATAAGTTGGCTGCGTTTCGCAATTCTCGGGTGAAGGCGAGCGAGGAGCAGATTGCGCGGAGTCTGGAGGGCAACTGGCAAGAAGACCTGCTGTTTGTGTTGAAGCAGGAGCAGGATGGTTATGAGTTCTGCCAGAAGCAAATGGCCGAGTGCGATCGGCAGCTCAACCACTATCTCGAGCAGAGAGAGGATCGGAGTCAGGGTGCCCCTCTGCCGGAAGAAAAGCGCAAGGGAAGACGCAAGAAAAAGAGTGGGAATAAGCCGCAGTTCGACTTGCGAACAGGGTTGTTTCGCATGAGCGGTACGGACCTAACCCGGATCGACGGCATCGATGTTATGACCGCGACGACGATCCTCAGCGAAGCAGGATGGGATATGAGCAAATGGATGACTGAGGACCATTTCGTTTCCTGGTTGCGGCTGTGTCCGGACAATCGCATCAGCGGGAACAAGGTCATTGGGAAAGGGCGGCTGCCAACCAACAACAGGGTGACCATCGCTTTAAAGATGGCGGCCAGCACCTTGCGGCAAAGCGATACCTATCTGGGAGCGCAGTTCCGTCGATTCAGAACCAGGTTAGGGGCTCCCGTCGCCATCAAGGCCATGGCAGCCAAGCTGGCCCGCTTGGTCTACCGCATGCTCCGCTACGGGATGAAATACGCCGACAAAGGAGCGGCGCTCTACCAGGCGCAGCACCGGCAGTTACAGATCAAGCAGCTCAACAGGAAAGCCGCCAGCCTGGGATATCAACTCATCCAAGTTCCAGCGGCTTAAAAACTACGAGTTTCTGGGGAGCAGCGGCCACCGCTTTGCGGTGGTTGTATGAGCCTGAAACTCTTGTCGAGAGCTCGCCAGTTATGGTGTAACCCAACTAAAATCCGAGGCACAACCTGGTTCGGCAGCTAAGGCCGCATTTTCCCTGGAGCGTTCCTGCCCGATGGAGAGCATGGCTCCGGTTCTGGCGATTGTGTAGATGGCGGCGGGCGTTGTCCTGAAAAGGAGAACGGCCCGACCCCGCTGGCGAGATTGTGTAGTTTTCGCCAACCGGGCCGAGCCAAGTTGAATTCAGCACAGGAAGGTTAGCATGAAATCCAAGCCAGAGGAGCAAAACAAAAGAGCAACCAACCATCCAACGCAGCACCATTGGCACGAGATGAACCGCAAGCAACGACGAGAGATGATGCGGAAGATGCAGACCGAAGACCTCAGCCTAGAAGTGATACATCCCGACGCTGGTGGCATTGATATCGGCAACGAATCTCACTACGTAGCAGTACCGTCAGGCCGAGATAGCCAATCGGTACGGGAGTTCGGATGCACCACCGCCGAACTCAAGACCATGGCCGCTTGGCTGAAGCAATGCAGGATCCGAACCGTCGCGATGCAATCCACCGGAGTTTATTGGGTCGCGGTATACGACATTCTGGAACAAGCGGGTTTGGAGGTGTACCTGGTGAATGCCCGGGACACGAAGAATCTGCCCGGGCGGAAGAGCGACGTGCAGGAGAGTCAATGGCTGATGAAGCTACACACCTACGGACTGTTGCGAAATTCGTTCCGGCCATCACAAGAGATTCGCGTGATGCGGACCTACTGGCGACAGCGCAGCGATCTCGTGCAGAGTGCGGGTCGGCATATTCTGCGGATGCAGAAGGCGCTGACGCAGATGAATCTGCAGTTGGCCAATGTGTTGACCGATATCAGCGGAGCAACCGGACAGGCCATCATCAAGGCTATTCTGGCAGGCGAACACGATCCGCGTAAACTGGCTGAGTTTCGGGATCCCCGGGTGAAAGCGAGTGAGGAGCAGATTGCGCAGAGTCTGGAAGGCAACTGGCAAGAGGATTTGCTGTTCGTGTTGAAGCAAGAGCATGAGGGTTACGAGTTCTGCCAGAAGCAGATGGCGGAGTGCGATCGCCAGCTCCAGCAGTATCTCCAGCAGCGAGAGGATCGGAGCCACGGTGCCCCACTGCCCGAAGAGAACCGCAAGGGACGGCGCAAGAAGAAGAGGGCGAACAAGCCGCAGTTCGACTTGCGCGAAGGGTTGTTTCGCATGACCGGTACGGACCTAACCCGCATCGACGGCATCGATGTCATCACCGCGACGACGGTCATCAGCGAAGCTGGGTACGACATGGGCAAATGGAAGACCGAGAACCATTTTGTTTCCTGGTTGCGGCTCTGTCCCGATAATCGCATCAGCGGGAATAAGGTCATTGGGAAAGGCCGGCTCCCGACCAACAATCCGATCAGTATCGCCTTGAAGATGGCCGCCAGCACGTTGCGGGAAAGCAAAACCTATCTCGGAGCGCAATTCCGTCGACTGCGAACCAGGCTAGGCGCTCCCATCGCCATCAAGGCCATGGCCGCCAAGCTGGCCCGCTTGGTCTACCGCATGCTGCGCTACGGGATGAAATACGTGGACCAAGGAGCAGCCTTCTACGAGATTCGACACCGAGAGTTACAGATCAAGCGCCTCAAGTCCAAAGCCGAAAAGCTCGGATACCGAGTCACCCCAATACCGGCGGCGGCCTAACAAGCAGCAGTTTCTGGCGAGACTTATCAGGAGTTGCTCATTTCTTCAACTTCCCAGGCCAATTTACCACCAACGAAAAGCTCTGCGCCTTCGCCGTCAGGGGTGACGTGTTCGCCAAGAATCGTCCATCGGGTGCGACATCGAAATATCGGCCATTCAAGTTTCCCGCGGCTAGTTCGAACAGCCCTGTGGGAGGGCTGAGTTCGAGCGAGTCGGCTCTGACTTTTACTTCCACTGCCATTACCAAAAGACCCTCGCGATAGTAGATTTCTTTCCCGTCGCGCCTCCATACCGGCCTTTCCCCTCCACCCGTGGAGACCTGGTACTGCGCGCCACCGCCGGGAAAAGGGGTGATGTAAACTTCATTCCTTCCGGTCCCATCTGACTCATAAGCCAGCCACTTCCCGTCGGGCGAAAACGCCGGCGCGGTCTCACGCGCGGACGTGTTAAGAAAGGGCTGTGGCTTGCGGTCACCGCCAAGCGCCACGGTGTAGATGTCGTTGCCCCTGAGTGGGTCGACGATTGCAGTGTATGCAAGATATTTTCCGTCAGGCGACACGGCCAGGAACAACGCTCCTAGCACGTTCTTTTCAAACTTCACGACCTCCCTCGGCTCTCCGGAACCATCCGCCGCTCTTACATAGATGTCTTGCGGGCCATTGGGATTCAAGATGAAATAAATCTCTCGTCCGTCGGCGGACCACGTCGGAGAGGCTCCAAAGCTATTGTTGACGGTCATAAGCGTCCTGGTTCCACGTGCATCGAGAATCAGGATCCTGCTCTCCTTTACTCTGATTGTATCGGCCACAATACGCGACCCATCTCGCGAAATGGACACGCTCTTGTACTGGTCGTTCTCTCCCAACGTTCCCAACAATTTGCCGTTGCGGTCGTACCATTGCAATTGTCTGTTTATAGCCGCATCGCCCGCCATGAAGACCAGCTTGCCTTCCGCCGACACCGAGAATTCCACAATGCTGAACAGAGGGTCGAAAGTTACATGTTCCACGACGGCGGCAGGGACTCCGCTTAATACTCCTGTATGCGCGTTGAACGGTTGCGCTGTCAGATTTCCATCGCTCCAATAGAGCAAGTATCCATTTGCAAAAGCGGCGCTGCTGCATGTTTTCAGCACCGATACATCTTGTTTGCCGTCTAGCGACGCGAAGTGTAACTCGCTCAAGTCCGAGCAAGCCCCGTTCGGCGCGTTCATGTACAGAAAATGCTCCCCATCAGGCAAGAGTTTCGGCCAGCGATTGCTGGTAGCTTGCCCCGGCTCTGAGGCACGCTTCACTTGAGTAACTGCGACCGGTGTGCCGCCTTCTGCAGGCACACGAAGAACCGGGCCAGTCCGCGTCGCCGAAAAGATGATCGTGCCCGGACCTCCCCAGCTCCCCCCTCGGGCGTCAGGGGCATCGCAAATGACCTGTACCGGCCCACCCTCTGCAGCTACCCGCTTCAGCTTGCCATCCGCAAAGAATGCGATCTCGTGACCATCCGGCGACCAAAATGGATAGTAAGCCCCGCTGGTATCATTCACTTCATGTGCTTCCGATGAAGTCAGGACTCGAAGCCAAATCGAGCAGGTTCTGCCTCCCAGCATGGACGTCGCCGCAGATTCCGTTTTGCACCCGATGAACGCCAGCCTCTTCCCGTCCGGAGAAATCTGTGGCGGTCCGATTCTTCCGGAAGCATCCGCAAACACTCCAGGCGGAGGAATAACCGAAGCCATCAACGCAGGTTCAGGCGCAGGCCGCGTTGCGTAATACGTCGTGGCGATTGCAATCGCGATGGAGAGCAGGGTTATTGCCACCCATACGACCCTCAGGAGCAATTTCCTGGGTCCTGCTGTGAGATCGTGCGTCGCACGTTCCACGCCGCTTTCGGCGGCCCACTTTAGCTCGCTCGCCAAATCACTTGCGCTTTGCCATCGTTCCTCTGGAAGTTTTGCCAGAGATTTCTTCACGGCGCGTTCAAGTGCTGGCGGCGTCAGGGGTTTGGTGGCTTTGATCGGAGCAGGTTCCTTTTCCAGAATGGCCGACGCTACGGTGAGGTGGCTCTTCCCCTCAAACGCCCGGTTCCCGGTCACCATCTCGTAGAGCACAGCCCCAAGTGAAAAAATATCGCTCCGGCCATCCAACTCTTTGCCTTCCACTTGCTCCGGCGACATGTACTGAAACGTTCCAACAATTGTCCCCTCTTGCGTCACTGGCTTGGTTTGTGCTGCCGCCGCAGTGAGCGTCATGCTACTCACTGGCGCCATTGCTGGCTTTGCCAAACCAAAATCCAAGAGTTTGGCGCCGCTCGCCGTCAGCATGATGTTTCCCGGCTTCAGATCGCGATGCACGACGCCGCTGCGATGGGCTCGATCCAGTGCATCCGCAATCTCCGCGCCGATCTTCACCACCTGTTCACGCGGCAGCGGCCCCTTCTCCAACCGCTTTGCCAGAGTCTCACCCTCCACACACTCCATCACCAGGTAGTCCACGCCGTCCTGCGAGCCAATATCGTGCAGCATGCAGATATGAGGGTGATTTAGGCTGGAAATCGTCTTCGCTTCGCGTTCGAATCGCTGCTTGCAAACCGGATCACTGGAAAGTTGCTCTGGCAAAATTTTGATTGCGACGGTGCGGTCGAGGCGAGTGTCCTTGGCTCTATATACTTCGCCCATGCCGCCTGCACCAAGCGGTGACTGAATTTCGTAAGGTCCAAGTTTTGTGCCTGGAGCGAGCGGCATAGTTGGCCGCGATTATAACCCCGGGAAGCCTTGCCGCGTACTCCGACTCTCAAGCGCCTTCCATCTGAACCGCCGAAGTTGATTTTGGCGTCGGGTCCAGTACCTATGTTTCCGATTTGCCGACGCAATATAAAAGGGCGCCCCTTTTGGAGTAAGGTTTTGAGTGTTCAGCTCAACCGTTCCAGAAAGGACACCCTTTATGACTAGCACTAGCTCTAAATATATCGGTATGGACGTACATAAGGAAAGCATCTCGATCGCGGTGATGAACGCTGTGGGAAAGATCGTGATGGAATTCGTCATTGAGACGAAAGCCAACATGATTCTGCAGTGTATCGACGGGCTGCGCGGGGATTTGCACGTCACGTTTGAAGAAGGAACCTCGGCTGCTTGGCTGTACGACCTCTTGAAGCCGCACGTGACGGAATTGATTGTCTGCGATCCACGGAAGAACGCCTCCATGAGAGAGGACAATCAGAATGACAAGATTGACGCCTGCCGATTGGCGGAGCTGCTACGCATCGATCATCTTTCTCCCGTGTATCACGGCGAACATGGCCTACGAACGCTGAAGGAGTTGGTGCGCAGTTATCTGACCGTCACGAAAGACCTCGTACGGGTCAAGACGCGAGTAAAAGCTATTTATCGAAGTTGGGCCATTCCTTGTAACGGCAAGGAAGTGTATGCCGCTCGCCATCGTGCCGAGTGGCTGGAGAAGATCAAGGAACTCGGAGTGCGTCGGCGGGCGGAGTTTTATTACCAGCAACTGGATGCGCTGAGAGTATTGCGCCAGGGAGTGCGGCGCGAGTTGTTAGCGGAGAGTAAGAAGCAAAAGGCCTGGAAACGGCTCTGCCAGATCCCCGCGATCGGCCCGATCCGGGCAGCGGTGTTGCTGGGCATTTTGCAGACTCCGCACCGCTTCCGGGCCAAGCGGCCGCTGTGGAAATACAGTGGTCTGGCCATCGAGACATGCAGCAGTGCCGATCATCGTTCCATCAATGGGCAGCTACAGCGATCCAAGAAAAACTCGGTTCGTGGACTCAACCAAAATTGCAATCACGATCTGAAGAATCTGTTTAAGGGCGCGGCCATCGTGGCCTCCAGCAAACCCGGTCCGTTTCAGGAGTTCTACACGGCTTTATTGGCCAAGGGCATGCGGCCAGAAATGGCCCGACTAACCTTGGCCAGAAAGATTGCCACCATCGTATTGATTGTGTGGAAGAAGGGAGTGTGCTTCGACGCCCAACATCTGAAACCACAAACAGCTTGAGTGTCTCTGACCGAGTCCGCTCCATCCCGGGGATCTTCTCTGGCGGTGGCCGTGGGTTCTCGAGACGCTCTGGTTCGAGAGCGAGTCTCAGCTGGGAAGTTAGGCGCTGTGTGCCTCGGGCACGTAGTCTCACAGCCGACCCTAGGCCCTCTCGCATGACCAGAAAAAGCCATGGGCCACGAGTCCCAGATAGAACTATGGTCGCCATTTGACCGCCGTTCTGGTTTGCTGGTTTCGGAACTGACAGGCTTCGTTGCGTTCAAGCAATGAAAACCGCTGGTAGAGAAAACCCCAATCGCTGGGCCCAGGTGTCCAGCAACCGAGCACACGGTGTGGCCGGTCAAAACAGAATCCTGCTCATTCAATGGGCTGCGAAGCAAGAAAACTTCCGGCCGCGGGAGAGATTTTTTTCTTGACTTCTGCTTTTATAGAACTTTCCAGGAGTTGACCGGGATCGTGCACGAATGGCATGTATACTTCCACGCATGAGGTGAACGGTATCGAGTAGCGGCGATAGACTCTGTCGCACCAATGGGCCGCAACCTGCTTTCCATTCAAGCGGCGATAGAAGTCTTGGTTAAAAGGCGGATGTTATGACTGGCAAGGTCGTGGTGATCACGGGCGGTGCTTCAGGAATCGGAAGGGCAACTGCACTCGCATTTGGACGGCACGGCACGAAAGTAATCATCGGAGACGTCGATCTTGCTGGTGCAAAAGATACTGTTGCGTCGATCAGAGACAAAGGCGGTGAGGCGGATTGCTTACAAGTCGATGTGACTAAATCGACTGACGTTCAGGCTATGGTCGCGAGAGCTGTCGCTCAGTACGGTGGATTGGACTTTGCCTTCAACAATGCTGGCTTAGTGGGTCCAGTAGTGGGTGTCGTGGACACGAGCGAAGAGGATTGGGCCCACGTCGTGGCAACGAACCTGACAGGAATGTGGCTTTGCATGAAATACGAAATCCCCGAGATGTTGAAGCGGGGGAAAGGAGCCATTGTGAATAACGGCTCGGTTACTGGCCTCATCGGTGTACCCGGTGGCGTTGCAGGCGTCTCCTCCAAGCACGGGGTGACAGGTCTCACCAAATCGGCTGCTCTGCAATACGCTACGCAGGGAATCCGAGTGAACGCAGTGGCCCCAGGGAGTGTACGCACTCCAACACTCGCTCGACTTATTGCGGCCCACCCAGCTGCTGAGGCCACTTTGTTGTCGGTGGTACCGCAAGGTCGTTTGTGTGAACCGGAAGAGATTGCAGATGCGGTGATTTTTCTTTGCTCTGACGCTGCCTCACATATTACGGGACATGTCCTGCCCGTCGATGGGGGCTGGACAGCGCGTTAGGTCTGCTTGAGTGCGCTCGCCAATCGTCAAACTCGCGATTAACGGCATAATCGCCGAAGTTGATTTTGGCGTCGGGTCCAATACCTATGTTTCCGATTTCCCGACAAATCGGGAGCTTGCAGCCTCTTGCTGTTATCGGACGGCGATGCTTACGGCCCCGGAGCTGGTAGAATCCGCTCGTATGCACAAATATGACGGCCAGCGTTGGAGCGCTCTTTTTGTTGATGAATCGGAATGATTCTTATTGCGCTTGATGCTTCCTCAGCGTTGTCGCAATCCTTACACTACTGGGAAATAGCCGGATATGATTTGTTAGGTAAAGGCTAGGAGATGAACGTCAAGGTGAAGAACACTGGATATGCCCTGGCGACGGGAAGTCGTGCAGTGGACCGCCTGCAGATGCTAGATGACATCTTCGGACCTGATAGCCGCGAACTACTTACCCGGCTAGGGTTTAATGGTGGTTACAGTATCGCCGATATCGGTTGCGGGACAGGTCAGATGGCATTGTGGGTGGCCCAGCAGGTAACGGCGACGGGAACGGTTTGGGCGCTGGACCCCAGCCAGGATCAGCTGTGCGTCGCGGAAGAAAACGCGAAAACCGCAGGGTTGCGTAATGTTTCCTTTCGTCAGGCGAGCGCATATGAGACCGGGCTACCCCAAAACTCGTTTGACTTTGTGTATTCGCGGTTCTTGATGTGCCACCTGACACGCCCCGCGGAGGCGCTTGAGGAAATGCTGGCCTTGCTCAAGGTCGGGGGAGTGTTGGTTTGCGAAGACTACGAAATGAGCGCGGTCGCAAGCTTCCCTCCCACACACGCTTATGCGCGTTTGGCTGAGATCAGCGCCAAGGTAGACGCAAAACACGGTGTGGACTCAGACATCGGACCAAAATTGCCCTCGCTGTTTGTACAAGCGGGAATCCTCCGACCGGAAGTCGTGATCCGGCAGCCGGCTTTCTTGCATGGAGAAGCCAAACGTTTCTGGGCCCTTACGCTTCGTGAAGCGGCACCCGCGATTATCGATTGCGGAGCTGCCACGGCCGAAGAATTGGATGACTTGTGCACGCAGCTAACCACTATCGCGGATGACGAGACAAAGCTTGTTCTGATTGGGCGCGTGTTTCAGGTGTGGGGCCGGAAGCTGGTCCCGTAAGACGGGAGCCAAGTTACCGGTAAGACTTATCCCACCCCAACGATTTTCGGATACTGCTTGCAAACAAATTCCTTGTCTCTCAGTCTCATTTAGCCACCTGATGACTTCCATCCTTTGCCATGGACTGCTTGTCGACATGGACGGCGTCCTCGTCGACTCCACCCCTGCCGTCGCCCGCGTTTGGACCCGCTGGGCCCGCAAGCACAAACTCGACCCCGACTACGTCGTCCACTTCTCCCACGGCCGCACCAGCCTCACATCCATCCGCGAACTCCTTCCCCACGCCGATCCCGCCACTCACCTCGCGGAAAATCGCTGGATGGAGCAAGGCGAAATTGAAGAGATCGCCGACGTGGTCGCGCTTCCCGGTGCCCAACTATTGCTCGCCACGGTTCCCTCGTCTCAGCTTGCCGTAGTCACTTCCTCCACGCGCCCCCTCGCTGAAGTGCGCCTTCGCGCCACCGGTCTCTGGCCGCACGTCGTCCACCTCGTCACCGCTTCCGATATCCAACGCGGCAAACCGGATCCCGAGCCTTATCTCAAAGGCGCCGCTGACCTTCATCTCGAACCACAAGGTTGCGTCGTCATCGAAGATGCCCCCTTCGGCATTCGGTCCGGCAAAGCCGCCGGAGCCCGCGTTCTCGCCTTGCGCACTACCGTCGAAGATGCCGTTTTGCTCGACGCCGGCGCCGACTGGGTAACCAACGATTGCTCTTCTCTTCGTTTTCTTCCCTATGCCCCCGCCGGCCAGTTTGCCCTCGAACTCTCTACAGACGAACCTCGCCGCACGCCCATAGTGCGATAGAATGCGGCGGATCTTTTGAGGTGTCTTCGCTACAGGAGAATTCCGCACATGAAGGTTACCGTTTGCACGCGTTTACTTTGCTTCACGGCATTGCTGCTTTCTTTGAACCTGTGCCGTTCGTTAGCGCAGGAACAAGAAAAGGACACCAAGGACGCGAAGCCCACCGAAAAATCCCCCGAACCAACGCTGGCGCCCAAAGAAGAATCCTCCGTCACCGAACACTCCCTCAAGGTTGCTGGCCAGACCATCCCCTACAAGGCCACCGTCGGCAGCATTCTCCTCAAGAACGACAAAGACGAACCCGAAGCCCTCATGTTCTACGCCGCTTATACGCGTACCGACGTGAAGGATCCCAGCCTTCGCCCGCTTTCTTTTCTCTACAACGGTGGCCCCGGTTCCTCTTCCCTTTGGCTTCACATGGGCTCATTCGGTCCCAAGCGTGTGGTCACGGCCAACGCCGGCATCACTCCCCCAGCTCCCTACAAGCTCGAAGACAATCCCAACTGCCTCCTGGACAAATCCGATCTGGTCTTCATTGACCCCGTCGGCACCGGCTTCAGCAAAGCGGTTGGCAAGTCGCAGGACAAGGATTTCTGGGGTGTCGATCAGGACGTGAAATCCCTCGCGCAATTTGTTCAGACCTTCGTCACCCGCAACGGCCGCTGGAACTCTCCCAAGTTCCTCATCGGCGAAAGCTACGGCACGTTCCGCAACGCCGCCCTCGCCAATCTCCTGCAAACTCAGAACGGCATTTACCTCAACGGTTTGGTCATGGTTTCTTCTGTCTGGGACCTGGGTACGATTTCTTTCTACCCCGGCCAGGATCTGGCCTACATCCTCTACCTCCCCAGTTATGCTGCCACCGCCTGGTACCACAAAGTCCTCAAGGATCGCCCCGATAATCTCGAGACGTTTCTCGACGAAGCCCGCACTTTTGCCAAAGGCGAGTACGCCGACGTCCTGCTCAAGGGCGATACCTTGAGCCCATCCGAAAAAGCGGCCATCGCCAAAAAACTTTCGCGATTCACGGGACTCAGCGAGGAGTACTTGATCAAGTCGAATCTCCGCGTGCGCCTTTTCCGTTTCATGCAGGAACTCCAACTCAGTCGCGGCCTCACCACTGGCCTCCTCGATGCCCGTTTTTCGGGGCCAACCTATGACCTCATCGACTCTGCCGCCGACTACGATCCCCAGGAAACCGCGATCACCGGCGCTTTTGTTGCTGCCTTCAACATGTATCTCCGCGACGATCTCAAATTCGGGCAGGACAAGACCTATCACCTCTTCGCCGACTTCAAGGGCAATCACTGGGACTGGAAACATCAGTCCGCCGGGCCCTCCTTTTTCCCCGGTTCCCCTAACGTTATGCTCGATGTGGCTAACGCCGTCATTACGAATCCCAGACTCCAGGTTGAAATGGAAGATGGCTATTACGACCTTGCTACTCCGTTCTTTGAATCGGAATATTCCACCGAGCATCTCGGCCTTCCCGAAAATCTCCAGAAGAATATCCAGCACAAGTACTACCAGGCCGGACACATGATGTATCTCCGCGAAGAAGATCTAAGCAAGCTAAAAGGCAACGTCGCCTCGTTCATTGACTCCGCCTCCAAATCCATGTGAACTCAGAATTTTCCTCCGCAGGGACCGCCTTCTGCGGCGGTCCGTTCACTTTCCTCACGCACTCCACTGTCATACTTTCTTCTCTTTCTTCTCTCTTCTACCTTGCTTTTTCCCCTCACCCACGTATGATGGCGCGTATTCTTCATCTCTCATGAGATCCCACATTGCCCACGCCCACTGACTCTGTTGCTGCCGAACTCCCCGTGCGTCCGACCCATCCTGGCAAGGAAAAAGGCCATCTCCTTCAAATCCTCGGTGTCGGGTTTGGCATCGCCGTCGCCGTCGGAAACACCATCTCCGCCGGCATCGTTCGCACCCCGGGTGACATCGCCGCGCGACTTCCCAATCATTGGCTTTTCTTCAGCGTCTGGTTCGGCGGCGCCCTCTACGCCCTGCTCAGCGCCTTCCAGCTTGCCGAACTCGGCGCAGCCATCCCCAAAAGCGGTGGCCAGTACAATTTCTCTCGCCGCGCCATCGGCGATTTCGCCGGCTTCATTGTTGGCTGGAGCGACTGGCTCTCCTGCGCGGGCTCCTCCGGTCTCGTCGGCATTGTCATCGGTGAATATGTGGCACATCTCTTCCCGGTCTTCGATAGCCCTCTGAAAATCAAAATCACCGCTGTTTTCGTCATTGTTTTCTTCGCAATCCTCCAATGGAAAAGCGTCTCAATGGGGAGCAAGGTCCAGAACGTTACGACCATGCTCAAAGGTCTGGCCTTCTTTGCCATTGCCATCGCCTGCTTTTCCTTCGGTGGTCATTTGCGCCACACCGCCGAAACTGCGCCACTGGTCCACGCTGCTGCTCCCATCGTCATTCCCGTCGGCGCCGCGCTCATCACCGCTCTCCTCTTCAGCCTTCAGGCCACAATCTTCACCTACGATGGATGGGACGGTGTCATCTACTTTGGCGACGAAATCAAAAATCCTGGCTTCCTCATTCCCCGGGCCATTTTCGTCAGTCTCTTCTCCGTCGTCGTCATCTATCTCCTTATCAACTCCGCCGTCCTTTACGTCCTCCCGATGAACGAGGTCGCTGGCAACAATTTCTCTCTCGGTCTCGCCGCTGAGCGCGTCTTCGGCCATCATGGCGATTTCATTTTCCGCTCCATCATGGTTCTGGCTCTTCTCAGCTCGGTCAACGCCCTTCATCTCATGAGTGCCCGGGTCATCTACGCCATGAGCCGCGATGGCCTCTTCTTCCGTGTTGTCTCCCGTGTTAACAAGGGCGGCACTCCCACCATCGGCCTCCTTCTCAGCGCCATCGTTGGTGTGTGCTTTGCTGTGTTCAGCTTCGAACGCGTCGTCGCCATGCTTGCCTTCTTCTTTGTCACCAACTATCTCCTCTCCTTCCTCTCGCTCTTTCTTCTCCGCCGGAACGAGCCCGCGCTTCGCCGCCCCTATCTTGCCTGGGGCTATCCCTACACCACCGCCCTGG
The DNA here is from genome assembly GCA_963775865.1 of Candidatus Acidiferrales bacterium. GTDB lineage: Bacteria > Acidobacteriota > Terriglobia > Acidiferrales > UBA7541 > Acidiferrum. The sequence goes on along the minus strand of CAVZKU010000016.1, from coordinate 50,991 downwards.
CTCTCCTCGGCTCCATCGGCTTCCTCATCGAAGCTGTCCGCGAAGATCCTACGAACAGCTACCTCACCCTGATCGCCCTCGCCTGCAGCTATCCCGCCTACCGCGTGCTAAAATTCGTTTCCACACGCGATCTCGCCGAATCCGTCTAGCGAGAATCTTCCTCGAGCGGGGTCGTTCTTCTTCCCTTTAAGTCCTCCACAGAACATGGTCATCCTGAGCTCCTCCAACGAGGATGAGCGAAGGATCTCAACCTGGAATCTAGGGACTGAGCTCACTCCCAAAAAGAAAAAGGGACAAAGTCTCCTCCGCCCCATTGTTCTCCTCTACGGCCTCTACCTCATTGATTTCCTTTTCTTCATCTCATCAACTGACTTTCTCCGCCACCGCCTTCGCCTGCAAAAACAGCAGCAGATAATCCTTCCCGCCCGTCTTCGAATCCGTTCCACTCATGTTAAATCCGCCGAAGGGATGCGCTCCCACCATGGCCCCCGTGCATTTCCGGTTCAAGTACAAATTGCCCACGTGGAACTCTTCTTCCGCCCGCCGAATCTTCGCTGGATTTTTCGTATACACCGCCCCGGTTAATCCGAATTCGGTGTTATTCGCAATCTCCATCGCCTGATCGAAATTCTTGGCCTTGATCACGGCCAGCACCGGGCCAAATACCTCTTCCTGTGCCAGCCGTGCCTTGGGATCCACATCTGCCACAATCGTCGGCTCAATGAAATAGCCGTCGCCCGCCCCGCGCTTGCCCCCGGCCATCAGCCGGCCTTCCTTCTTCCCGATTTCGATGTACTCCATGATCGTCTTCATCGCCGATTCGTTGATCACCGGACCCATGTAGTTGTTCGGATCGTCGCTGGGTCCCACCTTGATCTTCTTCGTCTTTTCCACCAGCTTATTCAAAAATGTGTCATACACCTTCTCGCTTACAATCACACGCGAACACGCTGAGCATTTCTGCCCCTGATAGCCGAACGCCGCCGCTACCGTCCCGTCCACTGCGGCATCGATGTCAGCTTCTTCATCCACCACAATTCCGTCTTTGCCACCCATTTCCAGCACGGTCCGTTTGATCCAGATCTGCCCTGGAGAAGGCTTCGATGCCAGCTCCGCGATGCGCAAACCCACTTCCTTCGATCCGGTGAACCCGATGTACCGTGTCTTCGGATGCTGCACGATCGTGTCGCCCACCGCGCCGCCGGAACCCGTCAGAAACTGCACCGCTTCCTTCGGCACTCCCGCTTCGAACAAAATGTCAATGAACTTGGCCGCTATCGTCGGCGAATCCGAAGCCGGTTTCAGCACTACCGTGTTTCCCGTCACCAGCGACGCCACCACCAGTCCCGCCATAATCGCCATCGGGAAATTCCACGGCGGAATCACCGCGCCCACTCCCAACGGAATGTATTTCAGGTAGTTCCGCTCGCCTTTCATCGGCGTCAACTTCTGCGGCTCGGCCAGTCGCAACATCTCTCGCCCATAAAACTCGCAAAAATCAATGGTCTCCGCGATATCCGCGTCTGCCTCGACCCACGACTTCCCTACCTCGTAGCACACCAGCGCGTTCAACTCGAACTTGCGTTCCCGGACGATCGCCGCCGCCTTGAACAAACACTTCGCGCGTTCCTGCGCCGGCACCTTCTTCCACACATCAAAATATTTGTTTGCTGCCTCAATCGCCTCGATGGCCTGCTCCTTCGATGCATCCTGAAACACGCCAATCACTTCCGAAGGCTTCGAGGGGTTGGTGGATTTCCTCTTCTTTTCTGTCATCACTTTTTTCCCGGCAATCCACATCGGATACTCGTGCGCGAATTCCCCACGCACTTTCCTCAGCGCCGCTTCCATCTTTTTCTTGTTTTCTGGCTTCGAAAAATCGATAAACGGCTCGTTCGTGAACTCCGTTACAGTTGCGTGCAATTTCGCTTTGGACGTCGCCATGGTCGTCTTCCTCCTCTATGCGTAACGCTCAATTATAGGACTGCCGCTCCGACCCCGACAAGCCAACCCACGTTCGGGTCGTGGTCAGTCTGAAGTTCCCGCCTGCCCTTTCTACCGACTTGCGCACTGCCAGCGATAGCGCTGACACTACCGCCCCAATTCCGGACGCTCCCGTCAGCCACCCCAGCGTGGACGCCTCTGGCGCGGGCTGCTTGCGGGGCGGGCCATGTGCGCCAGCCTAAGTCCTGTCGTGGGATAATGAGTTGTCATGCCGCAATTGCTTGCTCACGTCACTCTGCTCGTCCGCGAGTACGACGAAGCCCTCGCCTTTTTCACGGAGTCCCTCGGCTTTCGCGTTGTGGAGGATTCTCCCCTGCCCCTCGGGAAGCGTTGGGTCGTCGTTGCTCCTCCTGCGTCGCGCGGGGCAAGTCTGCTTCTCGCCCGGGCCGACACGCCAGAACAACTCCAACAGGTAGGCAATCAGGCAGGTGGCCGTGTCTTCTTGTTCCTGCACACCGACGATTTCTGGCGTGACTATCGCCTTATGCAGGCCTGCAGCGTCAAATTCCTCGAATCCCCCCGCCAGGAATCCTACGGCACTGTCGCCGTCTTTGAAGATCTGTACGGCAACAAGTGGGACCTTCTTCAACCGAGCGACACCGCCATCCGCCAGCCGATGCCTCGCGTGTCCCCGTAGCTTTTCCAAGTAAGTCCGGTCTCTATCGAACGCGCGCCTTACCCCGCCGTCAGGAACTTGTACTGTTCTGCCGTCAATGGCACCACAGACAATCTCCCGATCCTCACGAGCGGCGAATCCGCAAACAGCTTGTTCTTCTTGATCTCGTCCAGTGTCACCGGTTTTCCCAGCACCTTCCCCGCCTTGATCTTGACCACAGGCTTCTTCAGATTCTTTGCGTCCACGGACAACACCGTCGCCGCTCCCACTGCCGTCCGCATATCGCCCGTTTCATAAATCACCAGCCGCGTTCCCGCCTTCATCTCGCCCAAGTGTTTCACGGCCACGGGATTTTTTACCCCATCCCACTCCGTCTCGCCGTCCTTCACCAAATTCGCGAAGGAATATTCCGAGGGTTCTGTCTTCAACAAATAGTATTCCGCCATGTTCGACTCCTACGTTTGGCTAGGTTTCACCCCGAGAGTATACGCCAAGCTCGGCTTCCTTCGTTCCATTGTCCCTTACCCCAGACTATGCTTTAATCCGCTCTAGCCCACCGCCATGGAACCTCTTTTCCTCATTCTGATTCCCCTCTTTCTGATCGGCACCATTCTTTCCTTCATCGCGTTCTCCACCGTTCGCCGTATCGAGTCCATCATCAAATCATTTCCGCTCAACGAACTCACCTTCCGGGTCTACCAACTGGAGCAAAAACTCTCCGACCTCCAGAAGAAGCTCTCCTCCCGGGAGTCCTCCTCTCCCTCTTCCCCGCAACCTGTGCGCGTGTCTCCGGACGCGCACGCCCCCGAACACGCGGAACTCCCCAAAGCCGTAGAGACACCGCCCACCTCCTCCATGCCTCTCTCCAAGCCAATTCCTCCTTCTGCCCCGCAAGCCCGCCCTCTTCCCACTCTGCCCAAGATTTCCAAAGAACCCACCTCCGCCGATCTTGAAGCTCTCATTGGCGGCCGATGGTTCAATCGTATTGGCATCATCGCGCTTCTTTTCGCCGTCTCGTATTTTCTCAAACTCGCCTTTGACAATAACTGGATCGGCCCCGGCGGCCGTGTCGCCATCGGCATTCTCCTCGGGTTGCTGATGCTGCCCTGGAGCGCGTGGCTCTTCTCCCGCGACTACACCTATTTCTCCGAAGGCATCGCTGGTCTCGGCGAAGCCACGCTTTTCGTTTCGGTATGGGCCGGCTGCCAGTACTACGCGCTCTTCTCGCGCCAGGTCGGCTTCCTCGCTCTCGTTCTCGTCACCGCCATCATGGCCTACCTCGCCTTGCGCCGGAATTCTGAACGCATCGCGTTCCTCTCGCTGCTCGGCGGACTCCTCACCCCCGCGCTCATGAGCAGTGGCAAAAATGAGCAGGTCGTCCTTTTCGGTTATCTTTTGCTGCTCGGCGTGGCAGCCCTCGCCATCAGTTGGCGCAAAGAATGGCAAATTCTTCTTCCCCTCGCCTTCGGGGGCACGCATCTCTATTTCTGGCAGTGGTATGACCTCTTCTACACCCGCTTCCATTTCCTGAGCAGCACGCTGTTCTTCGCCACCCTCATTTTCCTGCTATACGCCATCCTCCCCGCCGCGCGGGCTCTCGTTCGCCGCTCGCTTCGCACCTTCGATGTACTCCTCGTTCTCGCCGACGCCTTCGCCTACATCGCCATCCTCTACGTGCTGTTCTGGCCGAACGACCGCTGGCCGCTGACTCTCCTCTTCTTCGCTTTAGCCATTGCGCATGAAGCCATCGCTTTGCTGCTTCCTGATCCAAACGCGGGAGAAGCCGCCAGACCCCGTCTCCTCTACACGGGCCTCGCCGTCGCCTCGTTCACTCTCGCCATTCCCGCCAAGCTCGACCACAACGCCATCACTCTCGCGCTTGCGATCGAAGGCGCCGTTCTCGTCTGGATCGGCTTCCGCTTTCTCGGCAATCTTCTTCGCCCTTTTGGCTATTTCTTGCTTTTCCTCGCCGCCATTCATCTCCTCGGACAGCCGCCCGATGCCGGCACGTTTCTCTTTAACGAACGCTTCGGCACTTATCTCGTGCTGATCGCCGCGTTTGGCGTCTGCCTCTGGTCCGCTGCTTCATCACAGAACGTATCCTCCGCATTCTTGAACTCATCGTTCCGATCGGAGTTTGCGCAGCGAGGTGTCCCTCTTCGCTCGCCCAACGAACCTGGCTCACCCGCCATCTCCCCGTCAGACACCATTCGCGCCGAGGCTGCTTTCCTCACCATCGCGATCAACTTCTTCGCGCTCCTCGCCCTCAGCCAGGAATTTTGGGACTTCTTCGGCGGCGGCCCGCGCAACGCCAGCAATTCCCTCGCTCAGCATCTCTCTATCTCTATTCTCTGGACCCTCTATGCCGGTCTCCTGCTTCTCCTCGGCATGCAACGTCAGTGGCCTTTCCTTCGCTGGCAGGCCCTCATCCTTCTCGGCGTTGTCGTCGTGAAAGTATTTTTCTACGATCTTTCTTTCCTCGACCGTGTGTACCGCATCCTCTCCTTCTTCATCCTTGGCTCCGCCCTTCTCGTCGTTTCTTTCTTCTATCAACGCAAACTCGCACGCGAACGCACCGGTTCCTGAATCACGGTGTGTTTTTTGTTTGCTTCAGGGAAGGGTAAAGGCCACCAGCGCATCGCCCAGAGACTCTTCTGTTATTTTGGGATGCCCACCCGCTGCGATCGCTACATACTGTTTTCCGTTGCTGCCCAGCCGGTAGGTCATGGGCGTCGCGTGTCCGCTGTTCGGAAGTGCCGCTTTCCATAATTGGTTTCCGCTTTCCACGTCGAACGCCCGTAGGTTCGGATCAAACGTTCCCGCAATAAACACCAGTCCGCCCGCGGTCACGATTGGTCCTCCCAGGCTGATCGATCCCGGTGGAATGGGCGGCTGTTTGTGCCCAAAGTCCTGCATGGACCCCAGCGGAACTTGCCACCGAATCGTTCCTTCGCTCATATCCACGGCGACCAGCTTGCCCCACGGCGGCGCCGTGCACGGCATGTCCGAGGGGGATTGTAGAAATCGCCGGAACAATCCGTACTCTGTCCCCGCTTGTGGCGCATAATCCCCATCCTCCGTGCGCACCTCGTCTTTCCAAAAATCCGCGCGCGGGATCAGCTTTGCCTTGGCCACAAGGTTGTTCGTGTTCACCACCAGCAAGCTGTGCGGCGGGTCAAACGCATACCCGCTCCAGGTCATTCCGCCGATGTTTCCGGGAACCGCCAGTGTGCCCTGAAGACTGGGTGGCGTGAAAATTCCTTCGTTGCGCAACTCTCGAATCCATTTCGCGCAAGTTTCGCGGTCCTCCGGCGTCGGTCCCCACGCATCCTCCGCGGATATTTTTTGCGGTGCAAGCGCTGGTGGCCTCACCGGAATCGGTTGTGTCGGAGACGTGAACTCTCCCGGAACGTCGCTCTGCGGCACCGCCCGTTCTTCCACGGGAAACACCGGCTTCCCCGTATCGCGATTCAGCACGTACAGATAGCCCGTTTTATTCCCCTGGATAACCACGGGGACCTCTTGCCCCTTATATCGCAACGTTGCCAGCAGGGGCGGCGACGCGGTGTCGTAATCCCACAGATCGTGGTGTACCAGTTGAAAGCCCCAGGCGATCTCCCCGGTCTTGGCGCGCAAGGCCACCACCGAATTCGCCCACTTGTTGTCCCCCGGCCGCAGCCCTCCGTAATAATCCGGGCTGGCGCTCCCGGTCGGAATAAAAATAAGATCCCGCTCCGCATCCACCACCATGATCGACCAAGCGTTCGCCGCCCCGGTCAGCCACGGGCCAGGCTTTCCGTTTGCCCCCGTCGCAGGCGCCGCGCTGGGTATCGGATCCCAACTCCAGCGCAACGCCCCCGTCCGCGCGTCAAATGCCCGCACCACACCGGCAGGCATCGCTGCACGCTGGTTGTCGTCGATGGCCGACCCTACGATCACCAGATCGTCGATCACCGTCGGCGGCGAAGTCATGTGGTACCACCCCGCTCGATATCCAGCCACACCCCGGAGGATCACCTGCCCCAGGTCGCCAAACTCTACGCAGGGCTTGCCCGTCGCCGCGTCCACGGAAATCAACCGCGCATCCAAGGTGGCTTCATATATCCGGCGCCGGCACGCCTCACCCGATGATCGTTTGGTGTCCACCCACGTCGCTACCCCGCGGTTGATCAAACCATCGCCATAGTCCAGTGTTTGATCGATATGTGGGTCGTACGTCCACCTCTCCTTACCCGTTTCCGGATCCAGCGCAATCACCCGATTGAACGCTGTCGTGAAATACAGTGTTCCCTCCACTAAAATGGGCGTTGCCTCAAATCCGCTACGCCGCCGGTCGTGGCTCCCGTCGGAAATATCTCCGGTGTGATAGATCCATGCCACTTTCAGCTTAGCTACATTCTCCCGGTTGATTTGGTCGAGCGGCGAGTAGCGCATTCCTCCAGGATCGTTCCCGTAATTCGGCCAGTCCGTGTTTCCCGACGACTGCCCCTGCCCCACGGCAGTTCCAACCGCCACGCAGCAAAGGACCATCAGCCTGGACACGCATCTCGTCGTGTTTGCCCCGAACATGGGCACACATGTTACTCGACCGGGCTTCGAAAGCAATGCGAAAGCAATGCGTTGACTTCGCCCTACCCTCCGCGTACTCTGGTTTCCCATGTTCGGCCGTCGCAACTCTCCCGCAGCCCCCTCTTCCCGAACCTTCCTGTTTGTCTGTTGCTCCTGTAGCTGTTGTCGGCATTGTGGGCGGGAGGATTCCAGCGGCTAGTCTTTTCTTATTTCTAGAGCTGGTTCCCAGTGGCCCACGATTCCCTTCGTGGGCTTTTTCATTTTTGGGGTGATTCAAAATGGTTGGGATGTAGCCGAACAGCTCAATCCAAAATTCAAGGAGTACATCATGAGTAAGATTCTCTCGGAAGTTCTGGAAGCAAACGCAAAGTACTCCGCTGATTTCGGCGAAAAGGGCAAACTCGCCCTCCCGCCTGCTCGTCGCTTCGCCGTCCTCACCTGCATGGACGCCCGCCTGGATCCAGCAAGATTCGCCGGACTCGCCGAAGGCGACGCCCACGTCATCCGCAATGCCGGTGGACGTGCCAGCGACGATGCCATCCGTTCCCTGGTTATCAGTTACAAACTTCTCGGCACGCGCGAATTTTTCGTCATCCATCACACCGACTGCGGCATGGAGTTCTTCTCCAACGACGTGATGCGCGGCCTCCTCCATTCCAGCCTCGAAACCGCCGAACTCACTTCCAACGGTTTCCGCGATGTCGGCAAAGGTCCAGGTTCTCGCGCCGGTGAATACATCGAGTGGCTCACCATCAAGGACCAGAAACAGGCCGTCCTGGATGATGTGGCTCGCATCCGAAACCATCCTCTCGTTCCCAACTCCATCCCCGTGTACGGCTACCTCTACGACGTCCGTTCCGGCGCACTCCAGGAAATTGAAGGCGCCCGCGCCCTCGGCGCTTCTGCCTGAAATCAGCCAAAACAGAATTCCCCACGTGCTTCGTATCCGTGGGGAATTCGCTCTTGCGTTTTGTGCTCTTTCGCTGATTTATCTTTTTGGGAAAAATGCAGACTTCTCTTGGCGCAGAATTACTGATATGTTATAGTGCATTCTGCGGAGAAATGCCGCCATGAAAGCCTGGTATAATACTCCAATAACCTGTTTAGAATCTGCAGTTATACGAAGCGAATCTACAAGTACTGTATAATTAACACTTGCGCAAACTGCAGCGAAGTATGGCACTTATAAGCTCTTTCGCTTCCGCACATTCCCAAAGGCAAAAGAGCTTGGAGTTCGTCAACTCCCGAACAATCTGACACCTACACCAAAAAAGCTGTTTATGGTTGCATTTCCCTTTGAAACCCGCTTCACCCCTTCGCCAGCTCACCCACCGCTTCCGTGAACAGAACCGTGTGCCGGTCAATGTCCTCTTCCGTTGTCTCCGGACACATCAGCGCCATACTGTGAAACGGTGTCAGCAGCACTCCCCGGTTCAGCGCATACAAATGCAAGAACCGCTCCAACGCAAAATCCGCTGCCGCAGCCGATTCCCCCCCATTCCGGGGCGGCTTCTCACTGAACATGTACTCCGCGCGGCAACCCAGCCGCTGCACGTTCCAAGGAAGGCGGGACTGAATGGCGCGCGCGACGCCTTCATTGAATCGCACGGACAGCGCGGTCATCTTCTCGAAGTTCTTCTCCGTCAGCACATGTTCCAGCGTCGCGCGCATCGCCGCCAGCGACAGCGCATTCCCGGCCAGCGTCCCGCCAATCCCGCCCACGTCGCAATCCTCCAGGTGAATCCGGGCCGCAATCCGGTGTGCGACCTCTTCCGTGCATCCATACGCCGCGCCAGGAATCCCACTTCCAATGGCCTTCCCGAACACCAGCATGTCCGGCTCCAACTTCCATTCCGCCGTGCAGCCGCCCGGTCCCGCGCAAATCGTATGCGTTTCGTCGGCGATCAACAGCGCGCCATACCGCCGCGCCAGTTCTCTTGCCGCTTTCCAGTAGCCCTCGACTGGCAGAATGATCCCCACATTGGTCATCGCCGGTTCCGCCAGGATGCACGCCACATCGTGATACTTCAGCGCCTCTTCGAGTGCACTCAGATCATTAAACTCCACCACCCGCGTCGTCTCTGCCGGATTCACCGGCGGTCCGATATTTCCCCGCCGCGGCCCCACCTTTCCATCGTGCAGCCCCGCAAACGTCTCATCCACCGTACCGTGATAACAGTAATGAAATACCAGAATCTTTGGCCTCTGCGTAATCTCTCGCGCAATCCGGATCGAGAACCGATTCGCATCTGTCGCCGTCAACGTGAATTGCCAGTACGGCAACCCAAAGCGCTTCTTCAAATCCTCTCCAACGAACGACGCATCTTCGGTCGGCAACATCAGCGTGATGCCATCCCGCGCCCGTTTGGCCACCGCTTCCACCACCACATCCGGCGAGTGTCCGGTCATGGCTCCCGTATCGCCCAGGCACAAATCCACATATTCATGACCATCCACACAGGTGAAGTGCGCTCCCTTTGCATGCTCCACAAACACGGGGTACGGCCCAGCCCATTTCTTCATCCAGTTCATCGGCACGCCGCCCAGCAGCGAGTCTTGCGCCCGTTTGTAGAGCTCCGCCGATCGCGGGTGCTCCGCCACAAACAACTTCTCCTCGCGCTCCCGCCGTGTTTCCAATTTCCTACGATCAATCATCGTCATGACTCTTCTCTTTTTGTCAACAAAATCAGGTGCAAGTCGAAGCTCGTAACGAACGCAAGTGTCATCCTGAGCGCGTGATGTTGGCGCGCGAAGGAGCTCAACGTAAAGTCCTTACGGAGTGAATTGGCCGAAGCTCCCTCCGCTGCAGCCTTGGCATCCGCATCAACGCAGCTCGTGAATGATTTCCTTCACCGCGTTGGCTCCGCACGCGCCCGTCAAGCCATTCCCTGGGTGCGTTCCATTCCCGCAGAGGAACAATCCGCGCACCGGGCATTGATAACGCGCCCAATCCAGCACCGGCCGCATCGTGAAGATCTGGTCCAGCGCCAATTCGCCATGGAAAATATGTCCGCCGGTGTAGCCGTACGTCTCTTCCAGGTCCACTGGCGTGATCACATGCGCCGCCTCCACCAGGTTTGCCAGATTCGGCGAATACGTTCCCAGTGTCTTGATCACGCAGTTCGCCAACTCCCCGCGCCGGTCGTGCCAGTTCCCTTCTTTCAACTGGTACGGCGCAAACTGAAAATACGCGGAAAGCACATGCTTGCCCGTCGGCGCTAGCGAAGGATCGAGCAGCGTGGGAATCGTCACATCCAGATACGGCGCCGTGGAAATCTCCCCGTACTTTGTCGCGTCAAAGGCCTTCTCCAGATAATCAATTTCGTGCCCGATGTGAATTCGCCCCGACAGCGCCTCATGAAAGCCGTCCGGTCCCACGGCGTTCGCCAGCGACGGAAACGTCGGCAGATCGGCCAGTGCCAGATGCACCTTGGCGACATTTCCCCGCGCGCGAAAATTCTTGATGCGCATCGCAAACACCGGATCCAAGTTCGCCGGCTCCAGCAATTGGAAAAAGGTCCGCTTCGGATCGACTCCGGAAACCACTGCCTCGCACGCAATCTCTTCCCCATTCGCGAGCACGACCCCGGCTACCGCTCCACTCTTCGCTCGGATTTGCGCCACTTCCGCATCCGTCCGTATCTCCGCGCCCGCCCTCTTCGCCGCCTCGCCCAGCGCGCGCGAAAATTCCCCCAGCCCGCCTCGCGGAAACACCGCCGATCCCACTGGATGGGGATCTCCCGCTGCCCGCAGCAGCAACACCGCCGTCGAACCCGCCGACCACGGCCCCAGGTTTGCACCGAAGATGCCTCGCGCCGCAACCACCGCGCGCAGCAATTCCGTCTCGAAGAATTCCGCCACAAAATCCGCCACCGCCATCGGTCCCCAACGCAGCAGGTCCAGCATTCCCTTCTTTCCCAGGCGTCGGATGCCGCGTCCCGTCATCAGCAGATTCCAAAAATCCTCAGGGGATGGCTTGTCGATGGCCGGCGGCGTGATTGCCGCAATCTGCGTGAACACGCTGACAACCTTTTCCAGTTCCTTCGCGAATTCCGTATACTTCGCGCCATCTTTCGCCGACACATGCGAGATCGCCCCCGCCGTTTTCGCCGCGTCATCGTAAAACAGCAGGCCACGGCCATCCGGCGCCGGGGCAAACACCCGCGGGTCTGGCCGGAAAATCTGTAGATTAAATTTGTCGAGTTGCATCTCCCGCGCGATGTCGGCGCGCAGCGGCCCGAGCGTGTGGGCCAGCGTCGAGGCCTTGAACCCTGGATGGAATTCCTCGGTAACCGCTCCCCCGCCCACCACCGGCCGGCGCTCCAGCACCACCGGCTTGAATCCGCCTTTCGCCAGGTAAAACGCAGCGATCAGCGCATTATGACCGCCACCGACCAGCACCACTTTTTGTCCGATGGGCATGGTCAGTTTGCCGCCTTCTTCCATTCCTTCAGGATGACTTGGCTCGCGATTCTGCCGTTGGCGCCCATGATTCCGCCGCCTGGGTGCGTCGCCGATCCGCACATGTACAGGTTGTCCACCGGCGTACGGTAATAGGCCCAACCGGGCACCGGCCGCAGAAAAAACAACTGCTCCAGCGATAGTTCGCCCTGAAAAATATTCCCCTGCGTGAGCCCGAATTCGCGCTCTAGGTCAAGCGGGGTGAGCACCTGCTTATCGATGATCAGTTCCTTGATATTCGGCGCATGCTCCGCGATGGTTTCGATCACGTTGTTCCCGAACGCTTCCCGCTGATCGTCCCATGTGCCTTCCGCCAACTTGTACGGCGCGTATTGCACGAAACACGAGAGTACGTGTTTCCCCGGCGGCGCTACCGACGGATCCGTCAAGCTGGGCAGCACCATATCGATGTATGGCCTCCGCGAGAAGTGTCCATATTTCGCGTCATCGTACGCTCGTTCCATGTACTCCATGCTCGGAGAGATCGAAATCGCACCGCGCAAATGGGCTCCCGCCCCAGGCAAACACGGGAAATTCGGCAGAGCGCTCAGCGCCAGGTTGAGCTTGCCCGAAGAGCCGCGGAACTTATACCGGCGGACGCTCGCCAGAAAATCTGCAGGCAGCTCCTTCGGTTCCAGAAATCTCTCGAATGTTAAGTGCGGGTCCACGCTCGAAGAAATCACATTGCAGGAGATTTCTTCGCCGGATTTTAGCGCTACTCCTGCCGCTCGTCCGTTCTTGACGATGATTCTCTCCACAGCCGCTTGCGTGCGGATTTCCACGCCCGCTTCCCGCGCCGCGCCCGCAATCGACAGGGAAATGGCGCCGGTTCCGCCCCGGCTGAATCCCCACGACCGGAACGCTCCGTCAATTTCGCCCATGTAATGATGGAGCAAAACGTAGGCGGTGCCCGGCGAACGAATTCCCAAAAATGTGCCGATGATTCCCGAGGCGGACATCGTGGCTTTCAGCACGTCCGTCTCAAACCACTGATCCAGAAAGTCCGCCGCGCTCATGGTCATCAACTGGATCAGCGTGTACCGTTCCTCCGAAGAAAGATCGCGGAACCGTTGCAGCAGAAAATTCATTTGCTTCAGGTCTTTCGGATAGAGCGTCGTCGGGTCCGGCGGAATCATGGAAAGCAGCGGCTTCACGAACCGGCACATCGGCGTCATCATCTTCGAAAATTCGTCGTACGCTTCCGCATCCAGACGGGAGTGGCGCCGGATTTCGCGCTGCGTTTTCGCGTGATCGTTCACTCGCCACAAATAATCGCCCTTCAGCATTGGCGAAAACGTGCCATCGAGCGGCAGAATTTCCAGGCCATGGCGCGGCAAATCCAGCTCCCGGATAATTTCCGGCCTTAACAGCGATACCACGTAGGAACATTCCGAAAACAGGAAGCCCGGCACAATTTCTTCCGTAACCGCGGCTCCGCCCAGCACGTGGCGCCGTTCCAAAACCACAACCTTCTTCCCTGCTTTTGCCAAGTATGCGGCGTTCACCAGACCGTTGTGACCGCCTCCGATGACCACGACATCGTAGGACTGAGGCATTCGTAGGACTCCGCTAGCACGAGGACAACCGGATGCTATGAGGAACAAATCATTCTACTGGCAGCGTGTTCGCTTCTCAAGGTCGCGCCGTGACTTTTCCGTACGCGACCTTGCGGCTATGCCGAATTCAAACCTATAATTTGCTGTTCATTCGGCGCAGTTCGTCAAGCCGTGTTGTTCCTGGCCAGACCGGAGGAATCGTGCCCGTCGGAACCGCTTTCCACGAGAGAACCCTCGCCCTGTGCGAGAGCCTGAATTTCAAGGAATGGTCAGGCTATTACACGGTTGGCGCGTACGAAATGACCCATGAGCACGAGTACAACGCCATCCGCAATTCCGCCGCGCTCATCGATATTACGCCCCTTTTCAAATACTACGTCTCCGGACGCGACGCGACGAAACTGGTCAACCGCGTCATCACCCGCGACGTGAACAAGGTCGCGGTCGATCAGGTCATCTACTGCTGCTGGTGCGATCCCGACGGAAAAGTCATCGACGATGGCACCATTACCCGCCTTGCCGAAAATGAGTATCGCTGGACCGCCGCGGATCCCAGCCTTCGTTGGTTCCGCCAGAACGCCCTGGGCCTCGATGTCCAGATTGAAGATATTTCCGAAAAAGTTGCTGCCCTCGCTCTGCAGGGCCCGACTACGGGCAAACTGCTGGACTCATTCGTCGATGCCAACATCGCCGGCTTGAAATATTTTCGCGTCACCCACGGAAAAATCGCCGGCGTTCCCGTCGACATTTCTCGTACCGGCTACACGGGCGATCTCGGTTACGAAATCTGGGTGCCCTGGAAAGACGCCTTAAAAGTGTTCGACGAACTGATGATCAAGGGCCGCGCCTTCGACATTCATCCGGCGGGCATGGTTGCGCTGGACATCGCGCGGATCGAAGCGGGATTGATTCTGATTGAGGTGGATTACATTTCCAGCAAGCGCGCCATCATCGCGCAGCAGAAATATTTGCCGGACGAAATCGGTCTCGGCAAGTTGGTCGACTTGAAAAAGGAGAGCTTCGTGGGGCGCGACGCCCTCGCGGCGGAAGCCAAGCACGGCGGCCCGACCCGGTCTCTGGTTGGCCTGGAAATCAACTGGAGTGAAGTGGAAGCGCTGTACGAAAAAATCGGAATGGCCCCGCAAGTCCCTGCCACCGCATCGCGCGTGGCCGTACCCATTTATCGTGGTGGCCGCCAAGTCGGCAAAGCCACTTCCACCACCTGGTCGCCCACGCTGAAGCGGATGATTGCCTTAGCCTCGGTTAGCCGCGAGAGCGCCGCTCTCGGCACAACTCTCAGCATGGAATTGACCGTGGAAGCAACGCGCAAGGCCGTGTCTGCCAAAATCGTGCCGCTGCCATTCTTCAATCCTCCACGCAAAACAGCCCCGCTTGCCCTGTAGCTAGCGAATACGCCAGTCAGTGCTTAGCCGCAAACTGTTCGACTTCGGCCAACAAGGCATCCAGATCGTCGCGCCCCAGAAATCTTCCCTGGATCATTACTGCGCGGATTTTTTGTGTATTGCGGATATCCTCCAGCGGATTGGCGTCCAGTAGCACTAGATCCGCGCGCTTCCCGGCGGCAATGGTTCCCTGCTCCGCGCCGCGTCCCAGAAATTCCGCCGGTCTCACTGTCGCCGCCTGCAGCGCCTGCAGGGGCGTCAGCCCAGATTCCACCAGGGAAGCAAGGTCTTCGTGCAAACTGAATCCAGGAACAACATTGGGAGCCGCTGCGTCCGTGCCCGCTAGGAGGTGGACACCCGCCTCGTTCATACCTTTCACCGACTCAAGCGATAGTTTCACCAGGCGTCGGCGCTGCGCAAAATCCTGCCCAGTGCGCGCATCCATCAAGTCTTTCCGGCTTTTATCCCAGGATTCGCGTACTTCGCGCGGAATATATTTGAGACGCGGATCCCCGTTGCGGTCACTCTCCGGTACGAGATAGGCCAAGTGGATGAGCAAGGGAAACGTAGGGACTTGCCAGGTTCGGTTGGCGGAGAATTTCTGGAACAGGATCGCGGCTCGCCCCGGCGAATAAGAATCCAGAAGATCATTCGTCCATAAGCGATCTCGCGCAAGTGCCCGCTGCTTGTTTTCTCCTGAACGCAATGGCACTAATCTGCGTTGCCTCAATTCTTCTTCGCGCGTAGAACATCCGAGCAGTACGCCCGTGAGATGTTCGACGCTAGCCTGCCCCGCATCGGAGGCCGCCGCCGCAGTGATGGAATCCGGAACATGCCCGAGGAAGCGGATTCCCAGCTTCTGCGATTCGTGAGCGATCGCATAATACGGCTCGGGTTGCAATCGCGACTGCACCTTGATGAAGTCCACCCCCTCGCCCTGCAACTTGTCCACGGCCGCCGTGGCCTCCGCCGCCGTCTGGACTACAATCGAAGGCTGAAACGACGGCGGATTGCCATCCAGGTACGGGCCCGTAAAGAAAATCTGCGGCCCCATCCGTTTCCGGGAATTAATCTCTTCCCGCAGCGCTTTCAGGTATTCCACTTTCCCACCCATATCCCGCACCGTGGTAATTCCATTTGCGACAAGCAAGGGAATAATGAATTCGCGGCTGCCGCTCGGCTCCCCGGCCCCGGTCAGATGAATGTGCATATCAGCAAGCCCAGGGATGAGAAATTTGCCAGCGCCCTCAATGACGGTAGCCCCGCGAGGAATAGCCACCTTGTTGGCTGGCCCCACCCCAAAAATTCGTCCGTCGGAAACAATCACGGTGAAATCGGGCTGCGCCGCTCTTCCCGTTGCGTCAATCATCGTGACATGGGTTATCGCGATTGCTGGGGAATGTGAGGAAAAACAGGAAACTAGCAAGCCGGCGGCAACAAGCATTACCAACAGCCCGGCCGTTGTCCGATTCAGAAGGGAACACATAGCATTCTATCTTTCCGCAACTTCTCCAGCCAGTTGGATTGCGTCAAAATGATTCTTATGGATTCAGCCGGTTGTACTTCTTCAGGATGGCTCGCAACTGGTTGTGTGGCAACGCGCTCACATGATGATTGTCGATTCCGGTCATCGACGTAGCAGCAACCATGGCATTGATTACAGATTCTTCCGTTGCCTCGACTGTCGCTTTGAATATTGGGTTCAGCAAATCGTTGGGCACCATTTTCAGATCGACCACATGGTCCACCGCGGCAGCACCTACGTTTGCCGTAGAAAATGCCAGGAAAATGTCGCCCGACCCGTTGCCCGAAATACTCCCATCACGCCCCAATCCGAGCGACACGCGGCGCGCCAGGCGCTTCAACTGGTGCGGAAGCAGCGGCGCGTCCGTCGCCACGATCACGATGATGGAGCCACGTTCCTCCATGTCCCCCGGCACGAACGCATAGGGATCTTCGCCCGGTATTTCTCGCCCAACCGGAACTCCTGCCACGCGAAGGTTTTCCCGCGATCCAAAATTGCACTGCACCAGCACGCCGACGGTGTAGCCGCCGTCCTTCGCGGAAAGCATTCGCGACGACGTGCCGATCCCGCCCTTGAACCCATTGCAGATCATGCCTGTGCCGCCGCCGACGGCACCTTCTTCCACAGGGCCACCATGCGAATCATCGATGGCATGGAAGACATGCTGCGGCTTCACATGAAACCCATTGATATCGTTCAGCCAGCCGTCCCACGTTTCCGCAACCACCGGCAACGACCACCAGTCATCGTCGGGTCCGACTTTCCGGCGCGCCACCGTCCACTGAATCACCGCATCACGCACGACGCCGACGCTGTGTGTGTTGGTGATCATGATCGGTCCGGTCAAAATCCCGGATTCTTCCACCCAAGTGGTCCCTGTCATTTCGCCATTTCCATTCAAGGACCACCAGCCCGAGAACACTCCTGTGTCGTTCACGTCTTTCCCTCGCGGAAATACCGCGGTAACGCCGGTGCGGATGGGCCCCTGGCCGACCACCAGTTTTCCTTCGCCCGAAATCAACGTGGTGTGGCCAACGGTAACCCCGGCGACATCCGTAATCGCATTCAAAGGACCCGGTGTGCCATCAAACGGCACTCCCAGATCGCGCGCACGCGGCTTCATCGCAGTTTTTTCCTGAGCAAAACAACTGCTTCCGAGCAGGACCACAGCACAGACGACAGCCAATAAGTGCAGAATACGGCGCATGAAGGAATCTCCCGAGAGTATGAAATAGCTGGAATCGTATTCAATCATTACTTCCGCATTATCAGGCGGAAAAGACTTTGCCCAAAGCGTGCTGCAAGGCATCCGCGATAAGTTCGCATTCCTCGGGCTTGATCACGAAGGGAGGAGCAAGCAAAACGTGGTCGCCGCGAACGCCGTCGACACATCCCTGCCCTGGATAGAGCAAAACATTTTTCTCCAATGCAGCTTGACGGATTTTCTCGGCGATTCCCGCTTCCTTGGGAAATGGTACACGCGTCTCTTTTTCTTTCACGAATTCCACGCCTTGCAACAATCCTAATCCGCGCAGTTGTCCGACGTGCGGATGATTTGCCAAAGAAGCGAGCGCTTTCCGCAAGGTTTCTCCGGTGGGCGTTACTCGTTCAAATAATTTGTGCGCTGCTAGGTAATCGAACACCGCATTTCCCGCCGCTGTGGCTACAGGATGCGCCTGATACGTAAACCCGTGCAGGAAGGTAGCCGTCCCCCGCTCGAACGCTTCTACTAACCACGGCGCTACCAGCACGGCTCCCAGCGGCGCATACCCGCTCGCAATTCCCTTCCCGGTGAGTATGATGTCCGGCTCCAGGTCCCAATGCTCGCTCGCGAAGGGCTTGCCGGTACGTCCCATGCCCGTCATCACCTCGTCAGCAATCAACAGGATTCCGTGTTCGCGGCAGATTTCTGCGATCCGCGCCGTGTAGCCATCGACCGCCGGCGCTGCTCCCAAAGTCGCGCCGACCACAGGCTCAAACAGGAATGCGGTCACACTCGAAGCGTCGTTCGCACGCAAGAACGCATCAAGATTATCTGCACAGGCTAAATTGCATTCGGGAAAGGTTTTGTCGAATGGACAGTGGTAACAAAAACACGGCGCCACATGCCCCCATTCCGGAATCATGGGCGCGTAGGGCGCGCGCCGGGCGACATTTCCGCTCACGGACATGGCACCAAGCGTGCTTCCGTGATAGCTCTGCTTGCGCGCGAGAACGCGGTATCGGGATGGCTGCCGGCTCTCCAGAAAATATTGGCGGGCCAGCTTGATGGCGGTTTCCGTGGCCTCGGAACCACCGGACGTGAAGTACACTCGACCGCCATTCTGGAAATTGCGCGGCGCAATCGCGAGAACGCGCGCGGCCAATCTCTCTGCGGACTCGGAGTGAAACTGTGTTGTGTGCGCAAAAGCGATTCGGCCCGACTGCTCCGCCATGGCGCGTCCAATCTCTTGCACGCCGTGTCCAATGCTGACGACAGCAGCCTGCCCGGAGGCGTCGAGATAGCGGCGCCCCTCAGCGTCAACGATCCAGCAACCTTCGCCTTGCACTGCTACGGGATACTGTTTCCGAAGATTGCGCGAAAAAAGAGGAGTCGTATGCGTGGCCGTGCTCCTAGCAAAATTGTAGCAGAAGGCGTGGAATCGGCATCGTTTCCGCGCGATTAAGCAGCAGCCAAGTTGGCCGCATCGTCCGCGAACTGGCGCACAAGTGTGGTACGCTTTCGCGGGTTCGAAGGAGTGCTCTTGATACGGGGAATTCATCCTTATTTCATTGGTTTTGTGGCGTTTTTGGGCATATGCCGGCCATGCGTCTCTTCCGCACAAACGGCGCAACGTCCGGCGCATCTCGATGTCGACTTGCGGGAAGCCCCCAGGCACATTGTTCACGCAAAACTCACGCTTACTGTAACCCCCGGCCCGCTCACTCTTGTGTATCCGAAATGGATACCGGGAGAGCACTCCCCGACAGGACCCATTGTCGATTTGGTGGGATTGAAAATCAGCGCCACTGGCAAAGAAATCCCGTGGCGCCGCGACGACGTCGATATGTACGCGTTTGATGTCGAGGTTCCGGCCGGCGTGGACACTCTGAATTTGTCCTATGACTATCTTTCACCCGCCGAGCCAACCGGTTCGCGTGAGCACCCGTCGTCCACGGCAAAATTTGCCATCTTGAACTGGTACATGGTGACGCTCTATCCTCTGGGCCCGAATACGGATGATCTCATTTATGTAGCAACGTTGCGCTTGCCACCAGGATGGAAATACGGCACGGCGTTGCCCGTGGCAAAGGAATCCTCCGATCTCCTCGAATTCGCGCCGGCCACGCTGACTACAGTGATTGATTCACCTGTCATCGCTGGTGTGTATTTGCGCCACATCGACCTTTCGCCGGGGCAAACCCCTGCGCACACAGTTCATGCTGTCGCCGATGGGCCCGCGGCCCTTGAAGCCACTCCTGTCGAGGTGCAGCATCTCCGCCAGTTGGTTGCGGAAACGGGAGCACTTTTCGGTGCGCGCCATTATCGCCGCTACGATTTTCTGCTTACGCTCAGCGACCGCATGCCTCCTGATGGCGTGGAGCATCACGAATCCAGCGACGATCGCACTGAGGAAAGCTATTTCTTCGATCCGGGGCTGTTTCAATCTTCTGAACTTCTTTCGCACGAATTTGTGCATTCGTGGAACGGCAAATATCGCCGTCCTGTGGGCCTCGCCACGCCCGATTATCAAACGCCGATGAAGGGCGATCTCCTGTGGGTCTATGAAGGGCTTACACAATACTACGGAGTGATGCTGGCCGCGCGCTCCGGCATGATGCCGCCGGGAATGTTCCGGGAATATCTGGCCTCCACCGCTGCATACCTGAACGATCGCCCGGGCCGCACCTGGCGTGACCTACAGGATACCGCCATCTCCGCGCAGATTCTGGGCAGCACGCCGCCTGAGGGCGCTTCATGGCGTCGCAGCGTGGATTACTATGACGAAGGCACGTTGATCTGGCTCGAAGCCGATACCATCATTCGCAAACAAACCAATAACAAGAAATCCCTGGACGATTTCTGCCAGAAATTTCATGGCGGCGAGAACACTCCACCAAAAGTTGTGCCGTACACATTTGACGATGTGGCGGCGGGCATGAACGACGTCGTTCCCTACGACTGGCGCTCATTCTTCATCACGCGCTTGAAATCGCACGGGCCCGGCGCGCCGCTTGGCGGCTTGGAGAGCAGTGGCTGGAAGTTGGTCTTCACAGACGTCCAAAATGAATACGAACATGTCGACGAAGTGGCAAATCAGGAGGTCGAGCTGCAATTCTCCCTCGGACTTCTTGTTCATACGCCGGGCGGCGAGGACGGTGACCACATTTTGGACGTGATTCCCGGCTCGCCCGCGGCCAATGCCGGTCTGGCTGCGGGCATGCGTGTGGTGGCGGTGAATGGCCGCAAATGGAATCCTGACATTTTGCGCGACGCGATCGCTCGCGCGAAAAAAAGCAAAGATCCTATCGAACTGCTTGCCGAAAATGGCGATTTCTTCCAGACCTACCTGATTGATTATCACGGTGGAGAGCGCTACCCGCATCTCGAGCCGCTTACCGGAAAGACCGACCTTCTCACGGAGATTGCGAAAATGAAGGCCGCGGCAATTCCCTTGCCCACGACCTACTAGCAAAGAAAAGGACTACCGGCGCGGGATGGAAGGCTCTCACGGATTGGTTCGTACCCTTGGCCGTTGGAGCCTCATCGCTCTGATGGTCAATTCCATCATCGGCGGGGGCATTTTCGGCCTGCCATCCATCCTGGCAGCCAGACTCGGCTCTCTCAGCCCGCTGAGCTGTTTGTGTGCAGGCATCGGGGTTTTGATTTTTGCAGGCTGTATTGCCGAAGTTTCTTCGCGCTACGAGGAAACGGGGGGACTTTATCTTTACGCCCGCGATGCCTTGGGCCGGTTTGCGGGGTTGCTGGTCGCCTGGCTAACCTGGCTGACCCGCATTGCGGCCCCAGCCGCCGT
Source organism: Candidatus Acidiferrales bacterium (assembly GCA_963775865.1). GTDB lineage: Bacteria > Acidobacteriota > Terriglobia > Acidiferrales > UBA7541 > Acidiferrum. The sequence continues at coordinate 29,842 of CAVZKU010000016.1, read as the reverse complement.
GGCCAATTTGTTCTGCACCTACTTGGCTCAGTTCTTCCCCGCGCTCGGCACACGTCCCGGCGAGTTGCTCGTTCTGGCCTTCTTGCTCGGCCATCTTGCCTTCCTGAATTACGTCGGCGCAAAGGCAGGAAAAAACCTCAGCAATTTTTTTGCCGTCATCAAAGCCGGATTTTTGCTGTTCTTTGTGCTGGCGGGACTGCTGGTTCTGCTCTTGCGGCCTGAGATTCGTGTGCCGCTCAGCGTGCCTTCTATTTCCGCAAGAAACTGGTTTGAAGCGATATTGCTGCTCGTCTATGCCTATGGTGGATTCGAAGGGGCTCTATTCATCGGCGGCGAAAGCACAAACCCGAAGCGCGATACTCCCATCGCACTGTTGCTCGCTCTGGCAGCGGTCGCGATGATTTACACCGGCGTGCAATTTGTGACGGTCGCGACTCTCCCTGGCGCAGCATTTTCGGCCAGGCCGCTTTCCGATGCGGCCCAGCACTTTCTCGGCCCGGTCGGAGCCGCCGCCATGGCGCTGGCGGCCCTGGTTTCTGCGTACGGTTATTTGAGCGCTAATCTTTTACATTCTCCGCGCATTACCTTTGCCATGGCGGAACAGGGCGACTTCCCTGCCGTTCTGGCCGCGGTCCACCCCAAATATCGTACGCCGTACTTTTCCATTCTCCTTTACGCGCTCATCGTTTTCGTGTTCGCAGCTCTCGGTAATTTTCAATGGAATGCCATGCTGTCTGCAGTCTCCCGTTTGGCAATCTATGGCGCAATGGCCATCGCGGTCCCAGTCCTACGAAGCAGGCGGGACGGAGAAGCGCAATTCCAGCTGCCGGTCCCGTACGTGTTCGCGGGACTGGCATTGCTCTTCTCGATGGTTCTCCTGACACAAATGGGGCCGGGCGAATTGTACGTCGTGGGAACGACCTGCGCGATTGCGCTGCTAAACTGGCTGTTTGTACGGAGGTAGTGCCATGATCCAGACATGGACCGATGATGCGCTCATGCCTGCGGACGAGTACGGGAGACGTCTGCCGAAATTCAGTAGCAAACTGTTGGTCCGCCATCTGGCCTCATCCCTTCCCTTTTACCGGGAAGTTCTCGACGCCACGGTTCGCTACGCGGACGATGATTTCGCCGTTCTTACGTTACTCGGAACCGATTTTATGCTGCACGCCGATCACGCCTACGATCACCATCCCCTCTCCGTCCCATTGCAGGCTGCGCGTGAACGAGGCGTGGGGGGAGCTTCGTTTTCTTGGGCTGGACCCGGACAAAGTGGAGGAACAAGCCGAACGCGTCGGAGCCACTCTCGTGCCACCGGCGAAGGATTTCGCCCACGGATGGCGAGAAGTAACGATCCTCGACCCCGACGGGTACATCTGGACAGTCGGCCTTGCTATTCCTGCGTCAAGCTGATATGCAAGCCCACTGCTTGGAATCGCTACGCACTCATGACATCATCAACTGTATTGAAAGCACCGCAAGACCTTCAGGCAAATCAAAGGGGACTCGAATGAACAAGCTGTCGATTCGCTGTGGTGTGCTGCTTACTTCTCTGGCGCTCGCCGTTTCTTCGCCCGCACAAACCACGGCAAAGCACCCGATGACTTTCGACGATCTGATCAAGCTGCATCGGGTCAGCGGCGCAGCTGTTTCGGAGAATGGCAAATGGGTCGCCTATAGCGTCTCTACCCCGGACATGGCGGCGAACCGTGGCGTTAGCAATATCTGGGTAGTGGGCACTTCCGGAGAGGAAGCCGCGCAGGTTACGCAAGGAGGCCGCGATTCGTCCCCCGCATGGTCCCCGGACGGAAAAACGTTGGCGTTTTTGTCGGCCCGCGACGGCAATTCGCAGGTTTACCTTCTGCCGATGGAAGGTGGCGAGGCCAGGAAGTTAACGCAGCTATCCACGGGCGCCGATTTGTTTCACTGGGCCCCAGATGGCAAGACCATTGCCTTCACTTCTTCGGTCTATCCAGACTGCGCCGATGACCCATGCGATGCCAAGCGCGATGAGGAGAAAGAGAAGAGCAAGGTCAAGGCCCGCATTTACGATCATCTGCTCTACCGTCACTGGGATCATTGGTCGGAAGGAAAACGCCGGCACCTTTTTGTGATTCCCACCGATGGAAGCACCGCGGCGCGTGACCTGACTCCCAGAGCCAATTACGATGTTCCGCCCGAAGAGCGCAGCGGCCCGAGCGATTTCAATTTTTCACCGGACAGCAAGGAGATTTGCTATACCGCCGTCACCGATAAAGTGGAAGCGATCAGTACCAATGGCGATCTCTTCCTGGTTCCCGTGGCCGGAGGCGAATCGAAACGCATTACCACCCAACCGGGATTTGACGGCAATCCGGTCTATTCGCCCGACGGACGTTACATCGCTTACCACGCGCAGCTAACAGCGGGGTACGAATCCGACCGATGGCGCGTGATGCTGTACGATCGCCAGACAGGCAAGAACGAGAACTTGTCTGAAGCGTTCGATCGCAGCGCCATGGAACTGGCTTGGTCTCCGGACAGTAAGACTATTTATTTTCTGGCCGAAAACGAAACGCTGCAGCCCGTTTATGCCTTGGAGGCGCGCGCTGGTGCGACGCCCCAAAAAGTTCTGGACGGTTTCAATGCCGCGTTTGCCCTGAGTAGGGAGGGAAAGACGCTCATCACGACCCGTTCGAGCCAGATGATGCCGAACGAGATCTTCGTCTCTGCCAGTGACGGCGGCGGCTTGAAACAATTGACTCACACAAATGACGCAATCCTGGCGCAGGTGGAGATGAACGAACCGGAGTCGTTCTGGTTTGAGGGCGCCGAGGGCACCAAAGTGGAGGCCCTGCTGATCCGCCCACCGCAATTTTCTGAATCGCAAAAATATCCCCTGCTGGTGCTGCTGCATGGCGGGCCTCAGACCATGTGGTCCAACGACTGGGGTTATCGCTGGAATGCGCAGGTCTTCTCCGGAGCCGGTTACGTCACTTTGATGATCAACCGCCGCGGCTCCACAGGTTTCGGACAGAAATTTACGGACGAAATCACCAATGACTGGGGCGGAAAAGCTTACGTTGACGTGATGAAGGGCATAGACGCAGCCATTGCGAAATATCCTTATATCGACAAGACTCGCCTGGCGGCAGCCGGTGGCTCTTACGGCGGCTACATGGCGGATTGGCTAGCGACGCACACGGACCGGTTCAAGGCCATCATCAGTCACGCTGGCGTCTACGATAAAACCTCCATGTATGCCACAGAGGAGTTGTGGTTCGAAGAACACGATCTGCAAGGCACGCCGTGGGGAGCGCCTGAAAACTATAAGAGGTGGGCGCCGTCCACCTATGCGGGGGATTTAGGAAAGTACAAGACACCGACGCTCGTGATTGCCGGGGAGCAGGATTATCGCGTGCCTTACACCCAATCCCTGGAATTCTTCAATACGCTTCAACGCCAAGGCGTGCCCTCAGAGTTGCTGATTTTCCCTGACGAAGGACATTGGGTTCTGAAGCCCCAGAACTCGCAGCTCTGGTACAAGACATTCCTGAACTGGCTGGCGACTTACCTGAAGTAGCCCGCGTTCCTCAGATTTCTGCGAGCTTGCGGAACGTCCGGCGCAGAAAGCGGAACAGGTGGTACAGCAAGAAGAGCGAGACGATCACCAGCACAACGACGACAATCACGGCCATCCTGGGGTGGGCCGTGGCGAACCAGGTCAACCATACCGCCAGCAAGTCCTCGCCAAAACTAAGCGCCCAATTGCTTAAGGGCTCTGGGGACATATTCGCCGCTGCCCGCGCGCTGGCCTTCGTGCCGTGCGACGTTAATGCGATACTTCCTGCCAACAGGGCCGCCGCCCAGCGCCATGGTTCCGCTGCGGAGGCGGTCACGCTGAACGCCAGCAAGGCCGCTGCAGGTGGACGGATAAAGGTATGCACCGCCTGCCAGACCGAATCGATATAGGGCACCTTGTCCGCTAGGAATTCCACCAGGTACAGCGCCACAGCTAGCCCCAGAACCAGAGGATGCGAAAGCACCTGTAACTTCTCAGGCAGATGAATCACGCCAAACCGTTCCAGTATCCCTAGCGTGGCCACAGTGGCGTAAAGGTTCAGACCCGAAGAAAAACCGGTTCCCAGCACAAGACTCAGTGTTTCGATCGGATTCATGGCTATCGTCCGCTTCTGCGATCAAGATAGGCGGTTCTCCTGAAAGTATCACGAACTGGGGAAGACCGTGCAAGGCAGGGCGAACGCCCGGGGCAGAGCGGGCGTATAAAAAGAACGTCCCGGCCAGTGACCGGGACATTCGAGGAAGCAAAGGTTGGGCTGACTAATCTACTGATTCGGCAGAAGCAGCCGGGTCCAGCCCGTGGTGTTGACGTCGCGGAACAGCGGTGTGCGCGGCGGCAACAGAGCCGGAGTCAGGAAGTTGGTGTCAAAGTTGTAACCGCGGGTCGGCGGGCTGTACACCGTCGAGCAGCACTTGAACGTAGAGTTGGCTTGCCGGCTATAGTACAAGTCAATGATCGATCCTTCGTATTCCAAGGTGCCTCCCCACGCTTCGACATAGCGCAGGAAATTGTGCACCCCGCCGTCCGTGCCGTAGTCCTGGTGCGCGCTGTCCGAAGAGTTTGTGAACCAGGGTGTCGCGCCGCCGATGATGGCAACGCGGTACCAGGTGGTCACGCCGGAGCGGCCACTCAAGGAATAAGGGCTGGAGAAGGAGTTGGTGTCGTTCCAGTTGTCAGAGAGCAGTGTCACAGCATCGCCCGCAACCGAAGAGGCAATCGTCGAGGGTGAGCTACCAAAGCCGATACCACCTAGGTTGGCGTTGAAGTCGCCCTGAATATAGACAGGGTTTTCAGCAGCTATGGTTAAGCCGCAGTTGTTTCCGCCAGGGCATGTCCCCACGGCCGAAAGGTTGTTGGCATTGACGATCTTCACAGCTCTCCGGAAGAAGAGGTCGGGATTCTCGCGAGCGGAGCTGGAAGCCGTGGCGACCATCATGGGCCAGATGCCGTCCGTAACGTAGGACGGAGCCGTCGGGCAACTGACGATGGACATCACGCCAGAGGTGGCGCCTACCAGATTCTTGAAAATGCCGATTTGTCCGTTGGCCAGCGACGTAACAGGATTTACGCCAGCAGCATGGATGTAACTCTCGTTGGCGCCGTACGTATACAGCACGCCGGTGCCGTCCGCGTCTTCTCCCTGCTCGAGGCTGCTGTCCGGGCAACCGGAAGATGTTGAAGTGGCGGGGTTGTTGACCAGGTCATTCCAACCATATTCACCGGTTTCGTCCTTAGTGTAGGACAGCGGCGGCCAGCCACCGGCAATAGCCTGAGATTGTGCATAATTTCCGCGACGATCCGAGACGTAGACGACGAAGTCATTCGGAGCGACGGCCGGATCCTTCGTGCCCAAGCCAGAGGTAGTCCAGGTATTCAGTTTGCCGCTGAACCAGCTGCTCAGATTCTTTCCGTCGAGCTCAATGTAGTGCATGGCGCCATTGAGGGTAGGCAGCGCGGGATTCGCCGTATTCATCGGTGTATCGCGAAGGGTTCCTTCGCGCGTGTCAAACAACGTGTTCGGCCAAAAGTCGTAAACCGTAGGAACCCACGCTGTGCCGCCGAGGAGGGGCAATTTGCCCGTTGCCGGGTCGACACCGCAAACAGCTGCAACCGTAGCCTGCAGAGCTTTGTTCGTGGTCTTGTTCCATGTGCCGCTGGCCACAAAGCCGCCAATGTACAGCGAGGACGGGTTGTCTCGGATTCTCTCCAAGCGGACAATCGCCCAAGGGTGAGGATCCATGCAGGTGCCCGTCGGAGCAGAAAGCGCGTCCACGGCTGGCCCAAAATTACCTGCGGGCAAGTAGGAAGTTGGAAGAGGATTCTGCGCGGCGAGTGGCAGCGGAGCCGGTGCCGCGGTCATGGGGACCTTCGGCAGTCCATATCCGTACAATACAGTCGTCCCAGCGCCGCCCGGGCCGACCAATTGGTTGCCCACGATGGCGTAGCCGCCGTTCTTGTTGGTGCTGCTATTGTAGGCGCCCTCGAGAGGATCCATGTTCCCACCCGGACCGAGAGGCCACTGTGGGTTGAGGTTGGTGCCATCGAGCGACTGGGGAACCGGATCGATGTTGCGGCCAACGTAGCCGTAGCTCAGAACTTCGACGGTCACGTCTTTCCAGGCGCCGCAGGGGCTGCCATACCCAAGTTGTTCTTCGATTTTGAGGAAGCCCTTGATCACCGGATAGCCGTTGGGCAACCAATAGCCGTCCTGAGGGTTGTACGCTCCTCCGCCGCCATTCAAAGCACCGGAAGCAGCCAGAGGCAACGGCGTAACGCCATTCGCGACCAAGGCATTGTAAAGGGTCACGAGTGGGGGATAAGTGGAAGCCGGCCAAGTACTGGGCGGTGTCGCCATCTTGCTCAGGTCAAATGGCTGCGTCGACCCGTCGATGCACGGAAGATTCATGATGTCATTGGGGTCGTCGGAAACCAGAACCCGCAAGCTCGCTTGCGAAAAATAACGTTCCCCGGTGACGTTTGAAGCTTCTCCACTGATGGGGCGCCGAATCAGGTCGATTTCCTGAGTCGCACCGCTGCCGATGGTAACGATGCCGAGATCCAACTGCTTCGCCCCAGTAGAAAACTGAGGGAAGGCACTGCCCTGGCCGTTGATCAGGTTGCTGTTGTAATACGTAGGGGCGTTGCCCGTGGAGATCGTTGGCCAATTGCTATCTGCGGAAGACCCGAGCGTGCCCGTGAGACTTCCTTCACTGGTTGCCAGGGCACGGTAGTTACTGCCACCTGGCTGGGTCGTGATTTGTACGGTGCCCGTGTAATTCGTACTGGTCGGCCAACCGTTTTCCAAATTGGTGCGAATGACATCCTTGTAGGCGTCCACTTTATCCGACAAGGTAAGGGTGGATCCTGCCGCGAGGAAGAGATTGCCGTTGGTGTGCGTGCGACCGCCAAAATTGAAATTGGGGCCCGGGAAAAAGCTCAGGTCGGTATCGGAGAAGATGCCGAACTGGAACATGGGGATTCCGACGGTCTGAGTCGTCCGCTGCAGTTTCGCTTCACGGCCTTCCGTGGTGCGCGCATTGACTACCATGGTGTATTCCGTCAGCAGCGCAGTCATACCGGAGTACGGACCAGATTTAATCGTCGAGATCGTGGGAGCAGGGTTGCCATTGGCGTCGACGGCTCCGGGAGTGATGGTGTAGCCGCTGGTGCCATTGCTATTCAGAAACTGAATGAATTTGCCGGATTGCAGAGGAATCAGCGGCGGATTCAGCGCGATCGCATTAACCTGTGCGGCCGTGGGCGAATAGGTTTGGTCGAAGAGGTCTCCGAGATTCGCCGTCATTTGTTCCATTCCGGCCTCTGCGGCGTAGAACGCGGTCACATCGTCATTGTTCGAACCAGCCAACTGCTGGTTCGTCATCAAGAGAACAGTGAAGCCAACGAGCAGGCTGGACATGAGAAAGAGCAAGAGGAGAGTGGTAATGAGAGCAATGCCAGCGTCGTCACGAAGCCGTTTGGATTTCTTGAACAGATTCATGCTCATATCAGGCTCCTCTTATTGGTACCGATTCACGTAGGCCAGACTGCGAAGGCTGACCTGCGTCATCAAGTTGCTTCTGGCGTAGATGCTGTTGTTGCCGACTTGGACCGGGTGGCTCGAACGCGCACCCAAGTAGACGTTCACCGAACGGATGTTGGATTCCGAGTCCCCCGCGGGAACGGAGTTTTGATTGGATGGATTATTTACGCCGTCGATAAAGTTATAAGTAAACTGCAAGTTTTCGAGAGTCTCACCCACCGGCGTGGGCGCATTCATGTTGACCTGGCGGATCAGCCGTGTGTACGGCGGGCTTGTAATGTTGTCCAGGTAATAGCTGATCATCCAGATGCGCGTTGCGAGAGTGGTAGGAAAGCAGGTAGGTGCTCCGCCGCAGGAAGCGCCGCCCGTTTCCATTTGTTGAATGGTCCCAGCGGTCTCCGTCCGGCCGTTCAAGTCAAAGGCATCTCCGGCTTGGAAAGTTAGAACTTGGCCGGAAACTCCGGTGACCGTCAAAAGAGCGGTACCGAGATTATTGGACAACATGATCAGATCGCCGGGATTGACGAGAATGACGTTCCCGAGTGTGGAGTTGGTCAGGTTCACGCAGTTGACGTCGAACGTGACATTCACTGTGGTCCCGCTCACTTGAACCTTGCCGTTCGGGCATCCCGGACTCGCCGGTGGACCTGCCGTCGCCGGTTGATTCACCGGTTTCCCGTCAAGGTTGGCGGTATTGTCGGCATAGAGCATGGTGATTTCGTCCGTGATGCTATTGGGGTTCACAGGGGTACCGGCAATCGCGTCAGGAGCCGTGATGGCGGGTCCCATCATGCTGCCGGGTTCAACCGCAGGAATTGTGGACTCACAAGTGGCACCCGGATACGGGAATGTGCTCATACCACCCAACATGGGGCGATTGATCCGTGGCGTGGTTCCACACGGAGCCGTAAAGGGGATGGGGATTCCGCCAGTGGGAATTCCCGTGCCTGCCTGTTGCAGGTCAAGTTGAATCATGTTCAAGCCGGCGCGCAAATTTTCGCTCAGGTCCGCGCCTTGCGTGACCACCTGGTTGGACCGCGAAGCGTCTCGGAATACAGAAACAGCGGCATACAGAAGCACCATGGTCACGACCATGGAGATCATCAATTCGATCAGGGTAAAGCCCGCGATTTTTCTTTTTGACGGTGTGTTCATCGGAGGCCTCACGAGAAATTAGAAATGAAGCTGCTGAGCTGATATTGAGAAGACTGTCCCTCGTATGTCCATTTGATGGTTACGGTGATCGTCTTCAGGTTGGGCGTATTGGCAGAGGGCGTGATCACGATGGTGCGCGTCATAAACGGATTCAGATTGATCGTGACATCGTCGGCCGTGCCGAAAATCTGATCCGGCCCTGGAGCCACCACGATGGTGTCAGGATTGTTGGTGTCGTCATCCGCCGTGCCGTACAGGCCATCCGGACCAGCAGCCAGCAGTTGCTGCGGGCCGTCCATGAAGATTCCACCGGCGCTCACATTGGCAATCTGAGCGGCGGTCACCAGGCGTGTGTCGCGGGCGGTGAAGATGCTCTCCATCGCCTCTTGCGCCTTTTGTTGGGCAATATACTGAATCTGCGCTTGTGAGTTGATCTTAAGACCCTGCGTGAAAATCGGGACCAGAGACAGGATGCCCGCAGTCATGACGGCGGTAGCAACCAGGCACTCGATCAGCGTGAAACCTTTTTGCATGCGACCCTTGAAGGATTGCTTCATAAGTGCCACTCCTTATTCGGTCCAATTGCCCGAGATGCTGGGCGATGTGCTCGTGACAACGTAGGTGTAAGGACGAACGCGCCCGGTGCTCCCCATGATGGTGACCGCGCGCGCGGTATCGGCTCGGTTCACGACACCGGTGAAGATTGTTCCGTTATACGGCGTCGTGCCAAACTCATCGGCACCGAACTGACCCGTCGACGAAAAATACATCGTTGGCAGGCAGCAGGACACGCCTCCGATGCACACGGCCGCAGCGGCGGAAGAACCTCCGCAGGTTCCAAAATTCATGGGAGTGTCAGGAACGCCGGTTTCGATCAGGAATAGCGTCTGGCTCGGGAGTGGAACGGTAACGACGGGCCCATTCGCATCTCCGGCCACTTGGGGCCGTGCCATCACTTGGTAACTGAGGGTTTGCGGGCTGTCGACAACATCAAAGGTTACTTGGACGGCTCGGCGTTGACTGACGGCCAGTTGGCGAGCTACGCGCAGCTGGCCAACGACAACGTCCATCGCGGAATTCGCACGATAGCTTTCCATCGTCCCGTAGCTCTGATACAACGTGATCGCGCCAAGTACAGAAATGATGCCAACCACGATCACGGTTTCGATCAGAGAGAAGCCTTGCTCATTTTTCTTGTGATTTCTCATGGGCGACTTCCAATGCCTCAGTGAAGTTCTCCAAATGACCTTAGTGGCATACGGAGCGCGCTATTATCCGGGTCCCGCAGGCCAAATCCCAATTATGCTCACCGGATACACCCGCTCTGCCGATACTCGGTCCTGTCTCATAGGTAACGCATTCGTCTGTGTGGCCACAACTGGACGAAGGTACGGGTTCAGAGCAGCCGTGGTGCGCCCGTCCGTACGTTCCAGTGGGCCAGTTACGAAGGTTTTCAGAATGGAGAGTGCGTGCGTGCTCATGCAACAGGGCCGACACACGCACTTAAGTCCTTGCAAAACAGCTTCTTTCGGAGAATAGAAGAAGAAAAAGAGGGCAATGTTCCGGCGTTTCAAAGCAAAGTCAACGCGCGAGTTTCAGCCGCATAGTTCTAATCGCGATAGTACTTTTGGTGTTACCTGTCGGACACCGCTGGTGAGGAATTGGCGCTCCATCTGACCTGGAATGCATAAACGGGCGCGTCGCTGCCTCCGCTATGGAATGTGAATTGTCGACGGTCCGCCGCTAGGACGAATCCGACGCGCAAGATGACCCCGAGAATCACCGGCAGCAGAAAAGACCACTTGTGCTTTACGGGCTTCAGCTCCCAGCCTGAAAAAAACGAAATGCGGGCCGTCAACAATCAGTCGCTCAATAATCGCTACTATTCTATTGAACCTTAAGTGGGAAACTGCCTGGAACGGATGAATAGGCCCCGGCAACGTCGCTCAGGGCAACGAGGGGAATACCACGGCCTATCGAAGAACTACGAAAACAGGGGGTTCTACGCTAGGATGAGTGGTTCTGACCAGGGAACTCTCGACAGTTGGAATCGTGTGAGCAGGAATGGACAAGCCTAAAAAGCATCTGGAACAGGCGCACAAACCCACAAAAAAGCCGATCGGCCTCAAGAAACTGGCCGCCTATCTTGGCCTGAATCCAACTACTGTTTCCGTCGTTCTCAATGAGGTTCCCGGGCGGTCCATTCCGGAAGCCACGCGCGACCGCATCAAGGCGGCGGCGAAGAAATTCAACTATCAGCCGAGTCTCCTGGCACGGTCCCTTCGCAATCGACGCACATTCACCATTGGCATTCTCGTGCCCGAATTAGGAGACGGATACCATACCCAAGTCATGAGCGGGATTGGCGACCATTTGATGGAAGCGGGCTATTTCTACTTCACAGCCCACCATCGTCACCGGAAAAATCTGATTGAAGAATACAGCCAGATGCTCCTCGGCCGCGGCTGCGAAGCTTTGATTGCGATCGACACCGCGCTGGAGCACGAATTTTCCGTTCCGGTGGCGGCCGTGGCGGGGCATCGGCCAATCCACGGCGTAACCAATGTCACGCTGGACCATCGATTCGCTGCCCAATTGACCTTGACGCATTTGCATTCGCTGGGCCACACGAACATCGCTTTTGTCCGCGGGCAATCGTTCAGTTCGGATTCGGCAGGGCGGTGGAATTGCATTGTGGCCGCCGCGCGCGAAATCGGGATCACCATCCAACCAGAACTCGTCGTGCAGCTCGAACGGGATATTTCTTCGCCGGAACTCGGCTATCCGGTCGTGCAACAACTTCTCTCCAGTGGACGGTCCTTCACCGCGCTAGTCGCCTTTAACGACATGTCCGCGATTGGGGCGATCCGAGCACTTCAGGACTTGGGGTTGAGCGTGCCGCGAGATGTATCCGTCATCGGGTTCGACGACATCAAAGTGGCGGCGTTCAATAACCCGAGACTGACGACGATCCGCCAGCCGCTTTCCAACATGGGCAGAATTGCCGCCCAATGTGTGCTCAGTCAATTGAATGGGTCGGAACCCTTCCGCAAGGTGATTATGGTGGAACCGGAACTTGCCGTCCGGGAATCCACGCGCGCCATTGATCAAACGGGTAGAACCGACGGCCGAAAAAAGAGCTGATCGCCTCTGTTCTATCCTTCCTTAGTTCATCAAGTCGTTCCTGCAAGGGAGTTGCCCGTACCCGAAGCGTTTACAATATGAGAAATTAGAACGAGCGATTCGCCAGAAGCGGATTCCGTTTCCTCCGCCTGAGCGACCTCTACCCACATAAATTTTTGCAAATATGCGGCAACGATACAGTGGATGGACACCACGTGAGTCATCCCGATCCCGGAATACGCTTCCCAAACTTTTCGTGGGGATTATTGTTCGCGTGGGAGCGGCGAATATCTCAGTTGACCAAGTTCAGTCTGTCGCGAAATCTCTTGTGATAGATATCCACGCTCTCGGCCACGACCCTGGAGAATGAAAGCCATGGGTCCTGACCATTATTAATAAGCAGTGCTACGTGAGCGTAGAGGGGATTCTCGGCTACCATCCCGTGCCTCCACCTTAACCGGCCACCTCCGCTGATTCTCTGCTTCATTGTACATTCGCACCGATACCACGTTTAGTCCCTCGTCAGCGAGTACGATTGCACCGCCGTGAATCGGTTCCGTGGTCATTGTGTCCACTACCCACCCCCCGCTGTTGTAGACGCTCACGGCATGGGGAAAAGTTGCAAAGTTCAGGGAGGCAGAGAATGGCTTGTGAGTGTGGCCAAAGACGAATGTGGTCAGTGGCTGCCTTGGCCTTCTGCATTCTGCGGAGATCTGGTTCGCTAGCGGGCCTTCGATATAGGCCTTGAGTCCTTGTCTTGCATCTTGGGTGAGAACGTTGCCGACCTGCGTCTTCTCGAAGACTCCCACACGTTTGAGCGATTTCGAGATGATCGGCGCGAAGAGCGAGGCAAGCCGCCGTCCTAGCTTGGGACACCAGCGAAACCAATGTTGCCCGCCGGCACACACTAATTGGTGGATTAGCCTTCTACGCGCTTCTGGAACCTGCAACATGTCGTATATCCGTTCGACGTCTTTGCCAACTTCTCCTGAACGCCCCATGGCAGACCAGAAAAAGTCGATCCAAGCGAAATTCTCAGTCTCGATGCCCCAGATTTGCTCCGGTGCTTTCCGTCCAGGGAAAACAAAGTCGCCAATTGTGGTCATCAGCGTATAGATCGGCTCAATAAAATGACCGTGGCTAAAGATGATGCACTTGCTCTCGTCGTCATTCAATAAGCACAGGTTTGGGTACGCTATGCCAACATGCACTCCACGTTCAGTCAGATGCGGGTGTCTGCGAATGACGGCATTCAGGAGGCATGAGTCCACTAAATCAGGAGTGACCATCTTTGTTGTGTGCCAGGGCGAAGGGAGGTCCCCACCTGGCTTCCTGCTGCGCCTGCCCTGGAGAAATTCAACATACTGGGTCTCCCGGGCGGCCTCCCAAAGATGATGGTCGTGATTTCCTGGGATAAGAATAATTTTCCCGTCGATGAGCTGGTTTCCGTTGGTTGGAAACATAAGTTCAATGAAGCGCTCGAAGGCCATCAACGCAATGTTATCCTCCGCGAGCGCGAGTTCGAGAAGATCCCCGTTTAGAATGAGCGTAGGTTTGACAACACCTTTGTTGTGCCGAACGAGTTCCTGAAGGCAGTTCGCAAGCCATTCCAAGACTTCACTTGGCTGATGTGGATTCACTTCGCCTGTTTTCGAACCCAAATGTGTGAGGAGACTATTGTCTGCTCCTAAGTGTAGGTCCGAGGCGCATATATATCGAATGTCCGGCATAGTTCCTCATCTCCCTGAACTAGGAAGTCTCGAAGAGTATTCCGCGTTAATCAGGATCTAGACCCGAATTGCTCGCGTGAGGGCTTTCGTTAAATCCCCCGCGCCGGGTGGGAGTAAGCAGGCTGACACACGCTACAACAGCGGCATTAAAGCATAACCCTATGAAGCCAGCATTGAGACCAATGAAGGGATCGCGCTTAGCGAGCGCAAGAGCAACAAATACGAAGACGCCAACCAAAATTCCTCCAAAGACGCCTGGCATGGTTACTCGTTTTGAATACAGGCCCAAAACCACTCCGGGAAAGAACTGTGCAACGCCTCCGAATCCCAATAGTAGAAGAGCGACCAGAGTTGAGGAGCTATAAATGGCGGAGAACAGCGCGGCAACAGTAATCACAAGGACGGTAGCTTTGGCCAGTTTCGCAACCTGTATATCGGTCATGCTGGGCCAGAGAATTGGACGGCAGATGTTCTTCGCGAATAGCGTTGCCGCGGTCAGAATCATCACTCCTGCCGGAACCATTGCCGTGAGAGCACCCGCCCCACCGATCATTCCGAGAAACCAGGCCGGGAAAGTCTTGCGCACCAGCGTCAGCATCGCAAGGTCGCCATTGGTCAAACCGGGCAAGATCAGAGTTGCGGCAAGGCCTACGAAAAACATCAACGGCATGGTGATGCTGTAGAACGGCATGATGACGGCGTTGCGGCGCAACGTGTCGCTACTCTTTGCGGAAAAAGTAGCACCGAAAAACTGCGGCCACATGTAAAACCCAACTGAGACCAACAGAACCGTTGAGACATACCACATGTGTCCTTGGTTCGTGGTGGCGCCCGGCATGACCAGGTGAGCAGGCCTGGCTTGCACGAGCTTCGCGAACATCGGGCCGATGCCGCCAAAATAAATATAGGGGATCGCCACCCCCACGAACACAGCGGAAAACAACAGCAACAAGTCCTTCAAAACGCTGACCCACGCGACGCCCCGGATTCCGCTGGTGAGGACAAACCCTCCGACAATTACGAAAGAGAGGATCATGGCCGGGGTGCGATGAATCGCACCGTAACTCGCCACTTCTACGATCATCCCAAGTCCCGTGAGCTGCAGTTGCAAATAGGGGATGATGAAGACGATCCCCACCAGCGCGACGAACGCAGCAAGATACTGGCTCTTGTACCGTACTCGAAAGAAATCGGCTTGTGTTTGGAGACGGTATTTCCTGCCGACCTCCCACACTTGAGGCAGAATGAAGAAAGAAACCACATACATCAATGGCTGGTATCCGAGGATATACAGAACGGGTGCGCCTTTGGAGTATGCCCAGCCACTCGCCCCGAGAAACGTGAATGTGGTATAGACCTCTCCTGCCATCAGCAGCCACACCAGCAGCATGCCGAAGCCTCGATCGCCCACGGTCCATTGTTCCAGGTCCATTTTGCGGCGAGTTCCAGCATAAAAACCTACAAATGCGCCTGCTGAGACAATCACCGAGATGAACGCCAGGGCCACAACAGTTGCCTTCACAGCGTGCCACCATCTTCGCGATGCGGGTCAGAAACGCGGTGCGCTTCTTGCCGATAAGCTCCCCACATGCAGAGGGGAGTGAGGAGAAGCCATGCAATCAGCCAGAAAAAGTTGAATGGCAAACCCAGAATCATGGGATAAATGCGGTCCCACAGAGGCACGGAGAAGCAGATTGCGACGAAGGGAATCAGCGCGAGCAGAATCGCGCCGAGGGATGGTTTTCGCACCGAGGCTCCTGGCCGCCAGAACAGACGTGTGAATCACACCACTGAGGACAATAACTGGCGGGATTCTCCTTCAGAAAGCAAGAGTGCGCAAGGGGTAAGGAACTTGTCGAAGTATTCCAGCTTGTCGGTCCTCTCTAAGACGAAAACACCCTAGTCACTGGCAGCCACAACGATCCACGATCTATTCTGTCGTACAATCACGCCGTGCCAAACACGATGATCAACTCCACGGACGGCGTGAAGTACCAAGTTGATTTTGGCCATGACCAAACTGCGCTGATTCATGAATGGCAGATCGTGAAGGACTAGGCTTTGGGCCATCGCTCGTCGATCTTGGCCATGAGCTGCGCCACTTGATCGATTGCTTCATTCTCGAATACTCCAAGCCAGTGTTTCTTTCCCATCCTCTCGGATGAATTGGTGTCAATCAGGTCGATGATCTTGCGTGCACACAAGAGTGTCGTCGCGAATAAAATGGCGTGCTTACGTTCTTCGATCATGGGGTTCTCCACAGGATTTGTGGAAGAGGAAGGGGAGTCACAGTCTATCGCCGCGCGGACTGCGCGTTTGTCACGTACTGCCGCGCGCTAAGTCATTTACCGGGTATCACCGAGAGGCATCCTAGGACCCATTTGGAGTTGGTGCTAGTATGAGCCAGCGGTGTTTCAAAAACTTAGTGTCCAGGTACTCGCCGGGCAGCGCCTCGGACTTTGGAGATTGCCTATGAAACTCGGCCGCATCCTGCTTCTTGGGACCAGCTTCCTTGCTTTTGGCTCTTCCACCGATGCTCAAGCTACTGCTGGATTCGGCAGGTAAACAGTGTACTCGCGTGTGCTCGCGTTTGACTTGCCCCCGGCCTCAAATTAAGATAACCGCCACATGCCTGACTCTCAGTCTCTTCTTGGCCAAACCGTATCTCACTATCAGATCCTTGGGAAGCTCGGCGGGGGAGGCATGGGTGTGGTCTACAAGGCCGAGGATGCACGCTTACACCGGTTTGTGGCGCTGAAATTCTTGCCGGAAGACGTGGCGGGAAACGCGCAAGCGTTGGCGCGATTTCAAAGGGAAGCGCAGGCGGCGTCGGCGCTGAACCATCCGAATATCTGCACAATCTACGACATTGGCGAAGCGGATGGAAATGCGTTCATCGCGATGGAGTATCTGGAAGGGAAGACGCTGAAGCATACGATCGACGGGCGTCCGATGGAGATCGAGGCGCTACTGGACGTGGCCATCGGGGTAGCGGCCGGGTTGAATGCGGCGCACGCGAAGGGAATTGTGCACCGGGACATCAAGCCGGCGAATATTTTTGTGACCGAGGGCGGTCATGCGAAGATTCTGGATTTCGGCTTGGCTAAGGTGCGTGGGCCGAAGGTTGTAACGTCGAGCGGAGACAGCCTGGCGACGCTGGGATTGGATCCGGATCAATTGACGAGTCCGGGGAGCACGCTCGGGACGGTGGCGTATATGTCCCCGGAGCAGGTGCGCGGCAAAGAGCTGGATGCACGAACGGATCTGTTTTCGTTTGGGGCCGTGCTGTACGAGATGGCGACCGGGCGACTGCCGTTTCGCGGAGAGACCTCGGGGCTGATTTTCAAGGCGATCCTGGATGGAGCACCTACGGCGGTGGCGCGGGTAAATCCGGAGGTGCCGTCGGAACTCGAGCGCATCATCAATAAGGCGATGGAGAAGGACCGGGATTTGCGGTACCAGTCCGCGGCGGATATGCAGTCGGATCTGAAGCGGCTGAGGAGAGATACGGATTCGGGAAGGCTTTCGGGATCGGCGAAGGCGGCGGCGCTGGAAGCGGCGGAAGAAGCGCCAGCGCCACAGGCGAGCAGCGCGTCGCGAGTGTCGGCAGCAAGTGCCAGCGCAATCGTAGCGGCAGAGAGCGTCGCGGGCAAGAAGAAACTGTTTGTTGCTGGAGCGACGGCAGTGGTGCTGCTGGCGGTGGGACTCGTCGCGTATCACTTTGGCGGAGGGGGAAAGAACACCGGCGTGCCGGGGAAGATCAAGCAGATCAGTCACTGGGATAAGCCGATGGACCGGGCGCGTCTTTCACCGGACGGACATACGGTGGCCTTCAGTTCGCCGGTCAACGGCATCATGCAGGTATTTGTGATGTTGACGTCGGGAGGCGACCCGCTGCAATTGACGAATGACGAAGACGATAAGTTTGTGTCGAATTTCTCCGCGGACGGGACGGAGATCTATTTCGTAAAAGTGTTCGGAGGGGAAACGTGGGCGGTGCCGACGTTGGGGGGAAATTCGAAGAGAGTGTTAACCGGGTTTTCGTCAGCGCCATCGCCGGATGGCAAGTCGATCTACTTTTCGAAGACGAGAACCAGGGCAATTTTCCGTGCGGATCGCACCGGGATGGGAGACGAACAGATCGCAGCGCTCGATGCGAAGGCGTGGCCGGTGGTGCGCATCCTGCCCTATCCAGATGGGAAGCGACTGCTGGTAATTACGGCGAGCGGCATATCTACGCTGGAACATTTCCATGCCTACCTAATCGAGCTCGGCAACCAAACGGTGGAAGACTTGGGGCAATTCGAGGGCGAAGGGCTCGACGTGGTGTGGAGTGAAGCGGGAAACAGCTTGCTGTACGGGCGAACGGTGAATGGACTGACGAACATCTGGAAGATGGACGTGGGAGACAAATCCTTGGCGCAGGTGACGTTTGGACCTGGGCCGGACCGGTCGCCGATGCCGGACCCGAGCGGCAAAGGGATTTACGTGGTGAATGGGAAGTCAACGGGATATTTGACAGCGTACAACACAAAGACGAAGGCATCGGTGGATGTCGCAGCAGAGAATGCAACGCAGCCGGGGATCTCGCATGATGGGAAGAGATTGATGTACATCACGGTCCCGTCACGGGACCGCAACGAATTGTGGGTGGCGGATGTCGACGGAGGGAATAAGACGAAGCTGGCGCAGGGCTCGTCATTGGCGACGGCGACGTGGGCACCGGACGATGCCTCGTTAGCGTTTTTCGCGGAAGAAGAGGGAAAGCCGACGAAGTTTTATACCGTGAAGCCAGACGGAAGCGGAATGAAGACCTATACAGCGCCTGAGACGTTGACGGTCCAGTCGATCATGTGGAGCGCGGACCAGAAGACGCTGTTCGTGAATGCCGCCGAGAGAGGCTCGAAGGCGACATCGATCTGGCGGGAAAGTGTGGAGGGATCGACGCTGGAAAAAATGGTGGAGGACTGCGGTCTTGCGTTTGACGTAGCGCCGGACGGGAAGTATCTGCTGAGTTGGACTAGCGGCGAGAAGCAAGGGATTTATTCGGTGTCGGTCGCCGAGTGGGCCTGCACGAAGCTGGTGCCTGGAGTGGCGACGTTTGGAATTAATGGTGAAAAGGATGGGAAGTCATTTTTGTATGCGATCCCCGGGAGAAAGGACGTGACGATTTACCGGCAGAAGTGGGAGAACGGGAAGGCCGTCGGGCAGCCACAAGTGGCGTTGACATTGCCGTTTGCGTTTCCGCTGACGTCGGGCGGGAATGCGTACGATTTTTCGAGGGATTTAACGACGGTGGTGTATGCGCGGCCGGGAGGCCACGCGGATTTGTATTTGCTAAGCGAGAAGTAACCGAAGAGAAAGAGTTTGGAATTGCGAAAATGCAACCTCTACGGAAGGATGCATTTTTTGTTTGTCTCCAGAGAACGACAAAAGCAAGATGGATGTCCTCACCGGGCACAGATGCTGACTAAGTCCTAACCGGAAACTTGGGTACTCGTTCCAACTTTTTCCGTTACAACGTTATCAGAGTTAGCCTGAGGGAGACTCTCGAAATTTCTTTTCCAACGTTGGCACAGTCTCCACGAGAACATGACCGACAATGACCAGACTGCGCGGGTCAACCTTGTCTAAAGTATCCTCCGACGTGTGCCAGTACGTATCCTGAACACTAAAGTCGATGATGTCGCACCCCGCCACTCCTCGATTGATGCACGAATAATGGTCGTCCCCACCCACCAGATAGAGTTCGTCGACAAATACATCGGAGTACCCGAGCCTTGCCGCCGTGGCCCAAATCAGATTCACCAGCCATGGCGTAGAACCCGGCAGGCTTTTCGGGTCCGGATGCGGATTTATGTCTCGCTTAATCTTCAAACCAGGTGGTCCAATCATATCGACTAAAATCATGGCTTTGAGGTGCTTCAGTCCGCCAGACAACGCCATTTCCGCAGCCATCTCGCGGCTGCCGAACGTGTTATTCGCCTTCGTCCACTGAATACTGTTCTTGTCCGTCCAGTTTCCCTGCGCTTCTTCGCCGTCGAAGAAAGCGATCCACGTGTTCAGCTTGCCTTTTCGGGAGCACAGCACGCGAGCAAGTTCAACCATGGTGCCAACGCCGGAGCCGCCGTCATCGGCTCCGACGAAGTTCGGAAGACGGAATGAGTTGCGAAGAGCACGATGCCTGGTTCCGTACCCGGAATCTTGACGACGATATTTTTCATCGGCAACTCCCGGGTGGGAGTCGATGCGTGAAAATCGTGTTCTTCAACTTGGCACCCGTAACTCTTGAGTTGGTCGATGATGTAGGACTGCGCCCGACGAATGGCGTCTGAGGCCGGTGGTGGCGGGCCCAATTCCACAAGACGACGCACGTGTTCAAATACTCGGGACCCGTCGAATCCTGCATTTGCGGAAGGAGGAGGAGCATCGGTTGCGGGCCCAGCCGATTCTTGATGACGGTCGATTTGGCGTACGACTGCAGGCTGGCCACTACAACCCAAGGCCAATAAAGAAGCAATTGATGCAGAGAGTATTCCCAGTCTAAACATCTGGAGTGCCCCGACAATTCTTGTTGGGAGTCACGTTGCAGCCTGACATTCGGCGACCTCAAGCCTGATCTAAATGGTAGTTTCCATATATGACCCCCAAGTGGCTGTTCTGCGACAATCCGGCTGGCAGCAAAGAACATTTTTGCTACAAGGGTCTAGTATCGGAGAGGTGTGCTAAAAAAGCCCCGCGCTGCCACGCGGAGCAGGACCACTCTGCAGGGTACAACCGATGAAATAAGGCGCCATAATAGCACTTTCCTCTGGTACTTTGCCAATATCACTGCGGGAAAGCGGGAAAGGCTGAGTTAAGTTCGCCTTCATAGGTAAGTCTCCTCAGTTTTTCGTCGGGCGAAGGAAAATTGAGGAAGACGATACCTTCAATCTGCGGCCTTGACGGGGGCTGCGTGCACCAAGTCATGCGGTCCCGGTCAATTCTCATTCCCGCTTCGGTCGAAAATAGTTCCCGATAGGAATGCCCTGCACGAGTCAGAGGTGGCTGGCATTGGTCAAGGCCCAAGGCACATTTGGTCTTACCGGCACATCTGAAATGGATTCAGTGCATCTGCGAATCTGCGGTAACTTGGAGCACTATGTCCACTCATCGGAGGATGCAGCTCTCGGCGCTATGGCAAGGTTGGGTGGTCCAAAAATTAGTCCAAGTGAAACACCAGCGCCATCGAAGGCCGCGCGGAGGCTTCTAACTCAGTGATAGAATTGTGGTAACCAACGCGCCCGTAGCTCAGTTGGATGAGCGTCTGCCTTCTAACAATGAAGTAAGGTCACTTAAGCGCACGAACCGCCGCCACTTAGCATTCGAGCACTACTCTTGAATTGCCCCCTGAGTTGCCCCAGATGGAAGACCACTGTCGCCAGTCTTTTCGGCCTTGCCTCTGGTAAAGGTTGAATTGCACGCAGCGAGATTCAGGCTGCCGACCTCCTGGTCCTGAACCAACGAAGTAAAACAATCTAACGCTCTGAATCGGCGTCAGACGGCTACTGCCAACCGAACCTGCGACTTCCTTTAGAAGGTATATCCTACCCCGGCGAGCGGAACGGCTTTTGATCTGAGTCCGCCATCATCGAGCCGAACGAGAACGTTGGCCGTGAATACCAACCGAGAGATCTTGCTGAATGGGCGCACTTTGATACCCATGGACGCGCTGGTGATATTATAAGACGAGTTCGAAGAGGTTGTAAGGTTGGGAAGACTCACCGTACTGGGATTTGCGTTGGCGTTGCATGCGCCGCAATTGGCGAGAAATTGCTGTTGAGTAACCGCCACGGTTTGCGTGCTAAAAACCCGTTCGCCGACGATATCAAAATCTCCGGTCAACCATTTTGTGACCCAAGCGTCCGCGCCGGCGATATAGACGAAATCATTCGGGACCGTACCTTTCACACCGGTCGTCAGATCACCCGCAGTGATCGACTCCGTGTTCCACTCATAGCCTACGAACACGTGCGGAGAGACCCGCGCGCGGTAAGAAAAGACCGCGAAGGGCTTAAAGCCGTATGATCCGGAACCCAAATAGTTGAGAGCATCGCCAGTGGGAAAGCGCACATCCATGCCCGCTGCGAAACCCGCGCGTTCGCCCTCCCAGACATTCCACTTCACCCGGGCAACTACGTCACCAATTCCACTTGCCGAATTCACGGGTTTGCTACCACTGCCTGTAAACGTGGGATCAGGAAAATTGTGATTCAAACAAGCTGGAGCTAGGCCAGATACACCGGCGGCAGGGCTCGTATCAGGACAATTCTTGAACAGGTGGAAAAAGTAAGGGGCACCGTTCGTATTGGTTAGGTTCTGGTTGTGAATCATGGAGTCGGGAGTGCCCGGAGTAACTGCAAAAAATCCGTTCGTGCCTGGGACAATTGTGTCCTGAGAGTAGAGGGACATTTGAACGCTTTCGATCGGAATCACCGCCGAGACATCGATACGCTTCGTGAGCCCGAAGGTAACATAGGAGGTGTACTGATTCACTTTCAGACTGATCGAATTTATCGTATCGATTCGATCCCGAACAAACGCACAACCATTCAGGTTATTCGTCGTATTGATGGAACAGGTCACCGGTGCAGCAGGCGGAGGCAACGAGTTATTCCTGCTGTCATCGGTGTGGGTAATCACCGCAGGAAAGTTATTAAGATTCATGCCGTCGATTTTGTCGAAATTAAAAAACTGATAGCTGAAGCCGATGAATAAATGATGCCGTCCTACGGTTTCCGCGCGCTCACCAAGGATCGGACCCAAACTGTCTGTACCGATGACCAACGTTTTGAGCGTCGGATCGTATACCAGAACCACACCAGATGAAGGAGAGGCCAGCGGCAATAAGTTTGCCTGGCGACCTATATCCTCGGTCAAAGGCCGCAGCGTGTTTGAGAAGTCACTTTCGAAGTGAAATGGGTGGCCCCCGAAGGATTCCAATACCTCAGTAAATGCTGGTCCGGAGCCGTACTCTTGCGGAAGCACGCACGCGAGTTTGCTGCTCTGCGTCGAACAAGGACCTTGCGCGAGAGCACTGCTGTATGCCAAGAGACCGACGAAAGTTGCCAGCGTAGCACGCTTTGGCATGATTGTCCCCCGTCAGATAGGACGGCAACTCCTCGGAGCGGCGCTTGGGCATCCAACGTTGAGGGACTTGCCGTTATGATTGGGGGAGTCTATACAGTAACTTCGAATTGTCAAGCAGGTAAACAGTTTACGGCGGAGGCTAACTACAAGACATCGGTTACCAGCCAAGCGCCATTTCTCTTGCTTAGTTGGAAGGTCCAAGCCGGCGCAAATCTCCTGGGCTTCTTCTCACTCTTGGGTGTTTCTTCTTCCTGCGATTGCACGGAAACTGTAGCCGAGGTGCCATCCGGACTGATTTTCACCGTCTCATTAACAACCTGAATCGTTATCGCGCTTACATTCCCGAATGCGTCCTTGTAAGCGTCATATCTCTTTTGGGGAATGTTGGGCCAAACCTGCCGCAGTGCCTCGGGACTTCGTTGTTCGAAAGACTGAAAGAATTTCTGAACGACACTCCGAATGGCCGCCTCGTCCGAAACGGTTGTTGCTGGAGCTTCCTTGGTGACGACCGGCGGTGGGGGCGGAGGAGGAGCGCTTAGCGCATCGAGCTTCTTGTTGATCTCGGTTAAATATTGCTGAGCGCTTTCGGCATGAGGTCCGCCATTCTGGATGATCGACTGGAAATCTCCGCGGGCAGCGGCGAGGCCATTCTTATCGTTATTGGTCGCCGCCTGCCTATATCTCTGAACCATCTGTTGAAATGCGGCGTCCGCAACTTTCTTCTCTGAACGGGCCCGGACGTCCGCGATAGCTTCAGGAATGTTGTTGGCGTCACTGAGGGCTTCGTTTGCCTGTGGACCGCTATCGGTCAATGCCTGGAATTTTGGCTGCAACGCTTTCAGTTGTTGGATCGCTGCTTCATCGTCACGAGACTTCAACTGATCAAACTGGTTTTCTAATTGCTTAAGCTGCGACTGTTCCGCTTGATCAATTTGTCCGACCAGTTCATCTGCATTGCCCCCCGCCGCCTTAAATTGATCAGCGGCGCGACGGGCAGACTGAAACTCACCTTGCGCCAAGCTGTGCCGCCCTTGAGCAAGCAGGCTGTTCTGAGCTTGTTGTTGAGGTATGGTTTTGGTCAGATACTGCTGAGCATCGTCCCGGTGGACCCCTCCTGCGGGCAAGGCCAGAATTTTACTAAAATCTTTCTGCGCTTCGGCGAAGCGTCCCTCGGCAACCAGGCGAGTCGCTCGCTGCCAAAGCACCTCTTCTCCCTGACGAAGTTGGCGAAGGTTCGCATCCTTCTTGGACTCATCAAGTTGCGCTATCATTTTCTCGATTTCAGACGTGAGCGGACCGTTTAGCGCCGCTGCTGGCACTAGTAGTTGCATCGCCCCATCAAGATCATTGGCCGCAATTCTCTTTTCGGCAGCATTCAAGGCTTGGCGCTGTTGGGTCTCCAAAGGATCGATGGCAGGCTTAGCAGGCTGCGGAATTGTCTTTGCTATTGGCGGGCTCACCGGCAACTGTTTGACGCCTGTTGAGCGCAAGCCGAACCAAGCTGCGGAAAACAGCAGAAGAGCTAAGATCGCCAGGATCGCCGGTCGGTGCCAGAGCGGAATGGACACGGGCTCAGCTGCGGGCGTTTCCGGCGCCGTAGCCGGCAAGACACCTGGCGAAGGAATCTGCTGAACGGTAGACGGCAAGGCTGGAACGCCAGGCGAAGCACTTGGTGGTTTCGTTGCGGCGGAAGGTACCTGGACCGCAGGCCGCACGGGAACTTCGGGAGCCGATTCGGATTCTGTCGGCTTGCCGGGCGCAATATGTTTAGGAATGGCGGTCGTGCTCGCATGCCGCGCTGCAGGTGGCGTGGAATCCTGAACCGAAGTCTTCTCCGGCATGGGCGGAGCATCCGGGAGCGGTGTGGCTTGAAGGAAAGCGTACTCTTTTGAAAGACCAGGAGTGACCGGCGGAGTCGCTGGGGCCTTCGTCTCGGATTCGGTTTTCGCCTCCTTAATTCGGGCCGATAGACGCTGAATTCGGGGATCAAAAGCGTCAACAGTTTGCGACTCAACCACCTCGTCAATCGTCCGGCTAGCCAGGTCCAGATCGCCTGCGTCAATCAGAGTGCGAATGGTTTCGAGTGTTCCTTCTTGTAATCTCTTCTTCTCGCGTGCTTGCAATTCGACCTGCGCGGAATTCAACAAATGGGTCAAATCGGTGTCTGGCCCCAGGGTCATCAGCGTTTGCTTCGCCAGGTCGACGGCTTCGCTCAGTTCTTCCCGGTTGATCTTCACTCGAATTTCGCGAATACGATGCTCGATCTGTTGGCGTACCTGCAGTTTCTTTTGCTGGATTTCGGCTTGTTGATACAGGCTTTGAAGCTCCGCATTGGCCGGAAAAGTCTTCAGGGCATTCTGAACCACGCGCATGGCGTCTTCAAAGCGACCGCCATCGAAAAATGCCTTGGCCTCCTCCAGCTTCTGCTTAAATAACAGTTCCTTTTCGATGCTGGTCTGCCGACTGGTTGCAAAGTCGGCGAGGCGAACCAGATTAGGTTCGGAGGGAAACTCCGTGAGAAGCTCCTCCGTCCGAGCAATGACTTCGGGATACTTCTTCTCGGCCATCAGTTTCTTCAGTGCGTCCAACTCGCGCTGCAGCTTTTGCTCTTTAGCGTGCTTTTCTTGTTCGCGCTGGACAAGTGCACGGAGTTTAATAACCGCCGAATCCTTAGGGTGAGCGGCGGCAAGATTGTTCAGCACTGCCAGCGCTTCCGGAAATGACCGGGCAGCGAGCAAGCTTCTGGCATCCGCGAGCTTCAGTTCTTTTTGTTGTTCCGCGAGATCTTCCCTGGCGGTGGTCAGCAGCCTTTCAATTTCCGGTTCGTTCGGAAAACCCGCTTGAAGCTTGGTCAGGAGAGCGATGGAGTCTTCGTAGCGCCGCGCCGCCAAAAGACCGCGAGCCTGAGCAAGTCCCTCGCGTTGGCGTTGCTCCGCCTGCTCTTTTCGAGCGGACTCCAGCAACTTGCCGATACCAGTCTCCTCGCGAAATTCCGCCTCAAGCTTTTTCAAGAGAGCGATGGATTCCTCATAATGTTGCGCCCCCAAAAGGTTTCGGGCCTGTGTGAGCGCCTCCTGCTTGCGTTGTTCCGTTTGCTCTCTTCGCGCGGACTCCAGCAGCTTGCGAGTTTCTTCGTCCCCCGGGAACTCCCGTTCCAAGGAAGCTAAGACCGTCAGAGACATCTCGTAATTTTTGGAGCCCAAGAGTTTCCGCGCCTGTTCCAACGCCTGCAACCTTTTCTGTTTTAACCGGTCTTCCGTTACCGCATTCTTGAGGCTGAGGATGTCCTCATCACCTGGAAAGCGCTTTTCCAGAGCGACTAAAAGCGCAGAACTCTCATCGTAATGACGTGCTGCGAGAAGCCTGCGTGCCTCCTCCAATTGTTGCTGCTTCTCCTCCTGTGCTTGTTCTTGGCGAACAGACTTTTGCAGCGCCAGAATTTCCTTGTCGCCAGGAAACTGTTTCTCCAAAGTTGCCAGGAAGGTCAAGCATTCCTTGTATTGACGCGCGGCCAAAAGCTTGCCGGCTTCCGTGATACCTTGCTGACGGAGTTGTTCGGCTTGGTTCTGCCGAGCTGTTTCCAGAAGCTTTGGAATTTCTGGTTCCTCCGGGAAGCTTTTGCCCAAAGAAGTCAGCAGAGAAATGCAGGAGTCATATCTTCCAACGGCCAACAGGTTTCTTCCCTCAGCCAGTCCCAGCAGGCGGCGCTGATTGGTCTGGTCTTTCCGGACGCCTTCTAGAAGACCGGGTATCTCCTCGTCGCTCGGAAATTGCTTATGTAACTCAGAAAGCAGAGCAATTGCGTCTTCGTGGCATCCGGAGGCCAGAAGGTTTCGGGATTGCAGCAAGCCTTGCCGCCTCCGCTGCTCGAGCTGGTCTTCGAGGACGGTTTCAAGCAATCGCGCGACTTCCTCTTCGCCGGGGAATTCATCTCCCAAGTGCTGAAGAAGCTTCAGGCATTCATCGTAATTCTGTTGAGTCCAAAGCTCGCGCGCTCGTTGCACGCCTTGGAGAAGCCGACGGGCCTTTTCGCGTTCTACTTTTTCCTTCAGGGCCTGTTGCTGGAGACTTTGTGCTTGCGCGTTAGAAGGTTCCGCTCCCAGCACTTTGGCCAACAGACCTTCCCCTTCCTCAGGTAATCCCTCGGCCAGGTATTGCTTAGCTGCCTCCAACCAGTCGGCAATCATCCGAACGCGGCTAACTTCCGCCTGAATCGCGCGCTGCAATTCTTCGGCGGGCGTAAAGCTCGAGTCGAGTTGCAGGGCATGTTCGACCGCAACTTTGGCTTCCTGGAGCTTTCCCTCTCCCAGCAGGGCTTGACCTTCGTCCACGAACTGCTGAACCTTAGGCCTGTTTTGGATTCGCTTAAGCTCGATGTTGGCTTTATCCAGCAATCCGCGAGCTTCCTGGTTGCTGGACTCAAGTTGAACAGCCTGCCGCGCCAGCTCGCGTGTCTCGGCGAAACGCTTCTCGGTGAATAGCTGATGTGCCTGCCCGATAAGATCAGTGACAGCTTGCGACTGCAGCATCTTGCAGATTGGGTCCAAATCCAGGAGCACGTCCTCCATGGATTGGTACCGCTCGCTGGGCGATTTCCGCAGCATCCTGTGGACAGCCAGCTCTAACTCCTTGGGGCACTCCGGCAAAACCTGGCCAAGCGGCACTGGATCCTCATTGCATATGTTGTGCATCAGACTCGCGGGGGTAGGGCTGCTAAACGGCTTTTGGTACGTCAGCAACTCGTAAAATAAGACCCCGAATGACCAGATATCGGAGCGCTCGTCGGCGTGCTCGCCGTGATATTGCTCGGGAGACATATACGCGAACGTGCCGATCAACATACCCGTCTGGGTGCGTGAAGCTTCCAGCACCCTGGCGATGCCGAAATCCACCACCTTCACCGTGCCATCTTTGTTGACCATGATGTTGCCGGGTTTGATGTCGCGGTGAACGATACCTCGTTTATGGGCGTAATCGAAGGCACGACAAGCCTGCATGGCATAAACAAGCTTTAAGGTTATCGGTAGCGCCGAGCGGCGCGCGATCACCTGCTCCAGGTTCTCCCCTTCCACCAACTCCATGGCGATATAGGGAAGCTCTCCGGCCTCTCCCATGTCATAAATAGTTACGATGTTGGGATGTTGCAGGCCACCGGCCGACTGCGCTTCTCGGTAAAAGCGCTGGAGCATCGCGGGATCGTCGGCTACTCCCGTAGTAATCGTCTTGAGGGCAACAAGCCTATTAATGATCGGGTCGCGCGCGCGATACACCACTCCCATCGCTCCGTGACCAAGCTCTCCAAGAACCTCATATTTGCCCAGCTTTTTCAACCAATGCTCCTGCCGCGGCGAAAGCTATTCGCTTCGGGAAAAGGTTTGTCACGACGAGGCGAGCAAGAGCACGTGTAAGTGGGGCGCAGCGACCACCAAAAATAACTTACAGAGGAGGATCTGAATCCCCCTGGATTCCTCCTGAAAGCATTCATCAGGCAAAGCCTTTTAGCTAGACTAAAGCTCGGTGGCACTACCGTCGAATTAGGGCCACCTACCGTCAACAAGCATGCGGCGCACTCGCTTTCAATTTAAGAAATACTCCCAAAATCCATATAAACCTGTCAATTAAATTGAAGTCACGTACAGCCAGATGGCTACGGTAGTATTGCCGGTTCTAGGTGCCCCAGGTGCCTCGCGGTGGCAAAGGCTGCGGCGGGTCGAGGGTTGTGGTTTGCTGGTCCTGCATACGAGCGACTGATGTAAGCTGTCGCTCGTAGGGGAGCGAGATCGAGGCGGAATGCTGATCACCAAACTGCGAAGTAAGGAATGTCGAGAGTTCCTGGCGCGTCTCGGCTTCGGCAGACTTGCGTGCGCCTGTAATGATCGGCCTTATATCGTTCCGATTTACTTTTCCTTCGATGTGGACCGACTGTATTGCTTTTCCACATTGGGGCAAAAGATCCTGTGGATGCGACAGAACCCTCTTGTGTGTATAGAGGCCGATGAAATTCGCGCGCATGACGATTGGCAGAGCATCGTGGTGCTGGGTCGGTATGTAGAGATTTCAAGCGGTCCCGAAGGTGCTAAGGCGCGGGAACATGTTCGCTCACTGCTGCGGAAAAGGCCGCTCTGGTGGCAGAGCGGTTATACCATCAGCCAAGTCCGACGCTCAGAAAATGCGGTAGCCGCAATCTACTACTGCATACTGATTGAGAAAATGACCGGCCTTCGCGGCTCCCCAGACATTTCGGAATCCAAAGGGCGTGCCGGAGTATCCAAGGTGCTCATGCGATGAATCGGTCGGCGCTCTCAACCTATCTCCAGAAGCGAGACTATTTCCCGAGATACCTGACATGGAAAAACCGTATAACACCGGGAATTCTTCGGGTAACATCCGTGACCTCACTCGGGGATGTCTTTCTTGGTGGAGATATCGAGCCTGTGAACGGAATTGATCTCTACGCAACTCTGAATATTGGCCAGAAAACAAGCCTCGCTCCCGGCGTCATCCCCGGCGTCACGTTGTTCAGCGCATCAGCGACGACCGTGCCGACTCGGCAAAACACTGCCTACGGATTTGCCGACGAAATCGGATTCAACTTCAGTATCTTTTCGTCGATTTTTTCAAAAACGTCAGCGCCTTCAGCAGTGGTCTCACATTAAATCTGGCTATCCCCAGCGGTTCGAAAGGCACTGCATTGTCGTTTCGGCGTGTTCGATAATCACATGAATCCTCATCCGCTGCTGCGAAAGCTGAAAATCCCGATTGCCGGGATGCACGCCTTTCGCCACTATCGGGTGACCGCCCTGATGGAGAGCAATGTACCGCTCGAAACGATCAAGATGTGGATCGGTCACGGATCGGAAACAATGATTCGTCGCTACTCCGCATGCGCTCAACGGCCATCTGTTGAAACTTCCGTGAGTATCGCTTCCGCTTCACTTTGCAGTCCTTTCCCTGCAAAGTGTGCCCATCCCAGGAGTCTCATTTCAAGGGTGCAGTCCAGAGAGCGAGACTGATGAACCGACTCAACAGAAGCTTTTAACTCAATGATACAATGGCACTAACCGACGCGCCCGTAGCTCAGTTGGATAGAGCGTCTGCCTTCTA
>CAVZKU010000015.1:0-244461 GCA_963775865.1 Candidatus Acidiferrales bacterium | reverse complement strand
TAGAAATGGTTGCGGGGGTCAGATTTGAACTGACGACCTTCGGGTTATGAGGAGCAAACCCTAAGTCTTGATGATTCAATTGCCCTTACAGTTCAGAGACCCCCAAAAACTAGCATTTAAAGAGGAGTTTTGGACGCCAGTTGGACGCTGGGAATTGTCTGGCTACGGCGACAACAGAGAAAGCTGTGAACTCTGGCTTCATGCCAGGCAAGTAAAAAATTACTTCCGGATTGCCCGTCATTTGCCCAGAATCGGCCCGTTACTGTGAACGTAAATGCTCGCTTTCCCCTAGTAACCGTCGAAAACCCCAATGTGCGGATCACTGC
This sequence comes from Candidatus Acidiferrales bacterium, assembly GCA_963775865.1. Taxonomy (GTDB): domain Bacteria; phylum Acidobacteriota; class Terriglobia; order Acidiferrales; family UBA7541; genus Acidiferrum. Next base: position 244,135 of record CAVZKU010000015.1, on the reverse strand, counting down.
AACGGTTTGACGGCGTATCCCATGTAAAGAATTTTCAAGTCGTGGCTTTCTACGAGTTTGAATTTCTGGCCAAATTCCTTGTAGCCGATTTTGCCTTTGGCTCTTTTTCGCAGCAGGCTGATCATTTTGGGAATGCTCACGTTCGGCGACGTGCCACGAAACTCTTTGAACTCAAATCCGGCCTGCACAAGCAATCCTCTTAATTCCTCCGGCCGAATAAACATTCTCCACTCGTGAAGCCGGGGCGGCATGAAGGCCGTGCTCTTCCATTCCTGCCATATCTTGATCGCCACCAGCTTGCTGACGAAGGTGCGGTTCAGCGTGTCGAAGAAAAATACGCCGCCCGGTTTCATCACGCGGTAGATTTCGCCGATCACTTTTGGCAAGTCGCGCACGTGCTCCAGCACGTCGCAACAATACACAACCGGATAAATGTTATCGGAAAACGGAATAGATTCCCCGGTCCCCTGCTGGTACTGGAGGGACAAGCCCATGGACTGGGCATGTTGTCTGGCCGTGTTCAGCGATTGCTCCGACGGATCAATACCTGTCACATGAAAGCCCATCGCAGCAAATTCCTCTGCAAGAATGCCACCGCCACAGCCTACATCCAGCGCCGCCGCGCCGCGATAGTCGAACTTAAGCACCTGATCGAGGAGTCTTCTGAAGTACCCAACACGGGCCGGATTGACGGACGACTTGAGCAAGTGCAGACACTGGTTTTCATCCCACCAGGTGCCGCCCTGCTCGTTGTACAGAGCGTTGTCAATCTGCTTGTAGACCTCGTCCGAAGTGGCTCGCATTTGTTGCTGCTCCGATTTGGCCGGACTCTATCCTGCTTCTGCTCGCAGGCAAACTCTTACGAGGAACAGGTCTGCTTCCCGCATGATCCTTTCGGTGAGATTTTACCTGCGGGACGCGTTATCTGTCAGTTGGCGAAACATCGCTATTACACTCTCAGTCCCCAGAGTTTTCAATCTCTTGGCGGATTGTCGGCAACCCTTCCCTTACTGGATTACGGAAGGGCAACCCGTAATCTTTCCGGAATTTCAATGACGGAGGCATGGTCCCTCTTCCCACTGCAACTCAGATTCTGCTTGGCCGGTCCTCTGCCTGAACATGCACGATCTGATCTTTCTCGCCTGGCTCGCCAGGACGATAGCGGTACGGTCCCAAGCGGGTCATCAGGATAGCCGCAACCAGAGTCGCGGTAAGAAATGTCACCAGAGCGCCACGATAGGAGCCAGTTCGGTCGAAGCTGGCACCCATGATGAAGGGACCTAGCGCGCCAGCCAGCGCGAAGGCAGCGAACGCCCAGCTATAGATTTCACCAAAGGCTCGCAAACCAAAATAGCGGCTAGTTAGGTACGCGATGATGTCCACTTCGGCGCCCAGGCCTAACCCAACAAGGAACGCGCCCGCAAACGCAACTGGCGTTGTGCCAAGCCAGAGCAGTCCGATACCAAGTGCAGCGGCGCCAAAGAACGCTGCTGCGACACGCGGAGCAAAAAGCCGGTCCAGCAGATAGCCGGTAAATACTCGGCCTATCAAGACCGAGGAGCCAGCCAGGGAACTCCCGAGAGCAGCCCTTTGCGCGCTTATCCCCCGGTCGCTAAGCATGGTCGTTGTGTGCACCAGACATCCCTGCACACTTGCGCTTACCAAGAAGAACGCGCATACCATGACCCAAAACGTACCAGTGCACCAGGCTTCGTGTGCGCTCAGTCCCCGTGCAGCAGGTTCCAGTCCGGTTGTAGAGCTCTTCGGCGGCGCTCCATCGGGCAAGAGGCCCAAATCCTGCGGCTTTTCCTTAATGAACGCAGCCGCTACCGGTATGGAAATCAGCAGAACGGCACCTCCAAGAATCACATATGCCGCACGCCAGCCAAATCTCGCAACCAACTCTTGCGCGAACGAAGGCATGATCATCGCCCCCGAGCCAATGCCGACCATCATCAGACCGAGAGCGAGACCCCTTCGGCGATCAAACCAATGTGAGACCACGCAGCCATACGGTAATGGCCCCAAACCGGGTATCACGAAGCCCAGCGCAGCATAGAAAATGTACAAGTGCCAGAGACTGGCGGAGAAAGCCGTGGTGGAAAGCAAAAGCGTGCCAAATATTGCGGCAGCGGGCAAAATTACCTTGCGAGCGCCATAGCGCCCGATTAGCCATCCCGCCAGCGGATTGCTAAGCGCACCTACGACGAGGTGGAGAGTGAAGCCCAGAGAAACCGCAGCACGCCCAGCATGGAACTCCTGCATGAGGGGCTTGAGAAAAACGGTGAAAGAAAACACCGTGACGGGCACGCCCCAGAACAGTCCCACTGCGCATGCTAATACGACCCACCAACCATAGAAAAAGCCACGCTGAGACTGGGTTGTCACTCCCTGCGTTTTGAGGGCAGGCACGGAGGTGATTTGCGAGGAGGTGTCACTCATACCGAGCTCGTTCCTATCTGTGGACCGATGGAGTGGAAGTGCGGCCCCGCTTGGCGAGCACGATGGTTTGAACGAACGAGTGGAGCGGTGCGGGCTGGTCGGTCAAGCGCTGCTTCAGCACTAGTTCAAACCGGTCTGGGAAGGTGTTGCGCTTCGCTTCGTCGGCGATTGCGGACGCCAAAGAAGGCACGAAAACCGATCGGAAGAATTGCGCGTGGTGGGTTGCGAGTACGCCCTTGTTTGCGTCCCGCTTGTAGTCTGTCCACGCCGCGTCCGGAAGCTCGGACAGCTCGCAGTGTTCCACTGTTAGCCCGCCAAACTGACCGTCCGTATGGAAGGGCGCCATGAGTTCGCTTCTTCGTCGCGGATACGCCCCAACCACCATTCCCGCGCGTTCCGCGGCGCTAATCGCATTTTCAGCGACCATCTCCGCGAGCACCTCGTTGGCGTGGCTGAAAAGAGGCTCAAACCCTGCGGAGCCGTCATCGTTGAGAGCTGGCAACACAACGACCAGGCGGGCGCCCGATCGCAACTCGCCGGCTCGCAGCGAAAGAAAAAACTTCCAGTCTTCTGCGGCCTGGCGTTCGAACGCCTGGCGCACTGCTCCTGTGCTGCCAAGAACCATAAAATGACCTGGAATCCGCATGGGAATGCGGCTTAACCACACTGCCGCATACGACGACCACCCGAGATGAACATATTCTGGCGGAAACACATTCTCGTAGAATGACCTACCAATCGCCGAGGGAAACACCTTCGGATCGTTCATGGAATAGCGTTCGGGATCGCTGTGGAGCACGTCGAAAAGGGTGTTGAAATCGTTTGCCGCCTGATCGATGTGAACGACGGAGATGGGCTGATCGGGACCAAGGCGTGTCCGCAAGGCCTTGATGGCTGCACGCATGGGAGCGAGCGAGTTTTTTCCTTGCGACGATCCATAGTCGGCAACGACGACTGGTTGTTCCCCACTTTCGAGCGTGAGATTTTTGATGGCCTGTTCGAGGAATGGCAACGCCAGGATGGCGCCGCCCGCCGGAATTTTGGCATGCAAATTATAAGAACCGCCACCTTCCATGACGCCATGAACAGCTGTAGCTTGGTTCGCCATTTCTTTCTCCCAAGTTTGTGCACCGCGGCAAAGGGATGAATTCCGAAAACTTGCCACGGTGACCGTCATTTGTCGCTTGGTGCATAGTGAACGTCAATGCTCGGGCGTTTCTCTGTCGATACTCCTTCAATCCCCGCGCAAGTTGTTTATTTTCATTTGGATTTCGGGTTCCTCGAAGGATGGCGAGACTTCTTCCTATCGGCTTTTAGAACGTGTTTAGCACGCTGGGGCCGCTCGAGTCATTGCGGAAGGCTGACGCGGCGAAGCAAGTCGGCAAAACGAGGGTCACCGCGCAGTGGGTCAAAAACTGTCCAATATTTGAGCGAAGTCATGAAAGAGGATCTCTCTGTGCACGCCTTTTCCAGCCATTGAAAGGATTCATCCTTGTCGCCAAGCGCCGCGTAGGTGAGAGCGATGGCGCCGGAACTCACTTGTTTGCCTTTTGAAAGTTGCAGCGATTTTGCAAGCGCGGCTCGCGCCTGAGCTCGTTGACCTATGCGCGCATACAGATAGGCTGTTTGCCTCACATAAACTCGTTCTTCTCTGAATGGCTTGGTTTTTTCAAGTTCAGCTATCGCGTCGCTGTACATTCTTTTTTCGAGAAGCGTGTCCGAAATCCAGTTGTGCGCGCTGACGAAATTAGGGTCGAGTTCCAACGCACGGCGAAGTTCGACGAGGGCGTCGTCGTACCTGCGGACAAAATAGAGTTCCTTTCCTAGATCGGTGGCAATGACCGCCGAGAGCGGATCGAGCTCTTGCGCCTTCCGGATCTCAGCAATGGCCTCATCCGCTCGTCCGACGGGCATCAGATAGCCCTCTGCATACCAGTGATGAGCCGTTGCGTAGTTGGGATCCAACTCGATCGCGCGCAGGTAATGCCGCTCAGCATCAGCCCAGTTCCAATTGTTAAATGGAGCGAGCAGCCCAAGCGAGGCGTGGGCTGCGGCGAGATTGCTGTCGAGCTGCAATGCTTTTTCTGCGGCGGCCTGGGCTCTGGGCATCGCCTGTTCTACGGGGATGATGTTGAAACCTCCGGACAAGGCATAGGAATCGGCCAAGCCTGCATATGCTGCGGCGTAAGCGGGATCCTTGGCGATAGCTTGCTGGAAGTAGTCGAGAGACTTGGTGAAGCCTGCCTGATCCCGTTTGTTCCAGAAATAACGTCCTTTAAGGTAGAGCTCATGTGCCTCGGGGTCAACGGAGTGAACAACGGCCAAGTTCGCCTGCTGTTGCGACGTTAATTTGAGCTGAATTTCGCTGGCGATGTCCCGGGCTAAGTTAGCTTGTAGAGTCAGAACATCCTTCAGATCGCGCTCGTAAGCCTGCGCCCAGAGGTGCCGATCCGCAGGCGCGTAAATAAGCTGCGTGCGGATGCGCACGCGGTTCCCGACGCGCAACACAGTACCCTCGACCACGGCATCAACGTTTAATTCGCGAGCGATCTGCGGCATTGTTTTATGCGTGTCTTTGTATTGCATTGCCGAAGTACGCGAGATCACCCGAATTCCGGGGAGCTTGGCCAAGTCAGTTGTGATCTCGTCGGTCATACCCTCCACGAAATATTGCTGCTCAGGATCGTTGGAAAGATTCTCTAAAGGAAGTACCGCGATGGAAGAAATGCGAGGTGCGGCAGACGAGGTCGCACCTGGGCGTACCCAACGATGCAGCACGAGGAAACCAACCACCAGCAAAACCGCGAGCGCGCCCGCTGCAAAGGCTATGCGCACCCAGTTGATTCCACTGGCAGCGGGCGCAGTGACCGGTGGCTCGGCCGCATCCTGCGTTTGGCTGTCTCCGTTTGCCTCGGCTAGTCGCTCGCACCGTTCGACCGGGATCAGGAACCGGTAGCCACGTCGACCCACGGTTTCAATAAATTTAGGACTTTGGGCCGAGTCCTCCAAAGCATCGCGTATTTTGTTAACGGCTGCTGCGAGCCGATGGTCGAAGTCCACGAAGGTGTCCGCCGGCCAAAGCCGCGTACGTAACTCCTCCCGTGTCACCACCTCGCCCGATGACTCCAAGAGGGCTGCGAGCACGCGGAAGGGCTGTTCCTGGAGCCGAACTTTCACTCCCCCCTTGCGCAATTCACCAGCGCGCTGGTCCACCACGAAGTCAGCAAAGTAAATAAGGCTCCGCATCGTTTAAGTCATGGTGCCGGGAAACCAAACTCCGTTGCAGAGTCTACCATTCCTAAATGATGAAGTGGGAGCACCCTTAAGGTGCTGAAAGTGAATGGGTTGAGTGGCGAATTCAAAGAGTATCCGCAAAGAAACTAGCGGGCATTGACGCCAGCCTCGACCCAAGGCACAAACGTGGCCAGGAGAGCACTCCCGCGACTCCAAGCTCTAGTAAAGGGGAAGACTTACCATGAAGACCGCAAAAATGACGCTCACTACTCGACGACAGTTCGTCCAACAAACGGCATTGGCCGCAGCGGGACTTTACGGGTGCCGAATTGAGGCGCTTGCGGGAGCGCCGTGGACCTTCGCAGCACCCGAACAAAGTGCGACTCAGCTCGATGCGGCCGCGATCCGCAAGCTCGCTTCTGAAATTGCTGGCCACATAATCACACCGGAGGCGTCCGACTATGAATCGTCGCGTCTGGTCTTCAATCGCGCCTTCGACCTGCGCCCGGCGCTGATTGTGCGCTGTGCTGCATCCTCCGACGTCGCGCGCGCGCTCGATTTTGTCCGGAACAAGAATTTGCGAATGGCAGTGCGCAGTGGAGGACATAGCCGGCTCGGGTACGGCATTTGCGATGGCGGCGTGGTGATCGACCTCTCTGCAATGAAACGAGTTGAAGTGAACACCGGCAAACGCGTGGCCCACGCGGAGGCGGGCGCACTGGTGCGCGATCTGGACGAAGCCACGCAGCGCTTTGGGCTGGCGACAACGTCAGGCGGCTGCCCGACGGTGGGAATTACGGGCCTCACGCTCGGCGGGGGAGAAGGTCGCCTGATGGAGAAGTACGGCGCCGCGTGCGACAACCTGCTGTCGGCGCAAGTGGTGACTGTGGACGGGAGACAAGTCGAGGCCAGCCAGAAGTCCAATCCGGATCTTTTTTGGGCGATTCGCGGAGGAGGCGGCAACTTCGGCGTTGTGACGTCGCTGGAGTACCAGCTCCATCCGGTGGGTCAGGTTGTGTCGGGAGCGCTGCTGTATCCGGCGGGACGCATTCCAGAACTTCTGCAGGCTTTCGTTAAGTTTCTTGCGGGAGCCCCGGATGAACTGGACGCGTTCACCCAGTTGTTGCCGTCCGAACGAGGGCCACGGCTCAAAATCGATGTTTGCTATTCCGGCGATCCGCGAATGGCGAATGACGTGGTCCGGCCGCTGCGTGCGCTCAAACCGCAGGATGACAGTGTTAAGGTCATGTCTTATCTGGAAGCGCAGTCGGCAGGTGGATTCCTTTTAGCGCCTGTTGCGCACTTCCAAACGAACTTCTTTCTCCCAGAACTCAGCGAGGCCGCCATTGCGGCGATTACGACGGCATTCAACAATGCGCCGGCAACGTGCAAGGTGATCATTGTGCCGTTGCGCGGGGCGGTAAGCCGGGTGGGTTTGCGCGATACGGCGTTTGCTCTGCGGCAACCAGGTTTTGAGGTCGACATGGCGAGCGTGTGGAGCGCTCCCGTCGAGAAGGCCGATGCGGTGCGGTGGGTGCAGGCTACGCGCGACAGTTTGCAGCCCTTTGCGCAGGGAGTGTACGTCAACCAGCTGGGCGATACGAGTGACCAACTCGTCCGCTCGGCCTATGGGCCGAACTATGCTCGCCTCGTGGAGATCAAGAAAAAGTACGACCCACAGAACGTGCTGCGGCTCAATCAAAACATCAAGCCTGGATAGGCCCTCGAAAAGTTAACGAGCTTAGGCACGCGCGGCGCGGTTTGCCGAGCATCCGGGGAATGATCACGTCGTCTCAGGAACGGAATTTCCGAGCGCTCGACAACATGCAATTGTGCTCTCAGCCATTCCTTCCCAGGTGCTACCCACGGGACTCCACATTTCCGGAGTGCCTATTGCCTCCGCACCAGTGTTTGTCGCGTATCAAGTCTCCGAAGTGTCGAGATCTTCCAATCTCACGTCACGTGTTTCTCGTATGAAGAGCAGAGCCAGCATAGCAGCGGTTCCGTAGACCGCGTAAGTGAGAGGCAGATAGTACCAGTGATGAACAACGTCCTGACCGATGAATCTTGCTAAAAGAGGCGGCGCGATCATTCCAGCGAAAATGCCCGACAAACCGTAAGAAATACCGGAGCCCGAGTATCGAAATCTTGTCGGGAAGGTCTCTGAGGTGAGAATCGGCACGAGCCCGTGCAACAATCCCATCCCGAAAAGGACGATCAGACACATTAGAATAGCCACGAGCACGACGTGCCTGCCTACAATCGCGAGGGCGAAGGGATAAGAGATCAACGTTGTCGCACCGATAGCGAAATAGGCGAGCCTTCTGCGTTTGAAAATATCGGCTAATGGTCCGCTGAGCAGCACTCCAGTGACATCGGCAAAGCGGCTAAGAAAGATGATAATCGCCGCAGTGGCCAACGGCATACCTGCGAGATGCATGAACGAGACGATGTAAGTTCCGGTCACGACCGTATCCAAGTTCTGGAACGCAGCAACCGTTGCAAGAAGGAAGATCGAACCCGCGTGTTTCCGGAAGACATCAAAGCTGGGCAACCGGGCGAGTTGCTCCCTGTGCTTGAGTTGCTCAAACAGAGGGGAGTCGGCCAGCTTATACCGCGCTACCAGGGCTGGAATGACTATGATTGCGGAAAACAGCATCGCGACACGCCATCCCGTCGTCGCAAAACTCCTCCTTAAGAGCAGGAACATGCCGCTGGCAGCCATTATGCCTAGGGCCAGGCCGAGATTCGCGAGCGACATCCAAAATGCACGAGAGCGGCGTTTGGCCCCAAATTCTGCGAGCAAAGACGTAGCCCCGCCAAATTCGCCCCCCACTCCGATTCCCTGAATGATGCGGAGGAGAACCAGGAGTATCGGCGCCGCAATACCTATCGTTGCATAGCCCGGAAGCAAGCCCGTCAGACACGTGCTGGCTCCCACAACAACAATGTTTATCAGGAACGCGAACTTGCGCCCGGACCTGTCACCAAAGTGCCCGAAAATGAAGGCACCGAGTAGGCGTGCGGGGTGCCCGGCTGCATACGCCAAGTAGGAAAACACCAAGGCTTGTGTTGGAGGCAACTTTGGGAAGAAGATTTCCGGAAAGGCGCTCGCCGCTGCGAATCCGAAAATCGCAAAATCATAAAACTCCACCAGGACACCGGCGGTTGCGGAAAAAGCCAGAATGACCAATGTTCGAGTATCCGCGCTTGGGACAGAATTCTCGGACATGTAAGGCTCACCACCAGAAAGTTTCTTTGCAACCGACGAGTTCAGAACAGACGTCATGAGCGTCTCCCCCATGCCGACCAGAGGATCGCTGAGGGCATCATGAAGCGGGGATTGTTCAACCGTGCTAGATCCTCATCAAATTGTTGCGGGGTGATGTAATTGGCCTCGACCATCGCTTCTCGAAGCTGTTCGAAGTTCGCCCGCATCATCGCGATACCAGGAGACCCGCTTTGCCACATGAATAATTGCGCCGACGCGCCCACGCTGGTCAAACCGCTTTGTCGCAGTAACCCGGAAAGCAATCGTCCATACCGACGGTTCACGCCGCCATCTTCCAAAAGTCTTAGCATTGCGACGTGTGTCTGCAAAAGCGCTTCGCCCGAACTGAGTGTTGGATCCGGCGGAATGGAGCTGCTATCGTATTCCTCTATCAAAAGCCAGCCGCCCGGCTTTAAGCTCGAAATCATTTGCGCCAGAGCGGCGTCGCGCTCAGGTACGTGCATGAGCACGAGGCGCGTATGAATCAGATCAAAGGCTGCTTCTGGCAAAGGGTCGGTGCCTATGTTGTGGCGGCAGACCTCCAGATTTGGACCCTTCAAAGGCTCTAAAAAACGGGTATCAAGGTCCGTTGTCAGTACGTGGCCAGTAGAGCCGACACGGTCTGCGAGCCATTTGGCAATCGTTCCGCTCCCGCCTCCAATTTCAAGGCAATGCCAACCGCTACCGACCCCGAGGCCCTCCAAGTGCCGAACGGTTCCACGGTCGTAGATCGTGGAAAGTGCTGCAAATCTCGTTTGCGCCTCCTTGCCGCTGTTAACTAGGACATAGCTAGTGCCATTGGTTTGGACGCTTCCCATTTGCTCCTCCTTGCGGCTGATGATTCTGAGGCGGCTGTCTCCCTCAGTCTGTGGCTTGATTTGGAGGCAGGTCGGCCTATAATACAAGCTCGAAAACATTAACAATTGTTGAGAATCACTCAATGATCGACTTTACGTCTCGCCAGCTCCGGGCCTTTTTGTTGGCCGCGCAGCATCGCAGCTTCACACGTGCCGCTGGCGCGCTGTTCATCACCCCTTCTGGGCTGAGCGTCTTGATCAAGGAGTTGGAGAACCAACTGGGCGTCAGGCTTTTCGACCGCACGACGCGACAGGTTGCCCTTACCGCGTCGGGAACCGAATTGCTCACGGCTGTTCAGCACAACCTTCGTGAATTAGACATGTCTCTGTCCCACATCGCGCGAACCAAGGGTGGTGGTGCCGTCGGCCCGTCCCTGTCAGTGGGTGCAGCGCCCCTGTGGGCAGCCGGAGGGGTAGCGCAAGCCATCAAAGCATTCCATCCCCGTAGGCCAGAGCTTCGGCTACAGGTATTCGATGGTGATACCGCCACCACTTTAGGAAAGGTCGAGTCCGGGGAACTCGATATCGGACTTGGTTTCTTTTTCAAGCATGTTCCCGGCATCCGGCGAATCCCATTGTTCCGTTTTTCTCTCATGGTGATAAGAGCGAATCCCGGACGTGCGTCCTCCCGTCCCACGGCGAGTTGGGCCTCCTTGAAGGGAGAGAGATTCGTTACATTGCAGGCGTCCCTACCCATGCAGCAGTTCGTTGACAGGAACCTTGCGAAGGCGGGCATCAGCTACCAACCCAGTCTTGTTCTGAACTATCTCCTCACGCAAATCGCTATGGTCGAAGCGGGAGAGGGAATCGCTGTCGTTCCTTCCTTCGCATTGCCGGAATGTCAGAGGAGAGGACTCCTGATTAGTTCTTTGGTCAACCCAACTGTGCACCTCGACTTCTATCAGATTCGCAAGGGAGGCAGGAAGCTTTCGCCAGTTGCGGAAGAGTTCACGGCGTTTCTGAAGAACTACATCGTTGAGTGGGCCGGGAAATCCGGCCTAGTGTGAAGCACATAAGCCAATTCCGCCGAGTACCTCGTACCCAGTGCCTTCCCTAAAGACACGGAGTAAACTCTCCGAAAGTTGAACTAAGACCACGGACCGGAACCTATGAGGTGCATTGATTGATGGTGGTGAGCTTGTCAGGAGGCAAGGGGCACATGAGAGTCCTGTTGCTCTTCCTTCTTTCCATCACGAGCGGCGCAACGTTCGCGCAAGACTATCCCACGAGGCCGGTGCGCATGATCGAGCCGTTCGGGGCCGGCGGTGGGCCTGACGTGATCGCCCGCGCCGTTGCCCCAAAGCTCTCTGAGCTGTGGGGTCAGCCAGTGACAGTCGAGAACCATCCCGGCGCAGGAAGTACAGCGGCCTCCGCCCTGGTCGCGAAATCGCCGGCCGACGGTTACACGTTGCTCGTGAACACCAGCGCTCAGGCGTACAGCGCCGTGCTCGTGAAGAACCTGCCGTATGACCCGTTGAAAGATTTCATCGCCGTCGCTCCGCTGACCAGTCAGCCTTATGTGTTGGTCTCAGGCAAGTCGTCCGGCATCACCACTGTGCGTGAGCTTATTGCAGCAGCGAAAGTAAACCCAGGTGGGCTGAAGTTCGGCTCAACGGGCATCGGCACTGGCACGCACTTGGGGCTTGTGGAATTCAATTTACAGGCTGGTATTGAGGCGGTACATGTGCCGCCCCGTCCGGGCGACGCGATCACTGATGTGATTGCCAACGCGGTCGCAGGGCGTACGACTTATATGATGGCGCCCATCCAGCTCGCTTTAGTCGATATCCGTGCAGGCAGGCTCCGTGCATTAGGCGTGACCGTCGCCGCCACTCCCCAAGCTTCGCCTGAAGAAACTGCCGTTCGGAACATCGTTCAAGAAGAGATTGCTGCCTGGAATTCCGGGGACGCCGCCGCCTACTCGCGTCATTTCGCTGCCGACGGCACCTTCACGAACATCCGAGGGGAGTTCTTCACTGGACGCCAACCGTTTATCGAAAAGCATGACAACCTCTTCAAGGGACCTTTCCACGGAAGTACCCTCAAGCAGGATATTGTTTCCCTAAAGTTCGTCCGGCCGGTTGTTGCCGTCGTGGAAGTGCTGACGTCCGTGACCGGAATTCAAAAGCTGTTTCCTGGCACGAATACCGATGACAAGGGACGCCTCCGCACACGATTGTTGAAGGTTTTGGTGAAGGAGGGAAACGAATGGAAGATCACCGCCTATCACAACACGGATGTGAAGTCGGGAGTGCCCGTACCCGATCCCCAATAGTGCCAGTAACGAACCAGAGCAATGAGAGTCGATTTCTCGCGTAGATGAGAAGAATCATGCAGGCACCCGAAAAACTGATCAAAGGGCAATTAAGCAAAAACATTGTGGAGCATACACGTCCGGTCTTCCCGTATCCAGTCTTGGTTCGTTATTCCGGAAAGGGCGATCCGAAGCAGGCGGACAGCTTTGTGCCCTTTGACCCCTCCCAACACTGAGGGCCGTTTGCGTCACGAGCGGACGGCTTGCACAGAGCTCATTCAAGATGTGTTGTCGGCAAACAAGAAGTAATTCGGTTCCTTCCGCTTCGCCCGTCGCTCGGGAGGAAGCGGTGTTCGCCGCACGAAAAGGGCTCGGAAAGCTGCCGTGGATATCAGGCACAAACATCGTGCCGCGTTCCAACAATCCTGGCAGGTAAACCTCAATAAAACGAGAACAGGACTATAATTCGCCTGCAATGCTCCTGGCTGCTGGAACACGGCTTGGGCCCTATGAAATCCTTGCACCGCTGGGCGCGGGCGGGATGGGCGAGGTGTATCGTGCGCGGGATATCCGCCTTGAGCGGACCGTAGCAATCAAGATTCTTCCCGCGCAGTTTTCTTCCGATCCAGTACACCAACAACGCTTCGAGCGCGAAGCCAAGACCATCTCCAACCTCAATCATCCGCACATCTGCGTGCTGCACGACATCGGTCATCAAGATGGAATCGACTATCTAGTGATGGAGTGTGTGGAAGGGGATACGCTGGCGAAACGGCTGGAGAACGGGCCATTGCCGCTAGAGCAGGTGCTTAAGCTTGGCGCCCAGATAGCGGACGCGCTGGACAAGGCCCATCGCAGCGGCGTGGTGCATCGAGACTTGAAGCCGGGAAACATCATGCTCACACCGGGCGGGGTCAAACTCCTGGATTTTGGCCTCGCTAAGCCCACAGCTCCCTTGGTCAGCCTGACGACATTGACGGCGACGAAGCTGGAATCGCCGGTGACGGAGAAGGGGACAATTCTGGGCACGTTTCAATACATGTCACCGGAGCAGGCGGAGGGGAAAGAGCTGGACGGGCGGAGCGATATTTTTTCGCTGGGCGCCGTGCTGTACGAGATGGTGACGGGACAAAAGGCGTTCGCAGGGAAGAGCCAGTTGAGCGTGGCTTCGGCAATTTTGGAAAAGGAGCCTACCCCGATCAGTGTGCTCAAGCCGATGACCCCACCTGCGGTGGATCACGCGATTCGCCGTTGCTTGGCAAAAGATCCCGATGACCGCTGGCAGACGACACGCGACCTGGCGCTGGAAATGAAATGGATTGCCGAAGTAGGTCCCATGTCCAGAGCCGCGGCTTATTCCTCAACCAAAAAGCAAGTTTCACCGGCAATGGTGTGGGGCTTTGCAGCAACTTGCCTGCTGGCCCTGGTGGCAATTGTTGCAACTTTATTCCTGCGCCCCGCGCTACGAGTGCAGTCGATTCGTGCTTCGTTGCTCCCGCCGCCAAATTCGTCTTTTCTTCCCAATAATTTCGCCGTCTCCCCTGACGGACGCCAGTTGGCATTCGTCGCCCTTGGATCGGACGGAAAAACAGGCCTGTGGGTGCGCACCCTCTCGGATTCCGGTGCGCAGCAACTCAACGGCACCGAGGGAGCGAGCTTTCCATTCTGGTCCCCCGATAGCCGCCAGATAGGATTCTTTGCCGACGCACGGCTTAAGACAGTGGACGTCGCCAGCGATGCGGTGCAGGTTCTTTGCGATGCTCTCTTTGCTTGGGGAGGCACCTGGAATCGCGATGGCACGATTGTGTTCGGGCCCGATCTTAGGGGGCCGTTGTACCGGGTTCCTGCTGGCGGCGCTCCCGCTCCCGTCACTAGGATAGTACGCAAGGGCAGCATTCAGACCGATCGCTGGCCCTTCTTCCTACCCGACGGCAAACATTTCCTCTACTTCGCGGATTGGAGCAGTCCCGCAGATCCCCAGGGAGACGGCATTTATATAGGCTCTCTTGACGCGGGTGAAGGCAAACTGGTTTCCGCCGAGCTACAGGGAAATGTGTTTTTTGCTTCTGGCCACTTGCTGTATGTGCGGGCTCGCACTCTCATGGCACAGCCCTTCGACACGGACCGCCTTGAGACCACGGGATCCGCCATACCGCTCACCGAGCAGGAGTTGGAGCAGCGTATATCCTATGCAATCTTTGGATTTTCTGTGTCTCAGAACGGGGTCCTCGTTTTTCAGTCCGCAGCAGATTCAGCATCAAGACTCGTGTGGTACGACCAGAACGGTAAGGAAGCCGGCCAGCTCCCTGACGTCGGTTACGCAGATCCAAACCTCTCCCCCGACGGGCGCTTTCTGGCTGTTTCGTCTGACGACCAGCATAATGGCAAGCACTTCATCCGCGTCTACGATTTCAAGCGCGGCATCAGTACTCGTCTGACTAGCAACGGCGACGAACACTACCCAGTGTGGTCTCGCCATGGGAAGCAAATTGCGTACCGCACCGGAGGTATAGCTGGTGACTGCTATGAGGTCCCCGCCGACGGCTCTGGGCCGCCGAAAATTCTCCTGAAGAGTGATGTGCGTGCGGGGCCTCAGGATTGGTCTCCAGACGGTCGCCTGATGTTTATGACCGTCTCGGATCAGCATCCTTTTCCTTCCTTGGCGGTCTACTCCCCAAGCGATCACAAGATAGAGCCATTCGCTGCCGAAGGAGTAGAAGCCAAATTCTCGCCGGACGGAAAGTGGGTCGTGTACGTAGGGCCGGGGCGTGGAATTCTGGTGGAACCTTTTCCTGGACCCGGCCGGCGCACACAGGTCTCCACTGGAACCGCCGCGCAGCCCCGCTGGAGCCACGACGGCCGGCAGATTTTTTTCATTCAGTCGGATAGAAAATTGATCGCGGTAGGTTTTGATCCGAAAACCGGCACGGCTGGCGCGCCGCGGATCCTGTTTCAGACGCGCATCGCGGCAGAGCGCATTGCGAACTGGCAATATGACGTCGCCCCGGACGGCCGCTTTATCATCAACTCACTTCCTTCAAATACTGCTTCTCCACTTACGCTCATTACCGGTTGGGATGCGGCATTGGCCCGCCGCTGACCACCCAAAGATCTTGCCGCAACCTTCCGCCCTGATCGACTTGTAAGCGAGCACAGAAAAGAGTTTCTGAGTGGATGGTCGACCAACGCTTCCCTTACCGGATTATGGAAGCGTAGCCGTCATCCGCTCGCAAGCGAGGATTCCGGTAAAGCCGTCTCATGTTCCTGCAGTTGCGGAGGCACCCAGGTTGAAAACTCGCCGGGCGTTCTCACACAAGAACTTGTGCTCGATTTCCGGAGGCAACCCGAGCGCACCGACCTGCTGGGTGCACCGATCGAGCGGGAGTTGGGGAAGTTGCTACCGAACAGCACCTTGTCTTTGCCATAGGTCTTGAGGAAGTGCACCAGCGATGGAGGGTAGTACGCCGGCAGATAAGCGGAGGTGTCGATGAACACGTTGTCATGCTTCCATGCCAAGCCGATCATCTCCTCGGTCCACGGATGCCCAATATGTCCACCAACGATCCGGAGTTCGGGAAACGTGAGGGCCACTTCATCCAGGTACGGCACAGGTCGGCCGGTTTCAGACGGCATCAAAGGGCCGGTGTGGCCCACTTGCGTGCAGAACGGGATATTCAGTTCGATGCATTCCACGTAAAGCGGATAATATAAGCGATCGTTTGGCGGGAGATTCCACAACCAGGGGACTACGCGAAGCGCTTTGAACCCGAGTTCGCGAACCGCCCTGCGCAATTCGCGCACCGCGGCGAGGGGATCCGATAGGTCGACAGCAGCGATGCCGGCGAAGCGGTCAGGAAACTCCATGCAGTGACTGGCGACTTCGTCGTTTGTAATCAGCCACCGGCTCGGGCGGTACCAGGCCGATAACATTAGCGTTTGGATACCGGCGGCGTCCATAAGCGCAACCAGTTGTGGAGGCGCCAGTTTGTGGTCGAGGAGATGCGCTGTTCCAGATTTCTCGAGCAAACGAACCACCTCGGGAACGATTCGAGAATTCCTGACGCGCGTCTGCGATCTCTCGTTAGTGCTGCGCTGCGGTGCTGACTTGTTGCCAGACCCTGAAGAAGTTGCCGCCCATGACCTTGCCGGTCTCAGCGTCGCTGTAACCATGCGCGAGTAGCGCTTCCGCAATCGCCTGGAAATTCGCATCCTCGCCGAACTCTGACGTGTAGCTAGCCATCCCGCGCAGATCGCTGCCGATGCCGACGTGCTCGATCCCGACGAGCTTCTTGACGTAGTCGATGTTCCGGACCATGTCGTCCATTGTAGGATTCGAATCGCCGTTCGGCCAGATCCCGATGACGCCGCCCTTCGAAGCGATGGCCACAATCTCATCGTCGCTCAGGTATCGATCGCCGTCGTGCAACGCCTTTACGCCCGTGTGGCTGAAGAGCATGGGCTGTGATGACTCCTTGAGCGCATCCATGATCGTCTCAGTATTGGCGTGCGCCAGATCAATGATGATGCCAAGACGATTGGCTTCATGCACCGCTTCGCGCCCGAATGGCGTTAGGCCCCCAGGTGAATAGGGATATGTCTGGATGTGTCCCAGCTCATTCGCGCGGAAGTGCACGAGCTGCAGCAAGCGCAGACCGCGACGATAGAGGTCTCGCAGGTTCTCTACCCGAGCCTCAAGGCCATCGCCGCCCTCGAGCGCTGCCAAAAGCGCCAGCTTGCCTTGCCGTTTCGCATCGAGCACCGCCTCCGGACTCGTCGCGAGCACGGCGTCGCCGTCGTCGATCGTTCTGATGATGCGGGCGAACCGGTCAAGTGTGAACGCGAACGGCTCGCCCGGTTTTGGCCGCGGAAGCTCGCCGCGTTTCACGTCCGTGCCGTCACGCTTGACGTAATCGCCGCTGAACACAGCGTCGGTGCTGATGTTGCAGACCACGATGTCCATGAGCCCCCGGCGATAGCGTGCGAGCTCGTCGGGCTCGATGCGCGAAACGTTAGCGCGATGGAATCGGCTCGGATGTGCGTGCATGTCCGCGAACACCACATGCTGGTGGATTGCGGCGACACGATTCGCGCTTTGTCCGGCGCCAAACGTCAGTCCGGCAGCAACGACGACGAGAATTGGCGTGGCCAACCGACCGGCGAGTGTCCGCACCGAGCACACTCCTCGTCTCCGGAGTATCGAGGTCAAGGAAATGGTCAAGTAAATCGAATCTCCTTTTTGACTTCAAAAACAGCGGCTAGTGTACGCCCATTTCGCCCGTCCGCAATGTTTGTGAAAGTGATTTTTATCTCGAGTGCCCGCAACGGTCTCAGCAAGATGGGCGGCGCGGACCGAAATACGAGGCTCTGGGCGTTTTTGTCCGCCATCCATCCATGATCGCGGATTAGGCCTTGCCGAATCGCGGTGGCAATTCCGGCCCCAACCTTTTGAGTGCCTCCTTTCATACCTTGTTTGTAATAAACTTCGTCCTCGTCCTGGTTGCGATTCCCCAAGACCTTGAAAGGGGGACCTATGAAACTGGCCGATGTGGTTTTTGCTGCCATTTTGATGAGCATGCTGAGCTCGCAGGCCTCCGCCGGAGCGACCTGCGAAAGCCTCGCCTCACTCTCCCTGCCGTACACCAACATCACAGTGGCGCAGACTGTAGCTGCCGGGGCGCTTAGGTTGCCGACAGCTCTTCCAGAAGCTGGTCCCCACGGGGGGATCACCTTCGTCGCAGCGACGGATCTTCCAGAGTTTTGCCGGGTCGTTGGAGTTGCGAAGCCCTCCAAAGACTCCGAAATCAAGTTCGAAGTTTGGATGCCCACCTCCAATTGGAACGGCAACTTTATGGGACTCGGCAACGGAGGTATGGGAGGATCGATCAGCTACGGAAGCATGTCGGCACCTCTTTCCCGTGGCTACGCGGCCGCCGCAACCGATACCGGGCATGAGGGTACGGGACAGGACGGAAGCTACGCGCTCGGCCATCGGGAGAAGGTAATCGACTTCGGCTACCGTGCGGCCCATGAAATGACCGTCAACGCAAAGTTGATTATCGCGGCCTACTACGGCCGGTCGCCAAAGTTCTCCTATTGGTACGGCTGCTCGACCGGGGGCCGGCAGGCGTTAGCGGAAGCCCAGCGGTTTCCAGCTGACTACAACGGAATTGTCGCTGGAGCACCTGCTATCTTTCTGACACACATGCAGGCCGCGAGTGTCTGGAAAGCTCAGGCAATCCGAAAGAATCCCGGCGGGTTGGTGCCACCTTCGAAGCTCGTGCTGATCCACAAAGCGGTACTTGCAGCTTGCGACGCGCGAGACGGCGTCAAGGACGGACTATTGGAGGATCCGCGGCTTTGTGACTTCGATCCGAAGATTCTGGAGTGCAAGGGTGAAGACGCTCCAAACTGCCTGACCGCTGCGCAAATAACTGTCGTCCGGGCGTTCTACGGTCCCACTGTAAATCCGCGAACCAGGGAACAGATCTTTCCAGGGATGGTTCCGGGTAGTGAAGTGGGCTGGAGTTCCGACTCGGGTCGGATGTGGGCGGACCCGCCGGATATCACTAAGACTAACGCCACCGCGTACCTCAGATATGCGGTATTCCAGGATCCTAGGTGGGACTACATGACGTTCGATTTCGATTCCGGGGTGGCATTGGCGGACCGTATCGATGACGGCGTAACCAGGGCCACCGATCCTAACCTGCAAGATTTCTTTCGCCGTGGCGGAAAACTGCTGCAGTACCACGGTTGGAGTGACCCTTCGATTTCTCCGCTTGGCAGCATCAACTACTACAACAGCGTTGTCGATTTTATGGGAGGCCCGGTTAGCGTACGAGCCTCCTACCGCCTTTTTATGGCTCCCGGGATGGACCATTGCGGCGGAGGCGATGGCCCGAACACCTTTGATTCGATCCAAGCAATCAAAGAATGGGTCGAAGCGGGAAAAGCGCCGGAACAGATTGTGGCGATGCGCATTCGGGACGGAAAGACGGAACGAACCCGGCCGCTCTGCCCTTATCCACAAGTTGCGACGTACAAAGGAACTGGAAGCACTGACGACGACGCGAACTTCTCGTGCTTGGCCCCGAAATAGAAGCATTTTGGTAGACTTGGCCCACCAACCAGGAGGAATCAATGCAATCAAAATGGCTTCTTTCGTCCGCACTTGTAGGCTGCTTCGCGTTCGGCTGGTGCGCGCACCTATTGACGGCTCAGCACCGCAAGCCGATTACGATTACGAGGATCTATACTGGTTCTGACGGTGAAACACACGCCGAAGAGATTACTGGAAATCTGAAATCTGATCCTTCGCGAAACGGCATTGAATTTTCGGACCCGATCAAAGTCACTAGTTTGGTATTCGCGCGGACTTCTCCAGGTTGGGTCCGGGACTGGCACCAAGAAACATATCGTCAGTACCTCATCACGTTGAGTGGGCAGGGAGAATTCGAGATCTCCGGCGGTCACAAAGTTTCGCTGGTGCCGGGAAGCATCGTTCTGGTTGAAGACTCAACCGGGAAGGGTCATATCTCTCGTACCTTCGGAACCGAAGACCGCATTGCGCTGAACATCCGGCTGGCGGATCGCTAATCGGGTTTTCTATGGGGCGTTGCACAACCGGTAAGTTTCAGGACGAATACGGAAGGCCCTAAAATCAGGCCATCGACAGTCTCGAAACTCTGTCCCGAAAAATGGCACGAGCGTAACTGTCTGCGTCCGGATCGCCTTTGGCACCAATCCTAAAGCCCTGTTCGAGCAGGCACGCACCGTGGGCAAAGAACAAGCAGGTGAGAGTTGAGAATACTTGAGCCGGTCGGGGATACCCGTTGGGCGAATTGGGCTACAAATTGGGAGTTTCGCCCGTTACTCGTCGCGTAAACCCATCCTGAGACAGGCTTTAGAAATGGTTGCGGGGGTCAGATTTGAACTGACGACCTTCGGGTTATGAGCCGAGGTTCACACTCTAAGTCTTGATGATTCAATTGCCCTTACAGTTCGTCGACCCCCAAAAACCGCTCCGAAACCTTGGATTTTGGACGCTAGTTGGACGCCAGAACTGGAACCGGACCAATCAATGGTCGCGGGTTCGATCCCCACCGCCCCTACCAAATTCACGATGATTCGATTGGCCTTATTTCGTTGAAGTCTTTAGAACTGGCCTTTAAATCCCAGTTTTTAGTCCCAGATTGGTCCCAAACGTTTGGGGTGAACCCCTTGGGTGGCACAAATTATTTGGGCACAGTTTCCGTTTTCTAAAGGCGTTCTTGCATCTCCTAGCAGGCTGAGGGATCTGGGGAAGGGGGCGACGTCGCCCCCTTCCCCAGAGTTGCTGTCGAATTCCTCTGCCTGTGCTCATCCTCGTTCTCAACCTTGTTCTCAAAGAACTTCATCGTTGCACTTCGCGAGTCTAACTTCAAACTCTCGCTCCGTTGCTCAAATTCTTCGGGCGATTGATAGCCCAGCGCAGAGTGCAAGCGCAGTCGATTGTAATACTGCTCGATGAACTCTCCGATATTCGCTCGCAAATGTTCCAGGTCGTCGTACTTGTTGGCGTAAATTTCTTCTCGCTTAAGCGTCTTCATGAAACTTTCACAGCTCGCGTTGTCATACGGATTTGCTGGCCGGCTCATGCTCGGAATTACACGGTTTTTCTCGAGGACTTCCACATATTCTGCGGAAGCGTATTGCAATCCCCGATCCGAGTGATGAACCAGACCAGGTTCTGGTTGTCGACTCCCGATGGCTTGCCCCAGCGCTCCCATCGTTAGCCGCATTGCCAAGGTCCGATCTAGCGCCCAGCCCACCACTTTCCGAGAGAACCCATCGAGGATCACCGCCAAATACACAAACTCGGCTTTCAGTCGAATGTAGGTGATGTCTGCCACCCACAGTTGGTTGATACCCGTCAGCTTCATGCGGCCGGCTAAGTTGAGATATACCTCCAACTTGTGGCTCGAATTCGTGGTGCTCACGAATCGCTTCGGCTGCACGCCCAGCAGATTATCTTCGCGCATGATCCGTACCACCCGTTTGTGGTTTACCGGTATTCCCCGGCGATGCAGTTCTGCTGTGATCCGTCGATAGCCATAACGTCGGCGGTGTTCCAATGCAATCGTTTGAATCGCAGATCGCACTTCCATCTCCTCCTCCGCTGGTTGCCGTTCTTGCAGCGAACGATAGAAACTTCTGCGACTGACCGAAACCAGCTGGCACATGCGCTCGATACTCAGGCCGCCTTGCAAAAATATTACTTCTCGGATCTGCTCGTAGATGCCGTCTCGCCAGTTTCGTCGCGTTTCTGGCGTCGAGCCTCTACTTTTTGCAAGGCACCTTTGAAAAAATCCGCTTCCAGACTCTTTTCAGCCAACAACTGCTTCAAGCGGTGGATCTCCTTGCGGTGAGAAGATGCGTGCGTGCTGGGCCGCAACGCTTCTTCTCCTGGTTCAATGATTTCCAACTTCCTGCGCCACTTGTAGAGGCATCTTCGGGTCACCCCCAGCTCTCGCGCCAACTCTTCGACATCTTCGCTGGTCTTCATGCGCTCTACAGCCATCCTCTGAAATTTCCGGGAGTATCGTTTCCTCTTCATCCTCTCGTTTCCTCTCCCGGAAACTGTGCCCATTCTTGTGTGCCACTTCAAGGGTTCATTCCACGTTGGGAACGTCTCGCATTTCTGTTCACTGATCTCGGTGTTGGAATCAAGGCCCATATTGAGAGGGCATACTCGCCCTTTCCAACTCATCAAGAAGCAATAGTCTTCGCTCTGCGCCCGAATGTCTCCGGAACTTTCGGTCAGGATCCTTCTCCTTACGGAGTCAAAAATAATGCGGGTATGGGACTCACCTATTCCAGTCGAATGCTGAAGCGATTAAAAGGGAACATGTACATCGTTTCGCACAACGGTTTAGTACATGTTTCGCCTGAGGATGTTACAACCCAAAGTCTCAGCAACTCTTGGCCGGGCACATTCGTTCTTGTCGATTTGGACATTAGTGCTGCGCCCCAGCTAAGTTTGGAAGATCTGTTGGCAGAGGTACGCGGAAGGGCAGAGACTGAACTAACAGAAGCAGAAAAGAATGAGCAAGCAAACCGATACTATGTGAGCATCGAGAATTACTTTGGGAAGTGGGCTGAGGACAAAGACGCCGCAATAAGTTTTCGAGATAGAAAACTGATTCCAGCCATTGAGGAGGGTAAGAAAATTGAGATCGATTTTCGTGGAGTTGAAACAGTCCCCCACAGTTTCTTGAATGCACTTCTAGCCAGCAGAATTTCAGCATCAAAACCGGCGAAACCGCATTTCTGTTTCTACAGCATTTCATCAAGATGCTTCGCGCAGGAGGGCGCGGCGGCGTGGTCATCAAGAACACGTTTCTGTCGAACACGGACAACGCGTCCGTGAGCCTTCGCAAGATGCTGCTGGAAAGCTGCAACCTGCACACGATTCTCGATTCTCCCGGCGGGACATTTCAAGGAGCTGGCGTGAAGACCGTAGTGCTGTTCTTCGAGAAAGGAGCGAAGACTCGCAAAATATGGTACTACCAGCTCGACCCAGGCCGGAATCTTGGGAAAACCAACCCGCTCGATGATAAGGATCTGGCTGAGTTCGTGAAACTCCACAAGACGTTCGCGGATTCGCAGAAATCCTGGACTGCGGACGCGACGACCATCAATACAGAAACATTCGACCTTAGCCCAAGGAATCCGAACAGCGGTGAGGTAGCCACTCACCGTAGCCCAAAGGACATTCTCAAAAGCATTGCAGAACTAGACTCAGAAAGTGCCGAAATTCTGGAGGCGATAAAAGAGTTGCTATGAAGAACGGGTGGGAGAAAAAGCGCCTGGGAGAGGTCTGCGAGTTTGTGAGGGGGCCGTTCGGTGGCAGCCTGAAAAAAAACATTAGAAGCTATTTCAAAACCCTCCGTAAGGTGATCATGAAGCAAGCGATATGAAAGAAACCGCGATAAACCGTCAGCGAACGGTCGTAGCGCACAGTCAGCCGCCGGAAGTTGCCCAGCCAGGCGAACGTGCGCTCGACGATCCAGCGCCTTTTGTAACGCCGCAAGGCTCGACCGTCTTGCATCGACGGTTTGCGCCGACCTTTACGATGCGGGACGATCGGTTCGATGCCCCGTCGACGAAGTTGTCTGCGCAATCCATCGCTATCGTAGCCGCGATCCATAATCATGCGCTCAGGTTTCTGTCGCGGCCGCCCGCCATGGTGTCTCCGCCTTACGCGGATCGCCGCGAGCGTTTTCTCGACGAGCTTGACCTCCGCCGGGGATGCAGAGTGAAGGTAGTCTCCCAAAGGAACACCCTGGCCGTCGACCACCACCATCCACTTCGTCCCCTTACCCCGCTTGGTTTTTCCGACTCCGTCGCCCCCTTTTTCGCGGGAGCAAAACTGCCGTCCATAAACGATTCGCTCCACTTCAGCTGCTGGCGTTCGTTCAACTCACTCAGGAACGTGCGCCAGATTTCTAACCAGACCTCTTGCTCCTCCCAGTCGCGCAGTCGCCGCCAACAGGTCGAAGGCGAGGGAAACTCCACCGGCAAATCACACCAGCGAGCCCCGCTGCGCAGAATCCACAAGATGCCTTCCAGCACTTTGCGGTCGTCGGCAGGCGGGCGTCCGCCGTGGGGGCGTTTCCTTCGTTTCGGGAGCAAGGGCCGGATCTTTTCCCACTGGGCATCGGTCAACAGCCGACCGTATCGCGCCATCGGCCCTCCCTCGGCGCTGCTGACCTTGCTTATCACTCATATTTAGAGGAACAACCACTGTAAAATCACAACCCTGTACCCAGTTTTGAAATAGGCTCTAGTGTTTTTCACGCGCCTCTGCACCCCCAGGGCTCTGCGGAGTGGACAGTTGGCTGTCGTCATACAAATCCGGACATCTGTGCCAAGAACAGCTTGCCGAAAGTCTGTGCGTTTGTTCGAGCAGATGGGATTTGTCTCGCACCGCCAGCCTCCTGGAGGAAGCAGTTCATTAAGTTGAACGAACTGCAACAGAAAAATGACGGGTCGAAATAGAAACAACGAAGCGCCATGAACGAAGCGGAAACTAGAGCCGAGCACATCGACTCCGCGCTCGCGGCGGCAGGATGGGGTTTGGCCGAGGGCAGCCGGATTCTGCGGGAGTATCGCATTGCGCCTGGAAGGCTGGAAGGACTCGGCAAACGCGGCAAAGAACTGTGCGCGGATTATGTTCTGGTCTTCCGCAACACGAAATTGGGGGTGATCGAGGCGAAAGCGTGGGATGAATCGCTGACAGAAGGCGTGGCGCAGGCCAAAGAGTACGCAGACAAGATGGCGGTGCGCTACACATACGCCACAAACGGACGCGGCGTCTACGCAGTGGACATGAAAACCGGAAAAGAAGGCGTGGCGGAAGGCTTTCCTACGCCCGAGCAACTGTGGAACTTGACGTTTTCCGAAGCGAACGCGTGGCGTGACCGTTTTGCCGAGGTGCCGTTCGAGGATAAAGGCGGCTACTACCAGGGCCGCTACTATCAAGACATCGCCATCGAGCGCGTACTGGAAGCCTGTTGACGCTGGCCACCGGCACCGGTAAAACGTTCATCGCGTTCCAAATTGGGTGGAAGCTGTTTTATAGCCGGTGGAATCTGACGCGCGAGCCGGGACGCCGTCCACGTATCCTGTTCCTAGCCGACCGCAACATCCTGGCGGACCAAGCTTACAACGCGTTTTCTCCGTTCCCTGAAGATGCGTTGCAGCGCATCGAACCGGACGAAATTCGCAGAAAGGGAAAAGTACCGAAGAACGCCAGTTTATTCTTCACGATTTTCCAGACGTTTCTAAGCGGCCCTCCGAAGGATGGAAAGCCTTCGCCGTATTTCGGAGAGTATCCGCCAGATTTCTTCGATTTCATTGTGATTGACGAATGTCACCGGGGCGGGGCGAACGACGAGAGCACGTGGCGCGACATTCTGGAGTATTTTTCTCCCGCCGTACAGCTTGGCCTGACAGCCACACCGAAACGCCAGGACAACGTGGACACGTACAAGTATTTCGGTGACCCGGTGTACATCTATTCTCTGAAAGACGGGATTAATGACGGGTTTCTGACGCCATTCCGCGTAAAGCAAATTTCCACGACGCTGGATGAATACGTGTACACACCGGACGACAAGCTGATCGAAGGAGACGTTGAGGCGGGGAAGCTGTACACCGAGCCGGATTTTAACCGAATCATTGAGATCAGGGAGCGTGAAGCACATCGCGTGAAGATTTTCATGGACCAGATGAACCAGAACGAGAAGACGTTGGTGTTCTGTGCGACGCAGGATCACGCGCTGGCCGTGCGCGACCTGGTGAACCAGATGAAGAAGAGCACGGACCCGAATTACTGCGCCCGTGTAACCGCGAACGATGGTGCGCTCGGGGACCAGTTCCTGCGCGAGTTTCAGGACAACGAAAAGACCATTCCCACGATCCTCACTACGTCGCAGAAGCTGTCGACGGGCGTGGATGCTCGAAATATCCGAAACATTGTGCTCATGCGCCCGATCAACTCGATGATTGAGTTCAAACAGATTATCGGACGCGGGACGCGGCTTTACGACGGAAAGGACTACTTCACGATTTACGATTTCGTGAAAGCGCACCATCACTTTAATGATCCAGAGTGGGATGGCGAGCCGATCGCGCCAGAGCCGAGGGAGCCTCGCGAGCCACGGGGACCGCGAACGCCCGGTGATGAACCCGAACCACGGCCCGAGTCACCGCCACGCCCGGAGAGAATTAAGGTGAAGCTGGCGGACGGGAAAGCGCGGACGTCCAGCACATGATGGTGACGTCATTCTGGCACCCGGATGGCACGCCTATGTCAGCGCAACAGTTTATGGAGATGCTGTTTGGGAGGCTGCCAGACTTTTTTAAGAACGAGGCTGAACTTCGGGCACTGTGGAGCGTGCCGACCACCCGGGCAAAGCTGTTGCTGGGACTAGCGGAAAAGGGGTTTGGCGCAGCGCAACTGGCTGAAATGCAAAGTATCATCAACGCGGAGAAGAGCGACCTGTACGATGTCTTGGCCTATATCGCTTACGCGCTGCCGACGCTGACGCGGGAAGAGCGTGCTGGACGGGCGAAGGCGCGGATTTCGTCTGAGTTCAACAGCAAGCTGCAGACGTTTCTGGATTTCGTCCTGGCGCATTATGTGAGCCAAGGTGTGCAAGAACTGGACCAAGAGAAGCTGACACCCCTGTTGCGACTGAAATACCAAGATTCGATTGCGGATGCAGTGGCGGATTTGGGGAGACCGGAGGAAATTGGGCGGGTCTTCGCGGGGTTCCAAAAATACTTGTATCAAGAGGTGGCGTGATTCTTATCTTGCTCCTCATACTCGACTTCTCCAGCGCTAACGTTGCCATGGAACCTACGTGTTAGTCTAACGACCATGAGCGGCGAAAAAGTGGCTAAGCCTTTAAAGAAGAGAAAACCACGGAGTCTCAAGGCTCTCGTGGAATCCGGACTGCTCACTCCACTGCAGTCACGTTTCGCCTTGGCCTTTGGCGCCACTCACAATAAGAGACTCGCTGCGATCCAAGCCGGGTACAAAGGTAACCCCTCTCAGGCAGGCTACCAGGCCTTTAAAGCCCTGGCAGAGAAAGCACCGTGCTACGCGAACTCTTCTCGAGCTGATGGGCGCATTCCCCAGTGAAGACGAGAAACCTGGCGGAAAGCCCGACATCGAATACATCGTGGTAGATCTCCCGAAGCCAGATCCGCTACCGCCGCTGATCAGGCCAGAGAAAAAGCCGACAAATGGAAATTTCCCGGAAAAGAAAATGGAGGATCCACGTAATGACCCTAACTTCGACCCAAGGCCTACGGATTGAACTGGAACCAATGTCGAAAAAGCGCGACCGAAGTACCCAGATTGCGAACGCAAGGAAATTGGTGTTGGAGTAGTTCGGCTGACGAAGTAGACTGTAGTCCCGATTCCCACCAGCAGTGAATCCAAACTCAGGATTGTTCCAGTGCGCGTCTGTGCCTGCACAGTTCGATTTCGCGACAGAAGAGGCGTCGATCATTCAACCGAGGTTCGTGCGTCGAGTGTCTACGAAGCAACCTGCCGTGCGTGGGCCAAGTTCAAGACTTCTCCAGAAACCGAGGAGGAGTCGTACAAGGCTGAGGAATTTGTTGTCCAAATGCACGAGGAAACAAAGACTTTTCACGTAAATCTGGAGAAGCTGCTTGACTGGTTGGGCCGGGGAAGGCGCGGCCACAAGGATACGCCGCGCAAACATCAGTTGAGGAGGCTTCTCGATGCGAATATATCGGGGCCTTCGCTGGTGCGCGACCAGTGAGCGTCCTCGTTTGCCAAACGCTAGCCACCAGAGCCGCCACGCCATAGCACCCCGAGGCCGCAAGCAGCACTGCTGGAAGCCCCGCACCCAGAGCGAAAAGTGTAGCCAAAGGAGCGGCGAGGACGGAAGCACGGCAAAGAAACTAATTCTTGCTCTTGACAATGCCAGGAAAATCGACAAAATCATCACCAACGGTTGCCGGTTCGGGAAAAAAATCACTTGAGGCCTGTTGGATCTGTCGAGGGAATCGACTGAGCCTTTTTGTTCGTCCTCGAAATTCGCCATTTCATTGTGTGCGGAGGATATCCCACACTATACAGGGGTGAATAATGCGGTATTTAATATATAAGATTATTTTCCTGGCACTTTCCATGTGGTTGCTGCTGTGTGCTCCGGGTGTTTGGGCGCAGGTTGGCAGAACCTCACTTCGCGGGACGATCCAAGATAAATCCGGCGGAGTTGTGGCGGGGGCTACCGTCAAATTGGCCGAGGCTGCACTGGGAGTTCAGCGCAGCATCGTCACCAACACTACTGGCGGATACGAATTTCCCGCGCTGCAGCCCGGCACGTACTCGCTGAGGGTGGAGGCGGCGGGTTTCCGGGCGTACGACCAGAAGAATATCCAGTTGTTGGTGAACGATCCCGCTACCGTAAACGTGACCCTGGAGGTCGGCTCGGCTTCGGAAACTGTTGAAGTAACCGCATTAGGGCAGACTATTAACACGACCGACGCGTCCATCGGTGTGGCGTTCGGCGAAAACCAAGTAAAGCAACTGCCGCTGGAAAGCCGCAACGTCGGGGATCTGCTGTCGTTGCAGGCAGGCGTGGTGTACACCGGCAACAATCCGACCATCGACCAAGACACGGATACCCGGAGCGGGTCCGTCAATGGCGCGCGAAGCGACCAGAGCAACGTAACCCTGGACGGAATTCCGGTGAACCCAAAGGGGGGATACGCATTTCAGTCGGTGCTGCCAGTGACCCTGGACTCGGTTGAGGAATTCCGTGTGACAACAAGCAATGCCACCGCCGACGAGGGTAGCTCGGGCGGAGCGCAGGTGGCGTTGGTCACGAAGAGCGGCACGAATAGTTTTCATGGTTCGGCCTATGAATACAACCGTAACTCGTATTTCAGCGCGAATGATTATTTCCTGAAATCGTCGCAGTTGCAGAGCGGGGAAGCGAATAAACCGCAATTCTTGAATCGCAACATTTTCGGCGGTTCCGTGGGAGGCCCGATTAAGAAGGACCGCTTATTCCTGTTCCTGAATTATGAGGCGTACCGGGACGTGGAACAGCAAAGTGTGTTGCGAATTGTGCCCACGGCGGCTCTTCGCGATGGCGTCGTGCAGTATGTATGCGACCCGTCCGCCACCTGCAATGGGAATACCGTACAGGGTCTCAGCGGCGCCAGCTATAAGGCGGGCTCGGGAACTTTCGCGCTTTCACCCTCACAGTTAACGGGCATGGATCCCCTCAGCACGTTGGCGGGTTACACGGGGCCTTCAGGACCGGATCAAGCGGTCATGGCGTATTTCAACAAATATCCCTTGCCGAACGATTTCAGCCAAGGTGACGGGTACAACACGGCAGGATACCGCTTCGCAGCGCCCACGAAAAACACCAAGAATTGGTACATCGGAAAGATGGATTACAACATCACACGAGACGCCAAGCAGAGAGTATCGCTGACGGGGGCGATGGCGAACCAGAATCAGGCGAACGCTCCGTTTCTGCTGGGAGCACCTCCGGAAACGAGTATCGTTAATTACAACAAAGGTCTGATTGCAAATTATTCGGCGGTGCTTTCCAGCACATTGATCAATAACTTCCGCTACGGGTACATCCGAGAGAGCATTGGCACGATTGGAAATGCTAATCAGGCTTGGAACACGATGCGCGGGATAGATCAAGGAGTGTACTATTCCAGCGAATTCCAACGGCCGATCAACAGCTTCTGGGACGACCTTACCTGGACCAAGGGGAAGCACAGCTTACAGTTTGGTTTTCAGGTTTCTCTGATTCGGAATCCAAACTCCAGCACGACGAGTTCCTTCAGCAGCGGGTACATGAACGCACAGTGGTTGGACACTTCCGGGCTTGCGGGCCGGCAATCTTCGCCACTGAACCCTGCGAACAACGGTTATCCGGCAGTGGATTTTGCAGGCTTCGGCTCGAATTACGACAATGCAGTAACCGCCCTATTCGGGATGGATGTGGAAGTGAACGCCCAATATAACTATCAGCGCAACGGAAATCCGCTCGCGCAAGGTGCGCCGGTGGTTCGCCATTTCGCTGAAGACGGCTACGAAATGTACGTGCAGGACATCTGGAAGGTTAAGCCAAACCTCACGGTCACGCTTGGACTCCGCTACTCTTTGTTCTCTCCGCCGTGGGAGACGAAGGGTTTGGAAGTTACGCCGACGGAGAGTCTGAACACGTGGTTTAACAATCGTGGCGTAGGCATGAACAACGGTGTTCCTTCGAGTGCCGCGCCGCCGGTCGCCTTCAACTGGTCCGGCCCGGCGAACGGCGGCGCGACCGGATATTACGGATGGGATTACAAGAACCTGGGTCCTCGGGTATCTCTCGCATGGTCTCCCGGCTATAACTCCGGGATTTTGCACGATCTTTTCGGTGGAGGAGGCAAGAGCAGCATACGAGCGGGCTTCGGAATCATGTACGACCGGGTTGGTGAGGGCCTGCTAGATACCTTCGACCAGAACGGTGCGTTCGGACTGTCGACCAGCATTCCTAATGCCGCAGCCTCCGAGTCGGTGCTGTGCACGCCCCGCGTGACGAGCATGAACGTCATCCCGACGACGGATAACTGCGGTGCACCCATATTCGTACCCGCTCCCGCCGCGAATTATCCTGCGCCCTTCCCAAGCAATCCAAACCCAGGCAGCGAAGCCATCGCTTGGGGATTGGATAACCATATAAAGACGCCATATTCGTATACGCTGGACCTGTCCGTGCAAAGGGAATTGCACGGAGGATTCACTGTGCAGGTCGCCTACGTGGGACGGCTTTCTCATCGCTTGATGACACAGGAAGACGTGGCGATGCCCCTGGACCCCTTTGACAAGAAGGCGGGCATCGATTACTTTACGGCGGCTACGGCACTGGCCAAGATTTACCGCCCGCAATTGGCGGCGGGAAACGCAACTCCCACGAACTCCTTCAATCCGAACTCGGTACCTGCCAACGTTCAGCAGTATTGGGCGGACATTACACAACCGTTGGCTCCGGGAGGGGCCTACACCATCGGAGCGAACGGTCCGTACGGCACTTGCGCAGGTGGCCTGAACTCTACGACAAATCCCACAGTGCTGGCGTTCGATCTGCTCTGCGCAAATGCCCTCAACGAGTCCCTCTCTATCTACGAGATGGATACCAGCGGCGTTCCGGATGCGAACCTTTCCGGTCAGAACTATTTCTACCACTTGGGCAACTACACCGGCCCCAACGTTTTCTACAGCCCACAGTACTCTTCACTCTATGCGCTGCGTACCGTGACAAATGCAAACTACAACGCACTTGAAGTCACCTTGCAACACAAAATGGTCCATGGGGTTCAGTTTGACTTCAACTACACCTATGGAAAATCCATCGACGTCTCTTCCGATGCAGAACGAGTGGGAGAGTGGGGCGGTTTGGGCGGGGCGGTTATTAATTCCTGGAGCCCATTCGCTGGGCGTGCTGCCTCGGATTTTGACCTTCGCCATCAGTTCAACACGAACTTCATCTGGGAATTGCCATTCGGCCAGGGTCGCTGGATCGCCCATGACATTAATCGCGCTGCCGACGCAGTCATTGGAGGGTGGCAGCTTTCCGGGCTGGTTCGCTGGACCAGCGGTTTCCCTATCACCGTGGACAATGGCGGCCAATATCCGACCAACTACCAGTTGGAGGGACATGCAGATCAACTCCAGCCGGTCACTACGGGCACTTACTACACCGGGCCGAACAACAACGGTGTTGGCAGTACCGCTCCGAACCTATTCAGTGTCGGGGCCGCCGCCTATCAGTCCTTCGGCTACGCCTTTCCTGGTGAAACCGGGCTGCGCAACAACCTCCGGGGGCCCGGCTTTTTCGGCGTAGACCTGGGACTTGCAAAACGCTGGAAAATGCCGTGGAGCGAGGGCCAGAGCCTACAATTCCGTTGGGAGGTTTTCAACGTGACCAACTCTGTTCGCTTCAATGTGCAAGCTTCCAACGCCTTCATTTCAAGCCAAAACAATTTGGCAAACGGCAATTCCTCCAATTTCGGAAACTTCAGCGGCACATTGACTAACCCGCGCATCGTGCAGTTTGCATTGCGTTACGAATTCTAGCCTCGGTAAAGAGCAAAAGGCTCCGGAGGGTCGTCCCAACTTTGATCCGCGCCCAATAGATTAGAGGGAGGTATATACCATGCCAAACGGGAGGATAATGTGATCTTGGCAGAAGAGCCTGGAGCAAGCAAAGGCACTTATAGGCTGTGGACGCCTAATTGATGGAGCGGACTTCGCGATAGGATCCTATGACGCCGGAGTGGATGATCCTAGTGCTCTGGGTTGCCTGGTTGGTGTCGTGGGTCGTCGCGGCGTTTTGGTCCAACCGCACTGAAAAAAGAGCTGGTATTGTTGTCGAAATTGCTTTCCGCATTCTCTTTTGTGCCAGCGTGACTCTCTTGCTTGCACCATTCTCAGACCGCCACTACTACGCGCAAGTGCAGTTTTGGCACCTTGACGCCGCACTGAAATGGATATTGGTGGCACTGGCAGCCTGCCCAGAGGTTGACTTGCACCCGGGCTTGTTCTTCTATCCAAACCAGCATGGACTGCTCGCATGGGCCTTCGTTCACCTCAGCCAGGACAGCAGCCGCTTCCTCGCACGGTTGCGCTTCACTGCCATCTGTTTATCGTCCGATTTCTCGCTACCGACTCAAAGCCCAGCGGTTCCCTCCCACAGCACGACTCGTGTACCGCCAATCCATCGGGCATGATCAAGAACGGCAAGAACGTGGTATCGCCGTTCACCGCGATCTCCTCGGTGCAGACGGCACAGTGAATGGGGTCATCGGGAAGTCTAACGTTGGTGTTCGCAACCCACGCAGGTCTACTGCAATGAAATGCACCGCACATCCCACAAGGGCCGACCACGATGTCGCCGTGGTACGAAGTATTCTTGGGGTCTTGAGCGAACTTCTCCGCTTGCTCTCGACTGAGCCAGAATCCCCGCAAACTTCCATCACTTCGACGGCATCTCATTTTGCCTCCTTGTGCTCATGGCATGGAGCGCCACCACTGCGAGAAGTCCCAGGGAACTTCGTCGGTTCAGACGAAACAATTGTGAATAATATGGTGTGCAAGTTGTTAAGATTCAACCCGCTCAGCAGCAAATCGTGGCACAGCACTCCCCGGCCCCGGTCCCTGATGAGAAGGATCAACCGACATTCGGACATGGATTAGGCATTACCAACAGTCGCGTAGTGGAAATGTCGAAACTTGGTTTGGACGATGACATCATAATCGCCAAGATCAAAAATGGGAGCTGTGATTTCAAGTTGGAGGACACTGACCTCGTTCAGCTCAAAAAGGCTGGCGTTTCTCCAAAGGTAATAGCGGCCATGCTCGACGCAAGCGTTCGGCCTTCGCCACAAGTCGCGATGAACAAAAATGAACTCCCACTACAAACTAAAGTACAAACCAGCGTGGACTTGTCGCAAGAGAATGGTCTTTCCGAGCCTGGAATATACGTAACAGCAGGCGGGGGCTTTACCAAGATACTGGGCCAGATTCTTGATTTTAAGCGGAGTGGTAGCCTCTTGGTGTCGGATTTAACTCTTCACATCAAAATCACCAAAGTTAATGAGCAACTTCTCGGGCCTCACGCTCAGACTGTCACCGGATCGACTCCCGAGTTCTATTTCATTCCCGCCAAGCAAGAAGCGGAAACAGGAGTTAATGCCGGGGACCTGGTTCTGATTCGCCTGGAGGAAAAAAAGGAACGGCGGCAATTTGAGGTCGGTGCCGAGGGGGCATGGCGCGCCAGCAAAGGCATCTCGATCACTCATCAGATTCAACTATTCCGCTCTGAGGTGAAGCCGGGAGTTTACAAGATCGCGCCCTCTGCCGGACTTGCTAAAGGGGAATATGGCCTCTTTCTCTCACGGGGAGAAGGAATGGCTCCTTACATCTACGACTTCTCGGTTCAATAGAGAATATTGGAGAGCGAAAGCCAAGCAAACGATTCTGATTGGAACACGCCAGTCAGTCACGGGAGAAAATATCTTCTCTCCCGGCAATTTGTCTCCGACCTGTACCGGTAGCCTTGGCGATTCTCTCGAAGAGCGCGGCTGCAAACATCATGCGAAGCCAACTTTTGATAACGCGGTTACCGGTAAAGTGGAGTACTAGTCGAAGGATGTACGGTAGTGCGACATTTCAATGTGATTCACTTATCCGGCGACCATCAAACCGTCGAGAATTTCCGGAGTCCGAAAAGATTACACACGAGTCCTCTAGTCGGCTATCTAGGGCATGTCCTTTCCGTCTGTTAGGTTCTTCGCGAGTGGTACGTGGATTGCTCTTCCTAATAGAGTTCACCCTCAGTCCCTACACCGAGGTGCGAAGATGCGGAGAGATTATGCCGCCCTCGCATCAATCCTCCTGCGGCTAGCGATGACACCGGCCGCCGTGGTCGGAAGCGGCGAGATTAGACGGCAAGATGAGGCTAGTGGGAACGCTATCAAGACCATGACTGGAAGGATTGTGAGAAGCAATGACTTACTTTTCCTTGCAGAAGAAGGAAGCATTCGCACTTACATGCTGATGGATGCAGGTCACCTCAGAGTCTTTGAGGGCAAGAAGGTAAGAATCTCGGGTGCTCTCGAATCGCCTCACGTCATTGTGGTGCGAACAATCGATGAGGTTGATTAGACGGCAAACTGCAAGTTCTGGCGCGATTCCAAAACGAGAATGGACGTGAATTGGTGCCGGTCAGCACGGGGCGCGGCGACTTGAACGTCCATTCACGCTGCGCTTCGTGTCGATAGAGTTGCACCTTCGCATCGGGTGTCGGAGCGTACAGGGCGTGTGTGTTTGATTCATGATCCTAACGACGACAAAGGAAGCGATTCCCACTTTTTTCAAACGTCGATTATGTGCTTCAAGTTTTGCGACGCGGTTTGCGAGTGCCTCAAGAGTGGATTCAGGAGCGTGCATGGTTTTGCGGATTTTCACATTCTTTCACCCAGGGGTTTTCACCATCATTCACCCACCCCCGGGTTTTGCTTTTAGGTTTCTAGCAGTTTCCTTTCTCCGTGGCAATCGGCAACGGCAGTTGGTCTGACTTTTGGGGCGGACGCCCATTTCTGGCTCGAAGCTCGAGAAAAATCTTGTTGGGATGATCGTGGCTGCATTTTCTGGAGGTCTCCCATGGTTCAGGTCGTGGCCTTACTGCCGATTTTCGAAGTGCCCGTCGCTCCTGGAGCAGTACGTTTCCGGTAGGACTCGCCTTCGATGACGAACTGGTGGGCGCGGTGGCAAAAGCGATCCAAAGCGCTCTGGCCGAGCATCGGATCATCAAAGACCGCCATCCATTCTTCAATGCCGCGGTCGGAGGTCAGAATCGTCGAGCTGCGGGTGTGCCGTTCGATCAACAGATCATAGAAGTCGGAAGTGGCCTGGCTGGAGAGCTTCTTCAGAGCGAAGTCATCGACGATGAGTAGATCCGGGCTGATAAAGGAACGCAACTCACGGTCGAAGGAGTTGTCGGCACGGGAGCGTGCCAGGTTTTTCAATAGCCCGTCACTGCGGAGAAACAGCACCCGATAGCCGGCGCGGCAAGCGGCGTGGCCCAAAGCCTGGGCCCAAAAGGATTTGCCTACGCCTACCGGTCCGCAAAGAATGACATTTTCATGGCGCTCGATGAAATGCAAGCTGAACAGCTCCATTAAACGTGCCTTGTCGATGGAGATTTTGGCCGACCAATCGAACCGTTCCAGGGTACATTCTTCCTCGAAACCGGCATCCTGTAAGCGGTTCTCCAGATGCTTGTGATCGCGGCGCTCGACTTCGTCGGAAAGCACCAGTTCCAAGAACTGCGGGTAGTCGAGTTTTTCCTGGCGGGCATACGCCCAGCGGTCGGGCAGGGTGGCCAGGATGCCGGAGAGTCTCAAGCGCTTCAGCACACTTTTCAATTCAGGCTGGATCTGCATCTGGGCCTCCCTTGTCAGAAACGAAGTGTTCGGCGGGACGCAGGAACTTCAATTCCAGCGCCGACTGTTGGCCAGCGATGGGCTGCGGTTCGGTTTGCGATTCCAGTCCCTGTTCCAGAATGCGCTTCAGGCGGTGAACGTCCAGCAAGTCGAAGTCGAGAGCCCGCCGGCAAGCCGCGTCCAGACGAGCGGCGCCGTAGCGTTCAGCCAAGCCCAATAGTTTCTGCGCCTGGCGCAGTCGGCTCCAGGGGAACTCCCCGCTCAGAAGTTTATCGGTGAAATCGCCCGCAGCCGATCCGAGTTCACGGGCCCGCTTGCAGTAGAAGTTGGGCCAGCGCAGGGCGTAGGGAGCGCGGCCATCGGGATAATCCGCGTAATCGGTGGAGCGCTGGCCGGGAAGTTTCCGCTCATGGGTCTTAATCAACTCGCCGTGCAGGTAGATGCGCACCAGCGATCGATCGCCGCGGACATCGACCTGGCAGCCGATCCAGCGCGTGGGAACCGAGTACAACGCCTGAGCAAAGCGGACGTGGTGATCCGGATGTACTTTGCATTGCGCCCAAGTCGGGGTATCGAAGCGTTCGCCCAGCAGTGGAATCAGCTGGGGCTTTTCCTCCGCCTCAAAGACCTCCAGGGGGACTCGCCGGGTGGTTCCGTGGATCCGACGGCCGGCAACTTCGCGACACCAGACCAGGGCACGACGCGCTACGTCGTCGAGATCGATGAACGTCTCCCCTTTAAAGAAGCGCTCCCGTATATAGGCCACGCTATTTTCAACAAGCGGCTTGTCCTGGGGATGGCGCGGCCTGGCTGGATCGGGCAGAAAGCCCCGATAGTTGGCGTACTCCAGAAAGGTCCGGTTGAAGCGCGGCGTGTAGGGATCGGCTCGATCGATACAAGCCTTCATTCCGTCCAGGACCACACGCCGGGGACAGCCTCCCAAAAACAACCAGATGCGTTCGAAGCAATCGATGACCGTGGGCAGATCCTGTTTGAACACCGGGATCACGCAGCTGAGCCGGCTGTAGCCCAGCGTCAGGATGAAGCCGTGGACCATACGCGGTTGGCGGCTACCAAGTTCCTGCAACGGACCAAGTCGGCCAAAGTCGACTTCGGCCATCTCGCCCGGCAGGCTCTCCGCCCGTCGTACGGTGATCGCCGAAGCAGTTCCGAAATCGCACCACTTCCGCGCAAACCGATACAAGCTGCTATAGGAAACCACCAGGCCCTCGCGTCCCAACAGTTCGTGCACCTTGCTCAACAGCAGGTGGTCTTTGTCCAGCCAGGCTCGAATCTGCTCGGTTCGCGGCTTCAACCGCTGCTCTGGCTCGCTGCTGGCGACAGCCGTACCCGGCCGGCCCATGCGCTGCCGGATCACTTGGAGCTTGCCTTCGTCGGGCCACGGCGTTTCCTGCCCGATTCCCTCTTTCTCCGCGAAACGCACGATCCGCCGTACGGTGTTCCGGTCCGCACCGGTCGATCGTGCTATAGCTCGAATCTTCTCCCCGGCCAACCACCGCCGGATGATCTGATCAATGTCCATCCTCCTCACCTCCCGGTATGCCATCTCCTGTCCTCCTGGAGAACTGGTTGGCACACCTGCTCGTTCAACCGCAATGGGGGGTGGGTGAATGATCCTGAAAATGTGGGTGAAAGTTGGTGAAAACGGGTGGGTGAAAGTTAGTGAAAAACTACCGCCTCAGGTGGTCGGTAGATCCTGAAAATTCACAGGTTTCCTCCAGACTTTTGGTGGGAGCGATACTGCGGAGTCTATCACTCAGAAGTTAACGGTGTCAGTGGCGGCGCGGGTATATTCCGTGCGAAGCAAAATGGTTGCGGGAAATGATTGTGGAGTTGCACTATGGCTTTCATCGTGCGGGATGTTTTGATCCTAGGGATGCTCGAGCACCAACTCTTGCACTGAGCCGTTTTCTAGTTCGGCTAGCTGCTCGGGAGTTGGAGCGATGTAGCCGTGTTCCTTGTAGTGTGCAATCTGCTGCTCTCCGGATGCGGTGAGCGGCGGTGCAGTAACCTCCGTCTGGTTACAGTAGGGACAGCGTCGGACTACGTTTTTCTGAATCCTAATCAGTTCCCACGGCATAATTTAGGTTCCTCCAGGCCAGGCGTCGAACTGAGGCCGAGGCCTTCTCCAGGAAAGAACCAGACATAAACGAGCTTGCCCTTCCTTATTACCTTGCGCTCTACCTGTTCTCGCCCAATCCCTCTAGCGAGCTTCCAAGTACCGAACGCAAGCAGCGGCAGCGGTACGCGGAGCTTATCACTTGGAGCGAGCAACATCAGCATGACGTTTACAATGGAATTGTGAAGGGTGGCAAGCAGGCTATCGTTTCCTAGCCCCCGCGGCACCATTCCCGCGCCAAGTCCAATTCTTCCGACACTCGCGGTGAAGGCACCGGAAGAAACGAGAGGGTGTAGGAATAATTTCTACAGCTAACGCTTTTGGGAAGCTTGCTTTTGATCCGGGAAAGGCTGCAAGTCTTTAGATCGGAGTCACTTCATCTCGAAAGCTTCCACTATGGCACGCTCATTGCACTATTGACGCCTGGAGTAACGAAGAAGTGACCGAGGGGTTCTCAAGGATTTGCTGTATGCATCCGCGAGGCTCTGGAAGGAATGACGATTGAGGAGACAGAGTTGCATTTCGATTGTTTTGAGTTGCGGAACGTCGCGAAGGTGCAGCAAGCGAGAAGTTGTGGTTCCTCGTCGAATGGGCGATCACTCTTATCGATAAGATCGCTGAGTCCGTACTGCGAACCGAGCACGACTGTTTGGAGAAAAGGTTTATGTCAATAGAAACGCTCAATCAACGCCGTGCGCTTTCGATCCTTTTCCTTATCGGCAGCATATTTTTGGTGGCTGCTGTGTGGAAACTCCCGAGCCCGGAATGTAATGCGGACGACGTTCGAAGGCTCAAGGATGCAGCTATGGAAAACAGCGAAGCGACCCAAACAAACCCTCCGCTAGCTCGCGGCGTCTTCCGACGGTAGAGAGTAACTTTGCGCCGTTCAACTGACGAACTCATGAGAGGAGAGGTCAAATGAAAAGAAACATGGTACGCACTTTTTTGTTAACGATAATGATGGCCACCCTGGCTCTTTTTAATTCCCATTCTGCCCGTGGCGACGATAGGACGAAGGATGAGCACCGGCTCCAAAATGCAGGGCAGGTCATGACAGAGATCACGCGAGTCCCTGACAAAATTCCGCAGAAGCTGTTAGACAAAGCGGATTGCGTGATCGTTATCCCGTCTGTGTTGAAAGCCGCTTTTATCGTTGGCGGCAGCTACGGTCGCGGAGCGATGACGTGCAGGACCGGCCAAGATTTCCAAGGACCTTGGGGCGCTCCGACGATGATGGCACTCGAAGGAGGCAGCTTTGGTTTTCAGCTGGGTGCACAGGCGACCGATTTCGTGCTGCTGGTAATGAATCCTCGGGGCGCTAGTTCCATACTCACTAGCAAGGTAAAGCTTGGCGCTGACGCATCTGCGGCTGCAGGACCCGTAGGACGTGACGCCGAGGCAGATACGGACGTAACCATGCGCGCCGAAGTACTGACATACTCGCGTTCTCGTGGCCTTTTTGCAGGAGTTTCCCTGGAAGGCTCCACGCTGCGACCGGACAATGATGCGAACGAGCGCATCTACGGAAGGAAGATCGGTGCCAAGGAAATTGTGCTTCACAGTGAAGTAGCGATGCCACAATCGGCGCATTTGCTGATCGCGACGCTCGCGGAGTACAGCCCCAAAAGAGCTTGATTTCACAAGGCTTTAAGAGGGATACAGCCATGCGTACTCTCCGCGTCATTTTTTCGTCTTCGTTGCTGCTGGCCTTTGTGATGCTGGTTGTGCCAGCGCTAGCGTTCACACAGGTTGCCGTAGCTATTATTGTCGCTCCGCCGGCGCTGCCGGTGTACGAGCAGCCTGTCTGCGTCGGTCCCGGTTACATTTGGACGCCAGGTTACTGGGCATGGGGTGAAGACGATTATTTCTGGGTGCCCGGCACGTGGGTCCTCGCGCCTGTCGGGTTGCTGTGGACTCCGGGCTATTGGGCTTGGAGTGATAGTGATGGTGCCTTCATCTGGAATGCTGGTTACTGGGGTCCCGAGGTTGGCTTCTACGGTGGAGTTGTCTATGGCTTCGGCTACAGCGGTGTCGGCTACGAGGGCGGCTACTGGACTAAGGGAGCCTTCTTCTACAACCGCTCCGTGAACAACGTCAGCAACGTCGCGACCATCACCAATGTCTACAACAAGACTGTCGTCAATAACGTGACGGTGACCAATGTGAGCTACAACGGCGGCGCTGGCGGAACGACGGCTACGCCCACTGCGAAAGAGCAGGCGGCCGCCCATCAGCCACATGTCCCGCCAACAGGCGCACAAATGCAACACGAGCAGACCGCCAAGTCTAACCCCGCGCTATCTGCATCCCAGAACCATGGCAAGCCGCCGATCGCCGCCACTCAAAAACCGGCTGGGCTCAGCGGTCCGGGAGTGGTGTCGGCCAGGGCGGCCGCTCCATATCACCCGACTCCCGCTCCAGGGGCAAAACCTGGCGGTGCCGTTCCGCGTGGAGCCATCGGAAATGAGCCAGCTGCCAATGAACCAGAGAAGCCCGCAACTCCTCCAGCTACAACGAATAAACCGAATCCGAATGAAACGCGCAAGCCCGCACGACCGGCAGAACCTAAACCCGAGCCGCCGGCGAATCCGCCAAGCAAGCCGCCTAGCGAGGCGCCGAAAAAGCCCGAGCCGCCACCCAAGGAACAGCAGGAGAAGGAGAAAGAGAAGGAAATGGAGAAGCCAAGACCTCCACAGCCCCCTCAGAAATAACTGGCTCGCTCTGTTCAGCTGTAGCTGAGGCTTCTTGACAGGCTGCGAACCCGAGAGTAACAACCACAGAACGGTCCGAAGCGACCTGGCTGGGAGCGGAAGAGGAGAACCCCGATGCAGCAAGTTAGCGAAATCATGAGCAAAGACCTACAGATTGCTTCACCTGCGGATACGATCAAAAAAGCGGCGCAGCTTATGGCTGCAACAAATTGCGGCGTGCTTCCCGTCGGAGAAAGTGGCAGGCTACTCGGCATAGTCACAGACCGAGATATCACAATTCGCGCAGTGTCGAAGGGCAACGCACCGAATCACTGCACTGTGCGCGAGGTCATGTCCTCTCGGATCAAATACGTTTTTGAGGACGAAGCAACCCACGTGGCGGCACACAAGATGAGCAAACTGCAGGTGCGCAGGTTGCTGGTGCTGAATCGCCAAAAGCGCCTCGTAGGCATTGTGTCCTTGAGCGACTTGGCCTTGAAGCATGACGGCCCAGCTGCGGCTAGCACCCTGAAACAAATTTCACGGCAGCATGGGTAGGCGTTATTATCGCCTTCCTTGGCCTAGTCCTCTCACCGCATATGCGGCATATGTGATTTACCTAGCGCGGCGGCTAACGCATGTGGGCGACACAGCGCTACGCCTGGCTCATTTCATTTGGCAGTGCTAACAGTTGACAGCGAGGGGTCGGAGTCGTGATTGCGAAAGTTCTTGGCTTACAAAAAGATGGGAATGAGCAGCCGCAGTTTTACGAGCTTAAGGTCAAATATGATGGTGTTGGTTCGCCCGACTTAACACTGGTGTACGGTTCGGAAGAAAATTTGAGGGAAGTCCTGAGAGATGGCGGCCTAGCTGGTGTGGACATCGACGCACTCTTTAAAACCGTTCGCTAAATCTTGATGAACTTGCAGCAAGTCTTGCCGTCGTCATCAATACACAACGACTGAACCGGCCTTAGGTCCCATCAGATAAGAGTGGGCTCTAAACAAATTGGGGTGACCGGTGGTCTACGGTTCCTTTCAACGCGGTCCGAAGTTAATTCGCCCAGCAAATCGCCTCAGCAGGAGCCCGCGCCGCAATCTTTGGAAGCGCCGTCCAACGGGCGGCAATAGTCCCAACTGTATTTGCTCGAAGATGCACTACATATTCCAAGGTCGTCGAGGCCCCCTCGGAAAAGGCGCTGGGATTTGACCCCGAGGCGGGAGCCATTTGACCGCCGTTCTGGTTTGCTGGTTTCGGAACTGACAGGCTTCGTTGCGATCAAACGATGAAAACCGCTGGTAGAGGAAACCCCAATCGCTGGGCCCAGGTGTCCAGCAACCGAGCACAGGGTGCGGCAGATCAGAACAGATCCTGCTCATTCAAGTGGGCTGCGAAGCAAGAAAGGTTCCAGCCGCCGGGGACGTTTTTTTTCTTGACTTCCCTTTTTATAGAACTAACCAGGAATGAGCCTAACGTGGCAAGAGAACTCTCCGACCATTGTGATAGCCTCTTTGAATTACGAA
The DNA here is from genome assembly GCA_963775865.1 of Candidatus Acidiferrales bacterium. GTDB lineage: Bacteria > Acidobacteriota > Terriglobia > Acidiferrales > UBA7541 > Acidiferrum. The sequence continues at coordinate 202,180 of CAVZKU010000015.1, read as the reverse complement.
CGAGGTATCCTGACCTTACTCCTCGGTTGAGCGATTCGGGGGAAGGAGCAGATGAGCTACCTAGAATCAAACTTGGTTCCCGGTGAAACGGTGATTTACCAGACTCGGCTCCATTGGATCGTGATGTTGTGGCACATTGTCCTGGGATGCTTGCTGCTCGGTCTGCCCGGGGTGCTTCTGCTTTATTACGCACTCAACCAGACCGGAATTGAGAGCAAGAATTTGCACGTCATGGAAGGCGGGGGCGTTGCGTTGCTCGTTTGTGGCGTCGTGGCGATTCTAATGGGCATGGTGCGGCGGAACGCGACCGAAATGGCGGTGACGAACCGACGCGTTGTGATCAAAACGGGCCTAGTCAGCCGGAAGACGATCGAAATGCTGCTGAACAAAGTGGAGAGCATCGAAGTGAGCGAGACGGCTTTCGGCAGGATGCTGGGTTATGGAACGATTGTGGTGATCGGGACAGGTGGGACTCCCGAGCCATTTCACAAAGTCGCGCATCCGCTGGAATTTCGCAGCCAGGTGCAGCAACAGATTGAGAAGCTGCACTAAGAAGACGCAGCGCCGTATGGCACGAATCGACTGTCCTGTTTGGATGCTGGGTTCATAGGGCAGACGGCGCCGTACAGCATGGATTGCTTGGTCCCGGGATTAGCCCTCAAATACGACTTGTCCAATAACCAGGAGTTCCCACCCAAACATAAAATCTCTACAAACTGTACAAAAGTGAACAGCGCACATCCCGGATAGTCTCTAGGATTCGTGATTGGACGGCGGGAAAGCGCAATATTGACCGCAGAGTTGGGCGCGTTAGATGGACGGTATCAACTTTCTCGCAGGTTCTCTCATCCGCCCCCGATTAGCGTTTATCGTACAGGTCCTTTTCAATTTTCCAATAACCGGACTAGCCAGTGAGATCCAAATTCTCTGAGTGGAACAGGTCAAAAAACTCGGCCTGGTCGTCGTGTGGAATGAGTGTCAGAAATTCACCATAATCTCTTGGAATATGTGGCGCCAATGCTTGGACAGAGAACATTCCGAGTTCGAGGTCTTACAACTCGTGCCGTCAGTTGTTTTGCAAGCCTCGCTCTGCTGGCGGCTACGCTATCCACCACGGCGGGGGAGTACTCGGGGGCAAATGCCCCTCCGCCCACTCAGCACTCTAGCCCAAACAAGTCCATGCACAAAAACCTGCCGAACTTCGGCGAGGCGACTACGACCCTATACCACGGCGGTCAGCCATCGAAAACCGGCTTTCACATGCTGGCAAAGATGGGTGTGAACATCGTGGTAGACCTGCGCGGGAACCGCGATAGTGAGCGTAAAATCGTGACCCATCTCGGCATGCAGTACGTGGCAATGCCGTGGGAATGCTCATTTCCAAAAGATAGAGTCTTCGCGGAATTCCTTACATTGTTGCGGAACAATCCCGGTAAGAGAATTTTTGTCCACTGCCGTTTGGGTGACGACCGCACGGCAATGATGATTGCATCCTACCGCATAGCCGAGGACGGTTGGTCTGCGGAGAAAGCCGAAAAGGAAATGGAGAGGTTTGGCTTTTCCTTCGCCCACAGACGTCTGATTTGCCCCGGCCTGTCTTCCTATGAAGAGGAATTTCCCCATCACTTTAAGACTAGTCCCGCGTTCCGGGACCTGCGTTAGAACATTTGACTTGTACCAACCAATCGTAAATGGCAGGCAACCCGCCGCTGGAGGCAGACCTGGTACTTCATTCTAAACGCTGAGTTAGCAGGCAACCCGCCGCTGGAGGCAGACCTGGTACTTCATTCTAAACGCTGAGTTAGCCATCCGAAAATAGCCTGTCTCTAAAACTACTTCATCGTCTGCCTATTGGACTTACAGCGGGGGTGCGATCTTCAACTGCCCGAGCTGCGCCTGCACTTTGGCCCAGGCCTTGACGTCGCGCTTTGTAGCATAGGGAGCGTTAGGCTCGGAAAAGAAGTGCAGCAACTCCTCGCGCACCCCGGGTGAGGCTCCGGCAAATTTTTGTTCGGCCAACATGCCGAGCAACCTGGCATGGGCCTCGTCATTCATCCGATATTTGCCGGGTCCGGTCATTCCGCCAGTATCAAAATTGTCGTTGATCAATTCAACGTGACCAGTTGCCTCGTCGGACAAAAAAGCTCGATAACGATCCAGTGTGGCATTGAAGCTTTCCTCGAACATTTTTTCCGTTTGCGGGGTGGGCGTGCGGAATTGCAACACTCTCAGAGGTCCCAATTTGGGTATCAGTTTGTAGAGGAACGCCAGAAACTTCTCACCAAAAGTCGGTTGTTGATAATTTTTGCCCCACTGCTTTTCATAACTTGCGCGAGAAAGGTTGTAAAGAAACTTCTTTTTGGTTATCCCGGGCGCATCTTTCTGGATTTCGTCTTTCTTTAGCGTCCAGGCAATGCGCGTGGCTTTTGGAATCTGATTGCTGACGGCGCGGCGGTAGGAATTCAGGGCTTTGTCTTCATCGGAAAGGACCGCCTTCAGTGGCAGGCCGTAGGTTTCCTGGAACGCCCGCTCTAGCAGAGGGGTCGCCACCTGGAACCCAATAAAATCGTGATAGCTGTCTGGAGCATAGCGTTGTTGGGCTACTTCCAGGACGTCGAAACCAAATTCTGTTTTGACATGCGCGAGGGGGTCATCCTCGTAGGTTACGCTGTCGCCATATTGTTTCTTAAGCTTGGGATAGAGGAGGGGTACGGCACGGTTCGTTGCCATGGGATGACCGGCGTTATCTGCGGCATAGTGTGCGAGTGCGCCCAGCGCAAAAGCATAATCATTCAACTCCATCGATTCCCGCGCGTCGCGGAGGAGCGCAAGAACGAAATCACCGCTTCTCACATAGTGAGTGAGATCGCTGAAAAAGACGCTGCCATGCGGGTAATAGCCCAAGTCTTGAATGATGGCGCCGCCATAGGCGTACCCGTGTGCCTGGCGCAGTTCGTCCGGTGTGGCGTGTGGGAATCGCTTGAGCAGGACGGGCTTGATGTTGGTATCCCAAGCAGAGTCGATGATGGCTTCATGAGAGAGCACGGAGTAGGCGGCGCAACGCGCCGGCCACGATAAAACCAGAGCGACAACGCAAACCGCTGCAAGAACAGTCCTCCAGAAAGTATGTATCTTGCCTGACAAAATTCCGATTCCTCCGGTCTTGATCGTAACTACAAAAGCAAAGACCTCTCTTCACTCTACCAGCATGCCAAAGGACCGCAGAAGACACTTTAATCAAGATGTCCATTTTGATTTCCCAGCCGACCGGGATATAAAGCGATCGACATGCCGTACTCCCAGGCCGTGCCGGGTTGGAATGCCAGCGGAAGTTTCGCGAGCTTCGTCACGAACTCGCCCAATGTCTGGTCGTGATCGAACAAATTGGCCTGGTTATACGCTTGATGCACGAGCGAATTCCCGAACGGCCCGTAGACGATTCCCGAGGTGTGACGAAGCAGGTCTTGCACCGTCATTGGGCGTTGAGGATTCTCCAGCGAGAGCGTGGGTCTGCCCGTGCTTGGGTCTACCTTCTCAACGCCAACTTTGACGTCTTTAAACTCCGGCAGGTATTGCGACACCGGTGCGAGCAGATCGATCTTGCCTTCCTCCGCCAGCATCATCACCACAACGCTGGTGATCGACTTTGTCATAGAAGGAATTCGGAAGATCGCGTCCGGCTTCATGCGGACGTGCTTCTCGCGGTCCTGATAGCCCAAAGCCTGGAGGTAGACCAACTTACCGTTGCGAGCCACTAGTAAGACTGCTCCAGGAATTGCACCCTTATCAATATCGGCTTGAAATACCCTGGTGATGCGGTCGAGCCGTTCCGCAGAGAAGCCAACATCCTCAGGCCGTTTTGAACTGGCCAGGCCTTGGCTCCGGATGCAACTTGCCCAGCAAACGAAAAGGTTATGGAGGTGGTTTCGGGAATGCCATTCGACCGTTTTGTCGAAGAGCAGATTGCTAAACCACTGGGAATGCCGGACACCAGTTTCTATGTGAGTGCCGTGAAATCTTCACGGGTAGCCGAAATACAGATGGATCCGGCAACGGGAAAACGCCCCGGAGGCACACCGGTTGAGGATCTAACGAAAGAGAAACAGAAATGGCTTTCGGGCGGTGGGGGCTTGCTATCGACGGCACCGGATTATGCGCAGTTCTGCCACATGCTTTTAAATGGAGGAGAGCTGAATGGTGTCCGCATTTTGTCACCGAAAACTGTGGAGGTGATGGATTTGAGCAGAAACCGGCTGGCGTGGTCGGTGACCGTCAGCGGATAGCAGTATTGATGATTCCCCAACAAAAACTCGCCTTTGTAATCGGTGCACCACAGTTCGTTGGGGCGTCATCCAAGATGCTGAGAAATAACCTCACGCTTCCTATGACTATGAGCGGAACAACCACAAAGACAACGAAGATCGCTAGAAAGATACCGGCTGTGAAGGTGAACATAGCAGCCTCCTCTTCTGGACCGAAGGGCCGCTAAAACACGATTATATCCCCTCGCGTTGCGCGTCAGTCCTTTTTGGCTTTCTTCGCTTGCTGTTGCAATCTGTTACCTGCGATGCAACGATCATGCAACGGCCCTCGCAGGCTATTGATTCATAAAGGCTAAAATTGACTAACCGTTGAACTAACGGCAGAAGCTAAGCCAGGTGCCAGGTTTATTATTAGGCTTGCGCATTCGCCAGTAGCGGTCCTCTCGCTCCCAAACCGCAGTGTCTTTGCTTAGCTTGCGGAATTCGAAGAGAACGTCTTTTCGTATCGCCTCATTGCCATTGTCGTTGGTGTATGTGAACTGGCGCCCGAACTTCTTTGCTATCTCCCGAACGATTGCATCCTGATAGAGATCGCCATTGCGCTTCAATTCGTCGAGCATCCACTCTTGCCCGGTCGCGAGCATCATTGCCGGATTTCGCGGGGAAACGTCGAAGACCAAGCTCTTCAGCAACGTCACGCGGCTCAACCGCTGTTGGGACCGAACACACAGATGCATTGATTTCGCTTCCGTAATGGGCACTTGCTATTGCTGTTGTTTGATTTCGGGACTTGCCTGCTGGATACTGCCTTTAACGAGTCGGGTCTTCACTTCGGATTTCTGCCCAGCTAGCAGATTGACTTCCGTTTCAAACGTTCGATAACCCGGCAGTCCAACCTTAATTCGGTGCTTTCCCGGGCTAATCAACATGGAATGGAGGCCGCCGAATTCGCTTGCGTGCCCGACATACTTGTCGTCAAGAAACACCGCTGCGCGTCCAGGCTCCACATTCAGTTTCAACTCGGCGGTAATGTCAGGTGTCACAGCACGAGGGCTGAGGTGCATGGCCACCTGGACTACTTGTACTTGCCCGGGTTCCACCACAATTTGTCTTCGGAAGTCGTCGTAGCCCGATTGGCGCACTGATATCTGATGCTCACCCGGAAGCAGCATCACTTTCTTGTCTCCGTGCAGTTCCTTGAGGAATCCCACGTAGTCGCCATCGACCCACACGCCTGAGTCTTTTTCGACCTTCGTTGCACCTTCAAATCGAACTTCTCCCATCACCTTGCTCTCCTGCGCAGAACAGATTGCAATGATGAGGAAGAGACAGAAGTGAGCGGCATAGAAAATCTTGGATCGGAAGATCAGCGGTTTAGACATAATGCCCTCAATACAATGCTGAACATCAAACTGCCTGGTCATCAAATAGAGTAACGCTCTAGCTAGCATGCGTCACGCTAAACGAAAACTCCGCAAGGATGCCCGAGCTTCACCGCCACTCTTGTCTGGCACAATAATTAACTCAAGTGTTGCCACTCCGGAAAGTTGGACGGTGTAATCCTCGCTCTCTCGCACTGAACCGCGAGGGCTAAAATTCCACGGTTGGCGTACGATTTCTCGAAACGAATGTTCCGTGCCCTGCGACCATCGTAAGGTGAACTCTTGGGTGCGGGTGTTTTCGATATCCTCGAAAACCAGCCAGATACGTCTCAATGTTTGAGGCTCGTCGAAAACCACCCGGATAATCTGAGTTCCCGGATTAGCCGCACGCCAACCCCGGTTTTCTCCCCCTATCAGCGCGGATTCGATTGGATAACCGTTCTGTTCCGATGTCACCTCGACCGAGGCATTACGGTCGATGTCCAACCAAACTTGATCGGAAGGCGGATCCGCCTGCGGAGTCGGAACAATCTGGCGTTTACGCACGTTGATTTAGCACCCTGCGAGACTCGACCATAGGTGGGCGCTGCTTTAGTAGATCACTAACCCGAGCAACGATCTGATGACTTTGCTGGTCCATGACCCGAAACTCTCCCGGCCAGACCGAAACGAGCTCTCGCCTTCTTATGGCGACTGCTACGTCCACTCTTCAACATAATGCCTCTTAGCCGTCACGGCGGTTACGTCACATGACTTATCGCAGTAACTACACTCTATGCGGAGGCGTTCGGCATCGACTGTTTCCAAATTCTTTTCGTTGCTGACGCGGCTAATCGAAACGGGAAGATTGCAATCGGGACAGGCGAACAAAAGGACGTGTACGTATCTCACAGAATTTTGTCCATGCCAGCGGATATTACCATCATGCATGGCACTCGGAAGAGACTCACGGGCCGAATGACCGCTGGCTTGCGAAGCCCGGGCAGGTCGCCCCGCGAGACTCGTTGAGCGGCAGAGGATTCGGGCAATCCTCTGCATGGAAGTATCTCGCTCGCTGATGCGGGAAGCAGCACCTTCTCAGCATGCCGCCCTTCCGCATAGCCTCTTCCTTTGAACAACGACGAATACTTCTCGGGTTCGTCTCGCTCGAGTTTCTTCACCGCTCTTTCGACCATAAATTCTTCGGCCATAAAGCCCAAACCGCTGCCAGCAAAATGAGACTGGCCATGGATGAGAAAACAACACTGTTTTCGTGCTTCATAAGTAATAGCCTCCTCGGTGGCCAGGTAAAGAACCGAACGGGGCAGGAAGGCCGCCAAATCCACAATTTCACATCGTAATCGTGCAGCCCGGTGCAGATTCATAGCGTTACAGAGAGCTAAGGTGATTGCGCCCGGAATAAGTGAAAGTACTGGAACCGGAAATACCTCCCACCGCCGTGACCAATTTTTCCCTACTTGTGGCTGGCTTCAGTCCTTCCACGATCGGCTTGACGATTTTTCCGCCATGCATGCTGCCACGGATTTTGTCGCCGACTTTGGGCTGAATGCGGTCCACCATCATCTTAGCGGCAGTAAGGTCCTGTCCTAAGCTATCGTGCAGTTCTCGTGCGATACGTCGTCTCTCTTCATCCTGAAGCGTTAACATCCACCGGGATAGCGTTTGCATTTCACGATAAATCGCACTCAGCTCCCGGGCTTTCCGATATCGTTCGACGAACACTCGAACCTTCGCTCGCAGCAATTCCGGGATGACCGGTACGGAGATATAGTCAACCGCTCCGTGCTCGTAGCCCTTCAGCCGATCCAAATCCGTCATCTGAACGCCCGAGATGAAAATGATTGCAGTGTCTTGAAAGCAGGGATGCTGAGTAATCATGTCGGCGAGTTGAAAGCCATCCACGTCGGGCATGCAAACATCCATCAGGACGACAGCGATGTCCGTTTTCAGCAGGCACTCAAGAGCTTCGTTGGCGGAGTGTGCTTTTAGGAGATTCTCCCCTAAGTCACGGAGGATGGCCTCATAACTGAGGAGCTTCCCTGGGTGATCGTCCACCCTGAGGATGTTGGCTTGTTCCATCTGGGCGGTTGAGGATACAAAGGCACTTAAGCCGGGCGGTGAGCCGGACGGGATGGAACCGACCTGCGACTGGAAGGCCCCGTTGGACCTTCCAGTCGTGCATAAAGCTCCGTTTACTGCTTGTTCGGTTTAGGTTGTGTAGTAGACGTGGGGGCCGCAGGGATTTTTCCAGCCTGTCCACTATTGTTGAATTGCTGAGTCGACTTCATGAAAGAATCAGGGTCGGACGTCAGCGGTTGGCGGACTTCAGGGTGCGAATTCAAGTACTCCTGAAGTTCACGATGGTTTTGCAGATAGTCATGGTCCTTGGCTAACGAAGGATTCTTGGAGAGCTGTTCTGCGATGTCCTGGTGAGAGCCGAGGAATTCACCGAAGTGTTTTTGCGCGTCGCGATCGCGATCCATATCACGATTGCGGTCGTCACGATTGCGGTCATAGGCATCATTATTGTCACGGTCCCGATCGTATGCGGAATTGCGATCCATATTGCGATCTTCGCCGCTACGCTCATAGTGAGCTTCCTGGTCCATGAAGGCGTTGGGGTTTTGTGCCCGCTGTTCGCGGACGGCAGGATGCTGCTGCAAATAAGACTGCAGCGCGGGATGGTCCTTCAGGAACTGCTTGTTGTCAACTAAGGTGGGCTGCTTCCGCAATTGTTCGGAAATTTCGCGGTGAGAGTCCAAGAACTGGTCGAAATTGGCGAGCTCGCGACGATCGGAATCACGGTTGCGGCTATCTTCAAAGCGGTGATAGCTATCTTCCTGCTGCGTGGAGGCGCTGGGATTTTCCTTAATCTGCTGGCGAATAGCCGGATGGTCTTGCAGGTAACTCTGCAATTCCGGGTGATCCTTCAAGTATTGCTGGTTATCGAGTAAGGAAGGATTTTTGCGGAGTTGCGTGGCGATTTCACGATGAGCATCGAGGAACCGGTCAAAGTTGGCTGATTCGCCCCGACTGGCTTCATTTCGGTCGAAGCGATTTTCCGCACTCATAAAGGTGTTGGGATCATCTTTCAGAGCGTCGCGGGTTTGTGGGTGGTCATGCAGGTAGGTTTGGAGAGCAGGATGGTTCTTGACGAATTCCCGGTTATTGGCCAGAGAAGGATCTTTGCGAAGTTGTTCCGCGATTTCCGGGTGAGCGCCGAGAAACTGATCAAATTGCGCGAGTTCAGTGCGATTGATGTCACGATCTGGAACAGAACGAGATGGGTCGACGTTATCTCGGGTGGGATTTTGCGCTGGCGCTGACTGAGCCTGTACGTAAGTGGAAAGGCAGAGAAAAATGGGGAAAGCCAGCCACTTCCTGAGGTATGACTTCTTCGTTCGCATGCCGCAATCCTCCTTGCGGTGAGTTTTGGGGACTGGGAGAAAGGGTGCAAACGGAGTGCCGAAGTGGTGAGTAAAAAGAACAAGTCCCGGGCAATGAAGAATTTGCCGACGGCCACGAGAAACCCAAGGATAGAGTAGGCGTAGAAATTCTACCGCCGTTAGAGAAAATCGTTATACAAGCAAGTCTTTAAGGTGCTCGGGGCAAACAGCCCGTCTCAGTCTTTCACCGATGGATCCGGCTAAGGTCACTGGGACACCTCAGGTGGCGCTGAGGGTGCCCTTTGGTGTTCCCCTGGTACATGGCGGCAATGCTTACGATTTTTCCGGAGACCTTTCCACCATCGTCTATCCGCGTCCCGGTGATCACGCCGACCTCTACCTTCTGAGCGAGAAATAATCCGTGCCTCGGATTTGAACTCGGCTCAGAAATGGCTTGTAGACAGCAATCAGCCGTGTCAAGAATTGTTAAGTTCGCGTTACCGGAGATCTACCCAAATGGGCGATTGCGGCGTTAGTTGACTTAGCCCAAATAGGCAATCGATTACAACACCTCAACGTCCGACTCTCGGGCGAAACCCTTATTCCCTTCAACATCGCGCTTGCCCAAAATTAATCAAATGGTAGGTAGACGTGATGAATGAACCGGATTTTCAGGTTTCCTACTCGAGCTTTCGCTGCTTCGTCGAATGCAGCGGCCAACAAGCAACTCACTGCATCAGTCAGGAGCAATACATTAGGCCCGCGTCCGCTCGAAGCTGCTGTTACTCCAAAGAAGATTCTAATCTCCTCCTTTGCGATTACTGCCTCGCCTTCTGGTGGCAGTGCAGAGAAAACAACGACCCAATCACCTGGAATACCGCCCTCTTCTTTCGGAATCAGTTTGAGGCTGAGCAAGTCCGCAAGCTCTTCGGCACTTACACCAACGGAGTTGCAACACCCGCGTAGTAGTTTTGGGAGAACGTTGTCTGGCTGACCGATCCCTTCTTACAGGTCTTACTGAGTTTTATTGGTTCCACTACTGCCTCCAACTGATTTCCAGTCAACATCGAGTCATGGCACATTCGTTGAACCTGGTGCCAGCCTAGATCGACAGGGTTCAATAGGAGAGTGGAAATGCGATCAATTCGTTTTGCCTGGGCTCCGTTAGTCTTCGGCGGGGTGCTAATGTTCGGGGCAACTTCCGCCGTGCGCGCGGATGACGATTGTCAGAAACGCACAATCAAGGCCGACCATAATCTTCATGAAGCCATAGAAAAACACGGGCCAAACAGCCCACAAGCTCAACACTGGCGTAGCGAACTAGCGGAAGCCCGATCCTACTGTTACGAGCATAATCACCGCTGGTGGGATGAGGATGCCCACCACTGGCACACCGATAAGGACTGGGACGATCACGATCACTAATCTTCTGTCTTACCTCTGAACCCCCAACAATCACGTCAAAACGAGGGTGCGGAGAGCAAATCGTTCTCTGCACCCTTCCTTTCTTTTTGATCCAAGATTGCAAGAAATCCTATCCAAAGCGGATTGCTCGTGAGACGAGGCCCAAAACATCGAAGGACTCCTCCTCTAACAAAGCGCCGACTGCTTAATATGGGAGCGAAGCTGCTACATCTCGGAGTCATGGTAGCCAGCATTTGGCAGTCCAGAAATTGCTGGGGACATGGGCAGACTCCGTTTGTACGGTAACGTACCATCTTGACAAGATCGCCTCCGTATTGACAAAGAGGGTACCCAGAGATACAACTTCTTCTCTCAGGGGAAGGATATCTAGATAAATAAAGCGGCGTGTTTACAAGTCGCTCCAGGGTTTGGGTCTTGGCAGAGAAGTGGGAGTTGCCATATGCCAATCAAAGTTCTCTTGGTTGACGACAGCGACGTGGTGCGTCGAGTGATTCGTGGACTGCTGGAAGAACATCCGGAAATCGAATTGGTGGGTGAGGCGACAGGCTTTGCGCAAACGATTCAGATGACGAACGATTTAAAGCCTCACGTCATCGTAATGGATTTGCATTTGAAAGACGAAACTACGTTCACGCCCGCAGACTTCAACTCTCACATGAACGGCTGCGCCCCACGAATCGTGGCCATCTCGCTTTGGAACGATGAGGAAACAAGAGAATTGGCGGAAAGTGTCGGCGCTGTAACGCTGTTGGATAAAATGGAACTTTCTGACGAGCTGATTCCAATCATAGAGAGCCTCGGTCCGGCGAGCCTGGATGCGGAGACAGATTGATCGGCGGTTTTACCGCACTACGGGCAAGGTATCGATGTTGTACTGCAAGGCAATCAAATCATCTTTAGCTATGACAACCGTGACTCCAGCCGCCAGAGCCTGCTCCGGTTTTATGAACTCGGCAGAGATGGTAAAAAGGATGATGGGCGCATTGATGTCCATGGCCCGGAGTTGACGAGCAGTCTGGAAACCGTCCATCCGGGGCATGGTCAGGTCCAGGATGATCAAGTCTGGTCGGAGAAAACGCGCCTTTTCCAAAGCGTCCAGACCGTCGACGGCCTCGCCACAAACCTCGAAGCCGGATTGGCTTTCCAGGAAATGACGAACAGTAGTCCGAACAACTTGACTGTCGTCTACGATGAGGATGTGTTTGGACAACGGCCACCTCTTTCAGAGGTGACAGCCTCATGCTGGAGAGCACCCGTGTACGTACGGTACCGTACCAAGTAATTCTTTGCGGGCGCAACCGGGTCTTTGCTGTGGGGGTTTGTGACTGCTAGGCTACTTCGGCCCGCCATTTCTTGATTTGTTCTGTCACTACTCTGTAGCATTCGCAGGCCGCTTTTTCCAGATTGGCTCGGCTTTCAATTTTTACATTTCCGCGGACGCAGCTGATGAGACCTGCTTTTTGGAGCATGCCAGCAGCTAAGGTAACGCTGGCTCTGCGTGTGCCTAGCATGTGCGCAAGAAAATCTTGCGTTAGCGGCACCAAGTCGCCACCCAGACGGTCTTGAGACATCAGAAGCCACCGCGCCAGCCGCTCATCAACCTCGTGTAGGCGATTGCAAGCGGCGCCTTGGGATGACTGCAAAGCCAGCTCCAGTGTAAAACGTTGCAGGGCAGGTACAAGACTCGGACACTCCTGCAAAGCGACAGAAAAGTCTTTCGCGTTCATTTTGAAACCGCTGCCCGCGACTTGCACGAGTGCACGAGTAGGACTACTGCTGAACCCCGCGACCAGAGGAAGCCCAACGAAGCCTTCTTTGCCACACAAGCCAACTTCCACGCTTTTTGCGTCGGCCAAGGTGGTGAGAATCGAAGCCAAACCATCGTTCATAAAGAAGACATCTTTGATTGGGAGTCCAGCCTCGTTGAGGACTGTGCGGACAGGCAGCGACACGAATTCGAGCTTCGAGATGATTTCCGCACTCTCTTCGTTGGGAAGCCCGAGCAGGATTTTGTTGTGAACCTCGTGCCCGTTTCCGTGAAAGGCGGGGAGCTTAAGGCCTCTCTGGGACCGGGAAGCATTTTTACGGACCATGGGGATTTCCTTTGCGAAGGATTTGTCAGATTCGCAAGGAACTGCCCAAGTTAATGTTTGGCCAGAAGGATGCTAGTGAGACAGACCTTTATTATAACAGCTTATCGGACCCAGTGCCCAGATCACTGCTCCTAAAAGCGAGTAGCAGATGCCTTCTGTCCTCGGGGCAATGGCGGAGTCACCATGTCGATGCCTCGGGGGAGACGAAAGGGCGTCCCGCAACTGCTTCTTCGATGGCGGATAAGAGGTCGGTGGCAATTGAGGCCTTTAGGACGTAACCGAGTGCACCAGTTTTGAGAGCAGCGCGAACGATATCAGGGTCAGCGTGGACTGTCAGAAAGACAACCTTTGACGAGCAACCTGCTTCCTTTAGCTGATTTACGGCCTGTATGCCGCTAAGCTTCGGCATCGAAATGTCAGTGACGAGGACATCCGGTTGCAGTTTCATGGCAGCATCGAACAGAGATTCGCCGTTATCCACACATCCGACAACGTCCATGTCCGTATTCAGCAGGCTTCGCACTGCTTGGAGAAGACCCGGATGGTCATCGGCCAGAAGTACTCGCGTCTTTCGCATTTGGGCCAATCCAGAGCGCGGGGTGCCCGATCAAAACATTTAGGTCGGAGGTGAAGGACCACCCTCAGGGGTGGCCCGGCAAGTCGCGTATACAGGAAATTTATGCCGTAGGTGGAGTCCTGAACATTGTCAATAGTGACAGGGCTTCCGGTCTTATCGCAGAGGCGCGTTTTTTGCTGGTAAGGCACGTGAGTTTAACGTCAACTCATTGCCAGTGCATCTCTTAATATTTTCCTAGTCGACCGAGGCGCCCCTCTTTATTTAGGCCGGTAGTAGCGCAGACTTGACGCCACGTCATACAAACCTTCCAGCCATGTCGTCGGTGAAGCGATATTTGGAGCTTTTACATAAGCTTCTCGGATAGCGGGCCAGAAGGACGCGCTTTCGACGTGGGACATTCGAGCCTGTGCTGTTTGGGTATTTCCTTCGCGGAAGTAACCGTCAAGACGGGACCTCAGGGCGGAGACCTTCTCCTTATCCATGGCTTTTTCAGCACGACGAGTCATTTCCAAAAGCCCGTCAATCGTCGCTCGGCAAACATCCTCTGAGTCGATACCATACAAGTTGGGCATACTCCGAACTCCGAACTCCAACCTGTCCCCGGCCAATACGAAATGCGGGGACGACAAATATTCAACCAAGCGGAACCCCACCACATAAAGACACCTGTCAGTGACTTGGGACACAAATGTCGAATGGAACGATTCGGCACGGAGGATTATGCGGCGTTATGCTCTCGGCAACCCCTGATTAACGTTCTTACACGGTTGCGGGACATGTGGGAGGTCACCAGCGTAAAAGAAAAGCAGGGGGTGAGTCCCATTCAGGTGGACACGTCCCCCCTGTGAAACGAACGCCGATAGTGCTTCAAATGGGCCGTTTACTTCTGCTCGCACCCTAGTCCCGCAACATATGTCTTTTGTGCTGCCCAGAGATACAGGCCGAGACCGCCACAAAAAAAGACAATCAATGCAAGTCCGGCTTTTAAGAGTTTCATTCTCGTTTACCAGTTGGCCTCGCCGAGTCTCACCCCGCAAGGAACGGATGCCTATATTGTCTGGTCTTACTTCTCTTTATGATGTGTGCGGCGTCACAAGGGATGGGAAGTGCAGGTAGCTAATTTCTATGTCATCTCAAATGGTTGCTTTTATCCTGAGCCTTCGCCGATAAAAAGAGGGGGCCGACTTCGCCCCCCTCAGTAATCAACCGAAAATTGAGGAATCAAACCATCGCTGCGAAGGCAATCTTGTGGAACGTGGAGTATTCCGCATCGAAGTTCTTAATGACTGGCGTTCCCTGCGTATATTTCTCCAGCATTTTCTCGACTTTGGGATACAGTTCCCGATGGTACAGCTCCGCGTGCTCTTTCTTCTCCCACAGGCTGATGGCAACCATTTCCTTCCTTTCCGGGGTGACCAGAAGCAGCTCGTCGACAAATCCCTTCCGCTGCTTCAACAGGGGCAGTATCTCCTTCTCGAAATGCACCGGAAATTCCTTCTCGAAATTTGGCTTTAGCCGCAGAGTGATATGACGTGCAAACATAGATGATTTCTCCCTTTTTTATCTAGGGGGCGATGCCACTGAGTTCCCTATTCGTTCGTTGGAAGGGATAGGGTCGGGAGTTCATTCCGTCCCCCGCACGTTCTTAGTCCCATGGGTTCAATATTGCTGTAGCACCTGTCACTCGGCAGCGTGTCCTGCGACGCCTCGTCCGGTTGGCCCGACCCTTGGCTTTCCGGTGGCCAGTTGGGTAGCCATGAGCGACTTAACCGGAAGCTCGCCATGAGGCTACACATCCTTCAGCTGATTCTCATTCATCCCAAAGTAGTGGCCCAGTTCGTGGATGACTGTCAGGCGGATTTGCTCGCGGACTTCGTCCTCATTGGAGCAGACCGCTTCAATATTCTTCTGGTAAAGCACGATGTGGTCGGGTCCCGCGGGCCAGTCAAAACTGCTCTTCTTTGTCTTCGGCACGCCGTGGAAGAGACCCAGAAGCAGCCGCCTTTGCTGCCCCGCTTGTGCTGATGGCTGGTTCGGCGGAACATCCTCTACCAGAACAGCCACGTTACGGATGCGGCTGCGAAATTGTCGTGGAAGCGAGTCGAGCGTTTCCTCGACTACCTTGATGAATTGTTCGCGCGTCATCCTTCACCCACAGGCACGAATGAGGGCACGTTCAGGTATTCTGGATGCGTTTTGTCTGGCCCACAGAAGAGGCATAATAGCAAACAGCACAAACATCGTCAGCGCTAACAATCCTCAGTGACGATTCAAAGGAGAACCGAAATGCCGCAAAAGGTTATCGAGGTAGTCGGAACGTCCAAGGAGAGCTTCTCAAAGGCTGCGGAAAACGCGGTGGCCGAAGCTGCAAAAACCGTTCGCGGTCTGAAATGGGCGCGAGTGGCAGAATTAGAAATGGAATTGGACGGCAAGAAGATAGCCCAATACCGCGCCAACACAAAGATTTATTTTCACGAGCTGCTCATGCTCCGCCCTCACCACGGGAACCGCGAGACGTTCTCTCCGCTTGCGGACCACGTTCCACTCATCCCACCACTCATCGCGTTCCCTAGAGTGCAGCAGATTGTCGAGAGCGGTTTGCAGGTATGCCACGCCGCCGATGCGCGTTCCGTTTTGGTGAGCTCGGTCCGCAATCCGGTCCAGGGCAAACGACAAAAATTCGGCTTCCTCTCGCTCGTTTTTGCGCAGCTCGACCACCTTGGAAACCAGAGCATCTACCCGCTGATTGTTGCGCTCCGCCGAGGCCTGCTCAGGGGTCAGCTTTTCCTCTTCAGTTAAGGGCAGGGTTTGCGGTTTGCTGCGGTGCTGGTTTCCGGGTTCACTCTGAAAGCTGGAATCGATTGAGTCATCATCATCTGCGGTCGCTAGGCCTTCCACAGGTGCCTGAGTGCGCATGGCGGATGATGACGGTAAGTTCTTCGGTAAATCTTTCGGTAAGACGGTAGGGTTCAGCTGCTGACCCGTTTGGAGGGGCAAATTGACCCGTTTAGGTTCTCGAGTTGACCCGTTTAGATTCTTGGGCTGACCCGTTTGAGATTTAGTAAACGGGTCAGGGGTTGGCCCGTTTGAATTGCTGAAACGGGTCGCTAGCCGACCCGTTTCAGGGAGATGGATGCTGTACATCGGGGCGTGCCCTCTTCCATCTCTTCCGGGTCGGTCGATGACCAAAATCCCTTCTCTGACCCAGAAGTCTAGGGCAGCGATGGCAGTGTTTCGAGCGCAGCCCAACTGCCTCGCGATGGAGCGGGAAGATTGAATGATGTTCGACCCGTCAGGATTGGCGAAGCTGGCAAGGTAAAATAGCACTGCTTTGTGTGTGAAAGACGCTTCCACTGTCGGAAGGTACTCGCGCACATCGAACAGGCATCTCAGCGCTTTCGGCCGGTCGTCACGTTCACCTGGCTCATTGCCCGCGAGTTGCGCTATCTCCACCACGTACGACCTTTCTGATGTCCTCTCAGCTATAGGGGCCGCACGCACGGCGGCCTTATTTTTTCTACGCCTCGCTCGACGCCGGGAGTAGCGCACTCCGAGCCGCGGCGAATGCTGCGGTGAATGTTTCAGACCACCACGTTTTCCCGCGCAAATGTTTCTCCCAGTTCTCATCCAGGCGACTGAACGGGACCCAGTAAAGGCCAAGCGGGCCACACCGGGCGTGAGCAAAAATTGCGATACACTCGAAATCCTCGCGCGAGTAAAGCAGTCCGCCGTTAGGTTTTCGACTGGCGAACTCGATGAAAGCGTCGTTCTGTTTGAGTGGTAAGCAGCAAAAATAGCAGGCGATAGATGTGGAAACCTTGGGTTTTCGTGTTAACGTATCCATCGAAACCAACAGCCTGCACTTGGCCAGGTCTTTCTCATCCCGGCAGGGGCGACCGTAAACGCGCTCGAATATAGTTTCGAGGGCAAGTCCATCTCGTCCGGCTTCCTCGAGCAAATGCAGAAGCACCTCCGTTGCGCCCCGTCTCTGTTTTTGTTTTTTCCGGCTTGCCGGCCGCGGACCACCATTCTCAAACTCCTCGAGCTCGCGCCGTGCTCTCCGCTTTAAGTCGGCCCATCTCCGCAGGCGTTTCTCCTCCGTCCAAGATTCAATCGGCTTGCTATTCACATAGCCGGTGTACCCTGGATAGCCCACCGCCAGGCGCGAGAGACTGTGATAGGCCGGCTTTCCAGGCTCTTGGCAATCGGTGTAGACCCTCACATTGCTGCGAAGAGTAATCAGCATTTTCTCGCGGTAGTCTTTTTTTCTTTCCTCGTCCGTCATGGCCGTGCCTCCAGAAATTTCTCAACCCGTTGCCAGTTGTCGGACGCGAGTTTCAGCATCCGGCGCGCCCGCTTGCGCTCCCTGAGCCGTGCTTTCCATTTTTTGGGGTCCAGTAACCTCGTGACGTTGGCGCGAATTAAATCTGAAATCACCTGAGGCTCAAGCGCATCGAGCTCCCAACTCTCGCGGCCATACTTCGTGATGTAGGCCTGATAGCGTGAGTCCGTGGTCTTGGCGGGGTTTGGTGGTGGGGTGTACTCCTGGACCTGGTCCATGTTCAGCGCCAGGCGCTCGAGCTTAGTTCCGCCCATGAACATCTCAAGGCGGTCGGCAATGTCCCGGCTCATATCCAGGCCGGAAGGGTCATGGTCGCCGAGGTGAAAAATAATCGGAGTCTGTCCATCGTCCTTGTACCTCAGCAATCGCTGAGCGCCTACCCACATTTCCGTCTGCGATGTGTAGCCGCGACAAGAAAAGTACGGAACGTCCAGCTCCCTGCAGATGCCCTCAATGACGCCGAGTAATGCGTCCTTCTCAATCCAAATCTCCGGGCGCCACCTCTGCCCGCGCCACAGGTCAACGTGGAACTGGTCTGAACAGGAGGTGACCATTTCGCTCGGGTCCTCCCAGTGCGGAAGCGCCCTCAACTCCCTAGTGCGGTCCTCAATCATTGTCCAGTCGATGAGGCCGGCGAGCCGGCTTGGATTGTAGAGGAAATTCGAGCTCTTACTAAAAATGACCGCCAATAAAACAGAGAGTCCGCGAAAAGCCGCAAAAAGACAGGTTAGATTGCATGGAAACCGCTTCGCGTACTATCTCAATTCCAAGATGGAAGTAGCACGCGCCTACAGGACCATCGTGGAATCGGCCCTGGCCATCGCAAAATTTGAGAGGCCGCCCTGGACGCGACTACCAGGGGCGCGCTGGAAAGCATATTTGCGCGAAACGACAAAACAGAGGCGACGGATTCGGAAGGCTGCGCGATGGATTGCCAAAATGTACCCGTCGCAGTTCAACATGGTCGGCGAGGCGCCGCGATTCTACATGGCCCGCGAGCCGTTGCGGTCAGGCAGTCCTCATTCCGACCGCTGGCTCGCCGCGACGCTAGAGTGGGATTTCGAGACGTTGGTGGCGCGAGGCGAACTCTTGTCTGTTCGCCACTGCGCCCTGGACAAGTGCGGCCGATATTTTTTTGTCGGCCGGCGCGGGCAGATTTTCTGCTCTCGCCCTTGTTCACAGAAGGACATGAGGCAGACGGAAGAGTGGAAGAAGAAAAACAGAAAGCATTGGCAGTGAAAGTGAGGCAACTATGCTCATAGCCTATCGACGCCACAAAAAAGCCTGCGAACACCGCGGCGAGGGCCGCCAATATCGCCGGTGTGGATGCCCGATATGGGTGGACGGCCGGCTGGCCGGCGAGGAGATTCGCATTTCACTGGGCACGCGAAATTGGGAGGAGGCACAGAGCACGGTCCGCAAGTGGGAGGATGAGAAGAAACGCCTGGTGGGCGTGCGCACCATCACGCCGTCCCTGGCAGATGCCTGGGAGCAGGTGTCTCCGACATGGCTGGCCGGAAACTGTCCACCGAGACCGTTCGCAAGTACGAACGGCTCCACCGCCAGATGATGGAGTATGCGACGGCGCACGGAATCGCCACGCTCGCAGAATTTGACCTGGAGACGCTAAGCCGATTCCGTAGCACCTGGAAGGATGGCGCCAGGTCCTCGGCTAAGAAACTCGAGCGGCTCCGCGCCTTCTTCCGGTTCTGCCATGACCGCCAGTGGACGGAATCGAATGCGGCAATGAAGTTGAAATCACCGAGAATCGACACGGCGCCCACGATGCCGCTCTCGCACGAGGAGATGGTGGCGATATTGGCCACCTGTGACCGCTGGAGGGTAACGGCGCCGCCGTCTGCTAAGCTCGGCGCGCATCGCCTGCGGACCTTGGTTCTACTGATGAGGTACACCGGGCTCAGAATATCGGACGCCGTCTCGCTGACCATGGACCGCGTTGACGGAAACAAGATTTTCCTCTACACGGCCAAGACCGGCGTCGCGGTCAGCACCATTGTGCCGAACTCCGTTGCCGCAGCTCTCGCCGCGACTCCCCGCATCACTGATACACGATACTTCTTGTCCGGACAGGGGAAGCGCGAGACGGTGACGTGCGACTACCAGGAGAAAATCAAGACCATTTTTGACCAGGCGGGAATCGTGAAAGGGCTTTCCAATTCCGTCAGTCACAGGCTGCGTGACACGTTCGCGGTGGAGTTGCTCCTGGCCGGCGTGCCGATTGAGCGCGTTTCGATTCTACTCGGCCATCAGTCCGTCAAAATCACCGAGAAGCACTATTCGCCCTGGACGCGCTCGCGCCAGGCGCAAATCGAAGCGGACTTGACCGCGGCATGGAAGCTGGACCCTGCACTCGAGGACTTTTCCTCTGGACCAACGAAGGGTACACGGAAGGTACACGGGAAATCCGCCGTCGTGAATTAGCTGAAAACAAACGGGAAATTCTGGCGGAGAGGGTGGGATTCGAACCCACGGTAGGGGTTAACCTACACACGCTTTCCAAGCGTGCGCCTTAAACCACTCGGCCACCTCTCCACAGGGGTAGTCAATCTTTCAATTCTAGCAAAAATGAAGTTCGGCTGCATTTGACCTTCAGCCGAAGCAGCCGAATAGTTCCAAGGAAGAGTTTGAGAAGGAATCTCTGACCAGCGGGATTTGCCAGTCGAGGAGTATCAAGTAAACTAGATGGGTTACCCCACGACTCCGGGGTCGTCTAATTGGTAGGACACCAGCCTTTGGAGCTGGCTATCCTGGTTCGAGTCCAGGCCCCGGAGCCACTTTTGGCGTTGGCAACATGGGACGGTTGGCTGCGTTGAACCACAAATTCCAAGCGCGCAACCGGAATGCTGAAAGCCAGGTACCCGTGAAGACGATTCCATCATCCACAATCAGTGCACGAAGAAAACGATCTGCCGAAAATGGCATGACGCTTCTTGAACTGATCATTGCCTGTACTATCCTTTTGATTCTGGCGAGTGCGGCGGAACCTTTGATCCGCATCATGGTGGTGCGAAGCCGGGAGGCAGAACTGCACAGAAACTTGCGGGAAATCCGGAACGCCATCGACCGCTATAAAGACATGGCAGATACCATGGCGTTTCGGGTGGAGCTAACCAGCAATGGTTATCCGCCGGACCTGGAGACACTGGTGAATGGGGTAACCCTGGCAGGCAATAAGAAAGTTCGGTTCTTGCGTAGAATTCCAGTGGATCCGATGACCGGCCAGCGCGAATGGGGTTTGCGGTCTATTCAGGATGATCCGGATTCCACGAGCTGGGGCGGCAGCAATGTGTTTGACGTGTACTCCAAGTCACAAGGAACCGCGCTCGACGGTTCAAAATATTCCGACTGGTAACAAGATAGCCATTTCCTCGTTAAAGCAAACTAAAAAAAGGACAGCCTGAGCTCAATCTTTGGATTGTTTTGAGGTAATCAGGTTGCTCGTCGTAGCAACGCATTGCCAAGCCCCGCTTGTATTAATCCAGGTATCGACAAAACGTTCCCGGTGCAAGAAGGGTTTGCCTTTGTCTGTTCCCTTGACGCGAAAGATGCCCACCACGACGGCCGCATCTCCATAAACCTGTACAGTGCTCTGCTCGGTGACCGCCTGGGACGGAAGATAATCGGGTGCTTTGATGCTGGCGAGAAATTCTCCCTTCGATTGGATACTTCCATCGATATCTACGGATACCATGGTATTCGCAAGAAGCATGTCGAGCGCTTTCGTGTCCTTTTCTTCTAGCGCGCGATTCCATACTTTTTCCAACGCGAGAACGCGACCGCCTTCGTCATTATTGGTGTTCTGGCGCGCCGTAGCCAGAGCGACTCCCAGAAAAGCCAAAACAGCGGCCACCATGAGATTCCGCATAGAAATTTCCTCGTTCGATTGGCGACTTGTCCGATCGGTGGACAATTTTAGATTAAGACAGAACTCTAGGCCGCGCTCGAATTTCGAGATGAAGATTGCTAAACGAGCAATTTGCGATTATTGCCGTTGTGTTCATGAATTCTGGGAAAACAACTCGTCGACAGCACGATAGGCCTGGTCGATGGCGACATCTGTGTAAGCATTGGCACCCGCGTCGGAATTGGCGATGGTAATCCGTCCAAATGGCTGGCGGCCGCGGACCCAAGGTTCCTCGCCTTCCTTCCAATCCGGTGTATCGAGCCCGAAGGGAGTGTAGGCATAGCCGTGCGCCCAGCGGTTAACAGTGATACCGGAAATGTCCCCGGCGGGGTCAAAGCCCACGCTGCCCAACATGCGGCCGAGTTGGTCGCGAATATTGCGTTCGAATTTAGAAAATGGCGTCTGCAGGAGCTCTGTGCGTCCTGCGCGATTCTGATCTCTGACGGGCAATCCGGGCTTGCAGGGCGTTCGCAGCATAAAGAGGACAGCCGGTTCCTCCGACTGGCTGGGGAATTTGTAGCCGCCAATACTGACTGGAAAGTCGAGCGCGGTATACGTGTGATAGCTGCCAGGCGATACGATCTGATGAATGCCAAGCTTCGAAAATGACGTCCAGTTGCGGATGGCGACATGCGAGTAAACGAGCGGCGCCTTCACCAAATAAGAAAGCGATTCCTTTTGCCCCTCCGGTAATTCCGGGCAGATGTAAGGGATCATCACGTTGTAGCAGGCGAGGACGCAGTAGTTCCCTTTCACGAGGTAGGGCTTGCCAGCGCGGGTGTACGTAATGCGAACTTCCTTGAAAGTTCTTGCTGAGGCCACGTGCTGGACATTGACGACGGTGGAATTGAGGCGCACGCGCACTGAATTTTCCGCCCGGTCTAATTGGCTGTAGTCGGCTTTAGCCATAACGATGTCTTGCATCGTATTTCCCGGAATTGATGCGGGAACCAGAGAACGCACCAGAAGGCGGGCGACGGATGCGTTTCCATCGGGAAAATGAAAGATGTAGGGCTCCTCTTTTCCGTGGGGAGGCAAGCCTAAACCATCAAACCCAGCGTAGCTAAAGGAATTGTAGTCGTCCCCCGCCTCATAGCAGGTATAGGCCGGCACGGCTTCAATGCCGACACAATAGAGGTCGTGAGTGAAAGTCTGAAAGAAGGGCAAGGCTTCAGGCGGGAGTTTGCAGTATTGGGTCAAGAATACCGCATAACTGATTTTTTTCAGTTGAGCGACTTTCTGCTCCTGAGTTAGCCCTCTGAGGTAATCGACTTTCTCGGAATAAACGCGAGTGATCTCTTTGCGCACCGAATCGCTCAGTGGACTTTTTGCCAGAAACTCGGCCCACGGTGTAGTGTTCATGCCGGGAAGCAGCCTGTCTTCTCCAAACGTTTCCTTGTCGAAAAAAGCAGCTGTGCCCAGATTGGAGTAGAGTTTCTGGTCGTAAGCTTTGTAAAACTTATCCGTGTCAATGCCGAGTTCTTTTAGTAGGCCCTTGGCTTCCGCGCTATAGCTGCCAGGACTTTCGATGGACTGCGTTCCACCGTAACTGAGAAGCATCCGCCCGCCGGCCTGGAACTCGTTGCGTTTCGCGTGACCACCAAAGTCATCGTGATTGTCGAGAATCAGAATCTTTGCGTTTTTCCCGGCCTTCTGGCGGAAGCAGTAAGCTGCGGCCAAACCGCTAATGCCCCCACCCACGACCACTAGATCGTAGCTTTCGCCGGTCTGGACAGGTTCGCCGAGTGCGTCGGGATTTTCGCCATCGCGTATACGATGCGCCATGGCGAAGCTGCCATCGTGGTTGCCGCGCATCCCGAGTTTCGTAGGTGGATAGTAATCGGGCGCTTTTTCCGACGAGGACTGGTCGAAGATTCCGGCAGCGAGAAGATGCTCGGCGCCAAGGGAACCCGCGAGCAAACCTGTACCAGCTCCAATGGCGACGCCATTCAGAAAATCCCGCCGCGAAATTTCCCGGTCCAATCCTAATTCTTGATCTTTTTTTTGCTGCTCCATTCCCTGCCCCTGCGTGCTGCAGCCACGTAGTATACCTCGACAAGAGAAGCCTTACATATTTTTAGCAAGCTTTGTAGAAGGCATACGCTGGCATTTCAAGCTAACGCTTCGGATTCATTGCCAGGGCTGTTACTCTAGTGCAGAATTCAGGACTCCTGAACATGCAAGCAAAGGTTTTGGAACCACAGCCGGAGAAAGAAACGGGACGGCTGGAGGCGTTTAGTGATGGCGTGTTCGCCATCGCGATCACACTGCTCGTTCTCGAACTAAAAGTACCGGATCTCGCGATTGCCAGCAGTGCTCCGGCACAACTTGGGAAAGCCCTGCTGCAGCAATGGCCAAGCTACGTCGGGCTGGTGACCAGTTTCTTCACGATTCTGATAATGTGGGTGCATCATCATGCGATCCTACGCAATGTTTGCCGAACCGACGCGTGGCTGCATTTTGCGAATGGCTGCCTGCTGCTGGGGATCACGTTTGTCCCCTACCCGACGTCAGTATTGGCGTCTTATTTAGAAACACCAGCGGCGAAGATGGCGGCGGCTTTCTATGCGGGAACATTCGTTTTCATAGCTCTCTGCTTTTACTTGTTCATCCGCGCAGCATTCCGTAAACCGCTGCTCTCGCCCAGTGCTTCAAAGGAATTTATCACGAAAACGTGCCATAGCTACATGTTCGGGCCACCAGCTTACCTGCTGGCGACGTTGGCGGCGATCCTGGATGTGCGGCTATCGATGGCTCTGTGCACAATTTTGTGGATCTTCTGGGCTACGACAATCACAAGGAATACGCGGGCCTGATTTCCGCAGTCTTATTGGTAGGTAGCGACGAGTTGGCCGTTCTCGATGTGCATATCCGCCACATCCGGAGGCAACTTCAGCTTTTCGCGATTTTCCGGAGAGTCCATGAGTCTCTGCACCGCGGATTCCAAGGTGGATTGTGGAATCGGCAGCGAGCCGATCTGTCCGCTAACAGGCTCAAATCTCAGATACCCGTCCTGAGCGCCCAGCTTGCCAACCAGATCTAAGGTCATTTCCTTGCCGTGAACATCGAAGACGACATAGGCGCGAACCTGGTCGCCTTCCATCTGCACTTTCACGTCTCGCACCGAGGAACGCATTTGCTCCACATCGGCGGCTGAGGGCGCCCCGGGACCGTCGGTGCTTTGCGACGCCTCAGTTGCAGTGGCAACAGGGGCGGACGCGTTCTTCGCTAAATCGAGGTGAGAAGCCAAATAGGAATTGAGTTCGCTTTCGTCCAGCCGGAGCGTGGCTTTTTGACCTTGAGAGACCGATTCCTCTACCTGTTGCAGCTTCTCTTCGGCCCTTGCAGCGGCCTGCGGAGAAGATTGGACTGGCGGGGGTGGAGTCTTGTGAAGAAGCAGGATTAAGGTGATCAGGGCGGCGAGATACGTCGACCAGCGAAGGCAGCGAAACGCCCAAATCCAGGCACTGAGGGGCTTTTCCGGGACCGGGCTAGGAGCGTTTGCTGTGGTCATACTGGCTACCTCGCAAGAAAACGGCCGCACTCTGGCCTGACCCCTCGCTTGATTCAACACTAGCGACAGGTAAAGGTTGCCGCAATAGAACGACTTGGCTATGCGGCCAATTCGGCACCTGTATGATTCGACAACGTGTGGGATACTGCTGCGGGAAACGGTGGAGAGAGCCGTGGGAACGCAAGCAGGATCCTTAGCAAGCGGGAGGGCACGCGCAGGGGTACTACCGGCGTATTTGGCGCTGATTGCCGGGATCATGTGCATCGCATGGTCCGCAATTTTCGTCCGTTGGACGGATATTCCGGGTCCGGCTTCGGCATTTTACCGGATGTTGATCCCGGCCATGGTGCTGTTGCCAAGTTTCTTGTATGACCGCAAAGGGGCTCGGCTGAACGGTCGCATGTTGGGGATCATCGCCCTCGGCGGGGTATTTTTCGCGTTGGACCTGGCCCTCTACAACACCTCCATTTTGAAGACGAGTGCGGCGAATGCAACGCTGTTGGGGAATAACACGCCGATCGGGGTTGCGCTGCTGAGTTGGCTGGTTTTCCGAAAGCGCCCCGCAGGAGCATTCTGGCTTGGCTTCTTGCTAGCCTTGGCCGGGACAGTTGTCATCCTGCGCGCCGACCTCGGGAAGCATTTGCAATTGGGAATGGGCGACCTGATGGCGTTGGGTGCAGCGGCGTGCTTCGCCGTATACCTGCTGGCTACAGAACGGGTGAGGACTACGACGAGTACCCTTGGATTTCTAAGATTCGCAATGATCTCCAGCACGGTGGCGCTGTTCCTCATCAATTTGTCGATGGGAATTTCGTTGCGGATGCCGCATGGACAAACACTCTGGGCCGTGCTGGGTCTGGGGTTAATATCGCAATTAGGCGGCTACCTGGCGTTAACCTATGCTCTCGGCCATTTGCCTGCGACCATTACATCCGTAAGCCTGCTGACACAAGGCCCGCTGACAGCTGTCATGGCGGCCATTCTTTTGAATGAACCACTGACCCTGACGCAGATTCTGGGCGGGGCATTGGTACTTTGCGGTGTGGGGCTAGCGCACCGTCAACGTCACCCGGAAGAGGAAGCAAATGTCTAAGGGGCAAGGCTGACGGCGAGTGCGTTATTCGAGAGCAAGAATTTCGACGTGTCCCCTGCGGGGTATCTTTCACATAAACCGAGCGCGTTCCGCGGCGATGTTTTTCAGGCTTGCCATAAGAATCAGGATCGCCGAGGACGGCGATGTGAGGCGGGTGCTGCTCGGGCAAAACGAATGCCAAGCTCACGTTGGCAAATTGTACGAGAGCCTAAGTCTCATCCTGGTATGTGATGCGGCAGTCGAAATGGTTCGTGTACCATTCGACCGCTTCTTTAACAATGGAGACGGCCACCGCCGGTTGGATGCAAGTTATCCAGTTTTGAAGCTGCTTCAACTTCCGCCATGTCGCGGGACTCCATTTCGATTTGCAGCTAGAAGTTGACACGTAGTTCGATGCCTGAGGGACCATCGAGGTCACGGAACAAGTTTGTGGTGCGGCGCGATCTGTGCGTCAGGCTGCTGGTAATGAACTGCCTTGCCAGTCTGGGTAAGCTGGGTAAAACTGGATGGAGTTTTTTCGAACCGCCGCCCAGATATCGACTCATCCGAGGAACTATCATGCGTCTAATGCACTTTGCGCTATTCATAGCTTTGGTGTCCGTGTCGCTGCCGTCGTTAGCGCAACAGAAGCCAGAACAGCCGCTCACCACGAAGCCGGTCAGTCCGGAAGACAAGCCCGTTCCTAAGTCGCGGCCAACGATTGGCGTGGCGCTGGAAGGCGGCGGAGCATTGGGAGAAGCGCACATCGGCGTGTTGAAGTGGTTCGAAGTTCACCACATTCCGATCGATTATCTCGCTGGAACCAGCATGGGAGGATTGGTCGGAGGACTGTATGCCACGGGAAAGTCTGCCGACCAATTGCGCGCTATCGTGAAAACGGCCGATTGGACACTCTTGTTGGGTGGCGAAACACCGTATCAGGACCTGACGTTCCCCCGAAAGGAGGACGCCCGCGACATCCCCAATGCAATTCAGATTGGATTAAAACACGGCGCAACACTTCCCCCAGGGTTGAATAGCGGCCAACAAGTGAATCTCTTGATCGATCGCGAGACTCTGCCATATTCCACGGTGGAGTCCTTTGACGAACTGCCGATTCCTTTCCGGTGCGTTTCGACCGAGATTGTTCTCGGGCGACGGGGCGGCCGGCGTCATTGCCAAAACGGCCTTCGGGCCCATATTCATTGGGGGAAGCGTCGGGGACACCGGGCACCACAAGTGGTTCTTCCAGTTAGGACGTGTTTTCTAGACGTTCATCAGCAAGTAACAATTTGTGACTATAAGAAGGGCTCCGAAATCGTTGCTCTCACTGGGAATTCGTCTCAACCCGTTCCTGAAAGGAATGCCATGGCAACTGCCACCACGCCTGCTCCACCCGTAACAACTGGGTCGCATGTAATCGCGGAAAAATTGAATCGTGGTCCAAGCCGAATCGGAACTTTGATTTTTGGCTTGGTGCTCATTGCAGGTCTGATCTTCATCGGAATGAGTATTGGAAGAGATCTCAATGGAGTCGTACTGGGATCGGCGTGGCCGTACATCTTATTAGGCATTGCTCTGCTGGTGGCATTGGGATTCGAGTTTGTGAATGGCTTTCACGACACGGCAAATGCAGTGGCTACCGTAATATATACGCATTCGTTGGACCCGAACATCGCGGTGGTCTGGTCGGGTTTCTGGAATTTCCTGGGAGTAGTGACATCCACGGGCGCAGTGGCGTTCGGCATTGTTTCTTTGCTCCCGGTGGAATTGATCCTGCAAGTGGGTGGAAATGCCGGTTTCGCGATGGTTTTTGCCTTGCTGATTGCAGCAATCGTTTGGAATCTGGGCACCTGGTGGTTTGGGCTTCCCGCTTCGAGTTCGCATTCCCTCATAGGTTCGATCATTGGTGTGGGCATCGCCAACCAGTTGATGAGCGTCAAGAGCGGCACCAGCGGAGTCGACTGGGCGCAAGCGGCCAACATCGGAAAGTCCCTGCTGCTCTCCCCGATTTTCGGGTTTATTCTCGCTTCCCTTCTCTTTGCCACCATGAAGGCAATCATCAAGGACAAAAGGCTCTATGAGGCTCCTGAAGGTACGGAGCCACCTCCTTTCTGGATTCGCGGTCTGCTGATTCTGACCTGCACGGGCGTGAGCTTTTTCCACGGATCAAACGACGGCCAAAAGGGGATGGGACTGATCATGCTGATTCTGATTGGCACTGTCCCAACGACCTACGCGCTAAACCACGCTGTGACTGCACGAGAATCGCAGGATTTCGTGGCGGTGTCGCGCCAGGCAGCAGATACCGTGGGCAAATACGTTGAGGGTTCCGCTGTGGTTGGAGACCCCCGTGAGGACATAACGGATTACGTGCGCACAAAGCAGTTCCAGCCGAATACCATGCTCGCCCTGCGCATGATGATTAACGATATCGGCACGGAGTTGGCCGAGTTCAAAGAACTCTCGAAGGTGCCGCGGACGCAGGTGCGCAACTTCCGCAACGATATGTATCTAGTGAGCGAGGCCCTGCGATTGATGCAGAAGTCTGGCAAGCCTGCATTGGCCGCCGCGGATGTGGCTGTGCTGAAAAATTATAAGAAGCATGTGGATCAAGCCACACGGTTCATTCCTCTCTGGGTCAAAGTGGCAGTGGCGCTGGCGTTGGGCTTGGGCACAATGGTCGGTTGGAAGCGGATTGTCGTCACGGTTGGAGAAAAAATCGGGAAGACTCACCTTACTTACGCTCAAGGTGCTGCTGCGGAAATTACCGCGATGGCGACCATCGGCGCAGCAGATGGCTTGGGCCTGCCAGTGAGTACCACGCACGTGCTGTCATCGGGAGTGGCTGGCACGATGATGGCGAACCATTCTGGTTTGCAGATGAGCACCGTGCGCAATTTGGCACTGGCGTGGGTCCTGACGCTGCCGGCCGCAATGATGCTCTCGGGCTTCCTCTTCTTCTTTTTGAGGAATGTGGTCTTTAAGGGATAGCTACGAATCATCGATCGCACGATTCAGTTGCTGGGAGTCGTGCACTATCCCCGATTCCCCGGCTCAGTGTGCATCCGGCTGTCTGTTGGATTGGGCATTGACGGGCGACGCACTTTGTCGTGACACCACGACAATAATCAGTGTTGAATCGCAGTTCACACTCGCGCAGACTCCAGGGACAAATTGCCACTCGTGCACTGCTGCGGCAACCGAAGTAGCCAACGATTCCGTGTCTTCGATCACATTCATCGCGGCGATTTTGCCCTGTGCATCAATCTGAACGTCGAGAATCACACTTGCTTCGGCATGGATCTTGGTGGAAAACGCTTGCGGCTCTGTAGTGACGACCGGCAACGCGGCTCGGTCATGCGTCGCTGCGAGGGCCGGGTGGTATTGGCGTGTTCTTGACCCGTTCGGCAAGCCACTTGGGGATGCAAATTGAAAGATGATTCCAATGCGCGTCGCGGCTGGGTCTCCGTTGACCCTGCCAGGGAGAAAACTCCAGGTGTGCACGGCGCTCAGCGCTTTGTCGAGGAACGGCGGGGCACCCCGCACGACCTCAATATCGACAAGTTCTCCTTCACGGTTCACTCCTGCTTCGAGCACAACATCTCCGCCCTGGAGGGCCTGCGAAGGATGGGGCGCGGCCACCAGGGAGAGCGGAATGGCTGCCGTCGAGCCCACCGAAACGGCGCTCGTTGGCGCAACACTCTTGGCCTCCTGCG
Organism: Candidatus Acidiferrales bacterium; assembly: GCA_963775865.1. Lineage (GTDB taxonomy): Bacteria > Acidobacteriota > Terriglobia > Acidiferrales > UBA7541 > Acidiferrum. The sequence continues at coordinate 172,483 of CAVZKU010000015.1, read as the reverse complement.
GTGCCGCGTGCCAAGTCACACCCTGCTGCTGCAATAAGGGGATTGCGTAATGAATGGGCACTGCGGCACCCACGCCACTCGTAGACTGCTTCATGGCAGTGGCAATCGAAGCCGCATTCGTGCGTAGCCAGCGCCCTTCAACCAGTCCGACAACGGCTTGCGACTCTGCGGAAAGGACAGGTGCGCCGCTGTCTCCCAGCAGGACTTCGTGGCTGAAGAGGAGCAATTTGGTGTCTGCGTTGCCCTTTTCGAGTTGCGAAAATTCATACCCGAGGACTTCGCCCGCCGGCCGATCTTCCACAAGGGCATCGAATGTGTAGGGGTCCCTTAATCGCGAAGGACGCAGCGCCGCTGCCAGTACCGCTTGTGTCGGTGCGGGCCGCTGCACTGCCAGTGGCAAAAATCTGACTTGGTATTTACCTTGGAATGGATTGGGAGTAGCGCGCAGAAGTGCTACATCATGCTCCCAATCCATCGCAATCACTTCAACCTTTAACAAGCGGGGCGGCGCCATGGGCAGACGCAACACAATGTAGGGTTGCGTACCGCTCAACTGGCTAAGGACATGCGCCGCCGTTAGCAAATAACCATCGCTGTTGATGAAAAACCCATTGCCATAAAAGGTGTAGTGAATACCGCGATCCGAAGGAGATTGATCCAATGGATAGACGATCGGGCAAATGGCCCAAGGAAGAGCTGTTTCTTCCTTAGACGGACCTGCCGGAGCGTCCGCCAAAAGCGGCATTAGCGGCCCACAGGCTAAAGCCCAAGCCCCCAGAAAACCCACAACGGCGATGCGAACCTGTTTCACCCTATGGCTAGGATAAGCCTCCCCGCGCACGGCGCAATTGACCTTTAGGCCAGTGTTCAGGGTTCGCAAGGCAAGACGCCGCAACGGGTTATTTGGGTTCATGCTCCTTCAGATGCATGATGATTTCCTGGGAGATTCCAGAAGCGGTTTTCTTGATAGTCTTTTCCGGGGCGTTCTTTTCCATCACAAACTTGGCCGCGGCAACATACGGGTTCATGGTGATTGCAGCACCCATTTTTTTGTCGCTGGTTCCACTTTCTGCAGCCGTGTAAAGAGGCTTATCCGGATGTGCTAGGTCGTTCATGGTTACGTAGAGGTCCATTTTGGCTTCGCCGGCGCCAAAGCCAATGACCGCGCGGTGAATGCGGTTGCCCTGGTCCAGTTCGGTGAAAACCCCGTGTACCCAAGCGCCTGAAGTGGGCCGCGTATCTGGGCACTCAGTCGTTGCGCCTTGTAGCCGGCTTTTTTCAGGTCGTTCACGATATCTGTGGCCATAAGGTCGACCATTTTCTTTGCTTGAACCGCTGGATCTTTTTGCTGCTGGCGCGGCCCTTCAATGATGCCGGGACGCTGCACGATTTTGGTGCGCCCTTCATCAGCCTGAAAACTCTGGGCATCGAGTTCAAAATCACTTACGTAGACGATGCTGTCCGCTTTGGAAAAGATGAACGGCGATTGCTGAGCGGGAGGCACGGCCGCTTGCTGGCCCTGTACGGGAGGGCACAAAAACGGAAATCCCAAGCAACGACAGGATGCAGGAAGTGAACGAGAGATTCTTCATGCGCATTTCTCCGAGAAGTTTAGATTTTGTTCAGACTGTAGTCGCTTGAACTACACCGCAGTGGGGAGCTGCGAACGAATATTTATCACACACAGAAGGAGAAAGGAGGAATTTAGGAAAGAAAGAGGGCAAGAGAAAATCTATTGACTTTCGCTTTTTGTTCGCCTATATTCCCTTCCGGTAGAGGAAACGGGAAACGGGTGGCTCCGGCTCCATTGCCTTCGGGCTCTCCCGAGCCGGATGCCGCCCGTTAAAACTACTGCAAATTTCTCTTCCCTGTCAGGAGCTGCCATGGATGCCTGTGTCGAAAACGTAGCCCTCCCGAAGACCGATCTCGAACCTGTAGGACATGTAGCGCAGGGCGACTCTTCGAGTCCTGCGGCTTCTTCCTCCCAAGTCACCGCGCCGGAAAAGCGATCATGGCTTCCCACCAACTGGCTCGGCCTTGGCAAGTCTCGTGCAGCAGAAAAGACGCCGCATATTGTGCACGTAGACGTGGACGCGTTTTTTGCTTCCGTTGAGCAGGTGCTGAATCCAAAGCTGCGCGGCAAGCCCGTACTGGTAGGGCGCGGCGTGGTGGCTTCGGCAAGCTACGAAGCGAAATTTCGCGGCGTAAAGACAGCCATGAGCTTTCGCGATGCGCTGCGCATCTGCCCGAAGGCAATTGTCGTGCCCGGACAATACGAGCACTACGCGGATTTTGCAGAGCGTGTTCGGCGCATCCTGGAAACTTACACGCCGGCGGTGGAAACAGCGGCATTGGACGACTTTTATCTGGATTTTGGAGGGACAGAACGGCTGTATCCCGATTTTGAAGCGACACTGCGCCGATTGCAGGTGGAGATTTTTGGCCGGACGGGTTTGAGCGTTTCCGTGGGGGCCGGGCGCACGAAAGTAGTGGCGTCGATTGCGTCGCGGCTGGAACGTCCGCGCGGATTCCGCATTGTGGCGCCGGGCACAGAGGAAGCCTTTCTGGCGCCGCTGCCAGTGGAAAAGTTGCACGGCATCGGACATATCCACGCGGGAGCTCTGGCGGAACGCGGAGTTTCGACAATCGGGCAACTACGCTTGATTCCCAAGCCGGTGCTGATGGCGGCATTCGGCGAGGCGATTGGCCAGCAAATCTGGGAACGCGCGCGCGGGCTGGATGGACGCGAAGTGCTGCTGCCATCCACACCCAAATCCATTTCCCGCGAAACCACCATCGAAGGCGGCACCATTGACACCGAATTACTTGGCGGCTTGCTGGAATATTTGAGTGAGCGGATCGGCAGGACGCTGCGGGAACATGGCAACCAGGCGCGCACGATAGGCCTGCGGCTGCGTTATGTGGATCATTATTCTGCGCACCAGACGTTGCGCCTGGCGCACCCGACCAATGACGAGCGCGAATTGCTTGTCGCGGCAAAGGATCTATTCGCGAAATTATTTGCGCGGCGCGTGGCTATCCGGCTGGTGGGCGTGAGTGTGACAAATCTGGACACCGATCGCCGCCAGAATGAGCTGTTCGATACCGACGCGAACCGCCGCTGGTATCTAAATCGCGAAGTAGACCGTGTGCGCGGACGCTACGGCTGGAACGCAGTGTTTTACGGGAAAGGCCTGGAACTGCGCGAGCACTACGCCACGAAGGAAAATGGTTTGGTGTTGTCGACGCCATGTTTATCACGATGAGGAGCGCAACTCACACTTCGGGGACAAGCCTTTTCCGCCCTCTGGCATCCATCACCCTTCTGGTGCGCTCTAAACTCCCGCTGACCACGGTTGTGTTAGCGAAAAACCTGCAACCTAGAGGGCCTGAGCTACAATCGGCCAAGCTATAAGATTTCCGGACTCAAGCTTTCCTTCCCTCTACTGATTGCTCGTTCGACGTCTCCGATCGTCTTCCCGCCGGTCGCGGCTCGTTGCCATAGGTCACTCTCATGTTCGTGCATTTGCATTGTCACAGCCATTACTCGTTCCTGCGGGGCGTAAATCCTCCGGAAGAGATCCTTGCCGCAGCGGCGCAACAGAAGATGCCTGCGGTGGCATTAACGGATACGAATGGGATGTACGCTGCCGTGCCATTTTACAAGAAGGCCAAAACGGCAGGTCTGAAACCCATTCTTGGGGTCGTACTCGACGTGGAATGCCCCATTTCGACGGGCGCAAAGCAAAAATGGAACGCCGAAAATCGAAATTCGTCGAGCGTGCCGATAGTGTTGCTGGCGATGGATGCGGAGGGATACAGCAATTTATGCCGGTTGACGACGCTGCGGCATTTGGGCGCTCTGCGATTGGGCCAGGAAACTTTTGCGGAGGCCGAAGGTCGGCCAGTCACGCTCGAGGAATTAGCCGCGCACAATGCCGGCGTAATTGCGCTATATCCTTTTTTTTTGTCATTCCGAGCGGAGTCCGCGAAGCGAGGAATCTTTCTCTCCCCAACGCACAATGCTCACACAGTTGTACGATTGAAGGAAATCTTCACCGACCGGCTGTACATCGAGGTGCACCATCTTTCGCCGGGGGATAGACGGATGTTGCGGGAGGCGGAGCGGCTCGGACGAGAGTTCAACATCTCGTTGATGGCTACCAATAATGTGCATTTCCTGAAACCGGAAGAGCATTTGCACCACCGCGCCGTCAATGCCGTTCGCACAAATTCCCTGCTGACAACTGTGGCACCGCCGGAAATTACCACCAGTGAGGCGTGGTTCAAACCGGTGGAGGAAATGCAAAAATGTTTTCCGGACCATCCCGAATTGCTCCGCAACACCTTGGAAATTGCGGACCGCTGTGACCTGCAACTCGAGTTAAACAAGCTCATTTTGCCGGAATTTTCTGTGCCGCAGGGGGAATCGGCATTTTCCTACTTATGGAAGTTGAGTTTCGAAGGAGCGCAAAAGCGTTACCGACCGCTGCGTCCGGAAGTGCTTACGCGTCTGACCCGTGAGTTGGAACTCATCGAGAAATGGGGACTGGCGCCGTATTTCCTGCTGGTGTGGGACATCGTGGAGGAAGCCAATCGGCGCGGGATACCCGCGGTGGCGCGAGGGTCGGCAGCCAGTTCGATGGTGACCTATGTGCTCGGCATTTCCTGCGTGTGCCCCTTGCGCTGGGGTTTGTATTTTGAACGCTTTCTGAATGTCCAGCGCGGGGATTGCCCGGACATCGACATCGATATCTGTGGGGCGCGGCGAGATGAAGTACTCGATTACGTCTACGAGCGCTGGGGCTCGGAGCATGTGGCGATGATCGGTAGTTTCATCACCATGCACGCGCGGTTGGCGGTACGCGAGGTCGCAAAAGTGTTTGGTGTGCCGCCGGGCGAAGTGAATTTTTTTACCAAGCGGTTGCCGCATCGCCCGATGCGAGAAATCCTCGACGCCATCCAAAGTCTCCCACAGTGCCGCAACCTGCCAATAAACGACGAGCCATGGAAAACGATTCTCCAAGTGGCTTTGCGGCTGGATGATGCGCCACGGCATCTTGGGATTCACCCGTGCGGAACCGTGATATCAGCGCGGCCGCTGACGGACCTCGTGCCATTGGAACGAGCGACGAAAGGGATCGTGGTAACGCAATACGACATGAACGCTATCGAGGCCTTCGGCCTGATCAAAATGGATTTGCTGGGGCAGCGCGGGCTGACGACGATGGCGCTGGCGTTGGACAACATTGAGAAACATAAAGCAAAGGAGATTGAGGAAATAAAGGAAGAAAAGAGCGCTGTGGCAGCGGATGGCGTAACGCCTTGCCCGAAGGCACGCACGATCGATTTTGCGGCGATACCGGAAAACGATGCAGCCACTTGTGACGTCATTGCTGCGGGCCGCACCATGGGCGTTTTTCAGATCGAGTCGCCTGGCATGCGTGGGCTGCTGCACACGATGAAAGCCAGCACACTGGAGGAAATGGCGGCGGCACTGGCGCTGATCCGGCCGGGAGCTTCCGAGTACGGATCAAAGGGACTTTTCCTGAAACGTCTGTGCAGCAAAGAGCCCATAACATACGCACATGAATCGTTGAAGGGCATCCTCGGCACGACGCTGGGCGTTTGCATCTATCAGGAACAAGTGATGCAGATTGCCCAGGCCGTGGGGAGTATGTCGCTGGCGGAGGCAGACATTGTGCGGCGGTCGGCGGCTAAATTTTCCGGGCAGCGCGAACGCGAGCGGCTCCGCGGCAAATTTCTGAAAGCGGCAGAGCAACTGGGTTTAAAGGGCGCGGAGCGCGAAGAGACCTGGATGATGGTGGAAAAGTTCGCAGGCTTTGGCTTCTGCAAAGCACACGCGGCAACCTACGCGGATATTTCTTATCGCATGACCTATCTGAAGACCCACCACACGGCAGAATTTCTGGCGGCAATGTGCAGTGCTGGTGCAGGGTTTTATCACGTGTCGGCATATGTGGAAGAAGCAAAACGCTGGGGAATCGAAGTGCGGTTGCCATCGGTGAATCGTTCCCGGATGGAATATACGGCGGAGACGAAAGGGGCAGACGGTGGAATCGTTACCCCGCAACTCCTACATCAGGACAGGCAGAAGGCTGGCTCTGCAAAAGCAACGGCACTGCGCGTAGGGCTAATGCAAGTGAAAGGATTGCGTATGGAAACTATTCTGGCCATCTTGCACGAGCGCGAAGCACACGGGTTGTTTCGCTCCATGGAAGATTTCCTGGCGCGGGTGTCGGCGGAACGCGATGAAATGGAAGCACTGATCAAGTGCGGCGCGTTTGACGATGTGTGCCACAGCACGCGTCCATCGATGCTCTGGCAATGGAATTTGTTACAGACGAAAGGACAACACACACATCAGGGAGTGCGCGCGGTGTGTGCGGCTGCCACGGCAGCGGTCAGTTCGTCTACAACGCTGTTTATCGAGATGGATCACGATGACTCCATCGAGCGGACGCTGCGGGAGATCGACACGGCGGATTACACCCAGCAACAGAAATTACGCTACGAAAGAGAGATTCTGGAGGTCTGCGTAAGCGGCCACCCGCTGGACTTTTTGCTTAGAAAGGACGAGGTCTGGAGCGATCAGTTGCCGCAACTGCATGGCAAGCGCGTCACGCTGTGCGGCTGGGTGGTGACCTATCGGCACGTGGGCACAAAAAATTACCGCAACATGATGTTCGTAACTTTGGAAGATCAACGCGGCCTGTTTGAGGTGATTCTCTTTCCCGACGCGTATGACAAGTATGGTGGCCTGGTATACGAAACGCGCGCGATGCGTGTGACCGGAACGGTGCAGGACGGCGAGCACATTAATGGGGAAATGCTGGAACGGTTGAAAGAATGAGGGCCCATTTCATGATGCAAGAAACGGGAAAGACAGAACTGGCTGCTGAACCACAGACTGGCCGCCCAGCGCAGAGCGGCGAAGCCTGGCTCGGACGTAACCGCAGCGACAAGCGCCGCCTGTGGGAGCGGCTGAATCCTCGGCACAGGAAAGAGTTGCGCATGCTGGCAGAGGCGTTGGCACTGCAACAAACACAGGGGCGATTGCCGGAAGCAGCGCGTTTGCGGTTGGCAACCGCGTTAGAAGAGTTGGAGCGGGTGGTACGGCGAATCGCGGCTATCCTCACAGAGGTAGCTCGCTGGACACCTCCAAGCGGCTGAACCTTGCGGGTATCGCACGTCGGACGCATACTTGCCCAATGAGCACGGCCAGCCATAAAAGCCCGTCCCTGATCCTGCTTATGTTGGTTGCAGCAGGTCTGTGCGCGAGCGCTACCCGCGGGGATGAAATTCGCCTGAAAGATGGGAAGAAACTGTATGGTGTCATCGTGGGATACGAAGACAACATGTTCAAAGTCAAGACGGACTTTGGCTATGTGCTCGTGGAGAAAGACAAAATCGCCTCGATCATCCCGGACTCGCCAGGTCAATCTGCTCCCTCCAAAACGGAGCCGCCCGCAAAGCCCGGTGCCACAACGAGTGACGCAAAAGCGACGCCGACATCGGAACCAACCAAAAAGGAAAAAGCGGCCGCCATCTTAACGAACACGACGGCGAGACCGGAGATTCCGGTAGCAGGCAAGGCAGTGACAGACACGAGCGCGCCAGTGTTGAAGATGACGACTACAGCACCCAAGGCCACGATTGTCACAGTGGGACCTCCTCCGTCCCCTCCAAAAGAAGAGCCACCGGTAAATCGTGAAGAAATCTTGGGCAATCTCTACATCAATCATCAATTCGCCTTCCGCATGTACAAGGCGCCGAGCTGGCAAATCATTGACGGGGCGGGACAGACATTGCCAAACGCCATCGTTGCGATGGGAACCTACAACGAATCCACGCTGCTCGTCGTTGGACACGAAACGTCCAAGGAATCATTGGAAAAGACTGCGCAAGCAGTCGAGACACGCCTCCATGATGTGTATGACAATTACCGGTTGATCTCGCAAAGGGAGACGGTAGTGGGCGGACAGCCGGCAGTCGAATATCATTACCGCGGAATGGCCGAAGAGCATGACTGGTCGGGGACACTCTGCGTGGTTGCGCATGGGAGCGAATTCCTGACTGTATTGGGAATGACGTTCGCGGACACGGACTTGATCCAGATTCAGGAGAACGTGATCACGCGTGCGATTGCCAGCCTCGATTTTAACGTGAAGTAGTGCTTCAGCTGCGAAAACAGTCAGAACAATTTGAAGAACACAGCGATTTAAGTGGCACTGGACTCCTGTAGCTTGCGACTCTCACGGATCATGCCGATGAGCGCTTGAACAGCACGGGGCAAGCTGCGGTCACGCCGATAGACGAGCGCGAGTTCCCGGTAAAGATCGACACCTTCTACGTTAAGAAGCTTTACATCGCCACTCTTCACCTGGTCGCGGGCAAAACTCTCGCTGATAATAGAAATGCCGACATCCGCAGCAACAAACGTCTTGATCATGCCAATGCTAGGTAACTCCATGCTGATGCGAAGGCGGGATCGGTGCGGACGGAAGAGCTTGTCCAGTACCTGCCGTGTATAACCCGTTTTCGGGAAGATCAGGGGAGCCGCCGCGACTTCATCCAGAGTGACATGGCTGCGCTGAGCTAAAGGATTTTTGCTGCTAACGAAGAATCGGAGGCGGTCCCGGTTGATAACATGCACCTTGAGGTTCGGCGATTTTACCGGAAGCGTGACAATGCCTAAATCCATCGACCCTTCTTCCAGTCGCTGCAAGATCTTGTGGCTGAAATTGCGGTAGATGCTAATGTGCACCAGGGGATAGCGACGCTGAAACTCCGCAAGAATGTCTGGAAGTAAATAAAGACAAGTGGCTTCGTTGGCGCCAAATGTCACCGGTCCTTGCACCACGTTGCCGCGGTCGGCAACCACCTGCATCGATTCGTCGCGCAGGCGTAACAGGCGCTCTGCGAATTCGAATAGAACTTCGCCGGCCGGCGTAAGTTCTACCGATTTCGCTGATCGATCCAGCAGTTTGGCGTGGTATGCCTGCTCCAGCTGGCGGATTTGGGCGCTCACGGCCGATTGTGAGCGGAACACCTTCTGACCCGCCTTTGAAAAGCTCTTGAGCTTGGCCACTTGCACAAATGTCGTTAATTGGTCGAAGTCCATAACCTCAGCTCTCGCTTACGCGTAAGAGTATAACGGAATTGGTATAAGGAAAAAGTGATGTTCCTGACGGGCTCAGGCATAGTGCGGAGCAGGGCTCTCCGGGACGATCAAGAAATTAGAAGCCTCAACAGGAATGGGTCCCATAACCATACGGGAAACACCAGTCCAGGCGAGCTGTATTGTTCCCTGGAAATGAATCGGCTGCACGCGCACAAACGGCAAGGGCGTCCCACGCGACAGCAACCGGAAGGCGACCGGACTGTCCGTCTGAGCGACGTGCGACTCCAACAGCCTGCGCAGGTTGATCTCTTCGTCTTCCTCAAGTTCGTACGCCTGCACAAATTCCAGGTTGAGAATGTGATCCATTTCGCTTCGCAGGATGTAGGCAAGCCCACCGGTCATGCCGGAACCGAAATTCAGTCCGATTGGACCTAGGACAGTGACGATTCCGCCGGTCATATACTCACAGCCGTGTTGCCCCAGTCCTTCGACGACCGCAACCGCGCCGCTATTGCGCACGGCGAACCGTTCGCCCGCCTGCCCGGCCACGTGGAGCCGACCGGAGGTGGCCCCATAGAGAACAGTATTGCCGGCAAGCACATCGCCCCGCTTGGAAGCGTTCTGGCCGGCACGAATAATAATGGTTCCACCCGATAGCCCTTTGCCGACGTAATCGTTGGCTTCCCCAGACAGTTTCAAGGTGAGCCCGGAAGTGAGGAATGCCCCAAAACTTTGTCCAGCGGTACCACGAAATTCTCGAGTCGTAGCAGGTGCTTCTGTAAGCTGAATCCGCTGGCTCATGCGTTCGCCGCTAAAGTGTGCCCCTATGCTGCGGTGAAAATTGTGAATGACGGAAGAACCAGCGGGCAGAGGTTGTGCGTGTTCAAACGAGAGTTCCGTTTCCTCGACGCCGCCATCCAGAACCGAGGTCTGTTGCGGAAGGACGCGCCGTGGTTTGGAAACCGGAATGACCAGCAGCGCATCAAGACCGGATCTTGTTTCCAATCGATCGTACCATCCACGAAGCTCCGTGAGCGTGCGCACTCCTAGTTGCGAAAGGCCATTGCGAACTTCCTCTGCTAACGAGCGGAAATAGGCAATCACCATTTCAGGCTTGCCATTGAAACGCGTTCGCAGAGTTTCATCCTGCGTCGCAATGCCGACCGGGCAGGTGTTCAAGTGGCACTGGCGCGCCATCACGCAGCCAATGGCAACAAGCGCCGCTGTCCCAAATCCAAATTCGTCTGCGCCGAGAGTCGCGCCGATGAGGATATCCCGGGAAAAACGCAAGCCACCGTCAACGCGCAGCTTCACTCGCGAACGAAGCCCAGCCCGCAGCAATGTCTCGTGCGTCTCCCTCAATCCAATTTCCCACGGGAGCCCGGTGTTTTTGATCGAAGTCAGCGGGGAGGATCCGGTTCCGCCATTGTGACCGCTGACCGTAATCACATCGGCTCCGGCTTTTGCCACACCGGCGGCAATGACGCCGACGCCTGTACCAGAAACAAGCTTCACGCCGATGCGCGCCCGTGGATTAACCGCCCTAAGGTCGTGGATCAATTGTGCCAGGTCTTCGATGCTGTAAATGTCGTGATGAGGCGGTGGTGAAATGAGGGGAGTGCCAGGTGTGGCATGGCGGATCCGCGCGATATACTCGGTGACTTTTCGTGCGGGAAGCTGCCCGCCTTCCCCTGGCTTCGATCCTTGGGCCATCTTGATTTCGAGCTCTTCCGCCCGAACGAGATATTCCGCTGTCACGCCGAATCGGCCGGAGGCTACTTGTTTGATCTTGTTGGTGGAGCCGGGGATTTTGTACAAGTCGCTGTCTTCTCCGCCCTCCCCGGTATTGCTCCGGCCGCCCAATTGATTCATCGCAATCGATAGAGTCTTGTGAGCTTCGGGGCTCAGAGAACCCAATGACATGGCTTGCGTGCTGAAACGCGCGAGAATGGACTCGAGTGACTCAACATCATCGAGGGAGACAGGCTGCTCTGGCAGCATCTCCAGCAGGTCACGCAGGAATGTAGGACCTTCCGCTTTGGCTAGTTGCTCGAACGCGTTGAAGTTGCCTTGTTCTGGCTTGCGTACATGAGCGTGCATGCGGCGTACGAACTCCGGCGAAGTGGCGTGAAGCTCCCCACCCTTGCGGAAGCGGAATAGCCCGTGATCCGCAAGATCGTCCGTCGCGCCACCGTAGCCGGTGGCATGCATATGAAGGTAATCCTGGAGAAGCGAATCGAGAGTCTTGGTGCCGGCATAACAGGCTGCATCCTCGAAGTATTCGCGGCAGATGTCCTCGTCCAAGCCGAGCAATTCAAATAGGTGGCTGTTGCGATAGCTGGCAAGCGTAGAAATACCCATGCGGGCCAGCACCTTCCGCAACCCTGCGAGCATGGCCTTGCGGACTTTGTCGAAGGCGCCCTCTTCCTCGGTTTCGGCAAACTCTTCTGCCAGATAGGGCACCACCGCGCTGGCGCCAGCGGCGAGCAGCATGGCAACGTGATGCGTTTCAAATACCTGGGCGCTCTCGACCACCAGCGGTATGTCGACCAGCCCTTGGTTGACCAAAATTTTCCAGGCATTTGCAGCCGCTAGCAACGCAGGCAAAGCGGCTCGTTCCGAGCCAATCCCGCGGTCAGAGAGGAGGAGGAGCCCCGGGCGATCGCCGCCACTCAGAAGGGTAGTCTTGCACTGAGTAAGGCAGCGGCGCGCACCCGGGACTCCCAGGGTGGAAGAGAATGTAAAGTCGATCGTCTGCACAGGAGACAACTCGGCAGAAAGCCAGATCAATTCGGCGGCGCTCAGGATCGGACTCGCCAGGAAGTGGCCATGTCCGAGAGGCATCTCCAGCGACATGACGTGGGATTCGCGCAGAGGATCAATGGGTGGATTGGTGACTTGAGCAAACCGTTGCTTACAGTAGTCCCACAGCGGGCGGTGAAGTATCGACAGGAAGGCTGGAGGCGCATCATCGCCCATGCTCCAATCCGCTTCCTTACCAGCCAGGAGCGGACGGAATAAAATTTTGTACTGGTCATCGGACCAGCCAGCAGCCGCAGCCACTCGCTTCGGATAAGCAATCGGCGTGCGTTCGGACGAACCCTCCAAACGGAGAACACTGGAACGCGTCAAGGCCTTACGTGAAATTTGCGCGGTGACGTTCTTCAAAAGTTCGCGCCACCGAAGCAACGAACCGGCGTGCGGGGTGGCCAGAAGAATTTCGCCAGGACCGAGTCTGTGACGCTCCGCGATGCGTTCTTCTTCCAGATCGAGCAAGCCTGTTTCTGATCCCGCGATCACCAGTCCATCGTGGGTCACGGTATAGCGCATCGGGCGCAGGCCGTTGCGATCGAGTTTTACGCCAACAGACAGGCCGTCACTGAAAACGAGCGCAGCGGGACCGTCCCAGGGTTCACCCTCGCGGGACAGCGCTTCCAATGCAGCGCGCACGTCGGGCGAGAGAAATGGATCTTGCGAAAAGGCCGGAGGAACCAGCGCGAGCATCGATGCTTCGACGCTCTTTCCTTCCAGTAGTTTCAATTCGAGAGCGTTGTCAAAACTTGCGGAGTCGCTGACGTTCTCCTCAAGCAGCCGAAACCACTTTCCTACACCGATTCGCTTTCGAATTTCACGCTCGCGCGCTCGTAGCCACCGGCGATTGCTGATGACCGTATTGATTTCCCCGTTGTGCGCAACGTAGCGGAATGGCTGGGCCAACTGCCAGGAGGGTTCGGTGTTCGTGGAATAGCGCTGGTGGAAAACGGCAAACTGCGCGGCAAAGTCCGGGCTGCGCAGATCCTCGTAAAAGCGCGGAAATTGCCAGGGGGTGAGTAGCCCCTTATAGACAATCGTCCGGGAAGAGAGCGAACAGAGATAGCAGCGTTCAGGAAGAGCGCCTTCCGCCCTCTTCCGAAGGAGCGTAAGGCTGTGCTCAAATTTAATGGCAAAGTTCGGAGAGGTATTTCGGGCACTAGCTGGCTCGAGGAAGAACTGCCAGATTTCAGGCATAGTCTCAAACGCACGCTGGCCCAGTGCGTTCGGATTGGTCGGGACGCGGCGCCACCCAGCCAGGCGCAGCTTGCTTCTACCAATGGAATCTTCAATCGCAGTGCGGGCATCTGCCACTCGGGCGGGAGGCGCAAAGAGCATACCCACGCCAAACATCTCGTCCAGAGCGATTTTGTCTTCGGCGGCACGTGCGCGAAGAAAGTCCACTGGAAGGCTGGTCAGCAGCCCTGCCCCATCACCGCTGGCACCATCGGCGTCAACGCCCCCGCGGTGAGAAAGCCGCTCTAGAGCCTGCAAAGAGTAGGTCAAAATGTCGTGGCTGGGGGGACCGCCGAGCTGGGCGATAAAGCCAGTCCCGCAGGCGTCATGGTCCGGGTGCCCCCAGTTGGGATGCCGCGCTTTGGAACTTCGGTTGGGACAACTACACATACTAGTGTAATAGTGTCCAAGCCGCCGAATGTACAATGCAGAATTTTTCTGGCATGCATCGGTTTTGTAGGGGCAACTTCGGAGCTAACTATGTTAAAACTTCGTGACTTCGCTGAAGTGAAAATCGTGGATTTTCATTGGAGGGACGACCATTTCGAGAGCTTCTTCGCCGGTTGCCCGGCGGGCCGGACCCAGCGACTCAACCTTACGTAACATTTCCAGGACCGATTGGTTGAATCGGAAATTCCTCGCGGCCTGCGCGATTTTGCCCTTCTCAATCAGAAACAGCCCATCGCGCGTCATTCCCGTCATGATCTTCTCGTAGGGATCTACTTCCCGGATATACCAGAGGCGTGTGACCAGCAGGCCTCGCTCAGTGGAGGCAATCATCTCCTCAATCGACGTCTTTCCGCCCTCCACCACCAGATTGAGTGGCGCTTCTCCGTACTCATTTGGGAGCGCAAATCCGTGGCCGGTGGGTTTGGTACCTGCCTGTTTGGCCGAACGACGTGAATAAACGAGGTTTTTGACTGTGCCGTGCTCGACCAAGACCACCCTTTGGCGGGGTATCCCCTCGCCGTCGAATGGAGCACCCAGTTGCTGGTGATGGTAGGCATCGTCGGTAATCCTGATGTTTTTTCCGAAGATCGGCTTCCCCAGGCGGCCAGAAAGGCAAGAGCGTTTGTCGGCCACTGCCGTTGCCGCGAAATCGTAGAAGAGGAACCCAACAAGATCGAGGACAGCCGCAGGTTCAAGGATTACGGTGAATCGGCCTGGCGACAACTCTGCAGGATTCTGGGCGCGCGTCGCTCTGTCGCTGGCAGTTTTCGACAGCTGAAGTGGATCAAACTGACGGACATCTCCGGAATTGGCTTTGGCCCAGCTTGCGGCTGCACCTTCTTGCATTGTGACCGAAAACGTCGCATTTGTATGACGGTATGCCGCAGAGAGCCCGCGCGAATTCACCAAGACACTCTGGCTTTGGCCGCTGGAGAAAATTCCCGCAGCAACCTGCCCTCGCTTTTCCGCGAACTGGCACGCACTTTTGACGGTACGGGCGCGGTCTTCAGCAGTCAAAGCTGCGGTTGCAGCGTGGAAGCGGCGAACCACGCGATATTTTTGTTTGCCTGGCATTCGCAACAAGTGAGCATCCTTAGGCTGATGGGAAGCAAGGGAAAGGCAGTTGTCGAAGGCGGCGCGCAATGAGTTTTCGTCAACTCGGTTGGTGGTGACTCGAGCAGTGCGGCCGTCTACGGCAGTCCGAATGGAAACGACCAGCCCCTGTTCAGCAACGTGCTGGTGGATAGTGTTATTCGCAAATCGCGTGAGCGCCTGGATGGACTCGTCAATGTGGACTTCTGTTTCGGGCGCGCCACGTTCTTTGGCCAACCGCAGTATCGTGAGCCCTATCTGATGCAGTTGGCGCTCGGGTCGCAGGGTCACAACTGGCGCAAGGACGTCTTTGGAGACTTGTCTTTTCTTGAGCGGGCTCATTGGTTTGAAAACGCTGTCCCCATTCTGACATTGCGAAACCGCGCGGGCGATGCCCCGTGACCAGTGCCCATAACCTGCATGGGTTGGCCCTTCCCGCAGTTCGGTGTGCCCCACAAGACCCAGTTGTCTTCATTCGTGATCGCGTCACAGGAGTTCCAGAACTCCGTGGTGATGCCGCTATAGCTGGGGTTCTTCAACATCCGCGCCTTCTTCCCTCCTCTAATCTCCCAGGCAATTTCCGTGGAGAACTGAAACTGGTAACGCCGGTCGTCAATGGACCACGACCGGTTGGTATCCATGAGGATGGCGTCGTCCGTGTCGGCGATAAGATTGTCGAACGTCCAGGGGCCGGGCAAGATGCTGACGTTGGTCATGCGGATCATAGGAAGGCGGTTCCATCCTTCCGTGCGCATGGTGCCTCCGGAACGAGGCAAACCAACCCGGCGGGCGGTTTCACGGCTTGAGAGATACCCGCGGAATTCGCCGTCCTTGATCACGTCGATGCGTTGGGCCGGCACGCCTTCGTCATCATAAGCAAAGGTACCTAGGCCAGCGCCGTGTGCAATGCGCGCGTCGGCGACGACATTGACGATGGGCGAGGCATACCGCAAATTGTGAAGCTTATCCAGGGTGAGAAAGCTGGTGCCAGCAAAGTTGGCTTCCTGGCCCAGCACGCGATCAAGCTCAATGGGATGACCGATAGATTCATGAATCTGAAGGCCGAGCTGGCTACCAGAAAGGATAAGTGTGCCGGACTTTTCCGGGCATTGCGGCGCAGAATGGAGTGCCACCGCTTCTTCCGCGACCCTGGGTGCGTGCCGAAGCAGCTCCATGGCTTCGATCAGTTCGTAGCCACCCAAAATGTGCTGCCCACCAAAACTGTTGGGGTACGAACGCTTCTGGATGGCATCGCCTTGGAACACCGTGGCTACGATTCCGCAACCAGAATGCACCCTCCTCTGATGAATCTTGGACCCGGCACTGGACGCGAACCACGTGTCGATCTTGCGGAACTGCATGTCCGTCTCAGACAACGTGACGCCCTTTACCTTGTGCATCGCCGCATCGGCGGCAAGCAACAAGTCAAGCTGGGCTTCGAGGGGGATCTCAAACGGGTCTTTCTGGCAAGGAGCCTGCCAACTGTCTACATACGTGCCCTCGGGCACAAGTTCAACATTTTCTTTCTTTGCCAGGGCCGAGGACCGAGCGATGGCTACTGCTTGAGCCGCGCAACTCGCAACGCCTTCACGCGTAAGCTGATCGGTGGAGGCAAAGCCCCAGGCTCCGTTCACCACGGCGCGAATACCCAGGCCGATCGACTCACTCTGACCCAACGTGCCTATGCGGCCACTCTTTGTAGTAAGGTCGCGCTGCCTCAGATGCATTACTCGTACGTCGGCATACGTTGCTCCGCGCAGGCGAGCGATCTCAAGCGAATGTCCGCAGTACTCCCACATGTTCCCCACCAAAAGTTTGGGGCGCCTCGAAACTTCGAGACGCCCCAAACAAGATAACATGCTATCGAAACTATCTTCGCCGCTTACGTGCCTTCCTGCCAGGAAGCGAGATACTGTTCCTGTTCCGCAGTGAGCTTGTCGAGACGATGCCCCATGGATTCTAGCTTCAACCGAGCGATTTCACGATCCAGATGCTCAGGAACCACGTAAACTTGAGGCTTAAGGTCCTTGTGGTTCTTCACCAGGTATTCCGCGGCCAGCGATTGATTCGCGAAGCTCATATCCATCACCGACGCGGGATGGCCTTCGGCAGTCGCCAGGTTTACCAGCCGCCCTTCTGCGATCAAATAGATCTTCCGCCCGTCCTTCATCAGGAACTCATCGACGAGGGGACGAACCTCCTTCTTGCCGCAAGAAAGCGATTCGAGGGCCGGAATTTCGATTTCAACATTGAAGTGGCCGGAATTGCAAACGATCGCCCCGCTCTTCATGACTTCAAAGTGTTCCCGGCGAATGACGTTCTTATTGCCAGTGACAGTGATGAAAATGTCGCCTTCCTTAGCGGCCTCCGCCATCGGCAACACACGGAAACCATCCATCACCGCCTCGATACCCTTCACCGGATCGATTTCGGTAACGATAACGTCCGCCCCAAGGCCCTTGGCCCGCATGGCGGCACCGCGCCCGCACCAGCCATAGCCGGCGATGACAACTTTGAGTCCAGCAATAAGCACGTTGGTGGCGCGAATTACTCCGTCCAGCGTGGACTGGCCGGTGCCGTAGCGGTTGTCGAAGAAATGCTTGGTCATCGCATCGTTAACAGCAATGATCGGGTACTTCAACGTGCCATCTTTGGCCATGGCCCGCAAGCGAATCACGCCCGTGGTGGTTTCCTCGGTGCCGGCGAAAACGTTGGCTACGAGGTCCTGGCGCTTCGTGAGCAGCATGGTGACAAGGTCGCAGCCGTCATCCATGGTGAACTGCGGCTTGTGCTCGAGCGCAGCCTTCATGTGCTGGTAATAGGTTTCGTTGTCCTCGCCTTTGATGGCGTACGTGGGGATATTGAAATCGCGATTGAGCGATGCCGCCACTTCATCCTGAGTGGAAAGCGGATTAGAGGCGCAAAGAACGGCGTCGGCACCCCCATCGCGAAGCGCGATCATCAGGTTCGCGGTCTCGCTGGTCACGTGGAGACAAGCGGAAACGCGGAGGCCCTTTAGTGGCTGCTCCTTGATAAAGCGCTTACGAATCTGCTGCAGCACCGGCATCTGTTGCGCTGCCCATTCGATCTTGCGCTTGCCGGCATCCGCCAGCCCCATATCCTTCACATCACCCTTTTTCAGTTCTGCGGTAGCCATTCTTGCTCTCCTAGTTTTCCAAGTCTGAAACTCAGCGATTCCTTTGATCCCGTGTTCACTCGAACTGCAAGCGGGGACTTCTATGGTTGGGACGGCCACCCCTCCTCAGAGCGACCTCCCAAGTCAATTGTTGTAGTTTTAACGGCGAGCCGCAACTTCAGCAACGGCAGTCGATCCTGCGGCCTTACGAAGCGCTTCGGCGCGATCCGTGCGTTCCCAAGTAAACCCCGGACCAGTGCGGCCGAAATGACCATACGCTGCGGTGGCCTTGTAGACGGGCCTGCGTAAATCCAAAGTCTCAATGATGGCTTTTGGAGTGAGCGCGAAATTCTCTCGAACCAATTGCGTGATCTTCTCCTCCGGAATCGTCGCCGTGCCGAAAGTATCGACCATAACGGAAACCGGTTCGGCCACACCGATGGCGTAGGCAAGCTGAACTTCCGCACGTGACGCCAGACCCGTAGCCACAATGTTCTTGGCAATATAGCGAGCCATGTAGCAAGCCGAGCGGTCCACCTTCGATGGATCTTTACCGGAGAAAGCGCCGCCACCGTGACGGCTGTAGCCCCCGTACGTATCCACGATAATTTTGCGGCCGGTCAGTCCGGCATCTCCCATCGGTCCACCGATGACAAAGCGGCCGGTAGGATTGATGTGATATTTGGTCTGGGCGTCCAGCATGTGCCCCGGGATGATCGGCTTGATCACATACTCCATGATGGCGTGGCGCAGATCTTCATTGGGAACGGTGTCGCTGTGCTGCGTTGAAATGACTACGCAATCCACACGGAACGGCTTGCCGTCCCGATACTCCACAGTCACTTGGGACTTGCCATCCGGTCGAAGGAAATCTACTTTCTTGCTTTTGCGGACTTCAGAGAGGCGCTGCGTAAGACGGTGGGCCAATTGAATTGGCATGGGCATTAATTCTTCGGTTTCGTTGCAGGCGTAGCCAAACATTAATCCTTGGTCACCCGCACCGCCGGTATCGACACCCATGGCTATATCAGGTGATTGCCGCTTGATGGTGCACATGACGGCACAAGTGGTCGAGTCAAACCCATAGAGCGCGTTGTCGTAGCCAACTTGCTGGACGGTGTGACGAATCAATTCGTCATAATCGACATGGGCGCTGGTCGTGATTTCTCCCGAGACCACAACCAGCCCGGTGGTGACTAACGTTTCGCAGGCCACGCGCCCCTTGGGGTCCTGGCGCATGACTTCATCAAGTACCGCATCCGAAATCTGATCGGCGATTTTGTCTGGGTGGCCTTCGGTCACCGATTCGGAGGTAAACAGGAAATTCCTCTTTGCTTCGCTCAAAACATCTCTCCTAATAATCTTGTCTCAAGGGACAGGCCGGGTGATACACCCCTACTGCCCGCAATACGCAAAACTCACCGTATGCTTTGCAAGCGTACCACCGCCGATGCCCCGAATCAACTCATTGATTATCCAAGGCTTACGATGCATTGAATGGGGAATACCGACATTGAGTGGAGTAGTTTTCCACTAAATAGTAAGTTTTGGTTCCTAAATTCCCGTGCTTCGGAGAACTCCGCCCGCCCGGAACTCACCCCTTGACGCAAACCACTTGTCGTAACGAATGTACGATTTCTACGAGGTCTGTCTGCGCGGCATCACTGCGTCAATCGATTTGTACGCCGCCGGGGTTTCATCGATGACATCGGCATCCTTGCGGCACTCCACTCCTTGCGTCATCCGCCTGTGATCCTCCAAGGTGAACCTGCGCTTTGCCTCGCCGCGCGACATGGCTCGGCCAGCACCGTGGCTGCAGCTCATGAAACTTTCAGGATCTCCTTTTCCGCGCACGATGTAGGAGCAGACACCCATGCTTCCAGGGATAATACCAATGTCCCCCTCCTGAGCCCGCACGGCACCCTTGCGCGACACAAAGATGTTCTGCCCGTAATGCCTTTCCCTAGCCACGTAGTTGTGATGGCAATTAATGGCCTGGGCTTGTTCCGTGAACGGCTTCACCTCGCCGCAATTGCGGACCGCATTGACACTCTGCTCCATCATCAGGTCTCGATTCGTGCGCGCAAAATCCTGTGCCCACTCCGCAGCCTCGACGTAGTCGTAAAAATGCGCGCTTCCTTCTTCGAGATAGGCCAGGTCCTTGTCCGGCAGATTGGCGATCTGCCGGCCCATATCTTTCTTCGCAAGCTCAATGAAGTAAATACCCAGGCGATTGCCTACACCCCGTGAACCGCTATGGAGCATGAACCAGACTATTTCCGATTCGTCGAGGCAGACTTCGATGAAGTGGTTTCCGGTGCCCAGCGTCCCCAGGTGGTTTGCGTGATTGCCACGGTCGAGTTTCGGATGTTTCTCCAGGATGGCGTCGTAACGAGCTTTGAGCTTATCGCCCCAATCGTTCATGTTTCGGTCAGGGATCTTGTGCCATGCGCCTTTATCGCCTTTTCCACCACCGTGCGTGCGTCCATGCGGTACCGCCCTTTCAATGGCCGTGTGGATCGAGTGAAGGTTGTCCGGCAGATCGCGGGCATTCAGATCGGTTTGCACCGCCATCATGCCACAGCCAATATCGACACCAACCACAGCTGGAATAATGGCGCCTTTCGTGGGGATAACGCTGCCGACGGTTGCCCCGATGCCCCAATGTACGTCCGGCATGGCCGCCACCCACTTAAAAATGAACGGCAATTGCGACACGTTGACGAGTTGCTTGCGAGCAGCATCCTCGAGGGGGACGCCGTTCACCTACGCCTTGACCGGGACTCCTTTTTCAGACCTAAGAGTCTGGTAACTCACAACTATTTATGCGGTGTCATCCGTGTCATCGGCCTGAACAACCAACTTGCCCTTCGTCTTCTTGGCCATCAAGTACGATCGAATGAAAGGGTCAAGATCGCCGTCCAATACGCGGTCCACGTCTCCCACGGAAAATTTGGTGCGGTGGTCCTTGATCAGGCGATAAGGCTGCATGATATAGGAGCGAATTTGGCTGCCGAACGAAATGTCGAGCTTGGATTCATCCAGGCGGTCGGTCTCGTCACGGCGCTTCTGCATCTCCAGGTCGTACAGTTTCGAACGAAGCATCTTCATGGCCATTTCGCGATTCTTGTGCTGGCTGCGGCCCATCTGGCAGGCCACGATCACGCCGGTGGGAATGTGCGTGAGTCGTACGGCAGTTTCCACTTTGTTGACGTTTTGCCCGCCCTTGCCGCCGGAACGAAACGTGTCTAACTTGATATCTTCCGGTCGGATGTTCACTTCGATTCGATCGTCCACTTCGGGGATTACAAACACTGAAGCAAACGAAGTGTGCCGCCGCGCCGCTTGATCAAACGGCGAGATACGCACCAACCGGTGTACACCGGTCTCTCCAGCAAGCAATCCGTACGCATTCTCACCGCTGAACTGTATGGTGGCATTCTTGATACCCGCTTCTTCGCCCGGCGTCTCATCCAGCAGACCGGCGCCAAATCCCCTGCGCTCTGCCCATCGCAAATACATGCGTAGAAGAATGGAAGCCCAGTCCTGTGACTCCGTGCCACCGGCACCGGGCTTGATGGTCATGATGGCATTGAGGTGATCGTTCTCTCCGGAAAGCAACGTCTGTGTTTCGAGTTCACTCAGGTACGAATCCGCAACCGTCAATTCTCGGCTTAGGTCCTTGAGTAATTCTTCTTTTTGCTCCGCATTGCTTTCACCCTTGGCCAGCTCGATGTAGGTTTCCAGATCTCCCGTCAGGTAGCCGAGTTTCTCATCGGCGGACAGCACAGCCTCAACCCGCTTACGATCGCGCAGCACCAGCTGCGCTTCTTCCTGATTGCTCCAGAAATTAGGATCCGCGGCGCGCTCTTCGAGCGACTTCAACCGGGCGCGATTGTGCTCAACGTCAAAGATAACTCCGCACGAGTTCGATACGCTGCTTCAATCCTTCGTACTGATGTTGCAGGTCTTCCAGAATCATAGAGAGTGCACTTACCCGCGAGAATGTAAGCGGGCTCACTTGTCCTTTCGAAAGGTAATACTCACAAGGATAACGGAAACCAACACGCACATCCAGGCGAACCAATCGTTGAGTTCGACGTAAAGTGTGCGGTCCGTGCGGAAATCATAAGGCAAATCGGCAAAACCTCGAACATCGCGCTGCAACGCGCGCGTGACGTTGCCGTAGGGATCGATAAAGGCCGTGATCCCGCTGTTCGTGTCGCGCATCAGCCAGCGCCGGTTTTCCACCGCTCGGACTCTGGCCATCCGAAGGTGTTGCTCCGCTGCGGCTGAGGTGCCGAACCAACCATCGTTGGAAATGTTCACAAGAATCTGCGCTCCCCGGGCGGTAAAGGCCCGTACTTCGCCCGGATAAATAGCTTCATAGCAGATGAAAACAGAAAACTTGTAGCCACTCGGAAATAAGCCAACACTGCGATGCTTCCCTTTGTGAAAGCCTCCCACTTCCTCGGATACGCTCGTCACGACCTGATGAATGAACGGAAACGGTTCGTACTCACCAAAAGGCACAAGATGCATTTTGTCGTAAGAAAATGTTCGCTGGCCCTGAGCGTTCAACATGACCGCGCTGTTATACGGCGCTAGAGTTGTGCGTGGACCTTTGCTCGGTTCTGTTCCGGGCTTCCACTCAATCACGCCAACGATGACGGGGTCGCGAAACTCGGTGGCCAGGTGGGATATGTACGGAACGAAATGGGGATCCTGAAACGAAAATGGCGCGGGAGCTTCCGGCCAAATCAGCAGGTCCGGCTGTGGGCCCCCCGGTGAAGGCCGCAAGCTAAGCTGTTCTAAGTCGGCAAGGTCCGCCTTATGGTCCGCGTACCAATCACCGACGTATTGCATGTTCTCCGGAAAATTCGGTTGCACAACACGCGCCACATGGTGCGCCTCTGCCCTTGGCACAAATCGTGGCCCAATGGCCATAATCAGCAGAAGCAGAAGCAGAACCGCGCCCAAAATCCCGACCCTTCGCTTTGCTTCTCTCGCTGATCCACAATCGCTCCAGACAAGCAGCGCATTAAATGCGGCCGATAGAAAGGAAAGACCATAAATTCCCGTGATGGTCGTTACTTGAAGAAGCGCGGGATTTTCAGCCGGGGCATATCCCAAAAGACCCCAAGGGAAACTGATCTCCGGCAGGTACGCACGTAACACTTCCGTGGAGATCCAGAGAAACGGCGCTCCCGCCAAGGCCAACGTGAAGCTACGAAGCGACAGCCGCTGCACGGCCCAGGCGAACAGCCCGATCGAAGCCCCCCATACCGAGGCGATGAGCAGCAAGACGCCCCAACCCGTTGCGGTCGACATTCCTCCATGGACAGCCAGCACTTGGGCAATCCACGGCACGCAAGTCAGCACGAAGATCAGCCCATGCAGGAAACCACAAGAGAAAGCAACGCGCGCACGGGCTCCCAGGATACTGACCAACAGCAATGCCAGGCAGAACCAGGAATATACGCTGAGGAACGATCCGTGGTAGGAAAGGGAAAGAATCGCCCCACTTAAGCTTGCAAGTAGCCACCGGAAGATCGCCGGCGTTCTCCGCAGCCGGTGCGGCCGCAGGTAGCAATACCAAGCCGGAGGCGGCATCAGTGTTTTACGTAGAACGCTTTGAAACCTTCGCCCTCAAGGCCCTTTTTTGCCGCGTCAGCACTCTTCTGGTCCTTAAAGGGGCCAACCTGGACTCGATAATACTTGTCCTTTTGCGGTGTCTGCACGTAGACCGAATAGTGTTTTTTCTGCAAGCCGCTTGCGATCGCCAGTGCGTCATCCTGCTTCAATAACGCCGCCACCTGAATCACATACGAACCACTGGGAATCAATGGAGTTGTTACGGCGCTTTTGGTGTTCTTAACCGGCGCATGAATGGAAACGGGTTGCGTCTGCACTTTGTTCTTCGGGTTATTTGTCTTCGGAATGGGAGCCGCCTGCGTTACTGGCGGAGCGTCAAGGTGGGGATCCACATTCGCGGAACTGTTGGTCCCTGGAAAGGTCCAAGCGGGCGAAGAAGAGTCTGTCGAAGGATCCGATTCTTCTGCCGCATTCGTGTCAGCCGCGATTTTCTTTGGTGCCGGGTCGCTCTTGGGCATGAACGACGGATCTGCCTTGTTCGTCGCATTCATTGCGGCGCGCACTTGGCCGTCGTATTGATTCCGGCCCATCACGTATCCCAACGTAAAAAACACGCCGGAAAATAACAGCATCAACAGGAATAAACCGATGACGTGCTTGCTTTCGAGCACACGCTCGCCTGCCCCGCGTTTTCCCCCAGAGGCCATTCTATTTTGTCGACCCCCCGATCGACTTTACCCAACTATTTATAATATCGATTGGCAGGGGGAAAACAATCGTTGTGTTCTTTTCGACACCTATCTCCGTCAGGGTCTGCAGATAGCGAAGCTGGATGGCCGACGATTCGGTTTCCAGAACCTTGGCCGCATCGGCCAGTTTCTGGGACGCTTCGAACTCGCCCTGTGCGTGAATTACTTTAGCGCGGCGCTCGCGTTCCGCCTCGGCCTGTTTGGCGATGGCGCGTTGCATCTGTTCGGGAATATCTACCTGCTTCACTTCCACTTTGCTGACCTTGATGCCCCAGGGCTCGGTGTCCTGGTCTAGAATCACTTGCAATTTGGCATTCACCTTGTCGCGCTGCGACAGGATTTCGTCCAATTCAAACTGTCCCACGACGCTACGCAACGTCGTTTGGGCAAGCTGAGAGGTCGCATACTGATAATTCTGGACCTGCGAAAGGGCCAGGTTCGCGTCCACTACACGAAAGTACGTGACCGCATTCACCTTCACGGAAACGTTGTCGCGAGTAATGATGTCCTGCGGTGGCACATCCAGAGTTTCCAGGCGCATGCTGATGCGATACAACGTTTCGATCGGCCAGAACACAAGCCGCAGCCCGGCACCCTTTGCTTCCGGCAACAAGCGGCCAAGCCGCAGCACTACGCCGCGCTCCCATTCCTTAATAATGTTGATGGAATTCCAGAGCCAGAGCAGAAAGAAGAAACCAATGATGAGCACGCCAATTCCGCCAATTTGTAACATCCCAACCTCCTGTACTTCCGTACGTCTCACTTCTCGATAGATGCACCAAGGGAAAGAGGCTCAACATCAAGCTTCAATCCATCAATCCGAAGCACTCGCACTTTTGCATCGACCGGAATATTTTCTCTGGAACTGGCTCGCCAGAGTTCGCCATGAACACGAATCATGCCTTCGCCCCCACTTGGCACTGCGATCGTGACAATACCCTCTTCGCCGAGAAGCTCTTCCTTGCCGGTAGCTGTCTTCCATTTGCGGGACTTTAATACCAGGCGCATAAGAAACACGGTAAGAAACGCGAATGGCAGAGTGGCTGCCAACGCCACTCCAAAGCTCACGCCACCCGGCGTGAGTGGCGAGCGAACTAAGAACATAGCGCCGAGCAACATGGACACAATGCCGCCCAGCAACAGCACACCGTGACTTGTAAATTTGGCTTCCAGGACAAATAGCGCCAGCGCCAGCAAGATGAGCAGAACTCCAACAATATTCACCGGCAGAATCTGCATTGCGTACAGCGCCAGGAGAATGCAGATACCACCCACTACGCCGGGCGCGATGACTCCGGGATGCGTGAATTCCGTGTAGAGCCCCAGCGCGCCGACAAGCAGCAGCAGAAAGAACATATCGGGCTCGACAATACGGGCGAGAATTCTTTGCCGCGCCGAAAGTTGGAAATCGGCGAGTTTGTAGTTCTGCAGCGAAAGCGTTTCCTTCCTCCCATTGAAGCGCGTAATCTCCCGCCCATTCAACTGACGCAGCAACTCATCCTTATCGCTCACGACAAAGTCTATGAGATGTCCATCAAGGGCCTCTTGCTCCGTGAATGCGCGGGCATCGGTGATGGCCGTTTCCGCCAATTTCGGATTCCGCCCGCGTTTCTCAGAGAAGCTGCGTAGAAATGCCGTGGCATCGTTATTTATTTTCTTTCGCAGGACTTCGTCAATAGGCATGGTGACCCAGCCGGGCATGAAAATCGGCGTGGCGGCGCCTGCCCTCGTCCCCGGCGCCATGGCCGCAATGTCCGCGGAAAGGAGTATCAAAAACCCGGCGGAGGCGCCCCGCGCACCGTCGGGACTCACATAAACTGCCACTGGCACAGGCGAATCCAAGATGTGATGAATGATGTCTGTCATCGAATCGCTCAGCCCACCCGGCGTATCCATCGTGATCAGCACGAGCGCCGCATGGCGCTGCGCCGCGTCCGCCAGGCCTTCATCGATGTAGGTCGCCAGGATCGGCTCGACCTCGCCGTTCAGTTTTATCTCGAGAACGAGAGGAGGCGTGGTGGAGTCCGAAGCACCCGATAGCATGAGACACGCGAATAAGGTCAGAGCGGAAAACACAGAAAGAAGGAGCGCTCGATACAAAAACTTAAACCCTTTCGGGGTTCCACGAGTCTTCATTGATTGCCTCCCGTGGTCTTGCTCTTTTCCAAGTGATCCAGCAATTCCTTTGCTTCCGGATAGTTCGGAGCGAGTTTTATCGCTTTCTCAACTTCGGCGCGCGCTAGATCATACTTCTTTTGTTCGAGATAAATCCGCGCCAGCGTTGTTCGGACTGCAGCGGAATCCCGCTCCGCCAACGACAGTTGCAATTCGTGCGCTGCCTCATCCAGTTTACCTCTTCGCCGGTAAATCTCCGCGAGTTCCCGGTGCGCGCTGGCATTATTCGGATCTGTCGCAAGCGCTGCGAGAAATTCCTTCTCAGCAGCATCCAAGCGCCCCGCGCGAGCTTCTTGCCGGCCGAGGCGGATATGAGCCACCGCGCCATTTGCTGGTGCTGCCAAGGCGGCTACAACACTCTGCTGCATCTGGGGTCCTTCAAGTTCCAAACGCAGTGACGTGATGTCCAGTTCTTGTTTGATCCGCTGGTATTTGATGAAAGAATCTCCGCCCTTCGAATCAAACTTCAGCAGCGGCAGGCCCTTTTCCCCAAATGCTTCCGTAGCGGCCTCTCGTTCCGCGGCCGCCTCTTGTTTCTTGCCCAACTTATCCAGTGTGTAGATCAGGAAAGCGAGGTCTTCGGCGTTGTCCGGCTCACGTTCGACCGCCTCCCGAAAGTGCGTCTCCGCCGTTACCAGGTCTTTTTGCTGAAGCGCGAGTAGACCAAGATTGAACGGGTAGTCGTCCTCGTCCGGATCAATGTCCCTGGCGCGGCCAAGCGCGGTGAGCGCCGTTGGGAAGTTGTCCTGGCGAGCCCGTGCGATCGCCAAATTGTTCAAAATCTCGGGCAGGTCCGCCCCGGTCACAAGATTCCGGTGTAACGCTTCCTCCAGGGAATTGAACACCTCTTCGGCTTTGTCGGGCTGGCCCATTCGCAAGCGGCAGACACCCGTGGCGAAAATCGCTTCTACTCCGCGCGCGTTCGTTGCCGGCACTTTTGCATACCAAGGCAAAGCCGAACTGCAGTCGTTTTTCTGAAAATATACTTCTCCAATCGCAAATGCGGGTTCCGGCCAATCCGGCTCGAGCCGAGCAGCCTCTTTGAGATCCTTCAACCGGGTTTGGTCATCATTCGCCAGCAGTCCGCGAATATATTGTTCAAACGCCGCCAAGGTGAGCGGTTGCTGCAACTTGGAAAACTGAGCGAGATTGAACGGGTACCCGTGGTCACAAGTACCTAGGAGTCTCCAAGTCAGTTTTGTGTGCAACTCCATCAATGACGAAATCGAGTCACTTTCCTCAACGGGAGGAAGAAGGCCAACGGGATTTACGCGAAGCAGTCGCGCGCTGACCTTAATCGTTTTTCCATCGGAGGTATACTCGCCGAAGACAATGTAGTCGGCATCCATCTCCTGCCCAATGTGCAGCATCGTGGCTCGACTCAGCTTGGCCGAGGACGGCAACCCATAGCGGTCCATCTCATTCAGGCGTCCCGCGTGCGAATACACCTGCAGGCCCGCGGCCGAGAGCTGTTGAATGGTCAACTCTTCAAGACCTTCGCCGATCCAATCCAGACGAGCGCTGGGAGCTACATTTTCAAAGGGAAATATGAGAAAAATGCCCTCAAGTGGCAGGGGGGGATGCGCCGAGTCGAAGGGACGGCCTGATTGTCTGGCCAGAAGCTGGCAGGCTCCTCCCAAAAGACAAATACTCACCACAAGCGAGCGAAAACTGCGCATGCGGAGGGGGCGCGCTCTCATTCTGCGCTCATTGTAACAGAGCCGAGGCTCCCAGTTCCGACGAAAGCGGCGGACGCAATCCAAGCTCAATGAGGCAGTAGCCCCCTGCGGCGCGAAAGGCCCGGCATTTCTTCCAGTATCAGGTCTCGTTAGGGCTATCTTATTGCTGGACGGCTTCGGCTGCCTTCTCGGCAAGCAGATCCTGGACAGCAGGATCCTTGATCACAATAGCGAAGGAAGGATCGGATTTGACGGAGTTCAGGTTCTGATACCCCTCATCGCGAGCCTTCTTCAAGTAGATGACACAGCGGTCCACATTTCCTGATTCCGCAAACGATTTGGCAAGCAAGAAATAGAATTGCGCCCTATCGCTGCCGATCGAACGATCCTGGATTACGGTCCCTGTCCTCGATCGTGCAGCGTCAAAGGTATCCGGATCGATTTCCAAAGCCTTCCGGAAAGAGGCGATGGAATCCGCATAGTCCTTCTCGCCAAAGTAGGCGTAACCCAGATTCAGGTAGAAGGCGGCATAGTCCTGGCGTAACTGAATGGCTTTCTTGTAAGCACGAATGGCTTTCGCGTACTTCTTTCGCTCGTAATAAATTGTACCGACATTGTTCTGCGCATCGGGATAGTGAGAATCGAGCTTAGTCGACTTTTGGTAGCATTTCAGGGCAGGATCTAGCTCTGATTGATTATGGAAACTGATGCCCAGTTCATTCCAATAAACCGCATTCTTTGGCTGCTCCACGGTCAGTTTGTGAAACAGATCCTGGGCTTCACGATATTGTTTTCGGATGAGATACAGACGAGCTAAATCCTCATCGGAGAGTTTAGGCTTCTGATCTGCCTGCGCTACAGGCGCCGGAGCTGCGGCTTGCGGATTATCGATGTTGGTCTGAGCACAGGCGGGCACAAGCAAGGTCACCAAGAGGAAAGAACCAGCCGGGATCGCCAGGTAATTTCTGGTCATGGCGAGTCTCCTTTGTCCCGATCAGGCTTGTCGGGATCTTTCTTCTTCTTGCCCCCAAAGATACCAAAAATCTTCTGCAAAGGCCCTTTTTTCTTTTCAGTAGCCTTGGCGCCTTCGGCACTACTCGGATCTCCCGTCCCGTCAGCACTTTGGCCATTCGCTTGGCCAGCGGCCCCGTTGCCGGCCCCGGCGGGCGGTGGCGGCTTGGGCGATCCACCCCCAAAGATATGGGACAGGAACGAACCGACGGCCGTTGCGGGTCCATGGCCGCCATGCAACTCACACAGCTGGGTGGGTTGCGAGCCCGCGATATAAACTTCAGAGCGCGTGGTTGGGCAGGAGGGTGTGGCAATCTGCAACGTGTCCGCGTCAATCGTTATGGAATCAACGCCCTCGGGCTGCTCGAAAGCCTTCACATCCCGATACCCCGGCAAAGCCGTAGCCTTGATCATGAAATCCGCCCAGATCGGCGCCGCCGTCGCGCCGCCCGCTAGGCCCAGATCATGGTTGTCATCGAAACCAATCCAGATCACGCAGACCAGATTGTTGGTGAATCCAGCGAACCAGCCATCTCGCGACGTGCCCGTTTTCCCGGCCGCTGGCAGAGTGAATCCCTTGGCGCGCACCTGCGCACCTGTTCCCTTGTTGATCACGTCGACCAGAATGCTGTCGACGAGATACGCCACCCGGGGATCCAGAACCAGTTTGTTCGTAGGACTATTTTTTTCCAGGACATTGCCGTTCGCGCCCGCGACACTCTTTACATACATGGGGTCGGCTCGTGTCCCCATCGTCGAGAAAGCCGTGTAGGCACCTGCTACATCCACCGGCGTGAGTTCATATGCTCCGAGGGCCACGGCCGGCGTGGGCTTAATGTTTGGTGTCAAACCCATTTGGCGCGCGATCTGTACCACTCGCCCATATCCCACCATCTCCGCTACCTTTACCGTGGCCACGTTCAGCGAATTGGTCAGCGCCTGCCGAACCGTAACCTTGCCCATGAACCTCTCGCCATAATTGTTCGGGGTATATTCCTGGCCGTCGAATTCGAATACTGTGGGCTCGTCATCGACGGTTGTGGCGGGTGTAATCAACGGTTGCGCCCCATCCACCGCATTATTAAATGCCGCGGCGTACACGAATGGCTTGAACACGGACCCCGGCTGGCGGTGAGCCAGCGCATGGTTCAATTGGCTTTGCCCGTAATCGCGACCGCCGATCAGCGCCTTGATTTCTCCGGTCCGAGGATCGAGAGCCACAAGCGCGACCTGTGCTTGCGGAACCGGCTCGTCCTCGGCCTTTTTACCCTTCGCTTTGCGCGCCTTTTCATACTTCTTGGCCAGAAGCGCATCCACATTCTTCATGCCATTCTCAATGGACAAAGCTGCCGCACGTTGCAACTGGGGATCAAGTGTGGTGTACACCCTGTAATTCGTGCTCAGAAGTTCCTGCTCCGAATACTTTTCTAGCAGGTGATCCTTCACCATATCCACGAAATACGGGGCTTCGTTTCCGGTAACGGAGGCTCGTGCCAGCTTTAATGGGACACGTTTAGCATCCTGCACATCGGCTTCAGTGACGAACTTGTTTTCCGCCATCTGCGTCAGCACGCGATCCCGCGCCTGCACCGCACGCTCCGGATGTCGGTCCGCCACGGAATAGTAGTTCGGGGCTCGGATGAGCCCTGCGAGGAAGGCACACTCGGGTAGGGTCAGTTGACGTAGATCTTTTCCAAAATACGCGACGCTGGCTTCGGCAAATCCGCGTATCCCGAAACTTCCGCGATTGCCAAGATAAACTTCATTGGCGTACATCTCAAAAATTCGCTGTTTCGTGAACCGCTGCTCCAACTCAAAAGAGAGCATGGCTTCGGCCAGTTTCCGTTTCCAAGTTCGGTCCGTGGAAAGAAAATAGGTGCGCGCCACCTGCATCGTGATCGTGCTCGCCCCTTGCATATGTTGGCTATGGCGAATATCGGCCCAAGCGGCTCCAAAAATCCGGATGAAGTCAAAGCCCGGGTGTTCAAAAAAACGCTTGTCCTCGGCGGAGAGGATCGCTTGGATCAGTACGGGAGGCAGATCTTCGTAGCGCACCGGGCGGCGCTTTTCCCGCGCACTATCAAAAAGGTTGGTGATTAGCTCCGGCTCAATCTCTGCGGTAGCCATATCCGGGCCCCCCGCGAGAGGCCGAATCGCCTTGATTGTTCGCCCGTTGAACTGGATCGCCAGGTCGTTGGAGCCCCCGAAATAGGAGAGCTTCGACGGCTTGATGTCGACCACGCTTCCGTCGACGTCATATTCCCCCAGGGAATTTTCATCCGCCTCGGGCCGATAGCCCGAGCGCTGCAAATAGGTAACGAGGTCTTCCACGCCCCACGCTTGGCCGTCCGAGATGCGTGCTGGCGATGAAAATATTTGCGTGGTGTTTTGAAGGATGTGTCCAGATAATCGGGCATCAATCATCCGCGAGTCTTTAATGTAATAAAAAGTGAAGATGCCCGCGCTGGCCAACACGCAGAGGGCTACCATACCGAGCAGGCTCAATCCCCAGACAGAAGTCCAGAAGCCTTTTTGAAGACGAAATCGCAAAGATGTCCCCCAGAGCTGGCCAGATTCTATTGTCTCGCAATATGGAGGCGGAACAAAATCGGACTCAATACAGGAAAGGGACGGCCGATCCTGAGAATTAGGTCGACGCGGGGCTTACTTCATGTAGTCCCGTCCCTCGGAAGAGGTGGCAAAGTTCAAATCGGTCTTGTAGAACACGAAGTCCACGGGAACGGAGTAATTCACACTGATTTCGATCCCATGATTGGTGTTCGCCACCTTTACATCATCGCGCTGGGCTGGGATATCAAGGTCCTGGATCGTTCGGTAAATGTTGTCTTTAATCTGGTCTTCAGTGTAGCGATTCACGATGGCGAATTTAGCCTGCTCA
This sequence comes from Candidatus Acidiferrales bacterium, assembly GCA_963775865.1. Classification (GTDB taxonomy): domain Bacteria; phylum Acidobacteriota; class Terriglobia; order Acidiferrales; family UBA7541; genus Acidiferrum. The sequence continues at coordinate 140,505 of CAVZKU010000015.1, read as the reverse complement.
CTCATTTTGTCTTTTAGCTGATAGTTCGCCACGTAAGAGGGCACCACCTTAACAGCAACGAAAACAGCGACGATGAGGATGGCAAAGTAAACCAGCGCCTTCAGTCTGCCTTCGCCGCGTTGCGCTCGACGGGTCTCCAATATACGGTTCACGAATGCATACTCCATTGGGTAGGGCCGGCACCAGACCGGTCGCCCAGGATTTTCTGTCTAATAAATTACGCTAGCACCGCGTGAACCTGGTGTCGAGCGCAGGCACACGGAAGTGTTCTTTGAGGGTAACGGCAAGAACACCTTGGGTGTATCGCTTGGGACCGCTGCGGCTAGTATGCTCGGGCGAAGATAGCTCGTTCTTTGGCAGCCTTAGAGCAGTAGATGCAGGTCCCTGAACCGTTGGTCCCACCGTGGCCCAGCACCGCAGTCTGATCCAACGGAATGCAACGCATTGTGGCGCGGGTCTCTGCCTTAATCTTCTCTTCGCATTCGCCGCTACCGCACCAGTGCGCGTAGGCAAAACCAGTTTCAACCGCTTTCTTGAACTCTTCGTAGTTCTTGGCTTCGTGGGTGTTGGCCCTTCGAAACGCCAGGGCCTTGTCAAACAAGGATTGGTGGATATCGGCCAGCAATTTCTCAATCGTTCCGGCCAAATCCGCCAACGGCGCGCTGACTTTCCCCTCTTTGCCGGGCTTGTCGCGTCGCGCCAACATGGCGGCTTGTTTGGCCACGTCTTTCGGACCGAACTCAACTCGCACCGGTACGCCGCGCATTTCCCAATCATTGAATTTCCAACCGGGACTGAAGCCCTCCCGTTCATCCAGGGTCACCCGCAGATTGACCTTGACCAGTTGCGCTTTCAATTCCTTTGCAGTTTTCAGTACACTCGCCTTCTCTTCGTCGGTCTTGAAGATGGGTACGATAACGACCTGCGTAGGCGCCAGTCGCGGCGGCAACACCAATCCCTGGTCGTCGCCGTGCACCATGATGATCGCCCCAATAAATCGCGTGGAAAGCCCCCATGAGGTTGTCCAGCAATGCTGCTGCACGCCGGTCTGATCCAGATATTTCACTTCAAAAGCCTGCGCGAAGTTCTGGCCCAGGAAGTGCGACGTGCCCGCTTGCAGGGCTTTCCCATCGCCCATCATTGCTTCAATGGAATAGGTGATGTCGGCTCCGGCAAATTTCTCCGCGTCCGATTTCGCCCCTGGAATTACCGGAATCGCGGCCTCATTTACCGCAAAATCCGTGTAGACGTCAAGCATCTGCCGTGTTTCTTCGACAGCTTCCTCGCGGGTGGCGTGGGCCGTATGGCCCTCCTGCCAGTAAAATTCCAACGTGCGCAAAAACAGTTTTGTGCGCAGCTCCCACCGCACCACGCTGTTCCACTGGTTCATTAATACCGGCAAATCGCGGTATGACTGAATCCACTTCGCCCACATGTGTCCAATGATGGTTTCAGAAGTGGGCCGCACAATCAGGGGTTCGGCAAGTTTCTCTCCGCCGCCAATGGTGACGACTGCCAGTTCCGGAGAGAATCCTTCGACGTGGTGTTTCTCTTTTTCGATGAAGCTTTTGGGAATGAGCAGGGGGAATGCCACGTTTTGATGGCCAGTAGCCTTGAATCGACGGTCCAGCGCACCCTGAATGTTTTCCCACAGTGCCCAGCCGTATGGCCGCACAATCATGCAGCCGCGCACCGGCGCATAGTCCGCCAGTTGCGCCTTCAACACCAGCTGGTTGTACCACTCTGAGAAATCCTCAGCCCGCGTAGGTAACTTCTCGTCAGCCATGCGTCTCCCTGTCCATTTCCGCCACAATAGGTAAGCATTCGAGCGTAGCGGACGAGTCATTGACTGTCAACGCAGACACTCACTCGAGAGCAAGCAATGCGGCTAAATGGAGGATCCCAAGAACCATTCCCAATCGGAATCCTTCGCGTTGGTACGGATCACGAGTTCCGGCTCACTCATTGCCACGCGACTATATGGCGCTACCGAGTGCGTTAACCAAACATTCCCGCCGATGATGCTGTGGTGCCCAATTCTCGTATCTCCGCCAATAATCGTGGCCCCGGCATAGATTGTCACGTGGTCTTCGATATCCGGATGCCTCTTGTTCGCTAGTCCCCGCACGAGTTCCCCACCTGTACCCTTTCGCGCCGTGGGATTGAAGGCACCCAGAGTCACTCCGTGATAGAGCGTGACGTGTTTTCCGATGGTGGCGGTCTCTCCGATTACTATGCCCGTTCCGTGATCGATGAAAAACGAATCGTCTATTGTTGCGCCTGGATGGATATCAATTCCCGTTCGACTATGCGCCAGTTCCGTCATAATCCGCGGCAAGTACGGCACTTTCAATTTGTACAGCTCGTGCGCCAAACGCTGCACCGTAATGGCTTCCAGGCCGGGGTAGCTCAGCAGAATTTCCTCTAGCCCACTTGCCGCTGGGTCGTTTTTTAGGGCAGCCTGAAGATCGGTCGCAAGCAGATGCGCCAGTTGTGGCATTTTGCTACGAACGGAAAGAACAATCTGTTCCGTTGTTTGCGTTAGATTCTCGGGAGTCTTCTTCCCCCGGCAGCTGCAATCAAAATGCATTGCCCGCCGGATCTGTTCAGCTAGGCGAGATTCCAGGTCCTCCACAAAATGAGCCATCGGCGGCTCCAGTTGCTGCGCGGGCGCGTAGTATAGGGGGAAAAGGGCCTCCAGATAGCGGCGGCAAAACTCGTTCACACCATCCTTGGATGCTAAGCGGTATTGGTCATTGGTGTCGCCGGACAGCCGCGCTTCGAGCGCGCAACGAAACTCCTGTGCCAGGGACCCTAACTCGTTATTTGGTGTTGTCATGAGTTTTCACAGTTCGTCGTTAACGCAGGTGGGGGACAGCGGCGAAGTGACGTCGCCTCTGTCCTACCAGACATGCATCCGCGCTTATTCAATTCCTTCAAACAGGATCGTGGAGAGGTACCGTTCGCCGCCGTCCGGCAGCACCGTCACAATGGTCTGCCCCGCAAACTCAGGGAGTCTTGCCAGCCGCACGGCCGCGGCCACCGCTGCGCCGCAGGAGATGCCGCTGAGAATCCCCTCCTCGCGCGCCAGGCGTCGCGCCATTTCGACGGACTCCTCATTGGTTACTTGTTCCACGCGGTCGATCAAGCTTAGGTCCAGATTCTTCGGCACAAAGCCCGCCCCAATTCCTTGAATCTTGTGTGGTCCCGGAACTGGAGTTTGCCCGGCTCTGGTCTGCGTGATCACGGGGCTGACGTTCGGCTCAACCGCCACGGAAATAATCTTCTTCCCTCTCGTGTTCTTGATGAATCGCGATACGCCGGTAATGGTTCCGCCTGTGCCCACACCACCCACGAACAGGTCGATTCCGCCGTCTGTATCGTTCCAGATTTCCGGGCCGGTGGTCTTCTCGTGAATATCGGGATTCGCTGGATTATCAAATTGCTGCGGCAGGAAATAGTGATGCTTGTCCGATTCGTAAATCTCCGTCGCCTTCTTTATTGCGCCCTTCATTCCTTCAGGGCCAGGCGTAAGCACTAGTTTTGCCCCAAAGGCAGCCAGGACTCTTCGCCTTTCCAGCGACATCGTCTCCGGCATCGTCAGCGTAATCGCGTATCCGCGCGCTGCGGCCACATAAGCCAAGGCAATGCCGGTGTTGCCGCTGGTTGGCTCCACAATCTCAATACCCGGCTTCAGCGCGCCGCGCTTTTCAGCATCCCAAATCATCGCAGCCCCGATACGACACTTCACGGAATACGCAGGATTTCTCCCCTCGATCTTCGCGAGCACCGTGGCTTTTGCGCCGTCGGTCACACGGTTTAGTTTGATCAGAGGGGTTCTCCCAATGCTTAACGAATTGTCAGCGTAAATATTGGCCATAATTCAACCTCAGTGAAGCGGATTTGCAGTATCGGGACAGCCCTTCAAGTATAGGCTCGCTTTCTAGAAAATTTGCTAGCGGACCATCCACAAACTTGAATCTGTTGCCTGCATAGCCCTCCTAACCAGATGCATCGGATTGCGGTTGGTTGCACACTCCGATAGAATCGCATTTTACAGCGGAAGCGGGATTGGGTTTGGTGGCTCAGTTAGGAGAAGCAATGACCACAGACGCTAACGAAAGGATGAAACGTCCTCTCGAATCGGTCGACCCTCAGATTGAGGATTTATTGGGCGAGGAGGCCACAAGGCAGGCCACCGGACTCGAACTGATCCCCTCGGAAAACCTCGTTTCGGAAGCTGTCTTGGAGGCTATGGGCTCGATTTTCACGAATAAATATGCGGAGGGTTATCCGGGTAAACGGTATTACGGGGGATGCGAATTCGCCGACAAGGTGGAGCAGTTGGCTATCGATCGTGCCAAGGAACTGTTCGGCGCAGACCATGCCAATGTCCAGGCACATTCCGGTACGTCCGCCAACGTGGCGGTTTACATGTCGGTGCTACAGCCTGGGGACACCGTCTTGGGTATGGCCCTCGCTCACGGCGGGCACCTCACGCATGGCCATCCCTTGAACTTTTCCGGCCGAATGTATAAGTTCGTCGAATATCATGTTCGCCGCGACACCGAGCAAATCGATTACAGCGAGATTGAAGAACTGGCCTATCTGCACAAGCCAAAGATGATTGTGGCGGGTGCCAGCGCGTATTCCCGCGTCATCGACTTCGCGCGCATATCCGCGATCGCAAAATCCATTGACGCCCTCTTCTTTGTCGATATGGCGCACATTGCCGGGCTGGTCGCCGCCGGCGTCCACCCTAGCCCTATACCCCACGCTGATATTGTCTCTACTACCACCCACAAGACTCTTCGCGGACCCCGCGGCGGACTCGTGTTGTGCCGCTCGGCCTATGCCAAGGAACTGGACAAGCTTACCTTCCCAGGCACGCAGGGGGGGCCGCTGGTTCACACCATCGCGGCGAAGGCTGTCTGCTTAAAGGAAGCGATGGAGCCCTCGTTCAAGGAGTACCAGAAACAAGTAGCAACGAACGCCAAAGCCATGGCCGCCGCCGTTGCGAGTCGAGGATTCCGCATCGTCACGGGTGGCACGGATAATCACCTTTTCCTCATTGAGGTTCACTCGCGCGGTATGACCGGCGGTGACGCAGAAAAAGCCCTCGATCGCGCAGGCATCACCGTCAACAAAAACTCGATTCCCTTTGATCCTCTCCCTCCCATGAAAGGCGGCGGAATCCGACTCGGCAGTCCTTCCGTAACCACGCGAGGAATGAAGGAGCCGGAAATGCAATTGATCGGATCCTGGGTTGCGGAAGTACTCCTCCACATCGGGGATGCGGGCGTGGAACAGAAGGTTCGCAAGCAGGTGGCCGAATTAGCCGCGCGGTTTCCTATCTACGAATCGCGGCTGAGATCTGCAGCCGCACATGCGCGCGTTTAGCCAGCGATTGGAAATGAAAGTTGTTCAATCTCGTAGTTGATCGGCCGCTTCGCGAACAACATGCAAAAATTCCTTAGAACGAGAAGCCGTTGGCCGAAGACTGTCCCTACGGTCAGTAGATATCCCGCGCCAGAACTCGTAACTTAACTGGTAACCGAGAAATGCGAACTCCAGCGGCAGCCTCCGTGATTGTTTGATTGTCGTTCTCCTGCTGCGGCCCGCAATCTCAAGAGTTCCTAGCTTCCCGGTGGAGTCCTCCAGCTTAAGTGAGGTGGAATAGATGATGGATACGGAAGCCTTCCGTGAGTTCAAGACCGGATTGACGTTTCTTCGCGATAACTATGCTAACCGTGCCTTTGAACACATCAAGCGCGCCGCCGATATGGAAAAGAATAACCCCTACTATATGTCGTACCTCGGCGTTGCTCTCGCCCGCACGCAACAGAAATGGGCAGATGCGGAGCGGCTTTGCGACACGGCCGTGCGCATGAAGCGGAATCAGGCTCAGCTTTATCTGAACCTCGCGGAAGTTTACATGGCCGCAGGGCGCAAAGAAGATGCCCGCGAAGCTTTGATCGCCGGGATGAAATACGCTCGCCGCGACATCCGGCTGAATATTGCCATGGCTAAGCTCACGCCCCGGCGTTCTCCCGTATTTACGTTCCTGGAACGAAAGCATCCCTTGAATCGTCATTTCGGCATGCTCCGCCATAAGACGCTTCAGGCTTTCGGCAGAAGTTGAATCACAATCAAGTTTCCCCAACCCCCCAAACGCAGAAAAGGCGGGTGGCTGCGCGCCATCCGCCTTTTTTGTTCGCAGTTTCGCTGTACTGACCGATGCGTCTTATTTTGGCTGGCCGTAGCTGCCGCTGTAGTTACCGTATCCGCCCTGCAGACCCATCTCCATCAGGATTTTGAAGCCAATCCCAAACAATCCGTTGGGCAACGGTTCCCGGCGCACCACCTCCGCCAGGTATTCCCGTGTCATTGCTGCGGGCTCCTTCGAATACGGCATCGATACAAAAAGCCGCATGCCCACTTCATAGCCAGTTTCGCTGGACTGAAAAAAGACGCCCGAGCGCGAAACACTCAGTGAGCCGCGGATATCATCAAAGGGGTCCCGTTCTGGATCCGAAGGTCGAATTCGCATTAATTGGTTAATCTTGCAGCGACGGCTGGAGCGCCGTTCGGTGTGCGATGAACGTACCGGGTTGGCCCCGGTTGTATTTTGTTTGCCCATAAACTCGAGAGCCGACGACATTGCCTTTCACCTCTCCCAAACGGACTATCTCTTGATAGGGATAAGGTTAGTGGGGCGATTCCAGAAAACCTATAGCGGGACCGTACTCGGTGAGAAGTAGGCCTTCCTGTTTCTGATAGTAGTACGAAAGTACTGCTTCGGCAATTCTCCGGCTGAGGAAATCTTCTGATTCCACCCCACTCTTGGATGACTTCCCGATGGCTTTTATGCCATTCTCTTCGCAGAGTCTTACCCGGATAAACCAACTATGCCCAAGCGATTCAAGGATTTGACCGAAAGAGAGATCCTGGCCCTGGCTATCACCAGCGAAGAAGAGGATGGCCGAATCTACGGTGAATTTGCTGATGCCTTGCGCGAATCCTATCCTAGTACTGCAGAAATGTTCGAGGAAATGCGGGCCGAAGAGGCCGTCCATCGGGACCGGCTCTTGGTCATGTTTCGGCAACGTTTTGGCGATCAAATTCCCCCTATCCGGCGCGAGGATGTTCGCGGATTCCTGCAGCGCCGCCCTGTCTGGATGATGCGCCCTCTCGGCGTGAAAGTGGCGCGCCGTCAGGCCGAAATTATGGAGATGGAAGCCAGCCGATTCTATATGCGCGCGGCCAGCCGCACCAGTGATGTTCCGATGCGGGAACTCCTGAATATGCTTGCGGACGAGGAACGGAAGCACACGCGGGCCGCCAGCGAGTACGAAGAAAAACATCTGACGGAAAAAGCCAAATCCGAAGAAGAGGAATCGCACAAGCGGCTGTTCATGCTGCAATTTGTCCAGCCGGGGTTGGCCGGCTTGATGGATGGCTCCGTTTCCACGCTTGCTCCCCTCTTCGCGGCTGCTTTTGCCACGCACAAAAGCTGGGACGCCTTCTTAGTCGGAATGGCGGCCAGTCTGGGCGCCGGAATTTCCATGGGCTTCGCGGAGTCTCTTTCCGATGACGGCTCGCTCACAGGACGCGGCTCACCCTGGATTCGTGGGACCGTCACGGGACTGATGACGGCTGCTGGTGGCCTGGGCCACACGCTTCCCTTCCTTATTCCCGACTTTCGCCTGGCTACCGGCATTGCCGTTATCGTGGTGGCTATCGAACTCGGTGCTATCAGCTATATCCGCCACAGGTACATGGACACACCCTTTCTCCAGGCGGCTTTCCAGGTCATTGTCGGCGGCGTTCTTGTTTTCCTCACGGGCTGGCTCATCGGCAGTTCGTAACCAGACGTGCTCCTCAGCAACTTTAGATGGCATCGGCTTGCTTGTCGTACCGCCTGGGATTTCGTTCAGGCCGGATGGCTCCATGGAGGCATGGCAGGATTCAGCATCGTGCGCTCTGCCAAACTCGGCATCCTTACCGCAACGGATGATCCAGGCAGGGTTCTCGGAGAACGCAACACCATCGGTCCACCATTTGCCTCAGTTGTTGTCAGCGTCCCCGTTCGCCATGACACGACACTCTATTCGAGATTTGGCTACTGGTTCGCTTGGCTCTGCGTTTGCCTTCTTCTACTGACTTTCTTCGCCATTGCCCGGCAGTCTTCCTAAATCGGCGATTCAAACTCTGCGTCGAGCTTTGCCTCGATCAGCTATCTGAATCCCCCATCATGGCATCACAAATATCGTTTCTTTCCTTTACGAGAAGCTGATGACCCAACCTTAGGATGCCTGCAGAAGAGGTCCGACCACCTTGGCGCCAATGAGGCCAAAACTCTCGGCAATTTTCGTATGCGCTTTGTTCGTTGCCCTGCTTTTCCATGTTGGAACCGTAGAGTTAGCAAACGCTCAAGCAGGCGACGCACCTAGCTCGACCGCCAGCCCCAACGTGGCGCCTGATCCTCCTCTCGAAAGCCCTTCAACTCCACAGGGATTCTTCCATCGGTTCGGCAAGGTCTATCTGGACGACTGGCGAGGCGCAGCCGACGATCCCGATCAGCCCCGTCGCCGGTTTCCTCCCCTCCCTTCCCCTTTTCGGACTGGCCATACGGCGGCTCACCCGTGATTGGCGCACCAGATACTGCGGGAGGCCCGCTAATGAACGCGATCTATTCGGGAGAACGCGGAAAAAGTTGGGAAGACAGTCGCGTCAAGATTTACGGCTGGATCAACGCCGGTTTCAACGTCAGCACGTCCGATAAGCACTACGGAAACGCTCCCGCATCGTATTACATTCAACCCAATTCCGTTCAACTGGATCAGGCGGCTCTCTACATTGAGCGCGTGCCGGATACCGTACAAAACGATCACTTTGACTGGGGCTTTCGCCTAACGCAGCTTTATGGCCTCGATTGCCGCTTCACCACCGCCAAGGGTTACTTCAGCCAGCAACTTCTCACGGATAACAACAAGTATGGCTACGATCCGGTGATGGCCTATGTTGATTTGTACTGGGGGCAAATCGGCAACGGCATGAACGTTCGCATTGGGCGCTACATTTGCCTGCCCGACATCGAAGCCCAACTTGCTCCTGACAACTACACCTACAGTCACTCAATCCTTTACACATTCGACGCATATACGCAGACAGGAATCAATGTCACTACCAAGCTGAACAATCACTGGCTGGTGCAAGTGGGTCTTTCCGCTGGAAACGACGTCGCACCCTGGGTTGGCGAGCCGAACGCAAAACCCACCTTCAATGCTTGCGTTGGCTATACCTGGCGAGAAGGTCGAGACAATGTCTATGTCTGCGACAACTCCACAAATTCGGGCAAATACGCCTACAACAACCTTCAGGCCTATTACGCGACCTGGTATCACAAGTTCAACGGCTCATGGCACACCGCGACGGAAAGCTGGTACATGTGGGAGAAGCACGTTCCGAACGTGAATAATCCTGCTGCGACTCCCTTGCTGATTACCGGAGCAAACGGCGCGATCTGCAACTCCCCACTTGAACTCACCTGTTACGCGCCAGAATGGGCGGTAGTGAATTATGTGGAAAAACAGTTCTCTGCCAAAAGTTATCTGAGTATTCGAAACGAGTATGTGAACGACATCATGGGACAGCGCACTGGTTTCAAAACCCAGTATTCACAACACATGATTGGCTGGGGCTACTGGGTAGGAACCACCGTGCTGTTTCGCCCTGAACTTCGTTTCGAACATGCTTACAACGCGCCGGCTTACAATGGCGGCACAAAATACAGTCAGTTTGTCTTCGCCAGCGACGTAATTTTTCATTTTTGACGAATACATAACTCTGCATATCAATCGGAGTGTGCTGGCGCGTGATGGGGAACGGTCCCGCGCTGAAAAGTTCTCTTCAGGAAGGATTGGAACCGGTCCATGTAGATGTATACGACCGGCGTTGTGAACAGCGTTAGCATCTGGCTCAGGATCAGCCCGCCTACGATTGCCACACCGAGTGGCCGTCGAATTTCCGAACCTACGCCGGTGCCCAGCGCCAGCGGCATGGCTCCCAAAAGCGCGGCCATAGTGGTCATCATGATCGGCCGGAATCGCAGCAGACATGCTTTGTAAATCGCTTCTTCCGGCAATTTCTCTTCTTCGCGCTCCGTCTGTACTGCGAAATCAATCATCAAAATCGCATTTTTCTTCACAATGCCGATTAGCAAAATAATCCCGATCAGCGCGATGATGCTCAGGTCCATCTGAAACAGTTGCAGCGCCAACAGTGCCCCAATGCCGGCGGACGGGATTGTAGAGAGAATTGTAATCGGGTGGATGTAGCTCTCATACAAAATTCCCAGAACAATGTAGACCGCGGCCAATGCCGTCAAGATCAGAATGATCTGGTTCGAAAGTGAATCCTGGAATGCTTGCGCCGTGCCCTGGAAGGACGCGTGCACTGTGTTGGGCACTCCCAGCGCGTAACGCGCCTCCTCCACGTGTTGCACCGCCGGACCCAGCGAGGCCCCGGGGGCCAGGTTGAAGGAAATCGTGATTGCCGGGAAAATTCCCTGGTGATTTACTGACAGCGCGGTGTTGGAGTGCTCGTAGTGGGAGAATGAGCTCAGTGGCACGAGTTTGCCCGTATTGGAAGGTACGTAGATGTACTTCAATCCTTCGGGGTTCTCCTGGAATTCTGGCGCGACTTCCATTACAACGTGATACTGATTCAAACCCTTATAAATATTGGAAACTTGTCTTTGGCCGAACGCATCGCCCAGCGCATTGTCGACGTCTTGCAACGACACGCCTAGTCTTCCAGCCGTGTCTCGATCCACTGCCAAATACGTTTGCAGACCGCGGTTCTGCTCATCCGAGTTAATGTCTCGCAACTCCGGGATTTGCTGCATCCGATCCATGATAATCGGTGCCCAGTGGTATAGATCTTCCAGATTGTCCGCCTGCAGCGTGTACTGATATTGCGCCCCGCCGAACCGCCCGCCGACACCGACGTCCTGCACCGATTGCAAGAAGAGAGAAGCGCCCGCAATGTTTGTCGTCTTTTCGCGAAGCCGGTCAATCACGTGATCCGCATCGATCCCGCGTTCCGCCAGTGGCTTCAATTGGGCAAACATGCGGGCGGTGCTCGTTCCGTTTCCTCCGCCGGTAAAGGATGTCACCGAGTCGATCGCCGGATCGGCCTTCACCATATCTGTAAACGCGCGCATCTTCTTGGACATCTCCACGAACGAGGTGTCCTGATCTGCCTGGATAAACCCATTGATGCGGCCCGTGTCTTGTTGCGGGAAGAAGCCCTTGTTCACGTGCTTGAACATGTACACGCTTAGTCCCGCGGTAAAGATCGTCACACAAAGGATTAAAAACTGGTGCCGCAACACCCAGCAAAGCATGACGTCGTAGCGGTGCAACATATCGTTGAATCCGCCTTCCGATAGCCGGTAGAAGAAACCGTGTTGTTTCTTGTGATCGTGCTTCAGGAAGCGCGCGCACATCATGGGCGTTGCCGTTAGCGATACGAACAGCGATACCACGATCGCCGCGCTCAACGTCACCGCGAATTCCCGGAACAATCGCCCCACCAGCCCACTCATCAGCAATATCGGAATAAACACGGCTACCAGTGACGCGCTCATCGACAAGACGGTAAACCCGATCTCGCTCGCTCCCTTCATTGCTGCGGCATAGCCCGCCAAGCCATTTTCCATGTGGCGGGCTATGTTCTCGATCACCACAATCGCATCGTCCACTACGAATCCTGTCGAAATCGTCAGCGCCATCAGCGACAAGTTGTCCAGGGAGTAGCCAAACAGATACATCACGCCGAACGTCCCCACCAGCGACAACGGAACCGCCACGCTCGGAATCACCGTCGCCCAGTAGTTCCGCAGGAAGGCAAAAACTACCAACACCACCAGGACAATGGAGATTCCCATCGCCCGTTCCACATCGTGCACGGAGGAACGGATGACCGTGGTTCGATCGATGATTACGTCAAGCTTCAATGCCGGCGAGATCGACGCGCGGAGCCACGGCAAAGTCGCCTTCACCCGATCCGCCGTGTCGATCATGTTCGCCCCGGGCTGGCGGAAGATCGCGATGATGACTCCGCGCTTTCCTCCAAACAGTCCGAGGTTGCGTATATCCTCCACGGAATCGGTCACTTTGGCGACGTCAGCGAGCCGCACCGGCGCGCCTGCATGACCTGCCACAATAAGCGGCTCGTATTCGTAAGCCTTAAACAGTTGATCGGTATCCGAAAGGGACCACGCACGATCAGCATTCGAGATCGAACCCTTGGCGAGGTTCGAGTTAGCCGACTGCAGAGCTTTTCGCACCGTCTCTAGGCTGATCCCATAACTGTTCAATTGTTGTGGATTTACCTGGACGCGGACTGCCGGCTTCGACGACCCCCAAGTGAACACTTGCCCTACGCCATCAATTTGCGCGATTTTCTGTGCCAGAATGGAATCGGACGCGTCATAAATCTGCCCAATAGGGATAGTGTCGGAGGTCAGGGAAAGAAACATCACCGGAGAATCCGCTGTATTCACCTTGCGGTAGGAAGGCTGCGAGGGCAAATCTGCCGGCAACTGGCTACGCGCCGCATTAATGGCCGCTTCCACGTCGCGCGCCGCCGCGTTAATGTCCCGATTTAAGTCAAACTGGAGCGCAATTCCGGTGTTGCCGAGTGTCGAACTCGAAGTCATCTGGGTGATCCCGGAAATGCGGCCAAACTGGCGCTCCAGTGGAGTTGCCACCGCTGACGCCATCGTTTCCGGGCTGGCTCCCGGCAGGGACGCTCCAACGCCGATTGTGGGAAGGTCAACCTGTGGGAGTGGAGCTACCGGTAGAAATCGAAATGCGATTACCCCGGAAAGGAAAATGGCGATAGTTACCAACGAAGTCGCAACTGGCCGGCGGATAAACGGGGCGGAGAAATTGGATTGAAAATTCATCCCTAATCTCCGGCGGCAGGTTCCTCAAGCGGGTTTTGAATCCCTAGGTGCAATCGCCGGGCCAGCCAATCAAACGCCAGGTACACCACCGGCGTGGTGTACAGCGTGAGCAACTGGCTGACGATCAATCCGCCCACAATCGTAATGCCTAAGGGTCGACGCAGTTCTGACCCAACGCCATGACCCAGCGCCAAAGGCAGTCCACCCAGCAACGCGGCCATCGTCGTCATCATGATCGGACGGAATCGCAGCAAGCACGCTTCATATATTGCGTCTAGCGGACTCTTCCCTTCCCTCCGCTCTGCTTCGAGCGCGAAGTCGATCATCATGATCGCGTTTTTCTTAACAATGCCGATCAACAAAATGATGCCGATCAGTGAAATGATGCTGAAATCTGTGCGGCACAACAACAGCGCCAGAATGGCCCCCACCCCGGCCGAGGGCAGCGTGGACAGAATAGTGATCGGGTGGATGTAGCTTTCGTACAGCACTCCCAACACGATGTATACGGTGACTACTGCCGCCAGGATCAACAAAGGCTCATTGCTGATCGACCGCAAGAACGCCGCCGCTGTCCCCTGGAACGTCGCTTGGATGCTGGGAGGCAGGCCAATTTCCATACGGGCTCTTTCGATCGCGTCCGTCGCTTCTCCCAGAGAACCGTGCGGTGCAAGGTTGAAGGAAACGGTCACAACGGGAAACTGTCCCTGGTGATTGATCGCCAAGGGAGTCGTTCCCGATTCCAGGCGCGTGAAGGAGCTCAGCGGAACTTGGGGTCCGTTGGAGGAGTGCACATAAATATTTTTCAACGCATCCGGATCTTGCTGGAAGCTAGGATCTACCTCCATCACCACGTGGTATTGGTTCAGTTGAGTAAAAATGGTGGACACTTGGCGCTGGCCAAACGCGTCATATAGCGTGTTGTCGATGTCTGCCGGGAAGACACCCAGGCGAGAAGCGGTGTCCCGGTCGATTGTCAGGGTCGCGATCAGACCGTCATTCAGCTGGTCCGTTGCCACGTCCCGTAGCTCGGGAAGAGTCTTCAACTTGGCCACAAATTTCGGAGTCCAGTACGCCAACTCCTTTGGATCCACATCCTCTAACGAGTATTGAAACTGCGTCCGCGACACCCGGTCTTCCACCGTCAGGTCCTGTACCGGCTGCATGTACAACGTGATGCCATTCACCTTTGCCAATTCCGGCTGTAGACGCCGGATCACATCGGATGCGTTGATCTTCCGCTGTTCCAGAGGCTTCAAATTGATCTGGATGCGACCGCTATTCATGGTCGTGTTTGTGCCATCTATCCCGATGAACGACGACAAGCTCTCTACTGCCGGATCTTTCAGGATCACGTCGGCAAGTGACTGTTGCCGACTGGACATCGCTTGGAACGACACGTTTTGCGGTGCCTCCGAAACGCCGAGAATCACGCCCGTGTCCTGTACCGGGAAGAATCCCTTCGGCACGTAAATGTACAAAAGGATCGTGCCCACCAGCGTTCCTACGGTCACCAAGAGCGTGATGGTGCGGTAGCGCAAGACCACTTGAAGAGTCCTGCCATAAAACGCAATCACATCCTCGAACACTTTCTCTGATTTCCGGTAGAACCATGTCTGTTGGGATTCCGGTTGATGTTTCAACAGTTTCGCGCACATCATCGGCGTCAACGTGAGGGACACAATCGCCGATACCAGAATGGTTACCGCCAGAGTTACGGCGAATTCCCGGAACAGCCGCCCGACGATGTCACCCATGAACAGCAAAGGGATGAGGACGGCGATCAGCGATACCGTCAACGAAACGATCGTGAAGCCAATCTGCTCCGATCCTTTCAGAGCTGCCTGCAAAGGCGATTCCCCCTGCTCAATGTACCGGCTGATGTTCTCAATCATCACGATGGCGTCGTCCACCACGAATCCCGTGGAAATCGTCAACGCCATCAGCGATAAATTGTTGAGCGAATATCCGAGCAGGTACATCACTCCAAAAGTGCCCACGATGGACAGTGGCACTGCGAAGCTTGGAATAATGGTCGCACGGACACTCCGCAAAAACAGGAAGATCACCATGACCACCAGCGCGATGGTCAGTAATAAGGTGAATTTCACATCCTCCACGGAAGCCCGGATCGTCGTCGTCCGGTCCGTCAGAATCTCAACGTGTACGGAGGCCGGCAACGCCGCCTGCAACTGCGGAAGAATCTTCTTAACGCGGTCTACGACGCTGATGATGTTTGCGCCTGGCTGGCGCTGAATATTCAGGATGACCGCGGGCCTCCTATTCGCCCAAGCAGCTTGCCTGACATTTTCCGCCCCATCGGAAGCCACTGCCACGTCCGACAAGCGAACGGGGGCCCCATTCCGGTACGCAATGATGATCGGGTTATAGCCCGAACTGGAAAGCAACTGGTCGTTCGCCCCAATCGTAAAGGCCTGATGCTGCCCGTCAAATGTGCCCTTCGCCTGGTCAACGTTCGCGTTCCCCAGTGCTGTACGCAAATCCTCCAGGCTGAGTCCATAGGAAGCCAGTGCCGTGGGATTCGCCTGCACTCGCACGGCGGGGCGCTGGCCGCCGCTGATGCTGACTAGTCCGACGCCCGAGAGCTGCGAAATTTTCTGCGCGAGTGTGGTATCCGTGAGGTCTTCCACTTTTTCCAGTGGCAGCGTTTCTGAAGTCAGGGCCAGCGTCAGAATGGGCGCGTCGGCGGGGTTGATTTTGCTGTAGATGGGGGGATTCGGCAGATCCTTCGGTAGGAGCTGCGACGCACTGTTGATTTCCGCCTGGACTTCCTGCTCCGCCACATCAATGTTCAAATCCAGGTTAAATTGCAGCGTAATCACTGAGCATCCGAAGGAGCTCGTGGACGTCATCTGCAATAGACCGGGAATTTGCCCGAAGTTTCGTTCCAGTGGCGAGGTCACAGAGGACGCCATCACATCCGGGCTTCCCCCAGGGTAAAACGTGGTGACTTGGATTGTGGGGTAATCAACTTGCGGCAAGGCAGAAACGGGTAACTGGCGGTAGGCCACGTACCCCACCAACATCACCCCCACCATCAAGAGTGTGGTGGCGACCGGCCGTAGAATGAACGGCCGCGACGGATTCATCGAACAGGACCTCCGGTCGGGGCGCCGGGTGTCGAACCATCCGGCAGAAACGAACTCTGTGTGGCACTGCCACCACCCGTTCGTTGCGTGTGTGGGTCCACCACCGTGCCGTCTTTTAATTTATCCTGTCCGTCAACGACCACAACCTCGCCGTCATTCAATCCCACGGAGACTCCCGATAGATTTCCCGTCGTATCTGCCACCTTTACACTTTTCACGGCAACGGTATTCCCGGTATTTACCGAAAATACGTACGGCCCTTGTGGACCTCGGAGAATTGCGGTCGTCGGAACCAGGACAACGTTTTTCTTGGTATCCACCAAAAGATGAACGTTCACGAACTGGTTCGGAAACAATTCATTCTTGGCATTATCAAAAACGGCTTTCAGCTTATACGTCCCGGTCGTGGTATCGATCTGATTATCGATCGTCAACAGTTTTCCGGCAGCGATTTTGTCGCTATTGTCGCGGTCGTACGCCTCCACCTCTAATTGCTTTCCGGTGTGCATTCGGGAAACGACTTGCGGCAATTGGTCTTGCGGCAAGCTGAACAAAACCGCGATCGGCTGTAACTGCGTAATCACGAGCAAACCGTTTGTATCCGTCGCGTGCACGATGTTCCCCATATCCACCAGTCGCAATCCCACTCGGCCGCTGATCGGCGCGGTGATGTGCGAGTATGTGATTTGTAGCTTTGCGTTGTCGATGGTAGCCACATCGGCCTTGATGGCTCCCTCATAGGTGCCCACCTGGGCCTGCTGCGTATCCAGTTGCTGCTTCGGAATCACACCTTCCTTGTAGAGCAACTGATACCGCTCGTAATCCACCTGCATGTCCTTTAGTTGTGCCTGGTCTTTCGCAAGTTGTCCCTCGGCCTGCTCCAGTTGCACCTGAAAAGGCCGTGGATCGATTTCAATCAGGGCATCGCCCTCTTTTACATATTGCCCTTCCGTGAAATTGATCTTCACAATCTGGCCGTCTACACGGCTTCGCACCGTCACCGTATTGAACGCCGTCACTGTTCCAAGTCCGTTGTAGTAGACCGGCAAGTCCCCACGGTGTGCTGTCACTACCACGACGGGCACCGCGGTGTTCACCGGCTGACCGCCTTCACCGGTGTTATTCCCTCCAGGCACCGCGGCCGCACTGTTCGCTTGCGCACCTCGCGACCGGAAATACCACCACCCGCTGGCGGCCATCGCCAACACCAAAAGCAAAATCCACCACTGGCTGCGGGCAGCGCCGTGCTCAAGGCCGGAGTTTCTTACAGGGATACCGGTTCTGTCTGCGCTAGGTGCATTGACCTCTTCCAATGGGGCCATTCCAAATAACTCCTCTTATCCAGTCAGTCCTGATCAGCAGCCGCGGAGCAGTCGGGCGCGAGATCATATGGGAGCCTGGCGGGCATCTACACTGAGAGTGTAACTCTGTACAGGTAGAAAGGCTCTTTAATACATGGACGCCCCTGCCCCCCAATTGGTTACGTGGTTTGGTCAAATTTTCTAAGCCCTTTTTTGGTTGTCCTACGCCAAATGTCAGGTGCAGAATTTCCTGACACGTCGTAGACTACCGCCTGTCTTATCGCTGCAACTGTGCGTGGCTGTGGTCCATCTCAACTGTGGAGAGAACAGAATGCTGAAGGGCATCCTCTTCGGAATTTTGCTGGGCGTTTTGCTTGTATTCCTTGGCGTCTATTGGTATTTTTCCAGTGGTCATGCCCCTGTTGCGACCAAGTCTCCCGAAATGCCGTTCGAACATAAGTTCGCTAATATAGCCCAGCACGCTTATCTCGACAAGCAACCCCATCTTCAATCGCCGGTCCCCGAAGATGAAAAGAATTTTCTCGAAGGTGCTCGAGTCTACAAAGAGCATTGCGCCGTTTGCCATGGACTTCCTGGCGAGCCAAAGACCGCCATTGCGGATGGCATGTTTCCCCCTCCTCCTCAACTGTTTCGCGGGACAGGAGTTACAGATGACGAGGCCTGGGAGACCTATTGGAAGGTATCTGGGGGAATCCGCATGACCGGCATGCCCGGCTTCAACGATCATCTTGGGGAAACGAAAATGTGGCAGGTGAGCGTGCTCCTGAAAAACGCCGGCAAAATCTCCCCTACAGTTAAAGCGGAGTTAGCCAGCACACCGGTATCGGCTGCAGCGCCGAGTCCAGTGGTCCCGCCGGCGCTCACCCCTCCACCGCCGGCTAGCAGTGCTCCCCTTGCTGCCACTCCTCCTGCCCATAACTGATTCGGTGGCCTCGGCATGGGAAAGTTTAAGTGTTATGCCTTCGTTCTCGCCAATGTGTCTGCCTTTCGCAGTTCTGGGAATACCCACGCCCAGAGCACAGTAACGAGGATTGTCCCCACTCCTCCGAGCACCACCGCAGGCACGGCACCTAGCCATTGGGCGGCGAGGCCCGACTCGAATTCTCCAAGTTCATTGGAAGCCCCGATGAAAATCATGTCTACGGCATTGACCCGGCCCCGCATTTCATCGGGTGTCTCGATCTGGATGAGCACACCTCGTACCACGACGCTTACCATGTCCGCGGCACCGACAAAGAATAGCGAAATCAGCGAGAGCGTCAGACTCCGAGAGAAACCAAAAACCATGGTAAACACGCCGAATCCCGCCACGCACCACAACATGGTCGCTCCTGCGCGCCTCCGAATCGGCTGGTATGCCAACAGCAGCGCCATCACCCCTGCCCCGATTCCAGGAGCGCTTCGCAACAAACCCAGTCCCCAGGGTCCAGTGCGCAGAATCTCCTTGGCATACACAGGGAGCAACGCAACCGCTCCCCCCAGCAGCACGGCGAAGAGGTCCAGCGAGATTGAACCCAGCACCAATTTGTGGGTCCAGATATAGCGGAATCCTGCTAGCACCGTCTTCGCCGTGAACGGTTCGCGCGGGCTTGCTCGGCTTCGCGTCTTAATTCTGAGTGTTGTCAGCACCGAGAGAGTACCGGCTAGAAGAGCGACGCCATAAACCAGCGAAGGGCCCCGCGAAAAGGCATATAACAATCCACCGAGCGCGGGCCCTAGTATTGTTGCGCATTGAAAAACGCCGGAATTCCAGGCCACTGCGCTCTGGAACTGCGCTTCGGGTATCAGTTGCGGCAACAATGCCCGACTTGCCGGCATGCTGAAGCTGCGTACTATCCCCACAAGCAGGAGGATCCCAAATATCGGTGTCACAGTTTCCGTGCGGTGCAGCAACTGGAACCGTAACGTAATCATGAGCAAAAGTGCGGAAGACAATGCATAGCCCCCGTAGCATAACGTCAACAGTTTCCGCCGGTCGAATCGATCGGCTGCATGGCCTGCCACCAGGAACAGAACCGCGCCCGGCAGAAATTGCACTAAGCCTGTGAGGCCTAGATCCAGGGGCCGATTCGTAATTTCGTACACCTGCCAGCCCACTGCCACGGACTGCATCTCCGTGCAGAATACAATGCAGAATCGTGCAATCTGGAAAAGTCGGAACCCGGGGAACTGGAAAGCTGCCGTGCCGTGGGCAAGTCGTTGGCCAGTGGTCACCATTCCTCATTAGCATGCCATAAGAACTCCCCATTGCACTGGCCGCGCCACGTGACCTCCGAGCTACTTCACAAATTTCTCCTCCCGTTGTAGAAGTAAAGGACTCCTCTCAGGTACATTGCATTCGGCGCTGAGCGGGTCTCTTTAGGAGTCAATCTAGTTGTTTTTGCGACCTGGCACCCTCGACGAAGCTCTCCATGCGTTAGCAGACACTCACGCAACCATTCTTTCTGGTGGCACCGATGTATTTCCCTCCTTTACTGGCGGCATTTTGAAAGGCCCCATCCTCGATATCTCTGCCATTCAGGAACTCAAGGGCATCCGTTCTGCAGAGGACTATGTTCACATCGGCGGCCGCACCACCTGGAGCGAGTTGCTTTCCGCTCCTCTACCTCGTGGCTTCGACGGCCTGCGCGCTGCCGCCCGCGAAATCGGTTCGATCCAAATTCAGAATCAGGCCACCATTGCCGGCAATATTTGCAACGCTTCGCCCGCCGCGGACGGCGTCGCTGCGCTGCTGGCACTCGACGCAGAGCTTACCTTGGCCTCGCGCCAACGCACGCGCAGCCTGCCTCTTGCCGAATTCATCCAAGGAAACCGCAAAACCGCACGCGAGCCGGACGAAATTCTCACTTCCATTCGCATTCCGCGCCGCTGGGAAAATGCTGCATCGAGTTTCCTTAAACTGGGCGCGCGCCGCTATCTTGTCATTTCCATCGTCATGGTCGCTGCCAATTTGCGCGTTGACCCCGACCGCCGCATCCGTGAAGCTGCAATTTGCGTCGGCTCATGTTCCCCGAAGGCTGTTCGCCTGGTGGAGCTGGAGCAAGCCATCACCGAAACCACTTTAGGCCGAGCGCCGCTCCAACTCCTAAACGACAAGCATTTCTCCTTGCTCTCTCCAATTGATGACGTCCGCGCCACCGCCGCCTATCGCCAGGATGCCGCGCAAACACTGGTCCGGCGCGCTTTGGCCGAATGCTTCGAGAAGGCACTTTAGAATGGAGACTCTAACCAGATTGTCCATAGTGCTCAACGGAAGAATTCTGCCTGTGCTATCCGACGCGCGCTCCCGCCTATCCACGGTTCTTCGCGAGGAGTTTCATCTCACCGGCACCAAGGTCGGCTGCGACGCCGGAGACTGCGGCGCTTGTACCGTCCTCGTAAATGGCAAAGCTGTTTGCTCCTGTCTCACCGCTGTGGGACAGGTGCAGGACGCGGAAGTATTCACCATCGAGGGATTGCGCGACAACTCTCCGTGTTTCGCTCGCCTCCAAAGATCATTCCTCCGCCATGGAGCTGCCCAGTGTGGCATTTGCACTCCCGGCATGCTGGTTACCGCTGTTGCCCTTCTGCAGGAAAAACCGTCGCCAACAGAAGCTGAAGTGATGGATGCGCTTGGCGGTGTTCTCTGTCGCTGTACCGGCTACCGCAAGATCCTACGCGCTGTCGTGGAAGCAGAGTGTCCGCAGCCGTTCCCCGTGACCAATTCCGAGAGCAATCCCGTCGGTCAGCGAATCGTTCGCCTCGATGGTCAGCGTAAGGTATCCGGTGAGGATGTCTACGGCGCGGATGAATGGCCCAGAGACTCTTTAGTGTTATCCGTGATCCGCTCTCCCTACCCTCACACGCAATTTTTCATCGGGGATCTGCCCCGTTTCATTCAACAAAGCCCTGGGATCCGCGGTGTCTTCACTGCCCGCGACGTCCCTGGGAAGAATTGTTTCGGAGTCCATCCTGATTTTGCGGACCAGCCCGTTTTCGCTGAAAGGGTTGCTCGGTACCGCGGTGAAGCTATAGCCGCAGTCGTCGGCGATGCTTCTACTATGGCGACTTTCGATCCGGCGACATTTCCCGTGACGTGGCAAGAACTGCCCGCTCTTCTTACTCCCGCCGACGCACAATCGCCCGGCGTCCCTGCGGTCCATGAGTTCCGCCCAGACAATATTCTCGTCCGCGGTCGGGTGATTCACGGTGATGTTGAAACCGCGCTTCGCGAAGCCGCAGTTGTTGTCGAAGCCGAATACGAAACCGGTTTCATCGAACACGCCTACATTGAGCCCGAAGCAGGGTTCGCCCGCCGTGTCGGCGACCGCGTCGAAATCCAGTCCTGCACGCAGTCGCCGTACATGTCCCGCAAGGATATCGCTGCCATCCTCGGCCTGAAAGAAGAAGGGGTACGCATCATTCCTACGGCCGTCGGCGGTGGCTTCGGCTCCAAACTGGATCTCTCCACCCAACCCTTTCTTGCGGTGGCTGCCTGGCACCTCGGCCAACCCGTAAGGATGGTCTACTCACGCACGGAGTCTATTCGCAGCACCACCAAGCGGCATCCTTCCAAAATTCGCTGTCGCGCAGGCGCCAACGCCGATGGAAAATTGCTCGCTATGGATTTGCACGGTGAATTCAATACCGGTGCGTACGCCTCGTGGGGGCCTACCGTCGCTGCGCGTGTGCCTATTCACGGATCCGGACCATACAAAGTCCCGCATTATCGTGCGCTCACGCGCGCTGTCCACACCCACCTTGTTCCCGCGGGTGCCTTCCGCGGCTTTGGCGTCCCTCAAGGCACGATCGCCCAAGAGCAGTTATATGACGCGCTCGCTGAAAAATTGGGCATAGACAAATTGGAATTTCGTCTTCGAAACGCCCTCGAAGATCATGATTCGACGATCACGGGTCAAGTCCTTGACGCCGGAGTCGGCATGCGTGCCTGCTTCGAAGCGTTGCGCCCCCGCTGGAATCTGGCCCACCAGGAGGCCGCGGCACTCAACCAGCAAAACGGCACCAAGCGGCGTCGCGGCGTGGGCGTAGCCGGAATGTGGTACGGCTGCGGCAACACCTCACTCGCGAACCCGTCCACCATGCGCATTGGACTCCAACGTAACGGCCGAATTGCTATTCACATGGGCGCAGTCGATATTGGCCAGGGTTCCTTCACGGTGGTCACGCAGATCTGCGCCGAAGCGCTAGGCGTTCCCGTCGACCGCTTCGATCTTCTTCCCGCGGATACAGATGTCTCTCCCGACTGCGGAAAAACTTCCGCTTCACGACAGACTTTTGTCAGCGGAAACGCCGCCATGCTTGCAGGCAAAAAACTGCGAGAAAGGATTCTGCAAAGGCGCGGCGGATGGCCGGATAGTACAAAGATCAGTTTGTGCGGCAGCAACCTACTGCTTGTCGATCACTCTGCAAAAAAAACACTGGATCTTCGCCAACTCCCTCTTGACGAGCGCGGCTACGTTCTCAGTGCCGAAGTCACCTACGATCCTCCTACCCAACCCCTTGATCCCAATGGTCAGGGTGTTCCTTACGCCGTCTATGGTTTCGGCGCACATCTCGCAGAACTCGAAGTTGATCTCGAACTCGGCACGATAAAAGTGCTGAAACTCACAGCGGCCCACGACGTCGGTCGCGCTATCAATCCCACTTTGATCGAAGGCCAGATCGAAGGCGGCATCGCGCAAGGTCTCGGCATGGCCCTTATGGAGGAATTCCTCCCGGGCAAGGGGGAGAATTTGCACGATTATCTGATTCCCACATTCGGCGATATGCCCCCTGTCGAATCTATTCTTATCGAAGAACCTTCCCCCATTGGCCCCTTTGGCGCCAAAGGCATCGGCGAACAGGCCCTCATTCCCACTGCCCCCGCAATTCTCAATGCAATTTACGATGCTGTAGGCGTGCGCATTTACAAACTTCCCGCCACTCCCGATAAAGTTCGCGCCGCGATTCGCGCGAAAACGGAATCTTCGCAGGGGAAATCTCATGACTGAAGCCCGGCCCAAAGACACAATTCGTTGCGACGCCTGCCCGGTCCTCTGTTGCATCAAGCTCGGGCAGACGGGCGCCTGCGATCGTTACGGCAACTTCGATGGCCAGCTGGTCCGGGTGGATCCTCACGTTCTTCTGGATCGCGCTAAATCGCAGGGCACGCCCCTGGTGCCCTTTCTTGAACGCGAAGGTGAGTGGGACGGCAAGCTAATGAAATCGCCGGAAACTTTCGTCACCGCAATTGGCGCGGGCACTACCTATCCCGACTATAAGCCCGCGCCCTTCATCGTGTCCTCGGAAGTTGGGGGTGTGGACATAGTTACCGTCGTCACCGAGGGCATCTTCAGCTATTGCGGCGTCAAACTGAAAATCGATACTGATCGCTATCTGGGCCCAGAGCGCAATCTCGTCCGCGCGCAAGGCGAGCCCGTCGGTCACGTCACCACGGCGGAGTACGGTTCGCAGATGCTCTCCATCGGCGGCGTTCATCACCTCACCGGGGGCACTAAAAGCGAAGGCCGTGTCACTTGCGAAACTCTTCTCGACCTATGCAATGGCAAAGAAGTGGCCCTCGCCATCGACGAGGGTGCCAACATCACTGTCACGGCCGGCAAACCTCCGGTCGTCAACGGCCAACAGGAAGAGCGCATGCGCGTCGGTTGCGGCTCCGCGACAATCGGGATGTTCGCCAAGCAGTGGTTCGGCAAAGTCGATGAAGTTGTCGTGGTTGATGATCACATCACGGGAGTTCTCTCCGAGCATCAAGCGGGCAAAATGCTAGGCATTCGCGAGACTGGCATCGCCATTCAAGGGCGCCGCTCCACTCCCGGCCGCTATTTCCAGGTTGCGGAGCCGGGCACCGGTTGGGGCGGCACAAATATTTCTGATCCTCTCTCGATCCTCAAACCCTTCAAAACCAAGTTTGCGTGGCCCCATTTACGTCTGCTCATGGTCAGCACCACGGGCGAACACTTCGCGTTTTACGAACTCGACGATTCTTTACGTCCAATCGAAAAGGATTTGCCGCAACAACTGGAGGAATCCGTCGCCCGCATCCGCGAAAATTGCGAGCCGGCGCTCACCACGGTTCTCTTCATGGCCGGAGCCGGCGGCTCCCTTCGTGCGGGCGCCACGGAAAATCCGGTCAAGCTCACGGATTCGGTGAAACACAGCCTCACTCGGGTCACCTCCGGCGGCGCGCCGTGCTACGTCTGGCCTGGCGGGGGTATTACCTTTATGGTTGATGTCTCGCGCATGCCCGACAATGCCTTTGGCTATGTGCCAACGCCGGCGTTGGTCGCTCCGATCGAATTCACGTTGAAGAAAACCGACTATGCCTCTCTAGGCGGTCACATGGATTACGTTCGCCCTCTTGGCGATGTTCTGCTTGAAAAGCAGCGCAGACGGCAACTCCTTTCCCTCCCGGAAAATCCTTGGCCCCTCAAATCACCCACGGAAAAGGATTCCCCCAAGTGAGAGTTCCCCCCACAATCCGAATACTGCCCGACGGCCGCCGCCTTCATCTCAATGACGGCCCTATCGATCTCATCCTCCAGGCCGATGCTGCCCCCTTTGCACTTCGTCGCTCCTACGCAGCCGCGGCGCATCGATTTGTCACTATCCTCGATGAGCTCTGTGCCGAGCTGCCTCTCCTCCGCAGCCGCGTCTTGCCCGTTTCCCCACTTCCGAATGGGTCTATCGCCCGACGCATGGTCGATGCCGTCTCCCCTTACCGCGATAGTTGCTTTATCACGCCCATGGCGGCCGTCGCGGGTGCTGTCGCCGAAGCCGTACTCGAGGCGATGACCGAATCCGGGCAACTCGATCGCGCCTACGTCAACAATGGCGGTGACATCGCTGTGCATCTCGTCGCAAACCAAAAGTACAAAATCGGCCTGGTGGAACGACCTGATCATCCATCGCTCTTCGGCGCACTAGAGCTTTCCTCCAACTCGCCTATCCGCGGGATTGCCACCAGTGGTTGGCGCGGCCGCAGCTTCTCTCTCGGCATAGCCGATGCCGTCACCGTCCTCGCCGCAACGGCCGCCCAAGCCGATGCCGCCGCGACCATCATCGCCAACGCCGTGGACTTGCCAGGCCATCCTTCCATCACGCGTGTCCCCGCTCGCGACATTGCTCCTGACTCCGATCTCCTCGATCTTCCCGTCACTCGCGCAGTTGGCTTGCTCACCACAAAAGAAATCACCAAAGCACTCGACGCAGGCGAACGCATAGCCGACACCCTACGTACCCAAGGCATAGTCCACTCTGCCGCCCTCTGCCTTCAACATCACGTCAGAGTCGTCCAAACATCCTCAACGGTTTTGCCAAACTCATATACGGCCAGCCTTCCGAGGCCGTCCGCCAGCGTAACTGAATCACAAGATGATCCCCTTCGAAGGAGCCTCCATGCCTGAAGTCCAACTCCGCAAACGCGCAATCCTCATCGAAGAAATTTTCCACGAAGGCGGTCCCATCGCCGCAAAATCTCTAAAACGGGCCGCGGCTCTCGCCGTAATTCACAATCCTTATTCCGGCAACTACGCGGCGGAAATCTCGGGGTTTATGGAGGATTTAAAGCCCCTGGGCTTCGAAATGGCTAAGTCTCTAATCGCTGCACTCGATGGTAATCCCAAAATCGTAGAGGGCTACGGCAAAGGTGCCATCGTCGGTCAGGCGGGCGAACTCGAGCACGGCGCGCTGTGGCATGTCCCGGGCGGCTACGCCATGCGCGAACTTCTTGGCGGCGCGAAGGCCATTGTCGCCTCAACAAAAAAAGTCGGCGGTCCTGGCACTCGTCTGGATGTACCCATCACCCATATCAATGCCTCGTACGTCCGAAGCCACTTCGACTCCATGGAAATTGGCATCGCGGATGCCCCACGCGCCGACGAAATTCTCTTAGCCCTGGTGATGACGACCGGCCCCCGTATTCACGCTCGTGTTGGCGGCTTAAAAGCCTGCGAAATCAAGGGCGAGGACGGTCTCCGGTGAAAGCCAAGATCCGGAAAATCGCCACGTTCCTCGAAGAAACCCATATAGAAATGGGTCAAGCGGTGAACCCAGCCACGCGACGCGCCGCCGCTGTCGCCGTAATCGAAAATCCCTTTGCCGGAAAATACGTCCCAGATCTTACGGAGTTGATGGAAATCGGCGAAGAATTGGGCTCATTGTTGACCGAGCGCGCCGTTGCCGCGCTGGGTATCCCCGGCCCCTCTGCCGAAAGCTACGGCAAAGCCGCTGCCGTCGGCGAAAACGGTGAACTCGAACACGCCGCCGCGATTCTCCATCCCAAACTAGGCACACCCGTTCGCAAGGTCCTGGGTAAAGGTGCCGCCCTGATTCCCTCCTCTAAAAAACGCGGAGGTCCAGGCATCACACTCGACATTCCCCTTGGGCACAAGGATGCCGCCTTCGTCCGCAGTCATTTTGATGGTATGGAAATTCGCGTGAACGACGCCCCGCGCCCCAACGAAATTCTCGTCGCCATCGCCGTCACAGACAGTGGCCGGCCGCTCCCCCGCGTCGGTGGTCTAACCAAAGATCAAATCAAAGGCGAAGACGGTCTCCGCTAACTTTGGAGTGGGGGAGCTTTCCCGCCGCTTTCGCAATCTCAGCCAACCAGCTCAATCCATCTGTCAGTACTTATCCCTTTAGAAGCTTTGGCACCCTCGTCGCTGGCGGCGTGTTCCGGCTGCGTTCGCTTCGTACCACCCCATCAATCACGGTCATCCCGATCCCCGGCAAATCCCCCAACCGCACACTTTCCAGCAAGCTCTTTCCCGCCGAATGTTGCGCGGCATCCAGAAAGACCAAATCCGCGACACGTCCCACTTCGATCATTCCGCTATCCAACTTCCGCATTCGCGCTGTATTGCCCGTAGCAAGACAGAATGCCAGCTCTGCGGGTATCTCGCCCAACGAAGAAAGCGCCGCAACCACACGAAGAATCCCCAACGGCTGAACACCAGACCCCGCCGGCGAGTCCGTCCCCAATATCACCCGATGCAACTGGTTCAATTCCTTCGCCGTGCGTAGGGCAAACAGGGCCGCTCGTTCGTTTCCGTTGTGCACGATCTCCAGCGCCCGTTCCGA
The DNA here is from genome assembly GCA_963775865.1 of Candidatus Acidiferrales bacterium. Lineage (GTDB taxonomy): Bacteria > Acidobacteriota > Terriglobia > Acidiferrales > UBA7541 > Acidiferrum. The sequence goes on along the minus strand of CAVZKU010000015.1, from coordinate 113,014 downwards.
CTGTTCGCACAATGCACGAATCTGTGCGTCTGGCAGTGCTGTGTGCCCCCCATTGATATGGCCGATCACATCCGCGTCCGCCGCCAGCACCACATCCTTATCAATCAAGCTCGATCCCGGGATCGACGGCCCGCCTGTGTGGATGGTGCTCTGGATCCCGTGCTTGCGCGCCCAACCTACCATCCGCCGCGCAGTCGGTCCGTCCTTCACGCTTCCAAGACCTACTTCGCCCAGTAATTTCACCCCTGCTTCCGCTAGTGCTCGAAAATCTTCCTCCGCCATTCCCTGCTCAATCACTGGAGCGCCAGCGAGAACCTTTACGCCGCTCGGCCGCAGAGCCGCAAACGTCCGTTGCGCAGTAATCGCCAATGCCTTTATCCCCACTACATCTTTCGGCCGCCCGGGCATGTGCACTTCCCCTGCCGAGATCATTGTGGTGACACCGCCATGTAAGCAGCTATCGATCCATCCCAGTTGATTCTGCCTTGGCGTCCAATCACCGGCTACCGGATGCACATGGCTGTCAATCAGGCCAGGCGCCAGCGCCGTTCCATTTGCATCGATAATCCCCGTTGCTCCCTCGCAATCCAATTCTTTCTCATTCCCAATCGCGCTGATTCGCCCGTCTTTCACAACAACCGTGTCACCATCAAGGATGGGTTTCTGCAAATCGCCGCTCAGCAGCAAACCAATATTGCGAATCACAAGCTTTGTAGCACTGCTGACGCTCGCGTTGGTTCCTTCTTCGACCGCCATAGGGCGCACGCCTCCATTCCACGATCAAGAAAAGACCGCCTCACGCGAACGACGGCGGTCGATCCGCCATCGCGGCTCCAAACTTCTCATTCGGCTTCTCGCCCATCTCAATCACGAATGTCCCACCTTGAGCAATGTCCGCATGCCGGAACCAGCTCTTCGTGTAGGGCTGGCCATTCCACTTCACGGATTGCATGTACTGCTTCTCCGCCCCATTCCCCAGCGCTTCGATCTCCAGCGTTTTGCCGTTCCCTAGTTGAATGCTAGCTCGTTCAAACAACGGTCCTCCGAAAACATAATTTCCACTCACCGGATCGAACGCATAAAACCCTAGCGCGCTCAATACGTACCACGCCGACATCTGTCCGCAATCCTCATTTCCTGCCAATCCATCCGGGTCGTTGTGGTACATCGTCTCAAGCAGCATCCGAACACGCGATTGCGTCTTGAAGTGTTCGCCCGCATACGCGTACATATACGCCACGTGATGCCCTGGCTCATTTCCATGCGCGTATTGCCCAACCATTCCCGCAATATCGGGCGGCGCATCCGGAGGCAAATCAGAACTCTGGCTAAACAGCGTGTCCAGTTTCTCTATGAATCCCTTTTCCCCACCGAACAGCTTCATATACTCGTAAAGGTCGTGTTGGTTCAAGAATGTCGCTTCCCACGAATTGCTCTCGGTGAAGTCGCGCCACTTCTTCGAGTGCCCCATGCCTCGCGGGTCGAAGGGACTCGCCCATTTTCCATCCGCCAGCCGTCCCCGCATAAACGTAATCGAGCCATCAAATGTGTTCTTGTAGTTCCGCGAGCGCGCCAACAACAGCTTGCAGTCGTTCTCTTGGCCAGCGGCGTGCGCCAGATGCGCTACCGCCCAATCGTCGTATGCGTACTCCAACGTTTTGCTGACGGCTTCTTCTTCAAGGTCACACGGAATGAATCCCAGCTTCCGGTAATAGCCCAACCCGCGATAGTCATCGTCCATAGCCCGCTTCCGCCACAGAGGATACGCCTTCGCATAGTCCACACCTTGGATTCTCTTCGCGTACGCCTCCGCCAGCACCGGCGCGGAGTGATACCCGATCATGCAGCCTGTCTCCACTCCCTGCAGCGGCCAAACCGGCACGCCGGCGGGACTCTGCTCCGCCATCAGAATGAGCGTGTTCAAAAAGTCCGGCAACCGTTCGGTTTGAACCAGCGTGTAGAGCGGATGCAACGCCCGGTAGGTGTCCCAAAGCGAATACGTGCTGTAGCTTTTTGCTCCTGCCCGCAGCCGATGTACCTGCAGGTCCATCCCACGGTACTGTCCGTCCACGTCGCTGAATAACGTTGGAGCAACCAGTGAATGATAAAGCGCCGTATAAAAGATTCTCTTATGATCCTCGCGCTGGGTCTCAATGGTGATCTTCGTTAGCTCCTTTTCCCAAGCCGCATTCGCTGCGCGCCGCGTGCCCTCGAAGTCCCAGCCGGGAACTTCGGCCTCCAGGTTTTTCAGCGCTCCTTCGATGCTCACCGCGGAAAGTCCCACCTTCACATGGATCACTTCGTCTTTCGTCGTCGGGCATTTCACCACGCACTTGAGGAATTTCCCCTGCGCTTCGCGGGCAGCTTCGCCAAGCGATTTCGAATCCGAAAAAATCTCGGCGCTCGCAAATGGCCTAAAAAACTTCATCGCGAAATAGATATATCTTCCCGGCGCCCATTCTTGTACGCGTCGCCCGCCCGTGATCGTATCGTTGCCGACCAGATGCAGCTCCGCGCTGATTACATTGCAATACACCCTCTGGGGCGGATCAATCGTTCCATGCACAAGATCGATTACGAAGTGGCTCGTCGCATCTCCCGGAAATGTATAGCGGTGCAAGCCGACGCGCTCGGTCGCGGTTAGTTCCGCCAGCACTTTGGAATCCTCCAAGAACACGGTGTAGTAACCAGGTTCCGCGCGCTCCGTCTTGTGCGAGAACCGCGACCGGTAACCTTCGCCCGGATTGTCCTTACTCCCCGGTTCGGTCCGTGCAGGTCCAGTCCCCGGCATCAGCAAAATATCCAGCAAATCCGCAGCGCCGGTTCCGCTCAAGTGCGTATGGCTGAATCCTATGATCGACGTGTCGTCGTGATGGTATCCCGAGCAATGATCCCAATCTCCCACGCCCGTGTCCGGACTGAGTTGCACCATGCCAAATGGCACTGTCGCTCCGGGATAGCAGTGCCCGTGTCCGCCCGTCCCGATGAACACATCCACGAATTGTGTTAGCCCTTTCCCTTTCGCCACTTTCTCGTCAAAACGTTCCAGTGCTCCGAGTTCCAAGTTACTTTTTGTCGCTGCCGCAAGGCCCGACAGCGCTGCCGACCGCAGAAACGTCCTTCTTGTCACGTTCTTGGTCATGTCCTCAGGCTCCTAAACGTTTACGCACTCTTCAGCAGTTTCGGCCGTTCTTGGCTCAAGCTCACGATCAGTTCCCCGAACAATGTATTCGCCCAGGCGAACCATGCTCGCGTGAATCTTGCCGGATCGTCCTTCTCAAATGACTCGTGCATAAATCCTGTCCCTGCATGTGTCGTCTTCAGCCAGCGCAGACACTGCCGGATCTCCGCTTCGCTGCTACTCGTCATCGCCTGTGCGATCAGCGCCATCGGCCAGATCATGTTCAATCCCTCATGCGGGCCCCCGACGCCATCCGCCGCGCTCCCTTTAAAGAAATATGGATTGTCTTCACTCAGAACCATTCGCCGGGTCCGCTCATAAACTGCGTTTCTCACCTCGCAGCATCCTAAATACGGCAGGCTCAGCAATCCCGGAATGTTGGCATCATCCATGAACAGTTGATTCCCATACCCGTCCACTTCAAATGCCCAGATATCTCTACCGTCTCTTCCGTTCATACGTCCATGCTTCACAAGGGCCGTTTCCACCTCGCTTGCGAGTGCTCGGCACTCCCCCGCAAACTCCGCATCCTTCAGGGTGTCCGCAGCCATCTCTGCCAATTGCCGCAGCGATACCACCGCAAGCAGATTGGAGGGCACATAAAACGAGTAAAGACATGCGTCATCCGAGGGCCGGAACATCGAATAGATCATCCCTACCGGCCGCGCCGGATTTCCAAACCCGCCCAACGCTTGTGTATCCGTGGGTACTTCCGTCTTTCTCTGGAAGTGATATGGACCCGGTCCCTTCTTCCTTTGCTGCTCCCGGAACGTGGCCACCACCAATTGCATTGCCGTTGCCCACTCCTTATCAAAGGGCGCCGTGTCTCCCGTGGATCTCCAGTACCCGTGCGCCAGGCGGACACAATAACAGAGCGAGTCCACTTCCCACTTTCGCTCCGCCACACCCGGCCGCATCTCCGTCAAATCTCCCACGGCCCATTCCAGCGCCTTTGTGCTTTTAGGATCCGGCAAGAACGCATTCGCATATGGATCAATCAGAATGCACCGCGCCTGCCTTCGAATGAGTCCCTGGAACATCCTGCGTAAATCGTTGTCACTCTTCGCCAATGGCAAATACGGCCACACTTGGCACGCCGAATCGCGCAACCACATCGCGTCAATATCCCCGGTGATGATGAACGTATCTGGGTGGACCGCGTCACCCCCGACCTCCACCGTCGTGTCCAAGGTGTTGGGAAAGCAATTCTCAAACATCCAGGCCAGTTCCGGATCACCGATGGCAGACTTGACCCGCACGATCATTTCTTCGACCGCCTTTGAAACGAACTTGCGCTGCCTCACAGGTGGCCGTTTGGAAACAAAGGACTCAACCGAAGTCCCCGCCAGTCGCGGGGTGGCTAGTGCCAGCGCGCCGTATCCTGCTGTCTTCAAAAGTTCGCGCCTCGTGTAAATGACCGCTCCTCTCGAACGCTGAAAATCCAACGTTCGATCATACCTCAGTCCCGCGAGCCAGTCGGTAACGCACTCTCTCGATGAAGCGATTCACGCAAACTTCCCCGGGCGCCAGGGTTCATGCAAACACAAATTTTCAATGGGAGAACTGCGAGAGAAAAAGACTTCTTGCCCTCAGGCTAAAAGAGGGCGGAGTCTCTATCGTTCCTTGCTTCTCTCCTTTCTAAGCGTTCTGCGCTCGGCGAATCATCTTGAGAACTTCCTCATTCGCGTTTATGAACTGCACATCTATGCCGGGATGACTGAGCGCGAAAACACGGAAAATTTCGTCCGCAAACGCTTGCCCAATTTGATTGACTTTTTGAAAATCGAGGACCACCGTTCGGAATCGGTCGATGCGCAGCAAAAGGCGCTTCGCCTGCGAACGCGAAATCAAATCGTTCGGGCTTTGCTCTGCCATTTTCACAGGCACGATTGTTTTGCTGAATGCATAGTCGTTTTCCGGCGATGCGTACGCATCAAAAATCTCCTTGCGGGACCTGTCGGATGCGTTTTTCAATTTCATCCAGACAGCCGTGCCCTTCGGGTTTTTCAACGGCGATATTGAGGTGAAGTACACGCCGCCTGAGGAAATGTCGAAGGCGTCGAGCATTTTCGAGGTGAAGAAGATGCCTTCCCCTGTGTGGTGTGCTGGGTCCGTTGTGAACTTGCCTTTCGCCAGCTCCAGCGCTGAATACCTTTCGTTGGAGAACTTCATCGCACGTTGAATCTTCTTAAATATGCCCACGCCGTTGTCGATGATGGCAATTTCCACGTTAACGGCGGTGCGCTTCAACTGCACCGTGATACGTGTGCCCGAAGAGTGGTCCACGGCGTTGTTGAACATTTCAGTGAAACAGTACCGCCAAATATCCAAAGCGTTGTCAGGCAAATCTGAAATCTGCGGGAGCACATCATTCTCCCAAACATCGGACTCGCTTTGCTTACGAGCATAGTACTTTCGCCAAGTCTTTTTCGGAGCAAGAAAGAATCGCGTTCGCCGAGTCTTTCCTAGTCGAACCAAATCTGAATCGGCTAGCAAACGTTGCAAATGGAGATTGACAGCCTGACGTGTCAGACTGAACTGCTTCGCGGTCAATTGAGCGATATCGTTAGGATGTTCATCAACCTGCGCCAAGATAAACTGGCGGATCTTTTGCCCTCGGGCGTCAGTTGGCGTTCTCACAGACGCTGCTGCTCTCTCTAACGGAGGAAGCCACTTGTCAAGGCTATGTTTATAATTGTCAAGTTTATCATGGGAATTGTCAAATCTCCTTGTCCACGCCGCCCCTCCCTTTTGTCAAGGTTAATTATTGATGTTGTCAAGTGTATATTCACGATTGTCAAGCCGTCACCGCGAGCACCCTTTGACATCAGTGCAACGAGATGTCGTCGGGACGATGATTCTGACAACTAATCAGGCCCTAAACAAAAGTTCGCCTCTCCCGCCCGCACTTAGGTCTTGACAAATTAAGTCGGCTTCCGCGAGGAGGAGAATGGGGAAAGACCAGTGTCGCTTCTATTTCGAGTCGGCAGAGTCGTGGGTTCCTAGGCTGCGACTTTCCTCGTCTCCTGACACCTTGCTGAGTGGTTTTGCAGTCTCATCGGCGTCACGTGTCTCGGCGCATTCGCCTTTGTCGTCGTAATCGCAGTCTCGACCGGGGTGCGACTTTTTGCATTTCTGGCAGAATTGAGTAGCCATCCGCCACCTCCACCACATCGTTTGGCGATTTACGTTCCAATCTGACATCGATGGGGATTAGTCGTCAAGACCCGCCTTCGCCCAGATTCTGGCTTAGAGGTCCCAAAGGTAATTCAACTGTTAGCCGACTCAAAAATCTAAGCTAACACGCTGATTCGACACTATTTAACCAACCAAGACGGTTGCAAGAAACCGGGTTAGTTGGACTCAATCAAAAAGACCTTCGGTGGTCAGACTTGGGACAACCGAAATCACTTCAGCTTCGCGTACTCGGCTTTGGCAGCGATGAGGATGGGAATGTCGGAGTCGGAGTCGGAGTCGGAGTCGGAGTCCGTCTTTCCACAGCGTGAGGAAATCTTGATACGCCGCCTTTGCTTTGGCGGTGTCGCCTCGCATCGCGTAGGCTCTGCCGATTTGGAGATGCGCGACTGCTCCGATGGGTTCGTTGAGCACAATCCCACGATGGTCGAGGATTTTCTGAAACTCGGCGGCAGCTTCGTTGTCCTTATGCGCGGCAAGGAATAGAACCCGGCTACGTGTTCAAGGCTTCGACGTCGTTCTTGTCGCCGCGTTCGACCGAGTTGCCAGAAATGTGCGTCACTTCTTGGAAGTGCTCGATGAACTCGGCCATCTAAACATCGAGTTTGTAAGTTTGCGGGAAAACATCGACACTGGCGGGCCATTGGGCCGTGCGATGGTCGTAATCGTGGGAGCGATTGCTGAGCTGGAGCGGTCCTTACTCGTCGAAAGGGTGAAGTCGGGAATGCGCCGGGCGAAATTGGAAGGAAGAAGAATTGGCCGTGCGCCCCTTAACGTTGACCGAACTGCAATTGTGCGTGACCGTCTCAACGGCCTGAGTCTAATGAAAGGGGCGAAGAAGCACGGGGTCTCCAGAGCCACCGTCTGCCGCTTAGTCAAGGAATCTGGAAGACTCAAGCAAACTGGCGTGCCACAGGTTGGAAATCAAGAACGAGCAGTTCCACTCGCTGAAGGAAGCAATTCACAGGCTGCCGCCTAGCTGCAAGTCAAATTGACGACGTCTCTGTCGCGACAACCTGCGAGAGTTTTATTCCCAGCTTCCCGTTCCTGTGCGTGCTCGTATCGTTTAACGGTGTTCAAGAGTAAACTCGCGAAATGATGAAAAAGCTCCGATTTTTGGTATCGCTGCACACCCGCGAAAACGATTTCCAAGTGGCACAAGGCCAATCCGCAGAAGATGCGGCCCGTAAACTGGGGAGCGATGTGGAAATCATCTTTGCCGATAACGACTCGGTGAATCAGAGCACGCAACTTCTGAAGGCAATCCAAGGCCGGGTTGAGTCTCGACCCGATGCGATTGTCGTGGAACCGGTTGGGAGCACGGCCATGCCTCAGGTGGCCCAAACCGCCTGCGCCGCCGGAGTCGGCTGGGCTGTCCTGAACAAGAGGCCGGATTACTTGTCGGACCTCCGCAGTACGGCAACCGCACCCATTTTTGCTGTAAGTTCCGACCACTTCGAGATTGGACGCATTCAAGGAAGACAATTCGCAGCATTGCTGCCCGGAGGCGGTTCTGTTCTTTACATCAAAGGACCTTCGCAGAGTCGCGCGGCGCAGGAGCGTGAGTTGGGGATGCTGGAGACGAAACCGTCGAACATTCAATTGGCAATACTGAAGGCAGAGTGGACAGAGAAAAGTGCCGGGCGGTCGGTGCGGTCTTGGCTGAAACTGGCTACTTCACAAAGCTCGTCGATTAAGCTCGTCGGTGCGCAGGATGACTCGATGGCCATGGGCGCTCGTAAAGCTTTTCAGGAGGTCACCAACGAAGCAGAACGCTCGCAATGGCTGAGCTTGCCATTCACCGGATGTGATGGTCAGGCGGCGACGGGTCAAGTCTGGGTACGCGAAAAATGGCTCGCGGCGACGATTCACATTCCGACGCTCGCGGGACAAGCGATGGAGATTCTCGCAAAGGCAATTCAGGACGGAACCCAACCGCCTGAGCATTTCTTGACCAAGTCGTTCTCAATTCCTCCCCTCGAATCATTGGTTCCAAAAATTCTCGAAGGTGAGGAACACCATTGAGAGTGACGGATGGTCCGCTACTCCAAAACGTGCAAGGGGCTGGAAAATCTCTTAAATTGAATCAGGTGGCTTGAGACGTTTCAAGGCGGCCTTTATTTGCCAAATTTTCCGGAGATGATGCTTCGCTGCGTCGAGTTTTCCCGAGCGAGGTTCAGGAACAAGGCGGAAAGTGGAATGCTTGGAACTGCAATTATTAATAGGAACCCAAAATACATCTTCCAATACATACTTTCTTTTTCCACGGGATGCGCTGATTGCTGCTGAGAGTCGAGAACGGATTTTCTGGTACATGCGCTGTTCTCTTCCTCCGTTTCGCGATGCTTGCATTTCTTTTGGGTAAGAGGTGCAGTAACGGGCACTGCACCCCCGGTTAGCAAAGAACCCGATTTGGTTCTTGTTAGAAGCGGAACTGAACACCGGCTTGGAACCGGAAGTTGCTTTGGTTGTTGTTGCCTGCCGTAAAGTCATTGCCATAGCGAGTCAGTAGATAGTCAAACTGGGCTGGCCTAATGGCGAAGTGTTCGCCCAGAGGGATGTCGATGCCACCGCCGATGAGGAAATCAAAGGCATTGTTGCTGGGAGACCTACTGACGCAGGCTCCTTCGCAGTTGACCGCATCGGGTCAAGGTCGCGCTTGATGAACAATTCACCCAAGACCCAAACCGGCTCGATTTGCGGTTCTCGATTCATCTGAAGACTGTCTTCAGATGACTGCAGTTTCGGGGAGAGTTGCGAGTAGGCCCATCGCCCCGAAGGGCAGGTGTGCTAAGTCGGTACTGCAGCGTCCACGTTCAAGTGCTTGGGCTTGGCACGCCGACGGCGTAGCAAACCCCATGTCCGTGATGGAAACGAAGCCTGTGTTGGGCGGTGCTGCAATCGCAAATGCGATTTCCTAGTCAGAAAGATGGTCTGGTGGTCCCTGCCCGAAGCAGGGCATGCGCAAGCGGGATATATGTGTTCGGTGGTTGCGCGTCCGTATCCGGTGACGGCGGCGGCGCTGCCTAATCTTGGGCGGTTCCATCGCTTTCAGGCGCGGCAGAAAAACACCACAAAATGCCCCGACGTAGCCGTATTCCCGGATTGCGCGTTCTTGTTCCGGGGTGAGATTGTCAAGCTCCCAGTTCATGGCGGGAGGCTGCATCTGCGGATGTCGGTCCGCAATAGTACGTCGCGGCCCGGAAACTTTTTCGGTAAGCAGCGTCAATCAGACGTTGGACCGTTAGTTAACTGTTCTGAAATTCGCGTAGTATCTAGTTTCCGTACTTCCAGTCTTGCCGACTTGGCCATGCGCGGCTCTGCCATTTCTTTCTTGACGTGGGCAAGTGTCGAGTTGCTGAGTTTTTTCTTATTCGACATGTCCTGAGCATGACATCGAGACGGGAGCCATTCAGCCCCATTTTGCACAGTTGCGAGGCATTTAGCGGTGGCGCTTAAAGCAAGGAAGGCCGAGCGGTGTGCAAATTTGAACAGATTCGCGACTATGTATAATTGCATTCTGTCACCATAAAGAAGAGCGAACTCACGCGCAAACAAATACCCTCCATCACATGTCCTATGTGTGGAGTCCCGGGAGGTTGCAATGAAAATGACGACGAGTACTCGGCAGGTAGGTGGCGTCACGGTGGTAGACATCAGCGGACGGATTGAACATGGCGAAGAGAGCGCAGCGGTTCGCGCCCTGGTTTGCGACCTGTTTCGCGAGGGACATACTCGGATTTTGCTCAATCTTGGCGATGTCCATTACATCGACAGTTCGGGCTTGGGTGCTCTGGTCAGTTCCTTCACGAGCTTGCGGAAGCAGGGTGGAGAACTGAAACTACTCAACCTCACGAATAAAGTCAGAGACCTACTGCAAATAACAAAACTGTATACCATCTTCGACATCGCGAATGATGAGGCGGCGGGCGTGAAGTCATTCGGTCAATCGAAAGCGGTAACTGCATGACAGGAAAATTGGCTTGAGGTTTACAAATCCTCGCAGTTAAAGCGCAGTACCCACCTCGGCGGTTGGCGTTCTCATCGCTGATGTAATTCTCTGCCTGCGACGCAATCAAACCAGCAGCGTGACTCTCCTACTCGGCGCGTTGGAATGGGTTGATGCCGGCTCTCTAGGTCCATGTTCTGTAGCTCGGGCATTTGCGGCGGCTGAAGCGGCGGATATTGTTTTGCTGAACGTTGCTGCTCAGGCCGCTGAGGCAATGAACGAACCGTCGACGATTTCTGGAGCCCGACGAGCCACTTTGCCCTCTCGGAGCAAGCGTCGTCGTCACGGTTCAGGACCGCTATTCAACCGAATCCAGCACAGACTTTTCGCGTAACTCCGCTGCAATAGCACCGCCCTTGGTGGTACTTATCTGGGTTCTTTGGGATGTTCCGGGTCAAATCGTAGCAGCGGTCGATTTGTTGTTCATCCCACTCAGCCCAGCACAATTTTCAAATAGCGCTTGGGCTTTGCTTGCAAACCCATGCCATCGCGTCCCATCCTTGTGCTACCCACGCCATCATTTCTTCGCGGCTTCCAAAGTTCTTGGTGGACTTGACGCAACCTTTGTTCTCCGCAGGGCACATTAACCGGGCATCGTTGTCAGTTGGTACTTGCTGCTCAAGCTCATGCTTACAATTCGGACAGCACACGTTTCCTTGCGTGAAAAATCCGTTCGTGCAATCCCCCGTGAATAAAACACCAGCTAACAATTTCTCAAAACGCATCTTATTCCTCTACGGCAGCCTTGGGAGAAGAAGCTTCACAGAAGTTGGCCGAAGTTGACGCAAGTCGAAAACACCAACTGCCCCGCAGTGGTGGCACCGCCTCTCGATGGTTCCAGTTGGAAGTACCTCATCAGCTCTCGCGCCACTTGCATCGAAGATGTTTCTCACATCTCTATACCCGACCATTCCGCTGCACTTCTTACACCTCGCGGCCCAATACATTTTATCTGCCATAGAACTCCGGCATACCGTTCAGGCAAGAGTGGCCCGGTCCACGCCTAAGGTTCGATTGGCCTGCATGCGCAAAATGATGCTTTCAAATCCGAAGTGAGGCCTTACTAAGACAAAGATGGGCTGCGAGAGAGAAGCTGAACCAACGGGTCATGGGGAACAAAAGCTTGAGTCGGGCAGCCCATCAACGGTTGGCCCGAGCGTACTCCCGATTGCAGCGGCTAACAAGCGATTAAACCGAATTTAACGGGCGTAACATAAACCTATGGGCGTTCGAGCGGAGAAACTCAAGAAACTTTCGCAGCACCTCGTGTCTGCTTCCTAGCCTCGGAAGCTGCGCGGCACGAGTTCAGTGGAACTCATCCCACGCACGGTTGCCAGTATCTATCCGGATTGGGTCTAGCTTGCCGCGAAGTCGTAGAGCACCTGTCCTGATACATTTCTCAGCGGCCCTATGCATTTCTGCGGTGACTCGATATATCACTTCGTTTCTGTTCGGGTTAGCGTAGAGGGTGAAGCTTCCGTCTGCTTCAGAATTTGCAATCGTTGCCTTGCAGCGGTCCATCAAGAGGCCAAGCGCCCTATCTGACACGGAAGCACGGTGTAGCATTTCGCCTCCCCTTGGCCGGATAGGTAATCAGAATCAAATCGTAGCCGAGCGAGACAGAAACGTCGGCGGTGGTACTAACGATGGTTTTGGGGTGTTCAATGAGGTAGGTTGGATTCCGTCAGCTCCACCGACCGTTGGCCTGAGCATAGTCTTTAGTCCTGTGGACCACAAGCAATCTTTCGTTCTACTCTTTCACGATTTGCCAGTTGACTGGAATTGAGGAAGAGGCGCGGCGCATGTCAACGACCTTGAGACAGGTGCTCACATAATTTAGTGGGTTTTTCATTGTTCGATTGGGTCACCAGTTTCCACCAGAAATTTCGCTCCAGGATTGCCTAGCAACGACGATCGGCAACGCGGTCGACCCACAGCATCCCCACTTTTGTTGCTCCTCAGGCACAGGCAGCGATGCCGGAGTCGGCTTGTTAATCCAGACCTCGCTGGGAAGAGCCGGTGGTTTGGGAGCGCTTCGTACGAAGCGCTCCGGGTGACGTTGGTAAGCGACATCGAGCACATTCTGGCGTTGGCGCAAGACGTTTTCCGCTTGGCCATAGTGAACCGTGGCTGGCGTCAACAAACCTATGCCGGAATGACGGTGCTCGTCGTTGTACCACCGAAAAAAACTCTGACAGAAAACACGACTGTCCTGGATACACCCAACGGCGCGTGTCAACGACCTTGAGACAGGTGCTCACATAATTTAGTGAGTTTTTCATTGTTCGATTGGGGTGTCCAGTTTCGACAAGAAATTTCGCTCCAGGATCGCCTAGCAACCACGATCGGCAACTCGGTCGACCCACAGCATCCCCACTTTTGTTGCTCCTCAGGTGCATTTCGCTTTTCCAAAGTAGCTCGTTGCTGGCAGCTGATTGCCTCCAAGGAACTCTTGGCCTTCTCCTGCACAGACAGCAGTTCCGGAGTGGAACCCGGCTTGTTAATCCATACTTCGCTGGGAAGAGCCGGCGGTTTGGGAGCGCTTCGTACGAAGCGCTCCGGGTGACGCTGATAGGCAACATCGAGCACTTTCTGGCGTTGCCGCAGGATGTTTTCCGCTTGGCCATAGTGAACCATCGCCGGTGTCAATAGGCCCACACCGGAGTGACGGTGCTCTTCGTTATACCAGTGAAAAAATCTCTGGCAGAAAGCACGACTGTCCTGGATGCACCCAAAGCGATCCCGGAACTCCGACCGATACTTGAGGGTGCGGAACTGACTCTCGGAATACGGATTGTCGTCAGAGACGTGCGGCCGACTATGCGTCTTGGTAACGCCCAGATCGGCGAGTTGCAGAGCTACCGGTTTGGACCTCATCGACGTGCCACGGTCCGCATGGAGCGTGAGTTGACCAGGCTGGATGCGTTGTTTTTTGCAGCTCTCTTCGATCAGTCGCTTGGCCAACTCCGCGCTTTCACGATACGCGACCATCCAGCCGGTAACGTAGCGGCTGAACACGTCGAGGAGCACGTACATGCCGAGGGGGCGATTATGCCGAGCGAGGGTGTTTTGGCCCTTCGCCACGCTGATTTGCGCAGTTCCCGCTCGGCATAGTTTCCTGGCTTCTCCTTTCATTGTGGAAGGGGGGAGCGGAGATGAGCAAACCAGGATTTTTTGTATTTGCAGGTACACTTCGTCGCATGTACGCAGGCCCTTTGGGTTCGCAAATCGACGATTTTATTGAGCTACTTCAAGAACAAGGTTACGACCGGCATTCGATTCGGTGCAAGATTCGATCAGTTGCCGATTTCAGTCGTTGGCTTCATCGACAGGAATGGGCATTGGAGGATGTGGACCCTGATCGGTGAGAGCATTCCGTAACGATCTTTCAGTCCTTTCCCTTGCTCGACACGCAAGACCATGCGCTGGCTGTCGATCGCCGGGAGGGTGAGAGCAACGGCTTCGGAGATGCGCAAGCCGGCGGCGTAGCAGGTGGTTAAGACGGCGCGGTGCTTCCTCATTGCGACACAGTCAAGAAATCGAACGACTTCCTCTGGGCTGAGGATGATAGGCAGTTTTTTAGGCACCTTGGGAGCCGGGATCATGTCGGCCATACACCAGTTCTTTTTGAGGGTCACCCGATAGAGGAAGCGAAGCGCGGAGGTGGCAACGCTGATCGAAACTACCCCCAGCTTTCTTTCGTTGGTCAGATAGACCTGATAGGCACGAATCTGTTCCGGACCCAACAACTCTGGTGACTTGTTGAAGTAGCGGGCAAAGCCCGAGACTTCTCGGGTGTAGGAGGCTTGTGTTACAGGCGAAAAGTTTCGGACCTGCATATCCTCGATAAATCGTTGTCGAAGCGACGTCATGGAAAGCTCCTTTGCAAGATGGAATGTGCTGCAGTGAGCAGCCGCTCCATGCTTTAACAAAGAGGACTTCCGTAGGGGAGATAGGTTCAACTGGAACAGCGACGAATAAGTCGCTGTATCGAAAGCGCGCAACCCCACCGTGCTCGTGCGCGCAGCTTGCCCACTCGCGCTTCCGATGCAGCGCTAAGACTTGCGCTAAGACTTGCGCTAAGACTTACCAGGACTTGTCCGCAGTCGCGATCACGGACTGGTGCCGACGTCGAACATTATTGGGGCATCCACTCCCGCGAATTAGCTTGTCGGACATGTGGGTTTTTAGCAGGAAATGTTGGTTGTTGAGCCTTCACCTGCTTCTTTGCGAAGAGCGTCTCATTCGGCTTCAGTAAGCTGCGCTGGCGTGCCCAGTCATCGAGCCGTTCGAGTCTTTCGCGCAGACTAATGTCTTTCATATCTTCGGTAACACATACGCCAAGCAGAAAATACGCTTTGCGGTCATCTTTCGGCCATGCTTCTGCAGGAAATTCCAAACCTGCACTTTCGCAAAAACGTTCCAACCGTTTCAGCAATTCCTGTTCATGGACGCGATGCGTTCTTGTGATGGTGGCTTTCGTTTTAGGCAATTCGATTTCTCACTGAAGTTTGAAGCGCATTTACCACACAAAGAGTGCAGGGCGGGCAAGGAAGTGGGTTACGCACCCCGCTAAAGCCCTGCTAAACGCGTCCAATGACAGCAAATTTATGACAGGCACTGATCCTACTGCTACTAGGGATCCCCCCAGTTGCGTGGAAAACGTGGCTAAGTCTAAAAAAAGATTGGGAGAGCACTCAGGCTTAGTGTCTGAGGAGAGAGCGCGAGGGCGTCTCGGCCCGAAAATCACTGACAGCCGGTCTCACTTCAGCAATACCTGGCTCACAGCAAGTGAAATCGCAGAAATCGCGGGGCAAGCCTATGGCAGGTGAAAGAGACCTTCTGGACGAGATTTTCAGCTTATTGCATCAACAAATGCAGACGAGACAGGACGGTATTGCCGACGGGCAAGCAGAAGATTACGAAAAACGCGCCAAGCGAATTGATCAGCTGATCGACCGTTTAACAGGACAAAAAGGCAAAGCCGGTACAGAACCGCACCGGCGACAATCAAGGGGAGTCTTAGATCTCGAGGAAAAACGCTGTAGGCGGATGAGCGCGCAGTGCGTTCTCAAGTCCTGGTAAACGTTACGAAGTTGGACCCAGTACCTATGTTCCCGATTTTCCGACTTGAACGAAGCTTTATCGGGCACGACGCAAGTGTCAGCAAGCTAACCTAGACTCGTCGTCGTGGAATCGGGTTAGGAGGGCTTCTTCTGGAGTGATTCCTTGGCTTTGTCGCTCTGCTCCTTCTGGACAGCGATGAGCTTGTAGGCGACATAATATTTGTAAATGTTCGAGACGTAGTTCACTGTCTCCGCGCCAATCCGCGCTGCCGCAATCACCTCCACGTTATTTATCCAGACGTTGGGGTCGAGGCCTCTGGCGGCAGCTTGTGTGCGCAACTGCTTCACGCGATTCGGGCCGCAGTTGTAGGACGCGAATGTGAATAGGATTTTGTTCAGAGCGTCCATTGGCTCATCCCCGTACCGCTCTTGCATCATCGTGTAGAAATATTTGATACCTGCATGAATGTTGGGTTCTTCTTGGTGAATATCGCCCACTTTCATTTCGGCCCCAGTATCGGGCATGAGTTGCATCACACCAACAGCGCCCACCGGACTTTTGGCGGCTTGATTCAGCCCGGACTCCTGAAAACCTTTGGCCATCATAAGAAGATAATCAGTGTCATATTTCGCCGCATACTTGCGAAAGATCTTGGAGGTTTCCTCGAATCGTTTCATTGCCGATTCTGAAACCGCTTGTTTGAGCATGTACGTCGATCCGGTATACCTCTTTAGTATCTCGTCGCCAAAGGTCGTACCCTGACGGTGCGTCTTCAAAAAGTCGTTGACGGCATCCAAAAACTTGGGCGAGTCTTTGCGCACAGCCCATCCAAATGCCGCACCCGTGGCGAGTGTGATGTCCGAGTGGACCCTTTCCTTGGTCAATAATTTACTCCACAAGTTAGCGGTCCACTCGTTCACGACAATTGTCGGCAACAAACCCGCATTGACCATTTCCAATAGGTCTTCGTCTCCCAAATCTTCCGGAACAACACGCAGGATGACAGGAGCCTTATTCTCCTTCTGAAACCGTGCGTTCAATTCTTCCAGATGCTCCCAATAGCTCGAAGTCTTCCGGGCGAACACTTCCTTCCCTGCCAAATCGTCAATGGTCACAAGTTCCGGGGAATCTGGTCCGGTGACCACCACCTCGTTCACGTTCTGTAGTGTGGGAATAGAGAAATCCACAACCTTTTGCCGCTCCGGAGTTATCGTCAGGCCGGCAACTAGAAGATCGAGGGTCCCCTCATTTAGTCTTTCCACCACTTTTTCGCGGGGCGCCACGAAGTACATCAGATGAATCTTGAGGTTCTTATCACCCTGGGGATATTTCCGATTCAAATACTTCTCAAACGCCTGTCCGCCTTCGTATGCCACGCCCCACTGTACTCCCTTTACTGTGTAGTAGAGCGTTTTGGAATAAGGGACGCCCACACGGATCACTCGGTGCTTCAAAAGAGTGTCGAGGTCACCCGTCCACTTCTTTGTCTCTGTGGGCGCATTCACGAGGGGTACCTTAGATTGTGGGGGTGTGGATTGCGCGAGAACCGCAGGGGCCATAATTGCGCCAGCAACCGCGCAAACAAATACCAAAAGCGACCAAGTTTTGGGCGCACGCATAGTACGCTGAATATATTGAAGTGACTTACCGAACTGCAATGTCAATTGCCGCACTCTGTTGACAATTTGACAACGCAGAGTAACCCCATTCCTAGCATGATACTAACTTGACCCCATCGCATGTCTTCACGAGAAGTTAGGACTCAAAAATGAGGTCACTCCCTTACACGTTTTACCGGGACCGAAACGGCGTTTGCTTTAGCGGATGCGCGTTCTCGCTGAGGAGTGAACGGGTGCAGAGAGTTCCGCGCGCGTCCGGTAAAGCCGTTTGGACGTGGCCGCCCGTGATTGCGGTGGACGCGGGCCCTATGCAAATTCAATGGAGGGAAGGGGTGAGTTTGAGGTGTGCCGAGACGGTGCTGTCGGGCGCAACCCACGACACGGCGCGCCCAGAGAATTGGCTAGGAGGAAAGAGTATCGCCCAGGCGGTGGTTGAAGAGGGCGCAAAGAAGGATCTGTTTGGCAGCGAGACAGAGAAGTAGTTCGCGCGCCGAAGCGTGTCGAGTTTTCGCGTTGGAGAGAGTGCTTCATGCGGCCGCGGTGACCTTTGGAGGAGAACGAAGTTGCAGTTCCGCAGCGGTGAACCGTTCGATGACTTTCATCGGTCCACCGCATTGGGGGCAGCGCCAAGATGGTGAGCCCTTGGTGCCGGAAGCATGCGATTCGGCTTGCGGCTGTGGTGTTGCGCCGAACAAGTGAAAGCAAACTGGCAGGAGCTTGGCGCGTTTGCGGTTGGCTAGGAAACCGAAGTTACGGATGCGCACAAAACCTTTGGGAAGGATGTGCAGTAAGAAGCGTCGCAAGAATTCATCGAGGGATAGCGTCAGCAACTTCTGTTCATTGTGGTGAGCCGAATCGCGCCAACGAAAAGTGACTTGGCCATCGCGGAAAGCGACCAGGCGGTGGTTGGAGATGGCCACGCGATGAGTGTAGCGGCCGAGATAGTGCACCACGTATTCCGGGCCACCGAAGGGACGCTTCAAATAGACCACCCAATCCTGTCGATGGAGGGGTCGCGGCCAAGCAGCGAAGATCTTGGGTTAACACCTCCTGTGACCCACACTTACATCCAAGCCATCAAGCAAACAACGCTGCACTGCCTCACGCGAAGCGTCCGCCGCCGGGCGGCCACGTCCTAACGGCATAACCGCCGAAGTTGATTTTGGTGTCGGGCCCAGTACCTATGTTTCCGATTTCCCGACAAACAGGACTTAGGCCGCCACTTCGAAGTGAAATTAGGGGTTTACCTAGTTGTGGAGAAATCGAGATGAACTTAACTTTGTTGAAGTAATAGCTTTTATACTTTCCTAGTTGTTAGTTTGAAACATAATAGGCTACCTTTTCCCCGCCTTCTTCCGTGTGATACACCATCACTATCGTACCTTTTGTTATGCCCGCACTTGCAGCTTTGCCTGCGTCTTCCAAAGCCTTCCCACCTAACTCAAACGTCTTTTTTGCTCCATGGACATTCTTCACTACGATTGTCTTGGTGTCTTTATCAAATTTTTCAACGGTGCCTTCCGTACCCTTGAAGCCGTCCTCACTAATCTTGCCAACTTCCATCGCAGTTTCGTCAGCGCCTTTCCCTGTGGTCCGTGCCACGATTTGCGTTCCTTCTTTTAAGCTGTTGAACCCGTCCTTGGTTCCTTTCAGTGTTGCCGCATCCGTGACCTTAATCGTGTGCTCCGTTCCATCGGCAGTCTTCACCACAATTGTCCTCGTGGTGCTATCCACTTTCTGGATCGTTCCGAGGATTATGTTCACCAAATCCTGCGCCACGCAGATACCCATCGTCAGCATCGCGCAAACTGCAATGCGCCCCAATTTGTTCATCGTCACACCCTCCTTGAGTGTCCTTTCTAATTTGTTCCGGGCCACGCTCCAACTGGGAGTATCCCTAGTATCCAGTGGTCGTCGAATAGTTGCAGTCAAGGCCGTTGCCAAGTGCAAGTGCCAATGCTTTCACAACGAGTTCCTCGTTCGGTCTTAGTCTTCGCTCCACATATCGACATGGCCCTTACTATTGAATGTGACGCTGCCACCGACGTAGTACCAGGATTCCGAAAACCTGGAAACCTAGATTGTTTCGGGTTCTCCCAGCAGTTTTCTTACGTCATCCTTGTTCATATGACGTTGCAACTTGCGCCATTGGGTCCTATCTTTCGTGGGCGAGGTGCGCCGCTCCGCCGTATGTGCGGTTGCCAGCAGCGAGGTAATGTCGTCGGCCAATGTTTGTTGCTCAATGGCAGTGAGTTTGTCTAAACCGGCTCCGGCCCACTGCTCTCGCGGAATGAGGTGATCGAGTCCCTCGACTGTTTGGGTGTGTTTACTTGCGGCGAACACGCCGCCCAAAAGAAAGCAAGCGGCAACGCAAACGAAGAATGCGGTGAGCCATCTGCGCCATGAAACCTGGATCATGATGTTGTTTCCTCCTTCAGCAGCGCAAACGCGCGGTTTACAGCGCCGCTGACGCTATCTTTATGTATCAAAAATCTGCGCTGCTTCATGGCCTTTGAGTATGCCACAAGGACTCGGCGCTTACTTCCAGTAGCCGTTGAAAAGCGAGTCAAGTCCCGGTAAAACGCACTTACCGGAAAAATTGGTTTCGGTACTGCTTTTGGACGAGTAACTCTGCCCGCCGGCGCACGCCCGATTCGCTGATCTTGCCGAGCCATTCCGCACGGTGACGCGGTGCATACACTTCCTTGTCAGCACAGGGAATGGCCCAACTGCGATACAACGCCTTAATCCGATTCATCACCCGAGTGAGATCCTTGCTGATGGTTAGATAACTGCGCGCCAATTCTTTCAGTGTTCGCAGGCCGTGCTCTCCGTGATAGACCGATTTGATGTTGTTCATGTACAGCTGTTCGGACAACTTGTTGGCATCGATCCGATCACTCTTGCTGCCATCTTTGAGCAGTGCA
This sequence comes from Candidatus Acidiferrales bacterium, assembly GCA_963775865.1. GTDB lineage: Bacteria > Acidobacteriota > Terriglobia > Acidiferrales > UBA7541 > Acidiferrum. Next base: position 93,016 of record CAVZKU010000015.1, on the reverse strand, counting down.
TTCTTTCGCGGATTACAGACCTCGACTCCCGACACGTGCGGCTTCAGCAAATCGTACAACCAAGCGGCCCAGGTTCCTTCTTCGAAGGTGACGCGCAAATCTCCGCGCAGCCCGTCGATGAACTGCAAAATGGTGCTCGCTTTGGTCTCGATGACGCTTTCCATCACGACCTTGCCGACAGAGTTCCTCACACAAATCGAAATACTTTCCTTGTGCACATCTAGCCCGATATATTTAACGCTAGTCATAAAAGGGTGCTCCTTTCTGGAGAAGTTTGAGCAACGCACTCAAAACGTACTCCAATGGGGCGCCCTTTTATAATGTGTTCGTGCCGAACTAAGCCTGCGCCGCCGTAGGCCGCAATTTGTGCCATCCCACGAATGCCAAGTGAAAAAGCAGATTGGCGGGAACCATCAAGGACAGATACACAATGGGGATCATGTAGATGTTGGTGCCGGGGAAGCAATAGCGAGCTATATAGAGCACGACGATCACGCTGCGCATTCCAGTAGCAGTCGCCAACACGCGGCGCGACTCATTGTCAGGGCCACCGATGATCCACCCGATTAGCATTGATATAATCAGCAAGGAAAACATCGCCAGAATGGTGCCGCGTCCGGCGATCGCAAACAGGGCTTCTCGCCGCGCCAAGCGTGTCTCCCACATCAGGAAAATGAACACGCCACTTGCAAGAATTTCGAGTGGCAGCACCAACTGAACGGCACTCCTCGGCACACGCCGCGCCATCCACAGTCCTGCGCACAATGGCGCTGCAATGTACAGCAAAATACTTACGATTAAGTTCAGTATCGGTCGCTCACTGCGTTGCGCTGTTTGCGGCATCACTTCGACAGCCAATGGTGCTAATGCGATACTCACCATCGATAACACAAAGGTCATCACGGCGGCGAAAGCCAACCGCGTCTTGGCCATGCGGGTGAATTGCAGGGCAATTGGCGTCCCTGGGATAGCAGCCAGTAGCAGTATGCCGACAGTGGCATCAGGCGACAGTGGAAAGAGTTTTACCAAGAGGAAGCCAATGCCGGGTATGAGGACACAATTTGCCAGAAGCGTCCGCGTAAACAGAGCGCGGTTGCGCAAAACTTCAAGCAACTCTCCGCCGCTGACACGCAACCCAATCGAGAGCATCACCAGAAAGACAAAGAAGTTGAGCAGGGGCAACGGCCGAACCAACACGTCTTTCTCCGGAAATCCACGCACCGTGAATCTACATGGTTTCAATTTTTCCCGCAATGAGGCCGGGTGGCCACGTTCAAACGCGGTAACCGCCGAAGTGGGTAGGTAGCGGACGCGCTGAACTCATTCTCCGAAGCGAGCGCCAGTAGCTTCCGGGGGAAATATGCTGACCTTTAAGGCTGGACTCGGCAAGGATCGCTTACCTGATTTGACGGTAACTCCGCTGGACATCGAATCGGGCAATTGCGATGTCACGCGGTGACGGCGCATAGGGGGTGCCACTATCGTCCGGTGGTATTCTCCGAATCGAGAAGGAGACTTACATGCCAGGAATCACGGACGTTGCCGAAGCTTTCTTTGCAGCTTGCGAGACCGGCAGAGGATGGGAGGTTTGCAGAGCCTACTGCAGGCCCAACGCCACGTTTTCCGCACAGGCAGAGCCTCTGTTTGATGTCAAGACTCTTGAACAGTACACGGATTGGATGAAAGGTTTAATGACGGTTTTGCCGGATACTAGGTACGAGGTCAAGTCGTTCGCCACCGATGCAGTTCGAAACAACGTGGCGGCCTACGGTGTGTTTCACGCGACGCACACCGGCGCGGGTGGTCCGGTTCCACCAACGGGACGAAGCACGAGCACCGATTACGTTTACGTTATGCAGTTTGAAGGTGCCAAGATCGTCCACAAGACAAAAATCTGGAACGCCGGACTGGCCTGAAGGAACTCGGCTGGTTGTAGAACCAGCTTGCGGTCGTCCATGCCTTGGAAGGCAGATTATCCCACACTTAACGCCCAAACCTTCCCGTCAGTGTGAGGTACGGAAACTATACAGCTCGGCTAGGGGTTCCCCCAGTTGTAGGGAAACGTAGTCAAGTCTAAATTCTTAAGCATAGGTAACTCGCGAGGGTCGGTGCAAAACCGCCGATCTAGAAGACACAATAGGACTCGGGAAGGACCTGTATTGTCCCCCACAATACCTCCCCGAGTCTGCGTTCAGCCTGAGGCCTGGTGCCAGATTAGGCGCATGAGGTCTTACCGGAAAAGTCGAAGATCAATGAAAATTAAACACCAGACTGTCAGAACTGACAGTTCCAGCCGATAGCGGAAGAGGGTAGGCTCCCCTGAGTCACAGTCCTTCACAGGCCCTCACCAGTCAGCCCCAATGAAATTGTGACGACCCGGGTGTCGCTCTTCCAGCTTTCGTTGATCGCACAGAGAGGAGCCTTATGCAAAGCGTGTCGTCGCGCAGCACCGGTCCGCGTTTCTTAATCGCAGATGACCACGCGATGTTCGCCGAAACATTGCGGGTCTATCTGGAAAAGACGTTTACCGTCGTTGGGGTAGTTATGGATGGTCGTGCGATGGTAGCGGAAGCCATGCGACTCCGACCGGATGTGATTGTTGTAGACGTCGGTATGCCGCTGTTGAATGGGCTGGATGCGGCGCGGGAAATCAAAGAACAGGTTCGCAACATCAAATTCATCTTTCTAACGATGCGAGACGACCCCAACCTTGCCGCTGCTGCTTTTGAACTTGGGGCAATCGGGTTCGTCCTAAAACACTCCGCGGGACTGGAATTGTTGAAGGCGATAGATCAGGTCTTGCATGGCAAGCCCTATTTAACCCCGAAGCTGAGAGCTGAAGACTGGGTTGCGACGAAGGATAGGGCGCGGCAATACTCGAAGGAGATGACTCCGCGACAAAAGGAAGTTGTTCAGTTGCTAGGTGAGGGGCGACCTGACAAAGAGATCGCAGATATCTTAGCCTTAAGCGAAAAAACTGTGGAGTTCCACAAACACCAGATCCGGGAATTGTTCAACCTTCATAGCACCGCCGACATAGTCTTATTTGCCCTGAAGCAGGGACTGATTTCGATGAATCCCTGAATGTCCCGGCGGTTGTCATCCTAGCGATTCCCCCAGTTGTTCCCCACAATATCTCTCAGAGTCCTGGCCTCTAGGCTGAACGCAATGCCCTAGCGCTGTTTGTGCTTAAAGATTTTCGCGTCACAGCGCCTAGGGATTCCCCCAGTGGCGCGGCATTCATTCTCCCAGGTACTTTCAACCAAAGATCCTGAGTTCGCCCTGTTTGCTGCTCAGCAATTAGACCGAGCGACTCTGAGTACTTTCGAGAGGCGAACATTGAGTCGCCCCCGCGTTTTATTAGCCGATGATCATGGCGCTCTGCTCGACGCAGAGAGAACTCTGTTATCTCCCTATTTCGATGTCGTAGGAACGGTAGCGGACGGTGCAGCATTGGTGTTGGCAGCTCGCCGCCTCCTTCCTGACGTCATCGTGACTGATGTCAGCATGCCGATATTGAATGGAATTGACGCGGCGCACGAACTCCAGGCATCCGGTTCCACAGCAAAGATTGTTTTCCTGACGGTACACCGAGAAAAACAGTTCGTCGAGACCTGCATGCAAGCGGGAGCGTTGGGCTACGTGCAGAAGTTCAACATGAAGCACAATTTGGTGCCCGCGATAAAAGCGGTGCTCGCCGGTCAGTCCTACGTTTCCCAATCCGATCTTGCTCTTTGACAGGCCTTAACTACCTCCAGTGGCATCGCTCTTAGCGAGTAGGGCTAATTCGTCTTTGGGAACCGTAAATTCCGCCTTACCGCAATCGAGGCACACCAATAGTTCGGGATACACCAGGACTGGACTCTTTTTTACGTTGCTCAGTCCTGGAAAATGAATGTCGATCTCGGAAGTAAACTTTCCCTGATTAGTTGATCCACATGAATTACAAGCCATGCCCCCCCGCTGATTTACGAAACTCTATTCTAACTATTCTAACTAGTGCTCTGGGTGATTGGTCAAATCCACTCGACCCCCATGTGTTAAGTTATGTTCTCAGAACATCACTACCAAAGTGACGCGTCAGTGTCCGGCGTCACCCTGTGTTTGCATAGATAAACATGGGGTGAGGTGGTTTTCCCCATCTGTCGAGAATCGCCCCTTCCGTAGAGGTTCACGGTAAACCCGGGAATCCCAGGAAAGCTGATCGTGTAACCACACTCATAGACTTCTTTGTCGTATGCTGCTTGTCCTAGGTCATGCACTCTCACCTTGCGCGGCCAGCTGATCGGACTAGGTTTCCCGCTAATCTTTTCCACCGCCGTTTGCAGGCAGTCGGCGAGTTCGGAATCTTGCTTGAGCGCCATTTACGAAGGAATTGCGAGACCGAGTGCGACGGATCATGGAAAATGGTGAAGGTTTGGAGAAGACTTTGGACACGTTTTGGACACAGTCGGGAGAGGATATAGAAAAAATCAATTGATAAGTGTTGATAACAAAATAGTTTAACGTTGAAAAATGGCGGATGAGCCTGTAAGCCGGATTCTGTACGGCGCTGCTCTTGCGAGCTGCTCCGTGACGATCATTCATCTAGTTCCGGCCTCGCGACCGGAATCCAGCGACCTACCCGAGGGTTCATCCTTGCGTGCCGCTTGCTTGCCACCGTAGGTGACATCGCACAAAAGGGAGCACGTCTTTTCAGACGCGCTCAGCGAGCTGGGCCAGCTCTCCCCTCCTATTTGGTCTTGCACCGCACGGGGTTTGCCTTGCCTCCGTCATTGCTGCCGGAGCGGTGGGCTCTTACCCCACCTTTTCACCCTTACCTTCGTCGCGATCCATTCGAAGACATACCGGAGGTTTTCCTCCGGGCTATCACCGGGATCCGCAGCGCTGGCGGTATATTCTCTGTGGCACTTTCCGTAACGTGGTCGCAACCGCGGCTTTCGCTACTGCCGCAACCTCGTTCCCTGGCGTTACCAGGCGCGTCGCCCTTACCCTCAGGCCTCGCGGCCCGAGGGTATTCTTCGCTCTCGCGAAGTGGTGTCCGGACTTTCCTCCCGCCCAGTCGATTGCGTAACCGAGCCAGCGATCATCCAGCTCACCCGCCGATTTCATTATACAGCGCCATTCCTCTGTATCGCTGTGTTTCCACTGTGCCCGTGAAATCCAGTCAAACAACAGCCTCAGGACACAGCGCAGGGTCAGACGCTGCGTTACTCTGGGCCACTGGCCAATAATGAAACAGCATTACCGCAAGAATAGTCCACAATCCGATGAACACAATCGAATAGCCCGGAATTCCCTCAACACTAGCTTTTGCAGAGCCAATGGGCTAAATAAGTGGCAGCAGCGATTCAGAACGAACCGTCAACCAGCGCTCCGAACGACCAATCGCTCGAGCACTTCCCAGTCACGCGCTCCACTTATGCCGTTCGCATCCCAATAAAAGTGGAAAGCCCCCCCCCAGGCAATCGACGTCAAAAAGTGACGGCCTATTTCGCATTAATTAACTTCTCAAACTCGTTCTCCGTCAGAATCGTCACGCCCAATTCCTGGGCCTTCTCATATTTCGACCCCGGATCCATTCCCACCACCACGTAATCCGTCTTCTTGCTCACTGACCCGCTCACTTTTCCTCCGTGCTGTTGCACCAATTCTCCGGCCTCTTCCCGAGAACGATTTGCCAGTCCGCCCGTAAACACGAACGACTTCCCCGCCAGTTTCTGACTCTTCACTTCGCGCCTTTCCGCTCTCGGCCGCACGCCCGCCTTGTTCAGCTTCTTGATCACATTTCGATTCGCGGGTTCGCTGAAAAACTCTGTAATACTTGCCGCCACTTTTGGCCCTACCTCCGAAACATTTTCCAACTCTTCTGTCTTCGCCGCCGCCAATTCCTCTACTGACAAAAAATGTTCCGCGAGCAGTTGCCCGGTGCGCTCGCCCACAAACTGAATCCCCAGTGCATAGATCAGCCGGTCAAGTGGCTGCTTCTTACTGCCCTCAATCTCATCGATCAAATTCTGCGCGGACTTCTCGCCCATCCTCTCCAGTTCCGCTATCTCTTCCATCTCCAGTGCATACAAATCCGCAACGTCCTTCACCATCCCCTCCTCCACCAACTGGTCCACAATCTTCTCGCCCAATCCGTCAATATTCATGGCATGACGCCCGGCATAATGCTGCACAGATTCTTTCAATTTCGCGGGGCAAGCGGAATTTACACACCGGTACGCCACTTCCCCTTCCACTCTATGAACCGCGCTGCCGCATACCGGGCATTTCTTCGGCATCTGAAACGGTCGGCGGTCCTTCCCTTCTTTGACTACCTTCAGCACGTGGGGTATCACTTCCCCTGCGCGCTCCACCAGCACCGTATCTCCGATTTGCAAGCCCAGTCGCTCGATTTCGTCCATGTTGTGAAGCGTGGACCGGCTTACGGTGACGCCTCCCACCTGTACCGGCTGCAACACCGCCACCGGCGTCAGTGTCCCAGTCCGTCCCACCTGCACAATGATGTCGTTCACAACGGTTTGTTCCTGCCGCGCCGGATACTTGTACGCAATCGCCCATCTCGGTGCCTTCGCCGTGAAACCCAACTCATTTTGTAGCGAGGTTGAGTTCAACTTGATAACCACGCCATCAATTTCGTACGGCAGCTTCTCGCGCTTCGCATCCCACGTTTCGCAGTACGGGATCACCGCATCGATCCCATTGCACAGTTTCCAGTCATCTGAAGCCCGAAATCTCATCTGTTTCAGCGCCAGTAAGGAATCCGAATGCTTCCCAAACGGCACTTTGCCATCCACGTACAGGTAATACGCAAAAAAATCCAACCTCCGCTGCGCTGTGATCGACGGGTCCAACACGCGCACCGCACCGGCCGCGGCGTTACGCGGATTCACAAATATCTTTCCGCCAATCTCATCCTGTTGGCGGTTTAGCGCTTCAAATGACTTTCGCGTCATCATGATTTCTCCGCGCACTTCAAAACTCGACCCTAACTTCAGCTTCTTCAGCATCGCCGCGTCCACTCGTAGGGGAATCGACCGGATGGTCTTCACATTGGGAGTCACGTCTTCGCCAGTGGTCCCATCTCCCCGCGTCACCCCGCGAACCAGCAATCCATCCTCGTACTGCAGCGAAATGCTCAGCCCATCAAACTTATGCTCGGCGATATATTCATTCACCTGTCGGCCCGTGCCCTCCCTGACGCGGCGGTCCCAATCCTTCAGCGCCTCAAACGAAAATGCATTGTCCAGACTGAGCATTGGCCGGGCATGGCGCACGGTACTAAATCCCTCGCGCGGTGTGCCTCCGACGCGTACCGTTGGCGAATCCGGCGTCTTCAGCTCCGGATGCTCCACCTCCAACTCCTTCAGCCGGTTCATCAGCTTGTCGAAAGCCGAGTCGGATATCTCCGGCTCGTCCACCACGTAATACAAATACTCGTGCCGGCGCAGCTCCTCGCGGAGCTTCTCGACTTCCTTCTTTATTTTCCCGTTGGCCTTGGCCATTTGTGCCTTCACCATGCTGTCTTATCTCCGCTCGAGCCCAAATCGCCTCGTATTATATGCGAGCAACCTTCGACTCGGGTCATCGATCCATGAGGAACTTTTTGCGGGATTATTGCGGAGCCACCATTTTCACGGCGACACGGTACCGCCGGTAGTTCGTGTAGTGGTGCACGTTGCGGAAGGCCTCGTCAAAAGGCCGGTCTTGGAACCTTCCCAGTTTCAGATATACGGTCACATCCCGTGGCAGCCATAAAGGAGTGGCCACATCCGTAAATCGCACTTCCGTAAAATCTACTTTCGTCGTCTGTTCCTCTAATCCTATTTCCGGATGGCGTGCCAGCAGATCCGTCCTGATCTGAAGAATGTGAAAGTCCTTCTGATCCACCCAAGCCACTCCTTGGGTCATCATGTGTATGATGCCGCCATCGGGCGTCATCATCACTACAGTCTGGCTGGCTTTTCCCGGCTGCTGGGCAAAGGCTACCACGTATGCTTCATGGCCGGTGAGTTTTTGTTCGCCAAGATACCTGAACCTTGACTCCGGTTGCAGGGCTGTCGAGAATTGCACGCAGATCAACGCGAATCCGGAAGTAACCAGAAATCCTCGGCGTATTCCGACTTGCTCTAGCCGTTTCCCGTTCTCGTCCATGCGAAATTCATCGAAATCCGCGCCTTTTTCGCTTCCTTCTCTCAGAATCAGATAGTTATCCTTCACCGGCTCAAAGGCTCTGGCGAATCCGGAACTGCCAAGCCGTTCCTGCTTGATATTCTCTTCCGCCACAAGATCGACGGCGTTTTCAAAAAATTCGTCCACTTTCTCGCCGGTCTTCTTCAGGATTGCCGCAAGTGGCCCCCGGTCTGCCGCGGAATGCATCCCCTTTAATTCCGGAACCCGTTTCACTAGCTCTTTCAGGGAATCGTCCTGGTACGGACGCGCTTCTGCATCTTTCTTCTCCGCAATTTCTTCCAGACTGAGGCCTTTTTGTTTACTTTTCTGTGTGTCTTCCTGTCCGGCCCGGCTGGAGCGAGCAGACAGATCCGCTTGTGTGAGCCTGCGGATTGGCACACCACTCCCAAACGCGATCGAAAAGGTGAGAGAAGGAATGAGCACGGTTCGCCGGAGTCGCGAACCAAGCAGATGCGACTGAATGGTTATCGCACTGATGCCTATGGACATGAGCCTCGCCTGAGACGCCAACATAACACAATGCCCGAGTGGCGTTAATGTGGGCTCCAATCCCTTAGGATTCAATGCTTCGCCTGGAACCGTGGTATATATCTATCTTTCCAGGCGGAAGGGATCCTGCGAAAAAGCGATGCGCCCGAGCTTGCAACCACTTCCCGCCATTCTCCAATTCTTTCTGGCCTTCCTTCTTCCCTCATGTCTGGCGGCACAACAACAGCCACCACCGTCCGCTCCCAACCCCGGCGCCGTAATCAAAACCAACGTGAATGAAGTCTTGGTACGTTGAAAAAAACGATCCTATGGCGCTTCAAGCTGCGGTCCAGGATGTTACCGTCACGACTCGCATGACTGCCCCAACGTTGATTACTATCAGGGAGACTTGATCGTGCGCCAACCTGGATCCCGCTATGGCCTCTGTGGCCACCCAGATGGCCGAATCAGCCACGCGCCGTGCTGTGCTTGTGGGAGAGCAGAATTTTCGTACTAACCTCAACTTCCTGAAACTCGTTGTGAGTAAGATGGGCGCGCTTCCAGGACAGCGCATTATTATTCTTGTATCCCCCGGTTTTCTCACTCCCAATGCTGAAGCCATGACCCTCAAATCTGAGGTCCTGGACGTGGCGGCGCAGTCCAATGTGGTCATCAACGCCATCGATGCGCGCGGCCTCTACACCACGAATTTGGACGTTTCTGAACGAGGTGGGGGCTCTCCCATGGCGGCACAACTCATGAATCAACACCGCCAAGCCTCCATGGCCGCGAATGAAGACGCGATGGCTGAACTCGCCGATGGCACCGGCGGAACTTTCTTCCACAATAACAACAACCTCGAAGCCGGGCCTCAACGACCTCATTTCGGGACCGGCATCCCTTTATCTCCTTACTTTTTCCACCGCTGGCGTGAATCCCAATGGGGCTTATCATGACCTGAAGGTCAAAGTGAATCAGAATGGCCTCCACCTTCAATCCCGTCGCGGCTACCTTGCTCCCTCCCCCGACAAGGCCAAGAAATAGCGCACCTCCTCTCTCGGGTCGTTTCCCGTGGATTCTTTTCGGATACAATAGTGGTTTGGCTGCGGACTAAGGACTATGGACACGCTCATCCAAAACGCTCTTCTGATCCACAATCCCAACGCCGGCAATGGCGGCAATGGACGTCGCAAATTCATCGACCAAGCTCGCCAGATTCTCGCCTCTAACGGTATTGAGGCGGAACTCGCGGAAACCACCGGTCCGGGCCACGCTACCGAAATTGCCCGCCAAGCGGTTCGCGATCGCCGTCAACTGGTCATTGCCTGCGGCGGTGATGGCACGCTCAACGAAGTGGTCAATGGCCTTGCCAATTATTCCAACGGCCTTCGCGTTCCCCTGGCGCTTCTCCCTGGCGGCACTGCCAATATCCTCGCAAAAGAACTCGATCTGCCTCGGGACATCCCTCGCGCCGCCCGACGCCTCGTTCACGGTGAAGTCCGTGAGATTGCACTTGGCCTCGCCACTCCGCTCGAACGGCCCGAACGCAAGCGCTTCTTCCTCTCCGTCTCTGGCGCAGGCCCGGATGGCATGATCGTCTATTCCGTCGATCTTGGCCTGAAAGCCCGCCTTGGCATCCTTGCCTACTGGTGGCAGGGCGCACGAGAGGTTCTGCGTTACGCCTTCCCCCGTTTTCGCGTATGCGCCGGTGACCATCACCTCGAAGCCACACTGGTCGTCGTCGGACGCACGAAAAATTACGGTGGTCCGTTCAAAATTACCGACCAGGCCGATTTATTCGAAGACCGCTTCGAGGTCATGGCTCTCACTACGCAAAGCGGTTTCCGCTATCTTAGTTACCTGCCACCCCTGTGGATGGGGAATCTCCGCAAAGAGCAAGACGTTCACTTCTGGAAAGCTGAAACTCTCATCTGCGAACCGCTCGACGCCTATCCCGTCTACGCGCAAGTCGATGGCGAGCCTCTGGCTCGGCTGCCGATCGAATTTTCCATTGTGCCGCGTGCACTGAAATTGCTCGTGCCCCGCGGGTCGCAGGCGTCAAATGGTGGCCCTCCCGTGAATCGCTAACCGTGGACATCGCCACGCATGCGTGTGCTTCGTACGCTCTCGCTCGTGCTTTCTTCCCGCGCCGACGCTGGCCGCTAATAGTGGGGATGCTCCTCGCCGGCACGCTTGCCGATATTGACCTTCTCACCACCCTCTTCGGACCCGCCGCCTACTTCGCCGGCCACCGTACCTACACTCATTCGTTTCTGGGCATGTTGCTCATCATTGTCTTGGCTGTTGTGTTCACTCGGTACGTGGCGAAACAGCAATGCGCACCGCTCCTTGCCTTGCTGCTGCCTCTCACGCTGGCGGCCGCGTTCCATGTCGTCCTGGATGTATTCCAGTCCGAAGGTGTTGCGCTGCTTTGGCCCTTTCGCCCTTCTCGCCTTGCCATGAATTGGCTCCCCAGCATCGATACTTGGATTCTCACCTTACTGCTTGTGGGGATCCTTGTGCCCGAACTGCTCCGCTTGGTTAGCTCGGAAATTGGTGCGAAGAACAAAACCCCACGCGGCCGCAACGGCGCCCTGGCGGCACTGGCCTTGATCGCCGCCTACATCGGTGCGCGTGCCCTCCTCCGTTCCGGCAGCCTTGCTTCTCTGGAGCCTCATTCATATCACGGGGAATCCGCGCGCAGCGTAGGCGCCTACCCCGACACATTTTCCCTCCTCACTTGGCATGGCGTAGTGGAAACTCAGTCTTTGATCTGTACGGTTCAAGTTCCCGCTGGGCCCGGCAAGGGCTTTGATGCAGAGAGCGCCGACTGCCTTCATAAGCCCGAGCCTTCGCCGGAACTGGACGCCGCGCAAAAAACGCACATTGCCCAAGAGTATTTGCAGGCCGCACCCTTCCCGCGCGCTGTGGTAACTAAAACAGAGGATGGCTATGAGGTCGTGATTCGTTCAATGAAGGATATTGCCGAAGGCGAAGTCCGCCGTCGCATTGCCGCCCGCATTCTCCTCGATGCGAAATCTGGCATCTCCAGCCAAAGTCTCATGTGGGCTAGTGACATCCACGTACGTTGATCCCACTCACGCTGCGCCAGCTTCCGGCTTGTCCCGCAGAATTAGTCGGGAAAGTCCATAACTGACAGCCACGAATACTACCACGCCAGTCGCGACCTCGATCTTATGCTGGGCGATGAAGGGCATCGCCTGATCTCCAAACCGAATGGCTAAATATCCGATTCCGAAGTAGCGAATAGCCCTCGCTAGCGCAATCGCCGAGGCAAAACTGCTTAGCGGCACTTCGAACACGCCTGCGGCAAACACAAAGATCTTGAACGGTGTCGGCGGTGGCAGCAGCGCTGCGGCCAGCATCCCGCCAAATCCGTTTTTCACCACCCAACGTCGAATCGCATGCCCGCGCTCTCCCGCTTTCTTGTGAAAGAAGGCTTCTCCACCCTTCTTTGCGATGAAGTACAGGAGCACGCACCCAAACACGGAACCGGTCATTGCCATCGCCGCGTACAGCGGCATGCGCAGTGGCTTTTGAATGCTCAGCTCAATCAGAAGTAAATCATTGATCACCGGAAACGTCAGCACAGACGAATCCAGAAATGAAATCAGGAACAGACCTGGCGCCCCCAGCGCTCCCGCGAACGCCACAATCTTCTGTCTCCACACGCTTAACTGCGCGCTCAATGAGAAACTCCTCCATCAATCCAATCCTTGAGTCTACCAGACGTGCCACAAGCTCTTGTGACTCAGAACGGCTGTGAGTTTCTAGGTGAATTGTGGGGGGAGGGCCTCGAGGAAGGAAATGCTGTCAACTTGTACGTGTGGCTTTTCCAAGCGCATGGTTCTTGATCGGAAGTTCCCGAATGCGGACCCCTGTCGCGGCGAAGATCGCATTCACCACCGCAGGAGCAACAGGTGGCACTCCCGGCTCACCCGCGCCACCCAGCGGCGCATTACTTTCATGGACATGCACTTCAATTTCCGGACATTCCGCGAGACGCACCATTTCGTAGTCAGGGAAGTTCCGCTGCACCACGGCGCCATGATCAATGGTGATCTCCCCATGCAGTGCCGCGCTTAGGCCAAAAATGATCGCACCTTCCATCTGCGCCTTGAACCCATCCGGATTCACCGCCATGCCACAATCCGCGGCTGTCGTAACGCGGCGAACTTTCACCGCCCCTTCATCGGCAACCTCGACTTCTGCAACATGCACCACAATGGTTCCAAAACATTCCACCATCGCAATTCCTCGGCCGCATCCAGAAGGTAGCGGGGTGCGCCACCCCGCCTTCTCGACGGCCAAGCTCAACGTCGCGCAGTGACGGGGCTTGTCCTTCAATAACGACAACCTGTATTCCAAAGGGTCCTTCTTGGCTTCATGCGCCAATTCGTCGATGAATGACTCTATGAAAAATCCGTGCCAGGAGGACTCGACACTCCGCCAAGGCCCAGTCGGCACAAGAACCGGAGTCTGAGCCGTCCCATACGCTTGGTTGGGCACGCCGTACAGGATGTGCGCCTCGGGATTTGGGTTATCGTTCGTTGTGTAGTCATTCACCCAGGCTACTGGCATGCCATTTGCGTTCAACGCGGCCCGAAAGCGGCTGGTAACGTTCGGACGATAATAATCGTGCTGCATGTCCTGTTCGCGCGTGTAGATCAACTTCACAGGAACCCCGGGAACGGCCATGGCGGTTTTCACGGCGTAGGCCAGGAAGTCCCACAGGTCAGGCAATCGCCTTCCGAACCCGCCGCCGCTCGGGAGCAAGTGAAATGTCACCTTATCCAAGTGTAAGCCGGCTGTTTTGGCGCAGAACACCCGCGAACCCAGTCCGTCTTGCGTGCCTGCCCACACTTCCAGCGTTCCACCCTTATACAGCGCCGTGGCATTCACCGGCTCCATCGGCGCGTGCGCGAGATACGGCACGTTGTAAAGGCGCTCCACGATAGCGCCGTTCCTCAGCGCTTCAGCGCCCCTGCCGGTGACTAAGTCCTTTTTGATTTTTCCGTTGGTAAGCGCCGCACTGTCCTGGTCGTGAATGGTCTTCGAGGAAATGTCCTCCTTACCTCGATTGTCAAAGTTGGGTTGGAGCGCATTCACCGCGTTGCGGGCGCGCCAGAAACGGTCGGCGAGTACAACCACTGCGTCGTCAAGCTTCACCACTTTCTTGACGCCCCACATCTTCGCAACTTGCTCTTCGCTCACCGAAACGAGTTTGCCACCAAACACGGGTGAGATCCGAATGGCCCCATACCACATGTCCGGCAGTTGCGTGTCGATGCCGTAATGCGTCGCGCCATTCACTTTCGCCGGAATATCCACCCTCGGAATAGGCTCCCCAATCAGCTTGTATGCACTGCTTCCCTTTAATTGTGGATGCGCGGATGGAGCATACTCCGCAGCCTCGGCAGCCAACTCTCCATAACCAAAGCTCTTGCCTGACGCCACGTGAACGACGCGGCTCATCTCCGTACGGAAGACTTCGACTGGCGCGTTTATCCTTGCTGCAGCCGCTTTTACCAGCATTTCGCGCACGGCGGCGCCGGCGATACACATCCCGTACACCCCTGTAAAGCGAACCGCAGCAGAGCCGCCGGTCGTTTGCAGATCCATGTATTGCGCGATGATGCGCATCGAGTTCGCCGCTGTTCCCCGGAGAAAGGTCGGGATGGAATCAAGAGCCATGTGTTCTTCCTCGAGCCCGAACCCCTCCGCCATCGCACTATTCGCAAAAAGCGGGTCACTCGGCGCAGTTTCCACGCGCACCTTGGCCCAATCGGCATCGAGTTCGTCCGCAGCCATCTGCGAAAGCGCGGTGAAAATTCCCGTTCCCATATCGCAATGGGGAATCACCACGGTGATAGTGCCGTCATTCGCAATCTTGATCCAGGTTGCAACAAATCGTTCGCCCGGTTTGGCCGCCATCAGGTCCGCTCGGCCGAGACGTCCGCTCGGCCAAAGCGCATATCCAACCATCAGCGCCCCCGCCGCCGTCGCTCCGCCGATCAGGAATCTTCTTCGATTCATTTTGGGACACCTGCGCTCTTGGCAGCCACCAGGGCACGCACCGCCGCGCGGATGCGAGGCAAAGTGCCACAGCGGCAAATGTTGGTAATGGCCGCGACGAGGTGGTCATCGGTTGGCATAGGATTCTTGGCCAGAAACGCACTGACAGCCATGATCATGCCAGACTGGCAGTAACCGCATTGTGGCACCTGGTGCTCGATCCACGCTTCTTGCACTGTCGTTAACCCGTCAACGCCCATACCCTCGATGGTTCGTATTTCTTTATTCGCCGCAGATCCCACAGGAATACTGCAGCTCCGCACCGCTTCGCCGTTTAAATGCACGGTGCAGGCCCCGCACGCTCCAATCCCGCAGCCGAATTTCGTGCCAGTCAGGTTCAGTTCGTCACGAATCACCCAGAGCAGTGGCGCGTCGGGTTCGACGTCCACCTCGTGAACTACGCCATTCACTTTTAGGAGAATTCCCACGACCTACCCTCCCAATGTGCGAGTAGTGGAAGCGAATCAAACTGGACCTTTAACTTTGCGTGAAACAACGTGAATGTGCTTTGCTGGACCCCACTGCCGATTCTCCTCGTGCTTCGGGGTTTTCCCGTCTTGAACGATAGCAACCTTCCGCATTTGCCGCCGGGGTCATTCCGGTTACCTGCTTGAACCGACGATGGAAATGACTCAGATCCGCAAATCCCAATTCGATTGCCAGGTCGCTGATGGAACTGCCCTTTTGCAGGCCTTTCCTGGACTCCTCGATCCCCAATTGCAGCAGCCATTCGTAGGGAGGCATGCCAACCAGACGCCGGGAGTAACGTACCACGTAGGCCTTCGAAAGTCCCGTCAGCGTGGCCAGTTCACTCAAGCGGACAATCGCGGTTTAGATTTGCGCGGAAATACTCTTGGATCCGCGCAACATGCGCGGGCTCGCGCCACGTCCACTCTTGCGCTTTGGCGCGCGCATGTCGCAGGAACAGGCAGGCGAGATACCCGGTATGCACCTCGCCCGGGCTAATGACGATCACTTCTCCGGGGCCACTGCGTTGGTTCTCGCCCCGATACCAAATGCCTCCCGTACCTCCGTCGACCACGCCAATCGCCCAGGTTTCGTGGCTATGGCGGGGATACTAATGCACCAACCCCACTGCCCAGAAGACTCGAGATGAGGAATTTCCGGTACCGTCCATAAACGTGTCATGCGGCCGCGCATAGCGTCGAGTATGCCGTGCATGCTGCCCGGTATTGCGAACCTGCGGAAACGACAACCTCCGCACATCAAGACCAAAACGCGTTACAGCAGCGCCTCGATCGCCTCTACCATCACGTCGTATACGCGATGCAATTCGTCAGGCTCGATTACGTAGGGAGGGAGAACATAGACCACGTTTCCTAGCGGTCGCAGCAAGACGCCGCGCTCCAGGAAAAATCCGTACAATTTCGGCCGCAGCACCGAAAGATACCCCGCATCGTCTGCCACCAGTTCCATCGCCCCCATCGTCCCGATTTGCCGCACATCCCCGACTTGGTGCATTTCCCGCAATTGCGCCAAACGCTCTGCGTTGATCTTTGCAATCGTCGCGATTCGGTCAAATACCGGCTCATCCTCAAAAATTTGCAAGTTGGCATTCGCCGCCGCACATGCCAACGCGTTTCCGGTGTACGAATGACCGTGATAAAACGTGTGCCGCCGGTTCTCGCTTCGAAATGCCACTTCCACGCGGTCGGTGCACAGGGTCACGCCCATCGCCAGAAATCCACCAGTAATCCCTTTCGAAACGCACATCAGGTCCGGCACGACATTCGCCAGATCGCAGGCGAACATTTTCCCCGTGCGGCCAAATCCCGTCAGTACTTCGTCCAGGATCAGCAGCACATCATATTTGCTGCACAACGCCCGCACACTCTGCAGGAATTCCACCGGGTGCACGATCATGCCGCCTGCACCTTGCAGCAGCGGTTCGACAATCACCGCCGCAATCTGCTCTCCCCGCTCCCCCAGCAGCCGCTCGAGTTGCTGCACACATTCAATGTGGCAACTCTCCCGCTTCAATCCCACCGGGCATCGATAGCAATACGCCGAATTCACCCGGTGCACCGCATACCGCATCGATTCGAACGGCTGGGTAAACGGAGATTCGTCACTGACAGACATGGCTCCCGCCGTGTCCCCGTGGTATCCGTGCGCCAGCGCCACAATTTCCGACTTTTCCGGCCGCGATAGATTCTGAAAATGCTGCACTGCCAACTTCAGTGCCACTTCCACAGCGGTCGATCCGTCGTCCGAAAAGAATAGGTATGTCAGCTCTCTCGGCAGCCACTTGCTCAGCCGTGCGGCCAATTCCTCTGCAGCCTCATGCGAAAATCCCGCCAGGATCACATGTTCGAGTTTCCCTGCTTGCCCCGCAATCGCCTTTGCGATTCGTGGATTGGCGTGTCCGTGGAGATTCACCCACCACGAGGAAATCGCATCAATGATTTTCCGGCCGTCTCCCAAGTGTAGATGAACACCCTCGGCATGCCGCACCAGTAACGGTGCGGGATCGAGCGCACTATTGGTGAATGGATGCCAGATCTGTAAAGCAGGGGTCATTGCGCAAACGCGGATCGGTCGAAGTGGTTGAGGAAGACCTGCATGAGTGCAGTGCGGTGTAAATTGGGGAGTTTGGGAATCTCGCCAATCACACGGACGTGCCCGAATTTTTCGATGGTTTCACGATTTTCGCGGTTCTGGTCGCCAATCAACACCACGCCATGCACCGGCAATTCCGCCGCATGCAGCGCCGCGAGCGTCAACAGCGTGTGGTTGATGGTGCCAACTCCGCTCCGCGCCGCCAGGATCACCGGAAGCTTAAATTTCACCATCATATCCAGCATGAATTGCTTACCATTGATGGGTACCAACACCCCCCCGGCTCCCTCAACAATTAGCCAGTCATTTAAGAGGCTCGTCGGCGGGTTGATTCGGGCCAAGTCAATCTCGACCCCGGCCCAGCGCGCCGCTAGGTCCGGCGAGACTGGTGGCACAAACTTGTATACCTCTTCCAAGGTCCGGTCGGTTCCAATCCCTGCCAGCCGCATCACCGTCACCCGGTCCGAGCCTTCCAGAGTCCCCGTCTGAATCGGCTTCCAGTACACCGCATCCAGCGCAGCGCACAGCAGCGCGGCCAGCGTCGTCTTCCCGACTCCCGTATCTGTGCCGGTAATGAAGAAGTGCCGTCTCATGCGTATCTCGCTGCCGTCCGCGCTGTTCTTTCCTGGCGCCATTCCACAAGCGATCTCGTTAATCGTGTTAACTCTTCTTCCGCAATTTTCGTTGTGAGCGATAAACGCAGGCGCGCTCGTCCCACCGGCACTGTCGGCGGCCGGATCGCCCGGACCGCAAATCCTTTTCGCTGCAATTGCTCTGCTGCCTGCACTGTTTCTTCATTGCTTCCCAGAACCACCGGCACAATTTGGCTGGCGCTTCCGCCTGTATCGAATCCCGCTCGCTGCAACGATTGGCTCATTCCCGTGGCGCGCTTTAACAATGTCTGCCGCTCCAAATTCATTGCGGCCGTCAACTTTAGCGCCGCGCTGATTTGCTCCGCGAAATAAGGTGGCAGCGCCGTACTGAAGATAAACGTCCGCGCGTGATTGATCAGATGGTCCTTCATCACCGCTGGCCCGCACACAAATGCCCCCACGCTCCCAAGCGCCTTCCCGCAGGTGTGAATCGTAGCGAGTACCTGGGGCAATACGCCCTCCTCCGCGGCCAACCCGCATCCGCCATTGCCCTGTACTCCCGTGGCATGCGCTTCGTCCACGATCATCGCCGCGCCAAACCTCTCCGCCAGGGTTGCCATCTCTTTCAAGGGAGCGACATCCCCATTCATGCTGAACACACTTTCAGTAACGATGATTCTCCGCCATGGTGCGCCGGCGTCCTGCCGGAGCGAATTTTCCAGCACAGTGAGGTCGAGGTGAGGATAGATGACTTTCCGGGCTCCCGACAAGCGCATTCCGTCGATAAGACTCGCATGATTCAACACATCGGAATACACCACGTCGTCCGGCCCGACCAACGATGACAGCAACCCCATATTCGCCGCATACCCGCTGCCGAAAAACAATGCCGCTTCGGTCCCCGCAAATCTCGCGAACTCTTCTTCCAGTCTCCGCCATCCTTCCGTCTGCCCCGATAACAACCGCGAAGCCGTCCCGCCCACTCTGGCGGAATTCTCCACGGCGCGCACAACCGCCTCTCGCAGCGCTGGATGTCCGGCTAAGCCTAGATAATCATTCGAACAGAAATCGATTCCATGCACTTCCGCAAGGCTCCGCCGCTGGTGCTGCTGCTCCAATGTTCGCAGCCCCTTTTCCAGGGTGGCCTTCCACGCGGAGACGACGTCACCCGGCATGAGACTCCAGTGCCTTCATGCCCAGACTTTGTAACAACTGTTCATCTTCGTCAGGACCTGGATTGGGTGTGGTCAACAACTTCTCACCCACAAAAATCGAATTTGCTCCAGCCAGAAAGCACAATGTCACTGCCTCCGGTGACAATTGCTTTCTTCCCGCAGCCAATCGCACTCGGGAACTCGGCATCAGGATGCGTGCTGTCGCGATGGCCCGCGCCATCTCCAGCGGGTCCAGCGGCGGCATCGACGCCAATGGTGTTCCTTCCACTCGCACCAGCATGTTGATGGGCACGCTTTCCGGATGCGGTTGTAACGTAGCCAACTGGTGCAGCAACCCCACTCGGTCGCTCGCCTTCTCGCCCATTCCCAAAATTCCCCCGCAGCACACCGTGATTCCTGCCTTGCGCACCGCGGCCAAGGTCTTCAACCGCTCGTCATACACCCGGGTGGTTATAATCGACCCATAGAATTCCGGTGACGTATCCAGATTGTGGTTGTACGCCGTCAGTCCGGCTTCCTTTAACCGCTCCGCCTGCACTTCTGTCAGCATTCCCAGGGTGCAGCACACTTCCATTCCTAGTGCCGACACTCCGCGCACCATCTCCAATACCTTCTCAAATTCTTTCCCCTGCGGCGCCTCGCGCCACGCCGCCCCCATACAAAACCGCGTCACCCCTCGCCCGGCCGCCTCTCGCGCTACGCCAACCACGAACTCCGGGTCCAGCAATCCCTGCGGTTCCACGTCCGCGTCATAGTGCGCGCTCTGTGGGCAGTACGCGCAATCCTCTGGGCATCCGCCTGTCTTGATCGAAATTAATTGGCAGGTCTGTACGCGGTCAGACTCATGGAATTGCCGATGCAGTGTTTGCGCGCGGTACACCAACTCCGGAAGGGGAGTGTCGTAAATCGCCTGCACTTCGCTTTTCTTCCAGTCGTACCGTAATGCGCCCATGCTCGACTTCGCCGAAACGTCCGTTTCCCTGTTCATTCTCGTTTTTTCACCTGACCGGGCGGGCTCATCACCCGCTTTGTAGCCCTTCATACTACCATTAGCTCTTCCCACGGACCATTTCTCGCCTTCATCACGGTATCCAATATCTCCCTCTCGCCGCTTTTCTCTCTATGCCAAATGGTTTGACCGGCCATTAGCGAAATGTTATAAATCAACGTTATCCATTCGCTCTCCTTCGACAAAGGGATATTGTCGGGGTGGTCTTGACCCGCCCGGGGTCTGAGGGAATCGTCGGCGAGTCGATGGATTCCTGTCCTGTCTGATGTGTGGGACTCTTGCCTGTACTGGTAAGACGCTCCCCCGATGTTAGTGGATGACGATGTTGCAGGTTCAATGGACTTCGTTCCCCGTTGAACTCGGTTGTGTGTGTTCTGGAAGTGGTTGGGGCCCCAACGGGCTTTCCCGCTCGGACGCTCTGCCCAAAAAACGATTCGTCAGGGTTCTGGAGGATTTTCCATGCTCATCTCGATCGGCCCTGCCTGGCACAAGGTCAGAAGATTCGCCCCGCGACTCTCTGCCGCTGCTATCCTTTGTCTCCTTCCTGCCGCGGCCTTGTTCGCCTCTCCGGGCGAAGCTGGTGGGGAAGCCAATCTTCGGCTGCCCGATCTTTCGTCCGTCTCCTTTCTCGGGATCGACGGCCATAAACTCCTGCTCTTCGGCATCGGCATCTGTGTTCTCGGCCTTCTGTTCGGCATGACCATTTTCACCCGCCTCAAGAACATGCCTGTGCATCGCTCGATGCGCGAAATTTCCGAACTGATCTATGAGACCTGCAAAACCTACCTTGTCACTCAGGGCAAATTTCTTCTCCTTCTCTGGATTTTCATAGCCATCGTTATCGTCCTCTATTTCGGCGTTCTCTCTCCTGTTCCAGGCAAGTCGGTCTTCGTCACTCTCCCCGTCATCCTTATCTTTAGCCTCATCGGCATGGGCGGTAGCTACAGCGTTGCCTGGTTCGGCATTCGCGTGAACACCTTCGCTAACTCGCGTACGGCATTTGCCGGGCTGCGCGGCATTCCCTATCCCATCAATAAAATCCCTCTCGAAGCGGGCATGAGCGTTGGCATGATGCTCATCAGCGTGGAACTTCTGATGATGCTCATCATTCTCCTGTTCATCCCTAGCGATTACGCCGGGCCTTGCTTCATCGGCTTCGCGATCGGCGAATCCCTCGGCGCCGCCGCGCTACGTATTGCTGGCGGCATCTTCACAAAAATCGCCGACATCGGTTCTGACCTTATGAAAATCGTCTTCAAGATCAAGGAAGACGACGCCCGCAATCCCGGCGTGATCGCCGATTGCACGGGTGACAATGCCGGAGACTCGGTTGGTCCCACAGCCGATGGTTTCGAAACGTATGGCGTGACCGGCGTTGCCCTCATCACCTTCATTCTTCTTGCCGTCAAGAGCCCCACGGTTCAGGTTCAGCTCCTCGTCTGGATTTTCGTTATGCGCATTATCATGCTCATCGCGAGCGCAGTCGCCTACTTCCTCAACAGCGCCATTCAGAAGGCTCGCTTCGGCACCGCCAAGGAGATGAACTTCGAGACCCCGCTCACCTGGCTCGTCTGGATTACCTCCTTCGTCTCTATTGCTCTCACCTACTTCGTTTCAGCGGTCATCATTCCGGATCTCGGCGGTGATTCTTCGCAGTGGTGGAAGCTTGCCACCATCATCTCCTGCGGAACCCTCGCGGGCGCCATCATTCCGGAACTCGTTAAAGTTTTCACCTCTACTGAATCGCGCCATGTGAAAGAAGTCGTCACCTCGGCTCAGGAAGGCGGCGCATCCCTCGGAATTCTTTCCGGATTTGTTGCGGGCAACTTCTCCGCCTACTACCTCGGCGGCGCCATGGTCTCCCTCATGTCCATCGGCTACCTGATCAGCAACCTTGGCCTGGGCACACTCATGGTCGCCGCGCCGGTCTTCGCCTTCGGGCTTGTCGCCTTCGGCTTCCTCGGCATGGGCCCGGTCACCATTGCCGTCGATTCTTATGGCCCGGTCACAGACAACGCGCAGTCCGTCTATGAACTTTCGCTCATCGAGCAGCTCCCCAACATCGTGCAAGAGTTGAAGAAGGACTACAACATCGATGTGGACTTCGAGCGCGCCAAGCACCTCCTCGAAGCCAACGATGGCGCCGGTAACACCTTCAAAGCCACCGCCAAGCCTGTGCTCATTGGCACCGCCGTCGTCGGCGCCACCACCATGATTTTCTCAATCATCATGGCCCTGACGAACGGCTTAACCTCCGGCGTCAATAACCTTTCTCTCCTCCACGCTCCGTTCGTCCTCGGCCTGATCACTGGCGGCGCTATGATCTACTGGTTCACCGGCGCTTCCACGCAAGCCGTAACCACCGGCGCGTACCGTGCCGTCGAATTCATCAAGGCACATATCAAACTCGAAGGCTCGGAAAAGGCCAGCGTCTCCGACTCCAAGAAGGTAGTTGCCATCTGCACCCAGTACGCGCAAAAGGGCATGCTCAACATCTTT
Organism: Candidatus Acidiferrales bacterium; assembly: GCA_963775865.1. Classification (GTDB taxonomy): domain Bacteria; phylum Acidobacteriota; class Terriglobia; order Acidiferrales; family UBA7541; genus Acidiferrum. Next base: position 70,397 of record CAVZKU010000015.1, on the reverse strand, counting down.
ATCGCCGTCTTCTTTGCGACTCTCGCTTTCGCTTTCGTTGAGCCCTTCTTTTTCATTGGGTACCTCTTCTCCATCGCCATCTTCGGCCTATACCAAGCTATCTTCATGGCCAATGCCGGTGGGGCTTGGGATAATGCCAAGAAGATTGTCGAAGTCGAACTCAAGCAAAAGGGCACGCCTCTCCACGACGCCACTGTGATTGGTGACACCGTCGGCGACCCCTTCAAGGACACGTCTTCCGTCGCCCTCAACCCAGTCATCAAGTTCACGACTCTCTTCGGCTTGCTCGCCGTTGAGCTCGCCGTAAAACTAACCTCGGAAACCGGTGGTACGCTTCCACTCATTCTTGCCGCCGTATTCTTCGTCATTTCTTTCTTTTTCGTCCACCGCTCGTTCTACGGCATGCGCATCAAAGGCGCCCAAGCCGAGTAATTTCACCCACTTAGGTTTTCTCAGGCGCCCCGCAACACCGGGCGCCTCTTTTTTGGATGCGGGAGCGCTGCTTTCTTGCCAGGAGAATGCCATCAGCGACAGCCCCGGCTGCGCAAATTCTCGAGCGATCTTGCTCAATGATAGAATCACCTGCAGTTTCCAACGAGGTGCGTCGAATGAATAAGGTCTTCTACATACTCTCCGCCAGCCTGTTTCTTTTTTTTCCCGTCTCCGCGCTTCAAGCGCAAGATACCCAGTGGAAAATCCACGATCTCAATCGTCCTGTGCCGCTCGTCATCACTCCAGGAACTTCCAGCAACCAGGACTCTCCCGGAAAAGCTCCTTCCGATGCCATCGTCCTCTTCGATGGCAAAGATCTTTCGCAATGGCTGGATAAAGATGACGCCGCCGCAGAGTGGAAGGTCGAGAATGGCTATTTCGTGGTGGTTCCCAAGACCGGCTATATCCACACGAAAAAACCGTTCGGGGATTGTCAACTACACGTGGAGTTTGCCGAGCCGGCCCCTCCTAAAGGGGAGAGCCAGGGGCGCGGTAATAGTGGCGTTTTTCTGATGGGACTTTATGAAATCCAGGTACTCGATTCCTACGAAAACAAAACCTATGCCGACGGGCAAGCCGCGGCTGTCTACGGCCAGTATCCTCCACTCGTAAACGCCTCCCGTCCACCAGGCCAGTGGCAGTCCTACGACATCGTCTTCCACGCCCCGCACTTCGACCAATCCGGCAAGTTGCTTCGTCCGGCGCGTGTCACTGTCTTTCACAACGGTGTTCTCGTTCAAGACAACGTTGAAATCCGGGGTCGTACCGCCATCGGCGACGTCCCGACGTACGCGCCTGGCCCGGAGAAAGCTCCGCTCGCTCTTCAAGATCACGGCGACTTGGTTCGCTATCGCAACATCTGGATTCGCGAATTGTAATCCGGAGCTGCGGCGGCCCGCGCCGCGACAGAAGAATAATCCTACGGCAATATGTCGATTGCGTGGGCTACGTGCGCACCAATCCCGTAAACTTCCGCGGACTATTATCAAATCCCGGAAACACCGGTGCGAGATCCTTCACATTCAGATGCTTCGTTAAAATCTCGCCTATCACCGACCGAAAATCCGTGGTCAGCGCCAAATCCCGCCCTTCATTCAGTTGGTGTTCATCCAGCCCCGGCCATTTTCCGTATACGCGGCCGCCCTTCACCTCTCCACCCATGACGAACATACAGTTCGCATGTCCGTGGTCTGTTCCGCGGTTCCCGTTTTCTTTCGCCGTCCGTCCGAATTCGCTCATCGTCACCACCACGATATCCGTCATCCGGTCGCCCATATCCTGGTGAAATGCCGCCAGGGATTGTCCCAAATCCTTTAGCAGATTTGCCAGCTGCCCTTGGACCCCACCTTCGTTTACGTGGTTATCCCAACCGCCGCAATCCAGAAACAATACTTCCACGCCGATATTCGCTTTGATCATCTGCGCGATCTGTTGCAATCGCTGACCCACCGCGCTCTTTGGGTAGTCCGCGCCGTTTTCTGGTGGATATTTGCTCGTGTCAATCTTCCGCAGCATGTCAATCGCTTCGAAGGTTTCCGCACCCGTCCCGTGCAAGGCGTGGTCCACCGACTGGGAGTACATCGCTTCAAAACCGCCCTCGGCCACATTCGCCATCGCGGCAGATTGCGGTTGCACTTTGAACTGCCTTAAATCCGGAATCGCGATCGCTCCCGTGCTTCCTTGGAGCATGCGCGGCAGGTTCGGCCCCATGGCCACCGCGCGAAACGGCGACGCATTTTCTTCTGGCACCGTTCCAATCGCGCGATCCAGCCAGCCATCCTCCGTCGCCTTAACTCCGGGCGTACCGGACTCCATATAATCCTGCGCATCAAAATGTGATCGCGTCGGGTCCGGCGATCCGGCTGCATGCACAATCGCCAGTTGATTCTTCTGAAACAACGCTGCCAGCGCTGCCAGTCCAGGGTGCAACCCGAAAAATCCATCCAGGTCAATCGCTGCGTCTCCCCCACCGCGTTTCGGCTGAGGAATCGCGATCGTTGGCCGCATCCGGTAATAATTCGGCTCCGCGAATGGAACCACAATATTCAGTCCATCCGCCGCGCCCCGCTGGAACAACACAACAAGTTGTTTCTTCCCGGCCCCAGGGGTAGAGGCGACGGCGCGCTGCAAAAACGCTGGCATGGTGCTCAAGCCCACCAGCCCAATTCCGCCCTGCTTTAGGAAATACCGGCGTGAAAATTTCGCCGCCCTCACGCCTTCACAGCATTGGTTACCCATATCTTTCACTCCAACTCGCCAAATGCCTCAATTCTTCGCGAACCACTATCTTCTCTGAAACTCCGGCGCGCCCAGCACCAAGCCCGTGACCACTCCCAAATCCACTTGCTTCACCGGATCATCCAACTTTGCCTGCACCACCTGCGGGTTCTCCAACTGCTTCTGCAGCGTATCCACGGTGCCCGGTGCGGCTTCTCCTAGGAACACTTCCACAGCTCGGTCCAGCGTTTTCCTCGGATCGTTCTCGCTATCGCTTCCGAGCAACGCCACCACGTCGCTTCTCGAGCCGCGCACTTTGTTTCCCGCCAGCGCTAAGGAGAAGTTCAATCGGTTCAGCAGCGCTCCCGAATTTACCCAAGTCTCCGCCTTATCCGAATAGCCCGTCGGCGGCTGGCATTGATATAACGGCTCTCCAATTCGTCCGACCCACTGCACCAGGGGCATCGGCGTGTCCACATCGGTCCCAAGCGCTCGTACCGACGACACCACCAACTCGTACGGCGTTTTCACTTTTGCTCGATACGCATCGCGCGACCAGAACTCCGGCGAATAAATCATCGTCCGCATCACTTCCCGGATATCGCCTCCGGACTTCGCAAAACTCTTAGTCATTCGCTCCACCAGTGCCGGTGGCGGAGTATCTGCAACAAACCGCCTTGCCAATTTCGTCGAGATGAATTTCGCCGTGTTCGGGTTTTTCGTCAATAAATCGATGACTTCCTCGCCGTCCTTTATCCCGCCCGCATGAATCTTCTTCCCCAGTACCACTTTGGGATCCGGATCATGCCGCTTGTCATCAAACTTGAATTGCGCGATTTCCCTTGGCTTGTCGATCGTCCATCCCGTGAAGCACCGCGCCACTTCCGTCACGTCCTTCTGCGTATACCCGCCATCCACCCCCAGCGTGTGTAGTTCCATCAATTCGCGACCGTAATTCTCGTTAAGCCCACGCTGCTGCTTTTTGTTTTGCGCCTGCGGCTGCCTCGGCGGAAGAGCATACGGCCCGCGGCGCATCTGCTGCGGCATCGCACGTTCCATGGCCTGCCGCTGTGCTGCCTTCGGGTCCGCACTTAGGAAATTATCCAGGTAGAACAGCATTGCCGGACTCTTTGCTGTGTCTGTCACGAGATCCTTGAATTTCCCAAATGTGTTCGGTTGAATCACATCTCGTTCGTAGGACGTCAGGTACCATTTCACTTCGCCTTTGCCCGCAAACACGTTGAAATGGTTCAGCCAGAAATCGTCCATTACCTGCTGCAACTGCCGTTCGCTGTAGATCGCTCGCGTCATCTTCGCCATCGCCAGTTCTTCTACAACACGTTGCGGCCGCTTGCTGCCGTCAGAGATGGCTCTCGGCACCGCATTCGGATCCATGCCCAACGGGTCGCGCTGGCCTGCTCCCCTTGTCGCCGGATTCAGTTTCATAGGCGCTGGTGTATCTGCCGCTGTCTTCATCGCCCCATTATTCCCAGACGCATCATTCGTCTCACCGCTGCCCGCATCCATTTGCCGCGACATGGCCGTGATCGCATCGTCCGCCTGATTTTGCGCAATCTGCACTTGCGTGGGCGCTTGCTTGGCCTGCTCAGCTTGCTTTGTCGCCTGTTTCGGACTGGGATACTCGGCCATCAACTGCGCCGTCGTCTTCGTCAATGTCGGATAAATGTTCAATCGCGCTTCGACCGCGCTGTCGTCAATCGATTTCGGATTGAGCTGACGGTCGATCCATTTCGCCAAGCCCATGTGCTTCACGCGTTCCACGTCACCCGGCCGCGGTCCGTAGCCCAGCCGGTTCAGCGCATGCGAGATCGCCTCATCGGTGCTGAGTTGTGAGATCGGCAGTCCTTTTAGTGCCGGATCCGCGCTTTTCTTTTTGTCTTTGTTGATGGTGGCAACGCTGGTTGCCGCAGCCAAAGCCGGCACGTCCAGGACCAGCGTGCACATGCAGGAAATCGTCAGGGCCAATGCTAGAAATGCCTGGGGAGTATACGAAATACGGCCACCGCGCGAGCCTGGTCTACCGCTCGCTTCTTTCACGGGCCCGAAGGAAAGCTCTCTGCACATGACCGTCAGATTAACCCTGTACGGCGCGGAAAGTTGCTGCCCCTCAGAGCAGGTGTTACCTATAAATAGCCCTCTCGTCAGTCTCAGTTTCTGCGTCCAATCGATGTGTTTTAGCTAATTGCTCAGGGTAAATTCCACCGGTCGCTGCGGTGCCTGGTTATTCTTACCGTCCACCGCCAGCAGTACCAATCGATACGCCCCAGGCTGCAGGTCTTTGGTATCCACCTTCAAAGCAAACGGCACCACCGGGTTTCCCTTTTCCACGAAACCGTCCAGTGGCACACCGTTGCTGAAAAACACTTGCTTGTTTGTAGTCTTGTCAAAAATCCGGTACCCGGAAACCACTTTCGTCGTCGGATCTGTCTTCAACAGCGGTTCATACAGTTCTGAATACAAAACCAGATTGTCCGTCTTCTTAAACTGGTAACTCGCCGAAGGAGTGATTTGCATGCCCTTCACGATTAACGGTTTGCGATCCTCCAGCAAAGTTGCATCTACCTCTGTCGGGATTTCATCCACGCGCCGCAGTGTTGTGGACAACACCACTCCACCCAGTGTGAATCGGTCCCCGTCATATGCATCAATCTGCAGGGGCGTTTCCATCTTGGCAAATCCTTGTCCGCCTGAGCTCAGCACCACCGCCAGCTTATACGTCCCTGGCGCTGCGTCGAACTGATTCTGATACTCGTACGGTCCCTTTGTGAATTCCTTCCATTCCTCTTTTTCCATTTCCATTGTCAGCGTGTCGCTGAATCGCGCCCCCACGCTTCCATCCGGTTTGTACGCAATTCCCAGAATGTTTACGTTGGCGTGATATTTTCCCTTGTCCTTATTGAACACCACAGCGTCACCCGGAATCTCCATCGTCAGGTTCACACGCGCCACATTCGGAGCCGCATAAAAATACGGCGCCTGCATGCTCGCATGGATGGTTCCCGCCGCGGCTCCACTCGCCTGAGCCTCCATTTGCTTCTCCACCGGCTTTCCTTCCAAGGGATTCGTTGGCCGCACGTTGCAATAACCGCTGCGCGAACGCACTTCCATACTTCCCTTGTTCAATTTCACTTTCAGGGCGTGGCAACTTCCCTCTTCGCTTTCACGCGGCACGTAACCCAGCACATAGAATTGATTCATTTCTGTGGTAATCTTCTGTAACCCTCCCAAAAGATCATTGGTGTTGTAAATCGCGAAGCCACCTGTGCCCTCCGCCAGCATCTGCATCACTTGCTGGTTTACCGCGCCCGTCGTGGGAATCTTGGGCAGCAAGATTTGCGGCTGGTTCATTGGATTGTTGTAGTAATTCGAGTAGGGACTCCCTACCGGCGCCGTGCCGCCGGGTGTTCCACTGCCTTTGCCGCCACTACCACCGCTGCTCCCCGTTCCTCCGGTCCCACCCTTGCCTCCTCCGGACCCTCCCGTACCTCCTGTTCCGCCGGTCCCCCCTGCCCCTCCGCTACCGTGACCGCCGGTTCCCCCTGCCCCTCCGCTACCGTGACCGCCGGTTCCCCCTGTCCCTCCCCCTCCACCGGTCCCGCCGCCACCGCCGCCGGGCTTCTGCGGATCCAGCATTGATCCGGGGTTGTAACTCGCAAGCACCAGTCGCGGCTGCGCCGTCTCTTTTACGGCGGACCCCGCGAGCGAGTTTTCCTTCTCCTCAGGGATCGATAGCTCTGCACTTCCACCTGGCAACCCGGTTACCAAGCCCCTCACATCCAGCGGGTAAACAGCCACGTTCGCTTTATTGCAGGCATCGATTGTCGCGGTCAGCTCCGACAAATTCTCCGGGCTCAGCGGAAATCCCGCCGTAAACAGAATCAGCACCTTCCGGCCCGGCACCGCTCGCAGATTCTTCGCCAGGCTTCGAATAGAGAGCAGCATAGACCGCGCTCCGAAGTCCGCCTCGGCATTGTTCAGCGTCGGTAGTCCATTCATGGCTACCTGCATGGGCGGGGAGGCTTGCCCAGTGGTATCAATGTTCGGCACGCTGGTCCCTGTCACAGCCGCCTGCAATAGCTTTGTGTTCGATGTGAAGTTCTGACGGATAACCAGGCTTCCGCCAAAATTAACGATGGCCATCAACCGGTCCGGCCCGGCATTACTGTCAATGAACTTTGCAGCCGCGTTTCGCGCCTGCATTTGGTCCCCGATCTCCATCGTGGAATTGTCAAAAAACAAAATCATGTACCGCTTCTGTCCTGCCGCCTGCACCGCTGGGTCCGCCTCGGACGAGAAACTCGTGATCGTCTGTTCTTTGTTGTCCTCGTAAACCTTAAAGTCGCCCTGCGTCAAGTCCGTGACGTAATGCCCCTTCTTGTCCATTACCACGGCATCCACCAGCACGATTCGGGATTCGGTTTTGATCACGTCGCCGGTCTGAACTGCCTGTGTTGCACTCTCCGCTGGTTTAGGGGCTGCCTGCGGCTGCCCCTGAGCCCGCAATTCCCGTCCTCCGGCCAAAAGGCTAAGCAATGCTAACCCTAACGTGAGCTTTTTCCGTGTTGCACTCATGTTGCCCCCATTTCCACTCAATACGGTATGACTACCGCGCCATTCTTCGCCGCCATCTGCGCCCCTTCTGAATCTCGCACCACCTGCCTCACCATGTACTTCCCAGGCTTTAGTTCAAAACTGGATTTCATCACCAAGCCGGTGTGACTGAGTCTGTCATAGGTCTTATCCAATAGCCTCATTTCCAGAATCTTTTCTCCCCCGGTTACATAATTTCCGTTCTCATCAAAAATGACTGTGGCCACCGTCAAATTGTCAAAGTTGCGCCCCTCTGCTTTTCGGAAATGCATTCCCTTCACGTCAATTCGCGAAACCACGCTTAGATGTGCTCCTGCGTCACTTTTGAAATATTGCGTCTGCAAATCCAGCGGCAGATCCTGAATTTCGTCTTGCGAGAACACTGCCTCTTGCATTTCTGTCTTCGCCTGCTCCTGCGGGTCATCCGCTTTCTTTGGGGCGTAATATCCCCGCCGTGCCTGAATGTTGTACTTTCGCTTGTCGGTAATCGTCACCTTGATGGTGTGATATTTCCCGTCCATTTTTTGGTTTTGCGGTGAAAATCCCAAAACATACAAGACTTCCGGCGCACTCCCGGCTAAAGTCAAACCGCCTTCCACATCATTCGAGTTATGGAAGAATGTTCCGCCCGTTCCATTCGCGAAATCTGCCAGTACAAACGCGTTCTCCATTTGTTCCTGCGTCCGGTACATCGCTTTGTATCCGGCCGTCTTCGGAGTGTCCGTAAGGGGTTGAGACACATCTCCAAGGATGTTTGGAGCATACAGCCCGCGCGCATCCACGGTATTGATCACGATGCCCGCTTTGTTCGCTCGATCTATAATCCCCATTTCATCCAGAAACTGCGTGCTTAGTAAAAATCCCGGAGACGCCAGGACCAGTATGCGATCTCCCGGCATGTTCCTTAACCGTCGAATTACATCCTCCAAGGCTCGATACGTAAATTCGTTGTCCGTATCCCCTGCAACCAGCGCCTGCTGCAACGCGGCCTGCGCCATGGTCTGCGCTGCTTGAGCCATCTGTGGATTCCCTTGAAACATGCATTGCAATGTTTCCTGTGCCACCACCGGTAGCACATTGAGGTCGTTCTTGTTGAAGGCTTGGTCCGCCATGTAGTGCGTCACGTCGGGACAGTTTGTTACGTCGTTGACCTTCCCCATCTTCGGCCGCGGTAAGATCTGCTGCAATTTTTGTTCCAGCGCGGTTCTGTCGTTCGTATATTCCAGCTTCAGCTCCTCGGACGTGCCGAAGATTCCGATTCGGTCTGCGGGCGTCATGGTGTCGATCAGTTTTTTCGCGCTCACGCGCACGAACGCAGCATCTTCCATCTTCAGGTGTATATCGTCGAACACTAGCGCTACAAACCGCTCTGGGAGCGCGACCTTCTCTCCCTGCACCTGTTCACTCACATCTTGCTGCGTCTTTGCCGCTTCTTCCATCCTTTTTCTGCGTGTTTCCGGCGTCTCTACCCCGAACGTCGTGATAGTTTGTAATTTTCCTTGGTCGTAAACCTGAAAATCTTCGCGCTTCAGATCCCGCACTAAGTTGGCTTTCGCGTCACGCACTACGACTTTTACCTGCACCAGGTTGACGCGCAGCTTAAAGGTTGTATCTGTGTCTTTGCTAGAGAGTTCTGTATTCGGTTCGCTGGTGGTCTTTGCCTGCTGCCCGCTGGAGGACTCGCTAGGATTCTGCCCGGCCGCTGGCATTCCGCTCAACGCCGTTCCGGTCGGATCCTGTGCCCACGCTCCCGCCATCCCCGTAAGAATCACCACAAGGACAGCCAGCCACGTCATTTGGTGCCGGCGGCACATCTCATAGGCAGGCCTGAGCGTCATCCCCTCCGTTGCCCCTATGCGCGACCCCTTACCTGACGCCCCGCCAGGCTTGGCTGGTCACTCCGACGCGGGTGGGACCTCCCGACTATAGGCCCTGCTATTTTTCGTGTCAACGCGCCGCCCGCTAATCCGCTTGGCGGTGATGGCTTTTGGGGCGCCGAGTTTGCTGCGCAAGCGTCGGTACTGCGCGCCGAGGTACGTCTGGCTTCGCAGTAAGGTCGAGGCCCCCAGCCGCAGTGCGTTGGCCGCGCGGTTGAGTACATGACGGGTTCCTCGTGCGAGCACTTTATCTCCACTGATGCGGTTGTCTGGACAGAGTCCCAGCCACGAAGCGAAGTGCGCCTCGGTTTTCCATCGGCTCATGTCCAGTCCCACTTCACTAATGACCGTTTGCGCGACTATCACATCGACGCCATCGATGCGCGTCAGATCGACTCCGGCGATGCGCTGCAGTTCATCGGCGAGATGGAAGTGCGGATTGTTCTTGTTTTGTTTCTTCTTCTTTTTCATGGGCAGCGCTTCCTTCACTGGTGGCGGGACGGTATCGGCAAAACCAGCTAGGTGCTTCTGTAATTCTTTGTCGCACTCGGACACCCGTCGCTGGTAGGTGTCATACATCTCGAGTTCCTGTTGCAGCACAAAGATGAGCTCTGGGCGCCAGTTGCCTTCCAGGCTTTTGGCAATTTCCCCGCGGCTGGCCTGAATCCGCGGGTGACTGAGTTCCGCGAGCTTTCGCGGGTCGCGTTCTCCGGCCACGATGGCCCGCACAATCAGCTGTCCGGTCACCCCACTCAGGTCGCTGATCACATTCGCGAGCTGAATATTCATTTGCGTCAGCGCTTTCTGCATGCGTTGCACACAGGTCGCCGCGCCCGTGACATGTTGTAACCGCTGTCGCCAGTAGGTACGCAGGGTCCGGATCTTGGAAGGTGGTTGGAACGAGTTGTTCAACAATCCGTAGGTGTGTAGCTTCAACAGCCACTGGCTTTCCTGCACATCGCTCTTCCGTCCTGGCAGATTCTTGGTGTGCCGTGCGTTAACCAAATAGACTTCGAACCCACGTTCGTCCAAAACGTCGTATAGGGGAATCCAATACACCCCGGTCGACTGCAGGGCCACGGTCTTCACACCACAACTGTGCAACCAGTCGGCTAAGCGGTACAGATCCGCAGTGAAGCACTCAAAGCGGCGCACCGGTTGGGGATCGCGGTCCGGTCGCACCGCCACGTAATGTGCGCCATTGCCTACATCGATCCCCGCGGCGTGTGGATGGAGTACCGCCAGACCGGGGTCCTCCGATTGCAACTGCCGTGCGAGTTCCTTCTTCGCTTTTCGATTTCGCCACAACTTTTTGTCCGTCCTCATCCCTGTTCTCCTTCGTGAAAATAGGGATCCGGCTCGGCCCGGTGACGAACGGTTTAAGAAACTCTCCAACGGGGTCAAAGAACCGTTACCACGAGGTCCTTGCCACCAAACTAGTGATCGCCAATACCGGAGCCATGCTAATCGTCGGGCACGAAGCGCCATTTCGGATATCGGCCTTAGCTTGCCGAATCGAATCCCCAGAACACACTGGCAAAGCGGAGAACTCTAGACAAGTTTCTGGCACTAGCGACGCGTCGAAGACGCAGTCAATGCTAATCGCTAATCCCGCTAATCGGCTAGTGCCAACCCGTTGCCGCCTCAATGCCCCCCTCCTAGGTTCGGGCCATCTCGGGATAACGAAGGCCAGCTCCGGCGACTCTGGCCCGTATCGGTACTCCTCAAGGTCGTTGGCACAAACGTTTAGCTAAGGACGCTAAGCTCATCAGACTGACACTTTTTGTTATTCAAGTGACAGTAAAGGTCAATATCAGGGTCTATAGCCAAGCAGCGCCTTTTGTCCCATTTATCCAAGGAGCTACAAGTCTTTAGACTGCTATACTTTGCAGACGTCACCCCGCAACCGGCACCACGTACCACGATGGCCATAGAACTGCCCTACATCTAGGCGTAACGCAACGGTATCATTCCAGGCGTTCCGAAGCTAAAAATCGAACATCGAGATTACCTACCAAGGAGATTGATCTCTCATGAAGAAACAGAAGGGTTTTTCACTTATCGAATTGCTGATCGTCGTGGCGATCATTCTGATCATCGCGGCTATCGCTATCCCGAACTTGATGCGTTCGCGCATGGCGGCCAATGAATCTTCAGCCGTTGGCTCGGTCCGCACCATCAACACCGCCATGGTGACCTACTCCGCCTCTTATCCGGACACCGGCTTTGCGGCGCTTCTGACGAACCTCGGTGGCACCACGGCAGCGTGCGCTCCCGGTCAAGTTGCCACGACCGTCAGCGCGTGCTTGATCGACAGCTTGCTCAGCGTGACGCAGCAAAAGTCTGGTTATCAGTTTGCCGCCGCGGGCGCCAAGGTTGGCGGCTCCACGACGAACAACACCTATACGGTGACCGCGACACCGCTCGGTATCGGTTCCACCGGTCAGCGCGGTTTCTATTCCGATCAGTCCGGTGTGATTCGTTACACGCTGGATGGTACGGTTCCTACGACCGCCAGCTCGCCGCTGCAGTAAGCTAAGTACAATTCCAGCGTTTCAGGGGGGAGCCTTTCGGCTCCCCCCTTTTTTGTGTGCAAATCTGCGATCAGGTTAACTGAACTGCGGTGAATCTAATTCGCTCCGCTCCGGTAGCCTTCGAGACTCCACACGTCTTGCGCTTCCACATGTCTCAGTATGTAGTGGTCGCCGCCCTGCACCCGTACACTAAAATAGGTTTCCCCCGGCGAGTACCACTTGTCGTCCACTTCCGTGATCTCCAGAACTTGCTGACCTAGCACCAGGCGCAGCGGCCGTTCGTCCGCCTTATATCCCGCGTAACTTTCCACTTCTACCTTCTCCACGCCTTAGCCCCCATTGCTCTTAATCGCCGCTGCCTCCGCATTCCACGCCGCACCAAAAAACACGATAACCGCCGAAATCTGCATCCACACCAGTAGACCAATGACTGCCGCTAAGCCTCCGTACACCACGTTTGCCGGCATCCGCCGCACATAAAATCCAAAGAGCGCATTCGTCAACCACCACAATAAGGTAGCCACTGCCGCTCCCGGCAACACATGTCTCAGGTGCTTCTCTTTCGGCCGCGCTACCCAATAAATCACCGTGAGAGCCAACATCGCCAGCACCATCGCCGCTAGCGGAAAGAACACCAGCCACATCCCGTGAACCGGTGCGTTCCTTCCCAACTGCTGTGTAAGCCAATGGCGCAATGGCCGGCCAAACACGCCCAGTATCCCTGCGACCAGGATCGGCATCATGGTGATCAACAGCAACAACAAACCCCGCAATTGCCGGTGCACAAATCCGATCCGCTCATCATCTCCGTAAATCAGGTGAATTCCTTGCATCAGCAGCTTCATCACCTGCGTTCCCCCGATGAGCACCCCCGCCGCGCCGGCCAGCGCATATTTCCAGAGATCCGGCTCTCGGCGATCCAAGAAGTCCGCTACAATCCCCTGGCTACCCGGCGGCAAGAAGTCGGTAAAATTCCGGATCGCCTCAAGTGTCGCCGTTTTGCTTCCAATCCAGCTGGAGGCAAACCCCACCGCCAGCAACAGAGTTGGAAAAAACGCCAAAAATACGTTGTACGCAATTGCTTGCGAAATCATGCTGCATCGTGGGTACACTCGCCCCACCATTTGCCACACTCGCTTCGTCAATTGGCCCCCTCGCCCCTTTCCGCATTATAGCCATTTCCCTTATTTGACCGGTCAACTAGCCACCATTCCTCTCAAGCATCCGATCGATCCTTACGAATTCGTACCCGCGTTCGCGCAGTTCCACAATGAGCGGTTCCAACAACCGGAACGTCTTGTCTTTCCGGTCCGCCCCAAGGTGCAGAAGCAGAATGTAACCATTCAATCCGTGCGGGTCCCTCTTCTCATACGTCAGAATATCCCTCAGAATTTCCTCGGAAGAGACAAACTTCGCATGACTCTCCGGCACATAATCCCGGTTCGATCCGCTCCCCGGCGAAAAATTAAATAACTTCACACCCATTTCCGCTACCCATTTCGCTTGGTCGCTGTTGAACCATTCATACGGTGGAATGAAATAGATGGGGCCATCGGCGAGTGCTCCAAGTTTCTTCAGATCGGAGATATTTTTTTCCAAATCTGCCTGAAACTCTGCCTTGCCGATCAGCGATTTCTCGCGATCCTCCCATGGGCAATACAATGGATGCCGGTCCGAGTGCGGTCCCACATAATGCCCTTCTTTGACCGCTCGTTCTATAAACTGCCACCTTTGGGCGTCGCTCAGATAAGCGCCAGTAACAAACACTCCTGCCTTGATCTTTTGCTTTTCCAAAGTGTCGAGGATTGGCACAGTGCCTTCGCCAAAATCTCCACCGGTAAATATGAGCGCAATGCGTTTGTTTTGGAGGTCGCCGCAAACCACCGCCCCATGATCCAGGATGAATCGCGTGGGATTCCCCGCAGCCCGTTGTTGTCCTCCACATGTAGGCAAAAGCAGGCACAGCGCCGTCCCACTCAAAAGAACGAGGAGCCATCCCCGAGGAGTGTTTACACCACTTTTCACGTAAGTAATTGTACGCTGCCTCGCCCTCGTCCTCACTGTTTCCCTCAGGGGATCCCCGGATCCGAAACGACACAGCACATCGTTCGCAACCTTCCTCTTTTCCACACACCTGCACAGATTTGCACAGGAAATCTTCCCGAGCTCTCTTGCCAACAAGAATCCAGGGGTTTATTCTGAGTGCAGATTGAGCCGGGGAGCCTCAAAAACTTCGCGGCACAATTGAAAGAGGGCGCAAGAATCGAAAGATTCAGGCGCCCTCAAGTTTTTTGGCTGGCGTTACACTTACCGCTGCGACGGTCTGTCGCCGCGATCATTTTCCCGATGGTTATGCTTTTCGTGTTTCGACACGGGTGAAATGGCGAATCGCCTCCACCGAATCCGTCGCAGGGACCTCCGTTGATGCCGTAGTACAGGACTAACTCGTTGTTCGTTCCGTTGTTCGTCGTTGTCGTATCGCCATCGTTGTCTGTGTTGGTCATATACGATTCGCCCACCGCTGCGGAATTTCCATTCGGCATTACCACGTACCCGATCAGCGACGACTGCGTGCCCGCGGTGTCTTGCGCGAAGATGGTTACTCCAACGCCCGACGCGAAAAGCACTCCAATACCATTCGCTGCGCCTCCGACGCCGATTAACGCCGAATTGCTCCCGTTTTGAATCGTCAATGTACTCACGAGCCCCCGTACCAACCGTAAACTATTACAAATATTATAGTTACTCCTACGTGGAGGCCTGTTCTTGAGCCGTAGGAACCAACGAGGCCTGCTGTATTGAATAAACGGCTATGCTCAATTCTGTTCGTGGGGCGATTTGGGTGCCAGCGCTCCCCCGCCTTGTGGCTTACGTCTTCCTGGTCACCCCCACCTTCCGCCACGGCTCGTCTACCCCTCGCCACCAATCCGCCTGCTGTTGTCGTACACTTTCCTTAGCTCGCTCAATAGAGGATCTACGACATGCTGCCAACTGTTGCTCCTGGCTCAAAATCGCCCACAATCGATTACCGAAAATCTCTACTCGAAACCTTTGCCATTAACGAGAAAGCCAATCAATTGCTGCTCGGCCATGTCGCCGCCGCCGCATGGCAAGCGCCCCTGCCTTCCGGCAAGGGACGCTCGATCGGGGCGATAGCTGCTCACATTCATCACGTCAGGCTGATGTGGCTTTCCGCGGCAGACAAAACTGGCAAGCATCCGGCGAAGCTCGACCCAGACAAAGCCACGCGCTCTCAAGTACAAACTTCTCTGAGGGCCAGTGCGGAAGCCATACGTGCGCTGATCGAGAAAGCCCTCGACGATCCCGCGGGAAAAGTTCCGCATTTCAAACCGGATGTGGTGGCATTTGTTGGCTACCTCATTGCCCACGATTCGTACCATCGAGGTCAAATCGCCATGTTGGCGCGCCAGGTAGGCCACCCCGTCCCCACGCGAACGGGCTTCGGCTTGTGGGAGTGGGGCAGTTTGTGGCGTGAATGCGGCTTCAGCAAATGAACACGGCAGTCAGAATCTTCAGGGGCGGCTTCGTTGCTCTTTTGCTTTTTCTAACCATAGCCGCAGGAACGCATGCTCGACCACAATCGCAAGCCGACACTTCCCGAAAGCTCACTTGGCACACCCTGGAATTTGCCATCGTCCGATTCAACGACAGCGCACCAAATTCCTGGAATATCTATCATTCAGAAAAAAAAGGCGTGTTGCTGGTGCGCTTGTGGAAGCGCTATCTTCTCGTCAACGTCCAGGATCAGGAAGTCTTCGACGTTGACCCCCAGAAAATCAAAGTTATCGGCGATGCAGTCGAGTGGTCGCTCTCAGACGTGCCGGAAAAGCCGTTCGAGACACCCGATTTTGTTGGCAGAAATGTCGGTTCGATGGAGCGCATCCGTTTTCGCTTGGGCAAAGATGGCCATTTCCTCGAATTGCAGATTCCTCTCGGGCCCAACGGTCGTCCGCTTTATTGATCCGGGGAACGCACTGCGTCGTCAGCAGGAGTTTTTGGCTTCCCCGAGTTCATGTGTGTCTCTGCCGGCAAAGGGACATACGATTGTCCCGCTCGATACACTCCGTAAAACCATGGAACGCCGAGCGCCCCGGGCTCTTCTCCCACATTGATTCTGTCGCCCTCGTGGAAACGGTCATAATCGTCTGAGTCCACCGCCAAACGCTCGTACTTGCGTCCCTCCCGCCACGAATAAACAAAGATCCGGCGCGTGCCGCGTACGATGCCCCTCATCAAATACCGGCCTTCGACCGTCGTCTCGTGATACGTCACATTCTTCGGAGAATCCAGCTTACCGTTCAGGAAAAGCGCCGCCGAAAGAAGGAACGGTATTGGAAGCAGACCCGTAAACAAATGCCGTAAAATCTCAATGTCTTTCCGCGCCCGCGCTTGACGATCCAGAAAGATCGCCAATGTGAGCGCCGCGAAGAACACCAGTCCGTAGAACACCAGCATGGCGTCCATATCGAGCGGGGGATATACCTGGCTGAGATAAGGAAAAAGGAGCGAGCCGGCTAGAAATACAGCCATCTGGCGAAGAAGCCGGCGCCGAAACACCAGTTCCGCCGCCGCCGAGGTCAGTCCGCAGTTCGGACACTGATCACTGGTGCGCGTCGAGCCACAATCCAGGCAACGTGTCATGAAATCTAGTATACGGCGGGAGGCCTAGCTCCCCGCCAGTTTCGCGAGCAAGTCTTTGTAATAGCGCTGACTTTTATCTTCGCGAAGTTCCACCGTTACACCCATGCCCAATCCCGGCTCAACGCGCTTTACCGAGCACTCCATCCATAGCGGACTATCCATCGCGAGTCGCGCTCGAAATCCGGCGCCCACCCAAAGCACATCGTCCGCCTCGATAAACATTCCGCCTTCGCTGATGTCGCGCGTTCGGGCGCGTAGCCGAGCCGAACCCCATTCAATTTCCAGTGCTGCTTGATATCGGTAGCGAGGCGCCCTCCGCCGCTCCGAGCGGTTTGCTCCCGTTTCTCCCATTTTCATGGATTCGGCACCCTCAGGATGAACAATGGCGCGCAAAAGTCGAACGCGAGCAGCGTGCCTCTGCCATGAAGATACGCCGGGATGAGCTATGATGTTTCAGACACCAGAAGGACGTGTTTTGTTCCTGCCATTTGCCACTTGGGCACACAAAAACGTTGCACTCTGCCTAACTCCGATTTGGTAGACAGCATCTAACTGCGTTTCACGAAGCATGGCTTGCATTGTGCGATAGAATTTCCGCAACGCCGGGCTGGCAAAACACACAACTGTACGGGAACCTAACTTGACGTTTGAAAATGGATTGTTGCGGCACCTCGTCGCAGAGACTTACACCACAGAAAGCCTCACGAAACTCAAAGAGGTGCTCGCGACTTACCGCACTCACGAAATACTGCCGGTGGCAAATGGCTTGTTCGCGGCCAGCTCCAGCCAGGCGCCAGATTCCGTCACCGGCTACCAGAACGTGTGGATTCGCGACAACATCATGGTCGCCGATTCCTTCCGGCTCCGCGGTGAGTTTGCGCCTACCATCGCGTGCATGCATGGCTTGACTAAGTTTTTCTCCAAACAATTGCCACGCTTTCGGGAACTTGTGGACGACTCTGCGCGAGTCCTGCGGGAAGACGCCAATCGCAGGCCACACATCCGTTTTACCGCGCAAACGCTGGACGAACTGCCGGAAAAATGGCCCCGTGTGCAGAATGACGCGCTCGGGCATGCCCTGTGGTTTCGTTTCTTTCTCGCGAACATCGGCATCTTGCCCTCAAGCACTGCTGACTATGAAATTTATCGTGCCTTTCCCGCCTACTTTGAGGCGATCGAATACTGGAAGGATAAAGACAGCGGTGCGTGGGAGGAGGGCCGTAAGATCAACAACTCCAGTGTAGGCGCGGTTGTGGCTGGCCTCCAACAGATGCGCAAGTATCACGACTTCCAAGGGGGATCAGCCAGCAGCAGAGAATCTCTCTCAGCCCGCTTGAAGCTGAAAAATTATCAATCCTGATTGCCAAAGGGCTCGAACGGCTCGATTCCACTTTGCCGTTTGAATCTCCGCCGGAACGCATGGCGGATTCCGCGCTGCTCTTCCTGATTCATCTCTTGAAGTAGTACGAACCCGGGAATTGGAAGACGCCATTCTCAATTTGGTGCAGGGGCGATTGAAAGGTCATGCCGGCATCAAACGCTATGCCGGCGATTCCTACTTTTGCCAGGACTACGACGAGTGGTTCCCACCCCAACAAATGAGCACCGACTTCAACGAACGCCTCGATTTTCGCGATGCCCATCTTCAGCCGAATTGCGAAGCGCACTGGTGTATCTTCGACCCTCTCTTCTCCATCATCTACGGCCGGCGTTTTCTTGCGGATCGCACCGACCGTGCAAGTTTTCTCAAACAGGTCCACTATTTCAACCGCTCGCTCGCCCAAGTGACCGCTGCGGGCGAGTGTCCCGAGCTTTATTTCCTCAAGCATGGAAGATATATTGCCAATGTCCATACGCCCCTGGCGTGGACCCAGGCGAACCAGGCGCTCGCTCTCTACCTGATGGAAACGTCCATAGGAGAAAACGGATGAACGGGAATCGAAAGCGCGGCACAACTTTAGGATTTGTTTTGTTCGTCGCCATTTTCTTGGCAAATCCGGCTTACGCGCAAATGGAACGTAATTCGCTCGCACAGACTCCCCCGATGGGCTGGAACAGTTGGAACAAGTTCGCCTGCAATGTCAGCGAAGACTTGATCAAGTCTGTGGCTGACGCCATCGCCACTAACGGTATGAAAGAAGCTGGCTATCAATATGTCGTGATCGATGATTGTTGGCAGGTGAGTCGCGATGAAAACGGATTTATCGTCGCCGACCCCCAACACTTCCCTTCCGGAATGAAAGCACTCGCGGAGTATGTCCACTCTAAAGGACTGAAATTCGGCCTGTATTCGGATGCTGGCACAAAGACCTGCGCGGGCCGCCCAGGGAGCCAGGGGCACGAGTATCAAGACGCCCTGCAATATGCGCGGTGGGGCGTAGATTATCTTAAATATGATTGGTGCAACACCGGCACGCGCAACGCGGAAGAGGCCTACTCCACGATGAGCAATGCCTTGCTCGCCACCGGCAGGCCCATTGTTTTCAGCATGTGCGAATGGGGCACGGCCAAGCCCTGGCTGTGGGGCAAGGGCATCGGAAATCTGTGGCGCACGACTGGCGATATCAGCGACAAATGGACGAGCAAGAAAAAATGGCCCGATGGTGGTTGCTGCGAGTATGGCATGGTTGACATTCTGGACATGCAGGTGGGTCTGGAAGCATTCGCGGGCTCCGGTCACTGGAACGATCCGGACATGATGGAAGTGGGCAACGGCGGCATGACCATCCCGGAGTATCGCGCCCATTTCAGTTTCTGGGCTTTGCTTGCCGCTCCCCTGATTGCCGGCAATGATGTCCGTTCGATGAAGCCGGAGATCAAAGACATTCTCACCAATCCGGAAGTCATCGCTGTAAACCAGGACAAGCTGGACCGCCAGGGGCGGCGCATCCAGAAAAATGGCGACCTGGAAGTTTGGTCCAAAGTCTTAAGCGACGGCAGCCGCGCGCTCATCCTCTTCAATCGTGGCGCTTCAGAAAGTGAAGTCAGTGTTTCGTGGGATGAAATTGGCTATCCCAATCATCTCCCTGCCAAAGTGCGTGATCTATGGGCCCACAAAGATCTCGGCTCCTTCAGCGGCAGCTATTCCGCCAAGGTGGATTCCCATTCCGTCGTGATGGTAAAAATCACACCGTAGCTGGCTCTCAGCCAGGAAACCGGTCGCCATCTCAGCGAAGCCAGGGATCTCTCCTGCCGCGGGGTCGAGAACAACCTTTCAAGAAAGGACTTTCGATGGAACAACTCGAACCATATCACGCGACTCCGTCGGATTTCCTCGCCGTCGAACGAACTTTTCTCGCGTGGATTCGCACGAGTCTGGCGCTCATGGCCTTGGGATTTGTTCTGGCGCGCTTCGGCTTATTTCTCCAGGAATTTAATGTTGTCCGCCCCAATGTGCACACCGCTTCCTTTGGGTATTCACTCTGGTTTGGAACCGTATTGATTTTTCTGGGTGTTCTGGTTTCGCTGCTTTCTCTCGTCCGCTACTTGCGCATGGTTAACATACTCAAGAGTGGTGGTCGATCCTTCAGCAACACTTCCACTCTGGCTGTGGCCATCGCGATACTGCTGGCGATTCTGGGCGTTGCCATGAGTTATTATTTAGTCGCCACGCGCCATGTCCCGGCGCCCGATCTATCGAAGGTAAAGGAGGCTTCCATGAACGCAGTTCCCGCAGCGGTCCCCGAAAATGGCGTTGTGCGTATTGCCAGCCAGCACTCAGTGACGGATACCGTAGCGAAATTGGAATCGATTCTTCAAGTGAAAGACGTGAAACTCTTCGTCGTTGTCGATCATAGCGGCGAAGCGGAAAAAGCCGGCTTGACCATGCCCAATACCAAATTACTCATCTTCGGCAATCCCAAGGGAGGAACACCACTCATGCTCGCCTCTCCCTCCGTCGCATTGGATCTTCCCCTGAAAATCCTCATCGCCGAAGATACCGCCGGCAAAGTCTGGATCTCCTACAACGCCTCCGCCTACCTTCAACAGCGCCACAATCTCCCAACCGCTCTCGTCTCGAGCATTGCGGTTATCGAAACACTAGCCGCCAACGCAGCCCAATGACTGACCACAGATTCCATGCTTTCCTCTTTAACGTGCTTTCGTTAACTCTTCGAACACCGCAGGATGTTTCGGGTTCTTGGCCATGAACTGTTCAATCATTCCTACGGTTTGAATTCCCCCACGGGCGCCAACAGCCGTGCAATTCAGCGCGGCCGCGGCACAGGCGAACTCAAGCTGCAGCTGTAGCGACCAGCCCTGCAAAAACCCATAGATGAATCCTGCGTGAAAGGTGTCTCCCGCGCCGGTCGTGTCCACCGGATCCACGCGATAGGCCGGCGCGTAATGAAAATGTGATCCATCCCATGCAATCACGCCATCCTGCCCAAGCGTGGCCCCAGCCAACCGGCAGCCATACCGCCTGTAAACCTCTGGTAGCGAAACGCGAAGATCGGCTTCGTTCGTCAAACGAGTCGGGATGTCCCGGCTGGTAATCAGGAAATCAATATTGGGCAAAAGGGATTCGTAACCCGAGTAGAGATCGTCGAGATCGGCAACCACCGGAATACCCTCGTCGCGTGCCCACTGTGCCGCTTGGCTGGCCGCGCGCGTATCATATCCGTCCAGGTGCAGGACTCGCGCATTGACAATCCATTTGCGGCTAAGTTCCTCAGGCAGTAGCGTCAATCGTGGATCGCGTTTCCACAGCACCGTACGCTCGCCGCTGGGATCAACCAGAATGAATGCCTGCTGGCTGTAGCATTTGCGCGCCGTAAACAAGTGCGTCTCCACGCCCAACCGCTCAAACTCCGTGCGGTGCAACAGCGCCGCGTGATCCTCTCCCAGTTTTCCAACATATCGCGTGCGCAATCCCCACTGCTGGCAAGCGGCCATCGCTGAGGCTACCTGTCCGCCCAATAGCGCATTCGCCGAATGAATCTCAACCTTCGATCCACGCTGGGGAAATTGTGGGACTGGAATTAGCGTATCGGTGGCATTCAAGCCGACGCCCACCACATCTACTTTTGAAGTGTCTCCCATCCTTGAACCATATTTTATCAGTGAAAGCGCGTCTTACGCCAAAGCTCTCCGCCGCACACCAGAAACAGCACCAGAAGTGCGGCGCTCAATGCGACCACCGGTATCCATCGAATGGAAATTTCTGGTACTCGTGCCATTGAGGCAAAGAGTCCGAGAATCGTGGTGGCACTGGCACCGAGCACCCAGTCCAACGCCGTCCGCCGCGGCTGAGCTTCACTGGCCGCCCGACGCCCTTCGAAGCGCGCGGCCACATAGTCGGCCTCGACTCCATACCGCAGACTTTCCCGCTCGGCCGCCTCTTTCCAGTGCTTCTGCTCTTCTCCGCTGGCAGAAGAAAGCGCAATCGCTCCCACGCCAATCATCATGAGGAGCGAGCCCCCGATCACTTGCAGATACGTCGTCTGACTTTTTGCCTGTAATTCGCCAAAGACCAAAATCCCCCACGCTAGCCCCCACAGTTGATTGGTATTGGAAAGAGGAATCCCTCGGCTAATGCCTATGTACTTCGCAGCATATTGCTGGAACAAATCCCCAATCACCCAGATAAATCCGCCGAGCATCAGCCAGAGGATGACCCCGCGCGCCAGCATCAGTTCTCGCCAAAGTGGCGCCAGCCCGTCGTAACCGATTGCCAGCGTCCCCACCATCCCCAACTCCCCAAACGTGAAAAATGTCACGAACGAAAGCGGGTTCATTCCCGTGAGGTACGCCTTGCGATAGGGAATGTACATCGTGCCCCACGGCACGCCCGCGCCAAGTGCGGCCCAGACTCCATTCAACGAATGCACCGAGGAAGACTGGGCGGTAGACGCGATTGCCAGCACCGCGGCCCCAGTGCACATGATCAAGGCTCCTCCCAGAACACCCGCCCAGCGTCGCCACCCGGCTTGGCGCAGCTCATTGAAAAAAAGAAAGCCCCAGAAAATCCCCAGCAGGCTATTCGAATTCCATAGCGGAAAGGCAATGCTCAGACCCACGTCACGGATCGCAAAAATAGTAAGTGTGTTCGCGAACCGCCCACAAACAACCGGCCAGCAATGCCCAAAGAATCAGATGCGGCGCTCGGGCCACGTCCGCGCGAACCGAAGTAGTTCCTAAAATGAGAGCGGGCAAGCTCCAGCGCGCCAGAAAAATGCCTACAACCATGATGAGTGAAATCACGATCGGAGAAATGCCAATGGAAACGAGTTTCGTCGGCGTTTCCGCCGCCCCCAGCCTCGATCTGGCAGTAAAGCCACAGAGAATGCCCAGAAGTTGCAGGCTACGATGCCGACCCGGGTCTCGCGATGGTGTGGTGGACACCGACGCCGAATCGGCTGGCATGATTTTCCGGGATAACTCTCAGTGCAGAAATTTTAGCAGCAATAATCCACCAAGCAGGACCACCGCGGGCACCCAAAAATGCACGTCGCTCAGGATGCTTGCTGCTCGGGTGCGGTTTGGTTCCGTATCGCTCATTTGTGCCTGCGACTCCACCAAAAATGAATGGATTTGCAAGTATTGTCGCAGATCGAAACTGTTTCCACACAGGGTCAATAAATCCCAGTTGCGGCACCGCAAGCGCCATGCTAGCCTGAGCGAACAAAAGGCGAACAACTGGAGATTGCTCTATGCCCGATTCTCTCGCCGTACGTTTAGCCAAGGTCACTCCCATCTCCGCTCCTCGGACCACCACTTCTCTGACCCGTAACGTGTCTCAGGTGCTGGACACGTTCGCCGAGCGTGATGCCAATGGCGAAATCTTGACCGCCGTACGCCAATATCCCGCGCGCGCCCCTCAGTGGGCTGACTTCCCTGCCTGGATCCATCTGGATTTGCGAGCGGCGTACACCAGTAAGGGCATTCGCCAACTCTACACGCACCAAGCCGCCGCCGCCGAAGCCGCGCACTCTGGGAAAAATATTGTGATCGTGACGCCCACGGCTAGTGGGAAAACGTTGTGCTACAACCTGCCGGTTCTGGATGCGATTCTCGGAAATTCGGACACGCGCGCCCTCTACCTTTTCCCCACCAAGGCCCTGGCCCAGGATCAGTTGGCGGAACTCTACGACCTCAACCAACGGCTGGAAAACCGTTTCGGCGTATTCACTTACGACGGCGACACGCCGAGTGACGCGCGCAAGGCCATCCGTGAGAAAAGCCACATTGTGCTGACCAATCCGGACATGTTGCACACCGGAATTCTGCCCCACCACACGCGTTGGACCCGGCTGTTTGAGAATTTGCGCTACATCGTGATCGATGAGCTTCACACCTATCGCGGAGTGTTTGGTAGCCATTTGTGCAACGTATTGCGGCGGTTTCGGCGCATTGCTCAGTTTTATGGGCGCACACCGCAAATCATCTGTTGCTCCGCCACCATCGCCAATCCCGGCGAATTGGCCTCGCGCCTGATCGAAGATAATGTCGAGGTTCAGTCCGAGAATGGCGCGCCCGCGGCGGAAAAGACTTTCGTCTTCTACAACCCTCCCGTAGTGAACCGAGCGCTCGGCATTCGCCGCAGCTACATCAACGAAGCTTCTCGCGTTTCTCAGGAATTCCTGAAGCACGACCTGCAGACCATGGTGTTCGCTAATTCCCGCCTGCATACCGAAATCATCCTTACATATTTGAAGCAGGCCAATCCGCAATTTCCTGGCAAGCCCGAGACCATTCGTGGCTACCGTGGCGGCTACCTGCCCACCGAGCGCCGCGAGATCGAGCACGGCCTACGCGAAGGACGCATCCGCGGCGTGGTCACCACTTCCGCAATGGAGTTGGGCATCGATGTGGGCTCCTTGGATGTCGTAGTGATGGCCGGTTATCCGGGAACGATCGCGGCTACCTGGCAGCGTGCCGGGCGCGCGGGTCGCCGCAGCGGAAGTTCCTGCGCAGTGCTGGTGGCCTCTTCCGCCCCGCTTGACCAATTTATCGTGCGCCACCCAGACTATTTTTTCGGGAACACCCCTGAGCACGCGTTTATTCAACCCGACAATTTGGAAATTCTGATCAATCATCTGAAATGTGCGGCGTTTGAACTCCCCATTTCCCCGGGCGAAAAATTTGGCGATGTCGATGTCCAGGACTTGTGCGCGCGCCTCGCCGAGGTCGCCTATCTGCACCGCGCCGGAGAAAATTATCACTGGACGAATGAAGCGTATCCCGCCGACACCATCAGCCTTCGGTCGGTTACCAGTGATAATTTCGTCATTATCGATATTACGCGCGCGCCCCTCGTCATCGGCGAAGTGGATTTTGTCAGCGCACTGACCACCGTCCACGAGAAAGCGATTTACCTTCATGGCGCGCAGCAGTATCACGTTGAGCATTTGGACTTTAGGGAACGCAAGGCATATGTCAAGCAAGTGGACGTGGATTACTACACCGATGCGATTCGCTACACTCAGGTACGCGTCTTGGAAATTGCCGATACCACGGCTTCCTATTCTTCCGAAGATGTCATTCTGAGCCGAGCGAACCCTCTAAACGTCGATGCGGCTACGCACTTCTCAGCCCACAGTCATTCGCACGGAGATGTACTCGTGCGTTCCCAGGTGGTCGGTTTCAAGAAAATCAAATTCTTCACCAACGAAAACATTGGCGCGGGCAAGCTCGAGCTTCCCGAAAACGAAATGCACACCACGTCCTACTGGATGACCCTGGAGCGCCCACTGTTGGAATCGCTCCCCTACACAATCAGCGAACGTCAATCCGGAATGTTTGGCCTTCTGCACGCCATGGAATCCGTGGCGACCTTGCTGCTGATGTGCGATGGCCGCGACCTGGGCACCGCCATCGGCGAACGGCCTCACACGCCCGGCATAGATGAGCCCGTTGCCCACAGCGAAGCGAAAGATCTCAGTTCTGGCTCGGTCGAGCCCTGGATGAGCGGCCAAAAGGAGTTTTTCGAACCAAACCTGTATTTGTACGACGCCTATCCCGGCGGCATAGGGTTTTCCGAGCCGCTGTTCCGTGCCCACGAGTTGCTCATTCAAAAAACGCGCGACCTGATTCACGCCTGCCCGTGTGACGCCGGGTGCCCCTCCTGCGTCGGACCTGCGGGTGATTTAGCTCCGCGTGCCAAGGAAGCAGCGCTCGCGATTCTGGACCGTCTATGCGCGTAAGTTTTATAGTGCGCAGCCTACCGCCGCGTTTCACCTGTCCTCAAGGAGATTGAGTAAACTGTATGCCTCCTTCCATTGATAAATTCTCTCGCCTCGCAGCGTTGAAACCAGTGCGCACATCTCCCCCTCGGCCGCCCGATCTACGCCTTCCGGACGAAACGGATCCCATTAGCCTTCTGTTAGGCGGTGGTATCGCTCGCAATCACTACGGCGAACATCTCGCGATTCGAAATTGGTTTTCTACACCAGAATTCGCACAGCCCTCTCCGATTGCGCTGGAGTTGCTATCGCGCACGCGCGACGAAAAAGTCAGCCGGCGTACCCGCACTGTCTTGCAGGATCCGGAAAAGTGGCTCTTTCTGGATACCGAAACCACCGGGCTCGCGGGCGGCACCGGCACCTACGCGTTCTTGGTCGGCTTGGCTTGGTGGGATGCCGGCGGTCTGCAAGTCGAGCAACTCTTCCTTCGGGACCTCCACGAGGAATATTCCCTGCTCCAGGAACTTGCCACCCGTCTCTCCGAACGGCCCGTGCTCCTCACCTTCAACGGCAAAACCTTTGATTGGCCGCTCCTGGAAAACCGCTTCACTTTGACCCGCGCGATTCGCGTCCCACAACTGGCCGCTCATCTGGATTTGTTGCATCCTTCTCGCGCCCTATGGAAATTGCGTTTAGGTTCTGTGCGCCTGGTCGAGCTCGAGCGCCATGTTCTGGATCCGACTCGCCTCGGCTGGCACCGCAAAGATGACGTTCCCTCGGCATATATTCCCCAGTTCTATTTCGATTATCTGCGTGGCGGCCCCGGCCAACCCCTGGCGGGAGTCGTGAAACACAACCAGATGGACTTGCGTGGCCTTGCGGCTCTTTTCGGAAAGATCAATTCCCTGCTCGACTCGAGCGAAAGCGGATTTGGTGAAACCGATTCGCTGGATTTATTCGGCTTGTCGAGATTCCTTCACCGGAAGGGCGAAAAGGATCTGGCTCATTCAGCTTGCGCCTATGCGTTAGACGCCGGTCTGCCCGCGGAATTTCGACCGCAGGCCACGCGAGAATTGGCGCTCATGGCCAAACGCCGCGGCGATCCCGAACGCGCTGCCTCGTTGTGGCACGAGCTCGTTGCCAATCCTCGGGAAACTGTGTTCGCCTGCGAACAGCTTGCCATGCATTACGAGCGCCACACTCGAGATTTTGCACGCGCCATGGAATTTGTTCAACTTGGCTTGAAAACCCTGCAACGCCAATTAGCCACTTCCCGCGATCCCTATGCGAGCGTTCGCCAAGGTCGCCAAGAACAAAAGTTCGTGTGCCGCATGAAGCGTTTGCAGCATCGCATAAAGGGCGTGGACTCCGCCGCCGGCGCCCCGCTTCTGGCCCAGGCTGCGGATGCCACTGATTCTGGGCTTCGAACACGCTGAACTTCCCTAACCTCTGCGATCTTGCTCGAATTTGGAGGTACGAACCGGATGGATTCTCCAGGAACAAAACTACAAGCTAGTGGTGGAGGAACTATGGCCACTACAGAAAACGCCTATTTCCGCACAGAGTTGGAATTGCGACGCGATCGTCTCGTGGCCGCTTCACAAACCAACGCGGCCGATCCTGCTCTTCGGCAATTACTCAGCAGCGTCGATGCCGCGCTTTCTCGCTTGCAAACCGGCACGTTTGGCATTTGCGAAGAATGCCACGATACCATCGAAGCCGATCGGCTCCTCTGCAATCCTTTGATCCGTTTCTGCCTCGACCATCTTTCCGCCGAGGAGCAACGCGCCCTCGAAAAAGACTTGGGCTTGGCCGCCGGCATTCAGAAAGCGCTTTTGCCCCGGCAAGACTGGTCGGTGGACGGTTGGCAGGCCCGCTACCACTATCAGCCCGCTAACATTGTCAGCGGCGATTACTGCGACTTGATCGAAAACGATGGCGGTTTCTTATTTTTGCTGGGTGATGTCTCCGGCAAAG
Source organism: Candidatus Acidiferrales bacterium (assembly GCA_963775865.1). Taxonomy (GTDB): domain Bacteria; phylum Acidobacteriota; class Terriglobia; order Acidiferrales; family UBA7541; genus Acidiferrum. The sequence goes on along the minus strand of CAVZKU010000015.1, from coordinate 42,902 downwards.
GTGTGGCAGCTTCCATGCTCATGAGCCATCTCCACGCCACGTTTCGCACTCTCGCCGGCCAGAACCTCTCCCTTCAGAAAATGGTCGAGCACGCCAACCGGCTCTTCGCCGAAAGCACTACCGCGGGCCAGTTCGCCACCATGATCGTGGGCACCGCTAGGCCTGATGGCAAAGTTACTTACGTCAGCGCGGGCCACTTGCCGCTCTTCCACATCTCGAACGGATGCGTACGGCCCTGCGAATCCACCGGCGTCCCTCTTGGGATGTTCTGCGGTACATATTTTCCAGCGTGTGAACTCGCACTCGCCCCGGGAGACAAGCTCTTGCTCTACACCGACGGCCTGACGGAGGTATTCAACGCCGCGGGCGATGAGTACGGAGTAGCCCGCGTGCAATCTCTTGCCAGGAAGAATGCCGCGATGGAGCCAAATGCCCTGCTCAACGCGTGCTTGGACGAAATCCGCAATTTTTCAGTAACCGCGAAGCAAACGGATGATCTGACGCTGATGGTCTTGCACCGCTCCCACTAGCCTTAAGGTCTCTTACGGTTTGGCGCTGGATGAACAATGCAACTTTGGTGGCCAGAAGCGTGGCGGGTTTTGTGACTGCAATCGTCTAATGAACCAGTACGGTAGTGGTTGGCAGACTCGAGCGAGCCGGCCAATCGAGTTTCTTGGTCCACTCCAGGAACAACTTCTGGTCTCCACCCTCGAGTGTGATGCACTCTTTCGCCTCACACCGGAAAAACACGCTGGAAATCGGCGTTGTAAACTCCAGATCCCCTTTTGCGTCCGCGACCACAGTACGCTCCGGATACTTTTTCTCCAGGGCTTCCTTATACGCCTCAAAAAAACCGGAAGTCAGCTCCTCGCTATCAAAACGCTCTCGGGTGAATAGCATCAGGCGCTTCGCGGCTTTCTGCTCAAACGTAACGTAATCGTCTCCGTCCCATCCCGCTGCCACTTTTTTTGCTCTCTCCTCATCCAAAAACTGCTTCAGGACTTCTTTCCAGCCAAATTCCCCCATGGCATTTTCTTCCAGCTTGTTCCAGCCGTCTCCCGGCACTCCATTAGGCAGTTCCACCTTCAAAGGCGCGGGTACTTTGTCCGCACGATAGAGCGAAGGATGCATGATTTGCTGCGTACCTGAGGGCGGCCTGGCGAAAACGGCATCGAACCCGCCCCATCCCCCTGTTCGCAACACGGACATGGAAAAACGTAGGCCATCGAAATAAGGGAACATTAACGAATCCTTGATGAAAGGCGGCGCTTTCTTCAGCATCGGTGTATCCGACAAGTCGCCAACAAAAATGGAAGGATCAATATCCGGCAGGTCCCGCAATTTCAGGCCTTTGTCCCGCAGCATGTACTCGAGCATGCCCGCCATGGCGCTGCCTTCCAGTACCGACTCGCGAGCCAGCTCCGCATCGTCATTCGATTTCGCGGCCTTTGCCCAAGCCTCAATGTGAAAATATTGATCCTGCAGCGCGTGGGTCAGCTCATGCGACATCACCATTCGCTGCTCGTCCGGCTGAATCCAATCCGCAATATAAAACTCGTGTTTCTTAGGATCGTACAGACCCGCAATTTGCTCCGTTAAAAGATCCACAATGAAGCTATCCAGGTTGAAATCCTTCGGGAGAAGGCCGAAGGCCTCCGCACTACGCTCCGATGCGTACCGCTCTTTCGCATCCTTTTCATCATCCATCTGCTCAAGGATGTACGCGTGGATCTGTTCGCGTGTTCGGATTGATTTTTTCAGCGGAGACTTCAGCTTCCAACCAGTGATCTCGCTCATTTCGTTCATCACTTCGTCGGCGGTCGCCAGAAATTCGGGGTTCGGGCTAACGGAGGGCGGAGCCGAAGGCACCGGCGCAGCCTGCTGAGAACGCAACGGAGCGACGCTTCCTAGGCAGGCTAGCAGAGCGAAGGGAAAACCTCGCCAGAGGTGGCGGAACTTACATGTCCAAGGCATAGACCGCCAGAATAGCAGATTCGCAGACTCGCACCTGTCTGCTCCTCCGCCGGTGCTTCCATGCCTAAGCTTCGCGCAAGTCTCATCAAATCCAGAGGATGCTAGCCGAACTTTCCCACTTGGGCACATCTGCTCTGGTTAAGTACTTTGGAATCAGTCGAGGTTAGGGAAAGGTCTTCACCACAAAACAGCCTCCTACCTTACGGTTGGTACCTCGATTTCGTAGCCCTGTTTTTGCCCCACCAGGCGCGGTGGCGGCTGGCTCGGCAACTGCAATTTCAACTTCTCGATGAGTATCTTGGTGTCTGTAGAAGGTTGCGTGTAGCGTGGCAGAATCAACCATCGTTGATCGACCGTAGGAATCCACACGTCAATCATTTTGATTTCCGCCAACTTCTCCAACACCGCCGTAGGCGTTAACCCTGGTGCGTGCAGCAACAGACGCTGCTTCAGCGTCACTTGTAAGCAGTAGGCGAGAAAGGCGATCAGAATGTGCGCGTCGGCGCGATGCTCCCGTTGATGGCGGATCGGGCGGATGCAAAGTTCGCTTTTCAGCGATTTGAATACCGATTCGATCTGGGTCAGCTGCACGTAGCGTGTCCACAGCACGCTGGGATCTCCGGCGATAAGGTTGGAGCGCAGCAAGTAGTGTCCGTCGCGCCATTCCGCCTCCTGAAGTTTTTTCTTATCCACACGAAACTGGAAGGTCTCCCGCGTGACCTCCTGGCCTTCCCCAGGTACTTGCATCTGCACGAAATGGAATGCGCGGCCCGCGGCTGCTTTCGCGGCGCCCAAACGCATCAGCAGCTGGACCAGAGAGGGCAGGCTTCGCCGCATGGCGCGGAGCTTTCTGAGCAATCGAGCCAGACGCTTGCGACGCATGGCGGTCTCTTTGGCTCTTCTTCCTTCACTCTTGGCCAGCACATAGAGTTCGCCGTCCTGCTCAAACAGTTTCACATCCACCGAATCTCGGACCTGCTGCCAGGGCAGATCGAGCCACTTCTTTTCATACTGCTGGATCTTGCCTTTCGGCGTTCCCACCAGATAAAAAATCTCGCGTGCTGGATCTCGCATCTCCTGTAAAATCTCCTCGGTCGGAATGCCGCGATCCATCACCCACATGCGTTTTGCTTTCCCGTAGGTCTTCTCAATCTTGTCGAGAAAATCGCGCAGTGTGGTGCGATCACTGGTATTGCCGTCCAGGACTTCGTAGGCCAACGGGAAACCATCGGTGGTGATCACCAGCGCAATCACCAACTGCAAACAGTCGGTCCGTTTATCGCGACTGTGACCGTACTTGGCCTTGGGGTTCTCTTCCATTGCGCCTTCAAAATACGTGCTCGTCAGGTCGTAGAGCAGCACTTCGAACTCCGCTTGAAACAGATCGGCCCACTTCTGTCGCAGCCACAGAAAGAGATCCTGCTTGTGCTCCAGCACGCGATCCAGGCAGCGATACAAGCGGTTTTTCTCCGCCACGGAGAAATCTGTCCCGAGCAATGCATCCATGGCGGTGGTCAGATACCACTGGTGATGTACACGAAACTCGCTCCCCGGATCCAGCAACTGGCTCACGACCAGTAGCTGCAATACTTTTTCCCAAGGAACTTCTTCCCGTGTTCCGGCAAGGCGAGAGTCCCAAAACTCATCCAGGCCCAGTTGGCGCCACAACGCGCACCCCAACCAGCAACTGCCGAACAGGCGAGGACACCGCAGTTCGAGACCGCTCAGTTTAACTTGCAGACTGTCGATCGCATCGGCGGGAATCTCGCGGTCATCGGGAAACAAACTCAAGTTTGCATACTCTTGCTCCTGTTCATCAAACACCGACAACGTCTTGCGCCATGCCGCTTGTTGTTGATCGTTGATCTCTCCGAGATAGAGAACGGTTCGCTGCACCGTTTTGTCGGGCGCGATGCGACGGTTTTCTACAATGCTGAAGTAGCGGTGATCTTTACCGTCTTTCTTGCGATGGATGCTGCGTAGAAACATGACAAGCGAAGAGTGCCAGAAGTCTGGTCTCGGAGGGAAGACACTTGGTCTTCACTCTACCGTTTTTTCACAGCGCGGCGATGGAAACACGCGGTTTAACCTTCAAAATTATGGGGAAAATACCAAAAATCGCCTGCAGCTGGTCAAGTTGGGCTAGATTTTGGGACAGAAACTCCCCTACGCCGGAGACAAACCGACTAATATCCATAAGCCGCAGCCTTGGGATGCCTTTGGAATTCTCTCCGATAGGGAAGGAATATGACGCTCAGGCTCGAGATGGCAGCGACTCGTATCGGCGAACGCGCCGCTATGGCTCGAGTTTCCGCTATTCCTGGAGAATCGGCGCCGCGACTCCAAATAGCTTCGCTTCCACCGCTGCATATAACTCCCCTGGCTGGAACGGTTTCTGCAGAATCGTCGCGTCTGCCGGAAGATACCGTGCTGGTCCTTTCTGAACTGCCGAAACCGATGTCGTCCACAACACGCGTGGCCCTAACCCATGCTCTTCGTGAACCCGCTGCTGCTTGGCCAACGTGGTTTCGCTTTGATAGACCATTTGCCAATCGGCCACGACCAGGTCAAACTCCTTCGTCGCTACCAACTGCCGCGCTTCCGCCAAGGACTTTGTCGTCGTAACCACGTGGTCGTTTCCCGACAGTAACTCTCCGACCGTCTCCAATACCGACTCGTTTGCATCCACCACCAGGATCTTCCCACTTCTTGCCACGCGGGATACCCCGGCCTCCGCATCTGGCTGCACGTGCACATTCGAGCGCAGCGGCAGCTCGATGCGAAACGCCGCTCCCTTATCCGGCACGTTCTTCACCTGGATCGTTCCTCCATGCTCGGTGATGATGCCGTAGCAGATGCTGAGGCCCAGTCCCGTACCCTTTCCCACCGGCTTCGTCGTGTAAAAAGGGTCAAACACGCGCGAGGGATCCTTCACGCCCGGACCGCTATCAGTAAGTTCTACAAATGCTTTGTCACCGTCTACTCCCGTACACACCCAAAGATCACCCTCGGATCCCGTTTCCAGAATGGCATCCACCGCATTATTGATGAGATTCAGGAATACTTGCTGAAGCTGGTGAGGATCGGCAGGTACCTCAGGCAGTTCGTTCGCGAGATTAAGATGCACACGGATTTGGCTCATCCGCAAATCGTAATCGCGCAGAGCCAACGTATCCTCCAGAATGGTGTTCAGGCGGACTGGCACCCGCTCTGGTTTATGCTGGCGGGCGAAGCTCAACAGATTTTGAACAATTCGGTGGGTCCTTTTCGCTTGTTTGTAGAGTTTTTCGCTGTACCCCAAGGCCTGCGGTCCGACTTCTCCACTGGACGATAAGAGCTGGCTATACCCCAGAATCGCCGTTAAGGGATTGTTCAGCTCGTGGGCCACACCAGAAATGAGTTGACCCACTGCCGCAAGTTTCTCGCTATGCACCAGTTGTTCCTGTGTACGGCGAAGATTTTCGTAGGCCCGCCGGGTCTCTTCGTACATGCGGCTATGGTCCACCGCACTGGCCACTTGGCTCCCCACGGCTGTGAGCAGGCTTATGTCCGCGACGGAGAACTCCCGCACCGACCGACTGCCCACGACCAGCCCTCCGATAATTTTCTCCTTCGCCCATAGCGTGACCACGTAGGCGGACTCGATCCCCTCTCGCTTCTGCATTTCCCTGGCAATCGGCGGAAGTGGCAGTCCCTGCACTGACAGGAACGTCGCATGCGTCGCGCGAAGCTGCTGGATCAACCCGGCAGGAAGTGTCACCACCGGGAAAGTCTTGGCGAATTCCGAGCGGTGCCCGACGGCGGCAACCCGTCGGATGGTGACATCGTCTTTGTCAAACAAGTACAACGACGACGCGTCCAGTTCAAACAGTTCCAGTATCTGACGCAATGTGCGGTTCACAGATTCGTTCAGATCCAGCGTGTACGACAGCGTTTCCGCAATCGAGTTCAACACCATCAACTCGCGGTTCCGGCGCCGGATCTGATGTTCTGCCCGCCGCCGTTCGCTCACATCCAGCAAAAATCCTTGGTATGCAATCACGTTGCCCATAGGATCACGCACCGCCGTCGACGATTCGCTTACAGTTCGGATCTCTCCGTCCGTGCGCCGGATGTCGAACTCAAAATCATTCACGGCTCCGTGTTCGTGCAATAGCCTCTTAAGGCGCTCATACTCCGCCGGATTGACATAGAGATTCTGGCCTATGTCGACGCCCAGCAATTCGTCCCGGCTTTCGTGGCCCGTGATACGCATCAGCGCATCATTGAAATCCAGGAATTTGCCGTTCACGGTGGCGATAAACACACCTTCCTGCACGCTCGCCACTAGCGTGCGATACTTTTCTTCCGCCTTTTTCCGCTCCGTGATGTCCTTCAACACGTGAATCGTGCCCAATTTCCGTCCCGCCGGATCGGTGAACTGAGAATTCGATGCGAGAAAGTAGCCTTGTAGCCAGGGGTCGGGAGAATCGCCTTCACCGGAAATTCCTTCGCAGTATGGACAGGTCGTGAATCGTTCCTCGCGTCCGTTAAATAATTCGCTCACCGACCGCCCGAAAATCGCCTGGCTCTTCCGGCCAAGAAGATCGGCCAGCCGCGCGTTGGTGCGCAAGATCCGACCCTCTTCGTCATGCACTAGGATCGGATCGCCGATGGAGTCGAAGGTATACACCCACTGCTGTTGAACGGACTTGATCTGGTCGAACAGGTTCACATTTTCAATCGTGGTGCCCAGAAAATTCGCTACGTTCACAAGGTAGGCCAGTTCGTCTTCGTGGAAGCGTTTACCTGCTAGCGCACCCACGTTCAGAACACCAACCGGGCCTTCCTTGCTGCAGAGCGGCACCGTGACTAGCTGTGTGATTCCAGCTTCGGCCATTTTGCGGCGAATCTTGATGTCTTTTTCGTCCTCAAATCGCGACACCCGGTATTCTTCCTTCAATACTCCTTGCACCCACTCGCTATTCAGCGAAATGCGCTGATGCTGCTTTAAGTAATTTTCCGTATACCCGAGAGACGCGAACGCCACAAACTCAGCCGTGTCTCCTTTGCCTTCCAGTAGCCGGATGATTCCGTGGCTGACGTTCACGCTCGCCACGATCTGTCCTAACACTTTTTGCAGAAGCTCCTTCAGCGACACGGACTGGCTGCTCGAAGCCGTCAGCATCGTGAATTGCCGCATTTTTTCGCTGATTTCCTCGGACCGGGTTCGCGCGGACTCTAACAGCATGACAATCATTCCGATGCCCAGCCCAGCATTCAGGAAATGATCAAACGCGTAACGGAATAGATGCACTTCCTCTTGCGTCCATATTCTGCGGTCCAGGTTGTTCAATCCCAGAAGGAAGAATGCTCCCGCCAGCAATTTGCTGCCATGCCCTGTTCCGGAAGTGGAGGCACGCCAAAGAATCCATCCCGCGCACAGGCAGATAGCGCTGCATAGGACTGCGGTTTCCCACCGTGTCTCGCCCCAGTGCGCAACCTTTCGCTGGTAATAACCCACGGTCAGCGCCATCAAAACAGTCAACCACCACATCGGCCAATACAGCCGGTTTGGCGTAACCGCGTATTGCACTATGGAGGCAAGGAACAGAGCGAGCGCTGCGGCACCTGCAGCCGAACAAAGCGCTTGAAGCAGCCAGTGGGGTTGATAAAACGTGGTCAGTTCGGCAAAAGACGATACTGTCAGACAAATCCAACCGAACAACCACAACCGGTAAAAAATCCCTTGGTTATCCCGTTTCAGATGGACGAACAAGACCAGCAGGGTCAGGCATACAGTTGCTTCGAAGAAAGCAATGCCCTGGAGGCCTTGGTTCGGCACCACAGTGGATCCTCCCTAGTCGTAAAACGGGATGAATAGTGAAACGGGCCCTGGGCCTGCCCTCGAGCACGGGCAGACACCACATTCTCCTGACGCTAACACGCTATTTTCTTACTGGGCAAGAGTACCCAAAAGACTGTGTGCCGTCCCGTATAATGCTAGTTGGGAGAAAGACCGCCGTGGACTCCGATCATATCTTGGTTGTGGACGACGAAGAAGCCATCCGCGAGGTCGTGTCGACCATGCTGGAATCCCGCGGCTACCGGTGTACTGCCGTCAGCAATGGGCGTTCGGCTCAAGATTACGTCCGTAAACAAACTCCCGACCTGGTTCTCAGCGACATGATCATGCCGGAAATGGACGGCATCAAGCTTCTCGATTGGTTGCACGGCTTCGACCCGGAAGTCCCGGTCATCATGGTCACCGCCATCCACGACATTTCCACCGCCCTCGAGGCCATTCGCCGCGGCGCTTACGATTACATCCTCAAACCTTTCGAAAAAGATCAGCTCTACCATGGCGTCGAGCGCGCCCTCCAGCATCGTCGCCTGGTTATCGAGGTTCGCAACTATCAGCTCGATCTGGAAAGAAAAGTCGAAGAACGCACAGCCGCCCTCGAAGCCAAGCGTTTAGAATTGGAACAGTCTTACGACGACACCTTAGAGGCTCTAGGAAGCGCTCTGGACTTGAAGGACGCGGAAACCGAGGGCCACTGCCAGCGCGTTACCGCCTTCACCATTTCCATTGCCAAATCCGTTCCCGTTCCTCTTCCCTACCTGCCTATTCTCGCCCGCGCGGCTTTCCTGCATGACATCGGCAAAATGGCCATTCCAGACTCCATCCTGCGCAAGCCGGGGCCGCTCGATAACGATGAAAAGCAGATCATGCGCACCCATTGCGAAATTGGCTACAACGTTCTGACTCGCATTCCCTTCCTTCGCGACGCCGCTGAGATCGTCCTGGCACACCAGGAATTCTTCGACGGCACCGGCTATCCCCGCGGCCTGCGCGGCGAACAGATTCCCCTTGGGGCACGAATCTTCTCCATTGCCGACGCGTTGGACGCCATGATCAGCGACCGCCCATACCGCAAGGCTCTCCCCATGGCCCATGCGCGCGAAGAAATTCGCCGGTGCTCCGGCACTCAGTTTGACCCCAAGATCGTCGAAGTTTTCAGGTCGATTCCGGAACAGCACTGGGTCGAGCTTCGTGAAAATCTCGGATCGCCCTTCCGCCTGGCTCAATTGAAGAACCTCAAGGCCTGAATCACCTCCATTTTCTTTTCGCCCGCATTGTCGCCGCGTGTTATCTTTCTTGAGAGACACCATGGCCATGGTCCCCATAAAAACCGCATCCGAAACTGGCTACTGCGATTGTGTCTGTGGATGTTACGAATTGGCCAGTCAGCGGGATGAAGACAGCGGCAAAGGTTATTGCCCCGCCTGTGCCAAGGACCATTTAAACCGCAATGCCGGTATCGGCATTCCACAGCCCGCTCCAGTCAAAGTCGAGGCGCATAGCATCCCGCATGCCCCGGTCAAACCACTCCCTCCAGGGGCCGATCCTCCCGCCCGCCTCCGCTAATTCAATTTTCTGGATTTGTCGTTCCCCCCAGAGCTAGTTTATACCCTACTTCCCCATATACATCAGCGCTAGAAGGAACAGCCAGAGCGCATCCATAAAGTGCCAGTAGTACGAAGTCACTTCCGCAGCTACACTCCGCGTAATCTTCGCCACCTCATAATTCCGTCGCGCGACGTAAATCAGCGCGCCCACGCCACCGAGCAAATGCAACCCATGCGCGCCCGTGAAAATATAAAAGAAGCTGCTGGCGGGATTACTGGCTAGGTAAATTCCTTGCTTTACCAGAATCCGCCACGCTACCAACTGCCCAATCAGAAAAATAACGCCGAGTATTGTGGTGACCAGCCACAACTGCCGGAAGCCGAGGACATCCCCCTCTGCCAATCGCTTTCGTGCCAACTCCAAGGTCCCGCTGCTGGTTAACAAAATAATCGTGTTCACCCACAATAGCGCGGGAATGTGCACGGGCACCCAATCCGGACCTCCCTTGCGCACCAGAAACGCGCTCGCCAGCGCCATAAAAAACATCAGCACGGAAACGATCCCTACCGCGATTCCCGTGTAATACCGGCTTGGAGAAATCGGACGATTGGGTCGCTTCTTCCCCTCGTCCCCTCCACCTCCATCTCCACCCGCCGGGGGCAGATCTCCTCCTCCACCACCGCCCTTTTTCTCCACGATCAGTTCGATCTCGTCAGTTATGGTGCCCGGCATGCTCTTCCTTTCATCCGCTCACTGTGACTTCTGGGCCAGCAACTCGGGCGCGAGATGCTGTGGCGCAAACTCTTCCGCGGATCCGCCCACAAGCTCATACGCCCCGCGGTAAACCACCGGCGTCTGACTGCCAAAATTGTCCTGCGGCGCTGGCGACGCAATACCCCATTCGAGTGTCGAAGCGCCCCAAGGGTTATCTGCTTCCTCGTTTTTTTTCCCCAGCACACTGCCAAAGAAATTCACCACAAACAGCAACTGTGCCCCCACTGTCCAGATGGTCGCCACCGTAACCAGCGTTCGAATCGTGGCGCCTGCGGATGCCACCGTCACCCGCTGCGCTTCCGACAGAAGGTTCGACTGCGTCAGCAATCCCATCCAGTGCATCGGCATGAAGATGCAGTACACCCCGGTAAACGTCAGCCAGAAATGCGCTTTCCCTAGCGTTTCATTCATCCGGCAACCAAACAGTTTTGGGAACCAGAAAAACAGGCCGGCCAGAATCGCGAACGTAGCCGCCACCCCCATCACCAGGTGGAAGTGCCCGATCACGAAATCTTCGCTCACCGCCGCGCGCGACAGATCGTGCCGCGCCAGAAAAATCCCCGAAAGGCCGCCTGCAATGAATAACGAAATAAACCCAATCGCAAACAGAGCCGAGGTGGTGAACTGCACCCGCGCGTTCCACAGCGTGCCCAACCAACTGGCCAGTAGAAACGAAGCCGGAATCCCTAGCGACGAAGCCAGCACCGAAAAAACCAACGGCGCGTACGGATCCATACCGGTGGCAAACATGTGGTAGCCCCACACGCAAAACCCGATTACCCCCACGCCGCAAATGGCCAGCACCACCAGCCGCTGTTTCCAGACCGGCTTGCGCGAAAATGTCGCCAACACGTGCGTGATGATTCCAAAACACGGCAGCATCGCCACATACACTTCCGCCTGCGCAAAATACCAGAACAGCCGCTGCCACAGTACGGGCAGGCTCCCTTGCCGCACCAGGTTTTGCGGTTGCTGTGCCAGAAATGCCACCGTACTGAAGAAATTAGATCCCAAGAGGCGGTCGGAAAGAACTGCCGTGCTCCCCGCCAGCAGCACGCTGAATATCAACATGCTCAGGATGGCATTCACAAACCAGGCCCAAACCGTAACCGGCATGCGCGGAAGGGTCATACCTTTCGTCCGCAAGCCAATCGTAGTGACGCAAAAGTTCAACGCGCTGAACAGCGCGCCTAGCGAAAAGATTGCCGCGCTGATCAGCCACAGGTCGATCCCTTGGCTTAGTGGCCCGAAAAACGATGCGGTCATTCCGCCCAGCGACGCCACCGTCAACCAGAGCGAGAGGCCGTTCAGCGTGGGAAACGCCATCTCCTCCGCCCCGATCTGCAGCGGCAGAAGGAAATTACCAAAGCCCAGCTGCGGCGCTGCCGTCAAAACAAAAAACACCATCAAGGATCCATGCAGCAGCCGCACTGCAGCGTACCGCTCCGGCGTGCTTTCCAACCCCTTTAGAAAGGGAATGACCGTGTTAGGCCATGAGCTGTGCACGCGCAACAGCGTCGAAAGCACCATGCCCACCAGCACGCTCGCCAGCGACAGCCAAAGATATTGCAGTCCAATGGTCTTGTGCCGTGTGGAGAACACATGGCCGAGTAGAGTCGCGACATTGGAAGAAGAGGCGTTACCGCCTTCGTCGTAAGTGACCATTTTCGAGGCTGTTGCTCGCTGGGGTGCCCTGAACCAATTTCGTATCTTACCCCCTGCCCCGGAAATTGCAAGAAAACCAGCTCTTCCGCATCGCTCTTTTCGTTCCTCGAATCCGGCGTCCCGGAAATTATTTGTATCCGTTAAGATATACTCCCCGGCGCATGAATTCCTGTGCCGCCCCGCGAAAGCTAAACCAGTTCAACGAACTGAGACTACGTGCCTTTGATCAACTCTCGGCTGGCCAAAGCCTTCGCCTCGCTCCTGTTCGCCAATATCGCAACCCTTGGCCAATCCACACCTCTCAAAGAACAGGGGCTGCGTACCTGGCCACGCGGCTGGAGTTACCCAAAGGTCGGCAATATCGCGTCCGCAAACTCGACGACGATCTCATCGTCCGAAACTCCGGCGGCAAAGCCCACGTCATCCAGGACGATCTTCAAAACTCCTATCAGATGATGTAACCGCGGCCTGTCTCCCTTTTCGTTCTGGAATATCATTAGACTGGGCACAACCATGGCAGACGACAAATGGGCAAATCCACAGAAAATGTGGGATGAGCGTTTCTCTCAGCTCGAGCCCGTGTACGGTGACGAACCGAACGCCTTCCTGGAGGCGCAAGCCTTCCGCTTCCCACCGGGAGGGAAGCTGCTTGTACCTGCCGATGGCTACGGCCGCAACGGCATTTGGTTAGCCGAGCAAGGATTTCAGGTGCACACCGTCGATCTCTCTCCTGTGGGAGTGGACCGCGCGCGCAAGGCGGCTATGGCAGCGGGTGTAACCGTGACCATCGAACAGGCGGATCTCTCTTCCTGGACCTGGCCTGTCGCCCAGTTCGATGGCATTGCTTCGATTTTTCTGCATCTGCCACCCCAATTGCGCACCCAGGTCCACGCTTCCATGCTTCGTGCGCTGAAACCCGGTGGCCTGGTAATTCTCGAGGCCTTCATTCCTGGGCAATTGCAATATTCTTCTGGTGGGCCCAAACAAGTGGATCTGCTCTATACGGCTGAAATCCTTCGCCAGGATTTCGCACCCGCGACAGCACTGGAGTTGGAAGAAAAGCAAATCAATATCCGCGAGGGCCACATGCATAGCGGTCCCGCTGCGGTCGTTCAAGCCGTCTTCCGCAAGTAATTTTGGAATGCGCCGGTTTTGCCTGCCCTGAGCCTCGAAGGGCCTGCCCTGAGTTTTCAGCTACTGAAATTGCTTTTGAAATGTAGCAAACTGCTCCCGCAGCGTCTCCAACTCCCGCCGCAGTTGACTCACTTCGTCTTCTAGACCGCGGATTCGGTCAGCATTCGCGGAGGTAACACCTTGCATATGCTCGGGAGCCGCGTTGGCGGTTTCCTCCGCTGCGGTCCCGGCTTCCGCGGGTGCCGCATCCCCCGAAAGCAGGTGCATGTACCGAGATTCCTTCGTTCCCGGCTGACGCGGCAGCACTTTCACAAGTGCCGGTTCGCGCCGCATCAATAAATTCAGTGCCGCATGCACCGCATCCAGATCCTCGAACGCATACATGCGTTCACACCGCGTCCGCAGTTCTCCTGGCGTCTGTGGCCCGCGCAGCAGCAAGACGCACAGAACCGCGATTTCATGCCGGTGAAAATTATACAGTTCGTTCAAGCGGTGCTCGAACTTCGCCACTCGCGAATCTCCGCTGGCCGAACGCACCATGGCCCGCTCGGTCAGCGACCGCAATGCCTTCCGGACCGCCTCCTCGTCCAGCGTCATTACCGGATCGCGATTGGATTTCTGATTGCACGCGTTGATCAGTGCGTTCAGCGAAAGTGGATAGTATTCCGGCGTTGTCGTTTCCTTCTCGACCAGCGCTCCCAGCACCCGTACTTCAACTTCGCTCAGTTCCAGAGCCATGCCGGAATTTTAGCAGGTGCTTGTTCTGCCGTGGCAATAAACGGGCATCAATGGCATGCTAGGGAGTCGATCAAAGGAGAAACCGTATGCGCAAACAGTTCGCCCTACTTGCATTTATCTCTCTAGGTGTGTCCCTTAGCTCCTTCGCCGATCAAAAACCCATGTCCGCCACCATCATTTCCCAAACCTCCGTCGATTGCGGCACCAAGAATCAAGGCAAGGGCGGCAAGAAAGGTTCCACCAATATTCTCTGCCAGCAGTACACTGTTCGCACCGCCGATACCGAATATCAGATTCGACAGCAAAAGCCCGGCGACATGGCCATCATTCCGCCGAACACTCCTATCGACTTCACCCTCGACAAGGACAAAATGAAGTTCAAGGCCAACGGCAAGAAATACGAATTTCTCGTCGTCGGCACTTCCGCCCTACCTCCCAACGGGGTAGCCCCACACTAAATTTCTGTCTGAAAAATTTCCCGTCCCACGAGGATCTGTCCAACTCTGCAAGCCGGCCCTCCGGCTTGGATGTGTTTACGCAAAAAGTCGATGTTGCATTTGGTTCAGCAGTCGGCCCGAATCCGAGCGGCGTGCCCGACGCCGGGCTGGTAAAACTGCGCGCCTGAATTTCTGTGGCGTCGGAGTTCGTTCAATGCGTCCGCGGCAGCGGCATGCACTGCGGTGGTGAGCAGTACAAGATCCGCAGCTTTTGCCGCATCGAATTCTCGACCAATCGCGTTTACGCCGTTAGCCGAATGCGCCCATTCAACAGCACCCAACAACAAAGATACACTGCTCGATCGATCACGGCGCAAGCTGAGTATCTCAGTTGCGATGCTCATAATCTTTACCTCGGAAAAAGACAGCATACCATTCCCCTCTCCGTTCAGGACCTATCCGAGCGGACAGGTTTTGAAATGTCAGGGAGCAAAAACGCAATCGCGTTTTGGACTTTTGGAAAAGTTCAACGCCTTGGACAAAAATGAATCGTCGTAACGCCGCATCCTAGCCTTTCTACGCGGCAAAACGAATGATTTTGGGGAATTTACGCTTCGAAGAAGATTTGGTGCGGTCGAGTGGATTCGAACCACCACGGTATTGCTACCGCCAGCCCCTCAAGCTGGTGCGTCTGCCAGTTCCGCCACGACCGCACTGAGGAAAACGTATTAATTGTAGCCGCGCCTTCTCTACCCGGCAAGCCACTTTGAAGCACGCCATTTAAGCGGCGGCAAACTGCCTTACTCAAACGTTACTTCTTGGGTGGTGCCGTCGGAGCCGGCGCTGGCGACGTGGACTGCGGCGCGGACGGTTGCGGCATTGTGGGCGCAGGGGTTACGGGTGCAGTCTTGGTCGGTGTCGGTGCGGGCTTCGAATACTTCTGCAGGATCGATCCACCGGATTCCACGCCGCGGTCAACTCGTACAACCAACGCCAGAGCGCAAATCATGAACATCACCGCACACCAAGTTGTTGCCTGCGAAAGCACCGTTGCCGCTCCGCGCGGCCCAAACGCCGTCTGGCTGCCTGCGCCTCCAAAAGCACCGGCCAGGTCCGCGGCCTTTCCGCTTTGCAGCAGGACCACTATGATCAGCACCAGGCAGTTCATCACGAAAAATGTGGTGAGCAGCCAAGGCGCCCAACGGAACCCGACCACGATAACCGCGAAGCCCACAAGCAACGCGAATGTCCACTTCATCCAAGTTGGCATTTCCTGCACCTCAATCCCACAGTTCCCTCAACGCCTCGCATCAGCGCGCAGCTTTCGCCGCTGAGGGTGACTTCCGATTAACCCCACTTACAACCCAATCTTACCGGGGCCAGTCCTTCACCAAACTCGCAAACGATTTGGGGTCTAGACTCGCTCCCCCCACCAGCGCGCCGTCCAGCTCTTCCTGCGCCATCAATCCCTGAATGTTGTCAGGTTTGACGCTTCCCCCGTACAAAATCCGTAACGCGGAAGCATGGCTTGCAGAAAACTGCTTTGCTGCACACAGCCGAACGAACGTATGCACCGCAGCCGCGATTTCCGGTGTAGCTGTGCAGCCAGTGCCAATCGCCCAGAGCGGTTCGTAAGCTATCAGAATACGGGAGAATTCTTCTGGGGTCAACGCGCCCACGCTGCCCTTGAATTGCTCCTCAATCACCTTTTCTGTGTTTCCAGCCTCCCGGTCGGCCAGCATCTCCCCGATGCACACAATCGGCGTAAGTCCTGCCGCCAGAGCCGCTTTCGTCTTCTTCAGCACGGTCTCGTTGGTGTCGCCAAAAAACTGCCTACGTTCGGAGTGTCCGACGATCGTATACCCGCATCCCGCTTCCACCAGCATCCCCGTGGAGATTTGCCCGGTGAACGCGCCCTCCTTCTCCCAGTACACATCCTGCGCAGAAATACCGATAGCTACGCCTTTGGCGGCCTTCACCGCCGCCGGGATATTCGTAAAGGGCGGTGCAATCACCATGTCACAATCCGTAATCTCCGCCACCAGCGGTTTGAATGCCCGGAAAAAGGCGCGTGTCTGCTTCTGGTTCTTGTACATCTTCCAATTGCCGGCGATGACCCGGCGACGTTTGGTTTCGCTCATTTGTTCGTCAATGCCTCCACGCCGGGAAGTTTGCGCCCGCCGAGAAACTCCAGCGAAGCGCCTCCGCCCGTCGAAATATGGGAAATTTGTTTCGCTACGCCTGACTGGTGCACCGCGGCCACGGAATCGCCCCCCCCAATGATTGAAGTCGCGCCTGCCATCGTCGCAACTGCTACCGCTTTGGCGATTTCCAGCGTCCCCTTCGCGAACGCCGGCATTTCAAACACTCCCATCGGCCCGTTCCACACAATCGTCTTCGCCTTGGCAATCTCCGCCTTGTACGCCGCGATCGTCTTCGGACCAATATCTAGCCCCATCAGGTCCGCCGGCATCGCCGTCGAGTCCACAACCTTCGTCGGCGCATCCGCCTTGAATTCCGGCGCAATCACGTTGTCTACCGGGAGGAGAAACTTGAAATTTTTCGCCTTCGCGTCCGCCAGAATTCTCTTCGCCAATTCGAGCTTGTCTTCTTCCACCAGCGACTTTCCGATACCTAGCCCTTGTGCTTTCAGGAACGTGTACGCCATTCCTCCCCCGATCAGCATGGCATCGGCGATCTTCATCAGGTTCTCCACCACCTCAATCTTTTCGCTGACTTTCGCCCCGCCCAGAATCGCCAAAAACGGCCGCGTGGGGTTGCTCACAGCCTTCCCGATATATGCGATCTCCTTCTCCATCAGTAACCCCGCTGCCGCTTGCTTCACGAATTTCGTGATCCCTACCACCGAGGCGTGCGCCCGGTGCGCCGACCCAAATGCGTCGCACACAAACACACCGTCGCACAACGCCGCCAGTTGTTTCGAGAATGCCTCATCGTTCTTCTCTTCTTCCGGGTGGAACCGTACGTTCTCCAGCACCAGTACCTCGCCATCTTTTAGCGCCTTGCTTTTCTCTTCCGCTTCCGTCCCCACGCAATCCGCCGCGAACGCCACGGGCTTGGCCTGAGCTCCGAAAGCCTTGCCCAGCAATTCCTCCAGCTTCTTCGCCGCCGGTTTCAACGAATACTTCGGGTCCGGCCCGCCTTTCGGTCGTCCCAAATGCGACGCCAGCACCAGCCGCCCGCCCTTTTCCATGGCCAGCTTTAGCGTCGGCAACGTCTCGCGGACTCTCGTATCGTCCGTCACTACGCCATCTTTCAGCGGCACATTGAAATCCACGCGAATAAAGACACGCCTCCCACGCAAGTCCAAATCTTGAATCGTCAGTTTGTTCATGGTGAGTTGCCTCTTTCAAACAGTTGAGAGATAGCACTAACGGATATCGGAGTTCAGCGATCGAGAAACAAACTTTGGCTGTGATCGATGAGTCCTGCAGTCAAACCCGCTCTTTAGGGGCAGAGCTCCAGTCAACTCAGAACAACGTACCCGAGGGCTTTGGCCTTGAGGAATCCTGCGTAATTTGACTCACGCCCGTGACTCGCGGCGGCACGAGTCACGGGTCAGAAGCCACAATTCACGCCACTAAAACTTCGACGCCAGCAGCTTGATCAGGTCCCGTACCCGGCAGGAGTATCCCCACTCGTTGTCGTACCAGGCAAGCACCTTCACGCACTTGTCGCCAACGACCTTGGTATAGCCCGCGTCCACGATCGACGAATAAGGGTTCCCCCGGAAGTCGATGGACACCAGTTCTTCTTCCGTGTACGCCAGAATCCCCTTCATCGGCCCATGAGCCGCTGCTTTCAACGCCGCATTCACGCTCTCTTTCGTCGCCGGCTTCTCCACGAACACGGTCAGGTCCACCACGCTGACGTTCGGCGTGGGCACCCGCATCGCGTAACCGTCCAACTTACCCTTCAGCTCCGGGATCACCAGGTGCAGCGCCTTCGCCGCTCCTGTAGAGCTCGGAATCATGCTCAACGCTGCCGCGCGCGCCCGCCGCAGGTCCTTGTGCGGCAAATCCAGCAGCTTCTGATCGTTCGTATACGAGTGGATCGTCGTCATCGTTCCCGCCACGATGCCAAACGTGTCTTGCAGCACCTTCGCCACCGGCGCCAGGCAGTTCGTCGTGCACGACGCGTTCGACACCACGTTGTGTTTCTTCGGGTCGTACAGCTTGTCGTTCACTCCCAGCACGAACGTCGCGTCCGGGTCCTCCGCAGGCGCAGAAATAATCACCTTTTTTACCGGTCCGCGCAGGTGCTTCTTCGCTTCCAGGCCCTTGGTGAACAAGCCCGTGGACTCCACCACAATGTCCGCGCCTACGCTAGCCCAGTCAATTTCCGCCGGGTCTTTCGTCTTGAACACCTTGAAACTCTTCCCTTCCACGCTAATCGTGTCATCCGTGTGCGTAATCGTGTGCGGAAGGTTTCCGAGGACCGAGTCGTACTTCAAGAGGTGCGCGAGGGTCTTGGCATCCGTGATGTCGTTCACGGCGACAAACTGGATGTCCTTGTCATCCAGCGCTGTGCGCACAATGTTGCGACCTATTCGGCCGAAGCCGTTGATTCCAACCTTGATAGGCATTACTTCCTCCGGTGCGGGCTGTAGTGTGCGGCGCCAGATAGAGCGGAGCAGCGCCGCGGGTAGAACTAAAAATGCTATGGGTAGTGTAGCGAAAAGTCAACGCGCTGCCGCGTGCGCTACGTCACGTCCTTGTGGGCCGTGTGCCACCCCTCCAGTTTCAGTTTTGCTCTTGGCCGCCCCATTCCCCCACTTCAGGTGCTGGGCGCCTTCGTCTTGGGCGGGTGCTCCGCTCTTTCTTTTCTCTTTTCGGCCTTCTGTTTTTCCGTTGGCGGGTAACTCTCAAATGCCTTGTCGATCTCTTGATTCACTTTTTTCCATACGTCGTTTTGGTTCAGGATTTTCTGCTGCAGGTACATCCGCCAAGCCAAGTCTTTTGCCTTCACATCAATCAGATCTAGTAGCAATGAGCCTTCATTTAGCTCTTGTGCGTTCATTAAATCAAAGTTGTACGCCCAATAGTCCCCAATGTAGAGCGCGAACCCATTCCATTCCCCCGTCGGAGCGTAGTCCACATTCGTTTGGGTGTTCACCCAGTACCGCACCACCAGATCCGGGTTCTGGTCCGGCCGCACCTCGGTCAGCCCGCGCTTTCCCAGCTCCCGGGCAACTGCGGCATGCAGCTCGTCTTTGATCTGATCCGGGTTCAACGGCAGTTCGGACAGGTGTTGCACTCCACCAAGGTATGCGAATGTCTTGAATTTCGTAAAATCCAGGTTCGGGTCGAAATCGATGACCGTTTTCGCCGCCCCTCGCGGCACCAGCATCATCGCCAGAGCGAACAGCAAGATGACCGCCCTGGTTGCTCTAAGCCCTACCTGCAATTGACTCCGACGCGCCTCATCCAACATTCTTCCCTCCGTGGACTGTTCGCTGGCGTGCACCGGGAAGTCTGATCCTGGTCCCAGGTGCACCTTCTTCCCCAACTCAATTCAGATCAGCTTGTCTTTTTCAAATTGCTTCACCAGCAGTTTGACGATTCCATCGATCGCGCTCGTCGTCGACCGTGGGTCTACAGTATCCGTCGTGCCGCTCCACACCAGTTCTCCATCCGGCTTTGCCGTGGAATACAGATTCGTCTCCACTTGAGCTTCGGTGTCCGTTCGCAGGTAACTCGGATCGTACACTATCGGCGCAACCGCTCCGTAATACCCGTAAAAGGTCCCGTAGTACGGGGCGAATGGGAAATCATCCGCCTCGACGACCGTCTCTTTTTTTTCGTGTTTCACCATGCGCGAAACCACGATGGCATCAAACTTCAGGTCGTGCACATATCCCCTCACGTCATTCGGGTTGATGGGCGTCGCGTCCGGCCGCGGCATCAGCGAATAACTCGGCACAACCGTCACCCCCGGCCGCGTTATCTCTTTCACCATGCGGTCCTCGAAGTCCGCTCGCGCCGAGGCGCGCCCGTTCACAGCCAGCACCAGAACATTCTTGAAACCGCCGCCATTGTAATTCGCGTTCTTCCAGCTGAAGACCAGCTTGGACCCCGCGAACGAAGCCACCACCGCGACCAGGACTCCCACGATCAGAAGTGCCGCCCTGCTCAGTTTAGTCAGTTTCATCTGTCCTACTTTCATCCACATATCCTGATTGCAGGCGCTCGCAGGACAGACCCGGGGTTACCCAGGCACACTCCCACTCTACAGCCTCTACGAACTGTAAACACCTCGTTCTCGTCTGCAAATTGGCAAAACTACCAGTCCCGAGGTTTCTACTTGCCCGCAGCAAGGTTGGCGGGTATGTGCTTCCTCAGCTTCCAAGATGGGATCGGCACGGCTTTTCAGGCACACGGGATTGGCCCGCTCCGCCGACAGCTCCCATGACCAGGCTCGAGGGAACCAGTGGCCGGTTCTGGTCTACTTCGTTGAGCTTGGCATTCACTGGGTCTGCCGTTTTCGCCACGTATTTCTTCGTGGCGCATCCCCCTAGCAACACCATACTCAACGCCAAACAGAGTCCAATCGGCCACTTCTTGTGTCTCCTCACAAATGGCATTGGCTGGGGCACGCACAGTAGTCCGAACTTCAAATGGCTGGGAGAATCAATAGGCTGGAGTGACTGGCAAGCATTCAATTGGGCAGCAACGGAACGTCTCACGCTCAGAAGGGCTTATTCGTCTTTCACGCATTCCGCCATACTTTCCTACTCCTAGACCATACCGCCCGCCTCCACAATTCCCTCTGCAAAGTATCCAGAAAGCACTTTATGCAGTTCCTTGACTTCCCTCACTCCATTAACTTGATTCACCTCCTTCACCTCCTTTCTGTCTTTTGCACACTCATCCACAGCTTTCCACAGACTTTTCGTCCGAGACCTCTTGCCAAGCTTGAAAAGGAGGTTTACTCTCCCTCCAGATTGAGCCGGGAAGCCTCAAAAACTTGCCAGCACAATCAAAAGAGGGCGCAAGAATCGCAAGGTTCGGGCGCCCTCAATTTTTTGCCCTTCGCGGGCCGCCTTCTTTCATCCCCGCCATCTTGGGCGCACGTGGGGGATCCCTCTTCACACTGCCGTATTCGAACAACAAAACAGGGCGAGGATGCGGACTTACCGACTTGCCAACACTACAGTTCTAATTGGGGTTTACTGCGGGTACTGTTTGATTACCGTAACCCGGTCTCCGGTGAAATGCACGAACACAGTCTTGTCGGGCGGGTGTCCGTAAATCCAGTCTTCCGTATCGTTGCCCTGCGCGTCGCGTTCCCGCACTTTACGATCCGGCTTCCCGATCGCCGCCACTACTTCGTCCCGGTCCATCCCAACCAACGGATGACGCTCGGTGATGGCCTTCTTCATTTCCGGCGGCAGTGTATCGATCCAGTGCACGGAAGCCGACCTCTCCTTGGAAAAATCCAGGAACGGCGCCAGCATCGCCTTCAGCTCATCGGGCGTTAGGTCCGGTACATTCTTGGGGAATTGCAGGTAGATGGTTCCGCCACGTCCCTGTTGAAATCCCGGCGGCCCTTGATCCTGACCGTTCGTGGGAGTCGTGGTTGTCGTAGTCGAAGGGATGGACCCGCCCATGCCAAATTGAATATGATCGCGCCAATTTTTCCTCGGCCGGCCGCCGCCGTTCACGTCCACGATAATCACGTGTTCGTGAAATTCCAGTTGCGTGACCTGGACGTTGTCACCCGTATTGACAGCCGCTCCGTGCGCACTGATGGCTCGGCTCAGTGTATCCTCATCCAAGGGTTTTTCCGGGTACAGCGTCACGCCATCTTTTCCGCCCGGCAGTGGTTTCTTCGCCTTGGCAAATTCTCCGGAGACGTACCGGATTAGGGAAAGCTTGGAACTTTCTTGTAATGTGTCGCTCTTCTTCGTCGCAGTTTGCGAAGATTTGCCGGCGTCCTGCGCATCATTGGTGACCACCGCAGGATACAGCGGGATGCGGTCCTCCGAGCTGAACCCACCTGTTTTGGGCAGCGCGTCAGAATGCGCCGGAAGCGAATGCGGTACGTCGGCGTAGACGTACAAGAGCAAACTGAGCGGGATGGCAAATCGGAAGAACATAAGTTACTAGGCGGGCCGGTCTACCCAGCCCCCCCTTATTTTATGATGCCTCGAACGCCTTGAGTAGCGCTCAATTTTTCAAATCCTATTGCGCGACGACCTGGACCCCTTGCCTGTCTATATGCATGGGCAAAAGCTGTCCCCCGGCTTCCACCACCGCCTTTTCAACCCGTTCCCGGGCGTCCGGCTCAATCAGCAGTACCACGCATCCACCGCCGCCCGCCCCGCACACCTTGCCCGCCAGAGCCCCTTTCCGTCGGGTCGTATCAATAATCCGGTCAATGGTTTTCGTCGAAATTGTAGGCAAATTTCGTCGCCGGAATTGCCATTCTGCATACATCAATTTCCCGGTCTCAGCCCAATTCCCCGCCACCAGCGCATCGCGCAGTTCTTGTGCAATCTGAGAAATCCTCTCCAGGTTGCTCACCACCGCCCGCCGGTTATCGATGTGCGCCTTGAAGACGGCCCAATTGTTGATCGCCGACTGCCG
This sequence comes from Candidatus Acidiferrales bacterium, assembly GCA_963775865.1. Taxonomy (GTDB): domain Bacteria; phylum Acidobacteriota; class Terriglobia; order Acidiferrales; family UBA7541; genus Acidiferrum. The sequence continues at coordinate 20,181 of CAVZKU010000015.1, read as the reverse complement.
GGGCTTTCCCGTATAACAAACCACCAGCCGGCGCTCCAGTTCGTCCAGGTTTACGTTGATCTCGATGCGCCGCTCTCCCCCCGGAATCAGCTCAATGGCCGCTGCGCCGCCAAAGGCCGGTGGATAGTGATCCTGCATCCCCGTCGGTATATGAATCACGATGGCTTCCGCGTCCCTGCTGATGTGCACCCAGTCCACTTTACTTCGGCCAGCTCCCGTAAAGCGATCGAGCGCCGCGCAGATCGCCACGGCCATGGCGCTGGATCCTCCAATCCCCGCCCCGGCCGGCGCTTCCGAATTTGTGGTTAGTGAGAATCCACCTTTCGGGTGGAAGAACTTTACGATTTCCGCCAGCAGCGGCAAGCGGTAATGCTTCGCCTTGAACAGATGCTCGAGGGATGCGAAAGACTCCGAACGGTTCGTATCCAGCGATACGAGTTTGATCCGGTCATCTCCCGCGGAGTGCGTTTCCACAACGCAGGACGCATAACGCGAGATCGCTGCGTTTACGGTCACCGCCCCGGGATGAAATAGATAGAGCGGCCAGATATCCAGCGTGCTTCCGGCAAGGTCGACCCGTGTTGGGGCTTTCGATTCGATGCGCATGGTTATCCTTGTAAGAAAAATGGCGGAGCAAGTTCTGGAGCGAATTCCACTATCGAAACTATGCACCACCCGAAACCGCGCGGTTCCGGGCGAGGACCTGGGGTCCCTTCTCCCGGCGGGCTTGCGCGGGATTGGGTTCAAAACAACGCCGGCAGCGCGCTTCGTATGCATCACTGGCGCCGACGACGATCAGTTCTTCATTCTCAACCATTCGCTGTGTATGAACTGCGGGATTTCCGCATCGCACGCAAATGGCTAACAACTTAGTGATTTCTTCTGCGACAGCCAGGAGCCGTGGCATCGGCTCAAACGGCCGCCCGCGAAAATCCGTATCCAACCCCGCCACGATCACGCGCTTGCCAAGATTGGCAAGTTTAGTGCAAACATCAACCACTTCGTCGCCCAGAAACTGGGCTTCGTCGATACCCACAACCTCGGTGCGCGGCTGCAGTTTCTCCAGGATCTCGGAAGCCTTGGTGACATTGTCGGAAGGAATGCCTAATCCGGAGTGGGAAACGATTTCGTTGGCGGCAAACCGCGAATCAATCGCCGGCTTGAAAATCTGCACCCGCTGCCGCGCAATCTCCGCGCGCCGCAATCTCCGGATCAACTCTTCGCTTTTCCCAGAAAACATCGGGCCGACCACAACTTCGATCCAACCCATGTTGCCCTTCACAATGTCCACGTAGTCTCTCCTCCGTCTGTCTTTGTAGGCTCCGCCGCCGCCCGTCTCTCTACTGCCCAGAATACACTTTCCTCCGTGACTTTCCCATCATCTGCCCGCCGCTGCACTCGCCCCGTACATTCTTGCGTTATAAAACGGCGCGAATGCCGTCACAACCGCCAGCCGGAACGATTCCTGACGCGAAACCAAGTTTCTGGAAAGCACTCCCCACGCGCCTTGGCCATCGCGAATTCCCACCGCTCCTGCAAACTCATCGATGGCAACAGAGAGTTCTGTCCCGCGCGACAGCACCTCTTCTGCAAGTGCTTCCGGCAGTTCAATGCTCCCAGAGCATCCGAAATGTCCCTTCGTCCCATCACTCACGTAAGCCCAGCTTTCCAGGAACACTTTTTTCAAGCCATTCTCAATGACGACATCCAACCCTCCTTCGAGACCCACATAAAAATCGGCGAGTGTATTTTTGGCGCGCAGGCTTTCCTGGAGAGCTTCGACCCGCTGCCGCGCCCCCTGCATAAGCTCTTCGCGAGAAGCAGGCGTGTGATTGACTCCGCTTTCCACTTCATGGCCCGTAACATCCAGTTGCGCCTCTTCACCCAATAAGGGGGTTATATTCATGGCCGCTTCCTTCACCGCGTTCACTTTTGGGCGCCTTGTGCTGCCCACGGCGATATGCCACGTTTTCATAATGCAAAATCCTCTCAGCGGATTCTAATGGGAATCAGGGCATTGTTCAGTGCGATTCTTTGACAGCCTGAGGAAATTTCAAACGTATTTCCACATCAGTTCTGCATTGCTTGCGGTTCGTACAACGAGAACAGCCACTCCACAAATTCCCCTCTTTTTACCCCACCGTGCTTCCACTCGGCGCCATGACCGAATTTTGCGAGAGATGACCACTCGAGCTTCGCCAGCCCGACTCTACTGGCAAGTGAGGTGGAGGATTGCAGCGATGCCAGCTTATCGAGCGCGGCCGCTGCTTCCACTCCCTTGATCACTTCTTCTGCTCCAAACTTTAATGAATCCGCGCGCAGCGGAATCAGCCCGAGAATGGACGCAAATTGGGCGCTTCGGAAGTACACGGAGTCGATGGCCACATCGTCAAACCACACAAGAGGCTGCCCGCTGGAAATCAATTCCCATTGCAGTTGCTGTACACGCGCTGGGGCATGATCGATTTCCCTCGGCGCTGTCTGCTCACGTATCGCCTCCGCCGCAACAACTCCCGCCGCCGAGCCGATTGCCCACTCTGTGGGGTGGACGCGATACGCGCCGTTCGTGATATGCGTAGTTCCTATGTTCTTAGAAGCCGCAAGCAGGTTGGAAATAGTAACGGAAAGCAGCGCCCCCAGGGGAATCTGGTAGGGCTTCGAGGGAGGAAGGTGCGGGCTGTTTGCGCAGGCGTGGATGTCAATCGGGTACTGCCCAATCCCGACGGAATCGTCGAAAGCGACAGCACGCGCGCCCGGCACCGCAACGTCCTGTTCGTGGATGGTATGAAGCGCTTTCATCCGGCGCGCCTCTCTCACATAAGGAAACTGTGACAAGCCGTCAGCGCTACCTAGCGCCGAGTGTACGATTCCTACCTCGGGGTAGCCGGTTCCTTTTCCATCGTCACGCGGAACATCATGTTGCAGCCACCACGCGAAGGCCAGTGACACCTGCTTGGCGTGCTGCAACGCTCTCGCCTCTTCCACCGCATCCGTGGAGAGCAAACCCGGATCGCAAACATCATTGCTATCCCAATTGATCATGCTGAGATCGGAAGAAAAGGCATCTGGCTTGAATTGCTCTTTCGCAATCAATCGACGGTACGCCCAGAAAGATCCAGGAGTGTTCGGCAGTTGCGCGTACATTCCGTACGTGAGGGTCTTTCCATCGGCATCGGTGGATTCGAAGGAAAAATGCCGCGCATACCGCTCATAGTCTGCCGGCTTCGGTGTATCGCCACTTGTCTTTCGCTGTTCGAGGACAAAGGCATAGGTAAAACTCTGTGCCGCGGACGCATCGGCCTGTAGCGGTGCATCGGCTTCACCCGTTTCCGCCCGGGATTCTGCTCCAGTCACAAACTCCGCGCCTGCCAGAGGCAAAAATTCACCCAACTCCGTTGCATCAATGAAGATCGTGCCTGTCAGCCGGAGGAATCGATGATTCTCAAACCCATATACTGTCACGCTCTGGATCCTGTCCCCCCTTTTCTCCACGGCCACCGGCGCAGTTCGCGAGAGAATTGATAGCTTGCCGCTACGCACATACGGGTCGAGCATCGAAAGCAGGACATCATGGTCCACCGTTGCTTCCGAGCATTCATAACTCACCCAGCAGAATCCTGGATTGAATGTGAGGGCCGGCTTAATGCCTTCGTGTAATAGCGGTGCATAGTGATCTCGTATCCTTCGCCGTAGTTCTTGAAAGGACTTAGTCCCTCCTGTGGTTTCAGTCCACTCGTTGTCATCGAAGGCGGAAATCCCCTGGGAGGTCATCTGCCCGCCCACCCAATTCGTCGGTTCAGTCATGCACACATGCCGCACTCGCTCCGCCGCCGTTAAGGCGGCCGCACTTCCTCCCAAGCCTCCTCCCAGAATTACGACATCGCAAAATTGTTCCACCACAGACGCTGGAACAGAGAGCGACACTACGGCCTGCGAGGCATCACCATCCACCTTAACGGCGAGTGGATCCACGATGCGAAGGGTTTGTCCGTTTGCAACCTCTGGCGCTACGAAAACGGTGAAAGACAACCACCAATGCAGCACGAAGAATTTCCGCTTCATGGCTGCTTCTCGGAGGTCGCAAAGACCCGAATGCTGAGGGAAATTTGTTTGCTTATTTTATTTTCCGGAAGACGCCGCGGAGGACAAACTTCTCGTATGGAGCGGCCTATGAGAATCGAACTCACGCCTGAACCTTGGCAAGGTTCCGTACTACCATTATACTAAGGCCGCTCCGAGCTTCTATTTTTATAACACGCCTCTACGCTAAAACCAAGCCACCGCAGCGTTTCGCGCGCAGGAACTCTTAACTTTCAGGAGACTTGTGTGACGCGCGCTGATTTGACGATCGGCGAACGCCGCTGCCGTTCCGCAAACCGCGTCGCTTTTTCCTTATCTGTATAGACTCGCCCGAACGTCTCCCCATCCGCGTAGTTCACGGTAACCAGAAAATGGTGGTGACGCCGCCGACGGTCTTTTCCGAATTCCGACTTCTCATCCCGCACGGTCTTTCGCGGAGATTTGCTACCTGTTTTAGTCACCGGATTTTCCTCAGTCTCTGGACGACTTGAGTCCGCTACTATCGCAAGAATCCCCCCGTTGCGCAAGTACCGCAGATCGACACAAATCTCACCCACTGATGAGTTTGGATGGAGATTCTTGTCTTTTCATGATACTTACTTCTTCTCAAAGGGGGGCACTGATAACGGAAACATAATCAAAAGTTCGCACCATGTCCACTGCTTAATTTCCAGCTCCGCAGCCCCCCCGCTTCTCGAAACCATACGCATAATTAATGAAACATTTCCCAGAGTTATGCGTCTTTAGTTGTGAAGGTTAAATATGATGCTCGCGGTGAAAAAGGACGCTCTTATGATTTTTGTCGAAAAACAGCCGCCTCTCCTTGAGGATCTCCGGAAACACACTCCGGAGCAGATGGCGGAACTGCGCCTGCTCTTGAATGCAGGCATTGCCGGACGCCCGGACACCCGCCGGCCCGGGTTCTACGAAATGGATGGGACGGACAACGTTTACTACATCTTTCGTTATCCTACCGGCCACAAGGTTTTGCTCGTTGCTGCATGGCAGAGGGGTTTCGATCCTGTCGCAGAAATGATGGCCTGTAGCCGTCCTGCAGCCTGACCTTTACAGAAGAAAGAAAGCGCTCATTTCGGCAGAATAAGGCGGACCCCAAAGTCCGCCTTATTTTTTGTCCAACTTGAGCGACGCAGAATTGATGCAATAGCGCAGTCCCGTAGGACGTGGACCATCATCAAACACGTGCCCCAGGTGTGCCCCGCAGCGGCTGCAGGTCACTTCAGTTCGCACCATTCCGTGAGACATGTCCTTGGTCGCTTCCACCACCTCGGGATTCGCCGGGTCATAAAAGCTTGGCCAACCGCAGCCCGAATGGAATTTGGTTTCAGAACGGAAGAGTTCCTGGCCGCAACACACGCACTTGTAACTACCCGGGGTGTCCGTCGTTTCGTACTCCCCGGTGAACGGCGGCTCGGTTCCCTTTTGGCGGGTGACATAGTATTGATTCGGCGAGAGCAATTTCTTCCATTCCTCATCCGTTTTGTGGATCTTTTCTGTCATTCCGACCTCCGTACTTCAGCTATCCTACTGATCAGTATCAGATTCGGCGCATGGTCTTGACGTTTCAGCCGCACGACCCAATCATGGTTAGGACGTACTATGCCTGAAGAGATCCAAACTCCCTACAAGGAGCTGCGGCGCAGCCGCCGAGCCAAGATCGCCAAGCCCTTGCGTGTTCGTCCCTCGGAGCCCCGCGATGAGCATTTTGAGGACCTTCCAGTCAGTATAAATGCTTCAAAAGAAGGAATTTACTTCCACACTCGCCGCAATAACTACTACAAGGGTATGCGCGTCTTTGTCACCTTTCCCTTCACCTCCGCCCACGACCCAATGAACTGTGAATATGTTGCCGAAGTCGTCCGTGTGGAAACGCTGGCAAATGGCCGATTTGGCGTCGCCCTGCACCTAAAACTGACTGTGAATTACAGCGCCAGCGCGCCCTCGGGGTCCCTCTCTCGCTCTTAGCGTCGGGACTTTCGATTCCCCACGCCCAAAATTTGAATTGCGTCTCCCGCTCTCGCTCGTGTATCTTCACATTCTCATGATTTCTCGGGCGCATCGACACCATCATCGTCACGGCTCTTCGCCGCGCCCGTTCTGGCCTGTCTAGCGCTTATTTGAATTCAAGCTCTACTCGGCCCGCCGGCGCGAATCGCCTGGCGGGTTTTTTGTTTTTGGAGGACGTCGTGCAACTTGCGTTTGAAAAACTTGGCGGTCTCATGCCCGGAATCGTTCAGGACCATCAGACTGGAGATGTACTGATGCTCGGCTATTTGAACTCGGCGGCGCTCGAACAGACGCAGCGCACGGGTGAGCTCCATTTTTACTCTCGTTCGCGGAATCGCCTCTGGAAAAAGGGCGAAACCAGCGGCCACGTCTTGCGCGTTCTCGAAGTCCGCGTGGATTGCGATGCCGATGCCCTGCTCTTTCTCGTCGAGCCGGTCGGTCCCGGCGTCTGCCACGAAGGCTACCGCAGCTGTTTCTTCCGGTCTCTGGAATCGGATGGCACTTCCCTGGTAATCGCCGAACGTGTTTTTGTGCCGATGGACATCTATGGCAAAAAGGATGCGAAATGAGCGTGTTGAAACTCGGGATTCCCAAGGGCAGTCTGCAAGATGCAACCGTAGATCTTCTCTCCCGCGCCGGCTGGAAGGTCACGCTCAGTTCGCGCAGCTATGTTCCCGCTATTGATGATCCTGAGATGGATTGTCTTCTTGTACGTGCGCAGGAGATGGCCCGCTATGTCGAAACCGGATCGCTCGACGCCGGCATCACCGGCCATGACTGGGTCCAGGAAACCGGCGCCGACGTGCTCGAACTTGCCGAACTGATCTACGCCAAGCAGAGACTCGCGCGCGTAAAATGGGTTCTCGCAGTTCCGGAGGATTCCTCGATCCGCACACCGCGTGATTTGGAGGGCAAAGTGATTGCCACGGAAGTTGTGGGCATCACGCAACAATACCTGGCGAAGCATGGTGTGAAAGCGCGCGTGGAATTCTCCTGGGGCGCCACTGAAGTGAAAGTTCCACAACTTGCGGATGCCATCGTGGAAGTGACAGAAACCGGTTCGTCGCTGCGCGCCAATCGTTTGCGGATCATGGACACAGTACTGGAATCTTCGACGGTGTTCATCATGAATCGTAAGTCCGCGGTCGATCCCGCAAAACGCGAGAAGGCGGAAAACTTGGTGTTGATGTTACAGGGCGCAATTGCGGCCGCCACTCGTGTCGGCCTGATGCTCAATGTGCGTCGCGAAGACCTGCCCACGGTTCTTTCGGTTCTGCCGGCCCTGAAGAACCCCACCATTTCGGCACTGAGCGATTCCGAGTGGGTCGCGGTCAACACCATTATTGAAGAAGCCGTCGTTCGACAGATTTTACCGCGTCTGAAGGCCGCTAAAGCGCAAGGCATCGTCGAATATCCCCTGAATAAGATCGTGCTCTGATGCGCATTCTCAAGCTCACACCCCAAACCGAAATAACCTTATTGAAACGACACGAAGGACAGGATCGTGTGGCCCAGCGGGCTGCTTCACGAATTGTGGCTGATGTGAAACGCCGGGGCGACGCGGCGCTCGATGCATGGACCCGCAAACTGGATGGCGTGGATGTGCGTGCCAAGGGCTTATGGGTCACGCCGAACGAGCTCAGCACCGCAAAAAAGAAAGTCAGTCGCGAATTCCTTCGCGCGGTCGAGCACGCCGTCGACAACGTTCGCCGAGTGGCGGAGAAACAGTTGCCCCGCGAATGGTCGTTGCAGGTCGAGCCCGGAGTAAACGTTGCACAGCTCGTGCGCCCCATCGATTCCATCGGCTGCTATATTCCGGGCGGGCGTTTTGCGTTGTTTTCCACCATGATCATGACCGTTGTCCCGGCCCAAGTAGCCGGCGTGAAACGCATTCTTGTGGTCTGCCCACGGGCCAACGAGGAACTCCTTGCCGTGGCGCATTTGCTGGGTGTGACGCATCTGGCACGGATCGGTGGGGCGCAAGCCATTGCCGCTCTGGCCTATGGAACCAAGCGGATCGCATCAGTGGAGAAGATATTTGGTCCCGGCAATCGTTATGTCACTGCCGCAAAGCAGATGATTAGCTCTGATTGCGCCATCGATCTTCCCGCCGGTCCGACGGAAGCCGTCGTGCTGGCTCGCGGCGGCAACCCGCGCTCGATTGCCGCGGATCTGCTGGCCCAGGCCGAACATGCGCCAGATGCAGGAAGCTATCTCGTCACTACGTCGGCGCGATTGGCAGAACAGGTGCAGCAGGAGGTTGCCGCACAACTAAAACTCTTGCCGAGCGCAAATCCAGCCCGAATTTCCAGCGACAAAACGGGAGCAATTCTTCTCGCACGCAATTGGGAGGAAGCCATCGCCTTTGTCAATCGCTTCGCGCCAGAACATTTGTCCTTGCCGGAAAGTTCGCCGGCGCTTCTCAAGAAAATTCTTTCTTCGGGGACCATCTTCGTAGGCCATTTAAGCGCACAACCCTTTGGCGATTATGCGAGCGGCAGCAACCACGTGCTGCCCACAGGTGGCTGGTCGCGGCGGCGCGGTGGTCTCTCTGCGAACGAATTTGTCAAACAGATCAGCGTGCAAGTCATCAACTCAACCGGATATCGCCGCCTTGCTCATGACGTGCAGACCATGGCACGCGCCGAAGGCCTGCTTGCCCACGCCAATGCGGTCGAGGTGCGCAAATGAAGGTACGCCTTCCCGTACGCAAGGCCATCCTCCTTCGGCGCACGTATGAAGCTCCCGCCGAAGGCCGCGCGGGGAAAATTCGTTTGGATTTCAACGAGAACACCACAGGTTGCAGCAACGCGGCGCGAAGAGCTCTGGCTCGTCTGAGCGCGAAGGAAATCGCCAGCTATCCTGAATACGAACTGCCGACGCGGAAATTGGCGCGCTATTTCCACGTGCAACCGGAGGAACTCCTTCTCACCAACGGTGGTGACGATGCCTTGCGCGTCTTCTTCGACACGTTCGTCGAGCCCAACACCGATGTCCTCATTTGCGAACCCACATTCCCGATGTATCGCTATTACGCCGAAATTGCCGGCGCGCGCGTGAAGGTTTTGCGATACGGCCCAAATATGGAATTTCCCTTCACTGAAGCGCTTGCCGCACTTCGAAAAAAGCCTCGACTGTTTTTCCTTGCCAATCCCAACAACCCGACGGGAACGCTGGTTACTGGCGATGCCATTCGTCAATTGCTCCGCGCGGCTATGCACACAGTCGTCGTACTGGACGAAGCCTACGCCGAATTTTCTCCAGAATCTGCGGTGTTCTGGGTTCGCCGTTATCCCCACCTATTCGTCGCTCGTACGTTTTCGAAGGCGGAGGGAATGGCCGGGCTCCGTCTCGGCGCGGTAATCGGTCACCGGGATTCCCTGGCATTTGTGCGCCGGGCCATGCCGCCTTATCCGGTGAACCTGGCAGCCCTCGTGGCTGGTGTGGCCGCCGTCGAAGAACGCAAAACCATTGCACGCTATGTCCGCGATGTGAAACGACTCCGCGCGTGGCTTGCTCGCGAACTCGCGAGCCGCGGCGTCCGGGTATTCCCCAGTGCCGCGAATTTTCTCCTCGCCGATTTCGGCAAATCCGGCCCTGCCTTTTTCAGGAAACTCGCTCGCCACAAGATTCTTGTGCGCGAACGCAGTCACGACCTTGGCCCAGGCTACGCTCGCATTACCATCGGCACGCAGGCCGAACTCAATCAACTGCTGCACATTCTTGGCCCCAATCATTAGGACTCTTTATGCCCAGAACCGCACACATCCAACGCAACACCAAAGAGACGCAGATCGACCTTCGGCTGAACCTCGATGGCCATGGCAAATCTCAAATCTCCACTGGCATTCGTTTCTTTGACCACATGCTGGATCTCCTCACGCGTCACGGTGGCTTCGATGTTCGATTGAAAGCCACGGGCGATCTGGATGTCGATCAACATCACACCGTCGAGGACGTCGGCATCGCCCTCGGTGAAGCCTGCAACTCAGCCCTCGGCACCCGGCGGGGCATTCTTCGCTCCGGATATTTCTTGATGCCGATGGACGAAACCCTTGCGGCATCGGCAATCGACTTTGGCGGTCGGGCTTTCTGTGTCGTGAAAGCAAAATTCTCAGCACGCACTGTCGGCGGTTTTCAGACCGAATTGGTCGAGGACTTCTTTCAAGGCTTCGCCCAGGCCGCTCGCGCCAACGTTCATCTTCGGGTGCTCTACGGCCGTTCCTCGCATCATCAAGTGGAAGCTCTGTTCAAAGCATTCGCCCGGGCGTTGCGCTTTGCGGTGTCCCGCGACAAGCGTCTGCGCAACGTGCTGCCCAGCACAAAGGAACTCCTGTGATCGCCACTCTAATTGACTACGGTGCAGGCAACGTCACTTCCGTGGCCCGGGCCCTGCTCCGCCTTGGCGCCGAAGTTCGCACCACCAATGAACCCGAAGACATCACCACCGCTACCTGCCTCATTCTTCCCGGCGTCGGCCACTGCGCCGCGCTGCTTGGCTCGCTTGACGCTCACGGCTTGCGCCATCCCCTCCTCACTGCCATCGCGCGCGGCACCCCATTCCTGGGAATCTGCCTGGGCTTGCAGGCGCTATATCAGAGCAGTGCCGAAGCCCCAGACCTACCTGGCCTCGGCCTGGTGCACGACAGAGTCGAGCAGTTGCCACAAAACGTGAAGTTGCCGCACATGGGCTGGAATCAGTTGCGGCCTCTTCGCGATTCCCGACTCCTGAACGAAATCTCTACCGACGCCTACTTTTACTTTGCCCATTCCTACGCCGCTCCTTCCGGTGGACCGGCAACTGCTGCCACCTGCGAACACGGACGCGAATTCACTGCTGTTCTGGAAACTGAGCGCATCTTCGGCGTGCAGTTCCATCCGGAAAAAAGTGCCACGCCAGGTGCCAAGCTGCTCGACAATTTTTTGAGGCTCGCCGCATGAGCCTGGCGCATCGCATAATTCCCTGCCTTGATACCGATGGCTCGCGCGTCGTGAAAGGTGTGCACTTCGAAGGATTGCGCGATGCGGGTGATCCCGTGGAACTAGCCGCCCGCTACAACGTGGAAGGCGCCGACGAACTCGTCGTCCTTGATATTGCCGCCGCGCGTGATAATCGCCCCACGTTTTTGGCCACCATCCGCCGCGTCGCCGAACAACTCAGCATTCCTCTTGCCGCGGGCGGGGGCATTCGTTCGCTCGAAGATGCCCGCTCCGTAGTGCGCGCCGGCGCTGACAAGGTCACGCTGAATACCGCCGCCGTCGAACACCCTGGGTTAATCACCGAGCTTTCTCGCGAATTCGGCGCACAGGCTGTGGTGTTGGCGATCGATGCCAAACGCGAGTGTGAATCCTGGCAGGTTCGTGTACGAGGCGGTCGCGTCGCCACCACTTGGAACGCCCAGGATTGGGCCCAGCGCTGCGTAGACCTGGGTGCTGGAGAAATTCTTCTCACCTCCGTCGATCGCGACGGGACGCAGTCCGGCTTCGACCTCGCACTTACCGCCGCCATCAGTCGCGCAGTCAGCGTGCCAGTGATTGCCTCCGGTGGCGCAAAGGTTCCACAGCATTTCCTGGACGTTTTCGCCAAAGGTGCGGCCGACGCAGCTCTAGCTGCCTCCATCTTTCACGATCAGCTGCAGTCTATTCGTGAGCTGAAATCGTTTCTGCAATCCAACGGTGTCGAAGTGAGGCTGCCGTGCTGATTCCCTGCATTGATGTGCAGCGCGGTCAAGCGGTGCAACTCGTCCATGGCCGCAAACGCGAACTCGCCGTCGCGGATGTGCTGGGTTTGCTCAAGCGTTTCTCACATTTCAAGTGGCTGCATGTCATCGATCTCGATGCAGCCATGCGCAAAGGTCACAACAATATTCTTGTCCGCCAACTCTGCCTCGCAGCCAGTCGTGAGTATAAGATGAAGGTCCGCGTCGGCGGAGGCATTCGTACTGTCCACCGCGCGGAAAACCTGAGAAAACTTGGCGTGGAACAGGTCATTGTCGGTAGCGCCGCATTCCGTCAAGGTCGTGCCAATCTTCCCTTCCTGAAGAAACTCGCCGCCCGCATCGGCAAAAAACATATTCTGATTGCTTTGGACACCGCAAAAGGCCGGATCGTCACCCATGGGTGGCGCACCGCTCTCTCCATCGAACCAGCCGATGTATTTGCCGCGTTGACGCCTTACTGCGGGGGCTTTCTGTGCACTCATGTGGATCGCGAAGGCACCATGCGTGGCGTGAACCTGAACTGGTTCCGTTCCTTGCGTGCCGCCACGAAACTCCCCATCGTCGCAGCAGGCGGCATTTCCACTACACGCGAAATCCGCGCCCTTGAAAAAATCGATATGGACTCCGCCGTTGGCATGGCCCTTTACAAAAACCGCCTCGCTTAATACCACAAGAACCTGCTCAGGTCCTTTTCGCGCAGCCCTGGCTGCAGTACGATAGTGGTCCAACCGTGAGGTACTATGCTCGTTACTTTCCGCCCGTGTGGACCCAAAGATCATAAAGCACTGCTGAAACTGATCGTCGCTTACTACCGGTTCGACAAAATCCCGTATAACCTGAATTCACTCCGTCGTGGCCTCGATACGCTTCTGCGCAATCTCTCGCTCGGCCAGGCCTGGCTGATGGAAACCCACAAGAAGCCCGTGGGCTACACCCTGCTGACTTACAATTTCGACCTGGAATATGGCGGTGTGGAGGGGATGCTCACCGAAGTGTACGTGGAAAAGCGCTTTCGCAATCACGGCGTTGGTACCTTGGCGCTCTATGAGGTCGAGGATTTCTGCCGCGAACGCGGCATTCGCAATGTCGAATTACAGGTGCTGAACCACAACAAGCATGCGGAAAAGTTTTATCGTAAGGCTGGCTTCCGACTGCTCCCCCGTAAAGTGATGATCATGCAGGTCCGCCCTGAGGCCAAGCGCCCGCCGCGGCGGCTTATCGCAAATATGCGTCCGTAATGTACTGCTGCACCATCCGTTGCGTGTTGAAGAACGAACCATTGATGGCGATGGCGTGCTGCATCACGGAGAGATAGCGGTTGCGGTCCTCGTAGAACATCGGCAGGATCACGCTTTCTAGTTTCGAGCACAGGCTTTCGGCATCCAACGCATTGTCCACCACCGTCTCGGGGGAAGGATCGCGGCGGTGAGATTCTCCAATGGACCACCCGGTGACCCCTTCGATGTGTCCTTCCACCCACCAACCGTCCAGAATGCTCAAGCTTGGCACTCCATTCAGCGCCGCTTTCATTCCGCTTGTCCCGGAAGCTTCTAGCGGATATTGCGGCGTATTGAGCCACAAGTCGCCGCCGGAAGTTAGCTTTCCGCCAAGATCCATATTGTAGTCATCCAAAAAAACGATGCTCACGTTTTTCTTCAGCGCTTTTTTCGCTTTAAAAATGCGCCGGATGATTTCTTTTCCCCCGGCGTCTTTGGGATGCGCCTTGCCCGCAAACACAATCTGAAAGCCGCCGACATTTTTTGCGATCCGCCGCAAGCGATCCAGATCGCTCAGGATCAAGTCAGCACGTTTGTAGCCCGTGGCACGCCGCGCAAATCCGATCGTAAACGCCTCTGGGTCCAGCTTGAGCCCGGTCTTCTTGCGCACCGCTTCCAATAAGTCGTGCTTCGCCAGCAAGTGCGCCGCCCAGACTTCTTCCGGCGGCAAACCCAGCGCCCCACGCAGGCTGTAATTGTCCTCGCGCCACGAGGGAATGTGGCGGTCGAATAAATCGCGGAATGGCGGCGAACTCCACGTCGCGGCGTGAACTCCATTTGTGATGGCTTCAATCGGCACATTTGGAAACATCCTCCGCGACACTTCACCGTGCAACTTCGCCACGCCATTCACATAGTTACTCAAACCCAATGCCAGGTACGTCATGTTCAGCGAAGCGCCCCGTTTCGCCGCTTCCATCAAGTCTGGATAGTTTTGTTCCACCTGCAGGATGCTCTTGATCAGCTCCACAGAAGCAGCATCCTTCTCATCGAACATGCGGGCCTGGTCCGGATAGAGTCGCGTTAAATACTCCACCGGAAATTTGTCATGGCCTGCCGGCACAGGTGTGTGGGTCGTGAACACGCACTTGCTGCGCACCCGCTCGATATCTTCTCCTTTTATCGAACTCCGGCCCGCGTGCTTGGCTTCTTCTTCCAGCAGTTCCAGGGTAAGCAGGGCCGCGTGTCCTTCGTTCATGTGGTAGCGCATCAACTCGGTGTGCCCCAATGCACGCAGCATGCGCACCCCGCCGATCCCCAGGAGCATCTCCTGCGAGAGCCGGTAATAGGGATCGCCTCCATACAGCGCCCCGGTCAGTTCCCTGTCGCGCGCATCATTGTCTGGAAGGTCGGCATCCAGAAAATAGATAGGGACTTCATAACCACGCACTCCCTTGGCCGTATAGCGCCACGCCCGCAATTCCACCCGCCGGTTTTCCAGCGTGACCGTCACCCGCGGCGCCTCTTCCACCAGGAATTTCGACACATCCCATTCCACCGGCTCTTCGGTCTGCGCGCCGTCTTCCGCCAATCTTTGGGTGAAGAATCCTTTGCGGTACAGCAGCGATACCGCCACCATCGGTAGTCGAATATCCGCTGCCGCCCGAATGGTATCGCCGGCCAGCACGCCGAGTCCTCCGCTGTAGCTCGGCATGGAATTTTCCAGCGCAATTTCCATCGAAAAGTACGCAACAAATCGTTTAGGTGGGTGTGCCAGATTGGCCATCGTTCCTGGGATCTCCGTCCAGAGCACTGCTCACACTTTCTTTTCCACTTCTTGTCCGTCTGTGAACTTAATATTGTCCGGGAAGAGTCGTCTCCAAGCAAGGGAAGCCATCAGATAGATTGCTTCCTTAATCTACTCTGCGCCCCAAGCACCCGGTTCGCTATAATTCTCTTCCATGTCCATGCTCCTCGACGGAATCCAGGTCGTCGAACTTACCGAAGCTCTCGCGGGCCCTTATTGCGCCATGATGCTCGGCGATTTTGGCGCCGAAATCGTTAAGGTGGAGCGTCCAGGCGTCGGAGACCAGTCCCGCACTTGGGGTCCGCCCTTCATCGGCACAGAATCTGCCTATTTCCTCGCCACCAACCGCAACAAACGGTCCATCACTCTCAACTATGATGATCCCGTTGGTGCGGAAATTCTGTACCGCCTTTTGGCGAAAGCGGATGTATTCATTTGCAATCAGCCCTCGCTCGTCTCTTTGCAACACCGTGGCATCGATCCGACCACTCTTCGCGCCAAGTATCCCCGCTTGATTTATTGCGCGATCAGCGGCTACGGGCACTCCGGTCCAAGGGCTGGCCAACCGGGTTACGACATCCTCGCCCAAGCCGAGGCGGGAGTCATGAGCTTTACCGGCGAGCCCGATGGAGCGCCCATGCGCTTTCCCATTGCCATTGCGGACATGACCACCGGCATGTACGCGGCGATGGGCATTCTCGCGGCATTGTATGCACGGGAACGCACAGGTAAGGGTGACTTTCTGGACTTAGCTCTGTTTGACTCGCAATTGACTTGGCTTGCCAATATCGGCAGTAACTTCCTGAATGCGGGAGTCTCTCCTTCCCGCTGGGGCAACGCACATCCCTGTATCGTTCCCTACCAAATGTTTCAAGGTAGCGATGCGCGCCCTTTCGTCGTCGCCGTCGGCACACAACCGCTCTGGCGGCGCCTGTTGCAGCTTCTTAATCTGGAAAAAGAAATCGGCGAAGACTCTCGTTTCGCAACAAACGCCGATCGCATTCAGAACCGCCTGGTGCTGATCTCTCTGCTGCAACAGCATTTTGCCGCCCTGCCCACTTCCACATGGCTTAGCCGTTTGCTGGCCGCGGGTATTCCCGCCGCCCCAATTCAAACCGTTGGCGAAGCTCTCCAGGGTCCGCAGACGATTTCGCGGTCGCTGATCGTTGAACTCGAGCATCCAACGCTCAAAACCGCTCGCAGCATCGCAAATCCCATCCGCGTTGAACTCCAACCGATTCTTTATCGCCTGCCACCACCTCTCCTGGGAGAGCACAACCTGCAGATTCTCCGCGAGCTTCAGTTCACTGGTTCCGAGCTGGAGCTTGCTCTGCAAACCTGCGCTTCGCTGTCGCCGGCCAAAAAGAGCTAAGAAGCTTTCTACCTTGCTTCACTATTAGACTTAACTTATCAGCTACCTCATTCTATTTATGGAGTCGCCCAAGCTTCGCCCCTCACAGTGATGTTCCTTTGCCAATTTGACACATTCAGGTCCGAATGTCTTGATATCCCGCGCGCCGCTTATCGCGACTTTAATCTTTGCCCCCACCGTGCTTTCCATGACCAACAGGCTCTTCTCTACCGCCTTTGTGAGGGTCTCCCCATGATTTCGCGTTCGGAGGGGGAGACGTCCCATCTTCTTCTCGCTGATCGTCCTCATCCCCTCGAGCGGGCGGCCCGTCCGACGCACAAGATTTCGGCCTGTTTCTGGTATGCCCAGGTTCGCCAACCGAAACGTACTTTTTCCACCATGGTCCTTCGGGCAGGCTCTCGCACCAACCATCCTTCTTTGTTTCGTAAGATTGAACTGCAGACGTTCTTGTAAGGTCAACTTGCCACCGTCTACAAACTCTTCGAGGATTCTGCGGAGACCTGTGCAGTTTCGTGATCCAACGTTAACCTGTTGCTAGTGCGCTTTCCGGGCGCGTTCTGCGATCAGCTTCTTGAACTCAGGATCGTCATGGAGAATTTTCAGATCGGGGTCCTTCGAACACCAGTCTGCGTTGTAATAGCCTGCTTCCATCGACCGGCGCAGCGTATCTAACGCGTCCGCTTTCATGGCGAGAATTCCGTACGTGCAGGCGGCATTATAAAGAACGTTTGCGTCCGTGGGCCGCATGGCTACCGCGATCTTCACGTGTTGCACGGCTTCATGCACCTGGCCCAGGATAGCCAGGTCGGATGCCAGCAAAATCCGGGCCCGCACATCGTCGGGAAAGCGGTGCAACTGCTCCGTGAGCACTTCCCTTTCGCGGGCGCGCAGCCGTTCTGCGTCCGCGATCCGTCCCAAGCACTCCATCGCGTTGATCAGGGGCACCAGCGCGTTGTAATCATTGCTAACGATCTCTAGGGCGCTGTCTGCCAGTTCCGCTGCTTCCTCGTGACGTCCCGAAGTGAAGTACGCGCGTCCCAGCACATCGTGCGCTCCCTCGCAATCGGATTGCAGCGCCACGGCGCGTTTTGCCAGCCGAATTGCATCATCATATTGCTGCTGCGCAAAATAGATGCGTGCCCGCGCAGAAAGTACTTCGGGCAAATCCGGCGCGATGCGCTCCGCTTTTGCATGCGCGGCCAGCCCCTTTTCAATAAATTCAGGACTGGGACTCCGAAACTCGTGCATTCCGCCCCATACATGCGCCATTCCTGCATAGGCCAGCGCAAAGTTTGGATCCAACTTCACAGCTTCTTCATACATCGCCAGCGAGTATTCGAACTGACGTTGCCGCAGATAATTGCGGCCACGCAGGAAGAAATCGTATGCCTGGGGATTATCCGTCGGTTTCCTGGCAATCACCTTTTCTTCCTGCGGAGAGAGTGTGATTTCCAGCGCCTTGGCGATGCTCAGCGAAATTTCTTCCTGAATCGCAAACACGTCTTCCATCTGCCGGTCGTAGCGCTCCGCCCAAATGGAGTGGCGCGTTTCGCTTTCCACGAGCTGCGTCGTAATCCGAAGGCGGTTGCCGGCGCGGCGAATCGAACCCTCCAAAACGTACATAGCCCCTAGCTTCTCCCCGACTTGCGGAGCAGTGACAGGCTTGTCGCGGAATTGCAGCATCTCCGAGCGCGGGAAAATCTGTAGCCGGGCGATCTTCGATAGTTCCGTGATGATATCCTCGGTCATCCCATCCCTGAAATATTCGTCTTCCTTCGCGCCACTCAGATTCTCGAAGTAAAGTACCGCCACAGTTTTTTTCTTTTGTTCTGGGGCCGCCACGCGCGCGGAAGGGATACCAATGCTGCTACCAGTCACACCGCGATGATCCGAATCTTGTCGTCCCGAGGAGTCCAAATCACGCTTTAGACGTTTCAGGTCTGCCCTCAGTTCGGCGGCCGTCTGGCAGCGAAGATCGCAATCCTTTTCCAAGGCTTTCGCGATTACTCTGTCCAATTCCACTGGCATCTTGGGATTGATCTTCGAGGGGGAAGCCGGCGTGGCATTGAGAATTCCATTAAAAATGACCGCAGTCGTGTTGCCGGGAAAAGGGATCGTGCCCGTGGCCATTTCGTAGAGCACCACGCCGAACGAAAACAGATCGGTGCGTGCTCCCAGTTCCTCGCCACGCGCCTGTTCGGGGCTCATGTACGCAATCGTCCCAACCGAACTGCCTGGACTCGTTAAGTCCCCTCCGCTCCCCGCTTGCGTCTCCATTGGCAGTTGCCCGCCCGCCAGCGTATCTTCGCTTCTTCGGACAGATGATTCTACTTTTGCCAATCCGAAGTCGAGAACCTTCGTCTGCCCACGGTTCGTCAGGAAAATATTGGCCGGCTTGATATCGCGGTGGACGATCCCGCGGCTATGCGCTGCATCCAATGCATCCGCGATCTGTATTCCCAAGTCGACAACCAAAGCGCAATCCAGTGGCGTTCGACTCAAGCGATGCTTCAGCGTCTGCCCTTCCAGTAGTTCCATCGCAATGAAGGGCTGTCCATCCACTTCGCCGACATCATAGATCGTGCATATGTTCGGATGATTCAACGCGGACGCCGCACGCGCTTCGCGCTGAAATCGCTCCAGTGACATCTTGTCTTTTGCTAGTTCCGGAGGCAGGAATTTCAGGGCTACGTAACGGCCGAGGCGGTTGTCCTTGGCCTTATAAACAACTCCCATCCCTCCCCCGCCTAGTCTTTCCAACACGCGATAATGTGAGATTGTCTGTCCGATCATGGGCAAAAAGAGGAGCGCTCCGCGCCAACATAGTACGGGCGAAAAGCGAAATAAGTCAAATGATACCAAGAAGCTGGAGGTAACTTGGAGGTTGCGCCTAGCCCCCGGCGAATTCCCGCCCAAAGACTGCTTCTGCGACGATTCACAACGGAATTGGGCCAAATAGTGATACTATGTGCGGCGATTCGAAGCGACACGGGGGCAAATAGCCCTAGAGTAAAATGGAAGAGAAATCTTCCTAACTTACTGACTTGACGCCTCTTCTCGTCCAGTCCTTCCTCTCTTTAATCTCCAAAAACAGGGTCTAGATGGTCCCAACTTTGGTCCCAACGGACCAGAAAGGATGAAGCTATGTCTGCGTACGATTCTCACATGAGGGTTTTGTTGTGGCTGGCTTTCCGTTTGTTCCAGTGGATCGCCAGAAGTATAAAGAGCCGCTAGGAACGTTGTCCCTACGCCGTTTATTCGCTCCCGCTGTCCCAGTAACCCTTGGAGGTAGACCCTCACTGGTATAAGGCTTTGCGTTTTATCAATCTCTCGGGAAGCCAAATCTGTCAAATTACTGAAGCCTTTCTCCGCGTAAGAGTTTCCTAGCGTTCGGCCCAAACTTTCACATTTTGGAATCAAGACAAAAGGCCCGACATGCTTTTCAGCACATCGGGCCTTGGTTTCAGATCGTGGCTTTAGGGCTACTTGGGGACTCCCACGTACCCACGCTACTTGCCCTCCCTTTCTGCTGATACCTGGCCCTTCGCCTACCGAAAAAGTAAGTGAAGAGGCCAGCTATTCTGATGATTTCCAGGAGGTGGGTAGATCTTCTGGCCGTAGTCTGCGTATGTTTATTCCCGCTTCCCTGGCTGCTTCTTCGAACTCATTAGCGGCCGTTTCTTGCTCCTTTTTCATCCAGGTACCTAGGTCGTCAGCCAGCTTCGGGAATTGCTCATTCAGCGTTTTTTGTTGAGCAAGTAGATTTGAGTGCTGGTCCTGTAGCACCGCGAAGCATGGCTCCTCCAGCTTTGACTGCTCGAGATACATCTTCGAGTATTGCTCGTCCAACTCCGAGTATTGCTCATGCAACTTTTGCCAACGATCTGCAAGAGCTAGACCCGCGGGTGTCCCATCCTGTCTATCCTCCGTCCAACGTCCTCATGCTCTTCCTCACTGCTT
>CAVZKU010000014.1:0-499822 GCA_963775865.1 Candidatus Acidiferrales bacterium | reverse complement strand
CCCCTCAGGGGTCACCCAAAACCGGCCAATGAGGGTCACCTCAAAACCGGCCAACGAGAAAGCCCGGGACATTGACTCCGACAGGAGCCCTTATAGGCTCCTTCGGCATGAGCAATGTCTTGAGCGAAGAAAAGAAACAACAAGTCATCGCACTCGGGAAGCTCGGATGGCCCTTACGGCGCATCGAGAAAGCCACGGGTGTACGTCGAGAAACAGCAGGCGCTTACCTGAAGGCTGCCGGGATCGCGGTACGACCACCGGCTGGCTGGGGACGGCGAGCGCCGGCAAAACCGGCCAACGGGGTGACCACCGACTTTAGCCAGCCGATTTCACCTCCGACTGGCAACCAAGAGCAGGCCACCAGTGCCTGCGAGCCGTACCGCGAGCTGATCCAGCAGGGACTCGGTCGTGGCCGGAATGCCATGGCCATCTGGCAGGACTTGGTCTCCGATCACGGCTTTCCCCACGGCTACCAGACCGTGAAGCGTTTTGTTCGCAAGCTGCGCGGATCCGAGTCGCCACAAGCCGTGGGGATCATCCTCACCGCCGTTGGAGAAGAGGCCCAGGTCGATTATGGGTCAGGTCCGATGGTGCGTGACTCGCAGAGCGGCAAGTATCGCCGAACGCGACTGTTCGTACTGACACTCGGCTACAGCCGCAAATCCGTACGCTTGCTGGTCTGGCGTTCGAGTGCACGCATCTGGGCCGAACTTCATGAGAAAGCTTTTCGCCGATTGGGGGGTTGCGTCAGAGTTGTGGTCCTGGACAACCTGAAAGAAGGCGTGCTGCTTCCCGACATCTACGATCCCCTTCTCAATCCCCTGTTTCGAGATGTTGAACTGCACGTGCGCATCCTCCATCCGAATACCAACCAACTTCTTCGCGAGCACCTGCGTCAGAAACGCGGGGGATATCGCATCCAGGAAGAAGACCACCCCAAGAAAATGCCGCTGAGCACGGCGCAACTGTTGCGGCGCGCCGAACATGCCGGATCCCAGATCGGCAAGCTCTGCCAGTTGATCTATCAGCGGCAAGCAGAGACAGGCATCCGCCGCATCCTGGGAGTGCTTTCCCTGATCAAGAAATACGGGGCCGCCGCGGTCGAAGACGCCTGCGCCACCGCTCTGGACATCGGCGTTGCAGAACACCGCTTCGTGCGCCGTTATCTGGAGCGCCGCCCACACCCGCAAATGTTTTTGCGCCAGATCGATCCCCTAATTCGCGAGCTCACCGAGTATCGCGATTTCATCAATCTCAAAATCAAGGAGCAACCAGAATGAATCTGATCGAGTTGAATCGTTACTTACGGCAACTGCGTCTCGGCGGCATCGCTGCGGTACTAGAGACGCGCCTGCAGCAAGCACAAACGGAACCGATGGCCCCCATCGACTTCCTTTCCTGTCTGGTATCCGATGAACTGACTCGTCGCAGCGACCGACTGCTGGAACGGCGCCGAAAACAAGCGCAATTTCGCGACCCGCAGGTGACGCTCGACAACTTCGATTTCAACTTCAACAAGAAGATGAATCGGAGCATGGTCTTCGATCTGGCGACGGCCACGTTCATCGCTCGCCGCGAAGATGCACTTTTTCTGGGTCCGCCCGGCACCGGGAAAAGTCACTTGGCCCAGGCCATCGGGCAGGCGGTCATCGGCCAGGGCTATCGGGTGATCTACCGGGAGGCGCACGTCCTGCTCGAGGAAATCGCCGAAGCGGCCCTGGACGGAAAACGCAAAGAGCACATGGAACTGCTGTCCACCGTGCCTCTGCTGATCATCGATGACTTGGGAATGCGCAAGTTAGGGCCCACAGCGGCAGAAGAGCTGCTGGAGATCGTCATGCGCCGTTACGAACGCACCAGCACGTTGGTGACGTCGAACAGACCGGTCGAGGACTGGGGAAAACTGCTCGGTGACAGCGCGGCCGTCACCGCTATGCTCGACCGCCTTCTCCACCACGGCCATATCCTCAAATGCGGGCCGCGGAGCTGGAGAACCAAGTTGCCGGCGGAACAATGAGCACCACGTCGAAAAGTAGCCAGAAAGCCACAACCTGAACTATGGGAGACCTTGAGAAAATGCACCCACGGCCCTGTAAACGAGATTTTTTCGGGCTTCGAGGAGGAAATGGCTCTCCACTTCGAAATCTCGGAGATTAAACTTGTAAGGAAAGCGAACGGCAGAGTACAACATCTAAGTCCCGGGCCACATCCGTTGGCCGGTTTTGACCTGACCACCGTTGGCCGCTTTTGACCTGACCACTGAGGTTCAGATGTAGCAGATACTGCGTCACTGTTGAGTGCCGCAATAGCTCATCTTCCGGAGAAAGCGACGGCGCTTCTGCTTTGTGAGATTCGGTCGAATCTGTTTTAGTGGGTTTTGAGTCCTCCATTTCACTCGGCGTGTAGCCGTTCATGAACATTAGAAAATCGATGCCATAGACAGTAGGAAGATTGAGGCGTCTTGCTAACCGGAAAGCGATCTGCTCGATTTCGTTTCTTCCAAACGCATATTGCCCAGCGACATACTGCTGATACCGGCCTGGCCAGTAAGTGTCGCGATATTGCGCCTCGATCGCTATTTTTGTTGGTCGGAAACGAGCCAACCCCTCCACCAGTTCTTCGATTTCCTTTTGCCTTTTCGGCGCCAGAACGTCATCGGCCTGAGTGTTCACTTCATCTAGGCCCGGGTTGTCCATGTGGTAGACACCTAAAAACAGGATCGGAGTGGCCAAAGGAGATTTGCCAGCAACTGCGTTGCGAGGCTCTTCGGCGGTTTTCTTGGCGTCAACTGGTCCGCCGTCATCTCCAAGGCTGAATGTACCGAGAAGCCTGCCATCACTAAGTTTGGCCGAGATGCTACCTTTCTCTCCGCTCGCGTCGAAGTTGATTGTTATCGTCTCAGCTTGGCGGGTGCCCCCAACAATAGGAAAAATCCCTAGAGTGGTGCTGATGTTGCCCGAGAAAGTGCCGTTCGTGTCCGTCAGATCGATAGCCATTGGGATGGTCTGTTGCGCTTTGTTTGTTGCTGTACCTTCGTAGTGGCCCGTGAAAGATGAAGTAACGCTGGTAGTCGTCTTGCCTTGAGACGATGCTTGTCGTTTGCCGAGGCGCTGCCCCGTTGACAAAAGGGGAAAGCAAACCAAAGTGAAAATCAATAGACATCTACCTGAAACGGTCATGTGCCGAAGATTAGCAAAATTAATATGTCTTGAGCTAGCGGCGGCAGAACCAAGGAGCCGCGATAGATAGTGCTTCGCCAAGCACTCAAGAAAAGTAGCGTTTTTGGAAAAAGGCTGGCTAAGTCCCGGTAAACGACAAAATCGGAAAAGTGGCGGCTAGTACAGAGATGTCCGGTTAGCTCGTTTCCCATGCAGTACAACGCAAGTGGGGCCGAGTCCTGCTAGTGTCTCAGTTTGAAATTAGGTAGGGTCTGACTTCGGATTTTCTGGGGTTGCTTGGGCAAAGTGCCACAGTACCCCCGACGGATCGAATACGTAGGCTACGGTGAGGCCCCACGGCTCGACCCGGGGCGGGGCCGGGGGCGAAACGTCGAATTGACGGGTCAGGGCCAGTGAATCGATATGTCGCCACCAGGCGTCGACATCCTCGACGAGGACATGCATCACAGTGTTTTCGGCCCACTCCTTAACGTAGTAGCCTTG
Source organism: Candidatus Acidiferrales bacterium (assembly GCA_963775865.1). Classification (GTDB taxonomy): domain Bacteria; phylum Acidobacteriota; class Terriglobia; order Acidiferrales; family UBA7541; genus Acidiferrum. The sequence goes on along the minus strand of CAVZKU010000014.1, from coordinate 496,160 downwards.
GAGTAGGAAGGCGTGAGTCCCTAGGCTTAGTTCGGCGAGAGTCTCCCCGAGCGGATAGGCCTCGAAACCAATCGCCTTGTAGAAGCGCAGACTCGTCTCGAATTCCCTTGCGGGAAGGAAGGGGCGAAACGCACGAATTTCGGCAATAAGACCGGTGACGTCGTCCACCGAAGCCTCCTTTCGACTGCGTCAGTATACAGAAAAGCCGGATTGATTTTTAGCGTAAGGCACAGCAGATTTTCAAACTGAGACGATCACACCAGTTTGGATACGTCAGTGCAACTGGGACTATTTCTTGGCTGCGTTCGCTGCCATTCGAGCGCGGAACTGTTTTTCCTTCTGAATTTCTTCCTCGTTGAAAGCAGATGCGAAGTCTTCGGGCTCGAAGACTTGGCGGATCTCTATGTCGGCCTCGCCTTCGTAGAAGACGGGGCAGCGCTTGACCCACTCGATCGCCTCTTCGAGAGACTTGACCTGCCAGAACCAGAATCCGGCGATCAGTTCCTTGCTTTCGACGAAGGGTCCATCAACCACGGTGGGGCGGTTCTTGCCGGAGAAGTGGACGCGGGCGCCTTTGGACGAGGGGTGAAGACCGTCGTAGCCTATCAAGACTCCGGCTTCTAAGAGCTCGTCGTTGAATTTGTTCATGTCGGCTATGCCCTTGGGATCAGGGAGTGCGCCTTCTTTATCGGAGTCTTTCGAGGCTTTGACGATGACCATGAATCTCATTGTGTTTGTCCTTTCGGGTTATTGCTGCTCTACCCATACGTCGAACGAGAAAGTGTAGAATCGACACGGAGAACCGAGAAAATTCTCGGTAGCTCCTGGTAAACGGCATAATCGCCGAAGTTGATTTTGGCGTCGGGTCCAGTACCTAAACCGGGGGTGCAGTGCCCGTTACTGCACCTCTTACCAAAAAGAAATCCCGTTTTGTCCTTGCACATTGTCCGAAGAAACTCGATAGCGACGGATTGGCAAGTTGGGACATTTGTGCAATCGGCGACTGGAACCTCTCAGTCTGTTCAATTTGGGATCGAGCCTGAAACAGTCTCCGGGCCATCACAACACGTTAAATGCGACGACGAATTCCATTGAGGCTACCGCGACGTTCTTGCATTGCGCTCTTGCTTGGCCTTGCTTGTGCTTAGAACTAATCCGCCGGTGCGGCTTTTGCCACTCCCGAAAAGTGGATGGTGATCAGGAAGCCGTTCGTGCCGTCATAGGAGAACTTGTGGCCGTCGCCCTCGAAAGCTTCGTGCTTGCTCTTCCACATGCGGAAGCCATCGTTGGACTGGGCGCTCCAGTATTTCAAGTTGTGAATGACAACTTCGTGGCCGGGATTATCGCCTTCGACGCGCTCTAGGATCACTTCACCCTTGCCATCGCTCATTTTGGCATGGGCAATGCCGGTCTTTGTATCCACGTCCCACGAAAACGCGGTGTTGCTCACTGCCTTTTTCTGAAAGGGAATCGTCGAATAGAGCTGCGTAAGAATGTCAACAAGAGCTGCCTGTTGCTCCTTACTGACGCTCGGATCGAAATTCACCACCAGCCAGGAATCCTTGCCAGTGCTCCAATCGCTGCCAAGATCGTTCCCGATCCAGACCTTGGCGCCATCGAGTTTGGTGTCGTTGTAATGGCCCTTGTCCACTTTGAAGACGAGATTGGCGCGGCAAAAATGTTCGTCCATGTGTTGCTCAGCCATGCCCATATGGTTCGTGGAATGGGTGTTGAAGTAGCAGGGACAGAACATGTCGCAGCTGCACGCTTCGATGTAGCTAGCGGTCATATCAAAATCGGGTTTGGAAGACTTCTCCTGAGCGGAAGACGCCAAGTAGATGAGACTAGCGCCGAGGGCAAAGAGAGGAAGCAAAATGAGTCGAGCCAAACGAATCATGATTCCTCCAATGGATTCGCTAAGGATGGGGCCCAACCGGGAATACGCAACTCTACTCTGCGAGTTTGGAGGATTCAACTGGATTTCATTGCTAACAAGAGGAACAGGGAGTCTCAAACTCCCATCTGTCCTTTTAGGGCCTTCGGCCCGCGAAACCTTATGAAAATCACTCAGTGGTAAGATCGCAACGGCGCGGAGCGGCGAGGTCGCGTTTATCAGTGGAGAGTTCGAGACCGTCCATCTGTCTGATCCGGAGCGTGCGTGTTTGAGCGAATAATTGGGCGTCGGTGTCTTCCCCTGGGGAGCGGCGATAGCCCGCGACTCTGGTTAAAGTAATCGCAGCACGCTCTCCGCTCCCGGCCAGGAGGAGTCTATGTCGTACCGGATAGCGGGAATCGATGTTCACAAGAAGATGCTGGCTGTAGTTGTGTCCGACGTTGAAATCGAAAGCGAATACCAATTTGAGCGACGGATGTTTAGCAGCAACCCTGAACAACTGCGATCGTTGGCTGCGTGGCTCGTCGAGCAAAAGGCCGAAGAAATAGTCATGGAGTCGACGGCGCAATATTGGAAACCCGTATGGGAAACACTGGAAAGGTATTGGAAGCCGCTCTGCGAGAAGCGGGAAGGAGTCAGGCGGAGGTCCGGCACGTTGCATCTGGCGCAGGCGCTATCCAATCGCGGGCGGCGCGGGCGAAAGAGGGATTTCGTCGATGCCGAGCGGCTGGTGAAACGACTCATAGCCCGAGAATTGACGCTGAGCTTTGTGCCCGATACGGAGCAGCGTCTATGGCGAACGGTGACGCGCAAGAAGTACCAGTTGCGGCGCGATGTGGTGCGGTTAAACAACCAACTGGAAGCACTTCTGGAAGAGGCCCATATCAAGTTGTCCAGCCTGGTCTCCGATCTGCTTGGCGTCAGTGCCAGACGCATGTTGAAGGCACTGGCTGACGGAGAAACCAATCCCGCAGCTCTGGCCGCTTTAGCCCATGAGAGGTTGCGCGCTACACCGGAACAATTGTGTGATGCGCTCGGCGCGTGCACGGAGCTCAAGCCCGTGTACCGACGGCTCCTGAAAATGACCCTGGAGCACTTGCGAATCCTCGAGCAGCAGATCGGTCAACTGGATCAAGAGCTAGCCACTTTGCTCCATCCGCACCAGGATGCAGTCGAGCGCCTAGCGGAGGTTCCGGGTTTCGCCGTGGACTCCGCGCAGCAGATCATTGCCGAAGTCGGCCCTGCCGCAGCGACGTTTCCCTCCGAGAAATGCCTCTCTTCGTGGGTCGGTGCCTGCCCCGGCGAAGAAGAGAGCGCCGGCGTGAACTACAGTCACCGCTCTCCGAAGGGCAACCGTCACATGCGACGCTTGCTCAATCAGACTGCTAACGCCGCCGTAAAAGCCAAAGGAAGCATCTTCGAGATCATCTATCGCCGTTGCGTCCCGCGCCTCGGGCATAATCAAGCCATTGGGGTCATTGCGCATCGACAGTGTCGTCTGATCTGGCTGATCCTCCATCAGGGAACCCGTTACGAAGAACGGGGCCCAGCAGTCACCAAACGATCCAGATATCAGCGCACGTGGAGAATGATTCGGCAACTCCGAAATCTGGGTTATCGGATCGAACTACCGAATCCTCAAGCCAGCCAAGCACAGGCGTAGTTATTTTCGACTCTGATTAAAGCGCAAACCGTCCTCTGTTGGACCAGATGCTCAGTGAGCTCTGCAATCTGGTCGTCAATCAATCTGATTTCAATTGCCAAGCAGGTCTTCATAGGATACTTGGAATATTCCTCGAGCAATAGATTCCGCTTGGTTTTCAATTGGTCTCGAATTCTCTTTTCACCGATTGTGGGTTTTTGCATCAAGCCTTCCAATCATAATCATGCATGTATTCCCTAATAATGTCAGGCTCCACTTGTTGCAATGCGTGTTCTTTGATGCTGTGAAAAACCACTAGACAAGCGCCCACGCAAGCCTCCGAAGGGGTGAACACGCAGCACCCCGTCAACCATTCCGGCGAGAACTCTGGTCAAAACTGGAAGGGTTGTGCAGTCGGATTGTTCAGCATCCTCGCTGTTTTCCCAGAAGCTATAGATATAGATCATTTTCCCACTATCTGAACCGAGGATGAGTTGGTCGAGAAAACCCTTCTGCTTGCAGAGCAGCGGGGTCACCGCACGTTCGACTTTTTGGAGGACTTGGGTAGGGGATTCTGAATTCAAGTGTAGAGAGACCTTGCGAGCGTACATAGGAGTCTCTTTCTCTTGATTCAAGAGAGCGGTCCAGGAGGGCGGTAACTGGTCTCGAAAGCCTGAGCGCGGCCTCGAATCGAGTAGTGCGACAATTTCCAAGATGCCAGTCTCGCCTCTCGGCAATCTGGCCGGGAACTGATTACGAACGCTACGGTCAAGATGACCTAAAGTCTGTCCAATATTGGACAGTTTTTAAGAATTGGATGGTTGCATACTTTGATCCCTGTCCAAGATTGGTCTAGGTTTCTGGACTAATCACAATTCCCCTGAACGGGGAATAAAAGGGGAGGCGAGCAGACCTAGCTTGCCTCCCATGCTTGTAGGGTGGAATCCCAAATGGAAAATTCTGCTTCCATTGCATGCTTGCTATTCTTGTTGTGTATCCACCTCCGTGCTCTCTCTTTCTGTTCGCGAGACTGGAGGGAGGAATGAGAAGCCGAAACAGCCGCTTTGATAGTGTTCGTATCAAATCCACCGGTTCTTACGTTCCGTCCAAGATTCTGACAAACGAAGAGGTCACGGCAAACCTGCCAACCTCTCCGGCGTGGGTGCTCGAAACGTTGGGGATTCGCGAACGGCACATCGCTGAACCAGAAGAATACACGTCGGATCTTGCTGCCCATGCCGGGCTGGACGCAATTGCTTCAGCGGGGCTGGAGCCAAACGAAATTGACTTGATCATCGTTGCTACGGCGACACCCGACCGCAAGATGCCCTCATCGGCTTGTATTGCCCAGAACAAGATGGGCATTCGCAATTGCTGTGCCGCGTTCGATGTTGCAGCAGTGTGTGCGGGGTTTGTTTACGGCATCACAATCGCTGGCCAATTCATCCAGAATGGTACTTACGAGCGTGCGCTGGTGATCGGCGCCGATACCTTCTCCAAGGTCACGGACTGGAATCGCCGCGACTGCGTCGTTTTCGGAGACGGTGCTGGTGCCGTGGTACTAGAGCGGAATGATCGGAAGAATGCGCTCTTTTCAAGCGTTCTCTTCGCCGAGGGCGAGGGAATGAATCATTTCACAATCTACCCTGGGGACGCCTACTTCACAATGAACGGAAAAGCGGTTTACGAGAAGGCTACAACCGCCGTGCCCGCGTGTATTCAGCAGATTCTCAGCATAAACGGACTGGGACTCGAGGACGTCTCAATGATCATTCCGCACCAGGCTACAGCTCGCGTCCTCAAACGCATCGCCGAAGTACTCAACATCCCTTTTTCCCAAATCCAGACGAACCTGGAGTCATACGCGAACACCGCCGGAGCCACAGTTCCGCTGCTCCTAGACCAAGTCAACCGACGCGGTCTCCTCCACGAAGGCGATCTTCTCTTGCTCGTGTCCATTGGCGCAGGCTGGGCCTGGGGCGCGAGCTTATATCGATGGTAAGGTCCGATCTTCGCCTAAACGGATGTCGTACCGATGGAGCGGCATCTACTGGCCTGTTTTGTTTTTCATTTCCGAAGAGGGTGACGATTTTCCCTCTGTCGATTCCACTTGGCAAACAAGGTTCGGGTGGAAATCCCTCTGAGCCGGGCCTCAACACGGTTGGCCGTGAAATGAACGCATGAGGGCTGCATGGTAGGTGCACTTGCATTCCTTACGAAGTGTCACTTCATCGCTCCTGCTTATGTTGCTCCCGTCGAGGGTGGCGAATTTTCGGAAAACAGGAGTGGCTACCGCGATTCGGCTCGCGAAACAAATTCCAAGTCTTCATGTGCAGGAAGTTGGTCAGCGGAAACAAAAGTAAGATTCGGGTCGTTCGGTTCGCGTATCAAGACGCCGCCACCAAACTCCTCAACGTACCAAGTGGTAGCGGGATCGTCAGGGCCGCACGCGACTAGCTCGATTTCAGCAGGTCCGCAATGAAACAGCACGCGGTCGCCTTTTTTTATCTCCTCACCAGATTGATATCTTAGGGTCACAGTGAATTGTGCGACAGTCAAAGCTCCTCCTGAGATAATCCCAGTAGACAGCTCGAAGGGTGATACAGGTTCAACGTACACCCAGCCAAAACCGTCGCACACGCTACACTGCGCAGCTCCCACGTACCCGAATGCCGCGCAAGTTAGGCATTCCTTCCAACTGTCTCCGATGGCCCTCTGGTTCGTGCCATTGCATCTCTTCCCACTAACCATGCGCCCGCAATTTGCGTTGGTTAGCTCTTTGTCAAAGCCGGGCCCTCCGCAATTTGTACAAGACGTGACTGGCTTAGGACGCTTCATGTTGCCCAGCAGGGCAGGCACTCAACTCCGTCGGCCCCACCATCCATCTTCCTTCTTTCAGGCTAGTCTTTAGTTTTGTAGACCGCAAGATTAAAGAGCCCGACTGGCCCAGGAAGCTTAAAGCGGTTGCGCTCTATCGCTTCGACACCGCTATTTGTACAGTCCGCTGAGATCCACCTTCAAGTGCTTATAGACGTCCCCTCGTCTCTTCGGAAGTAATTCAGGGTAATGCTGATGCAGCCATCCATAAAACTTCAAAACTCCAGTTTCCGTATGCTCTCCGAATGGACGTGCCTCAAATAGCTGACGCACGCGAGCGAGACGCACAGCCTCAAATTCTTTCTTGGTCATCTCGTTTTCCCACGGACGAACAGCCAGCCCGCACCGTCACATTGGACGCATGCCACGTCAGCCCAACCAGTTGCATTGCATGACGGACATTCAGTCCAATCGTTAATGCCAATCGCGCTTTGATTCAATCCTTTGCATCGCTTCCCGTTGATCACCTGCCCACATCGGCCATTGGCGAGGCCGACGCTGTATCCGGCGTTTCCGCAAGGCGTACAGGACGTGAGTCGCGACCTCTTTTCCATAAGCGGCGATTCTACTCGTTCGTGCCCTCGGCAGGTGTCCCATTTACTGTCCCACTATCCCATCGAGTGGGACACTGAGATAGATTCCCAAGTACTTGTCTTTTCTTCTTCTTATCTCTATCTTCGTCGAAGTGTCCCACGATTCATGGTTGCGGGTTTGGGCCAGTGGGACATTTTTCGGGGTGGTTGATGAAACACGAACTAACGGCCAAACAAGTCGCAGAATGGATGTTCGACGAATTGATGCGAAATGGCGATCTTTACCAGGAAGCAGTCGTTCGCGAAATCGCAAAGAAGTTCGGAAGCCAGTTCACGTACACCAACGACAATGGCAATGAAGCGATTCGAAAAGACGTTCTCTCGGCATTCCGCAAGCTAAGCAAAGACACTGCGGTTTGGGAGCGAGAGGACCGCTACTGGCGAATGCGCAAGCCTAATAATAAACCTGGCACCTGGCAGAGAGCAGAGTTAGGCAATTAGCTTCTGCCGTTAGTTCAACGGTTAGTCAATTTTAGCCTTTATGAATCAATAGCCTGCGAGGGCCGTTGCATGATCGTTGCATCGCAGGTAACAGATTGCAGCAGCAAGCGAAGAAAGCCAAAAAGGACTGACGCGCAACGCGCTCCAAGGGGATATAATGGTGTTTTAGCGGCCCTTCGGTCCAGAAGAGGAGGCTGCTATGTTCACCTCGCCGGTATCTTTCTCGCGATCTTCGTTGTCTTTGTGGTTGTTCCGCTCATAGTCATAGGAAGCGTGAGGTTATTTCTCAGCATCTTGGATGACAGCCGCAGGGTGCCACCGCATACTCTCCGGCGAATCCACTGACCGGGGATTGCGGGGCTGAGTACGGACCCCGTTCTTAGGTAGCTTCAGCGCTGAAACACCCAGCCAAAACCGTCACATACGCTACACTGCACAACTCCCTCGTACCCTCCCGCCACACAGGTTGGGCACTCCCTCCAGTCATCGTCACTGATGGCACTCTGGTTAGTGCCTCTGCATCTCTTCCCTCTAACCATTCGCCCGCAAAATCCGTCGGCTAGCTTTATGTCATAGCCGGGCGCTCCACAGCTTGTACAAGACGTGACTGGCTTAGGGCGCTTCATGAGCTGGGCGGGGATTCTACCACTTCGCGCACGTCGATGGCTGGCTTTGATTTTGTTTGATTATGTGGTCGTTGGCGAAGATTGGGTGCTGCCACACGCAAGACCGCAATGAGAATTCGAGGTGTCGATTCCAGCAGAAGTTCGCAAAAAGATACCTGTCGGGAATCAACGAACAAGAACAAGAAGAGCCCAGAATGTTTCCTGGGCTCTTCAAATGTCAGTTTGGCTCCAAACCTCTGTGACGGTAGATATACTTACACTGGTCAAAGAAAGTGCAGCATTCACTGGACCTTCCCTAACTCTAGAGTTGTCTATCTCTCGACACAGTGGCCTGTGGCGATCACAATGTCAATTTATATTTGTGGGTTTTACTCGAAATCTGGCCGGGCTGGCCAAAAAGGACGGGATCGAGTTGTGATGCGTGAGGTCGTTACTCTTCTGACCGCCTAGCTCCTTCGTGGGTTCAGTTTTCGGGTCTTCTAAGGGTAGAATCACAACGTTCTCGAAAATGGGGTTGGGCCCGATAAATTGTGCACGGCTTTCCTTACCACCGGCCTTCATGGAGGCGGTCAATGAATATTCGCGAAACAGTCTTGGTTAGTGCTTTGGTTCTGATGCCTTGCGCTAGCAAAGCTCAAGAAAAGCCCGTTCCGGCCGTTCCGCCCGATGTCGCGTCCGGCAAGCTGACATACATGGATTATTGCGCCGCATGTCACGGGGCCGACGGTAGAGGCCAGGGCCCTGCCGCTTCGGCGCTGAAAACACCACCCGCGAATCTGAGGACACTCGCTATCCGGCACGATGGCAAATTCCCGGAAGACTATGTTACCCGCCTGGTGCGCTCTGGCGACCCAATTTCTGCACACGGTTCGTCTGACATGCCCATCTGGGGGCCGGTTTTTTCCATGCTCGAAAACGGTGACGAACTGGGCGTGCGTCGACGCATCAAGAACTTGTGCAACTATCTGGCGTCCATTCAAGACAGGAAATCGTAGCCTAATCGGCTACGTCCAGCGGTTACCGGAAAAGTCCGTAATGGTAGGAAATTATCCGATTATCCGGGCATGTCGCCCGGATCCTTGGCTGTGAGCCTTAACGACCACAATAAAAGGCCCGGTGCCGTTGCGCCGGGCCTCTCACATATCGCGCCTTATATCCTTTCGAATCACGTCTTGTCAGATGAGGCACGGACGGATCCACATCACATCCCCCGAATTCCTAAAGTCTTTTTGCTAAGTCTGATTCTCCGATATTAGGCCCGAGCCGGCTTTCTCTCGGACTGGATGAAGTACGCCTCGAGGATTGCCACTGGCACAAATGCCAGGGTCCAGATTAGGAAAAATGTTAGCACGTTCATTTTCCCCCCTTTCTTGCAGTCTCGCGACGATTATCTTGAAACCTTCGCCGGACTCGGCTATCGCGACTTCGATCGACTTCCCCTCATGTCAGCTTAGATTGCCGTATTGGTTGTGTTGGTATGTAACCAGCATGAACTACTTAACTTATATTGTCAAGTGAAATGTTACGATTCTTGATGGACTTAACTATCTTAGTAAAGTATTGTGCACAATCAATTGGGTCGAATTATCACGGCTGCGCCATTCCCTTGTGTTAGTGGTTCGGTCAGCACAGTGAAAATCGCCTTCAGGGCCATTTTAGCAGCCTAATGGCATACCTCTGGCTGCCTCTGGCGAGGTTGCGGCGAGGTATAGGCCGATTTTTTAGCATGGGTTGCGGAAAGGGTAGCGGTTAACGCCGATCGATGAATGCAATCCAGAAGCTCCAGGCAGCTACAACAAGGAAAAACAAGACACTCCCGGCGCGTTCCCACGTAGACGGTTGGCCCGTTGGTTAACACGCGAGCCGAACATTTTCAAAATCGGATAGCGAAATCGTCAACCTGAAACACGAAAAGCCTCCCATCACGGGAGGCTTCCTCATTTTATAAGCCAACGCGCGAGGCTGAATTTCCAAATCGGATGAAGCCCTAGTTCCGAGGTCGGGAGCGATTCCCTTTTCGGGTTTCGAGCCCACCCGGTTCAATTCAAAAACTAGGAGCTATCTCAATGTTTGTTCTTACTCCAACGATGTTCGGCAGTCTGTTAGCCGGAGTCGCTCTCTGGCTGATGTTCTGGTACGGGGTGGATCACGTCGATTCTATCCCATACCTTAACCAATATCTCAGCCGGAAGATGATTCTGGAATGGATCAAGAAAAACCCTCAAACAGCCCTGCTGTTAACCGAAGGCGTGAATCTGTTGCTTCATGGCATTGGTAGCGCAGCAGCGGTTTTCTTCAATCTGGGAGGCACTCTGGTCAACATTGCCGTTATCTATGGCTTTGTTCCCACTCGGAGCTTCCTCTTCGGTGCAATCGAGAAGATCAAGGCAGCAAGGAACGCATCATGACGAAGCGACAACGTCATGTCTTTCCCAACCGCGAGATTCCACATCTTTGGGCTCATCAGACTCAGGATGAAGCTAGGAATGGCACCGGAAGTTTTTACTTCCGTGGCGCCACAATTTATAGCTATGGATCTCATTTCCCGATAGCCACTCACGTCAAAGGATCCCAGGGTGAACCTGGGATCCTCTTCACATCCGAGAAGAACTCCGTCACTACGTCCCAGCACATGAGCATGGTGAATCGGTCGATTCCACCAGATGTGCCAGTGTTCACTGTGCCCTGCCAACACTTCGGTTTTTCAGAAGCCGAGGACCTCAGTGGTCAGGTCAAAAGCGGCCAACGGTGGTCAGGTCAAAACCGGCCAACGGATGTGGCCCGGGACTTAGATGTTGTACTCTGCCGTTCGCTTTCCTTACAAGTTTAATCTCCGAGATTTCGAAGTGGAGAGCCATTTCCTCCTCGAAGCCCGAAAAAATCTCGTTTACAGGGCCGTGGGTGCATTTTCTCAAGGTCTCCCATAGTTCAGGTTGTGGCTTTCTGGCTACTTTTCGACGTGGTGCTCATTGTTCCGCCGGCAACTTGGTTCTCCAGCTCCGCGGCCCGCATTTGAGGATATGGCCGTGGTGGAGAAGGCGGTCGAGCATAGCGGTGACGGCCGCGCTGTCACCGAGCAGTTTTCCCCAGTCCTCGACCGGTCTGTTCGACGTCACCAACGTGCTGGTGCGTTCGTAACGGCGCATGACGATCTCCAGCAGCTCTTCTGCCGCTGTGGGCCCTAACTTGCGCATTCCCAAGTCATCGATGATCAGCAGAGGCACGGTGGACAGCAGTTCCATGTGCTCTTTGCGTTTTCCGTCCAGGGCCGCTTCGGCGATTTCCTCGAGCAGGACGTGCGCCTCCCGGTAGATCACCCGATAGCCCTGGCCGATGACCGCCTGCCCGATGGCCTGGGCCAAGTGACTTTTCCCGGTGCCGGGCGGACCCAGAAAAAGTGCATCTTCGCGGCGAGCGATGAACGTGGCCGTCGCCAGATCGAAGACCATGCTCCGATTCATCTTCTTGTTGAAGTTGAAATCGAAGTTGTCGAGCGTCACCTGCGGGTCGCGAAATTGCGCTTGTTTTCGGCGCCGTTCCAGCAGTCGGTCGCTGCGACGAGTCAGTTCATCGGATACCAGACAGGAAAGGAAGTCGATGGGGGCCATCGGTTCCGCTTGTGCTTGCTGCAGGCGCGTCTCTAGTACCGCAGCGATGCCGCCGAGACGCAGTTGCCGTAAGTAACGATTCAACTCGATCAGATTCATTCTGGTTGCTCCTTGATTTTGAGATTGATGAAATCGCGATACTCGGTGAGCTCGCGAATTAGGGGATCGATCTGGCGCAAAAACATTTGCGGGTGTGGGCGGCGCTCCAGATAACGGCGCACGAAGCGGTGTTCTGCAACGCCGATGTCCAGAGCGGTGGCGCAGGCGTCTTCGACCGCGGCGGCCCCGTATTTCTTGATCAGGGAAAGCACTCCCAGGATGCGGCGGATGCCTGTCTCTGCTTGCCGCTGATAGATCAACTGGCAGAGCTTGCCGATCTGGGATCCGGCATGTTCGGCGCGCCGCAACAGTTGCGCCGTGCTCAGCGGCATTTTCTTGGGGTGGTCTTCTTCCTGGATGCGATATCCCCCGCGTTTCTGACGCAGGTGCTCGCGAAGAAGTTGGTTGGTGTTCGGATGCAGGATGCGCACGTGCAGCTCATCCCATTGCACCTTCACCGGCCGTCCGATCCATCCCGGCGGCAAGCTGTAATAGGCGGCTTCCACCTCCACGCAACCGTCCAGATGAACGACGCGTTCTCCGTATTGGTAATAGCGGAACGGTTCCAGAGGCAGAGGGAGCAAGTGCGGTTTTTCTTCGGCGAACATGACCGCTACCTGCCGTTTCGTCGTGCCATGGATGCGCGTGTCGGCCCAGCGTTCTTCCCAGCGATCCAGATACGCCTGCGCTTCTTCCAGGCTCTCGAAGCGCATCCCTTTCAGAGGTGTTTTCTGCGTGTGGCCGATCCCCGACTCGACCTTTCCTTTTGCGATCAGGATCTTTAATCCGGCAAGGTAGCGCCACCACACCGTAGTGTGCGAGGACATCTCGAAACAGGGGATTGAGAAGGGGATCGTAGATGTCGGGAAGCAGCACGCCTTCTTTCAGGTTGTCCAGGACCACAACTCTGACGCAACCCCCCAATCGGCGAAAAGCTTTCTCATGAAGTTCGGCCCAGATGCGTGCACTCGAACGCCAGACCAGCAAGCGTACGGATTTGCGGCTGTAGCCGAGTGTCAGTACGAACAGTCGCGTTCGGCGATACTTGCCGCTCTGCGAGTCACGCACCATCGGACCTGACCCATAATCGACCTGGGCCTCTTCTCCAACGGCGGTGAGGATGATCCCCACGGCTTGTGGCGACTCGGATCCGCGCAGCTTGCGAACAAAACGAAATACCAACATGAGAAGAACTTCAAGCACTACACGCGAGAAGTAGCCGAGCATCTATCCACGTGTGCCAGGGCTCGTTCTTCCTACAACAAGGAGTACCACCACGAACGAGCTGTCGAGTTGAGGAAAGAGGATTTGTGTTATGCCACTTTCTTCGGCTTGCCAGATCCAGCCATCGATCCAGTTCCCGATCTGGATTCAGAGAAGATGGCGGCCATCAAGTCTCGTGAGGCTAAAGCTTCAGCCAAGAAAGCCGCAGAGACTAAACGTAAGACAGAGGAAGACCGTGTTCGTTGGGCACAAGCTGCCGAGCAATGGAGACAAGGTGAGTACCACCACACTCATCCCTATTCGCTTCCGACAATGCTGCGCATCGAAGGCCACGAAGTGGTCACCAGTCATGGTGCTCGTTTTCCAATCACTCACGCCAAGCGCGGACTTGTCTTAGTCCGAGCTGTAATGGTGCGTGCGGAAGATTGGCACCGTAACAGTCATAGTTGCCATCTCGGCCATTACACGATCGATTGGATCGAGGCTAACGGGACAGTTCATGCTGGCTGCCACGTTGTGACTTGGGACGAGATCGAACGGATCGCACCAGCAATTGAAGCATTTCAAGAGCAGGAGGTTGAAGCATGAAATGCGATCAATGCGAGATGCTCTCCATCAATGGGGTGGCTTGCCACGAAATAGGCTGCCCCAATTCCAAGAAAACTTGGGTGGAAGAACGCCAGGAATGGGTTCTTTTCATCGAGTGCTTCGTCTGCGGCTATGAGGTCGAAGAAGGTGAGACTTGTAGCTGCCAGGAAGATAGCCAGTGATGTAAAACCAGACGAATAACCATCACGAACAACAAAGGCCGGGAGGAGTTCTAACTCTTCCCGGCTTTTCTCTTCTTCCAGGCTGCTTTCATCGCTCGGCTGATCTTCTTACGTCGAGCAGAGGACATAGTGGAGACCTTTCCGGTAGTTGGTTTTCCGCCCAGCACCGTAATGGCGGTAGTAACCCTGGTCAAGTGGAGCGGGTACGTAAGTCAATAGCGATCGGCCCGAGAAAGGAAATGACGAAGCCTGAGGCGAAACGGAAGCTATTCGCTCTCCAGTTTGCGACTGGAATGCGATTCGGGGAAATAGCTGGTCTTCACATCGAAGATCTCGATTTCGTGGAGTCAGTGATTCGTATTCGACGGAGCACTTTCGGGTTACAGGAAGTGACTCCCAAGTCGCAGGCGGGTCATCGGCAAATCGATGTCGATCCGGACACAATGACGATGGTTAAAGAATACCTTGGCGATCGTCAAAGTGGACGGGTCTTCCAGACAAAGAATGAAACCCCTCTGGTCGTAAATAACGTGAATCGTCGTGTGCTGAAACCACTCTGCAAGAAACTTGAGATTCCGATCGGGACGACTCATGCATTCCGTCACGGTAGGATTTCAGTTCTTCAGCAGAACAACGTACCTGGTGACCTCATTAAGAAATGGGTGGGCCATACTTCGTTGAAAACGACCAGCAAATATACGCATTCCCGATTGAGTATCGGCGGAAGGTCGTATCTGAGTTGGCAAAAAACGGGTGATCATGGTCCCAATGGTCCCAACTGGAAATCAGGTAAGTGGCTGATGTACAATCGTTTATCAGAAGGTGGGACTGGGCAAATAGCCCAGAAGTCCATGACGGAAGAATTCCTGGCCATACTGCCGAAGCAGCGCAATTTCATCGCTCCACACTGAATTCGGTGCAGGTACGTAGACTTCGGGGATCCGCCGCCCATCAACAAAAAGGAGATTGTCATGAAAAGAGTTCTGTTTTGCGTCGGCGTGGCTGCGCTTCTCGCAGGGCCAGGAATGGCTCAGAAGAAGGAGCAGGATCGCGTTGAAAATTCCGGGCAAGTGATGCAGGAAATCCTGAACGCGCCCGACAGTATCCCTCAAAATGTCCTCGATAAAGCGGACTGCGTCGTCATCCTTCCGTCCGTCTTAAAACTGGCGGTTGGTATCGGCGGAAGTTATGGTCGCGGGGTCATGACCTGTCGCGGCGGAAAAGATTTTCACGGCAAGTGGGGAGCTCCGACGATGATGGCTCTCGAAGGTGGTAGCGCCGGTCTTCAATTGGGCGGTCAAGCCACCGATTTTGTCTTATTGTTGATGAATCCCAGGTCCGCCTCCAGCATTCTTACCAGCAAGGTGAAACTCGGTGCCGATGCTTCGGCCGCCGCTGGACCAGTCGGAAGGACCGCGTCCGCTGAGACCGATGCTTCAATGCGTGCCGAAGTATTGAGTTATTCTCGTGCTCGCGGACTCTTCGCCGGAGTTTCACTTGAAGGCTCTACCCTGCGCGCCGACAACGATGCCAACAAAAGCTTGTATGGCAAAAAAATAGAGGCGAAGGAAATCGTCTTTGATAACGCCGTGCCACCACCCCCCAGTGCGGCCAAACTGCTCGCAACGCTGGACAAGGCATCTCCGCAAAACAAATCCAAGTAAGCGCTATACCGGATAACGGCGAATCGTAAACGCGATGGGCAAGCCCACGCACACCATGTGCGTGACGACCGCAATGACCATTTGGGACAGAGAGAACGGAGCGCGATGCACTCGCGATAGCGGGAGCACTACCCAGTTCATCACCAGATAAACGGCAACGCCAAGCGTAATTCCGGCAAGATATGGTTGTCGCGTTAGAAAAACCCACTTGCGACTAGCCACATAGAAAACGGTCGCGGCGGAATAAGCGATAAAGAAGTGGCATGCCAGGCCTAGAAGTGCCGTTGGCCATCCACCATCGAATGCCTGTGCTCCCAACAGCCCGGAAGCAATTGCCTGCAATAATCGAAGCGGGTGGACTCCGCGAAGGCCCCAGTTGACAAAGGCCGCGGCTATATCCAAGACGCCACAGATCAGTCCCGCCCAGAAGATAGCTCTGCCTGCTTTCACTCGGAGGGAGCGGGTGTGCTCCTTCACGTTGGCATTGACGCGAATGCTCGCTGCGTTCAGGCGGCTGGCTTGCTCAAAATCATTCATTTTCGGCGGCTCACCTTCAGACCGCTGGGAAGACGACATAACCAAGCGGTCTCAAAGTCCCCGAGCCTACTGCGAACTCGGTAGATGCGGCGAAACTATGTGACGAACTGCGCGAAATTAGGGACCAGAAAGCGATCCGTATCCCTGGTCGCAGGTGGTCCCCACGCAAATGCGCAGGTAACTCAACGCAGTTCTCATCCCGCTCCACCCATAAACCGAGAAATTCACGACTGAATTGCGTTGTTCTGCACCCGATTTCTGTCGATTCGCACCTCAAACTGCGGCAAATCGGCAATTTCGGGTACAATCCCCCGCATGAGGCTCGCCTGGAAAAAATTGCCGAGAATCGTACGAGCCTACCTGCTGTCCATTCTGATCTGGGGCGTTTTTGGACCCCTGATGGCTGGGCAGGAGAAATGGCGGATGCATGCCGACGGGGCAGAGGTCAGCTATTGGAGTATGCTGCTGATCTCTTGGGCGTGGTGCGTGACCGCAGCCTCGCTGTCACCAATAATTTTCCGTATCGTGCGCAGCTACCCGGTTGCGCGGCCGTTACTACTGAGGCGCATCGCGGGATACCTCTTGGGAGCGATTCCCTACCTCATCGTTTCCATATGCATCAGGTCGGCTGTGTTGCCACCGTGGGATCCCGCTGCCCCGAACTATCTGAGCCGTTTCCGTGCAGGACTGAACGAGAACGCTCATCTGTTCGCCTTGCAAACCTGGGATTACCTCGTAAGTTTGTTTGCCGCGCATGCCTATGAATACTTCCGACGCGCTCGGAACCAGGAACTGGAGAGCGCCAAACTGCAACAGGCGCTCGCGGAAAGCGAATTGCAAGCCCTGAAGAGCCAGTTGCAACCACATTTCCTCTTCAACACCCTGCACGGCATTTCTACCTTGATCGACGTGGACAAGTCGCGTGCCAAGGAGATCGTCCTTAAACTCTCCGACCTTCTGAGGACTGTGCTTCAGGACGGCACCTCAGATCTCGTTCCCCTCGCTGAAGAGCTGAAATTTGCGGAGGCTTATCTCGACATCGAAAAAATGCGCCTGGAATCCCGGCTGAATATCAGTTGGAACATTCAACCCGGCATACAATATCTGCTCGTTCCTCCTTTGATTCTGCAGCCTCTCATAGAAAATGCGATCGTCCATGGCGTAGCTTGTTCCCGGGAAGGCGGTTGGCTTGAAATTGGGATCCAGCGAGTGGAAGAGCGAATCGAATTGCTAGTCCGCAACAGCGTGCGTGGCAAGAGCGCGACAGGTTCGGGTCTCGGCCTTCATAACACAGAGGCCAGGTTAAAGCATCTGTACTCGAGCGAAGCGAGCATGTCCTTTACAGTTGGCGAAGACGGGGTTGCGACCGCGATCCTTCTTCTCCCTGCCCTGGGAAGTCAGAAACCCGAAATGGCGGAAGTATTGGCCGGCCATCCGGCGAACACTATGTGAGTGATCCATGCGTGTCTTGATAGTTGACGACGAACCACTCGCCCGCAGTGCCCTCGAAGGAGTACTTCGCTCTAGACACGATATCGAAAATGTAGACTCCGCGGTCGATGCCTTCGCGGCGCTCAATCTGCTTCAGGAACGGCCCTACGACGTGCTCCTTCTGGACATCCGCATGCCGGAACTGTCCGGAATTGAATTGGTCGATCGATTGAAGAAGCGCAAGCTCCCGGTCCCTTCCATTATTTTCGTCACCGCCCACAATCAACATGCGGTTACAGCCTTTGAAAAACATGCTGTCGACTACGTCTTGAAACCCTTCTCCGACGAGAGGATTCATAACGCCCTGGATACAGCCATGCAACGTTCGCAGAGTGAGCGGGCTGCGCGTTTCATCGAGCTTCTGCCGCAGTTGGAGAATCTCGTGGCGAAAACCTCCAGAATCGCCATCAAGACCAAAAAGAGCATTCTCTTCATTGATCCGGCGGACGTCGCGGTGGTCGAAGCGCAGGGCAATTATGTGCTGCTTCAACGCCTCTCTGGTTCCTATTTGCTTCGCGAGTCCATCACCTCGGTTGCGCAAAAGCTCGAACCCTACGGATTCATCCGCATTCATCGCTCCGTCCTCGTGAATACTGCCTTTGTGGAAGAGATTCACCCGTGGACCACGGGCGAGTATGTCCTTCGCCTCAAGGGAGGCAGGGAATTAGCTGTCTCGCGAACCTATAAGAAAAATTTGAGTTCGCTGGCCCAGTTCTGGGTCGGTAGCAATGGTTTTCTTGCGGAGTGAGCGGAACACAAGACTAATACGCAACTCCCGTCGTCGCCGCTCCCAGAATCCGCATGCTCTTCTTTTCCTGGACGAACGCCACCACTTGCAGGTTTTTCGTCTTCCATTCCGGTTTGAATTTTATCCGAGTCGAGCTTTCGAACGCGGTGTCGCCCTTGGGTGTCGCGACTCCTATCTTGTGCAGCGACCGCAGCACAGACGCATGATGCAATGTCTTCCCAGCATTCTCCCCGGCGCCAACACTCGACTGAAGTCCGCTTTCACTCACCGCTAGCCAGACCTCCGCAGTGTCTCGATCGGAGTTTCCCGTCAGCTTCCCGACATGCACCTTGAACTGCTGCCCTCCATCGGCAGAAGAATTCTCCGCGGCCACGGTAACTTCTGTTTTGGCTTGCGTTCCTGCCTGTCGGATCATTTGCTTCGCCTGGTTCGCGTCTCCCAGGAACTGGGTTTGTCCGTCGAAAATCATCTGCGGGGTGAAAGGCTCCTTGTCCTTAAACCGGGAGACATATTCTTGCTGCCGCAGAGTCCAATCAGATGACGAGTACGGATCGGTCCATCCGTCGTGATTCCAGTAATCCACGTGCTCTTCCAGGGCAATCACTATCACGCCTTCCACAGGTTGAGCCGACTCCAACTGCATCAGCAGAGCATCTGCCGGCGGACAAGTGGAGCACCCTTCCGAAGTAAATAGTTCGACGACGACCGGTTGAGCAGTCTTGCTTGCTCGAGAAGCATCCGCGCGGGAGTTGCCGGACATCGCTATGGACGCTGTGCCGAGAACGAACCCTCCGGTGATGATCATCGCAAAAGCATTTTTCATCGTTATCGCTCCTCTTGTGGCAATTATTCTGATGCGCCCAGGAAGACAATGTTGCGTTCGCTGCAGCTGATTGCACGTTTCTGCCCACTCGCTTTTATCTGCGGTTTAGTCAATCTTTGATCTCGGCTTTCCAAATCTCTTGCCGGGTCTCATTAGGAATAAAGATGTGACGAAATGCCTATTCAAGCGTGTGAATTGCCGAGAATTCGAAACCAAGCGAGATATACAAAATCCTGAATACGCAATGGGTTCGTCCGTCGCGCTGCCAACGTACAGCCATGAGTTGTGTCGTTACGAAAAACGGATGCAGGACGCAGGAATCCCGGGATGAGTGCATTTCTCCCGCCTCCGTGAACTCATAGGTTCGCAAAAGTTCGTCGCGCAAACCTTTGAAAAATAACGCAGCTACCTCTGTTGGAAGTGGCGTACAGCGTGCAATGCACTTCCTCGAGAGCGAGTGGGCTGTCCCCAACAATTCAGGAGGTTTGAATGAAACCATTTAGAATGGAAGTGGTGGTGGCTTTCCTTCTAACGTTGGCCTTCGCGACTTTTGCAGCTGGCCAATCGTTGACCCTAGGCAGCATTGCGGGTCGGGTCACGGATCCGGCCGGAGCAGTTGTTCCAAGCGCAACTGTAGTTCTCAAGAGCCTCGACACGGGTGAAACGCAAACCGTCACCACAAGTGGAGAGGGCACCTACCGGTTCAACCTGTTGAAGCCGGGTCGCTACGAAGTCTCTACCAGCGTGACTGGCTTCGCAAAAACGGTTCAGTCCACATCGGTCGCTGTAGGACAGACCTCGGAAGTTGACGTTGTGCTGGAAATCTCAAAAACAGCTGAAACCATCGAAGTTTCCGCCGCGGCCCCGCTGATCAGCACCGAACCAGGAATCGCCACATCTTACACGCCAGAAGAAGTAGCCTTGCTGCCGTCGGCCGGTGGCGATATCACCACCCTGGCCTTCACTGCGCCGGGTGTGGTCGTCTCGCAGGGTATGGGCTATGGAAACTTCACGGTCAACGGCTTGCCCGGCACGTCCAACCTTTTCACCGTGAACGGCGAAAACGACATGGACCCGTACTTCAATATCAATAACTCGGGCGCGTCGAACCTGACCTTGGGCAGCAATGAAGTGCAAGAGGCGACGGTGATTACGAACCCGTATTCAGGGGAATACGGACAACTCAGTGGTGCCCAGGTTAATTACGTCACCAAGTCCGGCACAAATGCGTTTCACGGTAACGCCCAATGGTATTGGAACGGCCGCGAAATGAATGCGAACGACTTCATCTCCAACGCCAGTGGAGCCCCGCGGCCATTTTCGAATGCCAATCAATGGTCCGCCTCCATCGGTGGACCAATCATTAAGGACCACACCTGGTTCTTTGTGGACACCGAAGGCCTGCGGTTCGTTCTGCCCAACGTCGATGTCGAAACCATTCCTACGCCGGCCTTTGCTTCGGCGGTTCTCGCCAATCTCCAAACTCACAATTCCGGAGAAATTACTGCCTACCAGAACATGTTCAATGTCTACTCCGCAGCATCGGCCGGAAAGCAATTGACTCCCGTAGCGCCCGCCGGCACGGAGTGTGCCACGGTAGTCCTGCCGGGGTTTCCCGCCGGTACGCCGTGTCAACAGAACGTTACCTTGACTCCAACCTCGTTTGCGAAGGAATGGGTCCTCGCGGGCCGCATCGATCAAAAGCTTACGTCGAAAGACGACTTGTTCTTCCGATTCAAGCTGGATCACGGGCTTCAGCCCACCGCGATCAATCCTCTCAGCTCGGCCTTTGACGCCAACTCCGATCAGCCCGCTTGGGATTACCAATTGAACTTGCGGCATGTCTTCAACAGCAGCATGACCAATGCGTTTACAGCCACGGTGAGCCATTACGTCGCCCAGTTCTCTCAGGACGTATCCGCATGGCAGAAGGAGTTTCCCTACGGTGGGGTAACCTTTGGCGGCGCCGTCGGCTTTTCCAGCATCAATGGGAGTGTCGGCAGTTTTCCGCAAGGCCGCAACATCACGCAATATCAATTCATCGACGATTTCTCTTGGACCCGTGGGAAGCACAGCCTGAAGTTTGGCGCGAATTTCCGCCGTTACGACGTCAGCGACCATAACTTCTTCAACACCTATCCCACCATAAACTTCAACGATCTCAGTTCCACTAGCCTCGGTCCCAACGGGATGACCGGCATGCAGGCCTTCGCCAACGGGCTCGCCTCCTCCTATACACAAGCCTATAGTCCATCGACGGATGTGCCGATTGCCATCTGGGGTTTGGGCTTGTATGCCGAAGATAGCTGGAAGGTAAAGCCTAACTTCACGCTGACCGGTGCTGTGCGCTTCGAGCACAACTCAAATCCTGTTTGCAATACCAACTGCTTCGCCAACTACAACGCTCCGTTCAATAGTCTGGCCAGCATCCAGGCAGGGCCTGCAGGAGCAGGAGATGTGGCCTACTCCAGCGACATCCATGCCGGCTTGCACAGTGCCTACATGGCCGTCGACGCCATTAACGTTTCCCCGCGTCTGTCGTTCAGTTGGGCGCCAAACGCCAGCGACCACTTCCCCTGGTTTTCGGGCGGAAACAAGACGGTTATCAGCGGTGGAGTGGGAATCTTCTACGACAACCCGCCAGCCGGCATGCTAGATGACGAACTGGGTAATCCCGGCAATCCCCCTGCAACTACTCTTTTCACGATCCAGCCGCTCGATGCCGTCTCAGCATCGACCGGCATTGCTCCGTTCACCGCAGGACCCGCAGCCTTTGCCGCAGCCTCCTCTGCGTTCACGATCAGCAAGAGCTACAATCAGCTCTCCAGCATCTTAAATCCCATCATTGGGTTCAATCCTCCGGTCAGCTTTAATTCCATCCAGGGCACCATTCATTCGCCCCAAACTCAAGAATGGAACCTAAAGGTAGACCAGGAGGTTACAAAGAGCGTGGCGGTTTCCTTTAACTACGTTGGCAACCATGCCATCAACATTCCTTATTCCGATGCGTGGTGGAATGCGGTCGCTACCAATGCTGTCTTCGCCAACGTTCCCGGTATCAAGACAACCTCTACTGTCTATCCCAACTACGGCACGGTATCGACTCTTCAGAGCGGCGCGGTTTCCAATTACAACGGCATCACTGCCTCGGTCCGCGTCCAATATCACAGTTGGTTTATGTCTCACTTCAATTACACCTACTCTCACACACTCGACGAGACCTCCAACGGCGGAATCTTCCCGATCGGTGGCTGGCCTGATGGTTTCAACATTCAAACGCAGGTCAATCCTGGTAGCCTACGCGCCAACAACTACGGAAACGCCGATTATGACGTCCGCAATCTGTTTAACGCGGACTACGTAATCACCCCTCCCGTTCATTTCGCCAATAAGTTCGCCAAAGCCGCTCTCGGCGGATGGCAATGGTCTGGGAAGGTGTTTGCCCGTTCGGGGTTGCCGTACACCGTTCTGGATGCCAACGCCTTTGGCGACCTCGCGCAAAACACTGCGTTCGCTGTCGTAGCCGACCAAACTTCCGCGGGGGCTTCCAATTCGTGCGGCAAAGCAGCTGTCGTCACCAATACGAATCCCACTCCGTGCCTGAAGGCGTCGGCTTTCGCCAATACCGCAGCCTCGGGTTTCACCTACTCGCGATATCCGAACGAGCCGCGCAACCAGTACCGCGGCCCCAATTATGTCGACTTTGATATGGGGCTTTACAAGACCTTCCAGGTCAAGGAACGGCTCAATTTCGGTTTGGGTGCGACGGCGTTCAACGTCTTCAACCACCCCAACTTCGCTCCGCCGGATACCTTGCTTGGCAGCCCCCAATTTGGCCAGATTTTGGGCATGCAGGGGGTTCCGACCAGCCCCTATGGAAACTTCCTTGGGTTTGACTCTTCGGTGCGCGTCGTACAGTTGTCCTTGAAGCTCACCTTCTGACAACTGCCCTCTCAAATGGCGGGGAGCGTTTCTCTCCGCCGTTCGAGTCACACGACCTGTCACACAAACTCCACCGGCTCCAGTGGCACAATCAATTGCTGTAGTCGATTTCGTTCAAGCCAAGATCTTGTTGCAATGTGTTTTCATGCCCAGAACTTGCCGGTCATATAGTTCTGGCTGATGCCCATAAACAGGACTGCGCAGATGACCCACCGAAACCTTCCCGCAAACCCTTTGCGCCTGTTTTCAACGGTTTGTCATTGCTTGCATGAAAGCTCGGGACGACCGATTCCCCCGCCACTCCCGATTGGTCATTTTCCATCGGTGGGATTTATAAGCCGACTATTGATTCACTCCGCTAGCCAGGAATCCACCGTCCACTTGCAGAAGAGTGCCAGTAACAAAGCTCGCCGCTTCCGATGCTAGGAAAATCGCACCTCCCACCAGCTCCTCGACCCGACCGAACCGCCCCATCGGCGTGCGCATCAAGAACTCCTGGCCTCGCGGCGTCCCGTCCAGCAGTTTCTCGTTCATCGCCGTGCGGAACACACCGGGCATAATAGCGTTCACACAAACGCCGTAGCGCGCCCATTCGATCGCCAAGGTGCGCGTCAATGCAGCAAGCCCGGATTTGCTCGCCCCATAGGCCGCCACCTCGTACAAACCCACAAAGGAACTCAGGGAGGCGATGTTGATGATCCTTCCATACTTTCGCTCCACCATGTGGCGCCCGAAAATCTGGCTCACGCGGTACGCCCCAGTCAGGTTTGTCTCCAGGATTTCATTCCATTCCGTTTCTTCCACTTCCAGAAAGGGAGTGCGTTTCGTGTGGCCCGCGGCGTTAACCAGGATGTCTACTTTTCTGAATTCGTGTACCACCGCATCCAACAATGTTTGCAAGGACACCCGATCCAAAACGTCAGATCGCATTCTCAAGGAGCGGCGTCCAAGCCCCTCAATTTCCTTCGCCGCGGCCGCCACCATGTCCATGCGACGTCCTGTGGGGATCACGTCAGCCCCAGCCTCCGCCAACCCGCGCCCAATGGACTGACCGATGCCCGAAGTTCCACCAACAATCACTGCCACTCTGCCACTTAGATCAAACCCTCTGTAGCTCATCGTCTCCCTATTCAATCAGTTCACGGCCTCACACGTGTCCACAGCTTTACACCGTGACATCAACTTACTATTTTTTCAACGACTCGGTCGGAACGAGCACGTTCCTACGGATTCTTGCTCAACCGTCTGTAGTATTCCGCGACCGATTCCTGATATCCCGACGGCACAGCATAGGGCTTTCCCGTGCGAGCTTCGCTTGAGCTGCCATTGCGCTGTAACTCCAGTTCCAGTCGGTCGACGGAGCTGAGCACCTCAAGGCGCATCTGTTCCACCATCGTTGGATTGCCTGGGAAGCGGTTGGGATCGAGCTGCTGCATCTGCCTCGCTAATTCCGCCACCTCTTTTGCTGCCTGCGGATCATTTTGAACCATCTGCCACAGACGGTTCAGCGCTCGCTGGCTTTGCCGGTATGTTCGTTCCGCATCAACCGGGTTGCCAGAAGCATCCGTGGGCACAGGCGGCTGCCCTGGCTGCCCATAGCGATTGTTTCCCGTGTTGATGTTCCCCCACACCGTGCCGTCGGAGGCGTGGCCGCCGCCGTTACGCGTGTCTCCGCTTTGACCGCTAGCTTCGTTGCCGTTTTGGCCGTTGCTATCTCGCTGCCCTACGCGGTTCAGTCCCTCTGGCCCACCCCGCTGACCATCCTGTCCGCCTTGGCGCTCCCGGTCCTGCCCCGTCTCCCCATTTCCGTTGCGCGAGCCTGCCATTGCCTCGAGCTGGCTACGCAGCCGCTCCACCTGGGCGAGCGTCGCTGTCTCATCGCTCTTCTCGGAGCGAGGTTGTCCCGGCTGGCCTTCGCCAAACTCCTTTCGTGCCTGCTGGAGTTGCTGGCCCAGCTTCTCGAGACCCTGCGCGATCTCCTTTTCGGTGCCGTTTGAATTTGGATTGATTCCTCTTCGCAACCAGTCCGCCGTTCTTTGTACGTGGTTGTCTAGATCAGACTCATCCATCTCTGTTAAGGCGTCGCGCAACTTCTGGGCCACGCGCGGTTGCGTGGGCGCCATCTCGCGCGCCGCATCGCGAACATTTCTCTGCAATTTTGACAGGTCGTCGGAGAGTTGCTGGCGTTCCTGCGCCAGACGGTCGCGCTCGCGCAGCCGGTTCATCATGGCATCCATATTCGTGGCGCTCGCATCGCTTTGCTGGCCAGCGAACTGGTTAATCTGGTCGTTTTGCGCGTGTTGCTCGCGCGTTAACCGGTCAGCCTCCCGCGCGAGAGAGTCCACCTTGCCCGTTGCGAGTTGCTGCTGTGTTCCAGCGAGTAGATTCGACGCTTGCCGCAACTGGTCCGCGGCCTGTTGTCTGGCCTTCGCACTCTGCTGCGACTCGCCGGTGCGCATCATCGCGTCGGTCGCTTCTTGCAGTCGTTTGAGCGCCTGCTGGATCCGTCGGTCTCCGGATTCCCCACTCGTTCCGCGAGAAGATTGGCTCCCCGCCTGCTGTCGCGATTGTGACGACGATCCACTCTGCGAAGCCGAGTTCTGCTGCTGCGAATCCTGCTGTTGTCCATTTGCGCCCTGCTGGCCATTCCGAGCCAACTGCTCCATTTGCCGCTTCAGTTCCTCGGCCTCCCGGCGCAGCATTTCCTGTTGCCAACGCTCCTGGAAGCTCTGCTGCGGGTTGGGTTGTTGGTTGGCCAGTTCTTCCTGACGTTTGGCCAGCGCATCCAGCTTTGCGAGCGCGTCCTCCACCTCCTTTTCGTGCTTCTCCGAAGGAGATGCCGTCTGTGCCGTCTCGTACTGATTTTTTTCAGTGTCCAGTTCCAGATCGAACAGACTGGCCAGATCGCGGCCAGCGTTGCCACCTCCACCGCCGCCACCTCCTCGCTGGCCGAACGCAACCTCGATTTTCCGGAACGTCGCTTCCGCTCGCAGAAGCGCCTGCAGCGCTTTCTGCTCCAACGGAATCGCATCCTTCCACTTCATGTCTTTCAACTTTTCCGCGGAAGGCTCCATGGCGGCAGCAGCGCTCTGCATATCTTTGTCGAAATCAGTGAACTCCTCATTTGCCTCGGAGATATCGCGGCTCTGCATTCGAACCGAGAGCGCCATCACCTGATCGCGAAGCTTATGTTGTACATCCGAGAGAAACTGCCCTGCCGAGGACGCATCTTTCGGCGTGGCGGTCTTGTCATTCTGCTGCTTCCACGTCGCAGCGATCAGTTCTTTCTCCCGCTTCGAAATCTCCGTCTGGTTATTAGCGCCGCCACTCCCACCGCCGCCACCACCGCTCTGTTGTGACTGCGAAAACTCGCGCTCAAACGGATCAACCTGAATAAAGGAGATGTCCGTGCGTGCCTCGCTGTGACCATCTCTTGCCGTGGCGTAAATACTCACCAGATCCCCGGGTACCAGCTTGAAGTCTTCCAACGGCAACAGGTAAGTGCCAGTCGCATTCTTTGTGCCAGGTGATTTGAGCAGGCTTACATCGCGGTCGGGCCCGCCGTTCACCGAGTAGTGAAGCCGCATGTCGTTCAGCCCGAACTGGTCCCGCGCCGTCACGCCGACGGTAACTTCCTCGATCGGGCTGACCCGGTAGTCCCTTCCTGGACGCTCGATCGCGATCTCCGGCGGCATCGCCTTATCGGTCGCGATGAAATAATCCTCCGAGAGTCGCACCTGTTGACCTTCGTCGCTGTTGGCCACGTGATACGCGCCATCCTTCTCGAGGCGAATCGTACCCTGATATTTGTCCCCGGCGCCGCCCGTGAGATGAACGATCTGCCCGTCATCGAGCAGGAGTTGCCCATTCTTCAATGGACGGTCCATCTCCACTTCAATCGCCGCGTCCGTTCCTTCAATGGCCCGCAGATCGCCGGAATGTTCCTCCGTCGTCGGCTTCATTCCCGTCCACGCTGGATAGTGATAGGTGACGCTGATCCCTTTCACGGATGGTAGGTCCACCACGCGCACTTTATAGTGGGAAGAGACGAGCGGTCCGGCGGTCACATAGTATTCGACGTTCTCCGGCACTCCCGTGAACACAAATTGATAATTCGCCCCGCCCCTGGCGTCTGTCTCAACCTGCATTGGTACCGGCTCCCATCCGCTGGCGCTCTGGTAATGTGCAAAGAGACGCGCCTTTCCCGGCTGCATGCCGGTCACATGCGCGGTGATCAATTGATCGCTGTTTCGTCGAACCGTCACGTCGCCCGGCCTCACAGAAATCGTATACAGCGGAGCGGCACCCGATCCCGTCCAGAGGAGTGAAGCGCCGTATCCCAGGTAACTTGGTCCGGCGGCGATCATCCATACCAGCACAACTAAACACGCCAGTCCCGCGCCACCGAGCGCAAACAGACGGTTGTCCGGAACCAACGAATTCGGTGGTATCCCTCGAGTCTTTGTCAGCGTGTCGGCCGCCAACAATTCCAGAAACGGATCGTCACTCTTGTTTGCGCGCTCCTGGAAAGTTGTCAGCCGTTGTTCCAGGCCCGGATTTGCGGCTTCCGCATTGCGGACCGCCCAGTCCCGTGTGATATGAAGCAGCGGCAAGGCAATACCCAATAGCGCCACCACTGCCAGTGCGACGAACAACGCCAATCGCGCTACGGTAACGCCCTGCGCCGGAAACGCAAAACGGTTGAGCAGAAGAACTAACCCAACCGTAACCGCAAGCGCACTGCCGGTGAAGATAGCTCCCCCGCCCAGCCACGCGCCCAATCGTAGCCTCTGCTGCAGTTGCGCGATATAGGAATTGAGCTCGGTGTAGTGGCTCATAGTTCCTCCCGCTGCGTGCCCATGTAGCCGCTGGCGAGCACCATCTCCGCCAACGCGACCAGCAATGCTAGCAGCATAACGTACCACCATAAACTTACGGGACGCGATTTCACTTCCACGGTTGTGGCCCCAGCCGTCCTTGATTCGCCGCCACCGGAGTTTCCGCTCCAGAGATGTTGCACATCCTCCGCCAGCGGCTCCAGATCTGATTCGCGCCGGTCAGGATTTACCCCGATGACCGCGTCGCGTCCGTTCGCAAATCGAATTTGATAGAATCCGGCGCGCTCCAGCCGGATGGATTGCACTGTCCGTGCCTCGCTCAACGAGAGCGGCCTTCGTCCGTCCGGATCGATCACTTCGACAGCCGTCACCACTCCTGCCGGTTCACTCGCCCCGCGCAGCGGCACGAAAGAATCCACCACCCTCGCTCCGCTCAGCCGCTCCGTGTCCGAAAGATACCGCGCCGCCCGGTCCACGAACGCCACAAAGACCGGATGCAACGGCAGATCGTTGGTTAGATTCTCGAGGCCCGAAGTCAACAGCACAACGTGCCCCTCGCCCAATTGTTTGTCCAGCAGCAGCGGCGTACCGTCCGCCAACCGCGCTGCCACACGGGCTTGTCCGGCATCCAGCACCGTCACATAAAAAACCTTCACTTCCGCCCAGCCGCCGTTATCGCGTACCGGCTGTGACTGCTCCAGCGCGGGATAACTGAAGTCCACTTGGCCCACCATGGCCGGCCTGCCTGTGCGCGCATAGTCCCGCGCATCCTTGACCTCGCCATCCCACAACGGAATCCGACCGCGGTGCGCCGCAGACGTTCCCAGGGCCATCAGCACGCTTCCACCCCTCGTCACGTACTGTGCAAGAGCGTGCTCAAAAATCGATGGCAGCGTCACCGCATCCGAAAGTACCACGAACGCGAACTTCGCTGGATCGAGGTCCGTTACCTGCTCCGCCGCCACAGATTGCAGCACAAACGAACCTTGCGCCGCTGCGTTCAACGCAGAACCGAAGTACAGCGCTGACCGCGTCTCTCCACCGGTATGGACGAACAGAACCCGTTCCGGGTCGGAGCGGCGCACCGCGAAGACACTTGCGTCATCTGAGGGGAAAGCGTCTCCTCCCTCGATCCGCACCTCGCAGCGATTAAACCCATAACCTACATCAAGAGGGGTAAATTCAACGGCCGCGCGACCGCTGGCCGGCACAGTCACCTTTCGCGTCGCCACAGTCTTACCATTTATGACCAGCGACACCGTCTTAGCTGCTGCCGGAGTTCCAAACCCCGCCACCACTGCCTGCACTCGAGACCTCTTGGGGTCTTTCGGGTCAGATAACATCGCCGGCGCGTCCACGCTCTCGATCGTCCAGTTCACCGGTGCGCTGCCTTTCGCTACAGGTCGCAGCATCAGCGTCACGTTGTTCGGTAAAACCATGTCGTCAAAATTCGTGGGCATTGCGGTGCGCTGCATGTCGCTGAACAGGTAAAGATCCATTGGATCGTGCACCGTCTCGGCCAAGGTCCGGATGGCGCGCCCCAGTTCGCCGAAGTTCGCCCGTCCATCCCCCACCTGAATGCTCTCCAGTGCCGCGCGCAGTTGCGCTGGATCGGCAATTGGCTGAGTCAGCATGTTGAGCTTTCCACCTAGAGCCACAATCTGTGCCTTCTGCGCTTGCGGTTTTGCGTCGAGCACCGCCAAGGCCTGCTGCTTCGCATCTGCGAACCGCGTTCCAGCCCGCATGCTGAACGATTGATCCAGCACAATCAACAGCAGTCTTCCATTTGCATCTGCCGCAGCCCGCCGCACAAACGGATTCGCAAACGCAAGTACTACCATAAGCACCAGTGCGCACCGCAGCGCGAACAACAGAAGATGCCTGAGCCGCCGGTGGCGCGTCGAACTCTGGATCCCACGTTCGAAGAACATCAGCGAGCTCACCGGACGTGGCGTAGTGATGTGCCGCCGCAAGAGGTGCACAAACACAGGCACCCCCAACGCCGCCAACCCAGCCAGAAACCATGGTGCGAGAAAACCCATCAGTTCCCTGCCTGGCGCAGCGAAAGATACTCGCGCAACGCGTTATCCAGCGGTTGATTGGTGACCAGCAGCTGATAATCCATCCCCGCCGATCGCGCTCGCGAACGTAGCTCTTCGATATGCGCATCCACCTTCGCCCGGTACGTAGTCTTTGTATATTCCGGAATGACCTCGATCTTCCGATCCGTCTCCAGATCCACCAGAATCGCCGAGTCCTTCAGCACCGGCCGGATTTCTTGCGGATCGAGAATATGAAACAGCACCACCTCGTTTCCGTGGAAAAGTAGAGGCGCAATGGTGCGCACGATGGATTCTGGACCTTGGTAAAAATCCGAAATCACGATCGCGATGCCTCGCCGGTGCAGAAAATTCTGAAAGTGCTTCAACGGTTTGGCAAAATCCGTCTCTGCATGTGGTTCCGCCCTGTCGAGTCCCGCAAACAGCCGCGCCAGTTGCCCCGGCCGCGTGGATGGGCGGATGTATTCCCGCACCTCGTCGTCGAACACGATTAACCCTGCCGCATCGCGTTGATTGTGGATCGCCAAATAAAACAAGGACGCGGCGATGTACCGCGCATAGTCCATTTTCTTCGGCGGACCGGAGGTGTACTGCATGGAGTTGCTTGCGTCCAGCAGCACAGTCAGCTGGCTGTTTGTCTCGCCGCGGTAGCGCTTTAGGTAGCAGCGTTCTGTGCGTGCAAACAGGTTCCAGTCCACATGGCGCAGGTCATCCCCTGGTACATAAGCGCGATACTCCGCGAACTCCTGGCTGAACCCGAAATCCGGTGAACGGTGCAGTCCGGCCACAAAGCCATCCACTACTGTCTTTGCCAACAGGTCAAGCGACGAGATGCCCGCCAGGACGTTGGGGTCGAGGAACCGCTGCATCAGCCCTCCTTCGGCCTCGACACTTGGGCGATGAGCTTGTTCAGAATTTCGTCCGCGTCGATCCTGTCGGACTCAGCATGGAAGTTCAGTAGAATGCGATGCCGCAGCACCGGCACCACCACCGAAGTAATGTCGTCATAGGCCACGTGGTATCGCTTATGTGACAGGGCGCGCGCCTTCGCGGCCAGCACAATGAACTGTGCCGCACGGACGCTGGCTCCATAGTTCACATATTTCTTCACGAACTCGGGCGCGCTTTCACTTTTCGGCCGTGTGGCGCGCACGAAACTCACCACGTACCGCGAAAGAGCTTCCGCAATGGGAACCATGCGCACGAGTTGCTGGAAGTCGAGCAAATCCTCGGCAGAAGTCACAGCCATGACCGTTGCCACGCGTGTCGCCGTCGTTCGGTCGATAACCTTCAGTTCGTCCTCCGCGTTCAAATCGTCCAGGACCGCGTTGAACAGGAAGCGGTCTAATTGCGCCTCGGGTAGAGGATACGTTCCCTCCAGTTCAATCGGGTTCTGCGTCGCCAGCACAAAGAACGGCGCCGGCAACCGGTAGAGGTGCCCGCGCACCGTGCACGAATGTTCCTGCATGGCTTCGAGCAGCGCGGATTGCGTCTTTGGAGGCGTACGGTTAATCTCGTCGGCCAGCAAAATGTTGCCGAAGATCGGTCCCTCGACGAACGTCCATTTGCGATGGCCCGTCGTCACGTCCTCTTCTATAATGTCTGTCCCGGTGATGTCCGATGGCATTAGGTCTGGCGTGAACTGGATCCGGCGGAACAGTAACCCGAGCGCTTCGGCGATCGTCCGCACCATCAGTGTCTTCGCGGTGCCGGGCATGCCGGTCATCAGGCAATGCCCGCCTACGAAAATGGCGATCAAGATCTGGTCCAGCACGTCTTCCTGGCCGACGATCACCTCCCGCACCTGCTTCAGGATTTCTTCACGCACTGCGTGGAAGCGTTCGATACGCTGCTGAAGTACGGCTGCATCCTTATTCAATCCGGCGGAAGAGACCATCGATTTAGCTTCCCTTCAATTCGATTTTGCGGGCGTTCGTTGCAACTCAAGTAAAAGCTTTTGCGCCGGGCGATACCCCGGAGCTGTTTCCAGCGCTGCCAGAACACTTTCCTCGGCCTTATCCTTCTGCCCCGCGGCGAAATACGCCTGCGCCAGGCTGAATTGTGCTCCGGCCTTGTCTACCGGATAGGATGCCACCAGAACGCTGTATTCCCGGATCGCGCCATCATATTGTTTCTGCGCATACAGCAGATCACCCAGCTTCCGGTGCAGATTCCCATCCTTCGCCGGGTAAATGTAATTCACGCGCTCGAGCGTGGCTGACGCCTCGGCCAGTTGTCCAGCGGACTCTTCCAGTGCAGCCAAGCGCTTCAGCACCTCCGGCATTTGACCTCCCGCATGTTCGTACGCGGTAAGGATCATAGCCTCCGCCTTTGCATCACCCTTCGCTTTGTCCGCAGCGGCCAGCAATTCGTAGACGTTTGCCTCGTCTACATATTCCGGATACATCGTCAGGATCGCCGGCCCCTGTTCCAGCACGGTGTCGTTCTGTTTCTGCTGCGCCGCAGCATAGAGTGCTTTCAGCTTTTGGCGCCACTCGTCGAAATGTGTAGCCTCGGTCCCATATTTCTTGCCGATCCAAGCAAGATATTGCTTATCGAACTCCTCCGCTGTTACGCCGAGATCCTGCTCGATCACCTGAGATGTCGTCTGCAACTTCGCAAAAGAGTGCACCATTTCGAGTAGTTTTTCTTCTCCCCACTTCTCTTTCACAAAATCGCAGAGGCTGCCAGCCTGAAAATAGGAGACGACCACTTGTGACGGATATTCTGGAGAGACAAAGCCGCGATCGAGCTTGATCACCGGTAAAAGTTTCTTGTCACGAATGGCCAGGAGCACTTCCGGAGTCACGCGGTCTCTCCACTCTGGAGAGCGCTCACCTTCCTCGTGTACTGCCATCCCTTCCGTGAACCAGCGTGGCACCCGGTGATTCGTTGCCGTCAGAATGAAGACGTGGCTTATCTCGTGCCACAACGTCGAGCCCCAATTGAAGTCCCCGGGCTTGCGCGCAGAAGGACTATCCATCGCCACAACTTTCCCAAACGTAACGCCCAGCGCGCCCAGACCCGGCATCCCGGTTGTGCGCACGGCAAAATCCTCATGGTTCGGGTACACTTCGACCTGCACGGAACCAGGTAAGTTCATCCCGTACTTTTTCTCGTAGGTCATCAGAATCGTATGCAGTTCCGCCTGCATATACGGGAGAAGAACCGTCGCTTCGGTCTTGTTCAGTCTCAGTATCGTCGTTCGGTCGTGAAACGTCTCGAAGTTCTTGTAGCTATCCAACAGCCGTAAGCTGTTCACCGTCGCTGCATCGCGATATCCGTTGTTGTAGCTCAGCTCTAGCTCTTTGAACGGTTCCTCTTCCTTGCCCAGGCGCATCAGGTCGATTCCCAGCGCTGAATGGGCCGCCCACAACCGCGGATCGGCTTCGATGGCCTTGCGGTAGTAGGTGACGGCGTCCTCGTACCGGTAGTGCAACTCCAGTTGGCGCGCCACATGCGCGTACCCATCGCCATAGCTAGGGTTGATTGCCTTGATTTTTGTGAACCAGGCATCGGGCGGGCGGTCCGCAATTAACTCGATTGCCGCGTGTATCGCCATGGCATCC
The DNA here is from genome assembly GCA_963775865.1 of Candidatus Acidiferrales bacterium. Classification (GTDB taxonomy): domain Bacteria; phylum Acidobacteriota; class Terriglobia; order Acidiferrales; family UBA7541; genus Acidiferrum. The sequence goes on along the minus strand of CAVZKU010000014.1, from coordinate 462,714 downwards.
AACGCGTCGTTCTCTAGGGCGATGGCTTTGTCAGCCTCCGCCGCGGCCGCATCGCGATCGTCGTTTGTCAACGCAACGTCGGCCGTCACTTCATGTGCTTCGGCCAGTTTGGGATCCAGTTGCACGGCCTTCGCTAGATATTCTGTGGCTTTGCCATCGAATGCAGCTGCGGAAACGATGCCAAGCCCGACATACGCTTCAGCATTCGACGGGTCTTTCTGCAGCGCTTCACGGAAGAGGCCGGCAGCCTCGGCATCATTGAAGCGCTCGTGCAACAATATTCCCCATCTCACCTTGTAGAGCGCGTTGCTATTCGGAGGCTGCGTGGCGAGGCGGAACTGTTCATTAGCCTGCTGCCATTCTTCAAGACCCCAAAAACCTTCCGCGCGCAGGTATGCGTCTTCGCTCCTTGTCAGTTTGTTGAAGCACGTTTGCGCTTCGGCATTGTGTCCATGCTTGCGCAGCGCCCAGCAGTCCGTGGGAACAGCGGCGCGAACCGAAGCAGCGAACGCCAATAGCAAAGCGGGGAGGACAGTGAGGTGTCTCATTTGTCGAGCTCCTCTTGCACCTTCGCCAGTTCCACCAGCGCCTCCGTCAATTGCTTCTTGTAATCGTCTGGGTCCATCGCCGCTTTCTGGTACTTCAGTGTGTCAATCTTCTGTTCCAGCTCGTCCTTCTTGTCCAGCAGCGCTCGTTTGCCCGGATCGTTGGCCGCCTGCTGGCTCGTTCCAAGGCGCAACAGCGTGAAGCTCGACAACAGCGCCCCTTCTCCGTTTCCGACTTCGCGTACCGCCTCGCCGCGGCCCACATCGTTGAACACGGCATGTTCGGTCGCAAGGCGCTTTTGTGAGTCGTAGAATGCCGACGTCTTCTTGGCCGCATACGTGAAGGCTTCCAGTGCGCTGATGGAGTCGCTTTTGTCCGTATCGGCGGCAGGGTCTTCGAGCGCCTCCACCCAGTACCTTGCGAACACCGTCGCGTTTTTCTCTGTTCCCGATTTCGTGGCCGCGATTACGCCCCGCCCCGGCCGCTCGAGCGCCTGCAGCGCCCCGCCACTGGCACTGGTTGTGTCCACCACAAGCTGGCGCTTGGTCGCGATCTGATCGCACATCTTGGCGATCTCAGCGGCCGTCACATCCGGTCCCACAAGATTGAACTTGTACTCCACGCCGTCGAACGAACCGTGGCCAATCAGGATCAAAGCAAAGTCGTCCGCCGGTTTAGCATCACGCGCCACCGCGTCCATCGTCTCCTTTAGTTGAGTTGCTGTAGCCTGCGGACCGGAGAGTGTATACACGTGTGCCGTGGGCCCTGCGGCTTTGAAAATTCTGTCCAGATCCTTCGCCGCGGCCGTAAAACGTTGGTCGTAATCCGGTTCGCCACCTAGTCCGGCGACGATGACGTAGTACGTAGCGGCGCGCGCTTGCAGCGCGAATGTGCAAGCCATGGCCAGCAGCAAAGTGCGCTTCATATCACACCCCACTTGCGACGCAACAACCACTCGCCCGCTGGTAAGCCCAGCAGCAGGAGGAAGACAATTGGCATATCCCACAGTTCCTTGGTGCTGCGCACGGAAATGCCCGCCTCGGAATACGAAATATCTCGCGGCAGGTTCTCTAGGTCGGAAGGCTTCCAGTAACGCCCGCCCGTCTCAGACGCAAGCTGCTCCAGTAGTCGACGATTTTGCTCGGTGTGAAAATTCTCCGCGACTCCATCCATGCGCTGAAATGTCAGCACGTCCCGGCCTAGCTCTTGTGGCGGACCGTCCGCAGATACCGCCGTAACTTCTGCAAGATACGTGCCCGGCTTCTCCGCCGTCCACTCGGTCTGATACGACCCCGGCGTATTCTCCGACGGCCTCAGGTCAACTAGCGCAGTCATGCCTTCCGGTCCAATGATGTGCACTGTAACGTGTGCGTTTGCCGCTTGTCGAAACTGAGCGTCACGCACTTGCGCCGTCAACTCTACCTTTCCCCTATCCATCAGCAGCCGTTCGGGTATCGAAGCAGTCACCGGACCCGGCGACTCCGCGATCAGCCACCGCAGTAGTTGTTGCCAGAAAAGATGGTGCGACGGATCTCCCAGAGCTTCGCTCATCTGCCACCGCCACGTGCCCCCTGTCGCCAGAATGGCGGTGCGGCCGTGGCCGTAATTCTGGGTGATCAGGAGCGGCAGTTTGCGCCGGCCCACATCCAGATCTGCAAACACGGTGGCTCCCGGCTTGGGTGATCCGGCATCTTCGTAGTCGGCCATGTACGTTAGCTTCTTCCAGCGCTCTGCGTTCTTCCCGGGATCATCGAGCAGCCGTGTAATGGGCGAGTCCACACCTTCCGGCGTCAACTGCACCTTTGCGGCGTTGCGATGGAAGTTGTGATTCCCTGCTGGCAGATAGGTCGGCAGCAGATCGTTCAGGCTCGATGCTCCCCATCCTCCATCGCTCAGCGAAGAGCGCCCGCCCAGAAAGAGAATGCCCCCGCCACGGCGATCCACATACTCCCGTAGCAGTTCCTGCTGCAGTGGCGTGAAGTAATCTGCGGCAACAGAGCCAATAATGATCCCGGCATAGCCGAACAGATCTTCTGGCCGTACGGGAAAGCCATCCGCCAGCTCGCTCGGACTGCTGATCCCTTGCCGGTAGATTTTGTTTTCGCTCGTGCGCAGCATGGAGACGAGCTGTACTGTCGGATCATCGTCTTCCGCCCGCCGGATGAACTTGTATTCCCACCGCGGCTCGCCCTCGATGTACAGAATCCTTTTCTTGGTGTCGCTTACTAAAATCGGCCGCGTCATGGCGTTGTTAGCCACGTTTTCTTCTCCGGCCAAGGGCTCCACACGGAACGTGAGGCTTTTCGCGCCTGCGGCTCCAACAGGAAAGAACAGTGCCTCGGTCTGCAGGCGTGCATCTGTCGCTAAAGTGATTTCGCGTTCCGCCAGCGCCTTCTCTCCCTCGCGCACCGTCAACTTCGCCTTCTGTCCCGCATAGCCCCGCTGTGTCAGGCTGACCGTCGCGGCGATTCGCGCATTGGCGTTCGCGCTCGCCGGTGCGCTGACATCCTCTATCTCTACATCGTGCGCCGCTTCCGCCTTACCGAAGCCCACCGTGTGCACCGGCAACCGCCGATTCCCCAGCGCCTGCAATGCATCGGGACTGATCTCCGATCCGCCTATCCCCGGGGTATTCTGGCTGCCGTCGCTGAGCAACAGAATCGCTCCTAACGGTAAGTCCGCAGTCTCGGTAGCCAACTGCTTTAAGCCGTCCCCGATGTTCGTGGCGTCTTCCACCGGCGCGATCCCTTCCGGTCCATCCACCCATGTCAGTTCCCTTCCAAGACTATAAACACGTGTCTGGAAGCGATTCCGCAGCCCGTCAAGAACACCGCTTTCGAGCGCCGCAAGTGCCGTAGCTTCCCGCGTCTTACCATCGCTGTCCGCGATGCCCATGCTGCGCGAGTCATCCACCACCACGGCTATAATGTTTTGCTGGGAGTTCAACTCCCGCACGATTATGGCCGGCTGCCACAGCAGCAAGAGCACCAACGCCACGAGCGCCGATTGCATCCCCCATATCACCCAAGCCCGCCAGCTTCGCAGTTCGAGTCCAGCATCACGCAGCCTCAAGTGGATCAGCAGGGCGAGTCCGCCCGCGGCTGCGGCAATCAATACCAGCAGCAGCCAGGCAGGCCATGAACTGAGGAGCGCAAACTGCCCCTTGGCAAACACCGTACTTGGGTATTTGAACAGAAACTGAAGCATCCGCCCTTTCTAGTCCAAATTGATCGCGTAGCTCTCGTGCCCGGCGCTAGTGCGTCATGCCATACAGGATGTAGTCCAGCCCTACGCGGAACGCCATCGACGCGAAGGTTTCCGGGTAATTTGGGTCATCGGCCCATTCCCATGCGTCACCCAGATGCATGTTGTGGCAGATGGCAACGATAATCCGGCCCTTTTCGTCGCGGATGGCCCGCCATTTGGGTTGGTAGCCATCCTTCTCGTAGGTGCGGCCGGTCCAGACATACTGCTCTCCCGGAATCTGCATCTTGTCGTCGATGTCGTAAAGGGTGTGGAAGATCTCGTCGCCGCTTCGCAGGTCTTCGACCGCATGGTCGCGCAGCACCTGCCGCATTCCGTTCATGAAGTTTTCCCAATCCTCGGTCCCATGAAAGTCGTCCACCATCAGAAATCCGCCCTTCATCAAGTACTCACGCAAGCGCTTGGCCTCAGCGTCGGTGAACGACCAGTTCTCCACTTGGACCGCGTAAATCCAGGGGTAATTGAAGATTTCGTCTGAATCGAGTGTTACCACCTGCTCTGTGGGGCGTCCGTCGATGCGGGTTAGTCGGTGCATCGCGATCAGAAACTGCCGGTCGGCTTTGGGATAGTCGCGCGACCATGAGCCCCGCCATCCGTGGCGTCCGTAGCCGCCGTAGCTGGCCATACTTGCCGAATATGCCAGCCGGGACCAGTAGAACTCTGCCTTAACGTTCGTTGGTGCCTCGTCGTTGCCGAAGCCGAAGTCCCCGGTCCTCTGAAACGCCCACACTCCCGCGCTGCACACGATGGCCGCGATCGTCGCTAGTGCGGCCTGAGCAAGCTTCATCTAGGACCTCCGCGGAAGGCTGTGAGGGGCGAGACCAAGTTAGACGATAGAAACCTTCCGTTGGTTGCAGTTTGGCATATCCGCACCCGCTTGTCCGCGCCGCTTTCTGCGTGAGACCATGCCAACATGTCCGAGGGAGCGGCACGTTTGTGAACCGGCGCAACCTCCTCAAACTCGGTGGCCTCACCTTGGCGCAAGCCGCACTCCCGCGGCTACCAAGCGAGCCCCATACCGCTGTACCGCCGTTTCCACCCCCACAGGCGCCAGAGGGCAAGGCGGATTACACACTCCGCATTGCCCCCGTCACTGTCGAACTCGATCGCTCGCACATCCTCTCGACCATCGGATACAACGGCACAGCGCCCGGCCCCGTGTTGCGGATGAAGGAGGGCAAATCGGTCACCGTTGATGTCATAAATGGCACCGATACGCCCGAGCTAGTCCATTGGCACGGCATGCTCATTCCTCCAGACGTGGACGGCACCGAAGAAGAAGGTTCGCCGCACGTTCCGCCGCATGGGCAGCGTCGATTCCAACTCACGCCCCGTCCCTCCGGGAGCCGCTGGTATCATTCGCACGCCATGGCGATGGATGATCTGCGCAAGGGCGCATACAGCGGCCAGTTTGGATTTGTTTACGTCGAAGGTGCCAACGACCATGGCCATTACGACCAGGAACTCTTCCTCGCCTTGCGCGATTGGGAACCCTTCTTCACCGGCACGATGGACGACGAGGATGATGATACCCATGATGGGCCGCTCCTGGAGAAACCAACCACAATGAACACGGATCCCGACGGCCTCGAAGTTGGTTCCACGACTTATTCGATGAACGATAAGGCGCTGGGATCCGGCGATCCGATCCGCGTCCGCGAAGGCCAGCGGCTGTTAATCCACTTCCTCAACGCAAGCGCCATCGAAAACCGCCGCATCGCACTGGCTGGCCACAAAATGAAGGTGATCGCGCTCGATGGAAACCCCATCCCCTCTCCACAGGTGCTGGATTCGATTTTCCTCGGAGCGGGCGAGCGCATCGACGTCACCATCGAATTGAACAATCCGGGCATCTGGATTCTTGGGTCCACAGAAAAGATGATTCGCGAATCGGGACTCGGCGTAGTTGTGGAGTACGCCGGCCAGCATCGTCAACCGCAATGGATCGACCCGCCCAAGGTGCGGTGGGACTATACGATCTTCGGGACCGCCAATTCCACTTCACCGGCTCCGCAACAAACGATGGAACTGAATTTTGAAAAAATTCCCGGCGGCGCAGGCAAATTCAATTTGTGGCTTATCAACGGCAAGCCGTATCCTCACGAACGCGAGTTCCTTCTTGAACAGGGCACCCGCTACCGCTTGGTCATGCGCAACCGCACGGATGACGCCCATCCCATGCACCTTCACCGGCACCTCTGGGAATTGATCGAGATCAACGGCAAGAAGACGACCGGAATTATTAAGGATACGGTGGTCGTCCCGTACTATGGTCGCGCCGTCGTCGATTTCACGGCCGATCAGCCTGGGCTTTCCCTCTTTCACTGCCATATCCAGCAGCACATGGATTACGGTTTCAAAGCGGTCTTTCGTTATTCCTGACACTTACGCACGACGTTCGTGGAGTTGGCCATCGCTTAGTGTTGAACAGCTCGGCAGCTTACGATCGAGCAATTTACCAAGTAGCCCGTTGGTGTGACGAACGCAGTTCCGTCAGAATACGATTTATTTCCGGTCATGGTAGGAGTTCCTTCCCCGGGGTCTACCACGAAGTTGACGTGCGGAATGACGGTTGCCCATTCTGTGTTGTCACTCCCGAGACAACGAGAGCGCCGAGTGCGTCCCCGCTCAGAATTAACTTGGTGTATATGCGCTCGGAGCAGTGGGTGAAGCGCTACGCTCACTTCCTCAAGGACTAGCCGATAACCGGCTGGCGGCACGCCGCGTGTAGCGGAGCACCCCGGGTTGGTGCAGCAGAGAGTTGGCTGTGCGGCGGTAGGGGATCCGGGCAGGGACCGTTTTCCAGCGCGAACGCATCACGAATACGGTCCTCGTAGCCACGCACTCTAGCCACACATCCCAATAGGGTAAATGATGGACTCCATGAGATTCGTCTGAGAGCCATCGAGACTGCCTCTCTTTGAAAACAAATGGTTGATTACAGCTTAGGAAAACAGAATCAAATCTGGTCCCGGTATTGTTCGAGCGCACCCGAACCAACTGGCTTCGTGTTCTCACCCCGGTTTTGCCAAAGAGTTGTTGCAAGGAAGCTTTGACGGCGGTTTCTGAGATTTGTAGCCGGTCCGCAATCTCTTTGTTGGCCAATCCTTCAAACACGGACGAAAGTACCTGGCGTTCGCGCTCGGTTAGCTTCACACGCTGCTGGCTTGCGCCGGACGCTTCCACTTGTTCCAGAGCCCGTTGCAGGAGATCTTGTCCAAACAGAGCCTTCCCTTCCATAGTTTCGCGGATCCCCTGAATCAATAGGGCCGGGGACCCATGTTTCAGGAAAACCCCGGAGATTCCTTTTCGAATCAAGCTGGGCACTTCACTCTCATTTACGCCCGCAGTCACCAGGAGCACTTTCCCTCCAAAGCGTGCTGTCCGCAGGCGATCGAGAAAGTCCGTTCCCCTCTCCTGCCCTAAGTCGAGGTCGAGCAAGACAACGTCGATCTCTTTGGACGACTCTATGACCTGAATAGCCTCGGCGGTTGAGGCGCAATGGGCAACCACTTCGAACCCCGCTTCGGATTGCAGCAGTCGCGCGACGCTCTCACGGAAGAGGGTGTGATCATCAATCAGCAGTAAACGAATGTTCCTTTGGTCGGTCTTACTCATCGTGAGCTTCTTGACTTTCGCTCATTCTAGTCAAGCGAACTGCAAAACAACAACCCATGGCGCGCGGTTCAAATACCAGGTCGCCCCCAAAACTGCGAAGTTCTAGCCAGCGTGTTCTGCAGCAAGGGCGTGCGCGAATGGCGCAATCCCATCATGGAATTCCTCAAAACGCGCTACCGCGTCGCGGTGAAATGGGCGATCGAGCATCGACTTGTGACCGTGGGTGCCGCGGTGCTTGGCTTGTTCCTCGCCATCTATCTCACGGTCGGCGGTGTAATCGGCTCTGAATTTCTTCCTCATCTCGATGAGGGCGCGCTTTGGGTTCGCGGCACTCTCGCTCCGAGCACGGGACCGAGTGAAGGGATCCGGCTCATGAACCAAACGCGGGTCCTCCTCTGCTCGTTCCCCGAAGTCACCCAGTGCTTGTGGGCCGTCCGGACGACGGAACAGACACAGCGGGTTTCTTCAACACCGAGTACTTTGTCGATTTGAACCCAAGGAACAGTGGCGCCCCGTGTTCCATGAGAACAAAGAAAGCCTGATCGCCGCAATGCAACATGAACTGGGCAAGACTCCTGGCGTGATCTGGAATTTTTCGCAACCCATCTCGGACAACATGGAGGAGGCCGTCCGCGGAGTCAAAGGTCAGCTCGCCACAAAGGTCTATGGCGACGACTTGAAGACTCTCGAAGAAAAAGCAGACCAGGTTGTCAATCTGATGCGGCAGGTCAAGGGAATTGAAGATCTTGGCGTCTTTCGAGTCCTCGGGCAACCGAACCTGAATATCGAGGTGGACAGGTTAAAAGCCGCGCGTTATCAAATCAATGTCTCCGACGTGCAAGATGCTGTGCAAACCGCCATTGGAGGAACGGCCCTCACTCAGGTCTTACAAGGTGAGCAGCGTTATGACCTGGTTCTGCGCTACCTTCCGCAGTACCGCGCCACGAAAGAGGCCATCGAGGGTATTCGTTTGCTCTCTCCCTCGGGCGAGCGGGTCTCTCTCGCGCAGTTGTGCAAAATCGAGCAGGAGGACGGCGGCTCCGAAATCTACCGGGAAGGGAACCAACGCTATGTCGCGATCAAGTACAGCGTCCGCGGCCGGGACCTCGGTAGCGCCGTCGAAGAGGCCATCCAGGAAGTAAACGCACAAGTTCAATTGCCGCGTGGCTACCACATCGATTGGGAAGGTGAATACGAGAGTGAAAAACGTGCGGAAGCGCGCCTTTTTGTGATCGTCCCGCTGACCGTTCTCTTGATTTTCGTGATTCTCTACACAATGTTCCGATCGTTTAAATGGGCTGTCCTGATTCTCGCGAACGTGATCCTCGCGCGTATCGGCGGTTTGCTCGCCCTTCTTTTCACTGGCACCCACTTCAGCGTCTCTTCCGGAGTCGGCTTCCTGGCGCTGTTCGGTGTTTCCGTTCAAACTGTTGTCATCATGCTGGAGTACATCAACCAGCTCCGCACACGCGGCCACACGATCGAAGAATCCGCGATCCAAGGGGCAGTGCTCCGGCTGCGCCCCATCATTATGACCATGCTTGTCGCAACTCTCGGCTTGTTGCCGGCGGCGTTGTCGCACGGCATCGGTTCCGACTCGCAGCGCCCCTTCGCGATCGTCATCGTCGGAGGTCTCGTTTCCGATTTGGTTATGAGTATTTTCTTGCTTCCTACCCTCTATGTCTGGTTCGCTAAAGACGGCGACAAGCTCCCCGCACCAGAACCCGGCTTTGAGGAAGCGTAATGTAATATTCCTAAAGGTGTTATCTCTTTTTAAGAGTTCGGGCAGAAGCTGAGCTGACATGCCGGAGAAGGAGGGCTCTCCATGAAAAAGGATGGAGTCCGCGCTCGCATCGAGGAAGTCGGTATCATTCCCGGCGTTCGTGTGTCTTCTGCAGCCGATGCCCGCTTTGCCGCGGAAACCGTCAACCATGCTGGAATTCCTATCGTAGAAATCACCATGACTGTGCCGGGGGCAATCCAAGTCATCACTTCGCTGTCCAAAAACTTCCCGGAAATGATTGTGGGCGCCGGAACAGTATTAGACACAGAGACGGCAAAACGTTGCTTGGATGCGGGTGCGAATTTCCTCACGAGTCCGGGACTTGTTCTGGAAGTGGTGGAGTTCGCTATAAAGAACGACGTTGTGGTCTTTCCCGGTGCATTGACACCGACGGAAATCATCACCGCGTGGAAGGCAGGAGCAAACTTCGTCAAGATCTTTCCTTGTGGGCAGCTGGGTGGTGAGAGTTATATCCGAGCTCTGAAAGCCCCGCTGCCGCAGGTTCCGCTAATTGCCTCCGGCGGAGTGAATCAACAAACTGCTCTGAATTTCATTCTGGCGGGCGCAACCGCGCTCGGAATCGGCGGCGAATTGATCCCCAGGGAATCCGTACAACGGAGAGAGGCCGACCGAATCCTGGAGCTGGCCCGCAGGTTCAAAAAGTTAGTGCAAGAAGGACGCAACCGCAAGTCCGCCCAATGAACAGCCCCCAGGGCCAACCATCCTTTTCCTGTTTGTCGACAACCTAAGAAAAACCGTGTGCCGCTCTATTTGCGTATTGGCTCTGTGTGGCTTCCGAACATTGCCTGTTCAGAACTTCACAACGTGAATGAGAAGGCAGCTAGACCTGCGCCGATAAGAGGACCTACAACAGGGATCGCGACGTAACCCCAGTCGGATGTCCCTTTCCCTGCGACCGGCAAAATTGCATGCGCGATTCTCCGGCCGAGGTCCGTTGCAGGATTGATCACGTACCCAGTTGACCGTTGCCCAGACCACACACCCAGCGGGGTACGGCCCAAGGCCCGCAGCGACTCCATGGTTCGGCACTTCCTTTGAGAAAATCGCTCCGGAAAAAAACACTAGCACGAACGTGGCGATGATCTCGCTGAGGAGATTATCCGCGTTCTGCACGATTGGCCTGCTGCTATGGGCGGTTATCCGGCTCTGGCTATTCGAATAACGAGTCTGCAATACGACCACATGTACATGAGTGCGAGAAAAGTCGGGAGGATGCCGCCAGTACTCCTCATTGTGGTCAGTGAGGCGATTTAAGCAGCAGCTCTCGCCGCGGGTTAGTGGTTTGCGTTTGTAACTCTAACCGGCACCCGTTTCCTATCGCGCTAATCGGACTCCGCAACATCATGTTGCGCCACGGGGATGCTGGTCTTAGAAAGGAGCCGCCGGTCGCGTCCGTTTCTCTGTAAACTGCAGTGCCAACGCGTTTCCGTTAGCCATTCGTAGGCGTGGTCTCCTTTGACATGATCTCATACTTAAAATTATCGGGATCGAGGCTGTCGAGTCGGCCTTCGGTTGTTTCCGCCAGCGGATACATGAAGAAGCCGAGCGGGGCGCCGGCCGACCCGGGTAGAGCCACGTCGTGCGCAAAGTTGTACGCCATCCAGTTCATCTCCCAGGACCCGAATAGCCGCTCGCGTGCATTCTTCACCATGTTGTCGTCCAAGGAGCGATTTCCGGGCGGTTCTTCGAGCACCACCTTCCGCACGTCGGCGGGGTCAACGGGTACCCAGCCGTACGTTGCAAGATAGACCTCAGCGCGGCAGTGCTGCGCTTTCGTCACGGTCTCTGACGAAGCACCGAGGCTTTTGTATCCCATTTCGGACTTGGCGACGCGGATGCCATAAACGTCGCGTGCTGGAAGGCCAGCCGCGCGGGCGAGACCAACGTAGAGCGCGTTAAGATCGGCGCACTTGCCGCCCAGATCTCCCGACTCCAGCATGAAGCGAATGTCGCCGTTACCGCAGCCGCGCGTTTTCGGATTCCGAAAGGTGTTTTCAACGATCCACTCGTAGATCGCGCGCGCCTTCTCAACATCCGACTTCGAGCCCTTCGTGATTTCCATCGCTGTTGCTTTCACGACACCGTCGGTCGGTAGGAGCTTGGTCGGCCGCAAAAAATGTTGCAATTCCGCAGCGTCCTCTTTTGGCACTTTGCTGGAGGCGGCGAAATCGACCGCATAATCCTTCGTCGCGATCTGGCTCGTCACTGTGAGGATCGGGTTCACCCCGGCAGGAAATTCCGCAGCGATAATTCCTAGCGTGTCACTCTTGCTCTCGACCGCCTTTGCGGTACCGCCGTCGCAGTTGAAGGTATTGGAGAGCGTCTTCTGAAAGGGCGTTTCAACAATGAGTGCCGCAGGCACCCATACGCGTGTCCTCCCTGAGGGTTTCAGGACTTCCACGTGGGTCGTGACTTGAAATGTGCGCCAACGATCAACTGTTGTGACCTGTGAAAACAAGCGCGCAGCCCTCGCGAAGGCGAGGCTAACTGGTACAATGCCCCCGGACTGCAAGAAATCGCGACGGTTCATGGCCAATACCTATGCATCAGGGTTTTTGCGACCCTCTTCACACCAATAATGTACACCCGACTTTGTCCGTATGGGACTTCGATTTAACGGGCAAGCCGGAACAAGCCCACCCCTGTGATGAGCTTCGACCTTTATTATGTTGCTTCGGTCTATGTGGCAAGCTCGGAGCCGGCTGCGCAGCTACACCTTCCTGCGTTGGGATGAATCTGTAGCGTTTTTACCATCCAGGGACTGGTTGGCGAGTGCGGCCTGGGACACGCAATCCAAAGTAACGTGCAGCTTGGTTTCTATCCTCGCCTTGAGTACCCTAATTCTTTTGACGAAAACTGGGTCTTGCGAGCGATTAGATCGGGGAACGATTTCGCTTGAGGGTCCCATGCAGATGACTGACAAGGCCGACAGAGAAGGCTTCCAGAGCGGCGCGAACAAGTATGCCGTCTACCTCGCGACGCCAGAGGGCCAGTTACGCTCCGGGCGGAAGCTAGGCAACCGGCCGGAATATGCCACACTCTCACGCTATAGCTCACGCTATACACGTTGCCTGCTATGTTGCGTAAGTTCGGTGGTGGAGGACTGCAAGTGACCAACGTCCCTGTCCAAGTTTCGGGTATCCCATACGGTGCCAAGACGCCTAATACCACGATTGCGCTTGGGCTCGGGCTCACCAACGAGTGCAACCTCGCCTGTTCCTTCTGCTACCGCGATCCAACTCGCGCGGATCGGCTCTCCTTGGATCAAGTGAAGTCCGTCATGGAACGCCTTCCAGTCCACTCGGTGAACCTGGGCACTGGCGAGAACGGAATGCACCCTGACTACAAGGCTATACTGGCTTACCTGCGAACTCGACCGCTGAAGCTCACCATCACTTCCAACGGTCACAGTGTTGCTGTTCTGGAAGACCAAGACTTGCGTGCCTTCCATGACATCGAGTTTTCCCTCGATTACCCAACCCAAGCGGAACAGGATGCACAACGCGGCCCAGGTAACTGGGAACTCATTCATCAACAGGCCGAGCGTTGTGTGCGTCTGGGTGTACCCGTAACGATCATCGCGGTCATGATGAAGCCAAACTACTTGCGGCTGGCGGATGTCGCACGAGTCGCGAAACACTTTTGCGCTCCGTTGCGCGTGAATGTCTATCAGGCGGTGCGGTCCGATCTCTACGCACTCACGTACGAAGAATACTGGCAAGGGTTCCGTAAGCTTTTCGAGAGCACCGATGTGATCGCCATTGGCGAGCCCTTGGTACGGGCAATGTCCGGCCTACCGCCACTCGAAGGAGGATGTGGGGTCAGCACGGTGCGAGTTACGCCCCGCGCCACAACGCAGCCTTGCGTTTATTGGCCCGGCTCCGGAGAGCCGCTGTCAGAGTTGATTTTGTCTGGGTCCGAAATTCTGAACTCTGCGTCTTTTGAGCAAGCCCGTACACTTCCAGAGGCGTGCAGGTCTTGCGAGTTTCGAGACACGTGTCATGGAGGATGCGCAGGACGGCGGCGTCTGCAAGGGACGCTACCGCAGCCGGATTTTTATTGTCCGATCATTCGGGGCGAGCGCCCACAGCTAGACATCCGCATCGCGGCAAATCGCGATCTGCCCAAACTTGGCAGTTCCTGCACAACCGTCGTGATTGCCCGAGAGTCCGAGTCGTGAAGACTTTCGTCAATCGTAAGCAATCAGTCGGCCGCTTCCTACTGCGCTTCGATCCACTTGTCCGACCCCGCTAGCTTGACGGCCACATTCGTAAAGAAAATCCGCGCCGGCTTGCCGTCCGCCGTGCCGCGATGGTCGGTCGAGAAAAGCAGAGGGCCAGCTTTCTTGTAGCCCGCCCAAGTGGTTGTGACGTTGCTCGGCGGTTTGGGTCCGCCCCGATGATAGATGAATTGCACGACTCGCCCATCCGACCCGACGTAAAGGTCCCAGGTGTCTCCCGGCGTGTACCCGCCAACCTCCGCTGGATACTTCACGGATACGAGCTTCGCGGTGCCCTTTCCGATCGGCAATTTTTGGTTGTCCTTCTCCACCACATTCGCGCTGGTGTCCCAGTAAACATGGAATGGGAAGATCACCCAATAATTGTCGTTGACGAAGGCAGGCTCAATTTCATCTTTCACGTTGGCCGGCGTGCTGTTGAGCTGAGAACGGAGATAGGTGGCCTTAACCGGCTTGCCGTCTTTATCTTTTCCTTCATAGGAGACTTTTCCGGTCTTGGGCTCCCACTCCCAGGAACGCGAGAGATTCAGATTCAAGGCAGGAAGCTGTATGTTGAAGGTATAGCGGATCGCTTCAACTTGGTCATACGAATCAATACCGTAGGTCTTGGCAAGTTGTTCGACAATGGGTGGGCGTGTTTGCGCCCGGGAAGCGCTCGCAAGGAGCAGCACCCCTGAAAACAGGCAGTAGATCATCATGGAACGGCGCAACATTTTCATGGAGATCCTCCTCAGTGAAACGAATGCCTTCTTGGATTACTTGAAAAGGTCCCTAGATGCATAAATCACATATGCTTAGTTCACTTTACCGGGTCCGCTGAGTATTCGAGTGCGGCCGATCGAGTCACCTTTCGCAAGACGATCATGGTAGCGGCGATTGCCACGCATCCGAATTCCAGAATCATAACCCAGGCAGGAACTACCCACGGCCGCCCCACGGTGCGCAGGTGCAGACATAATAAGTAGGAAGAACACTCAAAGTCCAGACCAGGATCGGCACCGTTGAGGTCGACCTTAAGAACGGCAGCATCCACAGCAGGTACGATGGATAGACAACGGGCGCACATAAAAGCGATGCGGCCATTGGGCAAGCAAACGGGTCCGAAGAACCTTCCGCGATCTTTCTTCTCATCCAGCTTGCGACAAGAAAGCCGACGAGCACTGCCATCCCAGCCACAACCTGTGGAGCCGTCACTCGCTCGAGTGTTGCAAAAACGGGATCATTAAATCGGAACCTCTCCACGTAGGTGCCGAGAGAGCCGATCGGAATCCGGCCGTGGTTGAGAAATGATACGTATAGAAGTCCGAAGACGATTGCAGCTAGCGCGCCGTCGCGCATCCGAATTCGCTTCCAGTAGAGTGCCAGCAGTACCATCAGGAGTAATTTGACCGCAACAGCAAGCCCAAATGACGTGGCTGCAAGGGCACGCCAGCGCCTTACCAGCGAGGCCACGGAGAACAAGAGTAGCAGCACTCCGACGATATCGACCGTGACCGCTGCCACCTCAATCGCCAGCAGTGGGTGCCAGGCATATGCCAGAACCCAGTGTTCTCCCTGGCGGGTCCAACGCAAGACATCGAGCAACACAAACACAATCGCGAAATCGCAAACTACAAATGCTACTTTCAGTGCGAATGTAAACTCGTGTATCGATGTTACGGCGCGGAAGAGTAACACCGCCCCTGCTGGATATGGGCTCGGCAGCCCTGGAATATTCAGGGTACGCGTCTCAGATGTTTGCCAGCTGGTTAGCGCAGGATCGCTCGAAACCACGATATAAGGGTTATAGCCGAGCCGCTGCACGCGGCCGTCCCCAACATATCGATGAATGTCGTCTTCTAAACCCGGTGGCTTTCGTCGGAATTGAAAATGCCACAGAGCAGACAGGGCAAGACCGAATCTGGCGTGAATAAGAGCTCGCAGAAGGCTAGACGGTAAGCGACCCAGCAACAGCCTGAGGAATGAAAAATGACGGTTCGCCCCTGCGGCTGAGGTTGCTTGCGCAGATCGTCAGCGCCACCAGCAAGATGGCACCAAGCGCATACAGCCTGTGCGAGGGGGTGAGTTTTACAGACCTCCCGTACGATGACGAAGTTGCGCGATCGCTTGCTGCCATTGGTCGAACCAGACTGCTGTCCTTGGGGCCTTCGCGGGAGCGAGCCGCAATTCTCGAGCCAGCAGAATCAAGTCGTTTGCGACGTCGATGTCATAGAACGGTTCCGTGAAGCCGGTCGCGAGTTCAAGGGCCTTCGCGCGCGTCAGCAATCTGTCGAGCGCACTCCCTGTTCCCATACCATCGCTTTCGAAGAGTGCTGCGTGAGCGGCCTTGGCGCCAACCAGATAGTAGCCTCCATCGTGGGTTGGCCCGACAACCACGTCATGCGTGGCGAGTATTTCGAACGCGCTGTCCAGAACCGAGGGCGCGAGATGTGGACTGTCGCTATTGAATGCGATGACGTGCTGCCGGCCGCCGGCAGTGAAATGTCGAAAAACAGAGGTGAGTCCTGCTGCGAGACCTTGGCCTTTTTGCGCCACGACCTCCACTGTATTACCTAAAAGGTGCGCCAATTCGTCCTGATCCGACTCAGGGCACATCACCGCGACCTCCACTCTCGTTAGTGAAGTTGCCAACGCGAGGGTGTCCTCTAAAAGGCAGCGATACAGCGCTGTCACTGCGGGAGAAGGAAGGCTCTCCGTGAGACGGGTCTTGACCATGCCCGGCTTTGGGGCTTTCGCCATAACGACCAACGTGCGGTTAGGGTGAGAAAAACACAAAGTGGTCTGGCTAGAGGATTCCATGAGAGATTGGCCCATCGGGACTTACGCTGGTCGCGGCTTACCCGCCCTTTGACGTCGAAAATAATAGCGCACGATGCGGCTCAGGATGAACCACCCTGCTCCTACCGTGCCCTTCACCGTACCGCTAATTTTGGACTTTCCAATGCGCGGGTAGTAGCTCACAGAGACTTCCGCGATGCGAAATCCCTCGATAGCCCCTTTCACGATCATTTCCACGGCCCAGCCGTAGGTAGTCTCTTCAAGGGCGAGGGCGCGCAGCACCTCTGCGCGGCCAGCGCGAAACGGACCAAGGTCACTGACTCTCACGCCGTACAAAAGCCTGATCAAGCCGGCGGCAAGGCGATTGCCAAATGATTGGTGCCACGGTAGCGCACTGGGGTTGCTTTTGCCGCCGAAGCGCGACCCGACCGTAATGTCAGCACGCCCTTCGATGATCGGAGCCAATAGAATCGGCAACTCCGAAGGGCGGTCGCTGTAGTCTCCGTCGAGGAAAACGACCACATCAGGATTTTGTACATTCGCAAGCCCTCTCAAACAAGCGCGCCCGTATCCTCGGCGAGGTTCCTGAATGACTTGCGCCCCCATCTTTCTGGCGAGATCCGGCGTTCCGTCAGTCGAATTGCTGTCGACCACGATGACTTCCGTGACGAGATTGGATGGCAGATCCGCAAGCACATGGCCAATGGCCTGTGCTTCGTTATGGGTCGGAATGATGACCGATACTCGCATACAGATTCCCGGATCACCACCATGCGGACGCGGGGCGCCGCCGGGCCAGCAATGCATCAACGCCCCAGGCACGTCCTGCCCGTCCCACGGCGAGTCCGAGTGATGCGAGCACCGGAACCAGTAGTTCCCAAATCCATGACGTACCCCATTCCGAGAGCCAAAGGCTGGCGAGGAAGAGGAATGCGACAATAGCGGCTGGGCGCGTAAGTAGACCAACGACCAGCAGGATTCCCAGCGAGATCTCCGTCGCCGCCTGCATGGGAGCCACGATGGCCGCATGGCTTGCCATCAGTCCCATAACCCACTTCCATGCGGCGGGTGAATGGCTCGCCTTGATGTAGTAATTGATCACCCCTGCGTAGCCCGACGGGGTATAGCCGCCCTTCCCCAGATTCTCGAAGAAGACCCACACGAACATCGCACCGATTGTCATGCGTACCAATGCCAAGCCCTTTGCTGCATCGGATTGGCGGGCCAAGCGTACTATCGCATTTTGTGCTTGAGTATCGTTTGTCGTCATTCTAAACCTCTGCGAAATAGATTCCGCCCCCGACTAAAGGGCGCCATCTTAAACTATCGGACCCGTCTGTGCCAGAGGGATGCGCACGGATGCGCACGGTATGCGCACGGTGCGCACGGATGGACCGAAAAGACCGGAGATTCATGCAGGCATCTGGATGGCGAATCAATTTAGCTCGTCGTCTAGGAACGTTTTCTAAGGCTGAGTCTGGCTGTAACTTAGTTATCCCGTGCGCATCCGTGCGCATCATTTCATCTAGCAAGTATTTACGCCCTTTAGCCCCATGAACCTAATTTCCACGACCGGGGCGTCTTTTCGGGAAGCAAGGATAAATGTTTATGTTGCTGTACCTACTCATAGACATACCTGACAGGTGGAGTATTCTCAGAGTCCACCGCAGGGAGTTCGGCATGAAGAATCCAGTATACGATCAGGTCCAGGAGAGGAAGGTGAAGGCCAGGCTGCGCATGCTGCAGCATTCGCAGCGCGTGAGTGGGTGCCCTCGAGATCTGATCCCTTTCTGAGGACCGCTCGGGCCAGTCAACACGTGTAGAATTCCGTTTAGGAGTCCGAGAAAACAGCAAGGTGAGCATTCGGCTAAGTTACAGAGCCAACAAAACAATGCTCATCTGTAACTCCTGCCAGAAACCTCGGTGCGCTCTTTATGGTTGGGAGATCAATGAAGGGGCGCGCAATGTGAATCCGGCGGGATGGCCATGTGGAGTGTGTGCCGGACTTAGCTATGCGTCTGAGGGTGGAGCGTTACTCATTCAGCGGCTGCTTCCTGAGCTCAAACCTTTTCATGTTTGAGAGTAGATTCATATGAATTGGTCTGCTTCTCCGCGCGCCTAATTGACATGGAAATTCGATCGTGATAATTACCGCGTTGATCTCTTAGGGGGTGAACTAGGCCGCAAACAACGATCTCGGGCCCCTGGCGCAGCCAGAACTGCAGGGTTCAAGAAAGGCTGTTCCATCCCTACAGGCCGCGCGATTTATTGACTCCGAGCATAGCCGAACGCGAAGGAGAACTCGATGGCTCAGATTGATATTCCGTTGGTGCGTTCGCGGTTTGCTCAAACGTCGCGACGCGATAATTGGTGGATTCAACCCATCGCCGTTTTCCTGGGCCTTTCCACATTTGTCGTTTACTCCACGTGGGCTGCTTTGCAAGGACAGCATTACCGGTTTGGTCCCTACCTCTCTCCGTTTTATTCACCCGAGCTGTTTGGTGATCCCGAGCGATCGTGGTTTGGCCTGAGACCCGCATGGATCCCCGTGTGGGTTACCGCCGCGATGCTTATTCTCTGGGCGCCTGGCGGGTTCCGCCTTACCTGCTACTACTATCGCGGCGCCTACTACAAGGCGTTTTGGGCGGATCCTCCCTCTTGCACGGTGGGAGAGCCTCGCAAGAAATACCTGGGTGAGCGATCTCTGCCATTGATCTTGCAAAATGTTCATCGATATTTTCTGTACCTTGCACTGGCATTTTTGTTTCTGTTGGCGCGCGACGTGTGGAATGCGTTTTGGTTTGATGGCCACTTCGGCGTCGGCGTAGGCACCCTGGTCTTGCTCGCCAACGTGGTTTTGCTGAGCTGCTACGCTCTGGGGTGCCACTCCTTGCGCCATCTTATCGGGGGTGTTCGAGATCGCCTCTCCGGCGCGCCGGTCCAAAAGCGAGCCTACGATTGCGTTAGTTGCCTCAGCGGCCGCCATATGCTGTTCGCCTGGTGCAGTCTGTTTTCCGTCGGATTTGCCGACGTATACGTCCGCCTGTGTTCGATGGGGATTTGGAGAGATTGGAGAATTCTCTAGTGACCGAATATCTGACCCATGAGCATGATGTGCTGGTAATCGGAGCAGGCGGTGCCGGCTTGCGCGCCGCGGCAGAAGCCGCCGCCGCCGGTGTCAAAGTAGCTGTGATCTCAAAGTCGCTCCTTGGCAAAGCCCATACCGTAATGGCGGAGGGCGGCATCGCGGCCGCCATGGCAAATGTCGACGACCGCGATAGCTGGCGCGTTCACTTTGCGGACACCCTGCGTGGCGGCCAATATTTGAACAGCTGGAGGATGGCCGAATTACACGCCAAAGAGGCGCCGGCCTGCGTCCACGAGTTGGAAGCATGGGGCGCGGTTTTCGACCGGACCGCAGACGGCCGGATTCTGCAGCGGAATTTTGGTGGCCATCGCTATCCTCGGCTGGCGCACGTAGGTGACCGCACAGGCCTCGAGATGATCCGCACTTTACAAGATCACGATATTCATCTAGGCATGGATGTCTTCATGGAGTACACGATCGTCACCTTGTTGAAGGATGGTGACCGCGTCGTAGGCGCATTTGGGTATGACCGCGAGCGCGGTCGATTTCATGTGTTCCATACGAAAGCCGTCGTGCTAGCGACGGGAGGCATCGGCCGCGCTTACAAAATTACCAGCAACAGTTGGGAATACACGGGTGACGGCCACGCGCTCGCGTACCACGCGGGGGGCGCACTGATGGATATGGAGTTTGTTCAGTTTCATCCGACAGGAATGATATGGCCCCCGAGCGTCCGGGGAATTTTGGTCACGGAAGGAGTCAGAGGCGAGGGAGGGGTATTGCGCAATAGAGACGGACGCCGCTTTATGTTCGACGACATTCCGCCTGCATATAAGAATCAAACGGCCGACACGGAAGAAGAAGGGTGGCGTTATACGCAGGGAGACAAAGACGCCCGCCGCCCGCCAGAACTGCTGACCCGTGATCACGTAGCTCGTTGCATCCGCAGGGAAGTGAAAGAAGGGCGCGGCAGCCCTCACGGCGGCGTGTTTCTGGATATCGCGTGGATTAGGGAGCGAATTCCCAACGCCACCGAACATATCAAAAAAAAACTTCCCAGCATGTATCACCAGTTCAAGCAACTGGCGGACATTGACATCACGCAGGTCCCAATGGAAGTCGGACCCACCACGCATTACATGATGGGCGGCGTCCGTGTCGATCCAGACTCGCAGATGTCCGACGTTCCGGGCCTGTTCGCCGCTGGAGAGTGCGGCGCGGGACTTCACGGGGCGAACAGACTAGGCGGGAATTCGCTGTCCGACCTGCTGGTCTTTGGTAAGCGGGCTGGTCAATACGCGGCGAGCTACGCGAAACAGAACTCGCTGGGTGTCATCAATCCGAAGGAAGTCGAATTAGCGGAAAAACGCGCGCTCGCGCCGTTCGAACGCGATAGCGCAGAAGGACCTTATGCTGTCCAACATGCCTTGCAGGACATGATGCAGGATCTGGTCGGTATTGTTCGCCAGGAGAAGGAAATGCTGCAGGCGCTTGACCGTATCCGTCAATTGCAGGCACGGGCGGAACAAGTTGGCGTGGGAGGCAATCGCGAATACAACCCGGGATGGCACACCGCCATCGACCTGAATAACCTGCTGACTATATCCGAAATGGTGACATTGGCCGCCTTGGAGCGAAAAGAGAGTCGCGGCGCGCACTTCCGCGACGACTATCCCAGCAAGGATGACAAGTTTGGCTCTTTTAACGTTGTGATCCGTAAGGGCGGCGACGGCGCGATGCAAGTCCTGCGAGAGCCTATTCCCGAAATGCCGCTGGATTTGAAACAGATCATCGAGGAGATGAAGTAATGGCAACGGCAATATTCCGAATATGGCGCGGGGAAAAAGGCACCGGAGGTTTTCAGGACTATACTACAGAAGTCGCTCCCGGAATGGTGGTGCTCGATAGCGTTCATCATATCCAGGCTGAACAAGCCAACGACCTTGCCGTGCGATGGAACTGCAAAGCCGGCAAGTGCGGCTCGTGTTCCGCGGAAATTAACGGAATGCCGAAGTTGATGTGCATGACGCGTTTGAATTCACTCCCTCTGGAAGAGCCCGTGACCATCGAGCCGATGAAGGCTTTCCCGCACGTTAAAGATCTCGTTACAGATTTGTCGTGGAACTATCGCATAAAACAGAACATTGCCAAGTTCAAACCCCGCCGTCCAGACGCCCCGGACGGCACTTGGCGCATGGCCCAACAAGATGTCGATCGCGTGCAGGAGTTTCGCAAATGCATTGAGTGTTTCCTGTGCCAGGACGTCTGCCACGTCTTGCGTGACCACTGCATGCATGACCAATTCATCGGGCCGTGCTTCTTGGTTTATACCGCCGCACTGGAAATGCATCCGTTGGATGAAGCGGATCGCCTCCCCCAACTGAGAGCCCAGCAAGGCATCGGGTTATGCAACATCACCAAATGTTGTACGAAGGTGTGCCCTGAAGGCATCACTATCACCGACAACGCCATCATTCCTATGAAGGAACGCGTAGTGGATCGCTTTTTCGATCCGTTGACGAAACTGTTCCGAATGTTCCGTGGATAGGAGGCGCTCATGCGTTTCAGTCTGAAGTCCATCTCAACCGACGGTGTTCCCAAAGCTCTTGAGAAAGCCGAGCGTTACCGCCTTCTGAACGAGCCGAGCCTTGCCGAAAGTATTTATCTGGACATTCTGGCGATTTTGCCCACACATCAACAGGCTCTCGTTTCTTTGCTCCTTGCACGCACGGATCAATTTAACAGTGGGGTCACTATGGAATCGGCTCAGGAAGTACTCCACCGCATAGAGGGTGAGTACGAGCGAGCCTATTACGCCGGCATAATCTGGGAACGTAAGGGGCACTCACACCTCCACCAAGGCGGGCTTGGCAGCAACGCAAACGCCTATCACGCTTTACATGAGGCAATGAAACACTACGAGCGAGCCGAAGCTCTACGTCCGCCTGGCAATGACGGAGCGATTCTGCGATGGAACGCCTGCGCGAGAGTTCTTATGCGGAACCCCGAGATCCGTCCGCTGCCGGATTCAGAATTTCAACCGATCACCGGTGAGTAACGGATCGCATTTTAGGAGTTCGCAAGTAGCGTGTCATTCCAGACTTGTCCCCCTGCGGTCACCTACGCAAGGGTCTTTCGGAGGTGCGCTGCCACCTCGTCAATGAAGCGACGAACCGAGGCCTCTGCGATGCGGTGACCGACGATCGCATTGATGGCCTTTCCCACGGTGCCGAATGGTGGTTTGTAAAGGCCCCAGAAATCCAACTGTGTCTCCGAGGCAGTCAGTGGATAAACAGACAGTTCCGCCTTCATGAGTGGGAACAATCCCGGCGTCGTCGCAGCTTCCCATTCGAGCTGCAACCGGGTGGCCGGGTTCGACATGGCATCAAACATCTCCTCAACATTCTTGATGGAAATTTTGATATCGGTCTTGACCGCAACAGCACCAACGTCCACGCGTAGTTCAGCGGCGACCGATTGCGCTCGGGATGCGGCAGCTTTCGTAGCCGATTGGAACACGGCGAGTGCATTCTGCTTCAAAGCATCGCGGACACGTTCGTACGCATGGTTTACGTAGTCATAGCAGCGAATCTCAGGTTTTTTGCTCATCAGCGTCGCTCCCGCCAGATTGACAGACTCTTGCTACTAGCCAATTCGACCGTCATTAGGCTGCCGATGGACCGAAAGACTTGACGGCCACAGCTTCATCATCCATGGCGTCGAAAACGGTATACAGCTGCATAATTTGCACCACTTCGGCCCCGATGTCTACAATTGCGACGCCACCTACTTGTCCCATTACTCTAAGGGTCTGCATCGCGATGGCAATTTTCACCGATTCATGTAGCTCCGGTGTATATCGAACATCGTGCTTGCGTGGGTGGAGTATCGGTAGACCAGAATCCATGATAAGGAGCGAGTAAGCAGGAGTGTTCTGGAATAGTGCCTTACGCGCAGGTCTGTTTCGTGTGAGAGGGAAATGACCCTCACTTTTAGGCACGTAACCCTTCGCCTTCCATAGAGCCCACCTTCTCATCAACAACATTTGCATAGGACATTGTCCGCTGATTAGGAACAGCATCACCTTCTTTTCAGACTCGATAATCCTCTGACCAAGGATATTGCTAGCAGCAGGCCCCGACTGTGAATTGTCGGCGGCAATACTGGGAAACATGTATAAAGCAATGCCGAATAGCTGCCTATTAGAACTCCAGTCCGGGGAAAAAGAGTGCCGCAGGGCGATCCAAAATCCAGTATTTATAAACCCATAACGCAACTCTAAATTTTTTGCTCGTATCACCCGAGAATCGCGTATTGTGGGGACAAACAGGCGATTCGCTCGAATCGCCCTATCTTGAAAGCGAAATAAGGCGGCCATTATGTACCAACTTCTCTTTATTGGGTTACTTGTCGGAATTCTACTCGTGGTTTCGGTGGTGAGGCTAAAGAAAAGCCCAAAACGCCCTAAGCGGTGGATGCCCGACATTCGACGGGTAGTTTAGGGTTAAGTTTTTGCACCGCGGCTGAATGGAACCTGACGTGACGCCCAGCCGAATAAAACCAACCGTCTCAAAGGAGTTCTTCCGTGTTGGACCAAGGTGTCTGGGCCGAAGTCAAAGTGGGTGGAGAACATCTACGACTATTCTCGGAGGAGAGTCCCCTCGGTGCGCAGGCCTCCGTGTACAACGTAAATGCAAAGAACTGGATTGCGCCCTCTGAATCTGTGGATAATATCGAACAGGGAAAAGATAAAGCAGCGAAACATGCGAAACAGTATCTTCGTGAAGCAGCTAATCTAGAACTGCCTTCATTGATCACATGGAAGAAGTCGCGTTCAGCGTGATTGGTTCATAACTTCGATAAATCGGGTTAACGGATTTTACTATAAGGTTATGTAATTGAGATATGATATTTTAGTTTCCGGCAACGCCTTACGAAGTCGCCGTGTCGCATCTATGCCATCCATTCTCGGCATGACTATGTCCATGATGACAATGTCTGCTTTGACGAGCGCATCGCGGCCGTTAACAGCTTCAGCACAAACATGAATATCCTTCTCCTCGGAATGGACTGCCCGCAACCCGTGACGAATAAACGCTTGATCATCTGCAATGACGACGCAAGGAACTGTGAAGGCGGTTGACGACAAATTGTCCGACAATCATTAGGCGCTGTAACCATAAGACAGTTTCCAGAATCTTACCAGCCATGGCAAGGAAGTTCTATTGCAACACGAGCGCATTCAATCCTGAGGAAGGGGCACGTCACAAGGAGATGACCGGCAAACTGGTCTCCTCTTGGAAGGGTTATGTCGAAACAAGAGATGGATACAAATTCTTTTATAGTTCGACCAAGGTAACCCTCGTGGAGTTAAATGAATGGGCGTCTAACGAGAGAAAGTGTTGTCCGTTTTTTGATTTCCATATCGATCGGAGCGTGAAGGCAGCGTGTTCTGCTTGCAATTGACGGGAGACGAAGGAATTAAGCCATTCATTCGTTCGCAGTTTTTTGTGCCCTAGAATTTGTTGCGACGAGTGGCGCGAAGGGTCCCTGTGATCTTCCTCATAGCGTGTCCACGGGCAAGAATCTAATCAACGGCCCGTCACGGACAACGTTCTTAGATATTCATTGAGGTTCGCAATGTTCGGGCACGTGTGGATCGTGCTGTCGTGCTTTACAATGAAAGTCTCACCAGAATCCCAGGTTTCAATGCAATGGGAGAGGACAAATTTGAACAACTTATGCGTCAGCACGGCTTACGGAAGACGCGCTCAGGGCTGGCGACGATTAGATTTGAGAAGTCAGGTCTAAGCTGCGAACGATCCGCTGGTCTTTGGTCCAGCACAGACCTTGCTAGGTCATCGGCTCGATTCCGATTCGATCGTTCACGGCCATTCGCTCACGGCTCTCTCGGTTTCTGAATGGTTTCCTGCGTTTGAACAGAAAAGATTTGAAAGTCGGAAAAAGTGTGTTCGATGATAATCCGACGTTTGGCGAATTCCGCATACGCCACGGCAAATTGGGGCAACCAAACTTCCATACCTTGAGACTGAGATTTTACCGGTGCGTAATCTACGGAGATCGCGACCTCCTGGAGATCGATCATGAGAATTGGTTCAACCAGATTCGTTTCAATGTGCATCACCTGACCGGTGTCTGATGCGATCCAGGCGCGACCCTTGAGACTGAGGTGCTGCACTTGTGTCGGGGTTTCCATCGTCAAAGTGCGGGGGAGCTTTCCTTTTATCTGGCGAAAGTGAACTACCCAGGCCGGATGCTCATTCCACCCGGCTGAACCTTCGCAGCGCATTTCATAGTCGATTTGAAGCGCAGGATAAAAGATCAGGGCTAAGCCCGGTAGCCCTTTGCCTAAAAAGGCGCTGACCATCCCTTCGTCGGTCCCCGCAAGACGTGTGCGATATTCATGTAAATTGAGCGGCCCGGGCTTTTCTCCGAAATCCACCACATAGTCGAACTTTGCGGCGCCTGAAGTCTCTGATTGTTGGGAGGCAACCTGGGAGGTACCGGTGATAGGTACCCCGCCCATGCCCAATCTGTCTGTTTGTTCGTACCGAGTTTGATCGTGGGCGATAAATTTTTGAAGATGGTCGACTAGCTCTTGGGCGCGTTGTCCGGCCCGGTTCACGACATCGGGAAGCAAGCAAGGCGGCGTTGTCGAGAGAGATGGAACACGAGAGTCTACCTGGGGTGGATCCCATCGCAGCGCTGACGCCTTCTTTTCTTTTGCTTGAGGTGAGTTAGGGGGCGCGGCTTTCGCAACCGCAATAGTCGGGAGAGGTCCCACTACGGCTAGAAAAACAAGCGCAGTGAACTGGGCGGAGATTCCTCTGCGGGCCGTCCCGAGAGGGTGCGTCGGCGGAGGGAGATTGCAATGTCTCATTTTTGTGGCGTGGGCGGGCCGGCGGCGCCAGGAAAGGGGGCCGTCAGCTCCCCGGGGTGTTTTCCTGGCGCCGCGAGCAGGTCAGAAGGATATTCGAGCAATAAGTTGAATCTGCCTGGCAGGCAGAGCAGAGGTTACTTTCCCGAATGTAAGGTCAGCCATATTTCCGTCGACCGGCCCGAGGTTGGCGCGATTGAAAAGATTCACAAAGTCGAAGCGCAATTGGAGATTGCCCGCTTCACCTAACTTGGGGATGTGCGTGTTCTTAGCCACACTTGCATCCACCTCGAACATACCTGGATTGCGATAGCAGTTACGTGGCAGGTCTCCTTCTGTTAGTGGGGCCGGAGTCGGAAAATCGGACGCGGTGAACAAGCCGCTCCTGAAGGCCGAACGGCTAGAGGAGGTGCTGCAGCCGAAACTCGGCTTATTGGGGATGTCATAATTCGTGCCGTCGAGATTGTAGTCTCCGGGGTTGACAGGTGCGGTTGGGGAGTTTGTGTTGACAACCCAGAAAGGAGTGCCCGACTGGGCAACGATAATGCTGTTCAAAGACCATCCCGAGGTCAGCACTTTGGCGATACCGCTTGAGAAACCGGGCAGCGTGTAAGTTTCCGAGAGCGAGAATCGGTTCCGCACGTCCCAGTTCGCGTCTCCCCAGTAAGTGAAGTACGCGCTCGGTTCAGGAATGTTCAGGCCACCATCTTGGTCAAATCGAGTGTTGGCTTCCGGGAAATCCATTGCGTGGGAAAGCGTATAAGAAGCCTGGAAATTGAAGTGGTTGTTGGGATTCCCTCGAATCGTTAGGATCATCGCATTGTAGGTAGCCCGATTGTTGTTGGTGACGTAATTGACGACCCCAAAATTCGGATTCAGCCGGTTGATGGTGCCATCCGAGTAACCCCCGGGAAAGCTATTCACATTTGAACCAGTCAATCCATCATAGGAATGGGAGCCAGAGTAGTTCGCTCCGACCACGAGTTTCCAAGGAATTTGGTGCTCCACGCCGACGACGTAGTTGACAGCGAGAGGCGGCACCAGATTCCGTGCCAAAGACCACACGTTAGACTGCACGCCCGTGATGCCACCAGCAGCATTCAACGTGCCTCCTGGAATGGGGGGCAGTGGAAAGTTGTAGGGATAGGTGCCCGAACTCGCGAGCGCGAAATAGTTGCTGAGAGGAGTAGTAACGCCGTTATAGGTCACGGTATTCGTAAAAGTGGCGCCAACGAGGCCAGGGGGATTCGTGCGCATTTCATCAACGCTCTGGCCTAGAGTTACCCAATCCCGATAGACGCCAACCCCGCCGCGGATGCTCCATTTGCCTGTTTTAGACGGATCCCAAGCAAAACCGATGCGAGGACTCGCGTAACAGCACTGGCTGCTGGAATACACACCGCCGACCGTGGCAACTTTGGCGCTGGCAACCTGCTCGTCAAGAGTACTTCCAGAGCCCAAAATAAGGCTGTTGAACCGGAAACCGCTGTTGCCCCAAGCGGTGGCATTCGTAAAATCGTCCAACCGCAAGGCGAGAGTGAGTGAAAGATTCGATTTCACTTTCCAGTTATCCTGGGCGAAGAATCCAAAGGGATTGGTTTGCCCCCCAAAAACCACTTTGCCGGCGCCCCCCGGTCCTGGAATCAAGGGGTTGTAGGCATTGAACGTGTACTGGTAAACGTTATCCTGGACCAGATCGAACAAAGTGTTGAAGGAAAGGACAGGCCGCACGTTGTCAGGCGTGAAATCGCCGTGTTCAATGGCATGGTCGCCGTTGTAGCCGAACTTAAAGGTGTGGGCGCCATGGATCCAGGTCAAAATGGCGTTCCAATTGTAATTGGGTCCGCGGTATTCTCCTGGCCCCCAACCGCCGCCAACATTGAAACCTTGCGTGCCATCGTTAATGTTGATGACTGGAACTTTTAGATTGGCATCCTGACCATTCGCGCCGCCGACGCTGGCAAATGCAAATCCCCCCTCCACGAGCAAAGTTGGGCTGAAGGTGTGCGTATAGTCTATCTGAGCATACCGGTTCCGCATGATGTCCTGGGCACTCAGCCCCACGCGCGCAGCGGGCTGACCGATATTGAACGAATCGTTGTAATAACTCAGATACAGGCGGTCGTTGACTGTGGGGTACCAATCGCCACGAAAGTTATACTGCGTGGCATTGTAGGGAGGGGCCGCCGAAAAGCTCCCGTAGTTGAATACCGCTAGGCTGCAGGGGATGGTAACCGTTGATCCCGGGATTGGGATGGTCGTCTGGCCCGCCGGGCAGCTTCCGGTTTTAGGGTAGAAATACTGGGCCGCTGTTTCGGTGTTCCCATTCGGTACCAAATACTTTGAAGCCGGGTAAAGAGTGAGGGCCTGTGTTCCGGTTGTATTGGGGAAATTTGCGGTCGCCCAAGTATCAAACGCAGAAGTTTCCCAGTAGGTAGAAGTGGCTCCAGAACCCGCGGTACTTGTGGAGCTAGGTACCTTAGACCACAAGGCTTCCACATCAGCAAAGAAGAACAGTTTGTTTTTGATGACGGGCCCACCGAGGGCGGCGGACACGTCCTTGCGCTGGAACCGGACCGGGGAGAAGTAGTCCGGGTTCGCGCTGAGGTCTTGATTTGTGTAGAGCATGCTACCTGTGCCGTGGAACTGGTTGGTTCCCGACTTCGTAGTGACCTGAACCAGGACTGAACTTCCAAGGTAATTCTCCCCGTCCCAAGAGTTGGCCTGCATCGTAACTTGCTGAACGGCATCGGGGACAGGCGCCAGAATGAGGTTGCCATTCTGAACGGGACTAGTCACATTCATCCCGTCTACGAAAACAACATTACCCGTGTAACTGCGCCCGTTGGCACTGATTTGGGGAGTTTGCGTACCGAAGTTGTCCGCTCCTCCGCCAGGAGAGGCACCAGCGCCGCGAGTGCCTGTACCGACGACTCCAGGGGTAACACTGAGCACGTCCCACAGATTTCGATTCAATTGCGGAACCCCTTGGGTGCTGTGAGCATCCAAGGTCGCCTGAATGCGGGTATCGTCGACGTCGATGGGCGGGCCCTGCTCCGTCAGTACCGTCACTGATTCGCTCGCGGAGGCGACAGCTAACGTGATGTTCGTGCCCAGCGTCTGGGCCGTGTCGAGCGTTACGTTTACTTCCGTCGTCTGAAATCCCTTCGCCTGGGCTCTGACCACATAGCGGCCGGGCGCCAGGCTCGCAAAACTATAGTTTCCTGAGCTGCTCGTAGTTATTGCGACCTTGATTCCCGTGTCCAAGTTGCGCAGCTCGACCGAGGCGTCCGCGACCACAGCTCCACTCGCGTCGAGAATAACTCCCTGAACACTACTGCTGTATTGAGCGAGGCAAAAGCTTGAGGAAGAACACAAGACTAAGAGCGCAAACACCACACGACCGGAGTGTTTAAGCACAATACCTCCTTGTGCGGGCAGATACACTCCACCCCCAACACCACAAACAATATGGAATTCCCCAAGTAAAGGTTTCTCCTTCGGACATTAGAGAAAACGTTTACTCATTTTGTGAAGAGAGCCTATACTTATTTTTTGGTTTATGTCAAGAGAAATTCTGAATAATTAAGGATTATCTGTGGAAAGCATTCTTATCCGGAAGCCAAGGGGATTCAGAAGTCGACCCTTGCTCGCAGCAAAACCTGCGTCCTGATGCATCGAGGTCGGGCTGGGCGAATCTGCAGAAATCGCTTGTTCGAACCATCCGCACCCTGTGTCCTCTTAGTTCGTCACCAAGCGGGCCGTTTAGCGTTCGAATCTTCGCCTCGAGCGTTGCAGGACCGGCACTGATCCGGGGAAACTATCTTCGTGAGGTCTCCTTTAACCAGGGAGGTGGCCTTGAGCATCCCCTTGAACTTCGCAGGGTGATTCCCGAGGCGGATTGATGAGCAACAAAACTACTTTGGTTCCGTGATCGACAGCGTCTGGTTTTCTTGCAGGCCCGTTGCCAACACCTGTTTGCGACCCGAAGGCCAGTCGACCTCCACACGATCGATCTTTGTTGTAGCTCCTAGGCCAAAGTAAAGAGGCAGAACACTCTGAGCCAGATAGCCGGATTTCCCGTCGTTGTATCGGAAATAAGTTCGCCCGCCCGCGTAGACGCGGACGATGGCACCGAGTCCATTGCGATTCGAGCTCGTACCGCTGAGTACAACCTCGAGCCAATGGATCTTTTCATTCTCTGCGAGGTTGCTCACCAGTATTTGTGGTTCGGAGTTAAAGTCATTCACCACTATATCCAGATCTCCGTCGTTATCTAGATCGAAAATGGCCGCCGACCGGCTCGACCGCGGCGACATGATGAGGGACTTTCCACTTTGTCCGACACAAACTTTACTATTGAGATTTACCTGCTCCTGAACTTCGCGGGGATCCGAGCAGTCGATTTCGAACCAAGCCGTGTACAACTTCTTGCGGGGTTCGATTCCAAGAACAAATTCTGAATCCAAGAACTTCTCGCCATGGTCATTCAATAAGAGCGAGTTTATTCCGTAGCGATACGGATAACTCATACCTGATGGAATGAAGACGTCCTCCCAGCCATCCGCATTGAGGTCCCCGACGCTCGGTCCCCATGGCCAATAGGTTTCGAGTCCCAGACGATCGGAGATTTCCTCGAATTTGCCGTTTCCAAGGTTGTGATAAAGTGCATTTCCGAAGATAAATTCGTCCTTCTTCCCCTGAATATAGGCCTCGTCCCAGGTGACTTTCGATTTCAATTTCTCGTTTTCCGGACCAGGTTCATCACTCATATCGGAATGCATGTCCGCGATGAATAGGTCGATGCGGCCATCGTTGTCATAGTCAAAAAACTTGATCCCCATCGCACCCCAAGGGGTCTTCGGAAAGTACGCGTCTGTTCTCTCGACAAACTTCTTCCCGTCGATGTTTTCGTAGTAGTGGCTGTGCCCCTGCATGTTCAGGAAGAAAATGCCAGGCCAGCCATCTCCGTTGAGATCGGCGAAACTCGCATCACCGCACCAACCGTGTGGTCGCAAACCTACCTCTGCCGTCACATCCTTAAAGTGATTGTGTCCCATGTTCTTGTAAAGGACAGGATATTCGTAACGGTCCGGGTAAAGATGCCCTGAGAATGCGTTCTGAATTCCAACGTATTCGCCGTCCGGCCCTTTTTCATCTGTGGTGTACTTGCCGACGTTGCAGACCAATAAATCGACCAGGCCATCGTTGTCGTAGTCAAAAAAGAAGGCACCCGAAGAATGCGCTACCAGGTCGAGACCGGATTCCCGCGTGATATCCCGGAACCGACCATGACCGTCATTTTCGAATAGTGCATTTCCACCTCTTACGGTGGTAATGAACAGATCCTGGTCACCGTCGTTATCGATGTCGGCAAATGCCGCCGCTACGCTGACCCGGCCCGGCAAAGCAATTCCTGCTTCCTCGGTAATGTTCTTAAACCTCCCGCCCCCGAGGTTCCTCCAGAGTTCGTTGCCTCCCACCTGGTTCAAGAAAAGTATGTCGTAGGACCCATCCCCATCCACGTCGGCCACAGCAACCGCACTTCCATGATCGTAATGTCCCATCCGCATGTGCTTGGTCGCGTCGTCCACGGCGTGATGCACGAAAGTGATTCCACTCTCTTTCAACCGGTCATTAAATTGAAAGTCGTGGAAAACCTTGAACTGCTTCGCGGCTATGAGCTGAGCTTTCTTCCGCGCGGGGAGAGAATCGGCACCCATGTCTTCGGTGGGGTAGCGCAGTCGGGTCGATGTATCGTTGCGCGCACCCAATGGAATTACCAAGACGTTGACAAACCCCAAAAGTAATATAAGCAAAAGTTTACTCACGCCTCGGTTCATAGTGGTTGCGGATTGTAACGCTTAGCGACGAATTCGAGCAATCGTTTTCTCTATTTTCAAGCAGGAAGCATAGCGCGATAATGAAGCGCATGCGCATTTGCAATCTAATGTTGTTCCTGGCGATTGTTATGGCATTCTCTCAAGCCACATCCGGCCAGACGGAGCGGGAGAGAACAGCAGCAATCGCTTCGGCCCTGGCTGCCCACGATTTTGACCAGGCTTTGGCATTGCTCCAACCAGCAATTAAGGAATCTCCCCAGAACGCAAAATTGTGGACGATGCAGGCGCTGGCACTTTCAGGGAAAGGAGATAAGAGAGAGGCTCGCGTTGCTTATCAAAAAGCACTCAAGATCTCCCCAGAATTTCTCCCTGCTCTCGAAGGCGCAGGGCAACTTGAATACGATGCCGGTAGCCAGGCGGCGGTCCCTCTTTTACAGCAATTACTGAGGCTCCGACCGAGCGACCCAACGAGTCACGGCATGCTGGCCTTTCTTGCCTACAAGCGCGGAGACTGCGGGCAGGCAGTGGAACATTTCGCCGCAAGCGGCCCACTGTTAGATTCCCAGCCGACAGCGCGAGAAGAATACTGTGCGTGTCTACTAAAGCTGGACCAACCGGAGAACGCAATCTCGGTTTACCAGAAAGCCGTCGAGCTAGATCCGGAGGATAGTGATACGCGCCGCCAATTGGCCACCATTCAGGTCATGAGCGGGCAGCCCAAGGCGGCGTTGATTACACTTGCTCCGCTGTTAGAGAAAGACCAGCCCGACGTCGAAACACTGGAGCTTGCCGCTTCCGCTTATGAAGCGGACAGGAACACTCCTTTAGCCGTGACCACCCTCCGCCAGGCAATTGTTAAGGATCCGCATAATGTGGACCTGTACGTAGATTTTGCCGCCCTTTCCATGGACCATCGGTCTTACCAAGTCGGGATTGACATGGTAAATGTCGGACTGAAGGCTGAACCTGAGTCCGCCTCCTTATACTTGACGCGGGGTGTGCTCTACGTTCAACTTGCAAAGTACGAAGAGGCGGAGAGCGACTTTGATAGGGCTGATGAACTTGCACCGAACCAGGGCATCGGTTCCGTTGCGCGCGGCCTAGAACAGTCGGAGGCCAATGATTTGGGCCGCGCGCTCGCGACTGTGCGATCCAAACTCGCCACTAAACCGAATGATCCTGACCTTCTGTATCTTCAGGCGGACATTCTCACCAAAATGGGACAAGAACCCGGAAGCGAGAATTTTCAAATCGCGCTCCGCTCTGCAAGAAGAGCCGTTGCTTTGCGGCCCACATTAGCCCCGGCACGGGACGTGCTGGCCAAACTATACTTGCAGGTCGGCCAAATCCATGCAGCGATCGACCAGTGCCGAGAAGCTTTGAAAACCGATCCGAAGGATCAAACTGCCTTGTACCGCTTGATCCAAGCCCTGCGGAAAGCGGGCGAAACGAAGGAAATTCCCGATTTGCTCAAGCGTCTGGCGGAACTTCGTGCAGAAAGCACAAGAGAAGAGAGGGAGCACAATCGTTACAAGCTGGTCGAAGCTGGAGCGGCGCCGAGTGCAACAACAGAGCCGTAGCCTTCGCCGAGAGGTAGTTTTTAATGATCCTTCACCTGGTGGCTGCAGGCATGAATAATCAAACCCCCGCTTCGCCAATTTTTAGTTCTGAAGTCCCATCTCTAGTATGATCGTCACGCGACGCAAATTTGCGCGGCTTTCCATCAATTCTCTTTTATCTTTGGCAGGGGAACGACTCCTTGCACAGGGGATGTCCCGGCACACAGCTAAGGCAGCCGCCAGACCTCTGCCGTCTGGACGTCCCTTTGATGCGCACTTTGTGGATGTCGCATTCGAAGCTGGACTACGCTCTCCTGTGATATACGGTGGCGTCAGCTCCAAAAAATACATCCTGGAAGCCACAGGTTGCGGTTGCGCCTTTTTGGATTACGACAACGACGGTTGGATGGACATTTTCCTGCTCTCGGGTACACGCCTGCAGGGTGATCCCCCGGGGGCAACCAACCGGCTCTACAAGAACAATCGTGATGGCACGTTCACTGATGTTACCGACCACGCTGGCTTGCGGGGCGTAGGGTGGGCGTCGGGCGTTTGCGTGGGCGATTACAACAACGACGGCCTCGAAGATATTTTTGTGACAAACTTCGGGCAAAATCGCCTATATCGCAACAACGGAGATGGCACATTTACAGACATCACAAAGAAGAGCGGCCTTTGGAATGAAACACCGCGTTGGGGAGCGGGTTGCAGTTTTCTGGACTACAACCGTGATGGATTCCTTGATCTCTTTGTTTCAAATTACGTTGATTTTTCCCTCGAACATGCCCCAGTACCGGGGGAGAACTTGAACTGCGATTGGAAAGGAGTGCCTGTGGAATGCGGCCCCCGAGGCTTACCCACAGGAAGGCATTCGCTCTACCGCAATAACGGTGACGGAACATTCACAGATGTCACTAAAGAGGCGGGTATTTCCAACGGTGTCGATTGCTACGGCATGACTGTAATCGGTGCGGACTTCGACGAGGACGGGTGGCCCGACATTTTCGTGGCATGCGACTCCACTCCCAGTCTTCTGTTCATTAACAATCATGACGGGACTTTTCGGGAAGAGGGGGTACTGCGCGGCGTAGCGCTGAGTGACGATGGTGTCGAACAGGCGGGCATGGGTGTCGGCATCGGCGATTATGACCTGGACGGACATCTCGATTTATTCAAAACCCATTTCATCGATGACACATGCGGGCTATATCGGAACGTCGGAAAAGGAAACTTCGATGATGTTACGCGTGCGGCCGGAATTGGGGTAGAAACACGGTATATCTGCTGGGGAACCGGAATCGTTGATTTGGATAACGACGGCCATCCTGACATCTTCATCGTAACCGGGAACGTTTATCCCGAAGTCGAGCACAAGTTTCCTCAGTACCCGACCAAGACACCGCGCATTGTTTTTCGCAACCTTGGCAACCGCACATTTGAGGAATTAGTGCAGGAAGGTGGGCCGGGTGTGGCCGCAGCACATTGCAGCCGAGGCTGCGCCTTCGGGGATTTCGATAATGACGGCGATGTGGACATCCTGGTCCTCAACATGAATGAACTGCCTTCTCTGTTGCGAAACGACCTTAAGCGTAAACAAAACTGGATTAAAGTCAAACTCGAAGGGGTGAAATCGAACCGTAGCGCCATTGGCGCGCGTGTGTTGGCACGATACGGAAGTAAGGTACAAGCACAGGCCTTATTGAGTCAGTCCAGTTTTTACTCTTGCAGTGACCCTCGAATGCACTTCGGGCTGGGTCAATTTCATACTGTCGACATCGAAATCTATTGGCCCAACGGTCTTCATGAACAGTACAAAGACGTGCCCTCGAACC
The DNA here is from genome assembly GCA_963775865.1 of Candidatus Acidiferrales bacterium. Lineage (GTDB taxonomy): Bacteria > Acidobacteriota > Terriglobia > Acidiferrales > UBA7541 > Acidiferrum. The sequence continues at coordinate 427,244 of CAVZKU010000014.1, read as the reverse complement.
AATTAGTGACTTTTCGAGAGGGATTCGGGATCGTCCCCAGTAAAGGCTGGCCGGCCTCGGGTCACGCTGAATAATGATTCCGCGATGCGCGGCAAAATTGGAAAGAGATATGAACGTTTATTTTCTGGCTAGGCGACAGTGTGAAAGCTAAGCGTTCGCCGAACGTCCAGAGGATAGCCGACTCCTGGTTCCCGCGGTCGAACAACATTAGCGTCTGTTCGGGCGTGCACCACGAATAGTCGCTGCCGACGCGGGGTTCTACAGTCTAAAGAATGAGAAGACCATTCAGGGCATGGTCGCTCATGGCACGGTACAGGTTTGATTGTGACGACGAACAAAGGGGTTCGAATCCAGGATGATTGCGCTCGCCGGCGAACGCTGCATTAGGCCGACACCAATCAGTCAGGGCCTTGCTAGGAACTGGGACCGCTCAGTCAATTCTTGATAGAACGGTGGCACAGGAACTGGCTAATTTCACCATTCTAACCGGATCAGTGAGACCGCTTGCCGTGGCAAATCGAAGTTAATGGACGCGGTTCCCGACTGCGTCCATAACCAATTTGGTGAATCCAGCGACTGGAGTTGGCCTGCCGCCTCAAGTTGTCGGCCTTGATCTGGCCTCGGGTCCTGGGGGGAGCCCATGCTTTTCCAGATTGAGTAGGCGTTACTGTGATTCGCATCGATGCGGTAATGCGTCATCAAAACACGTTGAGCGACAGGTAATTCTTGCACTGAGAGGGTGATTGCGGCCGCCGGCCCGGCAATGTTTTCATCATGGTAATTCCAAATCATGATCGAGACGCCATGGTCGTCGCGCGTAGCGAGCACATCTATGTCCGCATTTTTGCGGACCCCATCGGACAAGATTTCGTGAAGCGGAACTGCGCCGTTGCTCGAAGCTTCCAGACGATCGCCCTTCATAAGGCCGAGCATGCGGAAAAGGTTCAAAATAGGCTTATCGACTCCGTTGGTTGTCAGAGTTCGTAGTCCGTCGAAATACGGCTGCCCCTCAAACTCGAACGCCCACGTCAGCATTCCCTCGACATTCATCTGATCTCTAGCGCTAGTGTCTAGGATGCCTTTCAGCACGGCGGCCGTATAGGACGCGTAAAGTGGCCCATTCCGATACGCGTTCTGCGGGTAGATCCGCGCCGAACAAGCGGCGCAACCCTCTGGATCCGATTCACTCAGGATTACCGGAAGATTGCGAAATTTCGGATAGCGGGCGAGGATTTCTAATCCACTGTCAATACTTTGAAGATGTCTTGCGATGCCCATGCGCACGAGACCGTTGACTGCCTCGGGGCTGCCCTTAGCGTGATAGCTGACGAAATCCAGCGGAGCGCCCTTGGTTCCCGTCGCGTAGTTGTTTCCCGCTGCGCAATGGTTGAGGAATGCCTCCAGAAATTCTGCCGCTTGCTTTCCAACCGGTCCTGTAGAAGCTGGACCTCCGACTCGTGCATGGGGCAGTGCGCGCTTGACTGCGGCTACGGCATAATCGTACAGCTTGAAATATTCTTCTTGCGTCCCTTGCCAGTAAAAAATATTTGGCTCATTCCATACTTCCCAATACCACGATTCGGCCTCTTGCTCCCCATACTTCTCAGCACAATGCTCGGCCCACCGGTAAACGACCTCACCCCATTTCGTGTAATCTCGCGGTGGGTGAGACCACCCGGCGGCATAACTTTCGTTCGCCTCGCCGGCGATCCAACCGGAATGATAAGGCTGGGGCTTCGAAGACAGCGCTTCGGGCATGAATCCAATTTCTACGAATGGCTTTCCATGAACCTGCAGATACGTATCAAAGATCCGATCGACGATCGTCCAGTCGTATTTCCCATGTCCCATAGCATCTTCGACATAGGCATTCGTCGATCCCCATTTCAATCCTGGCGTGCCATCTCCCGTCGCCAATAGAAAATGGGTTCGAAACAGTACAGGTACATTCGTTAGCGCAGAGAGTTCCCCGATGAGTTTGCGACCATTTTCTGTATAGGTGTAGTTCGGTTCGTCGTACCCGAAAAATGCATAAATGGGTTTGAAAGGCGCTATCTTCCCTGCCGCATTGACTCGCACCTTGACCGGATCCTGCGCAGGTGCCTGAGCCTGCGTGGAGACCGCGATCAGCAGTATGGCCAGTCCAAAAGCGGCCTGTCGCATAGGTTCGAAGTTCATCCTTACTCTTCAAGTGTTCCTTTGTTTCTGATGCTTCTGCGCCGATTTGATGACAGCAGCAAAGTCTTCATCACCGTAGCCCAATGCCATCGCCTGCTGAAAAACAGACAACGCGGCAGTTGCCAGCGGAAGAGTCACTCCTTCTCCAGAAGCGGTATGGATTGCATAGGCAAGATCCTTGGTCATCCACCGCAGCGCAAACACGGCCGTGAAGTCATTCATGGTTTCGTGCTCCGCCATTCTCTTTAGAATTCCGCTCCCGGGTGCGCCGCCGGTCAGGATGGAGATGGCCTTCGCCCGATCTAAACCTCCGGAATCAATCAGTGACAACGCTTCCGCGAAGGACGCAGCCTGCACTCCACAAAGAGAATTGTTGACCAGCTTCATCATTGCGCCGCTTCCAATCGGTCCCAAATGCATCACGTCACGTCCAAGCACGGAAAAAACTGGCCGCGCTTCCTCAATCACGTCCGGCGCGCCGCCCACCAGAAATAACAGTTCACCGGACGCGGCATGAGGCTTGGTGCCCGTAACCGGAGCGTCCAGGAATTTACATCGCTTCTCGCTTGCCTTGGTGGCTAGCTTCTGCACCCAATCAACACTCAATGTACTGGACTCGATCAGGACCGAACCTGGAGACACTCCATTCAACGCTCCGCTTTCGCCGAGCCATACGTCACGCGATGCCGCATTATCCGCCACCATGCTCAGGATGATCTCTGCACGCGACGCTGCCTCGCTCGGCGTAGCCGCCACAAATGCTCCGGCGTCTCGCAGCGGAATACACTTCTGAGGATTCCGATTGTAGACCGCTAAAGGAAAGTTGGCAGACAGCAGGCGCGTGGCCATGCCAGATCCCATGATGCCAAGGCCAAGAATCGCAACAGATGGTTTTGCCATAACTTTATTCATCCAAGGGGATGACGTTAATAATATCGGGTTTGGAATCCTCTCGGCGAACGGGATTCATCAGGGGACGCCCAAAACCTTCAGCAGCGACTTGCATCACGTCTCGATCCTGCAAACGCACCTGATCGCTGAAACTCAGGCAGTCGGTGCCAAAGAAATGCACGTGAACGTCTCCTGGCCGGCGGTGCGCCTCAAACTTAAAATGATGATGCTCAATATTCTGCACGCTGTGACACATTTTTGATTCGCCGGTGTAGAAAGTTCTTGTCCACAGGACAGCGGCGTTCCGCAGGATGGTTGCCACAACGAGAATGGAGTCGAACTTCCCATCCACCAGAATTTCCGGGCCCAGCGCGCACTTGCGCAGTTTCGAACCTGCGAGATACAGATAATTTTTCTTTTCGAACTCATGATCCGAAAATTCATTGCCCACAGCCATCCCGATGCGATACGGTCGCCCATCCTTGGCAACGATATAAACGCCTGCGATCTCCGCCTCTTCGCCGCCATCGTTCGCGTACGCTGGAATATCCAGCGGTTCACCGTGCGCCCGCAACGTGCTGCCAGTGCCTTTGTGAAACCATTCCGGTGGCGTCCCGATGCTTCCTGATTCCGGGCGCCCACCCTCCATTCCCCAGCGAAACATCTTCATGCTGTCCGTCATGTCCTCGGCGGCTGTCTCGTGCATGGACTGGCGCCCACGAGCGCTGCCGATGTGCGTGAGTCCCGTGCCAGAAACATGGCAGCATGCCGACTCTTCGGGATGGTCAATGGCGGGAAGCAACCGCCATTCCGAGCTTCCCTTATAGATAAGGTCATAGTCGAGTTTGTCGTCTCGCACTCGTTCGCGCGCCGCTTTGCTAAGCTTTTTTCCTTCGTCGATAGCAATTTGAGCAAGCTCGTAGATCGACGAGCAGTCCTCCAGCAATCGCACGTTTGGCTCTTCAACCAGCGCTACCCGCCGCACATTGCCTTTTTGGATTTGGATCAGTCGTGTCATCGGATGACTCGGCAGTTCAGGGATTATTCGTATACCTCGAACCGTTCGAGCCCACCTTCATCGATCGTCAATCCAAGGCCCGGTGTGCTGTCATCAAGATCAATGTATCCATTTTTCGCTTCGGGCTCGCCGCGGAAAATGTACCAGAACAATTCATTTCCAACTTCCACCTCCACCCTCGGAAAGTACTCCGCCATTGGCGAATTCAAGCTGGACATGACCACGTGATAATTGTGCATCTGACCCGCATGGGGAATTACAGGCACCGAATAAGCTTCCGCGAGCGCCGCGATTTTCCGCGCTTGCGTGATACCGCCAACTCGATTCGTGTCGAATTGGATGTAATCCACCGCGCGCGCTTCAAGCAGATCGCGAAATCCGTGCAGCGTGAATTCATGCTCGCCACCCGCAATCGGGACCCCCCCGTAGGATTTCAGCTGGGTATAACCCTGGATGTCGTCGGGGATCACCGGCTCCTCCAGCCATCGGAGGCCAAACGATTCAAGCAGTGGCAGCATTCTCTTAGCGTACTCCAGGTTCCACCCCATGTACGCGTCGGCCATCAGATCGATATCTTCGCCGATGCTTTCACGCACTGTTCGCACGAGTTCGACGTTGCGCTGCATCCCTCGAGCACCGTCGGCCGGGCCCCATCCGAACCGCAGTTTCATGGCCTGGTAGCCTTCGTCCTTGTACCGCTTCGCTTCGAGGGCCAGTTCGCTCAGTTCCGTGGCATACAAACGCGACGCGTAAACCGGGATCCGCGTTTTTGTTCTGCCTCCCAGCAGCCGGAAGACAGGCTGTTTGGCAGATTTTCCTAGCAGGTCCCACAACGCAATGTCGAGCGCACTAATCGCCACCATGCCGATTCCTTTGCGGCCGAACGCCATCGTCTTGCGATACATGTGTTGCCACAACCGCTCGACATCCCACGGATCCCGCCCCATCAACAATGGCTTCAGGTAAAGATCGATCACCTCTTTCGTTGCCTGCGGCGCCAGAGCCGCATTCCCTAACCCTATATGCCCCTCATCGGTGAATACTTCCACCAACAACCAGCCGTGAAAAGTGAACGCTTGCATCGATGCGTCCGGTAGTTCCATGACGTCCATCGGATTCGTGCAGAAGTGCGGAGGGAGCGGGACTGTTTTCCCGCGCCAGCGTAAGACCCGCGTTCGAACCTCCGTGATTTTCATTGACCTCTCCCGTAGCTCAAGCTCCGTTGGAGCTTCAAAGGCAACACCACCGGTATCGTGCTGAGAATAATCAGCAGAGCGATCATGTGCAGAGTACCCGCAATTCCGAAAACCACCCCATATCCGAAGCCGTGATCCAGCAGGTATCCCGTGAATTGTCCAAACACGATTCCACCCATCGCGCCTCCGAAACCCACCAGTCCGGCGACGGACCCCACAACTTCCCGAGGGAACAGATCCGTCGGCAGCACCATCACAAGCGTCGACCAGGATTGTTGCCCAAAATATGCCACACAGAAGATCGCGATGGCCCACGGCACCCGAACGTGAGGAACCAGAATCGCCAACGGCATCACTGCAGCGCTCGCACCCAGCACTGCCTTCCTTGCTACACCAAGAGGGAACTGGCGCCGCACAAGGTAACTCGAGAAGCTGCCGCCGAACAGACACCCGACTCCCGCAGCCGCGTTCGGCATCCATGCGAACAAACCCACCGACTTGATGTCAAAACCGCGCGCGTCGTAAAGATATTTGGGCAGCCAGAACAGATAGAAATACCACGCCGCATCACTCAGAACCTTCGCATTCACCAGTCCCCACGTCTCACGCATGCGAAACAGGTGTGTCCATGGAAATCCTGTCCCAGCGATTACATTCACGCCACCTGGCTCATTCGCACCTTTTCTCATTACATCCGAACTTCCCGAAGCGGGACGATACGACCATTGCCACCAAGCCGTCCAAACAAGCCCAAATCCGCCAGCCAGCACAAAGATCCAACGCCAATTCGTTACTTCCAGAACCACTGCAATCAAAGGAGGAGCCACCACCGCTCCCACTGCCGTCCCTGCATTGATTAGGCCCATTGCCGTTGCCCGTTCCTGCGTCGGAAACCACTCCGCTACCGCTCGCGTGGCGGCGGGAAACCCGCCGCCCTCTCCGACACCCAGCAGCAACCGACTGATGGCCAACATGGCGAACCCGGTTGCCAGTGCATGGCTGGCGCACGCAAATGACCAGAAAAGCATAATTACCGCAAGACCTAGCCGCGTCCCCAGGACGTCCACCAGTTTTCCTCCGCCCGCATACATCAACGCGTATGCAAACAAAAAGGCAGACTGCAGAGCCGAGAACTGCTCATTGGTTAGTGGGATGTCTCGGCTGATCGCTTTGATCGCCACGGGAAGAGTCTGGCGATCCAGGTAGCTGATCGCAATCGCAGCACTGACCAGGATCGCAATGCGCCACCGTAAACGATTCTCCTCAGATCCCAAGGCAGTTCCTCAGCGGAAGTGCGATTATACACAGGAAAGGAGCAAACGTTTACTTCATAACGCGAACTCCTGAATTTTCCGGTTATTTCACTCCTCGAAGATCACAGCTTGGCGGCAGAATAACATTCTTTCATGCTGCTTCCTTGCTCTGTTCGCCGTCCACCATCCTCCATATCTTAAGCGGATTTTGTCTCTTCAACTCTGTTGGAAGGCTCTCATCAGGGAAATTCTGAAAACACACTGGACGCGCAAACCGGTACAGCGCCAGCGTCCCCACAGATGTCGTTCTGGAATCCGTAGTAGCGGGGTAGGGTCCGCCATGCACCATCGCATGGCACACCTCCACACCTGTCGGAAATCCGTTGAATACAATTCGTCCGACTTTCGTTGCCAGTATCTGAACGAGTTCCTTGTGTTCCAGTAGGTCCTCCGTCGTGGCATGAATCGTCGCTGTTAGATGGCTTTCCAGGTGGTGAGCACAATCCAATAACTGCTGCTTTGTGGAATATTCGATCAGCAAGACCGACGGACCAAAATGCTCCTCAGCCAGTTCAGGGTTGGCCACAAAAGCGGAAGCATTCGTTGCAAATAGCAGTGCCGGGGCCGATGCACTCTCCGTTTCGAGAGTCGATTGTCCCCGAGCCAAGACCATGGCCTTGGATTCCTGTTCTCGCTTCTCTGCGCTCCGGTTATACGATGAGCTGATTGCGCCGGTGAGCAATGTAAATCCCGCTGCCTGCGTAACCCTTTCTTTCAGACTCCTCGCGAACAACTCGAATGGCTTTCCTTCTTGCAAGAAAACCAAACCGGGTTTCGTACAGAATTGACCCGCGCCCAGTGTGAATGATCCGTACAAATCTGTGGCAATCCGCTCACCCGCTGTCTCCACGGCTCCCGGCAGAACAAACACGGGATTGGTGCTGGCCATTTCCCCGTAAAAGGGAATCGGTTCCGCTCGGCGAACCGCAAGATCAAATAAAGCCCTCCCCGCGGCTTGCGAACCCGTAAAGCCCACAGCCTTGATGAATGGGTGCTGCACTAGCTGCGTTCCCACGGCGGTGCCGGAGTCAAATAGGAGAGAAAACGTCCCCTCCGATAGGCCGCACTCGCGGACCGCCCCACGAATCGCGTGCCCCACAAGCTCGCTTGTTCCAGGATGAGCCGGATGTGCCTTAACGATGACAGGATTTCCCGCCGCTAGCGCGGACGCGGTATCCCCACCGGCGACCGAGAAAGCCAGCGGAAAATTGCTTGCTCCAAATATGGCCACGGGGCCAATCGGCCGCAGAACCGAACGAATGTCCGGCCTTCCTGTGGGCTTACGGGCAGGATCCGCCCGATCAATCCGGGCCATGACCCAGCTTCCTTCTTCCACCACCTTCGCAAAAAGTCGTAATTGCCCGGTCGTACGCCCGATCTCGCCTCGCAGCCGGGCTTCTGACAGGGCCGTTTCTCGCTCGGCGCGTTCGACCAGCAGTTCGGTAATTCCTTCCAATCGGCTGGCAATCGCCCTAAGCAATCTCGCCTTTGTCATCCCATCGGCGTTCCCATAAGCACGAAATGCATCGGCGGCGAGCCGCGCTGCAAGATCTACCTCATCCGCGCTGGCGGAGTGAAAAAACGGTTCGAGTGCCTCACCCGTCTTCGGTGAAATTGCGCGAAACGTGTCATTGCGAGTCGCTCCTTCACGAAAGCCGATTGAGGATTGACCTTGAATTTTCATATTGGCTTTCCCTTCCTGAATATCTGAGGACTTCTAGCTCGGAATGACTTCCGCTTACCTCTTGACTCGGGTTTCCTGTGATGGTTATTTGACGCCCATGTTGGGGTCCCAGGAGCCTTGCTCACGGCGGACGTATATGATCTGGCCGATGTGGTAGGCATTGTGGGTGCAGATCAGGGTTACCGTTTGCGCCGATTCTTTCAACTTGGCTTCGTCGGCGGTCTCTACCCATTTTTCGATCTCGTTCATCACTTCGTCGATCTGGCGCACAGTATCGTTCCAGGTTTTGGCGTCGAACTTGTAGAAGGTCTCGTCATTGGTGCCGGTGTATTTTTCCGTGCTTCCTTTGAGTCGTTCCAAGCTCCAGCGGTTCCAGAACACCAGGTGATGGGCAAGCTGGCCAACGGAGTGATTGCCTTTGCCGTCGGTCCAACTGGCCTGTTCAGCGGTCAGGCCCTTCAACGCGGTGTTAGCGGGAACAAACCAGTCGGCATTGTTGTGGGTCGAGCGCAATTCGGCGAGCAGTAGTTCTCGCAGAGTCGTGGGCTTTTTGTCTTGGGCATAAAGGGGAACAGTCAGGAGCAACATTACGAGAATCGCGATTTGTTTTGTCATTCAGGGATTTCCTTCTACTCCTCAGATGTGTCTAGCATCGGCTAGGACTTTTGAGCAAACCTACCATGCATTGCTCGATTTTTGTAAACCGACTATAGAGGGGTAAGGGTTGCGTCCCGATACCAATCAGGCCAGTAGCGAGCGCCGCCGCAAGGATAAGCCAGATGTGCACCCCGTGCGACGCGTCGAATTCGCGCCAAGAGTGATTGCCACGGAGATTGATCCCGGCCCTACCGTCTGAGGCAACGTTAAGGGGTAGAACGCCTGTCGAAATACGTCTTGAGGCAGAATATTTTTGCGCGTCGGATCGCGTGCTTCGTCTTTTTGCATCAGGAGTGCCCATCCGACGGCGACAACAACAAGGCCTCCCCCAACCTGCACCACTGGCAGGGACACGCCGAAAAAACCAAGAAGGTGCGACCCAATGCGGCTGCGATCTGCGCCCCCAATGGTCGTTTAGTTACCCGAACCAATGATGGATGTAGATTTTCGCAGAACCAGAGACGTCATAAGGTCGTACTCGGCTCCCTTCATCATTACTCCCAATGCCGTTAGGTCATTCGAGCAAACGACGGCCGTTGGTTTCCTGCCGCCTAACAAGAGCTCAGAGCAAGCCCGATATCCGCCCTCAAGGGTATGATCTCCCTCCACGATCAAGAAGGGATCGGGACGCAAGCCGGTCTCTTTCATGGATTGCAAAAATGCCTGTCCTCTAGCTGTTGCTGTCTTCAATTTCCGAAGACCGCTTATAAAGGCTATTTTTCGATGGCGCAAAGCGGCCAAATGCTGGACGGCTTGCCGGATTCCGTTCAGATAGTCGATGCGGATGCTGCTTACATAGGGGCGCGGCGGAATGACATCCACGAAAACTAGTGGAACATCGCGGGACCTAAAATCTTCAAGCAGGACTTCCTCCATTCCAAACGTCATGATCGCAACCCCTTCCACCCGCCGTTCGATCATGCGGCGAACGGTACTTTTCATGTGTTCCAGATCATTCATTGTGGACGCCAGGAGAATTTCGTAATGTTGCCGGACGGCACAAGTCTCGAAGACTTGTACAATCTCCGGGAAAAAAGGATTTGTCAGGTCGGAAACTATCAGACCGAAAATGCGGCTTCGTCCCGAAACCAATCCCCTCGCTTGCGTGTTCGGGTAATATCCCAACTCCCGAACGGCCTTCCACACGCGCCGGGCCAAGGCGGGGGTTACGGTCGAAGTGCGGTTGACGGTGCGCGACACCGTGGCGGTCGAGACTGCGGCGCGTTTAGCAACAGTGCGAATATCCATTGGCGCTAGGTCCGAGTTGGCATGGGTTTTATTCCTGACGAAGCGCCTGCATGGGATCCACCAGCGTCGCTCGATGGGCAGGGATAAAGCAGGCCAGGAGGCCGGCCAACAGGAGCGCCGCAGCTACGACGCCAAAGGCAAGGTAATCGAACGCGGCGACGTTATACAAAAGGCCGTGCACGACTTTGCCGACGCCATACGCTCCAAAGAGGCCAAGAACGAGCCCGATGCCGGCAAGGATCATCCCCTCTTTCAGGATCAAGGCGAGCACGCGACCTCGACTGGCGCCGAGCGCCATGCGCAGTCCTATTTCATGACTGCGTTGCGCGACCGTGAAGGACATCACGCCATAAATCCCCACGGCAGCCAGCAATAGGGCGGTGATGGCGAAGCCTCCAAACAAAAAGACTATGAAGCGGTGCCCGGACAATTCCTGATCCATGATTTGATCCATGGTTCTGAGGTTGCCCAACGGGAGATCTGGATCGAAAGACTGAACGATAGCGCCAATGCTTTTGCTGAGAATTGCGGGATCCACCGAAGAGCGTACGGCGATGTGCGCCTGCGGCCAGGGACTCTGACAGAAAGGTACGTCAATTTCGGCGAAGTCTCTTTGCGGGCCGCCGTTGCGGACGTCGTGGTAAACGCCCACGATTTGCCGTGCGACCGGTGGGCCGACTTTGGTTACTCCGGGAGTCAACTGTTCAACAAGAACTTGTTGCGACAACGGATCGACACCAGCGAGGTACTGCTTGACGAAGTTTTCATTAACCACCGCTATTGGCACGCCGTCTGCCAAATCCTGATCGTTTAAAGCACGGCCCATTACCATGTGAATCCCAAAGACCTTGAAAAACTGGGGAGTGACCATGTTGAAGCCGGCCCCAGGGCGCTGGGACATATCCTCCACTTCCTTGCCGGCAATTTGGAAGGGCATGCGGAAATTGACGCCCTGAAGTGGCATGCCCTCAGATGCCGACGCGGATGTCACTCCGGGGAGCGCCTGAATCTGTTCGAGGAGCTGGCGATAAAACGTTGTGATCTGCTGCGGTTCCGTAAGTCGACCTTTAGCCACAGGGAGATCGAAAGTAAGCAAATGATCGCTACGGAAACCGAGATCCACATGCTCCAGGTTCCACAAGCTGTGTATCGCAAGTCCGCCGCCTGCGAGCAGGCTCAGAGAAAGCGCAAACTCCGCAGTCACGAAGGTGCGGCCCAAACCTTGGCGTCTCGTGCTCCGAAGCGGCCCTCCACCCTCTTTCAGCGCGTCAGTTAAATTCATGCGGGCCGCGTTCCACGCCGGAGCGCAGCCAAATAAAATGCCTGCCAGCAGCGTCGCCGCTAAAGTGAAGAGCAGGACCGGAACGCTCACGCGGACTTCCGTCTCCGAAAGGAGAGTGTTCGGCGGCATCGTGGCCACAATCGCTTTCATCAGGACGTATGCCAGGCCGGTACCCACCACCCCTCCCACAGCGGCGAGAGAAAGGCTCTCGATCAGGAACTGGCTGAAGATTTGACGCCGCGAAGCACCCACCGAAGCTCGCACGGCAACCTCTTTATGACGCAGAGCCCCTCGCGCCAGCAGTAGATTGGCGACATTGGCGCAAGCTATCAAAAGAACGAACGCAACCACACCTTGGAGAAACTTTAGAGCGATCGGTACGCCGGGGTTGAGAAAATCATTCTTGAGCGGCTCGACGCTGGCGCCCCAGCCTTTGTTCGATTTTGGGTAGGCCTCGGCGATGTGACGCGCAATGCCATCCAGATCAGCGTTGGCCTGAGCGATTGCAACGCCCGGCTTAAGACGTCCTAAGATAACCAGCCAACGAAAGTCGTGGTTTATCTGTTCCGGCGTGAATGCCATGGGTACGACGAGTTGTCTGCCTAACCGATCTGGCTGACCAGGAGGCTGGACTCCGACCACCGTGTAGAATTCGCCATTCAGGCGGATCTGCTTGCCGACAATGCCGGGATCCCCGGCGAAATACTGTTGCCACAACCTGTGGGTAATGACGACCACATGGTCTTTTCCTGGGACTGCCTCCTCCGGCAAGATGTATCGCCCCATGAAAGGCTTGTCGCCAATCAGCTGGTCCAGGAAGCCGGGGGTCAGGTAGCTGCCTTCCACTTGCACAGGCCGTTCGCCAGGGCGTGCCAGATTGAATTCATCGCCGGTCACAGCTCCCAGTATCTGGAATACCTTGCTGTCGCGTTTCCAATCCAAATAATCACCGGCGGAAACCCCATTTTTGTGGCCACCCACCGTGGACCACACCACCACGAGTTGGTCGGATTCCGAGTAGGGAAACGGCGCGAGCAACGTGGCGTAGAAGATACTGAAGATCGCTGTATTTGCGCCGATGCCGAGAGCTAAGGTAAAGACTGCGGTGGCAGTAAAACCGGGATTCTTGCATAGCAACCGCAGACCAATACGGATGTCCCGCAGTAGCTGCTCGAGCCAAACAATGTTCCAAACCTCTCGGGCTTCCTCTTTGACGCGCGTCACGTTGCCAAACTTCCGCAGCGCTGCGTGGCGGGCCTCTTCAGGCGACATCCCTCGCTCGACGTTGTCCTGCGTCTCCCGTTCGATGTGGTCGCGAATCTCTTGATCGAGATCCTCCAAGATGCGCTTGCCGCGCCACATGATTAGCCCTCCTCGGTTGGCCGGAGAATCCGCGCGATGGCCCCCGCCAGCTTGTCCCACTTGCTGGTCTCAAGCGCGAGCTGCCGCCGGCCATTTGCCGTCAGCCGGTAGAACTTTGCCCGGCGATTGTTCTCTGAAGCGCCTTCTTCGACGGAAATCCAACTGCGTTTGATAAGGCGATGCAGCGCCGGGTACAACGAGCCTTGTTCGACCTGCAACACATCATCAGAGTTAAATTCGATCGCCTTGGCAATTGCGTGGCCGTGCGCAGGCCCACGCTGAAGTGTACGCAGGATCAGTAGGTCTAGAGTCCCTTGGAGCAGTTCGATACGATCTTTCTGTTCTTTAGTAGACATTCTAGGTGATGCTAGTGCGTCTCCAGTAGAATGTCAAGGTGAGAAAGCCACATGGAAAGACACATGGGCGCACGACATGGTTGTGGTGTTTTGAGAAAAGGATTGCTCTAAGCCTCTTAACCTAGCGTAGTATTACGCTAGGCAGTCCTGACAAAATCCGATCTTGCCACCTAGTTCGAGAAAGCTCAACGACCCCTTCGAAAATCTTCTCTTGTTCGGGGGTCTCGCTTGCAGGTAGAAAACGGTACACCAAGCAAGCTGATCGTGATCAGCTTGGGAGATTTGCCCTATCGTCGCGTAGGTTGGGCGCTTCGCAGGCATTTTTGTTACATAAGGTCCATTCGCGGCGGAATTCACGCTACTCTCTCGGGAGCCTAAGTGAAACCATTTGGCCTCCCTTGGGCAGTCCACGCCAAAAATCAGAAAAAGATAGAGGTGCACAACGGAAGTGGTAGAACTAACGGCAAATTGGGGTGGTCGGTAGTTATTACCCCGGGCACTAAATTGGTGACACTTTTCAACTGGCGGCGTATCGGACGTGGCGTTCGCAAAAGTAGTTCTTCACCACCGTGGGCCTTGCCTGTGTGATCCGAAGGTAGGAGCGAACGTTGTCCATCATTTCTTGGACGTTGATTGGACGGACTCGGCCGAGCGCGTTCGTCTTCACATCCTGGTTCAGCAATTCATCCGGATTCAACTCCGGACTATATGACGGAAGGAAGAAAACCCGGATTTGTTCACGGTGCTCGTCCAGCCAACGTGTTACTGATCGCGCCTTGTGGACTGGGTGACCATCCACAACCAGAAACACCTTCTTTCTGGTCTTCCGCGTCAGGCGTAGAAGACGGCCAAGAAAATTCAGAAACACCCGCGCCGTAAAACGCTGTCGGAAAATCATGAAGGCCAACCGCCCCCGGTTGGTAATGGAAGAGATCATGTTGCAGTGAAAGCGCTGACCCGTACCAAATACGACTGGCGTCTGCCCGCGCCGTCCGTAGGATCGCCCCGCTTGATGGTCTGCACGGAGCCCCATCTCGTCTAACCAATGAATTTGCGCCTTAAACTGTCGTGCTTGTGCTCGAATCGATGGATATTCTTCCTCCAGCCATTTCCGCACTGCCGGCGGATTTTGTTCGTACGCTCGTCGCACCGGCTTCTGCGGGGTCAGACCCCAGGCCCGCAAATAGCGTCCCACCGTCCACACCGAAACCTGCACGTCGAACTTTCGCGACAGCAACTCTTGCACCGCTTCCCGGGTCCACAGCGCAAAGGGCAAGCTCAACTGGTCCGGGCAACCGCTGAGAATGTGGCGCACCGTCGTGGCTGCTTGATGCGGTGCCAATCGCGAAACCGGCGGTCGTCCTCGCCGTTGTGCTTTCAGCGCCCGTCGTCCTTCCCGTTCCACCATCCCCATCCAGCGGCTCACTGTACCTCGAGCTACCCCGAAGACTCGAGCCACCTCAGTTTGCGAAAGACCTTTCTGAACTGCATCAACGACTCGTCGGCGAAGATCTTCTTGAGCTTCCGCCGGCAGCGAGCGAGCATCTTGGTTTCCCATGCCCGACACACTAACACATTATTTTCTGAATGTCACCTATATTATGCTCCGATTAGTAGGCCCCGTCAGCCCCACCAACCCTTGGCCAGAGCGTAGTCCTTAGTTCTGCGGACCAAAGCAATTAAAGTCTGGTCAAGATTGTTTCGGCTCCTTCGGATGCCGTTGGCAATAAAAAAGAGGGAGCGTTTGCACGTTCCCTCTTTCGACCTGAATGACGTGGTCGCAGGCATCTAATCTAACGAGCGATATTTGCGGCGACGATCACAGACTCCGATTTTACGTGGTTTTGAGCAAGCCGGGCTTCTGTGTGACTTCTGGGCAGTTCGCGTCCGATGGAAATACCTGCAACCCAGATTTGCCAGAGGAAATAGTTGCCTCCCATGCTGTGGAAAACAAGCTTCGTGTCTGCCGAGGGATTAAGACTTTCGCAAGTTTGGGACAGCATCAGCTCACTCTTTTCGTCGTTGGTAATCCTAAGGACGGAACCGTCGGAACTGATTGAGTAGTCGCCAGCGGGGTATGCGCGGTCACCGGCGACGAAGTTGAAAGGAACAGTCGCAGTTACTTTCGTCTGTTGTGCGTGAGCAGCTGTGGCCATAAGCAGCACAGCCAGAGCAACCAGGATAGAACGTAGGTTTTTCATAGAACCTCCTTCGAATCGAAAAGCGTTGGAGCGGCGGAGAAAACAGCCAATTATTTTGGGGGCTATCTCATTCCGATTAGCTCTACCTTCTCACGCAGGTAAAAGTGAGCATGGGTGATGCCAAGCTGAGTGCTAACTTGCGGCTGTGAAACAGATTTCAACAATGCGATTGTTTCTCAAGAAGATCCAGACACAATTTCGCGTGGATTGCCGTTTAATGGTGTGTTGCAGACGAGCGGATGAAATGCCGATCGGCACCGAATGCAGAGCTGCTAATGGTTCGGTGCGCGCTTCGCGCGGAAGCCAACCTGTCTGTTCAGAGAACGTTGATTGATTTCCGAGTTTTCTTTCGGCCAATCGGATAGGCCACTATCTTTTCAGATAGAGCCTAATCAGACGATCTAGGCCAATGCCCGGAACCCGTCATGTTTCAGTTCGAAGATGTAGTCGGGGTCATCGAACGGCTTCGCGACGCGGGACAAGCGTATGGGCTGGATGCGGGGAAGCACATCTTAATTTCATAGCACCCACAAGCGGAGATTGGCCGGGGCCGACGTGGCAAGCGTGCGTGGGGCGGACCGAGTACGCCGGCCCTCAGCCATTTCTGAATGAGGCGGAGGATCCTGCAATCCCCGATTCGATGCTGAAGAAATTTACCCTTCCATTCGTGTGAAAAAGACCCAAAGCAGTCACGAACGTCGGCATCCAGCACCCAATTCACTTTCTTCCTCATGATCCCAATCCAGAGCGCGTCCAGATTTGCTGTACGCTTGGGTGATAGTCACAACCTATTAACTGGCCAAACTTTCCTCATTTTTCTTCCGTGCGGGTCTTTTGCAGTTGTGCAGTGACAGCGAGTAGGCGTTTGTCGAGACGCTGCAATGTACGGCGGCTTTTCTCATTGCCTAACTGACGGCGGTACATTTCCAGAAAATGGCGTGTCGCGTCCAGTGCCTGACCGATAGTGGGGAGACCGACGCCGGGGATGTGCGAGGACATTCTTGGCGTCTTTGTTTCGGCTGGTACTTTTGACAATATCGCTCTCGGTGCTCGCCAGATACAAACACACATAAACTCGCTTGCAGGAATTCCGCGGAGTCGAATTCAAAAAGGAGAATTCATCCGCCTATCAAAACAACCGCGCACAAGTTCACGTTTTTTATTTCAGTACTGGCTGTGTTATTGGCCCTCGGCGGTTGCGCAACTTTGCCAAATGATGGCGCGAACACCCAGTCTAAACATTTCGAGAATCTACATGCGCTGTGCTACATCGAGCTTTTTATCGTCGGCGGCAATGGCATCGCTGGGAACTTGAAAGCCAACGTATACAATACGACCTTCCGCAGCGACTACTCGGGCAAGGACTCAGCACCGCAAGCTTGGGTTGAGTCGATAAATCTTGAGGATTTAAAGAAGCAGTACCATGCGCTAGGCTCGTCTATGAACGGACCGAAGCTGTGGATGCTAGATTGGATTGACATACCACTCGGAGCCAACAGGAACTTCAAGGCCTCACCATGCCGTTGTGCGCTGAGTTGAGCCTCACCAAAGAGCAAGCTTGGAAAAAGAAGAAATAAAGAAGAAGAAAGAAAAAGAGAGAAAAATGGAAGAAAAGACTTGACACTCACCGGCCTTCTCATGGAAGGAGCTTGCCGCCGTCCCCTTTTGCGGAGCAAATAGGATAGAAGGCCGCCGACATTCTCTTGTCGTTTTCCGCGTCTACGGAGTTGGCACAACTTTGTAATAAACGCCGTTCGCGCCATACGCTGCGAGAAACCAGGTATTCCCGCACAGATAGTAAGCTTGTCCATTCACCTGGGGCGTGACACAGCCTGCAGGAAGGACGCCAGTCATCTGTCCTACGGCGTAGCTGACATTAGCTGCAGCGTAGGCGTTGGCTGCTGCGGCGTTAGCATTGGCTGCTGCGGCGTTAGCATTGGCTGCAGCCGTATTCGCTGCTGCTGCGTTGTTCGACGATGCAACAGCGGTAGCAACCGTCGCGCCGACCACCGCCCCCGCCACTACGGCTCCGGCAGTACCCCAACCACTGTTGCAGTTGTAGCAGCTCGATCCGTAGACCGCGACTGTCGTCGGCGGATGATAGCCATAGGCGGTCGGTGCCCCATATGCGTAGTGGTCACTTGCATAGACAGTCTGGCCAGAAGAAGTCGTACCGACTGTGCCTTCGCCTTGATAGTGCGTGGCGCTGCCACCATAGGCATTGGTCGCCGTTGTCGTTCCAGACCCTTCGGCGTGATAGGCAGAGCCGCCGTAGGCGTTGGAGGCACTAGTTCCCTGTCCGGCGGTGTGGGTCGCACTGCCACCGTAGCCGTTGCTGGCGGTGGTCGTGCCTGACCCTTCGGCGTGATACGCTGACCCACCGTGGGAGTTGGAAGCTGAAGTCCCCTGCCCCGCAGTGTGAGTTGCACTGCCACCATACGCGTTGGTGCGAGTGGTAGTGTTCCCGGAGTGGGTGGTGCTGCCACCGCCCCAGGCATTCGCGTGCCCATATGCCAAGGCAGTGTTGCAAGTGAACAGCGTGAAGAATAAAGCGGAAAGCCCAATCATTATTTTTTTCATGTCGTATTGAATCTCCTTATCGTTATTGCTGTGGTTGTGTCGGATTGGTTTTTGTCGGAGCCGGTGTTCTTGCTGGCGGCGCTTCTGGCGTTGGTCTTGCGCCTGGCGCGGGTTGCGGATTTGGATGAGCAAATTGCATGTGCTTCGCGGAAGAGGCTTTAGACGATGTGAAGAAATCATCAGAAACGGACGTATCGAGTTTCCAGTCCGAGAGGATCAGATTGTGCCGCAGATGGTCAGGATCATCGAGATAAATCGCGTGAACAATTCGAGGCAACTTGTCGTCCGCACCGACCCACATCTCCGCAAAAATCCCATTACCGGCAAAGGCCACGATATCGGTCGTAATACCTGCAACAACCTTCGATTGGCCAACATAGTACGCATGCTTCAACCCCGAGGCCATGTCGCCGTACGGATCAGTAACAATCAAATCGGTAAATGGAAAGTAGATCGCTGCCGAGTGGAAAACTGCTTCCAGCGTCTTATCGATTGTGTCCGGAGCGTCTGCCACTGCGACAAGATTCTCTGCAGGAGCGTAAGCCATTACGACCTTGCCGTCGTAATAAAATTCCGAAACAGGCCCATCACCTTCCAGAATTACACGCAGCTTGTTTGGCCGCTGTAAAACCGTATCGTATTTATTCCCGTAAACGAGTGGTGCACCCTGGCGGCTCAGACTTTCAAATGTTTCTATCGCCGTGAACGTAAGCGTATGGGCCGACGCCAGTTTATTGCTGGTCGCTTTCAGAATCTCAATCGCCTTCGGCTCAAGTTCGAGAGCAACGGGTGCTGGAGCTTTTGGTGGGGACGTTTTCTTCTTCGCCGCGGGCGGAGCAGTTTGCTTTGGAGCTGCCGATGGCGATGTGTCCTGGGCGGCAAGCGTGCCCGCTGCGGCAAAAAGTACCGCCAGTACAATTAGTGATAATGAGCAAGTTTTATCGGAACGAATCATCGTACACCTCGGAGTAACTTTGGATCCTTAGAGTCGCCAAAGGACCCTCATGGAGTTATTCTGCAATCAAACCTCTTGCTTGCGATTGGCGGTGTGCCACTTGTTGTCCGCACCTCCTGACTTTACGACGACGTTGCGTTTATTTGTATAGCTGGAATCCGTCCTTGCCTATTGTCAAAACTACCAACCAGACTGTTTCGCTGGCGAAGCTCTCGGGAAATCTCCGATGCGCAAGTGGTAATTAGGCACGCTAAGTCCTGGTCGGATAACCGGTGATCAAGTTTGTTTTAGTACCCGCTGCGGTTCATTGCGACGATGGAGTGGTCCTGCAAGGTGAATTGCATGGACGACCCTTTGTTTATGAGCGGCCACTGTCCAGCGTCTGACACATCGTGAAGAGCCTTCATACGAGGGGGATAATTGCGCGTTTCGGGCAAGACCGGGAGATTTGGGGCGACCCACGCATCACAGTCCACGACGAAACCCATATTTCCTATAAAGTCCGTGTCGTCAGCGAAAATCAGCTGATACGAGTGGCGCGTGCCAGCTTCTCTAATGGTGATGACAGCCGTCGTGCGCCCTACAAGAACTTCCCACTCTACAGGCGCACCGTTCACTGCGACTTTCGCAGACAGCCAACAAATCAATGGTTGTTTGCTACTCCTGCCAGAAACCACGGTGCGCTCCCTATGCGTGGAAAACTGATGAAGGGCCTCGCAATCTGAGTCTTGCTCCATGGCTCTGCCGGATTTGCGCTGGTCTCAGCTACGCATCTGAGGGCGGGGCATTAATTATTCGACATCTGCTGCCGGAGCTCAGAGGCCCGTTACTTCTGACGATACCGGAGAGCCAGATCACGGCTCAGCATAGGGCAATCGCTGATCAGAGGGCCCGGGAATAGGTCTGACGACCCTTCGTCACCCCCGAGCTTTTCCGGGCCCTCGCATTTTTGCTCCGGGTGACACGGAGAAAGACACCAAAACTTAAGGAGATTTTCATGAAAATCAGAAGCGCGGTAATTCTTGATTGTTCTGCTATTTGGAACTATGGCGTTTGCACAGGACGATGATCACAAGGTTGAGCTTACTGTGGATTATTCCTACGTTCATGCCAATCCGCAAAACAACAACATTATTCCCACTTTCTCCCTAAACGGGGGCGGCGGTTCAGGTGCATTTTATTTCAGCAAGTACATCGGAATCGAGGGTGAGTTTGAGGGTTATGGCAGCTACACGCACAACTTTACGATCACCAACCCAACGTATTGCCCCAGTCGTTCTTGCCCCGTCGCAGTTCAAGGCAATCTATTTACTTACAACGTAGGTCCGATAGTGAAGTTCCGTACTTCCCATTTCGAACCGTTCGTTGAGACCCTATTCGGCGGAGCGCACAGCAATTTTTACGGGAATCTTTATAAAGGCTGCGGTGTGTATGGCTGTGTCGTGGCCAGTAAGTCCCCTAGCAATAATGCTTTTGATTTCCTCATTGGCGGGGGCATCGACATTCCCGTGAACGAACACATCGCCATCCGTCCAGTGCAGTTCGAGTACTTGCTGACCCGCTTTGGCAATTCCTTTACAGCGGGTAACAACAACCAGAGCAACTTCCGGTATCAGGCTGGCGTTCAGTTCCGCTTCTAACGTTACTCGATTCGGGGCTTATGGTTCTTCCTAATTGAGGGTGCAGAAACGAACATGCACCCTCTACCATTTATGTCTGGGCCACCACAGGGCTAAAGAATGTCCCCAAGTCCGGGCGGCAACGTGCTAACGGTTACCGGTAATGTGTGGCGGCTGGCAAGACTCATCAGGCCAATTTTGGAATCGTTCTGAAACGGTCTCCTGGCCACCATACTCGGTGTACGACTTCTCGCCGGTCGAACATTCACTCCTCGATGGTCCGCCGCCAAGTAAACGCAATTCGGATCCTGGGACTTTATACTGCAAAAAGCCGCAATTCAAACAGACCAAAGCCTCGGGAATAACAAGAGCCCGGGATTCTCGTGTGCCCTAGCTCTTCGTACCGGTTCGCATGGATTTCCTCCCGCTTTAGCGTCTTGATAAAGCTACACGTGGCTTGAAAAGCTGAAAGAAGCCCTCGTTCCGGTGATTTGCGTGCATGTGGCGGTATGGAGAGTTGACCATCAAAGGATTCGCAGCTTTAATACCCGCTCCCGAGTCCGTTCTTCTTCCAGGTTACGCCCACGGGCCTTCAATAAATCGTCGAGTGAAATAAGCCCCAAAAACCTATCCGTGCCGTGCTCGATGACCGGCAAGCGGGTGAAACCTTTCTCCGCCATGCGATAGACGACTACGCGAAGGGGCTCGTCAGGATAAGCGTGAATAGCTTCTTTGCGCACAAGTTCACGTAGCGGTCGGCATAGCGCGCCAGCGCCGTTCTGCTCGATCTGCTCTCGAATATCTTTCCGCGTCAGGACGCCAACGAGCCGTGCGTTTGCATCCACAACGGGCAGCAGCCGCTGAGATTGCTTGCGGTCTGCCCGTAACGACTCCTGCATCTCGCCGACGGTACTCGATGCGTCCAGTACCACGACTGTTGTGCGCATCACTTCGCGCACAAACAGAATCTCCAGCGGGTCTACCGCATATTCTCTGCTTAAATGAAATCCACGACGCGCCACTTTTTCCGTCAAAATGGACCTTTTCAGGGTGAGCACTGTAAAACCATGAGAGATTACGCTACTAATTAGCAGCGGAAGAAATACGTTACTATCGTGGGTCAGTTCAAATGCGAACACGATACTTGTGAATGGAGACCGCATGGTTCCCCCCAAGACCGCGCCCATGCTAATTAACGGCCAGAATCCTGCGCCTTCGTTCGGCAAAACCATCGCTTCCAGGCCGCCGAGTGCGCCGCCCATCATCAATAACGGCGCCAAAACTCCGCCGGAGGTGCCAGAACCGAGCGACACGGCCCAAATAAACCATTTGACGAGCAACACACCAAGGATCACATGAGTCGTCACACTTCCCTGAAGCAATGCACCGATCATGTCGTAACCTACGCCGAGCGCTTGTGGGAAAATCAATCCGCCTAGGCCGATCGCCAGTCCGCCGATGGCTGGCCACCACATCCAGTGGATGGGTAAACGCTGAAACGCATCCTCGGCAGCGTAAACCGACATCGTAAGCAGCGCAGACAACGCCCCCGCCAGTACGCCAACTAGTACGCACCCCAGCAGGCCGTTGACACCGATGAATAACGGATGCTCCGGAACAGGAAAGAGTGGACCAAAACCAAGAAGATAACGCCGAAGAACTGCTGCTATCGCGCTGGCCAGGGCCACGGGAATTAAACTCCGAGGTTTCCATTCAAAGAGTAGCAACTCGACCGCGAGAAGAGCCGATGCTACCGGTGCTGCAAACGTGGCGGACATCCCGGCGGCGGCGCCCGCCACTAACAGTGTCTTTCGCTCCGCGCTAGTCAGGTGAAATAATTGGGCGATCATCGATCCGAATGCACCACCAGTCATGATGATCGGACCCTCGGCTCCAAACGGACCACCCGAGCCGATCGAAATTGCCGAAGAAATAGGTTTCAGCAATGCGACTTTCGGTTCCACACGGCTGCCATTGATCAAAATAGCTTCGATCGCCTCCGGAATACCGTGACCGCGAATTCGTTCCGACCCATACCGCGCCATCAAGCCGATAATCAGCGCCCCTCCTATTGGGATCAGTACGCTAAAAATTCCGAGATGATTGCCTGCGGGAGAAACCAAACTGGTGCTCCAGCGCCCGAAATAAAATAGGTTTGTGAAGAGTCCGATCAATCGGAGCAACGCCAATGCAACAAAAGACGCCACTACTCCTATAGCAAGCGCTAACGCTGAAATCGGCAATAAACGACTAGTGGTTGTGAAATCTCCCAGGACTTCCCAGGACTTAATTGGTTTTGCCTGTTCCATCATTTCCAAATACCATTATATCGTAGTACGATATCCTCCAGTAGTTTGATTCACTTCAGACGTTCCGTACTTTCGTTTTGGTCCACAAACATTGCCTAGCAGGTCACGATCTTTTTGGAATTTGTCCTCTCCAGAGTTTCGGTCGCTGTGTCGGCCCAGGAGGAATACCGGTAGATCGTAGGTGTCCGAGTCGTGAGCCACGCCCGGCGCTCTACGACACTAGAATCGCAGAGAATGGTTGGCATCAACGCATACGCGAGCTTGACGTTCCTCTGCCGAATCTCCAAACACTTTGGATCAAAGAGCGGAGTACGAGGTTCATGATTTCCTGGAAGGACGCGGCCGTAACGGCCGCTCGGGCGACCGCGATAAGTATTCTAATGATTGTCGCGGCGAAACTCTTAGTACGGCTGTACCTGCTGCTTGCGGCAAATGAAGGCTATGTTCGATATCTTTTGGCAGCTTACGCGGCAATTGAGATTCTTTTTTGGGTTTTTAAACACACCGCACATCAGGATAGAGGACACAAATGATGCAACCGTTTTCGTCGATACCAGTGTGCCGACATGCACCTTGCCATTGAGCTGGTGGACCTTCCTGCGCGTTTACCATTTAGTTTAGCTACAACGAATACGCATTATGCCTCGCTGGATTGGCCCAGGTGTTATCCCCTCCGACACTTACATAAAGCAAACAAATCCAGGTCTAGAATTTGGTCCCCGAAGGAAAAGGAATTGGTGACTTTCATCGCGCCCACCTACAAGCATAGTGGGCAGCATCCTTCGCGACATTCTGCGGTTAGTAGGTTGCTGGATTAATCCGAAATTTCAGATTTGGACCTGCTGCGACCTTCAGCGATTATTGCAGCAAATTCCGCGAGCGCTGGATCGCGGGAAAGTAGGATCGTCCCAGGCCGATTGGAGTCCCCACAAAAGTCCCCATAAAGTCGATACCGAAGGTATTTTGAGAAATGGTGTAAGTCTTTGCGGGGAGAGTGGTGAACCGGGGAGGACTCGACCTCCAACCCGTTGATTCAGAGACCGTCCAAGGACAATTAAGACTGAGTACGATTGTTTGCTATCGTGTTGATTTTCCGCACCAAAACGGGTGTTGTGCTCCCCTACTCGACTGTGCCCACTTGTTATGGTTTGTCATGGAGATGGGGCACAAAATTGGACACAGTGAAGTGGGGTGAACCCCTCTGTTGAGACAGTTTGGAATTGGCACACATGCGGTTCAATGGTTTTTCCTTCTCATTCGGTGTGGGTGGGGCACGACACAGGAAAAATTGCGAAGGCTGAAGCCAACTCCCTTTAATCCACAAAGTCGAGGGTCATGCCTTCGTGGCGGTAGAGAAATCCTACAAACTTGCCAAAGTCAGGAGATGCCACGTTGTTGTAGACAGTACTGAAATTCCCATGATTGGTAACGTTCAGTGAGTAGGCGCCAAGCCGGAAGTGATGGTCTTTCCCGTTCTTGCCTTTCCAGAACGGTATCCGAAAAGTGCGATACGCCTTGAGGTCGAGCGAGAAGAACGTCGGGAATCGCTGGCCGTTCGGCGTGCCGACGTACTGCTGGGTAACGTCGACCGAGGAGTAAGGGAAACCGGAGTGCACGTCGACCAGCGGACTGAAAGTAATCTTCCAGGGCAGGGCGAAAATTCCCCAAGCAACAAAGCGATTGGGAATATCGGACGCCAAAATACCGTAAACATCGGGGCGAAACACAGGCGCGGCAAACGGGATCATCGTGCTGGAAAGATTGTTCAGATCACCGCGCGCGTGGCTCCAGATGTAGGAAGCTTTCAACTGGTCGCTATCGCGAAAGGTATAACGTACCGAGGCTTCCAGTTCGTGATACTTGGAAGAGCCGGTGTTGGTGAGCCCCATAAACGACTCATCCGCAGGCGATGCCGCAGTGAACGGTTCGACCACGAAGAGATAGCTTGTTCGGCTGTTCAGGTAGCTCACGTCCAGTTGCAGGTTCTTGTGCAATTCCCGAATCACGCCGAAATTCCAGGTAACGTTGCGGGGTGTAGTGTCCGGATGCTGAGACAAGCCGGGGGAAACCAGTGGATTCAATCCTGCCGTGTATACGTTCGTATAGGTGATCGGCGACCCAATCGGCAGGCCGGAGGTGACGAACCCAGTGATCGTTCTAGCGGGATTTGCCGCCCAATTCGCCGCGAGCAGTGGCAGCACGCCGTAAAAAAGACCCGCGCCGGCGCGAATGACGGTCTTTTCATCCTTGCTGGGAGAGTAGGCCAACCCCACCCGCGGAGCCGCACCCACTGCCCAGCCGGCGGTTTCCGTGGTAAACCGAAGTCCCAGGTCGGCGCTCACGTGCGAATTCAACAGCCAATGATCCTGCACAAACTCAGCAAAAATGCTATCGGAAGGCGTTTGCGCAGGCACCGAGCTAAAATTGACCGTTTCCGCGAGAGAATTATCGGCTCTCAGGATTTGAATGGGATGCGATTCCGTGGTTCCGAAAAAACTCCGCCAGTCAATATCCACGCCCACGCGGATTTCATGGGAGCCGTGCCACTCTTTCTTCGAGAACTCGTACGAAGAGAGAAACTGAAACTCCTTGCCGCGACGGGACCACGTGTTGAAGTAATTCCCGCCATAGCCTTGAGGAGTGATCACCATGTCCTCCGGGCCATAGCCGTGGGCATTGCTGTCGAATCGCGTGTATTGCCCCACGGTGGAGAGGACGGCGTGAGACGCAAACTCGTACCGATCCGAGAGGGCGACGGTGACGCCGCTCTGATTCAGACTGTTGGAGGCAGGTTGCGGAATCAGTGCACTGATGTCGATATGGTCGGTTCGCAGCGGAAATGCGTTCACGGTCAACGTCAACAGGTGGTTCGTTCCGAGAATCGCCTCCACTGTCGAATACGAATTAAACCCTTGCTTCTTGCTGATGTCATACGGCCACGGCAAACCTTCCACGGTGGTTTTCTTCATTTCGTACTGGAAGGCTTCCGAGAGGAGCAATTTGTGGGCGATCAAAGGGACGTCAAACGAGATGGAGGGATTAGCGCCGCCCAGTCCGGACATGTGCCCATTTTTTCCCAAAACGGTGATTCCGAGCTTGGTGATATTGAAGTCCAAGTTATCAGCCGGAGATTTTGTTGCGATGGTGGTCAATCCACCGGAAAAACTGCCGAGGCTCGCGTCATAAGGTGTCTTGTAGACGGCAAAGGACTCGACCGCATCGGTAGGCACGGTGATGCCGAAGCTGCCGGTTACCGGGTCCGTGTTCCGTGTCGAATTAATGATCAACAGGCTCTGATTCTCGTCCGAGCCTTTGAATACGAGTTTGCTGTCGAGCGTCCGCACCACGCCCGGAGTTATGGGAATCACTTCCTTCACCTGTTCCTGCTGAGTGGGCAGCGTGACCAACTGCGTGTTGGTGACAACGGAAACTGGGGCGGAGGAGCTCTCAGTGGAGATGATCGTCGCCATTCCAGTGACCTGCACGGTTTCTGCGACGGTCTCGACATCGAGACTGAAATCCTGAACGCTCTGCTCTCCGTCTTTCAGGAGCACTGCTTTTTCGGTTCTTTTGAAGCCCGCGCCCTCGACAGAAATTGAGTAGTTTCCCGACTGCAGATTGTGGAATTCGTACTGTCCGTTCTCGTCGGTTTCTGCAGTCGCCGGACCGCCAATGGGTGGATTCTTCGCGAGCTTTACGGTAGCTCCCGCCAGTACGTCACCATTCTGTGTGGTGACTGTGCCTTTCAGAGAAGTGCCCAGACCGTTCGCGGCCTTGGACGTCTTCTGGGCAAGCGTGGCGAGCGGCGCTAGGAGAAAAAAAAGTACGGCCGCCAATGGCAACAGCCATTGCCAGGGCACACCCAACACCCAGTAACTTGTGCGGACAAGCCACGCAAGGCGCCTGCGACTTGGGGACCGATTCATTTTTCGACTCAAACGAGCTTACCTGAGCGCGCACACATTCCTTGCATTCGTGACACGAGAGTTTCCATGCTGTACCCTTACAGGGAGAATGCTTCTCTGCCTTCATCCCTGCTGGCATCCTTCATCGGCGGGCCAGATCCGGGTCCGATATCACCGCGGCCTGCCATGTGAGAAACTCTGCCGAGGCGGCAGGCACAATTTCCCGACAGGGTCGCGGGAGCTGCTTCAAAGTTTTTTTGATCTCGCGAACACGCCTTAGATTCGAGGTTGTCGCCCCGAAAAAATCAGTCAGAACACTCCCACTGCTTTTGTCCGTTCCCGCCGAACGGTCAAAAAGTTCCACATAGGCTTGCGGCGCAAACCCAGCAGCCGCCGAAGCATACACTGCCACGCGATCTGCCTCATTCTGACGAATCCCTTCCTGCCTCTCCATGATCTGAGCAGCCTTCCTCAACAACCCTGTATCGCGGTCGATGACGTCCAACATCCGCCTTAACTTCTCTGAAATATCCTTCCGATCGCTGACGGCGTTAACTCCCAGAATTGCGTGAAATAACTGGCTCACGATCGTGGCGTTCTGGTGCATCAGGATATGGCCCAGTTCATGGCCTAGTAACCCGGCAAGGTCGTCGTCATTCCTGAGCAACGCAACCATTTTTCGTGTGATATAAATTCGTTCAGGGCCGGCACTGAACGAATCCGCTTCCGGTGTGTCAATCAGGATGACGTGAACCTGCGCCTGATCACCAGGGAATTGAGCTAGAAGCCGAGCCGCAATAGCGTTGAGATGAGCCTCGAGTTCCTCATCGTGAGCGACGTGGAAATTGCTTTCCATCCATTCCGCTTCGATATCACCAAGTATCCGTTCCTGCTGAATACTGAAAATTGAAGCGGCTGTTGGAATTCTCAGCGCCAGGCTAACCGAGCACGACTGTTGCGCTCGAACCGTTCCCCCAACAAGAAATGAGAGGGCAAGCAGGTAGACGGTCGAGAGGACGAACACCCGGATATGAACTGTGCGCATAGAGGTCTGTCTGCTCGAGCACAGCAGATTATCCAGTTATTGAAAATACTTAAGAAAACATCTCCTCTGACAAAGGTAATTCTGTAATTGGTCAGAATCGGAGCATCGTCTTTAAGTTTGCGGATATTTGATAAGCATATATGTGACCGAGGTCACAAGTTCGCCAAAGCTACAAGGCTGACCTGTTTTTGGACTGGGACTGCCTCCCTTTCTTTCTTTTCTCCATGAACCTCTGATGCGCGGCCCAGGGCACGAATGTAGTTGTCCTCGATGAGCTGAAAATTGTCCTCCGCCCGCGCATAAAGAAAGCTAAACACCACGCTTGCATCGGTTAGACCATAGGCATACGGCACACCGCAAGTGTCCCGGTATATGGTGACCGATCGTACGACCTTGTCGGACTCACTTGCGGCCTTGGATGCGCCTTCGGCAGGTACAGTCGCTAGCAGCAGGGGACTATCGATAGCAACAATGCTATTCTTCGCAAAGCCCCTATCCCTCCTGAATTGCAGGCAGCAATCAGGGTTGGCAATTTTGCCAGACTGTACTGTGCCTCCTTGTGAGGGTCAAGATGCGGCCTTCATTCCTGTGTATGGCCAGCCGGAACGACTTCAAGCCGGTCTATCGGCCGCTATTCGGTAGCTTAAAAACTGAGATTCTTACCACCGTTCCTGAGGCGCATAATCTTCACGATCGATTAATCAACTTGTACGCGGCCAAATCTGACATGGAGATCCTCGTGGCCACGAAAGAGTTGTGATAAATCGGAGGTGCTGTCATCTCGGGACCTCGGTCGGGGTCAAGATTTCTGGCTCAGTCGCATTCCATCCAAATGCCGACAAGATTCCATCGATCCTATTTTTTAGTTTGCGACTTGTGACTTTCTGCCAATTTTTCCAAAGGACCGCACGTATCGAGAGCTGACCTCATATCCGTTTTCTTCGTTTCCAGCCGCTGCACAACCGCCTGCCCACCTTCATACCGTGTCGTCATGATCGCTTTCGGCATGCTTCCATCTGCCGTGGTCTCCACCAAACACGAAGACACGGGGACGAGTTGCCTTTGCGGGCGGCTTCCTTCTGCATCGGCAATGCGATAAACAGCACGCCAGGGGTCTACGGGCCCGAGATGTGAAGTTACAATTTCGCCGTTCTCATCCGCGGTGAGATTCGCCAACAACTCCATTTGCTCGGCCAGAAAGTCTTTGACGAAAATGTGCTGCCGCGGGTCGTACAACCACACGCAGTATCGCGCCCATTTTGACCCAGACTCTCGAATACCGACCAAGTCTTTGTGCCCGTCAAAGTCGAGGTCCTCCGCCTCAAATCTCAGGACAAATTGCTCGCGAACTGCCATGAATTCTGCGTTCGTCGGCGCAGAATTATCGCGCACCAAGGGACAAACTAAACTTTGGACCTCGGCCTCTCTATCATCCTCCACGGACACCATCCCCCGTCTATCTGCTGCCGAAATGCGCACCACGAATGAGGGTTCTCCGCCAGCGCTGGGAATCCTTATACGTCTCTCTTTACTGGCGTCTAGCTCCTGACCGAGCATTGGATGAAGCAGCCAAATGAGCGCCCATCCGAGCTGCAGCAATCGAATTTTTCTTTGCAGCATGGTTGCCACCTCTTCGGCATACTACGATAATTGCCGTCAGTCAGGTACTTAGGGTCTCTCGGTCCATCAGCGTTCTTTGACCTGAATCGTAAACGTAACAGTGGAGTTTGAATTCGTGTGCGCGATTTGGATTTTGGCCTCTCCCGCGGCAGTTGCGCTGACATGGTAGACCTGTGTCGGGCTCCCTTGTCTCCCTGCACGTATTGTCAACAAATGCCTGTCTAATCCCCACCGAATGTGGACGCTCCCGGAAGGACGGCGAATTCCTTGTTCTACACAAGCCTGTTCTGAAGCGCCTCCTCAACGAAGCTCCAAGAACTGCCGAATCTGCCCTGGCTATTTGGGGGGATTCAGGCTCGGGTCAAGGCGATGCGCCTCGGCAAACTCTGCTTGAGCGGACTTGGCTTCGTTGAGGCGGAGCAAAGCCATCCCCAGGTTATAGTGTGCATGGGCAAATGCCGGGTTGAGGCGCACAGCTCCGCGGTAACTGGCGGCGGCATCCTGAAATTTCCCTGCGTTGAACAATGCAGTGCCGAAGTTGAACCGCACATTCGCATCATCCGGTTTCAGCGGAATCAGTTTTTTGTAGGTGGCAATGGCATCTTCCAATTTGTTGGCGGCCAACTGGCTCGCGCCGAGCCCGACGAGCGAGTCAGGAAAGTCTGGCTTTAGCGCGAAGGCTTTTTCGTAATAGGTAGCAGACTTGGCGTATTCCTTTTGTGCGTAGTACGCATTACCCAAATTGTATGTCGCATAGAACTCGTCGGGCTTAAGCGTGAGGCAGTTCTCATAAGACTGGATCGCATCGCTGAGTTTGCCCTGATCGGTCTGCGTTTGCCCGAGCGCGAGCAAGACCTCCGGCTGGTCATGTTTGAGGGCCAGGCTTTTCTGGAAGGCGGAGGCGGACTGGTCGTAGCGTTTGGATTTGTAGTAGAGATGTCCGAGAGACGCCCAGGGCCCCGGTTGATCGGGATGCTTGCTGGTGAGCTTGTGGTAGGCCGCAATCGCCTCGTGAGTCTGCCCGGCTTGATCCAGGGCCGCGGCATAGTTTTCCAGCACATCCGGCGAATCTGGACGCAGCGAGTGCGCTTTGCGAAGGAAGGGCAAAGCTTCCTCTGGCTTATTTGCGGTAAGCAGTGCGGCGCCAAGATTCCCGAGCGCATCTGCATTTTTGGGATTGCTGGCGACCGCGGAGCGGAAGGCCGCGATAGCTTCGTCGCTCTTGCCGAGGTGCAGGAGAGACGCGCCTAATCCGTTCTCCGCTTCGGAAAAGTCCTTGTGGTGCTCGATAGCCTGCCGATACGAGGCAGCTGCCTCTTCATATTTCCCTTCGTGGAAGAGGGCCATTCCCCTGTCGGCATAAGCCGCGGCATTCTTCGGAGCGATTTTGATGGCTTTGTCGAAGTCGGCGATCGCTTCCGCATCTTTGCCAGTAGCGTCCAGCGCCTTGCCAAGATTATCGAGAGCGTCCGCATATTCGGGCTGAATTTGCAGGGCTTCGCGAAAACTGGCGATCGCGTGGTCGTATTCCTTTTTGTGAAGATGGCTGAGTCCGCGTTGATTCAGCTTCATAGCCTGGTGGGAAATTTCGGGGTCATTGTCCGCGTAGAGAAAATGGATGCCGAAGCTAGCAAGGGTCAAGGCGGCGGCAAGAGATGTGGTGCACCGAACCAACAGTGGTCTCATGGGTGTGTGCACTCCGATCATCCACCTTGCCGTCATAGTTCTTGAAAAAGTGGCCGGGGATCGCGCGGGTAAAGACATATTGCACATCCGTATCGACGTTCATCTTCACTGCACAGTGATCCAGGTCTTCAAATTCTCACTGCAAGCCAAGATCAACGAGTATTTTGGGATTTTCCTCCTGTACCGCCAGCAGGTTATGGCAGGCGGTACAATCGTTGGAAATCGCCTGGCCCTCCGCGCTAATGTGCGATCCGTCGTGGCAGCGGAAGCAGCCAGGAGAATCATTGTGACCAAGATTGTTCGGATGCACACCCCAGCTCATGTTCATGTCCGGAAAAATGTTGCGGAGATAAATCTTGGCCACGTTGTCGGCCGATTGCTCGACTACCGCGCGTTTGCCGTTATAAACCTCGGGATACGTCGTGCGGTAGTAATTCTCGATCCCTTCGACGATCTGCCGTCCGGCGGCCTCGCGATTCGGATAGTCTGCCTTCAACATTTCCACGGCTTTTTTGTGGATGTACGGAAGCTCCGGATTGACCAAGCCTCGCGACATCCGCAGGTCAACCCCATTTTCCGGCAACTCGAACGCGTGCGTAGGCCGATTGTGGCAGTCAATACAGTCCATAGTGCGCTTCTCGCCCTTTTCAAGTTCCTGCTTGCTGACCTTTATGTCCGTAGAAACGTATTCCACGGTTTTGCCTTTGTCGTCCGTGTAATAAACCACGGGAATCACCTGGCGACGTTCGTCGGTCGAAATGTAGTGAATGCGGGAGCCTTCGTCCAAATGCCTCCCGTGGATGCCCACAGAACCTGACGAAGCCCGACCGCCGATTTTCATCACCAGTGCTGTGGTCATGGGTGTATTTTTCTCATCGTCTTTGTAATCGGTCTTAATGACGAATTTGTCGCCAGAAAAACGTTGAGGCCAATGGCACTGCTCGCAGGTGTCCCGCGCTGGGCGCAGATACTTCACTGGTGAAGGAATGGGCCGGGAATAGGTATGAAAGGTGACCGCAAAAACCTGACGCAAGCCGGAGAGCTTGGAGCGTACGAACCAGCCCGCTCCCGGACCAATATGGCACTGCACGCATTCGACACGGGAATGCGGCGAATTTTCGTAGGCGCTGTATTCGGGCGCCATCACCGTGTGGCACGACAAGCCGCAGAACTCTTTGGAGTCCATGTACGACACGCCCTTGTAGGAGGCGAACCCGAAAATCATGACGTTCAAGATGGTGGCAAATCCGATAAAGAGTAGGCTATTGCGCACTATTGACGTTTTCAAATCGATGGCTGGATAAACGGTGGGCAACTCGCCGGCCAGGCGCAATTGCCTGCGGCGGAGGACGATTCCAACGGGAATCAAGATCAAGCCGAGGACAAAGACGCCGGGAAGAATAAGGAAAAGCAGAATCCCGACGTAGGGGTGGGGAGGACCGGGCAGCATGAAGTCGTACAGCCAGAAACCGATGAGGGTGATGGCGCTGCTGGTGGTCAGAACCACGCCGATCAGGCTCAACGTATTCTGGCTGAGGTAATAGAGCAGCCGCGCCCAATCTCTGACAGTTTTTTGCGGACTCATACGCCCCTGGACCTCTCTTTCCCGTGCGAATTTTCTTGCGTGCACACTGAGAGAAAGTCCCCGGCGAAAAATCCGCCGAGGCCCGTAGGCCATAACCAGTCTTGCACCGGCAAAGGCAGGCGCATCAGCGAAGGTATTTAACTACTTCAGAGTTGCCAGATAAGCAGCGAGATCTTTCACATCTGCCGACGTCAGACTCTTTACGCTAGCATGCTTCGGCGAACTGGAGAACGCTGTGGTGATTTCGTCGGCACTCTTGCCCTTGATCGCGGGCGACTTCATTGCCGGCTTGCCGGCAGCGTCCGCGCCGTGGCAACCAGCGCACTTTGCCTTGTAAGTCTTTTCGCCGTTGGCAGAATCTTGAGCGCGCGAAACGGACGCGACAAGGCAAAACATTGCTACGATTGCTACTCCTAACAAAACTTTCTTCATCCTTTCCTCCTTGTTTAGTCTTCCCAAGTTCAAGTCCTACCGGAGCGGAGGCGCCCATCGCCGAATTTGGTTTCGTGCCTTCCTGCGATTCTTAGCGAGCGGGCAAACTCCACCTCGGTTTTCATTTCTGCCATTGGATGTTCTCCCGCACCGAATTGCGTCTGGGAGGCAGTGGCTCCCCCTAGCTCGTTCAAAACGCGTATCGCACCGATAGCGTCACCGCATTGCTGTGGAAGTTTCGCGGCGCATACAAGTCGAGGTAAGAGCCATCGGATTCTTCGTGGTATCCGTAGTAGTTCCACACGGCGCGCCCTGTCCAGTTTTTCGCAAAACGATAGGCGATGGAAGCGTAGGGCTGGTACCAGGATGAGTTCAATGCACCGGTAGGTAAGGTCTCTATAGGGCTCAGAGGATTGAGATTGAGTTCCGATCCTGTTGCGGTGGAAATGTTCGCACCTAGCCCGAGAGTGAGACGATGAAGCGGGGTCCACTGAAAATCCAGGAATGCATTGTTCACATTACTTGTATAAGAAGAAAGTTGCTGCACGAGGCCCGGAACTCCCGGGCAACCGGGGAGTCCGGGCTGTGCCAGGGTGCTCGTAAAGCAGATGAAGAGCTGAGAGAAGATGTCGTTGTAGTTGTAGCCCAGATCAAGGGAATATTTCTCCGAAGGCGTCAGCGAAGCGCTGAAGCCCGCATTCCAGTTGTGCTGTGAGCCATTCACGGCGGTCTCGGGGTTCTGGCCGTTTGTGGTTAGAAAGTATGCGCTCAAGTTCAACCAGTTCGTGGCTTTGTAGCGCGCCTTAATCCGCACTTGCTGCGCCTGCTGAGGAACGATCCGCGTGAAGGTGTTGTCGGCGCTGGTTATGTCAGCATCCAGATTAAGAGTCAACTTCGTAGTGGGTTTGATCCAGAAACCCAACACTGCACTGTTGTAATTGAAGTCGCTCGGGCTGGCCGGTGCAAAGGTGGGATTCGGGGTCTGATAGCTTACGGAACCATCGACGTTCTGTGTGCATCCGTCCGGCAAAACGCCCCCCGATAATGCGCAGTTCCCTCTGAGGGCATTGTTTGGAAAATAGATGGCGTCCTGGGTGTTAAAAAAATCGTCGGCGATGACGCGGTGCGTGTAGCGATAACCGAAATAGGCTCCCGCTTTCGGCTTGATCTGAATTTGCGCCTCGACGAGGTTGCTGGTGATCTGCTGTTTCAGGAAATTGCTGTCTAAATTGATCAGGATGTCCGGCGGCGAACTGGTGGAGTGCGCCGGCGTGCCCGTTACGGCGTTGGAGGGTGGCGTACAAGTCGCCGGCACAGCGGCCGTCGGAGTGAAGTAGTTCGGCGCCACCACGAGGCTGCTGCTGAAGAAGTTGCAGTCAGAGGCCAGGAACTGTCCCGGTTCGCGCCAATTACCATAGTGAAATTCATCCACGATGCTTACCATCGGCGAGATTTTCCAGGTGGCTCCGAAGTCCGCATAGGAGGTGACGTGCCTTCCCTGAATGGGACCGGTCTCAGAAAAGTTGGATTGCGCGCTGCGCGACACAAGCCCAACGAAGCTTTGCGTGTAGTTGTAATCGTTCATGTCGCTGCCGGTATAGTTGAACTTGCCGGAAAGCTGCAGCGAGGGAAAGAAACCCGATTCAAACCTGATCTGCTCGGTCGGGGCACTATTCCTCGTCTGCCGATGCATGTAATAAGTGGAGAAGGCGTTGCACTTCGGGTTTACAACACCCATAGACTGGAATGCGGGGTTACAGGGTGGGCCGTTCCAGGATACACCGAGATCCACGAGAGGAAACCCTGTGCCCAAGCTGAATTGCTGATTCTGGTCTATTTGGCCGGGATCAGTTTTGTAGTAGCTCCAGATCTCGTCGTAACTGATGTTCGTTTTGGGCAGGAAGCGGAAGTCCACACCTAGGCGGTACTGCTGAAGGCTGGCGGAAAAGTCTTGCAAGAGGTATTGTT
The DNA here is from genome assembly GCA_963775865.1 of Candidatus Acidiferrales bacterium. GTDB lineage: Bacteria > Acidobacteriota > Terriglobia > Acidiferrales > UBA7541 > Acidiferrum. The sequence goes on along the minus strand of CAVZKU010000014.1, from coordinate 392,154 downwards.
CTGTTCCCTCGTGAATCGTCGTAAAGGATGGTCCTTGATTCGTATTGAGGTTGTAACCAACACGAAATCGGATCTTGGAATCTGGCAAAAAAGTGACCCCGTAGTTCTGCATGTTCCGCCGCGTATTGTAGTAGTGCGGCGATGTAGCGATGACCGGGGTGCCTAACACGTTTGGCGGGGCGTTTACGATGGGGTTGAACTTCACTGGTGCATTGGTTATCGGTGTCGCCGGATTAAACGGATTCGCGAGCGGCGAATAATCAAAGAAGTTCTCGTCGTGCCGGAACATCCCATCGAACGAATACCACTTGTTCTTACTCACCCGAAGGACTGTGACTACGTTGGGATCGCCTCCATATCCAAAATTGCTGAAGTAAAAGCGGTCAAAGAAGGTTCCACGGTGATCTAGTGAGCGCATCTCTGTCGTGAAGTTCAGTAGCCGGGGCCCGGCCTGGAGATCGACCATCGTGTTGTAGGTTTCCAGGTTGCCGGAGACGTCTGAGAAGCGGTAGCCGAACTCCACAGACTGCTTAATGTTGTAATTTCCCTGTTCGATGCCTTTTTGCTCGTCATCGATTTGTTGGGCGTTGACGGCACGTGGCGCGAGGCAACCTACCAGGAAGAGCAGCACGAGAAGAATTACAGGGGGGATCTCTTTCAGTAGTTCATCCAGTTTTGTGTTCTTCATCGTAGTTCTCCTGCTTATGGTGTGAAGAACACGCTGCTCGTGTTCGATCCGTGGATGGAGGTGTGGCACAGAGTACAAGACTGATACTTCTGCGCCTGATTGTGGAAGCTGGGTGTTCCCGGAGGCCCTCCAGCGTCTGCCGGGAGCGAGTGGCAACTCAGGCAGAGGAGATTGACCTGGTTCTGCTGCAACATGCGCTGATTCGTCGACCCATGCGGCGAGTGGCAGACAACACAACCCTCGAGCAACGCTTCGTGCTGGTAAACGAACGGCCCTTGTTTCTCCGAATGGCAATTTAGGCAGACCGCGTCTCCCGAAGCGTTTGTTCGCAATTGCTTTGGCCGAAAGGTCCCATGAGGACTGTGGCAGTCATTGCACTGCATCAGGCCTTCGTTGACGCGATGGTGGAAGGGCCGCGCGAATTGTGCCCGGACATCCTGATGGCAGCCGTAACAGAGCCGCGGCGCCTTTGCCGTCAGGAGAAATTCCCTCTCCTTGGCATGGTGGGGCGAATGGCACTCGATGCAACCAACACCGTTTGCCAGGTGCTCCGACCGGTCGAAATTGCTGTGCTCCGCGTCAGTCTCATGACAGCGCATGCAGCGCTCGCTGGTCTCGGCGGGTGAGGCATTCTGAAAGGTGAAAATCTTTGTCTTGTCCCCGCCACCGTCCACGTGCTCTTTGCCTGGACCGTGGCACGCTTCGCATCCATGCCATTCCGGGCCCTTGTTCGCCTCCAGCTTGCCTTCCATGGTGGTGACGAAATGAGGAGTGGTTGCCCAATCGTTGTATATGTCTTCGTGGCAGGTTTTGCAGGTATCGGAACCCACGTAGAGGCTGGGATCCGTCGGCGCAACATATGCTTTGGCCTGATCAGAGGACTTGGTCTGCTGTGCGGCATTCTTTTTGTCGCCAGAATGGGCAAGAGGAACTACCAACGCCGGAATCAGCGCAGCCAGAAGATAAGAGATCGCGAGTCGCCACCAATACCTCATAGAACTCCTCTGGCTATTGGTGGACAAATTCCTGCGTCCACACGAATCAGATCGCATCCGCTTTCTCTCGAAGGACACGACAACCCCGAGAGCTAGGTGCCTCGCGAACTGTCGAAATCCTGCTCCAAGGCTAGTCGAGCCGACACTGCAGGAGAACAACACGCTTTCTTGAAATACCTTCCCGACAGGGAAAATACTCTGAAGGTCTTGTGAGGTCAGCTAGGGGTTCCCCTAGTGGTGCTCAGGTGGGCTGAACATCTAGCCTTCCTTCTGCAGCTAGTTACCGGAGGTGCGACCGTTACGTTCAAGATACATGCATGGGATTCGAAACAGGAGTCTCATTGCTCAAGTCCTAATACCTCCGGCATCACCGAATGGCCGTTGGCGTGTTGATCGTCTTTCTGGACAATGTGATTGTTAGCCATCGCCGCAGTAACATTTTCGACGATGCACCAGAGTTCTCTGGGCTCGTTGTTTCTGCTCATGCCGGACAAGCTTGCCCCACAGTGGTGGTCTCCAGTGCTGCCTGTCTCGTTCTTCTTGTCTTCCATTACAGCTGGCACGTCTCTGGTCGTCCGTTGCGAGATGTGGATGGCGAAGGCGTGGGGACGTCGCCTCCAAATCTCACAACTGGCCGCAATGGGTAAAATCTTATTTTGGTCGCTCGCGTTTTATTGGGCCTTTCGGCTTGTCGATATGGCCGTTCGAGGCCAGTTCGCGGATGCCTTTTCTGGAAGACTGGTACTGGACCCGACGCCAAAATCAACTTCGACGATTATGTCGTTTACCAAGACTTGACCGCCTAATTTGTGACTTTCAGGATTGTTTCCGGGTAATGCCGACAATCCGTCCGTGGGAGGGACGGTTGTGCGGTCGTGAGCGCTGTGGCGATTTATCGCCAACCAGCGGTTTGAGACGTGTGGGCGGATGCGAGCGCGAAGCGCGAAGGATCCTTCCGCCTGCTCAGCGGCATCTAACCAAGAGTGTCCGTTCGAGCTTCGATTGCTCGCAGACCTCGACGCCTGGGGGGCAAGATATGAGCTGCCGACTGGCGCTAGGAGCGGTGCTGTTTGCAGTTAGTTCGCTAATGGCGCAGAGCGATCCGCATCAGTCCGGCATCGCGAGTAAGGCCCATTCGAAAGACTCCAAAGACGTCACAGTTCAGGGTTGCGTCGCTATCAGCTTCGGCGACTATGTGTTGATGCAGACTGACCCAGGTAACACCTACGAACTTGAGACGGGGAGTCGCAAGATTAAGCTGGGTCCCCACCTCGGGGAACACGTGGAAGTAACCGGTTGGGAAAGACCTTCACTGAGCACAAGCTCCGATATTTTCAGTAGGATCGGGTCCGCCAGCTCTGTGACCATCGTGGTTACGTCGATCAGGACGATCGAAAAGCGGTGCACGGCGACAGGAGAGGCCGGTGCAAGCCCAGTTGCTGCCCCGGATCCGGGAGCTCAACTGCGCATATCATCGACACCCACTGACGCGGACATCGAAATAGATGGAAATTTTGTTGGCAACACGCCATCCACTGTCGGTGTTGCGGCAGGCCAGCATCAGCTCGTAGTGAAGAAAAACGGTTATAAGCGTTGGGAAAAGAAGATCGCAGTCTCAAGTGGCCAGGTAAAAGTGGACGCTGTATTGGAGGCAGAGTCGAAATAGCCTCGATTTGAGGGAGGACCGACTCCGCTGGCGGCGTCGGTCGAAACAGTACGTAGTTGTTGATAACAGGCCATAACGGTCAAAACTACAGCCCCGCGAATTCTTGTCGGGTGACGGGCTAACCGGGAAGGGTCCTGGGAGCGGGATAAAGTCTAGGCTAGTTTCTGTCGCGAAACCCTATTTTTGCGGAAAAAATTGACTGGGCAATAGAAATTTCAGGGATTTTAGCGCGCCTGGACAGACGTTCGCAGACCATTGCGATCATGGATTTCGGGATCGAATGGTAGAGTGGGCGTAAGAAAAATGCGTTCGGCCTCACGGAGAGAGAAAGCGGAAAGATCGTGTTTACGCGGCTCTTCGTCTGCGAGACGGTCGTTTCGATAGCATTGCCGCAATTCTTAGCAAGTTGTTGGCAAGCACGGCGGCGCCTACCAATACCTGAAAGCGCTGGCGCCCTTCCGCAAGACAACGCTTCATACCACGACCACGGAACAGTACGGAGATGCGCCCTTCGATGCCGGCGCGAAAGCGCTGTCCTTCCTTGAAAATAGGACTCTTCTCATACGCTTTGCGCTTCGCCGTTTTCTTCCCGCCACGCTGCGGGATGCACACCACCTTAACGCCTTTTCGCTTGCATGACTTCACATTCGTTTCGCTAAAGAAGCCTCGATCGGAACTATACAACTCGGGAGCGCGGCGGAAGTTTTCCTTATGGCGTTCCAGGGAAGGTTCCACCTGCTGATCATCGCCAGGGTTTCCCTGCAGCACTTCATACTGCGTAATCAACCCTTGGGCACTTTCCGCGAGAAAGACTTTGTGGCCGAACTCCACCGGTGTTAGCACCTTGCCGCGCTTGATCAAATCGGTGTGAGTTTCAAAGATGGAATAGATCTTTTCGGCATTGGGAACTTGCTCTCCTTGGAGCACGCGACGGCGCGTCTGATCGATCACAGAGTCTCCCAGTTCACAGTAGTGGACGATTTCCTTGCGAAGTTCGGCGATGGTCAGGTCGGCGGCCAGATCCTTGCCGCGCGCTTTTCGGGTCTGCTGCAATACTTTTTGTGCGCTGTTCACGACTTCTTCGGTTATTCCGATGAGTTGGCGATATTTCTCGGTTTGTCGCTCGTGCCGTTCCTTGGGCGTCAACCGCTGGATTTCTTGCATCCGACGCCGCGCCGCCCGCGTGCGATTGCGAAACCCCTCCATATGCTGCAGAACGGCCTCGGCGAGGCAGCCGATTAAGCGCGTGATCACGCGTACGACATCCCATAACAACGTGTTGTCCGTCGGATGATGAATGTCGGTCTGTACGACGGTGGAGTCAACACGAAGTTTCTGACCATCTTCCAGACCCAGATCCACCCCCGCTTGCACGACCAGCTCATTGACGGCCTGCAACGTCTGTGGAGTTAGCCGGTTAAAGGCACGGTTGAACGCGTCGTGCTTAGGCACCGACTGACAATAGAAATCCGTGAACTGCCGCAACGTGTAGCCGTCGGCGATCCGTTCGCGCAGTTCGCGAAAATTCCAATTCTTGACGCGCATGAGGATCAGTGAACGCAGCACCTGCTGCGGTGTCAATCCGCTGCGACCGGTTGCGGGATTCTTCAGACCTCGTTTCAGATCACCTCGTACGGCCTCGATCATCTCTTCGTGGTCGTCAAGAAAATCGGAGATGCTCTGCAGCAGCGGTTCCAGCACGATGCCCTGCTGCAGCAACTCCCAATCGGCGAAACTGATCTGCGGCTTGGTAGCCCTGGGCACCTTTTAGTCCTCTGCTTTTTTCGAGGCTTGGTCCCGCTCCCGTTTCAAAGCTTTGACATAACGCGGTGCGGCCTGGTAGAGCAGCTCCTGCAGAGCCCGCCCGTTTTCCAAACAACGGCGTACCTCCGGCACAAGTTCTTCGGGAACATAGACAGCAAACCGTCGTCCTTTTAGGCGGCCGTACAGGACGTAACTGGCATGCTGTTCGCCTGACAAGCAAGCGGGGCAGTTCTCGCGAACACAAGGACTACGGCGCAAGCTGAGCGAGCCAAGAACGGCGGGCCCGAGGCTTTCCGTTTGATTCTGAAACCAACGCCAGACATCGGAAGGAGATTCGGATTGGTTCGTTTTCATGACTGTATATGTGCCACACTGCACATATACCTGTCAAGAGAAAAACAACGAGAAAAGCCTACGAACGCCTGATTAGACGTGGTATTTTGCGTTTCGCGACAGAAACTAGGCTAGGCTAGGCTAGGCTAAAGGCGTCGGTGATCCAGCCGACGAAGAGGGCGTGGATTGCCCGGACAAATTCCGGGTCAAATCTAGCGTTGTTTCGTAAATTCGACTTTTCCTTCTTGCGGGTCGACCAGCGTGATCGCTCCGTGCCACGGAAAACCGCGCTTCATATCCACCCGGACGTAATAAGTTTGACCAGCCTTCGCGTCCATGACGATGCCAGTAGATTTGTCGTTTGAATAGAGTCGATGGCTTCCGGCGGAGACTATTACCTGCACACTCTCTCCATTTTTCAGTCGAGTAATTTCAGTTCGTACTGGGACCTACTTTTCCGGTTTTCATCATGCCAACTCTTGTGTAAGGACATGTTCTCGCGTTTCAGAGTGACATTTGAGAGGTCCCATGCTGTTTTCGCCAGAAATTGACGCGATGAAAGAGCAAATGACGACCATTATTGTGCGCGATTCAGAGGGTTTCTTTGACGACCCCAAGGAGAGTGAGGAAAGTTCTTGGGCGCCTTGTCGAATTCCGGTCCGGCCGTTCGACTATATAGTGAAGGCAGGGCACCCGAAGACCGTTACAGGAGAGATGACAAATTGGCATGTAAACGCCAGAACTGTTCGAGAATCGAATATAGAAGCAAGCGCCCAATCGCGGCTTTACTTCCCGGGTGCGCCGTTTGGCGGAATGCCGGGTATTGATGTGTTCCGGGAAATAAGGAAATGAGGGAAACAAAAGTGCAAGGAACGTGGAAGGACAAAAGCGCGAACGATAGCGAAGTGCAGGCACATCTGGATGACAGCAAATTGATTTCGGATGGCTTGCAAGGGGACAGGAACGCGTTTGAGATCTTGTTTTCACGGTATCGGCCAATCCTTTACCGCCTGGCGCAACGCATCCTGCGCAACCACGAGGAATCCGAGGATGCCGTCCAGAATTGTTCGCTGGTGGCCTTCCGCAAGATGGAGAGTTTTAAGTACGAAGGTGCGTTTCGCAGTTGGCTGGCAAGGATACTCGTCAACGAAGCGATCACGATTCTTCGCAAGCGAAAGCGAACCTATTCCTCCGAATGCTCGATTCCTCAAGAACGAGGGGAGGCAGCGGACTTGCTCCCAGACCCAGGACCAAATCCGGAGAAACTCCTTTCTCAGAAGCAAAGTGCCAGTGCCCTAATGCGCAAACTATCCCATTTGACTTCGGGGCAGCGAGCTGTCCTTCTTCTCTGCGAGATTTATGAATACACCGCCGAAGAAGTCGGCGCGATGCTGCAAGTGCCGCCGGGCGCGATTCGTTCAAGATTGTTTAGAGCACGAAAGCGGTTGGCTACGACGCTTTCCTCGGCATCCGATACGAGGCTAGCCGTGTAAACCGCCAGCTCGGGAGTCAGGTGTTTGAACACCGTCCAGTGCACTGACGCTAATCTGCAAAGACCCTAATAGCCTAGCAACGCCTGATTTCATGGCGATTAGCCTGGAAATCGGAAATGTTCCTGCTAGTACTTGACGTTACCGGTAACGCCGTTAGGACGTAGGTCGAGTACTCGCCGATTCCGATGGGTCCTTTCCGCGAACCGCTAGGAGCTCAGTCGAAGATGTCCGGCTCGCAGGTTTAGAGCAGCAAGACGAACGGTGAGGAAAGAACCGCCAGAGTGTCCTGAACTCGCCGTTACTGCTTTGTGGGAGACGGGAACTCCGGGCTCACGTGCCATGTTGCCCCTAGGTGTTGATGAAGCGACTGCCCTGGTCATTACAGACACGCAACAAGCCGGGCTTCAGCCCCCGACGTATGCCTTCGCCCCCACGCAAAAAAAATCGCCACCCGTGTCGATTCGGCACCTTCTCGTTCGACGTGTCGGTAGAGCATCAATTAAGCTCTGAACTTGAACGTCAGACCAACTCAACCCGAAAGGACAAACAAAATGCGATTCATGGTCATCGTCAAAGCCAAGAAAGACTCTGAAAACGAAGGCGCACCCCCCGATCCCCAGCTCATGGCCGACATGAACAAATTCAACGACGAGCTCTTAGAAGCCGGAGTCTTGTTAGGCTACGACGGTCTTCACCCCTCCTCCAAAGGCGCCCGCGTCCACTTCTCCGGCAAGAACCGCACCGTCATTGACGGCCCCTTCGCCGAAAGCAAGGAACTCATCGCCGGCTTCTGGTTCTGGCAGGTCAAGTCTCTCGAAGAGGCCATCGAGTGGGTCAAGCGATGCCCCAACCCCCACGAAGGCGACACCGACATAGAGATCCGCCAGATCTTGGAGCCCGAAGACTTCGCATCTGCCTTCAACGACAAAGAAATTCAGAAGGAAAAAAACTTCCGCGCTCAAATGGCAGCTCGAGCAGCCAAGAAATAGTCCCACTTGCACTGACGTATCCAAACTAGTGCGATCGGTAGCACGCTGAATGTTCGAAAATACAGGTTCGGTCGAAGTGTGAACGGAGAAGTAGAAAACGAAAAAACAGGAGGGGTCGATGCGAACGTTCCTCGTCGCCATTCTTCTTTTTGCTGCTTCAAGCGCCAATGCACAACAGGTTGCGCCGGCCCCGAAGTTCATTCGCGAGAACTCACCAGTGATCGCATTGACGCATGTCCAACTGATTGATGGCACTGGCGCGGCTGCGCAGGCGGACCAGACTATCGTCATCGACCACGGCAAAATTGATGCGGTGGGTTCCGCGCAGGCGCAGGAAGTATATAGTAGTCTCTCCTTTAGCTAGCTCAACGTCGCATGATGCCTGGCAAGTCGGGTTACCGGTGTGCGACCTGGAAAGCTGCTGAAAATGATTGTCTGGAGAGGAGGAACTCGATCAGACCGTGCGTCCCATCGCACGTAGCCTACAAGGCAGAGCGGGGAGGTAACGAACCGTTCTGGAGCCCTTGGACAATGTATCCACGCTCGCAAGAGCGGCGCCGAAACCGTGAGGCAACGGTGTATCTGCCAGCATTAGGCGGAGACGGGCCTAGGCTTGATCGTATGATCAGAATATACAAATGCTCCTAAGCGTCGTCACCCGAAGAGAGCCTAAAATGCTGCGCGGCTCTTCTTGCAGTGAGTACAGAGGCTTCCGGTTTCTCTGTCATGGGTAATCCACACTGCCGGCGTATAGAGCAGATCTAACCGATCGCGTCATTTCAGCGGAACAGGGTAAGCCCGTATCGCTCCTCGCAAGAGGAAAGTCCATCGCAAGATGGAACCGATGGCGATGCGGGTAACGGAAATGGGAGCAAGCGAAGGCTGCCCCGTAATCGGGCAGATAGAGGTTGCGTCGCCTCGTGGGGACAAGATCACCTCGCCGGAAACGGAGCTGACTTCCTGTTGGTGCTCAACTCGAGAACGTTTGAGGAACCGATGCATGAAGCAAAGCAAATGACGACGGGGCAACCCGTTGGTGCGGCTTCACACCCGACCGGTGGATTTTCCACCGCCGTGCGAATCGGCAGCAAGTCAGTATCGAGTAGGTCTGCTTCGTTTTGAATCAGGCCGCGTCCTCGTTTTTCATGGGGGCGTTTTTGGGTGCTCGAGCCGGATGAATGGAAACCTTCAAGTCCGGTTCTTAGAGGGCTGGGCGCCAGCAATGGCGCCCGGCCACTCGACAACTTGGCTCCCAGGACTCGGTTCCTGTTACTTTTGACGATTCCCAAAGAGCCGAACCCCGGCTCAACATGGCGCACCTCAGAGAAGAAGGCCCGGGAACGGGGTTCATCCACCCCATCCTACCTGTGAGCAGTTTCCGGGCCTTCACACTTGACGGTGAGCAAAGACCGCTTGTGGTGCCGATTCCCTAAGATTACGGCCACTCCTCAACGAGCGCTTTACTTGTTAGTTTTGACAGTTCCATTCCTTGGCCGGGCGACACATTCTGACACGGAACTTGGGCTGGGTGTTCAGGGGTCAATGGGATCGCAGCAGCCAAGTTGTAAATGAGGCGCTATGAGTTCCATGGCAATCAGTTCGATTGTGTTCGCGTTCGTGTTCGGAGGCGCGTTGACCGGGATGTATCTTCGCGTCGTTTTGCCGCCGCACTATCTGAGTGATGACTCGAAGGACGTTGTGAAGATTGCAATGGGATTGGTCGCCACGATGTCAGCCCTTGTTCTTGGCCTGCTGGTCTCATCAGCAAAAGGTTCGTTCGACTCGCAGAGCGGCGAGATAACCAGAGCGTCTGCCAAGATCATCCTGCTGGACCGAACGTTGGCGCTCTATGGCCCGGAGACGATGGAAGCACGCGAACTGCTCCACAGTGTCGTTGCCGAGATGGTCGATCGGATGGAGTTGAAGAAATCTGCAGATCTCTCCCAACTGGGGGCATCAACCCACGAGGCAAACAATCTGTACAAAAAGATTCAGACCCTCTTGCCGAAGGACGATAGTCAGCGTTCAATCCAGGCCCGGGCTTTGGGACTTCTGATTTCGCTCCAAGAATCGAGGTGGTTGATCTATGAGCAGGGATCAACTTCCATATCCACACCAATGCTCGTTATTCTACTTTCCTGGCTCACCTCGCTCTTCATCAGCTTTGGACTCTTCGCCCGAGTAAATGGGGCCACGGTCACCGCTTTGTTATTTTCCGCGTTCTCGGTATCTGGTGCAGTCCTCTTGATCCTGGAGTTGTACGCGCCGTATGAAGGGCTGATTAGGATATCCAGCGCGCCGTTGCGCGCCGCCCTCGTGCAACTCGGTAATTAGAGCCAGTGGACCCAGCTTGCTGCTCGGTGGAGGCTAAGTCCCGTGTATAACGTCGTCGGCGTTGTCAAGAGTTTTTTTATGCGGTTCGAAACAAACCTCTAGCTCCGCCAGCCGGAGCGGGGTCAAGGGCGTCCCGCGAAGCGGGACGTTTATCGAAGACCCTTGACGCCGTGTAAGGCTCGCCAAGATTGTCATTGGACGAAGCGCAAGCTTCGCCTTACTCAGGATTCTTTTACGGGTCTCGACCAAGGCTCGTCTCCTTCGAATCCTACGGTGCAGCTACTTCCACCAACCATGTATTCGATCTTCAACAACAAAGTCGCGGTAGGAACGCCGGTTGCCCAGCGCCCCCCGCGCAGATCCGCACAGGCAGTTTTCCCGCATGCGGCTCTTACCGCGGATGCTTGGCGTCGAAGCGCAGGTAGGGATACGGATGTAGGATTTTGGGGAGTGGAAGCCATTGCTCCGCAATAGCAGTCATGTGCTTCCACGACATCCGGCTCTTCTGACTACGACGTTGCAACACGCGTAGCCAGCGTTTGCTCACCTCAAGCCGAAACCTCTGGAGACTGGCGAAGTTTCCCGGGACTGCGTGATAGTTGAAGTATCCTTGAACAACTCTCTTCAACCACTTCCCGACCTCCGCCAGCGGCTGATGCATGCGCTTCCGAAGTTCATCCTTCACCTGTTTCAGCTTAGCGAGGAGTCGCTTTCGGATACTCATGCGCAGCAAGAGGAACTTGCCGTTCTTCCTAGCTTGTCCACAGATATGTGTGAACCCCAGGAAGTTGAACGTTTCCGGCTTGCCCTCCCCACGCTGTTTCCGACTTGCTGCAGCATAACGCCCGAATTCGATCAGGCGCGTCTTGTCCGGATGTAGTTCCAGCCCGAATTTTTGCAGGCGGTCCCGCCAGTTCTGGAGGAACCGCTCCGCATCACCGCGATGTTGGAACCCCAGCACCATATCGTCCGCATAGCGGACCACGATAACGTCACCCGTGATCCGGTGCGTCCGCCAATGCTGCACCCAAAGATCGAAAGCGTAATGTAGGTAAACATTCGCTAGCAGCGGCGAAATCACCGAGCCTTGCGGAGTCCCTACTTCCGTCTCCGACCATTTCCCATCCTCGAGTACGCCGGCCCTCAGCCATTTCTGAATGAGGCGGAGGATCCTGCAATCCCCGATTCGATGCTGAAGAAACTTAACCATCCATTCGTGTGAAAAAGACCCAAAGCAGTCACGAACGTCGGCATCCAGCACCCAATTCACTTTCTTCCTCATGATCCCAATCCAGAGCGCGTCCAACGCATCATGCGTGCCGTGCCCGGATCGGAAACCATACGAGAATCCCAAGAAGTCCTCCTCGTAAATCTGACTGAGGACCATTCCCACCGCATGTTGGACGATTTTGTCCTCCAAGGCTGCTATGCCCAGGGGTCTCTGTCGTCCATCCGGCTTGGGGATGTAGGTTCTCTTGGAAGGTAGCGCTCGATACGTACCTCGGTGCACGCGACTGTGCAAATCCTCCAGCCGTTTGTCCAGGTCCGTTTCGTATACCTGCCACGTCAGCCCATCCACTCCCGGAGCAGCTTCCCGTTTCAGAGCATAAAAGCTGTTCGAGAGAAGGGCGACGGATACGTGGTGCAGTAGCGCGGTGAATCGTAACCGTTTATCCCTCTTTGCTGCTTCCCGCACACGGCGCAGCCCGTTCAACGCGTTCCCCCAGCTTTGCATCTGGGACGCGGCCGTCTGTTCCGTGTTCTCCTTGGTCAGTCGTCTTCCCTCCGCGCCCTCCGCCGACGATTTTCCGTCTTTGTTCGGGCACTTCGCAGGTACTACACGACCGTCCGACTCCCCACCAGCGTGCATGTTGGACTTATGGTTCATCACCTTCTCCAACCGGCCCGCTCAGTACCTCGTGTCGGGCGTTGGTAGGGTCTCCCGGTTCTCGCGCGTGGAGTTTCCGTGCATGCGGGGGTCTCTGACCTCGCAGAGTCCGATGGATGCTCACGATTTCGTACCCATCGTTGTTGCCTTCCGCCATCATGGACGACGTCGGCCCTCTGATTTAGTAACATTTCGCGGCTGAATACCCCGCCTGCATGTGCTCCTGTCAACGCTTCGCTTCCAGCCTTGCGACTGTGAGCGCATGACTCGGAGCCGGTGTGGCTCGCTAGGCCTTCACCGTATGGCTCTTTCATCCACTACTCCACGCCGGCTTATCCCGGCGCTCCCATGATTACTAATTCAAACTCCCTTTTCAGGGAGCGGGATGCCCAATCAAGTCGGCGACGCTCTACTTCACGCCATGTCCGATTCCGAGCTTTCCCGCGTTCGAACCGAATTCAACCAACTGCGAATATTGCCAATTGTTTCGCCACATCCAGTACAACCGCACCGCGAGTTTCCTGGCCATGGCCACCTTGGCAATTCTTTTTTCCCGACGCATCATCAGGTGCATATATCGACGTCGCCAGTCCGGGTTACACCGTGCGGCTGCTTGCGCTGCTTCTCCCAGCAAGTAGCGCAACAACGCGTTGCCTTGCTTGGGGATGTGTCCCAGCCGTTGATGGCCGGCACTGGAGTCCTCACTGGGAATGAGCCCCGTGTAGCTGCCGATCTTCTTGCCACACGCAAAGCGATCCGGAGTCCCGATGACCAGCACATAGGCCAGCCCCGTGATGGGTCCCACGCCAGGATGCGTCATCAACAGCACCACCGCGGACCGTTTGTTGGCTTCTTGCTCGACGGCTGCCGTTAACTCCGCAATCTTTGGATCCAGCTGGTCCAGCAGCTCCAATAATTCTTTCCGGCGCCGACTGGCCCAAGTAGCCAACGAGAGTTTCTCCAGCAGTACTCGCCCTTGTTCGCTGAACAGCTTTTTCTTCCAGCGATAGCCTTCGTTCATCGCCACGGCCTGCAGCTGATTCATCATCCGCGTGCGCATTTGCACCAGCCGATGCCGGTGCCAAAGCAGTTGTCGCAGATCACGATCCTCTGGATTCGGTACCCAAATTTTAGGAAAGCGATTTTCCAACAGCAACTTCAGCAAAAGCTGGGCATCGAAGTAGTCGGTTTTTTGCTTGCGGCCTCGCTGTCTCTTGATCTCCGCCGCATCGCCAATCCACACCTCGAAACCTAACTCTGCCAGCAACCGCTCGAACCAGCGTGAATATCCGATGGCCTCCAATCCCACGCGCACGCTGACGCCTCTTTCCTTTAGCTCCTTGTAGAAACGCTCGGCTTCTCCATCGCTGTGATTCAATCGCCGATCGCCGCACTCACCAGTTGCCTGATCCATAAAAGAGATTTGCTGAAAGCTCGGGTGAAAATCTACTCCTATAATGATCATGTTGGCTCCTTTCTCCCGAGCCTTGGTCGTCATGCAACCAGAGTCTACTCGGGTCGAGGGAGCCAGCATTGTTATGAAATCAAGTCGTTCCCATTACTCGCTGCAACCCAAATTCCAAAATTTCAAAAAATTGTCCTTGCACGGGATCGAGGTCGTCGACCGTGATGGGGATTTTCGGGTGCTTCGGTCGAGATCTGGGGTACCGCCATGGCAATTAGGATGCAATTGAGTAAGCTCGTTGAAATTAAGGAAGTTTTCGATTCTCCTTGACACACGCGCTCCCGAAGAACAGTATCAGTTTGGTTTCGCCGTTTGGGGCGAGACTCCCGCTCCTCAGTCCATTCGCAGTTTCTTTAAGGGACAGACTCCGAATCGAGCGCCAACAGGGAAGAACCTATTAGGTTCTTTTTTATTCCCTCGCGCGGGGCCCTACCTCCTGTTCGACGTACAGGTTTGCACACCCAAGACGCCAGCGGTTTCAGGCCAAACAATCGTTAGACCAGCGAACAACACACGCTGGTAAGGAGAAAGTTTATGATAGTAAAAAACCAGAAGGAACTTTTCGTAATGTTGCTTAGCGACGCACGGCAGAACGCCGAGCGGTCGACTAAGCTCTATCAGGAGATCAGCCAGGCAGCCCAGGATCCAGACGTAAAAGAGGCGCTGGAATCGCGGGCTTGGATCTCGGAAAAGGATTTGGCAGCGATCGATCGTTGCTTTCAACTGATCGGGGAACAGCCAGTGAAACTCAGCGGGCGTCTCCAAGAGGTGTTCGTGGAAGACTTCCGCAGAGAATTGGCGGAGATCCAAAACCCGATCGCAAAGCACATCTATGTGTTAGCCAAGGCTAGCCACCTGGTCCACCTTCGGATGGCCGAGTACGTCGCGCTGGTAGCAGCGGCCGACGTAACCGGGCACTATGCCGTTGGTGTGCTGCTCGAGAGCTGCTTGGCCGACAAGGTCGCGTTTGTGGAAAGAACACGACGTCTCATCCGGAATTTCGTTGCGACCAAGCTGGCGGCAAAGGCTGCCGCCGTCTAAGTGTGTCCCATCCGCCCGTGAAATGGGTGGTTGAAAACTTGCTAGAAACGCAGTCTCCGTGGTCGCGAAAAGACGTGGCTGCGCGGGTTGCGTGAGGTAAAAACGGCTCTCCCTGGCGACGGGGAGGGCCGCTCTCATTACGTACGGTAGGTTGTGACTGATATGCAGAGTCTGCGTCCCGCAATTTGTGGATTTCTACTTCTAAGTCCCGGGTGAGTAGCCCCGGGGAATCCCACCCCGAGGCTCTCGTAGAACCGTACATGAGCCTCTCAGCTCATACGGCTCCCATCGCGGAGCCATGCCGCGTACTCAGCTGCCAGTGAGCAAAAAGTGCTGGATGCGCTTTCTAATGCACGCCAGCCAGTGGCTCGCTCTACGGAGATGTTTACGCAGCTTCTTGTATTTGTGTCCAGCCCAAAGGGTCAAGTCGCGATCCAGTTGGCGCATCGGCGAATAGAGCGCCGAGCGATAATACCGCCCGTAGTATCGAAGCCAGCCTCGAACGATGGGATTGAACATCCGGGACAGATCTTCGATCGCCTGGTCACTGCGTTGTGGCAGTCTCCAGCTACGAACCTCTGTTCGAATGGCCTGTGCCGCTTTCGCAGAAATCGTCATCGGGCTCCTCCCATTGCTGGTTGGCTCATTGAATCAGGCTACTTGACACAACGTCTTCGCTCGATCCCTTTATCGGGGACTTCCCCGCTACTACACGTTGTTCCGCCTCTGAGACTCCGCATCCGTACTCTCGCCCTCATGGTTGCTTCCACTTGTGGCTTCTCCGCTTGCATCGCAGTCTCAGATTCCCACGCTCCGCTTAACCGCCTCTTTGGCAAGCTCAGGGCCGAGTAGGCCCGGGGAATTTCACCCCAAGCCGCTCACAGATCCGGACGTGAACCTCTCGATTCATCCGGCTCGTGCCACCCAATGAAGGCTGCCGCCTTCCATCAAAAGAAGGAGTTCCTCCGGTTGTCCGTTGACTCCTGTGATGTGGGTGACCTGCTTCCTTTGCTCCACGGGCATTTACCCGCTTCCTCGCTACTACGAAGCAGTGCGCCCCTGATCAGTGCATCGGTACTTTCGGCCTCGTGGGTCGCCCACTTGTGCCTTTTCCCTTTTCATCACCGACCCGGTTCTCAAGTTCCGTACGAAAGCCCGAATAAGAGTCATGCCTCCTCTACACCGGACCCCGCATGGCCAGTAAGCAGGTACCTTCCATGCTCTTCCCGGAACAAGGTGGAGACTCCGGTTTTGGTGTCGTCTAACATGTTTCGATGCTTTGTCAGAGGTTGGTTTGCACTCATCTCTCTTATCCACACATGACGTGGTCTAATGCCACGCCTTTTAACCATAACGTTCACTACCGCGGCCTTTAGAACCGAAGCAGCTTATGGCAGTTTGGAGCCTCCTCCTACGAGGCGGCTCCGAAGGGCCCTTCTTCATCTTTCGTACAGCATGACGTTTTCACGTCTTCTTGACACAACCACCTCTCATGCCGGATGCCGCTCCGCCCGTAACCAGGTTTCGTCGGAGCTAATCCCGCAGTAACAAACCCCCCGCGGTTTTGACATCGTCTATTTGCTTTCGACACTTCAGCAGTGGTTCCCTTGCGGTCCTCTTCTTGCCTGTCACCTGACCTGGTCGCTGCCAGGCCTTTTCCTTCCGCGTTCACGACCATAGCTTTTGGCTACAGCCGCCGAAGGTGGTTTGGAACCTGCTCCTGTAAGCCGGTTCCGAGGGGCCTACCCTCATCAGTCAAGCAGTTGCGCACTACTCAACGTTTCCTCCTTTCGTGCTCGTGGCACACATTTGTCGGCAAATCGGAAACATAGGTACTGGACCCGACGCCAAAATCAACTTCGGCGATTACGCAGTTGATCGGGACTCAACACGTCAGGTTTTTAGGATTTCACCAAGAGGCCCATTCCGCTTCTGCGGTGCCAGACGTTATGTCATTTTTGACAATAGCAATCAATGTTCCCGAGTGAAAACCTAGTAGAACGCGATGTCGTCGCGACGTTCACGCTTAGGGAGGAATTCTATGCGATTAGCTTTTCTCTGCCTCTTAGTCTCTGCCATGCTGCCGTCAGTAAGCCGGGCCCAGGCCCCCGTATTCAAGATTACGCCGGAAGAAAGCACGGTTCAGTTCTTCGTTAAGGCGTCGGTTGCTATCGAGGGCAAATTCGAAAAGTGGGACGCGACTCTAACGTTTCCATCCACGGATGTGACGACCGGCGTGATGGATATCAAGATCAACGCCGACTCCGTGAACACCGGAAGCGACATGAAGAACGACAAGCTAAAGAGCAAGGACTTCTTCAACGCCAAAGATGATCCGTACATCACGTTTCACTCAGACAAGATTGTACAGACTGGCCCCAACACCTTTGAGATGCCCGGAAAGTTTACTATTCGCGGGGTGTCCAAGCCCGAAACGCTGACGCTAGTGGTTTCCGGCGAGAGAGGGTCAGGCCAGGGGGAAGTTAAAGGGACAATGGCGTTCGACCGTAAGGAATTCGGTATGAACAGCGGCATTCCCTTCATCAAGATCGCCGACCGCGTCGAGGTGACTGTCAACCTCCATGCAAAGCGAGTCAGCGGGCCTCCGTTGGTCTTCAAGCAATAGCCGCACACGGTTCAAGCCGGCTCTCCAGTAACTTCTTGATTGATAGTTCAAGTGTGGGCCGGGGTGACCTGCATGCCGAGTTGGGCGGCCTTCTTCCTGAGGAACTCGATTTGTTGTTGGCGATTTCTTCGCTCGTAGTACTCTGCGCCTTTGTCGACATACTGTTGGCCGTACTTCAGCATTCGATAGACCAATCGGGCAAGCCGATGAGCCATGGCGGTGATGGCTTTTGGGGCGCCGAGTTTGCTGCGCAAGCGTCGGTACTGCGCGCCGAGGTACGTCTGGCTTCGCAGTGAGGTCGAGGCCCCCAGCCGCAGTGCGTTGGCCGCGCGGTTGAGTACATGACGGGTTCCTCGTGCGAGCACTTTATCTCCACTGATGCGGTTGTCTGGACAGAGTCCCAGCCACGAAGCGAAGTGCGCCTCGGTTTTCCATCGGCTCATGTCCAGTCCCACTTCACTAATGACCGTTTGCGCGACTATCACATCGACGCCATCGATGCGCGTCAGATCGACTCCGGCGATGCGCTGCAGTTCATCGGCGAGATGGAAGTGCGGATTGTTCTTGTTTTGTTTCTTCTTCTTTTTCATGGGCAGCGCTTCCTTCACTGGTGGCGGGACGGTATCGGCAAAACCAGCTAGGTGCTTCTGTAATTCTTTGTCGCACTCGGACACCCGTCGCTGGTAGGTGTCATACATCTCGAGTTCCTGTTGCAGCACAAAGATGAGCTCTGGGCGCCAGTTGCCTTCCAGGCTTTTGGCAATTTCCCCGCGGCTGGCCTGAATCCGCGGGTGACTGAGTTCCGCGAGCTTTCGCGGGTCGCGTTCTCCGGCCACGATGGCCCGCACAATCAGCTGTCCGGTCACCCCACTCAGGTCGCTGATCACATTCGCGAGCTGAATATTCATTTGCGTCAGCGCTTTCTGCATGCGTTGCACACAGGTCGCCGCGCCCGTGACATGTTGTAACCGCTGTCGCCAGTAGGTACGCAGGGTCCGGATCTTGGAAGGTGGTTGGAACGAGTTGTTCAACAATCCGTAGGTGTGTAGCTTCAACAGCCACTGGCTTTCCTGCACATCGCTCTTCCGTCCTGGCAGATTCTTGGTGTGCCGTGCGTTAACCAAATAGACTTCGAACCCACGTTCGTCCAAAACGTCGTATAGGGGAATCCAATACACCCCGGTCGACTGCAGGGCCACGGTCTTCACACCACAACTGTGCAACCAGTCGGCTAAGCGGTACAGATCCGCAGTGAAGCACTCAAAGCGGCGCACCGGTTGGGGATCGCGGTCCGGTCGCACCGCCACGTAATGTGCGCCATTGCCTACATCGATCCCCGCGGCGTGTGGATGGAGTACCGCCAGACCGGGGTCCTCCGATTGCAACTGCCGTGCGAGTTCCTTCTTCGCTTTTCGATTTCGCCACAACTTTTTGTCCGTCCTCATCCCTGTTCTCCTTCGTGAAAATAGGGATCCGGCTCGGCCCGGTGACGAACGGTTTAAGAAACTCTCCAACGGGGTCAAAGAACCCTTACCACGAGGTCCTTGCCACCAAACTAGTGATCGCCAATACCGGAGCCATGCTAATCGTCGGGCACGAAGCGCCATTTCGGATATCGGCCTTAGCTTGCCGAATCGAATCCCCAGAACACACTGGCAAAGCGGAGAACTCTAGACAAGTTTCTGGCACTAGCGACGCGTCGAAAACGCAGTCAATGCTAATCGGGAGCTTACTCAGCCTGGCCCGCTCCAACCATACACTTAGCGCACAAGCTCTGCGACCATCGAAGCTGCGCTGATCCTATCTCGCACAACAGGAGGTAGAAGAATGAGTCAGTCACTTGAGGACCGTATTGAGCAACTGGTGCGGAGACAGACATGGCTGCTCGCTGGCGTTGCCCTAACCGGTCTCGTTGCTCTGTGGTGCGTACTCAAAACGACCTTCAATCCAAAGGCCGAGCAGCCATCGACGCTCCGTACAAGGCAATTGGAAATCGTCGACTCCGGCGGCGTCGCGCGTCTCAGGCTTGGCGCCCCACTACCACATGCAACACTAGATGGGAAAATTCTACCTAGACGAAGTCCGGCCAGCGGCATCCAGTTGAACAATGCGAAGAGGGACGAAGTGGGCGGTATGGCCATGCTCGACGACGGGACTATGCTTCTTTGCTTTGACTGGAATGGCGCTGAAGCCAGTTGCATGTACGTTATGCCGACTGGCGAACATGGTTTATGGGTTGGAGACGATACGGGCAAGGACCGAGCCAGAGTGATGGTGACTGCAGACAACCAAACAAAAGTTGTTCTGGACGGAGGAACCCTCAAAAATCAGGTTCTGTTTCTGGTCGGGTCGAACGGAGCGACACTGCTAGAAGCTCACGACAGTGACGGCAGAACCGCTTGGAAGGCACACTCGGCTCACTAATTCCCAGTCAAGTCCCGTGTATAACGTCGTCGGCGTTGTCAAGAGTTTTTTTATGCGGTTCGAAACAAACCTCTAGCTCCGCCAGCCGGAGCGGGGTCAAGGGCGTCCCGCGAAGCGGGACGTTTATCGAAGACCCTTGACGCCGTGTAAGGCTCGCCAAGATTGTCATTGGACGAAGCGCAAGCTTCGCCTTACTCAGGATTCTTTTACGGGTCTCGACCAAGGCTCGTCTCCTTCGAATCCTACGGTGCAGCTACTTCCACCAACCATGTATTCGATCTTCAACAACAAAGTCGCGGTAGGAACGCCGGTTGCCCAGCGCCCCCCGCGCAGATCCGCACAGGCAGTTTTCCCGCATGCGGCTCTTACCGCGGATGCTTGGCGTCGAAGCGCAGGTAGGGATACGGATGTAGGATTTTGGGGAGTGGAAGCCATTGCTCCGCAATAGCAGTCATGTGCTTCCACGACATCCGGCTCTTCTGACTACGACGTTGCAACACGCGTAGCCAGCGTTTGCTCACCTCAAGCCGAAACCTCTGGAGACTGGCGAAGTTTCCCGGGACTGCGTGATAGTTGAAGTATCCTTGAACAACTCTCTTCAACCACTTCCCGACCTCCGCCAGCGGCTGATGCATGCGCTTCCGAAGTTCATCCTTCACCTGTTTCAGCTTAGCGAGGAGTCGCTTTCGGATACTCATGCGCAGCAAGAGGAACTTGCCGTTCTTCCTAGCTTGTCCACAGATATGTGTGAACCCCAGGAAGTTGAACGTTTCCGGCTTGCCCTCCCCACGCTGTTTCCGACTTGCTGCAGCATAACGCCCGAATTCGATCAGGCGCGTCTTGTCCGGATGTAGTTCCAGCCCGAATTTTTGCAGGCGGTCCCGCCAGTTCTGGAGGAACCGCTCCGCATCACCGCGATGTTGGAACCCCAGCACCATATCGTCCGCATAGCGGACCACGATAACGTCACCCGTGATCCGGTGCGTCCGCCAATGCTGCACCCAAAGATCGAAAGCGTAATGTAGGTAAACATTCGCTAGCAGCGGCGAAATCACCGAGCCTTGCGGAGTCCCTACTTCCGTCTCCGACCATTTCCCATCCTCGAGTACGCCGGCCCTCAGCCATTTCTGAATGAGGCGGAGGATCCTGCAATCCCCGATTCGATGCTGAAGAAACTTAACCATCCATTCGTGTGAAAAAGACCCAAAGCAGTCACGAACGTCGGCATCCAGCACCCAATTCACTTTCTTCCTCATGATCCCAATCCAGAGCGCGTCCAACGCATCATGCGTGCCGTGCCCGGATCGGAAACCATACGAGAATCCCAAGAAGTCCTCCTCGTAAATCTGACTGAGGACCATTCCCACCGCATGTTGGACGATTTTGTCCTCCAAGGCTGCTATGCCCAGGGGTCTCTGTCGTCCATCCGGCTTGGGGATGTAGGTTCTCTTGGAAGGTAGCGCTCGATACGTACCTCGGTGCACGCGACTGTGCAAATCCTCCAGCCGTTTGTCCAGGTCCGTTTCGTATACCTGCCACGTCAGCCCATCCACTCCCGGAGCAGCTTCCCGTTTCAGAGCATAAAAGCTGTTCGAGAGAAGGGCGACGGATACGTGGTGCAGTAGCGCGGTGAATCGTAACCGTTTATCCCTCTTTGCTGCTTCCCGCACACGGCGCAGCCCGTTCAACGCGTTCCCCCAGCTTTGCATCTGGGACGCGGCCGTCTGTTCCGTGTTCTCCTTGGTCAGTCGTCTTCCCTCCGCGCCCTCCGCCGACGATTTTCCGTCTTTGTTCGGGCACTTCGCAGGTACTACACGACCGTCCGACTCCCCACCAGCGTGCATGTTGGACTTATGGTTCATCACCTTCTCCAACCGGCCCGCTCAGTACCTCGTGTCGGGCGTTGGTAGGGTCTCCCGGTTCTCGCGCGTGGAGTTTCCGTGCATGCGGGGGTCTCTGACCTCGCAGAGTCCGATGGATGCTCACGATTTCGTACCCATCGTTGTTGCCTTCCGCCATCATGGACGACGTCGGCCCTCTGATTTAGTAACATTTCGCGGCTGAATACCCCGCCTGCATGTGCTCCTGTCAACGCTTCGCTTCCAGCCTTGCGACTGTGAGCGCATGACTCGGAGCCGGTGTGGCTCGCTAGGCCTTCACCGTATGGCTCTTTCATCCACTACTCCACGCCGGCTTATCCCGGCGCTCCCATGATTCTTTCTCCGAACTCCCTCCTTCACTAGCAAGGGAGGCAGGGCGCTCAATCAATTTGGCGATAGGCTTTCGCCTACCACAGGACTTGCCGGGCTACCCTGCATGCGAGCTGACGGCACGGGCTGTGCTGCTTCACGCAGCTTCCAGTACAGCCGCACCGCCAATTTTCGTGCGATGGCAACTTTCGCCACCGCACTACCACGGCGAAACTTCAATCGTTGATAGTCCCGCCGCAATTCCGGATCCAGCCTGGCGGCCGTCTGGGCGGCTTCGACCAGCAAGTAGCGCATCATCGGGTTGCCTTGCTTGCTGATGGCCCCCAGCCGCTGCCGACCGCCAGAGCTTTCTTCGCTGGGATTCAATCCCAGGTAACTCACTACCTTTTTGCTGTTCGCAAAGCGGCTCACTGGCCCTATGGTCAGCACAAACGCCAGTGTGGTCACCGGCCCCACGCCGGCCTGCTGCATCAGACAGACGGCTGCCGGACGGCTTTCCGCGGCCTGGATTACCGCCTCATCCAGGTTTGCGATCCACGGATCGAGTTGATCGAGCAACTGCAGCAACTCTTTCCGTCGCAGACTAGCCCAAGGATCGAGGAGCAGACCTTCCAGTTCCTTTCGGCCAGCCTTGGCCCACAGCTTTTTCTTCCGGCAAAGGCCTTGCCCCATCGCCAAGGCGTGCAGCTGGTTCATCACCGAGGTACGAAAGCGAACCAGTTTGTGCCGATGCCGCAGCATTTGCCGCAGGTCCCGCTCCGCCGGTGAAGGTACCCAGATTCGGGGAAAACGGTTCGTGAGCAGCAAGTCGAGAATGTGCAGAGCATCGCGCGGGTCCGTCTTCTGCTTCCGCACCATGGCGGCACGGATCTCCGCCGCATCTCCGATCCAAAGTTCGTGATGATGTTCTCGCAGCGTTCTCTCGAACCACTGCGCATCGCAGGTAGCTTCCATGCCGACTCGGGCCGGACTTGGAAGCGTGGCATAAAACGTCTTGGCTTCTCCGTTCTCATGTTCCAACCGACGATTGATAACCTCACCGGTCGTGGGATCCAGCATGGCTATTTGCTGGAAGCGTGAATGGAAATCACAACCTATAATAAGCATCACTCGGCTCCTTTCCTCCGAGCCTTGGTCGAATCACCTTCGCCAAGTCTACTCGGTCGAGGGGAGCCGACGACGTTATCCAATCAATTTGTCGGGAAATCGGAAACATAGATACTGGGCCCGACGCCAAAGCTTCGGCGGTTACCCCGTGCGGCAGGTGACTCATTTTGAGTGACGGAAAGTGGAGGCAGGTGGCAGTAGGTAATGATTGACAGGTAAATCCCGCGAGTTGCCCGCACCTGGGCGGGCGGCTTCCGCTAGCGCCAAGCGTGAAGGAGCGTATGGGGCGGCTATTAGGCGCGGGACGTCCTGTTCCTAGCGCGGGCAGCCCGGCGCCCTCATCGTCTCTGTCGGGCGTTTGCCCGCGTTGAACATCGCCACGTTCTGCTTTTGCTGCGCCAGCGCCGGAACGCAAAAGTCGAGTCGCGCTGAATCCGGAAGGAACTGCTCGTTGTACGGCGCTAACGTTCTTCCTGTGAGGAATGCCGCCTGGGAACCAGCTACGGAATGCGACAGATCCGGGTCGAGGGGATATTGCGTCCCGAATACTTGGGCTTGCCCAATCGACTGTAGGTACCTGTCCAGCGTTGCTGCCTCGATCCACTTTGCCTCGTCGCTTCCCTTTAGCACCGCCTCCATCGCGAGGATGTGTGCAAACAGGCAGTCCTCCGAGTTGTTCCCATGTTGAAAAATGAAGGCCGCAGGAGTACCGTGTGGACTACCTGCCGGCGGAGTTAACACTGGCATGTTCGGCGGCAACTCCAACTGGCGAGGACCGATCTGGATGCCGGTGAACTTGCTCATCATCCGCGCGCTCGGGAACTTCTATCTCTATTACGGCGACAACTTCAAGATCGAGTGCCCCACGGGTTCAGGGAAAATGATGAACCTCTTCGAGGTGAGCAAGGAGATCGCGGACCGGCTCGCCCGAATCTTCTTGCGCGACGAGCATGGTCGGCGGCCCGTCTATGGCGGCACGGAGAAATTCCAGAGCGACCCCTTCTGGCGGGACTACATTCTGTTCTATGAATACTTCCACGGCGACAACGGCGCCGGACTGGGCGCAAGCCATCAAACCGGCTGGACGGGACTGGTGGCGTTTCTCATCCAGCTTTTCGGCACGATGGATGCCAAGCGGTTCCTGGCAGGGGGCAAGCAGGCCGTGTTCACTGAGAAAGCCCACGCCGCTTCGTAGAGAGAACAGCAGACATGAGCGGGACGGTGCAGGGTGGTGTGTGCCCTGAGGTCGAGGACTTGAAGCTTCGACGCGACACGATCTTGACGGTGCTGGCGATTCTTGTGATCGCCATTGCGTTACTGTTTGCGATTATGGACACCATCGAAACGGGTCGCGTATACCTGTTCTCGAGGCAGTTCTTTGAGGAATTACCACAGCGGTTCACAGGACCAGGACGCTTGCGCTTCATCCTGCAGCCGATGGTTGCCATCGTCTTGGGGATTCGCGGAGGTCTTGCCGATGCCAAGGCGGGGAATCCACCTTACCTGTTCAGGCTGATGCTCGACGCTGGACGTCGAAGAGAATTGCTGCGAAGCGGCGTGGCGGCCATCCGCAACTTGGTCGCCCTTGGGATCATCCTGGACATCGTATTTCAACAGATCCTCTACCACTCGGTTCATCCGGGGCCGGCCTTGCTGGTTGGGCCGATTCTCATTTGCCTCCCCTACGCGCTGTCCAGAGCACTAACGACACGCCTGGCTAAGGGGAGGGCGGGGAGATCAATAAATGCCACGTTTCTGCCGGACAGGCGCAGCGCCGGGAAGGAGAAGCGATGAAACCATGGCCCAAGCATCCTGTCATTTATGAGATCAATACGTGGGTGTGGTTGTGTGAGTGGAGCCACAAATATAAAAAGCCCGTGAATCTCGCCACCGTTCCAGAAGAAGAGTGGGATGCCGTTGCTTCCCTTGGATTTGACGCCGTGTGGTTCATGGGAGTTTGGGAACGGAGCCCAGTCGGAATTGAAATCTCCATGCGAAACAAAGGCCTCCTTGAGGATTTCCGGAGGGCCCTCTCTGATTTTAAGGCGGAAGACAATGTCGGCTCGCCTTATTGCGTGCGCCGCTATGTCGTCGATAAACATCTCGGTGGAACCGAGGGACTTGCAGCCGCTCGTCAGGCTCTCGCAAGGCGTGACATCCGTCTCATCCTCGACTTCGTTCCGAACCATGTCGCTCCGGACCATCCCTGGGTCTTCGAGCACCCTGACTATTTCATTCGGGGAGATAAAAAAGACCTTGAGAGAGATGCCGCCTCCTTCCTCGAGACTGGCGGGAACGTTTTCGCCTGCGGACGTGATCCGTATTTCCCGGCCTGGCTCGACGTGCTCCAGCTCAACGCCTTCCAGCCGGGGCTTCGAGCGGCGGTGATCAAGACAATCTCGGAAATCGCCGAGCAGTGTGACGGCATTCGCTGCGACATGGCGATGCTCCTGCTGAACAATATCTTTGAGCGTACGTGGGGACCTCGTGCAGGCGAAAAACCAGTCAACGATTACTGGAAGACGGTAATACCGGCGATCAAGGGAAAGCACAGGGAATTCAAGTTCATCGCCGAAGCCTACTGGGACCTTGAGTTTGAACTGCAACAACAGGGTTTTGATTTCTGCTACGACAAAAAACTCTATGACCGGATGGAGCACGGGGACCCGGAGAGTGTGCGTCAGCACCTGCTTGCGGACTTTTCTTATCAGGAGAAAATGGTCCGGTTCATCGAGAATCATGACGAGCCGAGGGGTGCCGCCACTTTTGCGTCCGGAAAAGGACGCGCTGCAGCAGCGGCGATCCTCACACTCATGGGGGCAAAGCTGCTGCATGAAGGGCAATTCGAGGGAAGAAAGGTCAGGTTGCCCGTGTTCCTGGGCCGTCGCCCGGCAGAGCCAGTCGATCATGGCCTTGTGGCCTTTTATGAGCGCCTGCTGAAAGGGACTAATCGCAATGCCTTTCGGAATGGGGAATGGCGTCTCTGCGAGCGAAGCGGCTGGCCCGATAACCAGAGCTGCCAGAATATTCTCGCCTGGTGCTGGGTCAAGAACGACGAGCGCTACCTCGTTGTCATCAACTTCCGGCAAGAACCCGCGCAGGCGCGTGTCCATGTGCCGTGGGATGAGTTGAGAGGAAAAGATTGGGGGCTCAAAGATGTTCTGTCCGGTGAATCCTACGACCGAAGCGGGAGCGAGATGCGGGATGCTGGCCTGTACGTCGATTTGGGCCCGTGGAAATGCCAACTGTTCCAGGTGTGTGCCTTATGACCGATGCGATGTATGACGTCCGACAGGAACAGTACCCGACCGTCATTCGTGAAATGATCCGGCATGAAAACGACGTTACCAATCATCGCATCATGTGGTTGCTGATCGGTCAGGGGTTTATCGCCAATGCTTATGTCTCGGTGAAAAGCGACGGAGCATCCGCGAATTTATTACTTGGACTCGCGGGGATGCTTATCGCACTCTCGGCATTCGTGATGCTTGCAGAGGTATTCAAGCGGCTACGACCCCAGAATTGCGAGCCGGAACGACTGGTGTTCGCAACTTCGAAGGGGACCCCACTCAACCCCAAAAACCTGTACAACCGGCAACTGGCGCCGGCATGCGACGCGATCGAGCTGCCCAGGGTTTCCTGGCACTCCTTCCGCCACACGCACGCGACCTTGCTGCACGATGCCGGCGAGTCTCTGAAGACAGCCCAATCACTACTCGGGCACTCGGATCTAGAGACGACGCTGGGAGTATACACCCACGCTATTCCGGACTCGCAAAGGCGGGCGGTGGAGCGGGTGGCAGGGGTTTTGGACCCAGTTGGACTCAACTCCCTACCAGAAGGAAATCCGGGGGACGGGTAAACTGATGTCAATAAATGTATTTAGTGGAAGAAGTGGTGAACCGGGGAGGACTCGAACCTCCAACCCGTTGATTAAGAGACCGTCCAAGGACAATTAAGACTGAATACGATTGTTTGCTATCGCGTTGATTTTCCGCACCAAATCGGGTGTTGTGCATCCTGCCCGACTGTGCCCACTTGCTATGGTTTGTGATGGAGATGGGGCACAAAATTGGGCACAGTCCTCGCGTCACCGATTCCGCACCAACCCATCCACCCCCTCGGAAACCTCCTGACATAGAAGCCGGGTTAATCGCTCTTAACCGAACTTTCCCACTTGGGCACATCTGCTCTGGTTAAGTACTTTGGAATCAGTCGAGGTTAGGGAAAGGTCTTCACCACAAAACAGCCTCCTACCTTACGGTTGGTACCTCGATTTCGTAGCCCTGTTTTTGCCCCACCAGGCGCGGTGGCGGCTGGCTCGGCAACTGCAATTTCAACTTCTCGATGAGTATCTTGGTGTCTGTAGAAGGTTGCGTGTAGCGTGGCAGAATCAACCATCGTTGATCGACCGTAGGAATCCACACGTCAATCATTTTGATTTCCGCCAACTTCTCCAACACCGCCGTAGGCGTTAACCCTGGTGCGTGCAGCAACAGACGCTGCTTCAGCGTCACTTGTAAGCAGTAGGCGAGAAAGGCGATCAGAATGTGCGCGTCGGCGCGATGCTCCCGTTGATGGCGGATCGGGCGGATGCAAAGTTCGCTTTTCAGCGATTTGAATACCGATTCGATCTGGGTCAGCTGCACGTAGCGTGTCCACAGCACGCTGGGATCTCCGGCGGTAAGGTTGGAGCGCAGCAAGTAGTGTCCGTCGCGCCATTCCGCCTCCTGAAGTTTTTTCTTATCCACACGAAACTGGAAGGTCTCCCGCGTGACCTCCTGGCCTTCCCCAGGTACTTGCATCTGCACGAAATGGAATGCGCGGCCCGCGGCTGCTTTCGCGGCGCCCAAACGCATCAGCAGCTGGACCAGAGAGGGCAGGCTTCGCCGCATGGCGCGGAGCTTTCTGAGCAATCGAGCCAGACGCTTGCGACGCATGGCGGTCTCTTTGGCTCTTCTTCCTTCACTCTTGGCCAGCACATAGAGTTCGCCGTCCTGCTCAAACAGTTTCACATCCACCGAATCTCGGACCTGCTGCCAGGGCAGATCGAGCCACTTCTTTTCATACTGCTGGATCTTGCCTTTCGGCGTTCCCACCAGATAAAAAATCTCGCGTGCTGGATCTCGCATCTCCTGTAAAATCTCCTCGGTCGGAATGCCGCGATCCATCACCCACATGCGTTTTGCTTTCCCGTAGGTCTTCTCAATCTTGTCGAGAAAATCGCGCAGTGTGGTGCGATCACTGGTATTGCCGTCCAGGACTTCGTAGGCCAACGGGAAACCATCGGTGGTGATCACCAGCGCAATCACCAACTGCAAACAGTCGGTCCGTTTATCGCGACTGTGACCGTACTTGGCCTTGGGGTTCTCTTCCATTGCGCCTTCAAAATACGTGCTCGTCAGGTCGTAGAGCAGCACTTCGAACTCCGCTTGAAACAGATCGGCCCACTTCTGTCGCAGCCACAGAAAGAGATCCTGCTTGTGCTCCAGCACGCGATCCAGGCAGCGATACAAGCGGTTTTTCTCCGCCACGGAGAAATCTGTCCCGAGCAATGCATCCATGGCGGTGGTCAGATACCACTGGTGATGTACACGAAACTCGCTCCCCGGATCCAGCAACTGGCTCACGACCAGTAGCTGCAATACTTTTTCCCAAGGAACTTCTTCCCGTGTTCCGGCAAGGCGAGAGTCCCAAAACTCATCCAGGCCCAGTTGGCGCCACAACGCGCACCCCAACCAGCAACTGCCGAACAGGCGAGGACACCGCAGTTCGAGACCGCTCAGTTTAACTTGCAGACTGTCGATCGCATCGGCGGGAATCTCGCGGTCATCGGGAAACAAACTCAAGTTTGCATACTCTTGCTCCTGTTCATCAAACACCGACAACGTCTTGCGCCATGCCGCTTGTTGTTGATCGTTGATCTCTCCGAGATAGAGAACGGTTCGCTGCACCGTTTTGTCGGGCGCGATGCGACGGTTTTCTACAATGCTGAAGTAGCGGTGATCTTTACCGTCTTTCTTGCGATGGATGCTGCGTAGAAACATGACAAGCGAAGAGTGCCAGAAGTCTGGTCTCGGAGGGAAGACACTTGGTCTTCACTCTACCGTTTTTTCACAGCGCGGCGATGGAAACACGCGGTTTAACCTTCAAAATTATGGGGAAAATACCAAAAATCGCCTGCAGCTGGTCAAGTTGGGCTAGTATCACACGCGCTCGATCATTCCGAATATTTGTGAATCCCGAAAAGCCAACTGACCTACAGGGGGATGTGGCGAAGCAGGCGCGAACCCGGTGGGGGCCTTTTGCATTTGTCGAGCATAGGGGCGCTGGTGGCGCATGATTGCTTTTGACGCAGGGCATTGTCACTGACACCGCTCACTTGCGAGTGTTAGACTCCGCGCGGGGATCACTCCATACAGGACCGATGGAGGAACTAGATCAGAGATGGAGTCAGGAGAGAGCCCCGATGAAGCCAGCCATCTTAGCTTGGATAGTAGTTGCGATAGGAATTCTGACAGCCAACACTGCCGCGCACGCTCCTTTGCCCGACCTGGACAGTTGCCATGATGAGCTAGACCAGGTTCGCAGGGAGGCCTCTGACGCATCCGATGCTGCCGAAGACGCAAAGTCAAGCATGACGAATTCGAGGATTGTAAAGAAGACCCCAAATTGTACGGGGGCTGCAGTAGTCAGCTCTCGGACTATAAAGACGCACTTGGCGAGCTACAAAGCAAAATGGACGATCTGGACAACCGTCTGCGATCAGTAGAGACCTCCTGCGAGTATAACTTCACGATAAATAGAATGTCGCCTGTGGAAGCCTCACAGCACCATCTGGAAGCCGCGCAGCGTCGGTTCTGTACTTCCGTCAAAAGACTTGTCAGTTTAGGTATGACTCCCGACAACGCGCTACAGCTGTGTAGGGCGAGCGCGAACGAAGAGGCCTGCAAGGCGTGTCTCGGAATGAAGTGAACTCCTCACCGTTTCTCGGTGTGCCCTCCGTGGCGGGGTCTTGTCCAGCAGTGATTGGAGTTGTCGAAGATTCGGTAGATAGAAACGTAAGCGGATATTATTATTACGCACGTTAAACTGAGTCACCTCTCTGTATGCGCATATGAATTCTATAACGCTCTGATACATAGACATTCGGAGCTAATCGCGCAGATCCCGATTGCGTCGCTCAGTAACGTACTATAAGCTGCACAACACTTCCTCGGTAGCTAGACCCAAGAGGCTTTATGACCAGGTTCCCACGGGATACTCCGTCCCGTAGGTGCGACACAGCATCGGTCCGAGTTCAGGGCTCGGCTGAGACTAATGTCAAGCGAGCGTTACAATGCTCGCCACTTGTGGGGACCGGCCAAACAACCGGGAGACGTCTATGAAAATCCGTGTTGACCGCTGGTGCTCTTTCAAACTGATTTCTCTTTTGTCGTTCTTCGCTCTTGCCGTACAAACCGGAGCGCACGATGACACCCTCTATCCGCTGAGCGGTCCAACCAACTCGCGCGGTGAGACAGGGAAAACTTCCAAGCCTTTGGCCGCCGGCGCGGCCTCGGGTTATACCTACAGCGTCCTTTACAGCTTTTGCTCGGCTGCCAACTGCACAGACGGAAACCTTCCTTCGGCCGGGCTGACCCAGGACGCTGCTGGCAATCTGTATGGCACGACCACCTCGGGAGGCGCGAACTCGAATCCCGCTTGTGGTTCAAGTGGCTGCGGTACGGTGTTTATGTTGGATGATACGGGCCACGAGACCGTGCTCTACAGTTTCTGCTCAGCTTCCAACTGTGCCGATGGCGCTAACCCCCAGGCTGGGCTGATCCGGGACGCGGCAGGCAATCTGTTCGGGACGACCACAGCGGGAGGTTTGAACTACATGTTTTGCAGCAATGGTTGCGGCACAGTGTTCGAGGTGGACAACACTGGCCACGAGACCGTTCTGTATCGTTTCTGCTCCAATACAATGAATGGGTCTCCATGCTTGGACGGCGCCAGTCCCCAGGCTGGCCTGATCAAAGACGCTGCAGGCAACCTATACGGCACCACAAAGCTTGGCGGTCCTGGCAATGGCGGCACGGTATTCAAACTAGACAACGCGGGCCACGAGACAGTCCTCGATGGCTTCTGCGCAGTTACTACTAACTGCACAGACGGAAGTGCTCCCGAATCTGGCCTAATCCAAGACGCTGCGGGTAACCTTTATGGCGCTACGTCTATGGGGGGCAATGGCTTCTACACCGTCGGCGGGGGCACGGTCTTCAAATTAGACAGTTCAGACCACTGGACACTCCTCCACAGCTTCTGCTCAGCTTCCAACTGCCCAGATGGCTTTAGCCCCCAGTCCGGGCTGATCCAGGACGCCGTGGGTAACTTGTACGGCACTACGGCCGGCGGGGGTGCTGGAGTGGCGCCGCAATGTTGCGGTGGCGGCACAGTGTTCAAGTTGGACACCACGGATCGGCTCACTACCCTTTACGACTTTTGTACGGCTGCAAACTGCACAGACGGGGGTGCTCCCACGGCTGCTCTGATCCAGGACGCTGCTGGCAACCTATACAGCACCACCACGGCGGGAGGCGCGAACTCGAATTCCGCTTGCGGTTCGAATGGCTGCGGCACAGTGTTCAAGGTGGACAATATGGGCCACGAGACGGTGGCCTATAGCTTTTGCTCAGCTGCGAACTGCGCGGATGGCGCCAACCCTCAAGCTGGGCTGATCCAAGACGCGGCCGGCAATCTGTACAGCACCGCAGCGGTGGGCGGCGCCAACGGACGCGGCGGAGTGGTATTCAAGCTCACTCCACCCATCCTCATTATCACCAGTACTCCAGTGAACATAAGCCCTGGAGACACCACCACCTCGACGATCACCGTGACCCCAGGCGCAACTTTCACTGGAAGTGTGATTCTGACTGCTGCTATTACGTCAGGTCCCGCCGGCGCTCAAGATCCTCCGACGTTGAGCTTCGGCTCGACCAGCCCGGTAAGCATCCCTGACGCCTCTGGCGCAACGGCTTTGCTGACCATCAAGACCACCGCCGCGACGAGCGCAGCGCTCGCACATCCAGCTCTGCCACCAGCGGCGCGCTGGTACATTGCCGGCGCCACCGGGCTGGCCTTCGTCATGTTAATCGGTGTTCCCGTGCACCGTCGGGGCGGGCACACCAGACTGGGTATTCTCGTCTTCCTCACGATCTTCATTGAAGGGTTGATTGCGTGCGGCGGCGGAAGCGGTGGTGGAGGCAGTGGTGGCGGCAATCCCGGTACTACTCCGGGTGCTTACGTCGTGACTGTGACTGGCACGTCAGGCAGCATCACGGCCACGGGAGCCGTCGCTCTCACGGTACAATAGTCGAATTTGCAATGAAATTCCGCTGCAACACCGGGTCATCTATATTTCACCTTCAGCTACTAGGGGCGATCCTGGCACACAATCTTGTCGAGGCGGGGATCGTCGATCGACGTAAAGACATAAGGAAGCCACGAATCCGGCCGTGGCAGGTTTCCGTAAGCGCGAATTTGGGCATCGAGCGTATCCGCGAGATCGCTAGGGAAAACGGCAAGAAAGGCGGCAGACCGCCAAAGGATAAGAAGGAGGGTGTGCGATGAGTCTCTACAAGCGCGGAGATGTGTGGTGGTACAAGTTTCGGTTTGCAGGGCAGATGGTCCGTGAATCCTCGAAGAGCGAGAGCAAGACGGTTGCTAAGGATGCGGAGCGCGTCCGTCGCCGAGAACTAGAGGAAAGCTGGAATCAGATCAAGCGCCGCAAGCTCCCTCCCCTGTTCTCCCTCGCGGCGACAGATTGGCTCAAGACACGGACTGGGATTGCACCCGCGACGGAACGCAGCTATAAGCTCGCCATTTCCCAATTAACGAAAGACCTTGGCAAGCAATTGCTCTGCGACATCTCTGCGGAAGACCTCGCGGCCTTTCAGACGCGCCGCAAGCGTGAAGGGGTCAGCAATCGCACCGTAAACCTTGAAATGGGCGTATTGCGGAGTATCCTCCGCCGATACCGGATGTGGGAGGCAATCGCGGCGGATGTGGACTTCCTCAAAGAAAGCGCTTCTCCGGGTCGGGCGCTAACTCACGAGGAAGAAACTGCCCTGCTTGACGCAGCCTCAAAGAGCCGTTGCCGGAGCCTCTATCCTGTCATCATGCTGGCAATCAACACCGGAATGCGTGCAAGCGAGATTCGCAGCCTCACATGGGCACAAGTGGACTTCTTCGGAAATGCGCTCACCGTGGGCAAGTCTAAGACGGCGGCAGGCACCGGACGCCTAATCCCCCTAAACCCCCGCGCCGTGGCCGTCCTAACCCATTGGCGCAGCCTTTTCCTGGAGCACAGCCAGAACATCACGTATTCCCACATGAGAAGTACGGCCTTGCCGGGAATGACCGGAAGCAATGCGCCTACGAGGTAGTTCCCACTGAGCCGATGCACCGCTGGAAAGTCGGGTGGGAAAGCGCACGCAAGGCTGCGAAGGTATCCTGCCGCTTCCACGATCTCCGTCATACGTTCATATCGAGGCTTGCTGAGTCTCAGGCTTCGGATTCTACGGTAATGGCCCTTGCTGGACACGTCTCTCGCGCCATGATGGAACGCTACTCGCACATCCGCATGGAAGCAAAACGCAAGGCGGTGGACACCCTTAGCGGCACTGATTTTGAGCCAGGTGTGGCACAAAATTGGGCACAGTTTTTCGTGAGTGAAAAGTCAGACGAGGCTAACTCATTGAAAATAAGTGGTGAACCGGGGAGGACTCGAACCTCCAACCCGTTGATTAAGAGTCAACTGCTCTACCATTGAGCTACCGGTCCACGAGCAACACTTTATTTTACATAGTTCTGATTTTTCTGTCGACCTGCGCTGCCAGCAGAAGGCCAGCAGAACATCAGTTTCCGCAGCTCGATCGGTTCATTTCGCGCGCAGAACCGCCGCCAGATCGCGCGCCACTTTGCGGGCGCGCTCCACATCGTTGGGATCAAACGAAATCGCCGACACGCGCTGGTGCCCTCCGCCGCCGTACTTCTCCGCCAGGGTCGCCAGGTTTTTGTCCGCGGTCGCCTGGTTCCAAGGATTGGTTCCCAGCGAGACCTTGGCCCGTACCGGGGAAGCGCTGACGCTCACCGAATAAACACCCTCGGGATGCAACAGGTACGGAATAAATTTGTTGTAGCCTTCCAGATCCAGATCACTCACGTCAAAGAAAATGACGCCATCTTTCGCTTCGCACCTTTCCTGCAATATCTCAATTGATTTGCGGTGCCGTTCCAGCAAAGTTCCCAGGTATTTCGCCACGATCGGTAGCGTGACCATTTCCGACAACGGTCGATACGCCAACTCCGGAATGATCTGCGCGGGGATCCCATTTTCCGGCGCTGCCTCGATCACCAGTGCCAGTTGCGTCGCAGGCTCGGCCAACTCCGTGGCAGATTCCGGCGTGGGAAATTGTGCTCCGTCGATGATGTCTCCCCAGTGGATTAAATCCGCGAGTGGCTTCGTATTGAAGTCAAATTTGTCTTTAGTGACCGTGGCAATCAATTTCGTGCAGGATTTGTAATCTGGCTCGTAATACATGTTCTTCCCGGGGAATCTCTTGAAGTATTCCGCATCGGCCGACGTCAGAAACGCGCTCTGATGATGATCGAACCACCAGGTGACCTTCGGCGAATTGGAATACTTAAAATCGACGATGACGTTCTCGTCCCCATCAAATAACCCATCTTCCCAGGGGTGCTTGGCCTTATGCGTCATTCCGCTCAAATGGAATTCCGCCTTCTCGTCGAATTTCTCCCGGTAGAATCGGTAGAACAGCGCGGCGGAAGCAGCCCCATCAAAACAACGATCGTGGAAACACAGTCGAACCTTCGTCATATACCGAGTATGCCTGATCCTCCCACGGGCTGACCTGACACGAGGAGCAAAGCCAATAAAGATGTACGGGTCTGTCCAGAATGTCAAGCTGATTTCGAAAGGGCAATATTGGCTGGCTGCTGGGACCCCTTTTTTGGGTGACGGACGCGGATTCCAGCCACCTCATCCCCTTCCCTGCCCGGCGCATCTAATTCAGTGTAACTTCATGGAATGCCTTGACTCATATATGCGTGCAGGCCGGACCCGCAACGCCAGGAGACTTCGATCATGCGTACTTTCGGCGGTTTAACTGAGGCGGACATTACCCCCAAGTCCGTCTACTTCAATCGCAGGCAAATCCTTCGCGCTATGGGTCTTGCGGGAGCTGCCATCGCTGGCGGTAAGGTGCTCTCGCGTCTGGCGTTTCCTCCAGCGGCGGTAGAGGCTGGTACCAAGCTCAACGTCACCGTAAAAAGCCCGTTCAGCACGACAGAAACAATGAATTCTTTCGAGGACGTCACCCACTACAACAATTTCTATGAGTTCGGCACCGACAAGAGCGACCCTTCCCGCAACGCGGGGAAATTCCGTACCTCGCCTTGGACCGTCTCCGTCGAAGGGGAAGTCAGCAAGCCCGCCAAGCACAGCATGGACGACATTCTAAAATTGGCTCCGCTCGAGGAATGTATTTACCGGCATCGCTGCGTGGAAGGTTGGTCCATTGTCGTGCCCTGGATCGGCTACTCCCTGAGCACCATCTTGAAGCTCGCCGAGCCCACCGACAAAGCCAAGTTTGTCGCCTTCCAGTCTTACTATGACCGCGGCCAGATGCCCTGGGCCGAACACTCTGGCATCGAGCTTCCCTACGTCGAAGGCCTGCGCCTTGACGAAGCCATGCACCCACTCACTCTTCTCTGTGTCGGAATGTACGGCGAATCGCTCCCCAATCAGGATGGCGCTCCTGTTCGCCTGGTGATCCCCTGGAAATACGGCTTCAAGAGCATCAAGTCCATCGTCAAAATCCGTTTCGTCAAAAGCATGCCCCCCACCACCTGGAACATCTACGCGCCCAACGAATATGGTTTCTACTCCAATGTGAATCCTAACGTCGATCATCCTCGCTGGAGCCAGGCCACCGAGCGCCGTTTGGGCGAAATCCTTCGCCGCAAAACCCTGATGTTCAATGGTTACTCTGACCAGGTCGCCAGCCTTTACAACGGCATGGATCTCAAGAAATATTACTGACGTGCGCGATTCCCTCCGCCAACCCCTCCTCAACAGGTGCTCTAAGGTCCTTGTCTTTCTTCTCGCCCTTTCGCCACTCGCCTACCTCGCCTGGCGTGCGTGCCACGGCAGGCTCACCGCCAACCCCGTCGAATTTATCCAGCATTTCACCGGCGATTGGACCCTCCGCTTCCTGCTCATCACCCTCTCCATTACGCCACTTCGCAGGTTGCTGAATCTTCCCGATCTCATCCGCTTCCGCCGCATGCTCGGCCTCTTCGCCTTTTTCTACGTTTGCCTGCATCTTCTCACCTACATTGGGCCCGACCAGGCCTTCGATCTGGGCGGCATGTGGAAAGACGTGGCCAAGCGCCCGTTCATCACCGTCGGTTTTCTCGGGTTCGTACTCCTCATCCCCTTGGCGCTTACCTCGACAAAAGGTTGGATTCGCCGCCTCGGTGGCAAACGCTGGCAAGCCTTGCATCGATTGATCTACGTCAGCGCCTTGTGCGGCGTGGTCCACTACTACTGGCTGGTCAAATCCGACCACCGCCTCCCGCTCCTGTACGGGGCTATCCTCGCGGCCCTTCTTCTTTATCGTTTAAGCAATTCCCTTCTCAGGCCTCGCCCCGCTGTCGTGGTCTCTCCTGCCCGTTAATCCCTTCGCTAACTAAAGGGATGCCTGGGAACCACCCGTGGTAAAGTGCCCCGGAACAATCTACCGGGGAGGAATGGCGATGAATCGGCGGACCTTTATGAACGTTTCTGCGGGCGCGGCGACGGCGCTGGCAATTCCTCCCCTGGCGCGCGCTGGCCAGCAGGAACGCAAATCTCCCGTCTCGTATCCCGATCCAGCGGTCCAGGTCCTGGATCCCCGGTTCGCTAAATACCAGGTGGGCAACGCGGCAGTCGAGCGCTTGTACACGGGCGCGCGTTGGGCGGAAGGTCCGGTATGGTTTGGCGATGGCCGCTACCTTCTCTTCAGCGACATCCCCAACAACCGCATGCTCCGCTGGCTGGAGGACACGGGAGAGGTCAGCGTTTTTCGCAGCCCTTCGAATTACAGCAATGGCAATTATCGCGACCGCCAGGGCAGGTTGCTCACTTGCGAGCACGATTCGCGCCGCCTGACACGCACCGAACACGACGGCACCATCACCGTCCTGGTGGATCAGTATCAAAGCAAAAAGTTGAACGCCCCGAACGACCTGGCTATCCACTCCGACGGCGCGATCTGGTTCAGCGATCCAGGCTACGGCATCATGTCCGACTACGAAGGTCACAAGGCCCCATTCGAACTTCCAGCCAACGTGTATCGGCTCGACCCCAGCACCCGCGAAGTGACCGTGGTCGCCAGCGATATGGATAAGCCCAACGGCCTCTGTTTCTCCCCCGACCAGAAAAAGCTCTACATCGTAGACACGGGTGTCCCAAAGCATCAGGGCGATCCTCACCCCATTCGTGTCTACGACGTCGAGGATGGTGTGCGCCTCAAGAATGGCCGCGTATTCACGGACATGTCGCCGGGTAGTTCCGATGGCATTCGCTGCGATGTAGACGGTAACGTTTGGTCCGCTGGGGGCTGGGCTGGCGAAGGCTTTAACGGCGTCCACGTCTTCGCGCCCGACGGCACGCGCATCGGCAAAATCCTTCTTCCGGAAACCTGTGCCAACCTGTGTTTCGGGGGTGCCAAGAAAAACCGCCTGTTCATGGCCGCCAGCCAATCTCTCTATGCGCTCTACGTGGGCACGCAGGGCGCGCAGACGCCCTGACAGACTTCTTCTAAATAGGACGATTGGGGTAGATCACGCGCGGGAATCGGAAATGGATTAGCACTGCACAAAGCAGCAGAACCAGAACCGCAACAATGCTTCCTTCAGGCCCCGCCGAACCTCCCGTTAG
This sequence comes from Candidatus Acidiferrales bacterium, assembly GCA_963775865.1. Classification (GTDB taxonomy): domain Bacteria; phylum Acidobacteriota; class Terriglobia; order Acidiferrales; family UBA7541; genus Acidiferrum. The sequence continues at coordinate 354,142 of CAVZKU010000014.1, read as the reverse complement.
CCACTCCGGCCCTTGCACGGAGCTGTTCAAGAAACGTCCGTCGCCCAGCAGCCCGCTGTCCGGCGTGCCGTAGAAAAATGTTTCGGCCCAATCCCATGCGGCATGGAAACCGAGCGCGAACCAAAGGGTGCCCGTACGCCGGATCGTCATGCAGAAAAACAACCCAATCTCAAGAACCTGTAAAATGCCCAGGAAATTCTCTCCGTGATTGCCGAGATGTGCGACCGCGAATATTGTCGATAGAAATATGGCCGCGGGCCAGAAACGCATACGCCGGGCCATGGCGAACAACCAATACCCGCGAAACGCAAATTCCTCGTGGATGGACACAGCCAGAAACACCAAACCCCACCCGAGCGCGTACCGCCATACCGCGCCGCCACTGAGCGCCACGGAATCAATGTGGAAATGACCGGACTCGCGCAGGATGAGGAGAATCGCCGAAAGCATCGCGAAGCCCCAGATACAGCCCTCCCAAAATCTTCGGCCGAACGCTTGCCTGAGGGGAATGCCGTAATCATCCAGGGGGCGTTTTTCCACGCGAGATATCACCCAAGTGGCCAGCGCAATAAAGAACGCCATCAGCGCTTTCATCGGTAGTTCCCGTTGCACGTTGAAGAACGCGGAACCGTCCATGCTGTTCACGCGATGAAACGCGAGCAAGATGCCCCCTGGAATCAGGAAGCCAATGCTTACCCAGATGAGCAGGTGTTTTCGGTCGGCCCGCACCGACCCCGGCATCTGTCGTGCGCCGGCGATGCTCTCTTGCTCCCGACCGGATATCCGGGCCGGGTCGTCTTGCGTTTTCACTGTGGAGGGGTGACCCGATTCGTCTTCCAAGACGATCCTCTTCCTTTTCCTTTGAAGATCGAATTGTGACACTGAACACGCCGCCTTGCCAGCTGCAACTCCGCAAACCGCCAGCAGCATTGGGATGATCTCAACTGATCGCCACCACGGCGCTTATTGCAGCTGGACCATGATGTAATGGGTCGCTCCGCCGCGATTCACGAGCAAAAGCACGGATTGATTTCCGGCTCCTGCCAGTGCCTGCCGGTACTGCTCGGTATTTCGCACGGGCTTGCGATTCACTTCCTGAATGACGTCGCCACGTTGCAGTCCCGCCTCCGCGGCGGCGCTCGATGGCTCAACTTCCGAGACCACGACACCCACCACCGTCGACGGAAGCTGCAGTTGCCGCGCGATATCAGGCGTCAAGTTCTGCACTTGCATCCCCTTCAGCCCTGCGGGCGCAACTTCGCTTTTCTCTGTCTTGGCGCTGGCCGTCTCCGGGTATTCTCCGAGTGTTGCGTCGATCGTTTGTTCCTGTCCATTGCGGAACACCTTCAGGTGCACCACTGTTCCCGGCGGCAGTTCGGAAACGGTCACACTCAAGTCATCTGGACCGATGACCGGCTGCCCGTTCAGAGCCAACACAATATCTCCTCTTTGCAACCCTGCCTTTGCCGCCGGACTATCCGCCGTAACATCTCCAATCAACGCACCGCCTCCGTGCGTGAGCCCAAACGCTTTTGCCATGTCCGGATCCACTCCTTGGATGCTCACCCCCAGAAAACCACGGATCACTTTGCCATGCTCCACAATCTGGTCCATCACATTGCGCGCCATGTTGATCGGAATCGCAAATCCCACTCCTTGATTCCCTCCCTCGCCTCCACCTCCCGCAAGGATCGCTGTATTGATGCCCACTAGATTTCCGCGTAGATCAATTAATGCGCCGCCGGAATTTCCCGGATTGATAGCGGCATCCGTCTGGATGAAATTCTCATATCGTTCAATAGCACCACCAAGCCCACGCCCAGTAGCACTGACAATTCCCATCGTCGCCGTTTCCCCTATCCCGAATGGCTGGCCGATCGCAAACACCACGTCCCCTACTTTTAAGGTGGACGAATCGGCAAGCGTGAGCGTGGGCATCCCCGTGGCCTCGATTTTGAGTACGGCTATATCCGTCAACGGGTCGGTTCCAATCACCTTCGCTTTGTATTTTTTTTGATCCTGTGTAAAGACTTCCACGTCCGAAGCTTCCGCTACTACGTGATTGTTCGTCAGAATGTACCCATTGGGATTGACAATCACACCCGATCCCAAGCCGGATTCCCGTTGCGACTGCGGACCTCTCGCCGAAGGTGGAAGCTGGTTGCCGAAAAATTGCCGGAACATCGGATCGTTGAAGAAATCCGGCACGTTGTTTTGTGTTTTTACGATCTTGGTCGAAGTGATAGTGACCACCGCCGGCAATGCCGGGGTCAGGACGGAAGCGAACCCGTTCTTGAAGTCCGCCAGGCTGACCGGGCTTGTATTCTTCGCCACCTGCACGGCCACTTTCTCCGCACCCCACACGGCATGACCGGGCGCGTGCTCAAGTCCCGCCCGCAGGAATCCTCCCGCCACCAGCGCAAGAACAACAACCAAAACTACAAAGTACGGGGCCCTTTTACGTACGGCACTCATGTGAAGCCTCCAGTTCGATTTCTGACCCTTTTTCCCTCATGTCCGTGCAATCCCGTGATCGCCGAAACCACGTGCGGGGCATGGACTGCATCCCTATAAGAAAGGATGCCCACGACTCCGTTTCGGGGTACCACTGGGAACTGATTTACTCCGTCGCGTCACATTTTTTCAAGAGCCAGCCATGTCGCGCCATCCGGCCCGGGCGCAGCCCGCTGCTGGGGCGGTACCATGACTTGCGAGGCCGTCGCTCTGTGCCAATCCATTTTTTGCACCTTTGGGGCGTTCCCCCACGTCATCACAAACAAAATCCGGGACATGTCTAAGTCAAAGGAAATGCCAAAGATCCGTCCGCTCGGAATGGTGTGACGGAACATTCGCTTGGCCAAAAGGATCAGCGCGACTTTTGAATTCGCGGCTTCCTCGCTCTTTCATTGCCGCGAATAAGGCCAACCTAGCAACGCGCCAAACGCAGGTCCATACGGGTTTTCCCCTACAACTCCGCATTCCTTTTCCACTCCTCCCGTTTCCACGCCCCGCCCGCACTTGCCACGCCCTGCGCAAGTGCAGGAGAATGTGCCCAAGCCTTTGCGATTCAGACCGGAGTCTTTTCCATGACTGAGCTCAGTGTCCGTGAGGTTTTGAATTCATACAATCCTGCAAACTCACTCGAGAAAGCCTGGACCATTCCCGCCCCGTGGTATTTCGATGCGCGTATTGCACAACTGGAACGCGCCAGCGTCTTCGCCGCGAACTGGCAAGTGGTTGGGCACGTCGATCAGGTGCAGCAGATTGGACAATTTTTCACCTTCGATGTGAACGCGGAACCGCTGCTCGTCGTTCGCAGCGATGACGGCAACCTGCGCGCCTTTTACAACGTCTGCCGCCACCATGCCGCTGCCGTCGAACCGCAATCCGCCGGCTGTGCCAAGCAGTTCCGTTGCCCCTATCACGGCTGGACCTATGGCAACGATGGCGCCTTAAAAGGCATGGTGGAATTTGAAGGTGTGTGCAATTTCGAACGCAAGGACAACGGTTTGGTGCCGGTTCGCGTGGACACCTGGGAAAATTTCATCTTCGTCAATTTGGACGGCAAAGCCGCTCCACTCAGCGAATTCCTCGGAAAAGTTCCCTCTCTCGTCACCCCTCTGCAGCTTACGGAAAAGCTCCACTACTTTGATCGCCGTATCTACACGCTAAACTGCAATTGGAAAGTGTATGTGGACAATTACCTCGATGGCGGCTACCACGTCCCCCACGCCCACAAAGGCCTCAGCAGCGTGGTCGAGTATACGAAATACACCATCGAAAATTTCGAACGATCGTGCCTGCAATCTAGCCCACTCGACGCTTCCAGTGCCATTGGATCTTCCATCGGCGCCACGCGCCAGGGCCACGCCTTCTACTTGTGGATTTACCCGAACTTCATGATCAATGCCTATTCCGGCGTGATGGACACGAACCTCGTGCTTCCTCTGGCCGTAGACAAGTGCGCGGTGATTTTCGACTACTACTTCGCCGACATCAGCTCTGCTGCCGCGCAGCACCACCGCGAGAGCATCGCCGTCAGCGAAAAAGTGCAGGACGAAGACATGGCCATCTGTGATTCCGTGCAGCGTGGGCTCGCTTCTCGCGCCTATGTCGCCGGCCGCCTCTCCGTGCGTCGCGAAGCTGGCGAGCACCTCTTCCATCGCCTGCTGTACCACAACATGGCCAACGCCCTAACCCAATCCCTCGCCGCCGATTAGGTAAATTCAAGCGGCAGGGCGTGCAGGAGGAACAAAGCGCGTCACCGAAAAATTTGCACACGGAACTCTTACACCTTTTTTATATCTCTTAGTCATACTATATTGTACTTATCCGTTATTCGAAAATGATCGTCTTATTCCCATACAGCAGAATCCGGTTCTCGATGTGCCACCGCACTGCGCGTGACAGCACTACTTTCTCCACATCTCTTCCCTTCTCCACCATGTCTTCCAAGGAATCCCGATGCGAGATCCGCACCACTCCCTGCTCGATGATCGGTCCATCGTCGAGCACTTCTGTCACGTAGTGCGCCGTCGCCCCGGTCAGTTTCACCCCGCGGTCATGCGCCTGCTGGTGTGGCTTGGCCCCCACAAACGCCGGCAAGAATGAATGGTGAATATTAATGATGGGCTGCGGATATTGCCTGATGAAATCCGAGGAAAGCACTTGCATGTACCGCGCCAGAACCACCAGATCGATATTATTCGCGTGTAGTAGTTCCAACTGCTGCGCTTCCGATTGTGCCTTGGTCTCTTTCGTCACCGGGATTAAGTGAAACGGCACTCCGTGAAAATCAGCATGCTTCTTCGTATCCGGATGATTGCTGACAATCAGCGGAAAATCGCACGCCAGTTCCCCATTGCGCTGGCGATATAGTAGGTCGACCAGGCAGTGATCGTATTTGGAAACGAAAATCGCCACCCGCGGCCGGCACTTGCTCAACCGGATGCACCAATTCATTCCGAATTTGTGCGCGATCGGCCCAAAGGCTCCGTCGAAGTCCTGCAGGTCCAGGCGAAATCCTTCCAGGGACCACACGACCCGCGCCAGGTAGTAGCGCTCTTCGCCGGCCTGGTGCTGCTCGAAATGCAGAATATTTCCATCGTAGCGATAAATGAATTCCGCAATCGTCGCGTCCAACCCTTTGCGGTCCGGACATTGCACCAGCAAAATCACGCTGTCCTTCATGGCGGGTGCTCCTGAACAACGCGGTTATTTTACGCGCCAAACCCGCGATGGTGAATCCTCAGATGCACGAACATCTCCCACCGGCACATCCCCGCCAAAATCGGCATGGGGGGGACGGTTGCCCGTCCTCCGCCGAGTAGGCCCGGGGAGTTGCACCGCGAACGGTGACGCGGAGAAAGTATCAGTTGATGCGTGACCGGGCGCGATTGCAGAACCAAGTGGAGTCACTGTTGGAAGAGGCCCATATCAAGTTGTCCAGCTTGGTCACGGATCTGCTGGGCGCCAGTGCTCGGCGCATGTTGAAGGCGCTGGCTGATGGTGAAACGAACCCGGCAGCTCTGGCTGCCTTGGCCGATCACCCTTGCGCGCTACCCCGGAATAGTTGTGCGATGTACTGGGTGCGTGTACGGAGCTCAACCCCGTCTACCGCCGGCTGCTGAAGATGGCGCTGGAGCAGTTGCAATTCCTTGAGCAGCAGGTCGGCCAACTGGACCAAGAGATCGCCAGTCTGCTCCGTCAGCACCAAGACGCGGTTGCGCGGCTGGCAGAGGTGCCTGGCCTGGGCGTGGATTCAGCGACCCAGATCATCGCTGAAGTCGGTCCCACAGCTGTGACCTTTCCTTCGGGGAAGCATCTCTCCTTGTGGGTGGGCGCCTGCCCGGGCGACGAAGAAAGCGCAGGGGTCAACTACAGCCACCGATGTCCACAGGGCAACCGCCACATGCGGCGCTTACTCAATCAGGCTGCGAACGCCGCAGCTAGAACCAAAGGAGCATCTTCGAAATCGTGTATCGCCGCTCCGTCCCGCGTCTGGGACAAAACCAAGCCATCGGGGCGATCGCCCATCGATAGTGTCGGTTGATCTGGTTGATCTTGCACCAAGGAGTGCGTTACGAGGAACACGGTCCAGCGGTTACCAAACAATCTCGGCAAGCACGCACCGCCAGAATGATCCGCAAACTCCGCAAACTCCGCAAACTCTACCGAGTCGAACTACCAAATTCGCAACCCGCTAACTCGGCAGCAAGTTGATTTTCGAGACTGCGCGGCGTACAAGAAAAAGGCCGGCGGGACATTCGCCGGCCCCTCTGCAGTTCGAAGGATTAAAGCTTTTCGAAGAAGTGCGCGACTTTCTTCCCGCCCTCTTCTGTGTAATACACCGTGACCTTCCCCGACTTGTCTGCCGCATTGCCCATGTCCTTTGCCGCATCGGTTGTGTCATGGCCCGCGACGGTAAACGTGTGTTCGGTGCCGTCAGCGGCTTTCACCGAGACGGTTTTCCCATCTTTCGCCACTTTCGTTACCGTGCCGTCCAGATACTTCATCCCATCCTTGCCAACCTTATCCACTTCTGTGGCGCTCTTTTCCGTACCTTTCACGGTGTAGTGCACCACGACCTCGGAGCCTTCGGACAATCCTTTGAACGCGTCTTTTGCGCCCGCCGCGGTTTTATCCGCGCCCCATACAGCAGTCTTGTCCGTAAAATGGACAGTCTGTTCCGTGCCATCCTTGGTCTTCACTATGACCGTTTTTGTTCCGGCGTCCAGCTTGGTGATCGTGCCATGAACGGCCGTGACCACATCGCCCGCGGCGTGTACGCTAAACACCAACAAGGCCGCCACGGCTAAAAAACGAAGCAAGTTCTTCATCCTGAAACCTCCTCAGTTCTGAGAAAACCACCGATGTGCGAAAGGTTAGCGCAACCGCCCTACAAATCCTAGGGAAAAGCGGGTCTCAGGTGACTTCCCGCAACCGCCCGGTGCTGACATCATAGACAAATCCTCGCACTGCCACCGTCTCTGGAATCCATGGATGGCTGCGCAACTTCTGTAGTTGGTGCCGCACGTTCTCCTCAATGTTCTGGAAAGCGTAGAAGAAAGCGGGCGCAATCGCGGCAGTTCCCGTGCGGTTCTGGATGCGGGTACGCAGGTCCTGCTCCGTGGTATGCATCAATCCGCAGTCGGTGTGATTGATGACCATGAACTCCTCGGTGCCTAGCAGGTAGTGCGAAACCAGCAGCGACCGTAGCGAATCGTCCGTCACAATCCCGCCGGCATTGCGGATAATGTGCGCGTCCGCCGTTTGTAGCCCCAGCGTCACAATCGAAAGTCGCGTATCCATGCAGGTCAGCACCGCCAGCTTGCGCTCCGGCCGCGGCGTCAGTTTCCGCAATTCGTGTGTGCGTGCGTAAACTTCGTTTGCTGCAAGAACTTCGTCAATTACGCTCATAGTTGTTTCAGTTTAGCCTAGCTCCTTCAACTGGCAGGAGGTGTGGACTCGCCCATCGGAAGCCCAGGATTCAGTTTCTGCTGGATGATCACGTGGTTCAGGAAAAGAAGGTACCTTCATCTCGACCGATTTAGAACAGCCCCGTGTCCTTCGCCAGTTTGTACGCCTCGATAGCTGCACCTCGCGCCCCCGCCGTGTCTCCGTTCGGTGTCACGTAGATGGGAATGCCGGCTTGCTCTTCGCGCTGGTTTGGCATCCCTACGCGAATCTCGTTTAGGAACCAGCGCTGGAACTCCGCGCTCGCCTCCAACGCCCCTCCGCCCACGATCAACGCATCCGGGTCGAACGTATTGATCATTTCGTCGAAGAAGAGTCCCAGAGCATGCGCCTGCACCCGGAAAATCTCTTTGCACAAAGGATCACCCTTGTCCGCCAGTCCCCGCACCAGTTTCGCCGCTTGGTGCGAGTCCATCTTCGCCAGTTCGTGACCGGCATAGCTCGGCAGGAAATACGGCAGTAGGTTCCTCTCAATCGCCGTCAGAGAGCAGAGTGACTCCAGGTCTCCGGTCCGTCCGCAATTGCACGCCGGTTGAATTCCGCTCGTTCCCGCGATGCTTTGGTACGGGATCAGTACATGTCCCAGCTCCCCGCCAAATCCATTTTTGCCCTTCACTACATTGCCATCCAGAATGATTCCCCCGCCATTGCCAGTGCCAATGATGATCGAAATCGAACTCTCTTTGCTGTTCGCGCCAAAGATGCCGTAATGCCCCCAGAGCGCCGCCGCATTGGCATCATTTAAATAGCACACCGGTTTTCCAAGTTTGTGTGCCAGCCCTTCTCGAATGTCGAATGCCGCCCACCGCTCGTGAACAAAGTTCGTCGAACCCCTCGCACTGAACTTCCCCGCCGCACTCGCCGGACCCGGCGTATCCAGTCCCACTGCAACCACGTCGGCTTGCCCCACCCCAGCCCACTCACAGGCGATCTTCAGTCCATCGGCGATCTGCTGCAGGCACACTTCCGGTCCCTGTTTGGACAACGCGGGATGCTCGCACAACCCTTCGATGAGAAAGTGCTCCTGCTGGTCCAATAAGGTGTAATTGACGGCTGTCCCGCCAAGATCCACTCCGGCGACAACGCTCACGCGGTTTCTCCTGTGCGATTGGATGCAGGAACGGTTCAGCGTAGCAGAATTGAGAACCGCTTATATCCTCTATTTTGCAAAACGGCCCCTAGTTGGGCCGGCCGCTAGCGTTGAGGTACACACATGATCTACGTTTGTTTATCCGGCTGGCGCTTTCTGGGCGGATCTGCTGAACCGTGCCTTTCCGGGTGGCTTAAACGGATCGCGGTTGGTTGTGCGGACTCGGCCACGCCATCGTCCACCTGCGCGCAATAGACAAGTTGAACACCAGGCAATAGAAACGAAGAGTGCTACCCGTAGCCAGTGGCTGCGTGTTCAGCATTTGTGCGCCGCTGTCCACATAGATCCGCAATGCGCGGATCGCCCCGCAGGTCGCTCAGAATCGGGTCCAGCTTGAGCCGGGCGATCGCTGGATCGTGTTCTTGCAACGCTCGATCCACTCCTGCAGGTGTTTGTTGTTCATCTCGGCCTCGATAGTTTCGAACGGCGCGACCAGGCCTCCACCTCGCCTCCTTGGAAATCCTCGCCGATCCTTCCTTCCAGCACCACCCGCGGATTCTCCTCGGCGACTTCCATGAGAAGGCCAACAATGGCTATGTTAACCTGCATCTGACGTTGCTTCTTCAATCCCCAGGAAAAAGAACCTGCCCAGGCATGAACCGTCGCGCATGCGCGTCTTCGTTGACCGCCGGTCACCGCTAACTTATAATTTTTATGCAGGTTATGCTGAGATAGCCCGCCGGATTACCACAGGGTGATTCCAGAAATTTCCTTAAACGGTGCGGGGTAAGAACTGCATTGGCGTAGTGCGCGCGTGATCGCCGCAGCGGCCCGGCTTTGACCGATATTGGATCTGCACAAGGGAGAACTCGAAATGGCGGAAGCAACTTGCCGGAAAGAATTGGACCTGGAAATCCCGGCGGAAGAAGTAACAAAAGCTACGGAAAAAGTAGCCAAGGATTTTGCGAAGATTGCGCGTGTGCCCGGCTTCCGTCCGGGGAAAGCGCCAATTTCCCTCATCAAGCGCCGTTTCGCTGACGACATCAAGGGCGAAGTGCTGCAGACTCTCGTGCCGGAGCACGTGGAAAAGGCCGTCGTCGAACAGAAGCTCACCCCCGTTTCCCAGCCGCAGGTGGACAAGCTGGAATACAACGAAGGACAGCCGCTGAAGTTCCGCGCTTCCTTCGAAGTCTTGCCGGAATTTACGCCTGGCGACTACAAGAACCTCCAAATCGAAATGCCCGAAATGGCGATCACCGACGAAAGCGTCGCCAGCACACTCGCGGAAATGCAGCAGCGCGCCGCCACCTTTGCTCCAGTCGAAGGCCGCGCCGTTCAGAACGACGACTTTGTGCAGGTGAAGCTCCTGGGCACTCCCGAAGGCGGTGGTGAGCCCCTGAATGCGGAAAGTGTGCTCTGCCATGTCGGCGCGGAAGAGACTATGGAGCCGTTCAACGAGAACCTCCGCGGCGCTAATGTCGGCGATCACAAGAATTTTGACGTGAACTATCCCGCCGATTATCCCGACGCCAAGCTTGCGGGCAAGAAATTCCACTACAGCGTGGACATTCTCGGCATCAAGAGCAAGAAACTGCCTGAACTCAACGACGAATTTGCCAAGGATGTCAGTGACGCCCCCTCTCTGGACGAACTCAAGAAGAAAGTTCGCGAAAGCCTCGAGCACGAACGCGATCATCGGCGGAAGGAACTGCAGCGCGAAAAAATCATCGCCGAACTCGTCAAGCTGCACGACTTCCCTGTGCCGGAATCGCTCGTCGAACATCAAATGGATGTGCGCTTGGAACGCGTGGTTCGTTCCCTGGCGCAGCAGGGTGTCGACCCTCGGGCCGTAAATGTCGATTGGGTCAGCCTCCGCAAGCGTCAGGAAGAGCGTGCCAAGGATGACGTTAAGGCTGAATTGGTCATCGACCGCATCGCCACCGAAGAAAAAATCGACGTCACAGAAGAAGAACTGCAACACGAGCTCGAGCACCTGGCCAGCCATAGTGGCGAATCCGCCGAAGCAATTCGCGCCCGTTTGACAAAGCAGGGTGCCCTCGATAGGATGAAAGCGAAGCTGCGTAGTGACAAAACGGTGGATTGGCTGGCGCAAAATGCGCAGGTCAAGACTGTCGCAGCAAGTGCTAAGTGATTCCAACCTCGGCTTTACAGGCAAACTCTCTCACATGAAAAACTTCGACGATCCGCAATATCACGCCACAACTCTAGTTCCTATGGTTGTTGAACAGACCAGCCGGGGCGAGCGTGCTTACGATATCTACTCGCGCCTCCTGAAGGAACACATCATCTTCATCGGCACGCCGATTGACGACCACGTCGCCAATCTGGCCACCGCTCAGATGCTTTTCCTTCAGGCGGAAGATCCGGAAAAGGACATCCAGCTGTACATTAATTCCCCGGGCGGTTCCATCACCGCAGGCTTTGCGATTTATGACACCATGCAGTTCGTCAAGCCCGACGTCGTCACCACCTGTGTCGGCCAGGCAGCCTCCATCGCTGCGGTCCTCCTCGTAGGCGGCGCTCCGAAGAAGCGTTTCTCCTTGCCGAATTCCCGCATCCTGATCCACCAGCCCTGGATGAGCGGTCTCGGCGGGCAGGCGACGGACATCGACCTCCACGCCAAGGAAATTTTGCGCATGCGCTCAACCATCAACCAGATTCTGGCCAAACATACCGGCCAGCCCGTCGAGCGCATCGAAAAAGATGTCGAGCGAGACTACATTATGAATCCGGAGCAAGCCAAGGACTATGGGATGATCGATGAGATCATCTTTAAGCACCGGTAAAAATGCATTTGCTCCGCTTGTCGCGTCGCCGCCCAGGGTGGTTGCCCTGATTCAAACTTGTCCACAACATGTTCCTGTTAGACGGCACACTCGCGATATTCTGTTTCGCCGGAGAATGTTTCGGCCTACAATGAAAGATCATGGCTCCAGGGACCGACCTTGAGGAGAGGCCTGCTCACACGTGAAAAAATATAGCCCAGACGAACCGCTTCGCTGTTCTTTCTGCCATAAGACGCAGGAACAGGTGGAAAAGCTGATTAGTTCGCCTTCCGACTACCCGCGCGCGTATATCTGCAATGAATGCGTGGGCGTTTGCCAGACCATTCTGGAAGATGAAAAACGCGAACAGGCTGCGGCACCGGCGCGGCGCTTGCCTCGTCCACCGGAAATTAAGCAATTCTTGGATAGCTACGTCATCGGTCAGGATCGCACCAAGAAAAAACTGGCTGTCGCCGTCTACAACCACTACAAGCGCATTTTCCTCAACAAGCAGCCCGGCGAAGTGGAATTGAGCAAGTCCAATATTCTTCTGATTGGCCCTACTGGCACGGGCAAAACTCTTCTGGCGCAGACTCTTTCCCGCATGCTTGATGTTCCCTTTGCCATCGTCGATGCCACCACTCTCACCGAGGCTGGCTACGTCGGCGAAGACGTGGAAAACATCATCCTCAAGCTGCTGCAAGCCGCCGATGGCGACGTCCAGAAGACCCAGCAAGGCATCATTTATATCGACGAAATCGACAAGATCGCGAAGAAGGACGAAAACCCCTCTATCACCCGCGACGTCAGCGGCGAGGGCGTCCAGCAGGCGCTCTTGAAGATTCTCGAAGGCACTGTGGCCAATGTGCCTCCCCAGGGCGGCCGCAAGCACCCGCACCAGGAATTTACCCCGGTGGACACCACCAACATCTTATTTATATGCGGTGGCGCCTTTGTTGGCTTGGAGAAGATCATTGAACGCCGTGTCGGCCGCCGCTCGCTCGGCTTTCACACCGATGCCGCGCCAACCACTGCGCAGCGTCGCAACACGGATTTGCTGGAACAGGTGCAGCCCACCGACTTGATCAAGTACGGCTTGATCCCCGAATTTGTGGGCCGCCTGCCTGTCGCCGGCGTCATGAGCGACCTTGACAAGGTCACGCTTATGAAGATTCTCACCGAGCCCAAGAATGCGCTCCTCAAGCAGTACCAGCGGCTCTTCGAGTTTGAGAATGTTCGCTTGCGCTTTACCGACGACGCGCTCGAGACCGTGGCGGAGTTGGCTCTTCAGCGCAAAGTCGGCGCGCGCGGCTTGCGTATGATTCTCGAAGACCTCATGCTGGAGTTGATGTATCACCTCCCTATGCAGAAGAGAGTGCGCGATTTCGTGGTTACCGCCGATATGGTGCGGGGCCGGGAGATCAATTGGACTTTGCTCGAAAAGGCCGGATGACGGCCGCTTCGGGCAACTGAGGAATTTCAGGGGCCTGCATGTTTAACCGCGAAAAACAGGAATTAAAACGCGTACCGATGATGCCTGTGCGCGATATGGTCATCTTCCCGCAGCAGATGACTCCCTTCATCGTCGGCCGCGAAGCCAGCGTCCGCGCGCTCGAAGAAGCCCTGGCCGGCGACAAGAAGATCTTTCTGTCTACCCAGCACGACGCGTCTATCGACGATCCCAAGCCCGAGGAAATCTACGCCGTCGGCACCCTCGCCAACATCGTCCAGAGCGTCAAGCTGCCCGATGGCAATATCAAGGTCCTCGTCGAAGGCGTTGAACGCGCCCGGGCCCTCTCCATCGCGACCGAAGAAGGTTTTTTCCGCGCCAACCTCCGTCTCCTCGCCGCGCGCATCGAAGTTACCCCGTCGGTCGAGCAGCTCGTCCAGAAAGTCACAAACCTCTACGAGCAGTTCATCAAGCTTTCTCAGAGTCTCAATTACGACACCATGATTGCCGCCGCCCGCGTCGATGATCCTGCTCGCCTTTCGGACACTATCGCCGCCAATCTGCAGCTTCCCGTGGACGAAAAACAGGATTTGCTCGAAACCGCCGATCCGCTCGAGCGCTTGAACCGCGTCGCCGACATCCTGGAAATCGAGCTCGAAAAGCTGAATGTCGACCGCAACATTAACACCCGTGTGAAGCGCCAGATGGAGCGCGCGCAAAAAGAGTACTACCTCAACGAAAAGCTCAAGGCTATCCAGAAGGAACTGGGCCGTGGCGAGAAGAACGAAGTTGAGGAACTGAAGAAAAAGATTGATTCCGCCGGCATGCCCAAAGAGGTGCATGAGAAGGCCATCGCTGAACTCAAGCGCCTCGAACTCATGCCCCCCATGTCCGCCGAATCCACCGTCAGCCGCAATTATGTGGATTGGCTCATTGCCGTGCCGTGGAAAAAACGCTCCAAGGAAATTCGCGACATTAAGGCCGCTGAAGAAATTCTTAACAATGAGCACTATGGGCTGGAAAAAGTCAAAGAACGCATCTTGGAATTTCTCGCCGTCCGCCAACTCGTGAAGAATCCCAAGGGCTCCATCTTGTGCTTCGTCGGACCTCCGGGCGTGGGCAAGACTTCTCTCGCCATGTCCATCGGCCATGCCACCGGCCGGAAGTTCGTTCGCGTATCGCTCGGCGGCGTGAGGGACGAGGCAGAAATTCGCGGCCATCGTCGCACCTACATCGGGGCTCTCCCAGGCCAGATTATCCAGATGATGAAGAAGGCAGGCACCATCAATCCGATTTTCGTTCTCGACGAAGTCGACAAAATGTCCACAGACTTCCGGGGCGACCCGTCCGCCGCGCTCATGGAAGTGCTCGACCCGGAATTGAACCACGCCTTCACCGATCACTATCTCGACGTGGAATACGATCTTTCCAAAGTCATGTTTGTGTGTACCGCGAATGTGCTGCACACCATTCCGCAGCCTCTTCAGGACCGCATGGAAATCCTGCGCCTCCCCGGCTACACCGAACAGGAAAAGCTCGAAATTGCAAAGCGCTTCCTGGTGAAGCGTGCGCGCGAAGCCACGGGACTCACGGACAAGAACCTCAGCCTGACCGACGAGGGCATCCTGCACCTGATCCGCCATTACACTCACGAAGCTGGCGTGCGGAACCTCGAGCGCGAAATTCAGAACATTGCCCGCAAGATGGCTCGCCGTGTGGTCACCGACGGTCCGGAAACCACCATCCAGATCACGCCTGAAAATGTGAAGGATTATCTCGGCGTTCTCAAGTTCCGCGAAATGTGGCTCGAAAAACAGAATGAAATCGGCCTCGCCACTGGCCTCGCCTGGACCGAAGTGGGCGGCTCTGTTCTCGCGGTCGAAGCCACCATCATGGAAGGCAAAGGCCGTCTCACGCCCACCGGCAAACTCGGCGAAGTCATGCAGGAATCCGCGCAAGCCGCCATGAGCTATGTTCGTTCACGCACCGAACAATTCGGTCTGCAAAAGGATTTCTACCGCACCCTCGATATTCACGTTCACGTGCCCGAAGGCGCCATCCCCAAGGACGGCCCCTCCGCCGGGATCACCATTTGCACTTCCATCGTCAGCGCCTTGACTCGCAATGCCGTTCGCTGCGATGTCGCCATGACTGGCGAAATCACCCTGCGCGGCAAAGTTCTTCCCATCGGCGGCGTCAAAGAAAAGCTCTTGGCCGCCCACCGAATGGGCTTGCGTACCATCATACTTCCGAAGGATAATGAGAAAGACCTTGCGGAAATCCCCCAGGAGATACTCTCCAGCCTGAAGATTCACTTCGTGGAAACCATGGATGAAGTCTTGCAGATTGCGCTGGAACGGCCGATTGTGCCGCTTGAACACACTGGGGTTGCGCCCGTTGCCGTAGCCGAGCCGTATGCCGGCGGCGCCGATAAAGACACGAGTTTGACCAACTAGGCAGTTTCCGGCACGGCCTGCACCCGCGGGCTGCTGTTTCAGTTCAAGTCTGGAGCTGCTTCCGGTTGAAGACAGTCTGGTTTGCCCACCCTGGCGGCGTGTTGGTGCCGCCGGAAGGTATACCACCACGCAGTCCAGTTCCGGAATAATTCGGTCAAGTTCCATCATCACCACATCACTAAAGTCAGGATATATGGCAAAAGAAACAAACTCTGAAGCAAATAAAGAAGTGAGCATCAGCCTTGCTGAGCTCAAGGAAAAGAACATCACCGATCTGGCTAAGATCGCAAAGGAATTGAACATTCCCGGTGCCAGCGGCATGCGCAAGCAGGAGTTGATTTTCCAGATCCTCCGCGCGCAGACGGAAAAGAGCGGTTTGATCTTTTCCGAGGGCGTCTTGGAGTGCCTCCCCGACGGTTTCGGCTTCCTCCGCGCCCCGGAATATAACTATCTCCCTGGCCCGGATGATATCTACGTCTCCCCCTCGCAAATCCGCAAGTTTGACCTGCGCACTGGCGACACCGTTTCCGGCCAGGTTCGCCCTCCGAAGGACGGGGAACGCTACTTCGCGCTCATCAAGGTCGAAGCCGTCAATTTCGAGGATCCGGAAGTCGCCCGTAACAAGATTTTCTTCGATAATCTCACTCCGCTCTATCCCCAGGGCCGTCTTAAGATGGAAACCGTCAAGGAAAATTTGACCGGGCGCGTCCTCGATCTCCTTTGTCCCGTCGGCAAAGGGCAACGCGGATTGATCAACGCTCCGCCCCGAACCGGCAAGACCATGATGCTGCAGTCCATCGCCAATTCCATCACCGTCAATCACCCCGAAGTCGCTCTTATCGTTCTCCTCATCGACGAACGCCCCGAAGAAGTCACGGACATGCAACGCACCGTCAAAGGCGAAGTGATCAGCTCTACCTTCGATGAACCTCCTCAGCGCCACATCCAGGTCGCCGAAATGGTCCTCGAAAAAGCAAAGCGTCTCGTAGAGCATAAGCGCGACGTCGTCGTTCTCCTCGACTCCATCACGCGTCTCGCTCGCGCCTACAACGCCGTTACTCCGCCTTCCGGCAAAGTCCTCTCCGGCGGTATTGATGCCAACGCCCTGCAGCGGCCACGCCGCTTCTTCGCCGCCGCGCGCAACGTTGAAGAAGGTGGTTCGCTCACCATTATCGCCACTGCCCTCATCGACACCGGCAGCCGCATGGACGACGTCATCTTTGAAGAATTCAAGGGCACCGGCAACATGGAAATCTATCTCGATCGCCGGCTTGCCGATAAGCGGGTCTTCCCTGCCATCGATATCCAGCGCTCCGGCACGCGTAAGGATGAACTGCTCCTCCCCCCCGACGAACTCAGCCGTGTCTGGGTTCTGCGCAAGGTACTCAGTCCGCTTTCGACCGTCGAGGCCATGGAGTTGCTCCTGAGCCGTCTCACCAAGTCGAAATCCAACAACGAATTCCTCAGTTCCATGTCAGCGCCGGCCTGAGGGACCGTAGACTCATGCGGCACCTGCCCCCCCAAGGGACACCAGCCTGGCCCTTCGGTGCCGTATCGTGAAGACTCACCGCTTCGCTCCGGTCGAGGAATCTCTGCATGCACGAACGGTTCATAGCCCGTCAGCCTATATTCGATAAACACCTGCACGTGTATGCCTACGAATTGTTGTTTCGGGGTGGATCGCAGAATTACTTTCAGGTTTCCCGAAACTCTTCTTCCGGCGTGATCGCGGATTCAGTCACCCTCTTCGACCTTCAGACCCTCACCGGGCCCGCGCGCGCTTTTGTGAATGTGGACGAACTGGCACTGCGCCTCGGCGCGGCGCGCCTTCTTCCGCCGGATCGGATCGTCGTCGAGATTCTGGAAACTGTGAATCCCTCGCAAGACATCGTGGCCATCTGCCGAGAACTGCGCTCCTCCGGGTATGTCCTGGCTCTGGATGACTTCGTGGATCACCCCAAACTGGCTCCACTGGTGGAGCTCGCGCAGTTCCTGAAAGTCGATTTTCAATTGCTCGATGCCGGCGCCCGCTCGCGTCTTGCCAGGAAATATGCCAACGGCAAACTCGCGCTCCTTGCGGAAAAAGTGGAAACGGAACAGGAGCTGGCGGAAGCTCGTCACCTCGGTTTCTCCTTCTTCCAGGGCTACTTTTTCTGCAAGCCTTCTATGATCGAAACCCGCGAAATCCCCGGCGATAAGCTCCTTCAATTGCAACTGTTGAACGCCGTCTCCGCCACAGACCTTGACTATCCCGCAATCGAACACTTGATGAAGCGCGAACCTTCCCTGCTCTACCGCCTTCTTCGCTATTTGAACTCACCCTTTCTCGGCTTGCACACCGAAGTGCACAGCATCTCCGAGGCCTTGTCTCTCCTCGGCGAAAATGAGTTTCGCCGCTGGGTCTCTATCTTCGCGGTCGTGGCCATGAGCGCGGGAAAACCTCCCGAACTTGTCCGCACCGCTCTCACTCGTGGCTATTTTTGCGAGGAATTTTCCAGCGCCGTCGGCCTAAGCGAAAAGAGAGCCACTCTGTTTCTCATGGGCCTGCTTTCTATCACCGACGCGCTTCTGGACAAGCCCATTGGCGAAGTGCTTCGGTCCCTGCCCGCCTCGCAAGAACTAAAAACGGCCCTCACCGGCGGCGAAAATAGTTTTCGCCATGTCTACGAACTCCTGCTCGCCCTCGAGCGCGCTGAGTGGTCGCAACTCTCTTCCCACATCGAACGCCTCGGCTGCAATGAAGAATCCATCCCCGACTCCTACGAAACCGCCCTCCAAAAAGCCGCTAACGTGGGCGTTTAGAAACCACCAATTGTCAGCAAACTTCTATCTTTAGGAAAGACCTTGGGAGGCTGTGGTTTGGTCTACGAAAAAGACAGCATCGTACAAGTCTCGTACCGGCTCTTCTACCCAATATCTAGAAGCGGTTGTATCGCTATAGATTGCCCCAATGCTCCGCGAACTGTGTGGCTCAGCCAGCCACGCAGTGGATCCATATCCTCAAAGCCGTGACCTGCCTCCACCGTTTTCAGTGGGATCGCGTGTCGCTTCGCCCAGTCCACGAATGCCTGGCTGCGGCTTTCGTCTGTCTGTGCGTGATTGCTGAGTATGACGGACAGGGTCAGGAACAGCGCAGGCCCGAGAAACCACGTTCTGCTGGCCTTCATGGCTTCCTCGCTCGCTTCGAAGAGTCCACTGTCTTAAAGCCACCTCATCTCGCTAAACAAACAGATGATACCTCTGGACAACGGGTGGTCTGCCCCACCAAAGAAAAGGGGCGCAACGGTTACTCTCCCCTGCGCCCGGTTGTGCGAGCTCTGCTTGTTTTTCCACGTCCGCAATGTAGTCCACTACCCGCTCGGACCATCCATCATGTGCATCCAGCCATTTCCATAGTTGATGCCGTTCTTGTACGGCGCCACGTTCACTACCTACGCCGCAGTTTTTTACAACACTGCTGGACGGAAACGTTCGGTCAGGGACATGATTGGCGCGCTCTCCATTGAGCTACGGGCCTCCCTATGGACCAGGTGGGATTCGAACCCACATCTTCCCGCGTCGAAGGCGAAGTAACTCTGCCCTACACCACGTCCAGCTCTTACAAATGCGCTGATCAGTTCACCAGCCTCGGGCCGCCTGACGGGATCTCCTCCTTGCCGTCGGAATTTTGGATCGATACAAAATCCCCTTCTTCAATCGACAGCACTCCGGCCAGCCATTCCGGAATCACAATCTTCAGGAACTTTCCGCAGATCTCCGAACTCCCTGGCGCCGTCTCCACGCGTTCGGGACTCCCGGAATCCAGCGGAACCAGAAGCATCAGCTGCCCATCCACTTTCAGCACATGCCCTTCAATCGAGGTCACGCTTTCCATGTATGACGCTCCTCTCCTTCCAACTTTTCACTGCCACTTTCGCTGCATGACAAAGCTGCTCCCACCAACTCAAACCGGGAGGAATAAATGAGCACAATCGCGAGGCTGAGCCTTGCGGCCTCTACCACGAAGTAGCCGTGAACTTCACCATCCCGGGACACAAAAATCCCGCAACGGGCGCCTTTGGATCGATATGACCTAAACGGAGTTTCTTTACGATCGCGTGTCTATGCAGACCACGAGACCGGTTCGCCGCGTCAGCTTGTTATCGTGACTTGGTTTTTCTCGTCCCATAATCTGGTTACCACGCTCAGCGAGGTTCTGCCCCAACTTGCAGCAGAATTTCTGAGGTATCTGCAAAGTAAACGGAGATCGGACTTCTGTCAAGCTCTATTTCCAAATACCCGCATTTTTATTGGTGTTTTTCCCTAAGTGATTACTTCTCTATACTTTACTTACAAGGGCGTCGCGCGGTTTTTCGGTCGATCCATCGACTCGCCACTTACGCCGGCACGCGTTCATTCGCCAGAAACACAATCAGTCGCGCCGTTTCTTCAATTCCCATCGCCGTGTTGTCCACCAGCACCGCATCCTTCGCGCGCACCAGCGGGGACACCTTTCGTTCGCGATCCCGCTTATCCCGTTCTCTCACTTCCTGCAACACATCGAGGAGCGTCAGGCTATCGCCCTTTTCCTGATGCTCTTTCCATCGCCGTTGCGCCCGCACTTCCGGCAACGCTTCCAGGAAAATTTTCAATTCTGCATCAGGAAATACTACAGTCCCAATATCCCGCCCTTCCATCACCACGCCGCCGCCCAGCCCCGCGCGTTGTTGTTCCGCTACCAGCACCTCGCGTACGCCCGCAATTGTCGCCAAGCTCGACGCCGCCTGCGCCACTTCCGCCGTGCGAATCTCCTGCGTTATTTCGCGGCCATCCATGAACACGCGATTCTTCAATCCCGCTGCTTCCTGCTCCGCCGTTGGCGCTTTCAGCTCGATATGCGTCTCGCGTGCCAACGCCTCCAGCGCAAGTTCATTCTGCAACGGAATTCCGCATTCCAACGCTTTCAAGGCCACCGCGCGGTACATCGCCCCGCTGTCCAGATACAAATACCCCAGCATCGCCGCAACCCGCCGCGCCACAGTGCTCTTCCCCGACCCTGCCGGTCCATCAATCGCAATCGTCAGTCGTTCTGCCATACCCGCCACCAACGCAACCGTCATTCCGAGCGCAGCGAGGAATCTCTCGTTCCTCTTCGTTTTCGCTCCCCACTCGTCGCCAGCTACTCGCTTGCCCTGAGTGAATTCTGCGATGGACCATTGCTTTCAAAATCCCATAATGTTGTATCCGCAATCCACATACAGCGTCTCGCCCGTAATTCCCGACCCTGCTTCCGACAGCAGAAACACAGCCGTCCCTCCCACTTCCCCTGGATCCACATTTCGTTTCAATGGCGCTCGTTCCGCGTGCGCCTTCAGCATCTCTCCCAATTGCGAGATTCCCCGCGCCGCCAGCGTCTTGATCGGTCCTGCCGAAATTGCATTTACGCGAATCCCCTTCGGCCCCAGATCGTTCGCCAGATACCGTACCGTCGCTTCCAGCGCCGCTTTCGCCACGCCCATCACGTTGTATTTCGGCACCACCTTTTCCGCGCCATAGTACGTCATGGTTACAATCCCGCCGCCCGCCGTCATCAGTGGCGCTGCCGCGCGCGCCACCGCGATCAGGGAATACACGCTCACATCATGCGCGACCCGAAATCCCTCCCGCGACGTGTTCACAAACTCGCCCTTCAATTCTTCCGCCGGGGCGTATGCCACGCTATGTACCAAGCCATGCAGCACGCCGTACCGCGCCTGCAACTTCTCAAATAATGCCGCAATCTGATCGTCGAAGCTCACATCGCACATGAACCCTTCTGCGCCAGGCAAATCGGTGATGAGATCCTTCGCTTCCTGTTCCAGCCGTTCGTTTTGGTACGTAATCGCCAGTCGCCAGCCCGCCGCATGCAACTTCTGCGCAATCGCCCATGCGATGCTGCGTTTGTTCGCCAGCCCAAAAATCACCGCCGTCTTCTGTCCGTCGCTCAATGTATCCTCGTTGTTTGAAATGAAAAGCTGATTAGGTCTTAAAAACTATGCTTCGTCCGTCCATCACCATACCCGCCAAATCTTATCAATCTTCTCCCGCCACTAGCCACTCTCGATCCTGTGCCGGCTTTCGCTCTTCTCGCCATGAGCTATGCCAGCCGGCCAAACCCCATTTTCAACTTTCTATTTTTCCATGCTCCATTTTTTCGCCACTAGATCCTGTGAAACGCCTTCTCGATCTCTTTCACCGAATACCGCAGCACTACCGGCCTTCCATGAGGACAGCTCATCGGGCAATCCGTCTTCGCCAGCGCCGCCAGCAGCCACTCCATCTTTGTCTGGTCCAGCGGCATATTCACCTTGATCGCCGCGTGGCACGCCGTCGACGCCGCAATTTTCGATTGCAGCGTATCAATCGAAATTGCCGCATTCTCCCGTTCCAGACCCTCCAGAATCTCCATCAGCAAATGCTGCCCATCGTTCGCCGTCACGCCCGCAGGCACCGCCTGAATCGCCACACTCTTCGGCCCCATCAACTCCACTTCAAATCCGTTCGCTCCCAACTCTTCCGCAATCTTTTCGTAGGTCACCAGTTGCCGCGGCGATAACTCAATCACCATCGGCATCAGCAGCCGCTGCCCTTCCACCTTCCCCGCGCGTCGCGCTTCCAAATGTTGTTCAAACAGCACACGTTCATGCGCCACGTGCTGATCCACGATCCACAAGCCTTCCCCATTCACTGCCACAATAAAACTCGCGCTCACTTGCCCCAACGGCTTCAAATCCGCAATCTGATCTGGCCGCGGCAGCGTTGCCGGAGCATCCGATCCCGCGCGCGAAAAATTCTCCGCCCAGTTCGGTTCGCGGTTTGTCCCTCCCGGCATTGCTCCAGGACTCAACCCATTCCCTGCCCCCGAAAGAGGCCCCGGCTCAAACGGAAATCGCTGCGGCATGGGTTGCATGGGCGCGCCAGACAATTCAAATGCGCTGGGCGCCGCGTCGTCCGACCCCACGCCCGAGCCTACGCCAAGCTCTTCTATCTCCGGAATGATCGCTCGGGGTACGCCTGAATTCGTATCCGCCCCCGCAAATCCGCTGTCGAACGATCCCGGAGGCGCCACAGGATTCGCCGCAATATTTCCCGACGTGGCCGCCGCCGCAAAACTCGCAATCGACCGTGTGCTCATCAGTGCCTGCCGGATCGCGTCGCGTGTGAAATCGTGTACGAATTGCGACCGCCGGAAACGCACCTCGATTTTCGACGGGTGTACGTTCACATCCACCTCGTCGTACGGCATCTCCAGAAACAGCAAAGTCGCCGGAAACGCGTTCGGCGGCAGAATATTCCGGTACGCCTCATGAATCGCGTGTAGAATCAGCCGGTCCCGCACTAACCTGCGATTTACAAATACATAAATGCCATTGCGATTCAGCCGCTGCACCGCCGGGCGCGATGTGAATCCCGTCACCGTCAACGTCGTCTTTTCTTCCCCCGCTTCCATTTCCGGCTCGGTAATCGCCGCGCGAAACGCTCCTGACGTCGCCGGGATTTCCACCAGTTCGTCCAGCGCTTGCCGCCCAAACACCTGGTAGACGCGGTCCGCTAGCTTTTCCGCCGGAGGGCAATTGATAATCTCCTGTGTCGGCGTCGTCAGCGTGAACTGCTTCCCCGGATTCGCCAGCGCATAATGCGTGACGAGCGAAGCAATGTGGCCCAGTTCGGTGGAATCGGACTTCAGGAATTTCCGCCGCGCCGGCACGCAATAAAACAAATCCGCCACGCTGATCGTTGTGCCGGGCGGCAATCCCGCCGGCTTCACTCCTACCAGCTTGCCTCCGGCAAATTCCACGCGCGTGCCTTCCGCCTCGCCTGCATCGCGCGTCTCCAGCAGCAACCGTGAAACCGCCGCAATCGACGGCAGCGCTTCCCCGCGAAATCCCAGCGTTGCAATGGAAAGCAAATCGTCGGCCGTGCGTAACTTGCTCGTCGCATGCCGTTCGAACGCCAGCAGTGCATCGTCGTGCGACATCCCGTGCCCATCGTCGATCACACGAATCATCCGCTTCCCGCCCACTTCCGTCTCGATCCGCACCGACGTCGCGCCCGCATCGAGCGCGTTCTCTAGCAGCTCCTTCACGACCGACGCAGGTCGCTCCACCACTTCGCCCGCCGCGATTTTATTCGCCACCGCCTCCGGCAATATTCTGATTCTGCTCATGAGGAAACCTATGCGCCCCGTTCATTATAGCGACGTAGTGAACGATTTATCTGCCAAGCGCGAAAACTGAACCAAATCACTAAAGGAGTGCCGAAAATCAAAAAAAACCATGCATAGTCGAAAAGTACTTTCTCTTTAGTGGAAACCCACTCCCAAACAACGAGCCCGAGAATAGCTAGGAAGGCTCCGATGATGCCGAGAATCGTAATAGGCAGCAAAAGATCTGCCGCTCCCTACCACTCATTTCACGCCACTCACCGTCCCAAAACGCCGGCTTGCATTGCCAGCATCCCCTCCGACCCGTACCAAGCAACCTGTTAGATGGACCCCAAGTGATCTTGGACGTCCAACGGCAATAAGGGCATTGATAAGATGTGCATCGCCAGATAGACAGAATCTTCCTCGCCCCAAGGCCAAATCTGGACTAGCTGAAGGGATCAATTTCTTTCTTCAGAGCCCAAAACTGATTCACGATGCAACTCCGTCTTCGATTCTTTGCTCATCTCTGCTTAATCTGTACCCCCAACTGCTCCAACTGCTCCCTATCCACTTCGCTCGGCGATTCCGCCATCAGATCCTGTGCCGCCGTCGTCTTTCCAAACGCAATCACTTCACGAATTGATTTCTCGCCCGACAGCAGCATCGCAATGCGGTCCACGCCCAGTGCAATTCCGCCATGTGGGGGCGTGCCATACGTCAGAGCATCCAGGAAAAATCCGAATCGCTTCCGTAACTGTTCCTGAGACAGCCCCAACGCCTTGAACACCCGTTCCTGCACGTCCTGCCGGTGGATTCGAATGCTCCCCGACCCCAACTCATACCCATTCAACACCAGGTCGTAGCCCTTCGACCGCACTTCCCACGGCGCGCTTTCCAGCTTCTCCAGATCCTCATCCACAATTCCCGTGAATGGGTGCTGCGCGCTTACCCACGTCCGGTCGCTCTCGCTCCATTCAAACAAGGGAAATCCCGTCAGCCACAAAAATTTCCACTGACTCTTGTCGATCACGCCTAGCGCTTCACCAAGGTGCAATCGCAACTGCCCGGCCACCAAAGCTGCCGCTTCCGTGCCTTTAATTTCCTGCTTTGCCGACACGGCCACCACCAAATCACCGGTCTTTGCCGCGCAAACCTCCGCCAGTTTCTTCACGTTCTCTGCGCCGATCAGCTTTTCCACCGTCGACGTCGTGCCTTCCGCCGCCACCTTGACAAAGTACGCCCCACGCGCGCCCAGCCCTTTGGCTTTCTCCGTCAATTCATCCAACTGTTTCCGCGAGTACGTAGCCCCGCCCAGTGCCGCCAACGCAAACACATTCCCTTCAATCTGCAATTTCTGTTTCGCTTCCGCGGGAAAACAGTCCGTCA
Organism: Candidatus Acidiferrales bacterium; assembly: GCA_963775865.1. Taxonomy (GTDB): domain Bacteria; phylum Acidobacteriota; class Terriglobia; order Acidiferrales; family UBA7541; genus Acidiferrum. The sequence goes on along the minus strand of CAVZKU010000014.1, from coordinate 329,334 downwards.
CCTCGTGCAGTTCCATCCCAAACCGCATGTCCGGCTTGTCGCTCCCATACTTCCGAATCGCATCCTTGTACAGCATGTGGGGAAACGGTGCCGTCGCCTGAATCCCCGCCACCGCGCACACCCGCACCATCACAGTTTCGATCACCCCAAAAATGTCTTCCTGCCTCGGAAACGACATTTCCAGATCCAGTTGCGTGAACTCTGGCTGCCGGTCCGCGCGCAAATCCTCGTCACGGAAACACTTCACAATCTGGAAGTAGCGGTCCAGCCCGCCAATCATTAGGATCTGTTTGAAGATTTGCGGCGATTGCGGCAGGGCGTAGAACTGCCCGTGATGCACGCGGCTCGGCACCAGGTAATCCCGCGCGCCTTCCGGCGTCGACCGTGTCAGCATCGGCGTTTCCACTTCGATGAACCCCATCTCGTCCATCGCTTTGCGCATTTCCAGCACCAGTTTGTGCCGCAGCGCCAGGTTCTGATGGGGCTTCGGCCTCCGCAGGTCCAGATACCGGTAGCGTAGCCGCGTTTCCTCTGCCGCGTTAATCTCCGCCTCAATCGGAAATGGCGGCGTCTTCGCCGTATTCAATATGTGCAGCTTCGACGCGACCAGCTCAATTTCGCCCGTACCGATTTCCGGATTCGCCTTCTCCCTCTTTACCACTTTTCCTTCCACTGCTACTACAAACTCGCTGCGCGCCTGTTCCGCCTTCGCATGCGCTTCTGGTTCCGTCTCTTTGTTGAACACCACCTGCACGATTCCCGTGCGGTCCCGCACATCCAAGAACAACAGATTCCCCAAGTCCCGCCGCCGGTGTACCCAGCCCATCACCACCACATCGCGCCCCGCATCCGTCGCCCGCAACGTCCCGCAATACTGTGTTCGTTTCAAATTTCCCAAAAAGTCCAGCACAGTCGTTTCCTCTCAAACTTCCAATTTGAAAAACTTGTCATCCTGAGGAGCGCGTCTCTTGCGCGACGAAGGACCTCAACCGCTGCATCTTCTCTCCCATTCTAAGAACTCTTTCACTTTTCCGCCTTCAAAAACTTCACCACTTCTCCCGCTGCCACCTTCGTCTGCGAACCACCCGCCAGCGTTTTCACCGTCCACTGCCCGCTCGTCACTTCATCCTCGCCCAAAACTAACGCGTATCGCGAGCCCAGTTTATCCGCTTGCCCCAGCGCTTTGCCGAATTTCTGCTCCACCGGCGGCAATTCCACGCGCAATCCCGCCGCTCGCAATTTCTGCGCCGCGGTAATCGCCACAGACTGCGCCTTCTCGCCCATCCACGCGATATACACGTCGCGCCCCCGCGCCACCCCGCCGTTCCCCGCTTCCTGTAGCGAAAGAATCAGCCGGTCTTCGCCAATCGCGAACCCAATTCCCTTTGTTGGCGGTCCGCCCAGCAACTCCACCAAGCCATCGTATCGCCCGCCGCCGCACACTGCGTTCTGCGACCCCAATCCCAGCGCGGTGATTTCAAACGTGGTCCTCATGTAATAGTCCAGCCCGCGCACCAGTCTCCAATTTTCCTTGAACGCCACCCCGCGCATCCCCAGTTGCCGCTTCACTTCCGCATAATGTTTCGCGCAATCGTCACACAGGCAATCGCCAATCCGCGGCAGCGTCGCGATAATCGCCTGCTCCTGTTCCAGCTTCGAATCCAGCACACGCAGGGGATTAATTTCAATCCGCCGCCGGCTATCCTCACCGAGCTTGTCCTTCACTTCCAACAGCGCGGTTTTCAATTTCTCTATATACCCTCTGCGGCAGTCCGCCGCGTTGTGCCCAATCGAATTGATTTCCAGTTGTAGTCCCTGCAGTTCTAGCCGTCCCAAAAACGTCATCACCATCTCGATGACTTCCGCGTCCACCGCCGCATCTTTGGGAATATCTTTCGCCCCGCCTTGGCCCGGCTGCGGCGTTTCCAATACTTCCGCATCCATCTGATAAAACTGTCGGTATCGCCCCTTCTGCGGCCGCTCCCGCCGGAACATCGGTCCCAGACAATACAACTTCACCGGCTGGGCCCATGCATGCATGTTGTGTTCGATGTACGCCCGGCATACACTGGCCGTCGCCTCTGGCCTCAAGCTGACGGAGGTCTCATCCCGATCTTCGAACGAATACATCTCTTTCGAAACAATATCCGTTTCGCCGCCAACCGCCCGCGCAAACAATTCCGTCGGCTCAAAAATCGGCGGACGAATCTCCCCGAACCCAAACGATTCAAACACCTCGCGCGCCGCCGCCTCCACCCGGTTCCACAACTCCGTCTCCGGTGGCAGCAAATCCCGCGTACCCTTAATTGCCTGGAATTTCGCCTTATTTGCCATTCCGTCCAATCATCCTGAATTCTTCTTCTGGATTCACAGTTAGGCACGGGGGTCGGAGCTTTAGCTCCGACAGCACCGCGGCCTTACAACTTGGGCTTTAGCCCCGAGGAATTGATGTTCAGATCGACAAATCATTTCAAACCGCTCCAATCGATCCGATCGCCGCGCGCCGCCGCCTCGCCGCGATAAATCTCCCGATACCCGGCATAGCGCACGGCATACTCGTCGAGCGACACAAGCTCCTTCTCATTCAACTCCCGTTTCACTTTCCCCGGCGATCCCATCACCAGACTCCCCGCCGGAATCACCGTCCGCTCCGTGATCAATGTTCCCGCCGCAATGATGCTGTTCGTCCCAATCACCGCGCCATTCAAAATCACGCAGCCCATCCCAATCAGCACCTGTCCCTCAATCGTGCACCCATGCAGCGTCACCGAATGTCCTACCGTCACTTCATCGCCCAACACCAGCGGATACTGGTCTTTCATCACGTGACACACGCACCCATCCTGAAGGTTCGTCCGGTTCCCAATCCGGATGGAGTGCACATCGCCACGCACCACCGTCATCGGCCACACGCTGCTTTCTTCGCCGATCACTACGTCGCCGATGATCACCGCCGCCGGGTCGATGTACGCCGACGCCGCTATCTGCGGAAACTTGCCGCGATACGCTCGAATGTCTGGTGCGCGATTCAAGAAGCTTTTGATTCCCTGTAAGTGATTGCAGGACTTAGATATACAAACTCCTCACAAACTTCGCCAGCCCACGCGAATAATCCAAGATAGCACCCGCCCCGCCCGCTGACAAGAATTCCGCCCCGCCTTCTCTTTCAATCCGGCCGTTGCGCCACAGCGATCAGGTGCCCACTCGCACCTAGCAACGAAGGTTCGCCCTCGATCAACGAGAGAAATTCTAGCAGCTCTTTCCGTTGTGAGGGATCGCCCCAAGTTTCGCGAAAACGCGTGGCACTCCACACCGGGCCCTCCACCGCCAGGACTTCCACCTTGCCAAACCCTGTTTCGCTTACCTCTGTGGCCAGTTCTTCGGGGTGATGAAAATACCCGGTCGTAAAGTACTCGGCGTTCTCCGTTGGATTGCGGTGCAGGCCATTCCTCAGATCGCCGCCAATGATTTTGCGGAACACCGGGTCTCGAAAAAAGCCTCGCGAAAGCCCGTCGATCAACGAGGCAAAACGGCTGATGCCAGCCGCGAACAAAACTCCCCCAGGCTTGAGAATGCGCCAGCTTTCGCGAAGGGCTTTCAGTCGATCGGAACGCTCCACCAAGTGGCATAGCGGCCCTAAAAAGAGCACCGCATTGGCAGTGTTCGAAGGAATCTGCAACGCCCGCGCGTCACCTTGGCGGATCGACGCCAGCGCCACACCTTTGGACGCCGCATACGAACGCGCTTGCTCTACATGAAGTTCTACCGCATCGATCAAGTGCACCGCATATCCCTGCTGAGCCAGCGGAAACGCATAAACTCCCGCTCCTCCGCCAACGTCAAAAATGATCGCAGGTGCCGGAGGCAAGCGGCGCGCAAGAATCGCTTGCGTCCGAAGCCGTTCCAACTCGCCCCATTCGTTCCACAGCCGTTCCGATTCCTTGCTCTGCTGATAGTGCGTCTCGATTTCCTTGTCGATCAGGCCCATCGCTACCTCCGGTGCGGATATCCACGGCCGCGAATATTCCGTCATTGTCTCCACAATGGCGCCATTGTTAGACTGGCTCAGATGCGTCTTTCCCTACTTCTTCTACTTTTCTCGGTCTCCGTCAGCGCTCAAACGAATCTCCAGCAGGAGATCCACAGAATCGCCGCCGATGCGCATGGCAAAGTCTCAGTGGCCTGCTCGTTGCCTCACTCCACGTTCAATTGCGATCTCGATCCCCACGCCCATCCTCCCATGCAGTCCGTGTTTAAGCTCCCGCTCGCGCTGACGGCGCTGCATCTCGTCGAACAAGGCCGATATCCCCTCGATCAGCCGATTCATTTTCTGCTCGGCGACCGCATTCTTCCCTACACCTACAGCCCTTTGCAGGACAAGTATCCCGACGCGGACGTCGAAGTCCCTTTGCAGGAGCTCCTCCGCCTCTCCACCTCTCTCAGCGACAATGTCGCCACGGACATTCTTCTGCAACTCGTCGGAGGTCCTTCCGCCGTCAACTCCTACATCGCCTCAATCGGGGTCACCGGGTTTCATATGCAGGACAATGAACACGCTCTCCATCGCGACCCCGCCGCCCAATATCGCAATTGGTTTGAGCCTGCTGGCGCTGTTCAGATGCTCCGCCTGATCAGTGATCTATCGCTACTTACACCGGAACACACAAAACTTCTTTTGAAATGGATGCAGGATACGCCCCACGGCGCCCGCCAGATCAAGGGCGATCTGCCCCCGAAAATCGTTGTGATGCATAAGACCGGCTCTTCCGGCCTGGTCAACGAAATAACTCCAGCCACCAACGACATCGGCCTGATTACTCTTCCCGATGGCCGTCGCTTGGCAATCGCCGTCTTCATCACCGATTCTTCTGCCGACGATGCCACCCGCAATAGCGTGATCGCCCGCATCGCGAAAGCCGCCTACGACGAAGCCCTGCTGAACAACTAAGCTCCGCTCTTTCGCTTGCCCTCGAGTCTGCCGGCGGCTACTTTCGCTCTTCGAACAATCCGTTGTACACCAGTCCGCCCAAGCCTCCGCCAATGATTGGCGCCACCCAGAACAGCCACAATTGCGCAATCGCCCAGCCGCCCACAAAAAGTGCTGGCCCCGTGCTGCGTGCTGGATTCACGGACAGGTTCGTCACCGGAATTCCGATCAGGTGAATCAGCGTCAACGCCAATCCAATCGCGATTCCCGCAAATCCTCCCGGTACGCGTGTATCTGTCGCACCGTGAATGATCAGCAAGAAGAAGAACGTCAGCACCACTTCCGCCACAAAACAGGCCACCAGCGAATAGCCGCCCGGCGAGTGCAGCCCGTATCCATTCGACGCAAATCCCCCGCTCAGCGAAAATCCATCCTTCCCGCTGGCAATCAGATACAGCACACCGCTGCCTGCCAACGCGCCTACGACCTGCGCCACGATATACGGAAGCAATTCAGAAAACGGAAAGCGCTTTCCTATCGCCAGCCCCACGGACACCGCCGGATTCAAATGGCACCCGGAAATGTGTCCGATGGTGTACACCATGGTCAACACGGTCAGCCCAAATGCCAACGCCACTCCCGCAAATCCGATTCCAAGCTGCGGAAACGCTGCATCCAGTACCGCGGCGCCGCATCCGCCAAACACCAGCCAAAACGTGCCAAAAAATTCAGCCGCTAATTTTTTCCACAAAGGCATAGTCACATTCCTTTCGAAGTGATCACAAGTTTTGGGCGGAAAGTCGAGGAACAAAACTTTCCTGTTGGCGCACGGATTCTACTCAATGTGGAACGCCAATACAAGGACCCGTATCGCGCCGTCTCCCCAGAAACTCCTGCTTGTTAGGCTGCCGCGGGTATTTGGGTGACTTGGTATCCGAGGCTGGCGGCTTTCCACTTGAGCTGCTTGATCTGCAATTGCCGGTATTGAAGCTGGTAGAAGGCCGCGCCTTTGTCCGCATATTTCATGCCGTAGCGCAGCATGCGGTAGATCAAGCGGGCCAGTTTGGCGGCCATGGCCTTGATCGCACACGGGGCACCTAGCTTGGTTCTGAGTCGACGAAACTGCGCTCCGAGATAGGTGTTGCTTTTCCGCAACGTGCTGGCCGCCATCTTTAAAGCAATGGTCGCTCTGTTGTTGGTTGGCAGCCGACCTTTCCCGATGATCTTCTCGCCACTGACGCGATTGTCCGGACGCAACCGCAGCCAGGAAACAAAGTGGTTCTCGGTCTGCCATTTGCTCATATCGTATCCGGTTTCGCTGATGACCGTCGTCGCGGTCTGGACATCGATACTGTCGATCCGGGTCAAGTCGGTACCGGTCAGGCAAAACAACCTTTCGCGCAAGTCGAACCGCGGTGCATTCCCCTTCTTTTTCTTGAGCCGTCCCTTGCGCTTCTCTTCCGGCAGCGTGGCGCCCTGGCTGCGATCCTCTCTCTGCTGGAGATACTGCGCGAGCGGGCGATCACACTCCGTCATCTGCTTCTGGCAGAACTCATAGCCATCCTGCTCTTGCTTGAGCACAAACAGCAGATCGGGTTGCCAGTTGCCTTCCAGACTTTGCGCAATCTGCTCCTCACTCGCCTTCACGCGAGGATCCCGAAATGCCGCGAGCTTATGCGGATCGCGTTCGCCTCCCAGAATGGCCTTGATGATGGCCTGTCCGGTTGCTCCGCTGATATCGGTCAACACATTGGCCAACTGAATGTTCATCTGCGTCAGCGCCTTCTGCATCCGCTGGATGTGTCGGCCGGCACTCTGTACCAGATCATTCCGCTGCCTCCAGTAGGTCCGCATCGTCCGAATCTCCTGCGATGGCCGAAACGAATTTCGCAAAAGTCCGTAGGTGTGCAGCTTCATCAACCATTGACTCTCCTGCACGTCGCTCTTACGGCCCGGGAGATTCTTCGTGTCCCGCGCATTCACCAAGTACACTTCCAAACCAGTTTGTTCGAGAATGTCGTATACGGCTATCCAATACACGCCGGTGGATTGCATCGCAACAGTCCGAATGGCGCATTGCTTCAGCCAAGCGGCCATGGCCTTCAGCTCGGCGGTGGTGCATCCGAAGCGTCGTACAGGTTGGTTGTCACGGCTCGGCGGTACCGCCACATAGTGGGATTCGTTGCCGATATCAATGCCTGCGGCACCGGGATGGACCACGTCCAGGCTGAGGTCTTCGCTCTGGATTTTCCGCATCGTCTCCCGCCGTTGCTTGCGGTTCATCTCGTGCCAATGGCGCTGTGTTCGATGGTCGGTTGCCTTCCTGTTTTTCTCCTTGGGCTTGGATTTCATGCGTAACCTTCCTATGTCAAATTCAACTTGGCCCGGCCCGGTTGGTGAAAACTACTCAATCTCCCCAGCGGGGTCGGGCCGCTCTCCTTTTCAGGACAACGCCCGCCACCATCTACATAATCGCCAATACCGGAGCCATGCTAAAATTCGGGCAGAAACGCACCATAGACATCGCGGCCTTAGCTGCCAAGCCAAGTTGTAACTGAGATTCTAGCAACGCCAATTCCAGCCGGCTTATAGCACCGACCTCTGTTGAGCTCTGACAGAGTTTCAGGGTCGCATAACCACCCCAACGGGGTGGCCGACGCTAAAATGTAACCAGAGGGGACAACGTCGCGCCATTTAAGATGTAACCCGAGACAAAGACGATTTGGGGAGGGTTCCTTTGGGGCACAACGAGAAATGGGAGTATTTTCGAGTTATTTATGGGCGGTATGGCAAAGCAGATCGTAAAGCGAAACGTGCGATGCTGAACGAATTTTGCCTGACCACGGGCTACCACCGAAAATACGCCATACGCATATTGAATGGCCCGGCACCCGGGAAGCGACGCGATCGGCCGGTACGGAAACGCGGGCTGAGCTATGGGCACGAACTGCTGAGCGTGCTGACCAGCGTATGGGAGGCCGCCGGATATCCCTGGTCGGTGCGGTTGAAAGCACTACTGCCGACCTGGATGCCCTGGATCCGCAAGCGCTTCAAGTTAAGCCCGGAGATCGAGAAACAACTGCTCTCGATCAGTCCGCGGCAGATGGACCGTCGACTGGCGGTCCAGAAGAACCAACAGAGACGGCGGATTTACGGGCGCACCAAGCCGGGCTATCTGTTGAAGCACCACATCCCGGTGAAGACCGACAACTGGGACGTGAAGTCCCCCGGCTTCACGGAAGTCGATCTGGTCTCGCATTCCGGGAATTCGGGCGAAGGAGAGTTCGGCTATTCGCTGAACATCACCGACATGCAAACCACCTGGACGGAGACGCGGGCACTGCTGGGGAAGGGGCAAACCGCTGTCCAGCAGGCTCTGGATGAGATCGCAGGAATGCTGCCTTTCCAGCTCTTGGGCCTGGACTCGGACAACGGATCGGAATTCATCAACTGGCATCTGAAGGCTTGGTGTGAACGGAAGCAGATCCAACTCACGCGAGGACGTCCGTACAAGAAGGATGACAACGCACATATCGAGCAAAAGAACTGGACCCACGTCCGGAAGCTACTGGGCTGGGAACGCTATGACACGCAAAACGCGGTCGATGCCATGAACGACCTGTACCGCCAAGAGCTGCGCTTGTGGCTGAATCTGTACCTGCCCTCGGTGAAGCTGCTGAAGAAAATTCACGTGGGATCGAAGCTGCGGCGCGTCTATGATGGCCCGAAAACCCCCTTCGAGCGGGTGGTGGCATCGAAGCAGGGAGATACGGCGCAACTAACCATTCTGAAAGAACTGCGAAGATCTCTCGATCCGTTTCAGTTAGCAAAAGTCATCGACAGGAAACTCGAACGGATTTACCGCTTGGCAAACCGGCGGCTGAGTCCGAAAGCGCAGGAGAAGCTCGAGTCCAACCAGGCACAAAGTGGCCGGCGAAAAGGCTGTGGAAAAGACGCTCGCTTCGCGAGCTTGGAAATCCCTTCGGGATTCCCACTTTCCCACAGCCACAACAACAACAAGCTCTCTACGGTTCATATCAAATGGCTCGACGGGCAGCGCTAGGGTTACATTTTTAGATGGCTTGACGGGGGACACTCCCGGTTCCCCGCATCGCGTTGCCTTCCTCTCGACGCCGGCGCTCCTTCACGCCATACTCTCTCCATGCAGACTCACTGCGCCAGGTGCGGTTCGCCTATGACTTGCCAGCCCGAAGGCGGCTGTTGGTGTGCCGAACTTCCTCACATCCCCATGCCAACCGACGCGACATCTGCCGGCTGCCTCTGCCGTGCCTGCCTTCTCGAAAAAATTAAAACCGCCCAGGCCTCACCCTCAGGCGGCTCCCAAAATCCTGATCCTCCTATCGCTCATTCCTGACAACTCTGCGCCGCCCGCCTTCCGAGGCGGCACGCCTCCACCTGCTCCCATGACTCAGATTGAGGGAATCGGCACCATGGATCTGTTCTTCCGTGATTTTTTCCTCAGGCTACACCTTTAGCAGTGCAGATCCTAAAATACATGTTGGCGGTTTCAGCTGCTGGAGGGACTCCCTCTACCCCCAGCGCTTGATCTTCGTCCACACTTTTTCCAAGTTGTCGAACTTCGGCCCTCGGCACACGTACACATCGAAATGTTCGTACGGCATCGACAGCGGGTGATACACGCTTCCCGCAAATTCCACGCGTTCAAATAACTCATGCAGTTGTTCCGGGCGGTCCCCCATCACGATCATGCACTGCCCCGTATAGCCCCGCGGCCCCCAGTAAAAGTAATTCTGGTGTCCCGCAATCGCGGGTGGCAATCCCATTTTTGCGCCAAAAAAATCGATGGCTCCAGCTTGCCCGTAATTCTGCCCGAAAATCGCGCAGTACCTCTGCTCCTCCGGCGGCAGTTTGTGATAAGCATCCGCCACTACTTGCGCCATTTCCTTCCACCCAAACTGGTCCGCATAAATCTGAGGCAACGGCCCCAGTTGATTATTTTCGATTCGCGGCGGGGCGTAATGAAAAAACCGCGCGTACGCCAGATACTGATCCACCGTCAGCATCGGAAAATACGCGAACGGCGCATTCAGCACTCCCGTAATCACCAGTGTCGTGATGTACGCAGGCTTCAGCCACCGCCCGCTTCGCGGCCCCGCAAACCAGCGTTCAAACACCAGACCACCCGCTGCAAACAGCATCGGATACGCCGGCGCGGGATAGTACATGCGCCCGTGCATCGTCAGCATGCACACCATGATCACTACCCACGTGATGCCGAGCACCCGCCAGCCCTTCCCTTCCCGGTCACGCAACAATTCCACCAGTCCTGCAATCCACACTGGGGCCGCCAGCGGATGCAGAATCACCACCTGCAAGAGCAGGAACCCGATCGGCCCCGACTCCGCATTCCGCCCGCTTTGCTGCACGTTGCGCAGCAATTCAATCGTAGGAAACCCTCGATGAACCTCCCACATGAGGTTCGGCAGAAAAATCAGCAGCGCCAGCAGCCCCCCCAGCCAGAGCCACGACGACGCAAATTGCCGCCTTTGCTTCGTGAGCAGCAACCCCACGAACAGCCCGAATCCGAAGAACAACATCGAATGCTTGTTTAGCAGGCCTACGCCGCAGACTACCCCGAACAACAGCCACAGCTTCTGGCTTGCCCCTTGGAAAATTTTCAGGGCAATCAACGCCGCGCTCATCCAGAGCAGCGACTCGAACACGTTCATCGTCAGCAGCGAATCCAGTCCCAGATAAATCGGAGCCACCATCACGCAGACGCACGCCAATACCATCCCGAACCGCCGCGCTCCGAGTTCCCTCGCGATCAATCCTGTCAGCAGCACGCGCAGCCCCGCCGCCACCGCGGGCAAAAAATGCAGCGCAGGCAATGAATCGCCCAGTGTCACGCGCTCGAGCCAGGTAATCACTGCAATTAAGGGAGGCTGGTCGACGTAGCCCCACGCCAGATGATGGCTGCACGCCAGATAATACAGTTCGTCTACAAAATATCCATACCGCCCGCTCACCAGCATGTGCGCGGCAAACACCACAAAAGACAGCCCGCCCAGAAGTGCCCATTCTCCCGGACGGGCGTCTTGAGTACGTTCGACTGGATTGGATTCGAGCGCTACGGATCCGCCCATGAAAACGCCCTCACTTCTCCAAACGAGAAGCACAACCAAAATGTTTCATAAACCCAAGGGGAGTTGCAATACGCCTTCGGAGATTTGAACTTCGGGCCTGAGGAAGAATCCGGCCTTCTTACGAGTGCACCCTTCGACTTACGCTTCTGTTCTGCACACTCAATCGATTTGAACGATCGGTCCGCCTGTCGTCGCGGCTACTTCTTCCAACCGGGCGCTGACGGCCTTCGCCAGTCGGTACAAACTCTGTGCCGCCGGTGCCGTATCGCCTTGGGCCGCAACCGGCTTTCCCGTGTCGCCCCCGAGCCGAATCCGCGGATCAATCTCGATTTCCCCCAACACAGGCACGCCATACTCGATCGCGGTTTTTGCCCCGTCCCCGTGCCCGAAAATGTCCACGGGCTTCCCGCAATGTGGACAGGAGAATGTGCTCATGTTTTCCACCACGCCCAGCACTTCCACGTGTACTTGCCGGAACATTTCAATGGCCTTGCGCACATCCGCCAGCGCCACCGTCGAGGGCGTGGTCACCAGCACCGCCCCCGTCACTTCCACTGTCTGGATCAGCGTCAACTGCACGTCACCCGTCCCCGGCGGCAGATCGATCACCAGATAATCCAGTTCGCCCCACTCTACGCTCCGCAAAAATTGCGTAATCACGCTGTGCAGCATGGGCCCGCGCCAGATCACCGGCTTATCCCCCGGGTTCAGCAGCCCCATCGAAATCATCTTCAACCCTTGCGCCTCGACGGGAATAATCCGCTGTTGCGCCGTCGCCATCGGCTCGGCTGTCGACCCCAGCATGATCGGCACATTTGGCCCGTACACATCGGCGTCAAGCAGCCCCACTTTATTGCCCAACTTCGCCAGCGCCAGCGCCAGATTCACCGCCACTGTGGTTTTCCCCACTCCGCCTTTTCCGCTGGCCACTGCTATAAGATATTTCACTCCCGGAATCGGCTGGCGCTGCGGCATCTGTTGTCCTGGCATTGTTCCCGGCGGCATAGTTTGCCCTCTTCAACCCTTCGATTTGTTAACTCTTTAACTTTGAACTTCTTACTCTTGCACTTCATCCACTTCTTTATTTCTTCCTACGCGTTCGCCCCATGACACTTCTTGTACTTCTTCCCTGACCCGCAGGGGCAGGGATCATTGCGTCCCACTTTCGCGCCTGCCCGCACAGGTTTTGGCGCTTCGGCTTGTGCCGCTCCGGTCTGGAATTGCAGATCCTTCTGCTGTCTTTCCTGCCTCCGCTCCAGGGCTCGCGCAAAGTCCGGCAACCGCGCCGGCGCCTCTTCCGCCCGGGCAGCCGCGCTCGCCGCCGCGGCAATCGCGCTGGGTGGTTGACGCTTCGGCGGTTCCGGTTTCGGCTCTCGCGGTTCCGGCGGCGGTGCTTCGCCCTGTTGGATCTGCACGTGGTACAGGTAACGCACAGTTTCGTTATCGATGCGCGCCATCATGTCTTCGAATAAAATAAACGCTTCCTTCTTGAACTCGACTAGTGGATCCTTCTGCCCGTAGCCCCGCAGCCCAATCCCTTCCTTCAAGTGGTCCAGCGACAGCAGGTGGTCTTTCCACTGGGTATCCACCACGTCCAGAATGATTCGCCGTTCGAGCCAGCGCAGCAGATCCGGGCTGAACTGCTTTTCCTTCTCCGCGTAGCGGTTCTTCACCGCCCCGACTGTCGCTTCCGACAGTTGCTCGTGGTTCAGGGTCGTGGGATCCGCCCCTGCGGACTTCGCATCGATTCCAAACTGGCTGTGGACTTCCGCCAAAAATTGCGCGGTATTCCATTGCCCAGGATGTTGTTCCCGCGGGCAATACCGTTCCACCAGTTCGACCGCCACATCCTCCGCAATCCCCAGCACGTAATCGCGCTGATCCTTGCCTTCTAGCGCGGATCGCCGTATCGCGTAAATCGTCTCACGCTGCTTGTTCATGACATCGTCATACTCAAGCAGATGTTTTCGGGCGTCGAAGTTCTGCGCTTCCACCGATTTCTGCGCGTTTTCGATGCGGTTCGAAATCAGTTTCGATTCGATGGGCACTCCTTCCGTCATCCCCAAACGGAACATCAACTGCTTCACGCGTTCCCCGCCGAAAATCCTCATCAAGTCATCTTCGAGCGACAGGAAGAATCGCGACGAGCCCGGATCGCCCTGGCGTCCTGCGCGTCCCCGCAACTGGTTGTCGATGCGCCTTGCTTCGTGACGTTCCGTTCCCAGGATGTGCAACCCGCCAAGCGCCACGACTTCATCGTGCTCGGCCTTGCACTGTTCCGCGAATTGGTCGTATACCGGCTTCCACTGATCCTGCGGCAGCTGGAAAATCTTTCCTTCGTGCTGGAACAGCACCATCGGCACCGTCGGCTGTGCTGCCGCGCCATCCTCGCTGTCGGCGCCTATGACTGCCGGGGCCGCCGCGTACGGGATCGCCAGCTTGTTCTTCAGGAAGTGTTCCCGCGTCAATGATTCCGGATTTCCACCGAGCAGAATGTCCGTTCCGCGCCCCGCCATGTTTGTCGCCACGGTCACGGCGCCTTTTCGTCCCGCCTGCGCCACCACGCGCGATTCGCGTTCGTGCTGCTTAGCGTTCAGAACCTGGTGCGGGATGCCTTGCTTCTTCAGCAAGTCCGCGATTGTCTCGGATTTCTCGATGGAAATCGTGCCGACCAGGACTGGTTGCCCGCGCTCGTGGAGCTGCCGGATCCCGTGCGCCACCGTGTTGTCTTCTTGCAGAATCCCGTTCACCACCGCTTCGAATTTCTCGCGTTCCGTCCGGTACACCACGTCCGGATTTTCAATACGAATCAAATTCCGGTTCGTTGGAATCACCACCACGTCCAGGTTATAAATCTTACCGAATTCCGCTGCTTCCGTCTCCGCCGTTCCGGTCATGCCCGCCAGCTTTTTGTACATCCGGAAGTAGTTCTGGAACGTAATCGTGGCCAGCGTCTGGTTTTCCCGCTCGATCTTTACCGATTCTTTCGCTTCCACCGCCTGGTGCAAGCCGTCCGACCACCGCCGTCCCGGCATCTGCCGTCCTGTAAACTCGTCGACGATGATCACTTCCCCGTCTTTCACCACGTAATCCACGTCTCGCTTGTACAGCGCGTGTGCGCGCAGCGCCTGGTACACGTGGTGAATCGTCTCCATATGCGCGGGGTCGTACAGGTTCCCCAGGCTCAGCAACCTCTCGCACTTGCTTACGCCTTCTTCCGTCAATGTCGCCGTGCGGTGCTTTTCATCCAGCGTGTAATCGATATCCTGAATCAGCTTGGGAATGATCTTGTCGATCTTGAAATACTTGTCCGTGGATTCTTCCGATGGTCCCGAAATGATCAGCGGCGTCCGCGCCTCGTCGATCAGGATGGAGTCCACTTCGTCCACGATCGCGAACTGGTGTCCGCGCTGAACGCAGCTCGCCAGGTCGTACTTCATGTTGTCGCGCAGATAATCGAACCCAAATTCATTGTTGGTGCCGTACGTGATGTCCGCGCCATAGGCCGCCCGCCTTTGCGCGTCGTCCAGGTCGTGGACGATGACACCCACCGTCAGCCCCAGCGTCTTGTACAGCGGGCTCATCCATTCCGCGTCGCGCCGTGCCAGGTAATCGTTCACCGTTACGATGTGTACCCCGCGTCCCGCCAAAGCATTTAGCGCCGCTGGCAACGTCGCGACGAGCGTCTTGCCTTCGCCCGTCTTCATCTCCGCGATTTTCCCGTCGTTCAGCACCATTCCGCCGATCAACTGCACGTCGAAATGACGCATCTTCAGGAAGCGCCGTCCCGCCTCGCGCACCAAGGCAAATGCCGGCACCATCACAGGCTCCAGCGCGCGCACCAAATCTTCTTTATATGAGGTTTCCGCCGGGTCGCTGTCCTTCAACTGCTCCTGCACCTGCGTTCGCAGGGCCGCAAAGCGCTCCTTCAACTGCTCGTCGCTCAGCGCCTGCACTTCCGCTTCTTTCGCGTTGATTGCCGCGACCACTGGCTGGATCTTCTTGATGTCGCGATCGTGTTTCGTTCCTATGAATTTCGCGACAACGCGGTCCAATATTTGGGCTACTTCCATGTACGGTCCGTCTTTTCCTGTTTTAAGTTAGCGCCGAATTCTGAGACGGGCGCTTCTCGATGCCTCACCCCTCACGGCGAGTCCATTTTCCGGCCATCTGCACAGGCCAATCCTGCAGACTCGGGGCAAACATCTAATTGTAACTGGTTGGATGCGCCCTCGCCAACAATCGCCACTTTCTCCAGTCTCCACTCCCCGAAGCATCCTCTTCCGTCTCTCCCCTTGACAACTTAGGAGAGCTCGCAGTACCCTCCTAATGATCTTAGGTGTCCGCATGTCCAACCAAGCCGACCTTCTCCCCGGCACCCTCGATCTCCTCACTCTCAAAGCCGTCTCTCTCGGCTCCCTGCACGGCTACGGCATCCTTCTGCGCATCGAACAGATTTCCCACGGAGCCTTGCTTATCGAACAGGGCGCTCTCTATCCCGCCTTGTTCCGCCTCGTCCGCCAAGGACTTCTCAAAGCAAGTTGGGGCACCTCCGACAACAACCGTCGCGCCAAGTATTACGAATTGACCGCCTCCGGCCGCAAACGCCTCCGCGAAGAACAGGATGGCTGGAATCGTCTCGTCGCCGCCATGGGCTCTGTTCTCGGCACGGAACCGGAGAAAGTATGAACCTGTTCGCCTATCTTCGCTCCCTTACCTCCACGCTGTTTCACTGTGCGGAAGCCGACACCGAACTCGACGAGGAATTTTGCGCTCATATCGCACGCCATGCCGACGACCTCGAGCGCTCCGGCCTTCCTCGCCCCGAAGCCGAACGCCAAGCCCGCATCGCCTTCGGCTCCCCCACAAAAGCCAAAGAAAATTGTCGTGAAGAGCGTGCCGGCTTTCTCTTGGAAACCTTATGGAGCGATGTCCGCTTCGGCCTTCGCATGCTCCGCAATAATCTCGGTTTTACTTCCATCGCCATTCTCACGCTCGCTCTCGGCATTGGCGCCAATACCGCGATTTTCAGCGTAGTGGACGCTGTGCTTCTCCGCCCTCTTCCCTACGTTCAGCCAGATCGGCTTGTCACGGTTTCGGAGAGCGCTCGGCCCAATGACCGGGCCACACGGAATGAGGTCGCCCCCGCAGATTTTCTGGACTGGCGCGAGCGCAATCAAGTGTTCGAACAAATTGGGGCAGTGAGCCTTCCAGGCTACAGCCTGACGGGTGCCGAACGTCCCGAACGCATCCTCGGCGCCGCCACCTCCGCAGGAATGCTGCATATGCTCGGGCTTCGTCCCGCGCTGGGGCGCGAGTTTGAACCAACGGATGACCGCGCTGGCGCCAACCCCGTGGTCCTGCTGAGTCATTCGCTTTGGCAACGTAGATTCGGCAGCGACCCCCAAGTGATCGGCAAGACCATCCGTCTCGGAATGACCCCCTACACCGTGATCGGCGTCTTGCCCGCCGGCTTAACCTTTCCAGAACCGGACGTGGCTCTCTGGGTTCCGCTCGAACAAACCATTACCCCTCAGGACATGCACTGGCGCAACACGCATTACCTAGAGGTCTATGCTCGGCTAAAACCGGGCGTCACTCTGGCTCAGACCAGAGACGGAATGAACCGCATCGCGGCACAACTGAAACAGGAAAACCCAGACAGTAGTGGTGGGGCAGGCACTCTCGTCATCGCCATGCAAGAGGACATGGCAGGATCGATTCGTCCCGCCTTGCTCACCTTGTTTGCCGCCGTCGGTTTTGTGCTCTTGATCGCTTGCGCCAATGTCGCGAATCTCCTGCTGGTTCGCGCCACCGGACGAGGAAAGGAATTGGCCATTCGTCTCGCTCTTGGTGCGGGGAAAGGTCGGCTCGTGCGCCAGATCCTCACTGAAAGCGTTCTATTGAGCGTTGGCGGCGGCTGCGCCGGGCTCCTGGTTGCCAGTTGGACCCGCCACGTTCTACTCGCTCTGCGCCCCCAGAGTTTGCCGCAGTTCAACACCATCGAAACCGATGGACGCGTCTTGTTATTCACCGTCTTCGTTTCCGTCGCGACCGGTCTTCTCTTCGGACTTGTCCCGGCTCTGCGGGGTATCGGTCTTGACCTCAATCCCACTCTGCACAGCTCCTCAAGAAACGCGACAGCTGGAAAAAGTACTCAGCGTCTCCGCCATCTCTTTGTCGTTGCCGAAATTGCCGTCTCTCTCGTCCTCTTGGTGGGTGCCGGGCTAACCATTCGGACGTTCCTCAGCTTGCGAAACCGGGAGTTAGGTTTCGGCGCCGATCACACCGTCACCGCTCGCATTTCCATTCCCAGTGACAAATATTCTAACGATGCTCAGGTCGTTTCCTTCTACGACAGGGTTTTGGAACGAATGCGTGCCACTCCCGGTGTCGAATCCGCCGGAATGGTCAGCTTTCTCCCCCTCACCGGTCACGAATTCGACAACAGCTACGATATCGTCGGTCGTCCTCCGCGCCCGCCGTCCGACAGCACCTACGCGCTGGTGCGCATGGTCGATCCTCAATATTTCAGCGTTCTTGGTATTCCCTTGCACCGAGGCCGAGCGATTGAGGAACGCGACCGCGCCGGTGCTCCGCGCGTAATTGTCGTCAGCGAATCGATGGCCCAGCTCTGCTGGCCCAATGCCAATCCCATCAGTGAACATCTGATCGTGTACATGGGTGAGGATCAGAGCCCCTGGCAAGTCGTGGGTATCGTCAAAGATGTTCGCACAAGGATCGCCGCCGATCTCGATCCCACTATTTATTTCCCGTACGGGCAGATGCCCTTCCGCTACATGGTACTGGCGGTGCGCACGCATGGCGATCCGAAGGCCATGATCGAAACCATTCGGGACACCGTGCGCATGCTCGACCCGGATCAGCCCATCCACCAGGTACAAACGCTGACTGAACTCATTGACCAGACTCTTCTGCCATGGCGCTTTTCCATGACCCTGCTCGGGGTATTTGCCGCCATGGCCTTGTTGCTGGCCTCCGCCGGGATTTACGGCGTAACGGCCTACCTGGTCGGACAGCGCACCCACGAGGTTAGCGTGCGCATGGCCCTCGGGGCTCGGCCGCGCGATGTGCTCTGGTTGGTCGTCTCACAAGGCGCAAAACTCGCCTTTCTCGGTGTACTCGTCGGTCTACTGGCTTCGCTTGCCCTCACCCGCTTAATGTCGACCTTGCTCTTCAGAGTCAGCGCCACCGACCCACTCACATTTGCCGCAATGACGTTTTTGCTGTCCTTCGTAACTCTTGCGGCATCCTATATTCCCGCTCGTCGCGCCGCTAACGTCGATCCCACAATGGCACTCCGCTACGAATGAACCTATGAACCTCCTCGCTTATCTCCGTTCCCTTGTTTCCACGCTCTTCCATCGCGCGGAAGCCGACACCGAACTCGACGAGGAATTTCGCGCTCACATCGCGCGCCACGCCGACGACCTCGAGCGCTCCGGCCTTCCTCGCCCCGAAGCCGAACGCCAAGCCCGCATCGCCTTCGGCTCCCCCGCAAAAGCCAAAGAAAATTGTCGTGAAGAGTGTGCCGGTTTTCTCTTGCAAACTTTATGGAGCGATGCCCGCTTCGGTCTTCGCATGCTCCGCAAGAATCCGGGTTTCACTTCCATTGCTATTCTCACCCTCGCTCTCGGCATCGGCGCCAATACCGCCATCTTTCAACTCCTCGATGCCGTTCGCCTGCGCGCCTTGCCCGTGCAAAATCCGCAGAATCTCGCCGAGCTCCGCATCGTCGGCGGCAATCACGGCTTTGGACTCAATCAGGATCACGGCGAATTGACCCGCCCGCTTTGGGAACAGATTCACGATAAGCAGCAAGCCTTCTCCGATACTTTTGCTTGGAGTGTCAACCAGCGCTATATCGGCCAGGGCGCCGACATCCACCGCTTCAAAGGTCTTTGGGTGAGTGGCAACTTTTTCGAGGTGCTGGGCTTACAACCTTGGCGCGGCCGCCTTTTCCTGCCTGACGATGAAGCAGCTTGCCCTGCAACCCATGCTGTCGTCAGCTACGGCTACTGGCAAAACGCACTGGGAGGCCGCGATCCGAGCGAAGGCATCAAGCTCTTCGCCAACAACGATCTCGTTCAGGTTGTGGGCGTTACTCCACCTAACTTCTTCGGCATGATTGTCGGCGATAGCTTTGATGTCGCTATTCCCTTCTGCAAGCCGAACGAACCGTTGCGCCGCGATGTCTTCGAAGTCTCCGTCATGGGTCGCCTCAAACCCGGCTGGTCCCTCGAACGCGCCTCCGCGCAACTGGCGGCTCTCAGCCCCGGCCTTTTCGAAGCCACTGTTCCTCCGGGCCGCGCGCCTGAAGCAATAAAAATGTATAAAGACTTTCGTCTCGCGGCGTATCCCGCGGACACCGGCGTCAGCTCCCTGCGTGAGTACAACCGCTCCCTGTCACTCCTGCTGGGCATCACTGGCTTGGTTCTCCTGATTGCCTGCGCGAACCTGGCCAACTTAATGCTGGCACGCACCACCTCTCGGCAATCGGAACTTGCTGTGCGCTTGGCGCTCGGCGCTTCTCGTAGCCGCGTAGCGTGCCAATTGCTCATGGAGAGCGTTCTGCTCGCCGCAACCGGAGCGGTGCTGGGCATTGCTCTTGCGCAACTTCTCGGCCGCGTTCTGCTGTGGGAAATTTCCACCCACGATAACCCCGTAAATCTGCAGATGGTCACGGATTGGCGCGTTCTTCTCTTCGTCACCGCCGTGAGTGTTCTCACATGCATTCTCTTTGGAACTGCTCCCGCTTTGCGGGCTACGCGTACTTCTCCCCTCGCCGTCATGAAGTCGGGTGGCCGCGCTACTTTGGGCCGCGAACGGCTCTCCCTCCAGCGATTCATGGTGGTAATCCAAATCTCGATCTCTCTCGTGTTGCTCGCCGGCGCACTCTTGTTCGTCCGCAGCTTCCGCAATCTGATCACCTTTGATCCCGGAATGCGCGAAAGCGGCATCACCGTCGCGTTCCTGGGATTCTGGCAATCCAACCTAGCCGCGGAACGCTGGCCCGAATTCCAACGCGAACTTCTGGAGGAAGTCCAATCCGTCCCCGGCGTGGTCAGCGCGGCCACCAGCACCAACGTCCCACTCTCCGGGCAAAGCTGGGAGCATGAGCTTCAGATTGGCTCAGAGAGTGGTACCTCGAAATTTACCTGGGTCAGTCCTGATTATTTTAAAACTATGGGGATCCCGATCGTTAAAGGACGCAGCTTCTCCCGAGAGGATACGGCCTCGTCACCCCGCGTGGCGCTCGTCAACCACACTTTTGTCCGCCGCTTCTTGGCTGGCGCCAATCCCATCGGCCAAACTCTTCGCACCGAGGCTGAGCCCGGCTATCCTTCCACCGTTTACGAAATCGTCGGCCTCATCCCGGATACTTGCTACAGCGACCTGCGCGGTCAAACGCCGCCGATGACCTTTGCGCCCGCAGCGCAATCGCCCAATCCCGGTCCTTGGGTCACTCTGGTGATCCACTCCAACACACCAACGTCCGCAGTGTCCGCCGCCGCAAAACTCCGCATCGCGGAAAAACATCCAGGCCTCATTGCGGAGTTCTTCGATTTTCAAACCGCGATTCGCGACAGTCTCATCGAAGAACGCCTCATGGCCACCCTCTCCGGTTTTTTCGGTGTCCTTGCGGGGCTACTGACTATGATCGGAGTCTACGGCGTTATTTCGTATATGGTCTCCATGCGCCGTAACGAGATCGGCATCCGCATGGCTCTTGGCGCCAGCCGATGGCATGTCGTTGGTATCGTTCTTCGCCATGCATTAATCCCGTTTGGTCTCGGCATTGCTGTCGGCTTGGTCTTCGCCCTGTTCACTACCCGCGCCGCCGCGGCTCTTCTTTACGGCTTGGCGCCCAATGATCCACTTACGTTTCTCGCAGCCATTGGACTTTTGCTTTCTATTACGCTCGCGGCCACCATTTTTCCCGCCCGCCGCGCCGCTAGCGTCGATCCCACAGTGGCACTCCGCTACGAATGAACTTATGAATCTCTTGGCGTCTCATCATTCCACTGCACGCAATCTCCTCTCTTTCTTTTGCTGGCCGAGCCTTCAGCCCCGGCCTACTGGTAGACCATGAGCGCTCTCGATTTCCTTCCTTCTTGAAGATTAGCGCCGCCTCTTCGCGCTACCGGCAATCCGCTCCACCAACTCCGCCGCTGTCCCTTCCGCTTCCACCACGATCCACGTATCCTCAAACGTCAAAATTCGCCGGTCGCCCCAGCCCGAACCGACATACCCGCCGTCCCGGCAATATACCCGCCATTCGAGCTTATCCGCCTTGAGCACGGTCATCCCTTCGCGATTCTCAGCAGCAGCGGTCTGACATCCATCCCGCTCTCGACCGCATTTGCAATCGTACCCGTAGATCCATTTCTCCCCGCATTGCACAAAGTCGGTCGGCTCCTTATCTTCATCCGCCCCTTGTAATACGTGGATCTCCTGCTCTTCGTACGCCATCCACGACGCATCCGGGCAGGTCAGTGTCACGCTCTTCTCCGCGGTGCTGATGTGCCAGGACGCGGGATAGGAAAAAGTGATCGGCCAATGGGAATCGTTGAAACTCTTCCACGGCTCTTTCCCGTCGCACTTCGGTTGCGGCACACCTTTTAAGTGGAACGCGATCTCTTTGTCTTCATTCCCTTGCGTCCACTCTCCAACAAGCCCGTTCGCGGTAAGCCGACCTTTCATCACACCCAGTCCCACATCGCGCTCGCTGCGCGCGATCAGTTCCATCTTTTCTGTCGGGCCGCTCATCCACTTGCCACCGAGCAGCACGGGAACCCAGTCTGCCGTGTCATAGAACACGCCCACTACGCCATCCCCACCTCGATCCAGGTACATCCGCACATGCCTTTTTCCTAGAGTTCCCTCAAACCAGAATTGCTGCTGAGGCGATGCCTCGAGCACTGCCGTTTTCGGACAATACCCAGTTTGCTGTTGTTTTGGAGTCGGCGCTTGAGCCAGTGCTGTGGCTACGATCACGACCGGGAGGAGCGCAAATCGCATGAGTCCAAACTACTACATTCGAAGCTGAAGTTGCTCCTGCTGCGCAACACGAATTACACGATTTGTACTAGATCCGGTGGGCAATCCCGCAGATTCTCAATCGACACACTTTTCTGCGACTGGTACACAGTCGTGGCTGGCAACAATCCGTAACTGCGATTCCGCCCCTCACGCTTGGCAAGGTACAGCGCCTTGTCCGCCAGTTCGATCACGTTATCGATCGACAGCAATCCCACGTCCTCCAGCAGCCAGGGATATGGCGCCCAGCCGATCGAACACGTCTTATGAATCTCTACCCCGTTCCCCACGTCAAATGGTATCTCTCGAATCGCTTCCAGCACACGGTTGCACAACAACGAGGCGTTTTCCCGGTCCGTCGTCCGGCAGACCAGCAAGAACTCTTCTCCACCCCAGCGCACTAAGTCATCCGAGCGCCGCATGACCGACGCAATGCGCTTCGCCACTTCTTGCAGCAACCGGTCGCCCGCCGCATGCCCCAGATCATCATTCACTCGCTTAAACCGGTCGATGTCCACCAGCAGGAAGATCAGTTCTTGCCCTGGTTGACCAGACTCCTCGGGGTTCGTTGTTTTCAGGTGGGAACGCAGCGCCTGCGCAATGGACGTCGAAATTGTCTCGTAGAAATACCGACGGTTGCGCGTCCCCGTCAAGGGATCCGTCAGCGAAATTTCTTCCAGCTCTTTATTCTTCTGCATCAACTCGGCGCTGCGCTCCGCCACCGCTTTTTCTAGTTCCACCCTGCGACGGTTGAACGCACGCGTCCGCAGCGATACATACCCAAGGAAACAACCGACCAACAGAAACGCGCCCGCCACTCGCGCCCACCACGTCTGCCAGAAGTTCGGCAACACTTCGAACCGGAACATCGCTGGCTTGGACACCAGCGCCACCCCCCGTCCTCGGCACTGCACCCAGAATTCGTAATCTCCCGGCGGTAATCCTCCGTACTGCACTTCCCGCTGCTGCGTTTCCGTCACCTGTTGTTCCAGGCCCTTCAATTGGTACTGGCAGGTCACTCGTTCTGGATTCCCCAGGATCATCGGCGAAAACTGCACGGTTAGCGATCCATCTGCGGACCGTACCTTGGGCACTTCCTTCGCTTCTCGCTCCTGCCCCCCCAAAGCGACCTTCGTCAGCTCTACGTGCAATTGTTCTTCTTTTGGCTGGTCGGGCTCCGGCCGGTAACGCGCCAAACCTCGCGACGTCGCGATCATGTAACTCCCGTCTTTCTCCTCGCGCACTCCCGTCCACGGGCTTACGTCATCCCACAACAATCCATCCGCATGACTCAGCGTCTGCAGCGCGCCATTCGGAGACCGGATTGCCAACCCCTCCGGACCGTCGAACCACACCCGCCCATGAGAATCGTGTCCTACGATCAACCAGTCCCATGCCTGGTTCTCAAAGTGCGCTTTCCCCGCGTCATCCAGAATGATTCGCGTCACTTCCACAACATCGTTGTAGGCCACCCACGCTTCCTTATCGCTCAGCGCCGCCATGCTGGTAATCGCCTGCCCTTGCAACCCGTCTTTGATCGTCAAGGTGTGCCATGTTTTTCCATCGAAACGGTATACCACCCCTGTGCCGGTCACCCACAGCGATCCTTCAGGCGAAAAGGAAACGTAATACACTTCCGTGCCGGAACCCAGCGGTAGCGGCACATCCTTCGGTTCCGCGGTTGGGTTTCGGATATCAAAGCGCACCAGGTGATCCCGGGTCGTCGCCCAGATTTCTCCCTTTGGCGATGCATACACCGTCTGATACGGCCTTCCCCGGTAGCTCGCCTGAATCGTGCTCGAAAGATCCGCCGGGTTAATCTGTACCAGCGCGCCGGTCACCGTTAGCGCCCACATTGATCCATCGCCGGCTACTTGCATTTGCCGCACCTGCGCGGGCGCGCTTCCGCCCAAGGACGGAACCTTCTCCCAGTGATGCCCTTGTGCATCCCATACCGCAATGCCTCGCGCCGTGCTGACCCACAACCTTCCGCTGTGGTCTCGCTGTGTCGCCCACGTCGTGTTGTCTGGCAATCCTTCCGCGGTGGTCCACCCGCTCCACTCGTGTACTCCTGGCAGTCGGTCGAGTCCCGTTCCCGATCCCCCAACCCACAAAATTCCTTCACGATCCTCCAGCGCAAATTGAATGTCGTTGCTGGAGATTCCTTGCTTATCCGTGATGACCTGCCACTGTCCTCCGGGACACTGCCAATACAATCCCGTCGAGGATGGCACCAACAATTTCCCTCGCTGGTCCAGCGTCGGTTTTCCTTCCACATCATCCGCTGGTCCAATCGCCACCTTCTCCACTGTCAGCTTGTGCGTGGTTGGATTCAGTCGCGCCAGCTTGGTCGCTGTTCGCAACCACAGTCCATTGTCTCGGTCCCATACCAGCGCCACCACCCGCTCTTTGGGTACCTGAATCTTCGGATCAACTTCGATCTTGCTGGAACCCGCTGCCACGTGTGCCAGGTGGGTCCCATATGTGAACCAGATCGAGTCATCCTCAGCGCGCACGATTCCCGCTGCAGTCTCGCTGATTCCTTCTGTTTCGCCTAATACCACGTTCTCCGTGGGATGATGCGAATCGATTCGCAATACCCCGTGATTGAACAGCAGCGCGTAAACGAATCCCTTCCTATCCACTGCGAAGATTTGCGTGCCGCTGGCCAACGCCATCGTCGACGCCGAAATCGTCAAGCTCTCGAACCGCCCGCTCTTGTAATAGGCGATCCCACGGTTCCCGGCGAACCATGGCGTCCCATCCGGCGCAATCACCATGTCCAAAACGTAGTGCCCGATCAGCCCTTCCACTTCGGTCATCTTCTGCGCCCGCGCCCCGTCGTACCGGTAAAGGCCTGTCTGCGTGCCAATCCACAAAAATCCCTGATTGTCCTGGCCCATCGCGGTGACCGTCACCGCTCCCAAGCCAAAATGGTCAGCCAGTCTCTCAACGGTGAATCGGGGATTATCTGGAAACTCAACCTGGGTCTGTTCCGTCGCCGCGACGCTCCACACCCACGCGAAAGCGCACAGGAGTGCCAAGGCGCGGATTTTGTCTGCTTTGCGCAAAGGAATAGCCCTATCACGAGCCAGCCGTATTTGGGCGGTTTTCGAGGGCTGAAACTTCGTGATGTATCAGGTTAAGCCCTGCATTGTCTCGGGTAAATCCAACAAAGGTACCCTGTTGTAGTACCTGCGACTCGTTACTATTTCGGTACGATAAGACTTGCTTTTGCTGGCCGCGCTCCCTGCCTGCCCGGGTTCGCTCCCGCTGCGCCTGCCTCGGCTTCTTGCTCCTTGCTTCGCGTCCCTTTAGCCATATTCTCCAGCAGCAGTTTCCGGAACTTCGTTCGTTCTTCGAGTCCGATATCCACAATTTCGAACGACATGTCTTGCGCTCGGTAATCCCGCATCAACGCTGTTGCTTGCAGATTGCGCAATCCCACCTGGAACCGTAATTGCACCTGCGTTCCCGGTGCCAGATGCATGTTCGTAGTGGCCACTCCACCGCTCAGGCTGGCCGTTTTGATTTCCAACCGGCAATTCTGTTTCAGGTTCGTGCTCACTGCCGCAATCGATTTCTGCAGCCGCACACGTGTATGCCGACGGTGGCGCACAAATTTCGAATTGTGCGGCACTTCGAGTGGTGCCAGCTTCAAATCGTCCTGCTCAATCCCGCTCTTCGGCAAATACTCCCGAACCCATCCCGGATCCAGTTTCTCCAGCGCCTGCAAAGCCGCGATTCGCAACTCTTGCGGATGCACCCATCCGAACATCTTGCGCGCTTCCAGGATCCTCTTCAGCGCATTCGTGGACTCGGGCGCCTTCACTCGTCCCAGCGCCTCGACTGCTTTCACACGCAGGTACGGTGCCGCGTCTACCGGCAAATCGCCATCCGCCAGTGTCAGCAACCTCCCCAGCGCTTCCCGGTCCTCCGTCATTCCTGCCTCATCCACCACCAACGGCATAATCAAGGGATCGACGTGATCCAGCACCGCCAGCAGGATTCGGCAACGCTCTGGCGCTCCGCACGACGCAATCTGCCTCACCACCCGGTCCTGCGCCGCTCGCGGAAAATCCTTCATTCGCGCCGGTAGATAAACCTCCGCCGCCGTCGGATCTAGCCTCACCAGCAATCCCACCATTTCCACCGCGTCGGCCTTTGGCCCGCCACGCACTGTGCTTCGCAGGTACTGCGAAGCTTCTTCTCCCAGATCATGGGCCAGGTTCGCGATGTTCTCCAAATCATCGCGGTACTGACACCGGTTGAACCTCACCGCAAGCTGCTCCATCGCCGTTTGCGGCAACTGTTTCAGCACGCCTGTCAGTCCCGCGGAAATCTGCCGCGCTCGCAGCGCCTCCTCCACAAATTCCGGCACCCGATCTTCAATCCCCATCTTGGCGCGCAATGTCTTGGCGATTCCTGGCCGTTGCGTCTCCACGCCGGCCAACAGGTTCAACGCCTGTTCCATCGCCGAGAAGCACCGCTTCGATGCCGCTTCCTGACTCAACCGCACAAACGCAGCGCTCACCAGCGATTGCAGATCCTGGTCCTGCTCTACGCTCAGACGGATGCCCACGTGCCGCAGCGCTTCTCCCAGTAACCGGGGGTCTGCCTTCGCATACAATTCCGCCAGTTCCGAAAGTCCCGTCGCCGCCCGTTTCCGCGCGTCCGGCTCCTCGCTATCCGCGCAGCTCGCATAGTTCTGCAGAATGCTGATCGCTTCCGCCACGTCACCTTGTTCGATCAGTCCCGCCACATAGGACTGCACGTTCTTCGGCGGGATGCACCATGCTTCCGAAGACAACAGCACTTCTCTCTTCGCGTTCTCCGGTACACTTGCCCAAAACTGCCGGTCCAGCAACTCCCGGTGCGATTCCACCAATAGCCCTGCTTCCGTCATTTTGTCTTCGTGTTGCCCGAGAATCTTCCGCAGCGCTTCGATTTCCTGGTTCATGCGGTCCAGCATCTGCCGCACTGCGTTCACCTTCACTTCCCCGCGTTCAAATCGTTCCAGCGCAAACCGGATCGACAAGTGCTCCGCCAGCTTCACCAGCATGCTCTGATCGAGCTTCGTGTTTTTCCCTTGTTCCGCGATCCCCGCGAGTGCGTTCCGCAGCACGTCCTGCGCGCGTCCCGGCAACTGCGCCACTTTTCCCTGAAATTCCACTGCCGCCCCAGCCGGGTTCGTCCCACTTCCCACTTTTCCGAATGTGGTGAGCGCTTGTAGAATCGCGACGATCTCATCGTCGGTCGGTTCCCCGAGACCAGCGCCAGCGACTTCCTTGCTGGCTCCTCCCCCTACTCCGGTGCTTGTCCCCGTTCCGCCTGCACGCCCGGTTCCCGTCCCGGATCCCATACTACTGCCGGGACCCACGCCGAACCCAATACCGCCGCCTCCGCCGGATCCTTTCCCGCGGCCCCACCCTACTCCACTCCCAGTACCTCCTCCGCTTGAACCCACGGATCCTGTTCCGCCTCCTGTGCCAATTCCACTTCCTACGCCGCCGCGGCCCGTTCCCGTTCCGCCTGTTCCAATTTCGCTCCCCCCTCCGTCGCCGGCTCCACTTCCTATTCCGCCCGACTTCGAACCCTCCGCCGCCGCGATCAACTCGAGCAGCTTCTGCGGATCATTCAGCATTTTCTTGAACGAATCCTGATCATCTCCGAACGACGCTGCCGCAATCTGTGCGGCCACACTCGCATCTTTCAGGCGCGCATCCGTGGCCACGAAACAAACTTCATTCACATGGATGCCTTGCGCGCCGGAGATCGCTTCTTTCAGCTGTTGCGCCAATTCCGCTGGCTTCGCTCTTCCCGTCGGAAAGGCGTGAATCAGCCTGATGAGCTCTTCTTGCGTGACGTTTGGTTGAAATTGAATGCTTGCCAGTCCTGCGGCACTCAGCAGTTGTGCAAACTGCTTCTCTGCAGGAGATCCTTCGAGCGGTACGCCATCGAGCAGCAACTGCGTCCCAGTAGCGCCCAGTAGCAACCCGTTATCGGCATCCTCCGGCACAGCCGCTCTCAGCTCGCCCCAGGCGATCTGCAACTGCTCTGTCGTCCGGGCGTGGTCGAATCCGTACAGGCGAGCAAACTTGAATAAAATGTTGAGGCTTCGAACGAACGCGCGGGCAGCTGTTGTTTTTGGGTCCGTTTTCATCCAGTCCGTACCTTCGCCCCGTCGATAATGCCCGACGGGTTCGTCGGCAGTACACCTTCTCTAGTACGGTAGGCCCCTTGCACTAGTCTCACAATGGTACAGTCGTCCCATGTGACCCCTCCGCCATCTCGTCGCTTGGACAGTCCACACCCCTGTTCTTCCGGGCGGTTTCTCTCCGCGTGGTACAGGTTGTCTTTCGCGTATTGTTCTTCAGGAACGATTATCGGGAAACAGCCATCCGGCCCTGCCGCCGGCTGCGGTTCGTCACTTGCGCGGGTTGTGGTAATCCGCCCAACTCCAATAGCAATTTTCTCAATCGCGATTTCTCATCCAGCTCCATATCCACAAACTCGAACGCCATCGCCTGTGGCCGCGCGCCGCGCACGATGGCCTGGGCGCGAATATTTCTCACCCCATGTGACATCTTCAGCGTCAGCAAGGATCCAGGCGCCAAGTGCCGGTCTGCCGCTCCGATTCCTCCGCCCATGTTCAGTTCGGCCACCGAGATCCTCATGTTTTCCCGCAAATTCGTTGTCACCGACGGCACGTGCTTTGTCAGTTTTAGCCTCGCGTACCGGCGCTGCCGGATGACCGGCGCATTTGGTTCCGGATCCGTCGGCTCCAGCACCAACTCCTTCCGGTCTAAGCCGCTCGACGCAATCTTTTCCATCGCCATGGCCGGCTCGATTTTTTGTAGCGCCTGCGCCGCCGCGATTCTCAATTCCGCGTGATAGGCCCAACGCCAGACTTGTTTCGCTTCCAGAATTCTCTGCAGAATCGGACTCGCCGCGCTCGCTCTCAACCTTCCCGCAGCTTCGATCGCCTTCACCCGCGCGAATCCCGGCGTGCTATCGTCCTGCAACAAATCCACAATTTTCGTAATGCACTCCGGTCGTCCGCTCATCCCCATCTCATCGATGGCCAGCGGGCGTATCAGCGGATCCAATGTATCGTAGAGCGATACCAGCAGCCGGCTTCTTTGCTCGACCGGCGCGCTCGAAAGTTGCCGCACAGTCCGGTCGTGCGACGCGCGCGGCCACTGCGCTAACCGCGCCGGCAATACTTTTTCCACCGTGCTCGGATCTAGCTGCGTCAACAACCCGATCACTTCCGTCGCTTCGTTCGCCGGAGCGTTCTGCAACGTGTCGGACAGCCGTTGTATCGCTTCTTCTCCCAATCCCGAAACCAGTGTCCCGAGGAGTTCGCAATCCTCACGAAAGCCGCAGTTCGCAAACCGTGTCGTCACGTAATGCAACGTGGCCTTCGGCATCAGTACAAGAATGTCCAGCAATCCGTCGGGAATCTGCCCCGTCCGCATCGTATCTTCCACGAATTCCGGAAGCCGTTCCTCCGCACCAATTCTCTGCCGCAGATTGTTCGTGGATCCTGGCCGCAACGCTTCCACGCTGTCCAGCGACGCCAGCGCCTGCTGCATCGCCGGATAAAACCGCTTTGCTCCCGCCTCCTGGCTCATGCGCACAAACGCTGCGCCGACCAGTGTCTGCAAATCCCCTTCGCGCTCCACCGCCAACTGGTTCCCCAGCCTCTGGATCACGTCGATCAACGCGCTCCCGTCGCCGCTCCCGTAAAACTCCGCGAGGTCCGCCAGGCCGATCGCCGTCGTTCGCCGCGCTTCTGCAGCTTCGAGCGCCACGCAAGCCGCATACTTCGTCAAAATCTCGTTGACCGACTTTAGCTCCCCGCGCCGCAGCATCTCTTCCAAAAACGCTCGCACGTTCCTCGGCGGCACGCACCACGCTTCGTCCGACGTCAACACTTCCTTCTTGTTCTCTTCCGGCACCTGCTGCCAGAATTCCTGGTCTAGCAGTTCTGTATACGACTGCACGGAAATCCCCGCGTTCGCCATCGTTTCTTCTTGTTGGCCCAGTATCTTTCGTAGCGCCTCGATCTCTGCATTCATGCGATCCAGCAGCTGCTTCACGGCATTTACCCGAAGTTCCCCGCGTTCGTAACTGTCCAGCGCAAATCGAATCGCCACGTGCTCCGCAAGCTTCAGCAGCATCGGCTTGTCTGGTTTGTCCATCGGCGCTTGCGCCGCCAGGCCCGCCAACGCCTGCTGCAATGTGTACTGCGCCCTCACAGGCAACGCCGTCAGCCGCGATTGAAATGTCGCCGTGTCCATCCGGCTCTCAGGATCTTTTCGCGCCTTGCCCAACTGCGCGAACAATCCGATCATCGAACGCACTTCTTCTTCGGCCACCGAATAATTGCCGCCGTCTGCGCCACCACCGCCCGTGCCCGCCCCCATGCCGCCAATCATGGCGCCGCGCAGCATCGCTGACGCGCTCATCCATTTCCCGGGTTCCTGTACCCCTCCGGTTCCACCACCCCCGGTTCCACCACCCCCGGTTCCACCACCCCCGTTCCTCCACCGCCAAATCCAGAGCCTCCCCCAAGCCCACCGCCACCGAAACCTGTTCCCCCTCCGCCGCCGGTTCCACCTCCCCCGCCAGTCCCTCCACCCGTGCCTGTGCCAGACCCTCCGCCTGATCCTCCACCGCCAGGTCCACCGCTTCCCGTACCGACTCCGACGCCTCCACCACCTCCGCCCGATGCCTTCCCTGCCTCCCACAAGCTCCCGCTGCTATCCGTGCCGCCGCTCCAACTCGAGCCGCTGCCGCCACCCGATCCGCCGGTTCCGCCTCCCGATCCACCGAATCCCGAACCGCTTCCTCCACCGCCAGGCCCCGTACGGCTGCTTTCGGCGGCCAGAATCAATTGCAGCATTTTTTGGGGATCTTCGAACACGTCGCGGTATTTTTCTCCCGCTCCGCCCAACATTTTGGCCGTCAATTGTGCGGCCACTTTCAGTCCCGCCGTCGATCCATCTTCCGCCACGTAGCGAATTTCGTTGATCTTGATGCTGCTTTCCCCGGCCAGCGCCACCTTCAACTGCTCCGCCAGCATGCTCGGCTTGTTGTTCCCGCTGGGAAACGCGCGCACGAATCGCGCAAAGTTATTTTGTGTTGTGTTCGGGGAAAAATGAATACTTGCGATTCCGGAGGTTGTCAGAAGCTGCGCGAAACTTTTTTCTGCGGCTGCTGCTCCCAAGGGTACGCCATCCAACACGATCTGATTTCCGGAAGCCCCCAGCAGCAGTCCCGCATCTCCGCCCTGATCGAGCGCCGTGCGCAATTCCTTCCACGCCGTTTCAAACTGCGCCATTGTGCGTACGTGTCCGAATTCGTACAGCCGCGCAAACTTCAACAGAATGTTCAGGCTGTGAACGAAGGAACGCGCCGTTTGTCGTGTGTCGCCGGCCATTTCTGCGGATTTCCTCAGTTACGTCTTACCTCTACACTAGGCTGCTCACTTCCTCAAAACAAGTCCCCCTCTTTTCCCTGTAACCTTAATAGCAACCTAACCCCCCACTTTACCTTTCTTTCTTCTCGAACCTTTCCCCTTTCTTTACCTTGCTCCCTTCACCTCACCGTCAGTACAATGATTCGCAGCGGTTGCGAGAAACTGCTGAGCGAATTCCTCTTCGGGAGGGCCGGGCATCCCCGGCGCAAGGCCCTCTGTTCGATGTGGGCCTTTTCCCCTGAAATGGTAATTCCTTTGGGCCTGTCCCGTCGTCTTCTCCTTTTCCGACTGGCGCGAATTGGCCCGCTTTCTGGTCCGCAAATGACTGAAGATTCTTCACCTTCGCGCTTTAAAGCCGATATGCCCCAGATACCGGGCGTGCCGTCCTCCTCTTCCCGCACCCGGTCCAATCCCCTCCTTCCCCTGATCGCTGGCGTTATCGTCATTGGCGTCGTGCTTCTTCTGGCGGTCCGTTGGCTTGGTCGTCCCCGGCCAGTCGCGGCACCCTCCCACGTGGAGCCCACTCCCCAACTGGAAGTCCCTCCGCCACCGCCGGACCCCGCCTCGCTGCTACCCCATGCAGACCCCGATCATCCCGTAATTGCCCCTTTGGCAGAACTCTCCAAACCCTGGTCTTCTGCGGATTTCTTCATCCGGGACTTCACCACAGGCGAAAACGTTCCTGCTATTATCGTTCGCCTTCCTTCGAGCTCTCCCTCCGTAGTTGCCAGCTACTGGGCCTTCTCTCGCCAAGCTCCCTATGGCACGTGCCAACTCGAATTCATCCGTGATCTCGACAAACTCCGCACCGAATACGAGTACCGCGCCGCCAATCATCCCCTCGTTGGCAATCCTTGCAGCCACACCCTCTATGATCCGCTCAAAACCACCAACCTGCCGGGCAATATTTGGATTCGTGGCGCCATTGTCCAAGGCAGCGACGTTCGCCCTCCCATCGGTGTCGAACTCAAAATCCGCGACAAGCAAATCCTGGCCATCCGTACCGAATAGCTCCCTGTCTTACTCCGATGCTGCGCGCCTGCCCTCTGCGTCTTTCCTTTCGACAGCAGAGCACCTGTCTCCGTTATCGTCCGCCCATTCAGCTCTTCTCCCTCACAAACTCGCATTTGTCATTCCGAACCGCTCTTTCGAGACGGATCATCGTGAGCCTCGCCTTCTGCGGGTGAAGGGCCTCAACCTCCACTGCTCGGCTTATCATTCCGCAATTCCCCACCACAACGAAAAAGGGCGGCCCATAGGCCGCCCCTTTCCTCCGCGTTTTCGCAGAATCGTTTAGAAGGTCAACTTCAGCGACAACTGCACGACGCGCACTGAAGAGTCAAACCCGAGGAAGTTTCCATACGGGCTCGACGGCACGCCCTGCATTGATGTGACCTGGCCGAAGGTCGGATCCCCAAGGCCGCCGTCTGGGAGGTTGAAGTTTGGGTGATTGAAGACGTTGAACGCCGTCGCCCCCAACCCGAAGTTGACCCGTTCCTTGATCGCAAACGTCTTGTACAGCCCCATGTCGAAATCAACATACCTCGCGGCACGGAACTGGTTACGTGTCTGCGTCGGGAATTTCGAGAACTGGAAGCCAGTGGCACTCGAATCCGCGAATGCCGACGCATTCAGGCAATTACTCGGGTTAGTATTCGTGTAGGCCGCTGCAGCGCCGCAGGAGCCGGATTGAGCGCCTCCTGAGATTACCTGGGCCACACTGACGTCAGTCCCGGCTTGCGCGAGGGCGCCCGCGGCATTTTCATCGATCACGCTGAAGGGTAACCCGGAACGCGCGAATACCTTGCCGGACCACTGCCAACCACCAAGTGCCGCTTTCGCGAACTTGTTTTCAAAGTGCACGGGCGGTGTGATCACGTAGTCCGCGCTGAACAGGTTCCGTATATCGTAGTCGGCGTTCCCGTAGTTATTGGTCCGAAGGCTAGTCGGATTGATCTGCGTCAGAATGTTGCCCCCAGGATTGTATCCAGCACCTGTAGAGTTTCCAATCGGGAAAAGCCCGCCGTTGGAGACCTCGTCTAACGCATGAGAGTATGTGTAGTTAATATGCGCCATGATCCAGTTGTGATACTGCTCCCGGACTGACACAGTCACACCGTTGTAATTGGCTACCGCTCCGCTCTGTGTCGTCGTTACTGATCCATAATTCGGATAGGATTGAGTCTGAACGCCAGGAATGTTGGAATAGGCGGAACCCGACGAGACCGCATTCCACCATTGATTCGAGTAGAGACCGTGAATCGAGTGGTTTCCGACGTAATTGACGGAGATTGACGTACTCCGGTTAATCTCCTGGTCTACCTTTAGGTTCCATTCCTGCACCTGCGGCGAATGGATCGTACCCTCTATCGCACTGATGCTGATCGGAGGATTGAACCCGATAATCGGGTTCAGAATGTTAGAAAGTTGATTGTAGCTCTTGTTTATGTTGAAAGCCGCAGATGCTGCCTTGAATGAATTCGGTCCACTGGCCGGATTTGTGGCGTCGAAGGGTAGAATACCCGTCGTGTTGAAGTTTGCATCCAGTGGCGAAATAAAGAAGAACACCGATGCGGGCGGATTGCCCAACAGGTTGTCCACCAAGCCGGCCGCGGGATTGTCGTAGAAGATACCCACGCCGCCGCTGATTACTGTCTTATTCCCGCCGGGGAAGAACGGAAAGTGGTCGCTTGCCCCTGGTGCCCAACTGAACGACAGGCGAGGAGACACGTTGATGGCATCGACACCTGGATATGCATTGCTCTGCCCGGTCCTGAGGTCACTACTATAGGGCACATCGGCAGCCCCGGCATATCCCGCCTGGATGCTCGTCAAGTTCGGGAACGACGTGTTGTAGTTCACGAAGCAGCTTCTCTGGCAGACGGGATTTGCGTTCTTCTCGAAACGCAGAGCTCCCGTCAACGTAAAGTTGGACTTCACCTTCCACGTGTCTTCCGCATAGAAGCCCAATCCCCACAGGGCGATAGGTACGTCTGTGGAGATGCTGTCCTGTTGATAGTACGCGTTAGCCACTCCATCCGCGAAGGCCTGCAGTCCGGTAGTGGAGGCGCCGGCCGTCAGGGGGAAAACTGCGTCGTCGGATTGATATAGAAGAAGTTGTGATCGCTCACGTCGTACCGCCGGAAATTCGCCCCAAACTTCAGGGCATGCGCTCCGCGGTTCCACGACAGGTCGTCGATGAATTGATATTGCGTGATGTTGCGCCCCTGCGGAAACGACCGGGCGACCCCATCCACGTTACTAAGGCCCACGGTGCCCCCAAATCGTACCCCACCATAGGGGAATGCGGCAGACGCGGCAGCCGCGTCCTGCGTGAATTGCGCAACGTAATGGCTCACTGTGGGCGTGAAGGAGTTGGTCATGTTGCTGTTAAACACATGCCGCCAATTCACCTGGTAGTCCCAGGCCGGCTGGTTCGAGTTGGCGTCGAAGGCAGAGAGGAGCGGATCGATGTACGTCGGCTGAAGTCCATGATCGATCTTGAATCGGAAGAACAGGTCGTCCTTCGAGCCGAGCTTCTGGTCGATGCGGCCCGCCAGAATCCATTCATGGGCGAACGACGTCGGCGTTGACGTAAAGGTCTCCCTGCATGGCGAACCGGTTGTAAATCCCGGTAAGCTGATCGTCGCACACTCACCCGATGCAGCGTTAGGCGTCACGGCCTTACCCGCCGCTCCTTCGGAATAGACCTTGAACATATTCTGGTATGCGGCTAACTCATTTGGTTGGGTAGCCTGGATGTTGGCCAGAACTGCCGCCGCAAACTCCGGGGTCGGCACATGCACTGTGTACACGTTCGGCAGAATGAATCGCAGGCCTTCTGTGTCCACGAAGAACCACGTGTGATCCTTGATCACCGGCCCGCCGACCGATGCCGCCCATTGGTTCGCATTCGAAAACGGCCGTGGTGCCCCGCTCGCATTCGAGAAAAAGTCGTTCGAGTTCATCTCCCGGCCGTTCCAATACCACTGCGCGTTTCCGTGGAAGGCATTTGTGCCGGACTTGGTGACGTAGTTGATTTGCGCACCGCTCAGTTGTCCATACTCCCCCGAATATGGGTTTGTGACGATGGTCGCCTCTTGCAATTCGTTGCTGCCCAACGTGAGGTTCACCGCGCCCGAGTTGTTTATATTGAAGTACGGGTCCATATCGTTTTCGCCGTTCACCGTGTAAAGATTTGATGTTCCCGGCAAGCCATTAACCGTAAAGTTTCCGTAGCCGGCTCCTTGCGCCACAACCACGCCGGGCGCGGTAAACGCCAGCGTGGTGATATCACCACCCGCGGCAGGCAGCAATGCCACCTCCTCAGGCGTGTATGATGTGGCAATTCCAGGATCCGTGCTGATCAACGGGGCTGCCGCAGAGACTTCAATGGTCTCCGCTGTCTTTGAAATTTCCAGCGTGACGTCCACTTGCGATGTCTGCCCTACCGTGACTGAAGTCGTTTGCACCGTCTTCGCAAAACCCGTCACGCCTGTCGAGACTTCGTAGCGCCCCGGCTTCAAGAGGTTGAACCGGTAGGCACCTTCTCCGTTTGTCGTTACAGTCTGTGTTTCGCCAGTGTCAAGACTCTTCAAATTTACAGTCGCGCCTGGCACTACTGCTCCTGCCGGATCAACTATCCGGCCGGAGATGCCGCCTAATGTCAACGATTGGCCCATTGCAAGGTTCGCAAAGACCAGCGTTAGAAGGAAAGCCACCACAACTCCCATTCTAAACAGCTTCATTCATACCTCCCTTAACGGTCAAAACGGTTTCACGTCAGCTTGAACGTGACGTTCACTTCGAAAAGAAAAACGCGAGTAATCGAGGTTTGTCATACCCGATCCCAAAAAGACCCCTATTTTATTCGTGAAAACCCCCACCACAGGGACCAATCACTCAGTTCCTTATTGGCAATTGGCCGACCAAACTAGCTTGAATTTATCCCCCTTATTCACATCAGCTTACAGCAAGTTTTATATATACCCGCATTTTCGCATATAAATTTATGTATATATCCAGCCTACCTACCAAAAAACATATGCATTCTACCTCTATCTCCCTCCATTTGCCCCTTCTCTCCCTCCACTGGTTTTCGGAGCCGCTACTAGAATCCACCTCCGTCAACGTCACTACCAAAGATGGCATCGTCACGCTCAGCGGTGCCGTTCCCGATGACGCCGCCCGCCTTGCCGCCCAATCAATCGCTTCGAATACCAGCGGCGTCAAGCAAGTGATCGATTCCCTCAGCGTCGCGTCCATTGTTCCCGTCGCCGTGTCCACGCCTGCGCCGCCCGAGCCTGCTCCTGCCCCGCGAAAGTCTGCACCGAAGAAGCAGCAGCCTGCTCCACCAATGTCCGACGAAGAAGCTCCTCCGGTCACTTCAATGGACACCATGTCCTCTGCCGCGCCCACACCTCCCGCGGTGCCTTCCACTTCAGTTGTGGCGGCGGCCCCGCTTCCTCTTCCTCCTCCGCCTCCGCAGCCCATCACCGTGACCATTCTCGAAGGCGTCGTCACTATTCGCACAACCGATCCCATCCACCAGCTCCACTGGGCAACTGTTTTGCGCTTCCCTCGACGCTCCTGTCGTAGTCAGTGACCGCGTTGTTCTTCCCAAGGGCCTCAACGTCAACCTCAAGCTAGTCCAAGCCAGTTCGGCCGGCAAATTCAGTGGTCGCAGCGAACTGACCGTTTCCCTCGGAAGCATCACCTATCAAGGCAAAACGTATTCGCTCAGCACCAGTGATGTACAGCAGCAGGGCGCCTCGCGTGGCAAACGTTCCGCCGCTGTGATCGGTGGTGGTGCCGCTCTCGGAGCGTTGATCGGCGGTCTCGCAGGTGGCGGCAAAGGTGCGGCGATCGGCGCTGGTGTGGGGGCTGGGGGAGGCAGGCCGTTCAGCCTTCAACCAAAGGGCAGCAAGTCAAAATCCCTGCCGAAACTCGCCTAGATTTCACCCTTCACGCCGCAGTCCCCGTAACCTACCTTCCTCCCAAAAAGTCTTCACCGGCGACCGCATCCACACATTCAACTCCTCTAGCAAACGCGGATCCGCCCATACCGCCAAACCCCACTCAAACTGCGCCATCCTATCCAACTCAGCCTTACCCACCACCTTCGCCTGCCAACCACTGATCCTCTTTTCTTCAACTCTTCAACTCTTCAACTCTTTTACTCCTTAATTCTTAAACGTTCTTCTCTCCTCGTCCTTTTGCATCTTTTCCTCATTCTTGGCATCCTCTTACCTCATGAATCTCCCATTTTCCCGCCGTCGCTTTCTGCAATCTTCCGCCGCCGTTCCCGCACTCGCTCTGGCTGCGCCGCTCCCGCAACAATCTCCGCTGCCCTCGTCGTTCTCCACATTGAAACCTCTCGGGGACCGCGTACATCCCATCGCCCCCGACGAATTTCACGCCCGTCTCCTTCACGCCCAGGAGCTCATGTCCCAACTCAATCCGAAATTCGACGCCCTCCTCATCGGCCCCAGCACTTCTCTCTACTATTTCACCGGCATGCACTGGGGTCTCAGCGAACGACTCCTCGCCCTCCTCATTCCCGGCAAGGGCCAGCCTCTCCTCATTTCTCCCGCCTTCGAAGAAGGTCGCATGCGCGAACTGATGCGCTATCCCATCGAAGTCCGTGTTTGGCAGGAAGACGAGAGCCCTGCCAAGATCATCGCCACGTCTCTGGCCGACAAAGACATTCGCTCCGGCCATGTCGGGATGGACGAAGCTCTGCCTTTCACCTTCTACGAACATTTCCGCGCCGCCGCTCCCGCGTTCGAGTGCGTTTCTGCTGACCCCGTCACTATCGCCTGCCGCGCTCACAAATCTCCCCACGAACTCGAACTCATGCGCCTCGCCTGCGAAGCCACCTGCGACGTCTACCGTTTGGTTTTCGAGAATTTAAAGGAAGGCATGTCCGAAGCAGAAATCAGCCACATGGTCACGGCCGGCTACGCCAGAATGGATCTTCGCGGCTACGCCATGGTTCTGCTCGGCGCCTCCGCGGCTTTGCCCCACGGCAGCAAACAACCGCAGACATTAAAGGAAGGCGATGTGGTTTTGATCGATGATGGCTGCCTGGTCGAGGGCTACTGGTCCGACGTCACACGCACCGGCATTTTGGGCAAACCCACCGAGAAAATGCAGCACGCCTTTGAAGCCGTCCGCAAGGCCCAGGATGCCGCCCTCAGCGCCGCGCGTGCCGGCAAACTTTCCGGCTCCGTCGATGATGCTGCCCGTGGTGTCATCACTTCCGCCGGGTTCGGTCCGGACTACAAATTCTTCACTCACCGGCTCGGCCACGGCATCGGCCTCGATGGCCATGAGCACCCTTATTTAGTCCGCGGCAGCACCACCGTCCTCGAACCGGGCATGACCTTCTCCAACGAGCCGGGCATCTACATTCCCGGCGAATTCGGCATCCGTTGCGAAGACGACATGGTGATCACCGCCGATGGCCCCGCCCAACTCTTAACCCTCGGCTTCCAAACCTCCCTCGAAAAGCCTTTCGGCTGATTCACGCGATCTCCTCCACAAACTCCACAATTCTCTCCTCCGCCCAAAACCGTTCCTCGCCCCGAAACCTCGACACAAACCCGCAATGGCCCCCATGCTCCGGCGCCACAAACTGCACCATCGGATTCTTCTCCACGCCCGCTGCCAAAAACGATACGTACGGCACGAACGGATCATCCTGCGCCGTCAGCAACAACAGCGGCACCGCCACGTTCCCGATCACCTTCTTCGCTCCCGCCGACTGGTAGTACTCTTCCGCATCCCGAAATCCGAAACAAGGCGCTGTGATCGCGTCGTCAAATTCCCGCACCGTCCGGATCGGCCCAAACCCCGTTCGTTTGTATCGCTCCGGAAATAATTGGGCCTTTCTCTGGTACCGCTCCAGCAACCCCCTTACAAAATGCCACTGGTACAAATAATTCTGTTTCTCCTCCAGCGCATCCGCGCACGCCGACAAATCCAGTGCGGGGCACACTGCCGCGATCCCTCGCAATTGCTTTGGCGCTGCCTCCCCCAACTCCCCCGCCATCTTCGTCACTAGGTTTCCGCCCATCGAATAGCCAACGAAAAAAATCTCCTCGAATCCTTCCTCGATCAACTCCGCGAGCACCGCGCGGTAATCCCCGCTCAATCCGCTGTTATATAAGGTAGGCGTCAGCCGCTCCGTCCCTCCGCAATTCCTCTGGTTTAGCCGCACGGAAGCGAATCCTCGTGCCCAGGCCTTGTCCGCTATTCCCCTCGCATAGTTCGAATCGCACGAACCCTCCAGCCCGTGCACGATCACGATCACCGGTAGATCCTTCCGCTTCTCCGCCGGCCAATGGAATACCCCCTTCAGCTGCGTCTCCTCATCCGCGCGAAACAATCTCTCTTCGCCCACTGGCAACCGAAACGTTCGCGGGGCAAATGCCGACCCAATCGTCTGCGCGTGCCCGCTCCTCAGCCACACGTGCGGCGCAAATTCCCTTATCTCTGTCTTCATATCCCCTCTACTGTATCAGGGCAGCCACTTGATTCTGGCGAGACTGCGTCGCGTGCCCACCCCCTCCTGACCTTGGATCTCGAGCTACTTCCTCTTCCCCTCTTCCACCTTTATGCCCATCACCCACATCTCTGTTAACACCTCTCCCCTCTCCCCCGTCTTTTATGGGAGGCTCAATCGTCGCAACCGTGGCCACCGAACTTGACCTACGCACTCCATTCCACGGCAGGCTTGCCTTGAACTCCCCGGCAACCACTCCGGCCCCCGACGACGCACTCGTCTGCGCCGCCCAGCAAGGCGACCGTTCCGCCTTCGGCCTTCTCTATTCGCGCTACGCTCGCATGGTCCACGGCATCCTTCTCACCCGCGTTCCTCATGCCGACGTCGACGACCTCGTCCAGGACGTTTTCCTCCAGGCTCTCCCTCGCCTCTCTTCCCTCCGCGAACCCTCCAAATTCCCGGGCTGGCTCGCCTCCATCGCCCGCAATCGCGCTACCGATTTTCACCGCCGTAGCAAGCCTCTTGGCGAGTTCATCGAAGAATCCACCTCTGCCGACACCGACCCGCCGCCTCCCACCACTCCGCCCACTTCGCATTCCTCCGCCGAGGCCCACGCCGCTCTCGACGCCATCCTCTCTCTCCCCGAAACCTACCGCGAAACGCTTATCCTTCGCCTGGTCGAAGGCATGACCGGCCCCGAAATCGCCGCCCGCACCGGACTCACGCACGGCTCCGTTCGCGTCAATCTTCATCGCGGCATGCAGCATCTCCGCGAAATTCTTGCCCGCAAGGCTGCACCGCTCACCGGGGGTGGGCTATGAACAAACACCCAGACAATTCCGAAAAAGAAAAACTCATGAATGATGATTATTTGTGGGACCGCTCCGGCACGCCCGATCCCGAAATCCAGCATCTCGAATCGCTCCTCGCCGAATTTCGCCACGCCGGTCGTCCGCTCGTTCTTCCCACCGAAACTCCTGTCGCGTCCACGAAACCTTACGGTTTACTCCTGCAAATGCCGTGGCTTCCCCGCCTCGCTGCCGCTGCCGTTGTTCTCCTGGGTTTCAGTGTCGGACTCTTCTTCTCCTTCCATCCCGCCACCGCGCCCGTCACCGGCCCCGGCTGGGACGTTTCTAACCTCGAGGGAAACCCGCAAATCGGTTCGCAATCCATTTCCCCCAATCAATCTGCGGCCAAACTCTACGTCGGCCAAACGCTAACCACCAATTCCTCCTCCCGTGCTTCTCTCTCCGAAAACGATCTAGGGCAAATTCAAATCGATCCCAATTCTCGTGTGCGTCTCCTGCAGACCGGTCCGAACCACAAGCGCCTTCAACTCGACGTCGGCACCATCCACGCCGCCATCTGGGCTCCGCCCGGCGAATTCGTTGTGGACACTCCCTCCGCCGTCGCCATCGACCTCGGTTGCGTCTACACCTTGCAAGTTGCGCCCGACGGTTCCGGCACCATACGCACCACGCTCGGCTGGGTCGGTTTCCATCTCAATGGCCGCGATTCCTTCATTCCCGCGGGGGCCATGTGCTCCACGCGCCCCAAGGTGGGGCCTGGCACTCCTTATTTCGAAGACGCCACTGAATCGTTTCGCGCATCACTCCACGCCTTCGATCAAGCCGAACCCGCTTCCGACGCGGCAAACTCCGCGCTCTCCACAATTCTTTCGCAAGCTCGTCCTCTCGACGGCCTCACGCTTTGGCATCTGCTCTCGCGCACCAGCGGCCCCGAACGCGCCCAAGTCTACGCCCGCTTCGCTGCCCTTGTTCCTCCTCCACCTAGCGTCACTCGCGACGGCATTCTCGCTCTCGATCCGCACATGCTCGATCTTTACTGGAACGCGCTCGACCTCGGCGACATCTCCGTCTGGCGTTTCTGGGAACAATCTTCCGACTCTCACACCTCCCCCTCATCCCAACAAATGCTGTTCAAAAAACAATCCTTGGCAAAACAAGCCCCCTGAGCCCTTCCGCATGCGTCAACCCGTGCACCTTCCGCTCTAACTTCCAACGTAATTCGCATCGCAATTCCTTTTTCGCGCAACACCTCCCAAATCCCGTTAACACTCCTTTCCTCCCCGCGTCTTTCTCACTGAACGTCCAGTAACTCTCACACAAGGAGCCAGCACATGAAATCTTCCATCACAAGAATCGCTATCACTCTTCTCGTCGCCTTTCCATTCTTCGCCACCACCGCTCTCGCAGGTCCTCCTCTCATCTGCCACGCCTTCGACATCGGCAACGCCAAATCTCTCCCCTGGATTAGCCACGATTGGAATCTCACCGGGGCTGAGTCTTACCACACCAACAATCTCGCCACCGACACCATCGCCATCCTCGATGCCGACCCCACCGTCCTCGTCCACATGGAAACCCTTCGCCGCGCTACCCTTTTCGCCCGCCGGGATTCTGCCGCCGCGAAACAGTTGCTCGTCAAACTCGTCGCCCGCGCCGACTCTTCCCCCAACTCTCCCCTGGCCTCCTTCGACCTCGGCTATCTCGCCGAAGCCTACAAACAGTGGCTTGGCAACGATCCTTCAAATCCGGCTCAGGGCCTCGATGGCTACGCGTTCGTCAAGAAAGCTATTCAACTCCGCACCAATGATCCGCAAATGGAATTCGCTGCCGCTCTCATTACTCTCAACGGTCCCGCGTCGGATCATCAGCAGTACGCGCAAAAAGCCATCGCCGGAGCCAAGAACGATCCTCTTCTCGCCCGCAACCTCTCCGCTCATTTCTGGAGCAGTTCCTCACAAACCCTGGCGGAAATGATTTCGCAGAACTCCAACGTGAAGGTGGCCCAGAAATGAACTCCACCACTACAAAAGGAGCTGCCCCCCCGCGGCTCCGTTCACTTCCATTTCCTACACCCCCGCTATTCCTTCTCCTTCTCGCTCTGCTCACTGTTGCAGTGTTCTCCCCAAAGAACCTGCTGTTCGGGCAACAACGGGAGTCGAACCTTCAACTTGCCCCGAGTTTCGAGGCGTTCCGACAACAACAGTGCTTTTTCTCCCCGACTCTAGCCCCTGAGGAACTGCTTTCCTCCCTTTTCCCTCGCGCTCCAACTTCCGATCTCACCGTCCACGAATGGGGCACTTTCACCTCCATCACCGGACCAGACGGCCGCGCCATGGACTGGCTCCCTCTCACCGGTTCCACCGAACTCCCCAACTTCGTCGAACATTTTCGAGATGTGCAGTTCAAGGGCGGACTTCGCGGCGTTATCCGCATGGAAACTCCCGTCCTCTACTTCTATTCCCCGAGGGAAACCATCGTCTCCGTC
Source organism: Candidatus Acidiferrales bacterium (assembly GCA_963775865.1). GTDB lineage: Bacteria > Acidobacteriota > Terriglobia > Acidiferrales > UBA7541 > Acidiferrum. Next base: position 285,931 of record CAVZKU010000014.1, on the reverse strand, counting down.
AATGTCTCGTTCCCGCGCGGCCTTATCACCGAATGGTATCCCCACGCCGATACCGTCAATCCCTCACTCACCACTCGCGATTTTTCTCTCTACAACCTGAAATTGCCCGGCTCGGTCTCCTGGCATTCCGTCCACATCGATCCCCGCTCCGCCTCCGACTTCCCTGACGATAATTCCCAAAATCACTATTACGCCGCCCGCCTAACTTCTTCTGCTCCCCTGGAACTTCAAGCCTCGTCCGGCCCGCAGCGCGAAAAATTCCTCTTCTACCGTGGCGTTGCGGCGTTCTCTCCACCACTCACCACCACGATCTCCCCCGATGGCACCGTGATTCTGCAGAATCATTTACCTGCCGTCGTTGCCTTTAGAGGCTCAGAGCCTCAGCTCCGACTGCTTGCCGCAGGCACCACTGGGCTTCAGCCTCTGAGGAATCCGATTCCAAGTTCATCCAGAGAAACTATCTCAACGGAAATTCCGAATGTCATCCTCTTCGAACGTCGCGGCGCGCAACTCGGCTACCGCATCCTCGGCCTTGTCCGCGATCAGGCTTCCCTCTCGCCTCCCGCCCTCGATGGCTCTCTCGATTCCCTCTCTTCCGACCTAGAAGGCATGCTCATCTCGCAGGGTCTTTTCCCCGACGAAGCTCACGCCATGCTCGAAACCTGGAAAAATTCCTGGTTCGAGGAAGGCTCTCGTCTCCTCTACATCGTTCCTCGCGCCTTCGTCGATTCCGTTCTTCCCCTTAACATCGAGCCCGCTCCCGCCAACACCACCCGCGTCTTCGTCGGCCGCATGGAACTCGTCACTCCCGCCACGCAGCAAGCCGTCGAATCCGCCTTCACCCATAACGATCGCGCCACACTCACGAAGAATTCCCGCTTCCTCTCTCCTATCCTCAACTTCATGATCCAGCAATCTTCCGACGAGTCGCGCCAGAAGCTCCTGCTCCGCTATCTCAATGCCGCCACCGCCATGGCCTACGCCCAATCCCACTAACCCTGGAAACCACAATCTCTCGATTGGCGCTGCCCGCGGAAACTCCACGCCACACGTTTGTCTGCTGGCGCCGTCTTCCAGCAGGCATCATGCTTTCTCTTTGCCGGGCCCGCATTCCGCGCAAAGACAACCTTGTTATCCCTGAACCCCCGCCTTTCGCGGGTAAGAATCTCACCCTCCGGGTCTTGCCTGCCTTTTTCGGCAATGCCCCCACGGTCATTCCCGCTTCCGGCTCTCCGCAATATGTTCCGCCGTATACCCTTCCCATTCCCACGGTGTCACATCGTCCCCAAAAATCTTCTCGAGCAATGGACGAAACGTCAGCTCCCCGTTGTCGCTGTTCGTCAGTAGAATCATGCAGCTCTGCTGCTTCTCAAAACAAATCATGTAGTTCTGCGCCCCATCGCCATGTCCTTCCTTGAAAAACGCCGCCCCATATTTCGTGTGCGTCAGCAATCCCCACCCAATCCCATACGCCAGTCCCACCTCCGCCGCCTCTTTTCCATTCCCCTCATTCGCGCCTAGCGGAAACTCGTGCAGCGTTCGAATCTGGAACACCGGCTTGAGCATCTTCTTACGTGTCGACTTCTCCAGAATCTTCCCCGCGAAAAGCCCCGACGCAAACCGTGCCAGGTCCTCCGCGCTCGTCGTCATCGAACCCGCCGCCCGTGCTGGAAATCGTTTCGTCTGCGATCGGAATTTCTCATTCAGGTCATACCGGTCGGCCACATTCCTCTCGAATTCCTGCCGATAGATCATCCCCGTCCGCGTCATCCCCAACGGACCAAAAATCGCCTCCTGCAGCAACACCTCAATCGGCTTTTTCTTCTGCTCTTCAATCACAAACTGCACCAGGTTGATTCCCTCGCCCGAATACAAAAACTGCGTTCCCGGCCGGAAATGTAGATGCATCTTCTTGTCCGGTTCTAGCGCTGCAAAATTCCCCAGTCCCGAGGTGTGCGACAGCAGCATCCGCGGCGTGACCTTCTTCCATTCCGGATCCTTCACCAGCTCCGCCGCTTTCTCCCGATACGCCTCATAGTTTTCCAGCGATAGCGGGAGTTGCTGTGCCACCGGTTTGTCCAGGCTAAATTCACCGCGCTCCACCAACTGCATCACGTACGTCGCAAAAATTCCTTTGGTTATCGATGCCGCCCACGTCGCAGTATCCCGCTCCATCGGCAAGGCCGGTTCGCGCCTTCGCAAACCGTACGCCGCGCTCCACACCAGTTTCCCTTTTTCCATCACCGCGATCTGCGCGCCTGTGACGTGTGCCTCCTCCAGCGTGTTTTTCGCAAACGCGTCCGCATCTACCGCCGATAGTTTCGACCCATCCAGCCGCGCGATTTCCGGCGCGTTCCCACTCTGTCCCGCACAGGCAAACGAAACCGCAACAAACCAGGCACAACTCAACATCATTTGGCGTCGCATCGCTCCATCTTATCCGACCCAACTCCACCGCCAAATCCTGCAAACACTTGAGCCGGAGCGCCCGCCGATTTCTCGGCATTCGCTCCGGCTCATTTGTACTCCTAGCGCTATGTCCGACTTAGCTCACCTTATGTTCCCCCGCGCAACATGAAGCACCCGCGCTCTTCGCCTGTGCCCTAGTCGTGGCTACGTCACGGTAGTAGTCCTGCTCATACTTGTCGTGGTGCCGCACCCAGGCCATCGGATAGGGCAGTCCTTCTTCCGCCCTGCCTTTCGGCGTCAGGTCCAGGTACGTATAAACGCCCATCGCTGGTTCCAGTCCCCGCCCATACACTGAATACGTGTGGAAGATTTCTCCCTTCTCATTCTTGTAGAACACGCTGGCGCCCGGCCCTTCCTCGCTCGGAAATCTCTGCATCTTGAAGTTGTAATAAATGTCGCCCTTCGCTGCTTCTTCCTTGCCAAAGGAAACGTGATAATCGCGGTTGAACTCATTCGCAAACGACGACGCCCACTTGAATCTCCACCCCATCCTCTTTTGGAATGCCGCAATTTTCGCGAGTGGGGCCCGCGACACGGCGATCAGCGTCACATCGCGATTCGCCAGGTGCACCGCGTTCCCGTCCAGATGATCGCCCAGAATCGAACAACTCTGGCATCCCTCTTCCCACTCCGGCGCGAACATGAAGTGATACACAATCAACTGGCTCCGGCCCTCAAACAAGTCCGCCAGCGTTTTCTTCCCCTGCGGCGTATCGAACATGTACTCCTTCTCCACCTTCACCCACGGCAGATTCCGGCGTTCTGCAGCCAACGCATCGCTCTGCCGCGTGAGCGCCTTCTCCTTCGCTAGTAATTCCTTCCGCGCTGCCACCCACTCGTTCTGCGATACAACTTTCGGTTGTTCCATTGTGCTCTGCGTCATTACTGTTTCTCCTTTTCTTCTTCTTCTGGATTTCGAAATTCGTTTTCGCCTGGCACAGCGCCTGCCCCACTCGCCTCTCCACTCTCTCTTCTCCGCCCCAGCGTCTTCACTGCCAACGCCGTTACTCCACCCGTTGACACCACTCCCGCCACAATCATCGATATCGTCGCCAAACACGCTGGACACATACTTTCCTCCTTCTCGCGCTGGCTGGCATTCCCGCCGGGTCCTCGCAAGCCGCCTTGCCCGTTTGTCCCGGCCCGAACACTTCAACTTCTGAACTCCTGAACTGTTTTCCTCAGTGTGCCCGCTTCCCTTCCGCTTGCTCTCTCATGCGATCCAACATCGACGTCCAACCCTTTCCTACTCCTACCTTGTGCTCCGGCTGTATAAAGCCTAGCGCCGTGTGCCGGAATTGAATTAACGTCCCGCCTTTTTCCTCGCTCAACCGGTACTGCACATTCGACATCAGCGGGTACGACGCAAACAGCGGCCCGCACATCTCGAGCAGTGTCGGTCTCTTGATTGCCTGGACCGTCCCCCAATAATGTCCGTTGCTGTCGCCCAAATCGCGGTACCACCGCCCGCCCGGCCACGCTTCTAGCTTCATCTTCAACGACACGCCCTCCGGCGTCTGGTTCAGCGGACCCACCTGGTCCAGCACCGCCGCGAATGTCTCTTCAATCCCCGCCTTCACATGCGTCTCGAGTGTTAGCGTCAACGTGAAATCTTCGATCTTCTGTGCGGTCCCAGCCATGTTTCCTCCTAAAAAAATTAGACTTCCGGGAGCGTCATTCTTCTGAACAACCTCCCCCTGGCCCTGCTCACTGCCTCTTCGCTTCCGCCTGCTCCTTGATTCGTACCAACTGGTGCTTCCACATCCGCTCGAATGTCTGCGTCCATTCGTGCAGCGGCCGGATGGCTTTCGCATTCGTTCGGTAAAACATCTGTCGTCCCTCCCGGCGCACGTCCACCAGGCCTACTTCTCGCAACACCCGCAAGTGCTTCGAAACCGAGGGCTGCTCCAATCCGAGGCCGGCCACGATATCCCCCACCGGACGCTCCTCGAACGCCAGAAAACTCAAAATGTCCCGTCGCCGCGGTTCTGCCACTGCATTGAACGCATCCGATGTTGTCGCCGCTCTTGCCATGGCCAACAATACATTCCCATATGGGAATATGTCAAGTATATTCTTTGCCTTTCTCACCGCCCTCCCTTCGCGCTCAGGTTACTTCACCGCCCGACACGAGTAGGCGTTTTCCGCTTTCCCGCGCAATAATAAGGTCCGAGGTCTACACCAAAGCAGAATGCTCGCGTCGATCCTGTGGTTCATCGCCGTCGCAACCACACTCCTCATCCCGGCACTTCTTCTCTGGGGCTGGGTACGTTGGTCGAAGAACAAGAACCCTCGCTCTAATTCTTCCACGTTTTCTTTACTCGGCTTTTCTCTGGCGACAGCTTCCGCGTCTCTTGCACTCGGCACTCACCTCTATGCGCGCTTCGTTCACAGTTTTTCTTTTCACGATCCAACGCTTCTGAAGATTTATGCGGCTGGCTGTCTGCTATCCGTGGCAGGGATTGCGTTTGCGGTGGCGGGCACGGGTCGTCCCAATCCCGTTCGTTGGCTGGCTCCCATCTGCGCCTTCGGCACCATGGTCTTCTGGCTCCTCGCTATGACCAGCGAGTAGCTTCACACGCAGTCTTTACACTCTTACACTCTTACACTCTTACACTCTTTTACTCTTTTACTCTTTTGCTTTTTTACCTCTTCCACTCTTGACCCCTTCCCCTCCTATGCTTCTTCCCCTTTGTCTTCCCTCATCCCCCCGCAATCGCCCCAATAATCAACAACGGCTCCTCCCCGCGCGCCACCGCTGGCGGCAACTCCGCGTCCGGCGATTCGTGCGACCAATCCTCCTCGCACGCAAAAATACGCAGGAACGGCCGCCGCTGTTGTGTCACATGATCCCGGATTGTCCCCTGCAGCATCGGGTATCGTGCTTCGAGCGCGTCCAGCACCGACCGCTGCGTCACTTTTCCCGGGATCTCCAGTTCCACTTCGTCTTTCACTTTCGCCAGCGTTCGCAAATGAGCCGGCAGCACCACGCGGATCATGACAGCGTCTGTACCTCCACCGAAAGCACTCCGGGCAGATCCCTCGCAATCGGCGCCCAGCTATCTCCCGCGTCCGCCGACGCGTACACCTGCCCACCCGTCGTCCCGAAGTACACGCCGCACTGATCGAGGGTATCCACCGCCATCGCGTCGCGCAAGACGTTCACGTAGCAATCACGCTCCGGTAATCCCTTCCCCAGCTCTTCCCACTGATTTCCTCCAGTTCGGCTGCGGTACACCCTCAGTTTTCCATCCAGGGGAAAATGCTCGGAGTCGCTCTTGATCGGCACCACGTAAATCGTCTCCGGCTCGTGGGAATGCACGTCGATCACAAATCCAAAGTCCGTCGGCAAATTTCCGCTGATCTTTTCCCAGGACTCGCCCGCGTTGTCGCTCCGCATCACATCCCAATGCTTCTGCATGAACAGCACGTTCGGCCTCGCCCCATGCATCGCAATGTGATGTACGCAGTGCCCCACTTCCGCCGTTGGGTCGGGAATGTACTTTGAGTACAGCCCTTTGTTGATCGGCTTCCAGCTCTTCCCTCCATCATCCGTGCGAAACGCCCCAGCCGCCGAAATCGCGATGTAAATCCGTTCCGGATTCTTCGGATCCACTAGGATGCTGTGCAGGCACATCCCTCCCGCCCCCGGCTGCCATCTCGGTCCCGACCCGTGTTTCCGCAACCCACTCAATTCCGACCAACTTTTCCCTCCGTCCGTGGTGCGGAACATTGCCGCATCTTCCACTCCCGCGTACACCGTATCTGGATCGCTCAACGACGGCTCCAGGTGCCACACTCTCTTGAACTCCCATGGGTGCGGTGTCCCGTCGTACCACTGGTGCGTGCCCGCCACCCCGTCGTACGCAAATTTGTTGTCTACGGGCTCCCACGTTTTTCCCGCGTCGTTCGACCGCTGAATCAATTGCCCGAACCATCCGCTGGTCTGCGATGCATACAACTGGTTCGCATCCACAGGAGATCCTTTCATGTGGTAAATCTCCCAGCCCGCGAAGTGCGGCCCTTGGATCTCCCATTTCTTCCGCGTTCCATCCGATGTCAGGATGAACGCACCCTTCTTTGTTCCCACCAACACGCGTACGCCGCTCATCTCCGGTCTCCTCCCCTGAAAATATACGAAAAACTTTGAAAAACTACATAAATCCGAAATCCCCGAGCGCAACGAAGAATTTCTCTCCCTCCCGCGCAGGCCCGCAGTCTGCCCCAACCTACTTGCATATTGCAAGTTAAATTATGCTACTCTACCCTCATGCCCAGATTGCAGGCCAACCACAAACGACGCTCCGGGTGTCCTCTCAACGCTTCCATCGAAATGCTCGGCGACCGCTGGTCTTTGCTCATCATCCGCGACATGATGCTGCGCGGCTCGTGCACCTTCAAGGAATTCCTCGGCTCTTACGAAAAAATTGCCACCAACATCCTCGCCGATCGTCTGCGTCGCCTCGAATCCTACGGCATCATCACCACCCAGCCGGACCCCACCGATGGCCGCAAGCTCATTTATCTCCTCACCCCCAAAGGCATCGACCTCGCCCCCGTCCTCACCGAAATGGTCCTCTGGGCCGCCGCTCACGAGCGGACCGCCAACCAGGACCTCGTTCGCGAGATGCAAAAGGACAAGCAGGCCTTCCTCGCCGATATCCGCCAGCGCTGTGCCGATCAGTACCCCAAGCCGGGAAAATGACCGCTCATGATCCGCCTCTCCTGACGACCGCGACTTTGCGCAGATTTGGACCATCATCAACGACGCTGCCCTCGCCTACAAAGGCATCCTCCCTGCGGATTACTCGAACGACCCGTATATGACGCGCTCGGAACTGCAACACGAACTCAACGATGGTGTCGTGTTCTGGGGGTATGAAGCGGACAACTCCCTGATCGGCGTGATGGGCTACCAGCACGTTCGCGATGTAACTCTGATCCGCCACGCCTACGTTCGCCCGGGCAATCAGAAGTGTGGGATTGGCGCGCAGTTGCTGGCTCAGTTGCGCCCGCTTGCCCACGGCCCGGTATTGATTGGCACTTGGGCCGATGCCGTTTGGGCCGTTCGCTTTTACGAAAGCCACGGTTTTCGATTCGTGGCTCCAGAGCAAAAGGATCAGCTTCTCAGGAAATATTGGACCGTGCCCCAACGCCAGATAGAGACGTCTGTCGTACTTGCGGACACGAAGTGGTGGGAGCTCAATTCAAAACTCTGAAGTTTTCTTTGCTGCCGGATTACTCGGCCCGGAACCCGTTCGTCCCGATCCACAATGGCGTGATCGCGTGCAGGTTTCTTCTGTACTTCCGGGAGACGGTGAATTCAATTCCCCCCTGGACGCGCAGCACATAGTCACCCGCGGCCAGCGTCAGAATCTCTTCGACAAACGATGCATTGATGATCACCGACCGGTGAATTCGCACGAATCCGTATGGTCGAAGTTTCTCTTCCACCGCGGACATCGATTCGCGCAATAAGTCCGAACCCGCTTTTCGCCGCAGTAACACGTAATTGCCCTGGGCCTCCACGGCCACGATTTCATGCGGATCGATAAACAGAATCCTGCCTTTGGCCTTGATGGCGATTCGCGACAGCTTGGCCAGCATCCCCTCGATCAGCGGCATCATGTCCAGCGTTTGCGTTAGAGTCTTTTCAAGCATGGGTCCCACTCCCCTTTGGCAGTGCTCCCGCCAGAAGTAATACGGCTCCTGCATACACGAGCGTATCCGCAATGTAATTGAGTCCGTTGTCGATGGAAGAAAGTTGAGCGCCCCACAGGGGTACGTACACGCACAAAATCAGAACCAGCACCATCAACCCCAATCCCGTCGCCGACATTCGTGCCCGCAAGTTCAAAAGCAGCCGCGCTCCCGCCACGATAAACACCACGCCCGCAATGTAGGTCAAAACGATGTGCCCCGGAATCCATTTGGGCGTCTGTAGCTCCAGCGGAACCCCCGGCACATAATCCGGATGCAGAATCTGTTCCACACCGTAAAACAACGCGGTCCCTCCAATCACTGTCCTCCCTAACGTGATCAACCAACTCGTTCCCTTCGCTCGCCATTGCTCCGTCTGCGTTCCTGCAAACGCCAGTGCTCCCGCCGCAAAATTCAATTCCCGCAGCATCAGCACCCACGCGATCCGGTTTCTCGGCTCCGCAATCACCACCGGCAGGCTCATCGTCATCGAAAAAATTGTCATCATTACCGCCAGCAGCGTCGCCGCCAGTCGCGACTGTATGTTCACCACGATGCTGAGCGACGCCGCAATCAGCGCCACTCCCACAAAATAGGTCCAGAACATCGCTCCCGGAATCCATTTGGGCACCAACTGCGAGATCGCATTCGCCGACGCAAAATGTTCCGCCCCGAAGATCGCCATCGGCATCGCAAAAAACACACGTCCCAGGCTGATAATCTTGTCCACTCCGCGCGACAGCGACACCTCCGCCTTCACCGTGAACGCCCCGGTCAGCGAAAGCACTGCCCCCGCAAAATAGGGCCAGAATACGTCTCCCGGAATCTGCACGAACCTCGCTCCCTGTCAAAGAGTCGACGGACGGCAACCGACTCCTCGCAAACCCCTGTTCCATGCGTACTCTCCCGCAAAAAGTGGTCGGGCGCAATAACCACTTGACGCCACTCCGATATAACCACTATGGTCGGCTCATGAAGAAGGTCGCCCCCAGCTTTTCCCCGCTCATCCAGATCCATCGCGATTCTCCACGTCCCCTCCATCGCCAGATTTACAACGCCTTCCGTTCCACCATCGTTGCCCGCAATCTAAATTCCGGGCAGCAGATTCCCTCTACGCGCGCCCTCGCTGCTGAACTCGGCATTTCCCGTATCCCCGTCCTCACTGCTTATGAGCAACTTCTCGCGGAAGGTTATTTTGAAACTCGCGTTGGCGCCGGAACGTTCGTCTCTACCTCCCTGCCCGAACGCGTCGCCCCTTCCGAACGCCGCAGCGCCTCTCCTGCGCCACCCGTTTCCGGGCCTCGTCGTCTCGCCCGCGCTTCTCTGCTCCTTCCCCCGTACAAGCGCTTCCCTTGGTCGCGACGCCAAGGCGCCTTCAGCGCGGGTCAGCCCGCTCTCGACGCTTTCCCGGTAAAGGTGTGGGCCAACCTAGTCGCGCGTCATGCCCGCAATCCGCTTGTCCCCAGCCTCGGTTACGGCGATCCGCTGGGTCTGGAGCAATTGCGCAAAGTCATCGCAGTTTACCTTCGCACCGCGCGCGGCGTTCGCTGCGAACCGCAGCAGATCATGATCGTCAGCGGGTCTCAGCAGGCCCTCGATCTCTCCATGCGGGTTCTCCTTAATGTCGGCAGCTCGGTTTGGGTTGAGGAGCCCGGCTACTGGCTGGCCCGCCATATTTTGACCGCCGCCGGTTGCCGCGTCGTTCCTATTCCTGTACATGCCGAAGGCCTCGACGTCGCCGCTGGCATCCGTCGTTGCCGCACAGCGCGCGCTGCCCTAATTGCGCCTTCCCATCAGTACCCCCTCGGCGTCACCATGAGTGCGTCCCGCCGCCTTCAGTTGCTGCACTGGGCCCGTACAGCTGGTTCCTGGATTATTGAAGACGATTACGACAGCGAGTATCGCTACGAGAGCAACCCCATCGCCTCTCTGCAAGGCCTCGATGACACCTCTCGCGTCATCTACATCGGCACATTCAGCAAAGTCCTTTTCCCGGCCCTCCGCATCGGCTATTTGGTCCTTCCCCCCGACCTGGTCGATCATTTTCTTTCCATGCGCCACGCCATGGACGTCAGCCCTCCCCACTTGTATCAGGCAGTTCTCGCCGACTTCATCGCCGAAGGTCATTTTTCACGCCACCTTCGCCGGATGCGCTTTCTCTATAGCGAACGCCGCAGCATCCTGGTCGACTCGCTCCGCAGCGAGTTCGGATCCTTTCTTCAGATCATCGGCGACATGGCCGGCATGCATCTCACCGTAACCATTCCCAACTCCTTCGACGACAACGAACTTTCCCTTCGCGCCGCCCAGGAATCTCTTTGGCTCTGGCCTCTCTCTCCTTCTTACGCCGGCAAACCCTTGCACCATGGCTTCATCCTGGGATTTGGCAGCACTGCCGTTGCCGATATCCCTTCAGCCGTCCAACACCTTCACAAAATCCTGAACCTGTAGCCCAGCGTCCGCGTCCGCCTCCGCCCCGCCACACCCGTCATTCCGAGTGCAGCGAGGAATCTCTCTTCTCTTCCTTCTCCACGCGCTTTACCACTTTGCGTTCCCGGTGTTACCTTGCTTACGCGCGAATCTCATCCATGGTCCTCGAGAAACGTCCATTCCTTCCCTACCTCGTCCTCGCTGTCCTGGTTGCAAGCCAACGTCGTCTTCTACCCCGGCGATCTCCTCGTCATCTACACCGACGGCTTCAGCGAAGCCATGAGTCCCAAACTCGAAGAATGGGGCGAGCCGCGCCTCCTCGCGGCCATAAAATCCTCCGACGGCCTCCCCGCCAAAGACGCTATCACCAAAATCCTCCAGGCCGCAGACGCCTTCGCCTCCGGCGCCCCCCAATCCGACGACATGACCCTCGTGATCCTCCGCGCCCTCTAGCCTGTCTCTTCATGGTAAGGAGAAATAATCAGCGCCGTAGGTGCGGCACTCCGTCCCGCTCTCGTCTCCTTCACCGGGAATCCCTCCCCCTACAAACCTTCTTCCAAACTTCCTCCCAACTTGACCCCACCTCTCCCCACCCCTAAAATAGAAGTTTCACCGTGACTCATTTTTTCGATCTGTTGCATTCATCCATCGGCCCAGCGCCCACCCGCTGGGCTGCGTCGTATCTGGGCGCGTCGCGTCGCGTCCCAGTCATTTCACCGCGAGGTCCGCAATGATTGATGGTCCCATCCCCGAAGGTCTAACATTCGACGACGTCCTCCTCCAGCCCGGCAAATCCTCCGTGCTTCCAACCGAGGTCGACACCACCACCTGTTTCACCCGCAAACTCCCCATCAACATCCCTCTCGCCTCCGCTGCCATGGACACCGTTACCGAATCGCGCCTGGCCATCGGCATCGCCCGTCAGGGCGGCCTAGGCATCATTCACCGCAACATGTCTCTCGATCGCCAGGCCGAAGAAGTCGATCGTGTCAAGCGATCCGAATCCGGCATGATCGTGGACCCCGTCACCATATCCCCCGACATCACCATTCGCCAGGCCCTCGAGATCATGACCAAGTACCGTATCTCCGGCCTGCCCGTCACCCGGGGCACGCGTCTCACTGGCATCCTCACCAACCGTGATCTTCGCTTCGAAAAGAATCACGGCCAACTGGTCGGTCAGGTCATGACCAAGGACAATCTCGTCACCGTCCCCGTTGGCACCACTCTTGACCAGGCCGAAAAAATTCTTCAGAAACATCGCATCGAAAAACTTCTCGTCGTCGATCAAGATTTCAACCTCAAAGGCCTCATCACCGTCAAAGATATTCAGAAAAAACTCGAATATCCCCGCTCCGCCAAAGACGATCACGGCCGCCTTCGCGTTGGCGCCGCCGTGGGTGCCACCGGTGATTTCCTCGAGCGCGCTGTCGACCTGGCCAAAGTCGGCGCCGACGTGCTCGCCATCGACACCGCCCACGGCCACACCGAGCGTGTCATCGAAGCCATCCAGGCCATCCGTCATCGTCTTCCGGAAATGCAGATCATTGCCGGAAACGTCGCTACCTATGAAGGTGCAAAGGAGCTCATCTCTCTCGGCATCGATGGCCTCAAAGTCGGCATCGGCCCCGGCTCCATCTGCACAACGCGCGTGGTCACCGGCGCCGGAGTCCCGCAACTCACCGCCATCATCGAAGCGGCTCGCGCCGCCGCAGGCAGCAACGTCCCCATCATTGCCGATGGTGGCATCAAGTATTCCGGCGACATCACCAAGGCCATCGCCGCCGGGGCCAGTGCAGTCATGATCGGCAGTCTCTTCGCCGGCACCGAAGAAGCTCCCGGCGAAACCATCCTCTACCAGGGCCGCACCTTCAAGTCTTATCGTGGCATGGGTTCGACCGGCGCTATGGAAGCAGGCTCCGCCGACCGCTATTCTCAGGAAGGCGCCGAACGCGGCAAATCCGTGCCCGAAGGTGTCGAAGGTCGTGTCGCTTACAAAGGTCCGCTCTCGGGCTTAACCGATCAGCTCGTGGGCGGCCTGAAATCCGGTATGGGCTACGTCGGCGCGCGCACCATAAAGGAACTCACCGAAAAGTCCCGCTTCATCCGCATTACCGCCGCTGGCCTTCGAGAATCCCATGTCCACGACGTAGTCATCACCAAGGAAGCCCCCAACTACCGCATGGAATAGCCTGCGCTTCCGCCTGCGTTGGGTAGTTTACTTTTCAGCACAAACAAATCGTCTCCCGTAACCCTCCGCTCCTCGATCACGTCCACAATACGAAGCTATTCCCGGAGACCCCAGCATGGGCAAAGCACGACTCGTGACTCTGATCCTTCTATCTCTCGCCTTATCCGCCGCCGCACAGAAAAATCCCAAAGCGGACGATCTGCTCAAAGCCGCTAAACAAAAAGCTCTCGACGACCACAAATCTATTTTCTTGGAGTTTGATGCTTCTTGGTGCGACGCCTGCCACCAGCTGGACGCATTTCTGGCTCTTCCCGAAGTCGCCGCGGTTTTCGACAAATATTTCGTGATCGTCAATCTCACCTTCGGTGAGGGTGCGGCAGGTCATCCGGATTGGGATACTCCCGGCGCGGACTATCAGATCGAGAAATACGGAGGGATCACCTCCAGCGGCGACGTTATCCTTCCCTTCGTCGCCGTCCTCGATCCAAAAGCCAGGTTGCTCGCCAACTCCAACCGCCCCGGAACCAGCACTGCCGCCAAATCCAACATCGGCTTCCCTACCGAGCCCGAGGACATCAAGTCCTTCCTCTCCATGCTTCTCAAAGGTGCCCCCTCCATGACCGAAGACGAAGCCCACAAACTCCAAGCCTCCCTCCAGAAAGCCGCCACCTCATAGCCCTCCCGCTTCCTCTAATTCCCCCTTACTTTCCTCGTCCCTCTCCTTCGTTTACAATGGGGAAGGAACCTAAACTCGTTCATGGCTTCGACCGAACCCCGGGGCACCTCCCTACTTAGTGCCCCTCCTAAATTCGCAATCCCGCTTTGGCTTCGCGCCTGGTGGCCCGCTCTTCTTTGGGCTGCTTTCATTTCTGTGATGTCCACGGATACCTTCTCCGCAGCTCACACCAGCCTGGTCGTCGAGCCCCTCTTCCGTTGGCTATTTCCTTCCATCTCCCGCGAAGGCCTGGAACTCGCTCATCATCTTGTCCGCAAGTCCGCCCATTTCACGGAGTACTTCATCTTCTTCCTCCTCCTCTACCACGGGATCCGCGCCTCGCGCCGCGATAACCGCCCTTGGCACTGGTCCTGGGCCATCGTCGCCTGGCTCATCGCCGCCGTCTATTCCGTGCTCGACGAAATCCACCAGATCTTCGTTCCCTCCCGCGGTCCTTCTGCCTGGGACTCCTTGCTCGATTCCACCGGCGCCCTCTTCGCTCTCTTCATGCTCTTTTTTCTTTATCGTCTCTTCCTCCGTGCTCGCCCCGACTGACCTTCGCTTCCGCTGCCCATGGCCTCGTTCGGCGCAATCTCCCTCCTCGGCTTATAATGCTCCCCCATGGATGATCGTCGTCGGGCCTCGTTTGATGAATCCCCGGTTCGCCTGGACCGCCAAGATCCCTATCTGCGCTTGCAATCCGTCACTGTTTTTGTCCGCGATCTCGACCGCAGCCTCGATTTTTTCGTCAACAAACTTGGTTTCCAACTCATCTTTGACGCGCGCATTCTTTCCGGCCGCCCCTTCGTCGCTGTCGCCCCTCCCGATGGCACCGCGAACCTCACCCTCGTCGCTCCCGCGCCCGCCTCAGAGCAGTTCAAACTGATTGGTCGTCACACGCAGATTGCCTTTATCACCGAAGATGTTCTTGCCAAGTTCCGCGACTGGAGTCGTCGCGGCGTTTCCTTCCAGGTTGCTCCTCGCCTTCGCCGCTTGAAGCACGGCCTTCCCGTGCGCGTCACGCAGGATCCAGACTCTTCTTCCTCCACAACGGAACCCGCTCCCATTTGGGGTGGCGTCTTTGCCCGCTTCAAGGATCCCGACGGCAATACCTATTCCCTCGTCAGTTTCGATGAGGTTACGCACGAGATCGAAGCCCAGCGTCGCGCCGTCGCCGAAAAACTCGAATCCGAACGTCGCGCCGCCCAAGAACTCGAAATTGCCAAGCAGGTGCAAGCCCGCCTGTTCCCGCAAACTTTGCCCTCTCTCTCCACTCTCGAATTTGCCGGCGTCTGTCTCCCCGCCCGCCACGTCGGTGGCGACTATTACGATTTCCTTCAGCTCGGTCGTGAGCGCCTCGGCCTCGTTATCGGCGACATTTCCGGCAAGGGCATCGCCGCGGCTCTTCTCATGGCCAACCTTCAGGCCAATCTTCGTAGTCAGTGCACCATGGCTGTCGATGAGCCACTTCGTCTCCTATGCGCGGTCAACCATCTCTTCTGCGACAACACTGCTGACGCCGCCTTTGCCACTCTGTTCTTCGCCGAATTTGACAACTCCACCCGCCGCCTTCGCTACGCCAACTGCGGCCACCTTCCTCCTCTTCTCCTGCGTTCTGACGGCTCTCTCGACCGCCTCCAGGCCACCGCCACAATCATGGGTGCCTTCAAAGACTGGGAGTGCTCCCTCGCCGAGTGCCAACTTTCTCCCGGCGACACCCTGGTCCTCTACACCGATGGCATCACCGAATCCTTCAGTCCCGCTGGCGAAGAATTTGGCGAACAGCGTCTTGCCGACACCCTGCGCCGGCACTGCCAGCTTTCTTCTCAGGCCTTGCTTTCTTCCATCGTCAACGAAGTCCAGCACTTCAGCCCCCACGAACAACACGACGACATCACCCTCATCATCGCCAAGTGCCTGCCCTCCTAGTCCGAGTTTTCCGTTCGCGCGCAAGCTGACGCGCCCCTTGCTGTCCGCAATTCCTCATTGACGGCTCACCGGTTCAGCGCTACATTTTCATCGTATTCAACCGTTTTAATCCACAGCGATCGCCAGTGCGTTTGGCCTGGCCAAGGAATCCGCCATGAATCGATTTCTCGCGATTTGCTACCTCGCTTCTTCCGCACCTCTCGCCCTCGCGCAATCCATTCACGTCGACGCCACTCCCTCTCATTCCACCAACACGATTCGTCCCGCGGAAGCACTCGGCGCCGGCATCGACCGCCTTCCGTACGGCGCTGCCGACAAGCTCTACGTCCCCGACACCATTCAGAAAGTCCTCGCCGCCGGCTGGCAAACCGTCACTTATCGTCAGAACACCGAACTCCACATGGAAGCCTGGCACTGGAATCCCGACGGCACCTGGTCCGATCCCGCCGGCAAAGGCTATTTCGTCGGCAACGCTACTCCCGGCCCCGAACCCATTCGTCATTCCTACGGCTACCCGCTTCCTCATCGCGGCGTCACGCGCGACGACGGCACCGACACCGCCGGCTACTCCCGTCTCACGGACGGGGATCCCAGCACCTACTGGAAGTCCAATCCCTATCTCGCCCAGCCCTACACCGGCGAATCCGATTCTCTTCACCCGCAGTGGGTTATTCTCGACCTCGCCAAGCCTCGCGAAATTTCCGCCATCCGCATTGATTGGGCCGAACCCTACGCCACCAATTTCGTCGTCCAATATTTCACCGGCGAAGATGGTGTGCGCAAACCCACCTCCGGTGTCTGGCAAGCCTTCCCCGGCGGTGCCGTAACCAAAGGAAAAGGTGGCAGCCCCATCCTCCAGCTCGCTAACGCTCCCATCACTGCGCAGTTCATCCGCATCCTGATGACCGCTTCCTCGAACTCTTGCGACACCCACGGTTCCGCCGACAAGCGCAATTGCCTCGGCTACGCCATCCATGAAATTTATCTCGGCACCACTTCCTCTGACGGTAAGTTCCACGATCTCGTTCGCCACACCCCCGATCAGGATCAAACCATGACTTACTGCTCTTCCGTCGATCCTTGGCATGAGCCCGGCGACCTCGATGAGCACGCCGGCGAACAAGTTGGCTTCGACCTTTTCTTCGAACCCAACGGCTATACCCGCGGTCTTCCCGCCATGATTCCCATCGCCATGATTTACAGCACTCCCGAAGACGCTGCCAACCAGCTCACCTATCTCGAAAAGCGGGGCTATCCCATTTCTCACGTCGAAATGGGCGAAGAACCCGACGGCCACTTCATGAATCCCGAAGATTACGCCGCGTTCTACATCCAGTTCGCCGCGGCTCTTCATCGCGTCGATCCCAAGCTAAAACTCGGCGGCCCCATTTTCACCGGCGTCAACAAGGACATCGAAACCTGGCCCGACGCTTCCGGCCAAACCTCCTGGACCCGACGCTTCGTCAACTATCTGAAATCCCACAACGCCATCAACGAGCTTGCCTTCTTCTCCTTCGAACACTATCCCTACGAACCCGGCAAAATTCAGTGGAGCAATCTGTACGATGAACCCAAGCTCGTCACCGGCATCATGAAAATCTGGCGCCAGGACGGCGTTCCCGACAACGTCCCCCTGCTCATCACCGAATCCAATCTCTCTTGGGTCGATTCCGAAGCCTTCCCCGACATCTTCGGCGGCCTCTGGCTCGCCGATTACATCTGTTCTTTCCTCAATGGTGGTGGCCAAGCCGTCTACTTCTTCCACTACATGCCTGAACCCATGGGCCACGGCATCAATGGCTCGCACGGCACCTTCGCGATGTTCTCCGCCGACCGCGATTACAAAATTCTCCAGCCTCTTTCGCAATTCTTCTCTAGCCAGCTCATCAATCTCGAATGGGTTCAGCCCGGCACTGGGGAACATCATCTTTTCAACGCCGAAAGCGATATTCTTGACGGCGCTGGCAGCAACCTCGTCACTGCATACGCGGTCCACCGCCCCGATGGCGAATGGTCTCTCTTGATCATCAACAAGGATCAGGAAAACCCCCACACCGTTAAAATTTCTTTTGATGACTCCACCCAATCCGCCTCCGGTTCCTTCTCTGGCCCCATCACCGTAAAAACGTTTGGCAAAGCCCAATATCAGTGGCACCCCGCCACTCTCTCCGCCGACCCCGACGGCCCCATCGTTTCCTCCACCCTGAACGCCGACGCGAACACGCAAGTCGAACTTCCTGCTAGCTCCATCACCGTCCTCCGTGGCTCCCTCAAATTCCCCGAACCTCACAAACACTAATCCCGGTTCACGCTTCCGCCCGGGAGTCTTCTTTTACCCACTCGCCTTCCCTTTCCCACTCCCCCTCGCATACCATCTCTCCATGCCCCCCTATCCTCCCGGCCCCGAACAAGGTTTCTTCTCCGGTCTCCGCAGCCCTCTCCGCCGGGATCCCCTCACCTTCATGTCCCGTGTCGCACGCGAATACGGCGACATCGTCTGTCTCCGCTTCTTCAACCTTCGCACCTACCTCCTCTTCCACCCCGACCACATCGAAGACGTCATCGTCAACAACGCTCGCAAATTCATCAAAGGCCGCATTCTCCGCGCGAATCGCCACCTGTTCGGCAACGGACTGCTCACCAGCGAAGGCGACTTCTGGCTCCGGCAACGCCGTATGATGCAGCCGGCCTTCCACCGCAACCGCATCGCGAACTACGCTTCCACAATGACTGAGTGCGCTACCCGCCTCGTTCAATCCTGGCAACCCGGCCAAACTCTCGATCTTCACGACGCCATGATGCGTCTCACCCTCCAGATCGTCGGTAAATCTCTTTTCCATGCCGATGTCGAACGCGAAGCCCCGCAAGTCGGCGAAAACCTCCAGGTCCTCCTCGAGTACACCATGGACTTTCGTCGCCTCCTGATGACCCCTCGCTGGCTCCCCACTCCCCGCAATCTCCAGGCCAAGCACGCCGTCCGCGAACTCACCCTCATCATCGATCGCATTATTCAGCAGCGCCGCGATTCCACCGACGACGCCGGCGATCTCCTCTCTCTTCTCATCCACGCCCAGGACGAAGACGGCTCTCGCATGACCACCCAGCAGCTTCGCGATGAAGCCCTCACTCTCTTCCTCGCCGGGCACGAAACCACCGCCAGCACTCTTTCCTGGACCTGGATGCTTCTCGCACAAACTCCTCGCGTCGAACAAGCACTCCACGCCGAACTCGACACCGTCCTCAACGGACGCACTCCCACGCTCGACGATCTTCCTCGCCTTCCCTACACCAACCACGTCATTTCCGAATCGATGCGCCTGTATCCGCCTGCCTGGGCGATGGCCCGCCTCGCCATCGAAGATCACGCGCTCGCTGACTATCCTGTTCCCAAAAACACCGGAATCGCCGCGGTCACTTGGGTCGTCCATCGCGACCCACGCTGGTACGCTAATCCTGATGAATTTTTCCCCGAACGCTGGGAAGGCGACCTGCTGAAAAAAATCCCCCGCTTTGCCTATTTCCCGTTCGGCTTTGGTCCTCGCCAGTGCATCGGCAATTCCTTCGCGCTCATGGAAGCCAATCTCGTCCTCGCCACCATCGCCCAACACTTCCGCTTCACTCTCGATCCCCAACGCCCCGTGAAGCCGCTGGCCTCCCTCACCCTCCGCCCCCATCACGGCCTCCACGTCCAACTCCAATCCCGCTCTTCACACCCCACCACACTCCACCCACGACCTTCTTTGCCACCGTAGGGACCGTCTCCGAGGCAGTCCGCCATCCCCGGCGTCCCCATGTATAATCTCCCGTCGAGGTCTCCATGTTTCCATCCATCCGTCGCCCCTTCCTTCCGCTCGCGCTTCTCCTGGTGACCGTTGCCACCATCCCCTCTCCTGCCGACGAACCGCACGGCCCTCCGCCTCTTGCCATCGGCTCACCGGCTCCCGATTTTTGTCTCCCCGGCATCGACGGCAAAACGCACTGCCTCGCCGAATACGCCTCTGCCAAGGTTCTCGTCATCGTCTTTACCTGCGATCACTGCCCCACCGCGCAACTTTACGAAACCCGCATCAAGCAACTCGCTTCCGACTACAAAGATCGCGGCGTCACCCTCATCGCCATTCAACCCAACAATCCCATGGCCGTCCGCCTCGACGAAATGGGTTACACAGACGTCGGCGATGCCCCCGACGACATGAAGATTCGCGCCGCCTATCGCCAGTTCAATTTCGCCTATCTGTACGACGGCGAAGATCAGAAAGTCGCTCGCGCCTACGGTCCTGCCGCCACGCCGCATCTCTTCATCTTCGATGCCCAGCGCAAGCTTCGCTACGAAGGCCGCGTCGACAACAATCCCCGCGCCAACCTGGTCACCCGCCTGGACACCCGGGAAGCCATCGACGCCCTCCTTGCAGACAAGCCCGTCGCCGTAGCGAAAACTCCCTCTGTCGGCTGCTCCACGAAATGGATTTACAAGGAAGAAGGACGCAAAGCGGAACTCGCAGAAATCGAAAGCCAGCCTGTCACGATTCAACCCGCTTCCGCCGACGACTTCAAAGCCTTGCGCAAGAATGATTCCGGGAAACTTCGTCTCGTCAATTTCTGGGCCACTTGGTGCGCGCCCTGTGTCCAGGAAATGCCCGAAATTCAGACCATGCTCCGCATGTACGGCCACCGCCCCTTTGAAGTCGTCACCGTCAGCATCAACTACCCCGACGAAAAACCCGGCGCGCTCGCCGCTCTCAGCCAGCTCCACGCCACCAGCCGAAATCTCCTCCTCGGTTCAACCGATATCTATACCCTCCTCGCCGCCTTCGACCCCGACTGGAACGCCGCTGTTCCCTACACCATGCTTATCAAACCGAATGGCGAAGTCGTCTACAAGAATCAAGGCCCCATCAACGCCCTCGAACTCCGCCGCATCATCCTTTCCAATCTTCCCGACGACGACTACCTCGGCCACCAGGGCTACTGGCAATCTCAGCCGCCCATTCAGCCCAATTGATCTTCCACCAAAAAAATCAACCGTCATTCAGAACGGAGTCCGCGGAGTGGGAGAATGTTCTCCATCGCACGTCTTTCGTACGATGAATCCCTCTTGCATCTCCCAACTACCAACTCGTGCTAAATTAGTCTCATCCGGCGCGGCGGCCGGATCAGCGGCGGAGAATCTTAAGGACCTTCCCATCATGAATGTCACAAACGCAAACCAACGCGGCGGTATCACTCTGCTTGGACTGCTCATCGCCCTCGGCCTCATCCTCGGCGGCTGGCTTCTCGGCGTGCAAATCAAAAACACTCGTCTCGCCGACCGCTACGTCACTGTAAAAGGCCTCGTCGAGCGCAACGTCAAGTCCGATCTCGCCATCTGGCCGCTCAGCTACAAGGAAGCGGGTGACGATCTCACCGCTGTCTACGGCAAAACCGAAGCCGACAAGAAAGTCATCCTAGATTTTCTCCAGCAGCAAACCCTCCAACCGTTCGAAATTGAACTGGGCGTGATTCGCGTCGTGGATACGCAGGCCAACGAATATGGCGGTGGACAGCGCGCCCCGCATCGCTACATCGTCGATCAGCAGATTACCGTGCGCACCACCCGCGTGGATGTCGTCGCCACCGCCGCCCAAAAAACCATGCTGCTTCTACAGAAGGGTATCGTTCTCAGCGGAACTCCCGGCCAGAGCGGTCTTGCCTACAAATTCACTGGCCTCAATGCCATCAAGCCCGACATGATCACCGAAGCCACCCGCAACGCTCGCGCCGCTGCCGATCGGTTCGCCTCCGATTCTGGCAGCAAAGTCGGCGCCATCCGCCAGGCTAATCAAGGTGTGTTTTCCATTTTGCCCGCGGATCAAGGCGCAGCTCCCGAAGGAGGCGAAGGCGGCGTAATGGGTTTCGGCGCCGATGCCAGCCTCGTGAAAACTGTTCGCGTCGTCACCACCGTCCAGTATTATCTGGATCGCTGACGTCTTCCGCGCCGAGGATCTCCACCATTGCGCCTTGCCGATGCTCAACGGACGCGGGTGTGTCTTTGGGTTGTCTAGGCTAAGCACTGCCACGAACCACGAGCCACTCTCTTCTACCGCGCTGTCCAACCCCCATCAATCAAAATGGTTTCCCCGGTGATCAACGACGCCGCCGGTGACGCCAGAAATATCACCGCGCCCGCCACTTCCATCGGCTCCCCGATGCGATGCAACGCCGCAATGCGCTCCACCGTATCCACCAGATGCCTCGGGTCGGACAAATACTCCTCCGTCCCCGGCGTCCGAATGAACGTCGGCGCCACGGCATTCACCGTGATCCCGTGCTTGCCCCATTCCACGGCCAGGCATTTCGTCAAATGCGTAATCGCCGCCTTTGTCATGCAATAAATCGATTCCGTGGGCAGCGCTGCAAATCCCGCCTGCGAACTCATGTTGATGATTGCTCCCTTCTTCTGCCGGATCATCACGCGCCCCACAGCCTGGCTGGCGAAAAACGTCCCCTTCAGATTCACCGCCAGCGTCGCATCAAAATCCTCTTCCCGCACATTCTCCGCCAGATTTTCCGGCGCGATTCCCGCATTGTTCACCAGGATGTCGATGCGCCCGAACTCCTTCACCGTTTCCTCTACCGCGGGGGAAATTTGCTCCTTGCGGCCAACATCCATTTGCACGGGCAGCGCTCTCCTTCCCATCTTGCGAATCTCCTCTGTTACCCCGGAGTCCGCTTTGACATCCCGCAACCCCAGCGCCACATCCACGCCCGCATGCGCCAAGGCCAGCGAAATTGCGCGTCCCAATCCCCGCGCCGCTCCCGTCACCAGCGCCACTTGCCCCTTTAACCCAAACTCCGGATACTCCATCGCGATCCTCCCGTCACCTCACACACCCTCAAGATTGTAGCTTAGCCCTTCCACCCTTCACGCTCTCGTGGGAATCACACAGCAAACCAAAAAACAAAGCCCGCCCCTGTCTGCCGGTGCGGGCAAAATGCTATTTTCTACTTTCCGGGTTCTACTCTCCGTCTCTCACAATTTCTTCAAATCCTCTACGATTTCGCTCAGCAATTCCTCAGGCACGTTTCCCGTCTCCTGGTGCGCGCTCTGTTCTTTCGTGGGATTCTTTACGTTCATCTTCCCGGCCCGCTTCGGTTGCTCCGGCCAGCGCTCCGCCACAGCCATTCCATCCTCCGTATACGCCGTCGCGTACCATACTTGTCCCTCGCTGTGCGGCTCGCCCTCGTCGGGCGTCAGCGCCGGCACCCCATCCTTCCCCTCTGCTGCATACTGCCACGTAGACCCTGGCTTCGCCGTAAAGACACCGGCGCCCCCCGCGGGGGTCGACCCCGGCATCGGCATGGCCGCAATGCTCTGGTTCGCGGGCAAAATGTAAAACACAATCAGGTAATTTTTCGCTCCTCGCAGCGGTGCAACCGCAAAACAAAGATTTGGCGTCGTCTTCTGATTCTTCGCGATCCACTCTTCCGCCCATTCCGGCGCGCCCAGCACCAACTGCTCGTCTCGCAGACTTCCCACGGTAACGTTCTTCGCGCACGCCGTCCTTTGCCTTTCCTGAGTCTCATCTGTGCCGCCGGGAGCACCATTGGGAATCTGCGAAGCGGCTGGTGCTTTGTCGAAGGCGCCCACTTGCAGCGCCCGCCCGGAACTCTGGCTTCCCGTCCCCGCCCTACGCGATCCCATAGCCGCTGGCGCCGGCGGCTCCACGGCATTGGCATCGGAGAATCCGTAGTCTTTTTCCGGTGGCGCGGATGGTGTACCCGGAGCGACTGGCGCGTCGCGGTGTATCGTGCGTGGTGGCGTCGTGCTGACGGGTGAAGGTGCGGACGGCGCTGGAGCAGCCGGCGCCGCTGCCGCAGCGGGATGAATCGGCTCCTGAGCACGTTGCGGCGCGGCGGCGGCTTGCTCTCCTTGCGATGGTGTCAACGGCGAAGCGATTTCCGGTTTCACCGCTGTCGGAATCGGCGCTACCGGCACAGCCACGGGCGCAGACGTTTCCGGCTCAGCCGGTTTCGCGACAGTAGTCACAGGCGCGACGCCCGGCACAGGCGCCGCTACGGGTTCGGGCGCTGCCGCGGTCTTTTCCGCCGTACCGGTATCGGTCGTTGCTTTCTTTCCCTTTGCCTTCGCCGCTTCCGCAACGCTCATTGGTTCGGCGCCGGAAACAATCGCGCCCGGCAGCGGTTTCGGCGGTTCTGGCTTGGCGAGTTCCTTGGCCCCCGGTTTCAGCTTCTGGCACACTTTGTCGCCGTCCAACACTTCGTCTGGACCAACAAAGTACCCGGCTGCCTCGAGCGTCCGGCAATTCACCAGCTTGGTTTCTTGAGCACTCAGAAGGCCGGGCATCGCGGCGATGAAACACAAACAAAGCACTCGGCAGTTCATTCCAGTGCTCCTAGAAGGCGCGGAACCAAGCATCCGGCAGAGGAGCCAACCTGTCAATTGCGATTTCCATCACTAGCGCAAAAACAAAAAGCCCGCCTCGGTTTCCCGGAGCGGGCCATGAGTCGCCATGCGGAGGCGGGTCTTAACTCTTGGCTTCCACTGCTTCCTGCAACTTGGTCTTTTCTTTCTTTTCCTTTTTCTTGAACTCGTATCCCACCAGTTCAAGAATAGCCACCTTCGCCCCATCGCCCACGCGGATTCCCGCGGGGATGATGCGCGTATAGCCGCCCGCACGATCGGCAAACTTTGGCGCGATCTCGCTGAACAGCTTTTTAGTGACCGCCGGGGTCATGATGTAGGAGGCTGCCTGGCGGCGCGACTGCAAGGTGTCGCGCTTGCCGAGCGTGATGATTTTCTCTGCCACGGGCCGCGTCGCCTTCGCTCGCGTTAGCGTGGTGGTGATCCGTCCATGCTCCAACAGATTGGTCACAAGGTTGCGCAGTGTCGCGCGGCGATGCCACGGATTGCGCCCCAGTTTTGATCCTGACTTCAGATGTCGCATCGTTCGTCCCTTTTCGCTTATAGACCAATGGTTTCGTCGGAACTCGGCGGAGCGGTCTGGCTCGGCAGCGGCGGCCAGATAATCCGGCCGTGCTCATCGAACTTCATGCCCAGGCTAAGGCCCATCTTCACCAGTATGTCCTTGATCTCGTTGAGCGACTTGCGGCCGAAGTTCTTGGTCTTCAGCATTTCGTTCTCGCTCTTCTGCACGAGTTCGCGGATCGTCTGGATGTTCGCATTCTTCAAGCAGTTGTAGCTGCGTACGGAAAGCTCCAGCTCTTCCACCGAGCGGTCCAAGTGTTCCAGCCGTGGATCGTGCACGGTGTCTGTCGGCACTTCCACGTTCTCCACCGGTTCCTCGAAGTTAATGAAGATGCTCATGTGGTCTTTCACCAGCTTGGCGGCCAAGCCTACCGCGTCCGAAGGCGTGATCGCTCCATTGGTCCACACTTCCAGCATCAGCTTTTCGTAATCCGTCATCTGTCCCAAACGCGCGGACTCGACGGCGAAGTTCACCTTGCGCACGGGCGAGTGCACGCTGTCCACCGGGATGTACCCGATCGGCAGGTCCTCATCGTAGTTGCGGTCCGCCGCCACGTAGCCGCGGCCGTTCTTCACGCGCATCTCAATCCGCAACTTGCCGCCTTCGCTCACCGTGGCGATGTACACGCTCTTATCGAGAACCGCGAAGTCCGCGTCTTCCTCGATGTGCGCGCTCGTCACCACGCCCGGATGCTCGACGTTCAGGTAAATCGTCTTCGGCAGGTCGTTGTTCAGCTTGATTGGCACCTGTTTCAGGTTCAGGATGATGTCCGTGGCATCTTCTACCACGCCCGGGATTGAGGAGAATTCGTGCAGCACTCCGTCAATCTTGACCGCGGTGATCGCGGCGCCTTCAATCGAGCTCAGCAATGCACGCCGCAGGGCGTTCCCCACCGTCGTGCCCCAGCCGCGTTCGAAGGGCTGAGCGGAAAACCGACCGTACTTCTCGGTCAGCGATTCAAACTCTGGCGCAAGACGCTTCGGTTTCTGAAATCCCTTCCACATCGTGTTCCTTCCTTCTGGGCTGCCCAAAACAGCCCGAAAACCACCCGTGATTGGCCGATAGCCGTCAGCCAACAACCCAATCTCCCCTGCGACGGAGTGCCGTTAGCTGGCGGCTACTCGCTAACGGCAGGCGGCTCCTACTTCGAGTACAGCTCGACGATCAATTGCTCGTTAATCGGCGGTGTCTGCACGTCTTCGCGCTTTGGCAACGCCACTACTTTGGCTTTGAACTGATCGCGCTCTTGTTCCAGCCACGGCACTGTGCTCTGGCTTTGGGCGACGTTGCGCGCCTCCAAAACCATTGCGTTCTGGTGCATCTTTTCCTTGATCGCGATTTCTTCCCCAACGTTCACCTGGTACGACGGGATGTTCACCTTCTTCCCGTTGACCCGCACGTGTCCGTGCAGCACAAGCTGCCGCGCCTGCGACCGCGAGGACGCCAGGCCGGCCCGCCAGACCACATTATCCAGGCGGCGCTCGAGCATGATGATCAGGTTTTCACCCGTGGGACCTTTGGAGCGCTCCGCCTTTTCAAAGTAATTGCGGAATTGCCGTTCCAACAGCCCGTAGGTGCGTTTTACTTTTTGCTTCTCGCGCAATTGCAGGCCGTAACCCGCAACTTTTGCGCGCCGCGATTGCCCGTGCTGTCCCGGCACAAAGTTGCGCTTCTCAATCGCGCACTTGTCCGTGAAGCACCGCAGGCCTTTCAAAAACAGTTTTTGCCCTTCCCGGCGGCACAGGCGGCAGACTGCATCTCGATGTCTTGCCAACTTCTATTCTCCCTTCCCGAATCTCTTGCATGCGTTCTTCAAAGTCGTATCCATCAAACACGCCGGCGCTTGGGCGGGCGGCAGCCATTGTGCGGAATCGGCGTCACGTCGCGAATCACTACGATGTGCAATCCGGCAGCGGCCAAGGCACGCACCGCGGATTCGCGGCCGGAACCCGGGCCCTTGACGCGCACTTCCACGCTCTTCATGCCAAACTGGTCGCGAGCCGCGCTAGCAGCTGCCAGCGAAGCTTGCTGCGCCGCGTAGGGTGTACCCTTGCGCGAACCCTTGAAACCGATGGCTCCCGCGGAAGAATTGCAAATCACGCGGCCATCCGGATCGGTGATGGTGATCTGCGTGTTGTTGAAGGACGCGGAAACGTGCACCAGTCCGTGTGGAACGGTGCGGCGTTCCTTCTTCTTCTTGAACTCTTTCTTCTTTTTAGATGCCGCCGCCGGTTTCGCTGGTGCTCCTGCATCCGGTCCTGCGTTCTGCTGCTCTTTAGCCACGTTTCACTCCATTTTCGTTCACTGCGAATTCGGACTACTTGTGAACCCTTAGCCCTTCTTGCCCTTGACCTGCTTCTTGCCGGCAACAGCGCCGCGGCGCGGCCCCTTCCGCGTGCGCGCATTGGTATGCGTGCGCTGCCCGCGAACCGGTAGATTGCGGCGGTGACGAATCCCGCGATACGCCTGGATTTCAATCAGGCGCCGGATGTTCATCTGGATCTCTTTGCGGAGATCGCCTTCCACGCGCCCTTCCTGCTCGATGATCGTACGGATGCGGTTCACTTCATCTTCCGTAAGATCGCGAACTTTCTTCGTGAAATCCACATTGGCTTTTTCGGCAATGCTCTTCGCGCGCACCTGGCCGATGCCATAGATCGAGGTTAACCCGACCCAAAGCCGCTTCTGCGGCGGAAGATCAACACCCGCGATACGTGCCATGGTTTCTCCTCGCTCCCCTTATCCCTGACGCTGCTTGTGCTTCGGATTGACGCAAATTACCCGAACCACTCCACGACGGTGGATCACTTTGCATTTGTCACAAATCTTCTTCACGCTAGCCCGAACTTTCATACTGCTCGCTCCTCATCTGACGACCGGGCCTGTGCCCGGCGTCACAAACTCTTTCCGCTACTTATAACGGTATACGATGCGCCCGCGGGTCAAATCGTACGGCGAAAGCTCCACCGCCACTTTGTCTCCCGCCAGGATCCGGATGAAGTTCTTTCTCATCTTTCCGGAAACGTGCGCCAACACTTTGTGTTTGTTCTCCAACTCCACCCGGAACATCGCATTCGGCAACGGCTCCAGCACGGTCGCCATTACTTCGATCGCGTCCTCCTTCGGATTCCCGGAGTCGGTCTTCTTCTTTTCTTCAAACGGCTGCTTCGCCATAAGCTCCCAAGTTCCTTACCACGATGGCCCGGTCATTTCTTTCGGCCGGGTCAAAATCCACGGTCCGTTCACGGTGACGGCCACGGTGTGTTCGAAATGCGCCGAAGGACTGCCATCGGCCGTTTCTGCCACCCATTCGCCGCGCATCTGCACATCCGGCCGGCCCGCATTCACCATCGGTTCGACGGCGATGACCATGCCTTCCTGCAAACGCGTTCCGCGTCCCGGCTCGCCATAATTCGGAAGATTCGGTTCGTCGTGCATCTTGGTGCCGATGCCGTGTCCCACGAACTCCCGCACTACGGAATAGCCGTGCTGCTCTACCCAGCTCTGCACCGCGTATCCGACATCGCCCAACCGGTTTCCCGGCCGCATCTTGTCGATCGCGCGGTCCAGCGATTCGCGCGTCACATCCAGCAGCTTCTGCAGATCCGGCTGGATCTTCCCCACGGGCACGGTTACCGCCGAATCGCCGTAGTACCCTTCGACTTCCATGCCAAAGTCGATCGAGACTATGTCGCCTTCCCGCAACTTCCGTTTCGGCGACGGTATTCCGTGAACGATCTCGCTGTTCACCGACGTGCAAAGCACGCAAGGATACCCGCGATATCCTTTGAACGCCGCTTTCCCCGGCCGCTTCGCGATGAGCCCCTCGGCAATCTCCTCGAGGTCCATCGTCGACATTCCGGGCTGAACCTGCGCCCGAACCGCGTTCAAAACTTCATGCACAGCCTGGCCCGCGCGGTACATCTTTTCCAGCTCAGCCGCGCTGCGTAATTCAATCGCCATCGTCAACGCGCTCCGCGCATGCTTGCCACGGCCTGCTCAATCTCTTGCTCCACTTCGGCCACGCTCTTGCTTGCATCGATTTCATGCAAGAAGCCCAGGCGGCGGTAGTAATTCACCAGCGGCGCCGTCAGCTTCTCGTACGCATGCAGCCGCTGCCTGATTACTTCTTCGCGATCGTCCGGCCGCTGCACCAATTCGCCACCGTCGTTATCGCAAATCCCTTCCACTTTTGGCGGGCGGTCGTAAATATTATAAATCTCCCCGCCTACCTTGCAGGTCCTTCGGCCCGTCAAGCGCCGCAGCAGCAGCGCGTTGCCGATGACCATGTGAATCACGAACGGCTGCTCGAACCCTTGTCGCCTCAGCAACTCACCCAGATACTTCGCCTGAGTGACCGTCCGGGGAAACCCGTCAAACACAAATCCGTGACTGCAATCCGGCCGCTCAATCAGCTCCGCGACCATCTTCAAAACCAGCGAGTCCGGCACCAACTCCCCACGCGCCATAATCGGCTTCGCTTTCAAGCCGAGAGGAGTCTCCTTCGCGATATGCTCCCGGAGCATATCTCCCGTCGAAAGGTGCGGTACTCCAAACTTCCCTGCCAGCACCTTCGCCTGGGTTCCTTTCCCGGAACCCGGAGGCCCAAGGAAAATTACCGCGCGGTCGAGTTTTCCGACAGGACGCTGCTCCAGCGCCACGTTGTCGTCTCCCTTAGCTTAGCGACGGCCGCGCAATCTTCCTTTACGCGCAAAGCCCTCGTAATTACGCATGACGAGTTGTGCCTCCAACTGCTGCACCGTATCCATCGCCACGCCCACCACGATCAGGAGCGAAGTGCCACCGAAATAAAATGTCACACCCAGACCATGCAAGATCCAACTGGGAAAGTGCCTGTCAAACCAATCGCCCCCCAACCAGGTGGGCAAGTGATTTAGGGCCAGACCCGCAATCATCCATTCCGGCAGAATGCAAACCAGCGCCAGGTACACGGCACCGATAAACGTCAAACGCTTCAGGATGATGCTGACATACTCGGAAGTGCTGCGCCCGGGCCGGATGCCGGGAATAAACCCACCGTTCTTGCGCATGTTGTCGGCAAGTTCCGTGGGATTGAACACGATCCCGACATAGAAAAACGCGAAAACGATAATCATGACCACGTAAATCAACGTGTAGAGTGGCTCGCCCCACTTCAACTTGTCCGCAATTCCCTTGAGAAACGGCCAACGCGAGCCCAGCATCAAGGCCGCAGTCGCGGGAAAAGCCAGCAGCGAGCTTGCGAAAATCGGCGGAATTACACCACCCGAGTTCACGCGCAACGGGAGATACGTCGCTTGTCCGCCCATCACGCGGCGGCCCACAACGCGCTTCGCATATTGCACCGGAATGCGGCGTTGTGCGCCCTCGACGAAAACAATGAAGGCCACCACGGCAACCATCAAGGCCAGAAGCAAAATGACCGCCATCGGCGTAAACGCTCCCCACGCCTGGGTCTTCACCTTTTCATACAAATCGTAGATGGCGCGTGGGAGCCCAACGACGATCCCGACAAAGATGATCAGCGACATCCCGTTGCCAATGCCGCGCTCGCTGATCTGCTCGCCCAGCCACATGATGAACGCCGAACCGGTGGTCAGTGTAAGCACGGTCATTAACCAGAATCCCCAACCCGGATGGTAGACCAGCGACTGTCCGGAATAGGTCTGCGCCTGCAGGGTGGTGGCAATGGTTGACGACTGGATGATGCTGAGCGCAATCGTCAGGTAGCGCGTGTACTGCGTAATCTTGCGCCGGCCCAGCTCACCTTCCTTCTGTAATCTCTCCAAATACGGGAACACCACCTGCATCAACTGCAAAATGATGGACGCGGTGATATACGGCATGATGCCCAGCGCGAAAATCGTCATGCGCCGGAAGGTGCCGCCGCTGAACAAATCGAAAATCCCCAGCATGGAACTGGACGCGGCCTGCTTGAAGATATCTTCCATCAACCCGGTATTGATACCCGGCGTGGGGATATGCGCACCGAGGCGATAGACCCCAAGCAGCGCCAGCGTAAAAAACAGCCGGTTCCGCAGATCTTCGATCCGGAAGAGATTCGTAAATGCTTGCCAAAAACGATTCATCGCATTTCCCCGGTGCTACCGACTACGCTACCACCTCAAAAGTTCCGCCCGCCTTGGTGATCTTTTCCTTGGCCGACGCACTGAACGCGTGCGCCTGCACCGTAAGCTTGTTCTTCAGCTCGCCGTCGCCCAGAATCTTCACCGGACCGGTGGCGCGTCGAACGAAACCGTGCGCACGCAACAATTCCGGCGTCACCGTTTCTCCCGCGGGGAACACGTTCAATTCCTCGAGGTTGATCACGGAGAATTCGGTGCCAAACGGATTGTGAAAGCCGCGCTTGGGGATGCGGCGATGCAGCGGCATCTGTCCGCCTTCAAACCCACGACGGCGGGAATACCCGCGCCGGGATTTCTGTCCCTTGTTGCCCGAGCCGGAGGTCTTGCCGAGCTTCGAGCCGATACCGCGACCGACGCGCACTTTCTTCTTGCGCGAACCCTTCGCCGGACCCAGCGTCGAAAGCGAAACCGTGTTGTGTTCTTTCTTCTTCGACTTATCTGCCATGAATTACTCCACCACTTCCACGAGATGACGCACCTTGTGAATCATGCCGCGCGTCTCCGGTGTATCCTGACGCTCGACCACCTGGTGCATTCTGCGCAGGCCTAGCCCCCGAATGGTCGCCCGCATATCGTCGGTGCAGCCGATGAAGCTCACCACCCACTTGATCTTCACCGTGCCCGCGCTCTTCGCACTCTTTTTCTCTGCTGCCATGACTTATTCCCCTGCCGCCTTTTCCACTGGCACTGCCGGCTTTTCCGTTTTCGGCGGCCTGCCGGTCATTTCTTCCACCGTCTTGGACCGCGTCTCCGCCACTTGGGCCGCGTCCTTCAAGCCCAACAGCGCCGCAAACGTCGCCTTGACCACGTTGTGCGGGTTGGAAGTGCCGATCGACTTCGTCAGCACATTCTGAATTCCCGCCACCTGCATCACTTTGCGCACCGGGCCACCCGCAATCACGCCTGTGCCTTCGGGCGCGGGCTTCAGCAGCACTTGCGCCGAGCCGTACCAGCCGGTCACCTGGTGCGGGATCGTGGAACCCTTCAGGTTCAGTTTGATGAGATTCTTCTTGGCCTGCTCAATGCCCTTCTTGATGGCCATGGGCACTTCGCGAGCTTTGCCCATTCCAAAGCCGGCATGGCCGCGGCTGTCGCCAACCACGACCAGCGCCGAGAAACTGAGATTCTTGCCGCCCTTGACGACCTTGGTTACGCGGTTGATGGCAATGACGTCATCCTTCAGGTCCGAAGGATTTACCTCCAGGATCCGCCGAACCGCCAAACTGTCACGCAAAATTTGCTTCGACATAAGTTAGAACTGTAACCCCGCTTCCCGCGCTGCATCTGCGAGCGCCTTGACGCGGCCGTGATACTTGTATCCGCCGCGGTCGAACACTACCTTGACCACACCGGCTCCCTTGGCGCGTTCGGCGATGAACTTGCCGACCGCTTTGGCGGAAGCGATGTTGCCACCACCCTTCAAATTCTTCTTCGATTCCTTGTCGACGGAGCTGGCGGAAACCAGAGTGCGCCCGCTGCGGTCGTCAATGATCTGTGCGTAGATGTGCCCAAGCGAGCGGTAAACGCACAGGCGTGGCCGCTCCGCTGTGCCGGTTACCCGGGTGCGTACCCGAGCGTGAACCCGCCGGCGTTGCTCGTCCTTCGATAGCTTGCGAACTGGTGCCGATGCCACTGTCGTTTCTCCTTCAAACCTATTGCCCAGCGCCTCTGGCCCTGAGCGGACCACTTCAGAAGGTGGTCCCTAACCTTCGACTACGCCGCGCCAGCCTTGGCTCCGGCCTTGCCCGCCTTCTTCTTCAAGCGCTCGCCGGCGATGCGGATTCCCTTCTGCTTGTACGGATCGGGCGGACGCAGGGAACGGAGGTCTGCGGCGACCTGGCCCACCTGCGCTTTATCGGCGCCGCTGACCACGATGTGCGTCTGCTTATCCACGGAAATCTGAATCCCCTCGGGAATCGGAAACTCCACCGGATGCGACTTGCCGAGCGCAAACGCAACCAGTTTGCCCTTCACCTCGGCGCGATACCCCACGCCCACGATGTCCAATTCCTTCTTGAATCCTTGCGTAACGCCGTGAACGGCGTTGGCCAGCAGCGCGCGCGCCAGACCGTGCAAAGCGCGGTGTTCTTCGTTGTCGCGGATGGCGGTCAGCACACCGTCCTTCTGCTCCAAACGAATCTGCTGCGGCACAAGCACATACAGTTTGCCCTTGGGGCCCTGCACTTCAATCTTGCCACCCGTGGAGTTGATCTTCACGCCCGCGGGCACTGGAATCGGTTTGCGACCAATACGTGACATCTGTCCTATCCTCTACTTTCGAACTCGTTCCATCACTCTGTCGTCCGCGACTACCAAACTTCGCAGAGAATTTCGCCGCCTACGTTCGCTTTCCGCGCGGCTCTTCCGCTCATCAACCCCTTCGGCGTCGTCAGAATGCTGATACCGAGCCCGCCAACCACGGGTTTGATGTCATGGGCGCCGAGATAATTCCGCTGGCCAGGACGTGAAATGCGCTTTAGGCCGGTGATGACGCTGCGGCGATCCGGGGTGTACTTCAGGAAAATGCGCAATGTCTTGCGGGTCTTGTTTTCATCGACCATTTTGTAGGTCGAGATGTAGCCTTCTTCCTTCAGAATGCGGGCAATCTCCGTCTTCAGCTTGGAGACAGGCACGTCCACGCGCTGGTGCTTGGCCGCGGCCGCGTTGCGAAGGCGAGTCAAAAAATCGGCAATGGGATCGGTCTGCATAATTATCCTATCTCGCTCCTACCAGCTTGATTTCACGACTCCGGGGATTTCCCCTTTGAGCGCCATGCCGCGGAAACAGATACGGCACATTTGGAACTTGCGGATGTAGCCCCGGGCGCGGCCGCAGCAACGGCAGCGGTTGCGCACGCGAACCTTGAACTTCGGTTTCTTGTGAGTCTTGGCGATCTTAGCGGTGCGTGCCATTTATTGTGCTGCTCCTTTTTCGCGCAACGGAACGCCGAGGCCCTTGAGCAGTTCGCGGCCTTCTTCGTCGTTGCGAGCGGACGTGGTCAAGGTGATGTTCATGCCCTTGATCTTGTCCACGCGCGTGTAATCAATTTCCGGAAACACCAACTGATCTTTCAAGCCCAAGGTATAGTTACCGCGGCCATCGAATGCATTCGAGGGCAGGCCGCGGAAGTCGCGCACGCGAGGCAGAACCACGTTGCACAACCTATCGAGGAATTCGTACATCCTTTCCCCGCGCAGCGTGACCGCGCAGCCGATCGGCATGCCCTTGCGGATTTTGAAATTCGCAATGGATTTCTTTGCCCGCGTGATCATGGCCTTCTGGCCGGTAATCTGACCGAGCTCCACCGCGGCCGTGTCCAGCAGCTTGGCATTCTGGCTGGCTTCGCCGAGCCCGATGTTGACGGTGATCTTCTTCAACTTCGGCACGGCCATGTAGTTCTTCCAGCCAAAACGCTTCATCAGCGCCGGCACCGTTTGCTTTGTGTATGATTCGTGCAATCGAGTCTTCATGCCTGTCCCGTTCCTTCCAATCCTTTACTTATCCAGCGTGGTGCCGCAGCGCTTACAGATGCGGACCTTGCTTCCGTCGGGCAGCACGTTGTGACCGATGCGTGCGTGCTTCCCGCAACTGCTGCACACGATTAACACGTTTGAAACGTTGATGGGCGCTTCGCGTTCCACAATGCCGCCCTTGATGTTCTTCGCCGGGTTCGGCCGGGTGTGGCGCTTGATGATGTGCGCATGCTCGACAATCACCGTGTTCTTGCGGGGATTGACGGAGAGCACGCGTCCGCTCTTGCCGACGTCGCGGCCGCTCATCACGCGGACGGTATCGCCCTTGCGAATGCTGATGGTGTGGCGCTTCACTTCTTTCTGTGCCATGACTTACCAAACCTCCGGAGCCAGCGAAACGATCTTGGTAAACTTCTTTTCGCGCAGCTCTCTGGCCACTGGCCCGAATACGCGCGTGCCCACAGGCTCGCCGGTGTCGTTAATCAGGACCGCGGCGTTGTCGTCGAAGCGAATGTACGTACCGTCCTTGCGGCGGCACTCCTTGCGCATCCGCACGATCACGCATTTCACTACTTTGCCTTCTTTAATCTGGCTTTCTGGCGTCGCTTCCTTCACCGAAGCGGTGACTATGTCGCCGAGTCCAGCCTTCAATCCCGCATCGCCACCGACTGGCAGGATGCACATCAGCTTGCGCGCTCCGGAATTGTCGGCCACCGTCAGCCAGGTTCGCATCTGAATCATGATTCGCTCCCCTGTCTCTCTTACTTGGCCGACGCTTTGGGCGTCAGCACTTCCTTCAAGCGCCAGCGCTTGAGACGCGAAAGCGGCCGGGAAGATACGATCTTGACGGTGTCGCCCTGCTTGGCTTCGCGCTTTTCGTCGTGCGCATAGAACTTCTTCGAAATGCGGATGACGCGGCGATACTTGGGATGCTGCATCAGCCGCTGCACTTCGACCACAATGGTCTTTTCCATCTTGGCGCTGGTTACTTTGCCGATGAGCTCGTGCCGCTCACCGCGCTCAGCCTGCGGCGCCGCTTGTGTTTCCGTTGTCATTACGCCTTACCTGCCTTCACCGGCTTCGCGCCGGCTGTCAAATCCTGGGCGCGGAGAAGGGTCTTCACCCGCGCGAGATCTTTCTTTGCTTCGCGGAGGCGCTTCAACGCTTCCGCCTGTCCAGTGCTCAACTGAAACCGCAGCCGGAAAATCTGTTCGGTGAGGTCCTTTTCGCGCGCCACCAATTCGGTTGCGCCCTCTTCGCGAATCTTTTCAATACGCCGGGCCATCGTCAGATGCCTCCTGCGCGGCTGACGAACTTCGTGGGAATCGGCAGCTTGTGGGCCGCGAGTTCCAGTGCCTGCCGGGCCGTGGCTTCGTCGATGCCGGCCAGTTCGAACATGATGCGTCCGGGCTTCACCACCGCTACCCAGCGTTCCGGAGCGCCTTTGCCCTTGCCCATGCGGGTTTCCGCGGGCTTTTTGGTGAACGGTTTATCCGGGAAAATGCGGATCCACAGCTTGCCGCCACGCTTGATGAAGCGGCTGATGGCCACGCGCGACGCCTCAATCTGGCGGTCGGTAATCCAGGCATTTTCCATGGCCTTCAGTCCATATTCCCCGAAGGACAAACTTCCTCCGCGCCAGGCCTTGCCCTTGCGGCGGCCGCGCTGCTGCTTTCTGTACTTCACCTTCTTCGGCATCAACATCGTTTTGTTCTCGCTTCCCTAGTTCTGCAATTCGTTCCGCCTGAATCAGGCGACGGCTACGGCCGAGGGCTTATCGTCTTCCCGCTTCACGCGCCGAGGAATGTTCTCGCCCTGGTAGATCCAGCACTTCACGCCAATCACGCCATAGGTGGTCTGCGCTTCCGCGGTTCCGTAATCGATGTCCGCGCGAAGGGTCTGCAACGGCAGGCGGCCCTGTAGGTACCATTCCTTGCGGGCGATTTCCGCGCCATTCAAGCGGCCGGCCACGCGCACCTTAATGCCCTTGCAGCCAAAACGCAGCGCCGAGTCCACGGCCTTGCGCATCGCGCGGCGGAACGCTACGCGCTTTTCGAGTTGCAAGGCAATCGATTCCGCGACCAGCGTCGCATCCAGCTCCGGGCGGTGTACTTCCTGAATGTCGATGTGCACTTCCCGCTTGGTGCGCTTGGATACTTCTTGCTTGAGCTTGTCGATTTCCGCGCCCTTCCGTCCGATGATGATGCCAGGACGCGCGGTGGCGATGCGCACTACCAACTTGTTGGCGGCGCGCTCGATATCGATGGAGCTGACGCCGGCGCTCTTGAGGCGCTCCTTCAGCTCCTTGCGGAGCTTCACATCTTCGTGAAGCAGATCCGCATATTCGCGGTCCGCATACCAGCGCGACTTCCAGGGCTTGTTATAGCCGAGGCGAAATCCGTACGGGTGAGTTTTCTGTCCCATTACTTCTTCCCCTTCTTCCCTGGAGTCTGTTTCCCAGTCAAAGCCTTGCGAACCCGGCGGGCCGTCCCGCGAACGCCCTTCTGGGCCTCCGCTTCGGCGATATTGGCGGCAACGCGTTCCGCGGCAGCCACATGATGCTCGGCCACACCGACCCAGATATGCGCGGTGCGCTTCTGGTAACGGAATGCGCGGCCCATCGGCGCGGGGCGTAGACGCTTCCAGCGCGCGCCTTCATTCACGAAACACTTGCTCACGAAGAGCTGGTCCACATCGAGCGGGGCGCCGGAATCTTCGGCCTTGCGCTCGGCGTTGGCGATGGCGCTACGCAGCACTTTTTCAATGTGCTTGGCGGCGCGTTTCGGCGTGAAGCGGAGCGACTGCAGAGCATCCTGCGCTTTGCGTCCCCGGATCAGATCGATCACCAAGCGTGCCTTTTGCGGCGACATACGCACGTGGCGCGCAATCGCGTGAGCTTCAATCAAACTTGCTTGTGTCTGTACGTCAGCCATTTCTTATGCCTTCGGCGCGGGTGGTGCTGGTGCGGCGCCGCCTCCTGCTGGAGCTGCTCCGGCGGCCTTCTCAAGTGCCGCCTTAACGGCGTGGCCCTTGAAGGAGCGCGTCGGCGCGAACTCTCCGAGCTTGTGCCCGATCATCTGCTCGGTCACATACACGGGAATAAATTTCTTTCCGTTGTGGACCGCGATGGTGTGCCCGATCATGTCCGGCACGATCGTCGACCGCCGCGACCACGTCTTCAAGACCTTCTTTTCGTTCCGCGCGTTTAGTCCTTCGACTTTCACGCGCAGGTGGCCATCGACAAACGGCCCCTTCTTCGTTGAGCGTGCCATTGCTTCCTCATTCCTCCACGCGGCGCAAACGGCCCCACTGGGCGTGCCGCATCTTTTTAAACCCACGCACCGGACCAGGCACACGATGCGACTTCGGACAGAACGGGCAAACAAAACGCGTGCCCAGCGCGTTGGGTATGCGTTCCACGATCACCGCCCAGCCCGGCTTGCACAGCTTGTACAGCACCGGTTCGGGTGGCGCGACCACTTTGGCCGCGGGTTTGGCGACGGGTTTCACCGCCGCTCGTTTTACGACTCGCTTCACGGGACGCGCGCGTCGTCCGGTGGAACGTGCTGTTCGTGTCGCTCGCATGGTTATCGCTTTCTTCCAGCCGGTCGAGTTACATCCAGCCAGAATCTGCGGTTGTCTCTCGTTTACCTTGGGCACTCTCGTTCAGGATCGCGCCCGGTTTTTCCATCGCCCGCCCTCCGTTGTCAGTTCCAAATGAAACCTAACAACGGAAAACGTCTCGCTACTGTCCCGCTCAGTTGCAAAACCAAAAACCTACAACCGAGAACCGAAAACTCTTTTTACTTGCGGCGCTCCACGATCATGCGATCGGTGCGCTTGTTCCCGCGCGTCTTCTTGCCCAACGTCGGGAAAGCCCATGGCGTCTGCGGATGATTGCCTTTCACACGGCCTTCTCCACCACCATGGGGGTGATCGACAGGGTTCATGGCCACACCGCGAACCGTCGGCTTCTTGCCGCGCCAACGCGTACGGCCGGCCTTGCCGTAGGTTTCATTTTCGTGGTCGAGATTGCCGACCTGTCCTACGGTCGCTTTACAGTCGACCGAAAACTTGCGGACTTCTCCCGAAGGCATCTTGATCAGCGCCAAGTCGCCTTCCTTGCTGAGCAACTGCGCGGAAGCCCCGGCGGTGCGAACAGCCTGGCCGCCGCGACCGGGGTACAACTCCAGGTTATGCACCATCGTGCCAGGAGGAATGTGGCGGATCTTTAGGCAATTGCCCGGAAGGATGTCCGCTGTTTCGCCCGTCGAAACCGTGGCGCCAACTTCGAGGCCCACAGGGTGAAGGATGTAGCGCTTCTCGCCGTCGGCGTAGTGCAGAAGCGCGATGTTGGAGCTGCGGTTCGGGTCGTACTCGATCGCAGCCACCTTGGCGGAAATGCCATCCTTGTCGCGGCGGAAGTCGACCACGCGATACTGCTTCTTGTGGCCGCCACCGCGGTGCCAAATGACGATTTCGCCCTGATTGTTGCGGCCGCCTGAGCGTTTTTTCGGCTCGAGCAAGCTTTTTTCGGGTGTCTGCTTCGTGATCTCGCTCTTGTCGAGCACGGTCATGAAGCGTCGCGACGCCGTATATGGATTAAAACTCTTGAGTCCCATCTCTGCCTCTTACCTTCTAAATCTCCCGCCAACTTGGCGGTTAAGTCCTGTGAGCCCAGATCTTACAAATTCTCCGAATACTCGATCATCTTCTCGCCTTCGGCGAGCTTGACGTACGCCTTCTTCCAATCGCGGCGGTAGCCTTCGTTCTGTCCGCGGCGGCGCATTTTGCCTACAAAATTCGCGGTGCGCACTCCGTCTACCTTGACCTTGAAGATCTGTTGCACTGCTTCCTTGATCTCCGTCTTGGTGGCAGCGGCGGCAACTTCGAAAACCACCGTGTGCTGCGTTTCCTTCACGCCGAGTCCCTTCTCGGTGATGATGGGACGCCGAATAATCTGATAGTGCGGGGCTGCCATGGCTTACTCCTTGCCCTTCTTGGCGGCCGGCTTCTTTGCGGCTGCCGGTTTCTTCGCCGCGGGCTTGGCGGCTGCTTTTGGCGCGGCTTCTTTTTTTGCTGCCGGCGCCGGTGCGATCGATTCCACGTGCGGCGCGTTCGCAGGCTCATGATTCGGGTCGAGCGTTCGAATCAGACGCGCTGCCGCGTCCTTGGAGACCACCACGCGGTCGTGGCGCAACACATCGTACGGTTGCAAAACGTTCGAGGCCGTGAGCTTCACGCCTTCGATGTTGCGACTGGCCAACTCGAGGTTGCGGTTTTCACCATAGGCCACGAGCAACGCGGTTTTGTCCGCGCTGAGCTTGTCGAGAGCGACGCGCAAGGTTTTGGTCTTGTGCGTGTCGAGCGACCAGGCTTCGATCACAGTCAACTTTTCTTCCGCGAGTTTCGCAGAGAGCGCCGAGCGCAGGGCGCCGAGCACCATCTTCTTCGGCAGCGCGTAGGCATAGGAGCGAGGCTTCGGTCCGTGGACCGTACCTCCATGGCGCCACAAAGGCGAACGAATGGAGCCAACGCGCGCGCGACCCGTACCCTTTTGCCGCCAAAGCTTGCGGCCCGCGCCGCTGACTTCGCTCTTATCCTTGGTCTTGGCCGTGCCGCGACGCAAACCCGCGAGATACCACCGGGAAGCTTCGTGCAAAAGATCTTTGTTGATCTCCGCACCGAAAACCGCGTCCGCCAGTTCGACCTGACCCACTTTCTTGCCATCCAGATTGACTACATCTACGACCGGCATATCTTTGTCTCTCTCTCGATACTGAACTCTTGCCGCCTTTAGGAGCGGCCCGCCTGAGAAGGCGGCCCCTACAGAAACTCTACTTCGCTGCCTTGTTTGCTGCTTTCTTGGCCTTGTGGATGAAAATGTATGTTCCACTCGGGCCGGGCACCGAACCGCGAACCAACAGCAAGTTCTCGTCCGTGTCCACCTTGATCACTTTCAGATTCTTTGCAGTGACCTTGGCATTGCCCATGTGTCCGGGGAAATGCTGGTTCTTCCACACGCGTGACGGGAACGAACTGCCACCAATGCCGCCCGGAGCGCGATGGAACATTGAACCGTGGGTTGCGTCGCCGCCGGCATAGTGCCAGCGCTTGACGCCGCCCGCGAAACCGCGGCCTTTGCTCACGCCGGAAACATCCACTAATTCACCGGCCTTGAAATTCTCGACCAGCACGCGATCGCCGACCTTGGTTTCGTCTTTCGATTCCGGCAAGCGCACTTCCCGGAGAATCTTGACGGGCGCTACGTTGGACTTCTTGAAGTGCCCGGTCAAGGCCTTGTTCACGCGCTGCGGCTTCACGAATTCCACGAGGCCGAGTTGCGCGGCATCGTAGCCGTCCTTCTCTTTCGTGCGACGCTGGACCACAACGCAAGGACCCGCCTGGAGAACAGTGACCCCAACGAGGTTGCCGTCTTCCGCGAAGATTTGCGTCATCCCCAGCTTGATTCCGATAATTCCGTCGACTGCCATTTTCCTTTTCTCTCTCTCGCAGCTTGCCTTGAGAGGTATTGGCTGCGTCTTTCCGTTACGTTCGCGTCTTACTTGGCCGCGTGGCCGAACGCCTTGATTTCCACGTCCACGCCGGGAGGAAGATCGAGCTTCATCAGCGCGTCCACCGTATCCGGTGTGGGTTCGAGAATGTCGATCAACCGCTTGTGGGTACGCATTTCGAACTGCTCGCGCGATTTCTTGTCCACGTGCGGCGACCGCAGCACGGTCCAGCGGTTTATGGTTGTGGGAAGAGGAATCGGCCCGGCAACATCGGCGCCGGTCCGTTTCGCGGTTTCCACGATTTCCCGCGTGGATTGGTCCAGAATCCTATGATCGTAAGCCTTGAGGCGGATGCGAATTTTGTCACCTTGTCTCATAGGGTTACTCGAGGATCTCCGTGACGGCGCCGGCGCCGACGGTGTGCCCGCCTTCGCGAATCGCGAACCGCAAACTCTTTTCCAGCGCGACCGGCGTAATCAGCGTCACTTCGCAGCTTACGTTGTCCCCCGGCATCACCATCTCCACGCCTGTCGGCAGCTTCACGTCTCCGGTCACATCCGTCGTCCGGAAATAAAACTGCGGACGGTATCCCGTGAAAAACGGCGTATGACGGCCGCCCTCTTCCTTCGTCAACACGTACGCTTCCGCCTTGAACTTCGTGTGCGGCGTGATCGAGCCCGGCTTGCACACCACCTGCCCGCGCTCCACATCGTCCTTTTCCGTCCCGCGCAGCAGAAGTCCCACGTTGTCGCCCGCCAGCCCTTCATCCAATAACTTGCGGAACATCTCGACGCCCGTTACCACCTTCTTCTGCGTCGCGCGGAATCCCACAATTTCGATTTCTTCGCCAACCTTCACCTTGCCGCGTTCCACGCGCCCCGTGACCACCGTGCCGCGTCCGGAAATCGAAAAAATGTCTTCGATCGGCATGGCGAACGGCTTGTCGATGTCGCGCACCGGTAGCGGCACTTTCTCGTCCACTGCCGCCATCAGTTCCAGAATCTTCTGTTCCCACTTCTCATCCCCGTTCAGCGCTTGCAACGCCGAACCCCGTATCACCGGAACGCTGTCGCCCGGAAACTGGTAGCTCTTCAGCAACTCGCGTACTTCCAGTTCCACCAGTTCGAGCAGTTCCGGATCTTCCACCATGTCGCACTTGTTCAGGAACACCACGATGTACGGCACACCCACCTGGCGGGCCAGAAGAATGTGCTCGCGCGTCTGCGGCATCGGCCCATCCGTCGCCGCCACCACCAGAATCGCCCCATCCATCTGCGCCGCCCCGGTGATCATGTTCTTGATGTAGTCGGCGTGCCCCGGGCAATCCATGTGCGCGTAGTGCCGGTTCGCGGTCTCATACTCCACGTGGGAAACCGCAATGGTGATCCCCCGCTCGCGCTCTTCCGGTGCGTTGTCAATCGAATCAAATGCGCGGAACGCCACCTTCGGGTTGTGCTTGCTCAACACCTTGGTGATCGCCGCCGTCAACGTCGTCTTGCCATGATCAATGTGACCAATGGTCCCAATGTTCACGTGTGGCTTACTGCGCTCAAATTTCTCTTTCGCCATTGCCTCTTCTGCTCCTCAAATCGATGATCGTGCCAAAAACTAGAAACTCTTTTACTTCTCGCCGCGATGCTTCTTGATGACTTCTTCGGCAAGCGCCGCGGGCAACTCCGCATAGTGCGAGAAATGCATGGTAAACGTGGCGCGACCTTGTGTGCGGCTGCGCAAATCCGTGGCATAGCCAAACATCTGCGCCAGCGGCACTTCCACGCGAATCACGTTGCTTCCCGCGCGATTTTCCGTACCTTGAATCGCGGAACGCCGCGAGTTCAGGTCGCCAAACACCTGGGCCATGTATTCTTCCGGAACCACGACTTCCACTTTCATGATGGGTTCGAGGAGAACAGCCTTGGCCCTGGCGCAAGCTTCTTTGAAGGCCATGGATCCCGCGATTTTAAAGGCCATTTCGTTGCTGTCGACGTCGTGGTAGCTGCCGTCGATCAGCACCACCGCGACATCCACCATCGTGAATCCCGCAAGGATACCGTTGTCCAAAGCTTCGCGAATGCCCGCTTCGATTGGCGGGATAAACTCGCGGGGAATCGCCCCGCCAATGATTTTGTCGATGAACAAGAAACGATGTTCCTTGTCGAACTTCCACTTGCCGGGCGTGCCACCAGTAACGGACTTGGCGAGAACGTCCAGATCGTCGGTGGAAAGCTCCTTCATGTTTTCGTGATCGGCACTCGGCAGCGGATGCAATTCGATCTTGCAGTGGCCGTACTGCCCCTTACCGCCGGTCTGCTTGATGTACTTGCCTTCTGCGATTGATTTCTTGCGAATGGTCTCGCGGTAGGCGACCTGAGGACGGCCCACATTGGCTTGCACGTTGTATTCGCGCAGCATGCGGTCCACGATAATTTCCAGGTGGAGTTCGCCCATACCGGAAATCAATGTCTGGCCGGTATCGGGCTCGGTGGAAACGCGGAAGGTCGGATCTTCCTGGGCCAGGCGCTGCAGAGCAACTCCGAGTTTGTCTTGGTCAGCTTTGGTCTTCGGCTCAATGGCCACGGAGATGACAGGCGTTGGAAACTCGATGGATTCGAGAATAATGGGTTTGTTTTCGTCGCACAGTGTGTCGCCCGTGTTGACGCTCTTCAAGCCGACGCAGGCGCAAATATCACCCGCGCACACTTCTTCGATTTCCTCGCGCTTATTGGCATGCATCTGCAGCAGACGGGAGATGCGCTCACGCGAACCCTTCGCGGAGTTCAGGACGTAGCTTCCGGACTTCAACACGCCGGAATAAACACGAATGTAGGTGACATGGCCGACGAAGGGGTCGGACATGATTTTGAAGGCCAGAGCGGCGAAAGGCTGATCGTCGGCAGCGCGGCGAAGAATCGGCTGATCGTCTTCCGGATTAATTCCTTCCACAGGGGGAACATCGATCGGGGAGGGAAGAAAGTCCACCACCGCATCCAGCAAAGGTTGAATACCCTTGTTCTTGAACGCAGAACCGGCGAGCACCGGAACGATCTTCAAGGCCAGGGTCGACTTGCGAATTGACTTGCGCATTTCCTCGACAGTCAACGAGCCTTCGGTCAAGTACTTGTCGAGAACCGAGTCGTCATACTCGGCAATGTATTCCACGGTCTTGTTGCGGTGCTCGTCGTAGAACGCTTTGTCAATCGCAGAACCCTTGAGGGCGGCGGCAACGTCCGGACGGCTGGCCACAAACGCGGGATCCCAGAGTTTGGAGACTTCGAAGATTTCATACTTGGCGCCGAGAGTTTCCTCGAG
The DNA here is from genome assembly GCA_963775865.1 of Candidatus Acidiferrales bacterium. Lineage (GTDB taxonomy): Bacteria > Acidobacteriota > Terriglobia > Acidiferrales > UBA7541 > Acidiferrum. The sequence continues at coordinate 242,067 of CAVZKU010000014.1, read as the reverse complement.
CCAAACGATGACTTTCTCTTCAATGAAATCGATGATGCCGATGAAATTGTCTTCCCGGCCGAGGGGAAACTGGAGTGGCACGGGATGCGCGCCCAGGCGCTGACGAATCGTGCGGATCACGTGATCAAAATCCGCGCCCATGCGGTCCATTTTGTTGACGAAGCAAATGCGGGGTACGCGATACTTGTCCGCCTGGCGCCATACGGTTTCCGATTGCGGCTGCACGCCGGCGACGGAATCGAACACGCAGACCGCACCATCGAGCACGCGGAGGGAACGCTCCACTTCCACGGTGAAATCCACATGGCCGGGCGTGTCAATGATATTGACGCGATATTTCTTGCCAAAGCGGTCCCAACTGGCGGTGGTGGCGGCGCTGGTGATGGTGATGCCGCGCTCGCGCTCCTGTTCCATCCAGTCCATCGTGGCGGTGCCTTCATCCACCGAACCGATCTTGTAGGTCACACCGGTGTAATACAGGATGCGCTCCGTCGACGTGGTCTTTCCGGCGTCTATGTGCGCCATGATCCCGATGTTGCGAGTATCTTCGAGTTTGAATACGCGACTCATTGGCCCTTGAACAGCTCTTTTCTCCCCTGTACGTGTTGCAACAGCTTCACTCACGTCAACCTCAAATCCTGCCTAATTCATCCACTTAATCGGACGACCTCAGCAGACGGCCCTACGAAATTCTTACCAGCGATAGTGTGCAAACGCCTTGTTGGCCTCGGCCATACGATGCACATCTTCCTTCTTCTTGATAGCGCCACCACGCGAGTTGGCGGCGTCGATGAGCTCGTCAGCGAGCTTGTCGATCATGGTCTTTCCCGCGCGTTCCCGCGAATACTGCAAGAGCCAGCGAATCGCCAGGGATTGCCGGCGGAAGGGATTCACTTCCACGGGCACCTGGTAGTTGGCGCCGCCCACGCGCCGGGTCTTGACCTCGACGAGGGGTTTCAGGTTCTCGACGGCCTTCTTGAAAATCTTGAGCGCATCATCGTTGGTCTTCTTGGCCACTTGATCCATGGCACCGTAGAACACACGCTGCGCCGTGCTCTTCTTGCCTTCCCACATCATCGAGCAGATAAACTTCTCGACGAGAGCTTCACCGTAGACCGGGTCGGTCGCTTGTACGCGCCGGCTAACTAATCCTTTACGAGGCATTGCGTTTCATCGCTCCTTCAGAACTTCACGAACTCCACAAGCCGACGGCCTCATCAGGCCGCCCCTACAAATCTCTTACTTCGCCGCCGCGCCGGCCTTCGGCCGCTTGGCGCCGTATTTCGAACGACCCTGCTTGCGGTTTTCCACACCGGCCGCATCCAAGGTTCCCCGAACAATGTGATAGCGAACACCGGGCAGATCCTTCACACGGCCGCCACGCACGAGCACGATGGAGTGCTCCTGCAAGTTATGGCCGATACCCGGGATATAGGTTGTGACTTCCACAGCATTGGTCAAACGCACGCGCGCGACTTTGCGCAGCGCGGAGTTCGGCTTCTTCGGGGTCTGCGTGTACACGCGAATGCACACACCGCGCTTTTCGGGGCAGCCCATCAGCGCAGGCGACTTGGTCTTCGAAATGACCCCTTCTCTTCCCATGCGTACAAGTTGCGAAAACGTCGGCACAGTCGTCCCTCTTTTTCCTTCGGCAGCTCACGACAAATTCCGTTTCGCGAGTCCACCGCACGTCGCGCGCAGACACATTTGGCGAACTCTCGCACTGCGCGCAGAAAAAAAACGCGAGAGCACACACTCACGCTGAAAGGTACTGCGAATCCGGAGAGAACCAGCAAGAGACTCCGTGCACAATCCAAGAGACAGAACGCAGCTCTCAGTATCGAATCGGAGAGGCTTACTCGGCTTTTCGGGGCTGGCGCCCCATTCCGGCCGCTCTTCCGTCCCATTCCATCGAACTTGTTCTGGGACCGAAGAATTTCCTTCCAACCAGCCAACCCCCACTAAGCGGAAGGCCGTACTACGCGGGAAATTACCCCTGACAAAACACAAAGTATAAAGAAGTTAGGTCGGACTGTCAAACTTCTTTCGATACGCCACGGTGGAAAAAAATGTGGAAAAGTAGGAACTGGCAATTGGGCTGCTCAGGGCCTCTCCGCAAGACCAAACCTCGCCGTGTTGTCCAGCCAAACAAAGCCAATAAAATCAGTTAGTTAGGTGCTGGAGAGGTATCCAGGCCAAGGTTGCCGAAGGACCACAAATTAAACGACTTCAGCATATCGTAGTCCCCTTTTTCGCGGAGCATTTTCGCGGTTTGCGCGGGGGGCCAGGGACTGGCGAAGCGCTCCGGGCGATCCGCAATCCAGAATGCGGTCATGGCCATGATTGTAGCGTCCTGCGTGAGCACGTCTGGCTTTACTTCTTCGAGCGAATCCGCGGCAGAGTGGTGCGTGTATTTATAGTCCGGTGAATCCTGGTCCAGGTTGATTCCAGGAAGGCCCGCCAGGATGAAAGGACCCGTGTCCGTACCAAATTCGCGTTTATCGCTGACCGCAATTTCGCGAACATTTTCGAGCGACTGGGCAAATGCTTTCATCGAGTCGATCAAATCATTCCGCCCCCCGAGTTGGAATTCCTTGATGGGGCCCTGACCGTTATCGAGAACAACGCAGGCAACATGATTTTTCATCTCGCCGGCATGCTGCTTCACATAGGCGAGCGAACCCAACAGGCCCTGCTCTTCTCCGGTAAAGAGAACAAAGCGAATGGTGCGACGCGGCTGTTGTTTGCTCTTCAGGATCGCGTCGGCAGCAGCGAGTACACTGACCGCTCCCGTGCCGTTGTCCGTGGCGCCTTCACTCAAATCCCAGGAATCGAGATGAGCGCCGACGACAACGATCTCTTCCGGATGCTCACGGCCGACAAGATCGCCGACAACATTCGCCGACTCCACCGGCCCACCCGTGAACGTGTTTTGAACGTTGATACGAACCCGCACCCTTTTTCCCGAAGCCAGAAAACGTTCGAGCTGGCTCTCATCTTCCATGGCCATGTCCACCACAGGAATCGCAAAATCCTGGGCAAAACCGAGGATTCCGGTGTGCGTCAGGTGCATGCCTTCCGCTTTGAAACCGCCTTGACCTCCGATGACAGCGACGGCACCGGCATTGTGAAGGTCTTTCAGGAAATCGCCATATTGGGCAAAGAGCATCCAGAAATTCTTCTTGGGTACGCCTTCCGGCTTCATCATCACAATTTTTCCGCGGAAGCGAGAGATGTTGGTGATTTCGTCGTCCATGTTGAACAGATTTGCGGTGACCACTTCCGCTTCCACACCCTGCGGCGGGGTCGAGCCGGTCCAGCCCATGGAGTCCACAGTCAACGGGTGGTGCATGGGAGCGACAAGTTCTGCACTGGCGGTGCCGCGGGTCCAGCCTTTCCACATCGACCATTTTTCAGCGTGGACATTCGAGAGGCCCATGTTGGTCATCTTTGCGAGACCCCAATCGATGGCTTTTTGGGCGGTGGGGGAACCAGTGACCCGGCCTCCGACCTCGTCACTGAGTTCCGTCAGGTAGGAATAGGCCTGCGAGTTATAAAAACCTTCACCAGCGATACTGGTGAGAGCAGCCTTGGTGCCGTCTTCGTCCGGCCCTTTCGGCTTGACAGAATCGTTGGCCCAGACCGCAGAGCCGCTCAACGCAACTGCCAGTGCCAGACCAATGGACTGCTTCTTCATGATGCCCACTCCCCTATTCGGATAATGGAGAAAACGCAAACTTAGATTTTACCATGCTCTTAGACGCGGCTTTACGGGCGATGTCGCGAGGAGAGCGTTCTATTCATTCGATTAATTGGCGATTTGGACCCGGATGGCGCTGAGTGAACTACGGCGCATTGGACCAAGCGCGAGCGTAATCGAACGATTCTTGCGTGGGCCAGATCTTCGGATCCCAATCGTGTGCGGCTGCAAAAGCCTCTCGAGCAGAGAGCTTGTCCCCGAAGGGGAAGGCCATGACCGCGAAACGGTTGGTACGAGAAGAGTACTGTGCTGAGGGACTGGTGCGGCGAAGAAGAAACCGATGAATTTACGCGCAGATGGCATACAAAGAATCGCGAGTTCGTGAGCCGCCGGATGGCTGTCTCTTAATTGAAATGAGTAAGCACGGGGTACGCTTTCGGTGGATTCCGGAGACCGGAACTTAAGCGGCTTATCTATGGCGATTCGTGCTTCCTCCGAAACGGGGAGACACAGCTGGCTTTACCTCAACCCGCTGCCGCGCCTAAACTGCCAACGTGATACTTTTCAAGCGAACACTTTGCTTGTCTGGGATTCTGATGTGCTTTGCTGCGGGGGTAGCCGCGGCGCAAGGCCAAGAACCCGCGAACAAGCCCACCGCACCTGCCACAGAGCATCCTGCAGCGTCGAAGGAAAAAGCGACGGAGAAACCATCGCTTCCATTTCAGATCCAGCTTCTGGAAACACAGGTGCACTTCGAAGCCAATGGTGATTCGCGCAAAGAAGTCCACACCATTGTCAAAATCATCAATGTGTTGGGCGCCCAGCAGTTCGCGCGAATTTCGTTCGATTACAACCGTTCGTTCCAACAGATTGAGATCCCCTTGGTGCGCGTGAGCCACGCGAATGGGGGCACTTCCGAGGTATTGCCCAGCGCAGTTACGGACACTCCGAACCCCGCCGTGGAGCAATTCCCGGTTTATCAGAATGTGCGAATCAAATCTGTTCGAATTCTTGGCCTACAGGAAGGCGATACCGTGGAGTATCGCGTGGCAACGACAACCACAAAGCACCCACTGGCGCCGGATTTTTGGCTGGAACATATCTTTGACCGGTCGGGGCAAGTACTCGAGGAGCACTACGAACTCGACCTGCCCAGTTCACGAAAGGTTGAACCGCGGATCAATCCAACCACGCCGGCAACCACAAAAGGGAACACGGGGGATGGAGAAGAGGGTTTCACAATTTACCGGTGGAGACGCACATACTCGGCTCCCAAAGAGGGGGCAGCCAGCGACGAACCTGCGCTTGAAACTTCGACGACCCCGGATGTGAGCGTTTCTTCGTTCACTTGGGAACAATTGTCCGCACGTCTTGCGGAGTCACTACTTCCTGGTTCCAAGCCGCCGGAGGGAATGCACACTCACGAAGAAGCGATAAAGGAGATAGGGAGAAGGCCTGAGGTTGCGGTCGCGGTGCGCGAGAAAGCCCTCGCGCTGACAAAGGAGTCCAAGTCCGATCTCGAGCGCATGAAAGAGATCTACCAGTTCGTGTCCACGCAGATTAATACAGTGGACCTGCCGCTAGGCACGACAGGGTTCCGAGCTCGTCCCGCGGCGGACATCTTGAACTCTGGTTACGCAATCGGCGAGGACAAGTACGTGCTTTTCGCAGCCCTGGCCGGCGCTGTGAATCTGCGCGCGGATGCTGTCTTAACGGGATTTTGTGACCGGAAGGCGCTGGCCACACCGGGTTCCTTCAAACATCTGGTGGTTCTCGGCTCAACGAAAGAGCATCAATACTGGCTCGATCCGGCGATTGAAGTAGCACCGTTCGGCATGATTTCGCCGACGGAGGCGAAATGCGCGTTCGAACTGCGGCGCGACTTCTCCGTGGCCAATTCTGCCGGGCAGGAGTGGGTCAACACTCCAGCGGTGCTTCCATTTGCAGCGTTTCAGAGGGTCAGCGTGGACGCGTCCATCACCGACGCAGGACTGCTGAACGCTAAAGTGAAATATGTCTTGCGTGGCGAAAACGAGCTACTGCTGCGCGTGGCTTTTCACCAGGCACCGAAAGAAAAGTGGAAGGATATCGCCACGCTGCTGGCCATTTCTGATGGTTTTCGAGGGCAAGTCACGAAAGCCCAAGCTTCCGATCCAATGTCAACAGACGACCCATTCACGGTGGAATACGAACTGACCCAACTGAAATTCGTGGACTGGTCGAAAAAACCAGTGCGGATTCCCGCGCTTTTGCCACAGATCAGTTTGCCGGACCTTCCGTCGCAGGCGCAGGGAAAACTGGCGCCGAAAATCGAACTGGGGACACCTCTCGACGTACAGACATCCATGACTTTGCAATTGCCCGAGGGAACCACGGTACAAACTCCGGCGAGCACGTCGGTGGCGCGGGACTATGCGACCTACACCTCCAAATATTCCAGCACTGGAAATACGGTGGTAGCCTCGCGGCGGATTGATTTTCTGAAGCGCGAAATTGTCGGGGAACGAGCGCTGGACTACAACACATTTTTGCACGCGGTACAGAATGACCAGACGCAGCGATTTGTGATTGTGCCCCCGGCTAAAGAGCAAGTCGAACCCAAGCCTCCAACGGATGCGGCGAAGCCCTAAACAAATAGGTCCCACAGACAGTATTATCTGATTGTCGCAGTTTGTCGCAGCCTGATCTAACTGGATTGACTTAGCGGATTTCCATGACTTCTTTTTCTTTGGTGGCGGAAAGGTCTTCGACCTTTTTGGTTTCGGCATGCGAGAGCTTGTCGAGTTCTTCGAGAGCGCGCTTTTGTTCGTCCTGGCTGATCTTCTTTTCCTTTTCGAGTTTATCGATGGCTTCTTTCAAGTCGCGACGGATATTCCGGATGGCCGTGCGGTGATTTTCGAGAGCCTTGTGAATGTGCTTGACGAGATCCCTGCGTCGCTCCTCAGTCGGGGAAGGAATGGGGATGCGGACGACCTTGCCGTCATTGGTGGGATTCAGGCCCAGGTCGGAGGCGCGAATAGCCTTGTCAATCAGGGCAACGACACTGGGATCCCAAGGAGAGATCACCAGCATGCTCGCATCAGGAACAGTGACGCTGCCAAGCTGATTCACCGGCATGGGCGTGCCGTGATAATCGACGCGCACCTGATCGAGAATGGCGGCGTTGGCGCGACCGGTGCGAACTGAGGCCAACTCCTTGCGAAAGTCGTCAACGGCTTTTTCCATGCGAGTTTTTGCGGCAGCTTGGGCTTCTTTTGTATTGCTGATCGTAGTCATCGTTTCAATCCTCGGAAGTTAAGATCTCGGTTATGAGTTGTGAGTTCCAGGCAAATCCTGCGCGGTCTGGACCGCGTTTCACCCGCACTCGGCCGAATTTCGCTTAAAACCAAAACTAAAGACACAAAACTGCTTATGGTGGTGCTGCGCTACGTCGGCGACACCGTTGAACCCACGCGTTCCCCAAGAACCGCGCGGCGGATGTTTCCCGGCTTATGCATATTGAAAATCACGATGGGCATGCCATTGTCCATGCACAAGGAAATAGCGGTGGAATCCATCACCTTCAGGTTCTGGTGCAAGACTTCGCGATAGGTAATATCCGCGAAGAACTTGGCACCGCTGACTTTCTCCGGGTCGGCGTCGTAGATGCCATCGACGTGAGTGGCCTTCAGAATAACGTCGGCCTTGATCTCCATAGCGCGGAGCGCGGCGGCTGTGTCCGTCGAAAAGTACGGATTGCCGGTACCAGCGGCGAAGATCACCACACGGCCTTTTTCCAGGTGGCGGGTGGCGCGGCGGCGAATAAACGGCTCGCACACCTGGTGCATTTCGATGGCACTTTGCACGCGCGTGTGTACGCCAACTTTTTCGAGCGCGTCCTGCAAAGCCAGAGCGTTCAGCACGGTAGCCAGCATACCCATGTAATCGCCAGTGGCGCGGTCAATCTCAAAACCCTTTTGGCGAGCGCCGCGGAAAATGTTACCTCCACCCACCATGATGGCAATCTGCACACCGAGCTTGTGCACATCCCGCAGTTCTTTGGCGATTTCATAAATGGTTTGGCCGTCAATGCCGAAGCCTTGTGGCCCCTGCAACGACTCCCCAGAAAGTTTCAGTAAAAGCCGGTGATACGCCGGCCTTTTTTTTGCGCTTTTCGTCAACGCTTTCGATTGCGGTGGCATGTCTCTCCGTTAACTGTGGGCGAAACCTTGCCGATTGTAACAAACAATCGGGGATATAGCGTGTGTCATGGGCCCCAACGATCGGTTCGTTGTTTCGTCTTGGCCGAGGGCAAGTGTCACGATACACTCGTCCTCCCGGCAGGTGGCCAAGCTGCGGAAGTAAACCGGCTGCGCTTTGTGGCATCCAACCTTTCTCGGTCTGGTTTGGACTAAGAAAGCCGGAGTTCCTTGAGGGGCTCGCAGGTCCGGAGCGAACCCCCTGGGAAGTTACCGGCGCTGATAGCCAAAGGAGGTCCGATGACAAATGAAAGTGGAGACCGGTCCGTGCTGGGTCACATCGACGCTCTAGTGAAAGAGGAAGAGCAACTCTATGCCCAGGGAGAACTCAGCGAAGAGGATCGTGGCCGCTTGGGCAAGATCAAAGTTGAGCTCGACCAATGCTGGGATTTGTTGCGGCAGCGGCGGGCTCTGCGCGAATTTGGGCGGGATCCGGAGGAGGCAAAAGTTCGTCCGGCGAAAATCGTCGAAGACTACGAGCAATAGTTCAGGAATCTTCCTTAGCTGACTCTTTGACTGCCGAAGGCTCGGACCGTGTGGCCGTTAACCCGGATAGGGTTCATATGGCTTCACGATTCGAATCCAATGGTCCGAGAATTTGAAGTGAGCGCCCGGCAATTGCAATGCGGGCATATGGCAGGTCACGCAGTTGTTGCTGGAGACCCTACAAGATTTCGCCCCGTATTTCCTGCCACCACGGCATGCCTCACATTTCGCATCGTAATCGACCGGTTAATTACTCACTTGGCGGTGCGGATCATGGCAGGCCAACCAACTAATTCGCGGGTCGTTTGGGTCGTAGCACTTACTGTTTGTCAGCCGGTAAGGCTGGAAACGAATATTTGCGATGCTCGGCTTTTGGAGGTTCTAGAGACAAATAAACGCCCCGAATGTTCCCGGGGCGTTCTGGAGTTTGGCGCGGTGGCGCCAGAGGATTCTGTGATGGGGCTCAGGCGTTTTCCGGGGCTGGCGTTGTCTCGGGCTCGGCAGCAGCGGAAGTGCCGCCGGCTTCCCCGACCTTGAAGCGGGCGAAGCGGCGAATGGCGATGTTCTCACCGAGCTTGGCGATAGCGTTGTTGATCATTTCGCCGATGGTCTGGGTCTCGTCCTTGATGTAGTGCTGTTCGTAAAGACAGGTCTCCTCGTAGAACTTTTCCATCTTGCCCTGGACGATCTTCTGGATCACCTGCTCTGGCTTGCCGGTGGCGCGGGCTTGCGCCATGTAGATTTCGCGTTCGCGATCCAGCATTTCGGGGGTGACATCCTCGCGGCGAACGTAACGGGGATCGACCGCAGCAATGTGCATGGCGAGGTCGTGGCAGAGCTGCTGAAACGCCTCGGTCCGGGCCACGAAGTCGCTTTCGCAATTGATTTCGACGATCACGCCAATCTTTCCACCGGCATGAATGTAATGGCCGATGAGGCCCTCGGAAGCTTCGCGTGTGGCCTTCTTTGCCGCGGCAGCCTGACCCTTCTTGCGCAAAACGTCGATGGCTTTTTCGATGTCGCCATTGGCTTCGACAAGCGCGGCGCGGCAATCACTGAAGCCGGCGTTGGTTCTTTCCCTAAGTTCCTTGACGAGCTTTGCGGGAATATCCATGACTGGTTTACTTGTACTCATCCTTTTCTCTCTGTTTTCGTAAATTCGTCTGCATTCCTTCTAAAAAAATGGCCCGGCGTGAGACGTGATCGCTGCGCCGGGCCAGGGAATCGTTGAAGCCTTGCGCGGACAGTTAGCGCTTTTCCTCGTCGGGAGGAACGGTGGTTTCGGCAGCTTCGATGAACGCCTCGGAGCCATCGACGAAGTCGCCTTCCTGCTTCTCGTACTGTTCGTACGCGCTGGTATCGACATAGTCGACGCCGGCTTCCTGAGCCTGGTCGGCGGCAACCTTCTGGTCCGCGACCTGCGACTGCTCATAAATGGTGCGGCCTTCGGCCACGGAATCCGCAATCTTGGTGGTAAACAAGCGAATGGCGCGGAGCGCGTCATCATTGCCGGGAATAATCCAATCCACCATGTCCGGGTCGCAGTTGGTGTCCACAACGCTGACGACGGGAATGCCCATGCGGCGAGCTTCCTTGACGGCGATTTCTTCAGCGTTCGAATCAATCACGAACAGAGCGTCCGGCAACTGCGCCATGTTCTCGATGCCTTCAAGATTCTGGAAGAGGTGCTTCATTTCGCGGTCCAACCGCGCGCGCTCTTTCTTGGAAAGCTGCTCCATGCGGCCGTCTTCGGTCATGGCCTTCAGGAGTTTCAGGCGCTTGATGGACTTCTGAAGCGTGGCCCAATTGGTCAGCGTACCACCCAACCAGCGGTGGTTCACGAAGTAAGCGCCGGCGCGTTTCGCTTCCTCGGAGATGGCTTCCTGAGCCTGACGTTTGGTGCCCACAAACAAAACGGTACGGCCATGGCTGGAGATTTCGCTGACAAAGCGGCTGGCTTCGCGGAACATCTTCAGCGTTTTCTGCAAATCGATGATGTGAATGCCATTGCGCTCCCCGAAGATATATTCCTTCATCTTGGGGTTCCAACGGCGCGTCTGGTGACCGAAATGAACACCGGCCTCCAGAAGCTCCTTCATGGTGATTTCAACTGCCACTTTTCCTCCTTAGTAGATAGCTGCTTTTCGCGCTCTTCACTCCGATGGAAGAGCTACGCAGCAGCCTTCTTGCCGGCTTCTTGCCGGCCATGATCTTGGAGTTCCAGCCCGCCTCTTAAGGCAAAGCGGAACTCCAGAGCTCATAAAATCCTTGCCATGCACCAGGGTTGAGATCCTTCGTCTCGCAACAACGCGCTCTTCAGGATGACAACGCGCAAACCAAGACGATTACCGCTTGGTGAACTGGAAGCGCTTGCGAGCGCCCTTCTGGCCATACTTCTTGCGTTCCTTCATCCGGGAATCGCGCGTCAAAAAGCCGTTCTTGCGCAGAGCCGGACGCAACTCCGGGTTGAAGCGGCTGATGGCTCGCGACAATCCCATGCGGACTGCTCCCGACTGCCCGCCGACGCCGCCGCCTTTGGCGGTGGCAACGACGTCCACCTGGTCCACCAGGCTGGTGAACTTCAGTGGCTCGGTGGCGTCATGCTCCCAGGCATGATTCGGGAAGTATTCCTTTGTCGTGCGGCCGTTCACGGTGAACTTGCCGCTCCCGGCGCGCACGAAAACGCGCGCAATGGATTCCTTGCGGCGCCCCGTGCCGTGAAACCATGTCTTATTGCCCAATGCGGGCGTATTCGTAGTACTCAATGATCCTCCTCAAAACCGACAAAAATGACGAGACGAGTCCGCTGCTCTGTTGAACTTCACGCTCGGAAGGCTCCCTGCTAAGGCACCACTTAGAAAGGAACGGCCAACGTGCGGAAACTCTCGTGCAAACCCGGCGGCGCCGGGAAACTCTTAAAGCGAAACGTGCTGCGGCTTCTGTCCTGCGTGACGCGCCAATCCAACCGCATCGCGATACACGCGCAACTTCCGGGCACGACGCGCGCGCAGCTTGTTCTTCGGCAACATCCCGACAATCGCTTCACGAACAACCCATTCGGGCTTGGCTTCGCGAACGCGCTTGGCCGGCACGGCTTTCAAACCGCCGGGGTAACCACTGTGGGAGTAGTACACCTTTTGCTCCAGCTTGTTCCCGGTCATTTTGATCTTGTCGGCATTGATCACCACAACGTGATCGCCAGAATCCAAGTACGGCGTAAAGCTGGCCTTGTCCTTGCCGATCAGGATGCGCGCGGCTTTTGTCGCCAGGCGGCCCAGCGCCTTGTCCGTCGCGTCCAACACAAACCATTGTGCGCCCACTTTGAGCGCTTCCGCTTCTTCACCCTTGGCTACGTACGTCCTCATCGCAATCAGTCACACCTTTCCCTGTAGAGACAAACTGTAAGTTTAGAGGCTGAAAGTGCCTTTGTCAACGAAGTGGTTGCAGCCCTTGCAGCCCGTGGAGCCGCTCCCCGGTTAGAACTCCGCTTCATCCAGAAACCAGTACCGTTGCACCGTGCGAAGTTGTGTTATAGCTTGCGCGGAGGTGGCCGGCGATGCAATCCGGAGTCAAAACTGCAAGTCCCCTCACAGAGAAACACCTTGCCGCAGCAGGTGAAGGAAAGTCATCCCCCGAAACTGAACTCCGAGAGGAAATGGACCGCAGGCTCCTGGAGCTGCTGGGAGAAGTGATCCGCATGTCGCAAGCGTGGGTGCGAGCTCTGGAGTCCGGCGATCCCTTCACTGCAGACAAGTGCGAAGCCGAGTGCGTGTTGGCCATGGAGAGGTTCGAGGCGAACCGAAAGAGCTGGTTGGTGCAGCCCGATTCACTAGAGCAGACGCGGTGAAGCAGTTCTGCCGTGAGCCTCAGCGGCGTCCCTAAGTTAGAGGATGTTGACAGCGCGGGCGGCGAGCAGGGCGATGATCGTGAGAGAGATAACTGACTGGAGCATCATGCCAAGCTTCGCCCAGCGGGAGAGAACCGCGGTATCAGTTGGAGAGAACGCGGTGCTGGTATTAAACGCCAGGAAAAGATAATCGACGAAATTCGGCGCCCACTTGGAATCTCGTTCTTCCCAGCCCATCATTTGAGGAAAAAGAAACGAACTCTTGGAAAGACCACCGGGTCGTTCACGGTATAACGGGCCACCCCCGTCCAGCTTCCAGTACCAAAGAGCAAAAATAAGGATGTTGGCGACCCATAGGGCGCCCGCCGAGCGGAGCAGAGCCTTCGGCGTCTCCAAGTGCTGCGGAATGCCCTGGACCAGGTGGATGAGGGAAGCAATCATGGCGATGGTGATGATGCCGTTGGCGGTGAAGGTGAGAATCCGCGTCACTTTGTGATCCCCGCGACGATCTGAGATCACGATGGGGACCATCAGGAACAGGATAATGGCAAGCAGCAACCAACTTGGGCCAACAGAAAGCGGCTCGGGCAGGGCTAGGTACACGCCGCCAGCCGCCAACATAGCAATGAAGGCGGGCCAGCGAGGTTCGCGAAGAAGATGGCGGCTCATCGGGTTGAAATGAAACTGCGTTCCGGTAGTGTAATACAGCCGCAAGTAGAGGAGGAGACAAGCCCCGTAGAATCTTGGTCGGAGTCGCAGGCCAAGGTAGGTTCTTCCAGGACACCGCTTGCGTGAAAATCGTTGCCACACGGAAGGGGGTTTCATTAAGATAGCCGCAGTTGGCAGGCGGCTATCGGTCCTCGAAACCGTCCCCAAGCATCGCCTGCAGCAAGGAGCTCCAGCATGTTGTTCTCCCGGATCACAGGTATAGGTTTGCTCTTTTTGGCCCTTTTTTGGATCAGCGTGCCAACACCGGCCCAGGACACGGCGGCCCCACCTGCGGCCGCGCCCGCAGCCACCCCAGCGGGTCCCAAGCGGCTCGTGACGGTTATGAATTTTGACTATGGAACCGTGCAAAATTATGTACAGCAGATCTTTGGCTCTAACCAGGACATCGGCAAAGGAATTTCCGACATGCTGGTGGATAAGTTGTTAAAGGACGGAAAATACCGGCTGGTGGAACGGTCGGCGCTCGACAAAATCCTCGCAGAACAGAATTTCTCCAATAGCGACCGCGCGGACTCGAATACCGCGGCGAAAATCGGCAAAGTATTGGGCGTGGATGCCATCATCATCGGCTCGATTACGCAGTTCGGCCGCGACGACCAGCACACCAACGTGGGCGGAGGGGGTTACGGCCTGGGCCGCTTTGGAATTGGCGGCGTAGGAACTAGCAAAGCGAAGGCGGTCGTGGCGATCACCACGCGCGTAATCAATGTCTCCACTGGCGAAATTCTGGCTTCGGTGCAAGGCATGGGTGAATCGACGCGATCCAGCACTTCCCTGCTGGGCGCTGGCGGAGGCTGGACCGGTGGAGGCGGAGGCAGCCTGGACATGGGCAGCAGCAACTTCGCCAACACCATTCTTGGCGAAGCGACACACAAGGCTGTGGACGACGTCGGCACAAAATTGGACGATGAAGCAGAGAAAATTCCTGCGCGCACTTTGGTGATTTCCGGGTTGGTGGCGGATGCCACGGGCAGCACGCTGATCATCAACGTTGGCAAGAAAGCCGGAGTGAAGGTGGGCGATAAGTTGTCCGTGACGCGGCAGGTGCGTGTGGTGAAGGATCCCGCGACGGGCAAAGTGATCAAATCGGTGGAGGACAAAGTGGGGGACGCCACGGTGACCGAAGTGGATGATGATTCCGCCACCGCGACGTTTAGCGGATCTGGATCCGCCAAAGTCGGCGACGTCGTTAAGAATTAAGCCGTTTCAGGCAACTGCCAGATACAGCCAGCCCGCAGACGTACTGTGCGGACTGTGCGGGCTGGTTCTATTTTGGGCTCAACTTTTGTTGTATTCTCACAAGACGCGGTGCACACCGCTGGAGGACCCATGACAGCCGAGTTTAGTGTTGGCCAACACATTGGCGACTACGAAATCCTCTCCATCCTGGGGATGGGTGGCATGGGCAAAGTGTATAAGGTCCGCAATGTTATCTCGGACCGCGTTGAGGCGATGAAGATCCTGCTTCCCGACCTGACCAGTAACCAGGGTCTGGCGGACCGTTTTTTGCGGGAGATCCGTTTGCTGGCCGCATTGAACCATCCGAACATCGCGTCTTTGCGCACGGCACTGACCTACGAGAATCAGTTGGCGATGATCATGGAATTCGTGGAAGGAGAAACCCTGGCCAACCGCGCTGCGCGCGCGCCGCTGTCCACGGCGGATGCCGTGAACTACGCCGACCAGGTGCTTTCCGCATTGAGCTACGCGCACAAGCAGAACATCATTCACCGGGACATCAAGCCGGCGAATATGATGCTGACTCCGCAGGGCGTGGTGAAGTTGATGGACTTTGGCATCGCGCGCTCGGCGACAGATGGTTCACTCACTTCGACGGGAACGACGCTAGGCTCGCTAAACTATATGCCGCCAGAACAGGTTCGCGGCGAAGCCGCCGACACGCGCTCGGACATTTATTCCTTCGGCGTGTCTCTGTATGAAATGCTGACGGGCAAACTTCCCTTCAAGAGCGATTCGCAGTATTCGCTGATGACTGCGCATCTGAACGAGACGCCGCCTGAACCCATCACGCTGCGGGGCGACCTGCCGGCCGGACTGAATCAGATCATCATGATGGCTATTGCGAAAGATCCAGCAAACCGGTTTCAGTCCGCGGATGCGTTTCGCGCGGCGTTAAGCAGCGTTGAAGTCAGCCAATTGCCGGCGTCGAACACAACATCAGTCACGCCAACGCCAAAACCGTCTGGGGCCACGACTCTTGTGGACACGCCCCATATGCCGCGTGTTGCGACTACGCCCGCGCCCCGCACTCCGGCGCCCGTACCCCCGGCGACACCTCCGCCGCCGACAGTGCCGCTGACTTCGCCGGCGACCCCGGTGGCTGCGGCGCCTCCGCCCCCACCTAGCGCGCGTCCGAGTTCAAGCCGCGGCGTGTGGTTAGCAATCGGCGCATTGCTGGGAATAGGCGTCCTGATTGCCGCGGGAATGTATATCCCAAGGCATTTCGGAACGCATGCTGATCCTACAAAGGCGATGTTCCCGGCGGCAGGAAACAGTGCGGCGGCCACAGATACTTCCACGACGCCCAACCCGAGTGAACCACCAGCGACTCCTGCGAACCCAACGGTTTCGCTGCAAAGCGATGAAGGAAGTTTGAAGGTGGATGCCAATGGCAGCGTGGCTCTCGACAGCCCGAAAGGCAGCATTCACGTGGATGCGACGACCGGCTCGGTGACCATGTCCAACAAGATAGGCGCGCAGGGCAACCGCAACTTGGCAGCCGGAAATCCCCCGCCTTCACGGGCGGATGCTCCGTCGGTGCCGGCACCTCCACCAGGACCTTCGCCGGAAGAGATCGCAAAGATGGAAGACGAAGCGGACAAGCTGAGCGTCCGGGCGGAAACTGCAACGCAGAGCGTGGAGACGCTTCGGCATCAACAGCAGGCTGCGGGCTACAACCTTCGCGCGGATATCGCTTCGTCTGAAGAGCGCATGCAGCTTTACATGTCCAAGGGAAACAATGCGCTTAAGGCACAAGACCTGAAGAACGCGCAGAAGTATTTCGATATGGCGGAAGCGGAACTAACCAAGATTGAGAAGTTCCTGGGGCACTGAAACACGTTTACAGTCGACAGTTCACAGTTGACGGTTTCGGAGCAGCGAATCAGAAGAAACTGAAATACAACGGGCAGCCAGCGCCATCATCGTCCCCATGACTTGAGCTGGCTGCCCGTCTCGCTCGTTTTTTTTCTCCTTATTATTCCAGCACGTGAATATTCTTCTGCGCGCAGATTTCCTTCAGAACTTTAGGCCAGACACTGACAGTGACTTCCCCAAGGTGCGCTTTACGCAGGATCAGCATCAGGGTACGCGATTGCCCAATGCCGCCGCCAATGCTGAGGGGAATTTCATTCTTCATGATGGCCTGATGGTAGGGAAATTTCAGAAAGTCAAGCTGGCCCGAAAGTTCGAGCTGCTTTTTCAAGGTTTCGGCGTTGACGCGAATGCCCATGGAGCTGAGCTCGTGGCGGCGCTTGGTAACCTGATTCCAGACCAGGATGTCACCATTCAAGCCGTGGCATAGCTTTCCGTCGATGGTCTTGGTGGGTGTGACCCAATCGTCATAATCGGCCGCGCGCATTTCGTGCGGATAGCCGTCTTCGAGCGGGTGGCCGATGCCGGTAATAAACAGCGCCGGGCATTCCTGGAGGATAGCTGTCTCGCGCTGCTTGCGCGGCAAATCCGGGTACAAACGAAGCAGCTCCTCGGCATGGAGGAATGTCAGCTTCTCCGGAAGATTGGGATATTTCTTCGAGCGCAGCTCAGGAAACAGTTCGATGGCGTAGCGCTCCGCTTCGGTCAGCACCTTCCAGATTTTGTTCACGATCTCCTTGAGGAAATCCAGATTGCGTTGTTCGGGGGAAACGACACGTTCCCAATCCCACTGATCGACGTAGACGCTGTGGTCGTGGTCGAGGAAATAGTCTTTGCGGACGGCGCGCATATCCGTGCAAAGCCCTTCACCGAGGCGCATGCCGAAGTAACGAAGAGCGGTCCTCTTCCACTTCGTGGCGGCCTGCACGATCTGAGCGTCGACAGGATGTTTCTCCCGATCGTTAGAGATATGAAACTGGAGTGGAGTACGGGAGCCGTCGCGGTCGAGCATGTCGTTCACACCGCTGTCGACGTCGACAACCAACGGCACGGTGACCATGATGAGGTTCAACTCTTTGCAGAGATTGTCCTCAATGAAACGCTTTACGGCGAAAATGGCTTTTTGTGTTTCACGACGCGTGAGGGAGCTACTGTAATCATTCGGAAGGATCTTTTGGAGTTCTTCGTAATTGCCAATGCCGGGACCGGCAAGGTCGGCGACCTTAGGATTTGTCATGGGGAGACCTCCGCTGAGGCGAGCGTCTGCTTGGGGGCGTTGGGAAGCCAGTGCAATGGGCACCAAGCGGTGTGACGGCTGAACATCGGCAGTACTTCAATTCGTACCAAGACTCGCTGGAAGGCGGGTGGTGTTGCAATAAGGCTTTTGTCTTTCCTGCGTTCCCGCCTCTTCGGGAGAAGCTGGGATCTTTCTCTTCGTAGTGAGTGAACTGTCAAAGGCAACGGGGAGAGTCGATCGCGCCCTGGAAACAGCATAGAATGATGAACCTTATGGCACACCTCAACCGGATTTTACTGCTCTGCTTAGGGGCAGTCCTGGCCGCCGACAGCGGTGCCGCGCAAGTGGCTCCTCTGCTGGCGAATGTCCAGGGGCGGTCCACGGTCAGCCTGGATGGGCAATGGCAAGTGATTGTCGATCCGTATGACGTGGGGTATGTCGACTATCGCGCGCAGACCCTGAGCGGCAACAGTGGCTTCTTTAAGAACTACAAACCGCAGTCCAAATCCGAATTGGTCGAATACGATTTCGATACGTCCGGTCAACTGCACGTGCCGGGGGACTGGAACACGCAGCGGGAGTCATTGCTCTTCTATGAAGGGAGCATGTGGTATAAGCGCTCGTTCGATTACGCGCTAGGACCGAAGAAAAGAGTGTTCGTGCACTTCGGCGCGGCCAATTACCTTGCCAACGTGTATCTGAATGGAGAACCACTTGGAACGCACAAAGGTGGGTTCACTCCTTTCGATTTCGAAATCACGGATCGCGTGCGCGCTCAAGGAAATTTCTTGGTCGTCCGCGTAAACAACACCCGGGCTAAGGACGAGGTCCCTTCAGTGAACACGGACTGGTGGAACTACGGGGGAATTACGCGCCCAGTGACACTGGTCGAAGTGCCCGAAACCTTCATTCAAGACTACGAGGTCCAGTTGGAGAAGGGCTTGACGAACCAGATCAAAGGCTGGGTGCAACTCAATGGGGCGCTATTGCGGCAGAAGGTCACCCTTCGCATAGCGGAAGTCGGGCTGAGCAAGACGTTCCAGGCGGATTCGGCCGGGCATTTGGAATTCTCTTTTGCGGCTAATCTCACGCTCTGGTCGCCGGAGAATCCCAAGTTGTATACGGTAGAGATTGCCAGCGAGACCGACAAGGTTGCGGACCACATTGGCTTCCGGTCCATTGCGGTTCGTGGAACAGACATTCTGCTCAACGGAAAATCAGTTTTCTTGCGTGGAATCAACATCCATGAAGAAGCCCCATTACGGCCAGGCAGAGCGTGGAGCGAAGATGACGCTCGGGTTCTGTTGACTTGGGCCAAAGAGCTGGGATGCAACTTCGTGCGCCTGGCGCACTATCCGCATAACGAAGCGACGCTGCGTATGGCCGATCAGATCGGCGTTCTGGTGTGGGAGGAAATCCCGGTGTACTGGACGATTCAGTGGGAGAATCCCGACACGCTGCGCAACGCGGAAAACCAGTTGAGCGAGCTGATCACCCGCGACCACAACCGCGCGGCGCTAATCCTCTATTCCGTGGCAAACGAGACACCCATTACTGAGGCGAGAAACAGGTTTTTGGTCCAGCTCATTCAGCAGGCGCATACGAGCGATCCGACGCGGCTGGTATCTGCGGCGCTGCAGGCGCAGGAGACCCAGGACACGAGCGGGCTGCACGTGCGAATCAACGATCCGATTGCAAACGAACTCGACGTGATGGGGAACAATGAATATATCGGTTGGTACAGCCACACAATCGCGGATCTGGAGCGGACGGACTGGACTTCCCAATACAACAAGCCACTGATCATGAGCGAGTGGGGAGGCGACGCGCTGTTTGGGTACCATGGCGACGCGGACACGCGCTTCACCGAGGAGTACCAAGAGACGCTGTACGAGCATCAGGTGGCCATGCTAAAGAGAATTTCGTTTCTGCGCGGCACCACGCCCTGGATTCTGAAGGATTTTCGCAGTCCACGACGGACGCTGCCGAATATAGAGGATTACTTCAATCGGAAGGGGCTTATCTCGAATCACGGGGAAAAGAAGAAGGCCTTTTTTGTGCTGCAGAAGTTCTATGTGGAGATGGAAGGCACGAAGAATTGAGGCTTAGAGAAGACGCAACGGTACGAGATCCCTTTGCAGCTCAGCGCAAGCCTTCGTTTCGCTCAGGATGACCAGACAACTCAGCCTCTGCTGCGGTCGGTGAAACGGAAAAACAGCGATTGTTTGGCGACGGGAGCGGCAAGCTGATTCAGCGCAGCCATCTGCGACTGCGAGAGCGGCGTAAACTCCCGGGCGATCTGAACATCTTCTTCCAGCTGCCCAAGATTGTCGCATCCAATGATCACAGTGCTGACCGGATGAGATAGCGTGAAATTCATGGCCTCGCGCATGCTCATTACACCAGAGCGCGTGGCAATCGCCGAACCCTCCCAGGAATGCTGCTGCTGATCGAGGGGCGGCGGAGTCCAACTCGAAAGCAACCGGCCGCGGGACGGCACCTTCATGCCGATGATGCCCATTTGCTTCTCCACCACCAGGGGAAGCAATTGGTCTGTGAAACTGTGGATGTGCGCATCGGCGGCGTTCAAGGCCATTAAAATCGTGTCGAAGGGATGGCGATTCACCGCGTCGATCAGGGCTTCGGGGCGATAGTGGCCGGTGACGCCAAGAAAACGCACCACCTTCTGTTGCTGCATTTCGAGCAGCGCTTTCATGGCGCCGTCGGGAGCGAAGGCTGCACTAACGTCTTCGGGTAAACCGATATCGTGCAGTTGCCACAAATCGATATGATCCGTATTCAGAAGGGCCAGGGATTTTTCGATCATGCGCAGCGAGCCGTCGCGCGTGCGTTCTTTCGTTTTTGTGGCGACAAACGCGTCTTGACGGCGGGTCTTCATCACGCGGCCGACGTACTGCTCGCTCCAGCGTTCCGGGCCACCATAGATCGAGGAGGTGTCAATATAGTTCACACCAAGGTCTAGAGCGCGTTCGAGGATGGGGACGGCAACGTCGAAGTTGTTGGGCTTTTCGAGCGCGGCTTGCCCACCGAGGCTGAAGATTCCCACCTTGTAGCCTGTCTTGCCGAGGTTGCGCGTCGGCATGGCCGCCTGAGTATTGGGATTCGCGGGAAGAGGCGGGAATGCAGAGAGCGTGGGAGAAGTGAGCGCGGCACCACTTGTGCTGAGAAGGCCTGCGGCAACGGCGCCACTGGTCTTGAGAAAATTGCGGCGGTCAGAACAAGCAGGTTGTTTCATGATGGGATCCTCAGAGGCACTACAAGACTAAACTAGCAGCTCATGTTACCACGTCAGAATGCTCCTTCAACGACGTGATCAAAGTCTAAGAGGAAAGCTTGACAAGAGGAAAGCATTCATTGACAAGGGAGAGAAGAAAGTTAAGATTCTGCGCCATGCGAATCGTCTTTTTGTTTGTGTTGGCAACGGCCCTCAGTCCTTCACGGACGCAAGCACAAGCGCCCGTCTTCGTGATCACTCCTGTAGAGAGCGTGATTAAGTTCCATGTGAAGGCTTCGACGACGATTGCCGGCAAATTCGACAAGTGGGAAGCTACGCTAACGTTTGCCTCGCCGGACGAAACGACGGGAGTGCTCGAAGTCAAAATCTACGCCGATAGCGTGGATACCGGGAGTGGCTTGAAGAACGGCAAGTTGAAGGGCAACGATTTCTTCGACGTCGAGCAGAATCCCCTGATCACGTTTAAGTCGACGAAATTCGTGCAGACCGGTCACAACACCTACGAGGTGGACGGAGACTTTACCATTCGCGGAGTCTCAAACCCCGAGAAGTTGACGCTGGTCGTATCCGGCAAGGGCACAGGCTCAGGTGAGATTAAAGGAACGATGGTCTTCAACCGCAAAGACTACGGGATGAACAACGGGATACCGTTCATCAAAATTGCTGACCATGTTGATGTAAGTTTCCACCTCAAAGGCAAGCGAGTCAGCGGACCGCCGCTAGCCAGTAATTAGCCTCACCCGAAAAGGCAGAATGGCGGACCAGGCAATCGGCCTCATCCACATGAGAATCCGTAGCTTGTAGTGTGCGCGGCGTTGGAGAAGAATGTTGGCGGTAGCACAGGATAACAACGATGAAACCTCGAGAGCGGACCTGCCTGCTTGCTTTACTTCTTTCTCTCTTCCTTACCTTTCCCAAGCATCTCGCGGCGCAGCAAACGCACACTGACAAGACTGTGGTGTGGCAGATCGGAGAGTTTGATCAAACTTCGCGGGAGTTTGGGCACAACTTTGAGAGCGACGCGCTGAAGCCGATATTCAGGGTAGGACAGAGTAAGACTGCGGACTGGCCGGCGTCGCAGATGACATCGGTGAATGGTAGTGGAAGCAAGCATCCCATGCCCTACACTATCCTGTTCCATATGGGGCCGCCCATGGAAAACTACCGGCTGACAATAGCAGCACTGCTGGTGAATCCCAGCGTGCCGGACTTATTGGTCGAGATCAACGGGCACACGGGTCGCTATTTTTTTGAGCGAAAAATCAGCTATTACCCCGGAGACGACCGCGTGGATTCGCCGATATACGGTGGGGATACCCTGGAGATCGATTTCCCTGGGAAATTCTTGAAAGCCGGAGAGAACAAGCTGGTACTGACGGCGGTGGAGAATGAACAGAATCCGGAGATGCAGGCTTCGTTGATTTATGATGCGCTTCGCTTGACCGAAGAGGCGAACGGAAAGCTGGAACCCACGGCGGCCATCAAGCCAACCGTATTTTACAAGCAAAAAGGAAACGAAACTTTTGAACTTACCACGGTAACCGTTACATCTGCGGACAAATTGGGTGCGGGGCAGGTAGAACTTTCTGTCGGGAAGGAACACCTGCAGGCTTCATTTAAAGGCGAAAACGAATTTGGGCAGGAACGGATTGCATTTGAGGTGCCGGAATTTTCTGGTCCCGTTGCCGCGAGTATGGCAATTCATGCGAACGGAAAAACTTACCATTCGAACACGACGATCATTCCTGAACGGAAGTGGACGATCTACTTTGTTCCGCATGCGCATCTGGACATTGGCTACACTGATTACCAGGCCAAAGTAGCGGAATTGCAGAGCCGCAATATCGACAAACTACTGGCGTTTCTGCCGAAGAATCCGGAGATGCGGTTCAGCCTGGACGGTTCCTGGGTGGTGCAGAATTATTTTGCGACGAGGAATGAGGGAACGAGGAAGCAATTTCTGCAATACGTGCACGAGGGCAAAATCGGCGTGCCCGCACAATATGCCAATCTGATGACCGGCTACCCGAGCCTGGAGGAGTTAATTCGTTCGCTGAGCTATTCGCATGAATTGCACCGGACAGAAGGAGTGCCGTTCGATTATGCGAATCTGACGGACGTTCCGAGCATAACGTGGTCGTATCCCTCGGTATTGAAAGCCGCCGGGATCAACTATTTCGCAGAAGCAACAAATGTCGACCGGGGTCCCAGTGTGCTGATTGGCCGGTGGAACGAGAAATCGCCATTCTGGCGCGAAGGACCGGATGGGGCAAAAGTGTTGATGGCCAACACACGGCAATATTCGCAACTCTGGTTTGTGTGTGAACTGCCTCCGCAGGTCGGGGCTTGCCGTCAGGGCCTTCCGGCGTTTCTGCAGCAGTTTGCGGCGCCGGATTACAAACCGGACGCGGTACTGATGTTCGGCAGCCAGCTGGAAAATACGGACGCACGACTGAGCGAACCAGAATTCCTCGCGAAATGGAGCGAGGCGTACGCGTATCCAAAGTTCATCTTGAGCACGTTCCCCGATTACTTCCACTACATCGAGCAGAAATACGGATCGCTACTGGCGACGGTGACGGGCGATGGCGGTCCCTACTGGGAAGACGGCGAGGGCACTGACGCGGCGAACACCGCGGCGGATCGAAACAGCCAATCGCAAGCGGTGGCGGCTGAGGAACTCTCGACCGTGTCGCGTTACCTGAATCCATCGTTAGGAGTACCACGGCAGCAACTCGATCGAATCTGGAAAAATCTGCTGCTATTTGCGGAACACACGTGGACTTCGTGGGATTCGGTGTACCGCCCCGACAGCCAGGAAGCTGTGGGGCAACTGGCGACGAAGGACGAGTATGCGATGGAGAGCCGGGAGGCCATAAATGCACTGGCGAAATCTTCGCTGAGCCAGATTGCAAACCAGATTCATATGCCGTCGTCGTCGCTGATGGTGTTCAACTCTCTGAGCTGGCAACGCAGCGAGCTGGTGGAATTGGATTTGAACACAAATACCATCCTCGCGGAGTATGGCGGAAAAACGCCTGTACCGTTTGAAATTTTGCGCGAAGGCGCAGGATACCGGCACGTGCGGTTCCTGGCGAAGGACGTGCCTGCAATGGGTTTTAAATGCTATTCGCTGGTTGGGCAGCATGAGGCTGGGGAAGGCATTGCCGCAGCGGGACAAGAGGCAAATGCTCCGGCAAGCGACACGATGGAGAATACCTACTATCGCGTGCAGGTGGATGCGGCGACAGGCGCGGTGAAAAGCATCTTCGACAAGCAATTGAATCGCGAGTTAGTCGATGCGGCGAGCCCGTACCGTTTCAATCAGTATGTGTATGTCGAAGGCGGCGGAAAATCGCCGACGCAGATTGTGTACATGCGCAAATCGCTGCCGCTGGCACAGCTAAAGGTCACACCGTCGACAGGCGGCCAGATTCGCGGGTTACGAAAGACTCCGTTCGGGCAGGTTCTGACCATACAAGCCAAGGGAGTGCACACGCCATCGGTGCGAACGGAAATCCTTTTGTACGATGCCGAAAAAAAGATTGAATTCGTAAATCACATCACAAAAGAGCCGTTGCGCGACAAGGAAGCGGTCTATTTTGCGTTTCCTGTAGGAGCGCCGAAGCCCTCATTTCAGTACGAAATCCAAAACGGTTGGGTCGACC
Organism: Candidatus Acidiferrales bacterium; assembly: GCA_963775865.1. Classification (GTDB taxonomy): domain Bacteria; phylum Acidobacteriota; class Terriglobia; order Acidiferrales; family UBA7541; genus Acidiferrum. Next base: position 217,792 of record CAVZKU010000014.1, on the reverse strand, counting down.
CGGGCAAGAACATGATGAAGGGTGCTGGACTGGAATGGTTCAGCGTCGGGCATTGGGTGAAAGCTTCGGGTGGCGATTGGGACGTAGCGATTGTGCCGGTGGACGCGCCGTTGATTACCCTGGGGGATATCAATCGAGGCGTGTGGCCGGAGGAATTTGCTCCGAAGAGTTCGACTATTTTTTCTTACGTATTTAACAACTACTGGCACACCAATTTTCGCGCCGAGCAAGGCGGCGAAACAACGTTTCGCTACGTGATGACCAGCGGGCCGTCGCTCGCTCCGGCAGATCTGTCGCGCCTTGGGCGTGCGGCAATGACGCCCCTTGAAACGGACGAAGTCATCGATCAGGACAAGGTCGGCAATCCGGACCGGCCCCTCAAACCCGAGCCGGTGAGCTTCCTGCAAGTGATGGGGCCGGGAGTCGTGGCGGAGAACTGGAAAGCGGCGGAAGACGGCAACGGAACGGTGTTGCGGCTGTTAGAGATAGCGGGAACCGACGGTAAAGTCACAATACGATTCCCCGCATTGCAGTTACAAAAGGCATGGCTGTGCACCGCGATGGAAGACGAGATCAAGGAGATTCCGGTGGAGAGTTCTTCCGTGGAGATTACGCTGAAGCCGCACGAAATTGTGACGTTGCGGATTCTGGCGCAGGTTCGGCCGTAGCACCCAATACCCAAGCCGTTACTGGGGACACGAGGTAGTTTCCACAAGCAGGCCAAAGTGGTAGGGTGAGGCTTGGTCGCGAGTACGCAGCGGCGTGATTTATATCACCGCACCCGGTAGGCCACTTAGTATTTAATCAATTTGCATTGCGAACTTGCGCTCAGCCCCACCCGTCGGCTACATGGCGAGCAAAATTTTTCATGCCATTCCAATTCACAATTCCTATCAGGAGGATTAGACCATGGGTACACTTACGCATACTCCTCCGGCCCTTAAAGAGACCGGGGAGTATATCAAGGAAGTTCTAGCTATCGCTCGAGCAAAGAACCCCGCAGAACCCGAATTTCTCCAGGCAGTCCAGGAAGTCCTCGAAACACTCGGTCCCGCTATCAGCAAGCATCCCGAATATCAAAAAGCCCGGTTACTGGAAAGGTTCATCGAACCAGAGCGTGTGTTGATGTTCCGCGTCCCGTGGACCGACGACGCAGGGCAGGTCCAGGTGAACCGTGGATTCCGGATTGAGATGAACAGCGCGATCGGGCCGTACAAGGGCGGACTGCGCTTCCATCCTTCGGTCAATCTGGGCATTTTGAAGTTCCTGGCGTTCGAACAGGTGCTGAAGAATTCACTGACCACGTTGCCGATGGGCGGCGGCAAGGGCGGCTCTGATTTTGATCCCAAGGGCAAGAGCGACAACGAAGTGATGCGGTTCTGCCAGAGCTTCATGAGCGAACTGTATCGTCACATCGGCGCCGACACAGACGTACCGGCAGGCGACATTGGCGTAGGTGGACGCGAAATCGGGTTTCTGTTCGGGCAGTACAAGCGGCTGGCGAATTGCTTCACCGGCGTATTGACGGGCAAGGGCCTGAGCTGGGGCGGCTCGTTGATTCGTCCGGAAGCCACAGGCTATGGCTGCGTGTACTTTGCGCAAGAAATGCTGAAGACCAAGAAGCAGATGTTCGACGGCAAGCTGTGCCTGGTCAGCGGAAGCGGTAACGTGTCTCAGTACACGATTGAGAAGCTGCTGGACCTCGGCGCGAAAGTAATCGCGATTTCCGATTCCAACGGCGTGATTCACGATCCGGACGGAATCAACCGCGAGAAGCTGGCGTTCGTTCTCGAACTGAAGAACGTAAAGCGTGGCCGCATCAAGGAATACGCGGACAAGTTCAAAACTGCGAAGTATATCCCGGTTGATCCACGGCTGGATTACAACCCAATCTGGACCATCAAGGCGGATTGCGCATTCCCGAGCGCGACGCAGAACGAAATCAACGCGAAGGATGCCGCGACGCTGGTGATGAACGGCTGCAAGCTGGTGGCGGAAGGCGCCAACATGCCGAGCACGCTGGACGCAACCAAACTGTTCCTGGAAGCGAAGATTCTCTACGGGCCGGCGAAGGCGGCGAATGCCGGCGGCGTGGCCACGAGCGGATTGGAAATGAGCCAGAACAGCATGCGCATAGCATGGACGCGGGAAGAAGTGGACGATCGGCTGCACAAGATCATGATCGCCATCCACAAGAGCGCGTTCGAAACAGCAGAAAAGTATGGTCACCCCGGAAATCTGGTGTATGGCGCAAACATCGCCGGGTTTGTGAAGGTGGCGGACTCGATGCTGGATCAGGGGCTCGTCTAAGACAGCAAGTAAGGACTACACTTCCGGCGGGGTGGTTACGAGCCACCCCGCCGTTTTTCGTATAGAGCGGAGCTTGTTCATGAAGCAGCAGTCCCTTCCGATCCCGTTTCCCGATGTGGAGATGCAGTTCGAAGGCTTCGACAACCTGATGCCTTACCGCGTGCAGAACATTCTGCTGGTGTCGAGCCTGTATGACTCCTTCATCCTTAAGGAAGACGGGCGGCTGAACGAATTGTTGGTCAGCGAATCGCAAGATTTACACCTGCAACAGATTCCTCGTATCACCCATGTATCGAGCTGCCGCGAAGCACTGGAACTAGCCAAGGCCGACCCAAGTTTCAACCTGATCCTGACCAACCTAGCGGTGGGGGACATGAACGCGGCGCAACTAGCGCGGGAGATCAAGGAAGCGGGACTGCAGGTGCCGGTGGTCGTGCTGGCGTACGACTACCGTGAGATTAAGAAATTCATTGCGCGGAATCCCGTGACGGAGATTGAGAAAATTTTCCTGTGGCAGGGCACGCCGCGGGTGCTCATCGCGATCGTGAAGTACATCGAGGATCGACGCAACGTGGAGCACGACGCGTCCATGATGGGAGTGCCGGTGGTGCTGGTAGTCGAAGATAACATCCGCTATTACTCCTCGTTTTTGCCGTTGATGTACACGGAGTTGATCTCGCAAACGAGACGGGTGATCCAGGAAGGCGTGAATCTGGCGCACAAGTTGTTGCGCATGCGGGCGCGGCCCAAGATTCTGCTGATATCGAATTACGAGGACGCTTACGCGCTGGCGGTGCGATTTCAGGAGCACCTGCTGGGAATCGTGAGTGACGTAGAATTTCCGCATGCAGGCTTGCTGAGCGCGGAAGCGGGATTTGAGCTGGCCAAGAGCGCGCGCGCCCTTGTGCCCGATGTGCCGATAGTGCTGCAGACCAGCCGCACGGCCTTTCGACCAAGAGCCTACGAACAAGGGTATTCCTTCCTGCGGAAAGGCTCTCCGACGTTTTTGCGGGATCTGCGAAAGGTGCTGACACAGCAGTTTGCGTTCGGCGATTTTGTGTTTCGCACGCCAGACCGTGTGGAAGTGGCCCGCGCCACAGACCTGAATTCCCTGGAAGAATGTTTACGGACGGTGCCGGCGGAAAGCATCGCCTATCACGGGGAACGGAATCATTTTTCGCACTGGTTGACGGCGCGCACGGAGTTTGCCCTGGCGCAAAAATTCCGGCCGCGCAAGGTTTCGGATTTCCCCACGATCGAGGATCTGCGCCGCAACTTGATCGACTCCATTGCCGAATACCGGCGCGAACAAAGCGATGTGTTGATCGGGGACTTTAAACCGGCCGCGTTTCAGAGCGGCGGCTCGTATTTTTTGCGGATTGGTTCGGGGTCGTTGGGGGGAAAAGCGCGAGGGCTGGCGTTTGTGCGGCACCTGTTGCACACGCGGCGTTATACGCGGCGGTTCGCAAATGTGCAGGTGACGGTCCCACCGACGGTAGTGGTTGCCACGGATGCGTTTGACCGGTTTCTCGCGGAGAACAATCTACTCGACTTTGCGATCCATGCGACCGACGACGGCGAAATCCAGCAGCGGTTTCTCGAAGCGACTCTCCCGGCGTCGTTGACCGAAGATTTGCGCGCCTATCTCGCGGAGGCGCGGTACCCGCTGGCGGTGCGTTCCTCGAGTTTGCTTGAAGATTCGCAGTACCAGCCATTCACAGGGGTGTACGAGACGTTCATGCTGGGGAACCAGCACGAAGATGCGGGTTACCGGCTGAATCAACTTAGCGAAGCGATTAAGCTGGTCTACGCGTCCACATTCAGTCGGCATGCCAAAGCCTACGTACGCGCGACGCCGTTCCGCCTGGAAGAAGAAAAAATGGCGGTGATTCTGCAGCAGGTGGTGGGGTCATTCTTCGCCGCGCGGTTTTATCCGGACTTTTCCGGGGTGGCGCGCTCCCGGAATTTTTATCCTGTACCCCCAATGGCATTTGAGGATGGGATTGCGGCAGTGGCGCTGGGATTGGGGCGCACCGTGGTAGACGGAGGGAAGTGCCTGGCGTTTTGCCCGCGCTACCCGGCGCATCTGGTGCAATTTTCGTCGGTAGAGGATTTTCTGTCGCAATCGCAAACGGATTTTTGGGCGCTTTCCGTGAATCATGTGCCGGAGGAAAGTTCACCTCCGAGCCTGCGCGAAGTGCGATTCAGCCTGGACATTGCGGAAGCCGATGGAACGCTGGACGCGTTGGGGTCAACCTACTCGGCGGATAACGACAGAATCACGGACGGTCTGAGCCGGGCAGGAATGCGCGTGGTAACCTTCGCACCGATTCTGAAATACGGCGTGTTTCCCTTGGCCGCACTTCTGGACGAGTTGATGAAGGATGGAGAAAACGCGTTTGGCCAGCCGGTGGAAATTGAATTTGCGGTCCGGCTGGCGCGGCAAGCGGGGGAGAGCGCGCAATTTGGGTTCTTGCAGATACGTCCACTGGTGCTTTCACAAGAGATTGAAGATTTACACAAGGAGGCGGTCGACCCCTCCAAACTGATGGCGCAAAGCACGAAAGTGCTGGGAAATGGCCGCGTGGGAAATTTGCTGGATGTGGTGGTGGTGGATGCGCAGCGGTTCGAGCGTGGACAGAGTCAGGAAGTGGCGGGACACGTTTCCTACTTCAACGCAAAACTTGCCGGAGAGAACCGGCCGTATCTCTTAGTGGGTGTGGGTCGCTGGGGCTCGAATGATCCTTGGCTAGGAATTCCGGTGGACTGGGACGACATTTCGGGCGCCGCCGTGATTCTGGAAGCGGGATTTCGCGATTTTCGGGTCACACCATCGCAGGGCAGTCACTTTTTCCAGAATCTTTCGGCGTTTCAGGTCGGGTATTTCACGGTGAACCCCGATCTCGGAGAAGGAACGGTGGATTGGGAATGGCTGGCAGCGCAGCCAGCCGAAGAAGAACGGGGCTGTGTGCGTCATTTGCGATTCGCAGAGCCAGTCACGGTACTGATGAATGGGCGGGCCAGCGCGGGAGCGATTTTGAAACCGGCAAGTACCGTGGAAACACACAGAGTTGACACCTAGGACGAATGCGTATGTAATTCGGCGCGTTGGAATTCGCATTCATATTTTCAAGTGAACCTATCCAGAATCGAAGAGAGATTCCTCACTCCGCGGATTTCGTTCGGAATGACAGACTTGGGTTTGCTGTTGTGAATTCAAAATATTTTAGAAGATTCACTGCCCACAGGAGTTTGATCCGTGAAACGCAAAATTGTGCCGTTGTTGTTTATTTTCGCTCTTACTTGCGCTTGCTCGCAGGCCCAAACGCGAAAAGTAATTCTCGATCAGGATGCACGCGGCCCGGCGACGACGGACCAACAATCCATGCTGATGGTGCTGCAGTCGCCGGAGGTGGAGACCCTGGGGATCACCGTCGTCAGCGGGGATCAGTGGCGAGACGAAGAAGTCGCGCACACTTTGCGGATGCTGGAATTGACCAGTCACCCCAATATCAAGGTCTATCCTGGCGCCGTATTTCCACTCATCAACAGCAAGGAAGAAATCAAACGTTGGGAAACACTGTATGGCGTGGTGAGTTACCAGGGCGCCTGGAACGAACATAGAATTCGTTCCTCCACGGGCTCAACGCTGACGGGGGTGTGGAATGCTGGCGCCTATCACGAGCCGTTCGAGGTTCCCAATCCGTTACCGGAAGGAAACCCGGCATGGAAAGCAGAAAGCGAAGACGCAGCGCACTTTCTGATCCGCATGGTGCACCAGTATCCACATGAAGTGACGATTTATGCGGGTGGACCCCTGACGAACCTCGCGCAAGCTGTCAGTTTGGATCCGAAGTTCCCGGAATTGGCTCAAGAACTGGTGGTGATGGGCGGCAGCATTGCGCCGGTAGAACCGATGAGCTGGGCACAAGCAAACCGCCGCGAATTCAATTTTTGGTGGGATCCGGAGGCGGTGCACATCGTTTTGCGCGCGCCGTGGGCAAAGATTACCGTAACCACGGTGGACATTTCGGTGAAAACGCGAATGACCAAGGAGATGATCCAGCAAATCGCGAAAGCCGGAACGCCAGCGGCGAAGTATATCGGCCAATGGGCCGATGAAGAATACTTGTGGGATGAACTGGCCGCGGCGGCGTGGCTGGATCCTAGCATCATCACCAAAGAAGAAACTTTGTTTATGGACATCGATATTTCTCACACCGCCGGCTACGGCAATACGCTGGTCTGGACGCCCGGGAACCAGCCGGGACTTGGAGAACGGCTCGTTCACGTACAAACCGAGCTGGACCTCGACAAGTTCAATCGCAAGGTCACGGATCTGCTGTCGCGGCCGCCGAAATAGAGCGGGGGAATCGCTCAAGGTTTCGCAAATTGGCGCAGAACGGTGCGTCGAAGCCCGCTTCGAAGGCTCGAAAGCAGTGGACTCGCGAACGAGTGAGTTGCCTAACTCGTTTCGTTTCAAGGATCGACCAAAATCGTCTAGGTGGCCACGTTTTGGAGATGTTCCTGCAATTTCAGTTAAGGGGTAGTCCGGCCAAAGGAATCGCCGGACCGAGGAGGAAGCATGATTCTCAGCAACCTCATTCTTGCAGCCATCTTGGTTCTACTGATTGGCGGCATGGTTTTCGGCGTTGGTTTGGGGGTTCGAACCTATTTGCGTTATCGCGGGCAGCGGCTGGTGACGTGTCCGGAAACCCATGAAGCCGCGGCGGTGCGGGTCAATGCAGGCAAGGCCGTCAGCACAACGATGATCGGGAAGCAGGAGGTTCGGCTGGACCAGTGTTCGCGGTGGCCGGAAAAGCGGAATTGTGGGCAGGAATGCCTGAGCCAGGTGAATGCCGACCCGGCGCACTGCCTGGTGTGGAACATCGTGGCCGAGTGGTACAAGGGAAAATCCTGCGCGTATTGCCAGAAACCCTTTGTAGAGATGCAGTGGCACGACCGGCACCCTGCTCTGCTTTCGCCGGAACGCATCGCCAAACAGTGGAATGAAATTCCAGCGGAGCAATTGCCGGGAGTTTTCCAGACGCACCTGCCGGTCTGCTGGAATTGCTACATCGCGGAAACGTTCCGCCGGCAGAATTCTGATCGCGTGCTGAATCGCAATTGGGAACGCGGCGCCGGGGGAGAATACGTTCCCAAAAACGAAGAGGAAACCACGTCAGAGAAACGCGCTGCAAGCCTCTGAACATCCGTGTTGACGTACCCACGTTGGTCTCTTTTCGTTCAGCCCGCTCCGCGCCACCGTTAGGACCCTGCCGTTCGGCCTACTTCCTGACTCCTGTTCAAACGCTACATCAGGAAATGGTAGAGTCTATTCCCTGTTGGGGAGAGGCAATGGACTCGTCAGAGAAGCTCGGAACGTATCAGAAGGCACTTTCAATCAATCTGAATGCCGCCGTATTCGGCTCATTTGCGGAAATTGGAGCGGGGCAGGAAGTAGCGCGGTGGTTTTTGCAGGTGGGTGGCGCGTCGGGTACGGTGGCGAAGACCATTTCGGCATACGACAAGGAAGTAAGCGACGACCTATACGGAGCCGGAACACGCTACGTCAGCAAACCACGACTGATGGCCATGCTGGATAACGAGTGGGCGCAGTTGCTGGTGCAACTGCAGGCCACCCGCGGGGCAACTAGCCGTTTTTTTTCCTTCGTCGATACCATTTCCGCGCGCAATTTTTCCGGCACCAACGATTGCCACGGGTGGATCGGGTTGCGCTTCCTGCAGCAGCCCGGAGGGCCAACGAACGACGTGATCCTACACGTGAATCTTCGAGACCCCAGCAATTTGCTACAGCAAGAGGCGGTGGGAATTCTGGGAGTCAATCTCTTATATGCGTCGCAACACGACTTGAGGGACCCCAAGGAATTTCTTACGGGCGTGATGGAGGATTTGAGTCTGGAACGCATGGAACTGGATTGTCTGGAGGTGAAAGGGCCGGCGTTCACAGGATGGGATAACAACGAATTGCATGCACTGCTGGTAACGGGCGGACATGCCGAAGCCGTGGTATTCCCGGCGGACAACCAATTGGTGCCCTCGAATGAATTGCTGTACAAGCGCGCGTTGGTGTTAGCGCCCGGAAGATTTGGAAACCTGGATAAGCTGCGCGCGGAATTCATTCGGGTCACTCTGGCGGAATTGCCTGAGGTGGAGGTAAAGGAAAGTAAGGGAGCACTAGGACTGTTCTGTCTATCGGTTCCGCCGGGAGTGGTTGGGCTCGAGATGTTGCCAGCCGGAGAAATCGCGAAAATCGTGGGGGATTTGCAAAAGTGGGGATATGGGGTGATGTTGTTTCGCTCCCCTGAACTCTACGTGATGAGCGCGTTCCTGAACCGCTATACGAAACTACGGATTCATTTTGCGATTGGGCTGTCAGTGATCGTGCGAGTCATCGAGGATCGCTACAAGAACCTGGCGGGAAGCCTGCTCGAAGGAATTTCCCGGCTCTTCACGCAGAATGTGCGGCTGGTAGTACACCCGATGCAGGTAGAAGAACTGGAGCGATGGGTGAAGGAGACTGGTCTGACAGGATGGACCTGGAAAGACACCAACGGAATGGTTTATGCCAACAATCTGCACCCGGCCCAACCTCTGGATTATCTGTATAAGTATCTGCTGAGCGAATTTTGGATTTTGCCGTGTAAGACAGTCGTTCGCTGATTTCTTCTACCCAAAAAAAACGAATACACCAAAGCGGTACAAGCTAGTGGCAGAACTCGCAAGCGCGGCCAACCGTACCCAAGCCGAGAAGTTCGACCTGGGACGAAAGATAGTCCGGCTTGGCGGGTTCGTCATTCATCAGCGCGGTGCTGAGATACTTCTTGTTGTCGTCGCAGAAGACCGTGGCCACCACGGCATTGGCGTCCAATTTTTCTTGCGCTAGGACAGCCGCGAGAAAATTACAGCCAGAAGAAATGCCGACGGCGAGGCCGAGGCTAGTCGCGAGCTTTTGCGCCATTTGGATGGCGTCGCCATCGGAAATGGCGATGACTTCGTTGAGGTCCTTCAAGCGGACAATTTCCGGAATGAATTCGTCAGAGATGCCCTGAATGCGGTGATTGCCTACTTTGCAGCCTGTGCTTAGCGTGGGCGATTCGGCCGGTTCGACCGGGTGAACTCGGATGGCAGCATCTTGCTGACGAAGATACTTGCCCACGCCCATCACCGTCCCCCCGGTGCCAACACCGGCCACGAAGGCCTGGGGACGTTTTCCCACAGAGAGAAGCTGCGACCAAATCTCGGGTCCCGTGGTTTCTTCATGCGCTTCGCTATTGGCAGGATTCGAAAACTGGCGCGGCAAGAAAACGTCGTTGCGCGAGGCGGCAAATTCCTCGCACATGCGAATGCTGCCCAAGAACCCCCCATCGCCTCTGCTGACGGAAACCACTTCGGCGCCATAGCTGCGGATCAGATGGACGCGCTCCTGGCTCATCCAATCCGGCATGAAGATTTTCACGGGGTGACCGAGCATGCGGCCAATTGCCGCGAAAGAGATGCCGGTATTGCCGCTGGTGGCTTCGGCGATAGTGTGGCCGGGCGAGATTTTGCCTTCGGCATAAGCTTTCTGGAGAATGCGCAAGGCCATGCGGTCTTTGATGCTGCCGGTGAGGTTCAAATACTCGGACTTGGCGAAGAGAACCCGGTGGGTTTCGTGATAGCGGAAGTGGATGGAGACGAGCGGTGTGTTGCCAACGAGCCGAGTGAGAGCTTTAAATTTGGAGGTGGGTACTTCGAGTGTTGTGGTCATAACGCCTTATTTTTGGCATGTTTGGGCGAATTCGGCAAGGGCTTGGCGCACGGGACGCGGTTGACCTCCAGGAGACTGAGCCAACTGAAGATAGCGATAGATCAATTCGCGGGCTTAGACGATTCATCGCGGGCCGAAACAGCCAGGATGTACCACGCCCCGTGCGGTAACCACTGTTCCTGCCAGCGCCAGTCATTGTCTGCTCCGGTTTGATGGAAGGTCAAGTTGTAATCGATGCTGTCCTCATCCCTGAAGCCGGCGGTGATGCCGTTGGAAATGCCGCCAGGCGCGTTAGTGAATTCCCAGGAATCGAAAAAGAGGTATTGCGGATTGTTGCGGCCGACACCGTTCATCATGGAAGAATCAAAGGGATTCAGGCCGAGGATCCAGTCGAGCTGGCTAGTGGCGAACGCACGGAGTTTCTTCTGGAATTCGGGATCGTCGGGGAATTGCCTCGCAGCCAGCCTCGCGGCTGCGGCTAGCGAAGCCAGACGGGCATTCTCACCCTGCCACCACGGGGCGACTTCGGTGTCATGCGGGAAGAAGAACGTCGTGCGGCGATCGCCGTCCTTGTTCTGCGTGAGTTGTCGGGCGTAACCAAAGGGATTATTCACTTCCTGATTGAGAGAGAGCTGGAAGGCCAGCGACTTTTTCACCGCGTCGCGTACCTTCTGCTGAGTTTCAGCGCTGGCGATTTCCCCATAGTAGAGAAGACTCACGACTGGAAACCCCGCATCGGAAGCGTGAAAGAAGGGGCGAGTGACGTCATCGGCCCGCCAGTAGTTGGAGTAGGAGCCGTTGGTGGTGAGGCGGGCCATTAGGCTGTTGGCACGTTTGTCTGCAGCAGCCTTGTAGATGTCCTTCTTCGTCGCGTTGTAGAGTTCGGTGGCCGCAACGAGAGCACAATAATCGTCGACGATATTCTCCTTGCCATCGTTAACCAGTTTCAGATTGTTCTTCTCCAGAAAATCAAACGCCTCCTCAGCAGCTTTCAGATACTCGGAGTTGTTGAACTCGCCCGAAAACGGAAAAGTGCTGGCGATAGCCAGGGCGGCAACAGCCACACCGCCGCCGGAGCGATAGCTGACTTCATATTCAAGGTCGTTGTTGGCCTGCTCGACGATGCCCCGCGGCGACTTGTCGCTGGATGTATAGATACCGAACTTTTTCATTTCGCCGGCCACTTTGCGCAGTTCAGGAACTTGCTTGGGACCACCGGTCGAGATGGAGCGATAGAAAGAACCACCCGGGACTTGCACACGGACAAGATAGTCCGCGCCGAACATAGCTTCGTCGAGCATACGATTCTGATAGCGAATCACCTCGGGCACGGCACGGGCGTTCAGAAGCTCATTGCTTTTGAAGAAGCTATAAATGACCAGGGGAATCTGCTGCGGATTGAAGTACGTGGAAAAGGAAAGGTGAGAGAGGTGTTTGCCGTAATCGCCAGTGGCGTCCCACCAGCCGCCGTGGGCGTCCACAGTTCCCGTTTTCTTGCCGTCAAACGGGAGATGATGATCGGCCTTGTCCATCAAGCCGGTGCTGCGTTCCTCCTTGAAGAAATAGATCGCGTCGGAGAGGGTGTTGCGTTCGAGAAGAAGTCGCTGAATGGCGAAGGGGTAGGAGTGAATCGAACGGTCGCCGGAAGTGCAGACGAGATAGTAGCTACCCTCGGTGGAAAACGAGTCAAAGTCGATGGTCCAGAAATCCCAGTCGCGCCATTTTTTGACGGGACCGACGTGCTGGGCGGGAATATCCAGCACTTTGTGATGATCGCGGGCATCATTCAGCGTGCATGAGGTGAATTGGTCCCGAGCGCTGCCAAGAATCACAGCGTGCTTTGGTCCGGTCGCGTTGTAGCCTACCTGGTTGGTAAGAATTTTCGCTTCGTCTGCGCGCGCGACCGGCAGAAGAAACAGCGTGGAAGCGCTAAGCAAAACGATCCTGGGGAAAAGACGCATAAGGCCCTCGAATTTGCTGCCGATATTAGTACGGGTCAAGCATACCGCAGGTTTACGCATGCCATAGTGATGACCAACACCAAGGCATTGGTCATTCAGAATGCGCCTCGTATATGCGGCCACTTTCATTGACAGGCTTGCGGGCACCTACCTACAATGAGCGCGAGTTTGGAAATCACGTAAAAACGAGTTTCCTTCTATGCCCTGCGCTGCCCGTCCAGGTGTCCTTATCTCATTTTTGGGCTGTATCCTGTGCCTCGGTTTATTTTCGGCGAGCACACTGGCACAGAATTTCTCGGAAATTAAGCCGAGTCCGCAGCAGGTGGCGTGGCAGGACATGGAAATTGGCGTCATTTTTCATTTCGGCACCAACACATTTCTGGACCGCGAGTGGGGCGATGGCACGGCGGCACCCAGCGTCTTCCATCCGAGTACGGTGGACGCGGAGCAGTGGATTCAGGCGGTGAAAGCGGCGGGCGCCAAGTACGTCATCCTGGTGGCCAAACACCACGACGGTTTCTGCCTCTGGCCGAGTGAATTGACGAATTACAGCGTGAAGAGCAGTCCGTGGAAAGGCGGGAATGGCGATCTCGTGCGCGAAGTGGCAGAGGCGGCGCGAAAAAATGGACTGAAATTCGGGATTTATTTGTCACCGTGGGACCGACACGACCCACGCTATAGAGACCAGACGGCGTACGACAAATACTATCTCGGCCAGCTGGACGAGCTCAGCTCGCACTACGGCGAACTGGTGGAATTCTGGATGGATGGCGCCGGAAGTGCAGGCCACACATATGACTTTGACCGGATCGTCCAACAATTGCGAATGTGGCAGCCGAACACGATGGTGTTTGCGGATGTGGCGCTCTATAAGTATGCCGATTTGCGATGGGTGGGAAACGAGGTGGGCCGCGTACCCTACGAGAATTGGAACGTTGTGGATCGGACGGGGTATCTGCGCTGGAGACCAGTGGAAGCCGACACACCGCTGCGGAAACTGCACTGGTTCTGGCATCCCAACGACGAAGCAAGCTTAAAAAGCCTTGCCGAATTGATCGAGGAGTACAACGAAACTGTAGGGAGAGGCGCGCAACTGATGCTGGGGATTGCGCCTGACCAGAACGGACGCGTGCCGGAGGTGGATGTGGCGCGACTTAAGGAATTTGGCGAAGCGATTCAAAAACAATACAGCCACAATCTGCTGAAGGAACAAGAGTGGCAAAAGAACCCGGGATACGCGGCATTGGACGGCGACCCTGATACGTTCTGGTCCGCGCCGGAAGGTTCGCATCGCTCCATGATTGAAGTGAATTTCAAAGAGCCGCTGACCTTTGATTGCGCGCTGACGATGGAATGGCTGAACGATGGGCAGCACGTGCAGAAATATGCTGTCGAAGTGATGGAAGAGGGCAAATGGAAGCGCGTGGCGGAGGGACAAGCCATCGGTCACAAAAAGATCGATCGCTTTGCGCCAGTGACCACGCAGCAGGTGCGGTTGAACCTGCTTTCAACAACGGAAGCAGCACATATCCGGGAATTCCAGCTTTACAATGTAGGGGCAACACGATAAAAGTACTTTCAGTTGTTATAGTCCTTCGGCCAATTGCACAGGTAATACGTAAAACGTAGGATCACGTTGAGTTGAATCAAACGTGATCCGGAAGGCCATACCGCCTATGACCTTGCCGGACAAGCGCCGCAGCCGACGCATCCGAATTGGCCAACCCCTGAGGGTTCGTGCGTCCGACCCGAAGGATGCACAAATCGAAGAAACCAACATCACCAAGAATGTTTCGCGCGAAGGCATTTATTTTGTCACCACCATCGCCGACTATGCCGAAGGAATGCGGTTGTACGTAACCGTCCCACACCATTCGCCACGCATTCCGGAGGATCGGGAATATCTGGGACAAGTTGTGCGCGTCGAAAGATTGGCCGAAGGCCACAAGGGCGTGGCGGTGCAGTTCCTGTCGGAAGTGAAACCCCAGTAGAAGGAAAACTAAGAGTTGGCCGACAAAGCGACCACCTGAGTGTGAAGCTTGTCGAACTGCAGTGAACCAAGACCGCGTTCCGCAGCCATGTTCAAATACGGCAGTGCCGGAGGTTCGAGATTCCAGTAAGCCTTGGCGACATAGGCGTCCAGGGCGACGGGGTCGGTCCCGGCGATCAGTGTTTTCTTTAGGAGGACGTCTTCGAGATTCCCCCCGGTTGGACCGTTGCGCAGCAGCACCCGGTAGGAATCGACCAGGGTGAGCGTGGGCCGGGCGAAATCGGCAAGGTCGACCAGGCTTTCGTGAATGCGCTGATGCAGGCGGTGTCGCTGGCCGCCGAGGATCCCATACCAATTTTTCATTCCGAGGGTGGTACCAGTCAAGCTGTGATGCTTGGCAATGGGAATATTGATGATTTTGTCTGCCTCAAGGAAGGGCTGAAACACAGGCCATTCCTGAAGGAGGTCACCACCAAGGTTCACTTCCTTAAACTTGGAAGGATCAGGGAGAAGAATTTCCGCTCCTTCGGCTCGAGAGGCATCGGCAATGCCGGAGCGCTGGAAGCAACGGCGAGGGTCGTTGCAGCTTACATCCGTGACAATGACCTTCTTCGCGCCGGCGGACCAGCACTGGCGGACCATCTCCGCGACAATTTCCGGGTTTGTGTTGGCGGCCTGCTCTGGCGTGCGATCCCATGCAATGTTCGGCTTGAGGATGACCACGTCGGCGCGGGAGATGAAGCGTTGAATGCCACCGAGTTCCAGTAGTGCGCGTTGGACCAAAGCCCTCGGAGAATCCCCGCTGATCACGGCCAGGTCTGGAAAAACCGGATTGGACGCGACGGTGTGACTGTGGCGGGTCACGACGAGAGATTTTTCGGCGGGACGCACACTGCGCGTGGAGAGCCAGTAGCCCGCGGCGGCCGTGCCTGCACTGAGTCCGGCGAGGCGCAGAATACGGAGGAGCGCTTCGCGGCGATTGACGGGCGCGGGTGGGAAACTTTCCGGTGCTGGGCGCGATTCCGGCAAAGAACTAAACCTCCACAAGGTCAATGCGGCTAGGATCGTCGGTGCCGAGGCGGTGCAGCGGGTCGGCCGCGACAGCAATGTACTTTGGCGGCGTTCCCGCTTGCGTCAGCGTATTCAGGCCACGCTCCGCGCGCTTCTTTTCGATGATCTGCCAGGCGGTGTTATCGATCGCCACGGGATCAGAGGCAACCATGAGCCCGTTGTATTTCCAGGCATATTGCGGCTTGTACATCGGGCCACCCGCGAAGCATCCGGTCATGGCATCGGCCACAACAAAACGGAATTTACTGCGAATGGGCTGCAGCAAATTGAGGTCGGCGACTCCCGGACAGCAATTATTCGGATGGAATTTGTTTGGATTGTTGTTCACACCGTACATGTTTTTCAGTGCCAGCGTGACTCCAGCCATTTCGTGATTCTTCAGGATCGGAAGATTGATCATGCAATCGCAGGTGTGCGTGAGCAGGTTGGAAAGACGCGTCTGCACGGAGCCGGCGGTGAAAACAGTCTCGTCATATCCGATTCCCTGGGAATCCGTGGCAACGAAACGGATGCGATTGGGATCGTTGGAAAGCGTGAATCCAGCACGATCGAGTTCCTCATTCGTGCGATCCCAAACAATGATGTTGCTGGGTTTGACTCCTGCCTGCTGCAGGCGCTCGCAAATCGCCAGGACCAAGATGGGATGCGTCGAAAGGCCAGGGCCGGCAATCGTGTTCACCTTCAGGCCAACAACTTCGCCGGGGCCCACGATCTTTTTCCAAGGGCTGACAGGGTCGGCGGATTCAAAGAAATGCTGCATGGCCTGGTCCAGCAATTTTTGGACCCGCGCGGAATCCGGAGTTGCGCTAGTGCCGTACAAAGACGCGTCGCGCGCCACAACCACTTTCGACTTCGCACCGGCGGAAGCGGGAGGATTGACCTTGCCTTCTGCCGCGAAGGCGTAGCGGCCGACGCCGGCAGCCAGTGTGCCAATCGCGCAGTCCTTGAGAAAGTCTCGACGGGTTTTTCCTGTTCCGTTTTTCATGGCAGTATCCTCCTAACGCGGTAATTTCTTTTCGACGGCCTGACCGAGTGCGAGTAGGGCCTGGGGCACCTCAGGCGAATCCTGGTACGCAACCATGCGGACAAGATAGGGCCCTTTGCGGAAAGTCAGGCTCTCGGTGAAGAGTCGCGCGGCGTCCCCAAGGGCTGGAGCTTTCGCGTCCATCGCGGGTTCCGAATCGAAGATGGTTTTCGCGCCTTCGGGGGTGGACATCGTATAAACATCGACCGTGGCCTGGATTTGGTCCTTGCACTTGTAGTCCGCTGTGGAAGTGCTGCGAACACCGGCTTTCAGATACTTCTCGGCATCGCCATCGATGTAGTCGGAGAGCTTGTCCGCTGGAAACGTGCGGACTTCCGGAGCCTTGGTCCAGCCGGGAACTTCAGCGGACTCCGGGAAAAAGCTGGCTGCAGAAGCAGAATGTCGTTGGCAGCCGGAGACCAGGCAGAGAGCAACCGCTACCAAAAGACCGAGAGCGATGCGAGAGAGGGGCAAGTGATTCATGGCCGTGCGGTTTTCCTTCGTTGATTCAGCAGAATCTGGTTCGTGGACGAGCGCGTCTCTCCAATGCTGGTGACGTACACCGCAGGGCGATCCTGGAGCGGGCAGGCATACTCACACGCACCGCAACCTACACACTTTTCGGGGTCGACGCGCGGTTGCTTCAGGATTTTGCCCTGGCCCTTGGCATCCATCACTTCCGCAGGCTGCAGATAAATGGCTTTTGGCGAAGTGGGGCACCATTCTTCACAGACAATGCATTCGGTAGCCATAGCCCAGGGAAGACAGCGCCCATGATCATAGAAAGCGGTGCCGATGCGAATGGGTTTGCTGTCGCTCGAAACGCCGACGGCCCAGGCCTTGGATTGCGGCGTGATTTCCCAGATGGCGCCCGTGGGACACGCTTCAGAGCACAAGACGCAACTCGGCTCGCAATAGCCAATGCGGGGCACCAACACAGGCGTCCAGATGCCCTCCAGTCCGCCTTCCGAGAACGAGGGATGCAGCGCGTTGTTGGGGCACACCTTCATGCATTCCCCGCAACGGATGCAGCGCCCGAGAAAGTCCGATTCCTCGAGAGCGCCGGGCGGACGAATGCGACGGTCATTTTTCTCCGCGGCAAAGGAGGTGGTCGCGCGCAGCAAGGGGAGGACGGCAGCGCCAGCGGCAAGGCCAGTGAGCACTTTGCGACGCTGCAGGCTGGGGGCTTCGCGAGTGTTGCCTTGGGGAAAGAATTTGAATTCCAATCCGTGATGAGGACATTCGCCAATGCAATTCAAGCAAAGGAGACATTCGGATTTCCGCCAGGGCACGCCCCCGATGGGGTCGTCGCCACCCTGGCAGTTCAGCAGACAACGATTGCAATCATCGCAGGAGGCAGGATGCTTCTGCAGTCCGAGGATAGACCAGCGCGACACAAAGCCGAGCAGCGCGCCCAGCGGGCAGAGGGCACGGCAGAAGAACCGGGTAACGCGATAGTTCAGAGCGAGGATAAAAAGGAAGAGGCTGCCAAGAAAAAATCCCTGCCGAAAATGGGATTGTTTCAGGCTCATGACCGTGTGATTCAGCAGGGAGTGGACGATGCCGCCCACGCCGCGCAGGAGCGGAAAGCTGCTCGACTCCGCGGAGTGAAGAATGGAGTTGGCCAGATAATCCATGCTGGGAAGAATCGATAGGCCAAGCGAGCGAGTTAAGAGAGAGAAGGGATCAAACCAGCCAACAAGGCCGGTACCCAGCAGAGCTGCGACAAGAACGGCGATCAGGATATAGTACTTGGTTGCCTGCCAGGATTTATAGCGGTTGGATTGAATGAGCTGTTTGCCGCGCTTGGACTCCGATTTCAGGCTGCCGAAGAAATGGTTGAGCGTGCCCATGGGGCAGACCCAACCGCAGAAAAAGCGGCCAAGGAAAAACGTGGGGATCAGGACAATCAGGCTCCAGAGCAGGCCGTGGTACAAGGCACGACTGGAAAGCGCATTGGAAATCGCGACCAGCGGGTCAATCTGGAAGAACAGGGCGACCGGAGAGGTGAGCTGCAACTCGTCCGGTTTGGAGGAAGAAGAAGCGCGGAAATCCGTACGCAGAATCAGGAAGAAAAACAGGAGCAAAAAGCCAATCTGAGAAAGGGTGCGGAGGCGGGTCGTCGAAGGAAGAGTCACAAAATCATTGTGGCAATTTGGCGCACAGGGGGATGTGACGATGGTCACGGATAAGCGCACGCGACAGGAACAGGAAGAAGAAACCGCTGCGCCCGACAAGAGCGGCAAACGCCTCGTTTCCGGTACAATGCGAAGGAGTGGCCCAAGAGGCAGGTAGATACGTGATACATCGCTACGTTTTTCATAATGAAGAATTGCGGCCGATTGAGAAGACCCGCTGGTCTCCGGGGCAGGCAGGACTGATCTGCGGATGGGGACTGTTCACGACAGTTCGAATCGTGCGCGGCGAAGCGTTCGCCTATGAACGCCATTGGCGAAGGCTGGAAAAGGACGCTGCCCTCACGCGGTTGCCAATGACGTACGCGGGAGCACGAGTGCGGATGATGCTGCAGGAAGCGATTCGAGCGAATCAGGTGAAAGAGGGATGCGCACGGATTTATCTGGTGTGGAATACCGTGGGGGGCTGGAAAAGCGACGAGAAAATGCCCGAAGTGGATCTAGTGATTACGACGGCGGATTTGCCAAAACATCCGGAGATTGCGCGTTTGACGGTACGCGAACATGGCCGGCACGCCGCTTCCCCGCTGGCTGGAGTTAAGACAATTTCGTGGCTCGATAGCGTGTGGGCTGTGGCCGAAGCGCAGCGTGAAGGATTTGACGAGGTTGTGCTGCTGAATGAGCGGGGTGAAGTAAGCGAGTGCACGGCAGCAAATATTTTTGCAGTGAAGGGCGACAAGTTGATTACGCCACCGCTTAGCTCAGGATGTCTGGAAGGTGTGACGCGCGGGGTTCTGATGGAAATAGCGAGCGAGGCATCGACCAGCGTGGTGGAACAGGCCATGCGGCTGGAAGACTTGTACGGCGCGAACGAAGTGTTCATGACTTCGACCAACCGGAACGTAATCGGCGTGAAAGAAATCGCGGGGCACACAATTGCAGATGGTTCCACTGGAGCTATCACCAAGAAGCTCGACGAAGCGTTTGATGCCTACATCAGCGATTACGTGGAACGGCGGTTAGCAACCAGTCGCTAGCGTATAGCGCGTCATCGAAGGCAAATCAGTGATGGGACCCTGCGGGAAGTTGAGTTGAAGCTGTCTTCGGACCAGAACCTAATGTAGCGCGCAACAGCACCGGAGCCAGGACAGTTGTTACCATAACCAGCAGGACGATTGCAGAAAAAAGGCCTTCGTCAACTACCCCGATTCCCCTGCCAATGCCCGCGAAAATCAGACCCACTTCCCCGCGGGGCATCATGCCGAAGCCAACCGCGAGGCGATTCATCGTGGGCGGGCAACCCCATCCTGACGCCACTTTCCCGATGATGGCCACAAAGGTAAGGGCCAGACCGGCGATGAGCACATCCTTGCTGGCCATGGTTTCTACCTTCACCTGAATTCCCATCCAGACGAAAAACAGCGGAACGACGAGCGACTCGATGGGCGAGAGCAATTCATGGAGCGTGGCTCCCTCCACTTCCCTGTCAAAGAAGCTGTTGAGCACCATCCCCGCCGCGAAGGCGCCGACGATGGTGGCAAGCTGCGCCACATTGGCGAGCCATGCAAGAAGAAGGGCGAAGCTGACGCCAAACAGGAGTTTCAGGTTGCTGACGCCGGAATTGGCTAAGCGCCGGACGAGCTTCGGGGTCAGCCAGATGCCGACGCCCAAGGAAGCGACTAGGAAAAGCGCGGCTTTCCCGGTCGTGGCGGCAATAGACGCAACGCTGATCGTGCCGGTGACCGCGAGGCCACTGACGACGGCCAGTACGATCAGGCAAAGGACGTCGTCGATGACAGCAGCCCCAAGGATAATGCGTGCTTCTTCCGTAGTCTCCCGGCCAATGTCGCGCAGGACGCGGGCGGTAATGCCAACGCTGGTAGCAGTGAGAATGCCGCCCACGAAGAGATCGACAGCGAGGGCATTATCCGGGTGGAGGAGCCGCATAACGCCCATGCCCAGCACCATGGGCAGTACAATACCGAGAACGGCTACATAAGAGGCATACTTGCCGACGCGCTTCATTTCTACAAGGCTGATTTCCAAGCCAACCATGAACAAAAGGACGAGGATGGCGAGGCGGGAGATGATGTCGATGAAGCCATAGACGGCAATGTATGTCTGTCCCTGCGGGCCGGAAAGGAGCTGCGCTATAAAGTTGGTGTGCGGGCCAGGAAGCAGAATCTTCAAAGCAGCTTCGCCGATACTCAGCGGGCCGCCCAGGGCCATCGAGGCGATGCGGGAAAGGTTGTCGCCCTCACGAAGGACAGTGAGTGTGGGATTGCCGAAATAGTAGCCAAGATTGCCGGCAAGAAGGCCCACCAGCAGCTCCCCAAGGACGGCAGGCTGCTTCAGGCAACGCATCAAAAAACCGCCGAGTGCGGCGCCGAGAGTGATAAAAATGGAGGCAATCAGGATCGGCACTACGGGATCAGCGTGGGATAGGCCCGGGTCGGATAGAAAGCTCCCGGTGAGCAGGTCACACGGCGCGGGTTGAAACAAAAATACCGAACCAAGCATCCAGAATCCTCCGTCTGGTGGTGCGCCAGAGCGGGCAGTGGGGTATTGTGGCGGGGATGGGGGATAAGACGCAAGGGGTAAGGCATGGACAGGCGTATGCGTGTTACAATGCGCGGCTTAGCGGGGAAGGCAGGGTAAGAACGAATGACGGAAGCGCTAGCACAAGCTGAAGCAGTGCTGGAAGTAATCTCGCCGGACGGCGCGCGGAAATACGTACGTGTATCGCAAACCCCGTTCTTGATCGGGCGAGGGGCGGAAACCGGAAACCATTTGCAACTGACGGACCGGCGCATTTCACGAAATTGCGGAGCCATCGTCACTGAAGCGAACCGCTACTACCTCGAAGATCGCGGGCAGCGCCGGGGCATTTATGTAAATGGCGAAAAAGTAGAAAGCCGGCCGTTGACCGATGGGGATGTCATCACGTTTGGGCTGGAAGATTCCTACCAGGTGATTTTCCGTGCCGCGACGGGCACATCCGACGAATCCATCCCGCAATTGTTGACCCGTATCGATCACATGACCAGCTCGGAGTCTACGGGCGGCGGACTGCGAAAGCTCAATCTGTTGCTGGAAGCGACTTCCCTGCTGCACTCGCAACTGCCCCTAGACTCGGTGCTGGCGAAGATGATCGATCACGCCGTGGCGGTGACCGACGCGGACCGTGGGTTGTTGGAAGAGGCGGTGGAGAGTCCGACGGCAAATCCTTCGGAACGGTTGCGCGTGCGCTTGGCGCGGCGCAGCGGTGGACAAAGGTTGCCTCCTGAGAGCATGACTCCCAGCCAGACGGCGATCCAACTGGCGATGAAGAAACAACTGCCGGTGATTACCGAAGATATCGAGCAGGCGGAAATGAATTTGCAGGCCGCGGCCAGCATCGTGGCGCAAGGGCTGCGCGCTGTGGTGGTGATCCCGCTGTACGCCAGTTCGCGTGCCAGTAGCGAATCGGCAACGAATGTGACGCGGGGCGAATTCCTTGGTGTGCTGTATTTGGATTCGAAGCGCCCAACAGCCTTTTCCAAACTAGACCGGCAGATCCTGGATGCTCTTGCGGCCGACGCGGCCAGCATTCTGGACAACGCACGGTTGGTCGAACGCGAACGCGAGCGGCAACGCCTGGAACAGGAAATCGGCATCGCCCGCGACATTCAACAGGCACTGTTGCCCAAAAACTTCCGGGATTTCCCGCACCTTGCGGTTTCTGGCGTGAATTTTCCCTGCTTGTCCGTGGGAGGGGACTACTTCGACGTGTTCCCCCTGGATGATCATCGAACCGCGTTTCTGCTGGCCGATGTCAGCGGAAAAGGATTGGGCGCAGCACTCCTCACCACGATGTTACAGGGAGCACTTTCCGGAATGACGCTAGGAACGGATCCTGCGCGCGTGTTCAACCACGTGAACCGCTTTTTGTGCGATCACGCGGAAGTGGGCCGCTATGCAACCATGTTCTTCGGCATCCTGGAAGACAGCGGCAAGCTCGAATACATCAACGCCGGGCATCCTTCGCCTGTGCTGATGCGAGCGGGAACGGCAGAAGAGGCGTTTACGGAAGGCTCTTTCCCCGTCGGCTTAGTGCCGGAAGCGGAGTTCTCGACAACGACTCTCCAATTGGAACCGAATGACACGCTCGTGCTCTACAGCGACGGTGTCACCGAAGCCATGGACCCGGACGAGCAACTCTACGGGAACGGAAGGCTGCGCGCGGTCTTGATGGGAAAGAATGAGATGCCCTTGGATGAGATTCAGAAAACGGTGCTGGAGTCCGTGGAAAATTTTGCCCGAGGAGCACGACAAGCGGACGATCTGACCATCCTCCTGGTGCGATTCCGCGCCGTGGGAACGATGGTGACAGATACGGATGTATCCGGAACGCGGAACGCGGCGGCCGGCAACCCGGCGTAGGACAAGACCAGGAAACACGGATGTGGGGCGCACTGACGCGGGTCGGTGTGCTTTTTTTTATGGCGTGCATGTCGGCCCCTGAGCAGACGGAGGCGTAAAAGCGAGAGGCGCAAGCTTTTCCGCCTGGAGTAACTTGTTAACAGCAGGAAGAGTCTCACTCGCAAACTTGCTGACGGCAGCGATGTTCTTGCCGTAGGCTTCACACGAGAATTGATACAGCTTGTGAACGGATTCGGTGGGAGCGATATCTCCCCCCTGAACCATCTGCAAGTGGCGGCCTGCATCACGATTGATGGTGCCGAAACCAGGTACCTGCTCTGTGCCCGCTTCCATAGCATCGATGTGCTTCTCTGCGTTTGTCAGCGCCTCGGTAAGTTCCTTGGACGCGGCGGGCAGCAAAGATTTTTTCCGGTCAGCCAATTGAGTATCTAGGGGCGCAAAGCCGTGGAATGAACTGGCGGAAAGCTCCATCAGTTGCCAGAGTTTTTGCGACAGATCGAACTGCGCGGCATAGTCGGCGGGAGAGATGTGAATACGCGGATCTCCCACGACGCGCAATTTCTGCCGATACGACTTGTCGTCTACCGTAAGTACGAGGTCGTACGTTCCTGGAGGGACCAGCGGACCGGGTGGCTGGAAACGCGGCGTTTCGCCCGGAACGGCGTGATCAGGAAGAGTGTATTCCGTGTAATCGAGGTGCTCGCCAAAGAATCCGAAAGGCAAGATCACCGGGTGTGGATAGCGCAGGTCCCAAACGAAACGGTTGATCCCTGTGGTAGTGGGCAAACAATCCGGCGGGTAGAACCAATATTCGGGAACGTTGGCCGAAGGAAGTGATTCCTTCTCGGGGACGCTGGAGAAATGACGGACGCGCGTTCCTTTTTCGTCGAGGACGTCTAGCGTGATTTCCCCTTTCGGCGGCGAAGTGAGGGAGTAGTACAGGAGGGCGCCGTCCGGGGGATTTTGCGCGCTGGGCATTTCGCGCTGCAGCGGCGTGTCGGGATGATTATCCCAGTGAACGCGAACGGCGGGCTGCGGTGCGAAAAAGTGAACACGAGATTTCTGCAGTTGATCGTCCAACTGGCGCAAAGGGGAGATGTCATCCAGAATCCAGAGGCCTCGGCCAAACGTCGCGGCGATGAGATCGTTGCCATGGATCGTAAGGTCGCGCACCGAACTTGCGGGCAACAAAAGCTGCAGCGACTGCCAGTGATCACCAAAATCAAAAGAGATGTACAGCCCGGTTTCGGTTCCGGCAAAGAGCATGCCTTTTCGATCGGGATCTTCGCGAATCACACGAGCAATTCCCGCTTCAGGCAGGCCGGTGACGATTTTGTCCCAGGTTTTTCCGGCGTCGCGGGTTCGAAAGAAATAGGGATGGGTATCCCGGCGCGCAAAAATAGCGGCGTATGCGGTATTGAGGTCATGAGTGGAAGCTTCCATCGAGTTGACGACCGCGCGCTCCGGAAGTCCCGCGGGGGAAACTTCGGACCAGGTGGAACCGTCATGAGTGACCTGAATCAGACCGGTGGAAGTGCCGACCCAAATCAAATTGGCGTCGAGCGAAGAGGGGGCGATGGCTTGAATGAAGCCACGATTCAGAGGGGCCTGGGCATCGTCGTCCTCATCCTCCGCGAAGAATCCAGAGTTTTCGTGATCTTCTTTCGAAGGAATGTGGCCCGCGGCGTCTGCCTTCGGCGCTGGTGAAGCAGCGGCGGGCTTCACCGTCAAATCCGGGCTGATTTCCTTCCAGGTGAGGCCGCCATCGGTATTCTTCAGCAGGAATTGGGAACCGTAGAAAATGGTGTTCGGGTCGCGGGGCGAAAACAGGATCGGCGTTTCCCAACTGGAGCGGTAATTCGACGGAGAAATAAAGAGAGTGGCCGTCTGTCCAGTATTGCGATCCAAGCGAATGATGTTGCCATACCAGCCGAAGGAGTAAAGGTAGTCCGGGTGCAGAGGGTCGGGAGCGATGAAGCTGCTCTCAAACGAGCCACTGGAAAACCAGTCGCGATAGGTGATCATGCCGAAGTCCGTGCGGTTGGGAACGACCACAGAACCGGAATCCTGCTGCGCGGCGTAGAGACGATAAGGAAACTCGTTGTCGGCAGAAACCCGATAGAATTGCCCAGTTGGTTGGTTGAACCAGGTACTCCAGGACTTGCCACAGTCGTAAGTGATGACCGCCCCCTGATCTGTTCCTTCCACGATGTGATTCGGATCTTGCGGGTCGATCCACAGGACGTGATCGTCTTCCCCGCTGGGAGTTCCCTTCCACGCCGCGAACGTGCGGCCTCCATCTTCGGAGCGGTACGTGGAGGTCTGCATCACGTAAACGACATCGGGATTTTTCGTATCGGAGTAGACCCGGCCAAAATAATTTGATCCGAGGATGCGTGGATCTGTTGTGATTTTCTGCCAAGTCGCGCCGGAATCATCGGAACGAAATAGCCCTTGCGCCATCAAGGCGAAAATGCGTTTTCCACCAAGCCCTGGAGCGATCGCCAGGCCCACGCGTTGACGATGAGCCGGGGGAAGTCCTTGGTCTCCAAGGGGAGTCCAGGTTTCGCCGGCATCAGCGGAATGAATTAACTGCGTGTCACCGCCTTCGGCTGGCTTTTCGCCGGGAGCGAGGGATATGCGGCGAATGTTGGCAACCAGCGTACGGGAATCGGCGGGATCGAAGTCTAGCTCCATGGGGCTGGTGTGATCGTCTTTGTAGAAGACTTTGCGCCAGGTCTTGCCGCCGTCCGTAGATTTGAAAATGCCGCGCGTTTCGCTGGGTTTATAGGTACCGGTAACAGCGACATAAACGAGGTTAGCGTCGTGAGGGTCGACGAGCAGCGAAGGAAGGATGGGAGAGTCGTTAAAACCCAGATTGGTCCAGGTAGCGCCTGCATCGGTGGATTTCCAGAGACCGTTGCCTTCGGTCTGCTCGCCGGTCGCAACGTAAATGATGTTGGGATTCGAAGGAGCAACCACTAGATCGCCGATCGAGGCGACTTGAGCCTGGTCAAAAATGGGGATCCACGTTGTGCCTGCGTTGGTGGTCTTCCAGACACCTCCACCAGGAGTGCCCATGTAGTATGTTTTGGTGTTCCCGGCGATGCCGGCGACCGCGGTCACGCGTCCGCCGCGGTGCGGACCAACCAGGCGCCACGTCAATCCGTGGAGAAGATCGGGAGAGATTTGCTGCGCCGCCAGTGAGGGAAGAAAGAAAGCGGGAAGCAAGAAAAGATAAAGGAAGCGCAGACGCAGGGGCAGGGCCGGAAGCGATCGACTCATGAAGTCTCCTCTGGAGATGGGCAGTTTAGCATGTAGGGTCGAAAATTTCCGAGACGTAGGAGGTGGATGTGGAGGATGCGAAGATGAACATGGAAGAAGTGTTCCAATTCATGAAGAGCGAACGCCTGGCGGTGCTGGCCACGGTGGGCGAGGATCAAGAACCAGAAGCCGCACTGATGGGATTCGCGGTGACCCCGGGATTGGAAATTATTTTCGATACCGTGAAGAGTTCGCGGAAGTATCCCAACCTGAAGAAGAATCCCCGGGTGGCCTGGGTGATCGGCTGCTCCACAGAAATTACCGTGCAATATGAAGGAGTGGCAGAGGAGTTGGAGGGGGAAGAGTTGGCGAAGTATCAGAAATTGTATTTTGCCGCGTTTCCAGACGGCCCGGCGCGAGAGAGTTGGCCGGGAATTACCTACTTCGTGGTGCGGCCGAAATGGGTGCGCTATTGCGATTACGATCCGACGAGACGAAGGATCGAAGAGAAGGCGTTTGACTGAAGCGGCAGACAAAAGAACAAAGAAGTTGTGAGATTGAAATCGTAAAGCGCCAGCAGGTTTGCCGCACTCCAGGATTAGAGCTCGCGCAGGGCCACGGAAACCGGTTGAAATGCTGCGCGAATCGCCGGTAGAAGGCCGCCGAGCACACCCATCACCAGGGCAAACAGAACGCCCATCACCAGCAGGTTAAAAGTGATTTTGAAGGCGAAGGCCACATTGGAGAATGTCTGAAAATTCATGGTGCTGGTGGTAAGGCCGTTGAGCGGAAGAACCGCGAGGCAGCCGATGATGCCGCCAAGGAACGAGATCAGCAGCGCTTCGAACAAGAACGAGAGAATCACATTCCATGTGGAGAAGCCTACAGCACGCATGGTGGCGATTTCGCGACCTCGCTCGGCTACGGCCGAGTACATGGTGTTCAGCGCGCCGAAAATCGCGCCAATCGCCATGATGGCGGCAACGAGGCCTCCCAGCACCTGGATCAGCTTTGTCATGGTCGTCGATTGCTTGGCGTAATAGTCGATTTCCCGCCAGACATCGACGTTCATGCGAGGATCGGAAACGACCGCATCCTTAAACTGCTGAAACGAAGACGGCGAAGCGAGATGCACCGTCGCCGACTGAAAAATATTGGCGGGACGCTTCAGAACCTGGTTGAAAATCTGGGAGTCACACCATACTTCCGAGTCGAACGCCGAGCCGCCCGCGTCAAACACGCCGACAACCTGCCAGTGGCCGCCGGCAAAATCAATGTTATTTCCCACCGTGAGTCCCTGATACGTCTTGGAAGCGTTTCTACCAACCACGAGTTCGTTCAGGCCGGCCTGGAACATGCGACCTTGCACAATCTTGACGAATTTGCGCACCTCCAGCACGTTGGGGGAAACCCCTCGTACCTGCACGTTGGCATCGGTTCCGGTGCTAATCAAGGGAACGGGAATCACGCCCACCACATCCTGGGTGAGAATGGGCGCACCCGAAGCATCACGCGCGATTCCTGGCGCATCCTGAAGAACCTTGATGGAATCGAGGGTGATGCCACCCATCATTTCCGAGGTGGAACCGGCACGCATGACCAGCGCGTTGCCTGGCGACCCGGATGAGATCAGCGTGGCTTGGAAGCCGCGGGCCAAAGAAAGCATCGCGACAAAGACACCAACAGTTCCGGCGATGCCAAGAATGGCGACGATGGTGGACGTCCACCGCGCACGAATGCTCCGAAAATTATAGGAAACGGGAACGGAGCCGAGGAACGGCGCGAGTAGACCGGCGAGTATCCCGAATACCACAATCAGGATAAGCACAAGCGCAACAATCGCCGCAATGGTTATAAAAAAAAAGAAAACAAGTTTTCCGGCCATGGTCAAACTCTCCGCAGAGCGTTCACGATACGCAGATGCATCGCGCCCAGGCCAGGCAGAAGGCCACTGAGGATTCCCGTGAATATGGCGACGGCAAGGCCGAACAGGAGCATGGGTGGCGCAAGGACAATGCTGGGCAGCAAGCCATTGAGCGCTTTTGCAAGAGCGGGAACCGCAAGAATGGCAAAGAGCATGCCGAGCGCGCCGCCGATCAGCGCTATGGTCAAAGCTTCGGCAAGAACAAAGAAGAGGACAGAACGGTCGGAGTAGCCGATGGCTTTGAATACCGCCAGTTCAGAAGTACGTTCGCGCACAGAGATGGCCATGGTGTTGCCGGTGACCAGAAGAAGTGTGAAGAAGACGACAGTTCCGATACTGACGATGAGGGTTTGGATGTTGCCGAATTGCTTCACCCAACTGGCGGCAAAAGCAGACTCGGTTTGGGTTTTGGTCTCGTAAGGCGAATTCGCAAATTCGTCATCGATGGCCTTTGCAATGCGGGGAGAATCATCGGGATTGTTGACGCGGAGAACGTACCAGCCAACCTGCCCCTTGTTATCTTGCGGGACCTTTTCCTCATAATAGTCCCACTGCAACCAGAACTGGGTTTCGTCGTCCTGGGGACGCTTGCCGTGGTAAATGCCGACTAGATTGAACTCCCAGGAGCCGCCACCGTAGAACGTAGTCTTGATCGGGATGCGATCGCCAATTTTCCAGTGAAAACGATCGGCGAGTTGCGCACCGGCGATAGCACCCTGACGGTCCTTCAGGAATGCATTCCACTGGTCATCGGGAACAATGAGCTCAGGAAAAACCTGGCGCTGGCTCTCCGGGTCGATCACAAACTGAGGAAAGAAATTCTTTTCTTCGATGTAGGTTCCACCAAACCAGTTGTTGTGTGTAACGACCTTGACGCCCGGCACGCGCAGAATTTTGTCGCGATACGAGAGCGGAATCGTGTTGATGATCGAAGTGCGGTTGATCACCACGAGGCGGTCCGCGCCAGCAACGTCCGCGCCGCGATTAAAGGCATCGCGAACGACAGCGAGGAACACGAACAAGAACAGGGCGACGGCAAAGGATCCGATCGTGAGAAGGAGGCGAACTTTCTTGCGCAGAAGATTCGCCCAGATAATGCGGGCGAACTTCATGCAACACCTCCGGCGGTCACGCCGTGGATAATTTTTGAGCCCTCCACGAGAACGCCTTTGTCGAGATGCAGAGTCGTGTGGGCGCGCGCGGCAATCACCGGATCGTGGGTCACCATCAGCACCGTCTTGTGGTGGTGTTCGACAAGTTCTTCGATCAGGGCCATAACTTCATCCGCGCTTTTGCGGTCCAGGTCGCCGGTAGGTTCGTCACACAGAAGGAAGGTAGGGTCCGACACAATGGCGCGGGCGATGGTGACGCGCTGTTCCTGACCGCCAGAGAGTTGCCGGGGAAAGTGATTCATGCGGTCGGACAGACCGACGACGGAAAGGACTGTCTCCACATGAGAGCGGCGCTCGCCCTTTGAAAGCTTGGTGAGCAGCAGAGGAAGTTCGACATTCTGAAACGCGGTAAGGACGGGAATAAGGTTGTACATCTGAAACACGAAGCCGACATGGCGGGCGCGCCATTCCGTCAATTTGCCCGAAGACATGTGGGTGATCTCGTCGCCGGCAACGGTGATGCTACCGCGGGTAGGAACGTCCAGGCCGCCGAGAAGATTCAGCAACGTGGTCTTGCCGGAACCGCTAGGTCCCATGAAGGCCACAAACTCGCCTTGGGAGACATCAAGATTCAGGCCCTGAAGGACGTGGATTTCTTCGCCGCCGCGGCGGTAGGTTTTATCCAGATCGCGAACCTGGATCAGACCCGCCTCCCGACCATTGCCGTCAACGTTGACCATAGGGAGCGCTCCTATTTTTGAATCTGCACCGGTTGACCGTCGCGAAGTGAGTCCGGGCCATTCACCACAACGGTAGCGTCGGGCTGAATCCCAGCTAAAATCTCGACGTCCGAGCCGCGGGCTTCCCCCGTGGTGACCGCCCGGCGTTCGACGATGTCTCCTTTGAGCACAAAAACGTACTTGGAAGAATTGTCTTGGTGGATGGCCTTTAGCGGCACGAGGGCCACGGCCGGAGACTTTTCCTTCTTCGTTCCGGGTTTCGGATCGTTTTCGAGGAAGGTGACCTTCACACCCATGTCCGGTAGGATGCGCGGATCCTTTGCGGGGTCATACAACTTCTTGTGATCGGCCTCCGTAATCGAAATGCGAACTTTGACCGTGGCTTTTTGCCGGTCGGCAGTGGGGATTACTGTGCGAACTTTGGCGGGGATGGTCCAGTCCGGGTAAGCATCCAGAACCGCGTTGACGGCCTGATTGTCAGAGACTCTGGCGATGTACGCTTCGCTGACGTCCACTTCAAATTCGTTGGAGTGCAAATCGACAATCGTGGCGATGCCCGTGCGTGTGAAGCCTCCGCCGGCCGAAATGGGCGAAACCATTTCCCCTACCTGGGCATCTTTGGAAACCACAATCCCCGCGAAAGGCGCGCGGATGGTGCAGTTGTCGACAGCCTGCTGTTGTTCCCGGATGCGCGCTTCGGCGGCCACCACCTGCTGTTTGGCTAGGGCGATTTTGGCACGCAAGCTGTCCGCTGCCATGACGGCGGCATCGAGCGCTTGCTGAGTCGAAACGCCATCCTTGACGAGTTGCTGGGTTCGGTGCAATTCGACCTCCGCATTCTTCAGCTGGACTTGGTAGTCCAGAATGGCGGCCTGCGAAGAGTCTCGATCGGCTTTCGCGGAGTCCAGGGCGCGGCGCGCGTCAGAATCATCGAGAGTGGCCAAAAGTTGCCCTTCCGAGACCCGCGTGCCTTCATCGAAGAATACTCCGGTGACGCGGCCCGTAATCTTAGCGGCAATGGTGGCACGCCGGCGAGGGGTAACGTATCCGCTGGCATTGAGCACCCCAGCAGGCCCCGTGGCGGGTTTCGTGGCCGTGGCAACTTCCACTTCGGCTTTACGATTGCGATAAGCGAACGCAGCGGCGCCGAGCATGCCGACAAGGATCACTGCCAGAGCAACCCAAATCCAACGCTTGCCAGAGCGCGGATTGGTACGTTTCGTGTCGGAAATCCGCAGTGACGACAAATCGGGCTTCAGGGTTTTGGGTGGCGTCGCCATGCCGCGGCTGCTCCTTGCTTGTTCACACGTGTCCTGGTGTAGATACGCATCCGAGCTACTGGAAATATCGATTCCATGGCGGGTGGTTTCGGTACATCCATATTCTACTGAGGGCGAGCCAAATGTGGGAGGGAAATGCTGAGAGCCGAAGGGCTTACAGGTGAGGGCCGTGGTAAAAGAATTGGCCGAGACCGATGGTAAAAATGAAGTTGCCGAAGAGAGCATGATCGATGCAGGTGAGCAGCAATGAGGCGGAGCTTTGGTAAGTGAACGCGAACAGCAAACCACCAATGGTGCACAGCCCCACAGCCAGCCAATTGCCAAAAATAATGTGTACAAAACCGAACGCCAAGCCGCTCGCGACCAGAATCCCCCCTCTCGAACCAAACAGCGGTTGGTAGCGGTGAAAGAAGAAAGCGCGGTATAGGAGCTCCTGAGGATAAACGGAAACCAGGGGATAGAGGAGCATGATCAGAGCCCAAAAGGCTGACGAGCGCTTCAAAAGCGAAAAAAGGAGTTGGGGCGCAAAAACCCGGACGGCTAGCCCTAGCAGAACCAGAAGAATCACATCACGCAGCAAAAGCATCGGCAGGTTGGCGTTGATGCCGCGAAAGGACGTCAACCTTGCGGAATCGAAGGATTGGTCGCTGCGTAAAATCAGAAATACGGCAACCCCTCCCAGCAGCAGGTACGGAATAGGTAAATTGGGAATGACACGATAGAAAATCAGCAGGGGAACGCCCAGGAACAGAAAGACAAACTCCAACGCAAGAAGATACGTTTTAAGCATAGAGCGGCGCAAAGGAATGTATCAGGAAGCAGGCTTTTTATCGATGACGAGAGCGTTTGGGGAAGGACTCTGACGAAGGGAGTTTCGCAGGCTGACGACCGCCGCCTGGGCGCGGTGCACTTGCTGTTGAATCGACTGCGCGTTCGCGCGATCCTCCGCGGTGAGGGAGGGTATATCCGTCAGGAGTTCCGAATAGCCGAAGATGGCCGTGAGCGGATTGCTGATTTCGTGAGCGGCACCGGCGGCGAGTCGGCCGAGGGCCACAAGTTTTTCAGAATGGGTTACCTGCCGCTGAACGACGTTGAGATTTTCAATAGAACCACGCGTGAGTCGCACCAGTTGGCGTAGTTCGAGCGCCAAAAGATTAAATTTCCAGTAAACGAGCGCACCGAGCAGCAGCATGGCGCCAAAAACCAACCTCAGGCGAAACGTGACTACTTCCGGGGGGAGATTTTTCTCGTACAGTCCGATCAAGGCAATGACGGGCAGAGAAAGAATGCCAAGCATCGCGAAGCGCGCGGTCCAAACGCTTTGGATCAATTCCCTATTGGGCCTGCCATCTGGGCGAGGCTGCGAAGTGGGCCCGAAAGCCGCGATCGGCATGAGCAGATAGATGGCGAAGAGAAACGGGGTGTCGTAAAAACTGCCAGCGTAATACTTGTTTGTGTCGATGGCGACGTTAAGGAGCAAATTTCCGCCCGCAAGTGAGGCAAAAGCGACCATCAATTGCAAATAAAACGCGCGCCAGGGACCAGGGTTCCTGACGGAAAGCGCTGCTAGAGCGATGATGATCACCAGATGTTGGATCAGCGCCAGTATGTAGTAAGACGGCGTGTATTGGGTAAAGTCCTGACGTCCGACTTGCCAGGGCAGACTGAAATAACCATAGAGCGAAAACCACCATACGCTCAGCAGAATCAAATCGAGGAAACGGATTCGGAGATTCCGGCCAGCCGCCGCCGAATGTGGTCGAAGCACCAGCGCCGAAAGAAAAAATACGTGCGCAAGCAGAAAAAGAGTGTCGCCGGTAATGGGGCTTGGCGCGGAGCTGAGTCGACGCCAGTCGTAGTAGAACCAATAGATCTGTGAACTCAGAAAAATGGCCAGGCCGGCGGCAAAGAGCTTCCAGAAAATGGGCAGGACGCCTGCCGAACGCCGGAAATTCTCGCGCGCCGCCAAAATGGCCAGGATGAGCAGCGCACAAGGATTGGCGTCCCCGTAAAGGGTAAGAGAAAAAGAGGGCTTGGCCACTGCTGCTACCACCAAATGCACGAGAAGGATGAGTGTGGCGAGCGCAAAATAAATCTTCTGTCGCGGAAGGAATTTCACAGGGCACTCTCCGCCTGCAAAACGCCAGCCGGTTGATCGGTTTCGGAAATGGATGGCAATGCCACCGGCAGCGACACAAGAAAGATGGCCCCGCCGTCCGGGCGGTTGCGGCAGGAAATCTCGCCATTGTGCTGCTGGATGATGCCGTAGCAGGTGCTAAGGCCGAGCCCAGTTCCCTTGCCCACAGGTTTCGTGGTGTAAAACGGCTCAAAGACACGCTGCGGCTCCTTGATGCCCCGACCGGAATCCGCGAACTCCAGAATCAGGTTGGACCCGGAAGGACGTAGCGTAATGTCGAAGGTACCCCCCTGCGTTTCCTCAAGTGCATCTACGGCATTGGAAATCAATTGAAGAAAGACGTGGAGAAGTTGGCCAGAATCTGCCTGTACCATAGGGCAGTTCCCCATGCGAGTGATATCAACGCGCACTTGCGGCAGCTTGGCAATCCGGCTGAGATGCAATGCGCTTTCGAGAACGGGTTGGACATCCAGGGGAGCCAGGCGCAGCGGGGTTTCCTGGGCGAAGTGAAGCATGTGGTGAACCAGAACATCGGTGCGTAACGCGTATTGGCCAATTTTTCCAGCCATACTCTGGATGCGGGAATCGGCGTCGGGCCGGGAGGTCAGACGGGAAGACGCTTCGCGAATGCCGGTCATGCAATCTTTAATCTGGTTGGCTACGTCGGCAACCAATCCCCCGAGCGAAGCCAGTTTCTCGCTTTGCGTCAGATGGCTTTTGAAACGGTCGATGCTGCTGTACGTTTCCGAGAGTCGCTGTAACGATTCGAAAAGTCCGGCAGCGAGAATATCCTCCTTGATGGAAAGGAGTAGCGTCAGAAGAAAGATGGTCAAAAGGGTGATCACCAGGCGAAAAGGGCGAAGCTCGGGAGGCGCGGAGCGGCTGGAAAGCAGAAAAATACCAATCATCGGCGCGGATAAAGCGACAAGCATGGCCAGATGTTCGGACAAGAATGTGGCGGGACTCGATGCGCTTCCCGACACTTGCTCGGCCAGCTCCGGTTGTTGATCCTCATCGGACGCGCGACCGGCCAGCGCGACACAAACGAACGCCACAAGCGATGCAACCAGCGGAACGTCGTATAAGCTGCCGGTGTAGTAATGCCCTCGATCGATCGCCACATTGCTTAAATTGGAAGCGATTCCGTAACAAGCGGCGCAGAAAAAGAAGAGCCGGTAGATAGTCCGCCAATGCCCCCGAGCGCGCAGTACCGCAATGCCTGCCACAACTACCAGCGTCTGATTACCAATCGCATCGGCCAGATTGAAATAAAAATTGTAACT
The DNA here is from genome assembly GCA_963775865.1 of Candidatus Acidiferrales bacterium. Lineage (GTDB taxonomy): Bacteria > Acidobacteriota > Terriglobia > Acidiferrales > UBA7541 > Acidiferrum. The sequence goes on along the minus strand of CAVZKU010000014.1, from coordinate 183,368 downwards.
AGCCTCTGATCCCGGCAGCAGCCGGTACGCGTAGACACCGAACGCGAACAAGTAGAGCGAGTAAATCATGAGAACGAACACATCCAGAAGCCCGAAGGCGCGGAAATCGGCGTCCTGCTCCCGATCCGGCGCAATCGCGATGGCCGCCGTCAAGGGAACAACCTTGACGAAAAGAAGAACGTCGACCACCGGCACATCCGGGACCGGGCGCGCATACCATACCTCGTACAACGCCCAAATGCCGTTGCTCAGAGTCCAAAGGAAGGAACCGGTAAAAACCAGAAACCAGAAAATTCGCATGCGCGCTCGGCTGTGCAGGAAATTCCGGAAGGACAGCAGTGTGGCGGCAGCCACAAGCCCTACCTGCAGGGTGTCCCCAAAAACGGCGAGTGTAAAACCCTTCGGAAGAAAGAGAGCGACGAGCAAGGAAACTGCGAACAGCGCAATTCCCCCTACTAGCCCGTACCGCAGCTCCCTCGGAGGTTGGGATCGAGGGACATCGTGTGCCAAATTGATTTCGTCTGCCATAGGGACACAACTTGACCGAGAGACAGCACCGGAGGCGGAACAACAGGAAAAACCGCATGTATCGGCACGACCTGTCCGCGGACAGAGTCCACGCGCATCCCTATTTTTGGGCATCCGGGGACATTTCGGAGGGGAATTCTCGGAAGTGTGCCGCGTCCGAAACTAGCACTTTGGTACCAGAGTCGACGGGTTGTCCCCTTGGCCGGGCGCCTCCCTGGTCGTGTCCGGTGCCCTTGCAAAAAACCGAAAATGTAGGCCAACTTTACAAGCATCGGCGGAACGTTCGCCGCCGGAAGGATTGACCAGGTCATAAATGAGGTTTTTATGGGACATCAATTAACAACCGAGCCGCATGCCACCTATCAAACGCCCAGGGAGCAGTACGCCGCGAAACTGACGACGCCAGCGAAAGCGGTGGAACACATTCAGGATGGCAGCACCTTGTGCCTTGCGCTTGCCGCAGGAATGCCACAGGGATTGGCAAGAGCGGTAGCGGACCGCATTCTGGCTGGGAATTTGAAGGAGCTGAATCTGTATTACCAGCACTCCATGAAATACAGCGAGGAAACGCTGATTTGCCCGGAGGTGTTGTACAAAGTGAATTCGCGCTGTTTTTTTATGGGAGACCCAGACCGCAAGATGGTCGCTTATGGGATCGCCGAGGGAAAAAAGAATCTTAGTTACGTTCCCATCAATTTTTCGAACATACCCCGGGCACTGACGGAATACATCCACGTAAATACGTTCGTGGTGACCGTGTCTCCCATGGACAAGTCAGGGCACTTCAGTCTGGGAACGAACAACGATTACGCCTCGACGGTGCTGCGGCATTGCGATCACGTGATCGTAGAAGTCAACCGCAACATGCCCCGCGTGTTCGGTGATTCGTTGGTACACGTCTCCGAGGTCGACGCTATCGTTGAGAACCATGTGCCCATGGTGCAGGTCCCTTACAAGGAGCCGGATCCCGATTCCATGAAAATTGGCAAATGCATCGCCGAACAGATTCCGAACGGGGCCACGTTGCAGTTGGGTATTGGCAACCTGCCGAACGCGGTGGCGTTGCACCTGGAGGATCACAAAGATCTGGGCATCCACTCCGAGCTCTTCAGCCACGCCTTTGTCCACCTGGTGAAAAACGGCGTGGCCAACGGGCGCAAGAAAACGCTGCATCCCCGGAAACATGTATTCACCTTCGCGATTGGGGATGACGAGGTGTATGACTTCATTAACGACAACCCCTCCATGGAGAGTTACGCCTCGTCCTACGTGAACGACATTCACGTGATCAAGCAGCACGACTACATGATGAGCGTGAACACCGCCATTGAAGTCGATCTCTATGGCCAGGTGAACGCCGAATTCATCAATGGACACCAATACAGCGGTTCCGGCGGGCAGTTCGACTTCGTCAAGGGCGCTTCGTTTTCCAAAGGCGGTAAGTCGTTTATCGGCCTGAAATCCTCGGCAAAGAACGGAACTATCTCCGGGATCGTTCCTCGCGTCCAGATGGCGACAGATACCCGAATGGATGTTGAGTACATCGTGACGGAATATGGCTGCGTCAATCTGCGGGGGAAGTCCACCCGGGAGCGGGCCCTAGCTCTCATCAGCATCGCGCATCCAAACTTCCGCGATGAACTGTTGTCGTACGCCAAATCCATTGTGTTGATCTGAACCGGCTGAACCAGGCCAATATTACAATTCTGTTAAAGCGTGACATACAGTGCTTTCCTGAGTACCCTTTCCCGCCGCACCGCCGTCTATTTTCTTGACAGAACGAGGCTTTGCGGAATACAAAGGGGCCGCGCTGCTTTTCCCATAATGGTCCAGGGGAGGAGTATGGAAGCGTCACGCCGGGATTTTTTTAAGCTAGCAGCGGTTGGTGGCACAGCTGCGGCCGTTTTTGGTTTCGATCTTCAACCCGCTTACGCCGAACTCAGATCGCTAAAGATCGCGCGAGCTAATGAGACGCGCTCTACCTGTCCCTATTGCTCCGTTAGTTGCGGGGTCATCATTTACACGATTGGCGACCGCGCCAAGAACGTAACTCCTCAAGTAGTGCATGTCGAAGGCGACCCCGATCACCCCATCAACCGCGGCACTCTCTGTCCCAAAGGCTCTTCGCTCGAACAAGACATTCTGAATTCGCGCCGACTTTTGAAACCCCAAGTACGCCGTCCAGGCGGCACGGATTGGGAAGACATTTCGTGGGACCAGGCGCTTTCCGAGATCGCGGAAAAGGTGAAGAAAACCCGCGACGATACGTTCATCCAAACGGATAAGGACGGACATCTTGTGAACCGGTGCGAATCGATTGGATGGACCGGCGGCTGTACGGATACCAACGAATTTAACTATCTCGTCGTGAAGTCCATGCGCGCCCTGGGGGTCGTGCACCTGGAAAACCAGGCCAGAGTTTGACACGGCCCAACGGTCTCAAGTTTGGGACCAACATTCGGGCGCGGGGCGATGACCAACGGTTGGGTCGACATCAAGAATGCCGACATGATGTTGGTTATGGGTGGGAATCCCGCGGAAAATCATCCATGCGGCTTTAAGTGGGTCATCGAGGCCAAGCGAACTCGCAATGCCAAGCTGATTGTGATCGACCCCCGCTACACGCGCACGGCCGCAGTTTCCGATTTGTTTCTGCAGATCCGGGCAGGTGCAGATATTGCCTTCCTCGGTGGCGTCATCCGCTACGCGATGGAGAACAACCGCATCGCGAAAGAGTACCTCGTCAACTTCACGAACGCGGCCTTCGTCGTTAAGGATGGGTTCAAGTTGCCCGAGGAAGATGGTCTCTTTTCCGGTTTCGACGCGACAACACAAACCTACGACAAATCGAGCTGGAATTACGCGGGGTCTGGAGGTTCGGCCGCGCCTTCATCAAGTGGCGGCGCATCTGCGCCACCTTCTCTGCCTCCGATTGTCGAATTCGATGCAACGCTCCAGCATCCCATGTGCGTTTATCAGCTGATGCGCAAGCACTATTCGCGCTACACGCCGGAAATGGTAGAGAGAATCACCGGCATTCCCAGAGATCAGTTCTTGAAGGCGGCCGACCTTTTCACTTCCATCCGTAAAGATGGCGATCTGAAGAAGGTGGCGTGCGTCATTTATGCAGTGGGCTGGACACAGCATAGCTTCGGCACGCAAATCATACGAACGGCGGCGATTCTACAGCTCATGATGGGCAACGTGGGACGCGCCGGTGGTGGCGTAAACGCGCTGCGGGGTCATTCGAACATCCAGGGCGCCACGGATATGGCAGGGATTTTCGATAATTTGCCGGGCTACCTGAAAGTTCCAATTCCTGCCGACAAGTCTTTGGCGGATTGGATGAAACGCATCACGCCGACTCCTTCCAAGCCGGGGCAATGGCAGTCCTTCAATTATTGGAGTAACACACCGAAATTCTCCGTGAGCTTGCTTAAGGCGTTTTACGGCGACGCGGCAACGAAACAAAACGACTTTGCCTTCGATTTCATGCCCAAGGTGGATAGGAATTATTCCTGGACCTACTTGTGGGACAACATGTACAACGGCGTCGTCAAAGGTCTGTTTGCCTTCGGCATGAATGGCGTGGCCATCGGCCCAGATACCAAAAAGAATATCGACGCTCTGAAACGGGCGGATTGGCTGGTGGTGGGCGAAATTTATCCTGATGAAACCAGCGAGTTCTGGCGGTCTCCGGGCATAACGACGGACGAGATGAAGACTATCCAGACCACCGTCTACCGGTTGCCTTGCGCGGGTTTTGCCGAAAAGGATGGGACATTCACCAATTCCGCACGATGGTTGCAGTGGAAAAATACCGCACTCCCGACGCCGCTGGGCTGCCGGCTGGATCAGGACATCGTGGCACAGATCTTCCTGAAGGTTCGCGCGCTTTATCAAACCGAAGGCGGCAAGTTCCCCGATCCGATTCTGAAGCTGACGTGGAACTATACCGATCCGGCACATCCCTCTCTCGCAGAGGTGCTGAAAGAGATTAATGGCAAAACCTTTGTAGATGCGGAAGATCCTGCAACGAAACAGCAATTGAAGGCCAACCAGCAGCTACCGGGATTTGCCTGGTTGAAGGACGACGGCACCACCGCGTGCGGCAATTGGATCTACTGTGGCGCGTACACGGAAGCAGGCAACCTGACGATGCGGCGTGACGCCAGCGATCCTTCCGGCATGGGAGTGCACCAGAACTGGGCCTGGTCCTGGCCGGCCAACCGGCGCGTTTTATATAACCGCGCATCATGCAATCTGGACGGTAAGCCCTGGGATCCCTCACGGCGCCAGGTGTGGTGGAGCGAATCCGCGCAGAAGTGGGTGGGCAACGACGTTCCGGATTTTAAGCCGGATTCGAAGCCGGCCGACCACATGGGCCCCTTCATCATGAATCCTGAGGGCGTAGGGCGTTTGTTCGCACCGCTCAGTGCGTTTGCCGAGGGACCATTGCCGGAGTTTTATGAGCCGACGGAGAGCCCGATCGAGAATCTGTTTCATCCCCAGCAGAGCCATAACCCGGTGATCAAGCGCTTCAAAACGCCGGACGACAAGTACAGCACGCCGCAAGAGGGCTATACGATTGTTTGCACCACTTACCGGTTGACGGAGCACTATCACTACTGGACCAAGAACAATCCCATGAATGTGCAGCTTGTCCCCGAACCATTCGTAGAAATTCCCGAAGAATTGGCAGAGGACCTGGGTTTGCATGGCGGCGAAAAAGTGAAGGTTTCCAGCATTCGCGGAACGTATATCGCGAAAGCTATGGTCACCAAGCGCATCAAGCCGATGATGATCGATGGCAAGAAAACGTACCAGGTCGGCTTTCCGATCCACTGGGGTTTTCGCGGAATCGCCGAAGACGAAGGAAAAACCTCGAAAACGTTAGCGAACCTGGTTACGCCTACAGTGGTCGATCCCAACGCCTACACGCCGGAATTTAAGGGATTCCTCGTGAAGGTTGAGAAAGCGTAGAGGGGCGAATGAGCCAAGCGACACTACGCGTTCAAAAAATCAGCGGCCATGCCGGAAGCGTTCCTGGATTGGACACGCAACGCCAGGACCTCGTCTGCAAACTCGTGGACACCACGACCTGCATCGGTTGTAAGGCCTGCGAGGTAGCTTGCGTCGAATGGAACGACATGCCGTTTTCCCCGACCACGTTTGATAACACCTATCAAACCATGCCGGAGACACGTTGGAATTACTGGAACCTGATCCTTTTCAACGAACATGAGCGCGAAGACGGCTCCCTACAATGGCTGATGCGCAAGCACCAGTGCATGCACTGCGCAGAGCCCGGCTGTCTGGAAGCTTGCCCTTCCGATGGCGCAATCGTGCAGTATTCGAATGGCGTCGTGGATTTTCAGCAAGATCACTGTATTGGGTGCGGTTATTGCATCACAGGCTGCCCCTTCAATATCCCGAAGCTAAACAATGTAACCAAGCGCGTGTACAAGTGTTCGCTCTGCACCGATCGCGTCAGCGAAGGACTCGAGCCGGCGTGTATCAAATCGTGCCCCACGGGCTGTCTGCACTTTGGAACAAAAGACGACATGAAGGATCTTGCCGAGGCGCGTGCCACGCAATTGAAAGATCATTACGGCTTCGCCAATGCCGGCGTATACGATCCTCCCGGCGTGGGTGGGACCGCCGTGATCTATGTACTGCATGATGTAACGAAGCCAGAACTGTATGGCGGCTTGCCCAAGAATCCAAGCATCCCGCTTTCCGTGAAGTTGTGGAAGCACCCGTTGAAGTGGATCGGCAACCTGGCGATTGCGGGCGGGCTTATTGGACTGTTCGTACACTTCCTGCGCTACGGACCGAAGGCGCGCGAAGAAGAAGACATTCGCCCGTTCGGAGGGCAGCCATGACGCACCCAGAACAAATCGTTCCCCACGGGCATGTGCTCCGTTACACGCTGCGGGAACGGCTGACGCACTGGGTAGCCGCGGGTTCTTACTTATACCTTCTGGCGACGGGACTGGCCTTTTGGTCGCCGTGGATGTTTTGGCTCGCGGTGGTGCTCGGCGGCGGGCAAGTCTCGCGGATGCTTCATCCGTGGGTGGGTCTCATTTTCGTGGGCTCGGTCATGTTCATGTTTGAAACGTGGGCCAGGCAGATGCGATTCACGGCCGTAGATCGCGATTGGTGGAAATCGCTGCACTATTACATCACCAACCAGGACGACAAAATGCCGCCGGCAGGGCGGTACAATGCTGGTCAGAAATTGCTGTTCTGGACGTTTTTCTGGGCGGGCCTGATTCTTCTCTTAACGGGCTTGGTGCTTTGGTTCAGCGATTCCCTACCGTGGAGCTGGCGTTGGCTGCGGTTCGTGTCTGTCCTTTTGCATCCCATTGCGGCGCTTATCACCATTGGGAATTTCATGATTCACATTTACATGGGCGTGTTTGCCGAACGTGGCGCCTTCGGTTCCGTCATTCGCGGCGACGTATCCATGGCCTTTGCCAAACGCTACCATCCGGGCTGGTATGAGGAAATCGTCGGATCGTCTAATTCGCAGAAATGAGTTTTCTCGCTGCCGGAAGAATCAACTACCGCGCCCGTATCGAACGCGCTGAACTGCTTGGCCGGCGCTATTCCTCAGCTCGTCAGGTTCTTGGCTTTTACACACAACTTGCTCTGTTCCAAGAAGACTTTTACGCGCAATTGCCGAAGCTTTGGGGGAAACACGCCGTCGCTCCAGCCGATGGGGATCTTCGTTCCGATCTGAATGTTCCGATCTTGTTGGAACCCTTTGGCAAGTTTCTTAGCTTGATTGAATCCCAGGGCCCGGGCCCCTTGTCCGCGCGCTCGCGCCAATTGAGAATGCGGGGAGAGATCGAATGGGCCAAGGTACTTTCTGAGTTCTGGAAGCTTGGATTATTCGAATCGGCTTCGAGCGATCCGCTGAGCGAGTTTTTGGCGCGCGCGTTCCTCCAGCCGTATGCTGAGTTCCGTGTCGGCGCTCTGTTGCCTCCTGTCTTGCCCATGACGGTTTGCCGCTGCCCGAGGTGCAAGTCCCTTCCCCTGCTCGGAGTACTGCGGCCGGAAGGGGATGGAGGCAAACGCTTTCTGCAGTGCTCGTTTTGTTCTCAGGAATGGGAATTTCGGCGTATTTTCTGCGCGCACTGCGGCGAGGAACAGGAGCAGAAACTCCCCATATACATCGCCGAGCAGTTTCCGCACATGCGCGTGGAGTGCTGCGAGACCTGCCGCTATTTTCTGCGTACGGTCGATCTGACCAAGGATGGCCATGCCGTCCCGATCGTGGATGATCTGGCGGCAGTTCCTCTCAGTTTGTGGGCGGAAGAAAACCGCTACACAAGGATTCAGGGCAATCTCTTGGGAACCTGATGTCGAAACGATCAGCGCTTGCCGGAGAGGTTAGTCCACGCTTTGTGGAGCAGTTCCACCAAGGACTCTAGTTCCACAACGGACTGATGCGAATTTTCCGCTGCAGATTGGGAGGAAGGCGCCGAGAAAGCGGACGCGCTGGTCACGGTCGAAGCATGATAATCCTCGCTGGTGCCGTACATGATTCTCGCGAGGCTCTGGTTTGGCATGGGTCGCTCCTCGCTTCCATCAGGAAGCCTTAATGCACATTCATTGATTGTGCGCCCGGAAAGGAGAAGTGCAGCGCCACTGCACCCCAAAGTAGCGAGAGGGATAACTGTCCTAACGGGTAGGTCTGATAGAATGCGGACGCACGGAAGGAGCTCTTCAAATGGCGGAGCAAAATTACTCCAATCATGTAAGGTGGGTGCCGACATTTCACTTTTTCGTGATGCCGGTTTTACTATTGAACCTAGGATGGTCGATCTACCGGATCATCAACCCAGGATTCAGCTGGGACGCCTTGATTCGTTTGCTGACAGCAGTCGCACTTGTTCTCCTAATGTTCAATGCGCGGCTGTTCGCGCTGAGCGTACAGGACCGCGTGATTCGTATGGAAGAGCGGCAGAGGATGGCAAGACTCTTGCCGGATGATTTGAAACCGCGCATCGGCGAGTTCACACCGAAACAACTGGTCGCACTGCGCTTTGCGGGCGACGAGGAGTTGCCGGCACTGGCGCGCAAAGTGCTAAATGATAAGTTGACCGACGGCAAGACCATCAAGCAGATGGTCAAGAACTGGCGCGCCGATTTCCTGCGGGCCTGAGCAGATTCCTTCTAGAAGATACTTTGGACGACGCCGCCTTCGGCGCGAACCGCGGCCCCGTTGATGACAGCGGATTGTGTGCCTGCCATAAATGCCACGATCATGGCGATTTCTTCAGGAGTTTCGAAGCGCTTCAACAGAGAGCTCGCCCGAGCCGTGGAGAAAAATTGCTTTTCCATCTCCGCAGCACTGATGCCCTGCTGCCGCGCTACGTCTTTCAAAAACGTTCCTGCGCCTTCGGAAGCGGTGGGACCAACAAGAATAGAATTTGAGGTTACGCCAGTTTCGGCAACCGACCTGGCGATACCATTGGCGATCGCAACCTGCGCGGTCTTGGTCATGCCGTAATGCACCATCTCCATGGGAATCTGCTGCGCCGATTCGCTGGAAATAAAAATGATCCGTCCCCAGTTCCTTTTCAACATGTACGGAAGATAGTGCCGGCTCAAGCGAACACCACTGAGAATATTCACGTCAAAAAAGCGCTGCCAGTCTGCATCGGTAATTTCCAGGAAAGGTTTAACCTCAAAGATGCCGAGATTATTGATCAGAATGTCTGCCAGGGGAACAGCTTCCAGAAAGATATCGACACCCGAAGCGGTGCCAAGATCCGCGGCAACACCGGTAAACTCCGCCCCACGGTTGCGCATGCGCAACTTCTCGAGCGCCGAGGCCACGCGCGCCTGTGTCCTGCCGTTAATGACTACACGCGCTCCTTCGTCGGCAAGCGTGGTAGCAATGGCCAAACCGATTCCCGCCGTCGAACCTGTGACGGCAGCCAATTTTCCTTGTAGACCCAAATTCATTTCGGTCTCTCCCTATTGGTTTTATCCGGGCAGTTTAAGACGCTGATTTCGTTTTCGCGATACCCGCGGAGTAATATTCAATTTCCGCGATTTCTTCCGCGTTGAGGTGGAAGTCGCCAGCGCGCATGACGCCTTCCGCCTGTTTCGCGTTACGTGCGCCGACAATCGCGCCGGTGACGCGGGTATTACGCAAGGTCCAGGCAACCGCCACTTCGCCAGGACGACGTCCATAGCGGGCGCCGATCTCGCCTAACTTCTTGACGAGTTCCAGATTTTGCGAAAGCTTAGGCTCTTGAAATTCAGGATTGCGGCGGCGGAAATCGTCCTCCGGAAGGGACGCTGCGCGCTCGCGAGTCATTCCGCCAGTCAACATGCCGGAGAACATGGGTGAATACACGATGACACCAATCCCACGTTGTTGGCAGTAGGGCAATGTCAGTTCTTCGATTTGGCGACGAAGAATGGAGTATGGAGGCTGCAAGGAAGTTACGGGCGTAATTTTCTCGGCGCGCTGTAGTTGCGGCACATCAAAATTGGAAACGCCAATCCAGCGCACTTTGCCTTCCTTCTGAAGTGCGCTAAGAGTTTGCCAAGCCTCTTCAAGGCCGGGGCCGTTGTCGGCTGGCGGCCAGTGAATCTGGTATAGATCGACGGTTTCCCTCTGGAAACGCCGCAAGCTGTCTTCGCATTCCTGGCGGATCGAGCTGGCGGCGAAGCTCATGGAGATTTTGCGCGCCGAATCCCAACGCATCACGCATTTCGTGAAAATGTACGGGCGCGATCCGCGCCATTCCTTCAACGCGCGCGCAACCACTTCCTCGGAGTGGCCGAGGCCGTAAACCGCAGCTGTATCGATCCAATTGACGCCAAGTTCTAGCGCTTTGTGGATCGCGGCAATCGATTCCTGATCGTCTTGCGGCCCCCAGGAATATTCCCAGTTGCCACCGCCGGCGGCCCAAGCACCGAAGCCCACCGGTGTGATTCGAAGATCCGAATTTCCCAGTTTGCGAGTGCTCATGATCCTCTTTCTGGTGCAACGAAGTCGCCCGGAAACAGAGCAAGGAATAGGGCGCACTGGTTGGATGAAGTGGGCTGACGAACAGTTAATCGGGATGTATTGTGTCACATAAGCGGTGTCGATAGAAACCGTTTCGCCGTCAGGATTGATGAGCACGAGTGGTTGCGGGCCAGCGGCGAGAGAGGGAGTCGTGTGAATCAGCGTATTCATTTCCGTCAGGGTTAGGGACGCCGATTTTCCACCCAAAGTAGCGGAGATCCCGCTTTGAAAGCCTATTTGTCAAGATAGGAAATAGCAGATGAGAGGAGCTGCAAATAATAAACGGCGCCCCGAACGAACCGGAGCGCCGTCTTGGGAGAACAGACTACGCGTCAGGAAAATTAAATCGTTTTCGGGCCGACGCCGGCTCCAGCGGGAGAAGCCGTACGCGAGAAGGAGCTCGCACCTGATTCCTTTTCCGCGCTCTTGTCGATTTCGATGGAGCCTTTGAAGTACGCCCCGTCTTCGATCATGATGCGCGCAGTCGTCAAGTCGCCGTTGACCGAGCCATCCTTCTTAATCTCAATGCGGTCCTTGGCGCGCAAATTGCCTTTCACGTTGCCATAGACCACTACTTCGCGGGCGATGACATCCGCGGTCAACTTGGCCGAGGCGCCGACCGTCAGTTTGCGCTCGTCGAGTTGAACCAGACCCTCCACCGACCCTTCGATCACCAGGTCTTCGTTGCCGGAAATTTCGCCTTTCACATGCAGACTAGGACCGAGCCGTGCCGAAGCGCGGTCTCCGGTCGCTCCTAACGGACGCATAGCATCTGTACTCATTGCGGTAGTTCCCTCCCAAGTTGCCGCTGCTGGCTTAGGCGGCGGATTGACTGGAAAATTTTTAGATTCCGGTTGCGCTGGTTGAGGCGTATCCGGTTTTTTGTTCCCCCACATCGGTCCTCCCAAAGGGACAGCACACCCCACGCAGATTTCCGGCCCGGGGTAAGCACACAATAGTCCTCGGGGGGGTGCGTCGCAAACACAATATCTGATTTTCTTGCGTGATGGTAACTAGACTTAAGAACAGGGTGCCACCTGTACCTAAGGAGTGGACGAACCTCAGGCGAAACCCACAAGCGGCTTCTTCTTCGCTTCCAGACAGCGGTTCCCTCCCCGCCGAGCCAATTGTTTTGTGCAGGTTGGACTTGGCCCGGATCTGCCTTCGCTCCTTCGCTGCCTTCGTGTCTGCCTTCGTTGACTTGGCTGCGCGCCCAACTTAAGATTGCGACACATGCCCGGCACAGATTCTCTCATTGGACAAACGATCTCCCATTACCGGATTGTGGAAAAACTCGGCGGTGGAGGTATGGGTGTAGTTTATAAGGCCGAGGACACCCGCCTCGATCGATTCGTCGCGATCAAATTCCTCCCCGACAACCTCGCCAGCGATCCGGCAACCATCGAGCGGTTCCGCCGGGAAGCGAAGGCGGCCTCTGCACTGAATCATCCCAACATCTGCACGGTGTATGACATTGGGGAGGAGGCTGGCCGCGTGTTTCTGATCATGGAATTTATGGAGGGTTGCACCCTCAAGCATCTCCTTCAGGGCTTCCCTCTCGAATCAGAGCGCATTTTAGACATCGGCATCGACGTCGCTGACGCGATGGATGCCGCCCACTCCAAAGGCATTCTTCACCGGGACATTAAACCCGCCAACATTTTCGTCACTTCCCGAGGGCACGCCAAGATCCTGGATTTCGGCCTCGCCAAGCTAAAGAGTGATGGCGAAACCTCTAAGAGCTCCGGCGACACTCAGGCGGGTGAAACACTCGCTCCCGAATATCTCACCAGTCCCGGCAGCGCCGTCGGCACTGTGGCATACATGTCCCCCGAACAAGCACTGGGCAAACCACTTGACGCGCGCAGCGACCTTTTTTCGTTTGGCATTGTTCTCTACGAAATGGCCACCGGCGTACTTCCCTTTCAGGGAGATACCTCCGCCGCTATTTTTGACGGAATCCTCCGCCGCACTCCCTTTTCCAGCGCTCGTCTGAATCCCCAGGCTCTACCAGAACTGGAGCGCATCATCAATAAAGCCCTGGAGAAGGACCGCGACCTGCGTTGCCAGTCCGCCGCGGAATTGCGCGCCGACCTCAAACGCCTTCGGCGCGAATCCTCGGGCCGTTCGGCAGTGCAGCCCGCGATGGACCTCGCCGATGCGCCGGTTTCTTCAACGCGAATTTCTAACGCCAATCAAAAAGGACCGTCATCAGCACAGGTGAGCGTTGCGGTTGCCGGAGCAACCCCGCGGAATCGAGGGCTTGGCATCCTTGCGGGCATTGCGCTGGCCGCGCTTCTCAGCATTGGCGGCTTTTTGTGGTTTCGGCGGAATTCCGGGACTGGCGCGACCACATCTGCTGTGCGCCCTTCGATCGCCGTCCTTCCTCTACAGAATCTGAGCACCGAATCGGACAGCACGTATTTCAGCGACGGCATGACCGATGAAATCTCAACGAAGTTGTCGAAAATCAAAGGCGTGGACGTGGCACCGCGCGCCGCCATCGTAGCTCTCAAGACTGCGGACAAGACCGCGGCCGAGATCGGCCGGCAATTGGGTGTGCGCTATCTCCTCGAGGGCAGTGTGCGCAAGGCGGGAGATCAGGTGCGCATCAATGTCCAACTGATCGATTCCACGACCGGTTTTCAGACCTGGGCTGACGATTTTACGGGCGACCTGAAAAATGTTTTCTCGCTGCAGGATCAAGCGGCCCTGAAGATTGCCGAAGCTCTCAACCTGCACCTCAGCCCGCAGGAACAAGAGGCGGTCAAGCGGCACTACACCTCTAATCCGCAGGCCTACCAGGAATTTCTGGTTGGCCGTTCGCTTCTGGACCACGAAGACCAGCCCGCGTCGCTCGAAGCCGCCCGGAAACACTTTGAGGCTGCACTCAAGTTCGATCCCAACTACGCGCCGGCTCTTGCAGGGCTCTCTCACGTGGAGGGCTACTATTATCGCGATGTGGATCCCAATCCTATTCATCAACAGCGCGCCGAGCAACTTGCCAAACAGGCCCTGGCCGTCGATCCGCAACTTCCCGAAGCCCATGTGGCCCTTGCGCGCTTCTACGGTGAAAATTTCAAGTACGCCGATGCCGTACGTGAGGCACGGCTGGCGATTGAGCAAGAGCCGGACAACGCTCTGGCTTGGGACCAGTTGAGTTGGGCGCTTGGCTATGTCATTCCTCCAGAGCCCTTAGAAGCAGAAAAGGCAGCGCGCGAAGCTTTCCGCCTGAATCCCTCGATGAGCTACGCGCAGTATCACCTGGGGCGCGCTCTGTACCTTCAAGGGCGGTACCCCGAAGCAATGGCTGCGTTCGATCGGTGTGAAGAGCTAAGTGGAAATACTAGCGGCGCAGACCTTGGCCGTTCCCAAGCGCTTGCCGCGCAAGGCCACTATTCCGAGGCCATCACCACGATCCTGAAGCGCGGCGCGCCGAAGAGCATGATCGATGCCTATTGGTTGAGTTCCTTTTATGCGGGCAATGGCGATAAAGAAAAAGCGATGGCTATGCTGCAAAAGGCGCTCCAGCTTGGTTTCCGTGATTTAGCGGCAATCAACGCCAATCCTGCGTTCAACTCTCTGCAGCACGACCCGCGCTTTGAGCAGATTCTCCAACGCTTTTCCAAATAACGCGCAAACAGGCTGAACGCATAGTCCTGCGAATTGTTATGCGGTTGGTTTATCAGGCACGGGTTCGCGCGCCAGAAAATCTTGCGCAAATCGCTGCGAGTAGGAGGCGAGAAGTGCCTCAATGCGCTCGGCAGAAGGCGACTTCAGCACAAATCCAGCGTGGTGGTACTTCTTGATGCGCTCGACAATTTCTGGGTCTGTATAGCCAGAGGTGTCCGGCTCCTGCTGCCGCGCCAGAGACACGATCACGCCCGCATAATCTTCTCGTGCTCGGGGCAGTTGGTAAGGCATTTTCCCCGCGGTCACTTCCAGGTGCGCCCATTCGCGCCACAAATTGATGCCGGTCGCCGTCTCGACCATATTGGAGATGTACGCGCCACCGACACGCGCAGCAACCTCGAGGAAATAAATGCGGCTATCGCTATGGGCCTCCAGGAATTCCGCGTGCGTCACGCCGCGCACGAGTCCCAATCCCTCAATCAATTTCAGGTGGATTTCTTTCAGTGCCAAGGCATTCGCCGAATCGCGCGCCATCGTGCGCGTGGTGAAAACGCCCCCCTGGTGAGAAACGTCCAGCGGCGGAGCGCCGTAGGTGTGCGCCTCAGCGAAGAGCACCGCGCGTTCGGAGACGATGCCATCCACGTGGAACACGCTGCCGGGAATGAACTGCTCGAGCAGATATTCGGACTGCCGGTCGCCCAACTGATCGAGCCACGGCCAAAGTTCCTCGGCAGACTGAATCTTCTTCATACCGATGCCGGAGGCCTGGGAGCGCGGTTTCAACAGCCAGGGGCCGGGAACGTAGCCCATGAAGTCGCGAAGGTCATCGTAGTTCAGCACGTGAATGAACTCCGGCACCAGGAGGCCGGAGTCGCGGGCTTGTGCGCGCATGGCAAGCTTGTCGCGAAAATAGCGGATGGTGGTCAGGCCGATTCCGGGAAGCCGCAGATGTTCCCGTAAAGCGGCCACGTTTTCCATATCGAATTCATCCAGCGCCACCACTCGATCGATGTGGCGTGTGCGTGCGGCATAACTGACCGCATGAATCAGGTCAGTCAGAGGCAATTCCTCCGGCATGAAAAACATCTCGTCAATCATGTCGCGTGGCCAGTCGGCGTTGCGCAGTTTTTCCACGGTAAGCAGGAGCACTGTGCAACCAAGATTCTTACAGGTGCGCAGGAATTCCTGGCCCTTTTCATATGAGGAAACGCAGAGAATCGTGATGGGTCTTGCCGCGCTCATGACCTTCACCGGGCGGCGGGCGCGGAATCCTGGTGTTTACGAAAATCGCGCTCGCAAATCTGCGCCGGATTATATACGTGTTTAGCGCGCAGGAAAGAGGAATTGCAGGAAGGGCCCGACGCGGCAAGCCCAAGCGGCTTCGTTGTGTTCCGCACCTTCGATCCGTTCGTAGTGCAAATTCCGCTCTGGCTGCCAGCCCTTGCGAATCAGAATGTCGCGGAAGCGCTCCACGTCGTCTACAATGCGCGGTCCCTCGCGGCTACCGATATCCAGCCAGATCCGCGGGAGTGGCTGCACTGGCGCGGCTGCAGCGAATCGCAAAATTACACGTTCATTCCACCAGACGGATGGCGATAGCGCTGCAATCTTGCCGAAGATTTTTGGCTGTCGCAGACCGAGATACAGGGAGACTAGCCCGCCGAGCGAAGAACCACCTATGCCGGTATTCTCCGCGCCTTCTTGCACACGATACTGGGAACGCACGAGCGGACGGACTTCTTCCAGCAGAAACTTGGAGTAACGATTCGCACTTCCGCCCCCGTGTTTTGGGGCACGCGTCGGCGTGTACTCTCCTAATCTCTGTTTTCCCGCATTGTAGATGCCCACGATGATCAACGGCTCAACGCGGCCTTCGTGAATGCATTGATCCGCGGTCTGGCCCACGTGCCAATCCATCCCAGGAATGAAGGAGGTGGCACCATCGAAAAGGTTCTGTCCATCATGCAGATAAAGGACCGGGAAACATCGCTGCGGTTGGGCATCGTAGCCGGGAGGAAGATAGACGATCAGGTCGCGCTGGTTACGCAAAAAACGCGAAGGAAACTGCTCGTGCTTGATCAGATGCGGTGCGCTCACGGCGCGATGATGACCAGAAGATCTTTGGCTTCGACGTGTTGACCCGGCGTCACCAGCAATTTGCTGATTTTCCCGCTGATGGGCGCATAAATATTGGATTGCATCTTCATGGCTTCCAGAGTCAGCAGTTTAGCACCCCGTTCGACGGGATGGTTGGCCTGTACTGCGATGCTGCTGATCAAGCCAGCCGTGGGCGCGCCGACATGGCCGGGATTTTCGACGTCGGCTTTCGGGTGGCTGCGCTCGACAACGCGCAGTGAGCGGTCGCGCACGTTAACCTCGCGCGGTTGCCCGTTCAATTCGAAGAACAAGGTACGCGTGCCGTCGGGATGAGCGTCGCTGATCGTCAGGAATTTCACGATGATGGTTTTACCGTGTTCGATATCCACGGTGATTTCTTCGCCCGGCTTCAAGCCGTAGAAAAATGGGGGCGTCGGTAGTACGCCGACATCGCCGTAAACTTGGCGAAACGCGTTGAACTTCAGGTATACGTCGGGGTAGAGCAGGTAACTGAGAAGCGCGTCGTGCTGGACGGGGTGTGCCACCTTCTTTTCCAGCTCTTCTTTCATCGCGTCGAAGTCTACCGGCGGCAGGCTCGCACCCGGACGGCCTTTCATCGGGGCTTGGCCACGCAGAATGATACGTTGTAGCTTCTTCGGCCAACCACCAGGCGGCACGCCAAGTGTCCCCGAGAACATTTCCACGACCGAATTCGGCAGCGAAATATCGTGGTGCTCACTGAGGTTCAGCAAATCTGCAGGCTTGATTTCGTTGGCCAAAAGAAACAGCGCCATATCTCCAACGACTTTGCTGGACGGCGTGACCTTTACAATGTCGCCGAAGAGCTGATTCACCTGGGCATAGGTTCGTTCCACTTCGCGCCAGCGATGGCCCAAGCCCATGGCCGCGGCCTGCTCCTGCAGGTTCGTGAATTGGCCACCGGGAATTTCGTGCTCATATAGTCGGGCGGAACCCGATTTCGGGCCAGAATCAAAGGGAAGGTAGCAGCTGCGAACCACTTCCCAAAAATCCGCGCACTCATTTAGCGCGTCAATGTCGAGTTGCGTATCGCGCGGGGTATTCTCCAGCGCTTCCACCACAGAATTCAGGTTGGGCTGGCTCGTGCCCCCGCTCATCGAAGCGATTGCAGCATCTCCCACATCCACTCCAGCGTCCGACGCCTTCAGCAACGAGGCGGAATTGATCCCGCTGGTATCGTGTGTATGGAAGTGAATCGGAATGCCGATCTCTTCGCGAAGCGCCTTCACCAGCGCGTAAGCGGCATAAGGCCGGCAGACTCCAGCCATATCCTTAATCGCAAGGAAATGGGCGCCGAGCTTTTCCAACTTTTTGGCCATCTGCACATAATATTTCAGAGAATATTTTGGCCTGTGTTTATCGAACAGGTCGCCGGTGTAACAAATCGAAGGCTCGCAAACCGCCCCGGTCTCCAGCACCGCGTCAATCGAGACGCGCATGTTATCAATGGAATTCAGTGAATCGAAGATGCGGAAAATGTCGATGCCCTGCTGGTGCGCCTCGCGGACAAATTCGACGATCACATTATCGGGATAAGAGGTATAGCCAACGGCGTTGGCGCCACGCAACAGCATCTGAAAGCAAATGTTTGGGATGCGCAGGCGCAATTCCCGAAGGCGCTGCCAAGGGTCTTCATGCAGGAAGCGCATGGAAGTGTCGAAGGTGGCGCCGCCCCACATCTCCACGCTAAAAAGGTTAGGCAGGCGTTGCGACACGGCGGTGGCCGTAGTCAAAATATCGTAGGTGCGCACTCGCGTGGCCATCAACGACTGGTGCGCATCGCGAAATGTCGTATCGGTCAGAAGCAGGCGCTTTTCTTTCCGCGCCCACGCGGCAAATTTCTTTGGTCCCAGTTTCTGCAACAACTGGCGGGTTCCCGCTGGAGGAGCGATGCCTGGGACCGCAGGCAGAGGCGCCTTTTCGATCGTCGGGGGAATCTTTTTCCCTTTCACCTCGGGATTGCCGTTCAAAATTACGTCGCCAAGGTAGGAAAGCAATTTTGTGGCCCGGTCGGCTCGTTCCGAGAAACGGAACAATTCGGGCGATTCGTCGAGAAACGATGTCGTGACTTCGCTGGCGCGGAAACGCGGATGGTTGACCACGTTTTCCAGGAACGGAATATTGGTCTTTACCCCGCGGATGCGGAATTCCCGGAGCGCCCTGTCCATGCGTTGGCACGCCTCCGTAAGGTTTGTGCCCCAGGCTGTGACTTTTACCAGCAACGAATCGTAATAGGCCGCGAGCAGCGCGCCGGAGTATGCGGTGCCGCCATCGAGACGGATTCCAAATCCCGCCGGCGAGCGATAGGTGGAAATGCGCCCGTAATCCGGGGCGAAATGTTTCTCGGGATCTTCCGTGGTGACGCGGCATTGCAGCGCCGCGCCATACAAAGGAATATGTTCCTGCTTGGGTAACGAAAGCGGCTCTTCGTGCAGCTTGTGCCCCTGAGCCACAAGTATCTGCGCGCGAACGATATCGATGCCCGTGACCACTTCCGTGACGGTGTGTTCCACCTGAATGCGCGGATTGACCTCGATGAAGTACCACTTCTGCGCATCCAGGTCGTACAAAAACTCCACGGTTCCCGCGTTGCGATAATCTGCCTTGCGCGCAATTTTCAGTGCCGCGTTGCAAATCTCAGCCCGGATGCGGTCGGGTAGATTGAGTGCCGGCGCTACTTCTACAACCTTTTGGTGACGGCGCTGCACCGAGCAATCACGTTCGTATAAATGAAGAAGGTTTCCATGCTCATCTGCCAGGATCTGGACTTCGATATGCCGAGCCCGGGGAAGAAATTTCTCGAGAAAGACCGAGGCATCCCCAAAAGCGGATTTCGCTTCGCCCTGCGCTTCCTCGAGGCGCGCCGCAAGCTGCGCGGGATCGTGAACCACCCGCATGCCGCGCCCGCCGCCTCCCATTGCGGCTTTCACAATAACGGGATAACCAATCTCCGCCGCGATCTTCTGAGCTTCCGCCGGAGACAACACCGGATTCTCTGTCCCTGGCAAAACGGACACGTCAGCGGAGGCGGCCAGGCGCCTTGCGGCTGTCTTGTCGCCCAGCAGTTCCAGGAGTTCGGGTGAAGGCCCTACAAACGCGAGCCCGGCTTTGGCGCAAGCGCGGGCGAGTGCCGGATTCTCCGATAGAAACCCATAACCGGGATGGATGCCATCGACGTCGTGTTCCTTGGCAATGGCGATGATGCCGGGGATATCGAGATACGCCTCAACTGGTCCTCTGCCGATACCCACCTGGTACGCCTCATCCGCCTTGAAGCGATGCAGCGCCAGGCGATCTTCCTGGGAATAAATGGCCACGGTGCGCAAACCCAATTCATTTGCGGCGCGGAAGATACGAATGGCAATTTCACTGCGGTTGGCAGCCAGGAGTTTGCGAATCGGTCGATTTTTCTTCATGCGCAGGCGTCAGTCCATCCCTTCCAAGCAATCCAAAATTCTACATTGTTTCATGGGAAAAACCACGGAAGGGAAAATAATTGCGATTTATGCTACCAAGAAAATTGATAAAGCTAAGCGAATGGCTCAAAGACTAGTGCTTCAGGAGAGGCGAAGCAAAGCGAATCGGCACACCAAAATTTGAACCTCCAAATCCTTTTACCACCGCAAAGGTGACGCCGATGACGCCGCCTTCCCGGTTCAGCAACGGCCCGCCAGATCCGCCGGAAGTCGTCTGGGCGTCATACACGATTTTGTCTGCCAGGACATCGCCCACATGCCCTTGCGTGACCAGCGGGCGGATAAGCTTGCGTTGCGCCAATTCCGTCAGGATGAGCTTCGGATCGCCTCCGCTGACCTTTACGATATCTCGGACAGTCTCGTCCCCCGCCCGTGCCAGGATCGCATCGATCCCAGTGGCATATCCAAAGCTGATCAGCGCTTCACCGCTGACCGCCGCTTCCTTCCGTGTGTCCAGCTTCAGGATTGGCCGCTTCAATTCTGATAGGTCCCCATGTACGACGGCCAGGTCTGCTTCCTGCGAAATCTGCGAAATGCCTACGGGAATGCCGCCCGACGCTCCCGGGAAATACGCGGTCATATCGGCGATGACCGGTTGCAACCCTTGCTTCACCGCATCGCTTAGTTCATTGTCTCCCCACCAGGGCTGCACCACGTGATGATTGGTCAGGATCCTCCCTTCGCCAGCAATGAATCCGCTGCCGAAAAAGTCGGCGCGGACTTCGGGCGCCCGGCCCTCGGTAGTGTAGACCGTGTTGCCATCACTATCCTTCAGAGGCGAACCGTCGCTATTGATTCCCCCATAGCGCAAACGTCTTCCTGAATCCTTTTCGTTGAACGCCACGGAAACGTGTAGAAGACATACGCTCGGAGCGAAATCGCGGATGACGGCTTCCACCGCCTGAGAGCTCCCTTCCAGCTTGGTCAGCCGGCCGGTGGCTTCATCCAGTTGGTGGCGCAGTGCGGTGACGTCGGCGCCGTTGGGAGCGGATAGTTTCTTGCGAAGGTCTTCGGTCTGTTGCTGCAATTGCTCTTTCTGCTGGACCAGGTCGGCATTTGCGGGATCCTCGCGCAGTCGTCGTGCGGAAGCGAGGAGCTGCTCTTCATTCTGGACGCTGTGTTCGAGTTGCGAGATCAGGGTGTACGCTCGCCGGGATTCGTTCTCCGCCTTATGGGAAAACACAAAGAAGATTCCGGCAATCACCAGCGCCAAACCCAAAAGCGCCCCCACCCCAAACTTCAGAATGCGCTCGAGCGAAAACGCATCGCGGGTCATTTTCTCGGTGACGGCGAGCGCCTGAAACGCGGTCTGCGATACCTGGTAACTCTCCTCGGCATTGCGCACTCTACGTTCGAGTTCACCGACGGATCGTTTGTGCCGGAATTGCGCGCGTACCCGAGCGAGAAATTCGCGATCGTCCCAGGGGATGGAGAGTACATCATCCACTCCCTGGTCCAGCCATAAGGCTCGCTGTGCGGAATCCCCCGGGGTCAGAAGTAAGACGGGAGGTTTCATGCGGGCGCCCGAGGATTGGAGCGAGGTGAGTAGCCCGCGCAGGGCTGTTTCCTCAAGGCCATCCGCCAAGATCACGATCTGCCCGGTCTCCCCGCTGCGCACAATCCACATGGCATTCTCGGCGGTTTCCGCGGGTGTGACATCGTACCCTTCACGCACAAGAAGCTCGCGCACGGCCGCTCCTAGCGCGGAATTGGAGGAAACCAACAACACGTTTTCGGAAGCAGGAGCCAAGCAAAACCTCTAACGCCAAGCACGGCAAAGCCTCTTTGCGAGAGCCGAAAGTTTACCCCAAATTGATTAGACGCGTGCAAGAATCCGAACGGCGCAGAAATATTCTTGCGGCGGACGGTTTGCAGGAAGAGTGCGACAGATTTAGTATTTGCGGAGAACACCGATAACCCGGCCCTGCACCTTCACATTCGCAGCCGGAAGTACAATCGGGGCCATTTCCGAATTGGCGGGTTGCAGGCGAATTTTTCCAGAACCTTCGCGATAAAACCTCTTGAGGGTGGCTTCCTCTTCACCCACCAAGGCAACGACGATGTCTCCCGCATTCGCCACCTGAGTTTGCTCGCACACCACATAATCGCCATCCATGATGTGATCTTCGATCATGGAATTGCCTTTCACCTGGAGCACAAAGGAATTACCGCCGCGAGCAAAATCCCCCAGAGAGATGGTCTCGTGTTCTTCGACGGCTTCCAGAGGACGGCCTGCCGCGATGCGCCCGACCAATGGCAGTTCCTGGACACGTCGCTCGATCACCTGCTCTTTCGGTGTCTTAGGCAATTGCACGATTTCGATCGACCGGCTCTGGTTATAGCCCCGACGGATAAAACCCTTCTTTTCGAGCGTGCTGATGTGCTTGTGCACGGTGGCCAGTGAGGTCAGCTTCAATCCTTTGCCGATCTCTTCAAAACTGGGTGCATAACCGTGGCGAGTCTCAAAAGAAACCAGATAATCTAGAACTTCCTTTTGCCTTTTGGTCAAGGCCATAGGAAAACCTCCACTTGTCTACCGGCGCTTTGCCGCAGCGCTTTGGGAAGACTGCGCCTGGCTCTTGCCGCGGGCGCAACCCGAGCATCTTCACTCTAGGCGAAAAGAAAGCGAACGTCAAGTGGCGTTTTGGAAACGCCTCTACTCCACTTGTACTATTCCTATCCCTCCTTCTGTGCTGTCATCTTCTAAGATATGGTCCTTCCGCGTCCTCGCTCCGCCGGTGTCACGGCTGCCGCCACCCTCGCACTTCTAGGCTGTGGCAGCGCCTTTTTCTTGTGGGGCTATTTCTTCTTGACCCTTCTGAACGCTCCCGCTGATGAGAAGCATCAACACTTCTATCAGGCCCACCCCATTGCGTTTCTCCTGATTGCCCTGGTTCCTTCCGGCGTCATCGCCATGGGAATCCGGACGGGAATCGGCTTATTCCAGTTGCGTCCGTGGGCACGACTCGGCGCCATCATCTGGGCATCCATTACCCTAGGGTTCTGTCTGTGCCTGGTCGCTTTGCGTCCGTTTGAGACATTCATCTTTCCCGATCACTTTGTCGGCCCGTCGGAATCCATGAATCAACTCATGGCCATCGCTGTGGTCATACTCCTGCTTCCTGTCAGCGTATGGTGGCTATTCCTGTTCCGCATGCCCAGTGTTAAACTGCAGTTTCAGGGGGAGGATTTCGGCAACTCAGAGCAGGAATCGGCGGTCACACCCAGAGCGTGACATGCACGCTGGTCCGAGAAGGAATCTGAACTTCCGTCTGTGTTCTGTGTCACATCCCTAAAGTCCCCTTTTTCCTGTGTTTCTCGCCTGCCAGGACACCCCCTCCCCTTCTCCTTTCCGCCCGTGTGCTATCCTTACCTAACTAGCTCCTAGCGACCCGGCGCGAGCTCCCGCTCCCTGACACCCGTGCCCGCTTCGCTCCAGGGGCTGTTCTCCTCCGCTCACCGATGAGGAGTCAGGGATGGGGGTCTATAGGTAAGATGTCCACACTCACGGAAGTTCCCACGGGCAAGAACAAACGCGAAGTTATCGATCAGGCAGTGATCCGCTTTGCTGGAGATTCCGGTGACGGCATGCAGGTCACGGGCAGCCAGTTTACGAACACGGTGGCGCTGTACGGAAATGACATCGCCACGTTCCCGGACTATCCCGCGGAAATTCGTGCCCCTGCGGGTACAGTGCCCGGCGTCAGCGGTTTCCAACTGAATTTTTCATCGGGGGAAGTACACACTCCCGGCGACTCGGTCGATGTTCTGGTCGCGATGAACCCCGCGGCGCTGAAAGTGAACATTGGTGACCTTAAAGCCAATGGCATTCTGATTGTCAATTCCGACAGCTTCAAAGAGAACGATCTACGCAAGGCGCATCTCACAACGAATCCGATGGAAGATCACTCGCTCGACAAATTCCGTGTCTTCCCGGTAGAACTGCAGCGTCTGACGCGCGCTGCTCTTCAGCACCTTGGCCTAGACGCCAAGGCCATGGACCGTTGCAAGAACTTCTTCGCGCTCGGCATGTGCTACTGGCTGTACAACCGCTCAATGGAACCAACCGTCCGCTGGATTGAAGATAAGTTCAAGAAGAAGCCTTTGTTTGTCGAAGCCAACCAGCTTGCACTGAAAGCCGGCTATTCCTATTGCGAGGCCACCGAGGCGTTCCAGACCAGCTACGAGATTCCTCCGGCGCAATTGAGCCCCGGTTTGTATCGGAACCTCAGCGGCAACCAGGCGCTCGCACTCGGCTTTGTCACCGCAGCGCAAAAGGCCGGACTGAAGTTGTTCCTTGGCAGCTATCCCATCACTCCGGCTTCGGACATTTTGCACGAGCTTTCGCATTACAAGGAGTTCGGTGTCCTGACCTTCCAAGCAGAAGACGAGATTGCCGCGATCACTTCCTCGATAGGCGCATCTTACGCTGGCGCGCTATCCATCACGACAACTTCTGGTCCTGGAATGGCGCTGAAAACCGAAGCTCTCGGACTTGCCGTGATGACCGAGCTTCCCCTGGTCATTTGCGACATCCAACGGGGCGGACCTTCGACCGGTCTGCCGACCAAGACGGAGCAAGCCGATCTTTTGCAAGCGCTTTTCGGGCGGAACTCCGAAGCGCCGATTCCCGTACTCGCTGCGGCCACGCCGGCCGACTGCTTCTGGATTGCTGTGGAAGCTTGCAAGATCGCGTTGAAGTACATGGTGCCGGTGATCATTCTGTCAGACGGCTACCTCGCAAATGGCGCAGAACCCTGGCGTATTCCTAGCCTCGACGAAATCCCGGGAATTCCGGTGAAGTTCGCGACAAAGCCCGATGGATTCCAGCCGTACAGGCGCGATGCAGATACTTTGGCTCGTCCCTGGGCCATTCCTGGCACGCCCGGACTGGAACATCGCATCGGTGGCCTGGAAAAGCAGGACGTCACCGGTAACGTGAACTACGAGCCGCTCAATCACGAGAACATGGTTCGCATTCGAGCCGCCAAGGTCGATGCGATCGTGCAGGATGTGCCCAACGTGCTGCCGAGCGGTGACGCGGAAGGCGACCTGCTCATCGTGTCGTGGGGTTCCACGTTTGGCGCGATCACTCAGGCCGTGAAAGGCCAGCGCGACAAGGGCAGGAAGATCGGCCACCTTCATCTGCGTTACCTCAATCCCCTTCCCGCCAACTTGGGCGATATCCTGAAACGCTATAAAAGAGTCCTAGTGCCCGAACTCAACATGGGTCAACTTCTCTGGGTGCTCCGCGCAAAATATCTTGTGAATGCGGTCGGCCTCAACAAGATTCAGGGCCGTCCTTTCAAGCAAACCGAACTCGATCAGAAGATCGAAGAAATGTTGGGGCTCTAGGAGACCGCCATGACCACCACTGCCACTCCCCCGCTAACAAAAAAAGATTTTCAGACCGACCAGGAAGTTCGTTGGTGTCCCGGCTGCGGCGACTACGCCATTCTCTCCGCGGTTCAGACCGTGTTCCCGGAGTTGGGCATCCCCCGCGAGAATTTCGTCGTCGTTTCTGGGATCGGTTGCTCCAGCCGCTTCCCCTACTACATGAACACGTACGGCTTCCACAGCATTCACGGCCGCGCGCCAGCTGTTGCCACCGGCATCAAGATCGCCCATCCGGAATTGGAAGTCTGGGTCGCCACCGGAGATGGTGACGCTCTGGCCATCGGCGGTAATCACACGATGCACATGCTACGGCGCAACGTCGGCATCAAGGTGCTGCTGTTCAACAACAGAATCTACGGCCTTACCAAGGGCCAGTATTCGCCGACGTCCGAATTTCACAAGATTACGAAATCGACGCCGTACGGCTCTCCCGACCGGCCGTTCAATCCGATCTCCCTGGCCATCGGCGCGGAAGCCACGTTTGTGGCCCGTTCCGTGGATATTTTCCAGGCTCACTTGAAGGATACGTTGAAGGCAGCCGCCGCTCATCGCGGTTCGGCGTTTGTCGAGATTCTTCAGAATTGCAATATCTTCAATGACGGCGCGTGGACCGGTTTGACCGAAAAAGAAGCGCGCAGCGAACACGTCCTGCAGCTCGAGCACGGCAAGCCCCTCGTCTTCGGCAAGAACCGTGACAAGGGCATTCGCCGCAAACCTGATGGCGACATCGAAGTCGTCCAGCTTGGCAATGGCATCTCGGAATCCGACCTCGTGGTCCATGATGCCCACCATCCCCGTCCTTCCTACGCGTTTCTTTTGTCGCACATGGAAGGACGCCTGGGCTTCCCGACTCCCATTGGCCTTTTGCGCGCCTGGGACGACTTGCCTCGCTATGAAGACGTCATCAACGAACAGGTAGCGGAAGTCATACAGAAGAAGGGCGCTGGGGATCTCGCCAAATTGTTGAAAGCCGGCGACACCTGGGAAGTAAAGTAGAAAGCAACACAGGCTCTGCCGAAACTTCTACGGCCACACACGGACTGAGCGTGTGTTCGTGGCTTCGGTGTCTTCGGCGTCTGCATATTGACCAGCACACCCTTCCGCTCTACGATACCCATCATTCCGGAGACTCCTCTGACACCGACACCTTTTTGGCGGCGTGCCCTTGTCGCCTTGGGACTTTTTTTCCTTTACCTGATTGCCGCCGTGCTCACCCTTTGGGCGTCCGCCGCACTTTACATTGACCTTCGCATTCCCTCCATCAAGCACCTCGTCGGCATCTCGTTCGCGCTTGTTGTGATTTTTCTCACGACGCGCGTTTCTGGCCATCTGCGCAGATTTCTCGTTTGCGTAGTTTGTTTCGCCATCGTTCTCCTCTGGTGGCTCCATCTGAAGCCTTCGAATAACCGGGACTGGGAACCTGACCTCGCCGAGACACCTTGGGCGGAAATTCAAGGAAATAAAGTTACATTGCACAATTTTCGCTACTGCGAGTACCGCGCCGAGTTCGATTACACCTGCCAATGGCTGAGCAAAACGCTCGACCTCTCTCAACTTCGCGGCATCGATTTGGCAATCACATATTGGGGCTCGCCTTACATCGCCCACCCCATTCTCAGTTTTCAGTTCGATGACAACGACTATGTCGCGGCCTCGATCGAGACGCGCAAAGAAGTCGGTGAGGGCTATTCTGCGGTGCTTGGGTTTTTTCGTCAGTACGAACTGATCTACGTCTTCGCAGACGAACGGGACTTAATCCGCCTGCGCACCAATTTTCGTAAGGGAGAAGAGGTCTATCTGTTCCATACCGCAGCGGATCCACTGTGGGCTCGCACCCTCTTTCTCGATTACCTCGCTCGCGCAAACCAACTCCACGACCATCCGGAGTGGTACAACGCCTTGACTCGGAACTGCACCACCGTGATTTTTCGTTCCATGGCTGATATTGGTCGCCTTGCCCCTGGCACGACGATGCATAATTGGCAGATTCTCCTGAATGGCCGCAGCGACGAGATGCTATATAAAGGCGGCAATCTGGAAGGTGGCTTGCCATTCCCGGAATTGAAAGAATCTGCCCACATCAATGCGGCCGCGCGCCAGGCGGATAACGCCCCAGATTTCTCCCGCCAGATTCGCCTCGGGCACCCCGGATTTGAGTTTCTTACAGCGAGAGAACCCCATGCCGAGAATCACTAGAAGCATTCCTGCGACCCATCTTTTTCCGGGGACCCTGACTCTGCTGGTCTTGTTCTGGCCCGTGGTTGCGGGGGCACAAGAATTGGCGGCCCGGGCTGCAACTCCGCGCTCGGTCTCGCTCAGTGAAATGTTTGCCTTCTTTTTCTTAATATTGGGGCACTCAAGATCCTTGGACCATTTGTCCAGATGACCCGGGGCAGTGACGCCGCGTTTACGCGCTGTCTGGCGCTGCGTGCTTTTCTCTACTCCTGTCTAGCCTTGGTTCTGGCCGCGGTCGTGGGGGAGAATTCGCTTCGCAAGCATCATATTTCCGTTCCGGTCTTGGCGATTGCGGCCTTAATTCTTCTTTTTAATGAAACCAACTTTCCTTCCGTACATCCAACAGAAGCAGTTACAATCTTGGTCCATGGATTCGACGCCAAAATTAATCCCGTTTTCCCTGCTCAGGGATGCCGATCCCGTTCCGCCCAGCTTCTACGTGGCGCAGCCGGAGCAGGCCCAGACGCTCTCTCTTCTCTATGAGATCAGCCACGAGCTCACGTCCATCCTGGATCGCGAAGAACTGCTGCGGAAGATCGCTGAGCGCGTAAAAAAGCTGGTCGACTATCAAGTATTCACAGTGATGCTCTGGAATGAGCAAGCGCAAGTGCTGGAAAGTGTGTTTTCCCTGCGTTTCCAGAACGCCATCCCTTCCCGCTTTCAAATGCCTTTGAATCAGGGAATTGCCGGCGCCGCGGCCGCAGAGCGCCGTACCATTCGCGTCGTCGACGTTCGTCTGGATTCACGATACCTGCAGTGCGAGAGCGATGTGGAAGTCCGTTCTGAGCTTGTCGTGCCGCTCACCCGGCAGGATCGCCTGATCGGCGTGTTGGACCTGGAGAGCACCGAACCGCACGCCTTTACTGCGGAACATGAACGACTTCTGAATATTCTCGGGTCTTACATTGCTGTGGCTCTGGAGAATGCGCGCCTCTTCGAAGAGTCCCGCGAAAATCAGACACGCCTGCAGAACGATCTGGAGACTGCCCGCGAAATCCAGCGCCAGCTCCTTCCTTCCGGCGCCAGGGAAGTCCCCGGCCTGGACGTGGCGACGGCATACGTTCCCGCGCGGGAGCTGGGGGGCGACTTTTACGACCTGTTGCCATACGGGGTAGGCCGCCTGGCTATTGTGAATGGGGATGTCTCCGGTAAAGGCACCGCTGCCGCGTTGTTTGGTTCCCTTGCGATTGGCATTCTGCGCGAGCTGGTTCACGAAAGTGAAGCTACCGCCGCGGAGATGCTCCAGCAATTGAACGGTCGCCTGCTGGCTGCACGGCTGGATGCCAAGTTTATTGCCATGCAATTTGCCATTTATGATGCTGCGCTGCGCGAACTGAACGTAGCGAACGCGGGTGGAACGCTGCCGCTCCTCGTGCGGAACAGCGAGGTCACGGAAATCAGCGTGACTGGCATGCCCCTGGGGCTTCTGCCCGAAGCCGAATTCGACGAACAAACACTCACCCTGATTCCTGGGGACATCGTGGTTTTCGCCTCTGATGGAATTCACGAATCCATGAACAAAGACCAGGAAGAGTTTGGTGTGGACCGCCTGAAGGCACTTCTCGCTACGGTGCTTCCCGAAGATCCGGGCTACACCGTGGCACAGCGTATCGTGAAGGCGACGGACGAACACGCCGGCGTAGGCCGTCCGCCGCATGACGACCGCACCTTGTTGATTCTTCGCGTGACCGAAGACGCGGAAGCAGATTTCTCCAAGCTACCCATTATTTACTAGGCCTGCCCCAACCTCGGGCAGTTTCCACTCCAACTCGCGCCTCGCCATCCTGCGCTATCATCTCGCTGCCGTTACTCATCGCTTGCCGAGGTTGCTGCAAAACAGCAAAGCCGGTCATTGGAATGGAGTCTACCCTGTGGATCTCGATCCTAAACATATCGTGCCCTGGAGTTCGGATTGGTTGTGGAGTTTGCCTCTAAGCGTCGCGGCAGTGGTCATCTATTCACTGAACGCCATGACCACTCTTGGCCATTCTGGTTCCGACCTGGAAAGACATTGGCAGCTTGTGGGTGCACTGGAAGCTCTGAATGGCTTGCTTCTGTTCGGGCTTTCTACCGCTTTCCTTTTCGCCATCATCCAGGAAGCGTGGGCGCGCCTCGGGCGCCAGCCGCTGCGGCGGACGGGGCTGACTACTTAAGAGGATTTACTTCGACTTCAGGAACGTGCCCTTCTCCAGATCGTGAAAAGCGTCGCGCAACTGTTCCTGCGTATTCATCACGATCGGCCCATACCACGCCACTGGTTCTTCCAAGGGCTTTCCAGACACCAGCAAGAAGCGGATTCCATCATCCCCCGCTTGCACCATCACTTCGTCGCCGCGATCGAACAGCACCAGGGAACGATTCTCCGCCTCTGACGGCGGGTTCGTGTCCGCCCAACTGACGGGCTCGGTGGGAACGGCAAGCGCGTCCGAAGCATTGCAAAACTTACCCGCGCCCGCGAACACATACGCAAAGGCATGCCGCGTTGTTTCCACCGGCAGCACCCTGCGCTTTCCCGGAGGGACAGACACATCCAAATAGATGGGATCCGCTGCGATTCCGTCGACTGGACCCTTCGTACCCCAGAAATTGCCACACACTACGCGCACGTGCGTTCCGTCATCGTCGGTCACTTCTGGAATGTCGGGCGACTTCACTTCCTGGTACCGCGGCGTGGTCATTTTCAGCAAAGCTGGAAGATTCGCCCACAACTGAAATCCGTGCATGCGCCCGGCCGGATCGCCCTTGGGCATCTCCTGATGAATGATTCCGCTGCCCGCGGTCATCCACTGCACGTCGCCGGAGGCGATGGCTCCCCGATTCCCCAAACTGTCGCCGTGCTCAACCGTTCCTGCCAGGACGTAGGTGATGGTCTCGATTCCGCGGTGCGGATGCCACGGAAATCCCGCCAGATAATCTTCGGGCACATCGTTGCGGAAATCGTCCAGAAGCAGGAATGGATCGAACTCGGAAGTGGTGCCAAATCCGAAGGCACGGCGCAAATGCACACCGGCTCCTTCACGTGTAGGTTTCGAGCGGATCAACCGCTTCACAGGTCGAATCGACATGGTCAACCTCCCGGGCAGCAAGTCTGTCGCGTGACCGGAGCTACCGTCAAGAGAAGTAGATGGCCGGCCGGGCAGAATGGGTATATGGAAGTCGCACCGCTCAAAAGGCTGCACCAACACTCCCAGTTTCTTTTATCTATCTGTGCGTTATCATTAGTTTGGTTTATAGACGTTCAAGGACGGGGGGTCTGGAAATCCATGATCAATGAAATGAAACTCGAACGCGTTCGCGATCACTTCATCATTTGCGGCTACGGCCAGGTCGGTCGCACCGTCCGTCAGAGTGTGCTTCAGCAGGCTGGGATTGATCGCGCCCGTGGACTTTGCGTCGTCATCGACAACGATGCCGACAACCTTTACCTCACGGTCACCGCCAAGGGGCTCAATCCCAAACTGAAGGTCATCACGCGCGCCGGACAGGAACGCTACGCAGAAGCTACGCGCACTTCCGGGGCTGACGCGGTGGTCATTCCTGAGTTTGAAGGTGGGAAACTCGCCGGCCAGCTCCTCCAGGAATATGCCGAATCGGGCGGGACGGCTTGACTATTTCAACGGCAAACGAGCCGCCACAAATTCGGCAGGGCGCTGCGCCGCGGGCGGATCCAGATTCGCCAACACGGCAATCACGTAACCGGATTCGGGACAAATATCCAAGTCTCCATTCATTCCGGGGGCACCGCCACCGTGACCGAAACACTTCATCCCATTATTGTCACGTTCAAAGAGACCATAAGCGTATTTGTCGCCTCGACCCGTGTCCACCTTGCCGCGAATCAAAAGATCGGTGTGTTTTGCGTCCAGCAGTTTGTGTCCCAAGAGGGCCGTCGCGAAGTGGAATAAATCCTCAACCGTCGAATATCCCCCTCCCGCTGACGTGCCGCGCCACGGCAACGTGTCTGTGTTCGGAGTCCATGGCCCCGGGCCTTCTTTCAGATATCCCACGGACCTGCCGGCGACCGCTTCGTTTTCCGGCAACGAATCGGTCAAGGTCATTCCCGCCGGCTTGAAAACATATTCGCGGACGTAGTCGTAATAGCTTCCTCCGGTGACTTTCTCGATCACCACTCCCAACAGAAGGAAGCCATAGTTGCTGTACTCAAATTTGGTTCCTGGTTCAAACTGCACCGGCCGCTTTTCGTACAGTTTCACGTAGTCCTGCAATGTTTTAAGTTCCAATCGGTGGGCATCAAACTCCGGCCCAAAAAAATCTCCCGTGCCGCCGGTATGCGTGAGGAGCTGTTCGATGGTCACCTTGTTCGCCATCTCCTTGTTCGCGTAATCCGTCAAATATTTGCCGAATGGATCGTTCAACTGAATTTTGCCCGCCTGCACCAACTGCATGATCGAAACCGCCGTGAACATCTTGTTCATCGAGCCAATACGCAATTGCGTATTCACCTGATTGGGAATCTTCTTTTCGCGGTCTGCGAGGCCGTAGGCGTGTTCGAAAATCACTTTCCCATCTTTGGCGACCAGTGCCGCGCCCGAAAAACGGTCGGCTGCCGAATCGTGGTCCAGTTCTTTTTCCAGTGCGGAAATCGCCTCGGGCTGGCTTACGCGCGGTATCGCGAATTCCGCCGGCCTGGGGATTGCCATCAGTTGGAAATTGCTGACGCGGTGCGGTGTGCCGACCTCAACTTCCAAGACCAACCGAGCGAATTGGTCGCTATCTTTCTCTTTTACCAGCGCCACAAAGCGTGTTGGTGCACTCTCTTCCGTCTTTTCCAGGTCGAATCCGCCGGTCATCCCGCGGAATCCCATCAACCCATCGATATGGTCCGCATCCGAGGGCCGATTGGTTTTGAGGTATTCCAAGAGAGTGGCGCGGTCTCCCGAATTGAATGCCGCTAGCCAGGCCTTGGCCTGTTGTTCCGCCGCAGGTGTGGCCGCCGGTGCCTGCGCCACAAATAATCGCATCGCCGCGAAGCACATGGCGCACAACCAGATCGACTTGCTCCGGATTACTATGTTCATGAACGCCCCCGCTTTTTAGACGCCGGCGACCACCATCGGTCAACCGGCTTGATTAGAGTGGTAGGGTGCCTGCCATAAACACAAACAGCAACGGGTCGCCCGAGTCCGGAATCGCAAGCAGAACTTGTCCATTAGTGACGAAGGGGAAATTGCCTCCGTCCAGGCTGCCCGATCCGTCCACTTTGACGCTGATTGTTCCGAGGTTTGGCACATTCGGGACCGAGCCTGTCACTTGGGGCATCGCGGTGTATCCGCCGGTTCCGTTGAAGTTATATGTGCCAAGGAAGGCTCCATTCAGTCCGTCGACATCTTCTGCCGTACTCGCCGCGTAGTTCCCGGAAACGTTCGCGAGAACGTAGTTCGGCACCGTAGTCGACTGGTTTATCACTGTCCCCGAACTCGCCTGCGCATCCGTTCCGACCAGGAATCCGACGATTTCGTCATCCGCCGTTGCACCGCCCGTAAGATACATCACCGGTGGAGCCGCCGTGAGCCCTGTGAAGGAAACTCGCCCCGAAGCTGCTTCCACAGCATAACTGCTGTTCGGATATTGGTTGCTGGCATACGTGCCGGCAGAATTCGAGTAAATGGTAGCCGTTGGAATCGCGCCAGCCGTGGTGGCATTCATGGTCCCAATTTCCACCAGATTTCCAACGCTGCTTCCGTTTACGACCAACCCTTGCGCCGCCAGCAGGTAATAGCCGTTCAGTGCGCCTGTGCCATAGGTCGCGTTTGAAGCCAGTGCGCGCCCGCATAGCAATGGGGTCGTGCTGCCAGACAAGGCCAGATCGGTCGAGAGCAAAATCAGATCCGATCCATTCACGATGTAAAAAGCGAAGTCGAAGGTAAGATTTCCGGTGGGCGTGGTGAGGAAATAACTGCCGGTTCCGCGCCCGGTCGTCGGATCCACGGTGCTATTCAGGGTTCCATACCCGCCACTCACTTCGCCCGAAAGGGCCCCGCCGGTATTTACATCCGTATAGCCCGCCGACAAGACGCCGGAATTATTCGTGAGCGTCCCGGCCATCGCAGTTCGCAGAACACCGGACGCCTTGGCGGTCCACCCATCGACGCCAAACGCATAATTAGGCTGGAGAGCGGCAAATGCCAATGCAGCCGGAGATTGAACATGAAGGAAGCCCGACGCGTTCGTGCCACTGCCGCTCGTGTTGTCCGATTCTATGATTCGTCCGGTGTGATAGACGGTTCCGTCCGATCCACTCAAGACGAAGCTAAACTGCACGCCGGGAAGCACCAAAGGCGCAGTCGCCGGTATGGTAATTTTTCTCGTGCGTGTTCCGGCTGCGGGCTTCGCTTGGGACGGCGTTACACCATGCCTTACAGTCGTGCCTGCCGTCGCAAGTCCGGAGAACGCCAAGTACAAACAACCTTGGGCCGAAGTACCGAACGAGTAGGAGCTTGCTGCCAGATTTACTTGAAATTGCTGCGGCCCATTCGTAAATCCGTTGTAATCCACGGCCGCATCCGCGATTCCTCCGGCGCCGTTCGGCGTGAAGCTGCCCGCAATGTCAATCGGGTTGCCATTTCCGTCCGTGCCTTTCACCAGAAATGCGTAAGGATTCGCCAAAGTAAGCGCCGCCTCATTCCCGAGTGGCGGGCAGACCGCCGCGGCTGACGCGTTAATCGTGAAGGTCAGGCTGGTTGTGGCCGCGGTCGCGTTTTTCCCGTCGGTTACTGTGAAGACGTAGGGTCCGTAGACACCTGCTGTCGTTGGCGTACCGGCAATCACACCTGCTGTCGTTACTGCCAACAGTCCTGGCGGCAGCGGGCCGCCGGAAGTCTCCGACCAGGTGTACGGAAAACTCCCGCCGGCAGCCTGGAGTGCGACGGAGTAGGGGGAACCAACGATTCCGGTCGGCAAAGAGGATGTGGTTACCGTGAGTGTGCTGGACGTAATCGTTAGGCTCAGACTCTGCGAGGATGCGGTTGCGTTGGCGGCGTCCGTCACCATAAAAACATACGGACCGAAACTGCCACTTATGGTCGGTGTGCCTCGGAAAACTCCTGCGCTGCCCAATGTCACCCCGCCGGGCATGTCTCCGCCGGAAACTTGCGACCAGGTGTACGGAGATGTGCCTCCGGAAGCAACGAGCGTTGCGTAATACGCTACGCCCACGCTGCCGTTGGGAAGCGTCGTAGTGGCGACGGCGAGCGGAGTAGTAGTCGTACTGCCACCACCACCGCAGCCCGCGGTCTGCACACAAGCCAGCAGTACAGCCGACAAACAGGCACAAAAATAACGACGGTCCATTCAGCCTCCTCAGGCCTGGTACTTTCAAATTTCGCGTTTGGCCACTTCAGCGCTCTGGCCGCATCCTACAATCCATCTCTGGACAAAAGACGAGTGGCCTATTCAGCGGACACACCGATTGGGATGGGACACTTGGTTCTGGCGTTGTCCGTCATTACCTAAAAGAACCAAACCAATCCTACCAAACGAAACGGTGGGGTCACACTCTGGCTGAGTCGATTAGCACACCTCTACCCCGGAACTTCCCACAAATGATTCCTGTCCAGCGCGAGAAAGGTTCCCCCTGAAAAAGGAGGGGCCCGTGGAAAAACACTGTCTTCCGTAGGCGAACCGGATTACTGCCTCCCGGCATCCGATTCAGAAACTTGCGCTTGTACCGGCTCGGCGTGCTCCAGCACTGGCAGCCACTGTTCCCGGAGTGAAGCAAAAGCCAGCCGATCTTTCTTTGACACTGGCTCCGACGGTGGCAATCCCAACTTTTCGAAATTCAGGAATTCCCCTTTCAGCGAGATGCGGAAATCCAGATGCGGACCGGTAGCCAGCCCGGTCATCCCGACCAATCCGATGGTCTTGCCGATCTCCACATGCTCGCCCATCCGCACGAAGATCTTGGAAAGGTGTAAGTACATGGTTTCGTAGCCCTGAGGGTGCGCGATCTTCACCATGTTGCCGTCGCCCCCTTTTCGTCCGGCGAACTCCACTCGCCCGCTCCCGATGGTTTGCACCGGTGTCCCGATCGGCGCACCGTAATCCGTCCCCAGGTGTGGCCGGTACGTCTTCAGAATCGGATGGAACCGCGCTTTGCTGAAGTGCGACGTCACGGGCGCGGCAAACTTCAGGGGGGACCGCAAGAAGGCCTTCTGCAACGACTTTCCTTCCGCCGTGAAATACGCCGGATGTCCCTGGTCGTCGTGGAACAGCAGCGCTTGGTATTTCTTCCCGCCGTTGTCGTACTCCGCAGCCAGAATCCTTCCATAGCCTGCGGTTTCTCCGGTCCGATATTTCTTTTTCTCGATCACGATGCGAAAGGTATCGCCCTTGCGCGGGTCCGTGTAAAAATCCATGTCGTAACCGAAAATCTGTGCCAGCCTCATCGCCACTTCGGCGGATTCGCCGGCATCCCCCACGGCGTTGAACAAGGAATCTTCCAGCCGCCCGCTTACTGTGCTGACTTCCAGTCGCGACGGGATATCCTTCACCTCGGCCGAAAAACCCTCCGTAGCTGGCACGATATGCAACATGCGATCGGGATCAATCTTGTAGTTGATTTCCCGGAGTTCGCCTTCCACCGAACGACCCACAATCACAGTGTTCCCCGCGCGCAATTGCCGTAAGTTGAACGCGTGCTCCGCTGCGGCGGTGGCTTCATCGGCCTCCTGCGAACTCAGTCCAAAGCGCTGCAGAGCGACGGCAAAGTTCTCGCCTTTCGGCAACTTATTCGTAACGGGAAGAACTACCTGTGCTCGGATGTGCTCTGCCTCGGCGCGGGCTTGCGCCACCTGGCCCGCAAACCCGCTTTCGACTTCCCTCCGCACGCGCACCGCGTGAGTATCCACAGCGATCCCGGCGGCCAAAACAATTCCCAGAACAAACAAGAATCCCCGACTCACTACTTCCCCCAGACGGCTTCTGTTTTGTCTCGTCGATTCCTATGCGGAATCATCTCTCACTAATTCAGAATAGCGCACGCTTCTCTTTTGTCCCAAACCCATGGCGGCGTCAATGGTTGCGCGCTAACCTGCGTTCAAGTGAGCACGGGAGCTCTTGCGAGATTCTGCGAGGTCTTTGCGTCAATTCACACAGTGAGCGTTCTGCGTGTTTGGATAAGTCCAGTGTCTTCAATAGTGAGAATCGCCCGAATCTGGCAGCGTGGTTGCCCAACTACAGATGGGGGGATTCTATGATAACGCTCGAAGTCCATCCCGAAGTTCACGTTTCCGAGCAGCGCCAGCACCCGGAATATTCCACCTGCTACGAATGTCACCGCAGCTTCCACGCCAAAAGTGAAGACCAACTCAGTCTGAGTCTGTGCGATCACTGCTTTGACGCCGCCCGCCATATCAGCGAACCGGTAGTCCGCATCCACGTGAAGGCTCGTCCGCACCGCCACACGTTCGCCTGAACAGACAGACGTCGACTCGCCTGCAGATCCCGCATTTCTTATTTTGCTGGGAAATCTACTTGCCGGAAGTAACGTTCGGGACTGAAGCCGTCTTCACGCCTTCGGAAAAGTAATTCTGCTCGCGCAAGCGCCGGTAAATTCCGCCCGCCACCTGGGCCGCTGTCGGACCTTTCACGCGCCGCGTATTTCCACGCAGCAAAACCGCCAAGGCGATCTTCGGATGGGCTTCGTCGGCATAACTTACGAACCAACCGATTCGCGAGGGATTCGTGTGATCGTCGCATGTGCCGGTCTTGCCGAGCGGGGTTTCGTCGCCGCCCGCGTCGTAGCTCAAGCGGCCTGTGCCATACAATACCGCCGCCAGCATGCCTTCGCGAACCTCCGGCAAAACGCTGGCAATGTTCAGGTCGCGTTTTACCTTCGGTTCAAAATTTTGCACCTCTTCCTGCGTGTGTGGGTATTGCAAATAGTAAAGAGTGCCCCCGTTGGCAAAGGCCGCGGCCAGTGCCGCGAGCTGCAAGGGGGTAATCTGAATTCCTTCGCCGAAACTGGACATTCTCGCCACACCGCCAAACGCGGGAGGCTGTGTCGGGAACGCTCCGGGATGCTCGTCCGGCAAGTTGTATCCAGACAGTTCTCCTAGACCGAGCAAACGCCCGTACTTGGAAACTGTGTCAAATCCCATCCGCCGCCCAAGCTCTTCGAAGAATACATTGTTCGAATGCGCCAGCGCTTCCGTCAGGTTCATGTACTTCCGGCGCCCAACCTTCAGCATAGTGTCGTTGGTGATGACATTTTCTTCCAGCGCGGCAATGGCAATCGTCGGTTTGATGGTCGAGCAAGGAATGTATCCGTCGCTGAATGCAATCTTCTGATTTACGACAGTGAGAATGCGGCCGGTGTTTGGATCCACAGCTACCACCGAGCCGTTGTAGCGTCCGAGCGCTTCGACAGCCGCAGCACGCACGATCGGATCATCAAAAGCAGGGTCGTCAGCGCTCACCGAATCTGCATACGTCGGGGCGTAGCCGCGATAGCTGGACGGCACGAGGCGTTTCTTGGATTTGGACTTTGATTTTGCTTTGGCGGCAGAACTGACAATCGGCTTGCCGGCAGGTTCGGCAGCCGGCAATGGCAGAGCGAGCGCTGAAATCAGTAACGCAGCTGCAACAGTTTTTCCCAAGCCCCTGATCATTCGGCCCTTAACCCAAGACATCGACTGGTATTTCTAGCAGCGTGTCCAGACTTTACCTTATTCCCACCTTACAAAGCAATTTGCGTTCGAGAAATGCATGCCGTGTTCCACAGCCCTTGCCAACACAGTTCAAAGCAGTTACTACAGTTACGCAGTGGCGATCTCGGCTCCAAGCCGCGGTGCCTGCGCAATCTGAGACGTAGTCTAACGATTTTCGTCCTATCCTGACAATAGTTAAGTAGACCCAGTACGAATCTATGTGCTTTGTTTTGAATCACTGACCTACGGTTCAGCTTTCTTCGATCCGCCTGTCCCAAGGTCCTAAAAAGAGCCACATGTCCTGGGACACGGCCCTTATCCTGTTCCCCACGGAAACACAATTCCGATCAGCGGTCAAAAAGAAACGGGCGGGGTCGTCCTTCCCCGCCTCGCCCGCTCCCTTCGTTCGAAGAAACTCGGCTTCTACCGTGCTGGCCGCGCCTTGCTGTCCGTGGCTGCCGCGGCCGCTGCCTTCAATGGGGGTTTCTCCGCCGGTACACTGGCGTGTCCGTTGGCTCCCGGAGTTGCGGCATTCTGCCCCACTCCCGGGATTTCCAGTTTTTTCCGCAAGGTGGATTCGATCTTCTCGCGAATATCCTTGTTTTCCTTCAGGAAGACGCGCGCATTCTCGCGGCCCTGGCCCATTCTCTCTCCGCCAAAGCTCATCCACGTGCCGCTCTTTTCGATCACGCCTTTCTCCACGCCGAGATCGATCAAATCGCCTTCGCGTGAAATGCCTTCGCCGTACAGAATGTCAAACTCCGCTTCACGGAATGGCGCCGCCACTTTGTTCTTCACCACTTTCGCGCGGGTACGCGAGCCCACCACGCGGTCGCCTTCCTTGATCGCCTGAACGCGGCGGATATCCACGCGCATCGACGCGTAGAACTTCAGCGCGCGACCGCCCGTGGTCGTTTCCGGGTTGCCGAACATTACGCCAATCTTTTCGCGAATCTGATTGATGAAAATCAGGCAGGTTTTCGACTTTGAAACAATTGCGGTTAACTTTCGCAGCGCTTGCGACATCAGCCGCGCCTGCAAACCCATCTGCGGATCGCCCATTTCTCCTTCGAGTTCCGCCTTGGGCACCAACGCCGCCACGGAGTCCACAACCACCACGTCGACGCCGCCAGAACGGATCAGCGTTTCCGCGATTTCCAACGCCTGTTCGCCGTGATCTGGTTGCGACACCAGCAGGTTGTCCACATCCACGCCCAGCTTCCGCGCATACGACGGATCCAGCGCGTGTTCGGCGTCGATGAACGCCGCTTGCCCGCCGAGCCGTTGCGCCTCGGCAATGATGTGCAGCGTCATCGTCGTCTTGCCGCCCGATTCCGGGCCATAAATCTCAATTACGCGGCCGCGCGGAAATCCGCCCACGCCCAGCGCCGCGTCCAGGGACAAGCATCCCGACGGAATCACATTCACCGGCACCAGCACATCTTTGCTGCCCAACCGCATGATCGAGCCTTTGCCATAGGACTTCTCGATCTGCGAGATCGCCGCTTCCAGCAACTTCGCCCGTTCATCTGTCATTTCTCACCTCGGTGGAGGAAATTAGGAATTTTGCGATTGGGCTTTGAGGCTCGCTCTCAAACAGCGCCGGGACCTGCATTGCTCCTCCATACGTTAACCAGAATGTACTTAAGAGTGCCAAGCCTTTTTTCCCTCTCGCTTCAAATAAATCTTCAACGCGCGCGGCCATGCTCCAGTTCGTGATCGACCAGCCCCGACAGCGCCGCCCGCTCGCGCCGGTCCCACTCAGCTTGTTCTTGCCGGGTGAGCCCACGCAGCCGAACCAGGTACTGTCCGCGGGTGGGCAATTCCAGCAACGCAAATTCGAGTCTCTCATGTTCGATGCAACTCAGGACACTGGTCCGCAAGCTGGTCACGGGGCACCTGTTGAAAACTTACAGCTCACCATACCCAAAAGGCGAATAAAAAGCAAATACTATATTCGCTTTGTGTTCGCCCGCCATCCGACTGTCTACGGTTGATATGTGTAAAATCCGCGCCCGCTTTTGCGCCCCAGCCATCCCGCGGCCACATATTTTTTCAGAAGCGGGCATGCACCATACTTCGGATCGCCCAGGCCCTCCAGCAGCACATTCAAAATGTCTACGCACACATCCAGCCCGATAAAGTCTGCCAGCTCGAGCGGGCCCATCGGGTGATTCATCCCCAGTTTCATCACCACATCTACCGCTTCGGGCGTGGCTACACCTTCCATCACCGCATATGCCGCTTCATTGATCAACGGCATCAGCACGCGATTGGACACGAACCCTGGAGCATCATTCACTGCCACCGGCGTTTTCCCCAGCTTCTTCGCCAGCTCCATGGTCGTGGTATACGCTTCGTCGCCCGTCTGCAGCGCGCGAATCACTTCCACCAGCACCATCACCGGCACAGGATTCATGAAGTGCATTCCGACAAAGCGTTCCGGCCGCTTGGTCATCGCGGCGAGCGTGGTCATCGAAATCGACGAGGTATTGCTGGTAAGAATGACCTCGGGCCGCAGCAAGCGGTCCGCCTCGGTCAAAACCGCACGCTTGATCTCCATCCTTTCCGGCACTGCTTCCACTGCAAAATCTGCCGCTGCAATCGCGCTCATTTCCGTCACAGGTTTCAGCCGCGCCAGTACGGTGGACTTGTCCGCCTCGGGCAATTTTCCCTTCTTCACTTCGCGGTCCAGATTCTTGCCAATTGTCTCCATTCCCCGCTGAAGAAAGCGCTCCTCCACATCGCGTAGAATCACGTCATATCCCGCGCGTGCAAACACGTGTGCAATCCCGTTCCCCATGGTCCCTGCGCCGAGCACTGCCACCGTCTTAATCGTCTCAATTGCCACGCTCATGCCTCCCATCTAGTTGCAACTGCTGAAGAAATCGGTTCCGTCATTCCGAACGGTGTTTGCGTAGTGAGGAATCCCTCTTAATTATGGTCAAAGAGAGATTCGTCGCTGCGCTCGGGATCACGAAAAGGCTCATTCCCCTTACTCTGGCGGCGTGCCTTCCACCACTTCTCTCACAATCTCCCGCGCGCGCTGCTCGTCTGTCGGCAACACGTACAATTCCGTTCGCTGCCCACTTTTCTGCACCCGGCAGCGAATCCCGTTCTCATGCAGCGCCGCCACTAAAAACTCACGGGGTTCGCCACTCACCGTCGACCACACTTCCACGGTCGCCTCTTCCGGATACCAATCGGACCCTTCACCCGCGCTCGGCGGGCCAGGAATGTTTTCCTCTTCCGCTGGCGTCAACGTTTCCGGCAATTTGCGAATTGGGCGGAATGATCGCTCCGCCAGCAATTGCACATCCTGCGCACCCACATCCGCTACATCTTCAGTACCGTACGCTTCCTTGATCACGTTCTCCGCTCGTTCGTACATCGAAAACGGCACGCCCACTTCAAACGCCGCATAGTTCCGCAGGTTGAACAAATGATCGCGGCGGAAGACGGTGTTGTGGGGAATCCCAGCCTCTTCCAGCACGCCGCACAATTCCGCATGCACGCGCGGTTCATCCCCTTTCCAGAAGGAACAGAACGGGTCTTCGTTTGGATCGCCCGGGCCGCCCGGAACTCTATACTCGCCGCCCTCGCCTGTTTGCCGCATTTCGATGGCGTGTTTGGGAAGCTCCCACACCAGTTCCACGTCGCAATCTGCGCAGTGTGTGAATCCCGAACGATACTCCGCTTTACATCTTGGACAAATCATTCCCTCACCCATAGCCATCAGCAAAACCAGGAACCACCATGCCACCCCTCATTGTCCTCCAAAAATGATACTTGACAATTTAAGTTTGTACTGCAAACTAGTCTGCACGGAAAGGAGTCCCCGATGTCCTCCCCGCCCTCCTCCGTCTACTCTGCTGCACAACGCGCTTGGCAATACTGGTTTGACGACGGCCTCCCTACCCTTATTGCTGGCATCGGCTGCCTGCTCGTGGCGATCTTCCTCGCTTACGATCACAGCTCCAATTCCACTCCTTTGACCGTCGCAATATGTTTTGCTGCCCTCGTCCTATACGGGGCAGTGCTTCTTTTCGAGCGCCAGATCGTCGAGTGGCTCAAGGCTAGAATCACGTATCCGCGCACAGGATATGCCCAAGCGCCCTACTTCGTCGAAGATTCCTCACAGCCTCTGGACCTTCTGGCTCTCTCGATGCATGGCTCAGATGCGAAGCGTCCCTCCGATATTGAGCGCCTGCACAAATACCGGAAGCAGCGTCTGGTGTTGACGTGCGTGGTCGCAGCCGTAGCCACAGGCGCGATGATGTTCCTCCAGAATCGATGGATCTGTGCTGCCGCGGGAATCGCGATGGCCCTTGCCCTGTGGTTTTGGGGGCGCAAAGTCCAGCGTGTTTCCTGGGTGATCCTTGGGGGCTTTCCCCTCGTAGGTTTCCTCCTCGCAATTTTCATGAGCGACCGCCTTCCTGGCTCCGAACGCATTGCGTATTTCCTCGCGGCGGCTGGGGTCATTTTCATTCTCGACGGCGCCCTCACTCTCTTCCACTACCTTCATGCCCATCCGCGGCCATCACAACTCGGGTCATGACTGGCAACGGCATCAAAGACCTCTCTTCGCTGGATCGCACCATTCATGAGCCTGCGCGGCTGATGATCATGACCATTCTTTTCGCCGTTGAAGAAGCTGACTTTGTTTATCTGCAGCGCGAATGTGGTTTAACGCAGGGCAATCTCTCCAGCCATCTCACCAAGCTCGAAGAAGCCGGCTACCTGACCATCACCAAGACCTTCAAAGGAAAATACCCACTCACCATCTGCAAGCTCACGCGGAAAGGCCGTGAAGCCTTCACTACCTATTCCGCAAAAATGCGCTATGTGACCCACAGTCAAGTCTCCTCCAAGACATAGCAGCCAAAGGATTTCCTCGCGCTGCCCAGGATTGCGTCTTTTTCGCCACACCGCTCGTATCCAAGGTAGTATGAGCGCACAGGCATTCACCTTAACGGTTTCGAGGTCCCCGGTACTCTTTACCGGGCTCATGACTGACGAACGTCAAACCCTTGCCAACGGCCTCCGCCGCCGCGATCCTGAGCTCCTCGATCGCCTCATCGAGCAACACCAGCAGCGCCTCTATCGTTATCTTCTCTTTCTTACGGGCGACCCGGCGCTCGCCGAAGATCTTTTTCAGGAAACCTGGATCCGCGTCCTCGAGCGCGGCCACCAGTACAACGCCAAATCCAAGTTCGAATCCTGGCTCTTCGCCATCGCCCGTAATCTGGTGATCGACGTTTCCCGCCGCAAGAAATTCCGCAGTCTGGAAGAATTGGCGGACCCGGAATCCAATCAGCCTTTCGAGCCGCCTGACGACCATGCCATCTCGGCGCTGCAACTCTTGGTCGCGCGGGAAAGCGAGCAAGCGGTACAGTTCTCGCTGCTGAAAATTCCCTCGTACTATCGCGAAGTGCTTCTCCTCCGCTTCCATGAAGAACTCGCTCTGGACGAAATTGCGACCGTTCTTTCGACACCGATCTCCACGGTGAAATCGCGTCTGTACCGCGGGCTCGAAGCCCTGAAATCCGCTTTAACGGAAGGTGTGGCATGAGCGAAAACCTGCACCAACGCGCGAAAAGACTCTCCACCCAGTCGCTGGTTGAAGGATTGTCGTCCGTGGACCAAGCTTGGCTCGATGCTCATCTTGGCGAGTGTGCCGAATGCTCCCAGGAAGCCGCGCACACAACTGAACTGCTCCATGCGCTACGCAGCGTGCCCGTTTCCGTCCCGCGCGATCTGGTCGCGCGCACGCAATTGCGCGTCCGCCTCCGCGCCCAGGAATCGGTGCAGACCTCCACCAGTAGCGCGCTTCTCTGGATCATCACCGCCGCTAGTTGGCTGCTGGGTATATTGAGCGCACCACTGGTCTGGCGCGCTTTTGCCTGGGCCGGTTCGCAACTCAACCTGCCCAAGCCGGTTCTGGAATTTGGGTTTGTGCTCTGGTGGACGGTTCCCGCACTGGTGGCCGTCGCAGTCGTTCTTCACCAGCGCTCGGCAAGTCGCGGCGCACGGTCCTTGTAGTGCCTGCGGAAACGATTTTGTTTGTCTGGAGTACGAAGAGGATACTATGTCTGACGCATTCAATGAACGTCTTCGCCTGATCCGGTTCCGCCGCAAGCGCGAGCGCAGCCGGTTCCGTGACGAGCTTC
This sequence comes from Candidatus Acidiferrales bacterium, assembly GCA_963775865.1. Lineage (GTDB taxonomy): Bacteria > Acidobacteriota > Terriglobia > Acidiferrales > UBA7541 > Acidiferrum. Next base: position 139,090 of record CAVZKU010000014.1, on the reverse strand, counting down.
GCATCATCCCCAGATGGCTCGTGTGGACCTGCTTCTCCCTATACGCCATCGCCATCATCATCGGCATGGTCGTCAATATCCACGGTGTTGTGACCGGCGGCCCGATGTTTCCGGGCGACGAGAGCTTCCGTGGCCAGGCCTTTCTTTCCTGCTTGGCCCTTGCCGGCATCATCACCTTAGCGGCCCTGGCGCTGACCACTTTGTTGTTCATGCTCGGCTATGTCTATCGCGATGCCAAACGCCGTGGTATGAATGCCGGGCTTTGGACGCTCCTCGTCCTCATTCTTTCGGGAAGCACTTTCTTCATCGGCCTGATCATCTATCTCTTGGTGCGCGAGCCGCTGCCCTACACTTGTCCGCAATGCGGCACCACCGTCAATGCTCGGTTCAACTTCTGCCCAAACTGCAAATATAACCTGCATCCCGCTTGCCCTCAGTGCCAGCACGAGGTTTCCGACAACGACAAGTTCTGCCCCTATTGCGCCACGGAACTGCACCACGCCCCCAAACTAACGGCGGACCCTGTGTCGAACAGCAGCCCGCTCCCCTAGCCGGGTAACCGGATCACCTTCCTGTTCGTCCTACAGGCCGGAGTACACCGTGTCCGTACTTCCCCGATCCAAGTACCGACCGCAATCCCAGTTCCCCTGTGTCGCGATGGCTTTGCTCCTTACCTGCCCGGCTTGGAGTTACGATTTCCCGCTCACGGAAAGCGCCATTCGCGACGCCTACTTCCTCGGTACCCGGCGGGCCGGCATGGGAGACGACTTTCTCGCCCAGTACGCACATGCACTCCTGGCGCTTCGAGCCGGCGACAACTTTGTCTCCCGCGTCCGCATTGAGACGCCGTTTCTTCAGCTGGCCGCCCATACCAGCAGAATTCTCAACTACAACGCTCAAGATGCTCTGAAGGATTGTTTGATAAACCGGCCGTGTTCCGTATGACTCTGGAGATTTGTTAGATGGTGGACGCGCCGAAGCCAAACTCAGCGAGAATCACCACCACGCAGAGTGGCAAACAAGTCGAACCTATTTCGGATGAGCGCGCCGCCTTTTTCCCCGCCACGGATCCCTGTACTTCAGCAGTGGATATCGGCGGAATCGTGAAGTTGGAATTCGACCCACGAAAATTCGACTCTTCTACCCTGACCATTCAGATCGATACGCCAGATGACCAGCACGCTAAAGCCGAGTTCGATTTACAAACTTTAAGGTAAGGTCCTCACGCGCGGTCACATGCGTTCCACTGCCAGACCGACCGCATTTCCGCCACCGAGACACAACGCCGCGATCCCGCGCTTCAGGTTGCGCCGCTGCAGCTCGTAAAGGAGTGTCACCAGAATACGCGCACCGGACGCACCAATGGGATGCCCCAGCGCCACCGCGCCGCCATTCACATTGACTTTTTCCGGATTCAATTTAAGTTGGCGCGTCACGGCGATCGCCGCCACGGCAAATGCTTCGTTCAACTCCACCAGGTCCACATCCTTGTCGCGGTCCCAGCCGGTCTTCGCCAGCAGCTTTTCCACGGCATCGACTGGCGCCATCATCACCCACTTTGGCTCAACGCCGCTCACTGCCTGCGCGACAATCCGCGCCATCGGCTGCTTTCCCAATTTTCCGGCCACGCGTTCACTGGTCACCACCAACGACGCCGCTCCATCGTTTGTTCCAGGCGCATTTCCGGCTGTAACCGTTCCATCTTTCTTAAACGCCGGCTTCAGCTTCGCCAAAGCTCCGAGTGTCGTATCTTCTCGCGGCGATTCGTCATACCTGATCACCAGCGGCTCGCCTTTTTCCTGCGGTACTTCCATCGGCAGAATTTGCCCCTCAAAGAAACAGGACTTTCGCGCACGCACCGCCTTCTGGTGGCTTTCTAACGCGAACTTATCCTGCTCCTCGCGCGTGATTCCGTATTTCTCCGCCACCAGCTCTCCAGTCATCCCCATGTGGAAATTCTCATAGGCATCCCACAATCCATCACTAATCATCGAGTCCACAACTTTTTGGTCTCCGATGCGATAGCCGGTACGGGCGTTCGGCAATAAATACGGGCAGTTCGACATCGACTCCATCCCGCCGGCCACCACAATTTCGCTCTCACCTAATTGCACCGCCTGTGCCGCCAAGGCCACCGCCTTCAGCCCGGAACCGCACACTTTATTAATGGTCATCGCCCCCACACGTGGCTCGCAGCCACCTTTCAATGCCGCTTGCCGCGCAGGATTCTGCCCCAACCCGGCCTGTACCACATTTCCCATGATTGCTTCATCGACTTGCTTCCCCTCCAGTCCCGCGCGGCGCACCACTTCGGCAATCACTTTGCCGCCGAGTTCAGGCGCGCTGAAGCCGGCCAGGCCACCTTGAAATCTTCCAATAGGAGTTCGAACACCAGAAAGGATGACGGGGGAATCCATAAACGTACCTCCGAAGGACTACGACCCAATTATAACGTCAGCTGGCCTGCCTGTTTAGGAACAGCCCTGTCGAGATGCCCGTCTGCGGACGTCCGCAAAAAAAATCATCTGGAATCGGCGGTTGTAGGGACCACCTCAGAAAGCGATCCCTACAAGACTTTGCTCAGGTGTTAAAAGGGGGCTTCGTCTTTGCTCGGTCCGTAGATCGATGGGATCGGCACGCCCGCAATGCGGTAAAATGCCGCGAGCTGTCCCCGGTGGTGAATCATGTGATTCATCACGAATGAGCGCAGCACCGCTACCTTCGGCAATGTCATGACCGGCTTGCCCGCAACCACCAAGCTCCACGGCTTCATCAGGACTTCATCGCTCGCCCCTGCAATCGCCGCCCGCGAAGTTTTCACGTCCGCGTCGAACTGTTTCAGCACTTCGCCGCGAGACTTAACGACTCTTGGCGTGTAGTTCGGATCCATCACCAATTGGTCTTGCCCAATTGTTGGCACCACCCAACCCGCCAACTCCGAAACATGACCTGCTAGCCGGCCCAGCGTCATGCACGTGTCGTGCGGCCGCCATTCGGCCTTTTCCTCCGGGAAGCGCTCCAGCATTTTGCGCGTAGTAGCCATCTCATGGTCGAATTCCGGAAGTAATGCTTGTGCGATTGCCATTGAAGTCTCCTGAAAGAAATTCGTAGAGGGTATTGGACGGGATTCGAGTGTACTACGGTTCGTCGCAAATCATGTAAAGTCGAAATCCTCAGTCGATGGAGTACGGCGCCGACGGTTTGGCCCGCGAGACTGTCCGCTTGCACACCTGGAACCGGAGGTGGACAATGCGGGAATGACGCACCAATTCACCACCTCCCAAGTGAAAGACTCCATTGACCTGTTCCGGCACTACAAGTTCTTGGCCGAACGCGCCATCGAGCAATCCCCGGACGACGATCTCTTTACGTGCCTGGATGAGGAATCAAACTCCATTGCCATCATCGTCAAGCACATGGCCGGAAACATGCGCTCGCGCTGGACTAATTTCCTGACTAGCGACGGCGAAAAACCCGACCGCAACCGCGATACGGAATTCGAAGAACCCCCAAAGACGCGCGCCGAACTCCTCGCCCTATGGGAGCAAGGCTGGAAATGCCTGTTCGACGCGCTGGCACCTTTAGCCGACACCGACCTCGCGCGCACGGTGACTATTCGCACCGAAGCGCATTCCGTGACCCAAGCCATCAACCGCCAGATCGCCCATTACTCCTACCACGTGGGCCAAATCACGTTTCTCGCGAAGCATTTCGCCGCCAAATCCGGCCAATGGACCGCCGTCACCATCCCGCGCAGGAAGTCCTCCGAGTTCAACACCAGAGTCGCCTCCGGCGAAGCTTCCCAACGCTAGTCGGTGTATTAGGAGCAACGGATTTATCAGAATGCCCGAAGGAGTGTTACCCTGACTTGGGAAGATGATGACAACACTTCATCACCTTGAGCTTGTTTTTGACGTGATAGAAGAAGCCGATGGCGGGTACGTCGCCGAGTGCCTAGGTAGAAACATCGTAGCGCTAGGTGACACCTGGAGTGGGCTTCGCGCCGATGTGAAGAATGCTGTCGAAGCTTATTTCTTCGACGGAACCAAGCCCCAGTCGACCCGTCTTCGCTTAGTAAAGAATGAAGTCTTTCAGATGCAATGAAGATTCCACGGGACCTGAGTGGCCGTGAACTGTCAGACGCATTGTGCCTTCGGAGGGATGATCGCGAAATTCATCAAACTGGAAGTCATATCAACCTTGGGACCGACAACCCCTTCTAGCAAAGAATATCCGGTCCAGCGCATCGCTTCCTTAGATTGGGAACTCTTAACGCGCTTTTCAGAATCGTAGCAGCGCATAGAGGTGTTTCGAAAGAAGAAATTCTAAAGACCATTTAAAGAGTTCTTCGGATCGTCTTTTCAACAATGCAAGAAACACTTTTCGAGATGGGCAAGCCCGAAAGCGCAGGGCCGCAGCTGAACGAAGCGCAACTTCGTGCCATCACTCACGCCGAGGGTCCGCTTCTGGTCATCGCTGGCGCAGGCACGGGAAAAACTCGCGTAATTACCGAGCGTATCCGCCATCTCCTCGAATCCGACTCTTCCCTTCTCGGCGAAAACGTCCTAGGCCTCACGTTCACGAACAAAGCCGCCGGGGAAATGAAAGCGCGGGTGGTGAAAGCCGTAGGTGGACGAGGCAAAGACGTCGTCCTCGCCACATTCCATTCTTTCTGCGAGACCATCTTGAAGGAAGTCGACCCCAATCGCCTCGGCTTGGAATCCGTCGACCACTGGATTCTCCTCCGTCGTAATCTAGCTCGCCTCAAACTCGAAAAATACCGCCGCCTGGCCGAGCCCGGCCAATTCCTCAGCGATTTCATCGCTTTTTTTTCCCGCTGCCAGGACGAGCTTGTCTCCAGCGAGGACTATCAAGCTTTCGCCGATCAGCTTTCCGCGGAACTCCAAGCCGACAAACCAACTCTCGATGACGACACTTACAAGGAGCGTGCCGAACACGTAGCGCTCCAACAGGAAATCGCCCGCGCCTACCGCGCCAGCGAGAAAATCCTGCGCGATAAACGTGCCATTGCCATCAATGGTTCCATCGCCGAAGCCGTTGCCCTCCTGAAAAGCGATTCGAAACGCCTTCGTCAGCTCCGCGAACGCTACAAACACATCCTGGTCGATGAATTTCAGGACACGAATATCGCCCAGCTCGAACTGCTTCGCCTCCTCAGTAACGATTCCCGCAACATCGTTGTCGTGGGCGACAACGATCAGGCCATCTACCGTTTCCGCGGCGCCTCTTTCGGCAGCTTCAAACTCTTCCTCCAGCGTTTCACAGCTTGGACCGAGGGCCAGGATTCCACTCGTTACCGCGTCTCGCTGACGCACAATTATCGCTCCACCCCGAACATTCTTCGCGTGGCCACGCAAGCCATCGGCATGAACGAAGTCAGTCCTGAATTTCCAAAAAAGGTGCTGCATCCGAATCGTCCCGAAGGCGAAAAGATCCGCATCGTGGAAATCGACTCGCCGGAATCAGAAGCCACCTGGGTCGCCGACGAACTTCAGCGCCTCCACGGAGCCGGCCGACGCTGGAGAGACTTCGCAGTTCTCTACCGCCAGCATTCCCACCGGGATTTTCTGGTTGAAGAACTCTCCCAGCGCAAGATTCCTTTTGTGATCAGCAAACTTTCTATTCTCGATCATCCTCTCGTCCGCGACGTGCTCGCGTATCTTCGCTTAATCGGTTTTCCGTACGACGACATTGCCTGTGCCCGCGTGCTTTCTGTTCCCGCTTGGCACCTCACGGCTCCAGACCTGGTCCGCCTCACCGAGCGCGCCGCAAAGAAACGCGGTACGTCCCTCTACGATGTCCTGCAAGCCCCCCAAGGTGAGCTGCCCTTTGATCCTTCGCCCGCTGCCTGCAAAGAGCTTCTCGAATTCCTCGCCGAACAACGCAAAACGATGCGTCGTCGCACCGCTCGTGAAACTCTGTCCGACCTCACGGAATGGCTCGAGGTTCCGCAGCGCGCCGGACCGCAGGATCGCAAATATGTCAATCAACTCGGCCAATTCGTAAAGGATTGGGAGCCCAAAAGCGAAACCCGAGGTCTGCCGGAATTTCTGGAGTATCTCGAATACTTCGAACAAGCCGGCGGCGTCCTCAGCCTGGAAGATGACGCGCCTGGGGACGCCGTCCAATTGATGACCGTCCATGGCGCGAAGGGGTTGGAGTTCCCGCATGTCTTTCTCCTTCGCGTGAACTCCAATGCGTTCCCGTCGCGCAATCGCGCCCCGCTCTTCGAATTCCCCGTTCGCCTGATGAAAGAAGAACTGCCGCAAGGAGATTTCCACATTCAAGAAGAACGGCGGCTCTTCTACGTCGCCCTGACGCGGGCCCAGGAACGCTTGACCATCACCACTGTCACCGAAAAAAAGAACAAGGTTCCTGTTTTCATTGAGGATCTCGTCATGGATCCTGCCGTCAAGCGCCGCGACATTTTCCTTTCCGCGCCAAGAGTCAAAAAGAAGGAACTTCCGGAATCCGGTAGCGCAGATTCGAAGGGCGAGCTTTTCCCCGCCAGTGAAGCCCCGCCAAAAATCTTCGCGCGCGTCGCGCAATGGGCAGAGGCCTTTTATCCCGCCGTGCCCGAGCCACTAAGACTGAGCAGTTCCGCCATTGAGAATTTCCGCAAATGTCCGCAACAGTATGCTTTCAGCTACCTCTGGTGCCTGAAGGAAGGCCCTCGCGCCACACTCAGTTTCGGCAGCGTGATGCACACGACCATCAAGCGCTTTCTGGAACAACTGAAAAAGGGATCGCTGCTCCCGTTCGAGGAGGTGCAACGCATTTACGAAACCGAATGGAACAGCGCCGGCTACGAAGATGAATACCAGGAAGCGGAATACAAAAAGGACGGCCTGGAGCAACTGAAAGTCTTCCACGCTTCCATCGTGGCGCAACCCCCGCAGATTCTGGATCAGGAAAAAGCCTTCGAGCTGCCCCTGGAAAATGACGTAATCCTCGTGGGCCGCATGGATCAGGTAAACACCGTTGGACGCAATGACGTTGAGATTGTGGATTACAAGACAGGTAAGCCCAAAAAAGAGGCGGACGTCCGAAAAGGCCTGCAGCTCAGCATCTATGCCCTTGCTGCCAAAGAAATCTTCGAGTGGAACCCCGTCCGCCTGATATTTCATTACCTCCAGGACAATTCCACACTGGTCACGACCCGGGACGCCAAGCAAATTGGCGAAGCCGAGAAGATCATCCAGGAAACCGCCGCCGATATCCGCGCTAAACACTTTCCCGCCAAGCCTGGCTTTGCCTGCCGCACGTGCGCGTATTCCCTAATCTGTCCCGCTCACGAGGAGTCCTTGACCGGCACTTCCGATTGAGCCCCTCCCTCAAGAAAAAAGGCGCCTCGACGGGATCGAGGCGCCTTGCTAACCAATTTCGCTCGGGGTCGACTACTTCATCATCATCTTCTTGGGGGCCTTCTTCGCGGGTTTCTTCGCTTTCTTTGCCATTTACCTTTTCCTCCTCACGTTCGTTGCTCGAGCGCGGAGTGCCTACCGCGTGCAACCCCGCCCAGTTACATTCGTATACGAGCGCGCACGCCCGGTGTCAAGAAGATTCCACGATTCTCAGGTGTTCTCCGGATTATTTCTGTGGCATGGAAGCGAAGGTTCCGCCGTAGTAGCCGTCTCGCGCCAGCACCGTCAACCCTTCCCGGCGCACGCGGACCTCAATGGTGTGGTAATCCACCTTGCTGTCCCCTCTAGGCGAGTAAATCAAGACGTACTGATTCCGCGCTTCTTCCGTGATGCGCGAGTAAAACTCCGAGAACGTGTCGTCCTTCACTCCGTAAAAAATGTCTCCGCCGGTATCGTGGGCATAGTTGACCAGCCGGTTGAACTTACGGTCAAAGTAGGAGCTGCCCGTTGCCACGCAGTAGACCGTAATCCCCTGGCGCAGCAGTTCCTCGCGCACCACATCGTACTTGTGCGTGTTGAATTTCGCCCCATTCTGGCCATCCGAAATAAGCAGGATGATCTTGCGGCGCTTGAGGGGATCGCGGTCCTTCAGCAGCAGGGCAGCGTCATACACCGCATCGTCCAGAGCCTTCGTCGGCTGTCCTTTGATCGCCTGGAGGGACGGATTGGCCGTGCTGATCGACGCGCCAGGCGCGGGAGCATTGTTGATCGTTGGTCCACCAAAGGGGTCGCCCGACGGGGGTGTCGAACTTTTCGACGAGAGCTCCGTGCGCCGCAGTTCCGTGATCAACCTGTCCTGGTCCTTGGTGAATCCTTTGCCCTCATGGAAAAATTGGTCGAACCGGCAGACAAACGCTTCGTCGCTCGCGCTCAACCCCCCGACAATCGATACCAAGCTCGGCTCCACCTGTTGCTGATCCTTTTGTCTCAGGTCGTTATCGATCAGCACCACCATGGAAATGGGAACGGTATCCGTGTTCAACCGTTGGATTTGCTGTTCGACACCGTCCTCAAACACACGGAACTCGTCCCGCTTCAAGTCCGCCACCAAGTTGCCGTTTCGGTCTTTCACCGTCACGGGAACCTGTACAATCGTCACCGTCGAAACAATCCTATTTTGCCCCTGCGCAGCGGGTGCCGGCGTCTGCCCTTCGGTTGCAGGCCCGCTACTGGCTGGAGCAGGATTCTGCGGCGGCGGGGTCGGGTTTTGTCCCCGCGCGCTGCTTGCGCAGAAAAGCACGGCCGAGGCCACACCTACAAATGCGATTTCTCGTAGACTTTTCATAATGATCGGGCCAAACTTTCCTGGGCCAGAATGGTCAAGTGCACTCTGGCAGTATAAGACGCATCCCGTCGGGCCAGTCGTTGCATCGAATCAATGCATACCACCCTTGCGGTGTAACGCGTTATGCTACGACTCGGCCTGGTCAAAGGCCAGACACTACTTCATTAAGGATACCCAGAAACTGTGAAATTCGGGAACGCGAAGATCAGCTCCATCCAAAAATTGGGAATACAAGGCTTGGCCTGTGCTGCGGCACTCGTTCTCGCTGTACCTGCGCTTCCCGAACCTCAAGAGGCCCAAGGACAAGGGCCCACCATCAAGGCTGAAGTCAGCCTGGTCAACTTATTCGCTACCGTCCGGGACAAGAACAAGCGCATCGTCACCGACCTCAAGCAGACCGATTTCAAGATTTACGAAGATAATCACGAGGAAAATATCGCCTTCTTCTCGAAGGAGATGAACCTCCCCATCACCCTCGGACTCCTTCTGGACACCTCCGGGAGCGAACAGTACATGCTCGGCGCTATTCAGGACGCGGGCGCCCGGTTCCTCCATCGAGTCCTCAAGAAGGGCGATGAAGCTATGGTCATTTCTTTTGATACGGACGTCGACCTCCTGGCGGATTTCACCGATGACCGCGGCATTCTCGACCGCGCCATCAACAAAGCGCGCATCAATACCCCAGGCGGCGGCTACATCGCCGGTAACCCTGGTCCAGTTGGCGGACAGAACATGGTCGGCACCGCCCTCTACGATGCCATTTATCTCGCCTGCGGCGAAAAGCTCAATGGCGAGGCTGGCCGCAAAGCCATCGTCATCGTGACCGACGCCGAAGATGAAGGCAGCCGCGTTCGGCTCGAAGAGGCCATTGAGTCGGCCCAAAAAACCGACACAGTAATTCATATCCTATTGGTTGCGGACCGCCGCTTCGGTGGAGGCAGGCCCGACGTAGGCCACCGATTGGCCGAAGAGACTGGCGGCCGCATGATCGTCGTGAATTCCGAAAAGAAGATCGAAGAGGCTTTCGACCAAATCTCTGAAGAGTTGCGTAGCCAGTACACCCTCGGCTACTACCCCACCAATACCGTGAAAGATGGCAAATTCCGCAAGATCCATGTAGATGTGAGCGACAAGGACTACAAAGTGCTGGCTCGCAAAGGCTACTACGCACCCAAGGCTCCCCGCGGCTAAGAACACTCTTGCCGGAAGCTTAAAGGGAACTCCCCGAGACAGAATTGCGTACCACTTAGCATTGGGGGCGTGCATGAACCACCTAACCGGCAACCTTCGCTACGCGATCCGACAATTCAAACAGGCCCCTATCTTTACAGCCACGGCCATCCTCACCTTGGCCCTCGGCATCGGCGGCACGACAGCGATCTTCTCCTTGATACACGCGGTCATGTTGCGATCCTTGCCGGTCGCGGATCCCGCTCAACTCTATCGCGTCGGGGAGGGCGATGATTGTTGCGTCGAAGGCGGTCCTCAAGATACCTGGGGGATTTTCTCGTTTCCCTTGTTCGAACGGCTCAAGAAAGAAACGCCGGAGTTTGCGGAGGTCAGCGCCTTTCAGGCAGGACGTAGCCGGGTGAGCGTAAGACGTCAGGGCAAGGAAACCGCCTCGCGCCCTCTTCCTTCGGAATATGTCGACGGCCATTATTTTTCGACGCTGGGAGTCGGTGCGTTTTACGGTCGCGTCTTTACGCCCGAAGATGACAAAGCTGGGGCGCCACCGGCGGTCGTACTCAGTCACCGGGTGTGGCAGGCCACTTATGGTTCCGATCCGTCAATGGTTGGTTCAACGCTTGTGGTGGAGGGTCATCCGTTTACCGTAATCGGGATCGCCCCTGCTGGTTTCTTCGGAGAAACGCTGGAAAGTGACCCACCCGAAATCTGGATTCCCCTGCAACAGGAACCGCTGATGAATGCGGAAGGCAGTTTGCTGCGCCAACCTATCTCTGCTTGGTTGCGGATGATCGGCCGGCTTCACCCTGGCGCGACCACGGCGGGCATGTCTCCCCGCTTGACGGGAGTGCTCCGCCAGTGGATGCAATACGACTCCGGGTACCCGGCGAACTGGATGCCCGACGTCATCCGGATGCTTCCCAAGCAGGTGCTCAATGTGATTCCGGCAGGAGCGGGAGTCGCGGTGATGAAGGAAGAGTACGGCCGGAGCCTGAAGATCCTGCTCTCCGTATGCGGATTGGTACTCCTCATCGCTTGTTCCAACGTGGCCAACTTGCTGCTGGCCCGCGGTGTGACGCGACGCGCGCAAGTGGCCGTTCGCATGGCGGTGGGAGCTACGCCGACGCAGATCGTTTCCCAGGCGCTCATGGAAAGCATTCTTCTTGCGATTGGAGGGGCGTTGGTTGGCCTGCTTGTGGCGATGGCAGCCGCGCGTCTGCTGCTGGCACTTGCGTTTCACAGCGCGCATTATCTACCAATTAGCGCCACGCCTTCTTTCGCCGTGCTGGGATTTGCTTTCTTGTTGGCGCTTGTGACGGGAATTATTTTTGGCGCGGCTCCTGCCTGGTTCGCTACGCGCACCGATCCTGCGGAAGCATTACACGGGACAGGCCGCGGAAACAGTGATCGCTCTTCCATCGTGCGCAAGAGTCTGCTGATTGTGCAGGCCACGCTGTCGGTGGTGCTGGTGGCCGGCGCAACCATGCTGGGCCGCAGCTTGAATAAATTGCAGCACCAGGATTTTGGGTATCAGGTGCAAGGTCGCGTCGTCGTCGACGTGAACGGCCCCTCCTCCAACTACACACTGCCGCAGCTAACCGCCATGTACCGGCGGCTCGAGGAAGAACTCGTTCATATCCCCGGCGTGCAGGGAGCAGGCTTGGCCTTGTATAACCCGCTAACGAACAACTGGGGCGAACTGATCCTCGTGGCCGGGCACCCCCCCCCGGGAAAATTGCATGAAGAATCCGGCGCATCGTGGGACCGCGTCAGCGCCAATTACCTGCAGAATTTCGGAATCCCCATCCTATTCGGAAGGGCATTCACTACAGCGGACAATGAAACCACCGCACCCGTCGCCATAGTGAATGAGTCTTTCGTGAAGCGCTTTTTCAAGCCCGGCGAGGATCCCCTGGAACAGCACTTTGGATTGGACTATCCGGAAAATGTAAACAATTTTCGCATCATAGGCGTTGTGCGAGACGCAAAATTTGCCGGATTCGCCTTGGACAAGCCCGCACGTCCGATGTTCTTTGTGCCGCTGGCCCAAAACGTGGATTACCCGCAGGAGTTGATGAAGAAAATTGAACTGGGTTCCCACTACATCGGCGGAATTATGCTCACCACGAATCTTCGCCCTGCCGAACTGGAGCCTCTCTTTACGCAAAAGTTGGCAGAGCTCGATCCCAATTTCACCTTCAATAGCGTCCGGACCATGCAACAGCAGGTGGAACTTTCCTTCGATCAGGAGCGCGCGGTTGCGAGTCTGGCGGGTTTATTTGGCATGATAGCGCTACTTCTTGCTGCTATCGGCCTCTACGGAGTCACGGCCTATGCCGTGGCGCAGAAAACCAACGAGATCGGCATCCGCATGGCCCTCGGCGCCGACCGTGCCAACGTGATTCGCCTGGTGCTTGCTGGCGCATTTACCCGTGTCTTTGTTGGGCTACTCCTTGGATTGCCCCTGGCGATTGGCGCCGGCAAATTGCTGTCGGCCCAGTTGTATGGAGTTTCCTGGTGGGATCCACAGGCCCTTACCGTGGCGACAGCAGCACTTACGCTGTGTTCTTTCCTTGCGGCGATGATTCCCGCGAATCGCGCCGCCTCTATTTCCCCGATGACGGCGCTAAGAATCGAGTAAACAAGAGTCGCCCGCGGACCATCAGGCAGGGAGCATCTTTACTCCGTCCGAAGTGTTTGCGCCGGATCCGTCGAAGCCGCGCGTCGCGCCGGAATCAATCCGGCCAAGGACGAAGCGACCGCGAGTGCGAGGGCAGAAGTCACCATCACTCGCGCATCCACGCCCTTCACTTCAAAGAGTTGTGTCTCGATAAAGCGCACACACAGCAGCGTTGCCGGAATCCCAATGACCAGCCCGATCACTGTTTGGCTCAACGCATCGCGCATCACCATGGCCGTCACCTGAACACGCCGCGCACCCAGCGCCATGCGTATCCCAATTTCCGACGTCCGTCGCGCCACCGTATACGCGGTCACGCCATACAATCCAATCGTGGCCAGCAGTAGGGCCAGCCCGCCAAACAACGCCGTTAACCGCGCCACCATCCGGTCTTCGCTGAAGCGGTCTGCAATCTGTTCATCAAGTGTCTGAAATTTCACCACGGCCAGATTCGGATTGATCTCCCCCAAGGTTTTCCACGCCAACTCTTCCATATTATTCATCGGCCACTGCGTCTCCACTACCACGGCTCCGGCATAGAGCGACGTATCGTCCTCGATCGGTTCTTTATCGCTAACTGGCCTCTGCAGATTCGCCAGAAAGTACATGCGGTGATCCTTCCAGCGCGCGGTGGTGTACACCGTGTCGTCCACCACCCCCACGATCTCAAAATCTCCGCTGGTCTCCGGCCCCGGCGAGCCGAATCGCCGTCCGAGTGGGTTGTCCCCCTTCGGAAAGAAATCCTTCACAAACGTCTTGTTCACCACCGCCACCCGCGGACTCGACGGCGTATCCTGCACACCGATTCCTCGCCCCATCACCATGCGCGTTCCCACCGAATCGAAGTATTCCGGACTCACTCTCACTATCGAAGCTCCCGAATCCGTTTCCGGCTGGCCTTGCACTTGAATGCCATTGCTCCAGTTGTTGTCCTCCATCGGTGTATAGGTGCTAATTCCCACATGCCTCACGCCCGGCAAAACATGGAAGCGTTGCTCGATGGTCCGGTAGAGCGGTTCAAGCTCGACCGTGGTGTACCCCGCCGCTTGCGGGTCGATGTGTATGATGTAGCGATTCTTCGACTCCAGCTTCAGATCTGTCTTTTCCAATTTGTACAGGCTCTGCGAGAACAATCCCGCGCCCACCAGCAATAGCAACGATAGGCCAGCCTGCACGACCACCAATCCTCGCTGCAACAGCGTCGCCCCCACCGTCGTTCCACGCATTCCACTCCGCAACGCATCCGCCGGGTCCGTCTTTGCCGCCATCCATGCTGGCGCTATGCCAAATAGAATTCCCGTCAGCAGAGACAATCCAAACGCAAAACCGAGCACGACGATAGATGGCCGCGCGTTGATTGGCACGGTCTGCGCTCCCGCAAATGCCAGCTTCAACAGCATTTGCGTTCCGGCATACGCCACCGCCAGCCCGGCGATTCCTCCCATGCCCGCCAACACCACGCTCTCCGTCAGCAACTGGCGCACGATTCTTCTCCGTGCCGCGCCCAGCGCCGTCCGCACAGAGAGTTCCACTTTCCGCTGCATCCCTCGCGCCAGCAGCAGATTCGCGATGTTTGCGCACGCAATCAGCAGCACCAATCCGGAAGCAATCATGAGGATCTGGAGGTTCGACCCATACTGATCTTTGAGTTCCTGAATCCCCGAGCCGCCCGGCGACAAAACCGTATGCGCCTTGTCCAGTTCCTTCTTGTATTTCTCTGTGGAGTACGTCTTCGTCTCGCCCAACGCCTGCCTTAGGATTACGTTCACTTTACTTTGCAGTTCGGCGAGCGATGTTCCCGGCTTTACTCGCCCGATCATGTACAGCCACGAGGCGTTCGTATCGTGCACGTAGGGTGCGCTTGCCAGCACCGGCATGGCTTGAATCGGCAGATAGAAATCGGGAGGTGTCGCCGATAACCGGTCTCCAAAAAATCCCCGCGGGGCAATCCCCGCAATCGTCACCGCTTTCGTATTGATCCAGAACGTACTTCCGATAACCGAGGGGTCTCCGCCGTAGGTGCCCTTCCAGAATCTTTCGCTGATGACCGCCACAATCGGGGCGCCCTTCACATTATCTACGTCGGAGAAGAGTCGTCCCGCCTCTGGCCCAAGCCCAAACGTCCGGAAATAATTCCCCGACACGAATTCGCCCATCACCGACCGCGCGGTTTCCTTCGTTCCGTCGCGTCGCGCGGTTACGGGCCTGTATCCAAATCCTGCCTGGATTCCCGCTAACTCTTCGAACTCCGGCGCATTCTTTTTAAGCCGCTCGTAGATCTCCGTGGAAAACAGGCTGTAATTGGAATTCTCTGGTATACCGCCGTTCACGCAGCAGTCGTTTCTATTCCCGATCCGCACTAGCATCTTCGGATCGGTCACCGGCAGGTTCTTCATGATCACCGCGTTCACCAGCGTGAAGATGGCGGCGTTCGCTCCAATCCCCAACGCCAGCGTCAGCACCGCTGTCGCCGTGAATCCGGGCGTCTTCCGCAATTGTCGCAGCGCGTAGCGCACGTCTTGGCCGAACTGTTCCAGCCACACCCAGCCCCACGCCTCCCACGTCTCTTCTTTCACCGCGGTACCGTTGCCGAAAGTTTTCATTGCCATTCGCCGTGCCTGTTCCGGTCTCATCCCCGCCGCTTCGTTTTCGGCAATCTGCTCGTCGAGATGAAACCGCATCTCGTCATCCAGTTCCTTGACGAATCGTTCGCGGAAAAAAAAGGTCTGCAACCGCATCCATATTTTCTGCGTCCACGCCATGTCTCACACTCCTACGACGTTTGCACCACAAGATCGATCGCCGCAGACAAGCGGTTCCAGTTGGCCTGTTCTTTCTCGAGTTGCACACGTCCGGAGGCCGTCAGCGAATAGAATTTCGCGGGCCTCCCCGTCTCGGTTTCTGTCCGTTTGCCTTTAATCCAACCCTTTTGCTCCAGCCGGTGCAAGGCGGGGTAGAGCGAACCTTGCTGCACTTGCAGCACTTCTCGAGAGATTTGCTGAATCCTCTTTGCGATCGCCCAGCCGTGTTTTGGTTCGAGGGCGATCGTTTTCAGGATCAGCAGGTCCAGCGTTCCTTGCACAAGATCATTAGGCTTTCCCATACTATGATTATCTACATCATCGATTGTCGATAGTCAAGGTATGCCTAACCCGCTCCCTCTTTTCTCCTTTACCCTCCGCATTCGCTTGGCACTCTCCGCGCAAACGGCTAGCATTGCGTAGTACAGGCTCACAATGAATCGCAGAAATTTTCTGAGAAGTGCAGCGGCTGTTCCCCTGATTGCCGGCCGGCGCCCATTTTTCGCTTCCTCCCCGTCCCTGACGCTGTCCGCGCATCAACCTGTCGCTTCTGAAGGCGATGCCCCCATGCACGAGCGCTATGAACTCACACTGCGCCGTGTGCTTTCCGGAACTGCGCCCGCTTACACAGAGGAGTTTCTGCTTGAGGATGTTCGTGCCACCACCGGCCGACGCTTCACCGAATTCAGCGGCGATCTTTCCGGCAGGTACATCGGCGCGCTAGCTACAGCGGCACGCGTGTATCGCACCAGTTTTCCGAACCTCGATCGCTTGGTCGCGAAAGCCGTTGCTCTGCAAAAACCAGACGGCTATTTCGGTAGCACTTTTCATTCCGATAAGCTCACGGACGAAGACCTCGCGCTGCTCTGGGGAAATGGCCGATTGCTGGTGGGACTGCTGGAGTACTACCGCTACAAGCCGGATGCGTCGGTGCTGACCGCCGCTAAGCGGCTTGGTGACTTTCTCCTGAATATTGCTCCACGGATGCTTTCCAAGAGTATTCGTGATGAATTTGGCGCGGCGCATTTTGCGTCCAGCTACATTTGCTGGACACAACAGACCGAAGGTCTGGCCAACCTTTATCTTGTTACGCGAGATGAGCGTTATCGCAAGCTGACGGAAGACATCGCCGGGGTCATCGAGAGACGTCCCGGCGATCACGTCCACGGGTACCTAACCAGCCTTCGTGGCGTGATGGATCTCTATCAGGTTACTTCGGATTCGCGACTGCTCCGGCAATGCGAAATGGCTTGGCAGGACATAGCCCAGTCTGAAGACCTTCTGGATACTGGAGGAGTGCCGGAAGGTTGGAGCCCAAACAAGCATCGCACCGAGGGCTGCGCGGAAGTCGATTGGCTGCGCCTCAATCTCTCTCTCTGGAAAGCCACCAATCATCCAAAATACTTGTCCATGGCGGAGCGCGTCACATTTAACGAACTGACGATGAACCAGTTCGCAACCGGCGATTTTGGCCATCGCGTCCTTACACCAACCGGCATTTCGGGAGCCGGGGCCGCACGCGCATGGTGGTGCTGCACGTTACACGGTCTCCGATACTTCCCTGATGTTCAGGCCAGTGTCTTTCGGGGAGACGCAGGAGAGTTGAGCTACGAACTGCCGATTGACAGTAATGTGGATGATGGTCACGTGCCGTCGGCAAGCTTGTCCGCGGTCGCCACTTCGTCCCTCGCTCACGATGGAACCGTAAGGATCACCATCACAGCCGTACCCACAGCGTTAGCGTCACTCCACATCCGCAAGCCTGCCTGGGCAGACTCGCTCGCAATCCGTCTGAACGGCGTTGCCAGCCCATACCCTGTGGAGGGAGAATATGTGCGCGTGCATCGCCAGTGGCAGAGTGGTGACGTTGTCACAGTGAAGTACGCGATGGCCCTGAGTTCTCAATCCGGCGAGCAGAAGCGCAGGACATTCTCTTATGGACCTTGGCTGCTAGGTGCGCCGGCTTGTGACAACCCCGCGTACTTCAATGAGCTAACGATCGATAACAAAGTTGGCATCGCGAACAGTCAAACTGCCGCAGCAGACCCGCTACGCCCTTTTACGGTTCCGATCGCGGCCAGAACGTTCGTGTATACGCCCGCCGAGTTTCCCGAACAGCAGGGGACGGTGACCCTGCGCGCCGTTGCGGAGCAGACCGGAGCACCAACCACATCCTGGGAACTGCGTTTCCTTACGGATGGAACAGCAAGTTGATTCGTTTCGGGACTCGCCGGACGAGACAGAATCGGTATCCAATTCACAGCGAAAACTAGCCTCACATTGACCCCGCGCCGTGCCTTGGCTAGTATCGCTAGGCGACGCTTCTGCGCCGTGCAACGTCCCCTATGATCAACGACACAATCGCCCACTATCGCATCCTCCGCCAACTCGGCAGCGGTGGTATGGGGTTGGTGTACGAAGCCGAAGACACAAAACTTGGCCGTCGCGTCGCTCTTAAGTTTCTCCAGGACAGCAGCACCAAGGACCCTGCCGCCCTTGAACGATTCTTTCGCGAAGCCCGCTCCGCCTCCGCGTTGAACCACCCGGGCATCTGCACCATCCATGCTATCGAGGAGCATGAAGGCCAAACTTTCCTCGCCATGGAGCTTCTCGAAGGGGAATCGCTCGAAAAAGTTTTGTCTCGCGGGCCTCTTCCTGTCACTCGCACCATGGCTCTAGGCATCGAGGTGGCCGACGCTCTCGACGCGGCCCACAAGAAAGGCATCATCCATCGCGATATCAAGCCCGCCAATCTTTTCATCACCGATCGCGGTACGGCAAAAATCCTAGACTTCGGCCTCGCCAAGCTCCTCGAGCCCGAAGGTTCCCTGGAAGGCGAAACTATCGGTCCCTCTCAGGATGCCTTCCTCACCAGTCCCGGCACCACCGTCGGCACCATTGCCTACATGTCTCCCGAGCAGGCCCGCGGAGAAGTCCTCGACGCCCGGAGCGATCTCTTCTCCCTCGGCGCCGTCCTCTATCAGGCGGTAACGGGCACGCTTCCCTTCCCTGGCTCCACGAGCGCTGTCATTTTCGGAAATATTCTGCATAGCGCCCCGGTCCCGCCCATGCAACTCAACGGCAACGTACCTGCCGAGCTGGAACGTATCCTGGACAAGCTGCTCGAAAAAGAAAAAGACCTGCGCTACCAGATTGCCGCCGAGGTTCGCGCCGACCTGAAGCGCCTGCAACGTGAACTGGAGCCCACCCGCGCGAGTTCCGATTCCGCCGTGGTGGCCAGCCGTTCTTCCGGAAGTGCGGTGCCGTCAGCGGGTAGTGTCCCAGCCGTGGTCGCCGTTTCCTTAAACGCTACGCGTCCGGGTAGCGGCAAAGTCCTGGTGGAAGCAGCGCAGAAAAACAAGCTCGGCGCTAGCGCCATTATGCTCGGTCTACTGGTGGTGGCTGCCGCCGCAGTCTATGGCCTCTACACCTTCGTAAAAATGGGGCAAAAGCCGAAAGCCCTTCCCTTTGAGAAATTCTCGATTGAAAACGTATCAAACAACGGCCACGTCTTTCAGGCGGCGATTTCCCCCGACGGCAAGTATTTGGTACAAGCGCTCGAAGAGGGCGGCGAACAATCTCTTTGGCTGCGCCACATCCCGTCCATGACCAACAAGGAAGTCCTGGCGCCCGCTCGGACTCGTTACCAGGGACTTACTTTTTCGCCGGATGGCAATTACATCTATTTCCTTCGCCGCGATGAATCGAACGAGTCGGAATCCCAGCTGTACAGCGCCTCCGTCCTCGGCGGTGCACCCCGCGTCATTATCGATGACGTGGACAGCCCCATCTCATTTTCTCCCGATGGCCAGCACTTCGTTTTTCTCCGCGAATTGCACGACTCGCCGAGCTGGGATTTGTGGCAGGCCAAAAGCGATGGCACCATCGAGAAGGCTATTTTTCGCAATCATCCTTTGCTCAGCGATAGCTACGTTCCCGCCTGGTCTCCCGATGGAAAAACCATCGTCATTACCATTGTGCAACCCACCAAAGATGCTCTAGGCGGATTTCTGGCAGTGGATCCGGACACGGACCAGGAGCACGTCGTCGCTATTTCCAAAAGCAACATTTACCACGGCCCTGTTTGGATGCCGGATGGCACTGCGCTCATCGTCAGCGCCGTGCAGGCAGATGCCGAACACATGCAGACCCAAATCGGCTACCTGACGTATCCCGCAGGCGAATACCGCGCGATTACGGCCGACACGAACGACTATGAGAAGGTGGGTATCGCCAAGGATGGTAAGACCTTGGTGGCGATCCAGGGCAGGCTTCACCGGAACCTGATCGTTGCCCCTGCCAGTGACCCGGATCAATCACAGCCCGTGCCATTGCAATCGCAATTGCCGATCTGGCGTTGGAACTGGATGCCAGATGGCCGGCTGCTGATTCCTCAGGGAGGCGCCCTCAAAGCGGTCAGTGCCAAGGATGAAGAGACCATTCTGTACTCCGATCCCAGACATGTTCCGGATCAAGCCGCTGTCTGCGGTGATGGGCGCTTCATTGAGACAATCGTTATATCAAGCGCGTATCCATCGACGGCAGTTCGCCGGAAACAGTGCTGAAACATGCCGTTGGCGCATTCAGCCTTTCTCCGGATGGCAAGGAAATCGCCTCTTTCGACTTGCGCGAACTAGACCACAAGCTGATGCTGCGCATTGATAATGTCGAAACCCAGAAAATGAACTACAGCGATATCGACCAGCGCGCTTTTCCCGACGCACTTTCCTACACGCCCGATGGAAAAGGCATCGTCTACATCGTGCGAGAGAAGGGTGTGGACAATCTGTGGCTGCAGCCCCTCGATGGCAAGCCACACAGGCAACTGACACATCTCAAGAAGGACAAAATATTCCGGTTCGTGTTCTCGCCCGACGGCTCCCAGATTGCTCTCGAAGGCGGCTCCATGGAATCCGACGCCGTCCTCCTCCACGACGAAACCAAATAAATTGCAGAAAAGAGTCGGAGCTTCAGCCCCAACAGTTGCGTAGGATCTCGCCGAAGAACGCCAGCATGCGAACTACTTCACCGACCCCGCAGGCTTCGCGTTGTTCTCGCTGTTCGGCCGTGCATAGTAGCCGCGACGTGCGCGCACCTGGTAGCCCTTATGGTCCGGCACTTCAATCTTGATTTTGTGGTAGCGCCCATCGACCGAATGGTTGGTTGGGTTGTAAGCGATGGAATATTGGTTGCGCAGCTCTTCCCCAATGTCCTGGAACGACTGATCCAAGTCATCCACATGGTACGGATAAAACGAGCGGCCTCCCGTTTCGTCGGCGAGGTCCTGCAAAATCTTGTCCCCTTCCGTCAGGTGGTACTTGCGATTACCGGATTTTTCTTTGCCTGGATCGTCCAGGGTCACCCATTGCGTGCTCGTGCTAATCGTATAAATCACCACGCTGGTCCGCTGCGCCATTTCAATGGCTTCGACACGTGTGTGCGTCGAAAGGTTGTCTTCGCCATCGCTGATCAAAATCATCACGCGCCGAACCACATCTGGCTGGTCGCCCGGAGGCCGCGGGGGATGACTGAGCTCTTTTGTGCAGGCGTCATAAATGGCGTCATAGACAGCAGTTCCACCGCCTGCGCGCGTTCGCAGAATATGGTCACGCAGCAAACCGGTGTCCCCTGTGAAACCCTGGAGAAGTTGCGGCTCGTCGTCGAACGTCATCACGAAAGCCTCATCCTTATTTCGCCGGAGAACGCTGAACAGAAAATTGTCGGCGGCATCCTGCTCGAACTTCAGCCGGTCACGAATGCTGTTCGAAGTGTCCAGCAACATCCCGATACGCAGAGGCAGGTCGTTTTGCTTGCTGAAGTACCGTATGTCCTGAGGAACGTTGTCGTCCAGAATTCTGAAGTCCTGCTGCTCCAAACCAGAAACCAATTTGTTACGTCGGTCCAGTACCGTGAATAACACGTCCACCAGGTTGACCGTAATCGGGATCGTTGTCTGGCTCTTCTGAACCTGTTGTTCTTCCTGAGGATTGGCCGTGGGCGGCTTGGGCGCAGGCGGTGGGTTCTGCGGTTGCTGCGCAAAGAATGGCGCAACCCCACACAGCAAAAGCACGAACAGCAGACCAAGTGTTTTAGTTCGCATGTGCTTCGATTATAAGAAGCCCTTTAAGGCAACGTCAATTCGTCCCTGGTCTTCGCCCGCGGCCGCGGCCAATTTCCCGAGATATTCTCTCAGTTCGCCAGGAACCGGTGCCGACAGCTCGATGGTCTTGCCGCTATGCGGCTGCGCAAATCCGATCTTTGCCGCGTGTAGAAAATTGCGCCCAAGCGAGGGAAGCGTCGTGCGCCCGACGTGCAATTGGCCTGCCGCGCCGTACAGCGTATCTCCCATAACCGGATGGTGCAGCGCGGAAAAGTGCACGCGGATTTGATGGGTACGCCCAGTGTGGAGTTGTATCTCCAGCAGGCTCGTCGAATCAATTCTCGCCAGAACACGCCAGTCGGTGCGCGCAGGACGCGAATTCGGCAGCAGTGTGGCGCGTTTTGCGGTCATGCGCGTTCTCCGGTTGGGATCGCGCGCGATCGCCAGTTCGACCCGTCCACGCTCTTCCACCATGCTTCCTTGAACGAGAGCAATGTAGATTTTCCGGATGGTCCGTTGCCGAAATGCCTCGGCAAGCTTGGCATGCGCAAAATCGTTTTTCGCCACCAGCAGAATCCCGGACGTTTCCTTGTCCAACCGGTGCACAATTCCAGGGCGCAAAGGATCTTCGGGCTGCGAAAGTGCTTGACCGCGTCCGAGCAGGGCATTCACCAAGGTTCCATGCGCATTGCCCGTGCCCGCGTGAACGCTCATCCCTGCGGGCTTATTGATGGCGATGACGTCCTCATCTTCGTACAGCACGTCCAGCGGAATCGTCTCCGCCTCCGCTCTCAACGCCGGCCGCTCCTGCGGCACTACGCGGATCACATCACTCACATGAATCTTGTGAGAATCTTTGGCCGGTTTCCCATTGAGAAGGACCAATCCTTCTTCGATCAGTTCCTGCACACGTGTCCGCGAAAGCTCGGGACAGTGTTGCACTACCACGCGATCCAGGCGCAGCCCCGCTTCTGCCGTGGTGGCTACGAACTCCAGTTGTGCAGTGTCCGTCACGCCGAGAGTGTACCGCAGAACAGGCTTCGCCTCTTCCATCGAACGCGAACGTTCCTCCAGCTTTTGGATTTTCTGTGATCAGTCTGCCTAGCTCAGCGTGCCTGTGGCAGCTAGCTTCCCATACCAATATCCGGATTCCTTGATAAACCGCCGCTGGTCACGAAAGTCAACGTAGACCAAGCCGAACCTCTGTGCATAGCCTTCGGCCCACTCGAAATTGTCCATCAAGCTCCAGTGATGGTAGCCCCGAACGTCTGCTCCATCCTTCAGGGCGCGTCCGAGGGCGCTC
Source organism: Candidatus Acidiferrales bacterium (assembly GCA_963775865.1). Taxonomy (GTDB): domain Bacteria; phylum Acidobacteriota; class Terriglobia; order Acidiferrales; family UBA7541; genus Acidiferrum. The sequence goes on along the minus strand of CAVZKU010000014.1, from coordinate 116,291 downwards.
AGGTAGCCGCGCATGAACTCGATCCGGCGCTGGTCGGGAATCTTGCCGTCCATTTCGGGCGAATCGAGATACGAGCAGCCATTCTCCGTAACCTCAATCACCGGCTTGTTGTACTCGCGCGTGATGCGCATCAACAGTTCGTAGAAGCTGTCTGGCCACACTTCCCAGGCAAATTGCGTGAGTGGTCCCTCGAAAGCGTCGTAATTGTGAACGCCCGTGGCCGCCTCGCCCGTGCCCACGGGAATCGCGGAAACCATTTGCCGCCTGTAGTAGTTGATCCCCAGAAAATCGAGCGGCGCCTTGCAAAGCTCCATGTCACCCGGCTTCACGCTCATCAGGTCATAAGGGTTTTCCCCGACAAACGCCTTCGGGTACTCTCCCTTCAACGCCGGGTTCACAAACCAAATGTTGCCGAGCGCATGGGCACGGTCCGCGGCAGCCTTGTCCTCTGCACTGGAGGTCGCGGGCTCGCAATTGGACATGCTGAACGCTGTGCCCACTTTGAACTTTGGGTTCACCGCCTTGATCGCACGAAACGCCCGACCCTGCGCAAGATTCACCACATGGGTCGCCCGCATCGTGGCGGCAAAATCTTTTAATGCCGGCGCATGAGTGCCATACGCATATCCCAGAAATGTGAAGACCCACGGCTCATTGAATATGCACCAATCTGTCACACGATCGCCCATAGCCCGCGTAACGACTTCGCAATATTCGGAGAAGCGCCCGGCAAGATCACGGTTGGGCCATCCGCCCGCATCCTGCAAGGCCTGCGGAAGATCCCAGTGGTACAAAGTGGCGAGCGGCCGGATATTGGCCTTGTGAAGTTCATCGGCTAGGCGCTTGTAATAATCGAGTCCCTTGGTATTGGCCTGTCCCGTACCGTTCGCTTGGATGCGTGGCCAGGAAATGGAAAACCGGTAGCTCTTTACGTTCAGCTTCTTAGCCAACTCCACATCTTCTTTGTAACGGTGGTAGGAATCACAGGCGACGTCGCCCGTATCCGCGCCCTTAACTTTCCCAACTGTATGCGTGAAGCGGTCCCAGATCGACTCGCCCTTTCCATCCGCATTCCAGGCTCCCTCGATCTGGTAGGAAGCCGTCGCCACGCCCCACAGGAAGTCCTTCGGGAACTGGGATGGCACAAACACATTGTGCGTGCCGGGTATCGCGCCGAGTATTCCGGCGGAGCCCGCAAGCGAACTCACCGCCGTCACACCAATCATTCCACCAAGAAAATCTCTGCGGGAAATTCCAAGTGTACGAGGAGCCATGAGCCATCCTTCTACCGGAGCGAATAGCAGACAATCGTTTGACCAGCTACGATTTCGTGGGATGCTGCTGGAAGAATAATACATCAAAAACAATCAGGACGGCACCGATTGTGACCGCGGAATCTGCAACATTAAAGGTCGGCCAGGGATTGAAAATATGCCACGGCAAGAACCGCAGCCACACTTGAAGAAAATCCGTGACCGCGCCATGGATCATACGGTCTGTGACGTTTCCTGTTGCTCCTGCCAGCAGCAACGCTAGTCCCGCAGCGCTCAGCGAACTCAAGTTACGGCTGGCCACCAACAGCCACGCGATGATTCCGATGATTACCACCGAGCCAAAAATCAGCAGGTACCGCATGGTCGTCGAGGAAGCGTCCGCAAAAAAGCTGAACGCAATCCCCGGATTGCGCGAACGAAGAATCTCGACAAAGTGGGGAATGACGGTGTGAGGAAAATATCCTTCGGGACGCGATTCAATCCACGTCTTTGACGCCCGGTCAAGAAATACCGCTCCCAGCGTCAGCCATAGCCACCGCAAGCGCCGGGGAATGATCATGGAGCTTCGCGAATGGAGAGTTGTCTTGCGAACGATTCAGAAGTTGTCATCCCGAGGGCGAATCCTACCCGAGGGACCTGCTTTTTTTCCGCCGAGTTCGCCAATCGACTCGCGCTAGGAGACAGGAACGGCAGCATCAAGCCCTCCTTCGATTTCCGCAATCGCTTCGCTGCACCGCTCGCAGATCGTGGGATACCGCGAGTCCTCTCCCACATGCGTTGAATAATTCCAGCAGCGAACGCACTTCTTGCCTTCGGCGCGCTGCACTGTCACTTCCAGACTCGGAACGGTTTCTGCCTTGAACTCCCCTTCGCCAGCATTGATCAATTCCACTTGCGAAACGATGAACAGTCCAGGCAACTGCGGAAGATAATGCTTCAGCTTGGCCTTCAACTCCAGGTCCGCATTCAGCAGCACCTTAGCCTCCAGGCCCGAGTTGATCAATTTCTTTTCATTGCGCGCCACTTCCAGCGCCTTCAGTACTTCGGAACGCACTCTCCCCAGCAGTTCCCACGTGTCCACTTTTCCAGGCGCGATTCCGGCTCGCAGTTCCGATTCCGCCGGGAATAGCGCCATGTGAACGCTCTCCGGCTCTCCGGCCGCCTTTGGAAAGTACTTCCAGATTTCTTCAGACGTGAAGACCAGGATGGGCACCGCCAAGCGCACCAGGGCACTGGTGATTTTCCATACCGCCGTTTGCGCAGACCGCCGCGACTTGTTGTTCGGCGCCTTGGTATACAACCGGTCCTTGAGCACGTCGTAATAAAACGCGCTCAGGTCTACCACGCAGAAATCGTGAATCGCATGGTAAATCCTGTGGAATTCGTAAGACGCGTACCATTCGCGGCTGCGCTTCACTAAATCCGCCGTCCGCTCCAGCATCCACTGGTCCATCTCATCCAGTTGATCGTTCGGCAACGCATCGCGGCTTGGATCGAAATCACTCAGGTTGCCCAACGCAAACCGAAACGTATTCCGGATTTTGCGGTACGCTTCGCTGAGCTGTGTCATCACCCGCTCGCTCATCTTCACGTCGGCTTGATATTCCTGCGATGCCACCCACAACCGCAGTAGGTCCGCGCCCCACTTGTCGCAAATCTCCGTCGGCAGTACCACGTTGCCGAGCGACTTCGACATCGGGCGCCCTTGCTCGTCCAGCGTCCATCCGTGCGTCACCACTCCGCGGTATGGCGCCTTATCCCGCACGCCCACCGCAATCAGCAAGGAACTGTGGAACCATCCGCGATACTGGTCTGGTCCTTCAAGGTACACATCCGCAGGCCATTCCTTCCCTTTCAATACCGCCAAATGGGAAGAACCCGAGTCAAACCACACATCCAGAATGTCGTTTTCCTTTCGCCACTTCGCTCCCCTGCAGTGACACTTCGTTCCCGCCGGCAGCAATTCCTCTGCCGTATGTTTGTACCAGGCGTCGGCGCCCTCTTTTTCAAACCATTTCACGACGTTTCGCAGCGCGTCAAAATCTTCCAGCCGTGTACCGCACGCATCGCAATAAAACACGATGATCGGTGTTCCCCAGAAGCGTTGTCGCGAGACGCACCAGTCCGGCCGCTTCTCAATCATTTCGTACATGCGGTCCTGGCCCCACGCTGGCAGCCACTTCACCGTGGGAATCTGCGCCAATGCTTCCTGCCGAAATGTTTCCGTGGCGCCTTTCTTGGGCTGGTCCATCTTGATGAACCACTGTTCCGTCGCCCGGAAAATCACGGGATTGTGGCACCGCCAGCAATGCGGATAGCTGTGCTTGTACGCATGATTCGCCAGCAGCGCTCCACGGTCGGCCAGCAGTTTCACTACAATCGGATTCGCGGTGAACACATCCTTGCCCTTGTATTCCGGCAAGCCTTCCAGATACACGCCGCGATCATCGATGGGCGCATAAATTTCAATCCCATATTTCTGCCCGGTCACGAAGTCATCCGCGCCGTGACCTGGAGCCGTGTGCACAATCCCGCTACCTTGATCCAACGTCACGTAATCGGCCAACACTCCCGGGACCTGGATTGGCAGAAATGGATGATAGAATTTCATCCCTTCAAAGTCCCGCCCCTTTAACCGGCCCAATTCCTCCGCCTGCTTGATATCGCAATCCACCTGCAACGCGGCCACGCGATCCGCCGCTAACAGCAACTTTCCTTTTTCTGTTTTCAGCATGACGTATTCAAAATCCGGATGGAACGCCAGCGCCCGGTTATGGGGAATCGTCCAGGGGGTCGTCGTCCAGATCACCGCGGAAACATCACTGCCTATCTTCGCGGCTTCTCCTGTGCCGCCGCCCACGACCTTAAATGTCACCCAGATCGAAGGGCTGGTGTGATCTTCATATTCCACTTCCGCTTCTGCCAGCGCGGTGTTGTCGTAGATGCACCAATACACCGGCTTGCGCCCGCGGTACACGTAGCCCTTTTCTATGAAGTCCAAAAACGCGCTCGCGATCGTCGCTTCATACTGGTGGCTCATGGTCAGGTACGGGTGGTCCCACTGGCCAAACACGCCGAGGCGCTTGAAATCGCGCTTGTGCTGTTCCACGTATTTCGTCGCGTAGTCCCGGCAACGCTTACGGAATTCGGCCGGCGGCACTTTTCCTTTACCACCGAGTTCCTTTTCGACCTGGGTCTCAATGGGCAAACCGTGGCAATCCCAGCCCGGCACGTAGGGAGCGTAATGGCCCACCATGCTCTTCGATTTCACTATCATGTCTTTGAGGATTTTGTTGAGTCCGGTCCCAAGGTGAATCGTTCCCGTGGGATAAGGTGGCCCATCATGCAGCACGAACAACGGCTTGCCTTCGCGCACCTTCAGAATGCGCTCGTACAGCTTCGTTTCCTGCCACGTCGCAAGCTGTTTTGGTTCGTTTTGCGGCAGACTCGCCTTCATCGGGAAGTCGGTCTTCGGCAGGTTCAGGGTCTTCTTCAGTTCCAGTGGTTCGGCCATAGCTCGTGATTTGCTGTATCCCTTCTAGCGCCGCCATCCCCTGAAGGACCGGGCAAAGGTCGCACACCTCTGTTGTACGGCGGGAAATTGCGGAAAGCAGTGTAACCGCTTATGTTACAATACTCCGGAAGCCGTGTCAGCCGTGGGGGACGCGCAACCTTTCCGAGCTTGCGCGAATCATAACGGTTGGTGCGAACATTTGACGGTCAAGTCGCGTCTAAGTGACTAGAGGGACAAAGGTGCCTGGATTTATTAACCTCCTTCCCGATGATGTAAGCAAGCCCAAGCGCACGGGGCCCGAAGAAATAGTCCCAGTGCCTTCTTCGGCGCTGCCAGATTTCGGCACGCCTGACATCCTGATTCCTGATAATTTCTGGTCCAACCTTAAGCAGTTCCTCTTCGAGCGTCCTGTCAAGGTCGTAGAACGCGCGGATGTTCCCTTCACGAAGAACTCTTTTGGTTCCGGATTGAAAGACAATCTGAAGTTTTTCCTGTCCGCTCCCGCTGCCCCGAAGAATGTTACGAACAAGCGCCTGGAAGTCGATTGGGGCGGTAGCTTCGGAGGCTTTACCGATCGCATCAAGGATTTTTTCAATCCGCCGAAGCCCGCGCCGCTTCCTCCGGGCATTCAGCCAGTCAAAGTCAAAGATATCTGGTCCAAGGATGAAAACTTCGGCTGGACCCAAGCGATCGCCTTCGCGGTGCACGCGGGCATCATCGCTCTACTGATCACGCCTTTTATCATCGGCTTGACCACGCCGACCAAAGCCGTGAACAAGCAAGTCGATATGACCCCGTTGGATATTTCGCCTTACCTCGCGAAATTGCCTGCCGGTGCGGACAAGGCCGGTGGCGGTGGCGGCGGTGGTGATCGTTCGCCTACGCCGGCAACCAAAGGCAAGGCCCCGCGCTTCAGCATGACGCAATTTACTCCGCCGACTGCGGTAATCAAAAATCCCAATCCGAAGCTGGCGATGGATCCTACGCTGCTTGGTCCGCCGGACTTGAAGGTGGCGAATCCGAACCTCTCTAACTTTGGAGATCCCATGGCCGCCGTTGTGAATATGTCCAATGGACCCGGCGGTGGCGGTGGTATCGGCTCCGGCGAGGGTGGCGGTATCGGTAGTGGTAGTGGCGGCGGTCTTGGTCCGGGTGAAGGCGGTGGCACAGGTGGCGGCGCCTTCCATGCTGGCGTAAACGGCGTGGGCATGCCCAGTTGCTTCTACATGCCGAATCCTCCTTATTCGGAAGAAGCGCGCAAGGCCAAGTACTCCGGCATCGTATTAGTCGAAGCGGTCGTCAATTTGGATGGCCATCTCTCGAATCTCAAGCTGATCAAGAGCCCCGGTTTGGGCCTCGATGAAAACACGATCACTACACTGAAGACCTGGCGCTGCAAGGCGGCGACGGGAGCTTCCGGCAAGCCCGTCCCAACTATCGTCACTTTTGAAGTGAATTTCCGCCTCTACTAACCACCCGCGCGATCTGGGGTGTTTAGCGGCGACTGATTCAATCCAACGGATTGCTCCAACATAACTCTGCAAATCGCGAAAAATCCCTATCCCTGGAAGTGCAGCATTCCGCCATGTTCCACGCCTCACTCACAGCCGCAAGCGTTAGCCTAGCCGGATTGGACAAACTCCTTTTTGTTTCCATCTGCCGCGCAAATTGAATCTGCTAGGATGAGCCACATGCGACATTTTCTTCGGATAGTTCTGGCTTTTGGAGCCTTTGCCGTCCTCTCCGCTTCCTACGCTGCTCAAAGCCCAACCGGTGCGATTGATGTTTCCGCTCACATCACTCCCACCGGCTCGCAACCCGATCCTGTCCGGCAATTCCCCTTCTACGTTTTGACGAAAAGTTATGCGGACATTACCAAGGAGGTCGAAGGCCAGGACGTTCTCCCCACTCGCGACAAATTCATAGACAGCCTGAAGGTTTCTCCCGAACTGAAGACTTGGTTGAAGGCCCACGAAATCCTTGATCTCACTTCTCCGGACATCGACAAACTCCTCACCACCGACGACATCATGAAAGTCCCGGAATTCTTCGATGCTTATGAGCGCTCCAACTCCGGCGGCGTCACAAAGGGCCTTCCTGTTCCGAAATATCGCGAGGCCGATAAGCAAGCGAACCCGGACAAGTACCAGAAGCAAAAGGAAGAATTTCTCGCAGCGACTCGAAAATTTATCGACACCAATCCCTATACTGTCCAAGGCATCGAACTTGAACTTAGCGCCGTCAATCCTGGGACTGCCTGGAATGACCTGCACATTGAGCACAATCATAGGGTTGCGCAATTTGCTCCAGACACAGCTCAACTGAAATATCTTGCAGGGAAAGCGGTAACCGACCTGGACGGTCATGCCCTCATCAACGGCCTTCCTCCTGGCAACTACTGGGTCAGTAGCTTGGGCACGGATGCCTCTTCAGGAGACCGCCGGCTCCTTTGGGACGTGCCGGTCACGGTCCAAGCGGGGCAAACCACCCGTGTGGATTTGAGCAATCTCAACGCCACTGATATGCGTCGGCCGTCCGCACCCAAGTAGTTCGCAAAAACAGCAAAATTATCCATCCCGAGCGCAATCCGCCGAGTGAAGAAGGCTTAGGGCATGATGCTTACTTAAGCTATCCTGCCAATCATGGGCACACCCCTGCTGTGGGTCGGCTTTAATTTATTTGTTCTCGTCGCCCTCGCCTTAGATCTGGGTGTCTTTCACCGCAAGGCCCACAAAATCAAATTTCGCGAAGCCGCGGTTTGGAGCGCGGTTTGGATCGCCATGGCCATGGCCTTCGGTTATTTCGTCTGGAATTGGTATGGCGCGCAGCGCGGTTTGGAATATTTCACGGGCTACGTCATCGAAAAGGCTCTCAGCGTGGACAATCTGTTCGTATTCCTGGTCATCTTCCGCGCTTTCCAGGTGGACGAGCAGGTTCAGCACCGCGTTCTGGCCTGGGGAATTCTCGGCGCTCTGATTATGAGGGGAATTATGATCGCGGCGGGCGCCGTGCTCATCGCACGCTTCCACTGGATCCTCCCCGCTTTCGGCATTTTTCTTGTCTACACAGGTGTACATATGCTTTGGAAGCGCGCCAAGCAACTCCATTATGAACGCAATCCGATTTTTCGATTTGCCAGCACGCATCTGCGTGTCACCCCGCAATACCATGGCGGCAGCTTCTTTGTTCGTCAAAACGGACAACGATTCGCTACTCCCCTCCTTCTGGTTTTGCTCGTCATTGAGATAACGGACGTGACATTCGCTGTTGATTCCATCCCTGCGATCTTTGGCATCACCCGCGACCCGTTCATCGTATTCACCTCCAATGTTTTTGCCATTCTCGGTCTTCGCGCTCTCTATTTTCTCCTTTCGGATTTGCTCCACTATCTGCGCTATCTTGGGTACGGGCTCGCGTTGGTTCTAATGTTCATCGGCGTTAAAATGGTGGCGGAACCGTGGTTACATATCTCGGTCCGTGTCTCTCTAGCCGTAGTTGGGGGCATCCTGCTGCTGGCGACGCTCCTTTCCTTCTGGGCGGGCCCCCGGAAAGACGCGGGAACGACGGACCCGACATGAATTTGCAGCAATCCTTCGGAGATAAATGAGAACAGCCATGAACGATGCACTGCTACGGGCAATGGATGGCATGAGCTCCAATGATTCAGAAGTGCGCATGACCGCCGCCACGGAAATTCATCACCTCGGGCGCGCTTTGGCGGACCACGCCGTGTTTCCTTGGTGGGAAGATCCCGAGCTTTTTTCGCTTCTCGAGGGAGGCAGTCCCTATGTGACGGTCGGTCTGGCAGTTACACCGGAACGCTTCGAAAAGATTCGCGAGGCCTGTGGCTCTCCACGTCTCGCGGACGTGCCTCCGGACCAGGATGCTCGCGAATTCGAACTGCATTTGCCGGGTGGACTCTGCATGGACATCTTGACTTCCAAGGACCCTGCCGGAAGCGGTGCGATCGCAAAATTCCTGCACAAGTTTGGAGAGGGAGTACAGCAAGTGGAATTTCGCTGCAAGGATGTCGATCGCGCAACGCAAATATTGCAGGAAAAGTTTTCTCTGAATCCCGTCTACCCTGCCACTCGCGCCGGCGCCGACGGTACCCGTATCAATTTTTTCTTACTCACCGCTCCGGCTGCCAACAAGGTGCTGATCGAACTCTACGAACCCGCCTCGCGCCTCGACTGAACCGGACTCCTAGCCGTCGCTTCGGCGGGCACCGCGGCGGCACTCAGTGTCTGCCACGCCCGAACCACTTCCGAAACCGTCCAGGCCTGCGCGATAGCTCCCACCGGCGTAAATGGTGCATCCCCCGTGAAAATCTCACCAAGCGTTCCCAAGCCTCCACTCGAGATCGTTTTTCCCAATGGTTCCAGAAAGCTCTGCGCTAATCTCGCGTCGCGATATACACGGTAATGTGCCAAGGCAAAGGGTCCCAGCAGCCATCCCCACACTGTGCCCTGATGGTAGGCCGAGTCCCGTTCTCGCGGTCCCCCGGTGTACTGGCCCTTGTACCCCGTCTCATACGGACCAAGGCTACGCAGTCCGTGCGACGTCAACAATTGGTCCGCAACAGTATCGACCACGGCCTTTCGCTGCATTCCAGAAAGCGGGCTCACTGGCAGGGAAAGTGCAAATATCTGATTGGGCCGAAGCGCCGCATCGTTCTCACCGGAAGGCGTGTCGACCACGTCATAGCAACAATGTCGCTCGGGATTCCAGAATTTCTGGAAGCTGCGCGTCGCCTTTTCCACCAGCCTTTCGTACCCTTCACCGGGCTTCATCAGTAGCCGCGCGAATCCCGCCATGGTATCCAGGGCATTGATCCACAGAGCATTGATTTCCACGGCCTTTCCGGTTCGCGGCGTCACCACCCAATCGCCAATCTTCGCATCCATCCAAGTGAGCTGCACCTCGGCGTTTCCGGCATACAGCAGCGCGTCGGCAGGATCCACCTTGATGTTGTAGCGCGCGCCCCTCACATGCGCGTCAATAATTCCTGCCAGCACTGGAAACAGCTTCTGTAGAATTTCCAGGTCCTGCGTCGTCTCAAAATATTGACGCAGCGCTTCGAACAGCCACAGCGCTGCGTCAACTGAGTTGTAACCCGGAACACCCCCTGCGTCCGGAAAATTATTCGGCAGCAACCCCTGATCCACATAGCGCGCGACGGAGAGCAGAATCGTTCTGGCTATTTCGGCCCGGCCCATCGCAAGTGCCAGGCCCGGCAGCGCGATCATGGTGTCGCGGCCCCAATCGTTGAACCAGTGATAGCCCGCCACGATGCTCCGGCCATCCGCTTGATCCGGCAGCGCCCGCTTCACCACAAACTGGTCCGCGGCCAACACCAATTGCCACAGCCAACTCGGTTCGTCTTCGGCGGGCAAACCGCAAGTACGGGCATGCTGCTCCTGCCAGTCTTGAAAAAGTCTAACCTCGTAATTGGATCGCTCTGTAAGGGCTTGTTCCTCCTCCAACAAGGGAAGCGGCTCCGTACTGAACACTAATGTCAAAGTCTCGCCGGGGTAAAGCTGGCAGTGAAACTGTCCAGCATGCAAACGATCTTCCTGGTCATCCAGCCCGCGGGCCTGTTCTTCAGGCAAGTAGTAATTGCGATACCACTCATTTCGCGCCGTCCAGGACCCCACAGCGCTCTTCAGGTAAAACGGGCTAGCGCCTTCGAAGGCCACGACTTCCAGTCCGTGGGCGACCGCTCCCACTCGGGTAGACCAATCTGTGGCTTGTGTGGTGTGGTGAAAATCCCTGTAGTTCACCAATACTTTAGCGTCCAGATCGATTGGCTCGCGGCCACGAAGCAAACTGAACCGCACATACGTGGTGTTCTCGCCCTGTTTCATCCATATGCGTTTCTCCAGCAGTGCATCTGCCAGCGCGTATCGCCATACTGGCTTTGTTCCCTCCAGGTGAAAACTTTCTACCAGCAGGTATCCCTTTGGCGACAAAAAGCCGCTCTTCCAACGATTTGTTGCCAAGGAAAAATTGTTGCCGAGGTACCGGACAGTTTCGTCCAGTCCGTTGACCAGCACCGTTCGTTTCACGGGCGGCTCCAGCGCCGCAACTAACAATGCGTGGTACCGCCGCGTCGTCGATCCCGCCACCGTGCCGCTGGCGTATCCGCCCAGTCCGTTGGTCACCAGCCATTCCCGGGATTCGGCGATTTCCAATGCGCCGCAGACTTCCCTGCCAAATTGCACCTCCGCGAACAGGGACATTCTTACTCTCCGCTTTGTTCCAGTAGTTTTGCCACCAACCCGGTCCAGCCTGTCTGGTGACTGGCGCCGAGCCCGGCGCCAGTGTCGCCATTAAAGTATTCGAAGAACAGGATCAGATCACGCCAGTGTGGATCCTTGTTGAATAAATCATTTTCTCCGGCGAACGGCCGCCGATCATTCTTGTCCCGCAAGAAAAGCCGCGTTAATCGCCGGGATATCTCGGCTGCCACTTCCCAAAGATCTACTTCCTTCTTTGAATAGGTCGGACACTCTACCTTAAAGTCTTCTCCATAATAGTGGTGAAATTTCTGCAGTGATTCAATCAGCAGGTAGTTCAAGGGGAACCACACGGGCCCTCGCCAGTTGGAATTGCCGCCAAAAATTCCTGACGACGATTCCGCAGGCTCATAGTCTACCCGGCTGATGTGTCCGTTGACCTGCACTTCATACGGGTGATCCAAATGGTAGCGGGACAGCGCCCGAATCCCGTGGGGCGAGAAAAATTCCGATTCGTCCAGCATGCGCTTCAAGATCCGCTTCAATTGCTTGCGGTTTGCCAACGACAACTGTCGACGTACTCCTCGTGGCGACCGCTGCGTCATTTCAATGTGTTCCGGCACGTCCGCATGGTTGTCGATAAACCACTGCATTCTCCGCTTGAACCCTGGTAGACGATCCACAACTTCCGGCTCCAGCGTCTCCACCGCAAACAAAGGAATCAGCCCGACTATCGAGCGGATCTTCATGAAATGGTCTTCGCCGTTTGGTAAATGCAGCAAGTCGTAGTAGAACCCGTCTTCGTCATCCCACAGCGATCTGCCGTCCGTACCGATATCGTTCATCGCGTGCGCAATATGCACAAAATGTTCGAAGAACTTGCTGGCCACATCTTCATAGGCCATATCATCCCTGGCCAACTCCAGCGCGATCGCCAGCATGTTCAGACAATACATTCCCATCCAGCTCGTTCCATCCGATTGTTCCAGGTGTCCGCCGGTGGGGAGTGGCGCAGAGCGGTCGAAAACCCCGATATTGTCCAGACCGAGAAATCCTCCCTGAAAAATGTTGTGACCGTCGGGATCTTTTCGGTTCACCCACCACGTAAAATTCAGCAGCAGCTTGTGAAAGACCCTTTCCAGAAATTCTCGGTCCGCCACTCCTCGCAAGCGCCGGTCAATTTTGTAGATGCGCCACGCGGCCCACGCGTGCACCGGCGGATTCACATCGCCGAACGCCCATTCATATGCGGGAAGCTGCCCGTTTGGGTGCATGTACCATTCGCGCAGCAGCAGGATCAGTTGTTCCTTGGCGAAATCCGCATCCACAATCGCCAATGGGATACAGTGGAATGCCAGGTCCCACGCCGCGTACCACGGGTATTCCCATTTATCCGGCATGGACAACACATCATCGTTGTACAGATGCGTCCAATCTTTGTTTCGTCCTTTCCACCGTCCCGCCGGCGGTGTTGGGCCGGCTGGGTCGCCTTCCAGCCAGGTCTCGACGTCGTAGTGATAAAACTGCTTCGACCAAAGCATTCCCGAATACGCCTGCCGCATCACCATGCGCGCGTCCGGCGAAAGGTGCCGTGGAATCCGTGAATCATAGAATTCGTCAGCCTCTTTCATCCGCTGGCTGAACACCGCCTCGAATCCGTCTCCAAACTCTGCCGGCGCCAAAACACCCTGACTCGCTTTGAATTGCCCCGGCGCGGTACTGCTTCCGATCCAGGGAAGCTCCGGATCCATCGTACCAAGAGGGTCGACGTGGGTTAGCCTCAATTTGAGGATTGCTGATTCTCCGGGGGAAAGATGAAAGGCGGAGTGAGCCGCCATTTTCGTACCGGTATGCGCGGGATTTACGGCTCCTTTGTTGCCCTGAACCACATACTCGTGGAACGCATCTTTCACGTACGGCACGCGCTCCCGATAGTTAAACAACTTCACGTAATTGGTTTCATTCTCTGTGAATAGCAGCTCCGGTTTGCCAGCGGCAAGCAACCATCTCTTCCCATACTGCCAGTGTTCGATCTCCGCGCAGACCGCGCTTGGCATGTCGGCAGCCCGTCGCGCGACGGGTCGCCGCAAATCCTTTCCCCATGACCACGTATTGCGAAACCAAAGCGTAGGCAACACGTGCAGATCTGCCGACGCAGGTCCGCGATTGTACGCCGTTATCTTGATGAGGATGTCTTCCCAATCGCTTTTCGCATACTCGATGAACACGTCGAAATAGCGGCTCTCATGAAACACCCCGGTATCCAGGAGCTCATACTCCGGCTGGCTCCGTCCTCGCCTCTGAGTTTCTTCGAGTAACTGCCGGTAAGGGAACTCCGCGTGCGGATACTTGTAGAGCATCCGCATGTAGCTGTGGGTTGGCGTGCAATCCAGATAAAAATATTGTTCTTTTACATCCTCGCCATGATTGCCTTGATTCCCCGTGAGTCCGAACAATCTCTCTTTCAGAATCGGGTCTCGGCCATTCCAGAGCGCCACCCCAAAGCAAATCATTTGGTGACGGTCGCTGATCCCCCCCAGCCCATCTTCTCCCCAACGGTACGTTCGTGTGTGGGCATGCTCAAACGGAAAATATTCCCAGGCTGTTCCTTCCGCACTATAGTCCTCCCGGACGGTTCCCCACTGCCGCTCCGACAGATACGGGCCCCATCGTTTCCAGTGTTTCTTGCGCTGCCTGGCTTCCTCCAGGCGAAGGTCTTCGGCGGTCAGCACTCTGGCCATAGAGGGGCCTTCCTTGAAAAATAGGGATACATGATCGCATCATTGTGGACCATAGAACCAGCGGCAACTGAGGATGGTTACCAGCGGGCAAGAGGCATCGTCTCTCCAGAATTTGTTTATCATTGCGACATCAATAACGGTTATGCCAGATTCCTGCCGACCGGTTGTTCTTTGAACTTATACGGAATGAAACTATTGCCGCCCGCTCACTCTCCGTACGGCACCCAAACATTCTTCACCTGATACGCATGTTCCAAGTACCAGGGCCCTTCTCCCTGCCCCGCATTAAAGAAATCAATCTCCCGCCCCTCATTCGTAAAAACCTGCTTCAGATTCCCCGTTGAAAGGGCTTTCGCTGCCGTACAGGCCTCCGCATCTCCATAACACCACACCGCATCCACATCGTCGTGCTCTGCCAGCACCTTCAGCAATTCGTTCGCGCGCCCTGTCACCAGGTTCACCACTCCTCCCGGCAGATCACTTGTTTCCAATACCTGGTAAATATCTGCGGCAATCAACGGGTAACTCTCGGATGGCACCGCCACTACCGTATTCCCTGCGGCGATCAACGGCAAAACCAGAGAAAAAAATCCCAGCAGCGGCGCTTCCTTGGGGCAGATCACTCCCACTGTTCCCACCGCCTCGTTCATCGCAATCGAAATATTCCGGAACGGCGGATTATGTACCGCGCCATCGAACTTGTCCGTCCACCCCGCATAGCAAAACAGTCGTTCCACGCTCAGTTTTACTTCCAACTCCGCCTGCTTTTTCCCGACTGCTCCAGCCAGCCGGCCACCAATTTCTTCCGCACGCTGCGATAGATTCTCCGCCACGTAATACAACACCTGCGCCCGATTGTGCGCGGTAGTTTTCGCCCAGGACTCTGCCTTCCGCGCCGCCTCTACGGCATTTCGAATGTCTTTCCGGTTGCCCAGCGGCGATTCGCCCAGCAATTTTCCATTTTTCGCCCGGACTTCCACGCTATAGCCAGAGTCTGGTCTTGCCTGTTTGCCGCCGATGTAAAGTTTGACAGTGCGGTCCACCGTTGGATTCGCCACCTCCGCCGATTCCCCGCGTTTCCCTGTAGTCTTGCGCAATTCCGGCGCCTTCCGAAACCACGTCGGTTCCAGATATTCGCGCAAGCCCTCCTTCCCCCCTTCGCGTCCGTAACCGCTCTCGCGATACCCGCCGAATCCGCACGCCGCGTCAAACAAATTCGTGCTGTTCACCCAAACGACCCCGGCTTTAATTTGCGCCGCGGTTTGCAGCGCCACATTGATGCTTTCGCTCCACACGCTTGCTGCCAGTCCGTACACCGTATTGTTCGCCAGCTCCACCGCTTCCTTGGGCGTTCGAAACGTCATCGTCGCCAGCACTGGCCCGAAAATTTCCTGCTGCGCCACAATCGACGTCGGATGTACATTGCTGAGCAGCGTCGGTTTGTAATACAGCCCGTGTCCCGGCATCACCACTTCCGGCTGCCAGCACGTAGCGCCTTCTGCCACTCCCTGTTTCACCAAACGATCGATCCGCTCCCACTGCACGCGCGCCACGATGGCGCCAATATCAATCGCTTTGTCCAGTGGAGCGCCGACGCGCAGCGTGCTCATGCGTGCCTGCAACTTCTTTGTCAGCTTTTCCGCAACACTCTCCTGCACCAGCAGTCGCGAACCCGCGCAGCAAACTTGCCCTTGGTTGAACCAGATTCCATCCACTAAGCCTTCCACCGCCCCATCCAGGTCCGCATCCTCAAAAATCACGAATGGCGATTTTCCGCCCAATTCCAATGACAGCTTTTTGTGGGTCGCCGCCGTCGCCTTGCGAATTGCCCGCCCTACCTCGGTAGATCCCGTGAACGCAATCTTGTCCACGCCCATATTCCTAACTAGTGCTTCGCCCGTCGATCCATCACCCGTGACAATGTTCACCACGCCCTTCGGCAATCCCACTTCCTTGCAAATCTCCGCGAATGCCAGCGCCGTCAACGGTGTGTACTCCGCCGGCTTCAGCACTATGGTGTTCCCTGTCGCCAGTGCCGGCGCGATTTTCCACGCCAACATCAACAATGGAAAATTCCACGGAATGATCTGTCCCACCACGCCACATGCCTGATACCCAGGAAATTCCCGTTCCACCAACTGCGCCCATCCCGCGTGGTAATAAAAATGTCGTGCTACCAGAGGAATGTCGATATCCCGGCTTTCGCGTATCGGCTTTCCGTTATCGATGGTTTCCAGCACCGCCAGGCGTCGCGAATGTTTCTGTACTTGGCGCGCCAGCGCATATAAATACTTCGCTCTTTCGTGGCCGCTCAGCACCTGCCACACCTTCAATGCGGCCCGCGCCGCTTTCACGGCTGCATCTATATCCGCGGCACTTCCCTGCGCCACCTCGGCAATTTTCTCTCCCGTGGAGGGATCGGTTGTCTCAAAATATTTTCCTTCTGCCGGTGTCTTCCACGCCCCGCCAATAAAATGCCCAAACTTGCGCTTATGCCGTTCCAGCCACTGCACCGACTCCTTAGGATCTTCCGGTGCTGGCCCGTATTCCATGGTGCGAAATTTCTCAACAACACTCATCGTCTCTCCACAACCACAATCGCGATCCTGATTGGAATTGCTCTCTTCTTACCTCGTCACTCACTACTCAGCGCTGCCTTTATCCTTTTGCATCATCTCCCGCCAAGATTCCAGCCGCTTCAGCATGAACTTCAGGCGATCCCGTCCCCATTTCGTCCGCATAATCACTTCTTCCGTATCGGCGAATGCTTTGGGGTCCCCGATCTTCTCTCGCAATTCCCTCAGAAACGGATAAATTTTTCCAAACATGATGAACATCTCGCCGCTAAACGCGGGTTTCAGAAATAAATCCTCATTCAACGCCCCCTCTAATACGAACGAGGACGCGATTCCCCAATAGCTCTGCACCTGGCGCAACCAGGCGTTCTCTGGAGTCCCCGACGCATACATCACCTTTAGATAATCTTCCGTACTTTGCGGCCAGAATTCCGACATCCACCAGTTCCGTGCCTTCCGTATTTCTGCTTCGCGTCGCAAATCGTAAAGCTGCACGATCAACTGTGCATCCTTAGCCGTAGCCTTTGCCATTTTCGCATCCTCCACGAAAAATGTGACTTGCCTTGCTACTCTCTTCCGTTCCGCTCTTTCGCTTAAATCCGTTCTCTTCGCCCCGCTACTCGTCAATGCTCTTAAGCCACAGGATGCCGGTACTCCGCCGAGTATCTCCCCGTCGCATGGAATTCCAATTGCCGCTCAATGTCACCCAGCATGCTGCTCGCCCCCAACCGGAATAGGTGTGGCTCGAGCCAGCTATTCCCCACCTCTTCCTTCATCAACATCAGCCATTCCACGGATTGCTTCGCCGTGCGTATTCCTCCCGCCGGCTTGAATCCGACCGCCATTCCCGTCTCCTCGGCATATTCCCGGATCGCTCGCGTCATCACCAATCCCACAGGCAGCGTTGCGTTCACCGTCTCTTTTCCTGTGGACGTCTTGATGAAGTCCGCACCCGCCATCATTGCTACCAGGCTTGCCTTCGCCACATTGCGCAACGTCAGTAAATCGCCAGTTCCTAGAATGACTTTCAAATGAGCCGGCCCGCACGCATCCTTAAACGCCACAATCTCGTCATACAACCGCTGCCATTGCGCCCCTAACACGTGCGCCCGTGTTATCACGATATCGATTTCCTGCGCCCCTGCCTCCACGGACCGCCGGATCTCGGCAAGCCGCTCTTCAAACGGATTCAGCCCTGCGGGGAATCCGGTGGACACCGCCGCCACGTGAATCCTCGTTCCCTCCAAAGCCCGCCGCGCCGTTTCTACAAACAGGTGATACACGCATACCGCTCCCACTTGAATCTGCAATTCCTCAATCCCCAGTTTTTCCACAATTTCCTGCTGAATCGGCTGCCTCGCCTTCGCGCAAAGCCGGCGCACGCGCTTGTCGGTGTCATCCCCGGAAAGCGTCGTTAAATCCATGCAGGTAATCGCCTTCAGCAACCACGCGATCTGCCACTCCTTTTTCACCGTCCGCCGGGTCACCAGCGTCGCCGCACGTCGCTCTACCGCACTGGTATTCACGCGGACATTTTCTACCCAATCCAGATTCAGCGACGTGCCTCGATTGCTCGCCAGCGACCGTCCCCTCAATACCGCAATCGTCTCCTTCGACGCGTGCTCCTGTGTTTCCAGAATCCGGTTTCCATGCCGGTCCGTAATCTCCAACCGCGGCTTCATTTCCCCACTCATTGCAGTCTCCAATGCAATCGTACGGACCGCCTTCGAAGGCGTTCGCGGCGCAAAGACTGTCTTTTATTTCCGTGGTAGCGTCCGCTTTTATGCCCGCGTACCTCGCTTCCCGACTTCGAGTAAGAGCATACTATCCCGCCCCACACCTCCCGAACAACCTGCTCCTTCGGGAAGTCCAGAGAAGCTCTAGTGATTGCCCGTTGCGTTTACGGATTCCAGCATCGCATAGCCCGCCAACCTCTTCAGCGCCTCTCGGCGTTCCTTGGACGCGAAAATCCTCCGAAGCTTTATCACCGTTAGGAGTGGCAACGGTACTCGGGGTTGCCGTTTCAGCCGCTCGCCCTCCTCCGCCAGGTAACGCATCTCCTTCATGCGCCATCCATGCTCGTTGAAGAAGCCAAACCAGTCGGTCGGCTTAAACCGGAACGGAGCATTCTTTGTCTTCTTTGATATTTCACTCTTCTCGCGAAAGTTCATCACTTCGGCGGAAAGGTAGTCCAGCACCCAGTAGCGCGCGTGCGGCATCACCTTCAAGTCATCCGCCAGAGAACCTGCCTCCTCCAGACTCAAATAGGGCACTACACCTTCCGTCAGAATCAGCAGCTTTTTCGCTCGCCCATCTAAACCCGCAAACAATTGTCGCCGCTCCGCCGCATTCGCCAGGTCCACCGCTCCACGTTCCAGGATGCATTTCGGCGTTTCTCCCCTTAACCGGCTTTCCTTGAACTTGATCATTTTGGGGTAATCGGCCTCTACCCAAAGAAATGTCGCCGGCAGATTCATCCGGTATGGCCGCGTATCGAGTCCGGCGCCCAGGTTTAATACTCCATCGATTCCCTCGGCAATGGCCGTTTCAATGTACTCGTCAATCAGCCGCGTGCGGATCGCCACCACCCATTCCGTCATGAAGCGCAT
The DNA here is from genome assembly GCA_963775865.1 of Candidatus Acidiferrales bacterium. Classification (GTDB taxonomy): domain Bacteria; phylum Acidobacteriota; class Terriglobia; order Acidiferrales; family UBA7541; genus Acidiferrum. The sequence goes on along the minus strand of CAVZKU010000014.1, from coordinate 97,338 downwards.
GGGCAACGTTTCTGCGATCTTCTTGCCTTGCTCTCCCGCGAGCCCGCTCGCCAGCGGATCCTGGAACAGCGCGTCCGCTCGCTGGGTTTCCACAGCGCGGTAATGCGCAATCCAGAACGCCGTGTCCGAGACGTTTTCGATCACCTCGGCCATACAGCTTCCCCTCCCCGTTTGTTTTTGTACTGTATGCGCACGCGGTATTGCGCCGCGCGTTTCTATGTTCTTCTCTTCTTCGATGCACCGCCGCTTTTTCGCGATACTCGATACGGCCGCAGTAGCGCCTCCAGATCATCGCGCACCCACGCGCCGAGTTTGCCCTCGCGGAACACCGCCCAATCCAACATCGAACCGTTTTTCACTTGCTGAATGACCCGGGCCAGTTCCTCAGTATCGCAATCCACTAGTTCGCCCGCCGCTACGGCTTCGTCCAAGAATTGTTGCGTCTCCTTGCGAGTGGCTCTGAACAGCGCCAGCGTTATCTCGCGAAAATCCGCGTCCGTCAGATCATTCTGTAGATACGCCAGCCCGTTGGCCATGGATTCGGGGGTGTCAGCGAACCCGCTGCATTCCACATACAACTCCACCAGCGCCTTGAGCGGCGACTTGTGTTTCTCGCGCCCTGCTGCGAACTGTGCCGCAAGGTCCCCGGTGCCGCTTCTGCACGTCGCTAACAACAGATCGCGTTTGCTACCAAAACGCTGGATCAGCGTGGCCGGAACCACGCCGGCCTCCTTCGCCACGTCGGCCAGCGTCAATTGCGCCGGACCGCGCCGCTGCATCACCCGCGCGGTGGCGGCAAACAATTCGGAGTCAGAGGTTTCTCGAGGACGCGGCGACATAGGCCGGAGACGCCTTTCTCGGATACTAAAAGGATCCACTCCAAACGCATGCCAGAATAACTGAATGGCTATTTATTTTCCACTTGACATTAATGAATGTCCATTTATTATTGTACAACGCTTTTTCCATTACTGGAGGCGCCATGACGCCTGTCACGTCTTACCAGCCCCCCAATCTAAGAAGTCATATTGCTCTCGTCGCCGGAGCCACTCGCGGCGCTGGGCGCGGCATTGCCCTTGCCCTCGGCAAGGCCGGCGCGACGGTGTACTGCACCGGCCGCAGTACCAAAGGCCATCCCGCCACGCCGGGGCGCCCGGAAACCATTGCGGAGACCGCTGAGCTCGTGACCGCTGCCGGAGGGCGCGGCATTCCCGTGCGCGTTGACCACACCCAGGCCGCCGAAGTAAAAAAACTCGTCGCAGCAATTAAGAAACGCCATAAGGGTCTCGACATTCTTGTGAACGATATCTGGGGCGGCGATCCTCTCACCGAATTCGGAAAGCCTTTTTACAAGTGCAACCTCGAAAACGGATTGCTCATGCTCAAGCAGGCTATCCATTCGCACATCATCACCGCCCACTATGCCGCCCCGCTGATGCTGGGCCGCCGCCACGCGATCATCTTCGAAATCACGGACGGTGACGCCTTTTACTACCGCGGCAACATTTTTTACGACCTCGTGAAAACTTCCGTCATTCGTCTCGCGTTTGCCATGGCCCGCGAACTGCGCAAACGCAAAATCGTCTCCGTCGCATTAACCCCGGGTTTCTTGCGTTCGGAAGCGGTGCTCGACCATTACAAAGTTACCGAAGCAAACTGGAAGGAAGTGGGGAAGCGGAAGAATCCGAACGTAAGCTCCAAGGATCAGAATGACGCGCCCTCCGATTTCATGCAGTCCGAATCCCCTCAATACATTGGCCGTGCTGTTGTCGCTCTCGCCTCCGACCCTGAAGCCATGAAGAAAAGTGGCCGCGTCTTTAGTTCCTGGGGCTTGGCCCACGAGTACAAATTCACCGACATGGATGGCAGCCGTCCCGACTGGGGCAAATACGCCACCAGAAAATATGGAAAGTACAAAATCTGCGACGAACGTTTTTATTCCTATTGGTCTCCTGGGCTGATCGATCTGATTTTTCCAGACTGGTATTGATGCGCCAGGCGGTTCCGTTCCCGGTTGAGTTTGGCTTCGCTCCAGGGGCTGCGCTTACTTGCAATTCTGTTGCAGAGCCAGAAATCCGCAAATCGGATATATAATGGCCGCCGCTTTCAATTGGTGAGTCTTTCAATTCCAAATCCTTCCCGTTGAGCGGAGGTACGGCCCATCCTCTGGTTCACCGTTTTGCTGAGGTGCACGTCGTGAACAAAGTCAAATCGCTCCTGACCTTTGTCGTTTCATTTGCGCTCGTTTTCGCTGCAGTTCCCGTCCCGACCCTCCAGGCCATTCCTCCCAGCTCTGCTCCTCCCGCGCCCCCCTGGCCAAGAGTCTTCGACCGGAATGGCGCGCACATTGTTGTGTACCAGCCACAAGTGACTCGCCAAACCGTGAGTCGCGGCTATCGTTTCGCGGCGCCGCCCTGTCCAAGCTGCCGTTGATACTCGTGTGCATCGAATCGGCCCTGTGACTCCTCAATCAATCCATCCGCGCCGAATTTCCAAACTTCAAAACCGCTGATCCGTACTCCCCGTCCACTGCCCCCTGGACCCGTATTCGTGCCGCTCAATGTCCACCGGTATTCGCCTCCCTCCTTCGTAGTCCGAATTTCATCCATCTCCACACGCAAATCCGGAAACGCGGTCATAAATTCTTGCGCAGCCTCGGTGATCTCTTTTCGCCCAATCGCAGGTGTGGCGCCATTGATCGTCAACGATCCGTTTACGGAAAAATGCGCGGCAACGCTGGCGGCATTCTGGCTACACCAGGCCGCCGTGTACGCCTCGGCAAATTCCCGCAACTCAGCCTTCATTCTTCCTTCCTACTTTCCTGCCACCTTCGCTTCGGGTGTCGGCCGAGTGAGCAGTTCGACGTACTCCTTATAGAATTTCGCCTTGTCCAGATCGTCCTGCACGTCCACCTGAATCTCTCCCGCGCCCGGCTGGCTCCCTACTCTCCACACCAACGTGTTCCCGTACCCTGCGCCATGGTCTGTGTCCACGTCCATATATAACTTCTTCCATTTCGTGATGATTGTGGGATCAAGCCACGCCACCGCGGCCAGTTCGTCCCAAAGGAAATTGGCATGGGCATATTTCGCAACGTATTGCGCCGCAGGCGTTGGACTCTTGCGGATCTCCTCGATCAAATCTTTCTCCATTTGCGTCTTCACGGATATATCCACCGTCGTCACTGCCACCCGTGGCCAATGCGCGTGCAGCACTGCACTCGACGCCTCCGGGTCCATCCAGAAATTAAATTCATGCGAAGGCGACAGGGCAAACTCAGGGTCGTCTGTTCGTGGATTAATGCTGCCGCCCATTACGATCAACTCCTTGCTCAGCTCCGGGAATTGCGGATCCAAGGCGATCGCCATGGCCAGATCGGTCATCGGGCCTGCAGCGTAGATCGTCACTTCATGCGGATACTTGTGCACTATCCGTACCAGAAAATTCGCGGCCGTCTCCGCGGACGCCTTCGTCGTCGGCTGCCCTTCTGGCATTGCTGGCACATCGTACGGACCGTGCACCTTGCCGCCCGGCGCAAAATTCCACGCCCCTTGATACACCAGTTTCCCATGCATCGTTTCCCACTTGGCGATGTACTCCTTGCAGTTCAACAGAGGAAACACTGCCCCAGGAACCACGGGAATATCAGTCCGGCCGATAATCTCCATCAAACGCAGCGTATGCTGCACCTCTTCGTCACGCCACGCATCGCCCGTCAACACCGTAATTCCCAAAACGTCTGTGTCCGGTGAATTCACCAGCACCAGAATCGACTGCATATCCGTGCCGCCTGGCCCCGCCGCATCCTGATCGATGATTACCTTGCGCTTCCCTTGCGCGTGCAATGCCGCGGCGCCGGCGCTAAAAAAGAAAACGAACATGCATACTCGTTGGAACCATTTCATACGAACAACCTTCCTTTCCTTCGATAGGTTATCTGGAAAACCCTAGTACATGATTGTTTGCGTAAGGTGGTGCGGCCAGGTGGTGGTGTGAAAGTGCGTCCAGAAGCGCGCATCGATTTGGGGAATAATCACCTGCAGACCCGGCGGGCGCAGTTTGTTGATCTCTTCGGTCAACAGCGCTGTGGCATAAATGCAGTGCGCGCGAATCTCGATCTCCCACCGGAAATCGCGTGGGATCAACTGGTGCGTGTTGATGGCCTTCTCCAGCCGGTCAGAATAACTGGTGATGCCGTGCAGGCGCACAGCCAGCGGCACAATGTAATCCGCAAATGCGGTCATCTTTTGCGGATCGTCCAGTCCGAATTTGCCCGAAGGATGCAGCGTGGCGTAGAGCATCCACACGCCTAGTTGCGCCAGTTTGTAGAATTTGATTTCGTGGCCGTCCAGCATGCTCACGTCGTTGAATCGTGGAAACTCCTTCACCAGCCTGTCGATCAGGCCATTCCCATTGTCATACAGCTTTGGGGAACACGACTTCACGAACGTGTGGAAGCACCCGTTATATTTCGCCGCCAATACTTTACCCACCTGGTGCAGGACTTCCAGTTTTTCATCCAGCAAAGGCATCTCAATGTTGCCTTCGAACACCTTGTCTAATTCCGCACGAGTGATTCCGGCAAGGTAATTTCCGTCCAGAAACGGCACGCCATTGTCCACGGCTCGCTTGATGCATGCGAATTCCGCGTCGGAATCCGACCAGTGTTGCCCCGCATAGTCCACCTGGAACTTTTCATGATTCTTGAAATCCGTGAAGGCCGTATCGATAGAGTCCGTCACCATCACAAAATCAATCGCCTCATCCGCATTGTTCTGGCCAACACCAAAGGGCAAAGCGAACTCCGGCATGGGCAATTCCTCATACGCCATCCACGACGCCACCTCAACAATCTTGTCGTAATGCGTCTGCACATCACGCGAGGATTCCACCGCATACCGCACACTGTCCAGTACCGGACTTCCGATCGATTTCGGCCAATGCATAGGAGCGTTTTCCAAGAAAGGTCCCTCCAGGATGAAATTGCGGTTTCAGATCTTTATGAAGTGCGCGCCAGAATGATGAGCGCAAGTCCCACAAGAAAACAGCCGAACATTGCGGCGATCAAACGCGAAGTTCCAGCAGGTGCCGTGCGAAATTCCTTCCAGATGAATACGCCCCAGAACGCCGCGACCATCGTCGCACCCTGTCCCAGTCCGTACGAAATCGCAAAGGTCGCCTTGCCCGCCGCAATGATGTTGAAGGACATGCCCATGCCCCAGATGATTCCCCCCAGAATGCCGGTGAGATGTGTGCCCAGGCTGCCTTTGAAATAATCACCGAAGGAAACTGGCGTGCCCACAAACGGTTTCTTCATGATGAAGGTGTTCAGGAGGAAATTGCTCAGAAAAATCCCCACAGCAAAGATAAACACTGCCGCGTACGGACCAAGCTTGCCGGGCTCCGGTTGCGTAAAATCGGTGTACATGGCAGCGGCGACGAAGCGATAGAAAAACCCCATCGTAATTCCGCAAGCAACGGAAAGCACAAGCCCCTTAGTGCTGATCCCTGCGGTCGTCCCCGGAATTTTGCGATATGCGATGGCATCCAGGACGATGGCCAGCACTACGAGTAGGACGCCCGCAAACAACAGCAATGCATTTCCGCCAGGATGCTCCCGGTAATTCACAACGACGCCGAGAACTAGGGCAAGCCCGATGCCTACAGGAAACGCCACCGACATGCCCGCGATATCAATCGCTGCCACTAGCAGAATATTTGCCAGATTAAAGATTGCCCCGCCCACCAGTGCGGAATGCACGCTGGCATGAGAAGCTTGCGCGAGATCCGCTAGAAAAGGACGGCCCACGATTCCATTGCTGCCCAAGGTAAGTCCCAGGATCACGGTCAGCAGTAACACCCCAATGGTGTAATCCCAATAAAACAGCTCAAACCGCCAACCTTTTTTCGCCAGCTTCTGCGTGTTGGCCCACGAACCCCAGCAAAACATGGTGATTACACAGAACACAACCGCCCACGAATAACTCTGCAAAACAAACATTGTTTCTCCTTAGAATCTTTCGGCGCTTCGGCCCATCGCCCTATTCAGCTGGCCTTCCGCCTCGACGGCTCCACTCGGCCTCGAATTCGGCGCGTTTTGGAAACGATTTCTGCGTCCCCACGCGCATTGTCGAAAGTCCCGCGTAAAGGTTTGCGCGCAGCAGCGCTTCTTTTTCAGGCAAGTTCTCCGCCAGAAACACGGAAAAACTTCCGATGAACGCGTCACCGGCACCCGTCGTGTCCTTCGGTGTCACCGCGAATGGCGGAATCAGTTCCGCCAGTCCCTCACTCACCATCAAAGAACCACGCGCGCCCAGCGTGAGAATCACTTTTCGAAATCCTTTCGATAACAACGAAGCTGCACAGCTTTTTGCCTCGTCGATCGAGTGTACGGGGAGTCCGGCAATCACTTCCGCTTCTGTTTCGTTGGGCACGAAATATTCCGCGTCCACTAACTCCGCCAGCTTTACGGGTTGTGCCGGCGCCGGATTCACGATGCAAGGTATCTTGTGTTTGCGCGCAAACTGTACCGTGTAATAGACCGTCTCCAACGGAATCTCGAACTGTAGAATGATGACATCGACGTTTTGCAGCGAACTCGCCGCTGCGTCCACGTCCGCGGGCTTCAGCGTGTCATTCGCTCCCTTCACAACGATGATGCGGTTCTGCCCATTCGGCTCCACAAAAATAGGGGCAACGCCGCTGGAAACTCCATCCACAATGCGAACATGCGTCGCGTCAATCCCCAAGGACGAAAAGTTCTTTACGGTGGCCTCACCAAACAAATCGTTCCCTACCTTCGCCACCATCATTACCTCAGCCCCGCAGTACCGCGCGGCCACTGCCTGATTCGCTCCCTTGCCGCCAAACCCGAGATCGAAACTCTTACCGAAGATCGTTTCCCCCGGCCTGGGAAATGTGTCGCTGAACGTAGTCAAATCCGTGTTGGCGCTGCCGACCACAGCAATGCGGGGTGACCTGGACATGCATTCTCCTCTGTTCAATGGCAAGCCGCGAAATTATAACAGCGCGCGGGATTCAGCAAGTGTATCGAGAGCAACACGTACGTCGGGAATGAACGCCTTTCCGCTTCGTGACTTTTCGCTTCGTCTTTCGCTTCGTTGACGGCTCATTGCGCCGATGTTAGTCTCGCACTTCGTTTCCAATCGCATGCGCGCCGTCGACCTCATCCGAAAAAAACGGGATTCCGGGGAGCATACCCGCGAGGAAATCATTTACCTCGTTTCCGCCTACACCCGCGGCGAAATCCTGGACTACCAAATGGCTGCTTGGCTCATGGCTGCGTGGATTCGCGGTCTGAGCCCCTTCGAAACCGCGGCCCTAACGGAAGCCATGTTGCACTCCGGTGAGGTTGTTGACCATTCCTATCTCCCAATGAAGAAGGTGGACAAACACTCCACTGGCGGAGTAGGCGACAACACCTCGTTGATTCTCGCTCCCATCGTCGCAGCCGGCGGTCTCGCCGTGCCCATGATCAGCGGTCGCGGCCTGGGGCACACCGGCGGAACACTGGACAAGCTGGAGGCCATTCCCGGCTTCAACACGTTTTTGACCCTCGCCGACTTTCGTCGAGTTCTCCAGGAATGCGGCATGGGCCTGATCGGTCAAACCACGGAAATTGCCCCGGCCGACAAAAAAATCTATGCCCTGCGTGACGCCACTTCGACAGTAGAAAATATCGGCCTGATTTGCGCCTCGATCATGAGTAAAAAGCTCGCCGAGGGCATTGACGCGTTGGTGCTTGATGTAAAGACCGGCTCCGGCGCCTTCATGGCCAAGGAGGAAGACGCGATCCGCCTTGCTGAAGTGATGGTCGACACGGCTCGCCGCAACGGCAAAAAAGCTGTTGCGCTTCTTACCGACATGAGCCAACCGCTCGGCCGCATGGCCGGCCACTCCAACGAAGTGATCGAGGCTATCGACGTCTTACAAGGCAAAGGTCCCGACGATTTACGCGAACTCAGCCTGGAACTTTCCGCCTGGATGTTTTTTCTCGGCGAACGCTCTATGTCCATCGAACAGGGCCGCCAGCTCGCCGAACAAATGATCGCTTCGGGCAAGGCATTGGAACGCTTCCGTCATTGCATCCGGCTACAGGGTGGTAACGAGCGAATCCTCGACGATACTTCCCTTCTGCCCAAGGCGAAGTCGCAGGCCAATGTGACCAGCCTCAAGTCTGGCTACATCACGGCCACGCATTGCCGCGATTTCGGATTTGCTCTGGCCTTGCTCGAAGGCGGCCGCGGCAAGAAAGAGGACCGCATCGATCATGGCGTTGGGCTGGAATTCCACAGGCGCATTGGCGATCGCGTGCAAGCAGGAGAAAAACTGGTCACAATCCAATACAATTCCAGCACAAAGCTTGCAGAGGCCCTGAACCTCATCGCGGCTGCGTTTGAAATTGGTGACCTGGCCGTGCCACCGCCTCCTTTAATCAAGTGCATCATTGGCGGTTAGTCGCCCGAGTTTCATGTCAGTCCGTAGTGGAACTGCAGGTCAGGCCAAACAGAACTGCCGTCGACGGAGAACAGGAGTCAGGATGGGCAGATTTACAGGTTTGCTGGGAATGTTTGTATTGGTCGGCCTCGCCTATCTTTTTTCCACTTCACGCAGGTCCATCAAATTAAAGACGGTTCTTTGGGGCCTTGGTTTACAGCTTGCGTTTGGCATCTTCGTACTCAATTTTGGCCTGGGCCGTAGGATTTTTCAGTTCCTGGGAGACGTCGTCAACAAGCTTCTGAGCTTTGCCTTCGTTGGTTCAGAATTTGTTTTTGGCGGACTTGGCGTACAACACTCCCCCTCCTTTGGCTTTATCTTCGCCTTTCAGGTGCTGCCTACCATTATTTTCATCGCCGCAGTATTCGCCTTCCTGTATCACGTCGGCGTGATGCAGCTCTTTATTCGCGCTTTCGCCTGGGTCATGACACGCGTTATGGGCGCAAGCGGCGCAGAGTCTCTCGATATCGCCGCCAGCATTTTCATGGGGCAAACGGAAGCTCCGCTCACCATCCGGCCGTTTCTGAACAAACTCACAAAATCAGAATTGATGTGCGTGATGACTTGCGGCATGGCACACGTCTCCGGCGGTATTATGGCCGCGTACATCGCTTCTGGTGTGGAAGCCAAGCATCTTCTTACTGCGGTGATCATGACTGCTCCCGGTACCTTGTTGATGGCCAAGATGCTGGTGCCGGAAACCGAACAGCCGCTGACCGCTGGAAGAGTGCAAATGCCGGAAATGGAAAAAGAGGCCAACTTTCTGGGCGCGATTTCGCGCGGCACTTCCGACGGTCTGCAACTGGCCATCAACGTCGGCGCCATGCTGATCTCCTTTATTGCGTTGCTGGCCCTTGTCGATTACCTCATCGGAGGCATGCACAATTGGCTGGCGTTTCATCATTTCCGCTTTTTCCCTGAGAGCCTCGAGCAATTTTTTGGCTGGATTTTCGCGCCTATCGCGTGGCTGATTGGCATTCCTTGGAAGGACGCCCCGACCATCGGCAATCTCCTCGGAACACGCATGACTATCAACGAAGTTGTGGCCTTCGCGAAATTGGGCCAAATGAAAAGCACTTTGGATCCGCGTTCCTTTACAATCACCACGTTCGCTCTCTGCGGTTTCGCCAATTTCAGTTCCATCGGCATTCAGATCGGGGGAATCGGTGCCTTGGCACCGGAACAGCGTGGTCAGCTCGCCAGATTCGGTATTCGCGCTATGCTGGCGGGGACCATGGCAAACTTGATGTCCGCTTGCATTGTCGGAATCCTTTCATGAGTCCGAAAAAGAATCAGAAATCCACTGCTCAACCGGGGCCAGAGTTGGCCCGCGCGGAAGCTGCCGCCAAATTCATTCAAAAGAAAACGAAGTCGCGCCCGAAAATTGCTCTAGTTTTAGGTTCGGGGCTAGGAGCGTTTGCCGACGAATTCGCAAGCTCTGTGCGCATTCCGTACGCCAAAATTCCTCATTTCCCTCGTTCCACCGCCATTGGGCATGCGGGCCAACTGGTCTTCGGCAACGTAGAAGGTGTTGACGTGGTCGCCATGCAGGGCCGCGTGCATCTCTATGAAGGCTATTCCGCCAAGGACGTTGCGTTTCCCGTGCGCGTATTTGCGCGCATGGGTGTGAAAGCCGTCATCCTGACGAATGCCGCCGGGGGAATCAAAACGGATTTCAACCAAGGGCGCCTCGTCCTCATCAGCGATCACATCAATTTGCAGGGGGCCAATCCCCTCATCGGCTCGAACGATGAACTGTTCGGGCCGCGCTTCCCCGATATGAGTACTGCCTATGACAAGAAATTGCGCGAACTGACCCTGGCGGAAGGACGTATGCTCGGCATCAATCTGGGCGAAGGGGTTTACGCTGCACTCGCCGGGCCCAGTTATGAGACTCCTGCGGAAATCCGCTATCTTCGTAACATTGGAGCGGATCTCGTCGGCATGTCCACGGTGCCGGAAGTCATTGCCGCGCGGCATTCTGGAATCCGCGTGCTGGGCATCTCTTGCGTCACGAACGCGGCAGCCGGTGTTCTCGATCAACCGCTCGATCACAAGGAGGTTCTCGAAACCGCTGAGCGCATCAAAGGCCAGTTCATCGGCCTTCTCCGGGCAGTGATTCCAGATATTGCTTCCGCACTATGAAATTTTCTCCCGCGTCGAAGCACACCCTAAGGATCTTGGGAGGAGCACGTGTCTGAATATGATCCGTTGATCGCCGCAGCCAGGCAGGCCCGCGAAAACGCGCACGCCAAATTCTCCAACTTCAAAGTGGGCGCCAGCCTGCGCGCCAGTTCGGGGAAAATTTATGGCGGCTGCAACGTGGAGAACGCCACATACGGACTCACGGTCTGCGCCGAACGCGTCGCCATTTTCAAAGCTATCAGTGAAGGGGAACGCAAGTTCAATGCCATCGCCGTCGTCACAGACACAGACTCCCTGACTCCGCCTTGCGGCGCGTGCCGCCAGTTGATCTGGGAATTTTGCGGCGATGTTCCGGTCGTGATGACGAATCTGAAAGGCAGAGTCGAAATCGTCCACATGCGCGACTTGTTTCCAAAGCCCTTCGACGCTTCGAATTTGTAACTGCGGCTGGATTTCTGTCACTGTGTTATCTCGAAACATGTACAGGGGGAAAGTATGAAGGGCAGATTGATTTTTGCTGCGATGGGGGCCTTCCTTTTGCTGTGCACCATGCCCGCCGCACAAGCCCAAGCGAACAAGCAAGCCGCCGATCTACTGGTGACCGGCGCGACCATTGTCACCATGGATGCAGACCGCCACGTATTTGAAGATGGCGCCATTGCCGTGAAACGCGATGCCATCGTGGCCATCGGCTCTGGCAAGGATGTTCTGGCGGCATACGACGCTCCACAAAGAATCGATGCCAAAGGAAAACTCATCATTCCGGGTCTGATTAATGGCCATACGCACATTCCCATGGTGTTGATGCGCGGGCTCATCGATGACGTGACCCTTGATGACTGGCTGCGCAAATACATTTTCCCCGCTGAGGCTCGCAACGTTACCGAGGACTACGTTCGCTGGGGATCGCGTCTCGCTTTAGCGGAAATGATCCGCAGCGGCACTACTACCTTCGCCGACATGTACTATTTCGAGGACGCCGAAGCCGAAGAAACCAAATCCGCGGGTCTGCGCGGTTTTCTTGGTGAAACCTGGATCGATTTCCCGGCCCCCGACAACAAGACCGAAGCGGAAATGGCCGCCTACACCGAGAAGTTCCTGAAGAAGTGGCAAGGCGACCCGCTGATCCATGCCTCCGTCGCACCGCATTCGATCTACACTTGCTCCGAAAAAACATTAAAGGACTCCGCCGCCCTGGCACGCAAATATCACGCCCCGATCTTGATTCACGTCGCTGAGATGCGCAAAGAGTACGTCGACAGTTTGGCAAAGAACGGAACTACCCCCGTACAATACCTCGAGCGCATCGAATTCTTGGGCCCCGATGTGCTCGCGGCCCACTGCATCTGGGTCGATTACACGGACATGAAGATCCTCGCCGAACGCCAGGTGGGCTGCGTTCACAATCCTTCCAGCAACATGATGCTGGCGAGTGGAGTCGCACCGGTTGTCGATGAACGCGCCGCCGGAATGCGCGTGGGCTTGGGCACGGATGGCCCTGCAGGAAGCAATAACGATCTGGACATGATGGAGGAGATGGACCTCGCGTCGAAGCTGCAGAAAACTTACCGCGTCGATCCGCGAGCCCTTGGCGCAAAAGGCGCTTTAGAAATGGCCACCATTGAAGGCGCCCGCGCCCTCCACATGGAAAAGGAGATTGGCTCTCTCGAACCCGGCAAGAAAGCTGATTTGGTGGTTCTCAACCTCGATGTGCCAAATGCTGTGCCCATGTACGATGTATATTCCCAAATCGTCTACGCCTTAAAGGCCAGTGAAGTGCATACCGTAGTCGTGGGCGGCAAAACCCTGCTCAAAGATGGCAAGCTACTCACGGTGGACGAAACGCAAGCGATGGCAAAGGCCAAGGAATACGCCAAACAAGTACAAGCCTCCCTGAAGCAATAGCGGAACGGACCGCACATCGCGCCCAAATTGTGACGCTTTACATATCTCTTAGTGATGCGCGTCACAATTGCTGCCAAATAATTGTTTCCTATTATTGTCCCTCTCTCTGTCTTCAGGCTAATTGGATGGTCTAGACGTTCGCTCCTCTCACAGCGCTGACTTTCTCAGGGAAACAGTTCCTCCCTCCGTATGTGAAGTGTGATCGTCCGGTTGCTATCGAACTCGAGTCTTTGAACGGAGTGAGTGGTGGTGGGCCACGGTCTGGGTCAAACACGGGGGAGCGTTTCCATTTGGACCAGCGTTATCAGGGCCATCTGCCTCCTTCTCTTGAGTCCTCCCTCTGCATCTCCCCGAACCGCCCCATCCCTTAGCCGCCCAGACATCCTCTTTGTGCAAACGCCGGTGTTGGCCTCCGGTGCGCTGGCGCAACGGTTTCCGAGAGGTAGTGCCATTGTTCGCCTGAGCAATTCGTCGAAGGAGCATGAAATCGTTCACCTGACGGAGGGATTCTTTGCCGCCGCCGACCCGCAAGTGAGCTTCGATGGCACGAAAGTACTTTTCTCCGGACAAAAAGGGCTAAACGAGCGCTGGCAGGTTTGGGAGATGAGTTTGGACGGCTCCAACAAACACCAAATCACGCAATGCGCAGAAGATTGTCTGCGCGGTGCGTACCTGCCGGCCGAGCAAATTGTGCTCACCGTAGAAGGAGCCAAGGGAACGCAACCGCTGTCTTATCTCGCGGTCATAAAATTGGATGGCTCCGGATTTCAACGAATCACTTTCGGCAACGCCCCATTTCAACTCGAAACCGTTCTCAAAGATGGCCGAATTGTGGCTTCGGCCCCTTGGCCACTCGCAGGAACAAAACAGGGCGGAAGTTCCCGGTTGCTCTACACCTTGCGTCCGGATGGCACGGCACTGGAATCCTTTCGCTGCGAACATACTGAAAAAGCGGTTCAAACAGACGCCGAAGAACTTCAAGATGGTTCGCTGATTTTCGTCCGAAAGTCACTCGCGGGAAATTCCACCAGCGGTGAATTAGTCCGCATCCAACTGGGAACCCCAGCCGGTGTGCCCCTCGGCGCTCGTCAGGCAATCTACCAATCCCCCCGCCAACTTTCCGATCAAGACCTTGTGGTCGCCAAAGAAGTCACCGGTGCAGCGAATTCTTCGAGACGGTTCGACCTTTATCTCTTCCACCTGAGAACCGGCACGCTCGGAGAGCGTCTCTATGCTGATCCGCAGGTATCCAGCGTCCAGCCGGTGCCCGTGAAGCCGCACATGACGCCAAGACAGTACTGGAATACGCTGAACCCTGATTCCACCACGGGCAATTTCATCTCTCTCAACAGCTATCTCTCTGCCGACGACATCCACGGCCATATCGCTCCTCTCATTTCGCAGGTCCGGGTCGTCACGGTGAATTCCAGCGACGGTAAGGAACGCGATCTGGGCGAAGCCCCGGTAGAGGCAGACGGCTCGTTTTTTGTGAAGGTTCCGGCGAACTGGCCAATCCGCTTTGTGCTTTTGGACGCAAAGGGTCAGATCATTCGCGAAGAGCACGGCTGGATTTGGACGCGTCCGGGTGAACAACGCGGGTGCACTGGATGCCACGGGGACAAGGCCGTCGCTCCAGAGAATCGCTGGCCACAGACGCTGCGGCGGTTCGATACCCCGACGCCGCTTGGAGAAATCGATCATGGTCCGTCAACAATCCAGGCGAAATAGCATGCGCCGCCTAACGCGCCTGACGCTAGTAACAGCAGCGGCATTGCCACTGTTGTTTGCGAACTTAGGCCGTGTTTCCACAACACGGTCCGCGGGCAAATGGCCAACCTATGAAGACGTTTCCGAAAAAGCCAACCTCCATTTCCGCCATTCTTTTGGAGAACAGAAATTGAGTTCAGTTCTGGAGGCCACTGGTTCCGGCTGTGTTTGGTTCGACTACAACAACGACGGACTGCTTGACCTTTACGTGCTGAGCGGCCGTTATCTCGAAGGGGTGACCAACCACTCGAAGGCCGACGGACTGGATGCCACAAACCACCTCTACCGCAACAATGGGGATGGCACTTTCACCGATGTAACTACCCAAGCCGGCGTTTCAGGCAAGGGCTTCGCTATGGGTGTAACCGTCGGTGATTACGACAATGACGGCTACGAGGACCTCTACGTCACCAACTGGAATTCCGCGATTCTCTATCACAACAATGGAGACGGTACATTCACCGATGTCACCGAAGCAGCAGGTGTGCAGAACAATCATTTCGGTGTCGGCGCTGCATTTTTCGATTACGACCGCGATGGCCGCCTCGACCTGTTCGTCGGCAATTACTTGAAGTTCGATCCGAATTCGAAGAAACCGTACTATTCCGCGGACGCCTTTGCAGGCCCACTCGATTATGAAGGCGATGCCAACCGTCTGTTCCACAACAACGGCGACGGCACCTTTACCGATGTCTCAGAAAAGGCAGGCGTCGCGAATCCCGCAGGCCGCGCCATGGGCGTAACCGTGGGCGACTACGACAACGATGGCTGGCCCGACATTTACGTCGCGAATGATCAGATGGAAAGTTATCTCTACCACAACAACCACGACGGAACCTTCACCAATGTTGCTCCCGAGCAAGGCGTAGCCTACGGCACGAATGGCGACACTCCCTCCGCAATGGGTCCTATCTTCGCCGACTACAACAATGATGGCGCGCTGGATCTGTTCGTTTCGGACATGCGCTATCACCGGCTTTTCCGCAATTCCCCGAAGGATGGTTTTTTCAACGATACAACGCTGGAATCCGGCATCGCGCAAATGACCGGTCAGTACGTGGGCTGGGGCGATGCATTTTTGGATTTCGACAATGACGGGTGGAAAGACGCCTTTATCGTGAATGGTGGGCTGCACTGGCTGGTGCCAATGGAGCCTGTCTTGCTTCGAAACAATGGCAATGGCACGTTTACCGACGTTTCTACGGATGCAGGCAGCGCCTTCAAGGCAAAAAACGTCGGCCGCGGCGCGTGTTTTGCCGACTATGACAACGACGGATACACCGACGCCTTCATCGTCGTGCTTGGCGGAAACGGAATTTTGCTGCACGCCAAGCCTCCTCTTGGCTCTCACAACCACTGGCTGACGCTGAAGCTCATTGGCACGGCCAGCAATCGCGATGGTTTTGGCGCGCGCATCGAAGCAAACGCCGGCGATCTGCAGCAAGTCGTCGAAAACGTCCCGCAATCCGGCTATCTTTCCCAGAACGATCCTCGACCCCACTTCGGACTTGGTTCGCACGCCGAAGTGGATCTGCTCATCATCCGCTGGCCGAATGGCACAGTGCAAAAGCTGGAGCATGTCAAAGCGGATCAAATCCTCACGATTACCGAACCGGGCCAGCGGCCATCTTCCGCATCCGGAGGAGGCAAGGCGCGATGAACAGAGTGTCCACGACGGGCGTGCCTGGGAACTCTGTGTCCCCTGTCGCTGTTGCCGTCGTCCTGCTGCTCATCGTCTTTGGTCTTGCCCAAATCGCAAATGCAGAAGTCGCCGCTTCCTCTTCCACTGTAGGGCAGAGCAATTACCTCACTCCCATTGCTGCGAAATTTTCACCGGATGGCACAAGCTTGTACGTTGTTTGCGAAGACGACGATTCTGTCTTGGCTGTTGATGTGCGCACGCAGCACGTCGTCAAAAAAGTGAAAGTCGGCCACAAGCCCAAAGATCTCGCGGTGTCACCTGACGGCAAGATTCTGTACGTGTCGAATGAGTGGAGCGACACGGTCAGCGTAATCGATACGGCCGCGTTTCATGTGCAGAAAACTCTGGCCACAGGGTGGGGTCCCCGGGGACTAACGACCGACCGAACCGGAAGAATTCTATACGTTGCAAATAGCATCGGGAATGACGTTTCCGTCTTGGATCTTGCCTCGGACACCGAATTGAAGCGGCTTACGGCTCTGCGTTCGCCGCATTACGTGCAGCTTTCTCGCGATAGCCGTCGCGTCTATGTGTCCAACATTCTGGCGCACCTGGGGTCCCCGGATGAATCGCCGGTTTCTGAATTGATGGTGATCGATACCCAAACCCAGACCGTGACTGAGCGCATTTTGATTCCAGGCGTTTTGGAATTGCGGCACATTGCAGAAGCACCTGGCCCGCAAGGTGGCTACTTGCTGGTCCCCTTCATGCGCCCAAAGAATTTGAATCCGCTGATTCAAGTCGACAATGGGTGGATCTTGACGCATGGTGTGGCCATCGTGTACCCCGCGAAGCAAAGTGCCGGAACGGACTCACCCGCGGAAGTGACGCAGATTCTGTTGGATGATCTCGATCGCTACTACGCTGGCGCAGATGGTGCAGCCTTTACGCCAGACGGTCGCTATGCCCTGATCACGCATGCCGAAGCCGCGACCGTTTCCGTTATTGACACAAAATTACTGGCTCAGCGTCTGCGCGCGGTTCCCGCCGCAGACTTGCCAAACCGTCTGGACACCGCCCATCAGGTAGTCATTCATCGTTTGCCCACGCAGTCTAATCCAACGGACGTGGTCGTTGCTCCCGATGGACGTTCTGCCTATATCGTCAATCGGCTAGACGACAGTTTGACCGTGCTGACGATTCCCCAGTTTCAGATTCGTTCACGCATCGACCTGGGTGGTCCCAAGAAAATCACGGCGCTGCGGCAGGGGGAGCAACTGTTCCACGACGCGAACTTCTGTTTTCAGGGGCAATTCGCCTGCTCCACTTGTCATCCGGACAACCACATCGATGGCGTGGCCTGGAATCTGGAAACCCCGCAATTGGGCCGCGACCGCGTAGCGAATCGCACCCTGCGCGGCATTGCGGAAACCGCGCCATTTAAATGGAATGGCCACAATCCCGATCTCGAAACCCAATGCGGTCCGCGCATTGCCAAGTTCTTGTTTCATTCCGAAGGTTTCAATGCCGCGCAACTGGCAAATCTCGTGGCGTTCATTAAGTCCATTCCGCTTTCC
Organism: Candidatus Acidiferrales bacterium; assembly: GCA_963775865.1. Taxonomy (GTDB): domain Bacteria; phylum Acidobacteriota; class Terriglobia; order Acidiferrales; family UBA7541; genus Acidiferrum. The sequence continues at coordinate 79,785 of CAVZKU010000014.1, read as the reverse complement.
CCGAATCGCCACTTGGCGCCCGATGGACAACTGAGTCCGGCACAAGAACGTGGCCGCGACATTTTCTTCCAGAAAGGTTGCGAAACTTGCCACCCGCCTCCAACGCATTACACCTCAAAGACCAGTTTTGATGTGGGTACTGCCGCGAAGTACGACACCAGCGGTCTGCTAGATGTTCCGCAACTCGATCGCATTTACGAAAAGCCCCCTTACTTGCACAACGGAGAGGCGCGTTCCTTGGAAGAAATTTGGACCCTTTATAACCCGACGGATAAACATGGCGTCACGTCAGACATGTCCAAAGAGCAGTTGAACGATCTGGTGGAGTTTTTAAAGACGCTGTAACCGCGGGATGGAGCTCGAAAGCGGATGGGCGGAGTGGAAACAATGAGAAACGCACAACAAACGCGCTGGTTCCTGGGCTTGCTTGGATTCTTCTGGTTTTTGCCATTAGCGTCCGCGCAAGCGCCCGCGCTTTACACCAAATGGGAGAACTTCACCACGGCCAACGGCATGCCCGATGCCAAAGTCTTCAGTGTCGCCGTGGATGGCAATCGCATTTGGGCTGGCACGGAAAATGGTCTGGTGTTGATCGAAAACGCAAAAGTTTCCAAGGTATTCACCACGGCGGATGGATTGCCCAATCAGGTTGTAACTGGCATCGCGGTCGACAAGAAAACCGATGATGTTTGGCTGGCTACCTTTGGCGGCCTCAGCCAACTCTCCGGCGGAAAATTCCAAAACTACACCAGCATGACCACCGGCCTGGCCAACGACATCGTCTACGGCGTGGCGATTCAGGATGAAGACATCTGGGTGGCCACCACCGCGGGTATCAATCGCTTCAACACACGCACTGGAGAATGGGCGATTTTCAGCGAACGCACGGCGCCTATGCACGAACCCTGGGCCTACGGGATTGCCGTAGCCGAAACGAAAGTCTACGTGGCCGTATGGGGTGGAGGCGTCCTCGAGTACGACATCGCCGCCGGCTACTGGAAGCCCTACACCGATCCGGACGGCGAGATGGAACTCGTGCTCTTCAAAAATCAGGGACTGGTTCACGACATCGTCAGCGGAATCTCCTACAACCGCGACACAAAAATGTTCTGGGCCTCCACGTATTTCGGCATGAGTGGATACGACGGCCACAACTGGTACAACTACCTCTCCACCGATAGCGGCCTTGCTTCCGATTTCCTCAACGCCACTCAGACCCGCGGTGACGATGTCTGGGCCTGCACTGACAAGGGGCTGAGTTATCTCAACTTCAAAACGAACATCTGGGTCACGTATCGGCCCAACAAGGACACCGGAAAAGGGGAAGTAGTCATCACCACTCCCGACAAAAAGGTAACTAAGCTCGAAACACCGACTTCTCTCGCTCACAACTACATTCTGAATCTTGCGTTTCAAGGCGACGACATTTGGGTGGCCACAGCGGCGGGGCTGAGCCACGGTATTCATGAATCCCACAAGGAAGGTAAAACCGATGATCAATCAAGAACTAGTCGTTGATTCTGCAGCACCAGCCGAAAGCGCCGATGTAACCGTCCACAAGAAGGCCATCGAAGCGCCAACAGTCCTGAACGAAGCCCACAAATATCCAAAGCCGTCCTCATTTTCCCGGGGAATGCGTCTGGATATCAACGGCATCACCATCCTGCTGATTTCCGGCACCGCCAGCATCGATGAAAAAGGCAATTCCATTCACGTTGGCGATTTTCGCGCCCAAACGTTGCGCACTTACTGGAACATCACCGGCTTGCTGACTGCCGAAGGCGCCACGTGGAAGGACATCGTCCGGACCACCTGCTACTTGCGCGACATCGAGCGCGATTATGCCGAATTCAACGAGATTCGCACACAGTTCTTCAAGGAAGCGGGCTTGGATCCCCTGCCGGCTTCGACAGGTATTCAAGCCATTCTTTGCCGGCCGGAACTGTTGATCGAGATGGAAGCGATCGCGATGTTTCCGACCAATCGTAAGTAAGCCAAGCAGGTCGGCAGGGCTCGCGCTGTTGGTTGTTCGGCCCTGGTTCTTCCCCTCCCCGGTGGAAGCAGGAAAAGGAAGGATTCCATGAGCATTGCGGGAAATGTTGGATTGGGAGATCTACCGCGGATCTGCCCGTTGATCAGCCGGAGAGTGCACTCTTCAGCGGACGAGGAAACGCGCACTGTAGTAGTGGGATCGGTGCGATTTGGCGGCGCTTGGCCGGTGGTTATCGCCGGCCCGTGCGCCGTCGAGAGTTTCGAGCAGACCCTTGCCGTGGCACGCGCTGTCAAGAACGCCGGCGCGGAAATGCTCCGTGGTGGCGCCTTCAAACCGCGCACTTCGCCACACGATTTTCAGGGATTGGGCATGGAAGGCTTGCGGATACTCCACGAAGTGAATCGCGCAACAGGACTGCCGATCGTTACCGAAGTGATGGACCCGCGACTCGTAGAAACGGTCTGCGAATACGCTGATATGCTGCAGATCGGTTCGCGCAACATGCAGAATTATCCGCTGCTCATCGAAGCGGGGAGATCCGGCAAGCCCGTGCTGCTGAAGCGCGGCATGGCGGCCAGTTTGTGCGAATGGCTGGGCGCCGCAGAATATATCGCGAAGGAAGGAAACCTGGATATCGTCCTGTGCGAACGCGGCATCAAGGCGTATCCCTCCGGCGAATACTCGCGCAACGTGCTGGACCTGAGTGTTATCTCGGCGGTCCAAGAGGAAACCTTTCTGCCCATCATCGTCGATCCCAGCCACGCCACCGGTGTCGCCAGCATGGTCGAGTCCGCCAGTTGCGCAGCCATCGCGTGCGGCAGCCACGGTCTCATCATAGAAGTGGCTTGCGACTATCCCGGCGCAGCAAAGCCGAGGTGCGATGCGGCGCAAGCAATTTCCCCCGCAACGTTGGCCAACATCCTGCGGTTCATCGAAGGGCGTGCGGAACAAACTTCGTTGAGGAAGGCCCATGCTGTCTAATTCACACCGTTATCGCGGAGTCTTTTTCGGCGCCTGCTGTGCGTTCTCCCTCCTCACTGAGGTACCTGCCCACGCGCAGTCTCCCGACGCGGAGAAATCCGGCAGCCAGGCACCCAACACCACCGAGCGCTATGCCAATATGCCGGAGGACGCTGTCCCGTACCGAAAGTTCAGCAAGCCCTATAAAGAGTGGTACCTGTCAGAGGACACGCTGGCATACTACGGTGCGGCGCGCGAACGCGATTCCGCGGAACTCGCGGGCGCGGAAACAGTGCGCATCGGCTTTCTTGGCCCCCTGGAAAATAATCCGGAATCGCCTTACGGGATCGCCATGCTCCAAGGCGCGGAACTTGCCCTGGAACAGGCCAATGCCAGGGGTGGTTATCCGATCGCGGGCACGGCCGGCGTGAAACTTTACGAGCTAAAAGTGCATTCTGATTCCGCGCAGTGGGGTGCGTCCTCGACCGAAGCCGTAAAAATGATCTTTGACGATCATGTGGTGGGCATTTTGGGCTCGGTCGATGGAGCTTCCACGCACATCATGTTGCGGGAGAGTTTGAAGCTCGAGTTCCCTATCATGGACACCGCGACCACCGATCCTACCGTCACGGAAACGCGCATTCCCTGGCTAATTCACGATTTTCCCGACGACCGTCAACAAGGTTATGCGCTTGCCGAAGTAGTTTTTAAGGAACGTAAGTTGAAGAAGATTGGGGTGATCCGAACGCAGAGCCGCTATGCGCGTGTCGGCGTACAAAAGTTTTTCGATGAAGCCAAGCGCCTTGGTCATGTGCCTGTACTCGAGGTGAAGTTCGAACGGGGTGACAAGGATTTCTCCACGCAGTTGCACATGCTGCAAAACGCCCGCGTCGATGGTGTAGTCATCTGGGGCGAAGTCCCCGAAGCTGCAAAAATCTTGACGCAAATGCGCACCATGGGGATGAAACAGCCCGTGTTTGGCCCCAGCCGCCTGTGTTACCCGCAGATCATTGCCGCTGCGGGGTCGGCCGCCGAAGAACTGGTGACCACAGCCGCAATCGATTCGACCCGCACCGATCCGCAGTGGCTGGAATTTCAAAAAATCTATAGCGCCAGGTTCCACGAGGAACCGGACGCCTATGCGGCCTATGCCTACGATGGAATGAACCTTCTGATCGCCAGCATCGAGAAAGCTGGACTGAATCGCGGAAAGGTCATGGACGCGCTGCGCGACCACCAAGGCCATGCATACGACGGCGTTGCGGGCCGCGCTGAGTTTGACCACACCTTGAATAACATCGCGCCCATCCCCATGGCCAAAGTGAAAGACGGGAAATTTGTCTACTCGCCTCCCAAAGCCCGCGACGTAACTGCAACAAATGGAGAAACAGGAACGCCTTGATGCGCTCGTCCGGCTCAATTCACTTGGTTCGATATCGTGCACACCGACGAATTTCGGTTGTTCTTCGATTGGCGGCCTTGTGCTGCCCGCTTCTGTGGCTGTCCATTTCGAGCAGCAGGACGCTGGCGCAGACGGATGCCGTGGCCACAAGACCATATGCGACCCTAGATCGTGAGTCTGTCACCTACCGCGGCCCGGCTCACGCAGGGGAAACCGAAGCATTCGACAACGCCGCCGTGATTGGCATGATTCTTCCCCTCAAAGGGCCGCAGCAACTCGAAGGCAGAGCCCTGCTCTTCGCGGCCCAATTGGCAATGGAGGCGGAACAAGCTGAGGGGCCGCTCCCCGATGGCAGGCAGCTTCGCCTGGCGGTGCGCGATGAAAGCGGGCCGTGGGGCCAAGCCAGCACAGAAATCTTGAAGCTGTTCCAGCAAGATCATGCTCTGGCGATTATTACGTCCGCGAACGGAAATTCAGCCCATCTCGCGGAACAGATCGCCAACAAGATCAGCATTCCGATTCTCACCCTCTCGAGCGATCCTTCCACAACCCAGGCGAATGTTCCCTGGCTGTTCCGGCTTGGCCCCAGCGACACCGATCAAGCGCGTGCATTCTGCCAGCACATTTATTCTGACCTTGGCTTACGACGAGTGCTATTAATCGTGCAAATGGACCATGACGGACGTGTGGGAAGCGCAGAGTTTGAAAAAGCAGCGAAAGAACTCAGCGCAACGAATCCCCTGCGGTTCGAGGTAACGGATTCTCCGCCCGATCTGGTGTCGCTGCGAGAACTACTGCCAAGAAACGCGCCCCAGGCAATTGTACTCTGGACGGACGCGCCTACAGCTGACGCGCTGCTCCCCATCCTTCGCAGTTCACGGCCGACCACTCCCGTATTCCTCTGCCGGAAAGCCGCCGAGCTCTACGCCCCCGGAATCAACACAGGAATTGCCGTCGCCTCCTCTCAAGATGTACGGAGTTCCAGTGGCTTGTTTGCTGTCGGTTCGTTCCAATCCGGACAAACGACCGTTCTTAGCAAATTTCAGCAGGAGTATCTCACTTGCACGGGGACAAACCCAGGTTTCGCGGCCGATGAGGTCTTCGATGCCGTACACCGGATTGCGGCCGCGCTTCGCACCACCGGCGCCAACCGCGTGTTGCTCCGTGACTCCTTGGCAAGCACGGGAAAGTCCGGAGCCACAGAAATTCTGCTGTTCGACCCCGCAGGCAACAGCCTTCAGAAATTCATCATCGTCAGTCTGCGCGTATCCGGCTCAGCTAAGCCTTAAGCTTTCGGTAGCATCGAATCACCGCATTTGTTGAGCTGTCGTGTTTCAGCGGCGGCTCCGTCTTATTTTCCAGCTCGGGAATGATCCGCTGCGCGAGCACCTTGCCAAGCTCAACGCCCCACTGATCGAACGAATCGATGTGCCAGATGGCGCCCTGTGTGAACACGGCGTGTTCGTACAGCGCCACCAATTTACCCAAAGCTTCCGGCGTCAGCCGCTCCAACAAAATCGTGTTTGACGGCCGGTTTCCCTCAAACACGCGATGAGGAACAAGCCAATCCGGTGTGCCTTCCGCTTTCACCTGTGCCGGCGTTTTGCCGAATGCCAGCGCTTCGCTTTGCGCGCAGACGTTCGCCACCAGCATGTCGTGGTGCCGGCCGAGAGGGTTCAGCGCCTTTCCAAATGCAATGAAATCGCACGGAATAAGCCGCGTACCCTGGTGGATCAATTGGTAGAAAGAATGTTGCCCATTGGTGCCGGGTTCGCCCCAGAAGATCTGTCCGGTATCGTACTTCACGCTCGTGCCATCAAGCGTCACATGCTTACCGTTGCTCTCCATGGTCAGTTGCTGCAGGTACGCGGGAAAGCGTTTTAGATATTGTTCGTAAGGCAACACCGCAATCGTCTGCGCGCCAAAAAAATCGGTATACCAAAGCGCGAGCAAGCCCAGCAGTACAGGAAGATTTTGTTCGAGAGGCGTAGTGCGGAAGTGCTCGTCCATTTCATGAAAACCGTTCAGCATGGCGCGGAAATTGTCGGGACCTATAGCGAGCATGGTCGAAAGCCCGATGGCCGAATCCATCGAGTATCGCCCGCCGACCCAATCCCAGAATCCGAACATGTTGGCGGTATCGATGCCAAACTTCGCGACTTCCGCAGCATTGGTAGAGACAGCCACAAAATGTTTCGCCACTGCCTTTTCGTCGCCGCCCAGGCCCTTTAGCGCCCAATCGCGCGCGGTATGCGCATTGGTCATGGTCTCCAGAGTGGTAAAGGTCTTCGAAGAAATGATAAATAGTGTTTCGCTGGGATCCAGATCAATCACCGCTTCCGCGAAATCGGTGCCGTCCACATTGGAGACAAAGCGGAACGTCATGTTGCGTTCGCTATAGAACTTCAGCGCTTCATAGGCCATGACGGGCCCTAAATCTGACCCGCCAATGCCGATGTTGATCACATTCTTAATTCGTTTTCCTGTGTGCCCTTTCCAAGCTCCGCTGCGAATCCGCTTACAGAAGTCTGTCATCTTGTCGAGCACAGCATGCACTTCCGGCACCACGTTCTTTCCATCGACAAGGATCGAGGAGCCTTTTGGCGCACGCAAAGCTATGTGAAGGACAGCACGGTTTTCCGTAATGTTGATTTTTTCGCCGCGAAACATCGCATCCCGGCGTTCCTGCACCTTGGAGTCTCGCGCGAGATCGAAAAGAAGCTTCATCGTCTTCTGGGTAATCAGGTTCTTCGAGTAATCCAGATAGATTCCCACGGCTTCGACGGTAAACCGCTCCGCCCGCTTTGGGTCGTCCTCGAAGAGCTCTCTCAGGTGAGTCGCCTGGATTTTCTTGGAATGAGCCTTCAGAGCCGCCCACGCTTTACGCTTGGTCAACGGCTTAACGGACGCGGCTTTTAAAGTCGGTTTCGTGCGTGCTGCCATGATCAGACTCCTTTGCGCCCTTCAGAATTATCGGGAATTGGATTTCTTGGCTGATTTGATGCTCTTCGCAGGTTCAACATCCCACAGCCGGAAGCCTCCGAGAAAAGCGTTGGCGTTGTCGCCCGCTCGGCAATGGGGTGGCAACGTCTTCAGCTTCTTGACATTGCCGCCCCCCAGAACTACATCGTCCGGCTCAAGAGCAACGCTCAGACGCTTGACCACATCCGCCACGTACTTGCGCCATTTCTTTTTGCCACGCTTTTTCAAGCCGCGCAGCCCCACATAATCTTCGTACGTCCCTTTTTTGTAGGGGAGATGCCCCAACTCCATCGGCTCGATCATCCCGTCGACAACCATGGCGGTTCCGAGCCCGGTGCCTAGACCAAGAAACAGCATGCGGCCTTTTCTGTAGCTGCCCAGCGCCTGCATCGCCGCATCGTTCACGATTTTTATGGGACATCCAAAAGCCTGCTCGTAATGAAATCCGACCCAACCCTTCCCGAGGTTATAGGGATCCAATACCGGTCGATTGCGCACCACCGGCCCAGGATAGCCCATGGCAATCGCCTCATACTTCCAGTCCGAGGTAATCTTCTTCACGCCCTTGACCATCTCAGTCGCAGTCATATCCGGGCCAGACTCGAACTTGCGCGGCGTAGCCTCTCCGCTCAGAAGCAACTTTACATGCGATCCGCCCACGTCAATTACCAGAATTTTCATCGCTTGGCTCCTAAGAAAAAGACCCTGCGAATCAAGCCGGGGGCATCGGCCCAAAGAGTGTACCGAAAATTGGTCTTTTCGGCTCCTCAGAAACCAGGAACACCGGAATGCGGTCGCTCCGCCTTGGAAACAGATGCAGCAAACCGCCCATCGGGTGCGTTCGGGCAGCCTAAGACAAACCGTGTTAATTCAAATCATTGCCATGCAAAGTCTTGCACAGGGTTTCCTCAACCGCTGTCAAGTGCTATTTTCCCCAGCAAAAATGCGATTTTATACCCGTTTATACCCGCTGTACCCAGAAACCGTGGGACAATGGGTATAGCGAGGTGACGCCATGCAGAAGGGATCGATCAAGCAGAACGGCAAGTGGTGGGTGTTGAAGTATCGCGGGGATGTGATGAAGGGCGGCGTGCTCATCAAGAATAAGGACCTCTACGAGAACCTTGCGCCGATTGACCGGACGCACCAGCCGAAGAACGACGGCACCGCGCCTGATTCTGTGTTGGCGCTCCGCGACGAGTTCATGACGAAGCGCAACGTTGCAAAGACTGGGCCGCAGAGCATTGACACCTTTCAAGCGTACCTCGAATCATACTTGGCGGCTGGCAAGGGTCCGAAGGGAATGTGGAATCACACCACGAAGACCAGTAACGAGAAGCACTACCGGACGATCAAGCCGCATATTCCTGCCACCTTGAAGCTCAAGGACGTGACCACTCCCGCGATCCAAAAGATTCTACAATCGCTGTATGACGCGGACAAGGAGAAGCGTGCTCAGTCCACTTACAACAACATCAAGACCTTGTTGAGCAGCGCGTGCCGTACAGCCGTCGTGAACGGTTTGATGCCTGTCAACCCTGTGCCGGATGCGTTCGCGCTCCAAGGCAAAGACGCTGACACCCACGCGTACTCGCTGAAAGAGGTTCACGCCCTGGTCGAAGCGATCAAGGTCGAGAACAATCCCACCGAAGTTGAACAAGCTCTGACAACCAGCAAGGTCGTTCACGCAATGCGGACGGCAGAGGCGGCCTTCTTGGTGGCGATGTTCACTGGGCTGCGGCCAGAAGAGATCAAGGGCCTGCGCTGGGAGGATTACCGGGACGGCTTACTGCATGTGGAGCGAGCGGTCGTAGATCGTAAACTGGGGGACGTTAAGAGCAAGGCGAGCCGCGCACCCGTGCCTGTGATTGGAATCGTAAAGGCTGCGCTGGATAGCCATTTGAAGCACAACTCCGGGGACGGGTACATCTTCCACAAGGAGGGCGATTCCCAGACCCCTGTCATTCTTGACAACTATATCCGAAATCACGTACGCCCGATTCTTTACCGCAAGGGTGTCGAGTGGCACGGCATGTACGCGTTTCGTCGCGGTCTAGTCACGGTGTTGAACGGAATGGACGGAATTGAAGATCGTTTGGTAAGCCACGTCCTGCGCCACGAGATCACGAAGAACGACGTTGCTGGGAAGCACTACATCAAACGCGACGTTGAAAAGGTCCGACGCGCATTGGAGAAGGTTGAGGCGAAATATAAGGCTGCGGGGAAGCGGCGTTAAGCCGCCTTCCCGTTCTTCTCCATCCACGTAATCACTTCCGATAGGCGGAACCGCACGAACTTGCCGACCTTCAACTTGGGCATCGGTGGTCGGCTCTTCGCAGTACGCTTGCGCGTCAATTCAAATACAGTGGACGTGGGGACCTTCAGCTTGGCGGCCAACTCCTCTGGGGTGAGCAACTCCTCAAAACGAGGGGGTGACGTTGAGCTGCTGGCGTTAGGGTCTTCGTGGGACTTGTTTGTGGGGATAACTACGGGTGCTGCTTTAGGTTGTTTCATTTGGTGGGTTATTCGCCGTCCCGTGGGGGTCTTATTCCCTCTGGGTGTCGAGGCATACAGCCGCCTCTAAGGTTCATGTTATTGTGAACTTAGGGTTTATATTTCCTTTCGACCCCGTAGGGCGGGGCGACCCTTAAATCTAGTACTGGTACAGTATCTCATGAAAACGGCTTTTTGTCAAGCGAATTCTCTTGACAAGCTGGGAAATCGGTGAACGGGTTTCGGCTCATCGGAACGATGGTGGCGAACGCTCGCGGTCTTGAGCAAGCTAGGATTTGGTTGGGTCACGACGACGTCCAGACTACGCAGGCTTATCTGGCAGCGGATACGTGGACGAGTGATGAGGATTCCCAGGCGAAGCAGCAAGCGATCTTCGACGTCGTTGGCGACTGATGGCATCCAGGCGGCTGGGGCGAGACTGCGGCTGGGTTTTGTCATGCCGAAAGGTATACAACTTTCTTGTATAACTTTTCCACTAGTAGCCCGACCAATGCATATGTGGCGACATTTGCAGCAAGAGCCAAATAGAGGCTAAGGGGATAATGCGAGCCGACAATCGCAATGGGGCAGGTTAACCTGACAAGAGTGGACACAATCGGTTATATCGGACGGTCCTTGCTTGCCACAAAGAAATAAGCTGCCCAACCACCCGCAACGAGAAAACCAGCAGCCGCCCAGATTGCGATTCGGTATCTCATGCTGCACCTCCCGTTGCCTTGGTCGAATAATCTCACACAGTCCTGCATCTTGTCAGGCTACACGCTCCACATCCCGCCAAGCGCAGATAGCGCTATCATTAAACTGTGCGGTCTGGTGGCCGCACACGAGGGTATCAGTATGCAATTCAGAGATCTTTTCGCTGCGATTTTGCTCTTCGCGTCTCCGCTTTGCGCGCAACAAAGCTCCCAACCCGCTCCCCACGACACGGCTCAGATGGAGCACGACGGGTTCATGCAGGGCGGAATGCATCACGAGGTCGCCAAAGGAGTGAAGCTTGAGCAAAAAATCGATGGAAACACCATCACCATCAGCATCGGCCCCATGAACTTACCCGCCCACACCAGCCACATGAAAATGCCGCAACCTCCCGATCTCGAGTGGCAGATTCCCATAGACGGCTGGCTCCTCGTCTATTCGCCCAGGCTGCTCGACGCCAAAGGCAACGCCGTTCCGGGGCGCGTTCTACATCACACCGCGTTCTGGAACGAAAACCGCGCAGATTTTCTCTGTCCGAATAAGGAAGAACACATCTTCGGTGCCGGCAGCGAAATGACCAATTGGGGAGCGGTTCCCGGATACGGTTATCGCGTGCAGATGGGTGACAAAATCCGAATCGAAACGATGATGCACAATCCCACGGACACGTCCTATGACGACGTTTTTCTCGTGGTCAGCATTTCCTACCAAAACGCCAGCTCGGGTGCGCAACTGAAGAGCGTTTATCCAACGTGGATGGACGTCATGTCCTGCGGACACTCCGGCTACGACCTTGCCGCCGGGGAGAGCGAAAAAACCGGAACGGTCACCGTGCACTATTCCGGCGTGCTGCTCGGCGTGGGCGGGCACATGCATGATTACGGAAAAGAACTTGTGCTCGAAGACGCCACGCGCGAGGAAACAGTTGCTACGCTCGACGCGAAGGTCGATGCTAACGGCATGCTGATCAGTATGCCAACGGTGCTTTTCTTGGACAAAGGCGGCTACAAATTTGCCGCGGGCGACGTGCTCAAAATTTCGGCAACGTACGACAACACGAGCGGCAAACTCCTGCGCGACGGCGCCATGGGCATAGTTGTCGGATACTTCGTACCGTCTGACGATTCCGCGATGGCCGCGTTGCGCCGCAATCCCACGGCCCATAACATGTCCTGAATGTCGCATGACCATTAGTCTCGTGGATTCGCCAGGCGACTTTTAGATCGAAGGTGAGCCGCCCTTCTCGCGATGCGAACTTCGCGCACGCGAATCGTTGTGCCTGCTAAGCTTCAGATCACGGCAAAGACTGTACCTTTCTCAGCGAATCGAAGAGACCTGGGAGAACGTCCCCGTAGCCTCGGCTAACGGCTCGATGACTGGGCACGCCAGCACAACTTGCTTAGCCCAAACGAAACGCTCTTCGCAAAGAAACAAGTGAAGGCTCGACAACCAACAAGTGCCTGATTTCGCCGAAGTGTACTGGGACGGACTCAGGCGCATTGGCTGGGTGCGGGGGAGCACGGCTGATTCTAACATCCGCCGTAGCGTGACCGGGCAACGGGTACTAGTAGCCACATTTCCGGTACGCCGAGTAATCAGGCCCCACCCTGTTCCCGAATGGTCTGACACTCATGATTGCCGATTAGCTGCAATCAAAAATCATCCTGAAAGTGGTGCAATTTGCCTTTGGGCAACCTCTGTCCTATTTTCCCGCTGCGAGACCGAACAAACCTATCGCCAGAAGCAGAAACGAACACCACCAGAGGAAGTATCCAGTCGTCAGTTCGGACCTCTCTGATCCAAAAATGACAATCCAGTGAGCGTTAAAAATAAAGGCTGTAGCCGCGGCCCATGCAAACCCCCTTCGAAGTGAACGCGACCCGCGCAACACGACCCACGGTGAAGCCAGAATAAAAAACAGGGTCGTTATCGCGCTCATGGTGGAAAGGACCGCGTGGTACCAAGCATCGAATTGGATGCCCTTGCAAGCCCAAACTCCGCAGGCCGCCAAGCGAAATGCTTGCCACCCGAGTATCGCCGGGCGGAACTCACCTGGCTTAATTACGGGAAGGAACCAGGCTACGAAGTGGAGCAGCCATGCCGCCGAAATCAGAAGATAAGGCTTCCTCATCGTTCTGACTACCTCTCTCGAAGACCTGCTTCACTCTCACGCCTGGACGTATTCTGCCCTCGTCACGAAAAGAGTCTACCGGAATCCCCGACATAGGCAACGGGGACTTACATGCGTCCAAACGGCTTTACCGGACGCGCGCAGAACTCCGCCTCCCCGTTCACTGCTCAGCGAGAACGCGCATCCGGTAAAGTCCTATTAAAGGGAATGTCAAGAGCAGGGGCCACCGCTTTGCGGTGGTTGTATGAACCTGAAACTCCAATCGAGAGCTCGCCACTTATGGTGTGGCCCAACTAAAATCTGAGGCACGACGTGGCTCGGCAGCTAAGGCCACCATTTTCAGTGGAGCGTTCCTGCCCGATCAAGAGCATGGCTCCGGCTTTGGCGATTGTGTAGATGGTGGCGGGCGTTGTCCTGAAAAGGAGAACGGCCCGACCCCGCTGGGGAGATTGCGAGGTTTCGCCAACCGGGCCGAGCCAAGTTGAATTTGACATGGGAAGGTTAGCATGAAATCCAAGCCACAGGAGAAAAGCAAAAGAGCAACCAACCATCCAACGCAGCACCATTGGAACGAGATGAACCGCAAGCAACGACGGGAGATGATCCGCAAGATGCAGAGTGAAGACCTCAGCCTGGAAGTGATCCACCCCGACGCCGCTGGCATTGACATCGGCAACGAAACCCACTACGTGGCGGTACCCCCGAGCCGGGACAGCCAACCGGTACGGCGCTTCGGGTGCACCACAGCGGAGCTGAAGGCGATGGCCGCTTGGCTGAAGCAATGCAGGATCCGGACTGTCGCGATGCAATCCACTGGGGTGTATTGGATCTCCGTATACGACATTCTCGAACAAGCTGGCCTAGAAGTGTACTTAGTAAATGCCCGGGATACGAAGAATCTGCCCGGGCGAAAAAGCGACGTGCAAGAGAGTCAATGGCTGATGAAGCTCCATACCTATGGACTGTTGCGAAATTCGTTCCGGCCAGTACAGGAGATCCGCACCATGCGGACCTACTGGCGGCAACGGAATGATCTGGTACAGAGTGCGGGTCGGCACATCCAGCGGATCCAGAGGGTGCTGACGCAGATGAATCTCCAGTTGGCCAATGTGTTGAGCGATCTGAGCGGAATGACGGGACAAACAATCATCAAGGCCATTCTGAAAGGAGAACGCGATCCCCATAAGCTGGCTGGGTTTCGGGATCCCAGGGTGAAGGCCAGTGAGGAGCAAATTGCACGAAGTCTCGAAGGCAACTGGCAGGAAGATCAGCTATTTGTGCTGCAGCAGGAGCAGGATAGCTATGAGTTTTGCCAAAAACAGATGGCCGAGTGCGATCGGCAGATCGACCAGTATCTGCAGCACAGCGAGGATCGCAGCCACGGTGCCCCGCTACCGGAAGAGAAGCGGAAGGAACGGCTCAAGAAGAGGAAGAACGCAAACAAGCCGCACTTCGATTTGCGCGAAGGGTTGTTTCGCATGACCGGCACGGACCTAACCCGGATCGACGGCATCGATGTCATGACCGCGACGACGGTCATCAGCGAAGCAGGATGGGATATGAGCAAATGGGAGACCGAGAACCATTTTGTTTCCTGGCTGCGGCTGTGTCCGGACAACCGCATCAGTGGCGAGAAGATCATTGGGAAAGGTCGGCTGCGGACCAACAACAGGGCCACCATCGCGCTAAAAATGGCGGCCAGCACATTACGTCTAACCAATACGTATCTGGGAGCGCAGTTCCGCCGACTGAGAACCAAACTAGGTGCTCCCATCGCGATCAAGGCCATGGCGGCCAAGCTGGCCCGCTTGGTCTACCGCATGTTGCGCTACGGGATGAAATACGTGGACAGAGGAGCGGAGTTCTATGACGCTGAACACCGGCAACGACAGATCAAGCACCTCAAGTGGAAAGCCGCCAAGCTCGGATACCAGATCGTCCATGCCCCGACCGCCTAAAAATCTGGGGTTTCTGGGGAGAAAAGTGCTCCCCTTCGGCTCAATGCCGATCTTTTTTTCTCGGCATTCAGCCCAACTGATTGGACGTAGGCTTTGCTTCCTCTCTCCAGTGGTGCCCATTTCGTTGTCGTGACGGCGCCCATCTTTTCTGAGACTACAAGCCGGACGATTGTCCACTCGAAGAGTGGCAATGCATGGTCCTATCGGAGACTCTTGGCCTATGGCTTTCTTCGATTGTCCGAGAGGGCATAGGGTTCCTCCGGAGACTCGCGTGCTTCAGCACGGGCCTGACTTTACCGGTTGCTACTTCCCCTCGAATCGAGCGTCTCAAGAGTCCGACGGTCACCGTCTGGAAATGATTCCCAGGGATAGAAGGGACTCTCAGCCAGAGGCGCTCAAGCTGCTTGTGGTTTCAAATAGTTGGCGTCGAAACGTACCTCCTTCTTCCAGACGATCAACGTGATCGCGGCAATTTTCCTGGCCAAGGTCAGGCGGGCCATCGTGGGCTTCCTTCCCTTGGCGAGTAAATTCTCATAGAAATCGTGCAGCGGTCCCGCCGCGGTGCTGGCTCTCATCGCCGCACCCTTGAAAATATCTTTGAGGTCGTGGTTGTGGTCCCTATTTAGGCCACGAACCGTAGCCTGTTTCTTGGCACGTTGCAGCTGTCCCGCCACCGCGCGGTACTCTCCGCTGTCATGCGTTTCCAGCCCCAGACCGCAGTAGTTCCACAACTGTCGCTTGGTGCGGAACCGATGAGGCGTCTGCATCACGGCCATCAGCACGGCGGCGCGAATCGGACCGATCCCCGGAATCTGCCGCAGCAGTTTCCAGGCCTTGTGCTTCTTGGCTTCCAGCAACAAATCCCGCCGCACTTCCTGGCGCAGTAATCGCAAGGCATCCAGTTGCTGGTAGTAAAACTCCGCCCGCCGGCGCACGCCCGATTCGCTGATCTTGCCGAGCCATTCCGCACGGTGACGCGGTGCATACACTTCCTTGCCAGCGCAGGGAATGGCCCAACTGCGATACAACGCCTTAAGCCGATTCATCACCCGAGTAAGATCCTTACTGATGGTTAGATAACTGCGCGCCAATTCTTTCAGTGTTCGCAGGCCGTGCTCTCCGTGATAGACCGATTTGATGTTGTTCATGTACAGCTGTTCGGACAACTTGTTGGCATCGATTCGATCACTCTTGCTGCCATCTTTGAGCAGTGCATTCTTTCGCGGATTGCAGACCTCGACTCCCGACACGCGCGGCTTCAGCAAGTCGTACAACCAAGCGGCCCAGGTTCCTTCTTCGAAGGTGACGCGCAAATCTCCGCGCAGCCCGTCGATAAACTGCAAAATGGTGCTCGCTTTGGTCTCGATGACGCTTTCCATCACTACCTTGCCGACAGAGTTCCTCACACAAATCGAAATGCTTTCCTTGTGCACATCTAGCCCGATATATTTAACGCTGGTCATAAAAGGGTGCTCCTTTCTGGAGAAGTTTGAGTAACGCACTCAAAACGTACTCCAATGGGGCGCCCTTTTATAATGTGTTCTAACGTTAGGACTTGAGACGGATCGAGGGTGGACACACGGCAGAGCAGTTTCAACTCAGCCGTTTACGGAACTTCCACCGCCCACGCAACCACTTTCCATCCCGGTTTCTCTTTAGTCCACAGAAGGAGAAGCGCCGGTGACTGCTCCTGGCCGAAATTCATTCGGCTCGCGGACAAGTAGTACGTTCCGTACTTCGCATCCGCCGGCGTCAACTCCGACGTTTTTTCCGGCAGATGCCGGTTCTGACACAAGAAACTGTCCGCCATCTGGTCCGGTACAGCCATGATCGCGAATGCTTTTGAGTACTCCTGGTCTACTGGTCGCAGCAAGTCGTTCATGGGTTGAACACTCGACATCAAGGCGGAGAGATTTTCGTCCGTCCCAACTCTCTGCAGCACCCGGTCTAGGGCCGACCTTATCTGTGTCGCCGGCGCTAGATTCTTCTCGGCTGCAGAAGGGGCACGCAAGCACGGATACGATCTCTGCGACGCAAACTTGGAAGCCTGCGCGCTATCTCGCTTCACAACCCACGTCTGATAGAACTGGGTGATGGCTTTCACCGCGCCCGGATCTCCGGAAATGGACTTCGGCTCTTCGTCTGCGGGTTCGGTGACCGCAGCCTGCTTTGGGAGGATGCCTGCATCGCCGCTGTCTTCGATGCGGATGGCTATAATCTTCCAGTACCCTCCTTCCTGCGCCCAAAGTAGCGACATCATCTTGTGGCCGCTGCCGTCCTGCTTCTCCCTGAACGCCGTCCCGAAGTACTTTTCTTTCGGACGTTTTCCTGCTTCATCATCCGGCACGGCTACGCACTCCACATCAGCTCCTATGTCCGATGGTACACTCACCAACCGAAACTCCGAAGCATAGGCGTTTTTGGCCTCTTGCAATTCTGGCAACCATTGATGGGCCGGCTCGAACACGTCTCCTACAGCACCCACCGTACCCAGAGTCCTGCTGAATTTGTCCATTGCCATTTCTATTCGCAGCCTCACCATGCCCGGCGCGATCGGCTTTCCGTTCTTCTGCGTGATCGTTTCCACACACGGATAGCTGCGACGTGAAAAATACGCAACAGAGAGATTCGGTTGTTTGTCCACCACCCAACTCTTCAGGAAATCGTGCGTGCTCTTGTCGATTCCCTGATCCCCTTTCACGGCGGGATTCAACGGGATGTGACCCAGGCTTTCAGTTGCGTTTTCTTCCGGCGGTTTTCCTCCGCTTCCCAGCAGTCCGAACACTTCCCGCCACCAGCCATTTAGCCCAGCCCAACGCCCATCGTGGCGATCCAGATTGTTTCCTGCCCGTACGTCTGAGTTCGCAGCACTCAAGTGCCCATTGACCAGGGCCTTCGGAAAACTGGAGGAGCGGTAATCCACGTCAATGTCCGCCATTTTCTTGTCGCGCGAGATCGAAAACTGAATCGACGGTGGGCCATTTTTCAGGCGGTAGCAGATCGGAAAACCCTTGTGATAGGTGGTGTTGTCGCGATCGTGGAAGAACTCCTGGCTGTTGAAGAGAATGTTAACCGCGTTCGGCTTGAGGTAAACATACACGCGGAATTGACGGTCGCCCCCTGCACCGGATTGCTGTCCCATGACTTCGTCAACGGCGTCCACAAGATCAATCGGGCGACCGAGGCTGTTCCCTTTAGCATCCGTCAGCTTTACTTTCAAGAGCGCGTGAGTCACTGCATCAAACGTGGTTCGGACAGAAAGCCGCGCGTTATCGTACGCCTCTTGCGGCACAATCTTGCTTCCGGTGGTCTGGTTGTAATGGCTAATGTAGTCGTCGACGAGACGCCGTTGCTCAGGCCGCAAACTTGAGTAGGATTTCCCGATCTCCTGACGGGTGTCTCCTTCTTTCGTGGGGTTGGTCGACTCTTTCTTTGAGTTTGGTTGTGTTTGACCTATTACCAAATTCGCGCCCACGAATACCGTAAGGACGAATGCGCGAGTGTATGCCTTCATCGTGAGCCTCCTCGAGGCAATGCATGATGGCGGGAATGCAGGAAGCGATTCACGGGAGGCTGAAAACAACTTTAAGTTCGATTCGATCTTTGAACAACTAGGGGAACCCCTCACTGGTGGTGAAGGACCAAGTTGCCGTCGTAATCGGATCAACCGCCCTACATTTATCTCGCCAACCTGCTGATCCTCTTTGTTTGGGCTGAAATAAGGACTGAGCTCGATCAAGCCCTAAATGTCCCGGCGGTTGTCATGCTAGGGATTCCCCTAGTTGCGTGGGGACCTGGTTACGTCTAGAAAAAATTGAGAAATTTAGGGCCTTCGGCCCAACAGGGGTGAGATCGAGGCGGCGGCGCAGCAGGTGATCGCGGTGGTAACCGTGGTGGTGGAGGCGCGGTCGGAGGAGGTAGAGAAACCATGTACAAGGACACGCCAATGACCTCACGACAGAAACATCCAATTACATCGGCGCTTTTCAGCTTGCTGCTCTTTGCCTGTGCCTGCGGAATCCTCTACGCGTCGCCTACATCAGCGCGACAACAGCAGAAGACGACGGACACGGCCCAACCGGCGCAAAAAACGTTCCCCTCTGCTCAAGCTGCGGCTGATGCTTTCGTCCAAGCGGTAGAGAGTTGGGATGTGGCGGCCCTCAATCAGATTTTGGGACCACATGGCGAAGATTTGGTTTCCTCGGAAGACCCGGTTCGGGATAAGAACATCGGGGCCCACTTTTCCGCCGAGGCCCATGAGAAAACGTTGGTTTCGGTTGATCCGAAAAATCCAAACCGCGCCACCCTCGTAGTCGGAAACGATGATTGGCCCATGCCGATTCCCATCGTCAAGCGCAACGGCGTGTGGTTCTTCGATACCAAATCGGGCAAACAAGAGATTCTCGACCGGCGCATCGGTGCCAATGAATTAGACGCCATCCAAATTTGCCGCGGCTATGTCGAATCGCAAGAGGAATACGCCTTGGAGAAGCACGACGGCTCCGAAGTCAACCAATACGCGCAGAAAATCATCAGCACTCCCGGAAAACACGATGGCCTCGTCTGGCGCAATCCCGATAGCAGCCTGGGAGGTCCGATCGCTGAGAATATCGCCGACGCCCTCGAAGAGGGTTACTCCGACAAAGCCAAGCCGTATCACGGCTATTTCTTCAAAATCTTGAAAGGGCAGGGACCCGCGGCGCCTCTTGGGAAAATGGACTTCGTAATCGAAGGCGCGATGATCGGCGGTTTCGCCCTCGCGGCCGCGCCGGCGGAATACCGGGTCACAGGGGTTATGTCGTTTATCGTGAGCTATCAGGGCATCGTCTATCAGAAAGATCTTGGCCCGGACACGCTGAAGATCTTCCAGGACATACAACTTTACAACCCGGATAAATCCTGGCAGCCCACGAACGACAATTGGCCAACCCAATCTTCGGGCGCGCCCGTTTCCGATGCCGGGAATTAGGCCGCCTGTCTTCGCCCGACGCTGGAACTCTACTCGAGAGACGCCTCATGAGTGTCGCCATCCGAGCCGACCGAGAAGGGCATCACGATCGTTATTGTGGCCCACGAACTGCCGAGCATTTTTCTTGTGGCCGCCCAGTGCATCGTGCTGGACAAAGCCGCCAAAGGGGTCGTGGCAGCGGGCGACCCGCGCAAACTGCGCGACGAATCAAAGATCCCGTTCGTACACAATTTCTTCACGCGGTCGGCACCTGGCATGTCCGCGCATAAGGGAGGGTAACCCAATGGCTGTCGAGAAGAGCTACGCGGGCCTTGGCTTCTTCATAGTATTAACACTGGTCCTCTTCTTGGTAACGGCGGTTTTCTTCATTCAACGGCTGAAGAAGCGTCCCGCAATCGGCTTGGTCACCTACACCACCGACAATGTCTTCGGCCTGGACGTCTCTAGCGCCGTTCGGCTTAGGGGCGTGCCAGTGGGCCGCGTCACAGCCATACGTGTGAACCCACACGGCACGATCGTCCAAATCGACTTCGAGATGTTCCTCGATCGCCTTGACACCATTGGCCTGGACGTCAGCCGGCTCCGGACGCTTACCGATGTTGGAGGCGTGTTCCCCCACCTTCGGGCCCAGCTCATGGGCAACCCAATAACGGGTGAGGCGTACTTATTGCTCGATCAACCCGAGAATCCACCCCCGCCGATGGAGCTTGGGTTCAAACCGAATCGGCCCTACGTTCCGTCGGTGCCCTCGCCGTTCGAGATGGCGCAAGATCGGGTGCCTGCGCTTTTGGACCGCGCTAATGCGACGCTGGAGACCCTCAGAGAGATTGTCGCGCGGATGCCCGATAGCCTCGATCGGAGCGACCGATTCTTCGACAACACTAACCGCATCATGCGCGAGAGCGAGCTACCAACGCTGAGCGCCGACTCCCGGAAATTCTTTGCGACGACAAGTGCGCAGATCGAGCAGATCAGGTCCGACATGGACGGCACCGAAGGGTCACTAGTCAAGTTCTCTGAAGAGGCGCGGGCCGCAATCAAGGCCGCAGACTTTCCGGCCGCGACCCAAGCAGCGCGCGAAGCGGCGGACAATTCCAGACTGGCGGCGGACGATCTCCGACGCACCCTACCGGCCATTCGGGATTCGCTCCAAGAATTGCGCGAGCTCTCGCGAATGCTCGAGGAGCAGCCCGAGTCGTTGGTCTATGGTCCACGACCGCCAAAGGAAAAACACCGATGACGCGCGTCCCCCGATCAGGCGCCGCGTCTTGTAGCTCACCTTTGTTGACTGGTGTTCGGAAACACGAAAAGCAGCACTCCCACGCTGAGCGCTTGTGGATTTGGTTTTCTACTTCGGGATCGATCCTGAACTGTTGACGCCTGACAAATCGGGTAGCCTGAAATTGCAAGAGATTGCGGCTCGGAGCAGAACCTTGCCGCGACGCTTGACTAAGGCGCGGTCACGTTGCCACTTGCTCATTAGGCGGCTAACAGTGAAAGGCGTGACGTTCGCGGCGTTAGCCAACTCCTCGTTTGTGATCTGGAGTGCAGTACCACCTGCAACCTCCGTACCGATAGTCCGGGCAAGAGTAACGAGTACATGAGCAACCCGCTGTCGAGAGGTGTGGCAAGCTAAACCGATGTGAGAGGCGAGATGCCAATCCACGTAATCTGACGCAGTTGACAATGCGTTCTCGAGCAACCTGGGATAGCGCACGACAAGATCCCGGATTGTGGGGCGATCCCACACCAACACCGAGCTGTCCGTTACTGCTTCTGTGCTGAAGAGATAAGAACAATGGTCCGACAGAACCGTCCGATCGCCGAATTGATCTCCTGGTCCAAGCCACTGAAAGAGAAGCTTCCTGCCCTCTTCTGTAACGAAGAAGGCTCTGACGAGTCCTTTCGTCAACAGGAAAAAATGGTCGGCAGAGTGACCCTGGCTTGTGATCACGGAATTGGCGAAGAATCGCCGTCGTGTTGCAGCGGCCAGGATTGTATCGCCATCAGTCGGAGTCAGTCCGTCGAGGAATTGCGATCTCCGGCCCGGGGATACGGTAGCAATCCGCGAGGCAGGCATAGGTGCGTCTCCCTGAGTGGAAATGGGCCGAGTCCTTGCTCCGGTGGGCGGCTCGGGAAGAGGAATCCCATCGACTCTAGTGAAAGAATAGAGGCTTGAACGCCATTCTTCCGGGGTCGGGGCGTCTTGAACTGGAATCCTCCCCGTAGATTGGAGTTGTTTGAAGTATACGGCCGCCGAGAACCGTTGGGAACCTGTCAAAAGTGCCACCAGGAGGGGAAATTGAATGTGGGAAACTCGGGCTTTCAGCCATATTCGTTTCAGGACTTCGCTTGTGGTTTAACTACGCTCATCCCGAGAAAGGCCATATCTCATTAAATGAGTGGGCAATTTGGATAGGGGCAATCCTCGGTCAGTTCGTTCATAAAGCTTAGCAGCAGGAAATCGCCACGGAACGGCTTCGATTACCGACTAACTCCTGTGTAGTCGGGTTACCGGAGTGCGACCTGGAAAGCTGCTGAAAATGATTTTCTGGAGAGGAGGAACTCGATCAGACCGTGCGTCCCATCGCACGTAGCCTACAAGGCAGAGCGGGGAGGTAACGAACCGTTCTGGAGCCCTTGGACAATGTATCCACGCTCGCAAGAGCGGCGCCGAAACCGTGAGGCAACGGTGTATCTGCCAGCATTAGGCGGAGACGGGCCTAGGCTTGATCGTATGATCAGAATATACAAATGCTCCTAAGCGTCGTCACCCGAAGAGAGCCTAAAATGCTGCGCGGCTCTTCTTGCAGTGAGTACAGAGGCTTCCGGTTTCTCTGTCATGGGTAATCCACACTGCCGGCGTATAGAGCAGATCTAACCGATCGCGTCATTTCAGCGGAACAGGGTAAGCCCGTATCGCTCCTCGCAAGAGGAAAGTCCATCGCAAGATGGAACCGATGGCGATGCGGGTAACGGAAATGGGAGCAAGCGAAGGCTGCCCCGTAATCGGGCAGATAGAGGTTGCGTCGCCTCGTGGGGACAAGATCACCTCGCCGGAAACGGAGCTGACTTCCTGTTGGTGCTCAACTCGAGAACGTTTGAGGAACCGATGCATGAAGCAAAGCAAATGACGACGGGGCAACCCGTTGGTGCGGCTTCACACCCGACCGGTGGATTTTCCACCGCCGTGCGAATCGGCAGCAAGTCAGTATCGAGTAGGTCTGCTTCGTTTTGAATCAGGCCGCGTCCTCGTTTTTCATGGGGGCGTTTTTGGGTGCTCGAGCCGGATGAATGGAAACCTTCAAGTCCGGTTCTTATAGGGCTGGGCGCCAGCAATGGCGCCCGGCCACTCGACCAAGTTCGTTCCAGTACTCCGACTAAGCCCTCATACGCTATTGGCGCACAGAATCGTTGATGGCAAACAATTCGTCCGCTGCATCACAATCACCGACGCGCGAGAAGGTTGGTGGGCACGTCCGGTCGGATGCGTCGTACGGCTTTTCTTCTCTCGCAACGAATGGCGATACCTGATTGCGAATGGCGCGCGCGTAGCCTGCAAACGTTCGATTGGTTTGGACATTCAGGATTTATAACATGAGACCTTCCACTGCAACATCTGCCGCATGCCAGCAACATCCTGTACGCCCGGCAATGTGATTTTTTCGGCGAACGCGGGATGTTTTTCTGAAATCGAAATAATTCTCGCGTGCTGAGCAGCGAGAGACGGAGCGAGCGAAAGGGAAAAGAAAATGACCAAGCCAAAAAGAAAACGTATCATATTGAGTTGGATGCAAAGAGGTTAGAGAAGGCAACGACGGGAAATTCCGGTAGGAACATTCGAAACAGCACCACAAGATATAGACATGTTGAGAAAGAGTTAGCCAGATTTTGTGATTCTCTCTGACAGGTCCTCCACGCCGATTGATACTGCGTTTCCAGATTCGGGGGACGTGGAAGCGCCAGACGGTCCGAGTCGAGGGATTGCTTGGACCGGCGTTATTCACGTAACCAGCCCGTGATCACCAAAAAACGAGCGCGAAGTGGATGCTCCGCGCAGCCGTATTGAGTTAGGCGCGGAGAGTTGCTGTTCAGCCGTCTGGAACGTCGGCCTTCGCTTTGCGATTGTGTAGACGGTGGGTCGGGACTCGGAGTCGGAAAGAGAGCAGCACCGGAATGACCTTCCTCGGCCACTGGTGTTAGCTCGATTCAGATCGGGGGACGTGGGATTCGCTGCGGGTGTGCGGCGTAATGAAAATTTAAGCGATGGGGGCGTAGCTCAAACGGACAGAGCGCCTGCCTACTAAGCTCGGAGATGCCAGTTCGAATCTGGCCGCCCCCATCGCCTAAATTTTCTGAATTGCGGCCTAGAGCGAGGCAGTGGCCGCTGGAAGCACAGTATATACCTTGGGAATAGGTTTCAAGAGGAATCTTCGGAGGCTGTTTAAAACGGTGACGTCCTCGGGAGGAATCCATGGGTACAATCGAAAACCGTGGCTCGTCTCTGGCGGTTAGGCAAATGCCGTCGAAACTTTATTGAATCTTCATTGGGTTCTCCACGACGGCGGCTTGCCCGCGTTCGTGGCCCATGTGTCATTGCGCTTGTCGATCACGTCCTGACTTTTGTAATCCTTCGGAACGTGACTGGCGAAACCACCTTCCGGCTCCTTCGGCTCTTTCGGCTCCTTCGTGTTATCGAGGAAGAAGTCGATTTCGCTGGTCCGTGCATTGTGCGCCATTTTGTACGTGGGTTTCTTGGGTGCTTCGTCGTTTGCCATAACTTGTTTTCCTTGCACTTTATCGTCGTGCCCGACGTAATTACGAAATGATTTTATCGACAGCTTTTACGAGGCTTGAAAACTCGGACATATGTCTTGCGTTGCACTCGTGCAGCTTGCGGCGGATCAAGGCTTTTACCTCGATGAGCTTCTTCGCGTTTTCGTTCATTACTCCGACATCGGAAAGCGCGGAGACCACAATCCTTCTGATTTCGTCTTCGCACAAACCGGCATCGCCTTTTGGTCCGACTGGTCCAGCGACTTGCGAGTCGGCTCCGTCTCTTCCCGGGGGTCCTGCAATTTGCGAGTCGGCTCCGTCGCGGCCTGGGATTCCTTGCGGTCCAGGGACCTGCGACGGCTCCCCGCGCTCGCCTCGGGGGCCGCGTTCGGCTCTCGGTAGAACTAGGTTGAGAACATAGACACCGTCGCGGCGTGTGAATATAGCAGCGGCTTTGTCACCGACAGAAACATCACCGACAATTATTTCGACCGGCTGTGCATCTTTTCCGTCGCGGCCATCACGACCGTCCTTGCCATCGCGCGCGGGAGCAGCGTCCTTACCGGGCAAGCCCTGAGGTCCCCTTGGACCGGCGGGGCCGCGCAATTCTTCCGCGCGGGTTTCTGTCATCTGCTGCGACCGTAAGTTGATCGCGGCCAACATCTCTTCTGTTGTCGGTGCCATGTTTTTCTCCAGAAAAACTTAGAAAATCTTTGGGGGTGGCCTGCCTGCGAGAGCGAGACCACCCCGGCGTGTGCTTTGACATACGCCTGACGCGTTCTCGAAAAACGCGCCTCTGCCATCTCACCTTCTTCAAGGGCGAGATGGATGTCTGGGGCCGACTACCGGCAGTCGATAATCGACCCGGCCCAGCGTCACGACTCCACAAGCGGTATCGCGCGCTGGGGAACTGTTTAACGTTTGTTGAAGCCCTTCATGTTGTTGGGGAGCGATGCGAACGATCCTCCACCTGGAACACGGTTCTTTGGTCGGTATGCCGGTGCTGGTGCGTCTGCAGGCTCAATGCCGGTCCCACCTTGCTGCTGACGCTGCCACTGGGAATTCGTCATGGGTTGTGGGCTTGCCACGGGATGTTCGCGAGTACCTGGGTTGTTGAACATTCGGTCATTGAACGCGCGGCGGCGAGCGACGTTGTACTCGCTCTCTTCCCGAACTTTGCGCTCCGCGATTACTTCCGGTGGTTCGGGTTCAACGAGCGTGTGGCGCAACATAGCCTCGGTGAGCAAGATGCAGGAGTCGATCCAGTCATCCTTCTTATGGCTATGGCTCCCTTTCGAGTTGAATTTTTCAAACTGCATAAGCATCTCTTCAAGCTGCGGAATACCCACGTCGAAGATGATTCTCTCTGCGAAATCGGAAGTTCAAGACGCTTGGTGCGCGTCATCTTGCTACGTGGGGAGTTGTTGATCGGGACGTGCCGCATGTACGGGATCGGCAGGATGTTGCGAATCACGAGTGCCTTCTTCAAGCTCCCTCGAAGTCAGCCCACTGCCGGTCTTCCTCGAACAAGATGACGGATGGTCGCCAGCGGTTGATCATAGGCACGAGCAAGTTCGTTATGAGTTCGGAGTCTCGGCAACGCTCCATCTTGCCGTCGATGATGCAAAGCTTCTGCTGACCCTCACAGTAGCGAAGCTGGCCGAGGGCGACGGAGTTGTAGTCCGCCGTCTTTTGAATGGACCCTCCGCTGCGATCTACGCTAAGGAAGATTTGGGAACCAGGGATTGGCTCACCGAAGTACGACCTGGGCTTCACGCAAGCCCACAGTTCATCGTGATCAAAGCTCGCACGTTCTTCCTCGGTATCCGGAACCCAGGACACGAGTGCCTGCTGCCGGAATATCTTGGCGTTGCGATCTGTCGCCAAGTTCTCCTTGAGCTTGCCCATCAAATACGCAAACGATAGGCGTGATGGGAACAACAAGCTGACTTCGTTTGGCTGCAGCGTCGGGTCCCAAGCTTTCTTCTTCACACCTGGGTTGACCGTCCACGCGGGACAAATGGTGTACAACAATCTGGGAGGATTTCCTTCTTTCTGATTTTTCTCTTCGCGGCGCAGCAACACGCTGTAAAGATCGCCGGGGTCCTCCTCGATTCCAAGACCTTGAGAGATCGGCGTGCCGACGTAGGTCGTCAAGCTGTGTGGTTCACCAAGCTCGCGCAACATGTCCACGCGGGTTTGGGTGCTTGCGCGCATCTCGGGCGTGGACGAATTTGAAAGTTCGGCGCAATCGTCCATGACCGCGTAATCGTAACGCGAACCCGCTTGTCCTTCTGATATGACCGAGGTGATGTACAACGTCGGCTCGATCAAGACATCAAGTTGGCGGAATGGACTTGTGTATTCCAAAGCTTTCCCGTCGTCGGGAGCTTGGCAGTGCTCGGGCCAAAGCTGATTCATCAATGTCGCGTTGTTCGGGTCTCTGAGCGTCACTAGGCTCTTCAAGCTCTTTGCGAATCCGCGTGCTAGGGGCTGGGTCGCCGTGCACACCAAGCAGCGCAACGAACCTGCGAAGCACAGGATTAGCTGCAACATGAACACGGTGCTGAATGTCGACTTGTAGCTGGACCTCGCGGAGATCAAGCAACGTTGACGAACGTCAGAGATCAGGCGGAAAGCTTTTGCAACGTCCTTCTGGCCGAACTTTTCCGGCAACGACAAGAGCGCAGGCTCTAGCTGCGGGAACAGCTCACGCGCCCAGCGTCCATGAGGTTCTTCCTCGAATGTTTTACCGAGAACGGTGTTTGCAAACCAGACGAGATCGGTGATCGAGCGGCGGCGAAATGCCTTCCAGTCCTCGAACGATAACGCCACGAACTGACCGTCGACAAAGTTCAAGTGCCGTGAGCAAGCGTAATCCCACATCGCGTACAAGGAATTCTCCCTGACACGTTCGCCAGGGTTCCAGATGGCTTCGGGGAACGTTGGGAGAGCTTCGCCACGAGACGCAGCGAGAGTCCCCGTCAACCCTTTCTTGAACAGACTGGCGTTGAACGGAATCCTAAGATTACGGGCGGCGTACATCGCATGCTCGATGCAGACGTCCAAGACTCGTGGATCGGTGATGCCACGTTCTTCTTCCAAGATGCGGCGCGCTTCTTTCGGCTTGACCTCGGTCTTGGAGTTCCACGCGGTGCTCGTACGATCCTTACGCTCTTTCGCGCTGCCTTCGCGGCCACAGGTTTACAATCGGCGCAGTACTTGGTGTTCAAGCCTTTGCGCTCGACGGGGACCCCGCACTTCACGCACTTGACCATGACCGGCGAGGGCGTTGTTGCTGCCGCAGGATCGGTGGCCGGGGCGGTCTCGGGAGTCTCTTCGATACCATCAAATATGTCTGGCATGTGTCCTCTAAAGTGAAAGGACGGGGAGCAACCCCCGTCCAGTTGTGGGCCTTCGTCTCGGCAAACGCTATGTTTCGAATCCACAGGCCCGCGGTGCCGTCCAGTGTGCGCTCAGCCGAGGATTAGCGGCGATTGGCCACGGTCTACGCGGACTGGATGTTCCCATCGCCTAGATCACCTGCGTGCACTGGGGCGCATCGTAGTCCCTGGGGATCACCCAGGTGGCTGCTAGCGATTATCCCGCGCGCGTAAATGAGTTCGACGGCAGAAAAACGTTACCTGATAGAGCCATTATCCCTTTCGCGAATACGGCGATTCACATGGGCTTCGATTTCGTCGAGCTTGGCGTGCTCCGCGATCATCTCTTTGACCTCGGCGTGCAGCCGTTCCTTGAAGTTGATGACAGAGGCCGTGTAGCTGCGACGAGGATCATAGTTGTTGATCGTGGCGTTTAGCGCGGTCCAACGTGCCAAGCCCTCTTGCTCCGCGCGCATCTGCGGAGTGATCACCGGACGTTCTGTCGGCTCTTCGATCTTGGCGCGGCGAGCTTTATTCCTGCGAATCCACGCGACTCGTTCCTCAAAACGCTTGCACTCTTCGGTACCTGGGCGAGCGAACCGTTTCGTCTTCTCAATCGACATTTCCTTGATGTCGTCGAGAGTGGTAATGTTCCGCATGTTCTCGTCGTCCGGATACGGCATCTCGTCCGCCGGGGTGGCCGACGCTGGTGCGTTGAACACTAGCTTGCCACGTAAACGGACAAGTTCGGCGTACGCTTCGCTTGCGGTTGGCAACCGGTTGAGACGAGCGTACTGGGCGGTCCACGCACCGACCAAAATTGCTGCGTTGTGTTCGATGATCTGCAGCGAGTCGGGCCACAGGCCCTCTTGGCGCATGCTCATGATGATGTCGTATTGCTGTTGCTCTGAAAGGTATTCCATTTTTATCTCCTGATTAACCTGCGTAAGGT
This sequence comes from Candidatus Acidiferrales bacterium, assembly GCA_963775865.1. Classification (GTDB taxonomy): domain Bacteria; phylum Acidobacteriota; class Terriglobia; order Acidiferrales; family UBA7541; genus Acidiferrum. The sequence goes on along the minus strand of CAVZKU010000014.1, from coordinate 51,069 downwards.
TCGTTACGCAAAATTCGATTGATAGCGGTCGTTCGCGCGATCCCTCGCGGTTGGCCCTGAATGTAAATCAGGTTGTTGTACTCGGCGCGGGACATGCGCGCAATCTCTTGCTTGGTGTATTCACGTTCGGGGTGGTCGGGGTGTGCCAGGAATTCATCTTGCGCCTGGGGGTGCTGGATCGAGCGTGCCTTGACCGTCGAAGTAATTCCTTCGTCGGCTGCCGGTGCCACGGGCTTCGGAGCGGCTTTGCCCGCTAGCATAGCGCGTAGCTCCGGAGTCTTGATGGCCAAAGCTTCGAGCATCTCTTCCGACTCGGCTTCGAGGCCTACGACATCAAGCCAGCGCACTTGCCCATGAGCAGAATTCCAAAAAGGGTAAGTGGCGCGACCACTAGAAATGATGTCGATCAGATACTGGCGGCGGTTTGCTGAGCGTAGTTCTTCTGCCGGTTGTTCCTTAAGCTGCCAGTTGTTGAGCTTAGCGAGACGGTTTAAGATTCCCGACAGAAGCTGGTACGACGCGATTTCCTGATACCCGCCGTCGATTGCCTCTTGCAAGATTTCGCCGTTGTACGCCGAACATTCGAGATAATCGCTTTGGCTCCAAGCTTGCATCAGAGCGTCTTGGATTCCTTGTTTGATCGGCAGGTTCTTGACGTAGGGCAATACGTTGCTGACATCGGCTGCGATTGGCTTCCCGCTCACTTGAATGTCGCGAAGAACTTGCTCGACCGCAGCTTCAGTGTCTTCGACGATTGCGGCCTTCTCCATCGCTTCGCGTATTACCGTGCGCCATAGATTGATACGTGCTTGCTGGTCACGCTCCTGCTGTTCGGCAGTTGACTGCTTGTATGCCACGCCCTCGATGCCGTCATCGACGTCTCGACGTTGTGGATATTGCCTGTGGTGGATTCCCATTGTTGTTTTACCCTCTCCTTGATCGGGCCATCGCGGCATTCACCGCACTGGCTCCGTAAATTCGAATTACCTTCCGCAGCTCGTCGTTCGGCAAGCTCTTCAAGAGCTGCACAGACCATGGAACGCCGTTATAATCGGGCGGCAGCGGCTTGAGCTTTCGTTGTGTTGGATCGACTGAATTCATTTGACCTCCTCATCATTTGGGAAAACTGAAAATCTGGAAAACTTTAGAAGTTCATCTCGCGCTGAATCCGTTCGTACCGGGCACGACTCGGCGGCCAGAATAAAATCCTGATTATTCCCCAGCGTACGCCGGGGACGCGCAGCAACTGCGGACTGCCGAAGATAGTCTTGAGAAAATCGAACACAGCTCCTTCCTTATCCGGAGTACCTTTCTGAGGGACCCGGAATGTTTTGAATGCCCCCTGGCCTTTTCTACCTGGGAAAAGGGGTCCCACTCTGGAAAAGTGGGTGGCGATTTTATTGGAAACGTGCAGGGCTTCGACGTCGGCGTCGACCGGGCGAGACCGGTGCCGGGGGTTGGTACGACCGGGCCAAATCCTGCGTTGCGATATGGTACCGAAATTGTACTTAACGCTTAAGGCAATTTGCGGATCAAAGCGACCGGCGAAATCGGAGAAAAAATCCGGACAACGTCAATCACCGGCAAGCTGGCCCGTTAACGCGCATTGTATTTCCTTGCAGGGACTGGTCTCCCCTCCCTGCTTGCGTTACTTGGCAGGCTTGCGTGAGCTGATGAACTTCACAGCTAGATCATTAAGCAGCCAGGACACACTGCGATCCATCTCCAACGCGATGGCTTCTAACGCTGCACGCGTCTCTGACGTCATGCGCGTCATGACCTGTTCGTCCTTCGTGGCCTTCACCACGACTTGCTTTTGCTTCGCCATGGTTCACCTCTGACGCTATTGTCAGGTGTCCAGGGTCTCGGGTCAACAGAAAGTTGCTGCTCGCTTGCCCTTGTCAACCTTTGCTAACTGTTACAAACGCACACCTTACAACTTCTCTTTCCACCTAAGTGGGAAGTACGTCAAATAATGCTTGACAAAGGTTCGTGATTATGCTCTAATAGTTGACAGAAGGAGAACACCATGGACCACATCAAGTACTTGGAAATGAACGAAATGCTGAAAGTGCTGGCCGAAGCCAAGAAAGTCAGCGCGCGCAACCACTGCCTTGTGCTCTTTGCCTTCCGTTTCGGCTTGCGCGCCTCCGAACTTTCCACACTCAAGCTCTCCGACGTCGAGGGCAATTACATCGATGTCCAGCGTCTCAAGGGTTCCGAACACACGCGGCAAGCTTTCGTCTCCGACGCCAATCCATTGCTCGACGCGAAGGCAGCCCTGGCTGCTTGTTTGCGTGCTCGTGAGGACAACGGCTCCGTGTTCCTGTTCACCAGCCGCCTTGGCTCCGGAATGACCCGCCGCGCGATATACAACATCTTCGAAGATGCGGCTTTCCACGCGGGCATCGATGCCGACCGGCGGAATATCCACATTTGCAAACACTCGCTCGCGGTGAATCTCCGGAAGCGTGGCGTCCCAGTCGACGTCGTGCAAAAAGCTCTCGGCCATGCGCGCCCCGAGACCACGATCAAGTTCTACTACCACACCAGCCAGGATGAGACCACGACCGCGATCACCAACGCGTTCGCCACAGCTTAGAACAAATCACCACAACCCACGTCTATAAGCCCCTGGCAGCCGCTGGGGCTTTTCATTTTCAGATCGACAATTGAGTTGACCGACGGGAATTCGCGCCTGTAGGCCTGTGTGCGCGTCTAGGCCGTATCGTGCGCGAAGCGTACCGGACGGCGCACGCATAACTAGTTGTGTTTGCTATGCTATGCATCACGTTGCGTGACAAAGTAAAGCAAAAAGTGACAATGAGTTGCATTTTAGGCGTGATTTACGTGATTTTGGTCAGGAAACTGCCTCGGAGCAAGTGTCGAAACAGTGTCGGACGCGTTACGCGTTGGAAGCACAGTGCACGACAAAACCGGGGAAAGTGACGCGTTCAAAACATGGATAAAATCTTTTGACGTATTTGTTAACTCTTTATCTACATCACATTTACCGCAATCTCTTGCGGATGAACGCGTGACGCGTCGAGAAATCGATCCACGTTTCCAACGCGTGTTTTTTGGCCATTTTATCCATGTTTCTAACGCGTGTTTCTGCTCGACAGCGACCCCGACACGTCCCGTGTTTGTCGCGCTGCCCAGCATCATCCAAGCGCGGTAATCTGGTCCCCGTTGACCACGACACGGTTGGCCTGGACCAGCCCGTTTACTTGCAAGCGGACCCAATCGGCCTTGCGGTTCCGGTGGAACATCTTCTCGCGGATATCACCCACGGTTACCGGCGCGTTCAGTTTGATCCACCCCAGGATCATCTCTTGCTCCTTGGTCAGTCCGGAGAAGATATACCGGGCCGAATCCTGGCAGTAGTCCCAGATGCGCTTAGCGGCGTGCAGGTGCTCCGTTTCGATGCAGTCTTGGCCATTCATCAAGCACAGGATCAAAGCCAGACGGCGGACGTGTGCAGCAGCCCTAGCGGTCATGCTGGCGGCTAACCCGTGCATCTCTTCAGCCTCTTTTTCGATCTGGAGGTACATGCGGTTCCAGACAGCATTCGCGGCCTTCTGCATACCGACGTACTTCAAATCCCTGGCGAAGGCAAGAGACCGCGCCAAGATGTTCAACTCTTCGATCCAATCGATTCCAGGCCCACCGTTGGGACACAACTTGACGCGGCGGACGAAGACGTATAGGAAACGGTTGCCGAAGCCATTGGTCTCCGCACCCGCTGGCATCTTGAGGATCAGCTCTTGGCGTGTGGTATCAGCCGAGATGGACAGGTGTGGATACTGGCACGAGTTAGAATTGCTCAAGCCACCCGTCTTCCCCTTTACTAAATTGTGCAAAGGATTGCTGTCCCAGCCATCGCGCAAGACGACATCGACGCGGCTCTCGGGTTTACCAGCCAACTGGAAGATCGAAGCAAGTTCGCCTTCGCGAATCATAAGTCTCTTGTCTTTCACACCAGGGACCAAGACCACCTCGAAGTCGTTCTTGTTACGCTTACGAACCTGTTGCTGCGAGTCGTCGCGCAATTCGTTGATGATAGCCTCGGCGGACCCGAAGCCCGACTTGACGCGCTCCCGATACCAAGTGGGATCAATCAGGCGCAAGATGTCATTCATCGCATCGCGGCCCGTGCCCTTGCGAGACGTGGAAGACTCACCGACGCGGGCCATGGATTCATTCGCGTGATGTTTGGTCGAACTGATATTGAAGTACGGCCCAGAGCCAACTATACTGCCGAAGGAAACGAGCAAGTCAAGATACATTCCAGCGGGATGCGCTTCGCAATACTCGCCCGCCTTGCGTACGATATCGCCAGCGAACTGTAGATGACTGGACCGTTCGACGTAGGTCCAGCACCGGGCTTCAATGGATAGACGGGAAATTCTGAATCCGCTTGCGCATCGAATTCTTCCTTGGATATCGTGTACGGCCAACTGTCATCGGGATCGACGAGAAGAATCGTCGGCTTCGCAGTGTCAGGCTTCTGGTTCAGATCGAGCACAGGACCGGGATCACCGAACTGCAATTTGTGACCGGCCTTCGTCTCCATCCACTCACGCAGCTCTTTCCAATGGCGGCCTTCGCAGTGCGCGTGATTACACTTGAAGCCGAACTTCCCGTCCTTGTGCAAGAACACAGCAGTGAGGCTGCCGCCCTCGCGCACCAATTTCGTGAGCTGTGCTCATGCGCCCACGGGCAATCGATCAGCCACATCAGCCCGCCACCGTAAGCAGCACCGCTCTTGTAGGTGATGTCCGCTTCGTCGAGCGCGCTCTCGACATACCCGGCAGCTCCTTCCAATGCCTCGGACGTGATGTCCGTCCCCCTGGGTGCGACTCTTCTTTCGGCTGCTCAGGCGTCGGAGCGTATGGAATATCGTTGACTACGGCGACCGGGCGGCCCGACTTGTGGATCGACCCAGGGCCAATCGTAAGCTGGCCGCGTGAGCGTAGCTCTCCCACCGTCACCAAGTCCTTCTCGTTCACTAATCGGTTTAGCGCGTCGAGACGCTGTGTTATAGGGCCTTCTTCGGTCTCCACGACTCTCTCCGTAATTGGCAGCACAGCAGCTTCGTACAACGAACGAGACTTGCATGCGCCTTTGTAGTAGTCATGGTAGCCACCAACATCAGCCACACGACCGCTTCTAACTCGGAATGTCGGCGGCATGTCTGGATATGGATTTACGGTATCGTAGTCGTACGCCGCCAAGTCGGACTTGCCCAGGTCGACGCCATAGTTATAATTGGGATTCCCGTAAACGATAAATGTCTTGCCTGCGTCGGTCTGTTCTTGCGGATGATCGGTGTCTGCGATCCGGCGGTCCAGACCTCCAGTTGCTCGGGATCATTCGTCGAATCGGTGTGACCGTTCGGCGTGACAGAGAACTTACCGCCGACTCTGCATGGGAAAATGTCCCCCGTGTGCCACGGCCCACAAGGCCCAGTCGAGCAACGTTGAAGGATACACGTCACGCTGTCCGACGTGCTCCGCTTCCAACGGTACAGCTCTGCGCACTCTGGTCTACGAGAGCTTCGGCAGCTTGTGCAACTGTTTGCGGTGCCTCGACTGGCTCTGCCGCTGGTTGCAGCACTGGCTGTGCCACTGGTCCTGCCGAATATATCATCGAGCACAGCATCAGTCTCGCTGGTGATGTGTCCATCAGTGCCAATGATGCCTACCGGCATTTCGGTCTGGATCGGCTGAGCAGGCACTGAAAGGGTGTCCGGAGCGGACACCTTTTTGTGCCCGTTGCCGTTGTTCGCAGGGATAGTTGCTAGGAATGATTCGACCTCGTTGAACCAATGATCAGCGTCGGCTTCGGAAGTCCAGCATTGGTCAGCCAGTCGTGCATCATGTGTCTGACGCCGCCCGCGTCGGATCTTAGCCAACCCACAGTAGCGCAAGACCATCGCTTGGAAGTTCGAATCTTGTTGTAGCTCTTGGTATCTCGCGGCGTTCACAAAGCACCGCCGTCGCCTTTCGTAGACGGTTGTGGCACACGCGCAATTGGCGGACCACCGGCACCTTCAAGCTGTCGGCTTAGCTCTGGGTTGGATTTTGCGTCCATCAAGATGATATCGAGCGCAGTGGGAAGCTCTCGCTCTGTACGTGGCGGACCCGCGTGGAATGTTACGCGGGCAACCAGGGTAGACGAAGACATGCTCACTCTTGACCCAACTGACGTGAAAGAAGAATTTCTGTGGTGCGTTCTGCCCGTGTACGTACCAATTGATGATGCCCCAGCCTTGTTCGCCAACCCACTTCACGATCTTGCCCCGACGTTCGGGATTTGCTGCTGTACCTGCTATAGTATTCATTGTTGTCCTCACTAAATTAGATTCATCGCCGGGGTTCCCCCGACGTCATAGCTTCACTGCCTTTCTGATTGGCTTCATCCCTGCGACCCGAGTTTCGGACCAACATGGTCCGAAAAGGCCGAGGTCGTCGTGGAGCTGCCAGCTCCGGACGTTACATCCGAAATCCACATCCCAGGGCACCGCGCCGCGATGCTCACAGCACCAAAGGCAGCGCGGGTTGTAAACCCCTGGGAATATCTTCTAGCATAGAAAGTTCGTATCGCGCTTGCGCCAAACGTTCCTCGAATATCGCCCTCGACCTTCGGCTGAGGGATACATCAACAGGTTGTCGATGCAAGTTATGTCGCATTCAAGCCGAACTCTCTCAACCTCTAAAGTCGTCATTGCCGATCAACAGTGTTCCTTCCTTAGAACTGGTTGCGCCGCTACGAAATTGTCGGTGGGTGCCGTGTCGATGCTACTACCATTTTCTTGAACAAGAACGTTAACACTCAGTACACCACTGTCAAGCAATGTCATCGTAGTGCGTACAAGCGCGGGGTCCTTGAACGAAATCGGAAACCATGGGTGCCCCGCTGGCAATCAAGTTCTCGATCCCGAGAACAACGACCCGAACCCGCTGGTCAAAGTCATGCGACGAAAACTTTCCGTCATCGATGGCGCGAGAGAGCTTCGCGTTCGAGATAGGAATACCGAATTCATTGAGCACGCCGACAAGCTGCGAGTCGTTGAGGTGTTCACGCAGGCTGACGATTTTCGCAATGGTTGACACGTAGGTCATGCAAAGGTCCTTTGTAAATTTCGTAGGGGTCGCAAAATAGCCCCAGGAATCTTCGGTTTTGCCAGATGCCGCCGGGGGCCTGGAGGTGATCAATGAAAAGGGAAGAGGCTATTCCCTCTCCAATATAAGGGTGACTTTTTTCACCGATTCCGTGACCGACTGTGTAACTTGTTGACCCATATACCTTTACCAACGATTTACTTCACGATTTCGGAGTCATCAAACTCACCATCCTTTGTCCGAACGCTTCGGGCGGGCTTGTACAAGACCTCACCACACTCCTTGCTCTTGCAAACCACCTTGAAATCAGCCCCGCCGTAGCGGCGCACCATACCGGCGTGATCTTCGGAACACACGGTCTTCTCGATCTTGCCCGTGAGGGGTTCCATTGTAGCGTCTTGAAGGCTTCCGGATGCCGGTCCTCGAAGTGGTGGAAGGCTGCTCCGATATCGTCGTCTCGCCCACTACCAAGGCTAATCCGCTCGTTGCAAATGAGACAAACGCGGTGACCTACTATTTGCGCGTGACCGTGCTTCACCACTTTGCGGTCGTCGACTATCGTGACGATCTGTGTCTCGACTTTGTTCTTAATCCTCGCGACTTTGGTGTTCTCGAAAATAAAACGTCGCAACGTCTTAACATTTTTATCTTTCTTGAAAACCGGTACGTAAGAATTGTCATATTCTTTTGGCGTTTTGGGGTCCCACACTCGGGTATCCTCGATCCCAACCTTCGCCGGTTGGCCCGAAACCCTTTGCCCCAACAGGTTTCACGACTCTGTTTGGAGCCGGTATCCTTGTGTCTTTGGTCTCAAGGTCCTCGATGCGGCCAACAGTGATCAGTTTCTGATTTGATCCACTTGTCTTGTACGGCTTCCCATCGATTGTGACCGGCGTACCATCTGCCGCGCATACCGTCCCTGCCAGTAAGAACGGAGCTTTGTCGGGATTGTGGCGGCGATATTTTCTCTATCTCGGCAATGCGCTCCGCTTCCGCGCTTGTTGTCGCGCGTTCATCGGCCTTGCGTTGCGCTTCGCGCTTCTTAAAGTCCGCGTCTTGCTTCGAGCGGAACCGCAGGCCACGAATAGCAGCCTTGGTCAGCTTGATAGCGTCTCCCAGTCCACCCTTCTGCAGCAGCGGAGTGTCGCACGCGACTGGCGCGAGTAGTTGTTTCCCTCGGTCCAGCAAGCGACAGAGGCTCAGGTGGTGGGCTTGCTTCTTCAACGACACGCGCCAAAGGGCTTCCGGCCATTCCGACGAATAATCTCTTCGCCGGGGGTTTACGTTGTGTTATTGGTGTCAATGTGTTCACCTCCTTGCGCCGCCGACCTCAGTCGATCAGCGGCGTGCGTTCTTGTGGTGCCTACTGGGCTAGTGGCTTCACGAACAGAAACTTGTGGTAGCCCTTCGCATAAAGGCCGCCCAAGTCAGTGCCCAGCGCAGCAGCTTCTGCCACACCGGGGTAGAGACCGGTCCACCTAGCGAAAACGGGATCGTGTCCTTTGCACTTCGTGGTCGTCGAGCACTCAAGCCTAGCCTTTCCACAAACGGAGCACCTTTCGACATCACATTCCCCCCAATGCGGTTGCCCAGGTTTCACACCGCAATCGAGGCAATTTATGAGTCCTTCCTCACGTACGCCTTCAAGCAAGTTCTTTATGTCCTCTGCCACTTCAATCGTTGCCATATTTCCTCCTGTGCGCCGCCGACCTGATTGCGTCAGCGGCGTGCGCTGCTGTTGGTCAAACGTTGGTCGTTTCCTTGAGCAAAGCGACGGCGTCCTCGTCGCCGTCGATTCCACAAGTCCGCATCAAGACGCTGTACTCCTGCGCCGAGATTACGCACCTGACGGGTTCTCCGGTTTCTAGCGACCGCTGCTTGGCGTGTTCCATTCTTCGGAGTATCGTTGTGTACATGTCTTTCTTCCCCAGGCTCTCTACCACCTCGAGATCTCCACTGGAGAGGAGAAGTTTCTGGAAGGAATCCCAGTAGCTGGCGTAGCCTCCGACGACTTTTTCTCTGCCCGTCTGGCCCGCCGCCATATCACTTTCGCGCCTACTTCCATTTTCAATGCCATTTGTCACCTCTTTCTTTTTCTGCGAAACCGCCCGCCGCGTACGTCTATTTGCGGCAGGTCGGGGTATTACTTGGAAAGTACTGCTGTGGGGCCTTCTCTTCTTCGAGAGCTTGCTTCTGCGCTTCGCGTTCCTTCCGCGCGGCTTCGAGTTCAGCTTTGCGCGAGAGCTTCGCAGCGCGGCGTTGCTCCTTGTTGTCGATGGCGCGCTGCTTGACGGCTTCGCGTTCGGCAAGCTCCTCGGGTGTTGTCGGAAGGCCTCGATCTTCGTAGATGAATCCTGTGCCGCGAGATTTCTTTCCTCGACCTGCGCCTTGTATGCCTTGCTGGTTTGGCTTGGATTCGCCACTGATAACGCGCGCCGCTTTGCTCGCGCTGGTATTCGGATACCGCAACGACTTCAGGTTTCGGCTGTGACTCGATCACGCGCTTCAGTTCGGCCAGGGCGTTCTTCGCCCATCGAAACGTGTCACTCGGTGTGCTGGCACAGACGAACGTACGTCCCTCGGGATTACGAAATACCCTATGCGTGCTTTGTCGAATCAGAACAAAGCGGTGCTCTTTCAACGTGCGTTCGAGTTTTGTGACGGCATCGATTACGCCCACCTCTGATTTTTCGCCGCTGCATCGAAACGAGCACGCGATGGCGGCCAGAGGTGGACACGAAGAATGGTGCCGAGTGGCTGCCACTTCCCCGTGACGACGAGATAGATTGAAAGCGTTAGTAGTTCGCGTACCGCACTTAAAAATTCTGAGACATACTGCGAAGGGATTTGTAGCGGAGACTCTGGCGAGAGAACCCCGACTGCGCTAGGTGGAGAAGCTCCACCCACCTTAAAGGCGTCGAGTTGTCCTTCGCTGCTAGGCGGTGATGTTGAACTACTCGTACTCGGGTCTACGTGATTCATTAGTTGACCACCTTTCTGGAAGCTTGCTTCGCTTCGACCATATCGCACCAATCCGTCAAACTTTTTTCTTCTGCAGGCCGCGCGGTATTCCTCTCGCTCGACCGGGTCCATAGCATCGACCATTTCTCCCAAGGCGTCCGCGAGACCTTGCTGCGTGCAGGCGGGGCGCGTCACTTGGGTTCGCCTTCCGTCGTCTCGGGGGCCTTCCGCCGCCTGGACCCAGGCGAACCCCTTCGCTCCGTTGGGCGCGCTCTGCCTCACTGCCGGTACAAGTCCCGCAGGTCTTGCTCTTTATTCTGTTTAGGGGTCTTCGGAAGCTCGCGCTTCAGGAACTCGAAGAGGGCTAGGCGAACGAAATACGAACGGTCACGACCGTCTGACGTGCTGACCAATAGGTCCAGCCCCTCGAACACCGCGTCATCTGCGATCACGGACAGTTGTCTCATATTTCCCCATCCTCTCTACGAGAGACCATCCTAACACGAAATGCGTATAATGTCAAGCACTATCTTTTGACACTGCTACAGTATTATCGCATGTTATGTATTAACATGACGACCAGGCCTGGTAACCAGCCGGGGCGAAGAAAGAGCTTGCAAACGGGGTTGACATCCGCATATTTCTTGGTATATACGTCAGTATATACAAACTCCGCTAAACTGCGAGAGGAGAAGAACATGACTGAAAAGGAAACGACTGCGATTAGCCTCAAGATTCCAAAAGAACTGCTGACTCGAATCGAAGCTCAGCGAAAGAAAGAGGGTCGTAACCGCACCGCGTTTATTCTTCGCGTCCTCGACCGCTACATACTCGAACAGGAGTTCCGTGGTCAATCCGGCTCAGGATGTTGCGACGGCTGGCCAGGAGTCTATTAGGAAGAATCGGCAACTGCTGGATTTGCTCAGGAATAGCTGATGACCCGCCGGAAACAGCACCGATACTTGACGTTCGAGCACGTTGTCGACATCCATGACCGGATACTCGCGGAGATCGGCGGCTTGCCGGGATTCCTCAAAAAGGATACGTTGAAGCCGCCGTGGGGCGCTTGCATACGGGATACTACCGTAATCTATTCGAGGAGGCCGCCGCACTGATGGAGTCCGTTGCCAACAATCACGGATTTGTGGACGGCAACAAAACGAACCGGTTTCACCTCAGCGGATACGTTCCTGCGTTTGAACAACTTCTATATAAACGTCGATCCACTCGCAGCGCACGAGTTCATCACTCGGGCGATGGCCGCGAATTTGTTCAAGTTTGATCTGATTCTAGAATGGATTTTCATGGACTACGAAAGGTTGAACTGATTTGGTGATACAATAGGCGGATCCCAACAGTTTGGCGCTGCTGGTGGCTCCTGACCAAAAGGAAAGGTGAGTTTCCAAATGGCTGCAAAACATCCTACGGGCAATTCTCTCTCAGACACACCCCTATTCGAGTACGACGTTCCACCACCGCTTGCGCGTCTGAAGGCTCTATTCCGCAAGGGCAACTGGAGGGTGCGGCAATCCGTACTCTCACTCATCGCGGAGCACTATCCAGAGGCCACGTTGCCGAAACGGAGGGTCCAGTGATCTCTCAAAACGGCGTGCCATTGATGACGGGTGCAGGTGTTGCTGCGGCCCGCGAGCGGATCGAGCGCGAGTTCGCAGTCGTTCACGGTGAGCTTTCAAGAGCCTTTGCGGAAATCGAGCTTGAGCTTGACGAAAAGATCGTCGACGCTGAACTTGGTCAGATCGCGTTTACCGATGAAGACATCGCGGTGGCCGAGACCGTCGAGCTAGTCGAGATCGACGAGAATGCCACGTTTGAATCCACTCTCTTGCGTTGCGAACAATCCACATCGACGCCGGTCGGTGGTGGGAGCGAGTCTAGACATTTGTCGTGGAGCCAGTATACGAAACGGCCCAGCAACTTTTTGAAGCGGCGCTTAGCGCGATGGGAGATGCAGGAGAGGAGACGCTAGATGGATAGGAGGACGTTCATAGCGATACTCGGAGTGACGGGCGCAGCGTTGGCGCTACCCGCTACTGCCACCGCGTGTGCTGCGCGCGTCATCCCGCGCCTGTGCCGCCGACCGCAGAGGAACGGGACAGGCTCTTCTTTGTGGGAATCCGTCGCAGGATGATCGAGGCGTTGGAGAAGGGATATCCTGTCACGGGCTTCACGATTCTGCGACCTGAGAACGGCTGGCGGCTGGTGATATTCCACTTCAAGACGGCGACCACGTATTACGGCGAGAAGGACCTAAGGTTCTATCATCCGTTCGACGTATTGCCTGGAGAGGACGGGCCACGGTACTGGCGGCCCCCCGTAGGAATCGCGACGTGGCCCTGCCCATTGGGACACAGAAGTGATCTGTTAGGGACGCCGGGGACACGCAAGATGACGTGTCTCCGTTGTAGGGCGTACGAGTACGAGAACACTCACCGTGATTTTGGCAGTTGCAGCGGGTGTGGCGCGAAGACATTTGAACAGCACACGCACGGGTGCAAAAGAGAATCCGTATTCTGTCCAGTCTGTCCTGATTTGCGCGGCGTATGATTGGAGCCGAGGGTGAGAATCGAGCTAACGTCAGCACGGGTGCCCGGAGCCCTGGCTGGATGCCTAGCCAGCCTAGCCGCCCTCTCTTGACTCACTCCCTGCTTTCTTCGTATATTTAAGCCTAGAAGGCACCAACGATGACATTTGCCTTTCGCTGTAAAACATGTTCGGCAGTTCTTAATGCAGTTTGACCAAAGTATTTCGCGCGTAGTTCCCAATCTTGCCGATAACCCGCAGCGGCTTCGGTGCCCCAAGTGTGGTCAGGCCAATGACTATTACTGTGGAGACTGGAACCCCTTGGCTGAAATAAAAATGGCCGGGTGCTTCGCGCATCCGGCCCGGTAATTTTCTCCTCGTTCTCAATTCTCGCCATTCCTCCAATCATTTAACCGCATCCTCGTCCTCGAAACGCGGCAGCATTTCCGCCGCGTGGGCGCGGAGAGAGTGCAATTCGCTTTGCAAGTGGTGAAGAGACACGCATGAAATTATTCTGGTTGTTCTCGTTGATGCTTGTTTTTATGGTTGGTGTAGTTCAGGCTCAGGAATCCCGCTGCTCAATCGTGGATAATAGTTCCCCCATTTGTCAATTGCCCCTTCTCTCCACCCAGCAAGCCGAGCAAGGTTTTATTGTTGCCACCGGTCGCTGGGATAAAGACCTGTATCCCAAGAATTCGGAGATGGAGATTACCTGCGTGCGAGCACGGGTATCCATACTCTCAAACTCCTCTGTTGGATTTTGCCTCATGGCCTTGGGGTTTATCATGGACACAGTTCCAAACCTCGTCCCCGAAAACAATAGAATAGTGGGCGTTAGTACCGACTACTACGACATCGTTTCTTGGGGCAAAACGAGAATCATAGCCGAAAAGACCTTTCACGAGGCATGCCCGGAGAGCAGACAACTTGTGATTGACTTTTCATCCGGCACCGTGGTTTTGACCAGTACCGTATCCGTGACAAAAGCCTGTGCTTCTGTGTTGAAAGGCATAGACAAAAAGTTGGAGTCGGTGGAGGTTTATTCTAAACATGCACCGTTTACTCTCTATGCCGACGAGGGTCTCAATCCCGCGAACCGTGTGTCCGGAGTTGCGCCACCATCGCCCTTGAGTTGCACCGGAGTTGCACCAGAACCCTACTTTTCACTGCCCGGGAGTGCCGCCGATGGTGCGCGACCTGGGTGGGGCCCCGAACTGAATTGCACCCATTGCCTCGATGATCGGAACGGCGGCTGGCGCGGCCTTTCAAAAGCGCGAGCATACTTCGAAGATGTTCGCTAAGGAAACAGCAGGAACTGCATTACCTTTTTGCCGCTCCTTGTCATCGCTGCCCAGCGAGATTTCGTATCCGGATTTTGTTCTAGTCCTCGCAAGTCTCTTCCGTCGAGTCGAAAGTCAATCTGTTTGAGCCTTCGCTTTGCAGTTGACCGGACCGGAAAACTCTCGTCTCCGAGCAACACCGTCTTTTTGTTTTCGACAAGCGATTCCCGCCAGACAGTCAGGAAGGCTTCTTCGAGGGAAATCGTCATGGCAGAATGTTACCGTCAAAATTATGCGGATTAAGCCCTTTAGAACGCACATGCGTGCTTCTACGTGGCTATATTATCAGTGGTACTGTAACCAATCGGGGGATTTTGAGTCTGCTGCGTCTGCCAGTTCCGCCACTCCGGGCTATTCATAGTTGTTTAGCACGGCCCGCGATTTACCATTGAACTCCAGGATACAAGCTCGGGAGCCTAAAACCTCGATACACGTAGATTCCCGGAATCTGCATCTGCCAGACCTGTTGCTGAGGATTGGTCGGTGTCATTTCGTAGATTGTGCCTGTGTTCCCCATGGGGCCTCCGGCGGCTTCGCAGAATTCGATATCCCCATTCGGGAGCACCTCCGCATTCCCGCCAAAAAACGAATAGTTCGGAGTCACGGGGTTCGAAATGATGGTTGCGGTCATCGCGGTCTCATCTAGCTGCAACAAGGGTATAGTGCTGTAAAGGCACGGTGGCGCCCCTGTCGTGCCGCAGGTTACGCCGCTAGGGAAAACGCGGTCGTCCCCATTGTCAAACAAGATGATGGAAAACATGCCAGTCGTGTTTGCAGTGGCAAATGAAGGTCCGTGCTGCGCCCAGAACCAGTCTGTCGGGTCGGTGCCCCCGACCAGCGTGAAATCGCCTTGGTAGCCCAGATGCCAGATGATGTCGCCGTTGCCCTGGCCATTCTGATAATTCACTTTCACCAGCCAATTCTGGTGCCGGATCGAAATAATCAAGTTTCCGTCGTCTGGCGAATAAAGGATAGCGTTCGTGTGCGTCCAGTCTGGGTACATATACGGCCTCCTGTTGATGTCCAGGTGGTCGAACTCGTTCCAGAGCCAAACAGGATTGTGGTTCTGATCCAGGTCGATCAGGACGTCCCCAGTTACCGTCGTTCCTGAGACGACCTGTTGAGTCGCGGCGATCACAACCACATGGCCATTGGGAAGCGACACGAAGTCGTGATGTGTTCCAACAACGGTGATGTTGCATCCCGCGCAAGTAGCAGCCGCCAACGCTTGGTTCAGTTGCGCCGCTGACATTTGCCAGATCACGTTGCCGGTCAGGTCGATTTCCTGAAGCAGAGAGTTCTGACCATCGACGGTTCCCACGCTGAAATTAATCAGAAAATGGCCGTTAGAGATGAGCTTGATTGGGTTCGGGACTGTTCCATTTGGTACTCCGGCGTAAGCCCAAAGAACGTTGCCGTTGAGATCGGTGACCCTCGGCCAAGGGACTCCCTCTGCCGTATCCAACAACTCCACACCACTTTGCGGAGTCATTCCGGGAGTGGTTGTTGCAATTATTGCGGGCGCCGCCGGGCCATTGGAGTCGCCTTGCGTTGTAAAAGTATGGTCCGAATCGGTGAATTGAGTACCGTCGCTAAATTGTACGACTGCTCTCATGTGATATGGGGTGTTAGCCATCATCCCAGCGACGAACAAACCTACCGGTCCTCCCGTTGAAGACGGTTGGGTCCACGTCGTCAGTCCATAGTTCGTATCCGTCCCGAACTGCACGGACATGTTTGCCGTCGAACCCGGAGTGAGTGTGTAAAAGGCGACTTGCGAGTTGGCCGTCGTCGACACCTGACCGGAAGCCACCACATGTATTGTTGCGTAACCATATTTCGGCCGGTCTTCCTTGCTGGCGGCGATTACATAGGCAGTTACGCTTTGACCTCCAGATGGGGCCGTGTAGTTACCGCTCGAGTCGACGGAACCTGCCGTGGCAGCCCATGTGACTCCGTTCGAACCGCTGGTCGTAGCCGGAGAAGTGACACCCGTCATCTTGTTTGTCACTGTGGCCGAGAGTTGCATGGACTGGCCTGTCGCGAGCGCGGTCGTCGACGGCGTGACGGCTATCGTGATCGGTAATGAAGACTGATTACTGCAACCGGCAGCGCACAGACTAGTAAGGAATAAAATAAACCATGAGCCGAGCGGTTTAAGGCGCATCTGGAATTTTTGGATTTTTCCTGAACCCCGCAATTCCAATACTACAGAATCCCTGCACGACTCCAGTACAAAAGCGCGTTTTGATACGCCGTTCCAAATACACCACGACGCGAAGGTAAGCCTGTTTTTCACACCCCTCCCCCAGTTTCTTTTCCCAATCCACTGCCGTTTAGTTCCCCAACACCGGTAAATTGTGAAAGTTGCTGTGGAAAATTGCCGCGGGTCCTCCGGAAGTCAAATTCAGGAATCGATTCCATGTTTGAATCGATTTAATGTAAACTGGCGCGGTGTTGTTCACGATTCAATTTGCCAGCTCATCCTGAAAGGGATCGTTCTTCCCCCCTTCTACATATTCGTTTCGGTTCGCAGCCGCCTTTGAGCCGTCAGATTCGGGATTTGGAAAGCGAGATGACTGAATCACGGCCCGTCGTAGACTGTTCTCCGGAAGCGAAGTGTCGTTCCTAAGGACTCTTTCATGAGCACAAATACTAGGCGACCTACGATTCCGGGAACGGCATCTAGACGCTTCCGGGAACACTTACGTCACAGGACAGACGCAATCGACTAATTTCCCTATGGCCAACGCCCTGCAGCCGACTCTTGGCGGCACCTCCAATGCCTTCGTCGACAAAATTGCTCCAATTGCTCCGTCCCCAGTAACCACAGCAAGCCCGTTGCCCGGCCCAAATAGCTATGGCTGGAACAACACGAGCGTTACGGTCGCGCTGAACTCCACCGACAACCCGGCGGTTCCGGGGTCAAGCAAATCCAGTTCTCTCTCAGCGGGGCCGAGAATATCGGATTGCAAACTGTGGTGGGAAATAGTGCTTCCGTGACGCTCACTGCCCAAGGAATCACAACACTGACCTACTTTGCTACAGACAATGCTGGGAATGTGGAGACTGCTAAGACACTCACCGTTCAGATCGATGAGACACCGCCAGTCATCTCCGGCCTGCCAAGTCTGGGGTGTCTCATTTGGCCGCCAAACCACAAGCTAGTTCAGGTTGCTACGGTGACTGCAGCGGACGCACTGTCGGGCCTTGTTCCGGGTTCATTCAAGGTCACCGGAACCAGCAACGATCCGGCCGATGGTCAAATCGTGGTCAGCGGCGGCCCAACTCAATTCCTCGTCCAGCTCGGGGCCGATAAAGACCAAGTTTACACGTTGACCGCGACGGCGAGCGATCTAGCTGGGAATAGCGCGACTACGCAAGCTACATGTATCGTTCCTCACGACCAAGGAAAATAGACTGCGGTAAAGGCCGCCCGCTGCGGATGCTACCTAATGGACCTTGCGTCCGCCGGCAATTTCAAACACGCCTTCTCTGCTAGCTGTTTCGCCTTGAATGGCTTCTAGAGCAGCGTGAACTCTCCGTCGACGTATTTGAACAGCAGCCACCGTTCGGTGTTTTTGGACATTCAAGATTTATAACACGAGTGTCTAATGGGCCTCTATCACGCAAACCTGTATCCATTAGGTCTTAACTGCACGAAGACAGAGGGCACGTTATGTTAGTATGACCACAGCGTAACTTGAAGGAGCGTCCCTATGCCCTTACTTCGAGCGCTAATCGTTTTATCCTATCTATTTCCCACCTTTGCATTTGTCGCTACCTTAGACAGGACGGATTCACAGACGCAGCAAAATTCTGCGGACAACTCGACTGACGGGTTGAGAAACAAAGATGTCATTGACATGTTAAGTGGTGGATTGACTGCGGAAATCATTATCGCAAAAATCAATTCCTCACATTGCGACTTCGATACATCGCCCGAAGCACTGAAAGCTCTAAAGAGCGCGAAGGTACCTGACGAGGTGATTTTGGCTATGGTAAAAGTGCCAAAGGCTAGCGCTCCGCCTGAAGCAATAGTCCGAACAACAAGGGTCGACTGCCAAAGTTTGAAAGAGCTTGAGTTATATCCAGCGCCGTGGGATCCTCGGCCAATTAAGAAGCTTAGTTGTGGTTCGACGATTTTTGTTCTGCAGGAAAAGGAACCTTGGTTTAAGGTGCGAACACCCGAGGGAACGGTAGGTTATGTGTCTTATTACTATGTAGCGAAAACCGACTCAGCTCCTCCTGAGGCTACGGCGACGCAGTCAAGCGGCGGCTATACAGATAGTTCAGTCCCACAGAACATGATTAAGGCCATTGCATGGCGTGCTGTGCCTTGGGTGACCACAAGCTACTATCAAACGCCGGGAAGCGCTAACACTGAATGTACTGGTAGCGGAAGTTGGAGCGGCAACATCTGGCAGGGAAGCTCTTCGTGTTCTACCCAATACACACCCGCACAAACCGTTCCTATTAATTGGCAGCATGTCACTGTTTACAATCTGGTTGAAACTTCAGATTCGCGAATGGTCATTGCTTGCACCCGCAATTGGGCGTTCAGCAAGTGCAGCTCCTTAGTGCCGGGCAACGTCTTTCCATTTCAATACAAGAATGGAAAAATCGAGATAAGTGGACATAAAGTGGGCAACGGCAAAGAACAAGAACTTTCCTTCGACATCGTGTCGAGCGAACATCGGTGAACGCGACACTCTCCCTACTTCTTGCTGGGGCATAGGTTCACCTTGCCAACTACGCCGCGCAGACGTGCGGTTTGAAGTATGTTAATCATTAGACGCGCCCGCGATTGGCAACCCACAAGAATGAAGTGGGTTGCCGAGGCCCCGAGATGTTGAAACCGCCGCAGAAGTCCCACGAAACCTCCGGGTCGAAGTCAGACTACGCCACGTACGATACAGACACAGGCGACGAAGACCGGATATGCCAAGACTGTAGCGACGCCCTAGGAATCGACTGGTAGCACGCCCGTATCGTCATCGCCCTCGTGAGGAGGAACCAATGGAATTGCTTAGCATACTGGACTGGAAAATAGATAGTTCCGATGTCATGAAGACCATCTGCGAATCAAATAACAAGCAGATGGCGCAGGTCAAAGTTCTAGCGGGACAAATCGAACCGGGCGAGTTTACGCGCAAGGACCTCATCTTTTTTGCCTATCTCCAATTAATCCCTCTTCTTCTTACAGCGAACATACACGCCAGCCTTCGGACGACGGACTTGTTAACGCAGATTCAGACCTTGAATATTCGCCTTGAGTGGCTGACAAAGTGGCTCATCGGCCTAACCATTGCTCTGATTGTGTTGACGGTGGGATTATTGGTTGCCACGACGGCGCTCGTTAAACATTAGTCCTCCAATTGTTCCAGTTGGCTGGGACGGGGGCCGCAACGCCGCCCAAATCTTGTAGCCTATGTAGCCCAATTAACGCAAAGGCTCAAGATATCGCCTTAGTTTTTCCAGCCCGGCGGCAGCACAATCTCGTATCGACTGGCCTTGTCAAAGATAACGAACCCGTCGAGGTTAGGAATCTGCTCTGCGACAAATTTTCCAAGAACTTTTCTATATTGTTTACGGTCATCCTCTGACTTTTGGCTGTACGCGGCGCTGTCAGGGAACTTATAATCCGGCAAGTGAACGAATACTCGTGAGCGATTGTGTTGAGGTACGAAGATTGGAAAATCGAGATTGCCATGGTCTTTTTCTATAAGCATGAGGCTATTTGAAGCTTTGGTTTTACCATCAAGCATTAGCTCAGCGTCGCCATTCACGAAATAATCTTGAGCCGTATGATTTTCAAGAACGAAACAGAAGACGAGGCTCTCGTCTCTTCCCTCAGTCTCAATGCGTTCGAATTCAGCAGTCACAGCGCTTGGGTTCCACGGCTTCGGTCTGTTCGCATGCCAATACCACAATCCAAGAATCAACGCTAGACCGACAGAGGTTCCGAGTCCCCAACCCACACCCATTAGGAGTGCGCGTTTCCAGTTCACGTGATGATTCTAATGGAACGCTGCGTCGAGGACGGCGAAAAGTTCGTCGAATGTAGCGAGACTAAATACACATGATGTACTGATTAAACTATCGGGCGGCAGAATTGTGGAAGCGACCATCAAGGCCATCGTTGATACGACAGATGGCGTGCACCTACAGGTATCGTTTGGAGAGGAGACGGCTCGGATATATTTGTGGCAGATTGTTGAAGAGGGTCGCTGACCTTTGGGACTACATCCAAACGTGATAGAAAGAGGCGTGAGACTCGCGCTCGGGCACCCGAACGAGAACGGATGAGCGATGACCGACCTCACAGCCCTCAAGAGACAGGTTCTTGACCAAAAGCATCTTCTCGAACACTACTTTGCAATCTATGCAGCCTTTCAGAATTACGTAGAACGGTTGACACCATACGTGCTCGGGAAACCTGCGAACCAAGAAATGCTAGTGGCGCTCGAAAAATTCCGGCTCTTGTTTGCGGAGCACGAGTCCGCATTTTTGGAGTGGCAGGAAGGATATCAGGTCATCAACGCAGCTGTTGCGACTTTTCTCAGCGACCCCGACGCATTCCAGCACAACACTGACGGTTTTCGTGTGGCCTTGTCTCTAGCTACCACCAAGTTCGAAATTCTAACGAAGACAGCCGCGCGTGACCTGCGTGAATTGCACGAACACATTGTGGTCGTTGAAGGTCAAGAGAAAGCGGAAAAAGTGACAGGAGTTCCGGTCTCGGCGCTAAACCAACTCAAGGACTTGGACTCTGCCGTGGAGATTGGTACAAAATGGCTTGGAAGAGCGATTAAGTTCGCCCCTTGGGCGATTGAAATCGTTAAACGACCGGGATAGTAGGATTCTCCGGCCTTTTAATTACAAGAAATCGTGTATGTGTGCCCGGTCCACGGCAAACCCAGATACGTGGCCATCATCGCCTCGCGACTTGCTTCCCATTTGGTGTCTGTTACGTTTCCTGAACCGCCCGTCTGAATGCACAGCCTCGCGTGCGAGGACCTCGATGCCGAATCGGGGTAGGAGATTTCTACAGTCGGTTGCATCCCAACTCCATTTCCTTTCGCGGTCACCGTGAAGGTAAAGGCTCGGGAGTCACCACTGACCTTTGACAGCACGGCCTCCCGACCCCACCGTTTCGATAATCTAAAGTTACGACGCGTAAGCGGAGCAAGGACAATTCGTTTCGGTATATTTTTCACGGCGTCCTCGGCGTCTTGCGCCCTCTTGTTGGCAGCCTTGATTTCTGATTCTGCCTTCGTCCTAATGCTGTCTTCCCCGGATTTGTTGAAGGGTTTCCCAGCGGTGGGTATTAATCCAGTCCGCACCCATCAAAAACTGCGAGTAACATCAAAGCCACAATAGCTAGAGCGCCGAAACGTTTAACGATTTCTTCCTTTTTGTGCCAGTGGGATACAGCCTCAAAAACAACTAGAAGAATCAATGACGCAATAGCCAGTCCTTGTGCCCACGAGTGAATTAACTTCGTGGTCTCCACCGAGTTCCAGAAGGGGGGCGTCATCGCTTTTGTGCTTGAGGCTACCACAGACAAATCGACAACATCGAACTACTATTTGAACCGCTTCATGCAGTTCTGGAACGCCTCGCCGTGCACATCCTGCCCGTCACCGGCGTATGATTCTCTTTACGTTGAGACGGGGGGGGGCACCGATGGGAGCAGACGAAATCCGAGGGCATGTAATTCGGAACCACATTGAACCAGCCAGAGCCGCGCAAAAGTCGGAGATAACACTGCGAGCAGGCGACGTCCACATGGAACTGCTACTTGTTGACAGGATGCCTGCTGTTTGTAATGTCTTGGGAAGCAATCGACTCGAAAGACAAGCGCGGGTGAAGCGACTTAAGATGGAGGGACCGCACAACGGTGCTAACGCACTCTTCACGTACGAAGTCTTGGCTTAGGCTAAGGCTCAAACCGTCTGGTATCCTGTCGCCGTGGCCTGGCTGGCGGAACTGGCAGACCCAGCAGATTTTATACCCAGACTTTATACCCAAATCTATACCCAAAGTGCCCTCCGATACCCGATAATCCACCGATATCCACACTCACAACCTGTTGATAACGCGCAGAACGGGTCCAATTCCGCAGTTTCCTCAACATCTGCTTGACAGGGCCTCCAATGAGAAGTAATTTTCCTCAATGTTTTTTCACGGAATCATAGCCTGATTCCTGTCGTTGGGGTGTTTGCAGGACGGAGAACCTGGGAACTGCCAGTTGATGCACTACTCCTGATTATGGGAATGAAGGTGATTCCCGATACCGAGGGGAAGGCCCTCCGTTTTCTTCCGGGCTTCGAATCTGGAAAAACCGTTGATGGGGTTGTTGAGAGGGGTGAGGAGAATGAGTAAGCGAATTTCACTTGCAATTGTGGCCTGCGTCGTCGCAATGCTATTTTGCTGTGGAGGCCGTGCATATGGCCAGGCAACGGGCAGTTTTTTAGGTACGGTGACAGATAAGTCGGGCTCCGCAGTTTCGGGAGCCACCGTCACGGTGACCTCGCAGGGAACTGGCGCGATCCGCCAAACCGTCACGGATAATGCGGGCCTCTACAACATCAATCTTTTGCCCGTCTCCGTTTATACCATCCGTGTTGAGTTTAAAGGCTTCCAGACTGTCGAGACTAGGGATATTAAGCTCCAGGTTGACGAGCAGCGCGAACTGGATTTCACAATCGCCCCGGCCACGGTCAGCACCTCGGTGGAAGTACAAGCCAATGCTGTGGAGGTCGAAACCGCAAACCCTTCCCTTGGCCAAGTCATCACGTCACAACAGGTAGCCCAACTCCCCTTAAATGGACGCAATTTCGTTCAGCTTGCAACACTTACACCAGGCACGACGCAGGAAACCAGCCCCGCCAGCTTCTTCAACGGCGGTCCGAGCAGTGAAGTTTCCGCGCGAGGCTCCTACTCTCTATCTGTCGGCGGTTCTCGCGCGAACAGCACGGACTGGGTGCTGGACGGCAACGATGACAATGAACTGACAGCTGGCGGTGTTGCAATCTATTCATCCATCGATTCGATACAGGAATTTAAGGTTCTGACGTACAACTATTCGGCCGAGTATGGAACTCGTGCAGGACCGACGGTGCTGTTGACTACCAAATCGGGCTCAAATGATTTTCACGGCTCACTCTTTGAGTTCTTACGCAACACCTCATTGGATGCCAAGAGTTTCTTTGCGACCTCCACAGAAAAATTCAATCTGAATCAGTTCGGTGGCTCGGTAGGCGGGCCTATCCGGAAGAACAAAACATTCTTTTTTGTTGATGGCGAGCAAAAGGATCAGTTACATGGCATTCCCTTTACGGGATTGGTGCCCACTCAGGCCATGCGCAACGGTGATTACACGGAGAATGCTTTCGGGCAACCGAATCCAGTCGGCACCGTTTTCAACCCCAACGTCACCGGGGCTCCCGACACCAACTTTCAGTGCTCTCCGGGCTCGAAAATTCCTTTGCCGGTAAATCCGGACGGAAGTCAGGCAAAAGGCTCTGATTGCAACGTTATCCCATCGGGTCTCTTCAATCCCATTGGTCAGGCGATGATGAATTTTTATCCTCTACCGAACGCCAACAATCCCAGCTCCGGCTATAACCTTATAACCGAGCCAGTGCGCTCACTCTATGAGACGAAGTTCGATATTCGTGTTGACCAGAACTTTTCAGCCGCAGACTCCTTGTTCGCGCGTTTCAGTTACGATCAGGCTACCTCGTATGTGCCGGGCGGCGCACCCGGGTTCGCTGAACAAGCTCCATTCGCTAGCAATCAGGGAATCATAAATCATGCTCGCAACGTGTCCATCGGCGAAACGCATGTGTTTTCGCCAACGGATGTGAACCAATTCAGCCTCGGTTACAACCGGATATTCGACTACATCACTTCGCAAGGTACCGGGACCTGCGAGTCGGCGAGACTAGGGATTCCCGGTGCGAATCTGGGGTGCAGCACGGCCCCTGATCCCACCTGTCTCGGTGGTAGCAGTTGTGGCCTGACCTCCACTCAGCTCAACGGTGGTTACTGGTCAATTGGCGATCGCGGTTATACACCCTTCCAGGGCGGAACAAACGTATTTACCATCGCAGATTCCTTTGACATGATCCGTGGGAAACATGACATCCATGTAGGTGCCGCCATCCGCGACAATCAGATGAACGTGCGTGCGGTTGGCTTCCAGGACGGTTACTGGATCGTCAGCGGCGCATGGACAGGAGACGCAACAGCAGATTTGCTAATGGGTCTCGCCAGCCTCCGGATTCACGACCAGAATTTCAATGGCGATATTACAGGCCGCCGCTGGCTGATCTTCCGTCCGTACATTCAGGATGATTGGCGAGTGAACCGCGATCTGACGCTAAACCTGGGTCTGGCTTGGGCCATAGTTACGCCGATTACCGAAGCCGCTGGCCGCATGTCAAACCTGATACCTTCCACAGGTCAATTAATAACGGGGGGCTCCGGAGGGGTCGCCATGGACTGGACCGCCCTGGAGCCGCGTGTGGGGGGGGCCTGGAAGGTCCTTGGCAGTGACAAGACCGTGCTTCGCGGCGGCTACGCGATTTACCATGACTCTGCCTGGAGTATGGGGGCGCAAGGTTTGTGGCAGAATCCGCCATTCGCAGCGGAAACGTTCGGTTCGCAATTTGGCGGCTGCACGTTTGCAACAGCTGCTTGTGCCTTGACCTATGGAAAGACGCCGGGAGCGGGTTTTCCGGGAGGGCTCGGTATATCGGACGGATTCCCCTTGGTTAGTACACCGCCGAGCGTTTCGGGTTTTGAAGGGAATTTCGTGGCGGAGAACACGAATCTTAAACAGGGGCGTGTTCAACAATTCAACGTGAACCTGGAACGGCAAGTTCCGGGTGGGATTGTGTTGACTGTTGGCTATGCAGGCGCTCGCAGCGACAACATTTTGAACTATGGAAACAACATCAACTTAGGTTCGCCGAGTGCCTGTGGAGTTGTTTCGGGGTACACGCTCGGTTGTGGTCCGGGAGGGACATCTTTCGCCCCGCCCTATCTCCAGCCCTTTAACGCCATACTGGCAATTAACGACTACGGCAAGTCCAGCTACAATTCACTCCAGGTCAAGGCCGAAACTAAGAGTGCACGGTATGGTATCTACGCACTGATTGGTTATACTTACTCTCGGACTTACGACACCGGTTATACCGACGGACTCGGTACCGAAATCGGCGCACCGTATTTCCCGCTTCCCGGATGGCAAAAACAGGACTGGGGACTTTCGCAGATCAACCTGGACAACAGTTTTACTGCCAGCGTGATTTACGACCTGCCGTTCGGCAAGGGCAAGAAATTTGGTAGCGATTGGAACAACGCGACGAACTCGATTCTCGGGGGTTGGCAATTAACCCTCATCGAAAAGATAACCTCCGGGTTCCCCATCTTTGTTGTTGACAGCAGCAACCTCTCGGGGGTCAATTTCTATAATAACGGGAACTCATGGATTCGTCCGAACCAGATTTGCAACCCGACGAGTGGGTTCCACCAGAGCTTAGGGGAGTGGTTCAACACTAGTTGCTTCGTTCAGCCTGCGGCAGGAGAACTTGGCAACGCAAACCGAGCCCCGGTGAATGGCCCGGACTTTGTCAACACCGACTTTTCGGTCATCAAGCGTTTCGCTTTGCCTTGGGAAAACATAGGCCTGGATTTCCGGGCGGAGATATTCAACCTCTTCAACCATGCGCAGTTTGCCTTGCCTGGCTCTCCGAGCATTTACTTTCAAAACGATTTCAACTCACCGTCCACATTTGGAAAGATCAGCAACACGGTCAACAATCCGCGTCTTGTGCAGTTCGGTCTGAAGCTCACGTTCTAGAACTCATCACGGGACAAACTACAGCCGCCCCATCAGAGTTGTGGTGGGGCGGTTTTTTTTGTTTAGAAAACCATGCAACTTAGTGCGGATCCGGAGAGGATGGTTGCCTAACAGGAGTTTGCTCTCGCAAAGTGTAGACAAACTGGGGAATCTCGTGGCGCTCGCGCTCGGCTTCCTCGTTTTTTTGCCCCGAAATCTGCTTGAATTCCGTAATTTCCTGGTTGGCCTTCTCGGTATCTCCGAGACGCCGGTAGACTTGCGCAAGACGATAATGCGCTTCATCGGGGAACGGCGCTAGTTCGACTGCTTTCTGAAGCGCGGCAATTGCTCCGGTAAAATCTTCTCGCTCTGTTCGAACAATGCCGAGTTGCAAATAAGCATCGCCAAGACGTGGATCAAGTTGGATGGCGGTATTGAGCTCCGCTTCCGCCGCATCGAAATGATTCGGATGACCGCCTTCTTTGATGAGCGCGACGGCATAGAGATAATGCGCCATTGCGTTCTCCGGATGAAGGTTGACGAATCTCTTCGTTCGTTCAGTCCACCCGGACGGCACGACTTGTTCCGTCACTTGCAGTCTGCCCAGAAAAAGATAAGGGGTGGGATCTAGAGGATTTAGATCGCAAGCTTGCAGATAAATCTCAACCGCTTGCTCTTTGGAGCGCTGCGCATACCACGCCGCGCCCAATCCCAGCATCATCCTGCTGGATTGCGGATATAAGTAGTGGCCCTTCGTGAAAACCTCGATGGCGGGCTCTGGGGCGTGATGCAGCAGAAGTTCAGCGCCCCAGGCAAAGAGATGCGGTTCAGTTGGCTGCATTTCCACTGCGCGCTGGTACTCTTTGACGGCTTCAAGGGGATGGCCCTCACGTTCTTCAATCTCCGCCAGAGCGGCGTGCAGATCCGCGTTGTCTTCATGGGTGAGTGCGGCTCGAATCTCGGCTTCTTTCGTGGCTCCGTCATGGATAACCTCGTGCGGCAAATCGTCCAGCGTGCCCTCTCGCGCCAACGAGGCGGTCTCCTTTGATAAGGTATCGCTGTTTCGCACGATCGGGCCAGAGCCATGTCCGCCCAATGCCGTGGTATCTGTAACTCCTGCAACTGTGAAAGTAGGTTCGTCGGAAAATGCGATGGCGCTTTTCGAATCTTTTGCCATTTGTTTTTTCGTCAGGAATAGCACCACCGATTTTCTTTCATGATCATGGACAACGATCGGCCCTGCCGTGCACTCTTGATAGCCAGACAGCTTCGCGTGCACCGTATAGTGCCCGGTCGGCACATCTTCGAAACGAAACTGTCCTTGAGAGTCCGCTGTGGTAACTAGCGTGTGACCAGGATCCATTCCCTCGAGAGAAACCATGGCGGCAGCAACCGGATGGCTTTGCGAATCTTGAACTTTGCCTTCGACCACGGTCGTGACGTCTTTGCCGATTGTTTGAGCGCGACCCTGCAGCGCGGAGATGAAGAGCAGCGTGGCAAGAATGCCAAGGAGGCGCAGCGGTCTGGTTAGCGTTGTATGCATGAGCTATAAGCGCGTGTGCGAATCCGGGCGAACTTCCATTCTAGCGGCGGACTGTACGTCGCGCAATCGGCGGCAGTACAAAGCTATTCTTCCAGTTGTTTCAAGCCTTCCTTAGCTTGTGAATTGTCAGGGTGCTGCTTGAGGAGTTCCTGAAGAACTGACTTTGCCTTTTCCCGATCGCCTTCGATGGCGTACACGCGCGACAGATTTAGATACGCCTGATCATATGCCGGCGCAACGCGTATCGACTGCTCGAAACTTTGGATGGCTTCTGCAGGATGCCGCGTACGCAAATAAAGAATCCCGAGATTATTGAGCGCTTCCGGATACGCAGGCCGCGCCGCAATGGCTTTCTGCAGGTAATCGTGAGCACGTTCCGTCTCGTTCTGCTGGGCATAGACCATCCCGAGGCTATAATTTGCCTCTGCGTCATCAGGATTTAGAGCCAGGGCTCGTTCGAGTGCGATCTTCGCCTGTGGCCAGTCCTTTTTCTGGCGGTAGGCGCTCCCTAAATTCTGCAAGGCGATGGAGTGTTCTGGATCAATCTGAAGCACCTGTTGAAAATACTGAATCGCCTGGTCGAAATTTCCTTCGCGCGCTGCCAGAATGCCCAAGTTATTCCAGCAATTGGGCAGCGTACCCGGGTAACTGGCATGAAGTTTGAGGGCGCGTTGAAAACAATCGCGAGCCTCAGTCGTTTTCTGCTGCTGCAGGTAAGCGCTTCCAAGCCCATAGAGTGCTTCGGCGCTGGCGGGATCGTCTTTCAGCGCCTGCCCGAAGAATTCCTGCGCCTGCTCGAAATAGCCGCGTTCGTAAAAGACGAAGCCAAAGGAAAGGTAATTGCGCCCGTAGTCGTAGGTTTCGCGTAGCCCGGCGAATGGCAAAGCTCTTGCCAACCGCTCGGCGTCATTCTGGGGAATGATTTGGGAATCTGCCTCGACCTTATTATTCGAGACCAAGCCTTGATAGATCTTTACGATGTTTCCTCCGGGCTCAATTAAAAGCGAAAGGGGAACACGCATATCACGATGGCGGTCGAACAACTGCCGGAATAGAAGGTTGTAGACGGCGATCACCTCCGTCGAGCCCTGGAGAACCGGGAATGAGTACTGAGCTTGGGGGGTTGTCGCTGCCTCATTGTTGCCATTACTTTGTGCGACATCGACATTGATCGCCAACAATTGGAGCCCTGCTTGCGCCCATCCACCATACGACCGTTCCATCTCTCTCAGATTCCCCTGCGATTCAGCCAGAGAAACGGACCAGAAATGGAGATGCACCGGTTTACCCCGGTGGGCAGAGAGCTTCTCAATGTGCCCGCCAAGGTCGGGCAGCGAAAAATCGGGAGAGAGAACCGGCACCAGCAGCCAGGTCTCCACTACTTGTGGTAAAACTTCCCCGCCAGCCGCCCTTGCCAGGTCGGGCGGCAAATTTGCGGACTTTGCGTATGGCTCAATTCGCGTAGGCGGAATCCCTTCCTCGACCCAGATCCGATGATTGATGGGCAATGCACCCAGTCTTTGCGTGGTCCCGCTGGGCCATTCAATCGTGGCTCGCACGGACGATTTTGCCTCGCCCAAGCCGAAAAAGAGTTCCTTGGTGTGTTGGGCAAGAAAACCGGAGCCGCATCGGATCGTGCGGGTCTGACGACTGGAATTCGATTCAATGGTGACCTTCGCACCGACGGCGTCGCGATTACTCTTCTTCCCCGTAAGTCGAAACGAAATGGCGGGTGGCAATTCCGGCAGTACATTTTTTAGATACCGCAGTTGCGGGCTGTTGCGGTTCTTCAGCAACACCTCCAGCCTTCCGTCTCCATCAAGATCTCCGACAGCGAAGGTGCGGCCATCTTCCACAAAATCCAGTCCGACAATCCCGGAAACATCGGAGAAGGTTCCGTCCTGATTGTTGAGATAAAACACGTTGCGTTCGAAGCCGCTCCAAGTTCGATCTGACCGGATGAGATCATTAATAGCATTCCAGGCCTGCTCATATTCGTGGCTTGGCCTGGATTCATTCGGCGAGTTCGCCACAACTTGGCGCCAGAAGAAACTGTTCAAGTCCTCGCGTGTAATTCCCGAAACCATACCATTTGCTATGTAAATATCCGAAAATCCGTCGTGATTGAAATCCCAGGCATCGCTTGACCAGGCCCAGCGCCCCATGGCCGTGCCAGAGCGCGCTCCAGCATCTTCAAAATGAGTACCCTTGTTCTGGAACAGGCAATTACCCATGGCGTGCTTTTGGTAAAGCGCACGCGCGTTCGCACCAGCATCCTTCTGAAAAATATCCTGTTCGGATACGCGGATGCCAGCCGCCGTCCACATGTCGGCCACGTAGAGGTCTTCGCGTCCATCATTGTCAAAATCAACCCAAGTACCGCTCATGCCCGCGCCTACATCTTCGACGCCGGCCTCCTTGGCTACGTCGGCGAAGGTGCCGTCGCCGTTATTGCGATAAAGATTTTTTCGTCCGAAATCGTTAACGACATATAGGTCTGGCCAGGTATCTCCATTGTAATCGCCCCAGGCACAGCAAAAACTGAAGCGGGTGTTGTTTTGATCTAAACCGGATTGCTTGGTGACGTCGTGAAATGTTCCGTCTCGGTTGTTGCGCATCATGAAGTTCGGCGGACCATTCTCCGCGTCGAAATACGGCATGGGATAACGGTATTGGTCGGCGCCCTGGTAGTAGGAGTAAAGGCAAAAATAGATGTCCAGCCAGCCGTCCCGGTCATAATCCGCAACAGCGGCGCCGGTGAACGTGCCTTGCGGGGGACTGGCAAACCGGAACGCGTCGTGCTTCAAACGGAATTTTCCGCGACCTTGGTTGAGAAAAAGCAGCGGCCCACTGGCACGCACAACGATCAGGTCTTGTCGGCCGTCATTGTCAATGTCAGCGAATAAAGCGCACGCCGAATTTTCCAGAACTCCGACTCCCGCCGCATCCGTGATGTCTTCAAACGTGCCGTCACCCCGATTCCGGAAGAGCCGGTTGGGAAGTCCGGCGGGCTGGCAGACGTAGAAATCATCAAGGCCATCGCCATCGACATCGGCAATCGAAACTCCATTGTGCCCGTAAATATCAATTCCGCTGGCACCATCGAGAACCGTGCGCCAATAGTCCGTTCCGGGAATCAACTGTGCCGCATAGGAAGAATTGCTGATAAACGCATGGGACGTAATGTCTTGGAACACAGGCACGGTTGCTCGGCTGCGTTCTTCATTCCGAACGAGCCATTTCTCGAGCCGAATCTCGCCGGAGGGTAGGCGCTCCCAATGCAATTCCCAATGCCCCACTCGCTGCTCGCGATGGAATCCTGAGCCTGTGCCAACCAGCTCAAAGCGAACTGTTGTAGCCACGGCAATCGATTCTGTCGTATCCGCCGCCGAAGCTCTTTCCACGTGGATGCCCTCGATCTGAAATTCTGCAGTCATGAGTTTTGAAAAAGGGCTGAGCCCGGTTTGCAATTCCGCGAGAAACATTTCTTCCGGGAGCGTGGCCGCCAGGGGATACCGCATGCTCAACACCTTGAGAAAAGCGTCTTCTCGGACGGTCTTGTCCTGATAGGGTTTCCAGGAGCCGCCCAAGAAACGGGACGACATTGCCTTGCGTATGGCATCCACTTGCTGCGGCGAATCCAGCAGCTGCAAACTCCACTCGCGGAAGACCGCTTCGATTTGATCCTGGTATTTCTCGGTTACAAAATCGTCGAAGCCCGCGGGAACTTTGCGCAAGATCGCTTCGATCCCTCGTTTCACACGATATTCTGGGTGGAGCTGCAGTTCGATCGGCGCAGCAGTTTTTTCCTGTGGGAAGGACCGGAGAATGGAGCTAAATGGATTGCCCGCTGGAAGAAAAACGAGCGGAACTCCCTGGCAGTATTGGAGAAATTTGCGGCGGCTAAGATCGACGGGACGGCGTTTCTTCCACGACCTGCTCAGACAGATGCTCCCGGAAGTGTTTCTGCGGAAACGGCAATGTAGCATTGGGGTCAGAACGCGTCAAGGTTGCGTTCAGGCAGGTCCCCGAACGATGCGATTGGCTATGATAATCTTGCAGTTGATTGCGGCGCGCTTGAACCGACATGACCTGCCTTCCAATCTGGCGATGTCACCTACTGGCGCTTGTGCTCTTGCTCCCCGGGATTTCTCCTGCTCGGCTAGCAGCCAGCCAAAGCACTGATTCTCTGCAAGTGCACCTGGGCCAGGGCTATGAAGCGTTGAAGCAAGAGCAATATGAAGCAGCGGAAAAGGAGTTTCGCGCGGCGCTGGCCATCGATCCCCACCTTGCCATGCGGGCCCGCTTTCCGCTAGCCGTCTCGCTGTTCGAACAACACAAATATGTCGAGGCCCGCCAGGAATTTGAAACCGTGCGGCGGGCTGCAGGAGAACAGCCGGGGGTATCCTACTATCTCGGGAGGATGGACCTCGATGAACAGAAATATCCGGGCGCAATTGAGAACCTGCTCAAAGTCAGTGCCCATCCTCCTTTTCCCGACACGGCTTTCTATCTGGGATTAGCGTACATGAAACAGGGCTCCGATTCTGATGCCGAGACCTGGCTCAAGAAAGCGATCGAAGTGAACCCTGATGACTCCCGTGCAGAATACCAATTGGCCACTTTATACAAGAAAGAGGGACGCCAGGAAGAGGCGAACCTGGCTTTTCAGCAGGCCAGGGAAACAAAGGCGCGGAGTGACAAGCAGAGCCAGTTAAAATTTGAATGCGGCCAGGCCTTGCAACACGGTCCAATCGAAGAAGCTGCCGCCCTCTGCGATCAGCTGTACGATCCCAATGACGCCCAAAAGCTGACTGCGCTTGGCGTTCTCTATGGGCAGCACGGCTACCTGGAAAGAGCATTGAAACCCCTGCAACGAGCGGCGGAGTTAGCCCCGCAATCCCCCCAGATGCAGTACAATCTGGCGTTCACCTACTTTCAGTTGAAGCGCTTCGAAGATGCTCGCGAGCCGCTAGCAGGTGCGGTCCAGCACTGGCCCGATCTCTTTCCGTTGAATGCTCTTTATGGGGCGGTTCTCTGGAATCTAGGCGAAGTTCAGCCCGCCTACCAGGCGCTTCGCCACGCGCACCAACTCAACGCCCAGGATGCCGGCGCGACCGCGCTGCTGTACCAGGCGGCACTCGAACTCGCTGGGCGGGCAGAGGGCGCCGGCGCCGCATCCGCTGCCATCCGCTACCTTCAGGAAGCCACCTTGCTCGAACCCAAGGCAGCGGAACCGCACCAACGCTTGGCCGTCATTTATCAGCGTAGCGGTCACCTTGAGCAGGCAAGGGACGAGGAGCAAAAGTCCCAGAAGCTGTCTAAATCCTCCAAGGACTAGAACTTGCCCCTCTCCGGGCCCTGCCGCCGGTTCCGCAAAATTCATCTTTGACTTCAGGTTTCCCAGAGTATAATACCGGCGTATTTCCGCCCCGTAGTCTCACCCTCACAACAGACACGCATACAAACAGGGAGAATTATCTATGTCTGCTATTTTGGATGGGGTAATGGCCATGGTCACCCCCGAAATGAAGCAAGCAATTGCTTCTCGACTGGGCGAATCTCCATCGGCCGTTCAAACAGGTTTGGGCACAGCAGCAGCAGCAACTCTGGGAGGATTGGTCAGTAAGGCAGGTGACAGCGGCTTTCTTAACCAAGTTCTCGGGTTAGTCAGCGGTTCCTCGGGACAGAATATCCTTAGCAGTCTGTCCAGCCTGGGGTCCGGTGGGCCCACGGGCAGCCTGAGCGACCTTACCAGCAAATTCCTGCCCATGGTCTTTGGCGGCCAAACGAATCAGGTCACGAATATGCTGACTCAGAGGGCCGGAATCAGTTCCTCTGCGGCTAGCAGCCTTCTTCAGACCGCCGTTCCCCTGCTTCTGGGCTTCTTTGCCAAAATGCATGCCAGCGGTTCCCTCAACACCGGTTCTCTGGCTAGCATGTTGACGGCGGAGGCTCCCAATCTCCAGAAATACCTTCCCACGGGCTTCCTCAGCAACCTGTTCTCCGGCACTTCCGGCGTCACCAGCCGAGCCATTGCCGCCGAACATGCTGTGGAGGAAAAAGCAAAAGGCCTGAACTGGATGGCTCTCCTCGGCGTCCTGATCGCCTTGCTTGTCGTGTGGTTCGTCTACCGCGCGCTGCAGGGTTCCAAGGTCGATACGAAGCCGATAACGACTGCCGCTACGAATGCAGTCAACACCGCCAGCAACGCCGCGACCGCCGCGTGGGCCTCCCTCGGTTCATTCTTCAAAACTACCTTGCCGGATGGCACCGAACTCAATATCCCTCAATATGGCGTTGAGAATAAGCTGATTCAGTTCCTTCAGGACAATTCCAAACCCGTTGACAAGGACACGTGGTTCGACTTCGATCGCCTTTTGTTTGACACTGGCCAGGCCACACTGCAGCCTGCGTCCGATGAACAGCTTCACAATATCGCCGCAATCTTGAAGGCCTACCCGAAAGTGAAGATCAAGATCGGAGGCTATACGGACAACACCGGCGACAAGGAGGCCAACCTGAAGTTATCCCAGGCGCGAGCCGATAACGTGAAGGGGGAACTGGAAAAAATGGGCGTTGCGCCGGACCGCCTGGAAGCCCAGGGTTATGGGGAGGATCATCCCGTGGCCGACAACAGCACTGAGGAGGGCCGGCAGAAGAACCGCCGCATCTCGCTTCGCGTCACAGAGAAGTAGTTTCGCAGGCTTTCAGCGGATTATATCAATCGAAAAGCCCCACACGTTTATGTCGCGTGGGGTTTTTCTTTAATAGGCATCGCAAGGATGTGAACCTTGCTTTCGATCGCTTCTCATTCTTGAAACTCCGGTGCTACACTGCTATCCCGGAAATGGTCACCAAGGAGCCTGTTGCCCATGTCGAAACAAGAAGAAGCTGGTCTCATCCTCAAACTGTACGAACTCCGTCGTGAAGAAACGATGCGGAAGGCGCGTAACTGGTATTTTCGCGACTTTCATCCGCAATCGATGGATGACTTCAACAATGCTCTATTCAGCGAGCACAGCGGGTACGTGCGCATGGTCATTACCTACTGGGATATGGCCGCGGCGCTGGTCAACGACGGTGCCATAAGCTTGGATCTGTTCACAGATAGCAATGGCGAGTTCATCCCCGTCTTTTCGAAGATTGAAGCAATCCTTGGCGAGATCCGGGCCGCGTACGGGCCGAAATTTGCCCTGAGCTTGGAGAAGTTAATTGATGCAATGCCGGACGGGCGCCAACGAGTGGCAGCGGCACGGGAACAGATGAAGGCAATCCGGGCTCGACTGGCACAACAGCAGGCGAGGGCCGCCTCACAGAATTAGCATTAGCCCCACAGGGAATACAGATCCGTGTAAAGCAAGAATTGGCTGGGAGGCCTGGACTCAATCGAAGAATGGTAAGAACTAACCCAAATGCTGTCAACACTTCGACTTGTGGAAAACCAAAAGCCCAGTAAAACTGGGAAATTCGAGAGGTCAAAAATCGCCGATGTCTTAGGAAGTCTTAGGATGGGAGCCCTGCTGTTGAGCCCAACTGGTATTAGCAATCTCACGACCGGGATTGTCGGATGAACCAACTCGTTAGTTGCCGCGCATGCCATCAAAATGGATGGGAGGGCGATCCAAAGACTTCGCGGAGCGTGGGCTCCCAGAGAGAAGTCAGTGAGCCAGGGCCACCGGCACGGGCAGGCTCGATACTTTGGCGTACTCCGAAGCAAACAGTTCACTATCCGGATACTGCTCGATCAATTCCCGCAACAACTTGCGCGCGAGGGCAGCCTGATTTTCACGGCACGCGGCTAGGGCAAGGATGATTTTGGCGAACGGGCGCAGATAGCGACCGTTCGCCGCAGCCCTGGCGACTTGCTCCATGCCGAGCTCTTTGTCGCCGTGAATTCCATCGAACCAGAGTGCGAAGCGGGAACCAGCGCTCTGCGATCCGATAATGTAATTTGCTATGCCAAGGGCTATGTAAGCATCGGTCGCGTCCGGATACTTTGCCAGTAAACACTCGGCATACTTGTTAGCTTCCTTCATGCGCTTCAAGCCGTTCATATGTTTCTTCTGCAGAATCGATTCGGCGTCTGATTCCATTCCGGCAGCCAGCGTCAGGGCAAAGAGAGCTTCTCCATCGTTGGGATTTGTTTTCTGCCGCACCTTGGCGAGTTCGCGGGCCCGAGTTAGAGCTTCGCCGAAATGGCTCATGCGCTCCGGGTTCGGCCTGCCGTCAATCCCGTGCAGAAATTTCTTTTCGTTCAGAAAAAACTCGCTTGTCAATACGCCTTGGAGGTACAACTCCTCAAAAAGATAGCTCGCGGCCATGGCCACCTCACCAAAAGGATCCTCCTGATTGCGGGACTCCCAGCTTGCGAAAATTTGGCGTGCTTCGGCAAACTTCTGCACGTATAGGAGATCGAATCCAGCGTTAAGTTCCGGCACGGGTGTGAAGGCTGGCGAGTCGCCGTTCGGCACTCCCCTCGCAAAACCGATAGCTGGGCTCAATAGCAGCAACAGCGTGAGGAATTTGGAGCAACGCAGCATTTATCTGTACCTTCCGTTATCGATGTCCTGATATCCGTCAACGCTTGTGGCAAAACTTGACACTACGCTGATGTTTCTACCCTCCATTTGCCACAAGAGACCTGGGTTGGGGCGGTCATATTTGATTCCACGTGTGCCTCGTCCATCGCATGCGCTCATGCCCGAGCCTCCGCAGTCATAAGGTGTCTTGAATTCGACATGGTGAAGGGCATCTGTGCATAGGAAGAGCACTGTTCCGCGTCCCTTACAAAGGCCAACTCTTCTTCGCCTGGATGCCGATCGATCACAAGGACATCCCCCGAGCGCACTTGCGCGGTGGCCAGCAGCCTCGCCATCGGGCAGACTACATAGCGCTCGATGGCGCGCTTCAGGTGGCGTGCTCCATATCTCTGGTCGGTGCCCTCTTGCAGCAGGAACTGCCTTCCTTCGTTCGTTATCCGAAACTGGAAGGGACTCGTCGCACAATCCAATACGCGCTTCTGCACTTGCCCCAATTCGATCTCCAGCACTTCATCAAGTTCTTGGCGCTTCAACGGGTGGAACACCACCACTTTGTCCAAGCGGTTCATAAACTCGGGCGAAAACTTCCGCCGTGCCGCTTCTACCGCCGTCCTCTCCACCTTCTCGTCTAATCTCTTGACTGGCATGTCCTTCGGCTGGATGAAACCCATCCCACCTTGCATCAATTCCGTGATCTCTCCTCCGCCCAGGTTCGAAGTCAGGAAGATCACTGTCTGCGACAGATCGACTCTCCGGTTGTCCCCTAACGTTAAGGTCGCTTTGTCCAGGATTCCAAGCAGCAGTTGCCAAAGTGCGTCGCTCGCTTTCTCAATCTCGTCAAACAGCAGGAAGCTGAGTTTCAACTCACCTCGGTGGCTCTTAGCCAGTTCCTCTTGCGTAATCAGCGGATGGGTCTCCCTATGGCCCAGGTACCCTGGGGGCGAGCCAATCAGTTTGGCGATCTCGTGGGAGTGCTGGAACTCCGCGCAATCCACTTTGATCAGCGCTCGGCTATCTCCAAACAGGATTTCTGCTGCAGCTTCGACAATGCGCGTCTTGCCGGAGCCGGTCGGCCCGAGAAACAGCAGGTTTCCGATGGGACGACCTAGGGGGTGCAGCCCAGCGCAGAACACCTGATATAGCTCGACAAGCGCTTGCACGGCTTCGTCCTGCCCGACGATCTTTTGTCGCAGCGCATCTTCAAAATGTCGCGACGTGGAACACCGCTGTTTCGTGTCCAATTCTTGTATACGGGCCGATTGCGTTGCTGTTGCCATGACTTCCCCCTTCACTGCCGTAACTCGAAAAACCTGTATAGCTGCCAAAACTTTTCAGGCGAGCTTGCTGACGGAGCACAGGAAACTCCGCCAGCACTGCCGTTCCGGTATCCAGGCAATTTCATACGTGAAAGCGGCATTTACTTCGGCCCACGCTTGCCGATCCCAATGCGAGAAAACTTTGGTTTCGTAACGCACACTCGCCCCGCTCTCGGAACGCTGTGGCATCGGTGTCGATTGCTCAATTGCCATCCTGGTTTCTGTGCTCATTGCCTTACCCTCATCACCATTCAAATCGTCAATGGATACCTCGCGTAGCGCACGAGCCCTGCGCAAACACTTACACGGCATAGCAAGCGCGACTGATGTTCAGCTTGTGCATCTTGTTTTGGAGTGTTGTTCGTTTCAGTCCGAGGCGTTCTGCGGCTCCACCTTGGCCGGCTATTCTCCCGGACGCCGCTCTCAAGGCTTGCATGATGGCCTGCCGCTCAGCCTGTTCGAAAGTTGATGCGGCTGAAGCAGCGGAGCGCCTCAGCTCTGGACGTGGGACGTTCAATTCTTCCCCTTGCGTGAGAATCACGCAGCGCTCGATGAAGTTTTCCAGCTCGCGAATGTTGCCCGGCCAATCGGCAATCACCAGCGCCTCCATCGCCTGCTTCGGAACGGACTTAATGCACTTTTGCATTTGGCGGGAGTGGCGCAAAACAAAATAGTGCACTAGGAGCGGAATATCCTCGCGCCGTTCGCGCAGTGGAGAAATCTCAATCGGAAAAACATTCAATCGGTAGAAAAGGTCCTCGCGGAACTGGTTGTTGCGTATCATGTCCTGCAGATTGCGGTGGGTCGCGGCAATAAGGCGAACGTCTACGCGAATCGTTTTCGTACTACCCAGTCGTTCAAACTCACGTTCCTGCACCGCGCGCAACAATTTTGGCTGCAGTTCCAGGCTGATGTCCCCGATCTCGTCCAGAAACAGCGAGCCCCCATCCGCAAGCTCGAATCTGCCCTTTTTTTGCATCAGGGCTCCGGTAAACGCTCCTCTTTCATGCCCGAAGAGTTCGCTCTCCAGCAGGCCGGCCGGAATCGCCGCGCAATTCAATTTCACGAGATTGCGGTTGTGCCGAGGGCTGAGTTCGTGAATCGCCCGCGCGATGAGTTCCTTCCCGGTTCCGGTCTCGCCGCAGATCAAGACTGTGGCGTTGGTGGGAGCCACGATCTCCACTTGCGAAAGGACCGCGCGCAAGCCGCCGTGCCGCCCGACAATTGTGTCCAGAAATGAGGCCTCAGCCTGTCCCGCCTCGTACGTCAGTGATTTGTCGGCAAGAGGAAATACGCCGTTCGTCGGTGGAACTCTCTGATATCCATTGAAATGAGTGAAACTCGGTGCTGCTGCGCTCATCTTACCCCCTCAAGACTAGTCGGAATGACCGTTCTTTGCACCGGAGTGTGCTCGGAGTCCCGCCGGCGGGCAACCCCACATCGGTAGTTCGTGGACACTGCATCGGGTTAGGATCGGGACTATACCGGCGGTTAAAGGGCCCCTTTTGAGGGAAGGAACGCACTAAACAATGGGTGGAGGTTAACTCTGCCGGTCCGGAAGCTCGACGCGCTTCCATCCAAACAGGTGAGCGTCAACCGACCAAGCCCCAGGTCCCAGGAGGGCCAGGGCAGCACCGAGAGTCCCTAAGAAGATACAGGTCCAAGGATCGGCAGGATGCAGGAAGGCTTTCCATAACGCAAGGATCGCCAGAACGGTTCCCGCGGCAGGGGTCCACAGACCGACAAGTAAAAGTATTCCTACAACTCCGGTGAGCACATTCAGTATGGTTGGTCCAACCGGGAAACCGCCGCGGAGTGCCATCGCAGCGTGAAAAACCACGGCAATGGCCGCTACTGCTCGCAGCAATAAAAGACCCACGCCAGGCGCACCGTGGGCGAAAGTTGAGAAAAGTCGACGCATGACATGATTAGATTATGCACGCCGCTATTCAAACATAACCCCCAAACGGCCCGAGCGAGGGACTCTTTCGAGGGAATTACAACCCGATGATGCCC
Source organism: Candidatus Acidiferrales bacterium (assembly GCA_963775865.1). Classification (GTDB taxonomy): domain Bacteria; phylum Acidobacteriota; class Terriglobia; order Acidiferrales; family UBA7541; genus Acidiferrum. The sequence continues at coordinate 11,828 of CAVZKU010000014.1, read as the reverse complement.
CGTTTCACCCCGATCATAACGGCTTGGGTACGGTCTTTCGCACCCAATTTGGACAGGATGTTGCGGACCTGACCTTTCACCGTCTCTTCGCTTACGGATAGCTGCTCTGCAATCTCTTTGTTCGCGTTCCCTTGCGCAATCAGCCGCAGCACACGAACTTCGGCGGGAGTCAGGGCGTCATCGGTGGCATGCTCGGCAAGTTCGTAGGAGGCCTCGGCGGAAATCGTCTTTCTTCCCGCATAGACCGCCCGGATGGTCTCCAGCAGTTCCTTATGCAGCGCACTTTTCAGCAGGTATCCCCGAGCGCCAGCTTTGATTGCCCGCAGTACCTGTGCGTCGCCGGTGTACGTAGTTAGCACGACAACTCGCGCTTGGGGAGCTTCATCCCGAATCGCGATCATCGCGTCGAGCCCGTTCATGTCCGGCATCTGCAAGTCCATGAGCACAACGTCGGGATGAAGATCCCGGAACCGCTGAATCGCTTCCCGTCCACTGGACGCTTGGCCAACGATCTTCATGTCGGGCTGATCCCCGACGAGCCCTGCGACGCCTTCGCGCACAACCGGATGATCATCGACCACGAGAATCCGAATGGCGGTTGGCTCCTCGCTCATGATTTCTTCCCCGTGCCTCGGCCCGACAATTTTGCAAGGAACTTCTCTAGCAACGATCCACGTCCTTTACTGGCTGCCGTGTACGCGCGAGCAGCCGGAATACTCAGCTCGACTTCTGTGCCGGAGTCCAGTTCGCTCCACAGCGTCAAATTCCCGCCGATCAGTTTTGCCCTTTCACGCATGCCATGCAAACCGAAGTGTCCTTCGCGCCCATCAGCGCTTATGAGTTTGGGGTCAATGCCCTTGCCGTCATCGCGCACGCGCGCCCGTAGCAGCCGCTCATCATAATGAATTTCCACTTCGATGCGCTGGGCCTCTGCGTGGCGGAAGGCATTGCGCATCGCCTCGCCGGTCACCCGGTACACTTCGTCGCGCACAATCGGGTGCACACTCCGCGGCGTGCCCTCCAGGCGCACACTGAAATCGGGGCGGCGCGAGAGTTTGTCAGTCGCCGCGAGCTCTTCGCCAAGCGTTCTAATCGCCAAACCCAAATCATTGCTCTCGACCGTCGACGCGCGCAAGTCCTGCACCGCATCTCGGCCTTCGACGATTGCCTGCGCGGCCTGTTCGATTGCGCTATCGAGTGCTTGTTTTGTGTCGCTCTGTTGCAGCCGGTTCGAGAGTCTCTGTAGATGCAGCAAAATTCCCTGAAAACTTTGCAGCAAAGTGTCGTGAAGCTCCCGAGCGATCCGTGTGCGCTCGCCGACGCGCGCCTCCAGGGTCATCGCGAACTGATGATGCAATTGCCGGACGCGGAACTGATAGGCCGTCCACAGTAACCCCAAAAAAACGGCGGCGCAGAGGGCACGAAACCAATTTGTCTGGTAGTACGCCGGGTCGATGGAGAACTCCAGGGTACCTCCCTGCTCGTTCCACACGCCGCTGTTGTTGCTCGCGATCACGCGAAAGCGATAATGACGGGGGGGGAGGTTCGTGTACTGCGCCTGGCGATCGTTGACCACTTCCTTCCAGTCCTGATCCTGGCCCTCCAGCATGTACTTGAAATGAACCTTTTCCGGAGCAACGAGACTGAGAGCGGTGTAGTCGATCTGGAGATCGCGAATCCGCGCTGGCAGACGCACGCTCGAAACTGCCGCACCCGGTACGTTCTGCCAACAAGTCTTGTTGTCGGCGACGATTTGCTCAATGTGTACTGGCGGCGGCAGTTTGTTGGCGGCAAGATGACGGGGATCGACGACTTGGACGCCCTCTCCCGTCACGAACCACAGTTTGCCATCACGGGACTTCGCCACACGTGGACCGTAGGCGCTAGCCGCAGAAGATCGGAGCCTGACACCGTCGGCCGCATCCCAAACCATCGTTTCAACCCTATGTTTCGGGTCGGAGATCCATGCGTCCAGTTCGCTTCGCCTGATGCGCACCAGGCCGCAGCCCGTGTACAACCAAACGGAACGATCGTCGTCCTCTATGCTCCAGTTAATGGTGTCGCAGGGCAAACCATCCCTGCTCGTGAGCGAAGCCAGGACACGGCCGTCTTTCAGCCGGGTAAGGCCGCCCTGCTGGGTTGAGGCCCACAGCGTTCCATCCGGATCGAGTTGAAGACCTATGACATCATCGCCCCCCAGGCCTTCAGCGGTTTTGTACGAGGCGCGGAGCCGTCCTTCCTTGAAATACGACAGGCCCCCGTGGCTCCAGAATCCAAGCCACACTCCGCCTCCGTCAGAGAGGAGAACCCCAGCAGCTTGATGGCGCCCCAGCTCTGACCATGGGATGCGCTCGATTAAACGTCCCTCTAGCGCGTGCAAGAGACTCTGACGCTCTGCAAGCCAGAGATTGCCAGTCTTATCTCCCGTGATGAAATGCACTTCTCCTGTAGGCACGGCATTCACGACCACAAACCTGCCGTCCTTGAAATAAACAAGTCCGTGACGCGTGGACACCCAGATTCGTCCCCGATCATCCTGAAACAAGGATTCCGGAGCATCTTCTGGCAGTCCACTTGTATTGCCGAAGATCGTGGCTTGTCCATCCTTCCACCTGGTCAAACCCTCGTGAGCGCCGACCCAAATGCTCCCATCCGCGGCTGCGAGCACGGACTGAGTCGCATCGCTGGACAGACCTTGTTTCACAGAAATAGTAGCGACGGGGAGCTCTCGAAACCGGTCGAGTCCTCCAGTGCTGGCGACCCAGACGTTGCCTTCGCGATCCTCAAAGAGACTCAAGATGACGTCGCCGGAGAGGCCATTTGATTTCGTAAATACATCGGTCCTGCCGTGATGTATATGTATGAGCCCCCGCTCCACTGTCCCGATCCAGAGACCCCCATCGCGATCCCGCAGCAGTCGATTCGCATCGACATCGCGGTCGCTTAGCCGTTTATTCGAATTGATTGCGCCTCGAATCGGATAAGCCTCGACCTTGTCGCTGGCGAGCTGCATGAGTCCTGCGCCGTGCAAGGCAATCAACAACCGTCCGTCGTCGGCCCTACTCAGGCCAATAAGCTCCGTCGCTGTCGGATATCGCTTTGGAGGACCAGGTTTCATTCGCCAAAGCCCAGACTGTGCAGCGGCCCATACAGTGCCTGAGCTGTCCTCGTACAGAGCCCACACGGCTCTGCCGAAGGCACCATCTTCGCCGTAGCACTGCGCGCCGCCGTTTCTTAGCGCGCAGAGCTGACCGGAAGTCTCCAGCGTGCCGACCCACACCGTTCCGTCACGGTCCTCGAACAGCGATGACACAAACTGTGTACCAAGCTCCGGGCGCCGGGTCAGCTTGCCGCCACTCCAGGTCGCAAGGCCGGCAAACGTGCCAATCCAAAGAGTGCCGTCGCGCGTGACGAGTAGGCTGTTGATGTTCTGTTCAGGGAGCTGCTGACCCGCGGGTGGCTGCCAAGCGATACTGCGAACGCCATCGAAGCGATACAAGCCGAATTCCCCGCCGAACCAGAGATATCCATCGGGCGTCTGCGCCATCGCGTAGATGTTGCCGAGGGAGAACCCGTCCCGCACAGTCCACGCAGTATGCGCGTACTGGCTGATGTCGAGCGACGGATCGAGCGCGAACGCAGTTCGGCCGCAGATCAGAGCAGCGCACGCCAAGAGGAGCACGCGGATGGGCACTGCCGATTTTGCTCTGCATCCTGCGCTCATAGGTCAGTAATCTTAGCGCGTTCTGGGCTGAAATGCGGGCGATAACTGACACACCAACAGGAGCTGGGTCCCGGCAAATGAGCAATCGGAAACCTAGAGTTCCTATGAGGTAAACCGCAACGAGGGTTTGTCTCGGCTAACGCCGAATAGTTGGTCAAGCCGATTACGGACAGTCCGGGAATTGAAAACGGAATAGGTTTCAGGACCCATTTCTCCGATCTGCCGTTCGTCAGGACTCAGGCTCGCTGATTCGTTTTTTCTAATCGCGATTCTACCCGCTTTGGCAGGGCACGCGAAGAGTCTGTCCAAGGTGTCGAAATCCTTGCTGAGCAGCCATCGCTCTGCTTCTTTTGCCTCTTTCCCGTTCTCCAGGACATCAGAGATTGCCTGATTGACGACGGCCAAGAATAACCGTTCTGTGGCTTGTGGGCGGAACTCATTGGATTGGCTCTGCATTCCGGGACCCTCCTCGTTCATCATCTGTATTGCTGCCTACGCACTCCGATTTCCCCGACTACCACGCCCAGCAGCGCAGAACGTGAACTGGCTAGCGCGCCAGCCAAAGCGCGAACCGCACCGCCTGGAACACCGTAAATTGATAGTGTTGGCGCAAAATCTGGTACCACTGAAATATCGTTGGCGTTTTCATGACTGCTACTTTTCCTAGGCTGCGATCCGTTCCTTTGTTGCGTCGTAAGCCAGATATGTCCAGTCGGGCCCAGAATCCGGCTTGGGAAACTCTTGGACTTGCGGCTTGCGTTGCGCCGCCGACTCCTCGCGGCTCGCTTCCAACAACGCCTTCATCTTCTCGAAATCCATGCCAATGAGGAGAGCAATCCAAGGACCAAACTTACAGGCATGTTTAGTGATTGACTTCTTTAGACATAGGAACTGGGGAAGACGGTTCGGTAAACCTGGATGTTCAACCCCGTGCCATCAAGCGTGACACACTGCCGATGCCCGGGCACTGAGTTAGACGAGAACGGGCACTCTCCGGTACGAAGCACAGCGGCGCAGCCATCCTTATATCCGCCTACACCCAGTTGGCGCACAAAATGGGACAAGGCTTCACGGCCATCGATGCGGCGCTCTCCCACTACCGCACCGCAAACTCGACCGATGGGTTCCACAATGGATATGTGGCAAGTGTCTACGCACATGCCCCCGGCGCACGTTTCCCCTCGGGACGGGACTCTGACAGAACTAGCGAACTTCTACAATGACGAGCGAAACGTCGTCCACGAGGGGGCCGTGACTCCACGCAGTCACGCCGTCAAGGATTGCTTGCCGCATTTCCGGCAATTTATGTTTTGCCGAATCGAGGACTAACCGCGAAAACCCTTCGACCCCGAGCATCTCTTCCTCATGATTAAAGACCTCGATGAGCCCGTCCGTGTAGAGAATGAAGCGATCGCCAGATGTGAGCTCAATTTCGTCCACGGACTCGGATGGTGTATTTTCCGCCAGGCAGCCGAGGATCCCGTTTTGCGACTCAAGTAGGCGGACACCGCCACTTGAGACGAGCATTGCGGGTGGATGGCCTGCGGCAGCAAAGGTGGCGCGGCGACCGCACCTACTGAAACGGATTGCGGCCATGGTGAAGTAAAAGCTATCTGTCGCGAGGCGATCGTGCACGAAATCGTGAACGCGTCGCAGCATGATACCCGGCCCCGCTTTGCGTTCGAGTGCATGGAGTGTTTCGGAGTAAATGCGGTTCGCCATAAGCGCCGAACCAATGCCATGACCGGATACGTCGCACATGAGGATGGTCAGAGCTTCGTCGCTGTGCGGAAATACAACGCCGAAGTCACCGCCAATGGTACGCGCCGGGCTGTAATAGGCCTCCACCGAGACATCGTTCCAAACCAGGTTTTGTGGTGCGAGCGATTGTTGAACACGAGCAGCGAGTGAGAGTTCGGCCTCAATTTCCATCTGCCGCTTTTCGAGTTGGGCGTTGGATTCGCGAAGTTGCTCCTCGACGCGCTTCTGTGCGCTGATGTCGGTCACGATAAGTAAGACGTATTCCTGTCCGTCCGGTCCCTGAATCGATCGCCCGCTGAAGATCGCCGGGATCCTTTCGCCATTTTTGCGAGGCAAGTAGAACTCACTTCGACTGCGTCCATAGCGATGGCCTGATTCATGTTGCCGCAGGAGATACGGAATATCTTTCGCTGGGAAAATCGCATCGGGCGTTAGGCCGCGGATTTCTTCACGGCTATACATTCCCAGCCGGAGCAGCGCTTCGTTGGCGAAAACTACACGAAGCTGATCATCGACAATGACCACTCCCTCGTTGAGCTCTTCAAGAATACTCTCCATCTGACGAAGCCAATCCGGAGTTTGGATGTGGGCGTTAGCCATGACTGTGTTCCCTCGAGTGCCCCGCTGAACTCTCGATGTGTCTGTGACGCTCGTGTATCGCGATCGATCGGGTAACTATGGCAAACAGAACCGCGACGGATATGCCGCACATTAACACCCCGGTCATGCTCTCCAGGGGTCCTAGGAGTCGCCAGTTAGACGGAAGCATGACATCCGCACATCCGACTGTGGTGTAAGTGCTCGCGGAGAAGTAAAAGGCAAGGTCCCACGAGGAAAAGCAACGCAATCGGTACCAACCCGCCCAAAGAAGAATCACGAAGCCGTGCAGAACGATCACTGCGACGGATGATTTCACGACCAGCGCGGCTGCGTGGATCGGACGAAAGTTGTGAGTATCGCGCGTTAAGACGCGTTTTAGCCACTCGATCAGCGCAGCAACGCCGGCGCACTGCAAGCAGAGTGTAAGACTCAGCAGGAGAGCAGCCGCGGCAACTTGATTAAAAAGAATCATCGCAAAAGCCTTCAACGAACTAGACTTGCTCTCATTCGAGGGTCTTTTCCATCGCCGTTACGCCCCAGTCGAGACTTCGTCATCAGTTGCTGTGTGGCGCCATTTCGGGGGCCAGGCGAGCCTCAGTCTCAGCCACAGGTTGCTTCGTTTCCCAGCGGATGATTTTCAGGTCGAGTACGAAGATGCTGTAAAGAACGGGCACCAGAAGCAACGTGATGAACGTTGCCACGGCAAGCCCGCCTATCTGTGCATAACAAAGAGGCTGCCATAGGGGCCCTCCTTCAAGCGCCAGCGGGAGGAGGGCCAAGATGGTCGCTAGTACAGTGATCATTACGGGCCGGATACGCTGGATGCCTGCGTCCGGAAGGGCCTGCTCCAGAGGTTCCCCTTTCTCATGCATTTCCTCGATGAAATCGAAGAGTACGATGACGTGGCTTACGATCACTCCGATTAAGCTAGCGATGCCCAGAAAGGCCATAAATCCAAACGGCGTATGCATTACCGAGAGGGCGACCAGAGAGCCAATCACTCCGTAGGGAGCAGCGGCGAATACCAGAAGAGGTTTTACGGCGTTATTGAATTGAATCAATAGCGCGAGGTAAATCCCGAGTAAAGAGATCAACAGAACGAGTTTGAGGTTCTCGAATCCGTCGATTTGTTTGGCCCGTTCGCCACCAATCCGGAGCTGATAACCGGGCGGAAGATTTTTCTGAAATTCCTGTATTTTTGGAAGGATCTGGTTAAGCACCTCAGAGGCGAGAACTCCGGGCTGGGGATAACACAGTATGGAAATGGTGCGAAAATGCTCGCGGCGCCTGACGCGACCCGTTTCCAGAGAATTTCCGACCGTTGCGATTGACAGCAGAGGCACCCGGTTGTTTGTCTGTGAAGAGTAAACGTACAGGTTCTTGATGTCGGCAAGCTGGGCACGGTCCTCCATGCGAAGGCGCGCCACAATGGGGATGTTCTTGTCGCCTTCCTTAAAGATGCCCACTGTTGCGCCGCTCATGGCCGTGGCCGATGCGTCTGCGACATCAGCGTTGGTAGTGGCTGCCACGTTGGCGCGGTCTGGATCGATCTGAATCCTCTGCTGAACATTGTCAGGGAACCAATCATCACGAAGAACGGCGATGCCCTGAGCTTGCCTGACGATGTCCTGAGCCTGCGCGGCAATCTGCCGAAGAGTGCGAATATCGCTAGCTTCATTTCTCGCGTCAACGTCCGCCTGCCCAGAGATCAACAACTCGACGGGGTTATCCACGGGATTGGTTTGAAGCTGGCGAACCGTAATCCACGCGCCCGGTACTTCCTTGTCCAGTGCGTCCTGGATCGGACGAGCTAACTTTGGCGAAGCCTCTTTATCCGTGATCTCAACAATCATTTGCGCGTAGTTGGTCTGCGGCATTTCGGGCGAGACGGAGAACCAGAAGCGAGGTCCCCCGCCGCCAGCAAAGGTTGTTAATGACTTGAGAAGATGCCCACGGTTCTCTTTCGCAGTTACGTCAGGCGAATTGTCGATCACTTGTCGGACGACTCTTTCGGCCTGTACGGCAGCATCGTTGGTGACGCCCAAGGGAGTATCATTCGGCAGCCAAATATCCAAATAAAACCAATACTGGACATCTTCGGGAAAGAATTGGGTCTTAAGCCGAGAACCGAGCAGGGCGCCTGGAATCAGGAAAACCAAGGACCCGGCGAGGACAGCCCAACGGTGTTTTATGGCTTTGCCGACGAGTCTGTTGTAGAAGCCGTAAAATCCTCGTTGCCGTCTCTCCTCGATCGTCGGTTCTCGCTTTGCCGGAGGGCGCAAAATGTAGTAGCCCAGGAACGGAACAAAGGTCATCGCGACACAGAGCGCGCACAGCAGACAAACCGTCATCACGACAGGCAGGCTCTTCAAGAACTCGCCGGTATTGCCGGTGAGCAGCAAAAATGGCAGGTAGGCGATAACATTCGTGATTGTCGCGTAGAAGATCGCTGTGGCGAGCTTCGTCGGGCCAAGCCAGCAGGCAATGCTGCGCCGAAACCCTTCCGCCAAGTGACGTTTGATGCCGTCTCCTGAGACCACCGGCACGTCCACGAGAAGGCCCAGCGCGATGATCAGCGATGCGATGGAGACTTGTTGGAGATCGATTCCCAACATATACGCGATGCCAAACGTCATCGCGAGTGTGATCGGTATGGCCAGAGCCATAATCAGCGCCAGCCGCCATTCCCAAAACCCGATCAGCGAAACGATAACCACGAGAATGATGGCTTCGAGAAGCGCCCGCATGAACAGGTGAATGTTCTCGTAGACTTGTAGCGGTTGATCGGAAGTGTGCGCCAGAATCAGGTCGGCGGGAACGATTTGGCGAAGCTCCGAAAGCTTCAAATTCACGGACTGTCCGAAGCGCGCGATTTGCTTTCGATCGCGCATGTACACTGCTAAGGTGATCGCGCGGCTGCGCTGCCAGTGGCCATTTGTGTCCCGCCAAGTGTAGTAGTTGAGATACTGGGCAGGAGCCTGATAGCCTCGGCTGATTTGGACGAGATCCCGCAAATATACGGGGGTACCCTCTGACGTGGCCGATACCGCCACATCGCCGATGCTTTTTGCGGTATCGAATTGTCCGGAGGGAATGAGAGTGATCCTGCGCTCGCCGCTTTCAACAGTTCCGCCCGGCGCGATAATGTTCCGAGCCGAAAGCACTTTGGAGAGATCAGCAGGACGCAGGCCGTAGGCTGCGAGGCGATCCTGCGAGTAATCCAGATAGATGGTCTGCGACAAAACGCCACGCCGCTCCACCTTGGAAACTTCGGGAGCTCCCTGCAGCGTTCGGCCAATCAAGTCAGAAAAATTGTCGAGTTCGGCATAACTGTATTTGTCCCCGGCAACGCTGGCCAGCTTCGTTCGTGTTTCCTTCGGATCGCGGATGATCGCTGGGTCCCACGAATCGGGATGCAATTCGGACCGTTTTAGGCGCTCGGAGATAAACCGCTGAATAAACGCTTGAATGGAACTGTCATCTGCTCCGGAAACACCATCGACGCCGATAAATCCACTTCCCTGAATGATTTGCGAATCGCGAATGATTCCGGCCCTCTGCGCCTCCTCTTGAAACAAGTATGCGCTGTCAAGGACCTCACGCGCCGAAATCGATTGGGGAAAAGAATTCACTACAGTTACTGTTACGAGCTGGTCCCTTCGATTCTGATGTTTGGCGTCATGAACTTTGCGAATCGCCGCTTCAACGGAATTGGCACGAGCCGCAATTTCGATGTTGTCCGCCTTCGGGCTCGCGACGGTCAGCATGAGCGCGGCGGTGTCTCCGAAATCGCTCTGGAAACTGATGGGGCCGGCGCCCTGCGGCAACTGAGAATTTAGAGCATTCAGCTTGAGGTTGATATCGCTGAATTGCCGCTTGGTATCGGTGATGCCCTCATCCAGTTGAATGGTCACAAATGAATAGCCGGGAAGAGAGATGGATTTAATGCCGTAGTCTGCATCTGTTCCAGGATGGATGGTCTTATTCTCGGCGGCAACGTCCTCAATTCGACGGGTAATGTACTGTTCGACTTGTTGCGCGGTGGCTCCGGGCCATGGACAAGCCGCGACGCCGAGGCGCACGGGAATGTCCGGGTCCTTGCGCTGCGGCATGGATGTATAGCCGAACCAGCCCCAAATGAGCACTCCGAGAAGAAGGATCCAGGAGATATGCGGGTGCTCGACGAAAAACCTCGGGATATTGCGGCGATTACTGATCTCTTGTTCGTGTTCGAGTGCCATTGTTCTATACCTTTATGGGATAACCTGGATGAAATCGCCGTCCTTCAGACCAGCGGCTCCAACGACGACAACTTTCTCGGCTGGATTTACACCTTCAACTGCCACATCACTCTCGTGTGTTTCACCAAGTGCGACCTGGCGCAAATGCGCGACCCATTTGCCGCCTTGTTCGCTTGCGACGAAAACCGCATAGTGTCCGGCTGAGCCGGGGTCGGCAACAACGGCGCTAAGAGGGACTGAGGGAACCTGGGCTTTGTGAACGCCCGTCAAACTGAGTGAAGCAATCATCCCGGGCTTCAATAACGCTTTGGGGTTGGGGACGGTCACCTCGATGGCAAAAACGCGATTTTTCTCATCGGCGCTCGCGGCAATACTCGTGACCCGCCCGGTGTACTCTTTCGGATCGTCCTGCAAATGAATGCTGAATTGTTGCCCCAAGCGCAGACGCCTTACGGCATAGTCGGGAACGCCAAAACCGATTTTGACTGAACTCGTGTCGGCGATAGTAAAGGCCGGAGTCCCGGGTGATGCGAGGTTCCCTAGTTCGATGTTCCGGGCGAGGATGTACCCCGAGAAGGGCGCCGTCAGATCCGCGTCCTGGAGAGCCAACTGCGCTTGGTGCACATTTGCGTTGGCCTGATCCACAGCCGCGAGGGTCGAATCGAATTTGGCCTGCGCTCGATCGAAATCGGGCTTGGTCAAGCTCTCTGAGGCGTAAAGCGTCTTCGCGCGCTCGTAATCCTTCGTCGCCTCGACATGCTGAGCTTGGGCGGCACTCAGTGTTGCGGTGGCCTGGTCAAGTTGATTCTTCAAGTCCTGATGGCGAATCTGCGCGAGAACGGCGCCCCTAGCAACATAGTCTCCCGAACCTATGTCGCGACGCCGCCCGTCAGCACCCGCGAGCTGTCTAATTTCGGTCACATATCCCGCGGACTTGAATGACAGAACCGCTTCCGCGAAAGGCAGAACGGAAGCCGAGTAGCGCAAATCTTCTGAAGGCGAATACAAAGCCACATCCACCAGATGAACCGGCGTGGGCGACTTGGCGGCTACTTGCGTGGGTTGATGACAGCCATTTGTAGCTGCGGTCATGACGAAAAGCACAGCCGTTATTGCTGGTCCGAGCCCTTTTCTGAATTTGCTCCCCATAACGTCTACTCCTCTCCAATCGCTTTCTCGAACTCCGCCCTGACTGGCTGTCGCGCCTAAAACAATTCTTGCTCTCATCGTTATTCTTCTCCCATCGCTTTGCGCAGTTCGGCAAAAGAGCTCCAATAAGAGGAAAGCGCTTGCTGATACTGGAAACTCGTTTCGGAACTTTGAGCTTGCGCCTGGAGAAGGTCTCTTAAGAGTGCGGCCTGCTCCTTATATTTGTTGCCCGTGACGCGAAGCTGCTCTGCAGATGCTTCGTGGGCGGTGCGAGAAGCCTTAAGCAGCAAAGTAGCGTCCCGCCATTTACGGTATCTTGCGCCCACCTCTACGGCGACCTTCGATTCCGTCTC
>CAVZKU010000013.1:0-104969 GCA_963775865.1 Candidatus Acidiferrales bacterium | reverse complement strand
AAACCTGTCTCAAGATGGGTTTACGCGACCAGTGACGGGCGAATTGGCACCCCCGATTTATAGCCCAATTCGCCCAACTCAAATCCCAAACCAGCTCTCTCGCACCATCCCCTCCGATAAGTCTCGTCGTACCGCAGTTGCGCCGCGTAGAGATCGATTAAGTTTTGCGAATGGCCTAGCCACAGTTTGATGAGGTCGTCCGGCACTCCTGCCTTGCGGAGTACCGCAAAACGAAAGCGGCGGAAGGCGTGGTATCCGCCTTGTCTCCCCGCTCGCTGCAACACATCCAGGACATTGCGCGAGTCCAGAAGCCGTCCAGCTCTCGTCGTGAATAGGTGCCCCTTTCTTCCTTTTATGTAGTGGCATAGAACTTGTGCCAGTGACTCCGGGACATCCACGAGTCGAATTGCGTTTGGAGTTTTCGGCGCTTGCTCACATCGGTGCCAGACGCTTCGCTTTACGTGGAGCACGTGGCAATCCGGGTCAAAATCCTCGGTGCGCAAGGCGAGGGCCTCTCCGATACGTAGCCCTGTCCCTGCCACGAGCGCCACCAAAACGGCGTAGCGCTCGTTCACGTTTTTCAATAGCGCGGATATTTCCGTTTCTGTGATCGTCGGACGATTTTGCTTTTCTTTGATGACCAAGGGCAGTTGCATGAATTCGTGGTTCCAAACACGTGGGTGGAGTTGGTCGCCTTCCTCGTCGACCGCGGACGCCACGACCAGCTTCACCACCGTCACCACGTTGACGATCGTTTTCGGTGCGAGCCCTGCTGCGGACAGGATCTCGACGAATTGGCGCAGGGCACCATTCCCCACGTTCAACAATAGTTCGTCGGCAAGGTTCGGGAGAATCCATCGGTCCAGGCAATGTTGCCATCCATAGATTGTCGCGGGTTTCAGTGGCCTCCGTCGACGCGCGGAGAGCGACTCCATCCACCATTCGGCTTGCTGCCGAAACGTTGTACCTGGAGCCGGATTCTGGTGAAATGCGCGTTTCGGATTTACACCGGCTCGCTCGATGTATTCACGCAATCGCAGGCGCGCTACCCATTGTGTGGCGCACGGACCGAGCGAGACCGTCCTTCGCTGCCTCTCCCCTTCTGGAACGTCGATCCAAAAGCGCCCGTACGCTGGCGATCGCGGATCCCACTTGCCGCGCTGATGAGCCTGGTACACGTTGCCCTGCTGTCCCTTTCTGTTTAACAAAGACGCCCTCTCAGTCTTGATCTTTGATGTTGAGGCCTCAGACATACTTTGCAGGGGCTTCGCATCCGATGTGTCGGCTTACCAGAGAATCGTTCTTTGATTCTGTGCATGACAACGTCAGAGTAGCCTCGGGGAAACTGCGATTGGACAACACGCTGAGGCGATACCGAAATACTAAATCATGAATCCGATGGGGGCGTTGACTACGCACACCTGATTTCGTGGCTAGTAGCGTCAGGCAGTTAGTTCCGAGTTGCCGACAACACATCTTGAATGAGCTCTGCGCAAGTCGTCCGCTCGTGACGCAAACGGTGCTTAGTGTTGGGAGGCGTCAAAAGGCACAAAGCTGTCCGCCCGCTTCGGATCGCCCTTTCCGGAATAACGAGCCAAGACTGGATACGGGAAGACCGGGCGTGTACGCTCCACAACGCTGTTGCTTAATCGCCCTGTGATCAGTTTTTCGGGTGCCTGCCCCTTCTCCACCCAATTTTCCAGTGCCGTCAGGGAGTCAAACTCGGTGAATCCAGGACCGCCACCGCCGTGATGAACACCAGGTACGAGAAATAGCCGGAAGAAGTCTTCGGTCTGTCTGCGGCTGCCCATGGCCCTAACGACGCCTTCGTAGTAGCCGATCGAAGAAGTTGCCATGATGGCCCCGTCGGCCCAGCCATGCCACATCAGCATCTTGCCGCCCCGTTCTTTGAAGGCGGTCAGATCGAAAGACAACGCGTCGTAAGTTCTCCGCGACCGAGCCAGGGTCGCTGGCCCGCGATCGAAGTCATATTTGAGGGCGTCCACGTTGTCTCGTACTTTCTCGTCTGCTAAGTATTTTTCATGCTGCACGGGTAACTCCAAGTTCGCGGTGCGCGGTGGGTACCCGGCGCGTGGAGCTCCAAAGTAGTTCCAACCCGCCCATTGCGTCTCGGTTCCGGGTATGTAAGGGTACGCGTAGAGCACTTCGCCTTTGGAGTTGGTGACCGGGGTCATCAAGCGCTTCACGGCGGCGACTTGCCTTGCATTCAAGCAATCCGCACCGCTGCTTCCTTGAGCGCAGGCAATCATTTCTGGCTGCCACTTGCAGGAGGGCGGATCAGTGACCAGCCCTTCTTCCACACCGGCCTGAGCGCCACAGAGTTTTAATACTGACTTGTGGACTGCCTGGGCAGTTTCGGCGTTAAGCACTGAGCCTCCGTGCCCGTCGCTAATGGCTTGGGCAAACCAGGCTCCCGCGAGGACGTTCCGTCCGGTGTAATCATAAACGGGCGCGCTCGGCATCAATCCATCAAAGTCTTCAGGAAACTTTTGCGCTTCCAGCAGAACCGCTTGGCCTCCCTTTGAGTTGCCCACCATATAGGAATACTTGATGGGCCTTCCGTAGAAATGCGTGGTGATCGCCTTGGTAATGAGCGTGACTACGTGATTGCTGCGCCAGCCAAAATCCTCCTGTAATTCGGGTGCGTTTGCAGCCCAAACCCCATCGAATCCCAAAGCGCTCTCATGCCCTCCGTTTCCCGTGGCGGATGCATAGCCCCGGGCCAGACCTAGATTGGGAGCATCCGTAAAAAGGGTGCCGCAGAAACCGCCACACGCATAAAAGAAAAACTTCTGATTCCAATCGCCTGGCAGCGGCAGCTTCAGCACGAACTTGTTCTGCGGGGCAACGTAGCCGGTCACGTTGCAATACTCACGAATGCGGGAGGCATGGTCAGGTGTGAGGTTCCCATATCCGCTTTGAGTGAATATGAAGTGCTCCAGGCCCGTCAGCAACCTGCAGGGGAATACAGTCGGCTTTGTCTTCAAAACCCAAAGTTCCTATCTGCGACCGATAGAAGTCCTTTGCTCGAAATTCCTCATGAACTCGGACCATCTCCGGGCCATGCTGCTCATGGCGGTCGAAAGTAAATTTAATCAATTCCTTACTACCAAGCTCGAAACGAATTCCATGCAACGCACGGCGCATCGCAAGATGGCTGCAGTAGTAGTAAGGAGAGTTTCCGAACTTTTCCTGAATTTCCGGGGTGTTTGCAACAGCATTGAAAGCTGCCATAGGAATTCCGATGGATAAACCAGTCACGAAACCCGACGTCAGAACAGACAGAAAGTCCGCTCGGACGTCCTCAAGTAGGCAGAACTGCTCTTGGCTCAAATTAGCTTTATGGTCTGTTCGGTAAGGCGGCTTTTCAAATTGCTTTCTGGCAAATTCTGCTTCTACAGCGTGATAGTACTTGATGTGATATTTGTCCAGCCGCTCCCGCCATCGCCACTCAATCTTGAACCATTGTTCAAAGCGGCCAAGGAAGCCCGCAACGACATATATCTTTTCTTGTTTGCCGTCTGATTTGAATTTGATTCCGTCAACCTAATTTGGCCCACTTTGATCACCTATCTGGCCACCCCCTGGGTGAATCAACTCCCGCATCCCGGTCGGAGCGAAGCCCTGCGGCGCCCGTAGGGCGGCGCGTTTAGGGCTTAGCGTAGACCGGGATGCGGGAAAAGTTCTAGAAGCGCGGCGTCAGCGTCTCCCAGGAACGACGATCTCCAACTCGGTCGACCCGTAGCATCCCCGTTTTCCGAGGAGCTCGCTACCCGTTGCCTCATCCCTTGCCGCCTTTCTTCTTATTCAGGGTTCTGCGGAAACGATACGACTCCGTGCCGGTCTCTATGATGTGCGCCTGGTCAGTCAACCGGTCGAGCATGGCCTTGCACAACCTGGCGTTCGGGAACATCGTGGTCCACTCCGAAAACGGCAGATTCGTTGTCACGATCACCGCCGCTCTCTCGGCCCGGCCAGCGATGATCTGGAACAACAGCTCGGCAGCTGCTTCCGGCATCGCTACATATGCCATTTCGTCGATCACGATCAACTCATAGCGCATCCACCGGTTGGTCACACGATTCAATTCGCTCTTGTTCTTGGCTTCCGTCAGTTCATTCACCAGCTGCGCCGCCGTTGTGAACCTTACCCGTTTTCTCTGGCGACAGGCGGCAATCGCCAGCCCCGTTGCCAGGTGCGTTTTGCCCGTACCGGTCTCCCCGAGAAAAATAACTGGCTCGCTGCGGCTCAAGTACCCGCCTTCGGCCAGGTTCCGGATCTGGGCCGCAGGAAGGTGCGGCGCATCAGCAAACGCAAAGTCCTCCAGTGTTTTTACCTTAGGGAAATGGGCATCGGTTATCCGCCGTGCTACCCCATGCTGAAAGCGATCTTCCACTTCCGCTCCGAGCAGCGCTTCCAGATAACTCAAATGCCCCTGCTTCTGCTTGGCTGCTTCTTCGGCCATCGACAGAAACTGCCCTCCCACCGTCGCCAGCCTCAGGTCTTTGGCATACTGCCGAATCGTCGCCTGTTGCACGGTAACCGTCGCGGTGCTCATTGAATCACCCCGTTCCCGGAATAGTTCCCGAGCAACTGGTCGTAGTTCCCGGTGGTCGGTTGTGGCCGGTCATACACTCGCAAGGCCCCGACCTCCACCGCTTCACGCGGCTCTCGTTTCCCGTTTCGTTCCGCATCCAGGAGCAGGCGCACGGCTTCCACATCGAAACAACTCATCTCCAGAGCCTTTTCGATCGACACTTGCAGTTGCGGGTAGCCGTGCTGCCGGCCCAGCAAAAGCACCTCGATCATGGCGCGTGTTCCCGGCTGCTGGCCCCTTCGTTGCTTCAGCATCTCCCAGTAGCGATCGAAACTGGCCGGCCAACGTCCTTGCGCCCGCCACTGTTCGAGCGGTGTCGAACCAGCGAACGCTCCGGGCTTCTTGGTCAGCGCCTCCAGGTAGTGCTCCAGGTTGAGTACTTTCTGCTGGCGGTTGAAGCACCGTTCATGCCGCGCCACACACTCTCCCTGATGCCATATCTCCACGTAGGACGAATGCACCTTGGCCTGCACTTCCACTCCGACGGGAAGAGGAGCCGAGTAGAAGTTGGTAAGCACCTTCACGCAGCCGCTGGCGTTTACGTGCGGAAAGTGGACCGCAGCGAGGTCGAAACCTTCCTCGGGCAGCGTGCGCAGATGTTCCCGTTCAAGGTTCATCCCCATGCCGACCGTCTGCGTCCGCCCGTTGATCATCCGTTGCTCGTCGCTCTTGGAAGCCTCAAGCAGCAGGATGTTCAGTTCCTCCCAGCTGTCGACTTTCGGCACGGGCACCAGGTGGTTCCGGCGAAAGTAACCGCCTTCTCCCTCCACGCCGCCTTTTTCGTGCCCTTCTCCTGGTGTGCAGAACTCCGACTCGAAGCCCCAATGCGATCGGAAGGCGATGAATCGCGTGGTCTCCTCTCGCTGGTGTCCTCGCAAAATCTTCTTCACTGCACTCGTGAGGTTGTCATAACGGCAGCGAGCAAATACGCCGCCAAAATAGGTAAACGCCCATTCGTGCGCTTCCAGAAACGCTTGCTGACTTGCGTGTGGGAAAGCGCAATGGAACGCTCCTCCGCTGGCCATACTGCGCATGCAGAAGACGTAGGCCAGCTCCCGCTCTCCGCAGATATCTGCGTAAGCTTCATACCAATCCACCTGCGCTTCTCCTCCCCAAGCGTAGGACTGCGGAATGAACGTCTCGTGCCCGATGAGTTGTAACTGAATCTTCCGCTCGCGCACATAGCGACGAATTGATGACTCGGCGATGCTGACTTCCGGAAGTTCCTTGCGGATCCGGCACCAGATCCGATGTGCGGTGTGTCGCTGCTTTCTCGGTGCCTTCTGATCGGTCTGCAGAATCGCTTCGATGAAAGTCGCCGCTGCTTCCAATTTCGGCTTCGGTCGAGTGTTGATTTTTCGCTCCCTCGGAACCGCGTCAGCCAATGCTTCCCGCACCATGCGCCGATGAATTCCAAGCTTCCTCGCCACCCCTTGGATAGTCCCCACGCCGTGGTTGTACTCCCGCCGAATCTGCTCAAATAGTTCCACTTTGGCTCTCCTGTTCAACCGGGTCTCCTTGGGGGCTCGCGAGCCCGAAACGAGATCCACGGTATATGGTTTTCAGTAGGTGGGCCAATTTAGATGATCGTTGGTGGGCCGAAATAGAGTATCGAAATCATCTGAACTCTCATCGAAGTAGGCATAAAACATTGTGGTTAATATTCTGACATATTACTCTGCAAATCGAGCTTGCAGTCGCCGCGCAATGGCCGCTATCCCCGAAAAGCAGGAGCCTGCACCTCAGGATTTTGATGGGTGGGTAGCATTACGGTTTGTTGACGTCTGGTTGCGATAGCTTCGTGGTGCAGGCCTGTACTGCTTCCTCGATTCGCATGATGTCGGCGTCGAAGAGGTAGAAACCAGCTTGCCACTTCTCATCGAGTTCTTCTTTGAAGATGCGCAGTACCGCAAAATCAGAGGCGTGGTCCTGAGCCGTCGTTGG
Source organism: Candidatus Acidiferrales bacterium (assembly GCA_963775865.1). Lineage (GTDB taxonomy): Bacteria > Acidobacteriota > Terriglobia > Acidiferrales > UBA7541 > Acidiferrum. The sequence continues at coordinate 98,407 of CAVZKU010000013.1, read as the reverse complement.
GAATTCCTCCCCTGCGTAGTGGAATGAGTGTTGTTTTAAGAGGCTTCTCCCCTCTTCCCCAGACAAGACCGCGCGCAATGTGCCCGAACCACGGTTTATCGGTTGGCAGTAGTAGATGTTTGGCATATCTTGGCTAGTTTGGGGTAAATATACCGGGACTTCACATAGTACGCCGGTTCCCCGGCGCCCCAAAAGTAAACACGACTTGCACCGCGTTCGTAATTCACAGCTTACCGGGAGGACTTGCGACTTCTCCCTTGGCTTGCCTTACTTTTCAATCATGGGTGCGATTATCAATTGGCCTTAGCACCAATTTCTGATTGCAGATTGGCCTCAGCGCAACAATCAACTGATTCTGGCGAGTCACCCTCTGCGCCTGCCCAGCCACCAGCTCATATTGAAATCCTGTTGGGGCGTTCTGAGTAATGCATGAATTATCTCCATCTAAATGCTCAAGCACTCGCGCCCGAATATCACAAGATTCTCCGAAATATATCCAACCAGAGCGATTGTAGATGGCATAGTCGCCAGATTTTGCAGGGGCGCTCGCAAGGATGGTTTCGTAATCAAAGGGAAGTCCGCTCAGGCCGGGACCTATAGCCATAGATGAACTCCTGTTTCGTATGGATTAACGTACTGAAAGGGCCGCGACCCGGGCCGTCCTCTCCTTGACTCCCGCCTCGACGCCCACGGCGGTATAAAGGTCTCGCGCCTCTTCCCACAGCGCTCTCGTTTGCTCCCATCTCAGTACCGCGAGACTCCGAACGGCGTTCGCCACATCGAGCGGCGAGCGGTCTTCGCGTCCCCGATGGAGAGTCAATGCCTCGTGGTAACAACTCTCCGCCAAATCCGGGCGCCCCTCTTCATGGTAGACATCGCCCAGATGCCTGACCGTGTGTGCCAGCACGAGAGGCTCGTTAAGCTCGCGATACAACGCCGCAGCTTATGCGGTTCCGTTCGCCAAGAAAAAGCTCGCCTCGCTGCCGAGCTAGGTTTTTTCGACCTCGGGTTTGTGGCGCAGCTTTCGCTCCGGTTGACTACGCCGCAGCGCGGAGGCTTTTTTGCTCCGTTAGCTCCGCCTCCGCTTGCAACCAGTCGTGCAAGGCGTGACCGTCACGCTTCCCTCGCTTTTCGTAAAGCTCGTAGGCCCTAACCCGCATTCTTTCTTCCAATTCGTAGGAGCCAGCATCCAACTGGCGGAAGAGCGTCTTCCGCCATGTTGCGAGTAACACCACTCTGCTAGTTATAAGTGAAGTGTGGATAAAGAATGTGCGCTCATAATTTTCCAAATCGTAGAAGCCTTTGCGCTTGGGGTCGGGCAAGGCTGACCCGCCCGACAGTAGTAACTCTTCGAGTTCTTTGATAATCTCTGCGGGATAGTTTCGCGGATTGTCCACGCCCGCCAGCTGTTTCATTCGGAGAAACATTCTTCCTCACTTGTAACGGATGCTAGGGCCACTCCCGTTTACTACCTAGAAAGCCGAACGTGCGTCAACGAGTGTTCGCGGGGTGCATGCACACCACACGCCAGCATCGGTTCCTAATTTACGCGAGACGTACGGGAGGAGGGGCTGAAAGCGGAACTCTCGACCTACTCGACTAGAGCAACCGCACTGCACAACCGTGGTATCAACGCAAGACCATTTTAGCATGCTCAAAGCGACGTTGGATGGCACAGCAGGTCGGCTTATAAAGGTCTGGTAGCCAAGTGACCAACAGGGCTTTGACTGAGGCGTGGGTCGCTTACGCCGTGTTCATCGAGGCATACGACTTCACCGTCCAAGATGGCGTTTTGGACGGGCAGCTTGCCCCGGGCCTACCGATTACAGATGAAGTCCATTTTCTTAACGAAGTTTTGGCATAGCAGCGCATCGCTGCGATTACGGAGTGCACGGAGATATGCAGCGAACGCTTTTCGAAGCCTAGCGTGAAATTGCTTGCGATTGATAATTAACCCTTTGCCATCAGCTGTGGGAGCCACCAGCGGCCCGACGCGCCGTACTTTTGAGCTTGACTTGATTTCGGCCTGATGAAGAATGCCGCAACGGAAATGGTCGTAGAACTTGACGGCAGTGGGCTTGGTGAAGTATGCGGAAAAAGGGGCTGTCGTCAAGAAGTCTACGAAGTACTGCTCCCCCTTCCGGCGCGGGGTTTCATCAGCGCCTTCTCGAAACTGTTGCAATGTCTCAATCAGAAGGCAGTCCAGCGCAAGCACTGCAAAACCTGCGAAATCCTGTTTGTCAATTGTCTTAACGGCATCAAAGAATCTGGCATTCAGGCGGTCCTCCAGCATTCGAACCGCCTTTCGCCAATCAGACTGCGAGGAATAATGTGGTCCACCGGTTGCGAGATTGAGTGCCTTCCAGTCGCTATCTCTGTAAAGGGGTGAGATGTACACGAGAGACCTCGACTGTTCACGGTCCGCAACTGTCTGACCCCGATTCTATCCCACTTCGGCTCGCTAGCCATATAGCCAGCACGTCGTCAAACTGGATTCCCTTCGATTATCCCGTGTGAAATTCCCAACGACTACCCAGCAACTGTGGCCGCGCTTTCGCATTCTCATCTGGCGGTGGGCAGTCAAATCGAAGTTGCCTTATGGCGCGGGGCAAGTCTTCTTGGTTCACATTCTGAATTTCCAGACTGCAGTCAGTAGTGATATTCCGTTCGAAAAACGACTTCTGATTCCCCTTATACTCAAACGTGCAGCGTTCAAATGTGCACCCGAAAAAGTGGTTCTCGTAATTAACTCGGCCCCTCCCAACAACATAGCTGGCTGTGACACAGGTTTCAGAGTCCATTCGGCATCGCCATTCGACGGAATCACGGCCAACTGAACATCGCCCCCCACCGTCTTATCTTCCTTCATTGTCTCTTCAAAAATGGCCTTGGTCAGCGTCGCCAATTCCACTAGCGCAAGTTCTCCGGTAGTGCCTTCCGAGAGTGCTTTGAGGTAAGGCATAAAGCCGGGGTGTGGGTGCTCGTAGTTCCCGGCGAGTACAGCGTCGGCTACTTTCGTCTTACCCGCCGTTTGAAAGGCAAAAGTGCCGACGACCGTTGGCTGTTCAGGTGCCAGCTTCATCATCCAAATTGGTTTCCCATTGATGAGGGATGGCCTCGCCTCCGGCTCAAACTTTATCTGTGCCAGTCGAGGAGTGTTGTTCGTGTCGTAGCCCCCTATTGTGGCCACAAAGCCGTAGCCGCGTGGCGCCTCCATGCGAGTACTTAGGACTGCCGCGAGTGCTCTCAGGCGGGCGCCGAACTGGTGTTGCAACCAAGGCATGACGATATGTGAGTCTCCCCGCCCATCTGGCAGCCCGCTTACACCAAACCTCGCCAAAATGGTGTTCGAAGATTCAAACCGATAGGCATCGGGAGGAGTCGCAAGCAAACCCGCTATGGCCATTGCTGATTTCCTACCAGTGCGGAAAAGTTTTTGGCAATCGTCGGAGTAATGGCTGATGCCCGAGTCCATCCAATTCCCGCGACTATCAGCAGCAATGACGAATCCATTCTTGTTCGCCAGCGCGACATTTAAGGTGCCAAATACTGGCGACATGCTGGGAATCTGATTCGGTTGGTCCTCTGGCATTTGAACACCTCAGCAGGCAAAACCGCACCGACCGTCGAATTTAGCGATTCTTGGCGAAGATGGAAAGAGGTCTACAAAACTCCGAGAATCCAACCCTCAATCTCGGCCTTTTTGCGCTCTCGCGATTCAAGACTAGGATTGAAATACTGTTCGAGGCTGCCATCAGCAGCCGCCGATTGGAACCATTTGGCGATAGCGAAGGCGTCTTGCAGGTCAGGAGTTCGTCCCTCGCTTGGGAAAGTCCTGTTCCAAAGTGCTGGAGACAACAGAGCGATTGGGCGCAGCGTTCCAACCGTCGAACGGCCAGAAATGTACGCGCTCTTTAGCTTGCTGCCGGATGTAGCGCAGCCACGGGATGCCTGCGTGCGTGGACTTCGCCACCGACCCTTGCACGTCAAAATGGAACACAGGTTTGGCTGTACGTGCCTGCAGTTCTGTCACCCACCTTCAGCGAGCATCGCCGGAGCGTCGCCTTCTCGGGGTACTTCCCGAGATTCGGATAAAGCGGGCAACAAATGCCGAAGTTATTGCCATCAATAAGGCCCATGCACGGCACGCTCATCGATGGATGTTCGCCCCTGGGGAACGCGATTGGGCTGCGGATGTGCTCGCTCAGTCTTCCGCAGCCCCAAAGATTGTGGACCTCAGCAGCAGAGACCTTTTCCGTTTTCCAATCTACGGTTAACTCATGACCCGAAAACGGATTCAGGGGTCGGATAAGTCGGCTGGACTAGGCAGCTTGCCCCTTCTTCTTACTTTAGGCTTAAACCATGAGTACATGTATCTATTGCGCGTGCGATGCCGATAGTGTAGAGCGTGACCCGCCACGCTGCTCTCCGTAAATTCAAGGGATTGCGGCCCTACTTCTCTTGAAGGCCAAGCTGGGATTCATCGCACATCGACACTACGCTCGATAGGCACCGTTGAACGTCTCTACAATGGGCTTTACTTCCTCAGCCCCAAGTGACCATCGCACGCGCACGTGACCAGCTTTCCCCTCAATGACGCGTCGGTCTTTGACCTGTTGTCTCATGGTTTTCTCTACTACCGCGTCTCGCGCCAGCGCTTTTCCACCGCCTGCTGAAGTGCAATACAAGCTGTCAGTGCGGTGGCCCAGTCTCGTCAGGTCTGAGGGTTGTGGCAAACGTTTGCGGCCTCCGTTAAACGGCGTCACTACTGCTATTGGCTTAGGGACGAGCATGTGGGTCCAAACGTCAGGATAATCGGCATTCACAGAACCGTGATGGGGCACCTTAAATAAACTAGCCGGCTGTGGCACGTGGCGACTTTTGTGACAATGGAGTACCGCCATCCATCCTTCGCCTGCAACCCCTGTATGTTCGAGGTCCGCCCCCAGCAGTGCCGCAAGCGGTCCCGCTTCAACCCAGAGGACAATGGAAGTGTGATTGAGAGAGCGACCTGTAATGCGACGTGGTGTCTCCCCGGCTTTAGGAATCAGTCTGCCTAACTCACTGAGTGCCACGAACCACCGTGCCGCCACTGATTTCTGGGATGAGGTCGGCCATGGAAACTGACTATAATCGAAACGTGGCGCTACCACAATGTCCGGTCCACGTGTCCTTCCCGCGAGACTTTGCGAGGGCCTCTCTTCAAACGGGCCTGCTAATCGGTTTGTTATCATCGTGGGCACGGCTAGTTCCTGCGCGTTGGATGGTCCCGGTTGCCCGTCTGATGTCCCTGTAGGTTGGTCCAAAAGGCTCTAGCGGCCTTCAAATCAGTCGAGCTGGGCATCTTTGCCCTCGTATCAAAACCAGCGCGGTTTCCGACCGCTACATTCACATCCGTGAGATTTCCTCAGGCGACATCTTCGCGAGGATGTCATCAACTACTTGGGCCTTCCGGCTTTTCTGTTTTTCCTCGTTCAGTTTCCACTCGACGCGAATATTGCCCAATGTGCGCCTCCTGCTCCAGCAAGTCGAAAGTCTTGTCCAGCGCCTCGCGAATCAGAACTTGGTCCGTGGGGTCCAGCTCAGCAACTTCACGCACCACGGGCAGCAAGTCGATAGGTTTGCGCGTGTCACCAGTGTCCGTGAACCACGCATTCCTAGAACGCAACAAAGCTTCCCCAGCCTGCACGCGCCACATCTCGCTGGCAATCCTGCGAAGAACGTCAACGCTTTTATCTGCAAATGGAAAAGCAATGTTAGACGTCGTCTCCAATTTGCGAATCTGCAGGACTCGTTCTTTCTGGATGGCGAAGCAGAACTTCAGCGCCGTCTCCGCGTCCAGCTTCTCTATCTCAGCGGTGATTATCTTCTCGATGTCGCTTGGCTCCGGCCCCGGCTGAACGGCTGCTTCTGCCAGCGTCGTCAACCGTGCGCTATATGCCCGTTCGCGAAAGCTGGACAAATTTCTACGCGGGACTTTGTCCGCTACGGCTCGCATGTGTTCCGCCAAGATTCCGATGTACCGACGTGCTGTTGCGAACGTGCAGGTGGACAATTCGCCGCGATTCTCCTGAGCCATGAACCATTCGGTCGTTGCCCAGACCGACTTCCCACGGTCCAACATGTGAAGCAATTCGCGGAATTGCGGCACTCGGCGCAACTGCAGAACTATGAGGTGTCTGCGCCGTTCTTGTGGGGACATGCCTTTGAATGGTGATTGAAACGGCTCCACTTGTTCGTCCATGAGTTGCAAAATAGCGCGTTTTTGCGTTGCAGTCTAGGGTGCGATAGTTGAGCTACCGCACCCATAAACTGTTTGGCTATCGTGACTGCCCAGCCGCGCCTAGCGCAGCCGCGACCGGACATGACACGCCACGCGCTGACTGCCCTGACTGGCAATGCCATGCCAAGCGCTGCCCGACCCGACCCGGCCACGACCCGCCCAGCCTTGACACTTCATTTCAAAAAGTAGACCTTTTCGTTTCCCAGTCCAGTCACTGAATGGCTGGGTGCGTTTCGATTACTGGAACGTTCTGCATATTCTGTCATGCCGTCGTGTTCGTCTTTGAATTTGCAATTGAAACTGTTAGCCTTCGACGGCCTCTGTGAGCCATCACGTTGTCTCAATCCCTGTCTTCCGTGCTCACAGGCTCAATTTCACCCGGCGAAAAGAAACTACACTTGGAGAGTTGCGAATCGTCTGAATCCGCTAGGTTGATTTCGCTGATTCTCAGGTGGAACTCCGATGAAGAATGTATGGGTGTACCTTAGCTGCCGCTGCTCGTGCAGCCACCGATTAGGCGTGAGCTAAGAAGGGCTTTTCTGCCAATCTGTTCATGCCTCCTGGCTGCCCAAAAACCTGCAGCAAGTTGCTACGAGCGACTACCACGGGAGCATCGCAACGGCGCACAGGTTCGCGGTTCCGTGTACCTTCCGTGTACCTCCGAATGGCGGATTCATAGCTTTTATAGGATTCATCGGAACTGTGTCGCAACGTGATTTCAATAACTTGCGTGGAATGATGGTCTAAGAAAATAGTGGACTGGGTTCGAATCCCACCCTCTCCGCCAAAATAAAGCTCACCATTTCACCCACACATCTGACCCTGCTTGCGAAGAAGAATCATGGGGAATTTCCTTCGGACCACGAAACACTCGCAGGTCAACCGCTTCTCCCGGCAGTTGCCTGCGGCAGAGGTAGCCCTAACGGCTTGGTCAGTCACGTTCCTGAAAGGCAACTCCTGAGCCCGGTTGAGCGATGACGTTTCCGTTTTGTCCCGTTCGTCGCTGTAGGTCAAACATCTTTACCTCGAGCCTGTTCGAGCAGCCGACTTCTTCCACCCATATACATTTGCTTATTTTGCGTCATCGAGATTTCATTCACTTTTATTCACACCTTTCCGCAATGGCTGTTGCCTATCCAGCTGTCTCCCCTCACAATATTGGTTCTTCTTCCCTCCGCCCACGAGGGTCCATGATTTTTCGCACAATCGATCAGGCCCGCCGATTCTTCAAGATTCTTGCGGGCTTCACACTTTTGCTCGTGGGGGCTGTGATGATTTTCACCCCTGGGCCGGGATGGCTGGTTATTTTTCTTGGCCTTACGCTGCTGGCGGCAGAATTTGTCTGGGCGCAGAAGCTCATGAATCGTATGAAGCAGGGAGGCAATCGGCTGAAAGACACAGTCCTGAAGTTTGGCAAAACTGACTCCGCCTGAGAAAATCTTCTTATGGAAAACAATTGGCAGGGTCAATGGGCTCTAGTTACGGGCGCCAGCGCTGGCATTGGTATTGCCCTTGCCAGACAGCTCGCCGCTGGCGGTACCCACTTGGTGCTGACCGCCCGCCGCCGTGATCGTCTAGAAGAAGTCTCCCGCAACGTACGGGCCGACCACAACGTGCAAGCGGAAGTCTTCGTTGCCGATCTAGCTGAACCCAGCGCTCCTGAAAAGATCTTCTCGTTCACTAGGCAGAAGGGCATCTCCGTCGATCTTCTGATCAACAATGCTGGCTTTGGTCAGTACGGCGAACTCGCCCAAGTCGATACGCAACGTCTTCTGGATATGGTCCAAGTCAACTGCACTGCCGTCGTCCATCTTACCCGTCTCTTTCTACCGGACATGATCGCCAGGCGCAGAGGTGGCATCCTCATTCTCGCTTCCACCGCTTCTTTTCAGGCTGTCCCCTATATCAGCACGTATGCAGCGACCAAAGCCTTCGATCTGCTTTTCGCCGAGGGCTTAGCCGAGGAGATGAAGCCTCACGGCATACGGGTTTGCGCCCTCTGTCCCGGCTCTACGGAATCGGAGTTCCACGCAGTGGCTGGCCAGGAACAGTTCACCAGCAAGAACCCGGAAACCGCCGAAAAAGTGGCCAAAACCGGTCTGAACGCCCTCGCTGCCGGTAAGAGTTACGTGATTTCTGGGCTGGGTAATTACCTCGGGGCGCAGTCCCAGCGCATCGTTCCTCGCCGTACTGTTACCCGTATCGCCGCCAACATGTTCCGTCCAGGTAAAAAGCGCTGAAGTCACCATTGGTAAGATTTTTGAGACTCTGTCCGCCTCTTTTGTGTTCTATTGATAGGGGTTCAGCCTCGACAGGTTGCCGGGAACTTTTTCCCACCTCCGGGGGAAATACCAAAGAAAGCGGGCGTCATACTAGGAGCGATGCAGATCGATTCAAACGACAGGGATGACGCACTGCTCAAGCGTTCTGCCAAGGGTGACGAATACGCCTTTAGCGAGCTCTACCGGCGGCATCAGGCTCCCTTGTTTCGCTTCGCCGTCCGCATGACCGGTAGCTCTTGGGCAGCGGAAGAAATTGTGCAGGATGTCTTTATGATACTGGTGCGTGAACCTAAGAAATATGACGCTACCCGCGGCACGGTAGGCGCCTTCCTCTACGGCGTGGCGCGCAATCGCATCATGAAGCACCTGGAGCGCACACCCAGGGATTTCTCTCTCGATGAAACGGGGGATGCCGGCCGCGAGACCCATCCGCAGCTTCACGAGCAGATGACACCGGCCCACTGGGCGGAACTGCGCGAACGCCGCGAGCAGGTTCGCGCAGCTGTTTTGGAACTGCCCCCGGAATTTCGCGAAGCTGTCGTTCTCTGCGAGTTGGAGGAACTGAGCTACGACGAGGCAGCTCGCGCCCTGGATTGTCCAGTAGGGACTATTCGGTCCCGCTTGCATCGCGGCCGCGCCCTTTTGCTTGCAAAACTGGAAATGCTTCGCGAGGTTCCTAAGCGCGCTAATGCGGGACGTGGGTGAGTTTGCCGGAGATATGGAAATGACCTGTGAAGAATTTGCTACCGCGGGACTCGACCTTGGCTCTGCCGGGGAAGAAGGCCTGCTTCAGAAGGCAGCTCGCGACCATTTGCGGGAATGCCCTCATTGCGCTGCGCTCCATGAGAACTGGCTGGCCTTGAGAGGAGATCTCCGAATGTTGGGCATGGAGACTGCGGATGTTGGTGTTCCCTCCCGCGTGGAGATGCGCCTGCGCCAGGAATTTCGTACCAAACATAAAACGATTAAGGGCCAGCGCTCCGCCGTCATCCTGGGTTGGAGTCTTGCGGCTGCCGCTGCGCTCTTTTTCGCATTTACCTGGGCGACTTGGCACCTCCATCGCGGTGGAGATCTGGCCAAGATGCAGACCGATGCTATTCACGACGTCGTTTCGACAGAAAATCCAGTTCATCCCTCGCAGAGCGCTCCAGGCATTGGAACCGAACTTGGTGATGTCCTTGTGGCTTCCAATGATTCCGAGTTTACGCTCTTGCCTGGAGTTATGCCTCCAGCCCCGCAGGATGCCACCGTCGTACGCGTCCAGATGCAGCGTGCCGCGCTTGGACAACTTGGGCTTACGGTGAATGAAGAGCATGCCGGCGATTGGATCCAAGTGGATTTGTTGGTGGGCGATGATGGGGTGCCACAAGCTGTGCGCTTGCCGCAAACATCCGCCGAAACCACCAATTGATTTTCCTTGTGGCAAATCGCCGCAGGGCGGGAGAGAAGAGGAGAATTTGCAAATGACGATGAAACGGTTTTATCTGCTGGCTGGTAGCGTGCTCATTCTGGGCGCTCTCTCCCTCAATGCACAAGAAGCAGCACCACCACCTCTGCCGGATGCCATGATACCGGGTGGTCCCGTGGGACCCCGAATGGAAATTCTCGGCTTCGGCGAAATGCACCCCGGAAAAGTGGTCACTGGCGCTCCGTATAGCGCCGTGGCCGTTACAGAAACCAAACAAACACTTGCCGACGGCAACGTCATCGACCGCAAGATTCAGTCCAACGTCTACCGCGATAGCCAAGGCCGCACTCGCCGCGAGACTACTTTCACCGGTGTGGGCCCCCTTGCCGCCTCTGGCCAACCTCGTTCCATGGTCAGTATTCATGACCCGGTGGCTTCTACCGCCTATGTCCTCCACGGCGATACCAAAGTGGCGGAACAGCTACCTGTTCCGCCGCAACACTCGAGAAACCCGGAAAATCTGCAAAGCCGGTTCGAAGCTCGTTTCCAACAGGAGATCGCCAATGGGACTCTGAAGAAGGAGGACTTGGGCACCCAAACGATCAATGGCATTTCCGCGCAGGGCACTCGCTACACGCGCACCATCCCGGCAGGTCAGATTGGCAATGCCAATCCCATTACAGTAGTCAATGAACAGTGGTATTCCGCGGATCTGCAGCTTGTCGTCAAGATCGTGCGCAACGATCCCCGCATGGGGCAAGTCACCTATACCCTAACCAATATCCAGCAGACCGAACCCGCAGCTCCTCTCTTCACCGTGCCGTCAGACTACACGGTAAAGCAAACGACGTTGCGCGGTCACGCCAGAGGTGGCCTTGGTGGACCGCCACCTGCCAATGGAACCGCTCCGCCTCCGGGCGAATAGCAGGTCCGTACATCGATCTTCTCTCCTGAAGACGGCGCGCCCTTTCTGCAGCAACCCCCATTTCTGCAGGGAGGGCGTTGTCGTCTCTCTACAAGCAATTCCCAAAGTGCCACCGCCCACGCTAGAATTTCCCAGATGACGGACAACAAACTCATCTCCCAACTCCAGCACGAAGGCTTTTCTCACACCTACATCTGGGAAGATGTTCCGAACGCGCGCTATGGAAACCATACCCATCCCACCGACACCGCCCATATTGTTTTAAGCGGACAAATGACCCTTACCACGGCCGGCAAGTCGAACACGTACTACGCAGGCGACCGTTGCGACGTACCGGCTAATACTGTTCATTCTGCTGTGATGGGCCCGCGCGGATGCCGGTACCTCATCGGCGAACGTTGAACCGAGGTTTGCCGAAAGATCTGTGCTTTCAGCTCAACCGTGGTGGGCGTGACGGGAGACTTCTTTGGAAGGGGAATGCTCAAACGGCGAAAATAGCGCTTTTCCCTCAGGTATCCAGCGCTCGATCGAGAAGTTCCACCACATGCAGCACCTCTTGTCCCGTTCCGCACATCTCCACTCCGGCACGCAACTGCAGCATACAGCCGGGATTCGCAGTGGCGATCATCTGCGCTCCCGTTTTTTTCGCGTACTCCATCTTTTCTGACAGCAGTTCCAGCGACGCTTCAGTCTGCGTTACGTTGTACACACCCGCAGATCCGCAACAAATATCCGAATACGCCAGTTCCACAAATTCCACGCCGGGAATCGCGCACAATAATTTCCTGGGCGCCTCACGAACCTTCTGGCCATGAAGCAGATGGCACGAATCCTGGTAAGTCACACGCGCCGGCACTGGTTTTAGGCTTGCCGAGAGCCCCAATTCCGCAAGAAACTCTGTGACGTCCTGCACTTTGTTCCGAAACGCGATTGCCGCTGCATGTTCTGACTCTTCCACAGAAAACAGATGGTCATATTCCTTCAAGGTAGAACCGCAACCGGCTGCGTTTGTCAGAATCGCATCAAATTCTCCAGGACCAAACGCCTCTAGGTTTTTCCTCGCTAGTCCTCTGGCTGTTTCTCGCACTCCCGCATGGGCTGCCAGCGCCCCACAGCACAACTGTTCCTCTGGTACTACCACTTCACAACCATTTGCCGTTAGAACTCTAATTGTTGCCTCGTTCAGTTTGCTGAAAGTCACATTGGCAATGCAGCCTGCAAATAACGCAACGCGCGCGCGCCTTTGTCCTCGCGCCGGATATGTCTTTCCCAATTGTCCAAAGAAAAAGTCATCATCGATTTGCGGCAGCAGCCGTTCTCGTTCCGCCAGCCCCAGCAGCTTCAAGATACCTGTCCCGCGCGCGAGGGACTGCAATCCCGACCGCTGGTAGAAGCGAAGCAATTTCGCAGCCGCCGCAATCCGTCCCGGAAAGGGCAGGAGTCGTTCAAAGACAAAGCGTCGTGTTGCGCGCGAGAACCAGGGTCGCTGGTACTCGGTTTCGATTCGCGCCCGTGTATGCTCTACGAGTTTCCCGTATTCCACCCCGGAAGGGCACGCCGTCTCACACGACCGGCAATCCAGGCATTTATCGATGTGATCTACAAATCCACTCGTGAGTTGCATCTGTCCTTCATTCACCAGAATCATTTGTCGGATTCGTCCGCGTGGTGAATCCGCTTCCAGTTGCCACAACCGGTACGTTGGGCAATGGTTTAAGCACAAGCCGCAATGCACGCAACGCGCATAATCTTCGTAAATCGGAATTGTGCCGCGAATGGATTCCACCGCCGGCAAGACTAAATTCCTCCCGCCCATCGTCCCGGCACAAACACTCCAGACGGATCGAACGCCTGTTTGACTCGAAGTTGCATGGCCTGGTTGACTTGCCGTGCTCCAGCTTTAACAGCCTTCGCTTTGACTGCCAGCGGCGCATGCAGCAAAGTGGCATGACCATTCTCCACGCGGGCAAGCGAACTTACCGCGGCGACGATTCTCGTCAATGCCTCCGTCGCCGATTCCTCCTCACTCCCTGCAAATACGGCGAAGTACACAATTCCTGTGGCCCGCACAAGCAGTCCCGATCGCAGCGCAGCGGATTCCGACAATTGCGAAAGCTTCGCCAGAAGTTCTATCTTTATCTCCGGCATCGCCAGTCGGCAAATCACATTCGCCGGCGACGCCCATCGCAGCCATTCAAAAGACTCACGTAACATCCCTCCCAGCGATTCATCCTCAGCTTTTTCCAGGACCCTGCTATGTGCGGCACTCACTTCTCCCGCAATTTTCTCCAATTCAAGCCCGATCCTTCGCACCACTCCTTCGTTCCCTTCGAACGAGCAGTAAACCAACCATTTCGCTTGCTCCAACTCCGCTGGCCCCCCTCCTAACTTTTCCAAAATCGCGCGAATCATTTCCGCCACACTGGGACAGAGCACCTCCAGATTTGCCAGCGGGAGGCCCGCTTTGCTCGCCGCCTTCCTGTATTCCAGCGCTCCTTGGGCCTTGGCAAAGCCTGCCAGATGTCCGCCAGACCAAGCTGCCAGCGGGAAAGTACGAAAATTCACTCGCGTGATGACGCCCAACGTTCCGAGCGACCCGATCAGCAATTTGTGCAGGTCGTATCCCGTCACATTCTTCACCACGCGTCCGCCGCTTTTGCAGAGCTGCCCAGTGCCATCCACAAATTCCGCGCCAATCAAAAAATCACGCGCAGGGCCGTATTGCATCCTCAGCGCTGAATCGATGCCCGAGGCAATCGTCCCCCCCGCTGTCGCGCTCTCGAAACAAGGTACCGCCAGCGGCAAAAGCTGCCCTCGCTGCTTCAAGTAAATCTCCAGTTCGCGCAGTGGAATTCCCGCATTCACGCTCAACGTCAAATCTCCCGCGTCGAAATGCGCGATTCCCCGTAACCCTGTCATGTCCAAAGCAATGTCGTAGCGCTCCGGCAGCATTCCCAATTCACATTTGCTTCGTGACCCAAGCGGCAGGACTGCGTGTTTCTCCACCAAGGCAAACCGCACCACTTCCGCCGCTTCTTCCGCCGAAGCCGGCCGCGCGATTGCTGTGGGCGTCAAGCCGCCGATTGCGTACGCCGCCAGTTCCTCCTCGGCAGCCACGATGCGTTTTGCCCCAATGGCCTCCGCTAAACGACCCGCAACATCCGTCGCCGCCCTCATGCCGTTACACCTGCGGAACCTTTCTTCCTGATGCGAATCTCGCCGCACCCTTTGCTTAGCGGAAAAATCTTCCCTGGATTCAACGAAGAATCCGGATTAAATGCATCATGTACGCGCCGCATCAGCGTAAAATCCGCATCGCTGAATAACAGCCCCATCAATTCGTTTTTCTCCATCCCGACCCCATGCTCTCCGGTCAGGGCCCCGCCCATCTCCACGCACGCGCGAATGATCTCTCCGGAAGCTGTAATGGCATTCTCAAACTGCTTTGTGTCTCGGGGGTCATACAACACAATCGGATGCAAGTTCCCGTCGCCAGCGTGAAAAATATTGCCGATATGGAAATCATATCGCTTGCCGATTTCCTTGATTCGCGCGAGAGCTTGCGGCAATTTCGACCGCGGTATCACGCCGTCCAATACATAATTGCTCGGCGCAATTCGACCCAACGCGCCAAACGCGTTCTTCCTCCCTTTCCACAGCAGGTCTCGCTCCCGGTCATCCTTTGCCGACTGTACTTCCCGGGCGTGACACTTGGCGCAGACGTCTTCAATCGCGGCCGCCTGTCCCTCTACGCCTTCCCTCAGTCCTTCCACCTCCAATAACAACACCGCTCCGCTGTCCCGGGGATATCCGGCGTGAATGTAATCCTCCACTACGCGCAGAGTCCATCCATCCAACATTTCGCAAGCGGCCGGTGTGATTCCACTCGCCGTAATTTCTACAACGGCCTGCGAAGCATCTTCGATCGTTTCAAAAATTGCCAGCAACGTTTTCACCGCTTCTGGCTTGCGCTCCAGCTTCACGGTTATTTCCGTGACCAGTGCCAGCGTGCCTTCGCTTCCCACAAACAGTCCGCATAGGTCATATCCGGCCGCATCGCCATGCCTGCTGCCCACCCGCACAACTTCGCCATCCGGCATCACGAGTTCGAGCGCGGCAATGTGATTCGTCGTCACTCCGTACGCCAGCGTGTGTGGCCCGCCTGCATTCTCCGCCACATTTCCGCCTATCGTGCACGACTTCGCGCTTGAAGGGTCCGGCGCAAAGTACAACCCCGCATGCTCCACTGCTCGCGTGATGTCCAGATTTACCACCCCGGGTTGCACCACAGCGCGCCTCTGCTCGACATCAACCTCGAGGATTTTGTTCATACGCGCGAACACAATCATCACTCCGCCACCACGTGCCAATGCTCCGCCGGAGAGCCCTGTCCCGGCACCGCGTCCCACCACGGGAACCTCGTAGTGGGAAACCAGTTTCACAATTTTCGCTACTTCGGCGGTCGTATGAGGAAATACCACCAAGTCTGGCCGGGCTTTTTCCACGGAACCGTCAAACTCGTACAGCAACAGGTCTTCCTGTTTGTCCAGAACATTTGTCGCCCCGAGCAGCGATTTCATTTGGCGGATTAAGGAGGGGTGGATTGATGAGCTCGGCGGGTTCACTACTTCACTATAGTAATGCGTACTGCATCGTGGCAAGGGCCCCGCCGAAGTTTCCTTTAGCTGTGCTAGTGTAGTGGACCAGCCAAAACTAGAGGCCCGGGAATGCCGAAACCGAAAGTCTATTCGACCCATCCGTTATTCGAAGAGGCCAGAAAAATTCTAGACGCTAATTGCGATATACAGTATTGGACTGACCCCGAGCGTCCACCGCGCGATGAAGTTTTCCGCCGTGTGAAAGACAGGGAAGGGTTGATCTGCCTCCTCACGGAAAAAGTCAACGAAGAGCTTCTCCGCGCCGCTCCCAAACTTCGCGTTGTTTCCAATGTTGCCGTCGGCTACGACAACATTGACGTGGACGCCTGCACGAAACGCGGTGTTGTCGCAACCAATACCCCTGGCGTCCTTGATGAAACTACTGCCGACTTTGCCTGGACCCTGCTGCTCGCTGTGGCTCGACGCCTGGGCGAAGGCGAAGCCCTTGCCCGGTCCGGCAATTGGAAGGGTTGGAATCTCGATCAACTTTGTGGTGTTGATGTTTGGGGTAAGACTCTCGGGATTGTCGGCTTTGGACGTATTGGCCGTGCGGTTGCCCGCCGCTCCTCAGGTTTCCAGATGAAAGTGATCTACACGGACGCGGTCCGCGCTCCCGAGGATGGCGAAAAATCCGTCAACGCCGAGTTCCGGGATATGAACACTCTCCTTGCCGAATCCGACTTCATCAGCCTTCATGTGCCATTGCTACCAGAAACGCGCGGCCTGTTTGACGCTCCTAAGTTTTACCGCATGAAGCCCACCGCTTTCCTTATTAACACCTCTCGTGGCCCGGTGGTGGACGAAGCCGCACTCGTCGCCGCCCTCGAAAACAAAAAAATTGCCGGCGCCGCTCTCGACGTATACGAAAATGAACCCTTCATTCACCCTGGCCTCAAACGGCCCAACGTTGTCCTAGCGCCCCATCTTGCCTCCGCTTCGCTGGAGACGCGTTCCAAGATGGCCGTAATGGCTGCGAACAATGTGGTGGCTCTCTTTAAGGGGCAGCGACCGCCTAATATGCTCAATTCTGATATTTTCAAGAAACACTGAGATTTCCGGCGGCGGAATCATGCCATCCGCAAAACAAATCGTTCGCGAAATCTTTCGCCAGACTCTTGCCTCCATCGATATTCCCACCGTCATGGGGCGCAAACTTCAACTGGATCACTCGCACCTCGTTCTCCCGTGTACTACCGTCGAACTCGTCGATACTTCTCGCGTTGTCGTCATCGCCATCGGGAAGGCCGCTCATGCAATGGTCGACGGTCTTGCCTCGATTCTTCCGCCGGCTATGTCCATTGCCGGCATAGTCGTGGCCCCCACCAAACCTGCTGCCCCCCGGACTGGACTCGAATACTTTGTGGCGGGGCATCCGATTCCCAATATCGGCAGCATCCATGCCGGGGAAGCGATCCTTCAACTCTTACGCTCCAATGACGCACGCACCCTCGTCTTCTTCCTTCTTTCCGGAGGAGGCTCCTCTCTCGTTGAACTTCCGCTCGATCCTACCCTGACTCTCGAGGATGTGCAGGCCATCCACCGCACTCTGGTTACGTGCGGAGCCCCCATCGACGCCATGAACACGGTTCGCCGTCATCTTTCCGCTGTTAAGGGCGGGCGGCTCGCGCTTGCTGCAGGCAGCGCCCAAAAAATCACCCTTGCTGTCACCGATGTCCCCTTGGGGAAAGAGAGCGCTCTCGCTTCCGGTCCCACACTCCCCGATGCCGCGACCGTTGCCGACGTACAACGCATCTTCGCCGAATACGATTTGCACAAGCGATTTCCGTCCTCGCTTCAACGCTGGCTCGCAGCTGGCCCCATACCCGAAACACCCAAGCCTGACCATCCCGCGTTCTACAACGCGCACTTTGAGCTCCTCCTCGGCATGGACGATCTTTTCCACGCCGCGCACCACGCTGTCGAAGCACATGGCTATCTCACCGTTTGCGACAATTCCACCGATGATTGGCCCGTGGAAAAGGCTGCAGACAATCTGCTCTCTCAATTGGAATCTTGGCAGCGCGAAAATCCTGGCAAACGCGTGGCCGTCATCGCGGATGGGGAAGTAAGTTCGCCCGTAACCGGGGACGGCATAGGTGGCAGAAATTCCGCCTTTGTCTTAGCCTGCGTGGACAAAATTGCTGGCCGCGGACTAACTGTTCTCAGTGCTGGAACAGACGGTATCGACGGCAACAGCCCCGCAGCGGGCGCCGTCGCCGACGGAAACACGCTAGACAGCGCAAAATCGTTAGGCCTCGATCCACGTGCGGCATTTCGCAAAAGCGACGCTTACTCCTTCTTCGCGAAGCTCGACGATGCCATTGTCATCGGACCTACGGGCAACAATCTGCGCGACCTCCGCATTCTTCTCGCCGAACCATAACCCTTATGGTTTAGGTGCTGAAGGCAAACGCCCCTCAATGGCTTTTAGCCTCTCGTTCATTTCCACTACCAATTGTTCGAGGTGGTTCAGCCGCTGATCCTCTCCTCCTTTTGCTCCTTCTGCCGGAGTTTCCTCGCTCATACCCATTCGTCCACCAGATCCGCCTTTTCCTGGATTCTTCAGCCGGTCAATTTGCGTGTTGATCATTGGAACCATCTCAATACTCAGATCATTGCTTTTCAATAAGGCCTCCATCGCCGGTATGGCCGACGCATCGCCGCGCGAGCCGAGCGCAAAAACAGCCGACATCCGAACGGGGAAATGTTTCTCCGTCAGGTATCCAGCAATCTGGTTGGTTATTTCCTTATTGTCCTTCTGAAGACGGCCCAAGCTGCTGATTGCCGCCTGTCGCGACGAGATTTCTTTTCCTGGCGCGGCCCATTCCCGCAGAAGTGGCACAGTTTTATCGTCTCCCAAGGGGCCGAATCCGCGCAAAGCGGCGTTGCGCAGGAAACCGTCCGGTGAATCGCTACTGACTGCCGCGGCTAATATTTCGTAGGCCTTCGGCGTCTTCATCCGCCCGATTGCACCTAGCGCCGCCGCTCTAGCGCGATAAGAAGGATCATCTTTAGCAATTGCCTCCATTTTCGCCGCGATTTCGGCATTTTCCTTGAAAGTTCCAAGTGCCTGTACCGTGGCCGCACGCAACTCCGCCTCTTTCACTTCGTCGAGCGCGCCCAGCAATTGCTTTGCTGCCGCCGGAGTATTTAACGCCCCCAGCGATTCCGCTGCTGCTTCTCGCACCCCGCGTGCTTTGTCATCCCGCAAGGCTGCGCCCAGCGCCACCGCGGCATCATCATCTCCCTTCAGCTTACCCAGCGCAACCGCAGCATCCGCGCGGTCCGCCAGTTCTGCTGCATTCTTCAGCTGATAAAGCAGCTCCTTCTTGTCCTTCTTGAATTCCATGGATTTCAAGAGCTGGGTTCCCTTATCGAATAGCACCATCTGGGGCACCGATTCCGAGGGAAACGTAAACGTCTCCTCCGCCTTCGACGCGACAATCGGATACAACTTCGACCCGGTGGTATTTGTGATTTCTACGTCCACCGGCACACGATACAATCCCACGCGACCCTCTACCTTCTGGGTCTGCTTCACTATCATTGCCACCTGCTTTTTCTGTGCGTCGTAACTGTAGCTGACCTCGAATTTTGGCGCGCCTGCTCCGTACACCCACTGGTCAAAAAACTGATCCACATTCACGTGCGTGGCTTCTTCCATCGCTTTGATCAAATCCGCCGTCACTACGTTCTTCCCGCGATTCACTTCCAGGTAGTGCTTCAATCCCGGATAAAAAGCACCTTCTCCAAGCTGGCGCCGAAGCATGTACAGTACCCATCCGCCTTTGGTATACGCGTTCCCGTCAAATTCGCTGGAATCATCAAAGTCGTGCCGCACGATCGGCTTCTCATACAGATTGCGTTGCTGAAACCAGCCCCGCGCCGCTGTCCACCGATCCGAGTCCGCCTCGTCCTTTCCGTAATGGGCTTCCGTCCACACTGTCTCCATGAACGTGGCGAACCCCTCGTTCAACCAGATATTTCCCCAGTCCTCTGTCGTAACAAGATCGCCGAACCACTGGTGTCCCAGTTCGTGAGAAATTAGCCCGTCCTCGTCCGTGGGATATTCCGGCACCAGTTGCGGGCTCCGCAACGAACCCGCCATGTTTGTCGTCGCGCTCGAATTCTCCATTCCTCCTGCGACGAAATCATCCACCATGCTCTGCGCGTATTTTTCCCACGGATAATCCAAGCCCAATTTCTTGCTGAACAACTCAATCATCGCTGGCGTCCTGCCGTAATTTGCTATCAGGCGATCCCCTCTGTCCTTGGGCGCGTAATAAGTCACCGGTATGTTCCGCCAGGTGTCCTTTGCCTCTACAAATTCGCCCGCTACAACGGTGAAAAGGTACGTCGAACTCGGCAAAGACTCCCGCCATGTCCAGGTCTTCATGCCACCGCCCGCATCCGTGGTGCTGATCAGCTTCCCATTCGAGACCGTCAACCACTCCGCCGGCACAGTCAGAATTGTCTCTGTCGTCAGCCGATCGTTGGGGTAGTCATACGTCGGCAAGTAATATCGCGTATCCTCGGATTCGCCCTGCGTCCACACTTGTTTCGGCCGGTTCGGATAATCCTTGTCCGGCAGAATAAAATACAGACCTTTTGTCGGCTTACCTTCGTATTTGATCTGTACTTCGTATTTCTCGCCGATCTTGCCTGCATTTGGTAAGTCCACAATGAGTTTCTTGTCCGTGGTAGAAAACTTCGCTTGGCTCTTGTTCACTTTCACGCTCTGAATCTGCAATCCCACGGAATCGAACGAAATTTTGTCCACGCCCTCGTGCAAGGGCATCACCGTATGGGTCACATCGCCAATGACCTTCCTTTGCTCCAGATCGAATCGCAAGGCCACCTTGGAATGCTGCAGGTCATAGTCCTTCGTCCGCGCGTACGGCTCGTCCGCACGTAGAAGCAGCGCGCTGCAAAGAACCAACGCTGCACCCATCAACATCGTTCCCCAATCTCCCAAGCTACGTCGCATTCCAACCATTTTCCCCATCCCTCTCTCTGCTCTCCAAAACAATCTCGATTTCCGCCGAGTCGCTCCGCTGCGACTGGGCCCTACAACAGGCTTCGCGTCGTTCCTCCATCCACCGTTAACGAAACCCCGTTCACATAGCTCGCGCGCTCGGAGGCCAAAAATGCCACCACGCTTGCGAACTCTTCCGGCGTCCCCAGTCGTCCTGCGGGTATCAATTTTTTCCATCCTGCGAACACTTCTTCCATGCTCGCGCCACTCCTTGCCCCCACCATGGACGCCAATTCGTCCAGTCGTTCCGTCCGCGTGTATCCCGGACATATGTTGTTCACGGTAATGCCATGCGCTGCATATTCGTTCGCCAGCGTGCGCACCAGGCCCGTTACGCCCGCTCGCAATGCATTGGACAGCAGCAGCCCCTCAACCGGCTGTTTCACGGAGTACGAAGTAATCGTCAGGAAGCGGCCCCATTTGTTTTTCTGCATCCGCGGCAAAGCTGCCTGAGCAAAATACACCGGGCTCATCAGCAATTGTTCCGTCCAGACTCGCCAATCTTCATTGGTTGTTGCCGCAAATAGCTTAGACGGAGGCCCACCTGTATTTGTAACGCAGATATCTATGCGTCCAAACCTTCCTTCCGCCTCCGCAACAAACTTGCTCACGGCGTCAGCATCGCCAACATTCAGTGCCCGCCAAAATACCTCGCGCCCGCCCACCTCTCGGATGCGTGTCGCAGCCTTCTCCAACTCGCCCGCCGTGCGCGCACAAATTGCCAATTCCGCGCCTTCCCGCGCCAGTTCTTCAGCCGCTGCCTTTCCCAGGCCTCTGCTTGCCGCTGCTACAATTGCCACTCGCCCGCGCAATCCCAGATCCATGGGACCCTCCGCTCCAAACCCACGATAATCTCTTGCTCTGCTACGCCGCGTCAAATCCGCTAACATGCGTTTCCGTCTCACAAAATAATTTGCGCGTTGCCCCCCGCCGCACTAAGATTCCCTGTACAGAGATCCTGGCTCCACGGTTCTACACCCAGGGAGGCAAGCATGTCGTCCATTCGGATTCTCACTGCCCTGTTGTTGCTCACCTCGTTTTTCGCTCCTGTCTGCAAAGCACAACTCGGTAAGAGCGTTGTGATTCCTGCAGGATCGGAAGCGGACCACCAACTCAGCGCCATTAATGCCGCTGACCCTTCCCAGAAGCTGCCGCTGATCGACGAATTTTCGAAAGCCCACGCCGAAAGCGATTTCCAGATCGTCGCCGATGAGCAGTATGTGAACTACTACATCAATGCGAAGCAGTACGATAAAGCCTTTGAATATGGTGACAAACTATTTGCGCTAGATCCAGATAACTATACCAATGCGCTGAATATGGTTCGCGCCGCTGCCGAGAAAGGCGATGCGGACAAGCTCTACGCCTACGGCGAAAAAGCGAATTCCATTATCCTCAAGTACCGAAACTCTTCTCCCCCCGAAGGTTCCAATGCCGATGAATGGAATCGCGCTAAAACCGAAAAACTGGCCTCTCTGAAGGAAGATCAGGATTACATCCGCCAGTCTCTCCTCGGCGGTGCGTACAACGCAAAAGATCCCGCCAAGAAGGCTGACTATTTCATGCGCTTCGCGAAAATGTATCCAGATACGCCCGAAGGCCAGCAGGCCCTCACTATGGCAGCCTCGTCCTACCTCCAGGCGCAAAATCGCGCCAAGATGCAGGAAGTCGCCAACGGTGTTCTTGCCAAGGACCCCAACAACATCGGTATGCTGCTTCTCCTAGCGGACGATTACAGCGAGAAGGGCGACCAACTCGACAAGGCCGACGCCTATGCAAAAAAAGCGGCTTCCCTCGTTGACACCGCAGAGAAGCCGGAAAATCTTTCTGACGATCAATGGAAGGAGCAAACATCCATTCAGAAGGGTCTGGCCTACGGTACTCTCGGCCAGATCAGTCTTCAGAAAAAGCTGAATGCACAAGCAGTCGATAATCTCTCGAAAGCCGCGCCGCTCCTGAAATCCAATGCCTCGTTGTACGCTCGCAATGAGTACCGCTTGGGATTCGCCTACCTCAATTTGAAGAAAAATGCGGATGCCACCAAGGCTTTCACAGAAGCCGCCTCGGTCGATAGCCCGTACAAAGCCCCGGCCAAGCAGAAGCTCGCAGAAATAGCTGGCGCCAAACCCGCCACACACAAAAAGGCCTCATAGAGCTCGAGCAAATACCTGTTTTCGCAGGGCGCACCACTGCGCGTGCCTTGCGCATCTAACCGCGTGTACAATCCCAAATATCTCCAAAGGGAAGGGAGTATCGCATGTCTGAAATCGCTACGTTCGGTGCTGGCTGTTTCTGGGGCGTCGAAGCCAATTTTCGCCGCATACCCGGCGTCATCGACGCCATTTCCGGCTACTCCGGCGGCCACACACAAAATCCGAGTTACCGCGACGTTTGCACTGACACCACTGGCCACGCCGAAGTTGTGCAGGTCACCTTCGATCCGTCGAAAGTCAGCTATGAGCAACTGCTCGACGCTTTCTGGAAAATGCACGACCCTACCCAGGTAAATCACCAGGGTCCGGACTTCGGCAAGCAGTACCGCACCGCCATTTTCTTCCATTCCCCCGAGCAGGAAGCGGCCGCGAAAAAGTCCAAGCAAGCATTGGATGCCAGCGGCAAGTTTCATCGCCCCATCGCCACCGAAATTACTGCTGCTGGTTCCTTCTGGCCCGCCGAGGAATATCACCAGCGTTACCTCGAAAAGCGCGCCGCCACCAACTGCCATATCTGACCCGGTTACTCTCCAGTTCCTTTGCGGCACCGTGCCTCTAAGTCACGATTGGTCTTCACTTTGTCTTTTTACCGGACGGCCTTCCAAGGCCGTCCGCCACACCCACAGCACCCGAGCCGCTTTGGTGCTAGAAGTGAAGTTAAGACTCAAGAAATAGGTGCTGAGACCCGCCCGAGCACACCTCCAATCCTTTGTCGCCACACGCGACAGTCTTCGTCGAGCTTTCTCCAAATTCCCTCAGAACATCAAGGCGTCTGTCGCGAAAGAGCCAGCGTATCTACAGACCGTACCTCCGCCGTCATCTCCGACGTCTTGCGCCAATCGACATCTGTCACCTCGAGCGCCCCTGTTCGCCCTTGCACGTCTTCGATCATCAAGTAGTCGCCGTCACGGTGATACTTCACAACTTCCACCACCTGGTTCGACTTGAGTACAAGGATCGTATACCTGCCACTGGATTGCGGCGTCTCTGCGGCTTCATTCGCGGCCACAGGATTTTCGGCCGCCACCTGTGGTGCTCTCGTGGTCTTCTCCACCGCGAGATGCATCGCGTCCGGCACCGGCGGCGGTGGAGGTAGAGGATTCGTCGCCGGAGGTGCCGTTTCTGTTGCTGGTGGCTTTACCGCAGGGGTGGTATACGTGCTGGGCCTCATGATAATTGCCGAAGGTGGCCGGTCGGGATGAGTCGCTTGCGCTAAATGTTGCGGGACCATGATGTCATCCATCAGCCGCAATTCCAGCGGTTCTTCACCCTTCAAGGTTGGTCTCGGCCCGCGCAACGGCAAAGTCACCACCTTCCACGGCCACAGTGGCGGAATCATCCACTCCACCACGTCCCGGGTTGCATGGCCCTTGCCATCGATCGCCCCCTGCTTATCCACTTTGAATCCCCGTGCCTGGATCACTTTCGCGGGCACCGGCAGGTCTCCATTCGGCAGAATTATCCGGTCAAACGTGATCTTTAAATAGCCCTTCCCGACAAAGTGTCCCGGGTCCTTCTCCGCTTCGAGGTGTCCTCCGAGCATGCTGCCTCTGGGAAACAGAGGTCTGCCGAACTCCTGTTGCGTCCGAAGGTGACATAACACCGGGTCCCCTACAGCCGCCGTCGCCGAAGAAAAATTTGGTTCATCCAACGTACATTGCAGCAGCGTTCCGGCGGGCACCAGCAGGTCCTGGCCGTGGACCCTCGCTGCGCACACCACTAGCGCCACCGCACTCACCATCATGCCGATGAGTCGTTTCATGGTCTTCCTCCAGATTGTCGTTTTCCATCAACGGCCAGGCGAGGTTAGCCGTTTTCCCCGGCAGGCAGGCCCGAAGGGTTCCTTGCTGGACACACCCAAGCTTCACCCGCGGTTCCGGACCCCAACCCAAGTCTCTTGAAAAAGTTGTTGGAACTTTTGCATTTTCTTCATTTTTCTCGAAAATTATTGACCGAGTTCCAGTACTGGAAGAATCGCACAGGGAAGGGAACTAACTGGGGGTCGCCCTCACCCTTTGAGCAATTGTGCTACATAATCAGCGGTCAGCGGAATCCTCCGCGGATGGACGCCTGTCGCATCGAAGATAGCCGCCGCCACTGCCGGGGGTACCAAGGCATTCGCGGCCTCCGAACCGCCGCCAAATCCTTTGTCATCCCTTGAAATCTGCACCACTTGGATTTCCGGCAACTCTTCCATCGTCAGGATTTTGTACCGGCTCCAGTTCGTACTCGTCACTTTGCTCTCATCAAAGATGACTTCTTCCTTGAGTGCTTCGCTCAAGCCCATCGCGACGCCACTTTTCATACACCGGTCCAGTTGCCGTGGGTTGATCACTTTGCCCGGGTCCACGCCAATCGTGAACCTGGTCACCTTCACGGCTCCCGTTGCCGGTGTTACCTCCGCCTCGGCGATTCCCACCCAATACGCATTCTCGCGCAACATGATGCACATGCCTCTCCCGCTCACCGCACTGCTTCCGGTTTTGCGCGCTTCTCGATGAGGGGATGGCCGCGACTCCCATCTAGCCGCCTTGGCTGTTGCGTCCAGAAGTTCAATTAACCGCGGTTCGGTCGTGTGATGCTTCCGAAACTGAATCGGATCGGCTTTGACGGCCGCCGCGCATTCGTTCATCAGCCCTTCCAGCGCGAAATTCTGCTGACGCTGGCCCGGCGTGCGCATGATGTTCCCGCGCAATCCGCCATAAGCAGAGTCCGCGCAAATATTCGGCATGCCATACGCTTCTTCAAGCTTGGTGTGAATCTTCTCGTACGGCCATTCCGTCGCGATCCACATCCCGGGTTTTGACGTGGTGGTGGGCATTCCGGACAGAATCGCACCGAGCAGCCGCGCATCACTCTCGTGCGGCGAGTAAAACGCGCTCTGTATCAGTGTGACACGGTCGTTCGCGTCAAGACCGGCCTTTATATCCGATACCCATCCCGGCGACGCCGTCGACCATGCCAAGTCTTCCTGCAATGTCCACTGCACGCGCACCGGTTTCCCTGTTAACTGCGAAAGAATCACCGCATCCGCTTCGGCCCCATCGCCGCCGTACGTCGTCCGCCCATACTGGCCCGACTGCTCCAGCCAGCGAACCACCACTTTCTCTACCGGCACACTGAGCATGTATGCGATTCGCGTGCGAAGTCCTTGGGACTGCGCCGAATGCGTCCACACCGTCACGCTGCCATCACTGCGCACATCCGCCACTGCCAGGTATGGCCCGATCGGCGCGTGCCTTACATATGGCTGCTCATAGCTCGAATTGATCGTCTTTGCTGCGCTGGCTAATGCCGCCTTGACCTCATCGCTCTTTCCCTTGCTCTCCGATGGCGCGCTCCATTTGTATTCACGCAGCGTTTTCGTTAGGCTCCCGCTGCCGGGTAGTCCCGCCCACTCCGTCCATTTCGTGCTCGCAGCCACCGCACGCGCCGCGCTCAACGCTTCCCACTCATCGGGCGAAACCACAGCCACCAGATTTCCCTTCTTGACCACTTCCGCCGCCGGGAATCTCTTCTTGTCGAGCTCACCTACCGAAATAAGCGTCGACCCGACTGTCGCTGGCCGAACCATACGTGCGTGGAGCATCCCCGGCAACACCAGGTCGCAACTCCATTTTGTTTTCCCGGTGATTTTGTCCGAGATGCTCGGCACAGCATACGACGTGCCCATCACCTTAAACTGGTTCATTGCCTTCATCGGTGGCTCTCCCGTCACCGTGATGCCATCCAAACTCTTGACTCCCATCCACTCCGCCGCGTCAATCCGTGGCAGTGTTCCTTCAACCGGAATCTTCAAGTCCAGGTGTTGTCCCTCCACCAGTTGCCCGTAACTGATGCTCTTTCCTCCGCCGGACACAACACCATCGGCGACCGTAAGATTGGAAATGGGGGCGCCGAGCTGCGTCGCCGCCAATCCCAGCAACGCCTGATGCGTATATGCCGCCACCTTGCGCACATTGTTCATTCCAAACAAGAATCCAGCCGAGTAACCCCCGTCGGGGGTCTTGTCCGTATCGCCCATAATCAATGAGATCGTTTCTGGCCGTACGTTCAATTCCTCTGCAATCGCTTGCGCATAGTACCCGCTCGCCCCTGTGCCCGTTTCTGTACGGCCCGTTCGCGCGACAATCGTATTGTCATTTCGGATCTCCAGCCATGCTGCCAGCAGCGTCGGGTCGATCCCTTCTGCGTTTTCGACACCCATGGCAGAAAATCCTGGTGACAGCAGCGCCGAAACAAAGAGGGCACCTCCCATCTTCACGAATCCCCGCCGTGTGATTGTCGCCCCGATGAGGGAATTGCCAACCGCTTCTCCTGTCGTGCTCATGGCATTCCTCCCCTTAGGCCTTCATCGCTTTCGCGGCACGTTGCACTGCATCAATGATCGCGGCATACGTCCCGCACCGGCACAAATGCGGCGAAGGCGGTGTATTCGTAAACGTATCTTTGATCTGCGCCACCGTCGGATTCGGATTCTTCGCCAGGAATTGCACCGCGGCTATCATCATGCCGCTCTGACAGTAGCCACACTGCGGCACCTGCTCATCAATCCACGCTTGCTGCACCGGGTGCAATGTTTTGGCTGCTTCCTCTGTGCCCAGATGTCTTTCCTTCGCCCACATCGCCGGCAATCCTTCAATCGTCGTAACCTTCTTGCCCACTGCATACGAAACTGGGGTTACGCACGAACGCACTTCTTCTCCATCCAACAGCACGGCGCATGCCCCGCACTGTGCCATTCCGCATCCCATGTGCGGACTCGTTACCTTCAGTTCATTCCGCAGCACGAACAAGAGCGGCATTTCCGGCGCCACCGACACCACGTGCTTCGCGCCATTCACAGTCAGCGTAAGTTCCTTCGCCATTTTTCCCCCGACATTTCCAGCCTTCCCGCTCAAACACTTGGATGTGAGCACAACCCTCCGCGTTAAGCTCCCAACGGTCGCGCCGCAAAGTCTATCAGCCCGTTCCCAAGCCCGCCCGTCAAAAAACTGTATCAGAAATCCCAATTCCTTGATGAATCTTGGCACTTTTGCCGCATAACTCTAGTTTGTCCGTCACAGTTACTAGCCACCGGTTAGATATATCGTTGTCCTACCCCCGACTTGAGGGAAGGGAACCAATGAAGAGGCGAGAAGTACTCCAAAACGTCACCCTGTTTGGCCTAAGCCTCGGTCTTTCAAATCGTTCAAGCATTTCCGTTCCTGATGATTCTACAGACGCTCACGGTCGCATTAAGAAAGCCGCGCTGGCCGGATTGGCCATGGAACGGCGCGACTGGGAGCAAGGCATACTGGCGTAGGCCTTCCTCGAAGCAGGCGATGACGAAAGCGTCATCCGCCTCACCAAAGCCGCAATTGTCCATCGTGTTCCCGACGGCCGCCTCGGTGTCGTCATTGAAGGTGGTCCTACGTATCCCGCGATGGGCGGCGCAGCTTACTGGCATGCTGGTCAGATCACCGGTGCCCCCGGAATCCAGGAAGCTGCTGGTGGGCTTCTGAACTGGATCCTCTATAGAGCGCCCCGCCCCCGGACGGTACCCTGTATCACGTCTTCCACCATCCTCAAGTCTGGTCTGACGGCTTCAATGGTGCCCCGCCATTTCTGGCCGCCACGGGCCACTACAACGAAGCCCTCAAGCAAATCGACGGCTTCCGCCGTCGACTCTGGGATGCCCAGAAAAAACTCCTCGCCCACATTTGGGACGACACTCCCAACGCGCACAACCCCAGAGACTATTGGGGTGGGGGAAATGGCTGGGCCGCGTCCGGACTCGCCCGCGTGATCCGCTCGCTTCCGGTCGACCACAAAGTTGACCGCCAGCACATCGCCTCTTTCGTCACGGACATCATCGATGGTTGCCTCGCCTACCAGCGCCCCGACGGCCTGTTTCACGATGTCATCGACCGTCGAGACACCTTCATCGAAGCGAACCTGGCCCAGATGCTCGCCTTCGCCATCTACATAGGAATTCTGGGCGGCTGGCTACCTGGCCATTATCTTCCCGCTGCCGACCGCATGCGAAGTGCCGCTCGCGCCAAAATGGATCCCTACGGCTACGTCCAAAGCGTCTGTGGCGCCCCCAATTTTGACAGTCCCGGCACCTCCACGGAAGCCCAGGCTTTCGCCATTATGATGGAGGCGTCCGCCGCCAAGCTTCCGCCCCGTTGACTCCTGCTTTTAGGTATCGCCTCAAACTAGTTTGTCATCTTGATTACCCTGGCAATTCCGCGCTGCGTCTCGCGCACCAAATCAATCACACGGATCGCGATATTTGCCTGGTTCCTCGGTCGCAGGGCCCTTTTTTTCCGTGCCGTTCGCGTGCCCTTCAGTATCAAATAGAATAGGGAGAAGCCAGTTGCGAGCAAAAATGGCCGACCTCACGATCCTCTACGACGGTTCTTGCAGCTTGTGTCGCGCCAGCGTCGCGCGTCTTCGCCGTTTTGACTCCCGCGGACGCATCGAGACTTTGGACCTCCACGATCCCTCCGCTCAAGTCCGTTTTCCCCAGATCGATCGCCAGGAAGCCTCGCGCTGGATGCAGGCAGTCGATCCCAGCGGCCGCATCTGGAGCGGCGTCGACGCTTGGGCCCGCATCGGTCTGCTTCTTCCTGGCTGGAATCTGCTCGCCTGGCTTCTTCTGGTTCCCAGCGTCCACTGGATTGCGGCGAAAGCCTACGCCTGGATCGCTCGCAATCGCTACCGCTGGAACTCCTCGCTCTGTTCGGATGGTACTTGCTCGCTGCACATCCCCGGGACGCCGCACTCGAAGCCTTAGTTAGTTCGGCTTTCCTTCTGCAGTCACTCTCCTGCCCGAATCACCTCGATGCCTTTTGAGCGCCACCCCGCGCTATCATCACTGAAGATGAACTGGATGCCGAGCTTTCTCCGCTGGTTCGCCGGCCCACGCCTCCCCGGCCCGCCTGGTCATCTGCTGCCCCGCTGGCTCTTCCTCCGTGCCATAGGCGTCATCTATTTTTCCGCTTTCTATTCTCTTGCTTTCCAAATTCGTGGATTGCTTGGGCCCGATGGCCTTCTTCCTGTCGGGACGTATTTGAACGAAGTCGCCAAATATTTCGGCGCCTCTCGCTATTGGTTCGCGCCCACACTGCTCTGGTTTGGCAGCAGCAATCGTGCGCTTATGACCCTTTGCTGGATCGGCATCATCGCTTCTCTTCTCTTAATCCTGAATCTCTGGCCCCGCGCCATGCTCTTGGTTTGTTTCGTGCTCTTTTTGTCGTTTGTCACCGCAGCTCAGGATTTCTCCAGCTACCAATCCGATGGCATGCTTCTCACGGCCGGATTCATCTGCCTCTTTTTCGCGCCGCGTGGATTCCGTCCTGGCTTTGGCATTGCGGACCTTCCCTCGCGTGCCAGCCTCTTTCTCCTGCAACTCTTGTGGTTTTCCATCTATTTCGATTCCGGCGTTGCCAAATACTTTGGCGGCGATCCTTCCTGGCGCGATTTCACCGCCATGGATCAGTATTATCAGAATGGTCCCCTGCCCACCTGGCTCGGCTGGTATGTCCAGCACATGCCGCACTGGTTCCACGCGGCCGCCGCAGTTTTTACTGTGGCCGCAGAACTTCTATTCGTTTGGTTGCTCTTTCTCCCGCGCCGCTACCGCATCTTCTGCTTCGGCGTTGTTACCTTTCTTCAACTCAACATCATTCTCACCGCCAATTACGCCTTCCTGAATTACCTCGTCCTCGCACTTGGCTTTCTGCTTTTAGATGATCGGTTTCTCGTGAATTTCTTCCCGGCCTGCTGGGTCGCCCCGGTACGTCAGAATCTCTCTCCAGCCCCGCAACAAGCAGCTCTTGTCGAACTCAACCTCTCGGCGGAAACCCCCGCAGGTTCCACCACCGCCGTGCCGCCCTCACCAGAATTGCCAATCACGTTAGCGCCTTCATGGATCGCTCGTGCTCGGCAGTTCGCTTCTGTTGTATATCTTTGGTTTGTAGCGTTCCTTCTCGCCTGGCTCCTTTACGCCAATGTTTTTCTCATCCTTGAGCAGGTATTCCGCACGATCCCCCTTCCGTCCAAACCGGTAACCCTTCTTCAACCCTTTCGCATTGCGGATCGTTACGGACTCTTCGGCCGCATGACCTGGAAACGCTACGAAATCGAATTCCAGGGTTCCAACGATGGCACGCACTGGACTGCCTATCCATTCCGCAACAAGCCGCAAAATCTCGTCGAAGCGCCGCGAATCTACGCGCCGTACCAGCCACGTTTCGATTGGAATTTATGGTTCGCTTCTCTAGGTGAGTGGCGCGAGAACCCCTGGCTTCTCCGCGCAGAACAATTGCTTCTTGAGAACAACCGCGATGTGCTTTCTTTATTTGCGGCGAATCCGTTCCCTCACAATCCCCCGAAACAGGTCCGCGCCGTCCTTTGGCAATATTGGTTTACCGATCTTGGCACGAAGCGCGCCACCGGCATGTGGTGGCGTCGGGAATATCTGGGACTTTACGCCCCCGCCCTTGAGCGTACTCCCGACGACAAGTTCCTGATTACTGGTATGCCCGATTCCTATCCCGCTCCGTAGCAGTTTCTTAATCCGCAGTGTTCCAAAGTGGCTTTTCGTCTACTTGGGCAGCACCGCGCCATGCGCCTTCATCTCTCCGACCGACGCCTGGCACGGAGCCTGCATCCCGCTAGGAATTGCGGCGCACTTTGAGTAAGCCGCCAGCGCTTGGTCAAAATTCGT
Source organism: Candidatus Acidiferrales bacterium (assembly GCA_963775865.1). GTDB lineage: Bacteria > Acidobacteriota > Terriglobia > Acidiferrales > UBA7541 > Acidiferrum. Next base: position 66,887 of record CAVZKU010000013.1, on the reverse strand, counting down.
CGCCGCTTCGTTTGATTTTCCCAACAGGTAATAATCTACCGGATCGGTCCCTCCACCCAGTTTCACGGCTTGGTCCAGACTAGAAATGGCATCGGCAAACTTTGCCCGGCGAAATGCCACCGTCCCCAGCCCGCTGTAGGCCAGCGCCGAGGTTTGATTCTTCGCGGTCGTGAACTTCTCTTCGGAGACGTCCGAGGGTTTCTGCGCAGTCGCCAAGGCCTCCAGCGACTTCTTGCAATACTGTTCGGCTTCGTCCAGACGCTTCTGCATGTCCGGCGTGTTCGCCGTTACGGCTCGCGCCAGGTTTGAGCCCAGTAACGCCAGGGACAGCGGATTATTCGGTGTCAAAGCCAGCTCCTTATCGCCCTCGGCCTGTAACTTGTCGGGCTGCCCTTTGGTCAAGTACACCCGCGACAACCACGTCACTATTTCACTCCGGTAACGACTCTGCGGATACGTTTGGATGAATTCCTCGCCCAATTGCGTCTTTTTATCTGAATCACTTGCTGGCGTATCTCGGAATGTCTTGATGGCCTTATTCTCTTGCTTGCTCACGGGTGCGACTGCGTCGCCTGGCTGTGAGCCCGAATCTTTCGTTGTCGGCGTTGGCATATTCGGTGGCGTTTGGGGTGCTGGTGAGGGTGGGCCGACATGCTGCGCAACCACGATTCTCCCAGCCCACAGCGTCACCATCAGCAAGCAAATCATCCGAATCCATTTTCCACTCGCTCGCATAATCCGCGCTCCTTATTCGAAAGGTGCTCCCAAAGGCGTCTCGACCGTTTACCGCCCGTTGCGTCGAACCCGACTGCATAGTCGACACATCTATCATCATACTGAGTGCCCCCCCTGACAAGCAGCGGAGTTTCGGTGGACCTTACGCAAGTCTGCCCAGTTGCCTATACGAAAATGAGGGTTGCATTGCAACTATTCGTGTAGTAGTGCGTAACACGTTTGTAGTAGATGGCACTATGCTTCCCGATTAACCAAGCTCGAACTGCGAATCATGGACGTGCTCTGGACACAGGGAAAAGCCTCCATCCGTGAAATTCAGGAAACCTTTCCGGAAAAGCACAGGCCCGCCTACAACACCATCCAGACCACCGTGTACCGCCTCGAAACGAAAAAGGCCGTTCGCCCCGGAAAAGGAATCATCCGGCAGCGATTGATGTTCACCCCAGGCAGTTTCTTCGCTCAAAACTTTTCGCTGCTGGAGATCATTCGGGCGGCCTATGGGGTCGACGACTATCAAATTTCGACGGGTACGAACTCACTGACGTCCATGCTCTACGATGTCGATGCGAAAGTGGATAACTCTGTAATCGTTGAGATGCAGAAGCTCAGCGATGCTCAACGCGATCTTGAGAACCCCCGCATGCTTCAAGCACTCTTGGCGGACAAGTTCCAGCTTACCGTTCATCTCGAGACCAAAGAATTGCCCATTTATTCCCTAGTTGTAGTCGAACCTGGGAAACTTCACGAAGCAGCAGGTGATTGCGGTCCCAACCCAGTCATCGTTCAGCCCGGAATGTCACTCCCTCCTCCACCATGCGGCAGTCTGCGAATTTCCTTCGATGGCGGTCTCGACGGACACAAAGCAACCACCAAGGAATTGGCCTTCCATCTTTCTCGCTTCACCAAACGGATGGTGCTGGATGAGACCAATCTCACCGGAACGTACGACATCAACCTGCAATGGACTCCCGAATCAGGACAATTCCCACCTCTTCCTGCAGGAATTGCCCCGAGTGGCCCGCCTGCGGCTGCACAGCCAGATCCCAACCGTCCTCTCCTGCTTACCCCCGTCCAACAACAATTGGGACTAAGACTGGAACCGCACACTGCGCCCGTAGAGATTCTTTTGATCGACCACGTCGAACCATTGGCTAACCAGCAGGTCCAAGGCCACGCTCCCCTGTCCTACGAAGACACTTCAATCAAACTGAACAATTCTGGCAGGCCTCTCACGGCAATCCTGACCAAACCCGACAGGTTGACTGTTATCAACTTTACGCTCCACCGTCTGATCCTCAGCGCGTACGGTGTTCAGGACGATCAAATCTCCGGCGGCCCGAGCTGGCTCAATTCGGAGAAATACGACATTGAGGAGAAAATAAATCAATCCGCAATGGATGCGTTGCAGCAACTCAGCGCCGAGCAGCGCTTTCAGGAACGCAAGCGCATGTTACAGGCCCTTCTGAGTCAGCGCGGCTTGGCTGGCAAATACGATTTTGTTCTTCAGTGGGACCCCAGTGTCATCCCCCCTCCAACCGCCTCATCTTCCGGGCCCTCGATCATCACCGCGGTCCAGCAGCAGCTTGGCTTGAGATTGGAATCGCAAAAAGGTCCAGTAGAAGTTCTCGTCATCGACCGTGCCCAGCAGCCCATGGAAAATTAGCAGGTGTAAAGGAAAGGTGTGAATGACACCGGGTCAACGGACAGGACTGGGGTGAATCCGTTTCGGTCCAGCTTCACGGATGTGCTCGGGGCACTCTGCCATCATCAATTTGAAATTTTCAATGAAGCGCGCGGCCAGCGCGTCGTATTTCTGGAAATACTCTTCGCGGCTTGGCCAAGTATTCACGGGATCTAATATTTGCGAGGGTACCCCCTCGCACTCCGTCGGCATATCGAATCCAAACACCGGATCCTTCTTGTACGGCACGTTCAACAAGGAGCCGCTCAGAGCTGCGTTCAACAACGCTCGCGTGTGTTGGATGCTGAAGCGTTTTCCCACACCGAACGACCCGCCCGTCCATCCGGTATTCACCAACCACACATGTGCATTGTGCTTTTGAATCTTGTTTTTTAGCAATTCCGCATACGACAACGGATGGTGCACCATGAACGGCCCGCCGAAGCACGTGCTGAACGTCATTTGCGGCTCAATCCCAAGCCCCACCTCTGTTCCCGCGATCTTGCTCGTGTACCCGGAGATGAAATGGTAGATAGCCTGGTCCGGCGTGAGCTTGGAGACCGGTGGCATCACGCCCGAGGCGTCGCAGGTAAGGAAAATTACGTTCCTGGGATGACCGGCACGTTTCTCGGGCAGATGATTCTCAATGTACGACAGCGGATACGCCGCTCGCGTATTTTCCGTTACGCTGTAGTCGTTCAGATCCAGGTGCCGCGAAACGGAATCGAATGTCACATTTTCCAGCACCGTGCCAAACCTCCGCGTGCACGCGTAGATTTGCGGTTCCGCGTCCTTCGAAAGACGAATCACTTTGGCGTAGCAGCCGTCTTCAAAATTGAAAACCCCGTTATCACTCCAGCCGTGTTCGTCGTCGCCAATCAACTGGCGCTTTGGATCGGCCGAAAGCGTGGTCTTTCCCGTGCCGGATAGCCCAAAGAAAATGGCCACGTCGCCACTGGCTCCCACATTCGCGGAGCAGTGCATTGAAAGCACTCCCTGAAGCGGCAGCAGAAAATTCAACACCGTGAAGATGGTCTTCTTGATCTCCCCGGCATAGCTGGTCCCCCCGATGATCGCCAGCCGCTCCCGGAAATTCACAATGATGAATGTCTCTGACCTCGTCCCATCGATCATCGGCGATGCCTGAAACCCCGGCGCGGCAATCACCGTGAATTCCGGGACATGATGCTGCAAGGCATCCGTGTTGCGAATCTTCAGGAACATCGTGCGCGCAAACAGCGAGTGCCACGCCTTTTGGGTGATAATCCGCACCGGCAAGCTGTATTCTGGGTCCGACCCAGCAAAGCAGTCCTGTACGAACACGTCGCGTCCCTGCAGGTAGCCTTGCAATCGCGTCAGCAACGCGCTGAAACTCTCTCCGGTGAACGGACGGTTGTACTCGCCCCACCAGATCTTGCTTTCCGTAGACTCCTCGCGCACAACGAACTTATCGGCTGCCGCGCGCGCCGTATGTTTTCCCGTATTCACCACCAGTGGTCCCAAATGCGAAAGGGAACCCTCCGAGCGGAAAATGCTCTCTTCGTAGAGCGCTGGCGTGGGCAGATTCCAATACGCGCGGCGCAGATTGACCAGCCCATGATTTGCCAAACCATAATTACTGGCAAGCTTGCCCGCTTCCTTCACCGCTGGGGATTGCACGTCGAGGTAGATGTTCATAGCCAGTCCCTCACCAGCTTGTGATCGCCAAGGTACAACTCATTTGCGGAATTCGGGTCCAGCGCCCACTTGATCCGCTCCAGGCCTTCGGTGATGTCTTTTGCCGCCCCGCAATAACTCAGCCGGAGATGGCCTTCGAACCCGAACTCCCTGCCCGGCACTGTCACTACGCGAACTTTTTCGAGCAGAAATTCCGAGAGCTTCTGCGAGTCCTTCATGTATGCGGAAAAGTCCGGGAAACAATAAAACGTTCCTTCCGGCTTGTGCACTTTAACCCCATCAAACGCGTGCAGCCGGTCGATCATGATGTCGCGGTTGTTCTCGAGCGTGACTCGCAGGCTTTCCACCGAAGACTGCACACCGTTCAACGCACCCACGGCTGCCCATTGCGAAGGAGCGGAAGGGCCGGAAGTTTGCTGCGACTGGATTGTAGCCATCGCGGAAATGAGTTGCTGATTTGCGACCGCCCAGCCGATGCGGAATCCCGTCATGGCATACATCTTAGACACGCCGTTGATCACCACCAGCTTTGATTCTTCCAGCGCACATTTCATGTAGTCGTAACATATCGGCGCACCTTTATGATCGAACGTCAGCCGGTTATAAATGTCATCCATGATCAGGTAAATGCTCTTCTTCTCGCAGTACTCCACCATCTCCTGGATGAATTCCTTGGGGTACATGATTCCTGAAGGATTGTTTGGGCTGTTGAGGATGATCGCTTTGGTGTACGAACCAACGGCCGCCGTGATTTCCTTCACGGTCGGGAAAAATGTTCCATCTTCCGCTTTGACGACGACGGGGACTCCTCCCGCCAGCTTCACCATTTCGGGATAGCTGACCCAGTACGGCGCGGGGAAAATCACCTCTTCCTTCGGGTCCAAGATCGCGTGTAGCAAAACCATCACAGCCTGCTTCGCCCCGCCTGAGGTGATGATATTCCCCGCATGAACGACTTTCTTGTAATGATCCTCGGTGTAGCGGACAATCGCTTTTTTCAGCGCGGGAATACCATCCGGCGCGGTGTAACGCACCTCCCCCGTATTGAGTAGCGAAGTGCAATTGATGACCGCATCGATCGGGGCCTTGCTCTTGGGCTCGCCCCCGCCCAGGTGAATAACAGGCTCACCCTTCTCGCGCAAAAGCGCGGCGGTCTCATTTAATTTCAGTGTCGCCGACTCTTTCAAAGATCGCGCCAGTTGGCTAAGGCTCATAAGCACACCTTCCCCCAAATGATCTGAAGCCCTGCTTCTTCATGTTTACGACGATACACAAGGAAATTCTATCGTCTGTGCCAGCGCGAAGCTGTGACGAATTACCGAGGGGAGGGAACCTGCGAACCGGATCTGATTTCGATCTTCAGTTTCTATTGTTCGGTCGCGGGCGGGATCGGCGGTTTTGGCGGCGCCATCGGTGACGGCACTGGGATTGGCATAGGACTTGGCACAGGCATCGGATGTGGTTTCGGCGCAATCGCGGTGCGGTGCAACTCAATGTTTCCATAGCTCGTTTTCAACGTGATCTTCGGTCCCTTGCCCGATCCATACTTGCCTGAGAGGCTGCCATCCCCGGAAGGAGACTTGACCGGCCCCAGTCCCGCAAACTCAGAGTCAATATCGCAGTTCCTGCACTCAGCCTGAATTTCAAAGCTCGAACTACCCGGGACGGTCAGCGAAATTCCGGAGGACGAATTTGTAATGGTTATGTCTTCTTTTGGCGCCGTCGTAAACCGTACGTTTGTCTGCGCGTTTCGATTCTCAATATTCACTTTGCCGCCCGGGTCTTCTACGTTGATCTCCGTGTCGCGCGTCCGGAGACTCACGTTTGCCGGCGCATCGATGACGTCCAAATTTCCGCTTCCGGCTTCCATGTGGCCAGCCAGTGCGGAAACCGTCAGGTCCGTCCTCGGCGACACCATCCGCACGCCCTTGGTCACTTTGTCCGCTCGCACCGGACCATAGAAATCTCCTTCCACGGTCAGGCTGCCCGTGGTGTCGTTTACCTCGATCTCTCCGCCTTTCCCGGAAATCTTTACGTCGCCCTTGGTATCGGAGATTTTCACGTCCCCTTTTTTCATTTCAATCGAAACGTCCCCATCTGTTCCGCGTACTTCCACATCCCCGTTCTGGTCGGTCACGCTCACGTCGGTCAAAAAGTCGGAGATGACCACATCTCCCTTATCTGTTTTCACCGTCAGCGCCGACTTCTTTGGCACAGAAACGTCCAGATCTACACTGATTCTCGAATCAGACGCCTCATACCCGCTCGGGTGCACTTCGTAGCTGTCTCCGTTCTGGCTGATCTCCACCCCAATGGGCTTGGCTATCTTTTCCGCCTGATTCTCGTTCCAGGTCCGTACATTCTTCTTCGCCGACACCTGAATCTCTGGGTCGTCCGAAGCTCGCACCGTAATGTCGCCTCTTATATTCCTCACCACAACCGGTGCGCGCGCGGGAATCGACTTTGGCTCCACGTCCGCATCAAACTCGTAATTGTCTCCCGGCATACCTTCGAAGGCGCCGCCGAATTTTTGTTTGCCAACATCGACAGCGACCACGATTCCCATCAGTGCCAGCATCCCCAGCACCAGAAATACTTCACCGCCGGTGATTCCCGCACCGCTGCCCCCAAAACGCCTTCCAGCCGTTCGTTCATAGAGCTTGACCACCCCCCAAAAAATAATCAGCAGCGGCCACCAGCGTGTGAAAAACGCGCTCAGCTCCAGATGTCCATAATTGTGCAACAGCAGGAGGATTCCTACGGAGATGAGAACTAGTCCAGAGAAGAGACCACTGCTGCGTGACCGGGTGCCCGCCATGGTTTCCTTATTGCCCTTGACTGCTGTACGGCGTTTGGGGAGGTGCGCTCGGTGGTATTGCCGGCGGCGTAGGTGTGGCCATCGGCGGCGGCGCAGGTTCCACGTGTCCTTCTCGCGGCGCCAGGGAAGAAGCCAACAGCAACAGGCCGATCACCATCAACAGCACCGGCCAAGTGTTGCCAAAATCAAAATGGCCGCCGCGCACTTGATGCAGCAGGAAAAGAATCCCGAGCGTAATCAGAATCGCCGGACCCATCATCCCGCGAATCGTACAGCTTTGGCAGCGGCACCGTACTTGTGCGCTCATACCGTTCCTCCCGTCAACTCTGTCCGCCCATGCGGTTCCGCAGCAGCCACACTCCAATGCCGATCAGAATGAGTGGAAAGATCAGCTCGCGGACGCGGAAAATCTCCAAAACCCCAAAGTTGTTCAGCAGAAATAGAGCCCCCAAGCCGATCAACAAAATCGGTCCGATGGCTTTCTGCTTCGTCCAATTCTCCAGTGGATCTTGATACATCTCTCCGCTTTGCTTGGATTTCAGCGTCCGTACCGCGTCAATTGCCATGTAGAACGGGAATACGACTAAGGCGCAGATCAGCACCGCCTGCGCGCCGTTCCCCAGGTCCAGACTGATGCCAAGGATAATCCCCGCGAAGATGACGATGTGCAGAAGTGCTTTGTTGTATTCCCCGTTGTAGATTGCTCCCAGCCCGGGAATCAGCCCCAGGATAAACGCCAACACTGGCGTTCCCTTTGAAGCCCCAGGCACTCCCACCCCGGGTCCTGGTGGTAAGACTGGTTCCACACCACCTTCGGCCGGGGCTATAGCCGGCGCCGGCGCTAACCCCACTACCTTCGCCAAGCAGTCCTCGCAGTACAGCACGTCCCGCACTGGCCGCACACACGCCGGACACATGGGTTTCCCGCAGTTCCGGCAATAGCCCGATGCCTCCACATCTGGATGCACCGCACATTTCATCGAAAGCTCCTCTCCAGCACTACGGGACACTGCGCCGCCAGCAAAACAACCTGCCGGCCAATTTCGTTCGCGCGATTTTGCTGCTTTGGCTGCATGTAGGTGTGATCATCGCTCCGACCTGGCTGTTTCTCCGGCGTAGATTTGGGCGTATTTTCTTCCGGAGTCACCTGTAGTTCGTTCTCTCCCTGGCGCAGCCGCGATTGGATTTCATACACGACCCGCCAATCGCTCACTGACTTCACCGTACGCGCGTACACCAAATGCGCTTGCCGGTCTGCAATGCGATATACATTCACCGGGTGCAGGTCCGCCAGTTTGGGCTTACGCAGCGAAACTCCCGAGGCTCCCAGCAGCAGGACAATCGTTGCCAGCACGCTCGCCGTCCCATACGCAAATTTCGGTGTCGCCAATCCTCGAAGGAAATTCTGAACTGCTTGCCATCCCGTTACCTTCTCGCGTGGACCCAGCGTATTGTCCAGAATCGAGTACACCAGCCGTGGGGGTATATCCACGTCTTCCATCGACCGCAACTCGCTCACCAGACTTCTCACGCTGGCCAGTAGCGGTGCACATTCGGAGCAACTCTCCACGTGCGCTTCAAATGCCGCTCGCTCTGGCGCCTGCAGCAATCCTTCCAAATAATCGCTCAACTGCGCTTCAATTTGGTCGCATGTCCAGGTCATGATTCGACCCCCATGAGCAGCCTAATCCCTGCCCCTAGAATTACCAAAATCCTTCTCCGTACGCCCGTCCTCATGACGGCCTCACTCCCATTTGTTGCAATATTTTCGCCAACTCGATACGCCCGCGATTGATGCGAGACTTGACTGTGCCTTCGGGTACCGCCAACACCTGCTGAATCTCCGCATACTCCAATTGCTGCAGGTCCCGCAAAATCACCGCTTCGCGCAACTCCGGCGATAGCTTCGTCAGCGCAGTTTGCACCTGCCCGCTCAACTCGTTCATCAGTGCCTGCTGATCCGGCCGCCGTCCTGCGGACTCTTTGTTCTCCACCACGGGCATGGCGTCGTCCAGCGAGTCCGTCTGGCGGTCTCGCTTGGTTCTCCGGTAGTGGTCGATCAGCAGATTTCTTGTCACGCTCGTCATCCAGGTCGCAAATCCGCCGTGCGCTGATCGGTAACTTCCTAAGGTCCGGTAGACCCGCAGAAACACTTCTTGCGAAATATCTTCGGCCTCGGTTCGGTTACCCACAAATCGGTAGCACACATTAAATATGCGGCGCGAGTGACGGCGCACAAGTTCCTCCCAGGCCGAGCCATCGCCCTGGAGGCAACGCTGGACCAGTTGGGCATCCTGCTCCAAGCTTCCTTAGCCCCATTCTCCAGTAACCTGCTCAGGCATAACCCTTTATAGGAGTTACTCGGCCTGTCATCTAATGGAACGTAAATTGCCCATAAAATGTTCCCCGCCCCAGGCGACCCCACCAACTTGGTCGCATCTTACTCGCCTCCGGCTACCGAAACAAGGCCTTGCATTTGAATTGCTTACCCCTTAACTTGACGGCCCACCTCTTCCCCAGTAGGCTCCCTCCATATGGCTTTTAAGTCGAGGAAAAGGTGGCTGCTGGGTCTTGGCGCGCTCATTGTCACTTTCCTCCTCTATCGTTCCCGAGGTTTAATCCACTTCAGCCAGTTCAGCGGTGCCAAGCTCTGGGACACCATTCGTGGTGCCAATTATCTCTATCTCCTCGCCGGCCTAGTGGTCATCTATGGTTGCTACGCAGTCCGCTCGCTCCGGTGGCAGCGGTTCCAGGCGCATGTGGGCCCGGCCAATTTCTGGAACATCTTTGCGATGAACCTAGCGGGATTTGCCGCTCTCTTCCTCCTCGGCCGTGCGGCTGAGCCACTCCGCCCTATCCTGATCTCCCGTAAAGACAAGATTCCCATCGCCGACACGTTTGGCGTCTACGCCTTGGAGCGTATTCTCGATGCTGCCTCCACCGCCGTTCTCGCTGCCATTGGCTTGCTCGTCTTCGAATCCTCGGGCCATGCCGCTGCCGATGGGGCCAGTTCTGCCTTTGAGAAAGGCGCTCGAACGGCGGGGACCCTTTTTTCCCTTGGCGCCATCGTAGCCATCACCGGTCTCGTCTATCTCCGTCTCCATGGCTCCGCTGTACTTGAACGCCGCATGCAAGGCTGGCTGACTGCCCACGGGTGGCGCCCCAGGGTCGCCCGCATCCTCCTTGGTTTTGCCCGCGGCGTGCAAACCGTGCGCTCGTGGGGCGATCTTTTCGCGGCGGTGTTTCTCTCTCTACTCCACTGGGCTATGGTCGCCCTTTGCTACTTTCTGGTCATCAAGAGTTTCGGGGGACGCCTCAGCACGCTGACGTTTGCCGACTGCATGGTCATTCTGGTGTTCAACATGGTCGGCTCCGCCATTCAATTGCCAGGTGTCGGCGGGGGCGCTCAGGCCCTCTCCATCATCGCCTTCACGCATTTATTTGGCGTGGGGCAGGAATCTGCTGTTGCTGCCGCAATGGTTCTCTGGCTGGTCACCTTCGCTTCCTGTTCTTTTGCGGGCATTCCTCTGCTCCTCAAAGAAGGCGTGTCCCTTGGTGAACTTCGGCGCATGCGCGAACACGAAGCCGAAGAAATCGACGCAGAAATTCTCGAACACCCACCCACTACTTCGTAGGCCGCCCTCCGACTCCGGCCGCTTTTGCGAGACAAACTTCACTGCCTTGATATCTGCTACCTCATTTCCGATTTCTGCTATCCTCATTGATTACAAGCGTCAGGAGAATCCCCCGAGTGAAGTGTCCTTTTTGTGCGCATCTGGATGACAAGGTAATCGACTCCCGCGAAGGCCGCACTGGCGACACCATCCGTCGCCGCCGCGAATGTCTGAAATGCTCGCGCCGCTTCACTACCTACGAGCGGATCGATGAAATTCCTTATATGGTTATCAAGAAAGACGGCCGCCGCGAGCGTTTCGAGCGCCAGAAAATCCTACAGGGTCTACTGAAAGCCTGTGAAAAGCGGCCCGTTCCCACTCCCAAGCTGGAATCCATCGTCGACGAGATTGAAGGAGTTGTTCACGAAGCTACAGAAAGGGAATTGACCACTACCGAAATCGGCGAAATGATCATGCATCGCCTCAAAAAACTCGACAAGGTAGCCTACGTTCGCTTCGCCAGCGTCTACATGGATTTCAAGGATGTTCAGGAATTCATGTCCGAGCTGAAAAATCTGCTCAAAGACCGCGCGGTAAAGAAGTAAATCCTTCGAATTTTCTTGGCTGCAGGGACCGCCTTGTGAGGCGGTCCGTCAACTCCGCTCGACGTACTCCAAGAATTATCAAGAAGCTTTCAGCACTCTTCTACCAAATCCTCACCCGTTCCGGCAGCGCCAGATACAACGTATCTCGCGACTTCACCGAAAATGCGTCATACCAGGCATCAATATTCCGCACCGTATCCGCCCGGTATTGCCCCGGCGCGTGTGGATCTGTCATCACCTGCTGCCGTTGCGCTGCCTCTCGCGCCTTCGAGCCCCAGTTCTGCGCGAACGCGATGAAAAACTGCTGATCGCCGCTGAACCCATCCTGCTCTGGTGCTGGTTTTCCACCCAGCGCTGTACGGTACCCGTCGTACGCCGCGGAAATTCCCGCAACGTCCGCGATGTTTTCTCCCAAAGTCTGCTTTCCGTTCACAGACAGATCCGGAAACGGTTTATATGTGTCGTACTGCGCCGCTAGTTTGGCCGTAGCCGCTTCAAAATGTTTCAGGTCTGCCTCCGTCCACCAATTGCGCACGCGTCCTTTGGAATCGAAGGCACTTCCTTCCGTATCGAATGTGTGACTGATCTCGTGTCCAATCACGGATCCGATCGCCCCATAATTTACCGCATCGGGAGCTTGCGGATCGAAAAACGGTGGCTGGAGGATGGCTGCCGGGAAACTCAGAGCGTTGTACAAAGGCAGATTCACTGCGTTCACGGTCTGCGGCGTCATCGTCCACCCGTGTCGGTCGACGGGCTTGCCCAGACGCGCCACGTCAGTCTGGTAATCAAACATGCGCCCGCGCCACACATTTCCGAAAATGTCGTCAGCCTTCACTTCGTATTCCGAATAGTCTTTCCACGTATCCGGATAGCCGACACCCACATACAGCGTCGTCAACTTCGCCTGCGCTTCCGCTTTTGTGGCCGGATCCATCCAAGTCAACGCGTCAATCCGTTTCCGAAATGCGGCAATTAAATTCGTCACCATCGCCTGCGCTCGTGCCTTGGTTTCCGGAGGGAAATATCTCTGCGCGTATATCTTTCCCACTTCATCGCCCAGGAAGTTGTTCACTACCCGGGTTCCCCGCTGCCACCGTGGACGCTGCTGCTGCGCGCCCGTCATCGTCTTGCCAAAAAATGCAAATTGCTCGTCGGCAAGGGCCTTCGGGAGCACTCCCGCCGCCGCTTCAATTTCGTGATAGGCCAGCCAGTCCTTCCAGGTATCCAAGGGTTCGGACGCCACCAGCGCGGATTCCCCTGCAAACGCGCTCGGCTGCCACACGATAAAGCTGGCCTGTTGAGTTAATCCTGCTCCGCGGAAATATTCCGCCCAGCCGAGGCCCGGCGCCTTCGCCCCAAAATCGGCATGATTCCAGGTGTTGTTCGCCTTGTGAATGTCTTCGTTCTCCGCCAAGCTCAAATGCTTTTCCGCGATCGCGTGCTCGAGTTCCACAATGCGCTTTGCCCGAGCGTCCGAGTCCGTAAATCCCGCTAACTTCAGCATGGCCGACACGTGCGTCTCATACTCGCTGCGGACTTGCTTCATGTGTTGGCTGCTGGCGAGATAATATTCGCGGTCCGGTAATTGCAATCCTCCCTGCAATAGGTAAGCGGTGTAGTGCTCGGAATCGTTAAACCCCGGCGCGACCCACAGCCCAAAAAGGTTTGCGGTGTGAAAGTTGGTGTTGTTCAGCGCGTCTACATCTGCCCGCAAGCTCTTACCCAGCGCAAATGCCAACTCGCGCTTGTCTTTAATCTCGGCAATCGCCTTCAAATGGGGCTTCAGTGATGCCAGTCCTCTGGCTTCAATCCCACCTTCATCCATGTACGAGTTGTACAGGTCTGCGATCTTCCGTGTTCCTGAGCCAGGTGCGGCATTCGCCTTCGCCGCTTCTTCAATCAGCGCTGCCGTGCGCTTGTTACTCACCTCGTCCAGTTTGGTGAATACCCCGATCCCGGGACGGTCTGGCGGAATCTCCGTCCGCTTGATCCAATTCCCATTGGCATACAGATAAAAGTCGTCGCCCGGTTTCACGGAGCGGTCCATGTTCGCCACCGCGATGCCGTGGGTCTGCTCTTTTGTCTCTTCTTGGGTGCGCACTACAGCCCATGCGGAGCCCAACGCCAAAGTCACTGCGCTGCCCAACAGATATTTCGAAGCCCGTCTCATAGATTCGTCTCCTCAGATTCCTGTTCCGCGGCAAAACGCTTTTTTCGGTTGACCCTTGCAGTATAGACGCGGCTGACCCCACCACGGTAGCCAACGTCTCATCGGCTCCATTCTCGCGTTATACTACCGCCGCCATGCCCGCCATAATCTGCATGCTCCGCGGCGTCAACGTCGGCGGTCGCAATAAAATCAAGATGGATTCCCTTCGCGCTCTCTGCGAATCCCTCAAGCTGAAGTCTCCGCGAACCTACGTGCAGAGCGGCAATGTCGTCTTTCTCTGCAGTGAAACCAACCTCCCGGTGCTCTCCCAACGTATCCAAGACACCATCGAGCGTAATTTCGGTTTCTCTCCTGACGTCGTCCTTCGTACTTGCTCCGAAATGCGCCACGTCATCGCCAGAAATCCTTTTGTCAGTCGACATGGCATTGAACCCGCGAAGCTCCTCATCACGTTTCTCGCTTCGGAACCCTCTAAACTTGCGCGCGAAAATGTATTGAAGCTCGACACTCGCGGGGAAGAACTTCACTTTCAGGGCAGGGAACTTTATATTTACTTTCGCAACGGTATCGGCAGGACCAAGTTCTCCTGGTCCGGGCTCGAAAAAGCCGTGAATTCGTCCTTCACCGGCCGCAACTGGAATACCGTCACCAAACTTCTCGAACTCGCGGAATCTCTCGAACACTCTCGGTAAAGGATTCCATTGTTTCAGAATCCCGGCGGCCGTTCTCCCACAACTCCAAAGGCCTTCTCCAGAGCAACCCCCGCCCGTCCCACTGTTCCCTCGTCAAACAACCTTCCAATCAACGTTACTCCGTGTGGCACTCGCCGCGGTGGCGCAAATTTCAGCAACGGCCGCGAGGGGTCCGGCGCCCAATCACTTCTTACCTTGGCCACTTCTACAAATCCCGCTCGCATCGTCAGCGACGGGTGCCCGGTATTATTCGTGATCGTCAGGATCTCGTCCCGCAAAGACGGCACCAGCAGCAAATCCACGCTCGCAAATACCCGCGTCATCTCCTCGCACACTTTCCGCCTGAATCGGTCCGTCTGCACAAAATCCACCGCGGACAAAAAGCGCGCCTGCCGAAAGATATTTGGCCAAGCATCGTAAGTCTGCTCTCGCAGCTCTTTCGTCCCGCCGTTCATCGTCAACTCTTCAAATGACGCTGCGCCTTCCGCAAACAGAATCAGGTTCAGCGATTCGTAGGGCCAATCCGGTATCGCCACTTCCACCGGCTCCATACCTACCTTCTTCACCGTTTCCAGCGCCTTCCGGTCCACGTCGGTCGCTGGCGCCTGCTTCATCCATGCCGGAAAGTAACCCACACGCAACCCCTCCACACTCGCGTTCGCGTCAAAATCCAATGTGCTTGGGACGCTCGAAAGATCTCCCGGATCGGGACCGGAAATCGCGGCTAGCACCAGCAGTGCATCTTCCACGCTGCGTGTCATTGGCCCAAGCTTGTCCAACGACCAGCACAGCGTCATCGCCCCCGTCCGTGCCACGCGTCCGTACGTCGGTCGTAACCCGGTCACGCCGCAGCGCATGCTTGGACTGACAATACTCCCGCCAGTCTCGCTGCCGATTGCAAACCCCACCAGCCCGGCAGCCGTCGCCGCTCCCGGCCCCGCGCTTGACCCTGACGCTCCTTCTTCCAGCAGCCACGGATTCATCGTCTGCCCGCCGAACCAAATATCGTTCAGCGCCAGCGCCCCCAGACTCAGCTTCGCGATCAACACCGCTCCCGCATCATTCAACTTCTTCACAACTGCCGCATCTTCCTTCGGAATCCTGTTTTGGTAAGGTTCCGCGCCGTACGTTGTCGGAATTCCCAGCGTATCCAGCAGATCCTTCCCACCCCACGGAATGCCGTGCAACGGCCCGCGATAACGTCCGGCCGCAATTTCCGCGTCTGCCTCTTTCGCTTGCTGTAACGCCAGCTCGCGTGTCAACGTAATCACGCAACGCAACTTTGGGTTGTACTGCTTGATGCGCTTCAAATAAATCTGCGTCAGTCGTTCCGAACTCAACTTTTTCTGCTCAATCCACCGCGACAGCTTGCTCACAGGCGCAAAGGCTATGTCTTCTTCGTTCGCCGGCAAAGGTCCCGGATCGCCTTTGCTTCGTACGAATTGATTCTTTCCCGTCGGAACTTTTTCTCCTGGCATGACACTCATGTACCGCGAGAACGGCGCCAGCGTAGCCTCCAGCGCAATTCTCCGTGGGCCTGTCCTCCGCTCGTACAACGACGCCATATTCCCCCGCCAGCTCGTAGCTGCCTGCGCGCGTTCCTCTTCGCTCATCTGCACCTGCACTAATTTTTCCGCTTCCGCAAAAGTCCCAGGTGTCACCTCCGGTCCCACGGCTGGCCCTGTTCCAAACGCCGGTGGCGCCCCTGCGGGCGGCTGCTGCGAAGGCTCTTGTGCCGCGCCAATCGTTGCCACCACGCCAACGCCCACCACTCCCGCCGCTACTCCCATCGATGTCTTCGTCAAAAACTCTCTCCGCGTTTTCCGCATCATATTCCTCCGCCGTGCATTCTATCTGACTCTCGCCTTCGTGCCTCGCCTCAAAAATTGCACCCAATGCGATGGCTTTGTTCATGGCAAGGTTGTGTGGCGCCGATTGCCTCCGGGCCGGCGTTCCTCCAGTTGCAAAGGAGCGCCCGCCACAGTGATATGATTTTCGCCATGACAACGCGAATCTCCAGTTCACTTCTCACGCTATTCGCCTTGCTCATCCCGGCTCCGGCATTTTCTCAATCAACAACTGCCTCCAATTCTTCTATCGTGCTCCACGCCGCCCGCCTCCTCGAGATCGACACGGGGAAAATCATCGCCCCGGGCGAGCTCCTGGTGCAGGGCGACCGCATCCTTGCGGTAGGTTCGACAGTAAATCATCCCGCCATAGCCCAAGTCCTCGACCTCGGCGATACCACCCTCCTGCCGGGTCTCATCGACGCCCACATCCATCTCTTCCTTCATCCGGGCGCCGAAGACCTGCAGACTGTCGAAGAGTCCATCCCCCAGCGCACTATTTCCGCCACCCTCGCCGCCCGCGATGACCTGATGGCTGGCTTTACCGCCGAACGCGATATGGGCACCGAAGGCGCAGGTTCCGCCGACACCTCCGTTCGCAATGCCATCGACCTGGGCCTCATTCCCGGGCCCCGCCTGCGCATCAGTGGAAATGCCATCGACATTCTCGGCGGTCACGAAGATGCCATCCACTACAACCCAGAGCAGCACATTTCCTCCAACGCTACGTACGCCAACTCCCCCGAGCAACTGGTCACCGCCATCCGTCAGCAACTGAAAGAGGGCGCCGACTTCATCAAAATTTATGAAACTGGACCGGATTCCCTCCGTGACGGCCGCGTTTCTACTCCCTACCAATACACGGAAAGCGAACTCGCAATCGCAGTTCAGGAAACCGCTCGCATCGGAAAGCACGTTGCCGTGCACGCCACGGGCGAGCCCGGCGCTCTTTACGCCGCCCAGGCTGGCGTTGCTTCCATCGATCATGCCTATCAGCTCAGCGACGAAACCATGCGCCTCATGAAGGAAAAGCAAATTTTCGCAGTGCCCACTTTTGCTATCGCCGAGTATTTTGCCGATCACGCCGCCTCCCCCGAGTCAGCCCAACGTGAACACACTATGCTTGATCTCCATGCCCAGGAATTTCGCAAGCAACTTGCCGTGGGCGTTCCCATGGCCGTGGGTTCTGACGTAGGCCCGTTCCCCCATGGCACGCAAGCTCGCGAGTATGTCCTTATGGTGCAATACGGTATGAAGCCGCTCGACGCGCTCCAAGCCGGCCTCCTCAACGGCGCCAAACTCCTCGGCTGGCAAAAGGAAATCGGTGCCCTCAAGCCCGGCTATTTCGCCGACATCATCGCTGTCCCAGGCAATCCGCTGAATGACATTTCTGTCCTTACCCGCGTCACCTTCGTCATGAAAGCCGGTACAATCTACCGTAAACCCGCTGGGAGCTGAGCATGGATCTGCGTCTGGGCAATTTGCTGATTCTCTGTTCGCTGACCCTTTGTTTGACTGCGTGCTCGCTCACTCACAGCGGAAATGAGTCCGGCACCCCGAATAGTTCGCGCAAAGCTGAAGGACCCGCCAGCGGGCAAATCTCTTCCGCCTCTCAGTCTGCTTTCGCCCCGCTTCTTAACCGCATCTGGCGCGTCTCGAACTCCCCGTATGGCCCCGCCTCTGGCTCCATCTATATCTTCTTTCCAACGGCACCCTCCTCGAAACCTCTTGCGTCGAAACCTACCGAATCGCCGTCTGGTCCGTAGATAAATCGCAACCTGATACGCTGCGCGTTGTGGAGGATCAGCAACAGGTCTTCACTACCACTCTCGGCGAATCCACCAGCAACACCCTGCACCTTCACCAGAAGCTTCTGCGCAGTACCGAGGTCCACGACATCACCCTCTCCGCCATCGACGGAGAATTCGTCTGCCCCGATCTCCCGAAAAAGTAGCCATCCCACGTCTGCCATGGAACGAATAGCAGCGCCATAACGTACATTGCTTGAACCTGGATCGACAAGATTGCCGGGGCAACTTGGCTTGACGCTGAAATGACTCGAAAATTCCCCATGATCCTAGCCGTGGCAATCGGAGGCGCACTGCTTTGCGCGTTGATTTGGTTTTTGCATCGCGAGGCTCGTGGTATTCGCGTTGGTACGGCAGTGGTCAGCCAAACCCTATGTTCCGGAGTGTTCGTCTCAGATCTTGACCCAGACGCTCTGTATACGAGGCCGTTAAGCCAAATCCCGGCCAGACCCTGCTCGCCAAGCGCCTCAAATACAACGTCGACAGGGCCGCAAGGGAAGTCACAGCCACTTGGGCGGGTGCATTTCAAAGCCGCTCTGTCTATCACGAGGGATTCGGCTGCGTGCTTCTTCACAGCGACGATTCAACAGTCACTTGGGTCAGCAATTGGCGTGACGGCGAGTTGGGGAGTCCGCCGCCAGTTCCTCCGCTAGAAGTTGCACCACGCTCGCTAAAACTCGAAGCGGCTCTCGATCGTGCCTTTGCAGAACCTATTGAGCCACCCTATCGACGCGTCAAAGCCATCGTCATTTTGCACGATGGAAAGCTCGTCGCGGAACGCTATGCGCCAGGCTATGGTGTCAACACACCGATTCTCGGATACTCTTTGGCCAAGTCCGTGACCAACGCCCTCATCGGAATTCTCGTGAGAGAGTCGATCGAACAGCCTGCGCCTGTCTCCGAATGGAAGAACCCCTTTCGGACCCCTCGGCATCACCACGGCAACCATCGAGTTCGATGCAACCAGTACTCCCGTCGGATCCATTTACGTGTTCTTTTCCGCACGAGACTGGCCTCGTTTCGGCACCCTGTATCTCAATGATGGCGTCATCAACGGACGCCGCATTCTCCCCGAGGGATGGCTAAACTACTCCGCCGCGCCAACCTTGGATGCGGACTATGGCGCGGGATTTTGGACCAATCGTGATTCGCACCGCGACGCCGAAGCGCGCATTCATGCCGGTATGCCCGAAGACTCGTTCTACGGCTCCGGCAATCTCGGACAGCGCGTTGTGATTATCCCTTCGGAGCACACGGTCATCGTCAGGTTCGGTCTGACCCACAGTCCAGGCTTCGATATCCGAGGCCTCCTCTCTCTTGTCTCGGATTCCTCTTCCGCCTTAAAGAATCCCTAGGTTTCCGTGCCACCCCCTTCCATGCGAACCACCGCCTGGTCGATTATTTATTTACGGATGAACTAAACTACGTGGCCTTTCGATGAGCGACGTTCTCTGTACTACGGTTGTGCCGTACGATTTTCAACGTATACCATTCTGTTTCTGCAGTTGCGTTCTTGTACAGAAAAAACAGGGGTATTCCTCTCCCACATGACCTATTCCATTTTGGAATCATGTTACATTTTCCTAGCATCCCCCGTTCATTGACTCCAGGAGCCCCATGCGTAAACTCTTAGCTGCATCGACCATGATCATCTTCTCCACTGCAACCTTCGCGGGAAAGGCTGACGTTCCCACGTTCGACCCTGAAAAAATAAGAGCCCACGTGAAATACCTTGCCAGCGACGAGCTCGAAGGCCGCGGCATGAACCAGAAGGGCGGCGATCTAGCCGCCGATTACATCGCCTCTCACTTCAAGAGCTATGGCCTCAAGCCTGCCGGCGAAAATGGCACCTATTTCCAGAAAGTTCCCATGGTCGGCGTGAAAACCCTTCCCGACACCACCTTCACCCTGGCTCCGAACTCCGGTGCTCCGCTTCCACTCAAAGTGCTGGACGACTATGTCACCACCAACGAGTGCCAGACCGAGTCGGCTGAGATTGATGCCCCCATCGTTTTCGTGGGCTACGGCATCTCCGCCCCGGAGTTTAAGTGGGACGACTACAAGGGCTATGACCTCAAAGGCAAAGTCGCCCTTCTCTTCGTCAACGAGCCCGTCTCCGACGATCCAAACTTTTTCAAAGGGAAAGCGCTCACCTACTATGGACGCTGGACCTACAAGTTTGAAGAAACTGCTCGTCGCGGCGCTATCGCAACGCTCATCATCCACCGCGAAGATCTCGCCAGCTATCCCTGGACCGTGGTGCGCAATTCCTGGGGCGGCGAAAAGTCCTTCCTCCAGCTTGATGGCACCCCGAAACTCGCCGCCGCTTCCTGGATTCAACAGGACGTCGCGCGCAAACTTGTCGCCCTGGCTGGCCTCGATCTCGACAAGCTTTTTCAGCAGGCTCAGTCCCGCGATTTCAAGCCGATTCCCTTGTCAGTCAGTCTTAAGGCTCATATCCTCAGCGCAATTCACCCGTACACTTCTCGCAACGTCTTGGCTATGGTTCGCGGTTCCGATTCGTCCCGAAAAGGCGAAGCCATTCTCTATACCGCGCACTATGACCATTTCGGCATCGACAAAACCAAACCGGCTGGCGCGAACATCTATCACGGTGCCGCGGACAACGCCACCGGCTGCGGCATCCTGCTTGAACTCGGCCGCGTCTGGGCAGCTACCAAGCCCGCTCCGCCACGCACCATCCTTTTCGCCGCTGTCACTGCCGAAGAACAAGGTCTGCTCGGCTCCGAGTATCTCGGCAAACACACCGCACAACTTCCCGCCCGGCCGATTCTTGATCTGAATTACGACGATCTGCCTCCGATAGGCATTCCCGAGGAGGTGGAAGTCGTCGGCGCAGAGCGAACCACCTTTTATCCGACGGTGGAGGAAACCGCCAAGGAATTCAATTTGACCATTCGGCCGGATTCACGACCCGAGGCGGGCCACTATTACCGCTCTGACCACTTCAGCCTCGGCCGCGTCGGCATCCCCGCCTTCTCCGTCAACGAGGGCATGAAATACAAAGACCACGACATCGCCTGGGGACAGGCCGAAGCAAAAGAGTATGTCGCGCATCGTTACCATCAGCCTTCGGATGTCTACGATCCATCCATGGATTTTCGTGGTGACGCTCTGATGGCCGAATTTGGGTATGCCCTCGGCCTACAAGCCGCCAACGCCAGGACGATCCCTGCGTGGCTCCCCGGCGACGAGTTTGAGTCAGCCCAAAAAAAACTCCAATCGTCAGACTTAGATGATGAAAAGAAGGAGAGTAGAACGGCCAGCCAGTAAAAATGCCAATGGTGTTAGCGACCGGAGAGAAATATTGCGAGACAGCCGTTTATCTTGGCCACACGCCTGCCGTGAACGACTTGATGGTGGTGAATCCCAACCGCTCGTACAAATGCACCGCCGTATGATTCTCGGCCGTGACGGTGAGAGACAATTCCTTAAAACGCAAACTGCGTAATGCGTCCGCCGCCGTTTGCATTAAGGTGCGGCCCAGTCCGTGGCCCTGAAACCCCGGCTGCACACAGATCTGTGTTGTGTGGCCGACCCCTTCTGCAACCTCGCTCGTCAGCACGGCGCCGACAAGGTCGTCGCCGCCTGGATGCCGCAGGACAAACGAGGCGCTAGGTTGGAATTGCCCACAACCGGGCAAGAGGATGATGTTCTTCAGGAATTTCAGCGCGCCGTTTCGCGAGCGGTATTGATCGTTGATGTCCCCATCAATATGATTTGCGTACGCCAGATAAATCAGTTTCGCGCATGGCTCAAAATAACGGTCGTTCCAGCGATCCAGCCGCAAGCCGGAATTGATGCTCGGCGCGCGTTCGGTGTGCTTTGCCAGGTCCAGCAGCATAAATTGCCGAGTGTGTAGACGGAATCCTTGCGCCCGCAACGCATCGTCCACCGGGCCACCGAAAGGCATCAGTTGCGCTTCGATGCGTTGCATCTGCGGCAGCGCTCTCATGCTGTACAGCATCTCTTCCAGGAGCCGCCGTCCAATCGGCCCCTGATTCTGATGTGGAGAAACGTACATTCCGCCAATCAGCCCTTTGTGGTCTTCCAGCACGTAGAACGAATAACCGACCGCAGAGCCATTTTCCAAGGCCACGCATCCGGACAACGCGTGTGCTTCCAGAAACCGCTTAATCAGTTCCAGCGCGCTCCGGTAATCCCAGTGGAGTTCTTCGCGCCAATGGTTGGCCTCATCCTGCAGGAGAGGCTCGATCTGGCGAACAGTCGCTTGGCGAAGGTCGATGATGTTCATAGATCGGGTCTTACATATGTCCCGAGTGTAACTGCCATCATAGCCGATTCGACCATTTCTCTGCCAAATCCCGATTCCAGGAGGATATAAATCGGGCACATCGTCCTGAGATGCCTGACAATCACGGGAAACCCGCATGCTAGCCTAAACAGGAGTTCAGGTAGAGCTGGTTTTCGCGAGCCATTTGTAAGGTCCTGGCACAAACGCTGGACTCAGAGCCCAAAACCCATGTCCATTGTGGATGAGCTACGTTATCCAAGACGTTGGTATAGCAAGCTACTGGTCGTTGTCCTTACGCTGGTGTTCTTCATCGCGTTAGCGACTGCCGCCATAGCCGGCGTACTGACCTATTGGATCGTCAAGCCCCAGCGCACAAGCTCGGAAATCAATATGGCTAGTTTTCCTGGCCGTCCGGATGAGATCGACTTCAGTGTAAGCGGGTTAAACCCCTCGAATCGTCGAGGATGGTTCTTCCCCGGCCTGCGTGGGGCGCCGACCGTTATCCTGTGCCATGGGTATCAATCGAGCCGGGGTGAACTTCTGACGCTGGTTTCGGCATTGCAGGACCACCAGTACAACGTCTTTGTATTTGACTTTGCGGCCCACGGCGCCAATGGTGGCACTACCACGTTTGGGTACCGGGAAGCCGATGAAATTCGCGCAGCCATCGATGTCATCTCCAAGCGCAATGATGTGGACCCCACTCGCTTTGGCCTGTGGGGCTATAACCTGGGCGCATACGCGGCCCTGCGCGAGGCGGAGAAGGATGCGCGCGTGCGCGCCCTGGTCCTCGATTCGGTTTACGACTATCCAAAGCAAATGGTGAGAATCGGGGTTGAAAAAACAGGCGTCGGTGGATTCCCATTAATGGTGAAATCCGCACAGACGACGTTCGAGTGGTTGAACTACGGCTATAAGGATGACCCCCCACTTTCCTCGAAACTAAAATTGCTTGTTGATGTACCGACGTTGTTCATCCAGGCGACAGATGATCCGGAACTGAGTGCAATCACGCGCGATATGTTCTTGAAAGCTCCTGAGCCGCGAGAACAAGCCATTATCGCGCATGGCAATTTTGTGAATTTGCCGGACGAGGAAAAGCGCACTTACGAAAATCGCATCGTGACCTTTTTCCTAACGCGGCTGCCCGTCAGCGCTGTCCCTGCGGTTCCTGCCGCCAAACTCGCTAAGCCCGTCCACTGAGTTTTCCGGGACGACGTTAAAGACGAACCAACCACTCTGGGGAAGTTCCAGCGGATCGTGGACGCATGTCCACGGAGGCTTCACATACAGGCCACACGCAGTAGTGCGAAGCAACAGTCGACCAGTTTTGGGTTCCGCAATGTCCCAACTTTCTAACTGCCGATGTGTGTAGAAATCGAGGCTGTATTCTTGCCCTCGCGGCATTTCTGCGAGGTAAAGTCCATCGAGTGAAACTTGCTTTTCTTGGAGTTCCCGAGCCAATGTTCTCCCGGAAGGGTCATAGCTCAGCCAAGGAGCTGAGAGTTGCGGGAAGAAGAGAAGCAGGACCAGAATCGGGATAACGCATAAAGCCTCCGCTCCCAGTCTGGGGTTGGCCACGCGGCGCTTAAGAACTAACAATAAATTGG
Source organism: Candidatus Acidiferrales bacterium (assembly GCA_963775865.1). GTDB lineage: Bacteria > Acidobacteriota > Terriglobia > Acidiferrales > UBA7541 > Acidiferrum. Next base: position 43,351 of record CAVZKU010000013.1, on the reverse strand, counting down.
CAAGACCAATAAGAAGCAGCACCCATCCGATGGATGTCATTGCTTGCCCGGTTATCCGAGATGTATGAAACTTGGTCCCCATTGGAACAAGCAGAAGTCCCTCCAGAACACTGAGAATACTGAGACTAGCCTGCAGCCGGCGGAAGAACTTATCTTTGTAAGGCATCAAGTAGACAAGAGTGCGAGCCACTAGCAAACCGAGCGCTGGCACAATCGGCAGGACATACCCGGGAAGTTTGGATTGGGAAATGGAAAAGAAAACGAGATAAAAGAACGACCAACAGAGCAATAGGATTGTGGTTGGGCTAGGTCGTTGCGGTGTCATATATCGCAGAACCGCCAAAAAGACAGAGCAGAGCATGGCTAAAGTCCATGGCAGGAACGCAATTAGAAGAACCGGAATGTAAAACCAGAAGGGTTGCATGTGCTGAAATTCGGGGGTGAGGTAACGCTTGAAATTGTGTTCGATGATAAAAATCCGCAAAAAATCGGGATTGCGATGGGAGCAGAGGATGTACCAAGGGAAAGCAGCGAGGCAGAAGCTGGCAATGGCGATGGGATGAAGACATCGAAACGCAGCGCTCCACTGCTTTGTAAATGCTGCCCAGAGTAGCACGCTGCCACCGGAGAGAATGATTGCTGCAGGTCCTTTGGCGAGAACAGCAAGGCCCAGGAAAAAACCAAAGAAAAAGGAGGTGAAGGGGACCGAGGAAGTAAATGAGTTCGGGAAATTGGAAACCAGGCCGAGTAGTCTGGCGGCAAAGACCATAGCCATGGTCAGCATGGCGGCGAAGGGCATGTCGGTGGCAGCCGCATGAGAAAAACCGATCATGCCTACCGTGGTGGGGAGGAGCAGAAGTAACCAGCGCGCGGTTTCGACTCCGTATACGCGCAAAGCAAGCCACGCCATCCCCAGCGTGGCAAACAGTGCCGAGATAGCGCTTGGCAGGCGTGCAGTTGCGTCGCCAACACCGAACAGTTTGAAGCTGATGGCTGCGCCCCAATAATAGAGCACAGGCTTTTCAAACCAAGGCTTTCCATAGAGCCGCGGCGTCACCCAATCGCCGGTCTCGGCCATACCGCGAGCGATCCAGGCATAGCGTGGTTCATCCGGGCCAACAAGGCCAATGACACCCAGGTTCTGGAAATAGCAAATGTAAAGTGTGACGAGGATCAGCACGATCCAAGCGAGACGTGCCGCAGTAGAGAGGCCCTGTCGACCCACCGCAGAGTTGTCAGTTTGCGTCACGGAAAGATGAGTTTAGCATTCTAAGTGTATCTTGGAATGGTGGAACTCCGGCATACTGGCGACACGCTCAACGGGAAAGCCGACCCCACGCTTCGATTGGAAATGACGCCTCTTCCATTTATGCAAGAGGGCCGAAAGTCCTTGAACGATTGTGCCCCGAAGCTGGAGTCTTATTCTCTCACTCCAAAGGAAGATCGGCTGCGATGATCGAGTGGCTGCAATACGCGGTGGCATGGACGTTTGTGAAGACGCTGGGCGTGCTGCCGCGTCCATTGGCGAGAGGGCTTGCTACGACGACAACTAGATTACTGCTCTTGTGTCTGCCCAAGCTGCGCGAGACCGCGGAGTTTAATCTAAAACTGGCATTCCCGGATTGGACAAGACAGCAACGCCGGGTAGTCATGAAGCAAATGACGCGCAGTTTGGCGTGGATGGCCACAGAATTCGCGCGGCTGCCGCAATACACAAAGGAAAACATTGAGAATGTCGTTGTACTCGATGCCCATGAAAATTTTCTGGCGGGGCAAAAACGTGGCAAAGGTGTGCTGTACCTAACAGGACATATCGGTGCATGGGAGCTTTCTTCACATGCGCACGCGTTATACGGGTTTCCGCTGCATTATATGGCGCGGCCACTGGATAACAAGCCCCTCGATACGCTGGTGAACCACTATCGCGGGCTTTCTGGGAATAAGCCTATATACAAAAACGAAGCGGCGCGGACGATGCTGCGTGTGTTGAAGGATGCTGGAACGGTGGGGATACTGGCGGACCAGAACACTATGCCCGAGGAGGGAGTATTCGTGGATTTCTTTGGAGTTCCCGCGTGCATGACGACTGGAATTGCGAGGGTTGCACTGCATACGGACGCGGCGGTAGTCCCGGGCTATGCATTTTGGGACGAGAGTTTACGGAAATACAGACTGCGGTTTGAGCCACCGGTGGAGTTAGTCCGCACGGGCGATTCGGAACGAGACATTTTGGAGAACACGCAGCGTTTTGCGAAAGTGATTGAGGAGATTGTTCGGAAATATCCCGAGCAATGGGTTTGGATTCATGCGCGATGGAAGAACCGGCCAAAAGGGGAACCCCGACTGTACGAATTTTTGTCGTAACCAAAAACTCTCGCTATGGTGGCGAAAGAGGGCAGAGGGAGAGAAGAGAGGCAGGCAATGAATCTGACTGCGAAAGAATTGGCGGAGAAGATTGGTGCGACGTTGGAAGGAGACGGCGCGCTAGAGTTGGTCAACGTCGCGGCGCCGGAGCGCGCAGCTTCGAAGCATCTTATTTATGTAGACGCAGCAAAACATTCTGAGCGAGCGATGGCTTCGGCGGCAGCGTGCGTGGTAGCCAGCGCTGGGATCTCTTTGCCGGGCAAAACGATTTTGAGGAGCGCAAAAGCAAAGGTCGCATTTTCGAAGGCGGCAGCAATTTTGCTGGAGCCCGCGCCTATTGCCAACGGTGTGCACCCGACGGCAATTGTTGGGTCCCGCGCAGGAATCGGAAAAAACGTTAGTATCGGCCCATATGCGGTGATCGGAGAAGACGTTCACATCGGCAACGGCACACAGATAGGAGCGCATAGTGTCATAGGGGCTACCTGTTGGATTGGGGAGAACTGCCGAATTCACCCGCGAGTGACGCTCTATGGGGGGGTGCGTATCGGAAATGTCGTTGAGATTCATTCTGGAGCTGTAATTGGGGCGGATGGATTTGGATATGTGTTCGATGGGGAAGGGTATTGGAAATTCCCGCAAGCCGGGATAGTGGAGATTGATGACAATGTGGAGATTGGGGCAAATGTGACGATTGATCGTGGGGCGCTCGATGACACGAGGATCGCCAAAGGCGTGAAGATTGATAATCTGGTGCATGTGGGACATAACGTGCAGATTGGCGCTCACACAGTCATCGCCGCGCAAACCGGGATCTCCGGGTCAAGCAAGCTAGGGCACCACGTGGTGTGCGGAGGGCAGGTTGGTATCGCGGACCATTGCACTTTGGAAGATCAATCGATTGCCGGAGCCCAGGCCGGGATTCCTACGGGCAAGACCATTCGAAGTGGGCAGACAGTGTGGGGCACGCCCGCGCGGCCGCTCGAAAAATTCAAGGAGGCCTATGCCTGGTTTGCGCGACTGCCGGAGCTGGGCGCACGCATCAAGAAACTGGAGGAGAAAGGTTGAACTCTGAGCTTCTGGACAGCAGAGTTGACTCGGTATACGTGGAGTGGGAAAAATGGCGATCGCAGAGAAGAAAGACAGAACATTGTGGAGGCTGATTGTCATTGGTGGCCACACGCGTAGCATCGGGAAGACTCAACTGGTGTGCGATGTAATTCGAACCTTTCCGCGAACGCAATGGATCGCCGGAAAAATTACCCAATACGGCCACGGTGTCTGTGCACAGAATGGGGAGAACTGCGAGTGCGCACCCACCGAGCATGTTTGCGCTCTAGATTGGGAGACTCGCTCGGATTCAGGTACAGACAGTGCGCGCTTTTTGCAGGCCGGGGCTAGGCGATCGTTCTGGCTTCGGACGAAGCAGGGTTACTTGGCTGAAGGATTGCCTCTATTGCGCGAAGCTCTTGAGGAGATTTCGAAAGGCTTGGACGGTGTAATGAATTCCGCAGTAATTGTCGAAAGCAACTCACTCATGCAATTCGTGAAGCCATCCCTCTATTTCGCCGTAATCGATCCTAAGAAAGACGACTTTAAGCAGTCAGCGCAGATGGCTCTAGACCGCGCTCATGCTCTCGTGATGCGCGGGAAAATTCAAGGAGATGCACCCCCAGCAACTCTCTGGATGAAGTTGCCCGAGCAACTGTTGAGGGAAAAGCCTTCGGTTCTGCAACGCGAGGGGGAACCCTTGCCCGAACCATTATGGGCGCTGGTGCATCGAACTTTAGAGGGGCCTGCCAACGTTGGCGTCTGAAGGCGTTCTACAACGTGGGGTTGCAGTTTCGGCATCTTAGACGTTGACCCTTCTTAGGGGTACGGTGATAATAAACAGGTACTGGGGGTACCCCGGCCCGTAGCGTTCGCACTTCTTTGGAAGTGTAACGCAATAGGCAATTTAGCCACATTTCTAGACCACGGGGGGTGTACATAGGCCAGGCAGTTCTATTTTGCTCTGAGGGAGCACTGATGGCGTCGTTTGTACGAGTCGGAGAGGAACTGCCGGTCGCGCCTGCGCCGGCTCCGTGGCGTCAAGAAGATTGGGCCGGGCAGGTTCAAACAGCCGTAAAGAACGGCGCGGAATACCTCGTGTCCGTCCAGACCGAAGAGGGATTCTGGCTCGGCGAACTCGAAGCCGATACCACTTTAGAATCCGATTATATTTATTATCTCTATGTTCTCGATAAGGCAGAACCTGGCCGAATCGCAAAGCTTGCGAACTATGTACGCCGGAAGCAATTGGACACAGGCGGTTGGCCCATCTATCCCGGTGGCCCGTCGGAATTAAACGCCACCACAAAAGCGTATTTTGCACTCAAGTTGGCTGGAGATTCTCCAGATGCGCCTCACATGGTGAAGGCGCGGGAAACAGTGCATCGCCTGGGCGGGCTGGAACACACCAACTCCTACGTGCGGTTTTATCTGGCGCTCGTTGGAGCAGTCGGCTGGGAACTTGTGCCTGCGATTCCGCCGGAACTGATGCTCCTGCCGAACTGGTTCTACTTCAATATTTACGAAATGTCGTCTTGGACGCGCGGAATTGTGATTCCGATGGCAATCTTGTCCTCGCTGCGACCGGAATTCCGGTTACCGGAACATGCGCGCGTGGACGAATTATTCAAGGATCCCTCGCAAAAAACGGCGGCGTTCAATTGGAGTAAACAGATTTTGTCCTGGAAGAATATCTTCTTGGCGGTGGACCGCGGGCTAAAACTATATGAGAAATTGCCGTGGAAGCCCCTGCGGCAGAAAGCGATCCGCGAAGCAAAGCAATGGATGGTGGAACATCTGGAACGTACCGAGGGGCTTGCGGCTATTTATCCTTCAATGATGAATTCAATTTTTGCGCTGATTGCACTGGGACATGGCCCTGAGGATCCGCTGACGTTCCGTGAGATTAAGGAATTTTCGCGGTTCGAAATCGAAGAGGGGGACACCATTCGCCTTCAGCCCTGCGTTTCCCCTGTGTGGGACACATGCATCGCGATGGTCGCGCTGGAGGAAGCGGGATTGCCCGCCGATCACCCCGCACTGGTGAAGGCGGCGGACTGGCTGTTGTCGAAGCAGATTCTGGGCGGTGGCGACTGGCAGATCAAAAACAAGGATGCTGAGCCCGGTGGGTGGGCGTTTGAGTTCCGCAACGATTTCTATCCAGACGTGGATGACACCGCGTTTGTGCTGATGGCCTTGCAGCGCGTGAAGTTTCCTGACGAAAAGCGCATGGAAGGTGCAATGCGCCGCGGGATTCAGTGGCTTTTGAGTATGCAAAATCGCGATGGCGGTTGGGGCGCCTTCGACCGCGATAATGACCGGCAACTTCTGTGCAATATCCCATTCGCCGACCACAACGCCATGATTGATCCTTCTACGGCGGACGTGACCGCACGTGTGCTGGAGTGCTTAGGACGGTTTGGCTGGCCTGCGAATCACTCCGTGGTGCGCAAGGCAGTAGAGTTCCTTACAGCAGACCAATGCAAGGATGGATCCTGGTTCGGCCGCTGGGGCGTGAATTACGTGTATGGCACAAGCGGGGTGTTGCGGGCGCTCGAAACGGTTTCCATAACGGCGCAGGACTATTGTGTGCGGGCAGTGAACTGGTTGCGGCAGGTGCAGAAGGCGGATGGCAGCTTTGGCGAATCGTTAAGCAGCTACGATCTCGTTTCCAGCAAGGGACAAGGAAACAGCACGCCGTCGCAAACAGCTTGGGGATTGATTGGTTTGCTCGCCGGAGCGGACCCGAATGATCCCGCTATAGCACGCGCGGCGGCATACTTGATTACTCAGCAACACGCGAATGGCTCCTGGAGCGAAGAAGATTTTACGGGCACTGGATTCCCGGGGGTCTTCTACCTGAAGTACCACCTCTACAAGGATTCGTTCCCTGTGTACGCCTTGGCCCGCTACCGCAATCAGGCTCTGCGAGCGGCCGAATATTGCGCGGCGAAATTTAATCCCGATGATTTCCGGCTGCGTAGCGGTTTGTATTCAGCGCGCGAGCGGCGCGCCTCCTAACCGACCAAATGCGGTACCCCATCGGACTAGTTGTCGATTCCGCAAAACACATTGCAGGGAAAAGACTGCGTGGCGAACGCAGGTTCCCAATAATGCTTTCCTTGGACCCACTGGGCGGGTATGTCTCTACCCCTAGAGCTGATGGTGGAGGATCGGCCGCCGGTCGGGCCATGCTTTCCGTGGAGAAATGCCTGGCTGCACTCGAAGAGTGCCCTACGCCGATTGTGTCGATCTGCGGAGGCGAGCCGCTTGAATACCCGGAAATTGCCACACTGACGCGATCCATCCTCGAGCGAGGCCGTCATCTATTCTTGTGCACGGACGGAGTATTGATTCGACGCCGGCTGCACATGATTCCTCCGTACACGAATTTCCTGTGGAACGTGAAACTGGACGGAACGCAGTCGGTGCATGACGCACGTGCGAATAGAACCGGACTCTTCGAGGAAGCACTTGATGGAGTGAAGGCGGCGAAGAATGCTGGTTTTTTTGTCGTGGTGAACAGCACGATTTACCCTGACACAGACATCAATGATTTGAGCGTGCTTTACGAACGGCTGCACAAGATGCACGTGGACGGATACGTGCTTTTGCCCCACTATCCTCATCAGAAACTTTGCCGGGAGGGCAGCGCAAAGTTCCATGCGAAGATGCACGAAAGATTTCGCGAGGTTAGTGAAAGGCTCAACGCCTACAACCTGATGATCTCCCCCATTTATCTGGAATATCTTCGCGGAGAGAGAGAGTTGGATTGCAGCGTTTGGGGAGAGCCCGTATATGGGCCGCGGGGTTGGGCCGGTCCGTGCGGCTTGCTGAACATGGGTTACGCAGAAAGCTACAAGGCTCTTATTGAGAATACGGTTTGGGAAAATTACGGGCGTGGCTTAAATCCGCGATGCGAGAACTGTCAGTGCCATGGAGGGTATGAGACTGCTGCCTTACTGGGGATGAACCCGAAGGCGGGAGATTTCTGGAAAATGCTGACCTGGCAGCTTGGCGGGAATCTGGGCGAAAAGCGCAACGGAAAGCAGATGGCATGACGACGCTGGTAACAGGTGCGGCGGGCTTTCTGGGGAGCCACGTCACAAGGCAGTTGGTGGCACGCGGCGAGTCCGTGCGCGTGTTGATGCGATCGTCGAGCAACAATCGGGCCATCAGCGATTTGTCTTTGGAGTACGCAACAGGAGATTTGCGGGACGCGGCTTCGCTCGAACGTGCGATGAATGGCGTAAAACGGGTGTTTCACGTAGCGGCGGATTACCGCTTATGGGCCAGGAACCCCCGGGAGATTTACGATTCGAATGTCGGGGGAACCAGGAATCTCTTGGTGGCCGCGAGGAGAGCGGGGATCGAACAACTCGTTTATACCAGCACTGTGGCGACGATTGCAGTGGATCGGCCGGAATTGCCAAACGAATCCACCGAAGCGAAGATCGAGGAGATGATCGGTCACTATAAACGATCGAAGTGGATGGCGGAGCAGGAAGTGCTAAAGGCCGCAAAAGAAGGACTGCCGGTGCTTGTGGCCATGCCCACCACACCCGTGGGGCCATGGGACTGGAAACCTACGCCCACAGGGAAAATCATCTTGGATTTTCTGAATGGGAAAATGCCAGGGTACGTAGAGACCGGATTGAATTTTGTGGGAGTGGAAGAGTGCGCGGCAGGGCATTTGCTCGTGTCGGAGCGTGGGAAAGTTGGAGAGAGGTATTTGCTGGGGGCGGAGAATCTCACGTTGAAAGGCTTGCTGGATGTGCTCTCAGGGATTACGGGTTTGCGGGCACCATCGATGAAAATCCCGCACAGAGTAGCATTGGTTGTAGCGTATGTGGAGAGCGCGTTCTCGCGGCTGATAGGCAAGGAGCCCCAGATTCCAGTAGAGGGAGTGAGAATCGCACAACACACGATGTTTGTGGATTGTACCCGGGCACAGCGGGAATTGGGATTTCAGCCGGGATCGGTGGCGGCGGCGTTGGAGCGGGCGGTGCGATGGTATCAGATGAACGGGTATGTGAAGGCCGGAAGAGTGAAAAAGATGAAGATCGCAGCGTGAGCATGAGAGTGCTGGTGACATTTGCGGTGGAAGCTGAATTTGCGCCATGGCGGCGTTACAGGAAGTTTGAGGAAACACGTCATGGACTTTGCTCAATCTACTCTGCATATTGTGGTGAAATTGCCGTGGATGTAATCCTGACTGGAATTGGCAATAAGAGCCCGTGGGTAGAGACGACGAAACGAGTTTGGGATGGGGATGTGGATATTTGCATATCTAGCGGCTTGGGTGGTGCCCTCCGGCCAGAACTCCAGATTGGCCAGGTGCTCGCAGCAAAAATGGTGCGTTCGGCAAGTTGGTCCAAATCAATTCTTTCTGACGAAGCGTTGTTGCGGATAGCCGTGGAAACCGGCGCCTGCGAAGTGGGATCTTTTTATAGCGCCGATCATGTCGTTGTTTCAGCCAAAGAAAAACAGGAGTTAAGCAAGATCAGTGATGTTGTCGAGATGGAGAGCGGGGATGTCTTGTACGAAGCAACTGCATTCGGTGCAAGAGCTATCGCCATCCGAGGGATTAGTGACGGTGCAGAGGAGGATTTGCCTCTAGATTTCAACCGCGTGACAACGCCAACTGGCGAAGTGAGTCTTCCCAAAGTTCTTGGCGAAGTCGCGACTCATCTAACCGCAGTACCTTCTTTGATTCGATTCGGGCAACAGAGCAGAATGGCGGCCGAGAAATTGGCGGGATTCTTGGATCGATACGTCGAAGCCATCGCCGGAAAATGCAATACATTCGCTAAACAGGCGGTAATCCGATGAGTGAGGCCGGAACGGTGGTGGAGCACGTGAGCACCTTGGGGCCGTTACCGAGGACGATGCGGGCGGGCGTGTATCGCGAAAAGGGCATTGTGCGTGTCGAGGAAGTGCCTGTGCCGGAGGTGGGCGACGGGGAAGTGCTGGTTAAGGTCGCCGCATGCGGAATTTGCGGAACGGACATTAAGAAAATTTTTCATCGATATGTGGAGCCGCCCCAGATCCTAGGCCATGAGCTGGCGGGAACAGTCGTCGCGATTGGGCGAGGCGTAACGAAATGGAAGTTGGGCGACCGGGTGATGAGTTTTCACCACATTCCTTGTGGAGAATGCTTCTACTGCAAAAACCGGCTTTTCTCGCAGTGCGAACAGTATAAGACCACGGGATTGACCGGTGGATTTACACCCAATGGCGGCGGTTTCGGAGAGTACGTGAAAGCGATGCCCTGGGTGGCGAAGCGGGGAATTATAGGCTTACCGGCGAACGTGAGCTTTGAAGAAGCCACATTTATTGAGCCCATCAACACGATCGTGAAGGCCGTGCAGAAAGCTCGCGTGGCGGCTGGTGACACCGTGCTGATCGCGGGTTGTGGGCCTATTGGTCTGCAGTTATTGATGGTTACCCAAACTGTGGGGGCCCGCATCTATACAAGTGACCCTATGGCGCCGCGGCGGGCCAAGAGCCTGAAGCTGGGAGCAGTAGAGTCATTTGACCCCATAAGTGGTAAGCTTGTGGAAGAAATGCGGACCCGGACGGGGGGTCGTGGGGCAGATGCGGTTCTGGTTGCCGTTGCACATCCAGCAGTTGTGGTGGAGGCGTTGGCGGCGGCGAGACCGGGGGGAAGGGTCCTGTTATTTGCTGCAAACGACCCTGTGACAAAGATCGAGTTTCCAGCGGCTGCGATAGGGATTGACGAAAAGGAAATCCTGGGCAGCTACAGTGCGGCAGTGGACATCCAAGAAAGTGCGGCGGCTCTGGTGCTGGAGAAGAAACTGCCGGTCATGGAAATTGTCACACACCGGTTCCCATTGGCTAGAATCCAAGAAGGGTTGGAACTGGCCAACAAGCCCACGGAAGAATCGTTGAAGATTTTGATAACGCACGCATGAGAACAGTGTCGACAAAAAAGACAGATGCCGGGCTGGAAGAAATTCTGGCTCCAGTGCGAATCGCCGTGCCATCGAAAATGACAGCTGCCGTACTCTACGGCAGTGAAGATCTGAGAATCGAACAAATCGAAGTGCCAGCATTGGCGGCGGACGAGGTGCTGCTCCGCGTGCGACTCGCACTGACCGATGGAACAGACCTGAAGGTTTGGAAGCGCGGCTACCACGCCAAGATGATTCAACCTCCGGCCGTTTTTGGACACGAGGTGGTCGGCGAGATTGTGGCTATGGGAAAGCGCGTGGATGCTAAATGGCGACTGGGCACGCGGGTGATTGCCGCGAACTCCGCTCCCTGCTTCCGGTGTTACCATTGCCGGCGCGGCCAGGAAAATCTTTGCGACGATCTTCTGTTTAATAACGGCGCCTACGCAGAATACATGAGAATTCCCGGGCGAATTGTCCGGGAGAATATGTTGGAAGTGCCGCATTCTGTGGATGACCACAGCGCGGCATTTGTCGAGCCGTTGGCGTGCGTACTGCGCGGTATCCACGAAATGGAAGTGCGGACGGGCGATACTGCCGCCGTTATTGGATGTGGACCGATAGGATTGAAGTATGTTCGGATGCTGTCCCGCCGTGGAGTCCGCGTGATCGCACTGGCGAGGCGCGAAGGACCACTGGCAGTAGCGCGTAAACTGGGAGCGGCGGTAACTATCAACGTTACGGAAATACCGGATGTTGTCGTGGCGGTGAGAGACTTGACAGAAGAGCGGCGAGGGCCGGATTCGGTGGTCGAGGCGGCGGGAAATCCTGCAACGTGGCAGCAAGCATTAAAGATGGTACGCCGCGGAGGCGTAGTCAACTTCTTCAGCGGGCTGCCGTCCGGGACGCGCGTGGAGATCGAACCTGCCGCAATTCACTATTCCGAGATTAAAATGATTTCACCCTTCCATCACACGCCGCGGTTCATTCGCGAGGCACTGGAGGCAGTGCGCCGGGGAGATGTTTCCGCCGAAGGATTCGTGACAGAAGAGATTCGGCTGGAAGATCTGCCACAGGCGTTCGAGCGCATGAAAGCGCGAAGCGGAGAGATCAAGCTGGCTGTGCGGCCGTAGAACGTGATCAGTAACGGGTACCGAGTGAGAGTCAGACCTTCAGTTGATTTCGTCCCTTTAACTAAATGATTGAGGATTGTGTTCATTGATGTTGCGTCCAGGCGAACTATCGCTAATGGAGAAACTGCCGGCGAACGGCTGTGTCCCGGACGTGGCGCAGCGCTATACCAAGTGGTTGGCAACGCATCACTACGAAAATTTCAATGTAGTCTCGTGGCTGCTTCCCAAGGAACTCCATCAACATTTCTATAATGTATATGCCTATTGCCGGTGGGCAGATGACTTGGGTGACGAGGTTCCGTCCAAGGACCGCGCGTTAGAATTGCTACGATGGTGGGAAACGGAATTGGATGCCTGCTATGAAGGTAGGCCATCGCATCCTGTATTCGTAGCGCTTCGGGAAACAGTCGTGGCAAAAGATGTGCCGAAGCAGCCATTCGCCGGTTTGCTGAAGGCCTTCCGGCAGGACCAGGTCGTAAAGCGCTACCCCACTTGGGACGCGCTTCTTGATTATTGCGTGTATTCGGCAAATCCCGTGGGACGCTTGGTCTTGTATCTCTGCGGGTACCGGGATGATGAGCGGCAGAAGCTGTCCGATGCCACCTGTACAGCCCTGCAATTGGCAAATTTTTGGCAGGATGTTTCGCGTGACTTGGAGAAGGGAAGAATCTACATTCCGCTGGACCGTGCCGCCGCGTATGGACTCAGTGAACGAGAGATTGTGGAGAAGAAATTCGACCCGCGTTATGTAGCGCTGATGAAGGAATTGATCGCGTACACGCGGGGACTGTTTGGAAAAGGGATGCCGCTCTCGACCATGGTCGATGGCAAATTGAGCGTCGATCTGGCGATGTTTAGTCGCGGTGGGTTAGCCGTGTTAAGCGCGATCGAATCGATGGGATACGACACCCTGAATAAGCGGCCGGAAGTAAGTAAAGGCAAGCAGGTGAGATTGCTCGGGCGAGCCCTGGTAACCCATGTTTGGGGTGGAACTCCAACGCCGATTACCCAGACACAGCGACCAGATGCGGGAATACTACCTGGACAGGGGACGATGCTGGGTGTTGCCGAGTCATACGAAGAGTGCCACCGGATTGCACGTGAGTCGCACAGTAACTTTTATCCTGCATTTTTTCTTCTGCCTAAACCGAAGCGGGATGGAATCGTCGCATTGTATGCATTCATGCGCCTGATCGACGATGTCTCGGATGAAGGAGCGGACCTTGCCGCAAAGCAGTCTGGACTTGCAAAATGGCGAGCAGCTCTCGACCAGGCCATTACGAAGCAGGAGCAGGTGGTGGAAGGCTCAGCAGCGATGGCTTCACCGTTTGCTGGATTGAAAGGTGCCGCCGATATACTTCCTGCCTTAGTGGACACGATAGAGCGCTACAAAATGCCCAGCCGCTATCTCCACGATTTAATTTCCGGAGCGGAGATGGATTTGACGATTCAAACCTATCCATCTTTTGAGCGCCTGAGAGAGTACTGTTACCGCGTGGCCGGAACTGTCGGCTTGACCTGTACGCACATCTTTGGTTTTCACGATTTTAGGGCCCTGGAATTAGCGGAGAAACTTGGGTTGGCGTTCCAGTTGACGAATATAATTCGCGACGTGCAGGAAGATTATGGACTTGGGCGTGTATATCTTCCTGAGGAAGATCTCCTGCACTACCGGGTAACACAGCAGGATTTTGGCCGGGGCGAAGCCAGTCTGGGCGTCAGGGAATTGTTGCGGTTTGAGGCGGACCGCGCATGGAAACTGTACGAAGAAGGCGCGCAGTTGTTCGGAATGGTGGAAGAGGACAGCCGCGCGACTTTGTGGTTGTTGGTTCATACCTATAGTGGTTTATTGGCGCGCATTGAATCCGTGGATTTTGCCGTTTTTGGGGGCCGAGTCCGTTTTACGAAAGCGGAAAAACTGAAACTGGTCGCCAAGGCACGGTTCGGGCGCCACACGAAAGAGAATATTCTTGCCAAACGTGATCGTGATCGGCGGCGGGCTAGCGGGGCTGTCAGCGGGCATCTCGCTGGCTGAAGCCGGCTGGGGCGTGCGCTTGTTCGAGCAACGGCCATTTCTCGGAGGCCGGGCGACCTCCTATGTATTGCCGGACGGTGAGCATGTAGATAACTGTCAGCACGTGACCTTGGGTTGTTGCACGAATTTGGATGATTTCTACCGGCGTGTAGGGGCGCAGGACAAGATCAAATACTTCGATCGTCTGCTGTTTCAGGATCCACAGGGCCGAACGGGAATTATGAGGGCTGGGCTGCTGCCGGCGCCACTGCATATGACGGGATCCTTTCTGACGTTTTCGCCGCTGAGCCAAGCAGACAAGAGAAGCATCGCTTACGCTCTGCTGGATATCCTGCGTGGGAAAGGACATACCGAAGATCTGGACACTCCCGGAGGCATTTCGATGCTGGAGTGGTTGAAAAAGAGAAAACAGACTGCAGGAGCGATCGAACGATTCTGGCGAGTTGTGTTGGTCAGTGCGCTCGATGAAGAGTTGGACAGAACGGATGCCCGGTTTGGTGTCGACGTGTTTTGGAAGGGCTTTTTATCGAACCGCACAGGCTATCGAATGGGTGTTCCAGCAGTGCCGCTAGCGGAGTTGTATGACGGCTGCAAAGCAGAGATTGAAAGGCGTGGAGGGGAAGTAAGTCTCCGGATGCCAGTGCGAGCGGTTCACTCTCTGGACGGCGGTCTAAGCAGCGTGGAGTTTGATGGCGGACGAAGTGAATCCGCGGATGCCTATGTTTTCTCTGTGCCTCACGAAATTTTGGCAAATCTGTTACCAGAAGAAGTCAAACAGAAGGAACCTTTGCTGGCCCAATTGGAAAATATAAAAGTGGCGCCGATTACCGGAGTGCATTTCTGGTTTGATCGGAAAGTGATGAGCGAACCGTTTGTGACGTTGCTAGATACCACGACGCAGTGGATATTCAATAAGACGTTGCTCTATGCGGGCGGAAATGGTGACGGTGGACAAGAGAAAGGCCAATACCTGCAACTGGTGATCAGTGCTTCCTATGAATTGTTGCCCAAAACGCGGCAGGAAATCATCGATCTATGCTTGGCGGAAGTCCGCCAGGCTTTACCAGTTGCACGTGAGGCGACTTTGTTGAAGGCTACAGTAATAAAAGAGACGGCGGCTACATTTTCCCCGCAACCTGGCGTAGACCGTTGGCGTCCAACACAGCAGACCTCCGTAAAAGGCCTGTTTCTAGCCGGGGATTGGACCGATACCGGCTGGCCAGCCACAATGGAAGGTGCTGTGCGCAGCGGGTACTTGGCTGCCGAAGCTGTGTTGCGAGTAGCGGGCACACCCAAAACGATTCTTCGGCCCGATCTACCGCCGGATGGCTTGGTTGGCTTGTTCGCCTAACTGGAGCTGGACGAGGGGCAGTCGAGGTTGAAGGAGATGATGTGGCGCTCCTGGAGAGTAATCTCTTCGCTGCAGCCATCCAATTCTAGGTACAACGCCTGATTTGTTTCGAGGAATTGGTGGTAAGCGGTCTCGGAATCCCAAAGATCGATGGTGGAGTAATAGAGAGGGCGGGCGGGATCTCGCCGGAGTTGAGTTCCCTGGAAATGGGGATCGCGTTGGAAGAGCTAGACCCAGGGGCCTTCGGGCCTATGGGCTCTTTGAAAGCGTTCTTCACTTCCTGGCTTGACTTCGAACTCCCAGAGGATTACAAACATAGATGTCCCATCTTCTGCTCTCGCTAAGCAGCATTCCAGAATAACTTCAAAGGGGAAGACTGGTGTGCTGGGCGTTTGTAGCGTTCCGATTGGATACATCTCGGGAAAAGACACGTTCTAATACAGTCGAGTAGAGAGTTGTAGTTACGGTCCGGTGCGACTGACGGACGGAGGCGTTTGTGGATCGCAAGTACGGTCACCGCGGCTATCGTGATGCCGAAAAGCAGGAAAAACACGAAAAAAGAGACAGAGACCGCAAGCCGCCGCAGGGCGGACCCCGAGGCGCGACAGACCATCTTGGTCCCCGTACCCCGAGGATGGTTGGTACGGTAACGCGAGCACGCTGTTCTAATTGTGGCGCGGTCTTGGTGGCTGGATTTGATCCTGGCGGTAAATGTCCAAAATGCAATTTCGAGTTGCATTGCTGCAAGCAGTGTCGCTATTTCGACAGCGGTGCACAATTTGAATGCACCCAGGCGATACCGGCGAGAATCTCCCCAAAGGACACGAAGAACGACTGCACCTTCTACGAGTTCCGGACAACCGTGGAGAAAGATACGGCCCCCACGTCTTATATGCAGCCCGCGCAGGTACCCGCAGAAGCTCCAGCTCCCTCCCGTCCGCTGGATGCTCGGCAGGCCTTCGAAAATCTCTTCAAGAAGTAGAACCCTTACTGTTTTTTGACGATGGTGAACCCATGGGGAATAGTGTGGGTTCAACCGGCAGCTCATCGGCAATCTGCTCTAATTGGGGATAGTGTTGCCGTAGCGGATCCGGTACCTTGACCTTGCTTCCCTTCAGAATACTGAGAAGTTGCAGCGCATTGACCACCGCTTTTCCTTGATAGTGGTTGTTGGTGATGACGAACGTATTACCTGTGTGCTGACTAATCGTACGGATACGCGCTACCCAGGGATCGAGTTCCTCCGCAGAGTAGAGATAGTTGTAACGCTCATGTGACGGCGTGCCCGGATTGTCGCTGAACCACGTGTCATACCGGCGGCCGTGCAAACGCACATAGCCGACAGGGGATGTAGTGTCCACGGAGGGTTCGAGCGAGCGGCCAATGATAGGTTGGTCGATGTTGCAGAATCCGGCCTGATGGTCGCGAAGAAGAGCAAGAGTATCGGCAATCTGCCAGGAAGAGTGCCGCAGCTCTACGACGAGCGGATAGTCCGCAAAGCGAGTAAGCACCCCATCGAGATAAATGATCGTTTCTGGTGTGCGATGAAAGGAAAAAGGGAACTGTAGGAGAACCGCACCCAGTTTGTCCACTTGTCGCAGAACGTCAAAGCCCGCCCGGACGGCGCGCTCATCCTCCGCAGTCGCTGAGGGATCATGGGTAAACCTCTGCCAAAGCTTCGCGGTAAAGAGAAAAGAAGGGTTGGCGGCGACCCGCTCGAGCCAGAGAGCTGCATGGTCAGGACGGAGAGGCTGGTAAAATGAGGTATTGATTTCGATGGTGTCAAAAAAATTGGCCAGATACGTCGCCTCATGAAAGCCCTTGGGTCGCCTTGACGGATAGACATAGCCCGCCCAATCGCTGTAAGCCCATCCGGCTGGGCCGATGCGCAGGTGTCTGAGAAAATGCGATTTAGAATCTGTCGTCTTCTTCATAGGAGGCGCGCCTGCTCGACGAGGCTGCCTGGCGGGTAAAGTTAGACTAAGGACTCCCCTGGTAACTGTCAACGCTCGGTAGGATTGCGCAGCGTTGGCTGGAGTGCTAGGCTGAAGTCGTCATGCGGTGCAGAACATCTACTGCGTCGCGTTCCTGCCTCATTTCGCACAAACCCTACAGGTGCAACCATGAACGTCTCAATCAGCTACAAGCATGTAGATTCGCAAGAAGCTGTAGCATTGGAAGTTACCCGTCGTTTGGATAAACTCAATCGTTTGTTGAAAACGTATGAACCGGACTTAGTGCAACTTAAAGGCGTCTTTTCCAAGAATCAAAGGACAGACGAGCAATCTCTGGCCCTGACGCTTTCTCTCCCTACCGGCACCTTGCGCGCCACGGGGGACGGAAAGAATGTATTGGCGGGTTGCAAGAAGGCCTTCAGCGAAATAGAACTGCAGATCAAGAAGCACCAGTCTTTGCTGCGTCGAGAGCACGAATGGAAACGCAAGCGTCCGGTTCGTTCCTGAAAAAAAGATTCTATCTATACAGCGAGTCTGCCAACTCAGGATGACAATGCCACTGCATGAGGCAGCGGTCCACTCTAGAAGAAGAACTTAAGGCCTAGCCGGATGTTGCGGTTCCCGCCACTTTGCACCAGAGGATTGGCGAAGCCGACACCTTCGCTAGCGAGCCCGGCGTCATCGACGCACGGGTCAATTCCTTGGCCGACAACCGAGCCGAAGTTAGGATGGTTGAAGGCGTTCGTGAAGTCTGCATGGAACTCCAGCCGATAATGTTCTGTGAAATTAAAGGTTTTGAAGACGGCTAGGTCAAGAACGTTGGTATGGAAGTCCCGCAGGGTATTGCGGCCAGCGTCGCCAAACGGAGTACCGAAGATCTGGTCGGCGATCGCGGTATTGGCGATGAAGCGCACGGAACCTTTGGCGACCGGAGTACCGATCTGATCGCCTTGATTGATGGCATTCAGATCACCAACTGCGTGGCAGACAGAGAGCAAGCCGCGCCGTAAATGCTGCAGGCATCTCCGGCGAATATCCCCACGGAGTTCGCTGGAGCGGCGGGGCTACCGAGGAAAGGACGTAGGGCCCCATCGGGGAACGCAAATCCTGCGTTGAAGTTGGAATCGTACGGATTATCGGGGGTCGGGGGAGTCGAACAAGCGCCCCCGCCGCTCACGCAGTTGAGCTGTACTTGAGACGGCGTATAAGGTTGTCCCGAAGAAAGCGTGTAAACGCTGCAGACGGCCCAACCGCCAAGTGCGTGGCCGAGCCAGCCATGCTGCGAACGGAAGAAGGGGATTTCCTCAATGACTGTAAGTACCCAGTTGTTCGGAAAATCGAGGCCGGAGAGACCATACTCTTGCCCGGTGTAGTTGACCTGGCTTTGCGAAATGGCATTGGTCGAGCCTGCCGCCGATGTGCCGAAGATTTCGCTGGCATTGTCCAGCGTTTTGCTAAAGGTGTAGGCGGACTTGAGCGTGAGTTGGTTCCAGACGCGATTCAAACGCAGTTCCGTCTGTAGCGCATGGTAATTGGAATAAGCCGAATTCGTGCGACTCAGAAGTATGCCTTGGTTGCAATTGATCGTGCCTACAGCTTCCGGAACCGCAGCCTCTGCAGCTGGACAAGGCGTGTAACCTGCCGGGACCAGATTCGGATACAGATTAGCCAGTCCGAAAATATATGGGTTTGCATCGATACTCTGGAAGAGGTTCCGGCCGGCGTTACCGACATAGCGGACTTCGAGAATTGAGTTCTTAGCGATTTCCTGTTGTACGCCGAGTGACCAGGAATAAACCCTGTCGGGACCAAAGTTGGGAGAGATCGTAGTGTTGTCAAACGTGCGTGGATCAAACACACCCGTCTGCAGGAATGGTGCCAGTGCGGAACGAACTTGCGGACCAAAGGGGAGAGCGGCACAGGATTCATTGTCGCAACTGACCCGCGAGACCGGTATCTGTACCGACGCGAACAGGGACGTTGTCCAAGTTCAGCTTGCGGAAACTGGTTTTGGAGATCGAAAAGTGATACGTGCCCGGAGGCAGTAAGGTAAAGCGAAATGCTCCATTACCGTCGGACACGGTGTGATACGCGGCGTTCCCATTGGCGGGTGTCTGACTTTCACTATCGGGGAGCCTTATAGGCTCGAGGCCAATTCTGGGCGCCTTTCGGAACAGTTCAGGGGCGTAGCTCAGTGGTAGAGCAGCGGCCTTTTAAACCGTTTTAATAAAAACGTCCCAGTACGACAACACGCGTCAAGGCGTGCCATTTCAGTCAGATGAAGAAAATTCCAAACGACAGCCCAAGTCTCACTCTGCCCAGATTTGTCAAACCAACTGCCACCAGAAGTGCCACCAGAAATTTTCAACTTCTACCAATTATTGGTGGCGGAGTTTCGCTGGACGATGTTTCTGCCGGGGCCATTCTTTAGCTGAAGCCAGGGAATCGATCGAAGAAGAGTCTCTCGGCCCCACACGCGCTTCCAGCATTTACCTCTGACGATTAGGATCGAAGAGCCCAATCTCGAAACTTCTGCGTGCATCGCCGCGACTTGTAATTAGACGGCCTCGCAAATCTGGACTGAATGCGCGTGGAATCGGGAGGGCTGGCTTTGTGAAGCGTGCGCCGTCGCACATGCGTGTGGCGAAGAAATATGCCTGCCGGTAGTAAACTCTCCTCGCGTTGGCGTGCGGTTACACGGGTCAGGCACTCCTCTTCCATAATTGCGCGGAATTTAGTCGCACTACACTCGGTAAGTCAGAATCGTGGAAACCGCGGTACTCGCCATTCTCTTCAAGTTCTTTGAACAGCTATCGGGGTAGTAGCTTGAGAAACTGTGCCGGCTTGACGATCTCGATTCGGAGGTAGCTTTTGATACTTAGAAGCGCCACGTCACCGGTCACTACGTAATCCGCATCGGCGGCAACCGCTGCCTGCGTGGCTCTTGACATGATATAGTGAAATCACTATATTGGCCTAGATGACCGAAGAGCCGCCTCTCAAGCCGGTGGTCTGGATGGGGTCGAGCCGCAAGGATTTGAAGAAATTTCCTGGTCCTGTCCAGCATCGAGTGGGCTATGCGATTTATGTCGCGCAACGTGGCGGCAAGCATCGCGATGCAAAAGTGCTGACCGGGTTTGGTGGGGCAGGGGTGCTTGAAGTGGTCGAGGATTTTCGCGGCGATACATTCCGAGCGGCGTACACGCGAAATACTCGGATATAGTGTTTATGTGCTGCATGCATTTCAAAAGAAGTCGAAAAGCGGGCGTGAAACGCCGCGCCAAGACATGGAACTTATCGAGCAGCGGTTGCGCGAGGTCGAACGAATAACCAGGGGGAGAAAGTCATGAGCAAGAAATCTCACGAGATTGGAAGCGGGAACGTATTCAAGGACCTCGGGATTCCAAACGCCGAAGAGCATCTGGTCAAGGCGCAACTTGTGTTCAAAATTGACGCGATTATGAAGGATCGTGGTCTCAAGCAGGCTGAAGCCGCCGATGTCCTTGGCATAAAACAGCCCGACGTTTCCAAGATGCTGGGGGGTGATTTCAAACAGTTTTCCGTCGAACGCTTGCTACGCTTTCTCGTCGCGCTCGATCATGACGTGGAAATCGTCATCAAGCCGCACCGTGGGAAAGACGACGCTGCAGCCTTACATGTCTCCTGAGTATGTGGCCAATCATGTTGATCGCCGCGCTCGTGGCAAAAGGGGCGAGTGCTCCGCCCGCACTCAATTAATGGAAGTTCCGGAAATTCTGGAACGGTTTGTACTCGTCGGCACGACCCTTGCAGGTTGAGATGCGACGTTCTCCCAGGGTCCGTGAGCCGTCCTCGTTTCTAGGACCCAGTTGAGGACGACAGTTCGGTTATTAGTCGCGTCTTTGTAGGAGTAACGCAGGTTTTTCTTTTGCAATAGCTAACAGTCGGAGCGAGGAGCTTTGTGGCTTGCGGGAGCCTTGTTCCCAACTTCGGAGAGTTCCGACGCGAGTACAAAGGAATTCCGCAAATTCCGGCTGGCTAAATCTCAGACGAGTTCTGATGCGGCGAATTTCAGCAGGTTTCATTGAGACGGGCTCAAAAGCCACACGCGATACGTGCATTGTCGCTTTTTTCCCTGCACGATACTTCTTAGCCTCAACAAACCCGGAGATCATTTCGTTGAATAGTTTGTTGTTCATTGCCCCTCCTCCCTCAGTTCACGAATGAGATTAGATAATATTTTCTTCTGTTTTTGGGTCAGGTTGTCCTGCTCATTCTTGTTAAAAACCATCAACAGAAAAATCTGCCCATCTCGCTCGATGTAGTAGTACATATACCGAAACCCGCCGCTCTTTCTCTTGCCTCTAGTAGGGTCGGCGGCCCGAGACTTCCGAACACCTGAAGTCCCTTCTATCACGGAACCGCGCTTCGGGTTTTGAAGCAAGTCGTTCTGAATTTCCAGCAATACGTCATCAGCGCGGTGTTTCGCAAGAGCCATTAGGCGCGTTGTAAAAGCCGGAAACTCTATGAACTCTAACACACTGTCATACTACAACAGAGTAGTACCTTTGTCAAAGGGCTCGCTGCGTTACATCGTCGGAGCCAAGTCCCCGAGTTAACTGATCATACGGGAGGATCTAAATGAACATGAAAAGCAAGATCGATCTGTATGCAAAGATACGATACGAATACCGGAGGGGAGTGGGAACCATCAGGGGGCCGAAGCGTGATCGCGCCGTACGCACTAGCCATGTTCACAGCGTGATCGTCGTTTCCAATACCACACCTCACATCGGCCAAGACGATGGACCCGTCCTGCGCGCTCCTGGGGCGCTCAAATTCTGTGGCTGGTATACTACTTGACATTTAACGCGACGCAGTATAGCGTTAGAGTGTGATTCAGTCTTTCCGCTGCGCCGATAATGGGCGCCTATTCCGCCGAGAGTCTGTTCGTCGGTTCAAGGCTATCGAGCGCCAGGCTCTAAGGAAGCTGGACATGCTAGATGCGGCACAAGACATCCGGACGCTCTCAACGCTGCCAGGAAACAGATTGGAGCGCCTATCAGGGGACCGGAAAGGGCAGTACAGCATTCGCGTCAATGACCAATGGCGCGTGTGTTTTGAATGGCGCGATGGGCATGCCTACGAAGTTGAGATCTTGGATTATCACTAGGAGACAGCAGGATGACAAAGAAGCTTAAGCCGGTGCATCCAGGAGAAATTCTCCGAGAAGAGTTCATGGTCCCACTGGGGCTCAGTATGAACAGAGTTGCTATGGATTTGCGCGTCCCCGTGACGCGGATCGCCGATATCGTCAACGAGAAACGCGCCATTACTGCTGACACAGCCCTGCGTTTCGCGCGCTACTTCAACAACAGTCCGACGTTCTGGATGAATCTCCAAACGCGTTATGACCTGGAAATTGCCGAAGATGCGATTGCTGAAAAGGTTGAACGCGATGTTCGCCCCCTGGAAGCAGCGCCAGCAAGGTAGTTCATCGCACTCTATGACGTGAGTCGCAGAGAAGAGTTCAGGCCGTGGAAAAGTGTGCAAAGGGACGACGTGAGGTTTCCTTATGCACTTCCTCATTGGCTCTCATCGAAAACATGCGCGTAGTTTGAAAAGAATCGCGGGGACGACGAGACTCGAACTCGCGACCTCTGCGGTCACAGAGCACCTTGATCCGGAATTGCAGGGACTTAGGGGCACGTGAAGGAACGCAAAAGCACAGCAAGAATGGGAAGGGAACTACCGCTACGTCGACGGTCTGTCCACCTGGGCGCCGGCGGATCCGGAAGTTTACCGGGCAACCGGAAAGCGTCTAGCCGAAGAAGGCTATGTCCATTCGACCGATCGGCTCTCCATGAATGCGGGAAGCTAGCAACTATCGTGGTGCCAAGATAGGAGTTGCGGCGAAATTTATTGCGGCCGCAGAGATGATCCCCTTTCCTTCTTGAATCGTTAGGAATTGGTTCGGCGTCACAGCGGTGATTGCATCCTTGCGACCACTGGGCCAAACGACCTGTAGTCGCACATTCGACACGCTGCCCGACCTGCCCAAGCCAAACGTCAAAGGCAACTCGCTTTGCGATAAGTAACTCGAGCCGCCTTTGACCATCCGATCCAAGATCGTACCAGTGTTCGTGGTTAGCCTAACTTTCGCTCCGATGGCGTCGCGATTGGACTTTGTGCCGATGAGTTTCACTCGCACGACGTCGTTTTGATTGCCGTTGTCATTGCGAAGTAGGCGCGCGGGACCATTGTTCGAAGTAATGATCAGGTCCAGGTCTCCGTCATTGTCAAAATCGGCAAAGGCCAGGCCTCGGCCAACCACGGGTTTTTGGATCGCCAGGCCCAGCTTCCCAGAAGCGTTTTCAAATTTTCGATTGCCGATGTTCCGGTAGATTCCCATCGGCTGCGCATATCGCAGGGTTGGTTGCACCACCGCAATGTCGTCCGACACATGACCGTTAACTGCGACTATGTCGAGCCGGCCGTCCAGATCATAGTCCAGGAAGAAGCAGCCAAACGTGAGCGACTGCACGGTCATTTGTCCCAATCCGGATCGCATCGACTCGTCGGTGAACAAGCCAGAACCGTCGTTCTTATAAAGCGACATGCTTTCATTTGTAAAATTCCCGATCACGAGACTAGGGAAGCCCGAACCATCGAAGTCCCCAGCGTCCGTGCCCATCCCGGCGCGCACTCTCCCGGAATCGCTGAAGGCTATGCCGACATTTACGCCCACATCGGTGAACGTTCCATCATGGTTGTTGCGATACAGCTTGTTGGGTTCGGTGTCATTCGAAACGAACAGATCCATCCAACCGTCGTTGTCGTAGTCGATCAAGGCCACGCCGAGCGCCTTGCTCGTGGGATCGAAAAGCCCGGCTTGTTTTGTGACGTCCTCGAAAATTCCATTACCCTTATTGTGATAGAGATGGGAACTCTCGCCTTTATATGTTTGCGGAGTGCAGTACGACTTGTTTTTGTTGTCGAGCGAACAGTACTGGTCTTTCTCGATAGACCATTCGATGTAATGCGTGACGAACAAGTCTAGCTTTCCATCGTTATCGTAGTCGAACCACACTGCGCTCGCGGAAAAACCGGGGCTCGCCACGCCCGCTTTGGCCGTAACATCGGCGAACTTACCATTGCCGAGATTGCGGAATAAGTGGTTGGACCCGACCGTAGTTAAGTACAAATCGTCGTAGCCGTCATTGTCGTAGTCGCCCACCGCGCAGCCGAGCCCATAGGTCTCGATCGCTAGACCAGCCTGCCGCGTCACATCCGTGAAAGTGCCATTGTGATTGTTGTGGTACAAGGCGGGATACGATTTGCTGGCTTGGTGCTCGGGCCAGTCCATCGAATTGACGAAGAAAATATCCGGCCAGCCGTCATTGTCGTAATCAATGATGCACACGCCGCTTCCCATCGTTTCCGGAAGATACTTTTTCCCAAATGCCCCGGTGTTGTGTTTGAAGCGGATGCCCGCCTGTGCGGTGACGTCCACAAATTCAATCGGCCCGGAGGGCCTGGCCGCTTCGGACCGCGCCGGCGAAGCACTATTGCCGGTTGGCGTGGCTGACGACGAAGGTGATGCCTCTGCCGATGGAGTGCTCGCCGTTGACGAGCTCTGGCTCGCTTCCTCCGAAGGTTTGTGCTTGCAGCCGATCGTCAACAATGCCAGCAGCAAAAGCGGAGAGAAATAGCACAGCGCCCCTGCAACCATGGATCGCCGTGGGAAACGTCGCGAATTCATGCTGCGACACGCGCCGGAACGGCTCGTCGAGAATCCCACCACATCTGGATGAGCAGCGCTGCGGGGCCGACAAGAAACAACGCGTAGAATGGCGCGTAAACTACCTGCGACAAGCGCAGAATCATTTCCACAAGAGCAATAATGCCAACCACGATGCACTGCCACTTTTTCGAGCGCACCGTGGTTTTTGGATCCGTAATCATGAAAAAAATAAAGAGCTGGTACATTGGCCCGGTCAGCGGTGCAATCTCTGACTGCCATGGACTGCCGGTCAGATAACTGCGCAGAAAGGCAAACGCGAGGAAGCAAGCGACGTACGTCCCGGTAATGTGGAAACGGCGTACTCGCCAGATAATGATCGACCCCAGAATCCAGATCACTACCATCGGCAGAAGGTAGTTGCCCCATTGAATGCTTAAGCTGGCCACCGTTTCCGGAGCCAGAAACAACAGTACCGAAATGCCAAAGTTCGAAGGATTCCAGATGTGACGCCCCTTCACGCGAAGAACATACTTCGACATGATGGAAACGATGGCGCAGATCGCGTAAGACCAGAAAGCGGGCGAGCGTACAAGGATGCCCACACTGATGCCGGTAATGTATGCGCTGGAAAGATTCGGCCACTTGCCCACGAACAGCCGCCCCAGGATCAACTCCGTGAGCAAACTCGCAACGATTGCGAGTCCTGTTTTCTTGTAGCTCTCCAGCATACCGAAGGACAAATGGCCCACGACCAGGATGCACGTTATCAGTATCGGTGCCAGGTAACGATTCTCCGGGCTGAAAAATCGCTTCCAAGCGACGGATTGGGCGGTTTGCGGCGGCGCCATCGGAATGCTCTGCTGGCTCATGAGGGCTCCTTTACCTCATGAATTTGATCAACCGCGGGATTCTCGATGGTCTGGATTGTGCCGGAGGGCCAGCGAATCACCACTTTCTGGATCTGCGAAGTTTTCCCCAATCCGAAATGCAAGCGCCCCTGATTTTGCGCCGCGAAGCCGCTTCCCCCGGAGACTTCCTGCACCTGCCGCTGTCCATTCCAAAACACCGTGACTTCTGCTCCGATCGCGCTTCGGTTGCTTTTCGTTCCTTCCAGTGCAAACTCGATCCACTTGTTTTCCGGCGTGACTGTGTTCTTGTAAATCAGCAAGGGCCCGCGTTGGTTCGCCACAATCACATCAAGTACGCCACGATTCCACAAATCCGCAAACGCCACCGCGCGCCCATCGTATCTATCCGTAACGCCGACGGCTTGCGCGACATCCACGAATTTTCCACTGCCGTCATTCAGCCAGACGTGCTTTGCTTGATAGCCCGACAAACTTCGTCCTTCCATCGACGGCCAGTTCTTTGCGTCGCTGATGATGGCGCTATGACCGCCGGCAATTTTGGAAAAATCGTACCAATAACTTCGGTCGTGATCGAGGGAAACGTACCCGTTGGTCAGATACAAGTCCAGCGTTCCATCGTTGTTTAAATCGCCGAATTGCGCGCCGAAGCTCCAGCCCCCGATTTCTACGCCAAAATCCCGCGCTAGATTTTCGTACTGCAAATTACCGCCATCAGTCCCTTCCTTCGGCACCCACAAATTATTCCCCTGAATAAGCACGCCCTCTTCTGAAATGTTAGACACATACACGGAGTAGCGCCCCTGATTCAGAATATCGCCGAAACTCGCGTTCATCCCGCTTTTTGGGGCGAATCCTACGCCAGTTTGCTCGCCCACTTCATGGAACCGCTTGCCGTCGTTGAAATAAAGTTCGGACACGCCGTAATCATTCGCAACGAACAGATCGGGATGGCCCGTGCCTCGAAGATCTGCGGCGGCGGCGGCCAGCGCCCAACGCCGGCTGTTGATCCCCACCTTTTCGCTGACTTCCTCAAATTTTCCGTTTCCGAGATTGCGAAACAGATACTTGCGGCCGCCATTTTTTGCATATTCGAAACTGTCCGGCATCATCTTTGTGGTTTTGAGGTGCCACAGATCAACGTCCTCGGAGTAGTAGCCGCCAATGAAGAGGTCCAGCAACCCATCGCCGTCATAGTCGAACCACAGCGCGGTGTTGGCGTTGATCCAGGGCGGCAGGCCGACTTGCTCCGTGACGCGCGTAAAGCCGTGCCCTCCATCGTTGTGAAAAAGTTCCGGCTTTCCCCACTTGATCAACAGCAGATCCTCGTAACCATCGTTGTCATAGTCTCCCCAGACGGCGCCCATGGAGACGCCGGTGCCAGGGCGATTGACGTCGGCGATTCCCATTTCTTCTGCCACATCCTTGAAGGTGCCGTCGTGCATGTTGCGGTAAAGCGCGTTCTTTGTTCCTTCCTTACTGCTGGTCACATAAATATCAGGCCAGCCATCGCGATCAAAGTCGACGATGGATACGGAAGCTCCCATCGAGGCAACTTCCGGCATGATGTGATCCAACTGAGGATCGAGCGTCGGCCCTTGGTGAACAAAGTTCACTCCCACGGCGTGCGACACTTCCTGCAGATAAAAACCGTGGCGCGCCAGAGCATCCTGCGCACTCAGGCGCAATTGCGGATTTTCCCCGCGAAAGCCAACTCGCTTGATAATCAGCGGAGACGCCACCAAGATGGCGAACACAATTGCCAGAGCAATTCTTGCCGCGGGACCTCGCATCATTCGGGTGTCGTGCTCCTCAACGAATTCTGAAACACATGAGGAGTGATGTATCGCGTATGGTACTTCTGCCAATCTTCCGGATGCTGCCGATAGACATACTCATCTTCTAGCCTGCCAGGCCGATCCACGTAATCATCCTTCGCGTGGTATGGCAGCGGCAATACCGTCTTGGAAAATGTGGAGTTGAAGTCGCCATCCTTGATCCATCCATCGCCCACAAGGATGAAATCGCGCAGCCAGCCGGCCGGCGGTGGCGGTTGCTCCGGGAAACGCAGTGAAAGTTCGTCGCCAGAATTGACGATGACGTAGCGGTCGTCGATGCAATTCAGTAGCTCGCGCACGTCTCCGTAGCGCGTGTAGTAGCCAATCAAATCGCGCCAGCGCTGTTTCGTGCCCAGAATCTGGTAATAGTCTGGGACTTCGGGAGCTCCCGCGTCCGGCCGGTCGATGACCGAATAGCCGCGATAATGCAGGTCCGCCATCGAAGAGTCCAGCGTCTGCGTTTTCACCTCGGCTTCTGGTTTCCCTTGTGCCCACTCAATGCAATCCCAATAAATTTCCAGATTCGTGCACAAGCGCACGCGACGCGGAGTGCCTGGCCGGAAAATATTAGTAAGGTTAAAGAGAACAGTCTTCTTCCGTCCCGCCGGAAAGCCGAGATTGGCTTGCGCGGTTACCCACCCACCGTGCCCATCCGGAACTTCAACGCTCATGCCATGGGCGCGCCAACGATTTCCTTGGGTGATAGCCACGTTGAGGGATGATTCCGTGTCGTGAATGGATCCCTGGGCAATCAGGTAAAGCGGACCGCTCTTCGGTGCGTCTTCGCCGAGGTCGATCTCAACATAGTGATCGCGCGTTATTCCCTGATACTGCCCGCGACCAAAGCTGTCGAGCGCGTGTCCGTCAAGCGTGCTGACAATTGCCGTGACATCATTGCCGTTATCATCCGTCGCGCGTGCGATGCGGTGTGGCGTCGCTACGGTGGTGAAGCCCAGCTTCGCGGGTGGTATCACGAACCGTTCGTCGACGTAAATTTCCGTGCCAGCCGGGTGGTCAACAGTTATCAGTGCGATGCGATCGTAATAATAGACTTCCCAAAGTTCAGCGGTGATGCGCAGGTCGTAGTAGCCGTCATGGGGAACCAGTTGGTCGCGGCCAATCTTGTACCACTCGCCGGTGGCGGCAATTTTCGCTGATCCGAGCGTGTTGATGCGCAACCCGATCGCGGAACCCCACGGCACGGCGTCCTTGATGAATTCCATCCGCTTACCATTCCACGTGAACAGAAATGGGCAGGACGCTTTCAGGCGCTGTTCGGTGACGACGTCCTGGTCCGCCTGCACACCGAATTCTGCGCGCACGGTGCCATTTGGCCAAACAACGCGCACGACTTCCGCGCTGGTCTGATTGCCGAGGCCGAAATGAAGCTGTGGCCCGTTGATAGGTTGTTTCTGGACAAGCAGCCCCGAGCGAATTTCAATTTCTCCGCCGATGCCAAAAGGATTGATGCGTTGATCGCCGACAGCCTGTTTGGCATGCGGCCGGACGATCTGCCAGTGATAATTCTTCGAGCCCTGGCTCATCGCTTGGCCGGGCTTGCCATTAGCGTCAAATCCAAGCAGATCAAGTCTGCCGCCAGCGCTTAAATCCGCGACGTCATAAATGGTGCGCAAGCCCGATGCGCCATTCAAAAGTGTAAACTTCGAGGTCGCATCTCCTAACCAAATGAGTGGCGAATTCGAATTCTGCCAGGCCCGCGGCCCGATGGAGCTAAGGATCAGATCCATGGCGCCGTTGTTATCCAGATCCGCGATCTGCAGTCGAACTTCATCCGCTAGAATCACGTTTGAGTTCGGAGTTTGCACAAGCCGCGTGACACTCCAGCCACTCTTTTCGGAGTAGGAGACGCTGGAAATCGTCCCGCTGGACTCGACTGCCACTAAATCCAAAACGCCATCATTATTCGTATCCGCAACGCCAATCGCTTTTATAGAAGAAAGCCCAGCAGGCAAGGTGAGTTCGCTGAATTGGCCTTGGCGTTCATTGTGAAAGATGTGCAGGCGGCCGGCACCATCGACGATGGCGGCATCGGCGTTGCCGTCCGAATCGAAATCCGCCCAGGCAAACGCCTGCAAGCCAGAGATGCCGGGAAATGGCTGGATCACCGTGAAGGTGTCGTCACCATTATTTCGCAGAACCTGCGGCACACCCTGTTTTTTCCCGAGGACCACATCCAAATCTCCATCGGCCTCGATGTCGGCAGCCCACGCACCGGTATAAGCCGCCCTGACAACGTTGTTCGGCAACTTCGTGTTCGCGGTCAAGTCCGTGAACTTCTCCGGTGAATCCTGCCGCATGAAGCGCAAGCCGCCGGCACCAGCAAGCACAAGATCGGTCTTGAAATCGTAATTAAAATCAATTTGTAAAATTCCTTCCGGCAGCGGCACATC
This sequence comes from Candidatus Acidiferrales bacterium, assembly GCA_963775865.1. Taxonomy (GTDB): domain Bacteria; phylum Acidobacteriota; class Terriglobia; order Acidiferrales; family UBA7541; genus Acidiferrum. The sequence continues at coordinate 13,711 of CAVZKU010000013.1, read as the reverse complement.
CGCGGAAGGCCCGCCAGGAAACGGGAAACTGGCGCCGGTAGACAACCGCACTTCGTGGCCGTTGGCCAATGCAATCACGGGAGATCCCGCGCTGGCCAAAGCAACAGCTCCAATCCAGGACCACGGCGCCGCGTCTCCATTCGCAACCGGCTTTGTGCTAAAGGCCAGAGCCATGTCAGGAGGAGCGGGGGCGAATTCCGGAGTCGGCAATCGAAGAAAATGAGTGAACGGTTCCGCTTCATCACCGGGAGGCGCTTTCAAGACCGCGAGGCTTTCGCGAAATTCCGGCACGCGCATCAGCGCGTTGTGCAGGAACGTGGCTCGCGTGGCCGCTGCGTGGGGATCGGAGCCATTCGCGGCCATTTGCAGAGCCGTTAATTGGTCTTTCACTTCGCTGGGCCAATTCCCAGAGCGCGCGCTGATTTGGCTTAGCGCCGATTTGAGGGTCGTGGTGTCTCCGCTCTTCGCGGCAACACGCGCGAGCTCCAGTTGCGCGGCCAGATTGTCGGGCTGTGCTGCGAGAATCTTCTGGATCAACTGTTTATAGTCAGCGTCACTATTGGCACCGCCCTGGCGTTCTACTTCTTCGGCAAGTTGGTAAGCGGCGCGGTAGTTGCCGGGGTTAATCTCGATCGCCTTCCGCCAATCCGCCAGGGCCGCTGCCGAATTCCCCCGGCTGCTCTCCAGAAGCCCAAGCAGTTGATAAGTGCGATCGTTGTCGGGCGCCAGGCTACGGGCCTTCTCCAATCGCCCAGCGGCGACATCCAATTTCCGTTGTCGCAACGCAAGCACTCCCCAGTTCGCCCAACCTGCGGGTTCTCCGGGCACCAAAATGGTCAACTCGGAAAATTTGCTGTCGGCGTGAACATCGTCGCCAACCTGGAGCGCGCCAAGCCCGATATAAAATGCCGAAACGGCTTGTGCATATTCCTTCGAAGACTTATCCGGAAGTCTGTTGCGAGTGCCACAGGCTGACAAACCAACAGAAAAAGCAACACAGAGAAAAAAGAACCTGAACGAACGTGCGGTGTGCTGTAATCCGGATTCGCGGCCAGCCGTGAGCACTCTTTGTCTTGATCCGTGACAACTTGGAAATAACACGATGTTTTCAGTCTCTCCCGGGAAACTTACAGCAACGGTCCGCGATCGTGTCTACCGCTCGCGGACAATGGGGTGGCTAACCTGAAACAACTATTGACGAAACTCAGCCTCATAGACAAGATGTCCCCTCGCTACGAGGACCGCCGCGTGTCCGGGTGGCCCTCAAGACGTCTACTTGAACACAGGAGGTTGCAAGCAAATGTCCGAACGCGAAGTTGTCAACAATCAGAAGCAAATTCTGAAGAACCAGAAAACCATCCTTTCGAACCAGAGTCAGATCAAAGCCAATCAGGACACAATCAAGAAAAACCAGGCTTCGATTCTGAAAAATCAGAACAGCCTGAACACCATCATTAAGAACCAGGAACAAATCCTCGCGGTGCTCAAGAAATAATTTCTACCAGCAGCCGCCTCCAAACGAATCGAGGAGGTCAGGCGGTCCGCTCCTCCGCCACCGTAAAGCCCATTTCGCTTATGAAAGCTTTGAGCTGGGCCTCCGTGACTTCCTTCGGATCGAACTGGATTTTTACGATTCCGTCCGGATAGCTCGATTTTGACCACGCGGTCCCTTTCTGCTTCCCCAGCATGGTATCCAGTCCCACCGCGCAAGTAACGCAGCTGAACCCCCTTACCACATAGGTCACGGTCTTCATTCCTTTTGCGTCGGCGGCCGCGATGGTCGCCACGCTGCTTGCTCCAAACGTCGCTACGAACTGCACAAATTGTCTGCGAAACATTCCGTCCTCCCTTTCACCGAAAATGGCTGAAAGTCAATTCGAACTCGTTCACTTCGCCGACGCAATTCCCGCCTCATACCTCCACGGAGCCTGCGTTGACGCGGCATCGGAAAAGCGCGTATCGGTATACTCGCTGAACTCAATCTTCTTGTTCAGCACGCCGGTTTCCATCATCAAATCGCGAACCATATCGAAATCGTTCTTGCGGGGAGCCAGCGGGCTATAAACAACACGATCCATGGGTTTCGTCAGAGCCCACCGCAGCAGCGCAGGTTTTTGATGGTAGTAAAAGCGGCCCACGAAATCGGCCGCGTCTTCGCGATTCGGCTTGCCTTTGTCCAGCCACAAGCCAGAACGCGCGATGCCGTCCACGAGAGTCTGCACGATATCCGGCCGCGAATCGATCAGGTCCTGCCTCACCACGAGAATGCAGGACATATAATCCGGCCAATACTCCCGCGCCTGAAACAAGATCCGCCCATAGCCCGCCATTTCAGCTTGCGAGGGGAAAGGTTCGCCCATGGAGAATCCGTCTATCGCTTTCGCGGCCAGGGCGCCTGAAACATCGGGCGGCGCCATTTCCACCATCTTCACTTCACCTGGTTTCAGTCCCCAGACTTTCATAGCGCGGAACACAAGCAGCCGCTCATCGGAAAATCGACTCGGAATGGCGATCGTGCGCCCGCGCAGATCGGGGATAGTCTTCACCGGTCCGTCCTTGCGCACAACCACAGCGCTTCCGTACCGATGCCCAAGATAGACCACCTTGATCGGAACTCCTTGCGATACAAGCGCGATCGCGAGCGGCGCCACGATGAATGCCGCCTGAACTTTATTCGAGATGAGTGCTTCCTTGATCTCCGGAAAGCCCTGGAACAAACGCGGCAGAAAAATCTCACCGTTGTCGGAATGCTTGGATATGTAGTCGGTCACGGGACAGGTGAGCTGGCAGGTTACCGGAATGTAGGCGACGGTAATCTTTCTCTTCGACACTGGCAGATGATCATTCAGAACCGCCGGCCAATTCACATTGAGGTAGCTGTGAAGCGCGGAAATTAACACCAGCCATCCCACCCCGAAGATCAGCACTTTTTTCTTAAAACTCATTGCGGAATCCCCAGCGGATCGATTTGAACCGTTCGAGCCGGCGAAAACCAATATCCAAAATCAGACCGATCACTCCGATCATCAGCATGGCCGCGACAACAAGGTCGTATCGTTTCCCTGAATTTCGAGAATCGATCACCAGATATCCAAGTCCGGAATCCACTGCCACCATTTCCGCTGCGACCACCACCAGCCAGGCGATTCCTACTGCCAATCGCAGCCCTACGATGATCTGCGGAAGCGCCGCGGGGAAAACCACCCGGGCGAGAAGTTGGCTCGGCGAAAGGCCAAAGTTGCGGCCCGCGCGTCGATATACCGACGGTACATTCGAAACGCCGTCCACGCACGAAACTACAATGGGGAAAAATGCCCCCAGAAAAATCAGGAAGATCGCCGCCTTGTCTCCTACTCCGAAAAAAATAATCGCCACGGGAATCCACGCGATCGGGCTGATCGGCCTGAGGATTTGCATCACCGGATTCACGATTTGATTTGCCGCGGGATACCAGCCAAGGCTCAAGCCCAGCGGAATGCCCAACACTGCTGCAGCGCCAAATCCTATCGCCACGCGGCGCAGCGAGTTCGCGATGTCCTGCCAGAGAACATTTTTGTAAAACAGTTCAACGATGCCTTTTTCCACCTGAACCGGCGCGGGGAAAACTTTCGTTCCAGACCAGATCACCAGGTAGTGCCACACCCCCAGTAATACGGCAAACGCCACCACCGGCCAGAATAGCCGTTCCCATTTGTTTGGCTCGGCAAGCGCTCTCATATTTTGTGTGCCAATCCGATTTGCTGAAGGATGCCGTCGCGAAGCACCAAATAACGCGGCGAGCTGATGTCCCGTGGGTGCGGAATATCAATACTCACGATTTCTTGAACAACGGCCGGCCGTGCGCTAAGCACCACTACGCGATCCGCCATCTGCACCGCTTCGTCGATATCGTGCGTCACAAACACAATCGTTTTGCGCTCGGCCTCCCAAATGCGCAGCAATTCTCCCCGCATGATGTGGCGCGTGATGGAATCCAATGCTCCGAACGGTTCGTCGAGGTACAGCATGTCGGGATTCACTGCCAGGGCCCGTGCCACTTCGAGCCGTTGCTTCATGCCGCCCGAAAGCTCCGCGGGATAGGATTCCTCAAAACCCTGCAAGCCTACCATCTTGATATAGTGCGCGACGCGCTGTTTGCGTTCCGCGGCGGGCAGCTTGAATAGTCCGAAACCTATGTTGCCTTCAACCGTCAGCCAGGGAAAAACCCCGCGCTCCTGGAAAACGAAAACGCGGCGCGGATCGGGTCCACGCACAACCTCGCCGTCGATTTTGACCGATCCGCTTGTAGGGGAAAGAAATCCGCCCATCACGTTCAGCAGCGTCGATTTCCCACATCCCGAAGGTCCAACTACGCACACAAACTCCCCGCCGGACACGCCCAGATTTATGTCCTGAAGCACAGGCGTGGTCTTGCTGTCGCGGGTGAAAACGATATTCAGGTTTTCCACCTGCAGTTTCGTTCCCACCGCCGGAAGTGCGCTTATGGTCTCACTGACTGCCATTCCTAATCCTCCGAATAGGCCCACCGGAACGATCTGACCTTTTCTAACGAACGCATGGCGGTATCGAGCAGCAATCCAATGAGACCTATGATCACCATGCCCGCCACCACCAGGTCGTACCGATTGCCCGCGTTGCGCGCATCTACAATCAGGAAGCCAAGCCCCGAATCCACCGCGATCATCTCCGCCGCCACCACCACCAGCCAAGCTACGCCCAGGGTGATCCGTAAACCGACGAGCAACTGCGGTACCACCGCCGGATACAACACCCGGTAAACGAGTTCGGCCGGACGCAACCCAAAATTGCGCCCCGCGTTGATATACACCGAGGGAATGTTCCGAACTGCGTTGATGGATGTCAGAAGCAATGGGAAAAAGCACCCCAGGAAAATCAGAAAAATCGCGGAAGCATCTCCCACCCCAAACCACAGAATAGCCAGTGGGATCCAGGCCAAGGGAGAAATTGGGCGAAATACCTGCACCATCGGATTCAGCGCCATCTGCGCTCGGCGATACCAACCAATCGTAAGTCCCAGAGGAATCGCAAGAAGAGCCGCGAGGCTGAAGCCCCACGTCACGCGAAACAGGGATGCCACCACATACTTAAACAGGAATCCGTGGCGAAACAGGTCGGCAATCCCACCGACTACGCCCCACGGGCCAGGCAAGATATACCCAGGGTGGCGGCTCACGGCCACTTGCCACGCAACAAGTAAAACCGCGATGAAAACAATGGGCCGAAGGTGCACCATCAGTTTCAAGATCGCCTACCTCTTCTCTCCCACTTTTGACCAGACGGCCCACGTCCCGGCCGTATTTTCCAAAGGTCACACGCCTGGCTCGAGTTCGCGCAAAATAAGGGACTTAGAGACACTGTGGTTCGTCCCCAACAGGCTTGTGTCTTCGACAGAGAACACCATGAGTGCCCGTTCTGGCTTTCGACGAGGCGCGAAGTTAGCATCTGCTGCTTAAACCCAGCAATAATACAAAAACACTACGCCCATGCTAGTCTTGACGGCCGATTCCGCTGACACCCCCTATCAAGTAACTCGAATGACTCTACGGAGTCCGTCGCACGACGCATTTGGACCCTATAAGCGGGCCCGCCGTAGTTAGTTCGAGGAGACTCTTTTCGGTAGCAGCCCGTCTTTCTCCATCTGCTTTGGTGCTTTGGAACTTCTTTGACAAGGCCATCGGCGATTTTCTTCGCTGACTTCGGATTGAACGACCTGCTGACGCCGTTCCACAGCAGGTCACCGTCTGGCTTGCTTGTGGCGTAAACGTTGGTCTCGACGCTGACGGTCGTATCTTCCCGCGTATATCCCGGATCGTAAACCATGGGATACACAGCGCCCAGGTAACCGTAGAAAGAGTAGTAGTAGGGGTACGGGGCAATGTAGGTCGAACTCGGGACGACGGTCACCTTCTTATCGACGTTCAGCAGACGCGAGACGACTACAGCGTCAATGTGATTGTCGCGGATCTGCCCACGCAAGTAGTCGAGGTCAAGTTTCACGTTGGGGTCCGGGCGCAACAGGATGTGGTTGCCAGGATGGCTTCGATGCCGGGACGCGCAATCTGGGCGGCCATTCCATCTTCGAAGTCGGCGCGCACTTCCAGGTTTGAGCGACGCCGATCACCAGAATTTTGTGGAACGTCTGTCCGTCGTAATTTGGGTTGAACCAACTCGTGATCATCTTGACGGACTTGCCGCTGCTGGTAGTGAGAACAGCCAACAAAAAGAAGCGCGAGTTAAGTTGCGCGATCTTAGCTTTACAGTGCAGACTGGAGCCAAACGGTAACAGTAGAAAGCGCTAACGAGCATTTCCCAAGGGGTAAAACCGTGAGGTGGATCCGTGCGAAATGAATTCTTTGTGCGCCAAGTGTTGCGGCTGCTCATTTTTGGATTGATTGCCGCTTTGTTTTTTGTTGTCTCTCCCCTGCTGCCATCGACGGGTGCCGCGGCTCAAAACGCAACACCCGGTCAATTCTCGACAAGCGAAGCCCCGATAAAATTCTGGAACCGCGTCATTGCCGTGCAACGCGCAACTGTCGCCGGAGCCACGCCGGAGTATCGGGCCGAACGTGCATCGGAAAAACTGGCGCAACTCCCGTTAAACGCTTCTGCGGAGGAAATCGTAATCCAGCCCGTAAAGGTCGACAATCAGGACGGGATCGGATTCGTATTCAGGGGCAATCTCCTATTCTTTTTAGGGACAGCCGATTTGGACAAAGAATCCGGCGAGAAGCTGGAGCAAACTTCTGACTCCGCGATCCGAAACCTCAAAGAAGCCCTGCAGGCACGCATTGCGGAACGATCCTGGCCCGTGATTCGGGGCGGCCTGTTACATACGCTAATTGGCTTGGTGGTGCTTGTCACTCTGTGCCTCGCCGCGTGGAAGGGTCAATCGTGGGTAGTCAAGTTCTTGCGCAAGAAGGCAGAATCTACATCCTTGACCTTGTTCCGTGTCGACGTGCTGCCGCACATCGCTGCCGCAGTTTATGGAATTCTGCGCTTGCTTGCATGGATTCTTACTCTTTCCCTGATCTATGTCTGGGTCACACTTTCACTTCGCCGCTTTCCTTACACCGAGCCTTGGGGAAAGCAGGCAGGCAGCTATGTGCTGAATTCTCTACGGGATCTGGCAATCACAGTCTTAAACGCATTCCCTGGCCTGGTGATGGTTGCCTTGATCTTTATTGTCACACGCTGGCTTGTGCGAGTAGCGAACTTGCTGTTCGAACAAGTGGCGGCCGGAACAATATCCGTTACTTGGATGGATGCGGACGTAGCCCACGCCACCAAGCGCGTCTTCTCTGCCATTGTTTGGATCTTCGCGATCATTGTCGCCTATCCCTACATACCAGGATCGCATACGGAGGCATTCAAAGGTCTCAGCGTCTTTTTTGGCCTCGTGATTTCCCTCGGCTCGACAGGAATCATCAATCAGATCATGAGTGGATTGTTTGTGGTGTATTCCAAGACGCTAAAGAGAGGCGAATGGGTGAAGGTTAATGAGACAGAAGGGAAAGTGTTGGACGTCGGGCTCCTGGCCGCCAAGATCCGTACGATCGAAGGTCAAGAAGTGACGATCCCTAATTCTGTACTGGTCGGCACCCCCACACGGAATTACACGAGACTTGGTCACCCCGACGGCATGTCGGTCAGTTCCACTGTAACGATCGGCTATGATGTTCCTTGGCGACAAGTTCACGCTCTGTTGGAATTGGCTGCAGATCGCACCCCAAATATCAGCAAGGCGTCCAAACCATCCGTAGTGCAGAAGCAGCTTTCCGACTTCTATGTTGAATACACACTAATTGCGCGACTGGAAGACGAGGGATTGCGGATCCAAACTGTCTCCAACCTCAATTCCGCCATACAGGATGCCTTCAACGAATTTGGCGTGCAGATCATGTCCCCGCACTACATGATTCAGCCCAACGACAGTGTCATGGTGCCTCGCGAGAAATGGGATGCTAAACCATCGCCACCTCTCCCCCGTATCACTCGCAAACTGGACGATCCTAGCTGCTCCGATAAGTAAACCTCATAGCTCATTGACAACGCAGCACAGAAGTCGCACACTCTCGCGGGCATGAGATTAACTATTCTTTTCCTCTTAGCATCCGTCGTGTTTCCGTCATTAAACCAACAAATTCCAATTACCAAAGGCTGGGCGCGTCTTAGGACTTAAGACAGAAAGCGGACGCGTCCCGAGTTGATCTCGTAGATTGCTCCGACTAATTGGGCGCCTTTCTTCACTGCAGCCTTGCCCCCGGCTGTCTTCATCAGCTGGTGCATTGACCACCGCACGTTCGCTTCGACCGCGTCTGCCAAAAGCTTTTCCTTCGGTAGTCGCCGATCGGAGTCGGACAAGCCGGATACAATATTCCTTACCAGGATGTGAATGCGGGAACCCTGCTTCACGCGATGATGTTTGAAGTCCAGAGCGGCTTGCACTGCACCCCTCGTGACCGAGTACAACGAAAAGGGATGTGCAGAGAAGTTCGAACGCATATTGCATATTGCAGACTGCCCCTCACCTCGGGCGAGATTACGTTGCCAGCAACGCGGACGATAAACAACTCTCCAAAATCCGCATCAAAAATCAATTCCGGTGGGACTCGGGAGTCGCTGCAGCCGAGGATCGTTGCATAAGGATGCTGTCCTTTTGCCAAGTCAGCAAGCGTTTCTTTGCATACGGTGGGAAAATGTGCCTGACCTCGCATGAATCGCTCGTTTCCCTCGATCAATTTACGCAGTCCCGCTTTGGCGGATCGAGCTGGCTTTTTCGAATGGGGAAACGTCATCGCACCGTCCGTTCTGACAATGACCTCGGGCCTAAGTCCGTTTTTCTTGTTTGCTGAAGCTGCAAATATTGTACGCCGCTAGAGCGAAGCTGAACCTGTCGCACGGACTTCGGTAACTCAGGGCAGTTGCAGCCGATCGCCTTCCTTGACTACCACTTGCTTACGCTGCCCCCGATAGGTGTAATCAACTTTCAGGGTCTTGTCCGCGCCTTTGTTCGGGTCCCCTCCCAGAATGGCATTGGAGACCTTTACATCTAGCGTGTTGTTCTTAATCAATTTCTGAAGGCGGTTGGTTACGTCGTTCCCCAAACCCTCTTTACCGTATACCGCTTTAATGATTTCGAGCTTGCCAGTCTGCGCGTGTGCAAGTGTGGTCGAAACCAGTGCCGTCACGAGCAATAAGGCAAATACTGGGAAAACCAAACGGACTATTCGCATCTGTATGTTCCTTTCAAACGAAATCTGAAATCTGCCCCTCGAATCCGTCCTTGATGCAGGCGATGGCGTCAGAAAACTCATCCACCGGACAGCACTTCGGTTTGGTAGTGGACAACATGCAGACGCTATTGCCTTTCGGGAACAAGATCAAATATATCGCATCTAATTAGTTGATCCGACAATGCTTCATCATTGCCCTTTTAGCTTTCCGTTCTTTATCCCGCTTCCGGTACCCAACATCTCGAACCATTCATCGGGCACTGGGGCGAGTGGGTAGGGTGGAAGGCTTCCCGCAGATCCTTCTTGAACCCAGCATCATCGCGCGACGAAAAGTAACCACGGCGTTCCGGTCGCGAGGAACACGAGCAGGCAGAAAACCGTTGTCAGCAGCCCAAGTCGGTAGAGTTCAGGTTGAGTGAGATAGTTACTCCCGACGAAGATGACGTTTTGGCTTCCTCCCTGCGGGGTAATCGTGGAAAAGTAGCTGCTGGCAAAGAGCAGGGCAAAAGCCATCAAGGGTGCGGGCACCCCAGTCTTCACCCCGACGCCCAAAAAAACGTCGAAGAGAGCCAATATCTGCGCAGACTGGCTGACGAACATATAGTGCATCAATACGTACAGCACGAGGAGAACGACATAAGCAACGGGCCAGGTGATTCCTCCAAGCAGCGATGTCAGCCGCGCACCGACGTAGCCCATGAAGCCGAGCTCGTTGAGCTGGCCGCTCAACGCAAAGAGCACTGCCAGCCAGATAAAGGTGACCAGGGTACCTCCCTGTAAGTTGATATCCTCCAGTGTGAGGACATTGGTTGCAAGGAGCGCGCCCAGGCCGGCGAACGCCACCGCAGCAACACTCAACTTCAGTGTCCCCGCCATCACCCATCCGGTCACCATGAAGGCAAAGGCCACAGCAACAACCCACTCGTCCCGCGTCAATGGCCCCATGCTGTGCAGTGCCTCCCTAGCGGCTTTCGGCGCATCCGGGGTCTCAGTCACACCAGGTGGGAACAATTTGTAGAGGATAAGCGGAAGCAATGCGATCATCGTCAACACGGGAACCGACGCAGCAAACATCCATGAACCGAAGTTGATCTTCACTCCGTAGGGCTCCGCCAACGACACTGCGATTGGATTGCCGGACGTGGCCGTGAGCCAAAGCGCCGACGACACACTGAGGCTGGCCATCCCACAAAACATAAGGTACCCACCCATCCGGCGGTTCTTCTCGTCTTCTGGCATGGAGCCGGAATTCTGGGCCAAAGAAAGGATTATGGGGTAGAGCACACCTCCACGCGCTGTATTGCTCGGAAACGCAGGTGCGATCATCGCGTCAGTGACAAAGATGCTGTATCCCAGCCCAAGGGTGGATCGCCCAAATGCACTTACCACCAGTAGGCTGATGCGCTGTCCGAGTCCCGATTTCACGACCGCGTTCGCGACGAGGAACGCTACTACAACCAGGAGCACGCTTTGATTGGCAAAACCGGCAAAAGCCTTAGCAGGATCGACAGTGCGGGTAAGCACTGCAGCTGATACCGCCAACAGCGAGGCCGTCAAAAGAGGAAATGAATTCAAGATGACAGCGACGATAGCCGCTGCAAATATCGCAAAGAGATGCCAAGACTCTTTCGTCAGACCCGCTGGTATCGGCCAGAACCAAATGCCAAGCGCCAGGGCAAAGGGGAGGGCTCGCATAAGTTGTCGGCGGAACTCGGTCATGGCTGTGCTCATTTGCGTTGTTCTCCGTCGGGCACGGCAGCCGTCGAGCCAAACCGGGCCCGGCCCTTGAGGTTGACGGCCCTTCCGCTCACTGCGCTGTCGTCCGACTCAACAACGTACTCCCATCGAAACGAATACTCGCCGGTGATACCGGCGAAACGGCCAGTCCCTCCCAGGAAAGTACCTACGATGCTATTTCCGGTTCCGACCCACTCACCTTTCAATTCGCTGTAAACCTTGTCATCGTTCTCGTCAGTCCACACAGAGCGGCCCTGCATGCCAGCGAGACTGTCGGAGAAGCCGATCACCTTCGCCTGGAATCCCACTCCCAGCCCTCGATCTCCGGTCAGGAGCAGCGACCCGGTGAGATCAAAGATCGACGAGCGGTGATTCGTCTCGAGATTGACCGTCTGGCGAGTGCCCGAGGCGGACCAAGTACCTTCAAAGGTGTGCCACTCGCCTGGTGGCTGAGCCTCCGGAGCCCGGACTGTCGGTTGGCTGCAGGCGACCACAAACAACAGCGGAGCGAATGCTACCCATCGTCGTAGGAGCAAAAACACAGGTATGGCCGACATGAATTTGATCTCCTGCGCACTCCTTTAATCAGGATCCACTTTCACGAAGCTGTATTTCGCGCTGAACTGGATCCGTGGGTCATTTGCCGTCTGGCCGCTTTGTAGCATTTTCCAGCCGTACAGAAATTCAGCGCCGACGTTCATAGAGCCGATAGGATTCCAAATCAGGTTAGTGCCTGTGTAGGTCGCATGGTTATAAGTGCTTGATTTTGCCAGATCCGTATTGTTCACCGCGGCGTAAGAATAGACGGCACTAGAGCGAAGTCTTTTCAGCCAGTAGTGCTGATAGGATGCCTCCACCCCCACCGCCGGCGTTGCTTGCAGATGGGGGCTTGGAGTCGAGGTTGGCTCGGCGTCAATCCCAAGTCCCGAGGTATCCTGGATATATCGCGAAATTCCGTGTCCAAAAGCGACCGCAAAGATCACATTGTCCTTCCCAAAGGTTTTGAAACCGAGCGAATTGTTCACACCCCAGCCAAAAACGGAACCTGTTGTCCCGTTGGGGAGATAAGCTGCGATGTCTCGGAATATTCCGGCAACCTGGAAGTGGCCGCGCTCAAATTCCTGGCGAAGTCGAATCGTGGTATCAGGCGCAGGAGAGTTTGGTTGGTCGGTAAATTGCGGTGTCGTGAAGATCACATCCGAACTGGCCTTCTCGACGGAAAAATGCAAGCTCATGCTGGGCGTAAGAGCAAAGCCATAACGGAGTTGAGGATTGCGAAGACTAACCATCCCGTTGGGACCTTGGAAGTCGAGGGTATCTGGGAATGCATCTGGGTCCATAAAGTTTGTGAATGTTTGCCCCACGAGGAAGTTCGCCACTTGAGCGTAAGCATGGCGCAGTCTGGGAGTGGTCGAATTTGTGCCGAAGAAGTCACTCTCCACATAGAATCGCACATCTCCGACCTTTGTATTTGGGACGCGAAAGTCCAAACTCAGGCGAGTGGGACGGATGGAAATCGTCGAATTGTACACGCCGGATACTTGCGGGACAGGAAAAGAAGAAGGTACAAACGCGTCAGTATTTCCAGCCGGTTTCAAATCGTGAATGAAGTCTGTCTTGAAGTAGCCGCCGATCTTCAGAATGGTTTGCGTTCCGGGCAATTGAAAAAATCCATTGTACTTCGGGTCCAGCGGAACGTTATTAAACCGCGCCGCCGCAACTTTGTCCTCGGCAAACTCCTGTCGGCTGGCGGTCTCTGCTCCGACATGCTCTGAGGTGGTGCCTTGGAGCGGAGGTTGTGTAGCTTGGATGGTGCCCTCCTGCTGCGTGGGAGGGACCGCAGGGGCAGTCGTTTGCTGACTTGGAGGCGTCTCTGGCTTCGTGCCCTTCAACTGGTCGATCTCCTCCTGCATCTTGCTCATTTGTGCCTGCATCTGTTCGACAAGTTTTCGCAACTGCTGAGCCTCATCGTTTGAAGTCTGCGATTGAGCGAGAGCTCTGATCGGAAGAATTGAGGCAAATAGAAGTGCGGCACCAACAAGATAGAGCTTTTGCCTGTTCATTTCGTTTCTCCTTCGGGTCGCAGTTCATCAGGACAGCAGGATGATGAGAACCATGCCCCATATCGTGAGCAGAGTGTTCCCAACGGCATAGGTGACGGTGTAGCCGAGCGCCGGGACTTGGCTTTGGGCCATATCGCAGACCAGGCCAAGAGAAGCGGTCGTGGTGCGCGCCCCGGAAACGATTCCAAGCAACAGCGCGTCGTGGAAGCGGAAGATGTATTTGCCAACGAACATGCCGAGAACAAGGGGCACTGTACTCGCCGCCGCGCCCCACAGAAACAAGCTGACGCCCTGCGTCTTTAGCCCGTTGACGAAGCCCGGACCGGCCGAGATGCCGACTACGGCGATGAAAATATTGAGACCGACTGAGTTCATAAACCAAACGGTGGGGGAGGGGATCCGCCCGAATAGCGGGCGTACCGAGCGCAGCCAACCGAACACGAGGCCGGCGATGAGCGCGCCTCCGGCGGTCGACAACGTCAGCGGCACACCATGAATTTTGAGGACCAGCGCGCCGAATAGCGCACCGATGGTAATGGCTCCGCCGATGAACGCGACATCGGCGACGTCCGTCGGCCGATCCGCGACGCCCAGCAACTTGGCCGCAGCAGTGGTATCTTGCGTGCGGCCGACGATGGTGAGGAGATCACCACGGTA
>CAVZKU010000012.1:0-844179 GCA_963775865.1 Candidatus Acidiferrales bacterium | reverse complement strand
GGGTCACTTCAAAACCGGCCAGCTGGGGTCACTTCAAATCCGGCCAATGGAAGGTGCCCGGAACTTTAGATGTTGTACCTGTTCATGCGCTTTTCAATCAAGCCTAATCTGATCTTTTCTCCCAAGGATTTCATCTTCATTCCCTCATCTCTGGATTTTTGAACCTCTGTTCGGTACGGGGGTTGCGCCCCTCCCTCCCCCTAAAAGGATGGGCAGAGGCCATTTCTTTCTCGAAGCTGAAAAAAGATCGCGTTGCGAAGGCCATGGCTGCATTTTCTCAAGGTCTCCTGTGGTTCTGGTCATTGCTTTTCCGGCGCGGCGGGTTCCACCTGCGACTTTGTCCTCCAGCTCCGCGGCCCGCATTTGAGGATGTGGCCGTGGTGCAGGAGGCGGTCCAGCATGGCGGTGACGGCCGCAGTGTCACCGAGCAGCTTTCCCCAGTCCTCGATTGGTCTGTTGGAAGTCACCAGTGTGCTGGCGCGTTCGTAACGGCGCATGACGATCTCCAGCAGCTCTTCTGCCGCTGTAGGCCCTAACTTGCGCATCCCCAAATCATCGATGATGAGCAGGGGCACGGTGGACAGTAGTTCCATGTGCTCTTTGCGGTTTCCGTCCAAGGCTGCTTCGGCGATTTCCTCAAGCAGGATGTGCGCTTCACGGTAGATCACGCGATAGCCCTGGCCAATGACCGCCTGCCCGATGGCCTGGGCCAGATGGCTCTTGCCGGTACCGGGTGGACCAAGAAAAAGCGCATCTTCGCGGCGAGCGATGAACGTGGCCGTCGCCAGATCGAAGACCAGGCTCCGGTTCATCTTCTTGTTGAAGTTGAAATCGAAATTGTCGAGCGTCACCTGGGGATCGCGAAATTGCGCTTGTTTCCGCCGCCGTTCCAGCAGGCGGTCGCCGCGACGAGTCAGTTCATCAGCTACCAGACAGGAAAGGAAGTCGATGGGGGCCATCGGTTCTGCTTGGGCTTGCTGCAGGCGCGTCTCCAGTACCGCAGCTATGCCTCCCAAGCGCAGTTGCCGTAAGGAGCGATTCAACTCGATCAGATTCATTCTGGTTCCTCCTGTGTTTTAAGGTTGATGAAATCGCGATATTCGGTGAGCTGGCGAATCAGGGGATCGATCTGGCGCAAAAACATTTGCGGGTGCGGGCGGCGCTCCAGATAACGGCGCACGAAGCGGTGTTCCGCAACACCGATGTCCAGAGCGACGGAGCAGGCATCTTCGACCGCCACCGCCCCGTATTTCTTGATCAGGGAAAGCACTCCCAGGATGCGGCGGATGCCCGTCTCGGCTTGTCGCTGATAGATCAACTGGCAGAGCTTGCCGATCTGGGTTCCAGCGTGTTCGGCGCGCTGCAAGAGTTGCGCTGTACTTAGAGGCATTTTCTTGGGGTGGTCTTCTTCCCGGATGCGATATCCGCCTCGTTTCTGGCGCAGGTGCTCGCGAAGAAGTTGGCTGGTGTTCGGATGCAGGATGCGCACGTGCAGCTCATCCCATTGCACCTTCACCGGCCGCCCGATCCATCCCGGAGGCAAGCTGTAATAAGCGGCCTCGACCTCCACGCAACCGTCCAGATGAACGACGCGTTCTCCGTATTGGTAATAGCGAAAGGGTTCCAGAGGCAGAGGGAGCAAGTGCGGTTTTTCTTCAGCGAACATGACCGCAACCTGTCGTTTAGTTGTGCCATGGATGCGCGTGTCAGCCCAGCGCTCTTCCCAGCGATCCAGATACGCCTGCGCTTCTTCCAAACTCTCGAAGCGCATCCCTTTGAGCGGGGTTTTCTGCGTGTGGCCGATCCCCGACTCCACTTTTCCTTTGCGATCCGGATCTTGGATGCGGCAAGGCAACGCCACCACGCTATAGTGGGCGAGGACATCTCGATACAGGGGATTGAGCGTGGGATCGTAAATGTCGGGAACCAGCACGCCTTCTCTCAGATTGTCGAGAACCACAACTCTGACGCAACCACCTAAGCGGCGAAACGCTTTCTCATGGAGTTCGGCCCAGATGCGTACACTGGAACGCCACGTTAGTAGGCGCACGGATTTGCGGCTGAAACCGAGAGTCAACACGAACAGTCGCGTCCGTCGATACTTGCCACTCTGCGTGTCGCGCACCATCGGGCCACTCCCGTAATCGACCTGCGCTTCTTCTCCTGGTGTGGTGAGAATGATCCCCACTGCTTGTGGCAGTTGCGATCCGCGAATCTTCCGAACAAAGCGCTTCACCGTCTGATAGCTGCCGGCAAAACCGTGATCGGAAACCAAATCCTGCCAGATGGCCTTGGCATTGCGTCCCCGGCAGAGCCCCTGGTCGATCAGCTCGCGGTACGGTTCACAGGTACTTGCAGAGGAAGAGGCAGTATCACCGGAAGATCCCTGGTTTTCTGAAAAAGGGGCTGCTAGGTCGGGGGTCACCGTGGCCGGTTTTGCCTCCGGGAGGTCGGGGGACACCCCATGGTTTGCCGGTTTTGCCGCTGAAAAGTCGGGGGTCACCTCTATGGCCGGTTTTGCCGATGCTTGCCTTCTCCAGGCACCCGGGAGGCACACAATAATCCCGGCCGCCTTCAGGTAAGCACCTGCGGTTTCGCGACGTACACCGGTGAATCGCTCGATGCGCCGTAAGGACCATCCGAGCTTCCCCAGTGCGATGACTTGTTGTTTCTTTTCTTCGCTCAAGACATTGCTCATACCGAGGGAGCCTATAAGGGCTCCTCTCGGAGTCAATGTCCCGGGCCTTACCCCTGGCCGGTTTTCAGGTGACCCTTAGTGGCCGGTTTTGGGTGACCCCTGAGGGATTGACTTCAGGAGCCGCGGTCTCCCCAGCCTCGTGCAGCCGGAAGTCTCTATTTGCTTCTTCCGGGTTCTACAGGAAGCGTTGCACAACGGGGTCAAGCACAGCGGGGTAGAGAAGTTCCGCGTGCAATTGTGGGCTGACGATGAGATTCATCTTACGGTTAGCGACTCCGGCGCTGGTTTTGACCTCGAAGCGGCAAGGAGAGGCCGAGGGCTTGGTCTGATCAGAATGGAGCAGCGCTTAAGACTAGTGAATGGAACATTTGCGGTCGATTCGCAACCCGAAAAGGCACTACAGTCCACGCTAGCGTGCCTTTGCGTTCAGCAAGTGTGATGCGTGCAGCTGGGTGAAGATCGACCTGTTTCCAGCAGATGGGTAGATCATGCTTCAGCGGATAAGACAGCGGAGTGCTCCGCGCATATCGCTGCATATGGCTCCCCTTTGAGTTCTTCGGTCATTGGGTACGCGCAGCGTATAAAAACGGGATGTGTTTGAGCCAGTTCATTCCCCAACCGTTCAAGCTCAATGGCGGCCTTGATTCTTCCGTCAGCACAAAGAAGCGCAACCATCTCCCCGAACAATTCAACTCTCTTGTGCTTAATCTCAGCGCAGCGAATCAGCGGCGCAACGGTGGACAGGAATCGCTCGCGGCTAGGTCCCGCATTTTCCATGAATTTTGAGAGGGCCTCGGCGGCATCCAAAAGGAGAAAGTGCTCTTGCTGAGCGGCAGCAGCAGTATCCACGCCACGTGCCTGCAATCCCTGAAGAAGACCGTTCCGGTGTGACTCGGTCGCGACCACGATCACTTTACTCCCGGCTTCTAGAGCGGTCTCGACAAAGCGAGTCAGACCAGCAAGAAAGGATGCATCATCAGAATAGAACTCAACCTCGTGGTTGCGAGCGAGTTTCTTTTTCTCAGTGCCAGCGATGGGAGAACCTGCTTGTGTACGAAATCGGGAAGCTTGCGGGTCCATCGCGTCGGTGAAAGGGTGACCCGATAATCCGCTACTGATATACTGCCTGCCCCCAAGAACCGCTCCCACAGCTGCTAACAGTTCAATACCAGCCTGCGTCTTAACCACGTAGCCCAATGCACCCAAGGCTAGAGCTTCCTGCACCACATCGCCAGAAGATTCTTGGCTTACAAATAGTATCTTGGATTCGGGGGAGAGCTTGCGGATTCTTCGAGCTGCTTCGATTCCGTTCAGCGATGGAAGTCCAATGTCGAGCACGACTAAGTCCGGTTGCAGTTCTTCGGCTTTCTGAACCGCTTCCAATCCGTCTGCGGTTTCCCCGACGATCTGCAATCCGGAGCT
Source organism: Candidatus Acidiferrales bacterium (assembly GCA_963775865.1). GTDB lineage: Bacteria > Acidobacteriota > Terriglobia > Acidiferrales > UBA7541 > Acidiferrum. The sequence goes on along the minus strand of CAVZKU010000012.1, from coordinate 840,059 downwards.
TTTCCTCAGCGTTGAACAGATCAAGCGCCGAAACGGTTCGTAATCTTCTATTGCGAGCACCCGGACTGATGATGGTTCCAAGCTGCCCCCTGTACTCTGACAGTCTGGTTGCTGGTTCTATCCATAATCCCATGTTCCACAATTCAGGCGCGGAAGATTATCACAGATTGGGTGGACGCGGGCGAAACTAGCAACAGCCGCAAGCCTTCCCTATGCGTGGGCGAAAACGACGCAGTCGCGGCGATTCCAGTCCGTGACTTTGGAGAAGGTATCGGCGCCGATCACCAGCGCACGCTCGAACCCCGCACACACTGCTGCAACATCGAACGCGGCACAGCAATTGCGAATGCCCATCTTGTTCTGGGCAATACAAGCCGATGAGGGCATCTTGCGGTCGGGTGTTGCCGTAGCAACGATGATCAAGTCAATTTCGTTTGGCTCCAGCCCCGCTGAAGCAATCGCGTCCAGCCCGGCATGGGCAGCAAGATCCGACGTGTATTCTTCTGGTTCAGCGATGTGCCGCTCGCGAATCCCCAACGTTTCGAGCACCCACGCCGGAGAGGTTGGCAAGTTCGCCGTGACCTCTTCGTTTGTCAGAATCTTGGACGGAACGTAAGAACCGGTGGATTTGATACGAACACTATCAAAGCGGCTGTTTCGGTTTCTCATTCCTCCCTCCAGTCTCGTGAACAGAAAGAGAGAGCGCGGAGGTGGATACACAACAAGAATAGCAAGCATGCACTGGAAGCAGAATTTTCCATTTGGGATTCCACCCCATAAGCATGGGAGGCAAGCTAGGTCTGCTCGCCTCCCCTTTTATTCCCCGTTCAGGGGAATTGTGATTAGTCCAGAAACCTAGACCAATCTTGGACAGGGATCAAAGTATGCAACCATCCAATTCTTAAAAACTGTCCAATATTGGACAGACTTTAGGTCATCTTGACTGTAGCGTTCGTAAAATCAGTTCCCGGCCAGATTGCCGAGAGGCGAGACTGGCATCTTGGAAATTGTCGCACTACTCGATTCGAGGCCGCGCTCAGGCTTTCGAGACCAGTTACCGCCCTCCTGGACCGCTCTCTTGAATCAAGAGAAAGAGACTCCTATGTACGCTCGCAAGGTTTCTCTATGCTTGAAGTCAGAATCTGTCAGCCAATTCCTGCAAAAAGTAGAACATGAGGTGATCCCACTGTTCCGCAGACAGAAAGGTTTTCTGGACCAGCTCATCCTCCTGTCAGGTAACGGGCAAATGTTTTTTGTCTACACCTTCTGGGCAAACGGCGAAGATGCCGAAAAATACGACCACACGACCCTTCCAGTGTTGAAACAACTTCTCACCCCAGTCGTTGACGGCGCACTCCGCGTTCACGCCTTTGCAGGCTCGCATGGGCGATTGTCGAGTGGTTCTCGCTAGCTTGATCATCAAAAAGCGACCCGACCACATTGCTTTTAGAACAAGACGTGGCCCAGATAATCTAGTCCGCCCAGACGCCGAATCCGACGTCCCTGGAGAGTAGTGCCGTTATCAAGCCAAACAGGTCATCCAAGTGACCGTGTTCAATACTGAGCAGTTTCGCAGCCAGTCACCGTGGCATCCTGTCTATGTGAAGAGAACGGAATTCACGCCCAAACAACAACCAGCCCGTACGAATGTGCGAACGCCGTATGGCTTAGAAATCATAGAGAATTGTCTTTCTTGTCCACACCGCGAAGAGCGGCTTTTCTGCAATCTGTCGGAAGCCAGCGTAACAGCGTTGTCGGTTATCACTTCTTCGGCGTTGTATCCCAAAGGCGCAAGACTTTTTGTCGAAGGCCAACTGGCGCGGGGCGTTTTTATTCTTTGTAGCGGGAAAATGAAACTTTCGACCTCATCAGCCGATGGCAAGACACTCATACTGCGGATTGCTGAGCCGGGTGAAGTCCTGGGCCTCCCGGCGACCATCACCGGTACCTGTTACGAGCTCACCGCCGAAGTGGTCGAGCCAGCACAATCAAAGTTCATTTCGCGGAATGATTTCCTTGCTTTCTTGAAGGACAACGGGGAGGCTGCGCTTCGAGTCGCCCAACAATTGGGAGAAACCTATCAAACAGCAATCGCGGAGATGCGCATGATCGGCCTCTCGCATTCCGCTGGAGCGAAGCTCGCACGGTTTCTCTTGGAGTGGGCAGCGACTTTTCCTGAAGGAAATGGGCAACTACGCGCAAAGCTTACGCTGACTCACCAGGAGATAGGACAGATGATCGGTTCGTCGCGGGAGACCGTAACACGATTGCTTGCCGACTTCCGCAGGAATCAGTTACTGCAAATCACGGGAGCCACAGTAATCATCAAGAACAAGTCCGCGTTGGAAGGCATTATAAGCGGCGTCAGTTGTCCCTCTTGGCCAAGAGAACGGGGAGAGCATCATGTTTACGCACAAGCTGTCGATGCACTTGAAGAATGACGGAGCTTTGGCATTCAAGCACAAAATTGAAAATGAGCTTATTCCCTTGCTACGCAAGCAGGAGGGATTCCTCCACGAAATTACCTTTCTCTATCTTAGCGGCCGGGAAGTCGAGGCCTTTGGTCTCTGGGAAACCGCCGAGCATGCAGAAGCGTACAATCGTCGAACCTACCCAGAAGTGCTAAGAATGCTGGCATCGGTCATTGAAGGCAGTCCTCGTGTGCAGACCTATGAAGTACTTAGTTCGACGACGCGGGAGACCTTCCCGGTGGTTTCCGTCCACCCATTAGTCGTGGGCGGTGAGCCACTTTCTTTGCCTTCGATTCCCGGTGATTCCGCCGTGCAGAAACGGACAGCGCGTGTAAAGCAATGACGAACAAACTAGGCTTGAAAGCAGTCGCCAAATCCTATAACGGTCTAGAATACGGGTCCGGACCGGTAATAATTTATACAGTTGAAGGTCTACCCGAGGGCCAGAATCTTTTGATTCGGAATGTCCGTCCCCGATGCCAAGAAGGCGAATGGCAGGTCGGCGACCGAGCCGCCGGGATGGCTACAAAGTGGACGGGCGCGTTCAAGAGGGCAGAGGATGCCCTTCGCCAACTACAGAAGGAAATTGACTTGCGAGTATGCGGCCAGGTTTAGGCGGCACCCAGAATTATTGAAACTTACGACTGGGTCTTGGTGATTTGCCCCGAGCCTCTTTTCGCAAGTGACGTATCGCCGAGACATACGTGTGGGTGACGATCATCACTGCAATCAACTATTCGGCGTGGTACATAGAACTTGTCGCGCAGATTGTCTCTCGCATGGAGACAACACGACTTAATCAGATTTCATCTGACAAGACGTGATTCGAAAGGATATAAGGCGCGATATGTGAGAGGCCCGGCGCAATGGCACCGGGCCTTTTTATTTGGTCGTCAGGGTAGAATGCTGAGGAAGTCACTGCTAGAACTAGGAGAATCAGGGCATGGAAGATCGATTTGTATTAGGCATGCTCGCGTGCGACTGTAACGCAAGACTGTTGGTCTTTTGTCAGTATCCAGGCAGCTCTCATGGCCTACAAACCGTGAATTGCCCGAACTGCAAAAAGGAACGGGAGGCTCCATCGAAGCCTTTGCGGCTCTACTGCCAGATACCCGGACAAGACTATTGGACCGAAATGCGCTTACCGGACGCGGAGTAGAAGCAGGACGCGGGAAGTTCGTGCTAGCAGCCACTTGAACGGTTTGCGCATTTACCAGGCATGGGAAGAAGTGGAAGTCAACGAAGGACGGCGCACAGGGAGCATGCTTCCCAATTAAGTCGAGTCGCTCACGGAGGGCTCTCGTTGCCAAATCGGAAAGGTGGCTCATAGTACCCATCACTTCGGCGATTAGCGCCAGGACTTAATCCTCTAGCGATGGCACAATCATCCTTAGACGGCTCGAACGCGGGGGAATGAAGTATGCCAGAAATCATTCACGAATTTAGCGTGAAGGTACAACCTGAACGGGTGTTCCAGTTATTTGCTACGCCAAACGGCTTGGAAAAATGGTGGACGAAATCATCAACGGGAGACGCCCGAGAAGGTGGTAACTTTCGCTTGTACTTCGGCCCTGAGTTCGACTGGCAGGCCAGAGTGACACGTTATGTTCCACCGTCTTCGTTCGAGCTTCAGATTACCCACGCGCACCCCGATTGGGTCGGAACACTAGTCGGATGCGAACTGACCCCGGAAGGAAAGAACGCAACTCGCGTGCGCTTCTATCATACTGGCTGGCCAGAAGAGAATGAACATTGGCGTGTCTCGTGTTTCTGCTGGGCAATGTACCTTCGCATCCTGCGACGCAATCTTGAATATGGGGAAACAGTCGAATACGAGAGGCGCCTCGACGCTTGATTCCTTAAAGTCCTGTTAAGTCGTGGTCGGCTATCTTGCTGATAGTACTCTTCTTGTTCGGTTCCGTAGAGTAATGGAAGCCAAATCGTAAACTATGACGCTGCGCACGGCGGAAAGAGTGTGGATAAGATAATCTGACTTAGGCGATGTCCGATAGGCGTTTATCAGGAATAGGAAAAATCACAAGTTACGAAGTCCAGTCCCTCTTAGGCTTTTGCGGAGTAAGCTCGAAAGCTCGCCAGAGCTTCAACCTCATCCTCAAAGATCGGGATAGCGTCTGTCAAGTGCAACACTCTCAGAACCTCCAACACTCTGGGTGACGGACGGAGGAATTTCAGGCTGCCACCCTGACGTTTCAGGAAAACGTAATGCTCCACGATGATGCTGATACCGGAACTATCGATCTGGGCTAGATTTGCCAGGTTCAGCAACAGCTTACGCTCGCCGTTAGCGAACAGGTTGCGTAGCTGCTTGCTGAGAAACTCGCTCTCGCGGCCAATCGTCGCTCTTCCCCCAAAATCCAATATACTTACATCGCCGCATTCCCGGATTGAGATTTGAAGCCTCACAAACCCCTCCAACTCGTCGGATGCTTCACGAGACCATCGGTGACAACGCTTGGTCGTCATCTAATCAGAAACCATGCTTGCAGGTGGACCGAGCGTTTCGCACTCGGGCAGCGCCAAACAAAAAACCGATTGTGGAGCGCGCGGCGTCGAAAAAGGAAAAGAGGGAACGTGAAAACGTTCCCTCTTTAAACCTGAACAACGTGGACGCAGGCAATCTCTCTATCGGGAGATATTTGCGGCAACGATCACGGACTCCACTTGTTTGTGGTTTTGGGCCAACCGGACTTCCGTGCGGCTTCTGGGCAGTTCGCGTCCGCTGGAACTACCTTCAACCCAAATCTGCCAGAGGAAATAGTTGCCTCCCATGCTGTGAAAAACGAGCTTAGTGTCTGCCGAGGGATTAAGACTTTCGCAAGCTTGGGACAACATCAGCTCACTCTTTTCGTCGTTGGTAATCCTAAGGACCGAACCGTCGGAACTGATTGAATAGTCGCCAGCGGGGTATGCGCGGTCACCGGCGACGAAGTTGAAGGGAACAGTCGCAGTTACTTTCGTCTGTTGTGCGTGAGCAGCTGTGGCCATAAGCAGCACAGCCAAAGCAACCAGGATAGAACGTAGGTTTTTCATAGAACCTCCTTCGAATCGAAAAGCGTTGGAGCGGCGGAGAAAACAGCCAATTATTTTGGGGGCTATCTCGTTCCGATTGGCTCTACCTTCTCACGCAGGTAAAAGTGAGCATGGGTGATGCCAAGCTGAGTGTTAACTTGTGGCTGTGAAACAGATTTCAACAATGCGGTTGTTTCTCAAGAAGATCCAGACACAATTTCGCGTGGATTGCGATTTAATGGTGTGTTGCAGACGAGCGGATGAAATGCCGATCGGCACCGAATGCAGGGCTGCTAATGGTTCGGTGCGCGCTACGCGGGGAAGCCAACCTGCCTATTCAGAGAAGGTTAATTGATTTCCGAGCTGTCTTTCGGCCAATCGGATAGGGCCACTATCTTTTCAGATAGAGCCTAATCAGACGATTTAGGTCAATACACGGAACCCGTCGTGTTTCAGTTCGAAGATGTAGTTCGGGTCGTCGAACGGCTTCGCAACGCGGGCCAAGCGCATGGGCTGGATGCGGGGGAGCACCGGGGCATTGTACACGGTGAAGAAAGCAGGCTTAACCGCTCTTATCCCAGCACAGTCCCAGTAGGAACACTCCGCGCACTTCTGCGCGCTACTCCCCTCTCCGCCTCGTCGGAAAACAAATTCCTTCATGCAGCCTCTTCAACGACAGTTCTCACAACACGGTTCACCGTAGCCATTTTCCGGGTCCTCGCTGTAACAGGTCGTGCTCCGCGGCGCAGCTTCGGCACACCTCAAAACCGTCCCTTCCCACAATTGAATTTGCATAAGGCCCGCGTCCACCGCAACCACGGGCGGCCACCTCCAATGGCTTTACCGAACGCGCGCAGAGCTCCCGCACGCACCCTTGCTTCTCAGCCAGAACGCGCATCCGGTAAAGCGCTAACGTTAATCGGGACTTGACGCGTGACTTGTCGCTTTCAGAATTGTTTTCGAATCGCCGACAATCTTGAGGCTATTGTAAGCACGGGGCAGGATTCGAGTTCACGACATCCAGGTGAAAACATCACTTCACTGCATCGCTGAAGATAAAATCGTGCTGCCAATCCGTTTTGTGCCCGTGCTGGCGCATCAGCGCAGCCATTTGAGCCCAGTGTCGAGTGCTGTGAAGCACGATGTGGGTCAGAAACTTCCTTCCGCTGCCGCTAACGGTCTGGCCGCTACGGGCGCTGACGTTCGTTGTAACGCAATAGCACATGAAAGCTGATACCCGCAGAGAAGGGAATGTGTTCTCAGGCAGCACCTTAGGTCTCCCAAGTTCCGTCGTTTTGAAGTGTTCAATACAGTTTAAACAGATAGGCTAGATCGATCGCAAAGCGACCGCCTGCGCCGGATGACGGGAAAACAGGGAGTAATCCAACTTGCCTGATTTGTCGCCAAATCGGAAAGGTCCTCCCAGTACTTTACTTCTTCGATTTCGGCGTTTGAACGTTAATCAGGCGGTACGGCCACCAACGCTGAGCCGTTTTGGGACCGTTTTTGTTGCGGCAACTACTCTGCCTCTCTACATTAAGGACCGACGAGCGGTCTCACTGAGAAGTGCGAAATTCATGCAGGAGACACCGCAGCAATATCGCCAAAGGATGCTCAGCTACATCGAGGGACGCGATCCGCTAAAATTGTTGGCGGCAGCTCCCCAACGACTCGAACGCTTATTTAAAGGCCTTGCCGTCATTGCGCAAGAGACCTGCAATTGTGAAGGTCGCATAGTACGTGTCCTAATGCCCTTCCACTTTCAATTCATGAATCACGTACATTGACGTCTTGTAGTCCTTTCCGGTCACCTGATGATAACGGTCGGTGGCACTGGCGGTCTCGTGCGCTCGAAGCAAGTCCAGCAGCTCTGACCGCAGCGGTTCCTTGATTTCGGCTGCAAGGGCCTTATAGTGTGCGAGAGCCGCTTCGTTAGCGGCCGCGTTGTCGCGAAACCGTTTTATTTCCGCATCCGCGGCGCACGGAAAGTCCTGAAACCATCGTCCGTTTTCGTGTATGAGGTAGACGATGTCGCTGCCCAAATCGTCGCCCTGCTGATAATCGATGTGGAGTTCCTGCATGGGCTTCACCGTCCAGCGCTGGCCCATGCCTTCGAGCGCCTTCAGATTGTCTTCGTTCACCGGCATTACCGAGAACTTGAAATTCGGCGGAATCGGCTCTCCAATATGACTGGCCATGGCGTCGTAGTAGTCCTTATTCTCGGGGGTGATGCACGCGAGCGACTTCGGGTACAGGAATGACCGCATCCGCGCAGCGTCCTTAGCGTTCGTCGCCGCTACGTATTGCGTGACAAAGTTCTTCACGTCGCCGGGAACTCCCTGCGCGGACTGCGCTCCTGCGACGCCGATAGCGAGTAATCCTATTGTGCATGCCAAGGCGGTTCGCAACATGTCATGGTCTCCCCACATTCCGCTCGGTGCCGGTCTTGCATCACCGTCCTTACCCATCAGGCGCACCCTGCAGTGTTTTCCTCAATCCAGCATATTAGCTACATTTCAGGTTGTCCATCATCTGTACGGCGCCCTAAAAGGTAGGACAGCGGTTGTACTGGATACCCAGCCATGCAACCGGACGTGAAGAACAAGCTGGCTGGTCGAACCGTTTTCTCACTCTACTGCGTCGGGGTTGCAGTCTGTCTGGAAACGCAACTAATCGTCATGACGGAGCATGGGACTAAGTTTACGCGAGTCTCCTCTGAGGCTTTCAGGAGTTGACACCATAGACGGGCAATTTTGGCGATGCAAATTCCACTTGGACGTATAGCGCCTTACCGGACATCTATCGTGACCTGCAGATCTTCAACGTGAAAGGATCCTTTTCGGTGTCAAGGGCGACAGTCGTCAACACCCATCTCGCGTCGCTGCGTTGGCCCGGGACTTCGGCGATGGACGGTTATGCGTTAATCAGGAGCTGCAGTGGAATTAGAGAGGAACTTGGAGCTACTCAAGAAATCCAAGAAGGACACGCTCGCTTAGACTTTTTCCATTAGCCATAGACTTTTTCGGACCACCATCGGGGTGAGACTGTGGTAATGTGAGCTTCCACGCTCAGCTAGAAGCAATTTACAGATGTAGATAATGGAGATGCGAGATGTTTTCCTTGCTGCTGGTTCTCGTTCTTCTCAGTATTCCAACCCCTCGTCCAGATGACCTGACGAAAACGCACATGCAGGATATACCCGTCTTGCAAGATCAAACGCATGAGACTAAGAAGGATATTGCGACTATCTCCCATGATGCCCAGAAAGCTGTCTTCCTGATCGTAGTCTCTAATGCGAGTGGCAGAGAGATTGGACAGGGCAGCGGCGTAGTCGTTAGCAACGATGGAAAGGTCATTACAAACTACCATGTGATCGACGGTGCGAGTTCCGCGGTAATTAAATTCCCAAATGGTGCTTTCTTCTTAATCGAGGGCGTGCTAGCGGCTGACATGGCGAAGGACATCGCGGTGTTAAAGGCGTTTGGAAGCGATTTTCCAACTGTTGCTCTGGGAGACTCGGATAAGGTCCAAGTTGGGGAAGAAGTCGTGAGTATTGGGAGTCCCCTCTCCCTCGAAGCCACGGTCTCAAATGGCATCATCAGTTCGATCAGGGAACTGAAGGACGAAAATCAGCGCCTTTTCCAAACGACTGCTCCGATTTCTCCCGGAAGTAGTGGAGGGGCACTCCTGAACATGGGGGGTGAACTCATCGGTATAACGACTGCAGAAATGGTCGGAGGACAAAATTTGAATTTCGCAGTCCCCATTAATGTCGTGAAGCCGCTTCTCTCTGCCTCTTCGCCGAGAAAGCTTGCTGATAAACCCAATGTCAAAGAAACCGCAAGCGGTAGGGCGGTTCAACGGCTTGGTGAAGTCAAATCAATCGCGTTTGCGTCATTCGGTCAAACACGAGCCGCTCTCATAGTCCGTGAGAAATTGATTAATCGCTTGGCGAAATCGGACCGACTCAATCTGGTGGATGATCTAAGTCAAGCTGATGCGGTGCTTAACGGAGTTGTAACGGAAGACGTTTACGGCATTGCCTCTACAGCTATTTTTCGACTCGATACGCAGGGAGGGCATATTCTATGGAGTGGTGAAAGTCTCGCTCGTGATTGGGGAAGTAGTGCTAGCAGTCAAATTGCCGAGAAAATTGCAAATGATCTTCTGAGCTCAATCGAAAAGGATAGCAAGCGAGCCGACCCCTGAGGTTTTGAAAGAATCTTTGCGGGCGAACATAGATCCTAAGGTTTTGTTTCAGCTTAGAGTAGATGGTGAGACAACGAACGCAAAGGGTGGGCAATCTGATTGAATGTTGCCAGACAGTTTCAGGGCATGATTGAGAATAGAAATCCGAAACATTTGGAAGCTGGCTCAAACATTTTCTTAGTGTAATGGAACGGGTACGGATGCGTAGAACGTACGTATGTCGTTCCCAAACTCAAATACGGCAAACGAGTTCGTGGCGACTTTGACTTTTGTGAAGTCAACCGGGGAGGCCAGCCATGAGACGGTCGCGGCGTCTATATTTGGCGATTTCTGCCACTTGGACCACTTTATCTGTTCTGCCTATCTGTTTGAGCATGTCAGGTGCGAGTGCTGCCCAAGAAAGCCATATGCCTTCAACCGTCCTGATTGGTCCCGACGACGTAGAATTCTGGGAATCTGTGACAAAAGAGGCAGAGAAAAATGAGCCAGGCCGACACAAAGGCTTGGGCGCAAACACTCTAAGGCCGTTGGCGATGCCTACGCTTAAGATGTCAAAATCCGCTGGGCCTGGCCTAGAGATCATTCAACCTAAACTTGATGTAGTCAAATCTCCCTTCGAATTATTTGTTCGTTTTCTTCCACATGATTCCCAACCCGATCCGAAATCCATACAGGTAATTGCGCAAAAGTGGATCTTGCAGAAATTCCGTGGAGAGCGCGACATCACCGACAAGGTGCGCCCGTTTGTAAATGCGGAGGGAATACACGTGACGAATACGGAAGTCCCGTCAGGCCGATACGAGATCACGTTGAGGGTTACCGACGTCTCTGGTCGGCTGAGCGAAGGAATAGTGATCCTCGAAATCACCAAGAAATGAACGATTCTATTTCTTTTTGAGAGCTCCGAGAAACGAGCGACCGAATCAGCCATCTGATTTGTCGATTACCGGAAAAGTGGAGGCTAGTACCTAAACAAATATTCAATCTCGAAAGAACTTCCAGACTGGCGGTCTGACTCAGTTCGAATGATTTAATTGCCGCCGCAGGGTTTCCACTACAAGACCGAGGAGTGAATAGGTGGCGACGTTTGCACCGAGAGCCAAATAAAGGCTAACGGGGTAATGCGAGCCGACAATCGCAATGGGACAGGTAACCTTCGCGGGGATGACGGCCAACAAACGGGCGGACTCGCGGGACACCAACCTTGGTTGGAAAGGTGCCACCAAGTACGTTGCACTCGTTCCTCAGGTCTTCGATCTCTGGCAAGATCCCCAAGAGCGATACGACATCTTTATGAACAACTACACTGAGCGGACTTGGGCCATGATTCCGATGGCCGAAGAAGTCAAGAAGCTGATGATGACCTATGCCAAATATCCGCCGCGCAAGTTGCAGAGCGTGGGCTATACAGGCCCGATCACCATTTCCAATTATCAGCGTTTCCAGTGGATGCGCGAGATGCTGGAAAAAGAAGGGGTCAACATCCCTGTCCCCACAGGCAACTAAATCATCTGGGGCGCCCTGTCGGATAACAGGGAGCCCTCAACCAAACTGCACCAAATCGGAACAGCATTTGTCTCGCGTAAAACGCCGCACGAGGAGTACGTCCGCAAGGGAAGTTCTGTCCATGGTTGTGCTACGTGACCGAATGCCTGCAATTCGGGAAATTCTTTCAACGCCGCCCTTCGTTGACTTGTCTTACGTATGCAACCTAAGATGAGCGCCAAATGCCGGATTCCTCGTCTCTCATCGGCCAGACCATCTCTCACTACCGAATCATCGAAAGGCTCGGTGGCGGTGGGATGGGTGTGGTCTACAAGGCCGAAGACACGCGGCTACATCGTGCAGTGGCATTGAAATTCTTGCCTGCCGAAATGCTCCACGATGCCGCTGCTCTCGAACGCTTCCGTCGTGAGGCACAGGCCGCCTCCGCATTGAATCACCCCAATATCTGCACCATTTACGACATCGGTGAGCAGGACGGCCAGCACTTCATTGCGATGGAGTTTCTCGACGGTGCAACGCTGAAGCACCGTATTTCCGGCAAGCCACTTCCGTTCGAGGACATGCTGGAACTGGCAATTCAAATTGCCGATGCACTAAGGGCAGCACATGCCCAGGGCATAATTCATAGAGACATCAAGCCAGCAAATCTCTTTGTGACCAAGCTAGGCCACGCCAAGATCCTCGATTTCGGGCTGGCGAAGTTTGCTCCGATCAATGAGGGTGGTCTTTCCGCGATGCCGACGGCTACATCGGATTTCTTGCTCACCAGCCCCGGCTCTACGATGGGCACCATCGCTTATATGTCTCCGGAACAGGCCCGTGGCGAAGAACTGGATGCACGGACGGATTTGTTCTCGTTTGGTGCGGTGCTCTATGAGATGGCGACGGGACGGATGGTCTTCCCCGGAAATAGTGCCGCTGTCACCTATGAGGCGATTCTGAATCGCACGCCTGTCCCGGCATCGCAGATTAATCATGCACTCCCATCAAAGCTAGACGAAATCATCGGCAAGGCGCTCGAAAAAGACCGCAAGCTTCGTTACCAAATGGCTGCCGATATTCGCACGGATTTGCAGCGGTTGAAGCGTGATTCAGATTCGGGCCGGGCAACCATTGCGGCAGCCGAAGCCGAGCTGAAGCATGCCCGAATCTCAAATCGCTGGGTGGTGCTCGCTTCCGCAACGATTTTGATTGGCGGACTGGCTGTGAGCGGATGGTTGTTTTCCTCCCGCAGGGTCCACGCGCTCACGGATAAGGACACCATTGTCCTCGCGGAATTCACGAACACGACCGGAGACCCAGTGTTCGACGGCACTCTGCGGCAGGGGCTTTCGGTGCAACTGGAACAGTCGCCCTTCCTGAGAATTATCTCAGACCAGCGAGTACAGCAGACCCTACAGATGATGGGCCAGAAGCCAGACGCGACGCTTACGCCGGAGATTGCGCGGGAGCTTTGCCAGAGGACGGGGAGTGCCGCTGTCCTCAACGGTTCGATAGCACAGATTGGCACGCGATACCTTTTGACCATTAAGGCGGTCAACTGCTCCAGCGGTCAAACCCTGGCGAGCACGGAAGCACAGGCGAGTGACAAGAACCATGTGCTCGACGCGTTGGGCAAAACCGCTTCGGAAATTCGCAACAAGCTGGGAGAGTCGCTCAGCACCGTCCAGAAGCTCGATACCCCTATCGAGCAGGCCTCAACGCCCTCCTTCGAAGCCCTGAAAGCCTTTAGCCTGGGAGAAAAAACCTGGCACGAGAACGGAGAGGTTCATGCGATTCCGTTCTTCAGGCGAGCGGTCGAGCTTGACCCTAATTTTGCAATGGCCTATGCCTCCCTGGGACTGGTATACGAATCTGTCGGAGAAGAGAGCAAGGCCGTTGAGAATTTCACTAAGGCGTTCCAGTTGCGGGACCGCGTAACGCAACCAGAGAAATTCCTCATTTCCTCGCTGTACTACGGCTCCGTCACCGGGGACCTGGACCAGACTATCCAGGTAACCGAACTCTGGGCTCAGGCCTATCCTAGGGACTCGATCCCTCCGCTTAACTTAGGATCTTTCTACGGTACGTTGGGGCAGTATGAACGAGGCGTCGAAGAGACCAAGAAGTGTCTCAACATTGACCCAGAGAATACTAACTGTAGCGGCAATCTGATGCAGTTTTACGCGCTTCTGGACCGCCTTAACGAAGCCAGTGCCATCTACCAGGAGGTCATCGAGCGCAATCCCGACAATGAAGATCTGCGGGCCTATCGATATGGTCTGGCGTTTCTTCAGGGGGACACGGCGGAGATGGATCGGCAAGTTACGTGGTCTGTCGGCAAGCCAGGTCTCGAGGATGTTCTGCTTTCCTACCAGTCTGATACCGAAGCGTTCTCTGGGCGTCTGAAAAGCGCCCGGGAATTCATGAATCGGGCGGTCGAATCCGCCCGCCGCAACAATCGGAATGAGGCAGCAGCTCAGTGGCAGATAGACGGGGCGTTACGGGAAGCGGAATTTGGCAATTGTGCACTCGCAGCCGATCAGACGGCTTCCGCGTTAAGCATGGGGTCGAACCGAACCGTACAGATTCTGGCGGCCCTGGCCTTGGCACGGGCGAACGATTCCGTGCGAGCAGAGAAAATGGCCGACGACCTGCATACGCAGTTTCCCCTCGATACCCTCATCAACGGCTATTGGCTGCCAACCATTAAAGCAACCGTCGAAATCAATCGTAATAACCCTTCCAAGGCCATCGAGCTTCTCAATGCTGCGGCTCCTTATGAACTAGGTCTGGTGTCTGAGCTCGAATTTGGCGCACAACTTTATCCAGTCTATGTGCGTGGGCAGGCCTATCTGCTCCTTCATGAAAGCAACAAAGCCACTATGGAGTTCCAAAAGTTTCTCGACCATCGTAGCCTAGTGGCCAGTAAGCCGCTCCTCGTACTGGCACACCTCGGCCTTGCCCGTGCCCAGGCCATCCAAGGTGATACTGCCAAAGCCAAATCTGCCTATCAGGATTTCCTTACCCTCTGGAAAGATGCCGACCCCGACATTCCCATTCTTATCGCTGCCAAAGCGGAATACGCGAAGCTGCAGTAGTTCTTTCAGAAATTCTGCGCTCAAACTTTGCCAACTGATTAGCCTAATTGCGTCTTCGACGCGTCACTGGTGCCGGAGCGTCAGGGACGCACAGCGGCGAAGTGCTGGTTCTGAACGGAATGATTTCGCTGAATTTGGTCACGGACCTGTTTGGCGCGAACGCCGGCGGGGCTATCGGGATCGAGCTCGATGTAGGCATTCAGATCTTCGATGAGCGCAGGATAGTTTTTCTGGAGTAGATGAATATTGGAGAGAAGGCGGTAAACGATGGGAACGTTGGGAGCAAGACGGTGGGCTTCTTCGGCGGCAGCGAGGGCTTCGGGTACATGGTTCTGGTTGAGAAGGGCGCGTCCGAGTTCGTAATGGCCCAGCCAGAAATCGGGGTCGAGCGAAATTCCTTTCCGAACTAATTTTTCCGACTCAGCGAAGTTAGAGCTGTCGAGGAGAAGGCCCCCGAGGCGAATGTCGGCCGCGGCATAAGTGTCACCGCTGGAGCTTATCGACTTGCGGAAGGCGGCTTCAGCTTCGGGAAGGTTACCCAGAGTCAGGTATGCAACACCGAGCTGGTAGGAGGCCTCGAAATAGGTGGGAGCGATGGAAAGGGCACGCTCAAAATCGGAGAGTGCTCCCTGAGCGTCTTTATCCTGATAGATTTTTTTTTGTCCTGAGGCGAGAGCCTCGCGAGCTTTAGCAGGCATGGAGAGCTCGTGGACGGAGACGGTGGGCTGCCGAGAAGGGTCAGGATTGGCTGTTTTTGCAACGGGCTTGAGATAGATGAGGAGACCGTTGGGTAACTCGAATGTCAGATCGACATTGATCGTGACGGGGTCGTAGCCCGAGACTTGAATGCTGACGATGTACTGGTTCTTCTGCAAGCCGGAGAAGCGAAACTCTCCCGTGTCTGAGGTGAAATCCGAAAGAATGGGCTGGTGTTCAATGTCCAACACATTGACGGTGACGCCTCTTGCGGGATGATTGCTGTCTTCGAACAAAACTCTGCCACCAATATCGACAGCATGTTGCGCAGAAATAGGGACCGGGAAAATTAAACAAAAATTGACTAGGAGGACCGGAGCGAGGCGGAACATAGCGACCTCCAAGGCGTGGAGTATAACACCATATTGAAGAGGAAAGCCCTTCCTGTTGAAATGGGAAACATAAATTGGCTGGTTCATTCGCCAAGAATTGCTGAAAAGGAGAAATGGGAGTGAAGACGATTATTGCAAATAACAATGTTGTGAAGAAGATCGCTCCAAGGGAAGGGAAGACGGTTCAGATAGGCAGTGCTCGGCTGACCTGGAAGGTCAGCCTAAGCAAAGAGTTTTACGAAAACCAGAACAGGAGACTTGGTACCGGGACCCACTTGTTTGTACGATAAGCGCGTTTGCCAGGCACGATGCCAGTGACATCTACTCGACTGAGAAGGTTGTCGTTCGCCATGGTGTTTTGTTTCCTGAGGTATCTGATACTTGCATATCCAGGCGATGCGTGCCCGGAGGGAGTTTGGCTATGGCGAGATCCCAGACAACGGGGATGATTAAATCGCCGGGCTGGACGTCGGAATCCACGGGACGCGGATCAGTGCTGACTTCGAGTTTATCTGTGTTTGCGTCTGTAACTTTTGTTTCGAGATAAATATTAGGAGAAGCAGTTCCATCATTTTGCGCCCGGTAAATTTCAAGGAAGACAACTACCTGTTCATCTCTTGTGAAGTGCATATTCCCGGCGGGTGTGAACTCCAGGCCTTTCGCCAAAAGCGGTAAGAATTCAGTGGGGCGAAGCTTTTTTGCTTGGGCGTCCAGGGGTTTGTCATAGCGTCTGCAAAGAGCAATTCCGCTAATGTCCAGAGGCCTGGATTGCAGCTCTGGAACCTCGATGGACTGTTCGATTCTCCCGAACTTCTTCCCATCTGTCGCGACTATTTTCAAATCGTAATCTCCGGCCAAGAGTGGGATCTGGGTCTCGTAGCGAAATTGAAATAAAAAGATTGCGTTTGAGGCACCGACCTTCGTGCTTAAGGTAGGGCCGGAAGCGTCAGTAAAACGCCGAGCAAGATTACCTTTCTTGTCGTAGACCATGCCTAAGATCTCTATCTGGGTCGGTCCAGTCCCGTCGACACCGGGGCTGCGACCTTCGGGGAATTCCAAAGCAACGTCAAGCCGGCTCGCGCCAGAGCCGCCCGCAAAACCGATGGCTTGGTCTAGCATTGGAAACGCTCCGGCATCTCTTGAATCCGCAAATCTCGCCAACTGCTTATCGACGTCCGAACCGTTCAGCGGATCGGCAGGTGAGTTTGGTGTACTGCAATATTCTGTCCGCGAAAAAACGTTTGCGTTCTTTCGGTTCACCGTAACCTTGAGATTGTGGCAGGCCCCTTCGGACGTTTTGGGTGGTATGTAAGAGATTAAGTAACGCCACATTGGAACGTTATAAAAAATCGACGATGTAGGTTGCGCATCCGAACTTGCCCAGACCCCCCGTGGCGTCAACGAGTATTCCCAGTGCTGACCAAAGTTATCGCGTACCGGCCACCAGCGGACCTCCTCGGCAGTGACGCTCTCGACTTTCTGCTCGATGCCGTCTTCAAAAATGCGGGAATTCCTAGCGGTCAAGCCGTTGACCCAGACCGTGGAAAAGATAATTGGTCGATTTCCAAGAACCATTCGTTCCGTCCGCTTTTCTTTGTCAAAGACCGTCACGGGGACGACCACATCCTGGCTATTCACACTGATAACGAAATCTCCGCGCTCGGTTTGGGCTGGGGTAGGAATTGCGCGAAGCGCCGCCGTGAGCACCAAGAAGGAGCAGAATATTGGCAACCGAAACGAGCGGGCTGGACTCATCGATTCTGAGTATGCGACGTTAGCATCAAACAACAGGATTCGAAACACCAGGAATGCATACTACCGGTCAACTCCCGGTTAGTCTTAGTGCTGTATCGGAAGCGCGAGTTCGCGATAGGTGTACGCGAGCACGGTGGGATTGCGCGCTTTCGATACAGCGACTTGAAGGGAGGCGCTCGTTTTGCGGCGGACGCGGTCGTTATGCAAATTCAAATGAGGGAAGAGTATGTGTAGCGGCATCCTGAAGAGAGCCGAGAGAGTACAGCACCCAACGGGGAGAGAGAAAGAGTGGATAGATATGGATAAGCTTCATGCAAAGACGATGTCCCGAGGCGCGTAGAAGAAATTGGTAGGACGAGAGGGCACAACGATATTGAGCGCCGCGAGACTGCGAAAGTTTCGTGATGTAGATGTTGATCTCATGCGGCGACGGCGTCTCGCGTTGGCGGAGAACGGAGTTGGATCTCCGCAGCTGTAAGTCTTTCGATGACCAGCATCGGCCCACCACACTTTGGACAAAACCAAGCATCCTCGGGGGTCACTTCAAAACCGGCCAGCTGGGGTCACTTCAAATCCGGCCAATGGAAGGTGCCCGGAACTTTAGATGTTGTACCTGTTCATGCGCTTTTCAATCAAGCCTAATCTGATCTTTTCTCCCAAGGATTTCATCTTCATTCCCTCATCTCTGGATTTTTGAACCTCTGTTCGGTACGGGGGTTGCGCCCCTCCCTCCCCCTAAAAGGATGGGCAGAGGCCATTTCTTTCTCGAAGCTGAAAAAAGATCGCGTTGCGAAGGCCATGGCTGCATTTTCTCAAGGTCTCCTGTGGTTCTGGTCATTGCTTTTCCGGCGCGGCGGGTTCCACCTGCGACTTTGTCCTCCAGCTCCGCGGCCCGCATTTGAGGATGTGGCCGTGGTGCAGGAGGCGGTCCAGCATGGCGGTGACGGCCGCAGTGTCACCGAGCAGCTTTCCCCAGTCCTCGATTGGTCTGTTGGAAGTCACCAGTGTGCTGGCGCGTTCGTAACGGCGCATGACGATCTCCAGCAGCTCTTCTGCCGCTGTAGGCCCTAACTTGCGCATCCCCAAATCATCGATGATGAGCAGGGGCACGGTGGACAGTAGTTCCATGTGCTCTTTGCGGTTTCCGTCCAAGGCTGCTTCGGCGATTTCCTCAAGCAGGATGTGCGCTTCACGGTAGATCACGCGATAGCCCTGGCCAATGACCGCCTGCCCGATGGCCTGGGCCAGATGGCTCTTGCCGGTACCGGGTGGACCAAGAAAAAGCGCATCTTCGCGGCGAGCGATGAACGTGGCCGTCGCCAGATCGAAGACCAGGCTCCGGTTCATCTTCTTGTTGAAGTTGAAATCGAAATTGTCGAGCGTCACCTGGGGATCGCGAAATTGCGCTTGTTTCCGCCGCCGTTCCAGCAGGCGGTCGCCGCGACGAGTCAGTTCATCAGCTACCAGACAGGAAAGGAAGTCGATGGGGGCCATCGGTTCTGCTTGGGCTTGCTGCAGGCGCGTCTCCAGTACCGCAGCTATGCCTCCCAAGCGCAGTTGCCGTAAGGAGCGATTCAACTCGATCAGATTCATTCTGGTTCCTCCTGTGTTTTAAGGTTGATGAAATCGCGATATTCGGTGAGCTGGCGAATCAGGGGATCGATCTGGCGCAAAAACATTTGCGGGTGCGGGCGGCGCTCCAGATAACGGCGCACGAAGCGGTGTTCCGCAACACCGATGTCCAGAGCGACGGAGCAGGCATCTTCGACCGCCACCGCCCCGTATTTCTTGATCAGGGAAAGCACTCCCAGGATGCGGCGGATGCCCGTCTCGGCTTGTCGCTGATAGATCAACTGGCAGAGCTTGCCGATCTGGGTTCCAGCGTGTTCGGCGCGCTGCAAGAGTTGCGCTGTACTTAGAGGCATTTTCTTGGGGTGGTCTTCTTCCCGGATGCGATATCCGCCTCGTTTCTGGCGCAGGTGCTCGCGAAGAAGTTGGCTGGTGTTCGGATGCAGGATGCGCACGTGCAGCTCATCCCATTGCACCTTCACCGGCCGCCCGATCCATCCCGGAGGCAAGCTGTAATAAGCGGCCTCGACCTCCACGCAACCGTCCAGATGAACGACGCGTTCTCCGTATTGGTAATAGCGAAAGGGTTCCAGAGGCAGAGGGAGCAAGTGCGGTTTTTCTTCAGCGAACATGACCGCAACCTGTCGTTTAGTTGTGCCATGGATGCGCGTGTCAGCCCAGCGCTCTTCCCAGCGATCCAGATACGCCTGCGCTTCTTCCAAACTCTCGAAGCGCATCCCTTTGAGCGGGGTTTTCTGCGTGTGGCCGATCCCCGACTCCACTTTTCCTTTGCGATCCGGATCTTGGATGCGGCAAGGCAACGCCACCACGCTATAGTGGGCGAGGACATCTCGATACAGGGGATTGAGCGTGGGATCGTAAATGTCGGGAACCAGCACGCCTTCTCTCAGATTGTCGAGAACCACAACTCTGACGCAACCACCTAAGCGGCGAAACGCTTTCTCATGGAGTTCGGCCCAGATGCGTACACTGGAACGCCACGTTAGTAGGCGCACGGATTTGCGGCTGAAACCGAGAGTCAACACGAACAGTCGCGTCCGTCGATACTTGCCACTCTGCGTGTCGCGCACCATCGGGCCACTCCCGTAATCGACCTGCGCTTCTTCTCCTGGTGTGGTGAGAATGATCCCCACTGCTTGTGGCAGTTGCGATCCGCGAATCTTCCGAACAAAGCGCTTCACCGTCTGATAGCTGCCGGCAAAACCGTGATCGGAAACCAAATCCTGCCAGATGGCCTTGGCATTGCGTCCCCGGCAGAGCCCCTGGTCGATCAGCTCGCGGTACGGTTCACAGGTACTTGCAGAGGAAGAGGCAGTATCACCGGAAGATCCCTGGTTTTCTGAAAAAGGGGCTGCTAGGTCGGGGGTCACCGTGGCCGGTTTTGCCTCCGGGAGGTCGGGGGACACCCCATGGTTTGCCGGTTTTGCCGCTGAAAAGTCGGGGGTCACCTCTATGGCCGGTTTTGCCGATGCTTGCCTTCTCCAGGCACCCGGGAGGCACACAATAATCCCGGCCGCCTTCAGGTAAGCACCTGCGGTTTCGCGACGTACACCGGTGAATCGCTCGATGCGCCGTAAGGACCATCCGAGCTTCCCCAGTGCGATGACTTGTTGTTTCTTTTCTTCGCTCAAGACATTGCTCATACCGAGGGAGCCTATAAGGGCTCCTCTCGGAGTCAATGTCCCGGGCCTTACCCCTGGCCGGTTTTCAGGTGACCCTTAGTGGCCGGTTTTGGGTGACCCCTGAGGCCAAGCATCGTTCGAACTGGTGCTTAGCTCAGTTTTGGTCTCTGGTGTCGAGCCGAGCAACTGAAAGCAAAGTGGCAAAGTGGCATGAGAAGAAGAACAAAAGCGAGAAGACAAAATCGACAGAAGACCAAGTTGGGACTCCCTGATTTGGAGCATGTAAAATCGGCAGTACTTGTGAGTCTCCGGTCACCAGAATCGCAGCGCAGCTACCGACGATCCATCGATGAGTTCGTTTGCTGGTATTGCTCGGAGCCTAGACTGTCCTTCAACAAAATGGTGGTGACGCGTTACAGGATTCATCTCGAAGACAAGTTGCTCGCACCTGGGACCATCAACGTGAGGCTTGCCGCCGTCCGACGACTCGCCTATGAGGCGGCGGACACTGGATTGCTTAGCCCCGATTTGGCTGCGGGAATCCGTCGCGTGAAGGGAGCAAAAAAGCTCGGCATGAGGCTTGGAAATTGGCTGACCGTGGAGGAAGCCCGCACCTTGTGGCAGCTTCCCAACGTGCACACCGTGAAGGGCAAGAGGGACCGGGCCATGCTGGCGGTTCTCTTGGGATGTGGACTCCGTCGAAGAGAGCTCATCGATCATCGATCTCACCATTGACCACCTTCAACGCCGGGAAGACCATTGGGCCATTGTGGACCTGGTGGGAAAAGGAGGGCATATCCGTACCGTCCCGATGCCGGATTGGGTGAAGGAAAGCGTCGACGACTGGTTAAGCCCGGCGAAGATTGCGCACGGGCGCATTTTTCGATGCGTTTGTCGAAGAGGTGTGGTTTGGGGAACGAAGATCACCGAGAAGGTGGTTTGGCACGTCGAGAAAGAATACGCCGCGAAGCTGGGAATTTCAAAACTCGCGCCACATGATCTCAGGAGGTCATGCGCTCGGTTCTGCCACGATTCGGGGGGCGAGTTGGAGCAAATCCAGTTCTTGCTTGGCCATGTCTCAGTGCAGACAACGGAAAAATACCTCGGATGCAAGCAGCGATTCCGGCACGCCGTGAATGATCGGCTTGGCATTGGTCCGGACTCCGCAATTCAGCCATAGACGTTTGCAGGCTCATCTATAGGGTTGCCCGATTCCCACTGCCAGCAAAGAGGCGAGGAAGCGAACCCCACAGACCCCGTAATACTCAGGAGGTCAGCGTCTTGCCTGAGAGCGACTCCGCCGTCTCCAGCGAGTAAGGTTTTTCAAACATTGATACTAGCCAGAACCTTTCCGATTTCCCGACAAACCAGGAGTTGCCTGCGGCTGCTGGAGCCGATTGCTAGTGGTAAGGCGATTTTTCTACAACAATGCAGAGTTAGGGCTGTGGAGAGTTTTTCGCGGCATCTTCTTTGGCCCATTGTTGTTTTTTCGCAGCGATGGCGTCTGGGGAGGGTTGGTAGGCTTTGAAGGCTTTTTTGATGCCGCTATCGGCGGACTTCCAGATCTTGTCCGGGTCGGTGTGGTAGATTTTTTCGGTGGCGTACATGCGCCAGGCCAGGCCCTTGGTATTGGCGTCAATCAATTCGATTCCTATGGTGCCTTCGTTGGCGGTGTGGGTGTGCATGGAGATGTATTGGACGGACCAGTGGCCAGTCCAGTAGGTGCCGTAGATGCCCCAGCTGGCGCCGTAACCTACACCAGATTCGCTCTGCGTCTCGATCCAATAGCGTACAACTAGATCCGGGTGGCTTTCCAATTGCACTTCGCGAAGACCTTTTGCCGTAAGTTCACGAACGACGGAGCGGTGAATCTGGTTGTTGAGCTGGTCGGGATTCAACTGCATGCGGAGGAGCTTTTCGGTGCCGCCGAGGTAGGCGAAGGTTTTGTAGTTTGAAAAGTCGAGAGTGGGATCGAAATCGGTGGCCACTTTGGCGTTTGTTGGCGGGGTGATGAGAAGGAGGAAGAGAAAAGCCACTAGCGAGAGAATTTTAGTTTCTTGTGACATCTGCAAGGTTTGTATCACGTTTGGGAAGAGCGAGCAAACGAGAGCGGCGGTGGCTTGTGCTACGCAGCTTCACCTTAACGCCTCGGGCATTTGGTGAGCCTGGAGTTAGTTCCGCTACTTCAGACCGACCCTCCACGATCAAACGAGCCAAGCTCCATTCTCAAGTCCCGGTAAACGGCATTATCGTCTAGTTGTTGGGTACTATGAGCCACATGGACGGGTTCGCGTCGAACCAGGATTCATCCGCCTATACGGCGATGGCTATTGGTAAGCCTTATCTCGCGTACAGCGATTCCAACCATAATAATTAGGAACGCGTGAAGCATTAGTAAGCCTGGTTGCGACGGCGGTAGTGGACGAAGATGGGAAAAGCTTGCCACCGCATCTGCCGCTACGGCTGAAAGTACAAACACTAATGCGTACGAAGCGCTCCCAAACCACCGACTCTTCCCAGCGAGGTCTGGATTATGAAGCGCTCCGGATGAAGTCGGTAAGCAACATCAAGCACATCCTGGCGTTGCCGCAAGACGTTTTCCGCTTGGCCATAGTGAACCGTGGCTGGCGTCAACAAGCCTATGCCGGAATGACGGTGCTCGTCGTTGTACCACCGAAAAAAACTCTGACAGAAAGCACGACTGTCCTGGATGCACCCAAAGCGGTCCGGGAACTCCGGCCGATACTTTAGGGTTCGGAATTGGCTCCCGGAGAAGGGATTGTCGTCCGACACGTGCGGCCGGCTATGCGTTTTCGTAACACCTAGATCGGCGAGTAAAAAAGCTACCGGTTTGCACCTCATCGAGGTGCCGCGATCGGCATGCAGGGTGAGTTGACCGGGCTGGATGTCTTGTTTCTTGCAGCTCTCCTCGATCAGCCGCTTGGCCAGCTCGGCGCTTTCGCGATAAGCGACCATCCAACCGGTGACATACCTGCTGAACACATCGAGGAGTACGTACAAGTAGAAATAACTCCACTTCGCGGGGCCGAGTAGCTTGGTTATATCCCAGCTCCACAATTGATTGGAGGCGGTGGCCATGAGTTCGGGCTTCTGGTAGGGCGGATGCGTCAACTGATCGCGGCGCTCGCGAACCTCGCCTTGCTCGTCGAGCAAGCGATACATGGTGCGAATCGAGCAGTGATACTCGCCTTCATCGAGCAATGTCGCATAAACAGCGGCTGGAGAACGATCTTGGAAACGTTCTTCGTGTAGACGAGCCAAGACCACTTCCCGTTCTGCCGGGTGGAGTGCGCGTGCCGGCGAAGGCCGCGACGCGTGGGCACCGGCGCGGCTTGCCAAGTTCTGTGGATGCCGCGGGCGTCTTACTACCGGGATGGCCGTGAGATTTCTTCCCCGGCGGTGAGCGGTCGATCGCGAGTTCGGTGACCGCGGACATCAGGATTTCTCGTCCGGGTCCACGTCGGGAAGCGGGTTCCCCAACAGCGCAGCGACTTTTTTTTGAACGTCGATGATGATCTCCGCTTTGCGGAGTTTTTCCGTCAATTGACCCACCTGACGGTGCAGCTTCTGGATTTCTTCTTCCAGCGGATTATGCTTCGACTTCGGCCCGCGCCGCTGGGGAGTCAACGCCTCGCGGATGCCGTTGGCCCGTTCTCGCCGCCAAGTGGCCAACAGCGAGGAGTACAAACCTTCCCGACGAAGGAGAGCACCGACTCCACCGCGTGTCGCCGCAACAGCTTCGGCTTCTTCCAGGATGCGTTGCTTGTATTCGGCGGTGTAGGTGCGCCGCTTGGCTTTGGCCACCACCTCAGGATCAGGCCGCGCTGCCGCCCCGGAATCGGCACTCGCTTTGGCTGCCGCTCCACTGCGCTTCGCTTCGTTCCGCGGCAGCCAAACCCCCCAGAGGAAAGAGCAACACCAAGAGAATTCCCGTTCATCTCTAAGCTAAGCTTTCTCGCCCTTCTGCTCATTAGTTAAGGGTACTAGACTTGTCTCAGAGATGTTGGCACGGAGGGGAGCTACACGCCCGCCGCTTTGGTTATCCTCTTGACTAGTATACCAGTTGCAGGAACTTTTCGACCAACCACAAAGAGTCCTTTTCTTGGAACATTTGGAACAACTTCCCTCGGCAAAACGAAGCCGTAGCCGACCCTTTCCGCTTCCGCGAGCCTTGTTGGCAGGTCTTCTCTAAGCGCCGACCTTCGGCTTGTGTGCGAGCCAGAACTTCCGCAGGTCTTCTTGGCACTTCTGGGCTGGTGCCCGCAGTCATACCAGACGCGCAAACCGTTGGCTTGAAGAGCCTCTGCGAGCGGTGTAGCGTGGTTGCTCGGAGTCGCACCTAGCAATCGGAGGAAATCTATGAAACGAGAAATCATTCGGGTCGAGCCACTGGCGACCTACCTCGAAAAGTACAAGGCGCCCGCTTCGATGGTGACTAAACACGGCGACACTATTTACGTCTCAGGCGCTCCGCCGTTCGATCCGAAAACCGGAGAGATTTTCCGAGGGCCTATTGAGCGCCAGACCGAGATCGTTTTAGACCAGCTTAAGCTCTGTGTCGAAACAGCGGGTTCGTCCTTGGAAAACATCCTGAAACTGAATGTCTACGTGACGTCAGTAGATATGTTTCCTGCTGTTAACGAGGTGTACAGGCGTTACTTCCCGGAGAATCCTCCTGCTCGAATCTTTATCAATGTTCCTGCTTGGTATGGCGGCTTCGACATCGAGGTGGACTGTATCGCCGCTGTTCTATAAGAATATTCTTTAGCTTCCCGCTCTTTGGTGACCCGCGCAATCGTGTCCGGCAGGAACTCTGGCGAACACTCTATGCTCGTAGCAGGCGTAGATGGATGTCACGGAGGTTGGATCGCCTTCAAGGTCGATCTGCCTGCCCAAGCCACTTCAGTTGAAGTGGTCGATCTCCCTGCATGGCTGCGAGAACGCCCGCCTGATCTCGCCTGCGCCGCTATCGACATCCCCATCGGGTTGCTCGAAGGCCCAAGGGCTTGCGACGTCGCCGCCCGGAAGCTCCTTGGGCAGCCGCGTGGCAGCAGCGTTTTCCCTGCGCCTTGCCGCGCCGCGTTGGGAACGAAGACTTATCCAGAGGCAAGTTCGATCAATCGGCAGAAGACGACGAGAGGACTGAGCCAGCAAGCATGGGGCATCATTCCGAAGATCAAGCAGGTGGACGATGCAATCACGACGGACAGCCAGCGGTGGGCGTTCGAAGTTCACCCGGAGGTCTGTTTTTGGGCGCTCAACCAGCGCCGTCCAATGAAGCACAACAAGAAGACAAAGGAGGGTGCCGCAGAGCGGCTCGCCCTACTGCGTCGAGTCTTCCCGCAAATTGAGACGCACCTCGCAAACCGACCGCGTGGTGCCGGAGCCGATGATCTGATGGACGCCGCCGTCGCGGCTTGGACGGCTCTGCGTTGGAATCGCCACGAAGCAGAATGTGTATGCTCACCGGAAGTTGATGACGTGGGACTAAGCGTTACGATTTACTATTAGTGTCCGACACTGGAGTTTATCTGCCCAGCCTGCCTCCATCAGTGGAGTGAGACCGAGTGCCTCTCTTGCAGCCGAATGGTCGCCGCACTCGCTCTGGTATGCGCAGTAGCCTCGTAGTGAGCGCGATGCTGTACTTGCGATAAAGAAGTCAGCCTTACTTCGTCCGGTGCTCAGCCGTGGGCACATCAAACGCCATCACAGTGACGATGATTTCACGATTCGCGTCGTTCGGTTGGTGAAAGACATAGCGGAAGTTTGATTCACCGGAACTTCCGCTGGTTCGTTTGTAGCATTTGTGCTTCGGTGCAATCTCAGTGATTTTCTTCAATACATCTGAAAAGTTTGCACTCCGGTTGAAGATAATGACCGCACCCTTCGTGTCGCGCCAACTCAGATAAGAAAGCAATTGGTCGATGGTTTCGAGGAACTGCTTCTCGCCTCCCCAGAACTTGCACTCTGCGATGAAGACATTCCCAGCGTCAGCCCGGATCAAAATGTCGGTTTTTCCTTGAAAATTGAAAGTCTCACCTGTAGCTCCCCCCTCGTATTGTGAGTTCAACTGAACCAGAAAATGCGTTCTTAAATCTTCTTCCCCCATATTTTCAAAAGCTTTCGGGCTTCGCTCCATTACCTGAACCATGTTGCGAATGATTTCAAGAATGTTCTCGTATTCTTCCATTGCAAGGGCAGGCTCAGGTTTAAACGACGAGGACGAGGCAGGCGGTGGAGCAATCCTCGGTGTACGTCGTTGCACTGGTACGGCGTAGGTTGCGGGTACTCCCTCCCGCCGTCTTATTGGATAGCCGAGTGAGGCTGCCATGTGAGCATCATTGAGCAACTTCTGCTTTCTCTGGGTCACCTGTTGCCGAATTTCCTGCTCCAGTTCGCTGTTGTGGCGGTCAACTGCCGATTTCAGATTTTGCAAGTTCTGCCTAATTAGCTGTTCTTCACTTTGAAATTCTCGCTTTGCCGCATCAGGATTGAGATTTGCGCCCGCATAGGTAAAGTGAATTTCGTTGTTACGGACTGCCGCTTTCGAACCAGATAGACTATACGTGAAATTCTGCGGCTGCACGTCGAAGAAGGCCGCATCTCCGGTGAACGGGAGAATGAACGTGAACTCGGTTCCTGCAAGATAAAATGGCCCGGTATGGTCGAAAAACATCCGATTAGGGTCTCCACTAACCGCTCATCCACTCCTCCGTTGGGAAGACTCCGCCTAGAACATGAACTTCAAAGACAGCTGGCATTGCCTGGGACCGATAGCCGTATAGCTGATCAACCCAAAGTTGGGATCGCCGACGATCGTGTTCGGGGTGCCGAACACCGGATGATTGAAGGCGTTCTCGGCGTCAAGACGCAATTCCAGTTTCATGGCTTCGTATTTGTTCGAAAGGCCAAAGTCTTTGGCGATGGACAAGTTGGCAGTCCAGAAGAAGGGCGACCGGATACTCGAAAGAGTTCGGGGCGCATCACCAAAGGTATAAGCGGGCGGCAGTTGGAACGCGCTGGGATTTGCGAAGTATTGATTCACCCAGCTGGACTCGGGGCCGGTGTTTCTCTGCACCGTACCCACAAGGTTGGGCCGCTGCTGGGTGTAGGTGGGGATGGGCGTGCCATTGTTTTCGGTGAAGAGCGCAAGCGGGAAACCATCATGAATGGTAAAGATACCGGCAGTCCTCCAGCCACCGACGAGGAGGTCCAGTGCACGAGGCATGTTGCTGCCGAACGCTCTACCGCGGCCAAAAGGCAGATCGTAGGAGAAGTTCAACTTGAAAACTTGCGGGACGTCGAATGTCGATAGACTCTTGTCCAGCCAGGGCTTGTTCGGGTCCTGCGGGCCTAGAATGCCAGCCGTACTGTTTGAGAGCCAGGTAACGTTCCCGTCATACATGGAGGAATCATCCATAGATTTAGAGAACGTGTAATTTGCGGCGAGCTGCAGACCATTGGAGTAGCGCTTTTCAAAGGTGATTTGCAGCGCATTGTACATAGACCAAGCGACTGGCGGCTCATCGGTGGTTACGCTAGTGAATTGCGGGTAAGGCAGCAAGAGTTGGTAGGCCTGGACCGTCGGGCTCGTTAGGCTGCTGTTCGCGTAATAGGGACTTGTGAGGATCGAGGCAAACGGATTGGGCACATAGTTTGTCAGATTGCTGATTTGCGCCGGTGTCATGCTGTCGACCCACGGCCCAAGAATGTTGGCGGTATTCAAGCCATTGTAATAGAGGTGCGTACCCTTCTTACCGATGTAATCGACGCTGAACACCATACTGGGGGTCAGTTGGCGCTGAATTCCGAAACTCCAGCTCTGCTCATAAGGAGTTTGCGCGTAGAAGGAGTTGCGGATGGGGCCGATAGCGCCATAGCCTACGTCGTTCAGCAATCCGAGTGAGCTTCCCGGCGGTTGAATCAAGCCATTGGGGAAGGGATTGTTGAGATGGAGGTAGGGCGTCGCGCCATCGTTCTGATACGTGACCACCGCGGTGGTGGACTGGTTGAAGCCCTGAGAACCGTAACTCAGGAGGCCATTGGCGCCTGAGCGCGTCTGCGAATAATAAATCCCATACCCGCCACGAATGACGGTCTTACTGTCAAACTGATAAGCGAAGCCGAACCGCGGCTGGATGTCCTTCCAGTCCGTCAACCAATTGGTGCGTGTATTCGAGTTGGCAAACACCTCGCCGCCCATCAGTTGGCGAGTCACGTTCTGATTGGTAACCGGATCCGTGTAGGAGATACTGCCGATGGGGTTTGCCACATTGGGGTCGAACCAGTTCATGCGGTTGTAACGTTCCGTTCGAGGCAGATTGACGTCGTAACGCAGGCCCAAGTTCAAAGTTAGTTTGTGAGTGATCTTCCAGTTGTCCTGGGCAAATCCGGCATACTGGTAACTTGTCGTCGCCGGTTCAAACTGAATTTCGTAGGTAGTCGCATACGCGAGTCCAGCGCCTGAGTTGGTCATCTGGCCCATCATGAAGCTGGCCATGCTGTCGCCGCCGCACTGGGTGAAGTCAGGAACCGGACACTGTGAACTGCCCAAGGCGTTGAAACCAAACAGTCCGAGCGGGGCGTTCGTTTGAATGTAGTTCTGTTGGTGAATGCGGCCTTCGAATCCGAACTTCAACTCGTGATTGCCGTGAATCTTGGTGAGCAATTCGCTCAATTGTCCGGTGTCTTGGCCTTGCCGGTAGTTCCCGTAGGGGTCTTGGCCGATGTTCATAGCACCCGCGTTAAGATAATCGTTAATGCCGATGGCGGGAACCCCAAGAAAACCGTTGGTACCCAAATATGACGGGAAACCGAGGGTGCCCAACGGATCCTTGTTCAGTCCGTTGTATGCACTGATGTTCTCTCCACCACGCGTGAATCCAAGCGTCGAGGTTAGTATCAGCGTAGGGGTGAAGGTGTGTGTATCGTTGACGGCGAAAAGCCAGGCCCAACCTTTATTGGGGCCGCTGCCACAGGGATCCGCAAAATTATTGAAGCAATCGTAAGGAGTGTTGTTGTTCCAGCCGTGGGAAAACTTGACGCTCAACAAATTCTTGTCGGTGATGCGAAAGTCAACCTTGGCATCGAACTGGTCACTGGCACTAATGTTAGCGCCGGATCCGCGCCAATTGTTGTAAATACCGCCAGCGGAATAATTTGGCTGGGGGAAGAGATTCATCAGGTTCTGGGCGACTGGGTCGATTAGGTTCCCTGGCACGGGAGGTGGCTGCAAGCTCGCGGGCAGATTGGGATTAGGGCTTCCGGGGCTGGTGTAGGTAGCGAGATTGTTGAACGGAATATAGGCGCTGCGGTATGCGCCGGAGGGCCCATTTGCGGGGCTTTGAAAGGTGCCGCTATAGGGGTCCCAAATTTGTCCGGCAGGCACGAGGTTGTTATTGCTATCGACGCACAGACCCGCCGAATTGAAGGCTCCGCCATTGTCGCCGCACAGTTCGCCAAAGTTGCCGCTGCGCTCTGCCGTACTGGGAACGCCGGCAGTAGCGGTAGCCAGGTCCGAGGAACGCGTACCATCCCAATCGAAGAAGAAGAACATCTTGTTCTTCTTGATGGGACCGCCAAAAGTGCCGCCGTAGTTGTTGCGGTGCACCGGGGGAATGGGGTTGCCGGCTTCATTGGCGAACCAGTTGTTGGCGTCGGTGATGGTGTTGCGAAGGTAGTCATAGGCGCTGCCATGGAAGGAGTTGCCGCCGGAGCGCGTGATCATATTCACAACCGTCCCGCCGGAAAAACCGTATTCCGCGCTGAAGTTGGTCTGCTCCACTTTGAGTTCTTCCACAGCTTCCGCAGATGGTGTATAGGTAACGTTGGTAATGCCACCGTTGGGCTCAAAGTTGGTGATGGAAGCGCCGTCCATGAGAATGTCGGCGCTGGCGTTGCGGCTGCCATTGGAAACGAAGTTAGTGCCGGTATCACTGACGGAGTTCTGGTCGCTCGAAAGTGTGACACCCGGAGCGATGGCAACGAAGTCCAGCACATAGCGGTCAACCAGCGGGAGATCGTTGATGAACCTGCGGTTGACCACTTGCCCGGTCACCGCATCCTCGGTCGACAAGGCCTGTGATTGTGCCTGGACCTCGACGGTTTGGGTCGCGGTGGCCACTTTCAATCGCAAATTCGCGGTAGCGTTCTCGGTCACGTTCACGCGCACGTTAGTGCGAACCTCTTTTTGGAAGCCCTGCATTTCGGCGCTGACGGTGTAGAGACCTGGGGGAATAGTCGCAAAAAGATAGCGGCCGCTGGCGTCAGAGGTAGCGGTATAGGTGAAGCCCTTGTCCTGGTCGGTCAAGGTGACTCGCGCCCCTTGGACAACGGCGCCGCTGGAGTCGGTCAGCTCCCCGCTAACAGTTCCGAAGTAGGCTTGGGCCAGCAACATCACCGGTAGGAGAAGAACAACGGCGAACAGCGCTCCGCGGAAAAGTTTTGCCAGGCGCTTGGCATTCGGTTGAGACAGAACAGCATTCATGGCTATCTCCTTTGCACAGGTCGCACCATGCACCGATTCATGCACCGTATTTGCTGCTTGCTAGAGACTCACGCCCCCGCGTGTGGGCCAAAGCTCGCTCCATCGCATGGACGCAAAGATGAGAGGCACTCGTAGGAGGCGGCTTCAGGGCCCCTGTTTAAAACGATTCAAGCGCTCATTTGGTCTGGTGTCAAGCTTCAAAATTTGGCAAGTATCGCGAGGCAACGCAGGTGGGTTGGTCGGTCGGTAGAGGGTTCAGGAAACCGGTCTCGGCTTAAGTGCATTTCGAGCTCCGCCACCGGCTAACTGCTGTGTTTGCTTGGAGAAATCCCAGAGCGACGGTACCGGCCTAAAGCACCCGCCAGGAATTGGTTGTGCCACCGGGAATGCACCAAGTGACAGTCACTCGGTATGGCAAGGAACTGTGGCCCGGCCCGATCACGGTCGCGGCAGACCAGCGCGTATTGTCGGGTATCTATGTCCACGTCTCTGTGGCCGGCATCGGTCTTGGGTGTGACTTCAAGATGACCCCAGACGCTACGCCGGACGTGAACGATAGCACTTTGCAGATCTAGATCTTCCACTCGTAACCCGAAAAGTTCTCCAGAACGCATTCCGGTAGCCCGAGCCAGTTGGAATAAATACTTGTACTGGCCCCAGGCCGCATCGACAAACCACTCGGGGATATTGGGTGCCTGGGATAGAATCCCGGCGTGAAATCCAGGCACTCCAAAGCCGAACAAACCCGCCAGCCGTTCCTGTTCCCCGTGGATGAACCCGACGAAGCCCATGTCCCAAGCAAGCCAGAAATCGAACGCCCTTTTAATGACCCTCGTCTTTTAATCGGCACATCGGCCTTCACAGCGGCGGGATGGCCGGGTAGTTTCTATCCGGTGGGAATGAAGTCAACCGAATATCTGAGCTACTACGCGTCCCGGTTCAAGACGGTCGAGATTGATTCGACGTATTACGGAACGCCTGCGGAATCCACGGTTCGGAGTTGGTATCGCAAAACTCCGCCGGACTTCATCTTTGCGGCGAAGGCGCCGCAAGTAGTAACGCACGAAAAGGTGTTGAAGGATTGCGAAGCGGAGTTCGATGAATTCGTCGGTCGGATGGAACTGCTTTCCGAAAAGCTTGGACCGCTGCTATTTCAGTTCCCTCATTTCAACAAATATGAGTTTAACGGGCCGGACGAATTCTTGGGCCGTTTAGGATTATTTCTAAAGCGTTTGAAGGATTTGCCGACAATCAGATTCGTTGTTGAGATTCGGAACAAGACTTGGCTGGACAAGAGATTCACGGATTTGCTCGGAGAGTACAACGTTGCGTTGGCGCTTACAGACACATCCTTTATGCCTCGCCCGTGGGAATACAAGGAGAAGTTCGACCTTGTTACCGCAGACCTTGCTTATGTTCGCTGGCTCGGCGACCGGAAGGGCATCGAGAGAATTACGCGGGTCTGGGATAAGACAGTCGTTGAACGGACTGCGGACCTACGCAATTGGGTCGATATATTCAAGTCAATGGTTGCGAACAAAAAGGTCTTGAAGCTGTTCGCCTTTGCCAATAATCACTATGCGGGAAACGGGCCAGCGACGGTCCAGCTATTTTGGGATTTGTGGCAGAAGAAGTAGAATGGAGTTCCCGCAAATTCTTGCGGAGATTCCCGATGGAAAAAGAACTATTAGAAATGGCCACTCAGTGGAAGAAGGCTGCGCTCGAAGAACTGGAGAAATGCGAACCAGCAAGCCGGGCGGAGTTTGCCAATCAAGTGTTGCTGGCGTGTGCGCAAATGTTGGAATGGAGGGTCGGCACCCGCGCAACGGCAAACCCTGAACCATGAGCCTAGTTCGTCGGTCGCGCAGCCCTTGTTTTCCACAGTTGAATAACGAAGTCCGGCTGCTGAAACCCACAGCCTGTCCTCAGGTACAGGTGACGTCGAGTATCGAGATGGGTATGCTGTCGTACTTCGAGGTAAAAATAATGGGTATCGCTGATGAAATTCTCTGCCTGCGACGCAATCAAACCAGCAGCGTGACTCTCCTACTCGGCGCGTTGGAATGGATTGAGGCCGGGTCTCTAGGCCCACGTTCAGTAGCTCGGGCATTTGCGGCGGCTGAAGCGGCGGATATTGTTTTGCTGAACGTTGCTGCTCACGCCGCTGAGGCAATGAACGAACCGACGACGATTTCTGGAGCCCGACGAGCCACTTTGCCCTCTCGGGGCAAGCGCCGTCACGGTTCAGGACCGCTATTCAACCGAATCCAGCACAGACTTTTCGCATAATCCCGCTGCAATAGCACCGGCCTCGGTGGTGGATGCCGCGTTACCAGACGAGACCTAGAGTTTGTGCGCAGCTCTCACATACCGCCAGTTCATAACCTGTCTCGGTATCAAAGATTGCGTGCTTCGTCTTCGGCCCTGATGTCCAATCTGCGTTCTCGGGAGGGTTAAGCCTTTCCGGCCCTTGGCATAGCCAGCTTCCGGTTGTCTTCAGCCAGTAGTCGGATTGCGTAGGGACCAGCATGTCAGTTTGATGAGCCAGATTCGCGTAAGGTGCGACAGTGGCGACCGGTGTCGGCTATTGTGAGCGCCTTGGTCGTGTTTGACACCCTGCATTTGCTGCGTTCTTTTTTTGGCATTCTTTGCAAAGCATGGCGTTATGCTCCGTTTCACTCCCGCAGGGACTTTTATGCTCGTGCTTGGAATTCGTACATTTGCAAGTTGCCATTTTTCCTCCAAAGGGACTCAGAGGTAGTGCTAATGGATGCGCCGGAATTCTACTCCACCGCCCTGCCGGACGAGTACCCACTTGATTTCGGCGTCAATCGGGACTAAACCAAACGACCGGATGCAGGCTCTCAGTCCTTGAGATCTACAAACCTCGCCCGAGTCAACGATAGAATGAGGGTAAAAATCATAGCGGTCGAAACGCCGAACATCAGAATTCCGTTTGCTGCTTCCAGCGGTCCCAGCAATCTCCACTTCGGCGACATGATCAGGTCACCGTAGCCTAGGGTTGTGTAGTTGACAGCGGAGTGATAGTACGCCAGGCCTAACTCGTGAAATTCTCCGTATTCCGTCAACCTAATTTGGCCCACTTTGATCACCTATCTGGCCACCCCCTGGGTGAATCAACTCCCGCATCCCGGTCGGAGCGAAGCCCTGCGGCGCCCGTAGGGCGGCGCGTTTAGGGCTTAGCGTAGACCGGGATGCGGGAAAAGTTCTAGAAGCGCGGCGTCAGCGTCTCCCAGGAACGACGATCTCCAACTCGGTCGACCCGTAGCATCCCCGTTTTCCGAGGAGCTCGCTACCCGTTGCCTCATCCCTTGCCGCCTTTCTTCTTATTCAGGGTTCTGCGGAAACGATACGACTCCGTGCCGGTCTCTATGATGTGCGCCTGGTCAGTCAACCGGTCGAGCATGGCCTTGCACAACCTGGCGTTCGGGAACATCGTGGTCCACTCCGAAAACGGCAGATTCGTTGTCACGATCACCGCCGCTCTCTCGGCCCGGCCAGCGATGATCTGGAACAACAGCTCGGCAGCTGCTTCCGGCATCGCTACATATGCCATTTCGTCGATCACGATCAACTCATAGCGCATCCACCGGTTGGTCACACGATTCAATTCGCTCTTGTTCTTGGCTTCCGTCAGTTCATTCACCAGCTGCGCCGCCGTTGTGAACCTTACCCGTTTTCTCTGGCGACAGGCGGCAATCGCCAGCCCCGTTGCCAGGTGCGTTTTGCCCGTACCGGTCTCCCCGAGAAAAATAACTGGCTCGCTGCGGCTCAAGTACCCGCCTTCGGCCAGGTTCCGGATCTGGGCCGCAGGAAGGTGCGGCGCATCAGCAAACGCAAAGTCCTCCAGTGTTTTTACCTTAGGGAAATGGGCATCGGTTATCCGCCGTGCTACCCCATGCTGAAAGCGATCTTCCACTTCCGCTCCGAGCAGCGCTTCCAGATAACTCAAATGCCCCTGCTTCTGCTTGGCTGCTTCTTCGGCCATCGACAGAAACTGCCCTCCCACCGTCGCCAGCCTCAGGTCTTTGGCATACTGCCGAATCGTCGCCTGTTGCACGGTAACCGTCGCGGTGCTCATTGAATCACCCCGTTCCCGGAATAGTTCCCGAGCAACTGGTCGTAGTTCCCGGTGGTCGGTTGTGGCCGGTCATACACTCGCAAGGCCCCGACCTCCACCGCTTCACGCGGCTCTCGTTTCCCGTTTCGTTCCGCATCCAGGAGCAGGCGCACGGCTTCCACATCGAAACAACTCATCTCCAGAGCCTTTTCGATCGACACTTGCAGTTGCGGGTAGCCGTGCTGCCGGCCCAGCAAAAGCACCTCGATCATGGCGCGTGCTCCCGGCTGCTGGCCCCTTCGTTGCTTCAGCATCTCCCAGTAGCGATCGAAACTGGCCGGCCAACGTCCTTGCGCCCGCCACTGTTCGAGCGGTGTCGAACCAGCGAACGCTCCGGGCTTCTTGGTCAGCGCCTCCAGGTAGTGCTCCAGGTTGAGTACTTTCTGCTGGCGGTTGAAGCACCGTTCATGCCGCGCCACACACTCTCCCTGATGCCATATCTCCACGTAGGACGAATGCACCTTGGCCTGCACTTCCACTCCGACGGGAAGAGGAGCCGAGTAGAAGTTGGTAAGCACCTTCACGCAGCCGCTGGCGTTTACGTGCGGAAAGTGGACCGCAGCGAGGTCGAAACCTTCCTCGGGCAGCGTGCGCAGATGTTCCCGTTCAAGGTTCATCCCCATGCCGACCGTCTGCGTCCGCCCGTTGATCATCCGTTGCTCGTCGCTCTTGGAAGCCTCAAGCAGCAGGATGTTCAGTTCCTCCCAGCTGTCGACTTTCGGCACGGGCACCAGGTGGTTCCGGCGAAAGTAACCGCCTTCTCCCTCCACGCCGCCTTTTTCGTGCCCTTCTCCTGGTGTGCAGAACTCCGACTCGAAGCCCCAATGCGATCGGAAGGCGATGAATCGCGTGGTCTCCTCTCGCTGGTGTCCTCGCAAAATCTTCTTCACTGCACTCGTGAGGTTGTCATAACGGCAGCGAGCAAATACGCCGCCAAAATAGGTAAACGCCCATTCGTGCGCTTCCAGAAACGCTTGCTGACTTGCGTGTGGGAAAGCGCAATGGAACGCTCCTCCGCTGGCCATACTGCGCATGCAGAAGACGTAGGCCAGCTCCCGCTCTCCGCAGATATCTGCGTAAGCTTCATACCAATCCACCTGCGCTTCTCCTCCCCAAGCGTAGGACTGCGGAATGAACGTCTCGTGCCCGATGAGTTGTAACTGAATCTTCCGCTCGCGCACATAGCGACGAATTGATGACTCGGCGATGCTGACTTCCGGAAGTTCCTTGCGGATCCGGCACCAGATCCGATGTGCGGTGTGTCGCTGCTTTCTCGGTGCCTTCTGATCGGTCTGCAGAATCGCTTCGATGAAAGTCGCCGCTGCTTCCAATTTCGGCTTCGGTCGAGTGTTGATTTTTCGCTCCCTCGGAACCGCGTCAGCCAATGCTTCCCGCACCATGCGCCGATGAATTCCAAGCTTCCTCGCCACCCCTTGGATAGTCCCCACGCCGTGGTTGTACTCCCGCCGAATCTGCTCAAATAGTTCCACTTTGGCTCTCCTGTTCAACCGGGTCTCCTTGGGGGCTCGCGAGCCCGAAACGAGATCCACGGTATATGGTTTTCAGTAGGTGGGCCAATTTAGATGATCGTTGGTGGGCCGAAATAGAGTATCGAAATCACTCCGCAGATCATAAACACTGCCGCCCACAAGGCGATTTCAATTAGGTGTGCCACAAGCGCGAATAAAATTATCAACGCAACGATTGCAAACTCGCTCCAGAAGCTCACTCCCGCTGGACCAAGCTTTTTCTCACGGCGAACAATGGTGACCGTCGCGCCTAAAGGCAGCACATGGACAAAGATCGTACATGCGAAGGTAATTATGCCCACCGCCAACGGGATCATCATGGGGATTCGATGAATTTGTGTCATTCTTCCGCCACCGGCAGTCCTCTTTGGGATTGGATGCTTGAGTTGGCCTTTGGACGCAGTTGAACGAGAACACCCACCTTGCACCGAGCAAATATCGCTCAGAAAGAGTGCGAATGGAAGGATGGCGACAGGGGCGGCTTAGCTGAATGGGAACAGACTGAAAGAAAGAAGAAAGCAAAAGTGACCTTGACATCAACCGGCCTTCTCATGGAAGGGCCTTGACCACTTAATTTGTGACTTTCAGGATTGTTTCCGGGTTGCCGACATAACCGGCCATCTCTAACGACGCCGGCCGTGTCAAGAGTTTTTTTAAGTTTTTTTATTTTGCTTATCACTGAATTCGCGCACACTTCTCCGCTCACGCACGAAGCGTGTCCTTTCCGGTCTTCTCTCCTCACCTGTGGCACCCTAACCTGCTCAGCCCGTTTCCGTTCATCAATTCAGTGTTGCCCACCAAACATCTCTTCGATCACGAATCAACCATGATGAGTTATTCGAACTCCCTCTTCTGCAAGGGAGGCAGGTAGCCTAATCAATCTGCCGGTGACTGTTTCGCACCATGGCCGGTATCTGGCATCCCCGCACAGGCTTCACTGCTTTTCTGCTGCTTCTGTCCGCGACGACAGAACTCGTTATAATCAATCTCATCCCGCAACATGATCCACAGCCGGATCCCGAGTTTGCGAGCCACCGCCACTCTCGACTTCCCCAGACCTTTCTGGACCAATTTGCGGCGGTAGAAACGCTGCAACTCCGGATCCCGGCGTACCGCGTGTGCCGCCGCTTCACCCCAGAGAAACCGCAGCAGCGGATTGCCTTGTTTGCTCACACCACCCAATCGCTGCCGCCCTCCACTGGAGTATTCACTCGGAATCATCCCCACATAACTAGCCAGGGCCTTGCTGTCAGCGAATCGTGCTGCATCGCCCAGGAATACCTCGGTTGCCAACGCCGTGATCGGTCCCACTCCAGGGTGAGTCATCAGCAACCGTGCTCCGGGACGTTCGCAAGCTTGCTCCTCGACTCGCTGGTTTAGCTTTTCGATCTCCGCCTCGAACTTCGCGTACATCGCTTGCAACTCGCTCCGCCGATAAGCGGTATGTGGCGCCAACGGCAACGCGGCTATCTTGCTTTGTCCGTCCTGGCTCCACAGCAAGGGACCTCGTCGTAGACCATTCGCCAAGGCAATCGCCTGCAGCGCATTTTGTATTCGCGTCCGTATGCGTACCCACTGATGACGATGCCGCAACAAGGCCCGCAGATCTTGTAGCTCCTTCGAAGGCAGCCAGATCGCCGGAAAGCGGTTTTCCACCTGCAGCTTCAGAATAAGGTCCGCATCTCGCCGATCATGTTTCTGCTTCCGTGGTTCGGCGGCCCGAATCTTTGCCGGATGACCGACTTGGCATTCGATTCCCAGTTCTTCCATGAGGTTCACGAACCACTGCATCGATCCCGTGGCTTCGATCCCCACACGCACCGGGCGTGGAAGCTTGGAATAAAACTCCCGCACGTTGTTGCCTTCGTGCTTCAGAGTCATGGTCACCACCTCCCCTGTTGTGGTGTCGAGCATCGCCAACGTTTGCTGGCGAGCGTGCAAGTCACATCCTATAATTCTCATCTCGGCCTCCTTCGGTCCGAGCACTGTTAGGGTGAACACCGAAACAGTCTACTCCGGACCGTCGCGAGGCCGGCGTCGTTATGACATCAATCTCTGCCCGTTCTCGTGGCGTCTAGGATGATGGACGTTTTGTGGAGTGACCTGCACATGACGCACCAGAGCAGATCTTCAAAGAGCGGCGATCCTTTTTATCGACCTTTCCGCACCGCCTGAACTCAAAAGATCTTAGCCGGAAGCGGAGATCCTTCCTCATGAAACAAAAATCCGACTGAAAAAGAATAACACTTCTCAGAAAAAACTCTTTTTAAAAAGGAGATCAAAAATATTGGCCGGTTATAATCGACCACTCCCTCACAAATGCTGACTTCCGTCCGGCGTGGCTGGTTTTCCGTTTTTCAAAAGCTCACGCACAGCCTGTGGCGGCGTGAACACCGTCGGGTCCACATCATTGAATGTCACGGACCCGAAATTCAGAACCTGTCGAATGTCCCAACTACCGCCGCTCGATTTCGCCTTCACAACTTGCTTTGTGGGAACCAAAACCCCGTCCACTTTCTTGTACTCGGAAAAGACTTCATGAGTGGGGCCGAGTTCCGAATTGAATTCGTATCCGGCGAGCAAGCCGGTTTCCTGATCGTAGAAATGGTCGTTGGCCTTGTTCCAGTTGTTTATGCCATGTAATCGGTAGCATGCCCGGCCTTCAAAGTCTTCGATTCTCACCGTTTCCATGGACTTGAACCAGGAGAGCTCATTCAAAGCATAATAAAAGTCTGCATCTCGTTTCATCGATTCACGATCATCGCCCACATAGACTTTCGCACCGTTCCTAGGGTCGACGCTCCAAGCCGTTTCTCCATCGAAGCCATTCAGGATGTCTCCTGCGCCGTTTGGCAATAAGACTTTCTCCAGCCGCCGGTAGGGTGCGCTGGCAAAATAAACGAACGAAATCTTCTCAACGTTACCCCCCTCGTAAACTTCTATCGTGCCCCGCATTGTGCTGGAGTTGTGTCGCCGGAGCGCGTCCGGCCCGCCTAAGGCTTTGTCATAGCGCTCAACAATCTCCTTAGCGGTTGGAAGCGGAGAATTCCCGACTACAGATCCAAGTGTTATGAAAGAGCAACAGAATGCTAACAAAAGATACATCGCTGAATACGATCTACTCATTGCGCCAGCCTCCAACCTCTGAGTCCGCCGAGGGACCCGCCTTTTTCCCAGCGCGAGGAACAACTTTTGCTCCAGTACGCCGAGCCCGATGATCTAACGGAGTCAAGAGCACGGTAACGCCGTACAACCTCCCTTTTCTCCGCGGCTTCGAGACAGCGCGTGCCAAAGAACTGATGGATCGGTTCAGCTTCACGACCTCCTCCGGCTTCAGCCATCCCGTTGTTCGTAACGCCCACAACTCCCGGCCATGCCCGGAGACTTTGGCATCGCCTTCCTGAAACGCATCACGGAAATCACGCGCGCCCAAACGCAGCATCGAACGAACGATCGCAGTTATCTCCCGGGCGTTGCCGCGCTTTCCGAGCTTGTACTCAAGCCGTAAGTCTGGGGAAATGGTGCGGAAAAGCTGCTCCTGACGCTTACCATGATTTCGACTGCCAGCGCACACCACGAGTCCAGCTCGGTGCAGAATGCGCAGGTGGTAATAGATGGCGTCTGCGGGCCGGCCAAGTGCAGTGGCAAGCTCGGCCACGGATGGCTTTTCCATTTGCGAAAGCACATCAACGATCTCTTGTCGCGCCCCAGAGAAAAGCGCCGCTAACTCTTTCTTGGTTTTGATGACATGATAATGACTGGCCTGCTTCATGGCGTCCACAATAGCATCTCATTGAAAGTATTACAATATTTTCAATGGCATATGGCGGTTAAGGACCAATGTTGCTCCCGAATTATGCTAGCCGGAAACTTTTCGAGTCAAAAGGCTCGTTGGGACATTCTGGCTCGCTAAGTCCTGGTCGGGAAATCGGAAACACAGGTACTGGACCAACCCACTAGCTCTGGTTTTCACTTTAACCGAAGATACGGCCCGGGCGCAGGCCCTGGCCGAGGACTTGGACAAGCGATTTCCGGAAGATACTATCGTCCGGTCGAATTTCCTGCCGGCGCTACAGGCCCAACATGCGTTTTCTCGCAACGACCTGAAGACGGGTATCGAGGCTCTCCGAGACAACGTTCCGTATGAATTAGGTAATGTTGGCCCCCTTCCACTCTATCCTGCTTACCTTCGTGGAGAAGTCTTTTTAGTAGCGCATCAAGGCAGGGAAGCCGCCGCAGAATTTCAGAAAATTCTGGACCATCCCGGCATCGTGCTGAACTCACCCCTTGGCGCTCTCGCCCATCTCCAAATTGGTAGAGCCTATGCTCTGCAGGGCGACACCGCCAAGGCCAAGGCGGACTATCAGGATTTCCTCACACTCTGGAAAGATGCCGACCCCGACATTCCCATTCTCATCGCGGCCAAGGCGGAGTACGCGAAGCTGCAGTAGTTCTATCAGAAGTTCTGCGCTCAAACTTTGTCAACTCCTTGTTCGGGTTACCGGAAACTTGGGTGCCGGGACTCCGAACGCCTATGAAATGGACAGTTTCGGAAGTGTACAATTTTGAACAGACACGGTTTCCTCTCAGCGATACCGTCTCGCCATGAAGCTCTTAAATGTTGTGCCGACGCTAATCGTCGTTATTGTTGTAGCGGTTTTGACTTTCAAAAGAGGGATGATTTTTGTTCCCTAAATCATCTGGTCAACTCCCAAGCCCTTTGTTATCAGGTCAGGTACCGGAACCAACTTCCTGTGTGACGGGTGGCATAGCAAAACGCATGACAGTGACCTATCAATTGACTGGACGTGGGCGGCTACAGGCGGGTCGCATAGGAACATGCATATAGCAGCCTAAGCAAGCGGACAATTATTGGATAGCTTCTGATTTTAATTCGTCCGTAGGAGGTGCGTCATGAGAAAAGCAGCCCTGCGGATTGTGGTGCAGCATTCGGATCTTTCGCATTTGCTTTGGTATCTTGTGATCGTCATGATTTCTTGCGTGGGTTGGCTTTTTTACATCCTCTTTAATGCTTTGCGGTGATACGGTCATGTTCAGTCTCCTCTACCTCAAGGAACACCATGCGGGTGCGTCTGTTTGGCGGGCAATTTCACGGAGTCAGGCAGAGAACCTTCTCTCTCGGCACAAGTGGAGATTCTCCAAGGATGAGCCGAAGCTAACGGGCCCAGCCCGTCCGGTGGCTTCTGGCTTCCGTGACTGTGATGCCTATGCCGTACATCTTGGGGTGGACGTTCCCGGCCACGAAGCCGGGTATTACATACTAGAGGGTCATTTCGACCACAAAGATCTTCAGTAATCCCAGCTGCGTCGGGTAATCGGAAGTTGCTTCTAGCACTTGAGACTCTCGCATATTTTCCGTTAGGAGGTAGCCATGCTACAACAGGAGGATCAGACACAGTCCACGAACTTCGAATGGGCCTGTCAGGCTCTATCCGCCACGGGCGAGCCTTGTGAGACTTCCGCCACTTGCCATTGCGGCGTTTTGTCGGGAATGGTTTTGCGCAGTCCACGCCGAAGACGAAGCGTGGCATCGCTGTGCTCTCGAGCAAGGTGAAAAGGGCGGATTGGAATCAGCAACTCAGCGCTCCGTCCCGAGGGCAACCCAGACCTGATTTGTTCGCGGGGCTCCATAACCAGTTGATTTTGCACCATGCCGCAGCAGTGCGATGGCAGCGGCAAAATCACACGATTTCGACACACTTTAATCAGGTCGGAACGGTTAGGGAAGAGATTCAGAGCCCCGGGATGGGCGGCTACCCCGGGCTCTCTTAGGCGAAAATGTGGTGATTTTCATATTGATGCAGGCCAGTCGTAATCGGTTGCGCCGATCCCAGACGCTGGTGGAGCCGCTCCGTGCGATACGCGTCTCGTATTATGATCCGGGAAAAATCCCCATGAATGTCCGTCATGCAATGCAACTGGTTGGGCTGACGTGGCATGCGTCCAATGTGACGGTGCGGGCTGGCTGTTCGTCCGTGGGAAAACGAGATGACCAAGAAAGAATTTGAGGCTGTGCGTCTCGCGCGCGTGCGTCAGCTATTTGAGGCACGTCCATTCGGAGAGCATACGGAAACTGAAATTTTGAAGTTTTATGGATGGCTGCATCAGCATTACCCTGAATTACTTCCGAACAAACACGGGGATCCGATTCAGCACTTGAAGGTGGATCTCAGCGGACTGTACAAGTAGCGCAACTACCATCGACGCGCTATCGACCCGGAGATTCCAACCTGCGAGGATTCGACATGGAAAAACGAACCAAGCCCGTGACGATCTGCACCGACTGTGGAGCCCCCGGGTATGACATAAAGCTATCCACCGGATATTGCGGGCGCGTGGTTAGAGGGAAGAGGTGCAGAGGCACTAACCAGAGCGCCATCGGTGACAATGATTGGCTCGAATGCCCAGCTTGTGCGGCATCAGGTTACGAGGGAGTTGCGCAGTGCAGCGAATGCGACGGTTTTGGCTGGTTCTTTCAGCTCTGAAGCTACGTGGCAAGTTACCACTCTTATCCCATTAGCATTTTCCCCGGTGCGATTGCTCACGACTTAACTCCCCGCTTCTACTTCGCCCACTTCTCCCGATTCGCGAGTATCGCCCCAACGAAATACAGATAAGGGTCGCACTTGATTCCCTTCCCAATACGTTCGATTCGGTCCGTTGTAAGCAATTCCTTTAACGCTTTTTCTAAAAAGCTGCAGGATACCTCTAGCCTTTTGGACCACTCTCGCCCAGGCGCGCTTTAATCTTTTGGTCTACAAAACTAAAGACTAGCCTGAAAGAACCTCAGGGGTCACCCAAAACCGGCCAATGAGGGTCACCTCAAAACCGGCCAACGAGAAAGCCCGGGACATTGACTCCGACAGGAGCCCTTATAGGCTCCTTCGGCATGAGCAATGTCTTGAGCGAAGAAAAGAAACAACAAGTCATCGCACTCGGGAAGCTCGGATGGCCCTTACGGCGCATCGAGAAAGCCACGGGTGTACGTCGAGAAACAGCAGGCGCTTACCTGAAGGCTGCCGGGATCGCGGTACGACCACCGGCTGGCTGGGGACGGCGAGCGCCGGCAAAACCGGCCAACGGGGTGACCACCGACTTTAGCCAGCCGATTTCACCTCCGACTGGCAACCAAGAGCAGGCCACCAGTGCCTGCGAGCCGTACCGCGAGCTGATCCAGCAGGGACTCGGTCGTGGCCGGAATGCCATGGCCATCTGGCAGGACTTGGTCTCCGATCACGGCTTTCCCCACGGCTACCAGACCGTGAAGCGTTTTGTTCGCAAGCTGCGCGGATCCGAGTCGCCACAAGCCGTGGGGATCATCCTCACCGCCGTTGGAGAAGAGGCCCAGGTCGATTATGGGTCAGGTCCGATGGTGCGTGACTCGCAGAGCGGCAAGTATCGCCGAACGCGACTGTTCGTACTGACACTCGGCTACAGCCGCAAATCCGTACGCTTGCTGGTCTGGCGTTCGAGTGCACGCATCTGGGCCGAACTTCATGAGAAAGCTTTTCGCCGATTGGGGGGTTGCGTCAGAGTTGTGGTCCTGGACAACCTGAAAGAAGGCGTGCTGCTTCCCGACATCTACGATCCCCTTCTCAATCCCCTGTTTCGAGATGTCCTCGCACACTACGGTGTGGTGGCGCTACCTTGCCGGATTAAAGACCCTGATCGAAAAGGAAAGGTCGAGTCGGGGATCGGCCACACGCAGAAAACACCTCTGAAAGGGATGCGCTTCGAGAGCCTGGAAGAAGCGCAGGCGTATCTGGATCGCTGGGAAGAACGCTGGGCCGACACGCGCATCCATGGCACGACGAAACGGCAGGTAGCGGTCATGTTCGCCGAAGAAAAACCGCACTTGCTCCCTCTGCCTCTGGAACCGTTCCGCTATTACCAATACGGAGAACGCGTCGTTCATCTGGACGGTTGCGTGGAGGTGGAAGCCGCCTATTACAGCTTGCCGCCGGGATGGATCGGACGGCCGGTGAAGGTGCAGTGGGATGAACTGCACGTGCGCATCCTCCATCCGAATACCAACCAACTTCTTCGCGAGCACCTGCGTCAGAAACGCGGGGGATATCGCATCCAGGAAGAAGACCACCCCAAGAAA
The DNA here is from genome assembly GCA_963775865.1 of Candidatus Acidiferrales bacterium. Lineage (GTDB taxonomy): Bacteria > Acidobacteriota > Terriglobia > Acidiferrales > UBA7541 > Acidiferrum. The sequence goes on along the minus strand of CAVZKU010000012.1, from coordinate 795,403 downwards.
ATGCCGCTGAGCACGGCGCAACTGTTGCGGCGCGCCGAACATGCCGGATCCCAGATCGGCAAGCTCTGCCAGTTGATCTATCAGCGGCAAGCAGAGACAGGCATCCGCCGCATCCTGGGAGTGCTTTCCCTGATCAAGAAATACGGGGCCGCCGCGGTCGAAGACGCCTGCGCCACCGCTCTGGACATCGGCGTTGCAGAACACCGCTTCGTGCGCCGTTATCTGGAGCGCCGCCCACACCCGCAAATGTTTTTGCGCCAGATCGATCCCCTAATTCGCGAGCTCACCGAGTATCGCGATTTCATCAATCTCAAAATCAAGGAGCAACCAGAATGAATCTGATCGAGTTGAATCGTTACTTACGGCAACTGCGTCTCGGCGGCATCGCTGCGGTACTAGAGACGCGCCTGCAGCAAGCACAAACGGAACCGATGGCCCCCATCGACTTCCTTTCCTGTCTGGTATCCGATGAACTGACTCGTCGCAGCGACCGACTGCTGGAACGGCGCCGAAAACAAGCGCAATTTCGCGACCCGCAGGTGACGCTCGACAACTTCGATTTCAACTTCAACAAGAAGATGAATCGGAGCATGGTCTTCGATCTGGCGACGGCCACGTTCATCGCTCGCCGCGAAGATGCACTTTTTCTGGGTCCGCCCGGCACCGGGAAAAGTCACTTGGCCCAGGCCATCGGGCAGGCGGTCATCGGCCAGGGCTATCGGGTGATCTACCGGGAGGCGCACGTCCTGCTCGAGGAAATCGCCGAAGCGGCCCTGGACGGAAAACGCAAAGAGCACATGGAACTGCTGTCCACCGTGCCTCTGCTGATCATCGATGACTTGGGAATGCGCAAGTTAGGGCCCACAGCGGCAGAAGAGCTGCTGGAGATCGTCATGCGCCGTTACGAACGCACCAGCACGTTGGTGACGTCGAACAGACCGGTCGAGGACTGGGGAAAACTGCTCGGTGACAGCGCGGCCGTCACCGCTATGCTCGACCGCCTTCTCCACCACGGCCATATCCTCAAATGCGGGCCGCGGAGCTGGAGAACCAAGTTGCCGGCGGAACAATGAGCACCACGTCGAAAAGTAGCCAGAAAGCCACAACCTGAACTATGGGAGACCTTGAGAAAATGCACCCACGGCCCTGTAAACGAGATTTTTTCGGGCTTCGAGGAGGAAATGGCTCTCCACTTCGAAATCTCGGAGATTAAACTTGTAAGGAAAGCGAACGGCAGAGTACAACATCTAAGTCCCGGGCCACATCCGTTGGCCGGTTTTGACCTGACCACCGTTGGCCGCTTTTGACCTGACCACTGAGGGAAAGAAGGAAGATAGATGGTGGGGCCGACGGAGTTGAGTGCCTGCCCTGCTGGGCAACATGAAGCGTCCTAAGCCAGTCACGTCTTGTACAAATTGCGGAGGGCCCGGGTTTATCATAAAGCTAACCAACGCAAATTGCGGGCGCATGGTTAGTGGGAAGAGATGCAATGGCACGAACCAGAGGGCCATCGGTGACAGTTGGAAGGAATGCCTAACTTGCGCGGCATCCGGGTATCTGGGAGATGCGCAGTGTAGCGTATGCAACGGTTTTGGCTGGGTGTGCGCTGAAGCAGTCCCACTTGATGTCTAAAGGAGGAGCTTTGACTGTCGCTCAATTCTCTGTGACCCTAATATATCAATCTGGTGAGGAGATAAAGAAAGACGACCGCGTGCTGTTTCATCGCAGACCTGCCGAAATCGAGCTATTCGCGTGTGCACCCCCGACGACCCCGCGACCACTTGGTACGTTGAGGAGTTTGGCGGCGGCGTTTTGATACGCGAACCGAACGACCCGAATCTTACTTTTGTTTCAGCTCACCAACTTCCTGAATACGAAGACTTGGAGTTTGTTTCGCGAGCCGAATCGCGGTAGCCGCTCCTGTTTTACGAAAATTCCCCGCCCTCTCCCGCTGTCCTGATGTCCATGATTGCCTCAAACGAAGCTAGGTGCGAAGACCATTCCCGTATTCATGATCGATTCGGGAAGTGCGTGAACGAGACTTGCCGAAACTAGGTTTCCACATACTAGCCCCAATACCCGTCAAAGCGCGATTGGTTGGCAAGATCGGACCTTACCATCGATATAAGCTTGCGCCCCAAGCCCAGCCTGCGCCGATGGACACGAGCAAGAGAAGATCGCCTTCGTGGAGGAGACCGCGTCGGTTGACTTGGTCTAGGAGCAGCGGAACTGTGGCTCCAGCGGTGTTCGCGTACGACTCCAGGTTCGTCTGGATTTGGGAAAAAGGGATGTTGAGTACTTCGGCGATGCGTTTGAGGACGCGAGCTGTAGCCTGGTGCGGAATGATCATTGAGACGTCCTCGAGTCCCAGTCCGTTTAGACAGAGAATCTGCTGAATACACGCGGGCACGGCGGTTGTAGCCTTCTCGTAAACCGCTTTTCCGTTCATTGTGAAGTAGGCGTCCCCAGGGTAGATTGTGAAATGATTCATTCCCTCGCCCTCGGCGAAGAGAACGCTTGAAAAGAGCGCATTCTTCCGATCATTCCGCTCGAGTACCACGGCGCCAGCACCGTCTCCGAAAACGACGCAGTCGCGGCGATTCCAGTCCGTGACCTTGGAGAAGGTATCGGCGCCGATCACCAGCGCACGCTCGTAAGTACCATTCTGGATGAATTGGCCAGCGATTGTGATGCCGTAAACAAACCCCGCACACACCGCTGCAACATCGAACGCGGCACAGCAATTGCGAATGCCCATCTTGTTCTGGGCAATACAAGCCGATGAGGGCATCTTGCGGTCGGGTGTTGCCGTAGCAACGATGATCAAGTCAATTTCGTTTGGCTCCAGCCCCGCTGAAGCAATCGCGTCCAGCCCGGCATGGGCAGCAAGATCCGACGTGTATTCTTCTGGTTCAGCGATGTGCCGCTCGCGAATCCCCAACGTTTCGAGCACCCACGCCGGAGAGGTTGGCAAGTTCGCCGTGACCTCTTCGTTTGTCAGAATCTTGGACGGAACGTAAGAACCGGTGGATTTGATACGAACACTATCAAAGCGGCTGTTTCGGTTTCTCATTCCTCCCTCCAGTCTCGTGAACAGAAAGAGAGAGCGCGGAGGTGGATACACAACAAGAATAGCAAGCATGCACTGGAAGCAGAATTTTCCATTTGGGATTCCACCCCATAAGCATGGGAGGCAAGCTAGGTCTGCTCGCCTCCCCTTTTATTCCCCGTTCAGGGGAATTGTGATTAGTCCAGAAACCTAGACCAATCTTGGACAGGGATCAAAGTATGCAACCATCCAATTCTTAAAAACTGTCCAATATTGGACAGACTTTAGGTCATCTTGACCGTAGCGTTCGTAATCAGTTCCCGGCCAGATTGCCGAGAGGCGAGACTGGCATTTTGGAAATTGTCGCACTACTCGATTCGAGGCCGCGCTCAGGCTTTCGAGACCAGTTACCGCCCTCCTGGACCGCTCTCTTGAATCAAGAGAAAGAGACTCCTATGTACGCTCGCAAGGTCTCTCTACACTTGAATTCAGAATCCCCTACCCAAGTCCTCCAAAAAGTCGAACGTGCGGTGACCCCGCTGCTCTGCAAGCAGAAGGGTTTTCTCGACCAACTCATCCTCGGTTCAGATTGAAATCAGATTGATTGACGACCAGATTGCAGAGCTCACTGAGCATCTGGTCCAACAAAGGAAGTCAGGGATGAACTAGGTTGACGCCCGTTACGTTTCCACTTGGACGGTAGTCGCGTTTCTGGACACCTTCGTACAGCCACTTACCGAAGGTGTCCAGATTGTGGCCTAGAGTTTGGGAAGATTCTGTGAATGACGCACCTGCAATTACGGTAAGGTGGAAATCTCCCTCCACTTTCGGTGTATAGAGACCGACTCTTGAAGAACAGCTGGCGGTAGCCGTAGACGTTTCTGGGACTTCTTTCTTGATGAGGACCCCACGTCATTTGACGCTGGGAACCTTATTGTCTCTGAGAATTCCCTTTCCTCTAGAAATCTCAGGCAGTCCTTTCCGCCGAGTGCACAGTATCGGGCGCGTAGTGTCCGAGCACCAATTTGAAGACGGTGCTCTCGGGTACAAAGTGAGAATTGAGAAGTTCGATCCCAGCGTTTCGACGGCCCTCTCGCGATGATCTTGTAATAGCAGGGAACAGGTCCGGAAGTTGGAGAAATGGTCTCGAGTCTATAAGACCAGTGAGTCTGGTGTCAGCAGCGACGCCAGTGAATAGGGACAAGGCGATGAAGTTCGGTTATTTCTTTGACAAGACGGGGAATTGGCAGATCCAACCTGAGGAAGCTACTGTCGTGAGGCTCGTCTTAACACGCTACGTCCATGATCATAAATCGGGATGTGCTGGCGTACCACGTTCCGGTGGAGGTGATCCCCAGAGCCCTCGGTGGGAAGATATGGCAGGAGCATCATGTACACACCATTCTTTCCGACTCGAACTATGCGGGGTTCCAAGAGACACCGACAGGATTTGCTGCAGGGCATTACCCTCCCATCATTCCAATCGAACTTTTAATGCAGCTCAACACAGGCGTTGGAGACTGACAAACCCGAACTATCGGGTAACAATCAAGACCATCTGATTCTCCGCTTCTGAAGCAGCAAATCGTTTTACTCTTCCGGTCTGCGTATCAGCCTGGGGTGATGGCGCACGGTGAGAGGCTGCGAGCGGGTACTGAACTTTGGTCCGACATTTGCAGAACGTCGGACGGTCATGGCGATTTCAACGTCGGTTTTCTGCGAGTGAATGAAATACTGACCTGACTGCGCTGCGCCGATTTGTCGCACTCGCGCGATGGCATCGTCGAGGGTCACCGCTGCTTCAATCCAGAGAGGTTTCTGGTCGTTCAAAACACGAAAAATGTCGAACGGAGGAACCAACATCAACCTCACTACTTCCCACGCTGTTGTAAGCGGTCGGAATCTATTGGAAAGGCTCCCACCCTTGCGGGAAGGAGCCCCTCCATCACGACAGTGTGCGAAGCCTGCATTCTCATCCGCCCAGAGAGAATGCCGTGCAAACTGGCGCAAAAACAAAAGACGCAATCTAAATGAAATAATCCAGGAGGGTGGTGCTGGATGGTTGAGTGGAGGGATTAAAGACGATTGGCATCACTTTGTCAATACACATTCTCTTCAATTCCAGCCAGCCGTTACAGCATCCAGCCGATACGTCAATGAGAGCGGCAACGATAACAGCAGTCAGGCGAAGACACAATACCATGCTGCAACAGGAAGCCGGGCCGCTAGAAACAATCAATCAGGAATTTCATAACTGTCTGCGTGCATCCCGTCTCTTCTGTGGTCTTCTGCCAGCAAAGTATCAAGTCTCTTGGCACACTCTTGGGCCGTAATCCTAGAACCGCCGATGCGGTTCCGTCCAATAAAGAACTTCTCTCCGCAGGCATCGCAGGTTACCACACCCCATGTTTCGTGTGCTGGTGCGTGCACCTTTATCTGGGACACCCTCACGGCCACGGGACAAAGGGGTTCAATTTTCTTGGCATAAGGAGTATAGGCCATCAAATATTTCCCTCTTACCTTTCATCACAAAACATACTGGACTGTAGGTCGGTCTTCAACTTCGTTGTTGCCTGTCCTAAGACGAGGCGACTGGGCGTAGTGAGCGCAGCAGCGGACTTGTCGAATGCCCAAGCTCTTCTACTAATGTCTTTATGTGGAATTGAAGTTCGCTTGTTTTATTGTCGGGTGGTCACGCAGAGGTCGTAATCCCGCCTTCGAACTAGAACAACTCAGGAGAGGTATGGGGGTATTCCCGGGGCCGCCTTGGTTGGCTTTAGGCAGCCGTCTCTTTTGCGCTTTCTGTTGCGTTGGCCTCAGCGGTCGACAAGAACTCTACATCCCATCCCAAGTTTTGCGCTCATGGCAAGCTCGAATTGACCAACAACGATTCTACGCTTTTGCGGTTTGGAAGGAGAGTGGTTAGCCGCTTAACTGTAGCCCACTTCACCGGATAATGGGCCTAGTACGCACATTTCCGGTTTCGGCGTTTGGACTTAGCCGATTAGGTTACGATTTCTTGTCTTGAATGGACGCCAGATAATTGCACAAGTTCTTGATGCGTCGACGCACCCCTAGTTCGTCACCGTTTTCTAGCATAGAAAAAACCGGCCCCCAGATGGGCATGTCAGCCGAACCGTGTCCAGAAATTGGCTCTCCAGAGCGCACCATGCGGGTAACATAGTCTTCCGGGAATTTGCCATCGTGCCGGATAGCGAGTGTCCTCAGATTCGCCGGTGGTGTTTTTAGCGCCGAAGCGGCAGGGCCATGGCCCCTACCGTCGGCCCCGTGGCATGCGGCGCAATAATCCATGTATGTCAGCTTCCCGGACGCGACATCGGGCGGAACGACCGGTGTCGGCTTGTCTTGGGCTCTCCTAGCCCAAGGCATCAGAACTAAAACACTAATTAAGACTGTTTCAAGAACTTTCATGGACCGCCTCCAACAAGGCCGGTAGTAAAAAGAGCCTTGCACAATTCATTGGGGTCTATAAACCGTCGAGTTCTTCCGAAGAATCAGAGTCAAGCGTTAGTGCCTCCACATGTTGCTTCAGTTTGAGCCAACTTGTATAGCCATACTCGCGCGCGATTACGAGTTGAGCGTCGCAGAGTCTTGGATTTGAGGTGCCGGGCGACCGGACATCGAAACGAGAGTAGCGTGCCAAGGCCCGAGAGTTGCCGTAGAGGAGGTCCCGCAAAAGGTTTCTCGCTTGTGCGTTGATAAGTCTAGGACTTAAATTCCTGGGTAAAGGACGACGCGCCATTATTCCTCCTTTACCGCTCGCGTCCGCTTTGGAGCAGAAAAGGAAAAGAAGGTCGCAACTCTCGACGCGAAGCGCCGTAGCTGGGACTTTCCGCACCAACGGACGGGCTTCACTAATTTCCAAACGTTATTATACGCCGGTGCGAACGCACTGACTGTGATTCCCCCACTGCTCCAAAAACTAGCGGACGTCTATCACAACGAGAGTGATGTCGTCCTGCTGAGCCATCGAAGCGGGTTGCCAAGAGCGAATCTCGGTCGACGCGCCACCGAGAGGCCAGCGGCCACCTTCAAAGGGATTAATCAAACGCGCGCGGAACATCCTGCCCACTTTTGCGTTTCGGTGAATCGCGCGTCCATTAACGTTTATCAGGACCTACGGACCGCTCATCCGAACTCAGGAGGAATGGCACATAACTAAAATGTTGGTGGTCTTCCGTCGCCGGTCACGATCGTCGTCAAGCGCTTCGAGAGGAATTCACGGATTAAATTCCCACTCACTCGTCCCGCGAGGCCGACGGCGGCATTCGTGAAGACCAAGTGCGCTCCCCGATTTGCTTCTGGATAGTACAGATTGGACAGTGCTGCTGAGCACATGTTGCCAAGCAAATAAGAGTAGTTCGGCTGGTTACGCCCACTATCGCTGCGTGTGACAAATGCGGAGTCGACTGCATGCGCAAGGCGGGACTTAAAGGTGCCGGAGCCCTGGTAGTAGTAGCGCGGATCCTGGTGAAACAGCGAGGGGAATACCGCATGAGTCAGCAAGTCACTGGTCCGTCCGTCCACAAACTTTGCGGCATAACGCTTGCCGTATCCTGACGCACCTTGGCCGTACCCGGCAAAGGAGTTGTTGGCCTGCTCGATGCCGGCAGCGAAGCCGACGCCGATAAATGCAACCGGATCGAATGTGCCACGTACAGCGAGCGAGAACTTCTGTTTCCACGTGAGCGGGGCGGCATCATAAATGTAGCTTGTATAGAAGTTTGGGATGACGCCCATCAGACGCTGCTTCTCCGCGGCTCTGATCTGCTCAGCGGCGATCAGGTCGGTTGGGCGGACCATCACCTCGATGCTCGCCGTTGCAACTGACAATGAGATGTCGGGAAGCTCGTAGACCTGCTGGTCCATGACGAGGAACTCCACTGAAGTAAAGGGCGCAAAGCCCTTAGCGTTGACGACCACGAGGTAGGAACCGGGAAGAGTCTTTAAGAAGCTAAATTCGCCGTTCGCATCGGATAGCATGTGATGTGATTGCGTTCCATCACGATGCGTCAAATTGACGTCTGCCCCGGAAACAGTGGCACCGCTCAGGTCCAACACTGTGCCTGCAACGCCGGCTAGCCCCTCCGCAGCGGGTACTTTGGGTAAGGGTGCTTCCGAGAGGGAGCTACGGCTAGGCCCAAGCCCGGCAGTTTGTTGCTGAGCGGGCAAACTCCCAGAAACCAGACACAGCAGAAGCGACGCGCAGGCGAGAATTCTCAAAGAGTGCTTCCAAGGGCAGAAGGAGGCCATGTTGCCGGTCTCAGCCAAGCTCACGGGGCCCGTGCGAAGGGGAGTATGCGGAGACATCAGGAACAGGTTTGCCTTTGCTGATGCAACTCTTAGCGCAGATTTGTCACGTGTAAGAATGCCGCGCCCGGGGTCGTCTGCTTTTTCACTAGAGCATAGAGAGAAGTGAGATGCTGTTCCCTATTGCACACTTTGCGAAAAGCATCCAGCGGTCAGACTCCTTGTAAGTCGGCTTTTCCGTGGAGTCCTTTCATGCTCGTGAGCGTGTCCAGAAATTGGGGGCGGCCAGGGATGAATAGAGCAAAACCTGCGGAACTGGGTCTCGGTTAGGCTGCGATGGCGGGCTGGCAGCCTCGAACGGAAGATTAATGACGGATGATGCGGTACGGTTTCCGCGTTACCAGAGAACGTCTTTTACACCCACTCTTGAATCTTCTTCCCCTCTCTACACGACCTAGTCGCTTCAACAGCGCTTCACAGACACTTGATCGCAGCGACGGGATCTACCTTGGTTGCACGCCTTGCTGGGAAGAAACAGGCCGCAAGCGCTACAGCAGCGAGCAACAGCAAACTCAGAGCAAAAGCCAGAGGATCGGTGGCACTGACGCCATAGAGTAGACTTGCGACAATTCTCGAAAGCGCGATGGCGCCGAGCAGGCCACAGGCTATGCCGACGGCCATAATGATCAGGCCTTGGCGCAGCACCATCGTCCAGACATCCCGGGCGCGTGCACCTAAGGCCATGCGAATACCAATTTCGTGCGTGCGCTGCGCGACTGAATAGGCCATCAGTCCGTAAATCCCAATGGCGGCGAGAATCATAGCGAGTAGACCGAAGCTGCCAACGGCTACGGCACCGGCGTGTAGAGGAAAGAGTGGCAGCTTCATGTGTTCCTGCAGCGTTTTCGCTTCGTAAATGGGCAGGTTGGGATCGAGCTTTGAGACTTCGTTACGAACGCTGGCGATCACCGGCTTGGGGTCAGAATTCGTGCGCGCCACGAGCGCAGCGTCGGACGAATAAACCTGCGAGAGAGGGTAATAAATCATCAGGCTCGGAAGTTCACTGAGGGTTTGGTATTTGCCATTCTTGGCGATGCCAATGACCTCTAACGCATTGGAGCCGGTATTTCCGGAATGTAAGCGCTTGCCGATGGGGTTTTCGCCGGGCCAGAACTGCTGCGCAAGAGTTTCATTAATAATGGCCACGCCAGACGATTTGGCGGTGTCGGCTTCGGAAAAGTCGCGTCCCGCCATCAGCGGAATACCCATGGCGGCGAAATATCCAGCACTGATGCTCTCGTAGCATGCAGAAGGCATCTCATTTGCGTGTGGCTCGGGACGGCCGTCGGGGTAAACGCCGGTGGTGCTGTACTCCAGGCCCAGCGGCAGACTCCTGATTAGGCCAACAGACTTGACTCCTGGGAGCGCTCGGGTGGCTTGCAGGAGTTGCTGATAAAAATTGCGTCCACGCGCTTCGTCGTAACCTTGCAGTCCGAGATCAACGGATAGCGTCAAGGCGTGATTCGGGTCAAAGCCGGGGCCGAGACTCTGCGTGTGCTGCAGGCTTCGGACGGTTAGTCCTGCGGTAATAAGCAAGATGGACGAGAGCGCAACCTGCATGGCGACCAAGCCGCCTCGCAACCACGATCTACGACGTCCCCAAGTCAATTCATCTTTTAATGTGCCGAGGAGGTTTGCTCGGCTGCCGTATAGCGCGGGAAACAAACCGAAAGCAATACCGGTGAGCAGCGCCAGTGCGACTACAAAACTGACTACGCGCCAATCCATGCGCAGATCGAGCGTGAGGGTAAAGTCAAGAGAAGGGACCGCAGCTTTGACGAGTTGGACGAGGAGACCACCGAGAAGCAATCCCACAGACGCCCCGAGCACAGAAAGCAGAAGACTCTCGGTTAGTAATTGCCGCGCGACACGAAGACGAGTGGCTCCGATGGCCAGGCGCACCGCAATTTCTTTGCGGCGATGTGCCCCGCGAGCCAGCAATAGACTGGCTAAATTGGTGCAAGTGATGGCCAAGACCAAGCCGACCATCAGACTGAGAGCCAAGCTAAAAGCAATCACCGCGTTGCGCAAATCTGGCTCCACCAAGCCCGGCGGGTTCAGGCGAAGAGTCATTCCTTCATCCGGTCCGGGATATTCTTTGCCCAGTTGTTGCGCCACACTATTCAGCTGAGCTTGTGCTTGTTGCGGTGTTACTCCGGGCTTGAGGCGACCGAAGGTAAGCCATTGGCCGTCGCCGCGGGACGTTAGTCCGCTGTAGCCTTCGATCCACTCCTGCATCATGCTCGGTATCCAAAATTCCGGCGTGAACAGTCTCTCGGTGCCTGTAAATTCGGGCGGAGCCACGCCTACGACGGTGAAGGTGCGACCGTTGATCCTGATGGAGCTACCCAGGATGGCAAGATCGCCGCCGAAGCGACGCAACCAAGCGCGATAGTTTAACACCACGACGGGATGTGCGTTGGGAGCATTGCCGTCTTCAGGTAAGAAGGTACGTCCCAAAACCGGACGAACACCGAGGACATCGAAATAATTCTCCGAGACGAGGTAGCCCCAAACGCGCTCGTTTCGACCGTTGTTGCTCAGGCTCAGGGGATCGAAACGATAAACGACCATGCCGGCGAGGACCTGGATACGGTCGCGGAGATCTTTGTAGTTGGGATAGGACATCGATTGGGAATACGAAGGGTCGTTTTGTTTGCCTTGATGAATGGCCCAGACTTGCTCGGGATGGCGGATGGGCAAAGGCCGGAGTAGGAAGGTACTGACGAGACTGAAGATCACGGCGTTGGCACCAATTCCGAGGGCGAGGGTGAGCACAGCGACCGCGGTAAAGCCGGGAGATTTGCGCAACGCACGGGCACCGTAGCGCACGTCTTGCCAGAAATGATCCCACCAGAGCCAGAGACCGGATTCGTAAAAACGCTCTTTGGCTTGCATGACATTACCGAAGGCGCGCCGCGCGGCGGCCCGCGCGTCCTCATCACTCAGACCTAGTCCTCGCTGGCGTTCGAACTCAAGTTGTAAGTGGGCGTCAATCTCCGCGCTAAAGTCATCCCATTTGCGTTTGCGTCCGAACATAGCTTTTAACCTCCTGCTGGTTCTGACCCCAGAATCCGGGCGATGGCTTTCGCCAGCCTCCTCCACTTTGTTGTTTCTTTGCCAAGTTGTTTGCGGCCCGCGGCGGTTAGCGTATAGAACCGAGCCTTGCGGTTATTTGAAGAGGTTCCCCACTTCGCTGAAATCCATCCTCGCTCTTCCAACCGTTGGAGCCCGGGATAGAGGGCGCCGTGCTCAACGAGCAGCTCTTCGTCTGACGTTTCCTGGATGGCGCGAGCAATCCCTTGCCCGTGCTGCGCTCCAAAGATCAATATGCGCAAGATCAGCAGGTCCAGCGTGCCCTGCAGCAACTCGAGCTTTTCTTTATCCTTTTGGGTCGACATCATACCCGAGTATCTATCCGCTTCAGGTAAGATGTCAACCCAACAATCCATCGCCGCACCGCAGGCCGGCGAGTTCCTTCCCTGTCCAACCTAAGGCAGGGCTCAACTCCTTATTTGTCGTTGATCAGGACTCTGCGTCGCCTAGCTGATGTAAGGCACCAACGCTGCCACCTTCTGGGAGTAAGCTGCATACGACTCACCGAATTGCGCACGCATCCATTTCTCCTCAAGCCGTAATTTGAACCAAAGAACGGCGAGGACGAGGGAGACAGCAAGTATCCCGCGCCATTCCCCTCGGGCCACAGCGGAACCCAAGAATCCCAGCAGAAGCCCGGTATAGATCGGGTGGCGAACTACGGCATAGGGGCCACTGGTGATGAGTTCGTGACCCTCTTTCACGGTGACGGCTTGGCTCCAATTTTTTCCAAGATGACGACGTGCCGAGATGGAAAAGAGTAAACCCGCTGCTGTAATCGCCGCACCGCTCCAGAAACACCAGTCGCCAAGCGGAAGAAATCTCTTGTTTAACAAGGGTAGCGGAACGCTTGGGAGCAAAAGAAGTGCAGCAGCGCAGATAATCGCAACCAGGCGCGCAAACCGCGACACCCCGGACTCGCTGCGTTCAGTTACTTTTACGTCCCGCGACATCACCCACCAATAGGCCGAATAACCCAGCCACATCCCAGGGAAAAGATATCTATAAATGAAAGCCATAAGGATTCCTTGCCGCCTCTTAATGTGCCCCGCGCACACGTCCGTCTTACGCCAATGGGAGGAAGGCTAGCACGGCGGACTGGTACTTTTTGTGACGGTCAACCCATGGATAGTCGGGAAACCGGTAACTTGGCTTCCGGGACTTGACCGGTTACCGCGTTAGAACGATCATCGGGAGTTGGCCGCACTCGCGAATGCCCAACAGACTTCCTTTGATCACTGATTGTGATCAGCAACATTTGTCTTGCCGCTGCCAACTGCGTATAACCATGCTCATGCCGTTATGCCCTCTGCTCTCAGTGCTCGCAACTCCGTCCTTCTCCTTGACAGACATTCGGTCGCAAATGACGACGATCGTGGGCGCTTTTGCTGGCCAGAAGACACAAGCTCAGCATCCCGAACAAGTCCTTGCCAGCCTGAATGAGACTCTCTGCGGAAAATTCGACGAGCACTTCGCCACGGCAGCCTATCTATATGCAGATCTCGATGCAAAGATAGTCCGTTACGCGGGAGCGGGACACCCTCCGCTGCTGGTCGGTAGCCGTTCGACCGGCGAGGCTCGGTCCATCGAACAAAATGGTCTCTTGCTCGGGATGTTTCCCGAAGCTGTCTACTCATCGATCGAGATTCCGCTGCAGCAAGGCGATCGCTATCTGCTTTTTACGGATGGCCTGCCCGAATCCACAAACGCTAAGCAGGAAGAGTTTGGAGCTTCGCGTTGCAAGCAGTTTCTAGAAGCCCATTCTCGTCTGCCGGCGGCAGCGATTGCCGACGAGCTACTCTGCGAAATAGCCCGTTGGTCCGCCCGCTCTTCAGGCCATTTGCAAGAGGATGACATGACTCTCATCGTTGTGGACTGCCAAGGGCAATCCTGAGTTCGCCGCCATTCTTTTCCGCGCAGGACTGTCGGCGTAGGAGTTCCGCATTCCGCGCAGCAGAATAACCGGATTGAGCTCACCGGCCGCGTTGCGTCGCATTTGCGACAATACACTTCCACGGGAATTTCCTCGATCAGAAGCTGCGAACCTTCCAACGGCGTCGCTTCACACGACATCTCGTACGAAGAAAGTAGCGCTTCTTTGATCACGCCCGACAAGAGTCCCAAGCGGAGATGCACCGCTTGCACTTGCACCTGCCCCCGACGCTCCACTTCCTCCTGCGCCATTCGCACAATACTCATGGCAATCGACAGTTCGTGCATTCTTACCTGCCCAAAACGCAGCCGCGGCCCTGCCATCCCACTTGGATCACCTTGCCGTCCTCCACAAGCAGCGGAACGGTGAATGGCGCTTCTGCGAGCTGTCTCAACCGTTCGCGCGCTTGGGTGTCCAGTTCGACGTCGTACTCCGTGAACGCACTCCCTTTCCATTCCAGCCATTCGCGCATTTCGGTCGTGTATGGGCAGCTCGCCGTTCCATAAAGCTCCAGATTAGGCATCCCCATTCTCGTAAGCAAGAAACGGATTATGGAATTTAATTTTGGGGATCCACGGGAAATTGCCTAGAAATCTTCGATGCTCGGTTGAGTTGCCGCGGTGACTGCAATTGTGTCTCCATCGCAGCCTAACCCGGCCGTCATCCAGAGAACGTCAATCTCCGAGATTGGCGAGGAACTCTTTCCAGTGATTCCGTTCTTGAACTCGCCGGATGTCATCTTTCCCTGGCTCTCTCGCAGAAACCACTGAAGGCCTGGCTCGCCGGGACGTCCAAGGTCACGCAGTCTCACGACAGACCCGCGGATTCTATCCAATTCCTCTGCTTTGCGCCATCGATTGCGAGAGCCAAACGCCCGCCGCAAGAGCCTCACTGGAACTTGCCTTACTCTTCCCCAATGTCCTCGTTCCACACCTCTGGATTTGCGCGAATGTAGTCCCCCAGCAGCTTGACGCATTCTTGGGAGTCCAGATCGATCACCTTCACTCCCAGAGAGCGCAGCCATTCGACCCCACCTTGAAAATTTCTACTCTCCCCGACCACTACGGTACCGAATCCAAACTGCCTAACCAGCCCGCTGCAATACCAGCACGGCGCCAGCGTTGTGACCATGATTAGTTTCCGGTAGCTTTTTTGCCGCCCAGCGTTTCGAAATGCATCGGTTTCTCCGTGTACCGATGGATCTCCATGCTGTACACGCCGATTGTGTCCAGCACCCATCAGCCTACCGCTCTGGTCAAAAATCGCTGCACCAATTGGGATTCCACCTTCTTTTAGTCCAAGGCGCGCTTCAGAAAGCGCAACCTCGAGAATGGCTTGGTAGTTCACCGTGGAAATCATGGCAGTTCTCCCTCAAGTGCGTGCCGCGTTCCGGCTCTATCGTAACCGCGCCTTCTGTGAATAAAGCCCGTTTTAAAGTGTCTAGGAAAGCGTTGCCTGTAGCACTTCACGAAGGAGTTCTTGCTTTTGCGCCGTCAATTTATTCCCCTGTGACGTCAGGTAGAACACGTCGATGGCCTTCTGTCCTTCCGTATCAATCAGCGCCACGTCAATGTTGCAGGCCAACCGCGCCAACGCTGATCCAATTCCATACAAAAGTCCAGGCCGATCTTGGGTCACAACCTCCACCAAGGTGCAGTGATCCGATGAGCCTTCATCAAAATTAATCGCCGTTGGCACAACCACCTTCGGCGGTCGCGCAAGCGCTGCCGCCAGTCGCCCCTTCAGGAGAGGTTCCAGCAGCTGTTTGCCATTCAGAACGTCAGAAAGGCTTTGTTGGAAGCGCGCGATTTCGCCAGGATTCAGTTCGAGTGTGCGGTGCAGATCCACAAAGTGGAATGTGTCCAGTACCACTCCAGCTGCATTGGCAAACGCGTCTGCCTTCACAATGTTCATTCCCCACGCAGCGAGGACACCCGCAATGGTCGCGAACAACGCCGGCCGGTCTGCGGAAAGCAGCGTCAGCACGTAGGCGTGGTGCGTTTTCTTGATCTCTGTTTGTACCGGCTCACCCCCCAGCCTACGGTAGAGCGCGAAATGTCCCGCAAGTTCTGACGCGGAGTGCACTGCCAGGTAGCGCCGCGGGAATCCGTCGAGGAACCGCTCGATTTCCTTCTTGTCTGCGCCACCCACCTTCGCCCGAACCTGCTCCAGAAGAGGAGCTTCGTCGGAGGCGTGCAAGCGGTCCCGATCGAGCGTCCGGCTGAAGTGGTTCGATGTACCCACAAAGAGTTGCCACAGCATTTCCGCTTTCCACGGCGTCAACGCCTCAGGGTTCACCGCATGAATGTCGGCATAGGTCAACAAACAAAGCCGTTGCAGCCGTTCGTGCGTGCTCACCGTCCCCGCAAATCCCGAAACCGTAGCCGGATCGAAAATGTCGCGCCGTTGCACGGTGGCCGACATGTCCAGATGGTGCTCGATCAGAAAATGAACTTCCGCTTTTTCCTCTGGGCCGAGTTTCAGCCGATCCGAAGCAACCTCCAGCGCCTGCAAACTGCCCGCAACATGATTTTCTACCGGCATGCCTTTGCCCACATCGTGCAGCAGCAGAGAAAGAATCAGCAGATCACGCCGATCCACGGTCCTCCACAGCGGTGCGAACTGTTTTGCCAAGGCATCCTGAGGGTCCGTGAGCTCCTGTAAGTGTTCAATCGTTCGCAGAGAATGTTCATCTACTGTGTAGCGATGATAGAAATCGCGAACTACTAGCGAGTCAATCACCCGGAATTCAGGCAGCGCTTCCGTCAGCAATCCAAGGCGATGCATCGGGCGCAAGGCCAGTCCGGGGTAGTCGCCCCCCAAAATTTCAGCCAATACCGGCCAGGTGATCCGTGAATTCCGCTGAGGCAATTCAGGGTGACTCATGATGTAAGCAATGCTGCGTTCTGCGTCACGGCTTAGGGGCACGCCGGTGCGCGCTGTTTCTGTCAGCAAGGAGTATGTTACATTGCGGTCTGCGAACAGCTGTTCGTTCGTGATCTCCAGCAAGCCTTCGCGAGCCGCAAACGGCTGTCCGGTTGGTAGTTCCGCTCGTGGTCCGATGGCCGCGTTCATCAAACGTTGCCGCAACGAAATTGTCACGGGCGGGCGTTGGTCTACGTAACGCACCAGTTGCCGGTTCAGGGTACGGGCGTGACGGAAATACAGTCGCATCCATTCCGCCGCGTTCCGCCTCAAATTGTCGTCGATTCCCAGCGAGCGCTCCGCCGCTTGCGCCTGCAGTTCGTACGTCAGGGTGTTGTCGTTTCTTCCGTTGCTGTAATGGAGGAAACAGCGGATCGCGCTCAGGAATTCGACAGCGTCGCGCGTCAGTTCATCTTCGTTCACCGGGCTGAACCGCGGATCGCGCCGGTCGCCAGCCAACTGCCGCATCCAAAGCGTAGCATGGAAGTCGCGCAGGCCTCCCGGAGCATCCTTTACATTGGGTTCCAGGTGGAAAATCGTATTGCCGTAACGTCCGAGTCGGTCTCGCGTCAGACGTTGCAGTTCAACCAGGAGAAACGGCCGCGCCTGTTTTTCGGCTACTAGCAAAACTTTTGTGTCCAGCTTTTCAAATAGTGCTTTATCACCGTCCAGGTACCGGCGGTCCAGCAGCGCCAGGTGGAATTCCGCGTTGTCCTGTTCGATCTTTTTGCATTCGTCAAGGGTGCGCCCCGCGGAGCTGACACGAAAACCCAGATCCCACAACATGCGCGAAAACTCTGCGATCAACGGTCGCGCTTCTTCTTCGATTTTCTCGTTTGCGAACAGGAAGAGCAGGTCAAGGTCGGAGTAGGGAAACAGAACTTCGCGGCCGTACCCACCCAGCCCGAGCAGCGCGAGCCCTTCTATCCCCTCCCCTTTTACGTTTTGCAATTCGCTGAATACCTTGCGGATGGTTCCATCAGCTAGTTCACACAACTGCCGCAGCGTTTCTTGCGCGCTGGCTCCGTTCTCAAATAGCTTGCGTATCCGCTCCCGTTGGGCTTCGCACTGCGGTCCTAGCACGGAAAGCGGCGTTACTGGTTCTTCCATTTTCTTTTTCGGGCGAATGCCGGGAGGGAGACCTGGGCGGGGCGAGGACATAAGTAATCTCAGAGCGCGCTTTCGCCTCGTTCCTCATTCCTGATCCGGATCGCTTCTTCAACTCGCGACAAGAATATTTTACCGTCGCCGATTTTACCAGTCTTTGCGCTCTTCAATATCGCATCCACCGCTCGGTTCACTAACTGGTCCGGCAATACTACCTCCAATTTCACCTTCGGCAGCAGGTCCACCGTGTATTCCCGTCCGCGGTACACTTCGGTGTGTCCCTTCTGCCTTCCGTGTCCCCGCACTTCGGTTACCGTCATCCCTTCGACTCCGATTTCCAGCAATGCATCTTTGACCGATTCGAACCTCGACGGCTGAATGATCGCTTCAATTTTCATCATACGGATCTCTGCTCCCGCCTCGAGTTAGCAACCGCCTGCCCCGTGCCTTAGGATTCCAGGTTATATCCTTCTTCACCGTGCTGCGTAATGTCCAGACCTTGTACTTCCTGCTCCTCGGTTACGCGCAACCCTACAGTCACATCCACGATTTTCAAAATCACGATTGTGCCTGCCAGCGCCAGCGCCCATGCGATCAGCACGCCTACCAATTGATTGCCCACCTGGCCCCAGTGTCCATCCATTCCGCCCACCGCTTTGCCGTCGCCAAAAATCGGGTTGATCACCATCTGCGCGAACACGCCGGTTAGTAACGCCCCTATCGTGCCACCCGCTCCATGTACGCCAAACGCATCGAGTGCGTCGTCATAACCGAAGATCGCTTTGAATTTTGTCACCATCCAGAAGCAGAAAATGCCCGCGCTGAATCCGATCGCCAGCGCCGGCATCGGCGCAACGAATCCGGCCGCCGGTGTGATAGCCACCAGTCCCGCCACTGCACCCGAGATTGCCCCTAAGGCACTTGCCCGTCCATTCTTGATCCATTCCGCCAAGCACCAGCCAATTGCCGCCGCTGCTGCCCCGAAATGTGTGGCTACAAACGCGCTTGAGGCCAACCCGTTCGAAGCCAACGCGCTTCCGGCGTTAAACCCGAACCATCCCACCCACAACAAGCAAGCCCCGGTAAAGCTGAGGACCAGGCTGTGTGGTGGCATCGGCTGTTTCGGGTAGCCCACGCGCTTTCCCAGATACAAGGCACACACAAGCGCCGATACACCTGAGGTGATGTGCACCACCGTACCGCCCGCAAAATCCAGGGTAGGGAATCGCCCGGCGAGCGAAGCGTTCAGAAAACCGCCCTTGCCCCAGACCATGTGCGCCATGGGTGCGTACACCATCAGAAACCATAGCGTCATAAACAGCACGGTCCCCGAGAATTTCATGCGTTCCGCGGTTGCTCCGGTGATCAGAGCCGGCGTGATGATCGCAAACATCAGCTGGTACACCATGAATGTGGATTGAGGAATTGTCCCCGCGTAATCTGCGTTTGGCGCCGCTCCGACCCCACGCAATAGTGCCATCTGGAAATTCCCTATAAAATGTCCATCGCCGCCGAAGCACAGGCTGTATCCGACAAGCGCCCACAACACCGTGATCAATGCCATCAGCGCGAAGCTCTGCATCATGATGGCCAGCACGTTCTTTTGTCGCACCAGCCCGCCATAAAACAGGGCCAGTCCCGGACCCGTCATCATCAGTACCAGCGCGGCGCTAACCAGCATCCACGCATTGTCCGCGGAAGATTGCGCCGCCGTTACTTTCTGCTCCAGTTGATTTAATTTTTCCGTGACCGCTGGGGGAACTTCTGGGGAAAACGCGCTGGCCGAAGGAGTCGCCGGGGAGGTGGTGGCAGGGGACTGTTGGGCGAACAACGGAAAAACGAGCAGCACCAGAGTCAATACGCTACAACAGACGATGCCCATGCGCTTCATCGAATTCTCCGAGGCGAATGCATGCGCGTCCACTGCCCTGCTCATTCGCGTTAGCAATTGGGAACTTACACCGTGTGGCCGATTATACGCACCGCTTTCAGCTCCCCGCGCTTTGAAATTTTTCTACTCTCGATTCATTTTTCGGATAGTTCACCTCGTAAGACCTTGTTTTTGATTTCGCTGGCGAAGTGGTCCGCGTCGCGCGTTGGCTGCGGGATGCGAAACCCGCATATCGCTCCAAGCGTCAACTGAACCGCCGTTTCCAGGCTGACCCGGTGACCCTGTGAGACGTACACCGGCCGTACGCTTTCGCGAGTCCGCACCACCGCTCCAATCCTCTCCCCCCCGGCCTTCTCGTCCACCAACGCTGTCCAACTCCCGGCCTTTTCCTTCAGCGGTCCATGCGTGCCGAGGAGAATGCTCTTCGCACAGCCGATCGCCGGTCTATCCAGCAGTACTCCCAAATGAGTTGCCAGCCCCATCCTTCGGGGATGCGCGTATCCCTGGCCATCACAGAACAATAGATCTGGGAGCACGTGCAGTTTGTTCAGGGCGGCCAGCAAGGCGGGTATCTCGCGAAAACTCAACAGCCCGGGAACATAGGGAAACGTCAGTGGCACAATGGCAAACTCCCGGGCAATTTCCTCCATCTCGGGAAACCGGTACGCCACCACGCAGGCAATCGCGCGGTTCGCTTCCCGCAGGCGCCTCCAGCGATTGACTTTCTGACCGATAGCTTGGGACCCCTTCAAGACAAACGCTGCGTCCAGCCCCGCCACCGTTCGGATCGTTCCCAGCCGGTCTTTTCCTTCCCAGTGGCCCCGAAGATTTTCCTGGATGGCGCGAGCTTCGGCGGTGGAGACCTCCCAGCCATGCCGCCGCGCCTCTATTGATTTGTTCTGCATACTCTTCATCGTATAATGCAGGAGTCGCCCGCGCCTTCTGAGCCTTCAATGCTGGCAGCCGTCGATATTGAACTGAGGGGCAATTTCATGACGCTTCATCCACCACTGGAAGTTTCTGCTCGCGAAGCGGGCGGTATCCATTACCTTCAGGTTCACGGCCGCCTGACCATCGGCGAACCGAGTGAACATCTGACCGAGTTCACCCAGAATCTCGTTCAGCGTGGCGCGCGGAAGTTTGTCGTCAATCTCAGTGACATTCCCCAAATCGATAGCTCGGGAATTTCCGCGCTGGTGAAGCTCTCCATCTCCCTTGCTCGCCAGGGTGGCGGACTCCATCTCGTCTGCGGGCAGGGCCGCGTCCGCGATGCCCTCACCGTCACTCGTCTCGTTGAAGCCATCCCCACCTTCGAATCCGAAGACCCCGCCTCCGCCAGTTTTTAACTCCCTCCTTTCGTGACCTAACTTGCCCCGATAGTCCCTTTCGGTATACGTTCCGTAGGTTAGACTCCCCGTTCCTGTGCATTTTAGAGCGTGCACTTTGCTGCTCTTCGCGCTTTTTCCGTCTGCGGAGCGCGCTCTGCGTTCTCCCCAACAGCACTCGCGAGCTACTGCGTTACCTTCTCCCTCGTTGCCAACCGCCCTGGCGCCACTTGTATCACAAATCGTAGATCACGTTGCGAAGATTGGTTGCCGGGTTGGAAAATGCGGAATTCTTGTCAGGAATTTTGTTTTGTTTGGAAAAGGTGCAACACCTTTCGGAATCCAATTAGCCGATGCCCCTGCCGCTACCTTCTGCATTCACGGATGATGCAAGGCAGGCGCACGTATCAGGCAACACCCTGATCGACGCGGGAGTGGAAACAGATGGCCACTTGGGCGGACTACGGATTGTCCGGGGACTTCCTGACGGCTCGAACGAGAGTGTGTTAAAAACCTTGGCGATGTGGAGATGTAAGCCAGCTAGCTACGAAGGCAAAACCGTTTCCGCAGTGGTTACTTGCGAAGTGAACTTCCGACTATTCGACAACTAGCCGCCCTTTTTCAATTCCGCCAACACCATCTTGGCCAGTTCTTTCAGCGTTTCAAACACGCCTTGTCCGTTGATCGCGATTCCCTCGATCACCGGTTCGCCCTTTTTCTGTAGTTGCTTTGTCAATTCATCTACGCTGAGCGCGTTCGGCAAGTCGCGCTTGTTCAACTGCAGGACATAGGGAATTGTCGCAAAATTCAAGTTATGTTCTTTTAGGTGCTCCTGCAGGTTTTCCAGCGTCTCGAAGTTCGCATCGAGCCGCTCTTCCTGTGAATCTGCCACGAACACCACGCCGTCCGCGCCCTTCAGGATCAACTTTCGGCTGGCTTCGTAAAATACCTGCCCGGGCACCGTATATAAATGAAAGCGGGTCTTGAATCCCCGCACGGTTCCAAGATCCAAGGGTAGAAAATCGAAAAACAGCGTGCGGTCCGTCTCCGTCGCTAAAGACACCATCTTGCCTTTTTGGTTTTGTCCAGTATGGTCGTAGATCCACTGCAGATTCGCGGTCTTTCCACCGAGACCCGGACCGTAGTACACCAGCTTGCAATTAATTTCGCGCGCAGGAAAATTGATGAAAGGCACGAGTCGTCAACCTGAGTTCCATCTTGAACTTATAACACACGCGCTCGGGCGGGCCAATCTTCCCGATGCGCTCCTTCTGTCGCCTGGTACTCTTCTAGTTTCCCGGAGAAGGGCGTTTCTCAGGTAGCTTATTTTCGCACATGCTGCCGGACGGTAAAGGCTATCCAATTATGCACTTTCCACAGCCTCTTCCCTTCCGTTGACGGATGAGCAGACCTTTGTTAGCATTCGCGCCATGGCTAAAGTCCATAAGTCTTCCACAAGCCGTGCGAAGCCGTCGGCCTCCCATAAGGCTAAATCAAAGAAAATAAAAGGATTACCCGCGCCACCTCCGCAGCGCGGTGGAGTTGAAATGGTTGACCCTCTCGTGCAAGCCCAAATGAAACTCTACGAAGAGGCGATGAGCCTTTTCCATCAACAGAAATTTCAGCGCGCCAAGCAAGAACTTGAGCGCGTTATCGCCGGCCCCAGCAAGGAACTGGCTGACCGCGCGCGTACCCATCTGCGCATCACGGAACAGCGCATGAAGCCTACCGCTGACCAGAATCCGAGAAGTCCCGAAGACCATTATCAACGTGGCGTTGCCATGATGAATTTGGGCCGGTGGGACGAAGCTCGCGAGAGTCTTGAGAAAGCCCGTAAGCTCGCGCCCAAAGCGGATCACATTCATTACGCCCTTGCCGCTCTTGATTGCCTTACCGGCGAAGCCGATTCGGCCCTGGCCAATCTGAAAATTGCCATCGATCTGCGTTCCGCTAACCGTTATCACGCGCGCAATGATGAAGACTTCAATTTCCTGCAGGAAGACCCGCGTTTCACCGAATTGCTGTATCCTGAAAAAGAAGGCTATTCGGGTTAGCTTTCTCCGCTGGCATTTTTGGAATTTGCCCCAGGGCAAAGTGTTGCGCACCGTTTCACGGTTGGCCACCCCAGTGAGCGATTCGCTTGAGAGGTCGTTCACCTCTCCAGTTAGAGTTCGGTACTTGAGTCTTTCATGAAAAAGCTTCGTTTAAAGACAGGCCTTTCCGAGGATGGCTTGCGCGTTGTCGCTTTGGGAGGAGGCACCGGTCTCTCCGCATTGCTCCGCGGTTTGAAAGAACACGTCGTTCGCCGCAGCGATCAGCATCCTACGCTCAAACGGCCGATCACTGACCTTGCTGCCATCGTCACGGTCACCGACGACGGCGGCAGCTCCGGACGCCTCCGCCGGGAAAATCGCATACTTCCTCCAGGCGACATCCGCAATTGCATGGTGGCACTTTCGAAGGATGAAGCGCTGTTGAGCCGCCTCTTTCAATATCGTTTTCATGTCGGCCGTGGCCTGCGCGGCCACAATTTCGGCAACCTCTTCTTGGCGGCTCTCACGCATGTCACCGGGGACTTCGCTGAGGCCGTTCGCGTCTCCTGCAAAGTCCTCGCTGTGCGCGGCCGCATCTTCCCGTCCACGCTTTCCAATGTGCACTTGGTCGCTACTCTTGCCGATGGCAAGCGAGTGCAAGGCGAAACGCGCATCTCTCACAGCCAGGTTCCCATTCGTAAAATTGAGCTGAATCCCCGTCGCGTTCGTCCTCTCCCCGCCGCGATCGAAGCCATACAACAAGCCGACGTCATCCTCATGGGCCCCGGTTCGCTTTACACCAGCGTGATTCCCAATCTGCTCATTCCAGAAATTGCTCACGCGGTCGCGCACTCCAAAGCTCCGCGGGCCTACATCGCCAACCTCATGACCCAGCCAGGGGAAACCACGAATTTCACCCTCAGCGATCATCTGCGTGCCATCAAACATCACGTTCCTGGTGCGGTGATCGATGCGGTTATCGCGAATCGCCAATCCGTCTCGCCGGAAGTGGTTCGCCGTTACCGCGCCCAAGGCGCCGAGCCCGTCCTACTGGATCGCGATCATGTCCTGAAAATGAAAGTCCACCTCATTACCGGCAATCTGGTCGAAGAACACGGCGTTCTTCGCCACAACTCCGCCCGCCTCGCCCGTCTACTTGTCGATGAATTGCTACTCGCTCGTCGTCGCGCTTGAATTTCAGCGCAATGTGAACCGTATGCCGCCCCTCACAAATATCGGCGGCCCTACTTCCAGCACAGGTGTCGCTTCGATACCAAATCGATCATCTGTGAGGTTTTGAACCGCAAAGAAAAGGGCAGCGCCTTTTCCCAATTTTCGCGATACCTGAGCGTCCAGCGAAAACGCGCGCCCCAGTGGCAAGAGGTTTTGATCATCGTCAAATTGGTTCCCCAAAAAACGCCCCTGTACTCCGACTGTCCATGTCTTTCCCACGTAGCTCATCTGCAAACTGAACTGGTTCTGCGGCACTTGCGGCAGGAAATTCCCTTGCAGTGCCGGATTTGCCGCATAACTCAATACGATGCTGTCCACAAAAAGGTACGCACCCGAGATTTGCACCCGCGGGGTTACTTGCCAGGCGCCAGACATCTCAAACCCTCGCGCCTGCGTCACTCCGAGGTTCTCTTTCTGCCGCGTGATCAGGATGGGCGTATTGATCAGCGTCACATTCGCCACCGGATCCACAATATCGCTCCAGAAAAAATTCCCCCGCAGCGTTACTCTGTCGTGCCAAAGCAATTGGCTGACGCCCGCTTCGCCGCCCGTCAGATGCTCGCCCGTCAGCGCGGGATTCGCCAGCGTCAGCACATTTCCCACGCGGAAATTTCGGTACAACTCGTTCAGCGTCGGCGCCCGAAACGCGCGATACACCGAGACATTCACGGCCGTTCCGTGCGAAAAACTCTTCAACAGGGATATCCGAGGGCTAAAAGCCGTTTCTGTCCTGTTCGGAAACGTCGTGTCTGTCGGCGCACCGCTCGGCATAGGTGTTCTGTCCTGGTAGCCCGTGTTGTTGTTCCAGGAGTCCACGCGTCCGCCAAACGTCAGCAGCCAGCTTCGCGCAAAGGAGTAAGCGTCTTGTGCAAAAATGCCGAACGCATGTTGCCTCCCGCCAGCATCCACCAGCGCCGTTTCCGTGCCCAGATGGTAGTTTGCATCTTGGCTGTGGCCTCGCACGTCCTCTGCCTCCAACCCCGCCGACACTTTGTGCTTTTCAGCGAACAGACGGGACCATGTCCCCACGAATCCGATTTGTTGGGAGGGATTCCGCTGTACATCCGTCAGCGATTCGCTATCCCGGTCAGGCGCTATGGAAGAAAACGTCTGGTGGTACAACTCTCGCGATCCATAAAGCCGTGCCGAAAAACTTCCCGCCTCCGCCGAACTCCAGTCCGCACCCAGATCCAATTCGGGTATGGTCGTATTGTTTTTCTGCAGCGGTGTTCCATTGTTTCCATCCTCCTCAAAACCGCTGCCCCTCACAAAGAATCGTCCCCGCTCGCCAAGGCTCCGCGAGGCCTCCAAAAATCCGGCTAGTACTGAGGAACCCAGGTTGGTATCGACCGTCCCGCGTTCGTCCGGCGGCACGGCGATGTAGCCTTGGGTCTGATAGGCCTGACCGGCTCCTTCCAGCATCCAACGCCCAATTGGCGCTCCGGCGGCAAAGGAAAAGTCCGGTGTGTCCATGCTTCCCATGGAGACTTCCCCCGTCAGAAAGGCCGCTTCCTCCGAACGCGTCCGCAGGTTCACCACTCCTCCGAGTGCCCCACCCCCGTACAAATCCGAGGCGGCCCCGTTCGCGACTTCCATGGATTCGATGGCTTCTTCCGGCACGCGCGCCCAGTACACCCATCCACCAAACGGATCGTTCAATGGAATGCCATCCAAAAGGACGGTCGATCGGCTCGTCGCACTCGCCCCTACACCACGCAGTGAAACTCCCTGCGAAGTCGGATTCGCAAACAAACTGCTCGACCTTCGATAGGTACTGAATCCCGGCACCTGCCGCAACATATCGTCTGTGGCCATGCTTCCGGACAGGTCCATGGCCTGCGAAGTGATCAAATATTGGCTGGTGGGCGCTGCTGGAATAAAGTCTCCTGTGCTGCCTTGCACCTCGATCCGCTGGAGCCCAGAGGCAGGGATCAGGACAATCTTCAGATTTTCCAAGGCGGCCCGCCCGCGAAGCTCCCGCGTCACTGTCGCGAAGCCAGGAAAACTGACGAGCAAGCTTCCTCCTGCCTCCACGCCTTCCACTCGGAAATGTCCTTGTTCGTCGCTACTGGCCAGTGTAATTCCGGTCGGCGAGCGAAATGCGATCTGGGCTCCCCGGATGGGTGCTTCCGTGGCATCGACCACCGTTCCGCTAAGAGCCGCATGTTCCTGCCCAGGAGTTCCCTTGACGAGCACAGTTAGCGATAGCAACATACGTAGCAGTGCCCTGAGCCACTTCCCCGGTCGCTTCGCCCGAAAGCTCTGTTCCACTGTGCTACTTTTCATCTGTTATCCATCCATGGTGTGGTAGCGCCGTCGTCGTCCCAGATTCATTTCGCTCATTAACTGGATGGAAGTTACGCAGCCACAGGTTATCTGAATTCTACGCCACAGAGTTAGCCGCGTACGCTGCGCGTCGCGTATGGTACAAGCCCTGTTCGAGTCCTGGGTTCCTACAATCCGCTGACTTTTCCCGTCAGCACCGTCACCGACGCCTTTGGTAGCGTAACCTTCTGTCCTCTGTTCCACTCCACCGTGTTTCGCTTCGCTGGCCCGTCGGGGTCCGCGCGGCTCGTCGGCCCTGAGGAATGCCACATATACTCTGCCGCCCCGAATGTGACAATCTTCACTTGACCGGAAAAGCCTTCGGCCACTTCCTTCCCGCCATTTTCAAAAGCGATCTTCATCTCATGCGCGTTGCTTGGATCCTTGTTAATGATAAGCAGAGACCATTCTCCATCCGGACGCTTCGTCGCGTACGCCGTAATTAGTTCGTGTTTCGCGTCATCCTGGACATCGCCCATCGCCGGATACAATTCGTGCATTCCTGCCCGGTGTTTCACCCAGTCCAGATTCAGCATTTGGCTCGCGAAATACTGTGCCGTGTGCTGCTTGATCTCCAACTTCTCGTCCGCCACGAAATTTCCATACGTACTCCATGCCTGGCATCCCGGTCGCAAGGGTTCCGGCTGAATCGGCGAATGGTAGTACACCCCACCCGGCCCAGCCTCCCTCAGAAATGCCCCAACACTATCCGCCAGCCACAATGCTGCGAACACATCCTGCATCGGATCGGTCAACGACCACGACACGTTGCTCTCCGTATTCATCAGCGGCACACGAGCAGGAACGCCGTCTTCTCTCCACGCTTTCAACGTCCCTTCGATCAACTCCGGCTCGCGGTATAAATCCGACCAGTTGATTTCGCAAGGATTCAGCGGGTAATGCTCGAACGATACAAACGACAGGTCCTCCATTCGTTCGTGTGCCTTCAGATAGTCCAGGAATCGCCCGAGCCATGAGGTCCGTCCCTGCGCATCGGGCCACACTTTAATGTCTTCATTCACTCCCGTAAACACCGGACCGCCCAGTTTCAGTTTCGGATCCACTTTGTGCAGCGCCTTCGCCCATTGCACATACAGCGCCGCATAGTCCTCCGGCAGCATGTAGGCTCCATCCGGCTCCTCGCCCATTTCCACGTAGGAAACGTCATAGCCGCGTTTTTCGATGTACGCCAGTTCTGCCGCGCTGTCTTCCGGCGTTGCATAAATCATGGCGATCGGAATCATGGCTGGCAGATGATTCGTGTATCCGCTTTTGAAAAACAGATCAAACCCTGTCTGAATGCGCGAAGATACAATGGCATCCTCCGCGTGCCACGGGTCCACCGACGATGCCTGCGTCACCGTCTGTGCCTGCCCCGGCGTATGTTTCGCCAAGTCCACAAACTGGCCGAGCGAATTGAAATTCCCTACATAGATTTCGTTGATGGCAAAACCGACGCAATTCCTCGGGTCGTCGCTGCCATGGGTGTCGCAAGTGTTCGACGATTCCGTCATCCAGATCCGCAGAAACCGCGTCGACACCGGATGATCCGCCAGTCGCTGCACTTTGTTTTCGCCAGTGCCTCCTGTCCCTTCCCCCTGCGGAAACTTTACCCACGTCCCTGCCAGCGGTTTCGTCAGCGCATCTTCTTTCCCCGTCCAATATTCCACGAGGTACTTGGTCGCATATGGATTTGCCCAGGCAATCTGGATGGCATCGATCTCCTGTGGCAAAGCAAAATCGATTACCACCCACTGGGGATTTGCGGAGTCCGGCTCCCCGGTGAACTTTCCGCTCAAGTACGGATTGCTCTTCCAATAGGTGGCGGGATCTCCGTCCGTCATCCGGGAACATTCGAACTGGCCCGCATCGCTCCTTGTCGTTCCCCGATGAGCCAGCCGATACCCAAATGATTCGCGAAGAAAATTCTTTGGCTCGCCGCTTCCCACGAAATAGCCACCCTTGTGTTTTTCGTCGCTCCACCTTCCATCGGGATTCCAATGCCACGCGGCATACGTTAACTCGGTGTTTTGCCGGTATGTGATCGGCCCCCAGCCGGCCGAGAGTCCTTCCTTGATCATCGGTTCGCTGTACACCTTCTCGAAGTCTTTCGCCGGCAGAATGTCTATCGACGTCCCCATCGCTTTGTCGGGATCAAACGCGATCGCCTTCGACGCCGTCACGTCCACGTGCACGGTCTGCGCCGCCATCGGCAACACGACCACGGAACAAAGGCATGACCACAAAACCAAAGACCGCACACGGTACCAGGCACGGAAGCTCATGGCATCCCCCTTATATCGCTGCATTATATCGATTTAATATTCCTTGTGCGTTTCCTTTCAAGTGATCGACAACCGCCTTTACTCCTGGCAGTCCATTCGCTCCCTGGCACCTTGGCGGAAATCTCGCTAACATTTCTCGCGCACTCATCTTCAGTACGGAGAACCCTCATGTCCACTTTCGGTCTGATCGAATACCAGGATGCCACCCCGCAGGTGAAGGCTGTCTACGACGACATTATGGCCACCCGCAAAACCGACTACCTCAACAATTTCTGGAAGGCCATCGCTCACGACCCTGCTCTTCTGAAACGCACTTGGGAAGATCTCAAAGCCATCATGGGTCCCGGCGCGCTCGACCCTCTGACCAAGGAACTCCTGTACATCGCCGTCAGCGTCACCAACAATTGCCAATACTGCATTTACTCCCATACCGCCTCGGCCTTCAGCAAGGGTATGACCCCAGAAATGTTCAAGGAACTTCAGCAAGTCATCGGCATGGCCAATGAAACCAACAAACTTGTTTCCGGCTACCAGGTCGCCATCGACTCCCGCTATCAACCTCCTATCCATCCCGCAAAATGAATCCATCGAACAGTCCGCTCCGCCTCTTCCGTCGAATTCTCGTGGCTACACGGCATACTCGGCGCCCCTGTTTCCATCGTAGTACCCAGGTACTATAGAACCCCCTCCGCAACCGCCCCCACCATGTAGAGGAATGGCAGGACAGCTCTGTCTCGGCAGGGCTTCCTTCGAATCCCTCTCTGCGTGGGTACTCTATGGCACCTATTTTGAAAGAACTTGAAGCCCCGGCCGCTCCGTACTGCAAGCCAACCAGCGACGCTCCTGTCCGCCCGCAGCCCGTTGCTTTAGAGATTCCAGTTACCGTGAATGGTGCTCGCACGGTCGATGGCTCGGACAAGCGCGTTCCTTTCTCTGAGTCGACCCAGACCGTCCTCGTCTTTCCGCATGGCGCCGTCATCCGTATCGCCACGCCGCTTACGTCCGGTCAGCTCGTCTTTCTGACGAACGAGAAAACAAAGAAGGAAGTCGTTTGCCAGGTCGTGAAATCCAAGTCAACGGGGACCGCTGGTGCCTACGTCGAACTGCAATTTACCGAAGCCTCCGCGGGATTCTGGGGATTGCAAATCCCAGGTGCATCTGCCGCGCCGGCTGCCCCTCGTCCCGCGGCGCCAGCACCACCTGCTCTTGCAAAGGCGCCCACCCCAGTCGCGACTCAGCCTCCAGCCACTGCAAAGCCCGCGCCGCCCGCTGCGATCTCTCCTCTTCCTGCGAAGCCCACCGCTCCGCCAATCGTTCATCCGCTGCCCGTCGCACAGCACTCCGCATCTTCCACCCCTACAGTTCCGGTGGCGCCTCCGCGATCTCCAGTTGCTGCCGTACCCCCAAGTGTGGCCGAGCCAGAGCCGGTCAAATCCGCGACACCAGCTCACACTGAATCGCAAATTTCCGTTAGTTCCGGGCCACCCGCTGCGAGCGTGATCCCGCCTGCGCCAGTCGCACCCGAACCCGTCATTCCAGTCCCGCCTCTCCACGACTACGCGAAGGAAATTACCGCCTTGTTTGCTGTACCTCAAGCACCCACTGCGCCGGCGGCCCAGCCCGCGTCGGCCCCTCCTGAGCCCTCCACAGAGGAGCTCAAGCTTCAGGCCGCCCGCCTGCAAACGCAGCTCGGTTCTTTGTTGTTCACGGAGACTCCTGCCGCAGCGCCCGCTCCTCCGGCTGCACCGCCTGCCGCAAAGCCAGAAACTGACATGGCGGAAGTCGCAAAGAAGATCCTGGAAATTCCTCAAGAAGCTCCAAAGTTAGTTGGTCATCTTGACACCAAGGCCGCATCGCCCGCTCGCAAACCATCTCCGTCTCCCCTCGGTGCGGATGAAGAAGTCAAAATTCCTTCATGGCTCGCGCCGCTCTCCCAAAGTTCCGAACCCGCGCCGGGCGTTTCCGCGGGTTCGACAGAAGCCCCGCTTGCTCACACTGTGTCTGTGAACTCCGCACAGTCTGATGATGCTCTCGTTGCTGACGCGCCTCGCCGTCCCGAGACCGCCGTCTTTGGGGGACAGCTCCTCGGCGAATCCTCCGCCTCGACCGCCGAAGCTTCTTCCAGTGGCTCGAAAAAAGGACTCTTTCTTGGACTCGCTGCCGCGGCCCTTGTACTTGTTGGTGGCGGCTGGTACTACTTTCAAAGTCACGCCGGTTCCTCCACTCACGCTTCCGCGCGTTCCACCACAGCTCCTTCGCTTACCGAGCCGCCGTCTGCGGCAGCTTCTGATTCCCCTGCGGCCCAGATTGCCTCTCCCCCTCTAACCACTACCGTGAACTCGATTCCTGCTTCTTCCCAGCCGCCGAAGAATTCAGCGTCTGCTTCCGCCACGACCACGCCCATCGCCTCTCCTCAATCTAAGAATTCCAACTCCACACCGAAAAATGTGCAGCCCGTTGAGGCTCCGGCGAAACCTTCGCTCGGCGACGTCCACCTCGCCGCGCCGGTGGTGAATCACGCTGCGGACTCGCCGCAGGAAGGCGACGCCATGTCGTCTATCGATACCAAGACGGTTCCGGCGGGTGCGGATCCCTTTGCCTCGGCCTCCTCGCACAACCCGCCGGCTGCTCCGCTTCCTGTGGGAGGGGACATCAAGCCCGCGGAACTGCTGAAGTCAATTCCACCGGAGTATCCCGCGATCGCCAAGTCCCAGCATGTTTCGGGTAACGTACAGATCGATGCGCTCATCGATGCTTCCGGAAATGTTGCTTCCGCAAAAGTTCTCAAGGGTCCGACGCTGCTCCATCGCGCCGCCCTCGATGCCGTCCAGCAGTGGAAATACAAGCCGGCCATGCTCGATGGCGAGCCCACCTCCATGCACCTGACGGTCACGGTCGAGTTCCGCAACAAATAGTTTTTCTGCTGAGTACCGCTGCGTACCCAGCTTGGCCTTCAATGGCTTAGGGGATAGTCGCCTTCTACCGGCCGCAGTGTGTGCGTTGCAACCTGCGTCGCGCTTTCCTGCACCCGTTCGTCCACCCGTAGAATCATGATCCACGATAAATGCGGAAATGGCAGAAACCGGTCGATGGGCCGCACCACTGGCAACAAAGCATTCAGGAGCTTCATCTGCCAAAATCCAAACGTTTTTTTCTTTAGCACCCTTCCGTTCCACCACCACCCGGGAGCCCCAATTCGGTTGAACTTCAATGTATTCTCCACGCGAAACCCGGCCCGCTCGCACACTTCTTGCAGTTGTCGCCGCGTGTAGCGACGGTAATGCCCCAGCACCTGATCCAGTGACCCGTACAGGCCGGGACCATTGGGCACCAGGATGATGGCCCGTCCATTCTTCGCTAGCGATGCCCGGATGTTCCGCAAAGCCTTCTCGTCGTCCTCTAGGTGCTCCACCACATTCAGGCAAATCACCGTGTCGAATTGCTCCTCCGGGTAGGTATCTCCGGCGCTCGCGTCCGTGTACTGCACCTGCAAGTACGGGCGTGTCTGTGTCAATTTTTTCAAACGGTCCAGATACTGTGGATTGATGTCGCTCGCCCAGTACTTTGTCCGCGGTACCAGGTTCGAGGTCAGGTTCCCGATCCCCGCTCCAATCTCCAGCACTCGTTCGCCGAGGTAGGGCCGGATGGCGTCGGCCATCCATCTTGTGAACCGCGGTGCCCGGTTCAATCGCGCCAGGATTTCGCTTCCATGCTCATCCGCGATGTAGATTCGATCCGAAATCCCGTATTTCAGCAGCGCTCCCAGGGCGCTCACGCCGTCTTTCCAGGTAATCTTCTTTCCTTCTCCATACGTTCGTCCGGAATACCGGATCGGCAACTCGAAAATCCTGGCTTCACGTTTTGCCAGCTTGATGGTGATTTCCGGTTCGATCCCAAAGCGATTGCTCTCGAGCGGTATGCTCTTCAACAGTTCCGTCCGCACCATCTTGTAGCAGGTTTCCATATCCGTCAGGTTCAGGTCTGTCACGAAATTGGTGAGAACTGTGAGCAACTTATTCCCCAGGCTATGCCGGAAAAACAGCACGCGGCGGTAATCGCTCGCCAGAAACCGCGATCCATATACCGCGTCCGCATCTTCCGTCGTAAACAAAGGAATCATTTTCAGCAGGTCTTGTGGGTGATACTCGAGGTCGGCGTCATGAATCACCACCAGGTCCGTATCCGCGTATTGCAGAGCTGTCCGGATGGAGGCTCCCTTCCCCTGGTTCTTCTCATGCTCCTGAAAAATCCATTCCAGTCGTGTGGCCCCTGCTTGCGACAATTCTTCCCGAAAGCTTTTTAACACCTCGCCCGTCTGGTCCGTCGAGGCGTCGTTCACAACGATGACGCGGACCCTTTCTAGCCCGTCCGATTCCGCCAGCACCTCTAACCGCTTTAGGCTCGGTTCCACAAGGTACTGTTCGTTATATACGGGCACCAGGATCGCTAAGCTCAGCTTGGATTCCATCACTCCATCTTTCTGATTCCGAGAACCGTCGATTCGGCCATGTTTTGTAGTTTACCTCCGCGCTTTCCCCTCCTCCGCAAATTTTCGACCCTTGCTTCTTGTGCGTCACAACCTTGCTCTCTGCCATTCCCCTTAATATACTGACCACCCGGCCAATTGGCAGGTCCGGCGGGTGGGTAGCCCGCTGAATTTCTCTCCTGTTGGCCTTTTTTCGCGCCTGATCGTCTCTCACAGGCCGAAGGTTGCTGCGCAGCCAAGGGCTCCCTGATTGGCTCGCGTAAAGGAGACTTTTGCATGCCCCATACGCCTGTGCCCGAAGAAATGAATGTTTACCAGAACGCCGAAGCGCGTTTTGAGGTTGCCGCCAACAAGCTCGGTCTCGAGCAGGGCGTCTATCGTTATCTCAAATATCCCGACAAGGAAATCACTCTGTACATTCCCGTCGGCATGGATAACGGCCAACTGGAAGTGTTCATCGGGTACCGCGTCCTCCACTCCACGGTCCGGGGGCCCGGTAAGGGCGGGATACGTTTTGCTCCCGATGTGACTCTCGACGAAGTCCGTGCCCTCTCGGCCTGGATGACCTGGAAATGTGCCGTCGTCGATATTCCGTTCGGCGGCGCCAAAGGTGGCATCATCTGCGATCCTCGCAGAATGTCTCGCAGCGAACTGGAGCGCCTAACCCGCCGTTACACCGCGGAGCTTTCGGACTGGCTCGGGCCCGAACGCGACATCCCTGCCCCGGACGTTGGTACCAATGAGCAAACCATGGCTTGGGTCATGGATACATACGCAATGCACGCCCGGCAAGCCACAACCGCTGTCGTGACGGGCAAGCCCGTTGAGCTTGGCGGTTCACGCGGTCGTCGGGAAGCCACGGGCCGCGGCGTCATGATCTGCGTCGACAAGGCCGTCACGAAACTTGGCATGCGCCGGGAAGATACCCGCGTCGTCGTTCAGGGCTTTGGCAATGTCGGTTCCCTGGCAGCAGAGCTCATGCAGAAGGCCGGATATACGATCATTGGCCTTGCCGACATCGGTGGTGGCCTCTATAACGAGCATGGCTTCGATGTCCCCAAGGTTATCGAGTGGGTGTACACGCGCAAGAAGCCTTTGCAGGAATTCCCCGGTGGCGGCACGAAAATGAGCGCGCGCGACGTCCTTTTTCAACCTTGCGATGTCGTTATCCCCGCGGCCATCGAAAACCAGATCACCGAGCAGAATGCTCATCAGGTCCAAGCCAAGATCCTTTGCGAAGGCGCAAATGGGCCCACCACCTGGCAAGCGGACGCCATCATCGATTCCAAGGGCATCTTTACTGTCCCGGATATTCTCGGTAACGCCGGCGGTGTCACCGTCAGTTATTTCGAATGGGTGCAGGACCGCCAAGGCTTCTTCTGGCGCGAAAGTGAAGTGAATGAACGGCTCTTCGACATCATGGACCGGGCCTTCGATGAGGTCGTCCGCTATGCGGAAACGCATCGCGTCAACAACCGCATCGCCGCGTACATGCTGGCGATTGACCGCGTCGCCACATCGCTCAAGCTTCGTGGCATATACGCCTGATTTTTGCCCGATTTTTTCTTGGCTTTCCCGGCGGCGAAGCGTACTCTTTCTCCGAGCTTTACCGTACGTTGAATTCACTGCCCCGGTGGGACCGCATGCGGTCCCAGGAAGGAGTCCGCACCGTGCCTTCGGACTCATCGCGCGATCTTACCCCTCGCACCGAGGAACAGCATCGTCATGACCTTTGCCTGGTGGGCCGCTGGCTCTGTGAGCGCGGTCACATCGTTGCTGGCGAGGGCAATCTCTCGGTTCGTCTCGACGCCAATCGCATCCTAACTACGCCTACTTGCCTCAATAAGGGCATGATGTCTCCGGGCGATCTCGTCATCATGGACTTGAATGGCCGACACCTTCACGGTGATCGCCAGATTTCCTCCGAAGCCGGAATGCACCTCCTCTTCTATCAAATGCGCTCGGATGTGCAGGCGGTGTGTCATGCGCATCCTCCCACGGCCACGGGTTTCGCTGCCGCGGGCCAGGGACTCGACCAGGCCCTTCTTCCGGAAGTCGTTGTGTGCCTCGGCAAGGTTCCTTTGGTACGCTACGCCACGCCCGGAACTTCCGATCTCAGTGCTGTCCTCGAACCCTACGTCCCCCACTATGATGCACTTCTTCTGGCCAATCATGGCGCGGTCACTTGCGGTCCCGATCTGCTCACCGCGTTTTATCGCATGGAAATTGTCGAACACTTTGCCAAAATCGCCCTGGCTGCGCGGCTTGCTGGCCAGCCTCAGCTCCTCTCCACTCGCGAAGTAGCGAAGTTGATGGCCGCCCGCGCCAGGTATCATGTCACCCCGCCTCCCGGCGGCGGCGCGGAGCTCCCGGAAACCTGCGATGGCCGCGAAAGTCCCACGGAGGAAGTCACCCTGACCCGCTCTGAACTCGACGCTCTCGTCGATGAAGCAGTACGCAAGGACCGCGCCCGCCGCTAAACCATTCC
This sequence comes from Candidatus Acidiferrales bacterium, assembly GCA_963775865.1. Taxonomy (GTDB): domain Bacteria; phylum Acidobacteriota; class Terriglobia; order Acidiferrales; family UBA7541; genus Acidiferrum. Next base: position 759,896 of record CAVZKU010000012.1, on the reverse strand, counting down.
GGCGATTTTGCGAAGGTTCGAAGTGACGCAGTCCTCGTCTTTCGTCGTCCTTCTCGTCCTGCTTCTTGCTCTTCTCTTCTTTCGCCCCCTCGGTGCCTTGGGCATAGCCCTCTTCGACACTTGCCTGGCCGCGACTCGCTCTGCGCTCGCCGCAATGTTTCTGTTCACAAGCGCCGGTCCTTTCCCCTAGATGCGCCACGACCTGGCCCGTAGGATGCCGGCGGCATTTTCCCGTCCCCTGGCTTTCGTCTATTTTACTGGCATTTGCGAAATTCTCGGCGCCATCGGCATTCTGATTCCTCGCCGGCGTTCGCTGGCGGGCCTTTGTCTTTGCCTTTTTCTCCTCGCCCTTCTCCCCGCAAATAGGAAGGCCGCTCGAGAGAAGCTTGCCCTCGCCGGTTGCCCTGCCACAGCTCTTTGGCTCCGCCTACTCAGATAGCTCCTTTTCCTTGTGCTAATCTCTTCGAGCACGCAACCCTGGAGCTTGTTTATGTCCGTGCGCAAAGCATAAGTTCTGCATCACTTCCATGGAGGTTTTTGATGTCCACCGGCGAACTGTTCGAGGCCATTCGCGTTGGCAATCCGCCAAGAGTTAAGTCTCTTCTCGATCGCGACCCTTCTCTGGCTTTCGCAAAGAACGACTCCGGGGTCTCCGCCGTGCTCCTGTCCGTTTATACCGGTCAATACGAGATCCGGGATCTCCTCTTGGCCCACGGCGCTGGATTGGAACTTCCTGATGCCGCTGCCGTCGGCAATCTCGAGCGCATTAGACAATTTGTCGAGAAAGATCCGGCGCTCGCAAAGTCTTTTTCTCCCGATGGGTTTCCTTTGATCGCTCTCGCCTCCGTCTTCGGCCATCTGCCCGTAGCGCGTTATCTTGCGGAACGTGGTGCGGACGTGAACGCTCCGGCCACGAACGCCTCTGGCTACAACGCGCTTACCGGAGCGGTCGCCAGCGGCCACAGCGAAATCGTCAAATGGCTCCTGGAAAATGGTGCCGACCCGAATTATCGCTACGGTCCCGGATACTCCCCGCTCCTGACCGCCGCGGCGAATGGCCACCTCGAGATCGTCCAGCTTCTTCTTGCCCACGGCGCCAATCCCCATGCCACTACCAACGACGGCAAATCCGCCCTCTCCTTGGCCTCCGAGCGTACGCACTCCGCCGTGGCCGACTACCTTCGAAGCAGTGCCTGAAGCAGCCGGAAACTTGCTGAGGAGCCGCACCATGTTGCACAACAAACACAGACTCATTCTCGATGTCTTACGCTTCCTCGCCTGTAGCGCTGTCATAGGAGGATGCTCCCGCCATCCCGTGGAAAGCGCTCCCCTCTCGTTGCAATTGATCAGTACCGATTTTGCCTCAGGTGCGAGCATTCCCAAGCCGCTGACCTGCGATGGCGGCGATCTCTCCCCTGCCCTCCAGTGGCATGCCCCGCCACCTGCTACGCAGAGTTTTGCTCTCATCGCCGATGATCCCGATGCCCTTGTGGGAACCTGGGTGCATTGGGTGATCTTCGATCTGCCTTCGAATCTTCGCGCCCTCCCCCAGAATCTTCGCAAAGAAGAGCAGTTCGCCGACGGTTCGCGCCAGGGCAGCAACGATTTCGAGAAAATTGGTTACGGTGGTCCCTGTCCCCCGGCTGGAAAGCCTCATCGCTACTTCTTCAAGATCTATGCCCTGGATACCAAGCTGAATCTCAAACCGGGTGCCAGCAAAAAGGACGTCGAACGTGCTATGCAAGGCCACATCCTCGCCCGGGGTGAGCTCCTGGGCCGGTACTCCCGCTAAGGACATCCTCAACAAATACAATCTCTCTACCACCCTCGTTGTCACTCTCCGCAAAGGTCTCAACGACAGCGAAATCGGCAAGATCATCGACTTCGCCCTTACGCAACCTTGCGTCCGCGGCGTTACCTTCCAACCCATCCAGAATGCGGGCCGCGTCGAGAAATTTGATCCCGCCACGGACCGTCTTACCCTTACGGAAGTCCGCCGCAAAATTCTCGAGCAAACCAGCGTCTTCCGCTCCGAGGATGTCATCCCGGTTCCATGCCACCCAGATGCCCTCGCGATGGCCTATGCCCTCAAACTCGATGGCAAAGTCGTTCCTCTGACTCGTTTTGTCGAGCCCGACGTCCTCATCAACGCTGCCGGCAACACCATCGTCTACGAAGAAGAGCCAGGCGTCCGCGATAGCCTCTTCAAACTTTTTGCCACCAACCATTCCCCGGAATCCGGCGCTACCAGCCTGCGCGAACTCCTGTGCTGCCTTCCGCGCATTTCCGCTCCTGCGGAGCTCACCTACAAAAATATTTTCCGCGTGCTCATTGTCCATTTCCTCGACGCCTACGGCTTCGATGTCCATTCCGTCAAGAAAACCTGCATCCACATCGTCCATCCCGACGGCCGTCTCATCCCCTTCGACACCTTTAACCTCTTTTACCGGGATGACCTCGAGCACACCCGCCTCGCCGCGCTTCGTGAACCTGCTTCTGTCGCTTCATTGACACCGTCACTCTCCCCGGCAATACTGACATTCGATGATCGGACTCCTCCGCGGCCGCCTCCTCGAAAAACGTCCCAATCAAGTTATCCTCGATGTTGCCGGTGTTGGCTATCTCGTCGCTGTTCCTCTCTCCACCTTTGCCGCTCTCGGCGAACTCCACGCCGAAGTCACTTTGCTGATCCACACCCACGTCCGAGAAGATGCGCTTTCCCTCTACGGATTTCTTTCGCAGCGCGAAAAGCATCTCTTCGAACTTCTCCTCGGCGCGTCTGGCGTCGGTCCGACCCTCGCCCTGAAAATCCTTTCCGGCATGAATGTCGAAGAACTAGTGCCTGCCATACGCACCGGAGATCTCGCGCGTCTTACCAAAATTCCCGGGGTCGGCCGCAAAACTGCCGAACGCATGGTCGTCGAGTTGAAAGATAAGCTCGAAGCGGTCGCCGTCGAAGCCGAAAAGCCCGCACCCGCCTCTCCCGCTGGTGTCGAATCTGACGTCAAATCCGCCCTCATCAATCTCGGTTATGATGAACGCACCGCCGATGCTGCTGTCGGCAAAGCCAAGAGCGAAGCGGGGAGCACAAATTTTGAAAGATTATTGCGTGTCGCCCTCGGAACACTGACCGCTGCGCAAAATCGCTAGGAAAGGTTCTTTGCAGGGGTGCCCGTGTGGAAACAAAAAGGGCCGGCAAACAACATGACCACGTTCGGTTCTAAGAAACCGCCCAACGACAATCGCCCCCCGCGCATCGTCTCCGGTGCCTCCTGGGAGGACGACGCGCGCCTCGACGCCAGTGTCCGCCCTAAAACGCTCGCCGAATACATTGGCCAGAAACGCGTCAAGGAAAACATCGCCATCGCCCTCGAAGCGGCTCGCAATCGCGGCGAAGCCCTCGACCATGTTCTTCTCTACGGCCCGCCAGGCTTGGGTAAAACCACGCTTGCGCAAATTATCGCTAGCGAACTCAACGTCCCGATCAAAACCAGTGCGGGCCCGCTCCTCGAACGCAAGGGCGACCTCACCGCTATACTGACCTCCCTCGAAGCCAAGGAAGTCTTCTTTCTCGATGAAATCCATCGACTTCAACCCGCTGTCGAGGAAGTCCTCTATCCTGCCATGGAAGATTTTCGCGTCGATCTCATCATTGGCCAGGGACCTGGCGCGCGCATTCATCCCTTCTATCTCAACCATTTCACGCTCATCGGCGCCACTACCCGCGCTGGGCTCATCACCGCTCCTCTTCGCTCACGCTTCGGGATCGTCCACCGGCTCGATTTCTACGAACCCGACGACCTGCTCATCATCCTCCGGCGTTCCGCCAAGATTCTCAATATCCAGATGGACGACGCTGGTGCCGAAGAAATTGCCGGGCGCTGCCGTGGCACGCCGCGCATCGCTAATCGCCTGCTCCGTCGCGCCCGCGATTTTGCCGAAGTCCGCGCCGGTGGCCGCATCACCCGCGAAGTCGCTCGCGAAGCCTTGCACATGCTCGGCGTCGATGAACACGGCCTGGACGATGTCGATCGCAACTTGATGATTGCCCTGCTCGATAAATATGCCGGTGGCCCAGTTGGATTGGGCACTCTTGCCGCTTCTCTTAGCGAAGAAGAAGACGCCATCGAGGAGATGTACGAGCCTTACCTCATGCAGATCGGCATGCTCGACCGCACCCCCCGTGGCCGCGTCGCCACTGCGCGCGCTTATGAGTACTTCGGCCGCGAACTACCTCGTCGCCAGCCCCGCTTGTTTTAGCCGAGCACACTTCGCTCGTCCGCGTTCTTCGCGACCTAAGCTTCAGTTATGCCTCAAGAACTCTCCAGCCTTGCCCGTCAACGAGTTATATAGAGTTTCAATAAACTTGTCCGAGTCGATAAAACCTCCCGACCACTTCTTCCACGGCTCCAGGATCTTTTCCTGCTGCATCTGGACCACCGTCTTGTGTTCCTCGATCCCTTTTTGCACTGCCGCCGAGGTTTCCTTCAGCATCTTCACAAACGCGCGTACATCGTCCAGGTTCGCTAGTGCTCCGTGCCCTGGAATTACCTTCACATCCGCCGGCAATTCCCCGGCTACCTTCTGCATCGCGGCGATCATCCCCTGAACGCTGCCTCCGCTCGACACATCAATGAACGGAAATCCATAGCGCACAAAGTCGTCCCCCATATGCACCACGTTGTTCTTCGGAAAGAAAATCACGGCATCTCCGTCCGTGTGTCCGGCAGGGAAGTGCAATGCCTGGATATCCTCGCCGTTCAGGTGCACGGTCACGTCATGCTCAAACGTGATGATCGGTAAAGCTCCTTTCGGCGCAGGAGGATTGTCCATCTTGACGGATCCACCATTCCCTGCGATTCCCCCCGATTCCAGCCGTTTCCGTACATTGTCGTGGGCAATCACGGTCGAGCCCGTATTCGCAAACGGCAGGTTTCCTCCGGTATGGTCGCCATGGAAATGCGTGTTAATTACGAACCGCACCGGCTTGTCCGTGATTCCCAGATTCTTCAGCGCGGTCTGAATCTTCTCCGCCAGCGGTGCAAATTGATCGTCCACGATCACGATCCCGTCTTCGCCCACGGATGCTGCAATATTCCCCCCCGCGCCCTCCAGCATATAAATGCTTCCGGAAACTTTTGTGACCTTAATCTCTACTTTCGAAAAATCCTGCTGCTGAGGCGCACCCGCTGCCCGGCCAAGCGCTAGCATACCCATCAGGACTACCACACGCTTCACCCAACAGTTCTTCTTCATATCCCCTCCATGCCGCGTCGCATTCTATCATCCGCTGCCCCAAAGTAACTTCTCCGCACAACCTGCGAATTCGCTTCCCGCCGTGATACCACCGATAATGTATCTTCAATTCGGGAGGCACGACCGCCGTCGTGCCCTACATGACGCGATCCGTGGGGCGTTTGCCCTGAGGAACTGTTTGCTTGGAAACTCTGTGAGCGATCCTGCCACCTCGCACTCTCCACCCCGGAGTTCCAAGCACTTTGCCTTTCTCGTCGCGGCTGGCATTCTTCTCAGCCGCATCGCCGGACTCATTCGCGAGCGCGTTTTCGCTCATTATTTCGGCGACTCTGCCGTTGCCGACGCATTTCGCGCCGCCTTTCGCATTCCCAATTTGTTGCAGAACCTTTTTGGCGAAGGTGTTCTCTCCGCCTCGTTCATTCCTGTCTATGCGCGCCTTCTGGCCAGCGACGACAAAGAAGAAGCACGCAAAACAGCCGGGGCCATTGCGGCCCTGCTCATGCTCACCACCTCGTTCATCGTCTTGCTCGGTGTTCTCACTACCCCTTGGTTGATTTATGTCATTGCCGCGGGATTTCAGGGGGAGACGCGCGAACTCACCATCCTTCTGGTACGCATTCTCTTCCCCGGCGCGGGTCTGCTTGTGGCTTCCGCATGGTGCCTCGGTGTTCTGAACAGCCACCGCAAATTCTTCCTCTCCTATACCGCCCCGGTTCTTTGGAACATCGCCATGATTGTCGGCATGATCACTTTTGGCAGTGGCCGCCCGCAAAACTCCCTTGCCATCCTCACCGCCTGGGCATCGGTCATCGGCAGCGGCCTGCAGGTGGGCGTTCAACTCCCAACGGTATTGAAGGTTCTTGGCGGCTTGAAACCTTCCCTCGCCCATCAAGCCGAACATGTCCGCACTGTCATCCGCAATTTCTTTCCCGTCTTCATCAGCCGCGGCGTTGTTCAGATTAGTGCCTATGTCGACGCGTACCTCGCCAGTTGGTTGCCCATTGGGGCTGTTGCCGCTCTGGCCTACGCACAAACCCTGTACACCCTCCCAGTCAGTCTCTTCGGCATGTCCGTCTCTGCCGCGGAACTCCCTATGATGAGCGGTGCGCTCGGAAAAGCGGAGGAAGTTGCCGGCGTTCTCCGCATCCGCCTGAATGGAGGTCTCCGCCAAATCAGTTTCCTGGTTGTCCCTTCGGTCGTTGGTTTTCTTGTTCTGGGTGATGTCATCGTCGCCGCCATTTACCAGACAGGTCGTTTTACTCACGCAGACTCCATGTACGTCTGGGGCATCCTGGCTGGTTCTACCGTTGGGTTGCTCGCGTCCACTCTCGGACGCCTGTATTCTTCCGCCTTCTACGCCCTTCGCGACACGCGGACCCCGTTACGCTTCGCCCTTATCCGTGTCTTTCTTACCACTTTGCTCGGCTACCTCGCAGCTCTTCCTCTCCCCCACCTTCTCGGGATCGATTCGCGTTGGGGTGTCGCCGGGCTCACCATCTCGGCCGGGATCGCTTCCTGGGTGGAATTCACGCTCCTGCAGCGTGGAATACGCAGCCGCGTCGGTCAGGTCGGTGTACCGCTCGGCTTTCTCACGCAAGTCTGGATTGCTGCGCTGCTCGCCGCTGCCGCCGGCCGCGGCCTTAGGTATGCTCTCAGTCCCTTCGCTCATTCCCTTGGCTTACGGGCTCCCATCGTTCTCGCCGTCCCAGTCCTCGGACTCTACGGCATGGTATTTTTGGCCGTTACGCTGGCCATGCAGCTTCCTGAAGCCCACTCCATAATTGGACTCGCTGGCCGGCGCTTGGGCATAAAATAGACAGGCATTATGGCCCTTGTGTACTTGGCGCTCGGCACAAACATCGGCACCCGTGAGCAAAATTTGCGCGAGGCCCTTCGTCTTCTGGGCGAATCTGGCGTCCATGTCGCAAAAGTCTCCAGCATCTACGAAACTGAACCCGTGGACTATCTCGACCAGCCGTGGTTCCTCAATGCCGTTCTCGAAGCGCAAACCGATCTGCCCCCCGCGCAACTGCTCGCCCTGCTTCGCCAGATTGAATCGCAGATGGGTAGCGAAAAACCTTTTGCCAAAGGTCCCCGGCTCATCGATCTCGACATTCTTCTCTTCGGTGACGACACGATCCACACTCCTGACCTGCAAATTCCTCACCCCCGCATGCTCCAACGAAATTTCGTACTTGTTCCTCTTGCCGAAATAGCTCCCACCTTTCGTCATCCCTCCTGGTCGGCTACGGCCGCGGAACTTCTCGCCCATTCTCCCGATGCCAGTTTGGTGCGCAAGCACTCATAGGGACCGGCGGTCTGAGATGCCCGACCTAAGGTAGGTGTTTGTCATCCTGGGGCCGCGTCTCTTGCCGCCCAATCGATCGCAATCGTCCCTCTGACCAAGGTTGTAAGAACTTAGCTTGTCCGCCGAACCATCAGCCGGTGTAGCGTCACCACCTTCGGTTGCAACGCGTCCAACTCGATCTGCGAAAGCTTACCCTCGTTGATTTCTCGCCAGACATATACTCCGGGTTCAGACTCCGTCCTTTCCCTTCCTTTCAGCCGTTGCAGAAATTCCTGTGCATCTTGCACAGATGCCTTCTCCCGCAACATTGGCCGTGCAACGGCCTCCACTGCGTAACTCCGCAATAATTTAGTCCAGTACTGGTCGAACAGGTCGCCCGAGGCAAAAATGTCGCTCCACGCCACTTCGCCTCCATAGGCAATCACCACTCCCACCACGCGCTCGCCTTTCAGTCCCGATGTTTCTTTCCGGAATCGTCGCTGTACTTCGTCAACCATCGCGTCCACCGAAGGCGCCACCCGTCGCGATCCGTAGATCTTCGCGTAAGACTGCGTGGGCGCTTCCGATTGCACCGTAACCTCAAGCGATTCCCTCGTGACCTGCGGAGCGGGTGCCGCGGTTGCTCGCGGTGCCGTGCTACCCGCCGTCACGGATGCCCAGACATCCGACTGTTTCTGTGCGACCGCCGCCTGTTCGCGCACGCTCGGGTGCACGATCACATTGGCCGCGGTAAACTGCGATCCCGACGACCACCTCCCGTGCTCCACACAAAACACATCCAGCGGCAGTGGCTCAGCCCCCACCGGCACAATCCGATCCTTCCCAATGACGCGATCCTGCTTTCCCCCGCTAACCAACTCCCCTGCCAGCAAAAGCAGTGGCCGTTTGCTTCGGTTGATCAGCACCAATTGATTCACCGACGGGCCGCCATAGTTCTGTGCCAGCGCCGGCCGCAGGCCGCCGCGGTCCCGCAACAAGGTTTCTGCGCCCTGCTCTTGCACCATCACTTCTCCCCGCGAGAGTCCTTCTTCCAACGTCATAAACACCCCGGTGTCGTACGTCGAAGATGCCACCACGGGAAACACAGTCAAGTTTTCGTAGCTTATCGGCTGGAGCAGCCGCCATTCCCCATCCGCCTTTCCCGGCGGTGTTGGCTGACCAGGGGTCGACCACAGGAACCCCAGCGTCGCAATACCAAGTGTAGCCATCCCGAGAAATGTGCTACCAAACAGCGTGTGAACGGAACGATGCATGCCATCCTCCTCCGCGTGCCCAGAGGCACGCCTCGCAGTTGGAACGCGCACATCAGATTTTCTTGCAGGGATTTCTACGTGCCTGTCTTAGCTTCGGGGATCACCCAGATTCGCCCTCGGCTTGAGCCGCCGGGTCTTGGAAGCTTCTGCTTCTTGACGTTCGTATTCCGCCAGTTCTTCTTCGCTATACGAGTAGGAATCGCGCGAAGCGAACATTGACGTCGTTCGACTGGCCTGTTTCTTCTTCTTCCGCGCCTCTCCAAATTCGTACCGGGTCATGCGCAGCGGCCCTTCGATGGCCTTTACTTCCACCAGTAGGTCGCTTACTTTTTCTAGGAAATCGTGCAAGTGGAACGGCCTCACCGCGTACGGCATCCTGGTCCTCTCTAGCGCGGCGACAAATTGATTGCCCGCTAGTTCCGGCACCACGTAGAGGACTCGGATGCGCCCGCCTTCTTCCGGTGCCACCGCCGCGAGTTCCCGCAGGACGTGGAACGTTGGTGATTCCAGTCCTACCAACTCGATATTCGCGATCACCAGCGCGTATTCCCCTGTCTTCAACTCCACCTGCAGCATTTGCAGGTCCGGTACCAGGCGTACGCGCCAGCCCTCGCTATCCAAAATCTGCTTCAATGCGACGGAACTGCTTGTGTCCGCTTCCAATACCAGAAGACCAACTTGACGCACAGGGTCCGTGGGAGGGGTCGCCATGCTTAAAGTATAGGCGGCGGTTCACGCAAGGACGCCCAACGTGATCCACCGGAGTCGTAACCGCTAACTGTCCCAAAGGACGGGCTCCCTCTTTTGCCGGGGTCAGGGCGCCTTGCCGGGAGCCACTTGCTTCAGGATCAGGTCCACTTGCGACGATTTTCCGTTGGTCAGCACGGGGTACGATTGGTCGCTGGTGAACCGCAGCAAGCCGTCCACCGTGATTCTGGCACTGATCGAGTAGCTATGTTTCGAATCGATCTTGGCGGTAGCAAAATTCAGCGTGAACGGTATGGGCACCTGCCGCTGTCCCAGGTTTATCGTTTCTACCGCAATCTCTTTTGCCGCTGCGTCCGCGAGCGACACATCGAGCAACCGCACTTGGATCACCGCGTTCGGAGGTAACGCCATCCGTTGCAGGTAACTTACCGTCCCGGTCACCGCTCCGTCGTTCACTGGCTGATCCAGTTTGCAGTCTTTCACGATCATCTTTCCGTTTCCGTCCGGCGTATCCTCCTCGAGAAATCCGCCATTCCCGCGGCCCCACCACACCACTTTCCCGTCGGAGTAGCGGTTCCCGTCGGCGGACACCGTCTGTTTCATTAGGTATACCTGGTCCTGATAGCGGATCTTCGCCAGGTCGTCGGCCAGGTACACCGTCAACTTAGCCCCGCCTTCGCAGGTGTAATTGAATTGCTTCCATGCCATGGCCCTGCGCACGTTATTATGCAGGGGCGCTTGCGGTGCGGCGGGTTGTTGCGCCCATGGGGCCGCCGGCAGCAGCGTTCCCAGCGTAAGCGCCGCCGTCGCATACCTTGTAGGTTTCTTCATAGAGCCCCCTTCGAAGCTGATTATTGTAATCCTCGGATGGCTCTCTGTCGCATGTACGCCGGGATAGGCCATCCTGTAAATTCTTCTGCAACTTACAGGGCTCTCTTGGATACTCCGCGGACGCGGCTGCTTGTTTACGGAGGACAGGTTTCCAAAAGCGTTGTTTTCGTTCTCCGCGCAGTTGCTGCCGTCAAGAGCTAATCCGGACTTTGCGCGCTACAGGAAGATTCGCGCCATGTGTTGCTTGCCCCTATTCTGCTGCTCTTGCGGCTGAAGCACCGACAAGAACGCCCCTGAAAAAAATCCGCTGGGGCCGGCTACGTAGTCACGGACGCCTTCTTCTGCGTCGGCTGGTAGAGGCCGGGAACAGCGCGCATAGAAATTGCCATGCGGTTCCACGCATTGATGGTCATCACCGCATAGGTCAGATCCACCAGTTCCGCCTCCGTGAACTCTTTCTTCACCGCTTCGTACACTTCGTCCGGCACGTGCGTCCGCGCCACGAGCGTTAGCGACTCTGTCCACTCGAGCGCCGCCCGTTCGCGCCCGGTATAGAATGGCGTCTCCCGCCACGCATTCAGTTCGTATAGACGCTGCTCGGTTTCTCCCCTTGCTCGCGCCTCCTTCGAGTGCATGTCCAGGCAGTATGCGCAACCGTTGATCTGCGAAGCCCGCATCTTCACCAGATTCAGCAAATCTTCGCCAAGAGTCGAAGCCTTCAGGTGCCGCTCCACCGCATACATCCCTTTCGCTGCCTCCGCCGCATATTTCTCGAAATGAATCCGTGGTTCCATCCTGCACCTCCCTTGTCGTCTCCCTCTTTCCGATAGATGGCGGTCGACAAACCAACGTTACCAAAAAATTCGCTCGAATCTCCCGGTCTGTCCGAAAGCCCGCTTTTCCATCGTCCTCCGAGTGGCGGACGAAAACGGTCGCGCCATGAGGTTCTTAGATTGAGCGAAGACAAAGTTAACGATACCGGTGCTGGCGATTGGTGGAGAAAAGTCGTTGGGCGATGTCTTGGGTCAACCGATGAAACTGCCACCAACGCGCTGGGGAAATTTCTGTAGCGAGCGGGCCGGGCTCTTCGGATTTCTTGATAGCAGAGCCGGCTTGCTCATTTTGGCGGGGCAGCGGTCCTGCGAAGAGACGAACTCCTCCGTGAAGGTCGTGCAGTAAAAGAACTCGGGAACCGGCGGCCGCGCCGGGAAGCGTCAGCGGGGGGAAATTCGCGGGCCGACTGGGAATCCCTTCCGGTGCATTTCTGCAGATGGTAGCACTTCGCGAAGCCCTGTAGAGATTACTTGCCGACGACCAGAGTATTGCCGGCCGAATATCGCTTCAAGCCCGTACCGTCCCAGAACATGCGGTCGGTGCCGAGAGGTGTCTTGCCAGGAACGCCACGAGTGAAGAAGATCTGGAGGCCGTCGCGCGACCATTCCGCGCTGCGCGCGAAGACATCGGGAGGGCCAAGAATGGTGCGGCGATGTGAGCGAACCTCGTAGAGAAAGAAGGTTTGGTTGAGGCCCACTTGATCGGTGGGCGCGCCCGGAGGCGGATTGAGGTAGTACGCGGAGACAAGAAGAAGATCGGGATTGACCGGATTGACGCGGATGGTGTCGCTGCTCATGATCTGGAAATTGTCGCCATAAATATCCTTGAGCGGAATCGACTGGACGGGCTTGTTTTCGCTCAGCCAATAGGCGTTCTGCATATCCATAGCCAGGACGGTAGTGGGATTAACCCAACCATGAAGTGCATCGAGGTTGAGGGGAGAAAGTAGAGTGGCTTTTTCGGGTGCGTTGACAGCAGCGACCCAAACCTGCCAGATCGTTCCGTCAAATTTCAGGTACGCAATGCGGGCGTCGTCGGGTGACCAGACAGCCTGGCGTGCATTGTTGCCTGCGATCTCTCGCGAGCGGCCGGTGTCGACTTCGTAGAGGACAATGGAGCGCTCGGGGCCGGTCTTGGAGTCGGAGCGAGTGTACAGAAGGAACTTGCCGTCATGAGATAGGGCGGGTTCCGTGCCGGAAGAAGCGGCGGTCTTGCGGACTTCACCGCGGGCCACGAGCACACGTCCAGCAGAATCGAGGTAGGCGATAGCCACCGGGGAATGGAAATTCGTGATGGGATCGAGGACGGCGGTTTTCCTGTCCTTCTCCTTATCTTTCTCTTTGTCCTTGGTGTTTGTGTCTTTGGCGTCGTCGGGCACGTCGAGTTGATTCTTCTTGAGAAATTCCGGAAATTTGTCCGGAGCACTTTGGCCGCAGCCTGTGAGCTGGCCAATTTGCGCGTGGTCGACTTCCACGCGGAAGGTGTACTTGGTGTCAGACAGAGCGTCGGAACAGGTCTCGCGCGTGAGCTTGACGGCGACGGTTGCCCCCGTAGCGTCGTCTTTGGCGTTATAAGTCCAGGAGGTGCCCGCTTCGTCGGTCGTAATTTCACCGGGGTCGAGAACGATCGGCGGATAACTGACCCGATCGAGACGCTCAGGTCCTTTCATACCGAGGCGAAGAGACCAGAAGGGCTCGTTGCCGTGAGCGAGAACAAGAATGGGATAGTGGCGCGAGACAGGCGAGGGAATGTTGTCCTGCGCCTGCGTTGGCGATGGTTTCGCCGGTTTAGCCGGTGTTTTCGGCGCCGGTGCCTGGGCGTTTGCGACGACGTTCCATGCAGCCAAGATCAGAAAGCTAAGCAGCCAACTATAAATGCGCAAGAGATCCTCAAGGGTGCTGCTCGTAAGACGCGAGTCGGCCTCGGGAACACTGCCCCGAGGAAAGACCAAGACTTTGCGCCGTCGCGATTAGAACAGAGGGTAAAGGGCAGACGCAAGCGAAAGGGAACGGGTGGCAACGAAGGCCAGTCTCCGGCGAAGAAAAGGAGAATCCCCTTGACATAGCGAACAAAAAGCGAAATACTGGCCGGGCTCGAGGTGAGCTATGTCCCCAGTTCTTCCCCTTACGGTGCCGGGCTGTACGACTCGGCGCCGCCCCGTTCGTCGCCCCGCAGTTCGCTTCCTACCTTTTAGCCCTGAAACGCCTGACCCAACAGCAGAGGCCGGTCCCCGTGCCCCGGGTGTCACCGGCGGGTGCCAGGGAAGTCTGGAAAAACCCGCGGCGGATTGCCCCCCGCCACCACGCCAGACTGCTCGTGCGCCACTGGTGGGCATAGCACGCCTCGCTGCAAACTCCGTTGCAGCGGAAACGCGGAGGAAATTCGCAGAGAAACCGGAGTATTTCCTGTTACCTGTGAAATCGATCCTGAACCGGTGCGATTCTGCGCGTGTACCGTTTGATTGGACGATCAATCCCTATCGCGGGTGTGAGTTTGGGTGCAAGTACTGCTATGCGCGGTATACCCACGAGTACATGGAAATTGACGGCGGGGAGTTCGAGCGGAAGATTTTCGTGAAGAAGAATGCGGCAGTCCTGCTGGCAGCCGACATTTCGCGAAAATACTCGTACCAGTCGAAGAGTTCGCGTGGCGCGCAGGCCGAACACATCGCCATCGGGACGGCAACAGATCCCTACCAGCCAGCGGAAAAGGAATACGGCGTGACGCGAGCGTGCCTGGAGGAATTGGCAAAGCGCGAGGGACTGAGCATTTCGATCATCACGAAATCAAACCAGATTGTGCGCGACATGGATGTGTTGCGAGCCATTGCGGCGAAGTCCGCACTGGCGGTGAACGTTACCGTGACAACGCTACGGCCAAGGCTGGCCCGATTGCTGGAGCCCCGGGCGCCGCGACCAGATTTGCGATTGGGCGCGGTGAAGCAGTTGCGGGATGCGGGCTTGGATGTGGGAGTGTTGGCCTCGCCGCTGTTGCCGGGCATCAATGACCGAGAACTGGAGGATCTCGGAGCATCCGCGAAGGAAGCGGGAGCACAGTGGTTCTATTCCGGGGTGTTGTTCCTGATGCCGTCGTCAGCTAAACAGTTCTTGCCCTTTATCCAGGAAAAATTTCCGAAACTGGCGAGGCAGTATGAACGGTGGTATGCGAAGAATGGGTATGCACCCGAAGAGTATCGTCAAAGGATTTCCGGCCGCGTACGGAGGATTCGGGAAAAATTCGGATTTGCGGCGCGGCCTTGGGAAAAGATGCGTCCGTCGATGCGACCGGTGCAGATGAGCCTGGGTTGGGACGCAGGCGCAATCAGCGTCGAGTTGCAGCCCAGTGTCCAAGTTGACCCGAGGGCGAGCGCAAGCCCCGTCGTTGACGGCGGGGTCAGCGAGCAATTTCGATGATTAAGACGTTCAAATATCGGTTGGTGCCGACCCGCAAACAGGGTGCTGCGTTGCAGCAGACCCTCGACCTTTGCCGCAATCTCTATAACTGCGCCCTCGAACAACGTCGGATGCAGCATGTTGGACAGTTTGCCCAGATGCGAGAACTTACGGAAATGCGAGCCGAGTTTGCGGAATATCGAGACGTGTATGTCCACGTTCTACAGAATACGCTCAAGAAACTCAATCGAGCATTTGATGGATTCTTCCGCCGCTGCAAGGCTGGACAGAAGCCAGGATTTCCACGATTCAAGGCCCGAGACAGATTTGATTCTTTCGCATTCAACAATAGCGGATTCAAGTTGGCGGGTTGTTCTCTTCAGATTTCCAAGATTGGTGCCGTCAAGTTGCGGCTCAGTCGCCCAATCCCGAAAGGTGCGGTCCTCAAGTCGCTCACCGTGAAGCGGAGCGGCTCGAGTTGGTACGCATGTTTCGCAGCCGAGTGTCCATCGCAACCCTTGCCGCAAAGTGATGCAGTCATTGCGCTCGACATGGGTATCGAGAATTTTGCTGCGCTGTCCAACGGCACGTTTATTCCGAACCCACGCATCTATGAGCGAGAGGAAGCGAGGCTGCGAAGGGCACAACGTCGAGTCGCTCGTCGCAAGAAGGGTTCGCACCGTCGGCGTAAGGCCGTCGCACGGCTCCGCAAGATTCACGAGCGCATTGCAAATCGTAGAGCAGATTTTCTTCACAAGGAATCGACGAAGTTGGTTCGGAAGTACGGCACGATGGGGATTGAGAACTTGAACGTCAGAGGCTTGGCACAAGGGATCCTCGCCAAGCAGGTGCAAGACGCATCCTGGGCACGTTTCATTCAATTACTCGCTTACAAAGCGGCAGATGCTGGCAGGCGACTGGTTGAAGTGGACTGTGGGAACACGAGTCAGACATGCCCAGGGTGCGGAGCCATTGGTAAGAAGTCGCTGTCAGAACGAGAACATCGTTGCGAATGCGGTTGCACGATGCATCGAGACGAAGCAATCCTATGCGTAGCCTGAGAACCAACCCAGAAATGGGAATCTTCGCCCTTCAGGGCGGAGAGGATGTCAAGGGCGTTTGTGTACCGGTCCTTGACGCCTTAAGGCGAGTTTCATGTCGTTGGGACGGGACAAATTCGCTACCGGCCAACCTGGCGAGGAAGTTCGAGGCGTCACGGGACGATGATACGGGATCCTTCGCGTTTGAGTTCCTGGGCGCCGGGGAATTGGCCGCGAAGGAACTCGATGAAGCGGCGAGAGCGCGGACGTCCATTGGTGCGGAGCAGTCCCATGCGAAAAAGAAAAACGAGGAGTTGCAAGCTCTCGGAATCTTTGACCGGACCGCATGAAGGCGGGGTGTTGCTTTGCTTGGCTTCGGTGAGGAAAGAGGAGAGGGTCTCGTAGAGTTCGCGTTGAACGTGAGCCGCGGGCGGTTGTTCATAGACGATGCCGGATAGCAAGGTTTTATAGGTTTCGGCGAGAGCCTGAAGTGAGGCGAGGACGTCGGGATCAGTGGTGGAAGGCTCTGTGGCGCAGAATTTGGCGATGGTGAAAGCCATGGCCGAAAGAAACTGGCCCTGAGTGTGGATGGTGTCGGACGCGATAGGAACACCAAGGAGTGGAGTATCGGGGGGAAGCGCGCGAGGGTGCTCGTTCTCGTAGCGGTGGGCAGAAAGAAGATAGCCACAGTCGGGGGGGCAGTCGATAGTGGCTTCGCGCCCTGTGCCACAACAGACGGCACAAATTTTTTCCGCCTTGGCGGGACAAAAACGGCCTGGTTTACGCTTTTGGCAAATCGGACAAGTCACGGACAATCCCCTGGAGTGAAACCCAAATCGCCGTGGGCGGGAACAGAGGGAAACCTCCCTCTGCGGCCAAACCGCAGTGATGTACGGCCGTCGCCGCGCGGAAACCGTCGAAAGTCGTATTTCTGAAACCCAGCAAAAAAGCAGCGGATCAAACGGCGAAAGAACAGAATATCACGCCATGATGACTTTGTTGTGGAAGCGGCGAGCGGCAATGACCAGGAGAAATGTACCCATGGCGAAAAGGACCAAAGCATCGGACCAGAGATGGACCCAACCGGCGCCGCGGAGGATGATCCCGCGGGTGATGTTAATGAAATACGTGGCAGGGACGAAGTAGCTGAGAACGAAGAAAAATTTCGGCATGGTTTCCCGGGGAAAGATATAGCCAGAGAAAAAGATGCTGGGAAGGATGGTCAGGAAAGCGAGTTGCATCGCGTGCGCTTGCGAGGTGGCTTTGCTGGAAATGAGAATACCCAGGGACAGAGAAACAAAAATGTAGGGGAGGGAAAGAAACGCGAGGAGCAGCACACTGCCGTGGATGGGAACGCGAAATAGAAAACGCATGGCGGTGACGATCATGGAAAGCTCGAAGAAGCCGATGAAGAGGTAGGGAAGCAATTTGCCGAGCAGAAGCCCCATGGGACGGACGGGAGTAACGAACAACTGTTCAAGGGTGCCGCGCTCTTTTTCGCGGACAATGGAGAACGCGGTGAGGAACGTAGTGACGTTAAGAAGAAGAACAGCCGTCAGCCCGGGAAGAAAGAAATTGGGCGAACGGGAGTCCGGGTTGAAAAGGATTTTGGGACGCATCTCCACGGCAAAGCTGGAATCGCTGGAGAGGACGCGGCGAAGGGACTCATCGAGGCCAATGGCGGTGGTGACGTTGATCGCCTGACCAGCCACGGAAGAGTCGGATCCATCGATGAGGACGAGGACCTGAGCGCTCATCTGGTGCAGTAGCTTGTCGGAGTAATCCACAGGAATCTTGATGCCAACGCGGCACTTGCCGGAGATGATGGCATCGTTCAGGTCTTTATCATTGTTCACAAAACGGATGAGGCGAAACGTGTCGGAGTTCCTGAGGCGGTCGAGAAGTTCGCGGCTTTCCCTCCGGCCATCGGCGTTGTAAACGACAGTGTTGATCTGACGGATGTTCGTGTCGATGCCATACCCCAGCAGGAACATCTGCAGAAGAGGAATGATCAGAGAAAAGAAGAGAGTGGCGAAGTCGCGACGGACGTGGAGGGTTTCCTTGTAAAAGACGGCAGTGAAGCCGCGGAAGGGATTAACCACGGGAAGCCTCCTGCGCGGACTGGTGCTTGCAGGTCAGTTCGACGAAGACGTCTTCCAGGCTGGGAGCGAGAGGTCGAATTTCGGCAACGGTTACGCCGCGGTTCAGGAGTTGCGCGCGAAGATGATCGAGGTCGAGGCTGTCGTCGATGAGGGCGTGGACCGACTGGCCGAAAATCGTGGCGCTGCGAATACCGGGAATGGTTCGGGCCGAGCGCAGAGCTTGCGTGACGTGAGGAGCAGTGATCTCAACGCGATACGCTTTTTCAGGGTTCACATCGGGTAATTCGCGAAGGGCATCGGGCGTGCCATCGGCGATCACTCTGCCGAAATAGAGGTAAGCCACATGACTGCAGCGCTCGGCTTCATCCATGTAGTGCGTGGTGACAAAGAACGTGATGCCCTGGGCGGAGAGTTCGAAGAGTAGATCCCAAAGCTGACGACGCGCGACGGGATCAATCCCAGCGGTGGGCTCGTCAAGGAAAATGAGCGAGGGTTGATGGAGCATGGCGCAACCGAGCGCCAGGCGCTGCTTCCACCCGCCGGAGAGTTGCGCAGAAAGACGGTCGAGGTAAGGACGGAGACCGTTCAACTGAATGACTTCCTCCATGCGCTGGCGGAGACGCTCGGGAGTGAGTCCATAAATGCGGCCATAGAAAATGAGATTCTCAGAAACGGTGAGATCCGAATAGAGGCTGAAATTCTGGGACATGTAGCCGATGTTTTCGCGGACACCTTCGGGATCGCTGCGCACGTCGATGCCCTGAACCGTAGCGTCACCCGAGGAGAGAGGAAGCAAGCCCGTGAGCATCTTGATGACTGTAGTTTTGCCGCTGCCATTCGGACCGAGAAAGCCGAAGATTTCGCCTTTTTCGACGCGAAAGCTGACATCATTGACCGCAGTGAAATCGCCGAAGCGGCGGACCAGATGACTGGCGGCGATGGCGGGTTGGTCAGGGGTGGTCACGGTTCAGGTGTTTGGGGCGAGCTTGACGTCGGCGGCCATGCCGGCGAGTACGCGATGGGAAGTGTCGTCAATGCGAACTTTCACGCCGAATACCTGATGGACACGTTCTTCGCGAGTTTGCACATTGCGGGGTAGAAATTCGGCTTGCTGATTGATTTGCTCGACGACTCCATTGAAAGTCTGTTTCGGGAAAGAATCGACGCGAATTTCCGCCTTTTGTCCCAGATGGACGTGGCCAATTTCGGTTTCGGGGATATAGATGCGGACATAAATCTGGTCGCGTTCAAGAAGCGTGGCGACGGGCGTATTGGGTGGAATGAGATCGCCGGGACGAACATCGAGAACCTCCACGGTGGCGGCGGCGGGGGCGAGGACCTGGCGTTCGCGAAACAGTGCTTCCTGATAGGCTAAAGCGGCTTTCGCGGCGGCAATATCCTCGGGCCGGCTGCCACGTTCGTACATCTCCAGCGTGGCCTGGGTCTGATGGTAGCGGGCTTCGGCGGAGGCGATTTCTTCGGCACGATAGCCCTTCCGGAGTTCGTCGAATTTGTGCTGCGTGTTTTGTTTTTGCGCAAGGGCCATCTTCCAATTGGCTTCGGCAGTATCGCGCTGCTGCTTGGAGACGAGGTCCTTGGCGGCAAGGGCATCGTAGCGTTGAAAATCCAAGTGCGTGCGAACTTCATCGGCAGTGGCGCGATCGAAATCGGCTTTCGCTGCGTCAATGTCTTCCTGGCGGTAACCGTTCTTCCGTTGGTCATATTCGGCTTCGGCTTGCGCCGCCGAGGCGCGGGCTTGGGCAATTTCTTCCGCTCTGAAGCCGCGCTCCGACTTTTCCGCAACGGCGCGGGATTGCGCTAGGGAAGCGAGAAGTTCCTTATCGTCAAAGGTAATCAGCAGTTGTCCAGGAACGACAGAATCCCCTTCGCGGACCAGGATTTTGTCAATGCGCCCACCGACTTTGGAGCCAACGCGGATGTCGCGAGCTTCGACGGTGCCGGAGCCTTGGAGGAAGGTGTCGCGGTGGAACCAGCCCATGGAGTAGGCGGCGACGCCCGCCAAAGCAACGAGGACGACCGGGACTAGGAGGAACTTGCGTTTCATGGCTCCTGCTCCTCACCAGAACAAAGGAACGGCGACAGCCGGTGACGAAACATTTCGTGGTGTCAATCCCTTCCAGAGAATCTCGAAGGCTGACTCCATGCGCTGCAACAGGCTTCCATCGGCATAGAGGGACCAAATCAAAAGAGTGCCGAAGATGGTCTGGCGAAAGACTTGGGCAATTTCGAGCGGAGGAAGGTCGCTGCGAATTTCGCCGCGTTGCTGGCCGATCTGGATCATTTCGGAGTGGAGAGCGAGGACTCGCTGCTGCAGGTCGAGCATCGCTTCGCGGACAGGCGTGCTCGAAATGAACGCCAAAAGCAAGGCGCGGATGATGTCGGGATTTCGCGTTGGCTCTTCGGTCATGAGTTGGCCGAGGGAACGGAAGAAGACGGGCATAGGCGTGGGCGTGCGGCGCGCTTCATCGACGGAGGATTGCAGCTTTGCGAGTTGCATCTCGCCGAAGGCCAGGAGGATGTGATCCTTACTGGGAAAATAATTGAAGAAGGTGCCCTTGCCGACGTCGGCGGCGTTGGTGATGTCCTCCACGGTGGTTTCTGCAAATCCTTTCTTGGCGAAGAGGGCAAGCGCGGCACGGAAGAGGCGATTGCGAATTTCGGCGCTGCGCCGGGAGCGACGATCAGGGCGGGTGGGGAACGACGAGAGGAGCGAAGGCATAAAGTTGACCCCCATTCATATATGACCATAGGTCATATTCTGGGGAATGTCAATGGTGAACCCAGGGAAGAACGCCCAGCCCCAACGCGAGCGCATCGGGGCTCCATCCATAAGTCTTTGTAATTCAGTTCACTAGATCTCTTTGCCGGAAGACTGATTTTTCGGCGACTTTTTGTTGAGATAGGAGATGAACTGCTGCGCGGAAGGGGGAACCGGCACAGCCCCTTTGAAGATGATGTCCTGGGCCGTGAGGGACTTCAGATAGAGCTTTTCGTTGGCACGATTATCTGAGCGGACTGTGGAGCCAGCCAGGGAGATGCCGGCGAAGAGTCCGCGCGCGCGCGAATAGGAAAGGATTTCGGCGCGCATGGTGACGTCGGTCGACGCCTCGGCATTACGGCCTTTGGGGCCAGCGGCGGCGGAAGCATCCGCACCGAGCTTGACCTTGCTGCTGAGGATCGCGCGAGCGCCACGCTCGTTCATCACCAGTAGCACGAAGTCAGTGGCCTGGCCACCAATCTGAAAACCAAAGCTGCCACCTTCGAGAGCCATCAAGGCGGGAGCGCTCCATGGGCCATTGAACTTTTCTCCGGTGCGGCAGCTCATGGCACCGCGCCCGTAACTACCCCCGAAGATGAAGGCGCCTTTGAGGACGGAGGGATAGACAATGACACAGTAGGACTTGTCGATCAGGTCCTGAGGGATGTCGTCGGGGATGTCCATAATTTCCTGAACAACCTGGCCGCAGTTCTCCAGGCGCTCTTTTTCTTTGCGGTCATCGGCGAAGAGCGCCGGAGCGACGAGGGAAACAGCCAAGAGAGTAGAAAGGCACTTTTTCATTCGATTCACCTTCGTCAAAGATTGTGTCCCGTATACCTACGTCTATGA
This sequence comes from Candidatus Acidiferrales bacterium, assembly GCA_963775865.1. Classification (GTDB taxonomy): domain Bacteria; phylum Acidobacteriota; class Terriglobia; order Acidiferrales; family UBA7541; genus Acidiferrum. The sequence goes on along the minus strand of CAVZKU010000012.1, from coordinate 738,544 downwards.
TGCGGTTTGGGCAGTGAGTGCCGCGGGTCGCGAATAACCTGGACGGCCAGCGTTCAACCTCTCGTTGTGTTAAGAGGAGCAGAAGCCCTTACAGGCTTTCGAATATACTTTTAGTCGATGGATTTTGCCAATAGAGGATTTATGGTCAGGAAAACTGGGCGGGTCGTATGGGTTCTGTTCGCCGCGTTGTGCGCGGTGGCGGAGGCACCCAGCTGGGGACAGGCCCCGCCCGCACAGGCGAGTGCTCCCGCTGCCCCCGCGAGCCAACAACCGAGCAGCCGACCGTTGCCGGAGAACGGCGGACGCTTCGCGGAGCGTGCGGAGAAATTGCTCGAAGCAGCGCCGGTGGACAAAGGGGAGTGGGGACTGCTGGTTGTGGATGCCGTGACCGGAGATACGCTCTACGAGAAGAATGCGGACAAATATTTTGTGCCCGCATCGAACATGAAGTTGCTAACGACCGCGTTGGTCCTGGACACATTAGGGCCGGACTACCGGTTTCGAACTACGATTGAGACGAACGGGACGCTCTCTCCGGATGGGAAGCTGATCGGCAATTTGATTCTGGCGGGACGCGGAGATCCGAATCTTTCCAACCGCAAGTTTCCCTTCGACACAAAAGAGGAATTTGAAGGACCGCCGGAAAAAGCGCTGGCGGAATTGGCGGATTTGGTTGTGGCGCGCGGAGTGAAAGAAGTGAGTGGAGATGTGGTGGGGGACGATAGTTATTTTCCACGGGAACGCTACCCGGATGGCTGGGAAATCGACGACATGGTTTGGGAGTATGGGGCCGCGATTTCGGCAATCGTGGTGGACGACAATACCGTGAGCTTGACGCTGACACCGGGAGAAAAGGCCGGGGACGGGGTGCAAGCGGTGATAGAGCCGCCGGAACAAGAGTTTGTCGTTACCAATCAGGTAGGTACCGCGGGCGCGAAGGAAAAGGCAGATCTTCGGCTGACGCGGGAACCTGGCGCGAGCATGGTCGTGGTGAGTGGGACGTTACCGGCGAGGAGTTCCCCACGCAAGTTGCTGCTGGCTATTCAGGAGCCCGCGGAACACGCGGCCGCGTTGCTTCGACGATTGTTGACAGAGCGCGGCGTGAAGGTGGATGGAAAGACACGGGCGCAGCACGACCCGGACCCAAGCGAAACCATGCCAAGGACGATATTGGCGGAACATGATTCAATCCGGCTGGGAGATGCGGTGAAACTGGTGAACAAGATCAGCCAAAACCTGCATACCGAGGTGTTGCTGCGAACGGCGGCGCGGCAAAGTGGGAGGTGGATTGCTCCGGAAGACCTGCAGAAATTTCCTAAAGAGTTTTATGCGAAAGTGGGAATTCGCGACGGCGACGTGGTGCAAACCGATGGATCAGGACTGTCGCACCACGATTTGGTGACGCCACGTGCTTTTGTGACGCTGCTGCTCTACGCAGAGAAGCAGACCTGGTTTCCGGCATATTATGCATCGTTGCCGGTAGCTGGTATGGATGGAACCTTGAACGAGAGGATGAAAGACGCGGCGAGTACAGGAAGGATTCACGCGAAAACGGGGTCGGTTTCGCACGTGCGGACATTGACGGGGTTTGCTGAGACGTTGGGAGGAAGACGGCTGGTCTTTTCGTTTCTAACGAACAACGAGGAAGCGAAAAACCACGAAGTGCATGACACGCTCGATGGCTTGTGCCAGGCGATGATTGAAGAGTTTGATGAGAAAAAGGAAGTTGGGAAGCAGTGAGGCGAGCAAGCAACGAAAGGGAGCGGAATCGTGAGGGACGAAAAAATTGTCACAGTGTTCGGGAGTTCGCGGCCGCACGGAAACGATGTGGAGTATGCCGAAGCGCGGATTCTGGGAAAAGCGCTGGCGGCGCGAGGGTTTGCGGTCTGCAGTGGCGGGTATGGCGGAGTGATGGAGGCGGTGTCTCGGGGCGCCAAGGACGCGGGAGGAAAAACGTATGGCGTGACCGCGGAGTTTTTTTCGCGCAAGGCGAACGAGTGGGTGGATGTGGAAGTACGGAAAAAGACTTGGCAGGAGCGGCTGTTCGGATTGATCGAACTCGCTGATGGGTTTGTGGCGTGCAAGGGAGGAACCGGTACGCTGGTGGAATTGGCGGTGGTCTGGGAGATGCTGAATAAATCGGTGATGGAAGCGAAGCCATGCGTTGTGTTGGGCGAGTTTTGGCAAGCGATCTTGGAGCGCGTGAGGGAGGTGGAGTTAGCACCGGCAGTCGCAACGGGTTCGCGCGTCTGGGGTGAAGCGAATGGAAAGTTGCTACAGAGCGCGAATACAGTCGAGGAAGCCGTGGAGTATTTGGCGAAGAAGATGGGAGTAGCAGGCGGAAAGTAAAAGAGCAATGGGGTCATCGCGTAAAAAGCAATCATCCATGAGGGAAAGAGGATGGGACGGCGGGCGGAAGAGGTTTTGGAGTTTGACAAGCTGCGAGAATTGCTGCGGCTGAGAACGACGTGTGCGCCGGGACGACGCCACATTGCTGGACTCGAGCCGGGTGGGACACGTGAGGCACTCGAAGGCGCATTTGCGTTGATCCGGGAGGCGCGCGAGTGGCTTCGCCTGGGACGCGAGCTAGGGTTTGGCGCACTGGCCGATCCGGCGGGATGGTTGGAACGGCTGGAATCGCCGGGGGCAGTACTAGAAGCCGCGGATTTTCTGGATGCAGGATCGCTGCTCGAAACGTCAGGCTGGCTGAGGCAACAGTTCCGGGAGGAAGCGACGAAATCTCCGCTACTGGCAATGCGCGGGGCGTCGCTAGCGGATTTTAAGGACCTGCAGGCGTCCATCCGGCGGTGCATTCTGCCGGATGGAGAGATCAGCGACGACGCGTCGAGCGCGCTGCGCAGAATCCGCAGCAGCATTCTGCAAACGCGGGATTCGATCCAAAAGACGCTGAAGCAGATTTTGCGCTCGCGACACGCGGAGACTGGGGAAGATTACGTCACACTGCGAAATGACCGGTTTGTGATTCCGGTGCGCTCGGAGCATCGTCAGAACGTGCAGGGAGTGGTGCACGGGGCCAGCGGCACGGGGCAGACGGTGTTTGTGGAACCGTTTGAAACGGTGGAGATCAACAACCAGTTGGTGCAGCTTGCTGAAGATGAGGCCGCAGAGATTTTCCGGATTTTGAAGGAACTGACGGACCGGTTGCGGGGGATGCTGGGACCGCTGACCACAGCGGCGGCGACGATAGCGGAGTTAGATAGTGTTTTTGCGCGTGCGAGATTTGTCCGGGATTTTGCTGCGTGCGTGCCAGAATTTTCGGAAGTGCCGGAATTGCGACTGGAAGCAGCGCGGCATCCGGTACTGGAAGACAAGCTGAGAAAAGAGAATCGCGCGATTGTGCCGATTTCCCTGGCGCTCGGCGGGGAAGAACGATTGCTGGTGATCAGCGGGCCAAACACAGGAGGAAAAACCGTAGCGTTGAAGACCACGGGACTGGCGGTGCTTTCCGCCCAGGCGGGAATTCCCGTGGCAGCGCAGAGGGCGGTGCTGTCGTTGTTTGATCGTGTGCTGGTGGATATTGGGGACGAGCAATCGATTGCGGCGGACCTTTCCACCTTTTCTTCGCACATGTTGAACCTGAAAAGCATGCTGAAGGCAGCCACGCCGGATTCACTGGTTCTAGCGGACGAAATGGGAACAGGAACAGCGCCGGAAGAAGGAGCGGCGCTGGCGGTGGCGCTGTTGGACGAGTTTCAGAAGAAACATTGTTTTGTGCTGGCGACCACCCACCACGACCGGCTGAAGACCTATGCTTCGACCACCCAGGGGGTGGTGAACGCGGCGGTGGAATTCGACGATGTAAATTTGCGGCCGACCTACCGGTTGTTGGTGGGTGTCCCGGGTGGATCGAGCGGGATTGCGATTGCCAAAAGGCTGGAACTACCGGAATCCGTCATCGAGCATGCGCGTTCGCTGATGGCTCCAGAAGCGCAGGAAGCGGCGGACCTGATCGCGTATCTGCACCGCAGCAGGGAGGAACTAGACCGCTTGCGGGCGCAAATGGCGGAGGAAAGAAGCGCACTCGAACAGGAACGCGCCAGGCTGAGAACTGAGTGGGTGGAGCGGCAGAAACAACGGATCGCGGAGCTGGAACAAAAGTTTGCCGAGATGCAGAAGCGGTTCGAGGAAAACGTGGCAAGTGTCGTGGAGGCAGTAAAAGAACGGGAGTTGCGGGCGCAGCTTGAGAAAACGGCGCGGCGGAAAATGCAGGATGCGCGAGGCGGGGCCAAGGAAGAATTGAACGCAGCCGTCGTCCAGACGCTTTCCGAATCGCAGCAGGATTTGGGAATCAAGGCGGAATCGTTCGACAACGTGCGCGCCGAATTGCTGCACCCTGGGGTGCGGGTTCGCGTGCGGGGTTTTAATAAGGCCGTGATTTTGCGGCGCGTAGATGGACCTTCTGCCGAGATTGAAGCGGGACCGCTGAGAATGAAAGTGGCGCTGGAGGAGATTACTGGAATTGCAGGGGAAGCCCAGGAGAAGGCAGCGATACGTCCGGCGAAGGGCGAAAACATTACCGTGACTTCACAAGGGGGTGAAGGCGCGGAGAGCGGCGAACTCAACGTAATCGGAATGACCGTGGAGGAAGCGTGTGCGCGCGTGGACAAATTCCTGGATGAGGCGACGCTGGCGAATCGAAACCGGGTGCGCATCATCACCGGACATGGGACTGGGGCTTTGCGAAAAGGGCTAGGAACGTTTCTTTCCACGCATCCCTTAGTGGAAAAACACGGTTTTGAGACAGAGGAAAACGGCGGGAAAGCGATCACGGTGGTAGATTTGCGGATGTGAGGAGAGCGTCGGAAGATTTTTTTGATGAAGTTGCTGGACGGATGAGTTTCTAAGATCTGAGTGAGGTCGTCCGAGCGGGCAGTCGCCGCACTCCGAAGGAAGAAATGGCGGAAGCGGGATCATTTGCGGACCGGGTAAAACAGCAGGCGGACATTGTTCGTGTGGTGGGGGAATACGTCCGCCTGAAGAAAAGCGGGCAGAATTTTACCGGTCTGTGCCCGTTTCATGGAGAGAAGACGCCGTCGTTCGCCGTACACCCGGTAAAGCAGATTTTTCATTGTTTCGGGTGCGGAAAAGGGGGAGATGTCTTCAGCTTCGTGATGGAGATGGAGAAATGTCAGTTCCCGGAAGCGGTTCGCATTGTGGCAGAGAAATGTGGGATAGCGCTGCCGCGGCCAAAGGAACGTTCGCCGGAAGAGAGAAAAGAAAACCAGCAGCGGGCGGTATTGACCGAGATGCACCGCGAGGCACAAGCGTTTTTTGTGCAGCAATTGGAGTCGACAGGAGAAGGTAGAGCGGCGCGGGCGTATTTGGAAGATCGCGGACTGGACAAAGATGCCATTGTGCGATTCGGGATTGGGTACGCGCCAAGCGGAGGCGATGCGCTGCTGCGGGAGTTGAAACCGAAATATGCGGAGAAATTGCTGGTGGAATCGGGGTTGCTGTCGCGAGATCAGAATGGCGCGCGGCTGTTTGACCGGTTCCGGCGGCGGATTACCTTTCCGATTGCGAACGAGTCGGGGAAGATTGTGGCGTTTGGGTGCAGGGCTCTGGGGGACGACCAGCCGAAGTATCTGAACTCGCCAGAAACGCCGATCTATTCAAAGAGTAATGTGCTCTATCACCTGGATCGGGCGAAGGATGCGTTAAGAAGGCAGGATTTCGGCGTACTGGTCGAAGGGTATATGGACGCGATCGCTGTGGCGCGCGCCGGCATCAGCAATGTGGTGGCGAGTTGCGGCACAAGTCTGGCGGAACCTCAAATCAAATTGCTGGGACGCTTTACGAAACGCGTGATTGTGAACTATGACCCGGATGCCGCCGGACAGGCAGCAACGGAACGGTCGATCTCCTTGCTGCTGGAGAATGATTTTGAGGTAAAAGTGCTGGCTTTGCCGGCGATTGGGCAGAAGAAGGCGGATCCGGATCTGTTCATTCGTGAAAAAGGGGCAGAGGCGTATGTGAAGGCGCTGAAGGAATCACCGCCGTATGTGGATTATCTGATTGGCCGGGCGGGGCAGATGGACCTGACGACTGGGGAAGGAAAGCTGAAGGCCCTGAATTTCCTCATGCCCTACGTGCAGAAGATTCCGAATGGTCTGTTGCGATCGGAGTGGGCCACCCGGATTTCACAGAAACTGCGGATTGACGAACCAGTATTGCGCGCGGCGTTGAATAAGGCGGCGGCAGAACGGCGCGGTGAAGTGAAGACAAGACCGGAATTGGTGGGGAAGGCCGGGAAACCGGCAGAGCGCAGGCTGATTCGCATGTTGACGGAGGCGGAAGAGTTCAAGCGGGAACTGGCGGAGCGGTTGAAGCAGGGACGGTTATATCAGGGATTAGAAACGGAAAAGATTTTTGTGGCGCTGATTGCGGCGGGTTTGGCGGACGAACCGATGCGCGCAGCGGAGATCGGCGCACTGCTGGAGGAACGGGACCGGAGAGTGTTCTTCGAGATTTTGTTCGAAGAGGCGAACGAAGGCACTTGGGAAGAGGCGGAGAGTTGCCTGGAGGCATTACGATGCCGACAGGTGGAGCAGGAACTGGCCCAGGTGCAGAGGGAGATTGAGAGCAGCCCATCGGTAGAAGCCATGCGCGGGCTTCTAGCGCGCAAGCAGGAACTGCTGAAGCGGCGCGCGGCGGGATAGATTTTGCTGCCCGTTTTATCGAGGCGCAAGGCCACACGGTGTCACGGCGAACCCGAGAGATCGGGATTTGCCTGGCATTGGACGCTGGGCCGGGGATGATTCGTCGGCAAGTTCTGTGGGAAATCCTGCTCTTGGTCTTGTCCGGAATCGCTATTAGAGTGCCGTTGGCTGCTCGGAACACCTCGCGTGCCGAGCATGCTCTTTCGTCGGGGCTTCGCAGATCCCGTCCGATCGTGGCGCTCTGCTAGGAAGGAACGCGACCCCCCGGGTGAGATTCCGCCTTCCGTTTTCACAACAATAGAGATCCTGCCTACGTCAAGGAAAGCATTGACTTTGAGGGACTTAGGCAGGTAACGTAAAAGGGTTGTGCGGGTAACGGTTTCGCTTCTTTTTGCATCTATTGAGGAGTCGCGATAGCGGCACAAAGACCGTTCGGATGGATGCGGCAGACAGTTAGGCGTGGGGCAGCGGCAATATCACGGCGCGGCAGACAAGGCTTCAGAACAAAAAGTGAGAGCTTCCTGGAGGACTATGTTCCTCCCTATGGCAATTTCTGGCTGTCTCTGTCCGTTTTGTGAAAACAGCGCTTTCGAGCGCGTGGGATACAAGCGCGGCAGCATTAGCGAAAGAAGAGCGGGAGGAGTGTTGTGGCAGCCACGGGATTAGAAGAAAAATATGATGCAGTACGGCAGCTCATTGCCATCGGCAAAGAGCGCGGCTACTTGTTGTATGACGAAGTGAACGATTCGCTTCCCGCCGAAGTGCATTCTTCGGAAGAGATCGACGACCTTCTCACCACATTTGAACGCAACGGAATTGAGATCTACGAGGACGCAGCCTCGGCGAAGGCGGCGCGCGCGGTGGAAGTGTCGGCGGAGCACGGCGACCGCGACACGGTAGTAAAGGACGACATTCACGCGGAAGAAGGCGGGAGTGATCTGGATCTGACACCGGGTTCGCTGGAAAAGACCAACGACCCCGTGAGGATGTATTTGCGGGAAATGGGCACGGTGCCGTTGCTGACGCGTGAAGGCGAAGTGACGATCGCGAAGCGCATTGAACGCGGACAATTGGTGGTGATGAAGGCGATCACGCGGTCGCCGATCGTGATCAAGGAATTGATCGCGGTGGGAGAAGATTTGCGCAAGGGCGCGCGGTCGATCAAAGAGATCGTGCAATTCGACGATGAAGAATTGACGGAAGAGAAGATTGCGAACAAAACCAAGCAGACGCTGAAATACATCGACAAGATTGCCAAGTTGTACGAACAGGCGCTGAAGGAAGCGGTCAAGCTCGACAAAACACCGAAAGCGAAAAAGAAGTCGTACACGCGCGCGAAGTGGGATGTAGCGCGGACGCGTGTGGAAATTTCTTTGGAGATTCGCGGGATTGACTTTAATCCATTTGAGAAGAAGCGCCTGATCGACAAAATGCGCGGGACGGTGGAACGGCTGCAGTCGCTGGAACGCGAGGCAGGGCGGTTGGAGCGGCGCGCCGATGTATCCAAAGGGGAAAATGCGGCGGAAGCACGCCGGGAATTGCGGACACGCCGGTCGGAACTGAAGGACATTGAAGAGGCCAGCGAAGTCGGGCTGATGGAATTGAAACGGACGCTGACGATTATTCAGCGTGGGGAAGCGGAAGCGGAACAAGCCAAGAAGGAACTGATCGAAGCCAACCTGCGGTTGGTTGTATCTATCGCGAAGAAGTACACAAACCGCGGATTGCAGTTCCTGGATTTAATTCAAGAAGGCAACATCGGTTTGATGAAGGCGGTGGACAAGTTCGAATGGCGGCGCGGATATAAGTTCTCGACGTACGCAACGTGGTGGATCCGGCAGGCCATCACCCGGGCGATTGCGGACCAAGCGCGCACGATCCGTATTCCGGTACACATGATCGAAACGATCAATAAGCTGGTGCGCACGAGTCGGCAGTTAGTGCAGGAACTGGGCCGCGAGCCTACCAGCGAAGAAATCGCCAAGCGCATGGACATTCCTGTGTCCAAAGTGCGGAAGATTTTGAAAATCGCGCAGGAACCAATTTCGTTGGAGACGCCGATCGGGGAAGAAGAAGATTCGCATTTGGGAGATTTCATCGAGGACAAGGCCGTGGTGTCGCCTTCGGATGCAGTGATCAACCTGAATTTGAAAGAACAGACATCGTCGGTTTTGAAGACACTGACACCGCGCGAAGAGAAGGTAATCAAGATGCGGTTCGGGCTGGACGACGGAAGTGAGCACACCCTCGAGGAAGTCGGACAGTCCTTCGCCGTGACGCGGGAACGCATCCGGCAGATCGAGGCAAAGGCGCTGCGCAAGCTTCGGCACCCATCGCGGTCGCGGAAATTGCGGGCTTTCCTCGAAGGTCCGTCGCGGGATTACCTATAGAAAGAATCGAACGTAGAAACTGAAAAGATTGAAATCAGGAAGAACGCCCCGCACGAGCTGGGCGTTCTTCCTTTTTACTTTTGCATTTGGAAATCGGTGCCTACGATTCTATTTCGAATCGGATAAGTGGAAAGCGGAGGACAAAGCGAAGATGTACTTGTTCCCTTGAGCTAAGAGGGCCCAGGCAAGCAAGCGGCCGCGCTGGTTATGGAGAAAATACTCGTACCAGCGATCTTCGACCAGTTGTGGAATTACCACCACAATACGCCGTTTTGGATACTTCTCTGAAAGCTGAAGCACATATTTCACGACCGGGACGATCACCATGCGGTAGGGCGAGGGAAGGATGGTGAGGAGAGGAGGCTCTGCGCCAGCCTCCCGGAAAGGCTTTTCGACGTAGCGTTCCCAATCCTCCCGAAGCAATTCCGAATGATTCTCCGGCTCGACGTGAATGGCGATGATCTCCTTGGAAATCCTCGAGGCGAATTCCAAGGCCTGTTTGGAAACACGGCTCCAACGGTCGATGGGAACGACTACGATTGGGGGCGATCGGTGGAGTGCAGGCTCAACCCCTTCCGTACAATTGGTCGCGACGGAAACATGGTGATAATGACGACGCACTTTGCGAAAGACAAAGATCACCAGGGGAATAAAGAAGACGGTAATCCACGCGCCCTGAGTGAATTTCGCGACCAGCACCACCAACACGGTTATGCCCGTGACAAAGGCGCCCAAGCCATTGATCAACATGCTCCGGACCCACTGCGGGCCACGCTTCTTGAACCAGTGCACCACCATGCCGGATTGCGAGAGGGTGAAGGCCAGGAAGGCGCCGACGGCATAGAGAGGAATCAACCGGTCGGTTACCCCGCCGAACAAAACTAGCAGGAAACAGGTCGCCAGTGCGAGGATGACGATGCCATACGTGTAGACGAGGCGACGACCACGATAGCCGAAGACGTGGGGCAAGTAGTTGTTCAGGGCGATAGCGCGGCACAGGCGGGGGAAATCCGCGAAGGCAGTATTGGCCGAGAGAGAAAGGACCAGCAGGATGGCGGCAATGGTCACATAGTAGAAGACGCCCTTGCCGAAAACCGCGAGCAGCAATAAAGAAAGAATGCTCTGGTAGCCGGGTTCACCCGGGTCCGTGGCGCTTATGCCGTAAGCCCTTACGAGATAGGAAATTCCTGCAAGCATGACTGCCAGCAAGGCGATGATGATCGTGAGGGTGCGTTGGGCATTTTTCACGCCAGGCTCACGGAAGGCTCTGACTCCATTGCTGACTGCCTCGACACCAGTCAGGGCAGTGCAACCACTCGCAAACACCTTCAGTAAGAGCCAGTACGAAACGGTCGCGGTCACGGGGCCGGGTGCGGGGAGGGCCGCCACGGGAACAGGGTGCCCGCCGCTCATGAGGACACGAATCACGCCGCCAACAATCATGATCAGTAGAGTAGCGATAAAGAGATACGTCGGAATCATAAAGACAATTCCGGCATCCCGCACTCCCCGCAAATTAAGAACGGTAATGATGACGAGAATCCCCACGCACAAGGAAACTGTGTGCGGTTCCAAGGAAGGAAGTGCGGACACGAGTGCGCCGACACCAGCAGAGATACCCACAGCGGCAGTGAGAATGTAATCCGTGAGAAGAGCTGCTGCAGCGAGGAGGCTGGGAAACGCCCCCAGATTGGAGCGAGCCACCGTATAAGAGCCACCGCCCATGGGATAAGCGGCAATCGTCTGACGGTAGGAAAAGAACACGATCACGAGGAGGGTGATAATGGCCAAACTTACCGGCACGATGTAGCGTACGCCAATAAGGCCCAGCGGAATCAGAAGGCTGAGCGCGGCTTCCGGACCATATGCGGCGGAACTCAAGGCGTCCAGGCCAAAGATGGGAATGCCCGCAGAGACGCCGATCTGTTCGGCACGCTCGTCACTGGTTTTCAACGGCTTTCCAACGATCAAGTCGATGATGTTCATTCGGCCCTTGTGAAAGAGGAATTTCCCGAGCGTTCTATTTGCATCGACTTAGGCGGCAAAGTCAACTCAGATTGGATAGCCTGTCAAGCCTCGTTAGAAATGTCCCCCTCTTTACCTCATTAGAAGTGTCCCCTTTTTTTCCTTTGTTGTTGTCGTTGGAGCCTCCGTCGCAGCGCAGCCCTGCGCCGCGGTTTGAGCGGCGCGTTTAGGGCGAAGCGGAGACGGAGGCCCCAACGAGTGCTGACGTTTGCGTGCGATCTAGCAGCAGCTGCTTTCTTCTTTCCTCATGGCCTTCCCGCCACGGATGATTCGGGGCGGGCTTGCTTCTTCGCTGCGGGGCAGGTTCGTGATGCGGTCTTGCCTTTGGTGTCGTGACCACGCTCGGCCGCAACAGCAGATCTTCGTACTCGATGCGTTCCTTCCTATAGCGCACCTCAACTGCTCCATCCTCCCACTCACAGATCAATGCCTTGCTCTGGGTCGGCCCGCACCGCCGGTTCTGCGGCTTGAGCTGTCATGCGCGATGACGCCATCTTTTGTGGTGATTGTAGCTACGGCGAGTTCTCCCTTCGATAGGAGTCGGGGTTGGGCGGGCATTTTGCCGCAAAACGGGACGTATGTCTCTCGCACTATCTGCCACCGAGTGCTGTCGCTTTAGTTGTCCTCCGTCGTGCTGTAATGCCATAATTCGAGCTTCACCGTAGCCTCGCGCAGGACTTCGCCGAGTTTCTCCGGGCCGCAGTTTCTGAGAGCGGGTCAATTTTCTGAGGGGGGTTCCTATGGCACTACGTGATAGCTGGATTGAGAAGCGCGAAGCCGCGCAGGCGGCCGCGAACGGCAGCCGCAATATGTCTCAGATGCATCTGGCGCGGCTCGGAGTGATTACCGAGGAGATGCAGTACGTTGCCACGCGCGAGCGGCTGGAGCCGGAATCCGTGCGCAGCGAAGTAGCGCGCGGACGGGCCATCATTCCCGCGAACATCCATCACCGGAACCTGGAGCCGATGGGCATCGGCGTGGCGTTCCATTGCAAGATCAACGCGAACATCGGGAATTCCGCGACCACTTCGGAGATCAACGAAGAACTGAAGAAGCTGCACCATTCCGTGCATTACGGCGCGGACACGGTCATGGATCTTTCGACCGGCGGAAACATAGCGGAGATACGGCGGGCGATCCTCAACGCATCGCCGGTACCGGTCGGGACCGTGCCGGTGTATGAAGCGATTTCGCGCGTGCGGCGACCCGAAGACCTTTCGATCGGTCTGATGCTGGAGGTCATCGAAGAGCAAGCCGAGCAAGGCGTGGATTACATGACGATTCACGCGGGGGTGCTGCGGGAACAGGTGCCGATGGTGCGGAAACGCATCACTGGCATTGTGTCGCGGGGCGGGTCGTTGATGGCGCACTGGATGGAGCACCACAAGAAGCAGAATTTCCTGTACGAGCATTTCGACGATATCTGCAAGATCTTCAAGAAGCACGATGTGAGTTTTTCGCTGGGCGACGGCATGCGGCCGGGTTGTTTGGCGGATGCCAGCGACGAGGCGCAGTTTGCGGAGCTTCGGGTGCTGGGCGAGTTGACCAAGAAAGCGTGGGGGCACGATGTGCAGGTGATGATCGAAGGCCCGGGCCATATTCCGATGGACAAGATCAAGGAGCAGGTGGAGAAGGAAGTAGAGTGGTGCTATGAAGCGCCGTTCTACACGCTTGGGCCATTGGTGACGGACATCGCGCCGGGCTACGACCACATTACCAGCGCGATAGGCGCGGCGATGATCGGCTGGTACGGGGCGTCGATGCTGTGCTACGTGACGCCGAAGGAGCATTTGGGATTGCCGAATCCGGAAGATGTGAAGCAGGGAGTCATTGCGTACAAGATAGCGGCGCATGCAGCGGACGTGGCGCGGCACCGGCCGGGAGCGCGAGACCGCGACGATGCGCTGAGCTATGCGCGGTTCCTGTTTGACTGGAACAAGCAGTTTGAGCTGTCGCTGGATCCGGCGACGGCCAAAGCCATGCACGACGAGAATCTGCCGGACGACTTCTACAAAGAGGCAAAGTTCTGCTCGATGTGCGGACCGAAGTTCTGCTCGATGAATATTACCCAGCTTGCCGAAGCAGAAGGTGGGAAAGACCAAGCTGAGCGGAAGCAGAAGTTCGCGGAGTTGCTGGTGAAGGTACAGGGCGCAGGTATGTAGCCCACCGGCGCTGGCGCAAAAGCCAGCACTACTGGATCTGCTGGAACAAAAAGGTCTGCCCGTGCGTAGTAAAGAATAGAGGCGTGCAGGTGTGGCTGCCACTCCGAAATTGAAGGGGGTGCACTGTGCTGACCCTAGCTTTTCTGATTTTCCTGTATTTCCTGCCCGCCATTATTGGACGAGATAAGCGCGACGCGGCGGGGATCTTTCTCCTGAATCTGTTTCTGGGATGGACGGTGATTGGCTGGGTGATTGCGTTGATTTGGGCTTGCACGGCCGGGTACTATGCCCGCGTATATTCGATTCCTCTGCTCATGGGCGGCCGATATTGTTGCCAATGTGGATCAGCGACTTATCCCGGAGCGCACTTTTGCAGCGGCTGCGGTTGCACGGTTTGATACGAGCTGCAAGAACTCATCTTGGATATTGGAAAGGAGCATTTTTCACTTCGCAGACTCCGTTTGAAACGACGAATTTTAAAGTCCGTAAGCGGCTGCGCGTGGCCGAAGAAGCAACGGAGACGAGTGGAAGCGGCTCCCAGAGACGATGACCGAATCAAACCCCGAAATCCTGAGAGAAGAATTCAACCGCTGGGCAGAAGCTGGGCGTGGCGACGGCATGGAGCAGGACCATCTCCCGATCACGTTGCCTGTGCTCGAGAAGATGCAGCTTGCGGCGACCGATAATGTGCTGGATGTGGGATGCGGGTCGGGGTGGTTATCGCGGCGCATGGGAAGGTTAGTTCCAGAAGGCCGCGTGGTGGGCTTAGACGTTTCCGATGAAATGATTCGCGTGGCGCGGCGAACAAGCGCCGATCAAGACAACACCTTGTTCATCACCGGCGAAGTTGCAGAGATTCCTTGGGAACCCAACTTTTTCACCCACGTCATTTCCGTAGAATCGGCGTACTACTGGCCCAATCCTGCCGCTGGTGTAAAAGAAATCTATCGGGTACTTCGGCCAGGCGGCGCGGCATGGATTCTGAGCAACTTCTATCGAGATAATCCGCATTGCCACCAATGGGGAGGCTTGCTGGCTGTTCCCACGCACCTGCTGGCGGCAGAGGAGTGGGCCGGGTTGTTCCGCACTGCTGGCTTTGCGAAGGTTGGCCATGAGCGCATTGTTGATCCCTCACCGACACCCGAAACGTACACGGGAAGGTGGTTCAGCGACGCAGAGCAGTTACGCGCATTTAAGGCGGAAGGGGCTCTACTGGTCCACGCGTGGAAGTAATCATTCTGCACAAATCATAACTTGGCCGCCGAATCCATTACCTCTTTCGCGCCCAAGCCCCGTCGGGTGAGCTGTGCGAAATCCTTCCTCTGATAGAGTTCAACCAGTGCCGGAAGGGATCCCTCCAGCTCGATAGAGGATTGCCGTGCGGCGTTTGTTGGATGAATCAAACAAATCGCAAATACAAAGTGCTGGTTGTGGATGACTCGCCGGTTTACCGGAAGCTCGTCGAGCGCGTGCTTTCCTCGGAAGCTTACGCGCTGTTGTCTGCGCGTGACGGTGCCGAAGCAAGGAGGCTTTATGAGGAACATTCACCGTGCATTGTGATCACCGATTGGATATTGCCGGATTTTTCCGGGCTCGAGCTCTGCCAGCGGATCCGGTCCGACCAAACGAGGCCCTACACATACATCATCGTCATGACCAGCAACAAAGAGAAAGACAGTGTGGTGAAAGGTCTCGAAGCGGGCGCAGATGACTACTTGACGAAGCCGTTCGACCCGGGAGAAATGCTGGCGCGGATTGGAGTGGGGCGGCGAATCATCGATTTGAACCGTGAGCTGGCAGCGAAAAGCCTGAAGCTGGAAGAAGCGGCGCGAACAGATCCACTGACCGGATTGCCAAACCGCCGGGCCATCGAGGAATGGGCGGCGAGGCAACTTCGAGGCGCGACGCGGCATGGCTTTCCTGTATGGGTCGCTGTGGGCGATATCGACAATTTCAAGTCCATCAACGATTCTTTTGGGCATGACGCTGGCGACATTGTGCTGAAGACATTTGCCGACGTGCTGAAAAAGAATACGCGCGCCTCAGACATCTGTGGACGATTAGGGGGCGATGAGTTTCTACTTGTCATCACTCATGTCGAAGGAGAGCACGTGGACATGACGGTGAACCGTTTTCGGGAACAGTTCGCAGCGCTTTCGTTTCCGTTGCAAGGACAAAGCGTGCGCGTAACCGCAAGCTTCGGTGTCTCCGGTGTACAGAGCAAAAGCACACAAGAGTTCAGCAGTCTGGTACGCAAGGCCGATCAGATGCTCTACGAGGCCAAACGTGCAGGACGTAACCTCGTGCGGGTTTCTTTACCTCCAAGCAATACATAAGGATGTGACAGGATGTGACAGGCACTCTGGCCGGGCGTGGTGAAGTGTGGTAAGAGTCGGCACAGTGTGGGTGTGTCGGATGGTAAGGCACGAGTGAAGGGGAGAGATGGGATTCCTAGATAATGGCGTGGCGGTAATCACTGGGGCCGGCTCGGGGATGGGTCGGTGCCTGGCACAACAGTTGGCGGCGAAAGGATCTTCACTGGCATTGGCGGACGTGAACGAGAAGGGACTACGTGAAACGGCGGCGTTGTTGGGCGGGTCTTCAGGCAAGGTCACACAACACATTGTTAATGTCGCGGAAGAAGCGCAGGTAAAGGCTTTCGCAGAAGCTGTGGTAGCCGAACACGGGCGAGCCACGATTCTATTCAACAATGCGGGCGTGGCTTTGCTGGGGCATCTGGAGGAAATTTCACTGCAGGAATTTCGCTGGCTGATGGACATCAACTTTTGGGGGGTCGTGTACGGCGTGACCTACTTCCTGCCATGGTTGAAGAAGGAGAAGCGGGCACACATTGTGAACACGTCGAGCCTGCTGGGGTTCTTCGGGGCGTCGGGACAAGGGGCGTATTGTGCCAGCAAGTTCGCGGTGCGGGGGTATACAGAGTCACTGCACCACGAATTGCTGGGCACCCCTGTGGGCGTGACGTGTGTGCACCCTGGGTTTGTGCGGACGGCGATCGCTGAGCACGCGAAGGTAGGCCAGCGTGCGGGAAGCGCCTTACGTCAGGACAGCTTGGCTCGATTCGAGCGCGTAGCACGCACCGATGCCGCCAAGGCGGCTGCGAAAATTCTGCGAGGGGTGGAACTAGAGAAGTCGCGAATATTGATCGGCCCGGATGCATATTTTGTTGATTTCTGGCAAAGACTCAAGCCCGCCAGTTACTGGAATCTGATCGCAAAGCAATTTGAGGACCCTGGCATCAAGAGGATCTAAAACCAGCGTGGCCAGAAATTCAGAATGCAAAAGAGGACGAACTGACGCATGGGCTGGCAGAGCGGCTTCGCGGGATTTGGGATGCGTACTGAATGGCCGATGAGGAGGCGCACAGCGCATTGCTGGCGGACGACTATCGCGCTGTTCATCCCGACGGTACCGTTCATCCGGGCACGCCAAGTGCAAAAGAGATGGCCGCGAAACCCATCGAGGATGATTGGCTAAGGGACATGGAGGCATGGCCGGTGGGAGAGGAAGGCGCGATTCTGACATACACGGCGGAAATCGAGGTGCGCAGCGGCCTCTCGGCGCGAAGTTTGGATGAGGCATCGGGGAGAATGGAAGTGCCGCACAACCCCTTTGCCGTGAGGAGCACGTGCACGACAAGCGCACCAGAGAGGAAGAGTAGGACGGACTCTGGGTGACTCAGGCGCCCAGGGATGCATCTAGGCTCTGGAGCCAATCCTGCTTCGAATTTGGAGAGATTCCTTTGAACACTTACCAATTCGCGATTGCCATGGGTTCGGCGGTTTTTGCCGCTGCGGCGGTTTTTGCGCAGAGTCCGCCGGCCAATACCAGCTTGACCGACAATCCTGTATATAAAAAGGATTGCGCAGGTTGTCACGGAAAGACGGCGGAAGGGCGACATTTCGGAGGACCGTCTCTCACTTCGGACAAGGTTGCCGCTGCTTCTACCGACGACCTGCGCAACATCATCACGAACGGTAAAGGGCATATGCCCAAGTTCGCGAGCAAGCTGACACCCGAAGAGATCGACTCGCTGGTCGAGCAGATTCGCGCGTTGAACAAGAAATAAGGCCCCGGTGCGGTGCCCGTGGGTTACAAACATTGTAGAGTGACGGAGTTGTTGGCGAGACGAGAAGGGAGGGGCTATACTGAGGCTAGGCGTGGAGGACGGAGAGAGGTTCCAGTGGGTGTCATAGACCAACGGTTTGAAAAGAATTTCCTCATCACATCTGTCGACTATGTATTTAATTGGGCCCGGAAGAGTTCCTTGTGGCCCCTGACTTTCGGGTTGGCTTGCTGCGCAATTGAAATGATCGCCTCGACCACAGCGCGTTTTGACATGGCGCGATTTGGGGCGGAGGTTTTTCGGCCATCGCCACGGCAAGCGGACTTAATGATCGTGTCCGGGACAGTAACGCTGAAGATGGGGCAAGTGATCCAGCGGGTCTGGCAGCAAATGCCAGATCCGAAGTGGTGCATCTCCATGGGAGCGTGTTCGAGCGTGGGCGGACCCTTTAATGTGTATTCCGTGTTGCAGGGAGTCGATCGCATCGTGCCGGTGGACGTTTACGTGGTGGGTTGCCCACCCCGCCCGGAAGCCCTCTTTTACGCGCTTCTAAAGCTGCAAGACAAAATTGATACGATGACACTGGCGAAGCGGCCCACAGAAGTGCGGTTGCGGACGGAAATGGTGGAAGAGTTCCGGAAGAACGTGATGGTGGCGCAAGTGCCGGAGCCAGCGGAGAAGTCGATTTCAGAATTCCAGGCCAGACGCGAGGTCGGGTAGCCAGTTCCAGTCAAACGAGGCGAGCAGCATGGGATTCGTGCGAACCGTAAACGTGGACGAATTGCCGCCGGGAACGGTGCGAGAGCTCCAGATCGAAGGAAAATCTGTGGCGGTCGCAAATGTTGGCGGCAAATTTTACGCAATCAACAATCTCTGTCTGCACCGGGGAGGCCCGATTGGACAGGGCCCCTTGGAGGGAAATCGTGTGACTTGTCCGTGGCATGGCTGGCAATATGACGTCACAAACGGAAAAGTTGTGCAGAACCCCGCCGTCGGAGTGGACTGCTATCCAGTGGAGGTAAGAGGACAGGACGTTTTTGTCGATGCGGGAAATTGAAGGGAGATAGTTCTTAGCGCGAAAGCAGCAAAATTCTTCTGTAATTAATATAAAATAAAAGACTTAAGTAGATTTTCGCGGTTTTAGCACACAAGATTTTGTTTTCCCCCCGTTAGAATTCCACCTATCCTTAACATTTTGTTTGGTTTTCGGCACGCGTCCGTGTATTCTGCACGCGAATCGGAGCCGATGGCGACTGCAACCCCTCAAACACGACATTATTGGATCTTCAGCGCAGACCCTCACCATTATCACTGGGACACTCTTTTCGTAAAAGGGAAGGAGATGTGGCACGGTGCGGGAGCCAAACCTGATGCGGTTCGCTCCCTCAAACAGGTGAAGAAGGGTGATCGCGTGCTTTGCTATCATTCAACGCCGGAACGGTCTCTATACTCGATTGCCGAAGTGACCCGTGATCCCTATCCTGACCCGCACGATTACGACGGGAAAAACCTCGTCGCGGATTTGCGCGCCTACGAAAAGCTGCCTCGGCCGGTAACGCTTGCGGAGATGCGCGCGAACCCGGCTCTGAGGAAGGTGAAGCTGCTGAAGAGCGTGCGGCGCATCATTTCTCCGATAACGGAAACAGAATATCAGGAACTGTTGCGGATGGCAGGAATCGTTGCCATGCCGGGCGTGCCACTGCCCTGAAAACCTGCGGAAACAGATTCCCTAAAGAGAGTTTCGCGGTGCCCACCGAAGATTTTGCCGGACGCGAACGTCAAAACATTCATGGTTGATGGCATCCCGATTGGTTCCCAAGAAATGATCCCTGCCGACAGGGTCAGTGGACAACCAGATTCGCTCAGAAGAACAGGAGAGAAAAATGCGCGTAGGCCTTGGGTGGTTGCTTGGATTGGTGTTGCTAGGGGGAAGCGTGGTGAGAGCCGCGGGCGAAGCGCCGCTGCTGGCGCAGGAGCCCACACTGAGCAAAACCGCAATTGTCTTCAGCTATGGTGGCTACTTGTGGAGCGTGCCACGGGAAGGCGGGGAAGCGCGTCAATTGACGACCGGTGGCCATGAACGATTTCCGATTTTTTCGCCTGACGGGACGCGGATTGCCTTCACGGGACAATATGACGGCAATACGGATGTATATGTGATGCCAGCGGAGGGCGGAGCGCCGAAGCGGTTGACGTGGCATCCGGACCAGGATGTAACGGTCGGTTGGACACCGGACGGGAAGAGGGTGCTGTTCTTGTCGACCCGGGATGCGTACGCGGACTTTACGCGGTTCTACACCGTGCCCGTGGAGGGAGGAGTGGTCGAAGTGTTGCCGATGTGGCGCGCGTTCGAGGGGGCTTACTCGCCGGACGGGACGCGAATGGCCTATGTGCCGAATCTTCAGTGGCAAGCGGCATGGAAACGATATCGTGGCGGACAAACCACGCCCATCTATATCGTGCGACTGAGCGATCTGAGGCTGGAAAAATTGCCCCGGGACAACTCAAATGATGCAAATCCGGTGTGGTTCGGTGACACGGTATATTTCCTTTCGGACCGAAACGGCCCGGTAACGCTGTTTGCCTACGACACGAAGAGCAAGAGCGTGAAGCAAGCGGTGGAGAACAAGGGATTCGATCTGAAGAGCGTGTCCGCGGGACCAGATGCGCTGGTCTACGAGCAGTTCGGCGGGATTTTTCTGTTCGACCCAGCTAGTGGCAAATCGAAGAAAGTGGACATTCACCTGAATGGCGATTTACCCGCGACGCGAGCGCATTATCAGAAAGTGGCAGACGCCATTCAGAACGCCGCGATTTCGCCGACAGGCGCGAGAGCGGTTTTTGAAGCACGCGGAGAGATTTTGACGGTACCGGCGGAGAAGGGAGACATCCGGAACCTGACGCGCACGACGGGCGTGGCGGAGCGCGACCCTGCATGGTCACCCGATGGGAAGTGGATCGCATATTTTTCAGACGAATCCGGCGAGTACGCGCTGCACCTGGAAGATCAGTCGGGACTGGGCGAAGTAAAAAAGATTAACTTGGGAATTCCGCCATCCTATTTTTATGGGCCGATTTGGGCGCCGGACAGCAAGAAAATTGTGTACACCGACAAGCGATTGAACTTGTGGTACGTGGAGGTGGAAAAGGGCACTCCCGTGAAAGTGGCCACGGAACGGTATGAAGATCCGACCAATTCGACGAACCAGGAATGGTCACCGGACAGCAAGTGGCTGACATACACGAAGTATCTCGAAAACCACCAGCATGCCGTTTTCGTGTATTCGCTGGAAACTGGCAAGGAATCACAAGTTACCGACGGCACCGCCGATTCGCGCTTTCCTGTGTTTGATAGGAATGGAAAGACGCTGTATTTCACAGCGAGCACGAATATAGGGTTGAGCGTCGGATGGCTGGACCTTTCCAGTTACCAGCATCCACTCACGCGCAGTGTATACGCTGTGGTTTTGAAGAAGGGTGACCCGAATCCAGTTGAACCGCAGAGCGATGAAGAAAAAATCGCGAAGGCAGAAGAAAAACGCAAAGAAGGGGACAAGGACAAGGACAAGGACAAGGACAAAAAGATAAAGATAAGGGGAATGAAGGCGATAAGAAAGAGGAACCGCCGGCGGTTGCGATTGATTTTGATGGAATTGGGCAACGGATCGTGGCCTTGCCCATTCGCGCGGCCAACTATATCCAATTGGACGCGGGGAAGACGGGAGTGCTGTTCCTGTCTGAAATTGTAGACGTGCCACGGTTTGGCGAGCCGCCGAGCGTGACCGTGAGCAAGTTCGACCTGAACGCCAGGAAAACTGAACCATACGTCAGCGGAGTGACGCAGCTGTACTTCTCTGCAAACGGGGAGAAGGCGTTGTTCCGGCAGGGGCCACCAC
This sequence comes from Candidatus Acidiferrales bacterium, assembly GCA_963775865.1. Taxonomy (GTDB): domain Bacteria; phylum Acidobacteriota; class Terriglobia; order Acidiferrales; family UBA7541; genus Acidiferrum. The sequence goes on along the minus strand of CAVZKU010000012.1, from coordinate 717,304 downwards.
CGTCTGGACCGTGGATTATTGCCGGGACCGCAGCAGCCCCGAAACCTGGAGAAGGCGTGCTGAATCTCGGGGAGATGGAGGTGTACGTTGACCCGCGGGCGGAATGGAATCAGATGTACCAGGAAGTGTGGCGTATCCAGCGCGATTTTCTCTACGATCCGAACCATCATGGGCTGAACATCCCGGCGACGGAAAAGAAATACAGCCCGTATTTGGCGGGAGTTGGAGGACGCGACGATTTGAATTATTTGTTCGTCGAGATGCTTGGTGAAGTGACCATCGGACACATGTTTGTTGGGGGAGGAGATGCGCCCAAACCGCCGCAGGTGAAAGGCGGGTTGTTAGGAACGGATTACCAGGTGGAGAACGGCAGATACCGCTTTGCCCGCATTTTCAACGGCGAAAACTGGAATCCGGAGTTGCGCGCTCCCTTGACCCAGCCGGGAGTGGACGTGAAGGTAGGAGATTACCTGCTGGAGGTGAATGGCAGAGACGTGCGTCCGCCAGCGGAGGTGTACAGCTTCTTCGAGGAGACTGCCGGGAAACAGATCAAAATCAAGGTGGGACCAGATCCGGATGGCAAAGATGCGCGCGAAGTGACCGTGGTGCCTGTGGACAACGAATTTGCTCTGCGCAACCGGGCCTGGGAGGAGGGAAATCGGCGTAAGGTGGAGGAAATGAGTGGCGGAAAATTGGCCTATGTTCACGTGCCGGATACGGCGGTAGGCGGATACACCAATTTCAACCGATTCTACTTCGCGCAAGTGGACAAACAGGGAGCGGTGATCGACGAGCGGTACAACCACGGCGGTGAAGTGGCCGACTACATTATTGACATGCTGAAACGGCCATTGCGAAACTGCGCAATTTCGCGCGAGGGCGAAAAGTTCTGCTCGCCGCTGGCACAGATTTATGGGCCGAAAACGATGATTATCAACGAAATGTCGGGGTCAGGCGGTGACGCGCTCCCCTGGATGTTCAAACAGGATGGTGTGGGCCTGCTGATAGGGACTCGAACGTGGGGTGGATTAGTGGGCATTTATGGTTATCCTCCGCTCATGGATGGAGGATTCGTCACTGCTCCCCGCGTAGCCATCTACGGACTGCACGGACAATGGGAAGTGGAAAATCGCGGAATTACGCCGGATATCGAGGTAGAAAACGATCCCGCCTCCGTGGCGGCAGGGCATGATCTGCAATTGGAAAAGGCGGTGCAAGTGACCCTGGAAGCGCTAAAGAAAAATCCAATGACGTTGCCGGATCATCCGGCATATCCGAACTACCAGAAGAAATAGCCGCGGGAAGCGGGAGCTAAGTTCACTTACTTGGAAGGGAGCGTGCCCATTTGCGGCGGAGCCGTGCCTTCCCAGGATGTGCTGGCAAGCAAGATGAATCGCAAGTCCTCCTCCAAACGATGGACTTAAGCACGAGTCGCGAAGACAGGAAAAGAAAGGGTGTGGTAGTTTGATGCGAAGGAAAAAAAGGTGCCAGAACTTCCTGAAGTCGAGACTGTGGCGCGTGGCTTGCAACGCGAGTTGGCAGGTCTCAGGATTCTGAGCGTCACGCTGGGGAAAACCGATTTTATTGATAATCCAGATGCGCTAGCGAGGGAATTACCCGGGCGAACAGTAGTGCGGGTAGAGCGGTATGGGAAATTCATGTTGCTGCGGCTGAGTGGGGGAGAAAAGGCGAAGGGGAGCGCGGGAGAAGCCGCACTGCTCGTGCATCTGGGGATGACGGGTTCGCTGATGCCGAGGGCGGCGAACGAACCGCAGGCAAAGCATACACACGTTGTAATGCAACTTGGTGATGGACGGGAACTGCGCTACGTGGATGCCAGGAGATTTGGCAGGATCGCATATCTGGCTGGGGAAATGCTGCTGCGGGAGTTGCAGCGTTTTGGAGCGGACCCTCTTGAAGCGGGATGGGAGGAATTTGCGAGGAGGATTCAAGGTAGAAAAGCCAGGATCAAAGCTTTACTGCTGGACCAGAGCGTGCTTCGTGGGGTGGGAAACATCTATGCGGATGAGAGTCTGTGGAAGGCCAAGATTCATCCAGCACAATTGGGGGCCCGATTAAACCGCAAGCAGGTAGAACAGTTGTATGCCGGGCTACAGGACATTCTAAAAAAGGCAATCTTACTGCGTGGGTCATCAATCTCCGACTTTCTTGACGCAGAGGGGATGCCGGGCGAATATCAGCAACACCATCGTGCATACGGGAGGGAGGGCAAGCCTTGCTTCCGATGCAAAACGGTGATGCGGCGGATCCTTGTGGCGGGAAGGAGCAGTTATTATTGCCCAAAATGCCAGAAGGCATCGCGAGTGAGGAAGAAGGCAGGAAGGAAAAGAGCGGCGAAAGGCCACTGAGGGAGTTTCAGATAGGAACAGAGGGGATTGTGCCGGCGGGGATCGCGAATGAGAGCGGTAGTGCAGCGAGTGAGTCGAGCAAAAGTTACCGTGGAAAATCAGGTCACCGGCGAAATTGGGGCTGGGCTGATGGTTCTTCTCGGGGTGGGCAAGGAAGACACTTCCGCTGTGGCTGTGGGGATGGCGGAGAAACTAGCGAACTTGCGGATCTTTGAAGATACGGACGGCAAAATGAATCTGTCGCTGCTGGATGTAAAAGGGAGCGCGCTGGTAGTGTCGCAATTTACGTTGTATGGAGACGCGCGGGGTCAGAGAAGGCCGAGTTTTATTTCGGCCGCGCCGCCAGAGCTAGCAAGGAAGTTGTATGAAGAATTTTGCGGGGCACTAAAGATATTAGGGGTGACGGTAGGGACGGGAATTTTTCAAGCGATGATGTCGGTGGAGTTGGTGAATGAAGGGCCGGTCACTGTCCTCGTCGATTCCGAAAAGAAGTTCTGAAGCGCGCGGAACGCATGGCACAGAAGCGTGGACCGTCGGGCGCGCCCTTTCAGAACTAAAGCGTCTTGGAGAAATACGAAATGTGGAGGGAATGGCACGCTTCGGGATCCGAGCGAAGAACATCTGTGGCGTCTCCAAGCCAAAACTCGACGAAATTGCAAAAGCCATTGGGAAGAACCATGGCTTGGGGCTGAAGCTATGGTCCACCGGGATCCAGGATGCACGCCTGTTGGCTGTACTGATCTCGGAGCCGGAGCGGGTAACACCGGCACTGATGGAACGCTGGGTGAAGGAGTTTGACAATTGGGATATTTGCGACGGCTGCTGTTGCCATTTGTTTGTGGACGCGGGGCCGGCGTGGGACAAGGCATTTTCGTGGAGTCAACGGAAGAAGGAATTCGAGAAACGAGCTGGATTTGCGCTGGCAGCGTATCTGGCCATTCACGACAAGGCAGCGACGGACATAGGATTTCGGAAATTCCTGAAAGTGGTTGAGAGAGAAGCGTGGGACGAAAGGAATTTCGTCAGGAAAGCAGTGAACTGGGCATTGCGCAACATTGGAAAACGGAATCGCGCATTAAATCGAGAGGCGATTGCAACGGCAGAGAGCATTCGACAGAAAGGAACGAGAGCGGGGCGATGGATTGCCGCAGATGCTCTTCGTGAACTTAAGAGCGAAGCTGTGCAAAAGCGTTTGCGGAGGAAAGGCAGCTGAGGCGCGATGTCCGCGATTGAACCAGGGGTGAAAATTCGCCAGGCAAGACAGGAAGATGCGGCGCGAATGGCCGAGTTGTCTGGCCAGTTGGGATATCCCACGACGACGAAGGAAATGGCCGCTCGATTGAAGCAGGCGCTAAAAACCAGAGACGCCGCATGCTTTGTCGCGGAAGGGAAAAAAAGCGGCGTGATCGGGTGGGTGCATGTCAGCATAACTCCGCTGTTGGAAGTGGCACGCCGGGCCGAGGTGAACGGGTTGGTGGTGGAGGAACGCGCGCGGAGCCTGGGCGCTGGTGGCCTCCTCCTGAGAGCGGGAGAGAACTGGGCAAGAAAAAGGGGATGCGCTGGAATGTCGGTGCGATCCAATGTGACCCGCGAGCGGGCCCATACCTTCTACTTAAAACATGGTTATGAGCATTACAAGACGCAGAAAGCCTTCCGTAAAGGCTTATAGCCCCTCTCCAGTGGAAAATGCCGAACTATGAATCGGCGTTCTAGTGTAGTGTCCCATAAATAAGTGGCAATAGTATTGCTGGGAATTTATGCATCTCCAGTGCAGAATGGGGGTGCCTATGGCAATGGGACGACCGAAAGCGGCCTTGGTTTTAACTCCGGAACAGCGCGAACAGCTCGAAGGCTTGGCTAGTTCACGATCCCTTCCGGCGGGATTGGTGACCCGGGCCAAGATTATCTTGCTGAGTGCTTCCGGTAAGACGAACCTGCAGATTGCGCGCCAGTTGAGACTGACAAACGCCACGGTAGGCAAATGGCGACGGCGATTCCTGAAGTACGATGTGGCCGGATTACACGATGAGTTGCGCCCCGGGCGCCCGCGCCCGATCAGCGACGAGCGTGTGGCGCAGTTGGTGCGCAAGACCCTGGCGACGAAACCAAAAGGCGGTACGCATTGGAGTATCCGGCAAATCGCAGCGGAGACGCGACTGTCGAAATCGACGGTGCACCGTATCTGGCAGGCCTTTGGATTGGAGCCGCACCGCCAGAAACACTTCAAGCTCTCGACGGATCCATTTTTTGTAGAAAAAGTACGGGATATTGTAGGGCTGTATTTGCATCCCCCGGAAAATGCTGTGGTTTTGTGCGTGGATGAAAAGAGCCAGATTCAAGCGCTCGAACGCACCCAGCCGATGTTGCCGATGGGACTGGGCTATGTCGAGGGTGTGACCCACGACTACCGACGCCACGGGACCACGACACTGTTTGCCGCCCTGGACACGGCGAAGGGCAAAGTGCTGACGCAATGCCGACAGCGTCACCGACATCAGGAATATCTGGGCTTCCTAAGAGAGATCGAGAAAAGCGTGCCGGAGACCTTGGAGGTGCATATCATCGTGGATAACTACGCCACGCACAAACATCCACGAGTAAAACGCTGGTTCGCCGTACGGCCACGATTCCACGTGCACTTCACGCCGACCTATGCCTCTTGGCTGAATCAAGTAGAGATCTGGTTCAACCGGATTACGCAACGGGCCATTCGTCGCGGGACGTTTCGCAGCGTCAAGGAACTGGTGGAGAAAATCGATCAATATGTACGAGCTTCCAACACTCACGCGCAGCCTTTCGTCTGGACTGCCACGGCAGATTCGATCTTTGCCAAAGTCCAGCGACTATGTGAACGTATTTCCGGGACGGCACACTAGGTGCTGATGGCTGGTTGAGAACGGCAGTGGAAGAATATATCGTGATACGATAAAATGGAACTATGACAGAGAAGATTACCGAGAGTGAATACCAGGCACTCGGAGAGCTGCGCTATCTGATTCGCCGGTTTTTGCAGGAAGGCGACGTAACGGCGAAGCAAGCGGGACTAGAGCCGCAACAGTACCTACTGTTGCTGGCGGTGCGGGGCTTGCCGACTGGCGAAGAGGCAACCATCAGTACGCTGGCCAAGCGCCTTTCATTGCGCCATCACAGTACTGTGGAGCTGATTGACCGGATGGAGGCGCACGGCTACGTAAAACGAATTCGGGGGAGGGAGGACCGACGTCAGGTTCTGGTTTCCTTGCAACCGCGTGGGGCCAAACTTCTGGAAAAAGTGGTGGAGCAAAGGATTATCGAGTTGTGTGCCACTGGCAGGTCCCTGGTGGCGGCCATTGGGGAACTCTTGGAACCAGGGGATAGATTTGAAATGGCGAAAAACGGCCGGCGGAGAAGGACTGCGGCCCAGACCAGGTAAACAGGCGCAGCCAAGAAAGCGGTAGATTGAACAGGCAAGAAACCCCCTTAGAGGGCCAGGACAGAGGAAACAAGAAAATACGCCAAGAGGAACTTGGCGATTTTTCTGTGCAATGGCGCGTGGTGAAGATCACCGCCTTGGCCGCACCGATCGGTGCGCTAGCGGCTGTGGCTGCGCTGGTATTGTTGCGATTGATCGCGTTTTTTACCAACGTCTTCTACTTTGGAAAGTTTTCTACCGCTGCAAATTCTCCCGCGGATCACCATCTGGGATGGTTTGCTGTACTTGTTCCCGTGGCAGGGGCGATGATCGTCGGTCTGATGGCCCGTTATGGATCAGAGCGAATCCGGGGGCACGGGATTCCCGAAGCGATCGGATCCATTCTGCTGAACGGTAGCCGGATCGCGCCAAAAGTGGCGGTGCTGAAGCCTGTATCCGCTGCGATCTCGATTGCGTCCGGCTAACTGGCGTGCTCAAGCGAAACGGGTTGCGGCAGAAATATGACAGCGTGGGAGATTCAGGGAAGCCCGCAAGTCTGCGGGAGATTATCCCTGGCGCGGCAGTGGTAGCTTGCGCGGATGATCCTCTACGCGTGGTGGTGAACCGGATGGCGGAAAAGGGCGTGACGCGGATGCCTGTGGTAGAACGAGAAACGGCAGGTTCCTGGGAATAATCTCTCTCGATGATCTGCTGAAGGCGCGCTCACGTCATCTGGAGGAAGAGCAGCGACGCGAGCAGACGCTGCGGGTGCCTTATTTTAGACCCTCCAGAGCGCCATCCCTAAAGCAGGGCGCATCGGTAACCAAGCCCCGCATTCCTTAAGACGGATTCTGGCCGTTAGGATTTTGATAGGCGGACATGATGTCTGCCAGATCAATCACGCCGAGAATGCGGGAAACATTGGCGCGGCTCAAGACCGGGACCAAGGGAAAATTCGTGGCTTGGCGCAGAGCGACCTGAAGGTCTTCGTCGGGATGGAGATAGGGAACAACGGACAAGGTTTGTGTTTCCTCGAGGGGACGGAAGTCAGAGGAATCCATCAGCTTTTTCAGATCTTCGCGAGATAAAACAGCAACGGAATTGCTCGGCCGTCTTACCAGGAAATGGTTATCGGTGGTTGGCTGAATCAGGAGCCAAGCGTCGGCTGCCGATTTCTGGCTATCGAGGATGACCGCGGGGCGAGGACGCATGGCATCTTCCACGGTGAGAACCTCTTGTTCGCGTTCCTCTTCCATAGCGGGCAAGTAGAGACCATCCTGGCGGGTAATTTGCTCCAAAGCCGGGACGGGCTGAAGCTTGCGCGAGATGAGGTAAGAAAACAGATTGGCGACAAGCACGGCCAGAATGATGGAGTAGTCGCCACTGACTTCGAGGGCCATGAAAACCGAAGTGATCGGGGCCCTGAGAAAGCCCGCAAACAAGACGCCCATGCCAACCAGGGCATAGGTAGCAATCGATCCCGTTAAAGTCGGGAAAAATAAGTGCTCAACCGTGCCGACGGCGCCGCCGAGCATGGCGCCGATGAATAGGGTGGGAGCGAACATGCCCCCGGGCGTTCCACTGCAAAAAGAAAGAGTCGTGGCGAGGATCTTGAGGCCGGCGAGCATGCCGAGAATTTCCCAAGTGTATTGGTTGTGCATGGCTTGGTCGATGAAGTCGTAACCTGCACCCATGACCTGGGGAAATCCCGCGAGGGCAATCACACCGAGGAGCAAGCCTGCAATCGAGGGGTAAAGAAACTGCATGAACTTCGGACTTGCTTTGAGTTGGGGGCGCAACCAACCAATCGCGGAGGAGAACAGGACGGAAGCAATCCCGCCCAAGACACCTAGGACACTGTACGCAATCAGTTCCTGCCACCGGATCACGCCTACGGGAGGGATGCGGAAAAAGGGCTCCGCACCAAGAAACAAGCGCATGGTTACAACACTGGAAACGGCGGAGAGAACGACGGTGGCAAGAATACCGGCGCTCCAGTGGCCAATGATTTCTTCAATGACGAAAAGGACGGCGGAAATGGGGGCATTAAAGGCAGCGGCTAGGCCGGCAGCGGCCCCGACGGGAGCGAGAATACGCATTTTCTTGCGTGAGAGACTCAGGCGTGTGCCGACGGCCGAGGCTAACCCCGCCCCGATCTGGAGAGACGGGTCTTCCGGACCGAGGGAATGGCCAGAGCCAATCGCCAAGGTAGCGGTGATGAATTTTCCGATCACCGTGCGAAGAGGAATATAGCCATTCGAAATGTACAGGGCAGCTTTGGTTTGATTGAGACCACTGCCGGTAGATCCGCGAAATACCGTGAAGATCAGCGAAGAGATAACTAGCCCGGTGAGCGAAGGTGCGAGAAAGGAGCGCCAAGGAGAGGGAGTCAGGGCGCTGCCGAGGAGGTAGAGGCGAGTCCATTCCATGGTGATGCGAAAACAGACGACGGCAAGACCGGCGAAGATGCCAATAAAGACGGCGAGAATGAGAAAAAATCGATCTTCGTTGAAAGCCAGTTGAGCGGTGAGACGACTTGTCAAAGCGCTCCAGGACGGAGGCAGGGGAACCTTCGGGGCGGAACCCGGCGAGGTGAGGTCAGGAGAGCTCATTGGGTTTCTGTTTCCCTGTGCTGGGCGATGGCTAGCAGGGCGGAATCATCGGCCGTGGGCTGGCCACACTGAGAGAGTGCCAATTTTTCGGCAGAAGCAATGAAGTCAATCAAGGTTTCGACATCTTCTGGATGTTGCGCCAGAAAGCCTGCGTTGGCGATGGCCTTCAACTGTCTCCCTCTTTCAAGGAAAGGAGCCACCGAGGAAGTGGAGGACGATTCCGTAGACGTGGAACATGATTGTAAACGGTTGCTGGCTACAGCAAAGGCTCGCAACGCACGCTTGGCCTTTTCCGCTTCGGAAATGCCGCGCTCGTATGGATTCAAAAGGAGAACGGATTGGAGGATCACCAGCAGATTCTTGGCTGAAGGGTTTGCTTCATCGAGGCGGAGGACGCGAGTCACGTAGGACTGAGCAGAGTGATAATCACCGACACGGAAGGTGGCCTCGCCGGCACCTTGAATCGCCGGAACGTAGTTGGGATCAAGCTGAATGGCTTCACGATACTGGTTCAGTGCGCGCTGATCGTCGCCAACTCGAGCATAGAGATTCGCCACTCGGGTGTGCAATTGCGGGTCTTCCGGGAGATTGCCGGATAAGAGTATGAGCTGAGATTCCGCGTGGCCGAAGTCTCCGCGGTCGAGATAAAAATGGATCAATTCGAGTGAAGCAGCTTGGCGATTTTCAGCGGCGTTTTCCGGCCAATCCCCAAACACGGCCCGGTTGAAATAGCCTTCGGCGTTGACAGTATCTCCTTTCCGAGCGTAAAGACGAGCCAATTGAAGATTGATCAGCCCGTTGTTCGGAGTGCTCTGCCAGAGGCTGAGGTAGTAATTCAGGGCTTGCTCGGTGCGGCTGGCCTCGAGAAGAGCTTCGGCAAGATGCATGCCGATGTCGCGATTCCGAGGCGCGTAGAAAAGAGCGGTGCGAAAGTCTTCCACGGCAGCGGTCGGACGATTGTCTCGTAACTCGCGTTTGCCGCGTTCAAACCACTCCAAACCCAGGGCAGACCGGCGACGGTCGTAGGCCTGGCTGTAGGCATGCGTGAGGGCGAAACAGACCATGGTGATCAGGACCAGAACGCTGACAAGCAAGGGCTCGCGCACGAGGAGATCGCGTTTTAGGAAGTCCATTCCAGTCCAATCATGATCTTAGCGGACCCCGAACCCGCCGGAAAGTCCGCGAGGCGGTCAGCCGTCCAACCTATATATATCGTATCACGACATGATTTAAGGAACGGGGAAGGGCTTAATTCTCTGACTCGCTCTAGCCGTTTAAAATGCGTCGCCTCCCCCGCCGCCGAAACCGCCCCCGGAGAAGCCGCCATCGCCGGAAAATCCGGAACCTTCTGAGCTCCGCGGGGCCGAGGAAAGAACGCTACCGGCCTGAAGAGACATGGCATTCAGATTGTTGACAAACAGGTAGGGATAAAAGCCGGGACCGTAACTCCCTCCCTGATACCACTCGGGCGGTTGCGTATAGATGTTCTGGAACGCTTTGCTCCAGTTTTTTTCGACACCAAGTGCCATGGCGAAGGGCAGAAATTTCTCGAACATTTCAGGGGTCTTAATCATGCGATTGAAGCGATCCGCCTCCACGTGATTGAGGAAGTCTTCGAATCCCAGAATCTTCTCCAGTGCATTGGCGCCGGACTGCGTTCGCGCGGGCATGAACCAGCCGAAGGCGCAGATGATTACCGCGGTCAAAGCACCCGCAACAAAGAAGGGCAAAGGCGCCATCCCCAACTTTCCAGAAAGCCAGGAGCCACCCCCGATCAAGATGAACCCAACCACGATGCCCAGACCAATGTAGCTGGAACGAACGCTATCCGGCCGACGCGCGTAATACCCCAGGCCCACCAGCGAAGCGAAAATCTTGTTCTTGATGCCAGCAATACTTTGGTAAAAGCGATTGTGTAAATCGGCTAAAGAAACGGCGTCGCCAGCATTGCCGTTTGCGAATAAGCCTCCGAGAAGTTCTTGTTCATGAGGCTTCAGCGAGGCCCAGTCAGCTTGGGATTTGTTCAGATGGAAAACGTACTCGGTGGAGTGGGTCAAACCGAGGAAGTGGTCTTTCTTCTGCTCCTCGATGGTGAGGTATCTTCGGACAGCAAGATCGACGATGGAGGCGGTGATGTCCCGCATGTCGACAGAGTTGTCGATCAAGGTCCCCACTTCGCCCGGTGTAAGTTTGTCCGGCGGCTCATACTGGGCGGCGATGGGACGAAGGCGGGGATCGCGGCCTCGCGTCCACCACCACCAAAACATCGCGGGAAATACGATGAAGGGAACTCCCAGAGGCCAGTTGCTCCGCACGGAGCGAAACAAGCGAGAGAGCTGGGAAGGTTCCTGGACAGCTCCTTTGTCAAAGGCGACGGCAACAGAAAGACCTTCATGCATCGCGAGTGGAGATGTGGTGCGGACATCGATTCCGTTCCCGGTGATTTCCGCGGTGGCGTTGCGCCCTACCGTCCTATAAGCGCCGGTGAAGACATTTGTGCGAATGTCGGAAGTCCCACCGGGCAGCGTGATGTGAGCGCCCGCCTCGCCGATGGGGATCGGCCAGGCGTCGCCGGTAATATTCCAGTAGAACTCGTCATGATCCTCAAAGAAGCGAAGTGCATCAGAGACGACATATTGGATGGAAATGGTGCGGGTACTGTTGTCAGCGTTCGGGATGTAAATCTTCAATTTCAGGTACTGCCGTTCGCGACTGGACTCGTACTTCAGCTTGTTTCCGTTTTCGTCGGTGACGCCCTGGACATCGAGGAACAGGGAATAGTTGAGGCCCAGGGGACCGGCATATTCCACAGGAATCGTGCGGTAGATTCCTTGCCAGGGTCCGCCAATGAACTGGAACGTGATGTTCTCGGTGACGTTTACATTGCTGTCAGGGCGCACATCGATATCGGAATAGAATTTTAGGAGGCGTCGTTCCTTGGCGGAGAGAGGAAATGCCACGAACAGGAGCAGAAGCAAGCCGCAGAGAGCCGTAGCTAGCCAGGCAGACGGTTTGTAGCGCGCGGGCATCGCCGAAATAGGAGTCAGAAAATCAAGCTGTCGGAGCAGTGGGATTGCCGAAACTGACCTTGGGAGCTTCCCGTTCCGCAGCCGAAGAGACCTCAAAGAATTCGCGCTGCTTGAATCCAAGCATGCCAGCGAAAATGTTGGTGGGAAATTGGAGGATCTTGGTGTTTAAGTCTCGAACGACGGCGTTGTAGTAACGCCGCGCGTTCTGGACGGTATCTTCAATCTGGGAGAGCGAATTCTGGAGAGAAGTAAAGCTCTCGATGGCGCGGAGTTGCGGATAAGCCTCGGACAGGGCGAACAGACTCTTAAGCGCACCGGAAAGCATGTTTTCCGCTTGCGCCTTATCCGCCGGGCCGCTGGCGGACATGGCCCGATTGCGGGCGTTGATCACGGCTTCGAGCGTCCCCTTCTCGTGGCCCGCGTAGCCTTTCACGGTTTCCACAAGATTGGGAATCAAATCGTAGCGGCGTTTGAGCTGGACATCGATATCGGCCCAGGCGTTGTCGCATTGGACTTTCAAGCGAACCAGGCCGTTGTACATCCCGATACCGAAAATGACGAGGAGCGCAAGGATGCCAAGAATCACCCAACCGAGCATCAGCTAACCTCTTTCGAAAGATTGCACACTAGAGGAACACCCTCACTATACGTGGGCAATCACTCGGAGTAAAGAATGCCGGAGAAGCCTTACAAAACCGCGCATGGTGAATGTTGTAGCCGTAGAGTGTCGCCATGCAAGTCGGCGTTGCGGAATTGCGCGTACGAATTTCCTTCCGGCCAAGGGGGCTGGCCAAAGGGATCTCCACGATTCTGCCACCCATGTTTCTTGAGCAGCATCCCAATGTTGCTGGGTGTCCGGCTCCATTGACTTGGGTTTACTCGTTGTGTTACCAGTAGTTACGCCTTTTTTGCACCTAGGGCCGGCCGTAGCGATAGGCGGGAATGACGCCAGAGACAAAGCATCTAGAAGTCATACTGGATACGCACGTCGAGAGCGTCAATCTCGCCGAAGAAATGTGTCTTCGTGTCGCAGAAGCCGTGGGCTTCAGTGAGGACGAGTGCTACCGCATCGGGATGTCCGTCCGGGAGGGCGTTATCAACGCCTTCCATTACGGAAATCAGGAAAAACCCACAAAAAAGATCCATTTGGCATTGGACCTTACCCGGGAAAAAATGATTATCCACGTCATGGATGAGGGGAAGGGATTTAAACTTGCCGATGTGCCGGATCCGCTGGCAGAGGAAAATCTGCTGAGCACGTCGGGTCGCGGGATATTCCTGATGCGGACGTTTATGGATGAGTTTGACGTTGTGCCTGGGCGGACGGGCGGAGCCGAAATCATCATGTCTAAGAAAATTCCTGAAGGAGCAAAAGCCTCCGAAAACGGCAACCACGGGAAAACGAATTCTGACTCGACGCCGAAACAGGAAGCATAGGAACGATTATGCCAGCCCTCTATTTGACACTCCGGGAAGATGGTCCCATCACGATTGTGGATTTGAGCGGAAGGATCGCGTTGGGCGAAGGAAGCGCGCTGTTGCGTAAGACAATACGCGATCTGTTGGATGCCGGCCAGTCAAAGATCCTGCTGAACCTTGGGGATGTGAACTACATCGATAGTTCGGGAATTGGCGAACTGGTGAGCGCGTTTACAGCAGTGCGCAATCGCAGCGGCGAACTGAAGCTATTGAACTTGACGAAAAAAGTCCATGACCTATTGCAAATCACGAAGTTGTTCACGGTTTTCGACGTGTATAACGACGAACTCACAGCGGTACGCAGTTATCGCTGAATTCGATCATCCTGCTTCCCCGGCTACGGAATAGGCCATCCAAACCGACCATAAGAGGCGAACAACTGAGAGGTTGTCAGCACTTCGCAGAATCACTCCAACTGGGGCACAATGCATACCATGAAGCGGGACACGGATCGAACGTGGGTCATCGAGAAGGCGAGAGAGTTTGGATTTGATCTATGTGGCGTGGTGCGTGCGGAACAATTCCCGGAACTGCATAAATTTGCAGAATGGTTGGACCGCGGTTACGCAGGCGAAATGAAGTACCTGGAGGATCCTCGCCGGGTGAACCCATCGCTGGTCATGCAGGATTTGCGAAGTCTGATTGTCTGCGGGCTGAATTACAACACAGCGCATCCTTATTCGACAGAAGCCGCTGCCTCAGTGGGGAATAAGGACGGCGGATGGCACGGCTGGATGTCCCGTTACGCTTGGGGTGACGACTACCATCAAGTGATGTGGAGAAAGTTGAATGGGTTGGCCGCGGCGTTGCAGGAGAGATTTCCGGGGCCATTTTCAACGCGAGCTTACGCTGACACGGGACCGGTGGCCGAACGAGTCTTCGCAAAGTACGCTGGTTTGGGTTGGCTGGGCAAAAATACGCTTCTACTGAATGAAACGTATGGATCTTGGCTTTTTCTTGGCGTCATCTTCACTTCGCTCGAACTGGAGCCGTCGCTCGCTCCGGGAGAAGCACCTCCACCGGACCTGTGCGGAAACTGCCGACAGTGCCTGGATGCGTGTCCGACGGAGGCTTTGGTCGCACCATATCTTCTGGACGCGAGACGGTGTATTTCTTATCTGACGATTGAGTTGCACGGCAGAGTCCCAGAGAAATTCCGTGAGCCGATTGGATGGCAGGTGTATGGCTGCGACATCTGTCAGGATGTTTGCCCTTACAATCGCCAGGCGCCCGTAGCTACGTTGGTAGAATTCCAACCACGGGGAGAAAATACGGCGGAAAGCCTGCTGAAGCCGAGCCTGGAGTGGCTGGCCGAGATGGGAGAACAGGAATTTCGCGAGCGATTCCGCGATAGCGCGGTAAAACGAACGACCTGGACGGGACTGGTGAGGAATGCCTGCCTGGCACTGGGAAACGTGCGAGTTGAGGGCGAAAGCGCGGATTACAGGCGAATCGAACGGTTGCTCAAGCGATTGGAGGAGTCCGAGATTTCCACAGTTGCGGAATCTGCCCGTTGGGCGCTCGGACGCATCCAAAAAAGGCTCGAGTAAAGTCGATGCCGTTCTAAAGTATCGACTTTGTTGAGAGCGCAGGGGCCTTGGCGCTATACTTTCGCGCGCAGGCCAAATCGCCCACCGAAGCGAAGGAGTTTTCATGGATCGGAGGAAGTTTCTTGTGAGCAGTGGCCCTAGTTGGTGCTGGCCTTCTGGGAGTGGGCCCAGGCGCTCCCGAACAGGCCGCCAGGCCGGATTCAGATGTAAATTCACATCACACTTTGGAGGATAAACCCGTGCCTTTTACCGTTCCCCCCTTGCCGTACTCATTCGATGCATTGGAACCCTATATTGACGCGAAAACGATGGAAATCCATCACGACAAGCACCACGGTGCCTACGTTGCGAACTTGAACAAGGCGCTCGAAGGTCATCCGGACCTGCAAGCGAAATCGATTGATGACTTGCTGAAAGGATTAGATTCCATACCGGAGAACATCCGTGCGGCCGTCCGCAACAACGGCGGTGGACATTGGAATCACTCGCTGTTCTGGCAATTGATGAAGAAAGGCGGAGGCGGGGAGCCGAAGGGCGACCTGGCGCAGGCGATCAATTCGAGTTTCGGATCGTTCGCCGGATTCAAGGAAAAATTGAAAACGGCAGGTCTCGGCCGGTTTGGTTCCGGTTGGGCGTGGTTGGTGGTGAAGGATAAGAAGCTCACGATCGACTCGACACCGAACCAGGACACACCGTATCTGTTGAGTGCCAAACCTGTTCTGGGAATCGACGTTTGGGAGCACGCCTATTATCTCAAGTACCAGAATCTACGAGGCGATTACATCGATGCCTGGTGGAATGTGGTGAACTGGGATAAGGCGGCGGAGCTGTACGCAGCGAACAAGTAAACTCGCTTCAGAAACAAAAGAAAAAGCCCGACTCGGATGATCCGACGTCGGGCTTTTTCTAGGTTGGAAAGTTCCTGTAGCTCGTAAATTAGGCCATCATGCGGCGCGAAAGCGGCAGGACCTTACCGGAGTGCAGAACTTTGCCAGGCATTTCGCTGCTCCTGGAAAAGGGATGGACAGTCGGAGCCGGAGGATTCAGAACCGCGGGGGCAGCGGGTTTCATGGCCCGGTGGGAGGCTTCGCGCATGAGTTCCATACGGCTATGCACCTTGAATTTAGCCAGAAGAGAGGAAACGTGGAACTTCACAGTGCGCTCGGAGAGGTTCAGCTCCGAGGCAATTTCCTTATTTGCAAGACTGCGGAGAATGCCGTCGAGGACTTCCTTCTCTCGGCGAGTTAACTTCACACTGGTTTTGACGCTCTGGCCAGCTTCGAGAAGCTTCTGGGCCTTCTCCGTTAGTTCAGTAAGGTTTTCGGGCGCCGTGGGAACCATGATGAGGTAATCCGTGGGGGACTGGCCACGCACCATGCAGTGCATGGCCAACAGACCAGCGGCGTGATCGAGGGGAAGCTCTCCACCGGGGCCGGCTTCGACGTGGAAATGAGCAGTTCCACTGGCTTTCTCATAAAAAAGATAGATGCTGGATCGGGGCTGCGAGATGGGCTGCGTGCTGATAGTTCTGCGGATTAGCTTCACGTGCACTCCTCCGTGGGTGCCTCGTGGTGGGAACGAGACGCTCGTTTAAGTTAGTATTGCGAATGCCTCGACAATGAGGCTGGCCGGACTCACCCGGCAAGGAAACAGGGCATATACCGGGCCGGGGTGCGTACCCGAAAGAATCCCTAGACGACGTCACCACCGGGGGTAACGAGAAGGAGTCCCTGTTCACTTGCTAGCCAAAGCTAGACCTGACCGCGGTACTGCTTAGCATCTAGGGTGCCTTACTGTAAATTCTTACAGTCGACATATTTTCAAGCACTTAGGAAATGTTTTGCACACTTTGAGCAAAATAAGATGGGTAGAAATTGCGTGCACCCGTACTTTTTTTCCCGCTCGCCCTCTCTGCTGTCCGTCAGGGTGTAAGCACGCGCGTCTGCTCAGGAGAGATCAGCTCATAGTCGATGCCGCGCCAGCGGATCCGTCGTCCCAACCCAGTGGAGAAGAAGTTTAGGAGATAGAGGAAAGGAACAAACATCGCCAAGACGATGTAGATCCAGGATTGCGACATGATCTGAGAACGCAGCGCGGGGAGGGCCTCTGTGACACCGATCACACGCAGGGCTCCACGAATCGCGGCGAGCAAGAGTGGGAGAAGCAACAGGGTCAAGACATGGAAAGCAGGCCGCGAGGCGAGGGTGAGATTCAGCGCGAGGAAGGTTCCAATCAATAGAGTAAAACAGTACAGAAAATGAGTGGCAAAGGCGCTAGCCCACAGGGGGAAGCGGTAGATGCGGGTGATGCGCATCTGGCGGTTTGTGAATTCCAGTAGTCCCGCAAAATCTGTTTGTACAAAAGAGGGCGTCAGGCATTCCGGCAAGAAGACAATCTGACGCCGGTTGCGCTCGATCATCGTCGTGAGGGAGTAGTCGTCGCTGAATGAATATTGCCAGGCATCGAGCATGCCAATCTGCTCGAAAATGGCACGGCGGATGGCCGTGCCTCCACCCCAACAGAAATTCTTGTTGTGAGGACCTAGCATCGTAACCACGGATGCATTCCAAGCAGCGAGGAACGCGGTCGGGAGGCTGTGATCGTTTGGCAAAAACCAACGCATGGTTGTCGTGGCCCCGATACGAGAGTCGGTGAGGGGAGCCACAAGATGATGCAGCCAACCCTTCGCGGGGCGTCCATCGGAATCGGCGAAAACCAGCACCTCAAATTCCTCCGGCAATTGCTCTACGGCAACACGCAGGTTATTTACTTTTTCGCTGCAATTTTCGGGCTTGCCGGCAATGACAATGTGGGCTTTGGCCTTGGAGGTAGCCGCAACACGCTTTACAATGCTGTGCGCAGGATCGCTCTCGGTAGCCAGCACGAAAAAGACTTCGTAGTTCTGGTGGTCAAACTCGCACAAGGAGACCAAGTTTCGTTCGAGGCCCGGTTCCATCCCCCGGCAGGGACAAACGACAGCCGTGCGGGGGGCATAGAAGCCCGGGTCGGTTTTCAAGCGGCCCCGCACGTACGTGAGCCACACAATCCCCTGCCACAGAAGGTACAAACCAGCGGCGACCTGGACGAGGGCCAAGATATCGAAAAGGTTTTCCATGTAAGACGAGAATAGCAGAGCCAGGCAGTGACAGGACGTGCTTGTCTAGAGGTAGAATCGCAGCGGTAAACATCCTTTTCTGGGCGGAGGGACGACCATGATAGGACGGGTAGAGAGTTCCATGGTGACTTCGGGTAACGAATTGCCGGGGTACCGGGTGGTGCGGAATTTTGGCATCGTTCGCGGAATTACCGTGCGCTCGAGGAGCGTGTTGGGGAATTTGGCGGCGGGAATTCAAACGATCGTAGGCGGAAACATTACCATTTTAACCGAATTATGCGAAAAGGCGCGAGAGGAAGCCTATGAATTGCTGCTGCAACACGCGGCGGAACATGGGGCAAATGGCATTCTGGCCATGCGCTATGACGCGAATGAAGTCATGCAGGGAGTAACGGAAGTACTGGCGTACGGCACCGCGGTCCAAGTCGAGAGGATCGCCTGATCGCCGGGAAGAATTCGTCCCTTGACGACAGGGATGATAAAATCCGACTCCCATGTTCTGCATGTCTTGTGGCAACAAGCTGCCAGCTACGGCGCGATTTTGCGCGAAATGCGGCAAAGCAGTCAAGGAAGTTGACCCAGACGCGACGGTCTTGGGTAATGCAGCCATTGTCGATGAGAATCTAGAGACGATCGCGCCGGATGTGCCAGAAGCGCGAATGGCGACGCCGCGGGAAGCGCCGTCGCACTCACGTCCCCGTTCCATCCCACCTTCGAATCCGACGCTGACCAGCTCCGATCCAATAGGCGGAGGACGCTTTGCGCCCGGTGCCATCGTCGCGGATCGTTACCGGATTGTGGCTTTGCTGGGCCGAGGCGGGATGGGAGAGGTGTACCGCGCGGAAGATTTGCGACTAAGCCAGGTGCTGGCTATCAAGTTTCTGCCGGAAGCATTGTCGAAAGACGAGACGGCATTGGCGCGATTTCATTCCGAAGTGCGAATGGCCCGCCAGGTGTCACATCCCCATGTGTGCCGCGTCTTCGATATTGGAGACGCGGAGGGTGTGCCGTTTTTAACGATGGAATATGTTGACGGGGAAGATCTGTCAGCGCTGATTCGAAGAATTGGACGACTGCCGCAAGACAAAGCGATCGAAGTTTCACGGCAAATCTGCGCGGGATTGGCCGCGGCGCATGAGCGCGGTGTAGTTCATCGGGACCTGAAGCCGGCCAACGTGATGCTCGACGGAGCCGGCAAAGTACGAATCACGGATTTTGGTCTCGCGGGTGTGGCCGCCCAGATCCAAGGTTCCGAAGTGCGTGCGGGCACGCCGGCGTACATGGCACCCGAACAGTTGGCGGGGAACGAAGTGACCGTCAAAAGCGACATTTATTCGCTCGGATTGGTCATGTACGAAGTGTTGACTGGACGGCGCGCGTACGAAGCGACCACGCTGCCGGAACTGATCAAGCGGAGAGAAGAAGGCACGATCACGGATCCTTCGACTATTGTGAAGGATCTGGATCCGCTCCTGGAGCGGGTGATCTTGCGCTGTGTGGAGAAGGATCCCGCCAAGCGACCTGCTTCCGCTTTACAAGTGGCCGCAGCGCTGCCGGGAGGGGATCCTCTGGCGGCGGCATTGGCCGCAGGCGAGACGCCGTCACCGGAAATGGTTGCGGCAGCCGGCACGACGGAGGGAATGCCACCACAGCTTGCGGTGGCGTGCTTTGCAGCGGTGTTGGTTCTGCTGTCTGTGAGCGCGTATCTGGGATTTCGCGAAAGTGGATTGAGGCAAATCAATCCGCGGTATTCCCGGGAAGTGCTGGAACATAAGGCGCGGGAACTCACTGCGAGCCTGGGATATGGCGCACAGCCTCATGATGTGGCTTCGGGATTTACCTACGATGAGGACTACTTGTCGTATCTGAGCAAGCATAAGCCTGATTCGGGATGGCGCCGCATGTTGAGCGAGAATCCCCCGACGCTGCAATTCTGGTATCGCGAGAGTCCCAAGGACATGGTGGCGGACGGGTTTGTGGGCACGCTTACGCCGGGGGTTGTTACATTTTCCGATCCGCCTCGCATTTTTTCCAACATGGTGAATCTGCGCCTCGATCCGGCTGGCCGTCTGCTGTATTTTCAGGCGATTCCCCCGGAACGACAGGAGCATGCGGAGGAAAAGCCTACGGACTGGCAGCCGCTGTTCGGTGCAGCAGGTTTAAACGCCGATACGCTGAAGCCTGCGACAGCACAATGGAATGTTCTGTCAGCCTCCGACCAACGCGCGGCCTGGGATGGCACGTGGCCGGGAACAAATCGGCCGCTTCATGTCGAGGCTGCCGCGTTGCACGGCGTGCCCGTGTTTTTTCAACTCTCTGGTCCCTGGACGGTTCCGGGACGCATGCCGCCACCGGAACCTACGAGGTCAGAAAGGGTAAGCGAACTCATTGGAAGCATTTTTACGCTCCTGGTCATCCTTGCTGCAGGGTGGCTGGCATATCGAAACTTTTCGCGTGGGAAAGGCGACCGCCGCGGCGCCTTACGGCTAGCGTTCATTGTTCTGCTGCTGGAATTGGGGTTATTCGTGACGATGGCGCATTTGAAATTCTCGGGTGGCACGCTCGGCCTGGTGACGCTTGCCATCAGCACGGGCTTGTTTACGGCTGTGTTGATGTGGACGCTTTATCTGGCACTGGAACCATACGTGAGGGGCAAGTGGCCGCAAACGATTGTGTCATGGTCGCGCGTGCTTTCCGGGAAATGGCGCGATCCGCTGGTGGGCCGGGACATTTTGTACGGGACATTGCTGGGCCTGGCCTGGGTATTGGTTTTGCGTGTGGGTTTTTGGCTCGACATACGCCAGGGAGACCGGCCGCAGTTGCCGCAGTCGGAAATTTTGGAGGGAGTACGGGCCGCGTTCTCCATGTGGCTGGGGAAATTCGTCGGCGGGATCACCAGCGTGTTGCTGTTCTTTTTCGTGCTGGTACTTTTCCGCGCGCTGCTGCGCAACCGCTGGTTGGCAGCGGCTGCCTTCGTTTTGATGTTTTCGCTTCCGCGAATTTTGAACTCCAGCCACCCGCTGATTGAGGGACCGATGTGGGTGATTGTTTACCTGATCGCCGCGATGGCGGTGGTGCGATTCGGGCTGGTGGCCCTGGCGACAGCCGTGTTCACCGCGGACATACTGCTGAATTTGCCGTTCACCATGGATTTTACCCAGTGGTTTGCTCCGGAATCGGTTTGCGTGGCGTTGAGTGTCGTAGCCCTGGCGTGGTGGGGATTTTATACTGCGTTGGCCGGGCAGAGAATATTCAAGGAAGAGTTGTTCGAGTAATTCCGCGTGGATTGCTACTCCAGTTTTGTGGAGCGAACCTGCGGTTGGAAGAGATCGCTCATCACTTGCGTTGTTAAAGCCTCCAGACTGGCCAGTGCACGGCTTGCCGCCAACCTTGCCTTTTCGAGGAACGACGAATCCAGCAAAAAAGCGGAACGATCAACGAAGGGATGATTCGCAGGTTCGAAGGGCTTGCGCGTCCGCCGCGGCGACTTGTGGCGAGCCAAGATGTTCTCGTACATCTGCAGATCAGACTGAAACTCCAGTGCGACTCCAACATTCCAATGTTGCTGTTTCGTAAGCGCGGACAGAAACTTCTGACGAAATACGGCGGCGTCCTTGCGCGTCAGCGGGGGAGATCTGCGGTCCTCCTTGGCGCTCCCTCCCTTACAGACGATTTCGAGAGCTTGGGTGGAAACAGCAAGGAGAGCTTCGCGTTGCAGTATCGTCAGGAGATCGCGATAGAGCGCGGCGTGAACTTGTAAGGCGTAACGTCCATGCTCGACGACATACGAGTCAACGAATCGCGGAACAATGCGCTCCTTCATAAGAGCGGCACTCAAGCGCTCTGCGAGAATGGCCGCGCGATCTGGGGTAGCGTTTTTGGATTGAGTGGCTGCCATGATGCCGAGTTTCACATGGTAGCAGCAGTTCGTGGGTTTGACTGCTGGCCAAGCGGGCAGAGAGAAATACAGCCAAAACAAAAGGCCCGGCAATCGTCGCCGGGCCTTTTAAAATTAAGGTTCGAATTGCGTTTAGTGGATGGCGCGAGGAGATTCTCCGACGCCGGGCTGTTTTGGCTCAGGCTCGGGAACGACCGGCGCGACCGGCTCTTTTTCAAGAGCCTGCTCCAGAACTTCGTCCAGTGTGCGGACGTAACTGATCGTCAAATCACCTAAGATGTCAGGCGGAAGATCGGCCACGGCGTTCGGTTCGTTGTCGGCGGGCAAAAGGACGTGCTTGATTCCGGCCCGCTTCGCGCCGAGAACCTTTTCCTTCACCCCGCCGATGGGCAGGACCACTCCGGAAAGAGTCATTTCTCCGGTCATGGCCAGGCGATTCTTCACCGGACGATTCGTCAGAAGGCTCACCAGGGCAGTCACCATAGCCGCGCCTGCGGAGGGTCCGTCTTTCGGAACCGCGCCGGAAGGCACGTGAATGTGAATGTCCTGCTTGCGGAAGAAGTCCGGATCGATGCCATAGCGCTCGGCGTTCGCCCGCGTCCAAGTTAACGCCGCGGTCATGGATTCCTGCATGACTTCGCCAAGATGGCCGGTCATGGTGAATTGCTTGCCACCCCGCATGCGGCTGGCTTCAATGAAGACGATGTCGCCGCCCACGGGAGTCCAAACGAGGCCAACAGCGACGCCAGGCTTCTTGACGCGTTCCTCGACTTCCTTTTCCGTGCGGTACTTTGGAACGCCGAGGAACTCGCGAACCACCTCTGGAGTCACGATCATTTTCTCGGTCTTGCCTTCGGCGAGGCGCCGGGCCTGTTTGCGAACCAAGGTAGCGATTTCCCGCTCCAGGTTACGCACTCCGGCTTCTCGCGTATAGCTATGGATGATCTCCTGCAGCCCGGCTTCCGTGAATTCCAGTTGCTCGCCTTCCTTGACCCCATGCTCTGTTGCTTGCTTAGGGATCAGGTACTTGCGTGCAATGTGGATTTTCTCTTCGCCGGTGTAGCCAGGAAGTTCGATAATCTCCATGCGGTCGAGCAGCGGCCCCGGGATGGGATCCATCCAATTCGCGGTGGCGATGAAGATGATCTTCGAAAGATCGAACGGCACGTCGAGATAGTGATCGCGGAACGTGGCGTTCTGTTCGGGGTCGAGAACTTCCATGAGCGCCGCGGAGGGGTCGCCACGGAAGTCACGGCCAAGCTTATCGACTTCATCGAGCATGCAGACCGGATCGTTCGTTTCGGCGCGTTTGAGACCCTGAATGATCTGTCCGGGCAAAGCGCCAATATAGGTGCGGCGATGGCCGCGGATTTCAGCTTCATCATGCATGCCGCCGAGGGAAATGCGAACGAACTTGCGGCCCAAAGCCCGGGCGATAGACTTCCCAAGAGAAGTCTTGCCCACGCCGGGAGGACCGACGAAGCAGAGGATCGGCCCCTTCATCCCCGGCTGAAGCCTTTTCACAGCCAAGTAATCCAGAATGCGTTCCTTTACCTTTTGCAGGTCGTAGTGATCTTCATCCAAGATATCGTGCGCCTTGGGAATATCGATTTCCGAGGCACCGGAAGACTTCGCCCAAGGAAGGGAGGTCATCCATTCCAAGTAGGTGCGCGACACCATGTATTCGGCAGATGCGGGGGTCATCTTAGACAGACGCTTGAGCTCGCGGTCGCATTCTTTCTTCGCTTCCGCGGGCATGCCAGTCTGTTCGACCTTGGAGCGCAGTTCTTCAATTTCTGCTTGCGCATCGTCGACTTCACCCAGTTCCTTCTGGATCGCCTTCATTTGCTCGCGGAGCAAATATTCTCGCTGGTTCTGGCTCACTTGCTCCTGCACTTGCTCGTTGATCTTGCTACGGAGTTCGAGCACTTCCAGTTCCTTCGAAAGTTCGCGGATCAGGATTTCCAAGCGCTTGCGGACGTTGGAGGTTTCTAGCAGCTCCTGTCGCAGGAGGGTCGAGAGACTGGGCAACGTACCAGCGATAAAGTCCGAGAGGCGCGATGGATCGTCAATGTTCATCGCGACATTTTGCAGGTCATCGGAGAGCTGTGGCGAATGACTTACAACGTCACGGAAAAGATCCTGGGCGTTGCGCTCGAGGGCTTCCAGTTCGGTGTCGTTCTCACCGATGATGTCCGGCTCCGCCACGATGTTGGCACGGAGAAAGGGACGCAAACCCAACAACTCTTCGATGCGGATCCTTTGCAAGCCTTCCATAAAAACAACGACGTTCCCGTTGGGCATTTTGACGGTCTTGTGGACCTTCGCGAGTGTGCCAACTTTGTGAAGGTCGGCGGCAGCCGGGTCCTCGACACGAGGGTCGAGTTGAGCGACCACGCCCAGCAGTTTTTCCTCACCCGCTAAAGAATTTACAAGAGCCAGAGAACTTTCCCGTCCGACGGTGAGAGGCAGGACGGCCCCCGGAAACAGCACGGTGTCGCGCACCGGTAAAACCGGCAGAGTATCTGGCAATGAAATTTTTTTGTCAACCATAGGTTCCCCTTACGCTCGGCGGCAAAAGCGCCGCCTTGAATGCTTGGATGCAGGAGGGAGAGAAAAGGTGACCAAACCTGCAATTCCAACAAGCAATTACCTTTAGTCTAGAACACTCAGATTATAATCAAGCATGTTCCAAATTGCAAATACTCCCATAACTTGCTGTAATAAAAAAACTTATTTGTATTCCACAACTTTGTACCTAGCTCACCGCAGCTCTTCTATCGGCCAACCTTTCTCAGAGGATAGTTGTGGCCGACAAATTCCTTGGCTTGCTCCCTCGTGGTAATGGACCCATCCAACTGGGCGTCTTCCAGAGCCCTGAGGATGACTTGAAATTCAGGCCCGGGAACATAACCCATCTCATTTAGATCGTCGCCTGTCAATAATCTTGTCGGTTTAACTTGCTCCGGGGGGGTGGTAGTCAGGAATTCGCGAACAAAATTGTAGGCATCGAGGTGCACGTGACTGGCCAGGCAATCCAGACGATGCAGCTCCAGATGTTCCTCGAAGTGGGGGAGGCGAACAAAACGCTTGAGGGTGGACGTGCGCATTTGGCTGACATCCTTGAATCTCATGTGGTTGGCCACCAGAGCCTGGATCTGTTCGGTATCGTCGCCAGAGAACCTCAGCCTTTTGCAGATTTCACCCGCAAGACGTACGCCGACCTCCGCGTGACCATCAAATCGTATGCGATCGCCGGTGCGCGATACGGAGCGAAATGTGGGGGGCTTCCCAACGTCGTGCAATACAACGCCCCAGGCAAGATTCCGCGAGGCGCCGGACGGCAAGCCTTCGAGCATCATCCGCGTATGAGTCCAAACATCCCCCTCGGGATGATACTCGGGAGGTTGCTGCACTCCTTTCATGGCAGAAACTTCAGGCAAGACTTGCGCCAAGAGCCCGGTGTCGTCCAGTAGCTCGAAACCACGGCGAGCGGCTCCTTCCGTCAAAAGTTTGGCGAGCTCTTCGCGAATACGCTCCGCAGACACGGAATGGATTTCTGAGGCATGGCGCTGGATGGCAGCAAAAGTCTTGGGTTCGATTGCATAGCCAAAGCGCGCAGCGAAGCGCACAGCGCGAAGCATGCGCAGTTTATCTTCCGAAAAACGACGCTCGGGATCACCGATGGCGCGAATGAGGTGAGCGTCCAAATCGGCTCGGCCGCAGACAAAATCGAGGATTTGGTTGGTGTCATGGCGCATCAGTAGGCCGTTGATCGTGAAATCACGACGGGAAACGTCTTCTTCGGCCGAGGTGGTGAAGAGCACCTGGTCGGGGTGACGGCCGTCGGAATAATCCACGTCCCGCCGAAACGTGGCGACCTCAACTTGGTTGCCGGCATGAGTGACGAGAACAACGCCGAACTTGGCGCCGACCGCAAGACTGTCCGGGAAAAGCTGCAGGACTTGCTGGGGAGTGGCGTCGGTGGCGACATCGAAATCGGCAGGGTCGCGGCCAAGGAGCAGGTCCCGCACGCAACCGCCGACAAGCAACGCTTGATAGCCATGGTCCTCGAGCGTGTCACAAATCGCATTGGCAGTGTCCCTTGGCGGCATTAGGAGATTATGCGCCAGCAACGAGGGCAGGCGCTCAGGAAAAGAGCTTACGGAAGGAGTAGAAGAGTGACCGTTACTTGGTTTGCAGAACGAGGCAGGTGATGTCGTCAGATTGCCGCGTAGCGCCGACGAAATCTTCGACACTGCGCAAGAGTCGCTGAAGGAATTCCTGCGCGGAGACTTTGGGTAGGGCGCGAATCACCTGGATCCAGCGCGGATCAGAAAACTCCTCGCCCGCGGAGTTAAAGGCTTCGACGACACCGTCCGTGAAGAGAACCAGGGTATCGCCCGGTTGCAGGTCCACAGACGCGGACGAAAAAGAGGCGTCGGTGGTTATGCCGAGGGGCAAACCGGAGGACTCCAAACGATCGATTCCGCCGTTGGTTCGCCGCAAAACGGGAGAATTGTGGCCTGCATTGACGTACTCCAGGTGACGCGTCGTGGGATCATACTCGGCGATGACAGCCGTGGTGAAGCGCTGACCGCCCAAGCTATGCGCACAAGCATAGTGGTTCAACCGTTCGGCAAGCGGAACGAGCGGGATTCCTTCCGAGGCAATGGTGCGCAGGCTGGCTTGGAGAGTGGCCATAAGCAAGGCAGCGGGAACGCTCTTTCCAGCCACATCGGCCATAACTAACATCAGCTTGCCGCTCGCCGCACCATCGTTGAGCGGAAAGAAGGCGTCGTAGTAATCGCCGGCAACGGAGTTTTGCGGGCGGGTCCAGAATGCGACCTCGGCGCCGGGAATGACCGGAGGTTCGGAAGGAACCAGCCAAGTCTGAATTTCGCGGGCAATCTCGAGGTCGCGTTTCATGGTGACTTTGTCGGCTAGCTCGAGGGAGAGAAGGAGAAGGAACAGAATGGCGGCGAAGACATCGAAGTTGTACTCAACAACACCATTATTCACGAACTGAAAGTGGAAGCCCGAGAACGCCAAAAGGAGAAAGGCGAAGAGAAAAAGGACGCGCCGAGCCGGCGTGAGCTTATTCATCATGGCCCAGAACAACTGGCCGAAGACGCGGAAGGGGCGTTTCCAGGCGGGAAGCTTGTAGACTTGGTCCCAGTCGACGTCTTTCCCGTAAAAGCCGTAGGTGGAGCGGGTATCTGCTGCAAACTGCGACCACAGGTCGTCGATGTCGCGGCCTTCGCTCACCCGCTGCCAAAAATTACCGATGCGTCCGAAACGAGAACGCGGCGAGGTGGCAGCGTTAGGACCGGATTGCGCGGAAGTACTCATCAAGGTTCAGTATAAGGCACGGATGCGATACGTGTGTAGGGACTTGGCACAAGATCAGGAATCATCGCGGCGGAGAGAGCCGCCGAATTGGACAGAACCGAATCCGAATTTATCGCGGAGGTGATCGGCTGCCTTGGTGAGGCGGTCCAGCTTTTCGCGGCGGTCAGCTTCGAGAAGGTCGAGTTGTTGGGCTCCCTGGCAAAGGCCAGAAAGCGCAACGCCGAGCAGACGGACGTTTCGCTTTGCGTCACGGTGGGTGCGGAACAAAGCAAGGAAAATCGCGTGGGCATCGGCATCGAGGTGCACGGGTTCCTGCACGGTCTGCGAACGGGTGTAGGTCTGAAATCCTGCATACCGGATGGTAAGAGTGAGCGTACGGGCAGAAAGACCGGCTTCGCGGAGACGCTTACAGGCTTTCTGCGAGAGATGGCTGAGGAGGGATTCCATTTCCACGACATTGTCTGTGTCTGCGCCGAAAGTGTGATTGTGAGAAATGGATTTGGGCTCGGCGTCAATGAGAAATTCGTAGGAGTCGCCGCCGCGGGCCTTGCGGTAAAGCGCCGTGCCCCATTGGCCGAAGAGTTTCTCCAGTTTTTCCTGTTCGTGGGCGGCGAGTTGCTCAACGGTTTCGATTCCGAGAGCACGCAAGGCACGCTCCGTGACTTCGCCAATGCCAGGAATCTTACGGATGGGAAGCGGAGCGAGGAAACGCGCTTCCATTCCGGGTGCGACCCAGACAAGGCCGCGGGGTTTCGCCTGGTCGGAGGCCACTTTGGCAACCAGACGCGTGGCGGCGAGGCCGCCGGAGCAGGGCAGGCCGGTTTGCCGTGTAATGGTGCGAAGAAGTTTGTCGGCGGCAGCGAAGGGCGGCCCGTGGAGACGCTCGGTGCCGGAAAGGTCGAGATAGGCTTCATCGATTGAGGTCATCTCGACGATGGGGGAGAATTTCGCGAGAATTGAGGCAACACGATCGCTCCATTCGGAATATTTTTCGTGGTGGCCGTCCAGGAAAACGGCATGGGGACAGAGACGCCCGGCGGTGCGCAGAGGCATGGCAGAGTGGATGCCGAATTTGCGGGCTTCGTAGCTCGCGGCAGAAACGACACCGCGCTGATCAGGCCGGCCCCCCACAACGACGGGCTTGCCACGCAGATCGGGGCGGGAGAGGAGTTCAACAGAGACGAAAAAGGCATCCATGTCCACGTGCAGAATCGTGGGATGGAGAGGAATCTCCTGCGGCGCAGCGCGGTCGTGCTTGGCGCGAAAGCGAGCGAACTCCGGCATGGGGATAAGCCTACGACTTCCGAGGGTGTCAAGCAATATTCACACTGATCGGTCTGGTTAAGTTTTAGTGTTGCTAGAAATGCAGTGGAACTCGGAATGCGCAGATGGAAAGATGGGGGCAGATTTCCTTGGGGCACAAAATGGAAAGCATTCGACTTCAGAAGAAAACAGTAGGGCGGGCACGTTGGAAGATTGGCCTGCTGTTGCTGGCAGTTATGGATTCGCCGCTGCGCGGAGCGCCACTTTCGCTCGAGAGCATGGTTACGCCTTCCACCGTGATTGAGAAAGACGGGCAGGCAGTCGTGTTCGCGATTCATGGATTGATCGAGTTTAAATCGTTGGCGGAAGTGTTCCCGTATATCGAGGCGCAAAGGCGGCGGTGGCAGGGGAAGATCAGCGACGAACAGAGTCAGCGACTCGCGCAGGAATTGCTGCGGGCGGGGATCGAGAGCCGTGTAGTTTCGATGCTGGATGAACGGCCGTTAGAGACACTGGTAACGCATACCAGCGCAGAGTTGCGGCAGGCGATTGAAGGGGTGCGGGAGCCTGTGCCTTCGAGCTACGAGGAGGTGTTCCTGGCTGTTCAAGAAAAGTGGAAGCATTCGCTGAATTGCTGGAGCGCTTCGCCGTCGATTGCAGGACGTGTACTCTCGAACTGGTATCCGATTGCGGAGGGCATACGGTTGTACGGTGCGACATACGATTCGACAGAACATTTCTGGCAGGCCGTGAAGTATCACCCAGAGTTGACGGTGGGCGAGGTGAAGGATCTGGCGAAGCTATTGGAGTCGCGGAACTGGGGTGCATGGTTGGCGCGCTTGGATGAGGATCCAAACTTGTATCTGCCGAATGCCTATGCCGTGGAATTCTTGCGGCACAACCTGACCACAGAGCGGTTCCGTTGGTTCCGCGAAGAACTTGGTAAGCACGGACTACTGGCGAGCGATCATGCCCGAGCAGTGCAGCAGCGCGGAATTACCCCGTTCCGCTTCAGCGCCTATGAGGAGAAAGTGATGTGGGGTGATCTGGCCGATGTGCTGCATTTGGTTTATTTGTTTTCGACACACGATGATCCAATCCGGAGGCGATTGGCGGAGTCACATTTTGACGGAATCTACCTCGGGCAACGGAAGATGGGATTTATCAGCGAAGAGTTTCGTTCGGAGATGCTGGAAATCTGGAAAGTAAAGTACCTGGAGATGCCTAGATTTCGGGAAGTCATCAGCACGATCCCCATGGAGATTCATTTGTCTCATTTTCTGAATGATGGGGATTCGCCGGACATCCCGATCCCGATTTACGTGGGATATCTGAATCAGATTCGGGAACTCGCCCGAGCCAGGATGGCTCCATGAGCTATCGAAGATTACGCAAGGGCACGCGTTCTGCGGAGATGACGCGGGAGATGCCAGCCAGATCCTTGGTAACCCCAACACTCACCCAATCGGAGCGCTCGAGAAGAGGCGCAACCGCAGGAAGGCTGTTGTAGCCGAGTTCAAGGACCAGTAATCCGCCAGGTTTGAGGTGCTGAGCAGCTTGCGGAATGAATGCGCCGTACAGTTCGTAGCCTTCTTCTCCGCCGAACAGCGCCGTGTGCGGCTCGTGCTCTCGCACTTCGACAGGCAGGGACGCTGCTTCGCGCAGGCTGATATACGGCGGATTGCAAATGATGAGATCGAAAAAAAGTGCAGACTCGCCTGGGGCCGGTGAAGAAAAACGTTCAAGCAGATTAGATTCGAGGAAGTGGATCCGCTGGGCGAGTCCATGACGCGCAGCGTTGCGGCGGGCAACTTCCAAGGCGGCTAGCGAAATGTCCGTGGCGTAAACGGTGGCGGCCGACAGTTCCTTGGCCAAAGTGATGGCGATACAACCGGAACCGGTGCCGATGTCCACGAGCGTGACCTTCTCCCCATGGAGCCGGGGTTGGCGACCAGCGCGAATTTCACGGACAGCCAGACGGTCGAGCGCAACTTCGATAAGGTGTTCAGTTTCCGGGCGAGGAATGAGAACGTCAGAGGTGACTTCAAAGTTGAGACCCCAAAATTCCTGATTGCGGGTGAGATGCTGCGTGGGAATTCCCGAAGAGCGTTGGCCGAGAAGAGCAGAATAGGACTCGGCTACAGGTTCAGCCAGAATCTCTTCGGGATGCGCATAGAGCCAAGTGCGATCCTTTGCAGTGGCGTGGAGTAATAAGAGTTCCGCGGCGAGAGTGTAGGAAGGAACACTGGCGGCGCGAAGCTGGTCAATTCCTTGCTTGAGCAAGGCGCGAACGGAACGATCTGTGGAAACCAGGCTCATGGGCGCAAACGTTCCTTCTGGCGTCCACTTGCTTCCGCGGAGCCGTAGGCAATCCCCTGCCCGGCATAGGCGTATTTGCCGATGGCGAGGCCGCCCAGAGCTGCTTCACCGATCGCCAGCCCGCCTACGGCCAAGATTCCTGTGGCGCGCCCGCCAATGGCGATGACTCCTTTGGCGGTGCTGCCATAGGAAAGGAGTGGCAATCCGGCAATTTGTGCGGACGAAGAATAGGAACGCTCGCCAGAAAAAACGACGGCGGTGATGAGATGCGTGAAGACGAGAATAACAACCATATAGAGAAGGAAAAAAAGCCAATAAGGAATCATGCGGCGGCCGCCTGCGTCCATGGAACGTTCGCTGAATTGCCGCATCCATGCAGGACCCGGTTTGCTCCCTGGGCGAGTCAACATGATGCCCTCCATGACGGAGATCAGGCCTCGGCCAATTCCTGCTTGAGGCGCTCGGCCTCGTAGTGAGTCACGAGGCCATCGACGAGGGGAGCGAGTTTGCCATCCATGACTTCTGTGAGCTGATGGATGGTCAAACCGATGCGGTGGTCGGTGACACGGTTCTGCGGGTAATTATACGTCCGAATTTTCTCGGAGCGGTCACCTGTTTTGATCTGTCCACGACGCTCGGCAAGGATGGCGGCCTGCTGCTTTTCCAGCTCCATTTCATACAGACGGGAGCGGAGGACGCGCATGGCTTTGGAGCGATTTTTGATTTGAGATTTTTCGTCCTGCTGGGAGACGACGAGTCCGCTGGGAAGATGTGTAATGCGGACGGCGGAATACGTAGTGTTGACTGACTGGCCACCTGGCCCGGAAGAGCAGAAGGTATCAATGCGCAGATCCTTGGCTTCAATCTTGATATCGATTTCGTCGGCTTCTGGGAGAACCGCAACGGTGGCGGCGGACGTGTGGATGCGGCCCTGCGTTTCCGTTGCAGGTACACGCTGCACGCGATGGACACCGCTTTCGTACTTCAGCTTGGAATAAACTTTGTTGCCCTGAATGGCCGCCACAATTTCTTTCACGCCGCCCATAGAGGCAGGGGAGCTCTCCATGACTTCCACCTTCCACCCCTGGGATTCGGCATACCGGGAATACATGCGGAACAGATCGCCCGCGAAAATGCCAGCTTCATCGCCGCCCGTGCCCGCACGGATTTCGACGATCACGTTCTTCTCGTCGTTGGGATCCTTGGGGAGGAGGAGCAGCTTCAGTTCTCGTTCAATCTGCTCCTTGCGGGTGGTAAGCTGGCGCTCTTCTTCCTGGGCCATGTGACGCATTTCGGCGTCTTCCGATTCGACGATGATTTGACGCGCATCGGCGAGGTCTTTCTCGATTTGCTTAAACTCGCGGTGCTTGTGGACAATCTGTTCGAGCTCCGAGTGTTGTTTGGCGAGCTTCTGAAAGCGGGCAGAATCGGAGACGATTTCCGGGGTGGAAAGCTCCTGGGTCATCTGCTGGTAACGGAGGTCGAGCTGGTCTAGTTTTTCCGTAAGTGTGAGTACCGACATTTCCCTAATCCTTTGCTCGATGAGCACTGCGCAACTCGCTGTTGGGCGAGAGGCCAAGAAATAAAAATGAGTTCAAAAAAAGTACCGTGCGCTCCAGAGAGAGCGGTAGAGGGGGGGAGCTAATAGAAAGAAGCGAACATCGAATTTCTCTAGTTTAGAGTAACGCCAAGTCGCCAGGGTTGCAAAGCCAAGATAGGGTGGACTTGGAAGCCCGTAACCCCTCCAGATTGAGAAGGTAAGAAATCACGCATGGCGGACTTGACTCTGCATTGGCGCGAAAGGGGTTGTGTACGTTGCCGTTGCAGTCGGGGCTGTACTACGATGCGATTTGGCAAAGTTGCCAGAGATTGAGGGCGTGAGGGATGAGCGAGGCCGCACCAACAAGCATGGAGAACGTGCTGGAAACTCCGTCCGCGCTAGCAGCGCAGGCAGACTTGGGATTTCTATGGGATTTTTGGTACCCGGCAATGAAGAGCGTTGAAGTTCGCGGACGGCAGCTGGCGACCGCTGTGCTGCTGGAAGTGCCATTGGTGATTGGGCGAACCAGCGAGGGAAAAGCGTTTGCCATGCGAGATTCTTGTCCCCACCGCGGGATCCCCTTGTCCTACGGCCACTTTGATGGGAAGAACCTGCAGTGCAGCTATCACGGCTGGGAGTTTGATGCGTGCAGCGGGCGGTGCGTGCTGATTCCGTCCCTGACGAGCCACGACAAGCTGAAGGTAGAGCGCATCAGCGCCGGACATTTCCCATGCGAGGAGCGTGATGGTTACCTGTGGGTGTTCGTGAATGCGGCAGGAACGAAATTGCCGGAAACAATACCGGAAGCTCCGGTGTTACCGAAATTCAGCGGAAATTTCAGGATCACTCGGCTTGCATGTGAGCTGCCGTCACACATGGACCACGGGATTATCGGTTTGATGGATCCGGCGCACGGACCGTTTGTGCATCAATCGTGGTTTTGGCGGAGCAAGAAGAGCATTCACGAGAAAGCCAAGCAATTTGAGCCGATTCCAAATGGCTTCCGGATGAGCAAGCATTCCCCCTCGACGAACAGCCTGCCGTATCAATGGCTGAAGAAAATGACGGGCGAGCCGGTCACAACAACAATTGATTTTGTTCTTCCTAACATGCGGTTTGAGGAAATTCATAGCGGAAAGTACTGGTTTTCGAGCCGGGCAACGGTGACGCCAGTCAGGCGAGATTGTTGCCGGATCGATTTCGTCGCGGCGTGGAACCTGCCCCTACCCATTGCGATTTTCCGGGCGTTTGCAAAGGTGTTTTTGCGCCAGGACCAGGAAACGATGATCCGGCAATCGGAGGGATTGCAACACAATCCGCGGCTAATGCTGATCGACGATGCGGATCGGCCGGCAAAATGGTATTTCGCGCTGAAGCAAAACCTGATGGAGGAGCGGCGCACGGGTGTGCCACTACCTCACCCCATGAACGGGACCGTGACACTGCACTGGAACAGCTAAGCGCGGAGTTAAACCCCGCCCCTTTACCGGAGAGAAGAGAGGTCAAACTCTAGGAAGGGGCCGGCAGGGTTTCAGATGCGGCGCTGAATGTTGGGGAAGTCGAGCCAGACTTTGATGCCGCAGAAGTGGGAACCTTCGGTGCAGATGGGTGTGGTGATACCAGCCCGGAGATGGCAGGGCGGACCAATAAAGCGGGAAAGTTCTGGGTGGACTTGGCGGACTTGCGAGATTTCGTCCATGGAAGCGTTGTAAATTTCTTCCTGAGCATTGAAACAGGTGCGCATCGTCCATTTGTGGAGGAGATGCAGAAGCGAGCCAGTTTCGACCATGCGGATGGACTTAGCGTTGGGAAGCAAATAGAGAGCGATCTCGGGAGGCACACCGCGATCGAGAAGCTGGTTCTTGGCGGACCATGCCTCTTGCATGGCCCGCTCGTAGACCTCTTTGGCGCGAGGGTTTTCTTCGAGAAGCATCGGCGTAACGTAGTCAGGCTCGCGGGTGTCGGCGAGAGTGAGCAGGGGCCGCGAGCCAGGGACCATGCGGTGGCGCTGATCCTGACTGTCCGCGGTGTGACTGATTTTCTTGGCGAAGGTATAGGTGGCGTGTTGCAGAGCCCGCATCATCGGGGCGTGAACCCCAATGTTGAGAGTCTCCAAGCGATATAAATTGCGGGCAGGATTGAGAAGACGATCGATGGCCTCCGCATCGGAGCAGGCGGATCCAGGAAGACCTACGACCGCGCGGTAGGAGTCGGCCATGACACGGACCGCGTTGTGTGAATAATCGAGGAGACGAGAAGTCTTACCGTGAAGTGGTGCGTCGAATTCGCGGACGAACTCATCCGCGTGTGGTCGGGCTGGAGTGATTTCTTTCCATTCCGGTAACTCCTCTAGCGGAGTGGTGCCGAAGCGATCAAAAAATTGCGGGTCTTGTTGACGGACCAAGCCGACCATGTCGCCAATGACGGCACGGGCCTCGCTCGGTGTGTCGGATGCGGAGCACATGCGCCAAAGTCGATGAAGGACGATGCCCGATAGGGTATGGACCATGGTCGTGAACGCAGCGACCGGAAGAACATAGCGGGCGATTTCGATGGCGCGTTTTTCGGCGGATCGCTCGATTTTCTGGATGCGCTTTGGGTGAGACATCGGTCCGATGTGCCAGATATCGCTGAGGATGGTGCGCGCGTCGCCAACGAGGAGAGCAGAAAGTTCACGGTAGTAACTCCAGGCGCGGGCAATCGCAGTTTCGTAGATCCCACGTGAACCCTCGTCGAAGAACAGAGAAACGGGAGGGACATAGGCCTGAGCGCGTTCCATGCGGACATAGCGCTGGCTCTGCTGTTCGGAGTTGTAGAAGGGATGCGCGTGAAGGAAGGACCAGACAAATTGACGGCTGACATTTTCCAAGCCAAATTCGAAGTGCGCGTGCTGGTAGACGGTGTGGTGGCCGCTGTAGAAGGTAGCCGCCCCGATGTTGAGGCGCTGTTTGTCCGTGATTTCCTCGGGAGTGATGAGCCGCGAGGAGTAGCAGGTCCGGGCCGCAGCGATCGCAGAATCAAAAGGATGGGAAAAAGCGCTGCGAAGGGTTACCCGTGGTGGTGCGGTTTCCACTCCATCGGGAGCGGGAACACCATCGAACATGCGGGATTGTGTCGCCACGTTGGGAATTGATTTTACACGGAGTGCAAGCGTTGGACAAAAGAATCAAAAAAACGGACCGGCTGTGGGCCGGCCCGTTGCTTAAGCAATGAGATGGAATGATTTACTTCTTGCCAGCGGGAGCGGGAACGTTTGCGTATTTTTTGTTGAAGCGCTCGACGCGGCCAGCGGTATCGACAAGCTTCTGCTTGCCGGTGAAGAAAGGATGGCAACTGGAGCAGATCTCAACGCGCAGCATGTCGCCCTTTATGGTCGAGCGAGTCTGAAAGGTATGCCCGCAGGCGCAGTGCACAGTTACGGGGTGATAGTCGGGATGAATACCGGGTTTCATACTTCTCCATTCTGTCGTGTCCGGTCTGCACGGCACCCTGATCGGTTCGGGGAGAACAGCCGCGTCGCTAGGTCACGAGACAAACCATAAGTATAAAGCAAATCCGCAAAAGCACAAAATACGCCTGACGGTGAGAGCAGCAAGGCGATCGAAGTGCGAGAACGTCGGTTACGGAATGACCGCGGTAGCTTGGTTGGAGTACGCGCTTTCCGTGCCCGAGGAATCCACGGCGGTGACGACGTAATAATATGTGCTGCCGGAGGCGACAGTCGAATCAGAGTAATTCAAAACAGCTACCGCCGTACCGTTCAACGGACTGTAAGAGCCGCCTGAATTTTCGCTGCGATAAACGCGGTAACCCATCACTTGGCTGGAACTTGCACCCCAACTCAAGGCAACTGTGTGCTGTGTGGCTGGCGGCGGATTCGTAGGCGGCGGATTCGTCGTCGGCGGATTTGTAGACGGCGGATTTGTAGGCGGCGGATTCGTCGTCGGCGGATTTGTAGGCGGCGGATTCGTCGGCGGTGGATTTGTAGGCGGCGGATTCGTCGTCGGCGGAGTGGGTGAACCCGTCGAAGAAACTCCATCCCCCGACAGGGTCAGGGTACCCGGCGAAGAAAGATTTGCACTCAAAAGAGAAAGTGTAGCCGTAGCTGGACCAGCAACCTTGGGAGAGAACCACACCTGGAAAGTGACTTTCTGGTTTGGTGCCAGCGAAAAACCCGGGGAAAGATCGGAATAGCCGAAACCGGCACCAGAAACGGTGAGACCCTGCAACGAAAGATTCATATCTCCGGTGTTTTCCAGAATCACGTTCTGCGTACTGGTCGTTTTCAGCGCCAGATTGCCAAAATTGACAACCGTAGGGCTGATCACCAGATTCGCGAAAGCCTTTTCACCACTGCCGGTGAGGGCAACCGAAGCTGCTTTAGGGGCCGTATCCGTAGAGATATCAACGGAAGCGGAAGCGCTACCGGAGGTGGTTGGGGCGAACGTTAGGGTGTACGTAAGACGGTTCGCAGGAAGGATGGTTCGCGGGACGGATGGACCGGTGAGGGAAAACTGCTTGCCGGAAATGGATAGAGCAGAGATCTGCAGAGGCCCCGTGCCCGTGTTGGAAATACTGAAGGTCTTGGTGGTTGTTTGACCGACGACGACTGTTTGGAAATTGAGCGAAGAGGT
The DNA here is from genome assembly GCA_963775865.1 of Candidatus Acidiferrales bacterium. Lineage (GTDB taxonomy): Bacteria > Acidobacteriota > Terriglobia > Acidiferrales > UBA7541 > Acidiferrum. The sequence goes on along the minus strand of CAVZKU010000012.1, from coordinate 680,753 downwards.
CGAGAGAGAAAGATCCGGGACGACCTTCTGCGTGTATCCGGCACAACCGATCGCAAGCAAGGAGACCAGCAAGAAACTCGCGACATGGACTAGCCGAGAAAGGAACGAATGAATTGAACGACGTTCGTGCACCACGGGTCAAATCCCCCTTGTGAACTTGAAATACCAAATTAGCTGGATGGCCATAGCATCCACAACCTGTACAGCGGACAGAAATGGGACAGGGAACTAACTGCCCCGATCTGTACGAATGAGCAGGGATGGCCGAAAGGACAGGTATCGTGAGGGCAAGATCAGCACACGAAGAGGAAACGAATGGTATTGCCCAGGATCGGAGCTTAGCGAAAGGAAGAGCCCCGCAGTGCTGGCAGGAAAGTGTCTATATTAGGAAACGAAATGACAGCCAAGCCGGAAGGCGCCCTCTTTGGTCATGCGAGACCAGACGGGACGCAAGAAGACGCGCACCGGTGGCAGAATCGGCACGTGCAGAACGGCAAGCAGATTGTCCGGATAATCTTCGGCCTGCTCAAACTCCAGGGCGACACCGCCAAATCCTAAGTCAAGAACGCGGGCTCGGCGTGTCCCGGATTCCCCGATCACAGCATAGGCATTGGTCCCAGTCATGGAGACACGCTCGGCCTTCCGTTGAACTGTGTACTGAACAGGATGCGGGATCTCGGGAGCGGTCTGGCTGGAGATCGATTGAGCAGCTGTGCTCGAGGCCACATCAAATTCAGATGCAGGTCTCTCCGGGGAGCGGTTCGTGAGGGAGGTTGCTTCGGGAGGAGAAGCAGGCGTTCGAGGAACGGCGGGAGCTGCTGGACGCGAACTCGCCTTGTGACTAGCGTGTTTCAACTGGTAGAGGCGCTCATCGGCAACATGGATCAGTTGCTCAGACTGGTCCCCGTCTTGCGGAAATGTAGCCACGCCATGGTCCATGGTCACGGAGAAACCCAGTTGCAGCGGCTTCAGAGTTTCTGCGAAGACTGTTTCGATACGCTTGCCAAGGGCCTCCGCTTGCGCGGCGTCGGTTTGTGGCAGAAGGAGGGCGAACTCATCGCCGCCGATTCGGAACGCAGAGTCCGATGTTCGCAACGCCTTTTGCAGCGTTGCCGCGGCAGCGCGCAGCACTTCATCTCCGCGCGGATGACCGTATTTATCGTTTACTTCCTTAAAGCGATGCAGGTCGAGAATCACGATGCCGAGAGGAAGACCGTAACGCCGGGCGCGATTCAGTTCTTTCTCGAAGGATTCTGCGAAGAGCCGGCGGTTGTAGAGACCGGTCAGAGGATCTGTTACTGCGCTGACTTGAAGCTTTTTGAATTCATCGTACTCGAGAACAACGGGGACACGGATCATTCCTGCGGAGGAAAGAACGTCCATAAGAACAGTCTTGAGAGAGATGGGACGTCCCAGCTGCTCGGAAAGTTCACGGCGACGAGTGAGCATTTCCTCCCAGAGTTGAAGACTCTGGGTCTCGCGCAAATCGAGGTGCGTGGTTGTACGGAAATAACGCTGCAAAAACTGGCTGCGCGCGGGAATGTCCATTCCGTCGAGCGTGTCAGCAAGAAGCTCGAGGTAGGCATCTTCAATGGGCAAGCGCGGGGCCGCGGAGGCTCCGGAGCTGGGCATGGCCGGGTGTTCCCACATTCTGCCTTCCCCGCGGGGTGTGGGATGGCTTACTTACTCACGTGGCTTTGCTTAATAGGGAGCAAGCCAAGTGCCAATCAGAAACTAACCAAGCAGATCCATGGGACGCGGGTATCCTATTACAAATTCTGTAGATATGCGAGTGAGAATTTGCCGCATGGCCTACAAGGGGCGCCCAGGAGCGGGCCGCTAGCGACCATCATTCCGACAAGAAGGAGATTCCGTTACTCAAGCGGGCGAAGGAATTCCAAGCCGAAGACGCGCATGTCCCCTAGAACCTCTTGGCGTCGCACGCGAGCGGTGATGGGAGGAGTTTCATTGGGTACCAAGCTCGAGGAAGAAGCGGATGGAGCGGGAATCGTCAAATGAACGGTCTGGCCTAAGCGCAGGAGATGGGAAGAGGCAATACAGGCACCGCGAGCGCTTATATTGAGAGTCTTGGTGAGCTCAATGAACTCGGCGCCCGTCGGATCCGAGGCCCGAAGAAATACAGGTACCTGAATTCTGATGCGCGAGGATGCCCGAGCTTGCGTCCGTGTCCTGCGCCTTTCATCCACCTGTTGAATACCTATGTCCATTTTTTATAGTACCCAGGAACTAGTACAAATTGAGCAGGTTGGATGCCAGTTGAGGAGTTTGTCAACAGATATAAACCTTTTGTTTTCAATGCACTCTCCGTAAGCGAACAAACCTCCGGGTCCCATTGGTCTAAACGGAAGGGCAATTTGCCCAGAGGTTTTCCCAAAAAGTGCAAATGAAACGCATTTCCCATTGACAGCGGAAGAAGCGTTTGAAACGATCAGTTTCTGGTTGATGGGAAAATATTTTCCACAATTGAATCGGATGGATTGAGAAAATGGAAGTCACAGCCTCCAATGCCGCGGGCGCACCAACGCAAGGTCGTGCCCAAGTGTCGGTCGAACAGGTGCGCTCCTTCCTCGATACCCTGGATCATGGCGTCATTTTGTCGGATCGTGGCGGACAAGTCCTCGCCTCGAACGTGCTGGCCCAGAAATGCCTGGAAGGCCTGGGTCTAGATTGTTGTCGGCCATTGAACATTTTGAAGGATCTGCTGCAGAAAGATCCGAGAGACATGCTGCAGCGAATGGAGGAAGGGGAAGACGAAGTCACCGTAAGTGGTAGCCACGCGGGCAAGGGATATCGCGCGCGCATGCGACGGGTCCGCGACTCCGAGTGGCTAGCGATTGAAGTTGAGACGGACGAAAAGAATCTAGAAGCGCCCTCACGAGTAGCGCAGCCGACGGTTCAAGAATTGTTGCAGGAACGGGAAATTACTTATCGAAATTTGCTGGCCGCCTATTTGAAATTGCAAGAGGTAAACCGGCAGAAGACTGTGTTTTTGGCGTCTGCGGCGCACGAACTGAAGACGCCGCTGGCCGTCATCAAAGGTTATTACGATCTTTTGCTCACGGGTTCTCTGGGAAAGCTCTCGGAAAAGCAGCGCGACATTCTGGAGGAATCCAAAGAAAGTTGCGAGCGGCTGGTACGGCTCGTGTCCATGTTTCTGAACTATTCTGCGCTGGAAAGCGGAAAACTCGTGCTGCAGTTGCGAGAGAACGATCTGCGGGACTGTCTGGAAGAAATAGCCACTCGCTGGTCGGAGGGATATCAGCGAAAGGGTGTGAAGTTAGAGAGTCAGTTGGATCCTTCGATACCGACGTTCAAGTTCGACTATCAGAAAGTCCAGCAGGTCACGTTTAATTTGCTGGACAACGCACTGAAGCACACACCAGCGGGCGGAACGGTGACGCTGAGAGCCCGTCCGCATTTTTGGGAAAGACGCCTGGCCCAAGTAGTGCCAACAGAGGAACGCAGACGGTTCCGGTTGCCGCGGCCCAACAGTGTAGAAGTCAGTGTGACCGATTCGGGACCGGGCATAGCTGCCGAACACCACCAGGAAATTTTTGAGGATTTCATGCGTGTGGATAAAAATACGTCAGGAATGGGTCTCGGACTGGCGATCGCGAAGCGGCTGATCCAGGCACATCGCGGGAAAATCTGGGTAGAAAGCGAGACACAGCAAGGAAGTACGTTCGCGTTTTTGCTGCCGATGGATCAAGGCTAGCATTTGCAGGGGAAAAGGGAGCACCAATGGCCGTGAAAGAGAAAATTCTCGTAGTGGACGACGAACCGAGTATTCGCAAGTATCTCCAGACCTTGCTGGAGGTGGATGGCTTTGAAGTGGAGGCCGTGAGCAGCGGGAAGGAGGCCATTTCGCGGATCAATCTCGGCGAACGACCGGATTTCATCATATTAGATGTTTTAATGCCGGAAATGGGTGGACTCGATACCTTGCAAGAGTTAATGCACCTGGACCGCAGCCTGAATGTAATTATGCTCTCGTGTTCGAACGAGGTGGGGACGGTTGTGGAAGCCATCCGCTTGGGTGCTCATGACTACCTGACGAAGCCGTTCGAGAAAACCGAACTGGATGCCGCAATGTTGAAGTCGCGGCAGAAGAAACAGTTGGCGCAAGAAAATCGGGCTCTCAAGGATTATTGCGATCAAGTGACAGAAGACCTGAGTTTCCTCGCGGCCAGTCCTCAGATGGTGCGCATTCGGCAACAAATCCTGCAGATTGCCCCGGTGGATGTTCCAGTTTTCGTTTGCGGGGAAAGCGGCGTAGGCAAAGAAGTTGTGGCCAGGATGATCCATTTGCGCTCAAAGCGGCGCAATCAGGCATTCATCAAAGTGAACTGCGCGGCGCTGCCGGGAGAGTTGCTGGAGTCCGAGCTATTTGGTTTTGAGCAAGGCGCCTTCACGGGAGCTGTCCGAGCGAAGCCCGGAAAGTTTGAATTGGCAAACAAGGGAACAATTTTCCTGGATGAGATCGCGGAAATGTCCGTGCACTTGCAGGCAAAACTGCTGCATGTGCTGCAAGACCACCAGTACTCCAGACTCGGCGGCCGTCATCTGGTAGAAACCGATGTGCGAGTGCTGGCGGCGACCAATGTCGATGTACAGGAAGCCATGAAGTCGGGTCGATTCCGGGAAGATCTGTACTACCGGTTAAACGTGTTGTCCATTAATGTGCCACCGCTGCGGGAACGAACCTCGGAGATCCCGCTTCTGTTCCGTCATTTCCTCGATAAATACAGTGAGAAGTTCGGCAAGACACCGCAAGCACCTTCGAAGCACTTGCTGGATGCGGCTGTGAACTACCCGTGGCCTGGGAATCTCCGTGAATTGGAGAATTTCGTGAAGCGCTATGTGATTCTTGAGGATGATGAGGGCAGTCTGCGGGAGCTCGTGGAAATGTCGGCGATCCGTCAGAGGACATCGCCCAGGGCAGAAACGGCGGTACCGCGAGAGCAGGGCTTGAAAGCGCTAGTCCGCGGATTAAAGGACGAGGCGGAGATGGAGGCCATCGCCGACGCGCTGGAAAAGACCCGGTGGTGCCGGAAAGACGCGGCAAAGATGCTGGGAATCAGCTACAAAGCGCTGCTATATAAAATGAGACAATTCAATCTAGACACCCCAAGGACGAGGCGAAGTTCGGCGGCAAAGGCAGAAGAGGAAGCCACCCTAGAGCGACCATAGCTGAGGGCGTTCTAGTACGTATTCGTTTCTATCCAGCACCACGCGCAAAAAGAAAACTTGCGGTAAGTTTTCGAGCGGGTTATTGTGCGCATCGATACGCACATGCAAAGCGGGGGCGCGGACTCACAGATCCGAAGTCTGTGCTTTGCGACTGGACGGGTCAGATTCAAAGCGTTGTGCCGCGTCGCAATTCTCGGGTGCAGTCTGGTCGGACCGAGGTATCTTAAACTCAAGTTGATGTGCATTTGCGCCGGTGCGCCGCCGGGCTGAGTGGCTCTGCGGCGGCAGGTCGCGCGGTATAAGGATTCCCGGAAGCCAAGCAGAACTAAGAATCGGGCATTGGAACCAATCCGAGACCAGCACTGGGGGACAAGATGTCCGTAATGACAGAACGCCGGACGGCGAGACGCTACGACTTGACCTTGCCGATTAGTATTCGGTCTGCAGCGGAGAGCTTGGTCAGTCGACAAGATGGCAAGACGAGAGACATCTCTACGCGGGGCTTGTATTTCGTGATTGCCCAGGACCTGGAAGCAGGTTCTGAGTTGGATATCACGCTCACATTACCAGCGGAGATCACGCACGGCACGGATGTTGTGGTGCGGGCGCAAGGAAAAGTGGTGAGGGTGGAACGCCGATCGGAGGATGGGGAGTCGCGCATGGGAGTTGCTGCGGTGATCGAGCGCTATGACATCATGCGCGGTCAAACGACTAGAAGGTAAGCCAAAGCGGGTTTCCATGATTTAGGCAAAATGTGAATAAAGATTCCCGCGGTGGCCCGTGCCATTCCCCTCGCGTCAGAGGGAATCCCGCAAAACTCTTGTGAATCGTACCAGTACCTTTCCTCCCAGTCCTTTTTAAGTGTTTTGAAATTAAGAGCTTGTCGTTTCCGAGCGAGGCGGTTGGCTTGTCCGCGGCTTTGGAGATTTGGTGGGCAATGTGCTTCCGCTCCACAAGAGAACCATGCTCAAGGAAAGTCCCAACAAGAAAGCTCTGGGCCAGTCGGGAATGTGGAATCCAGTTCCACCCGACCACGTGCTCTTTGGTAATTCGGCGGCGATGGGCGACGTGCGAGACCAGGCCCGCAGAATCACCCGAGCCAATATTCCTGTTCTTTTGACGGGCGAGGGCGGGACCGGGAAAGAGGCCGTCGCGAGGTGGATCCATTCCCATTCCGAGTATGCCGCAGGAGAATTTGTAAAAGTGAACTGCGCGGCCATCCCGGGAACGCTGCTGGAAAGTGAATTATTCGGATTTGAACGAGGAGCCTTTACCGGGGCAAATTTCAGTAAGCCGGGTCGCGTGGAGCTCGCGCACCGCGGCACGCTATTTCTGGACGAAATTGGTGATCTGGATCTGAACTTACAAAGTAAATTGCTCCACTTTCTGCAGGACGGCACTTTCTGCAGAATCGGGGCTCAAGAGGAATGCAAGATCGATGTCCGCCTGCTGTGCGCGACCAACAAAGACCTTCAAGTGGAAACTGACGCAGGAAGGTTTCGACAGGATCTGTTTTACAGAATCCATGTCTTTCGATTGAATCTGCCTTTACTCCGCCAGCGCCGGGAAGACATTCCCGAACTCGCAGAATATTTTCGTCAGCATTTTCAGACGCAATTCGGAACGGTGTCGCAGCCTTTTACCCCTGATATTTTGGACTATCTGCAAAACCTGCAATGGCCTGGGAACATCAGAGAACTTTCTAATGTGATTGCTCGATATGTTTTGATTGGGCCAGACGCTATGGTCTATCCAGAGAACAAGCCCAGGAAAAACAAGGCGAGACTCATTGTGGATCAGAATGGGACACAGGTGACGCTGAAACGCATGGCGAAGGACGCCATTAAGGAAGTTGAGCGAAATGTAATTCTTGAGACGCTGCGAGCAAACCAATGGAATCGCAGAAAGACAGCGCAAGAGCTCAAGATAAGTTACCGAGCCCTAATCTATAAGATCCAAGATGCCGGTCTGGCTTCTCGTCGCGCGTCAGTCCGCGGTAATCGTTCGACCGAAGGGGCGTTGAAAGAAAATGGAAGGGAAGGCTAACAGAAAGATCCGAGGTAGTTGAATATGATCTCAGAAGAGTTGTGAGTTTTAGCCGTCTAATGTTTTTCCTGCCTGCAATTCCTCAATCCAATTCGTGAACTGTTCAGCTGTACGTTCGACCAAAATCCTCTTGGCAACCTAACTCTGACGAATTCGTCTTTCCTTCCGGCTTAACTTTGCAAACCATCGTCGGAGAGATGCCAATGCAAAAGCTGCGGGAATCACTGATCCACCTCGGAGGAAAGGCCACCGACGGATGGAGTGTGCCTTTACGGACAGGTGGAACGTGAGGGCAACGATCGACTAGCCGCTAGAACAGTTGGCGCGACTGTCCTTCTTTTGTTCCTCTCACCAGTTATGGCGGACCGCGACGGCATTTTATTGTTTCTCCGGAAGTTAGCCCGGAGGGAACTAAATGAGCTACGGTCAAGCGCAGACCGTCGGTACCCAAACCAGCCGATTGCGCAAAAAATTAGAGAACTTGTGCGGGTTGTTCCTGATTGCCTCAATTACTCCTCTCTTATCCATGTTGACGGGTTGCTCGGGCATAGTTACCGACGCCAAGCAGACATCATCCAAAGCTTCTTTCCAGTTGAGCCCATCGAGCGTAAATTTTGGCCAGGTTACGGTCGGTAAACAAGCGACGCAAGTGGTTTCCGTGTCGAACACAGGCAGCGTCGGAATCAACCTCACCAGGATGACGCTTTCTGATTCCCATTTCAGCCTGACCGGAATGACAACCCCAATGGCGCTGGCCGTTGGCCAGTCAGGAAGTTTCACGATCGGCGTAAATCCTACTACTTCTGGCGCCTTGACGGGAACGCTGACGGCTCAGGGAGACGCAGGTAGCCCAGTTGTCGTCAACTTGTCAGCAACGGGAATGAGTTCTCAGGCACAATTATCAGCAAACCCAACGACCATCAACTTTGGAACAGTATCTACCGAGCTAAAAGCGACGAGCAATCTTGTGTTGACAAATTCCGGGTCGTCAAATCTGACGATATCCCTGCTCACTCTTACGGGCGCTGATTTCACGATCAGCGGCCTCAGTACACCGCAAACCCTAACTCCCGGTCGATCTGCCCAGGCCATCGTCACTTTTTCACCCACGGCGGCGGGAAGCGCCACGGGGAATTTGAGCATTACAAGTAATGATCCCCTGAATCCAACCGTCAGCATTCCCCTGACGGGAAGTGGAACTTCTGCAGCGACAGGTGAATTAAACGCAAATTCGACCAACCTCAGCTTTGGGACGGTAACGACTGCCACTTCGGCGGAAAAGCAGATCCTTCTGACCAACACCGGGAACGCAGCCGTAAAGATCTCGAGTATAACTTCCGCGGGGTCCGCCTTTTCGACCACGGGCGTCACCACCCCAGCGATGCTCAGTCCATCACAAAGCGCAACGCTCACGGCGTCATTCTCCCCAGCGGCCGCGGGCAGTATGACCGGGACAATTGCGATAGTCAGCGACGCGGCGAACTCTCCTTTGAAAATTGTGCTGAGTGGAACCGGTGGGCAGGCCGGCTTATCGATCTCACCGGCCAGCTTTAGCTTTGGAAGCGTCGTGGATGGACAAACGAAATCGCAGCCCATCACAGTAACCAATACCGGGACGGCCGCTTTGACAATTGGCCAAATCTCTGTGAGTGGCAGTGGCTACAGCGTCAGTGGACTGGCTATACCGGCGACAGTTCCCGCGGGCGGCGAAGTGACATTTAGCGTGCTGTTTACCCCAACTACGGCAGGGAGCCTAACCGGAACGGTCAGTATCGCAAGTAACGCGCCGAATTCTCCGAATGTACTTTCGTTGAGCGGCAGCGGGACGGCGGCTTCCGTTACCATCACATCGAACCCAACCAGCGTCAGTTTTGCCAACGTGAATGCAGGGAGTGCAAGCTCGAAGAATGTCACCATCACAAACAGCGGCAACACGAGTGTAACCCTTTCGCAGATTGCTGTGAACGCGAAGGATTTCAAAACCAGCGGCATCAGCACTCCTGCCACTCTGACCGCGGGACAGAGCGCAACGCTGAACGTATCCTTTAACCCGACAACGTCAGAAAACATCAGCGGGAACGTGACGGTTTCAAGTTCAGAAGGAGCAAGTGCGGTCATCACGGTTTCAGGAAACGCAGTTCAGCCTGGTCTCACGATCACGCCGACAAGCGCAAGTTTTGGTAACGTGAGTGTGGGCTCGCCCGCCACGCAAACCGTCCAGCTGACCAATAGCGGCACCGGCACTCTAACAGTCACACAGGTCAGCGTGGCTGGGAGCGGCTTCAGCGCAGGAACCCTGTCGCTGCCCGTATCTCTGAATTCTGGGCAATCGACTAACTTCAACGTACAATTCGCGCCAGCGTCGGGAGGAACCGCCAGCGGCAGCGTGACCCTCATCAGCAACGCGCCGACTTCTCCCTCGGTAATTGCCCTCAGCGGCACAGGTGTAGCGGCGACGCAAGTACTTACGTTCAGTTCCACAAATCTAGGCTTCGGAAGTGTCAACACGGGTTCATCGTCGACGCAGAGCGTCACCGTGACAAACACCGGCAACGCAAGCGTGACCGTCGCGCAGATTGCGGAAAGCGGAGCGGGATTCACCATTAACGGAGCTGGCACCCCAGTCACTCTATCCGCTGGCCAGAGTCTGACATTTAGCGTGATCTTCAGTCCCAGCACCGCCGGGAGCGACGCGGGCACCGTGACAGTAAAAAGTACAGCGAGCGCTTCTCCCTCGACGATCGCGCTCTCCGGTACCGGAGTACAACCAGTTACGCACTCGGCGACCCTGACCTGGACGGCCAGCACTTCAACGGTTTCCGGCTACAACGTGTATCGCAGCACAACAAATGGATCCGGCTATGCGAAGATCAATTCCGGACTCGTCCCGAGTGTGACGTATAACGACACCACGGTACAAAGCGGAACCACGTACTATTATGTGGTGACCGCAGTCGATGCCAGCGGAGACGAAAGTGCGGATTCCAACCAAGCCACAGCAGTAATCCCTTAAGCTTGACGAGGATTCCTGGCTGCGATTTATCGAATCGTGTCGGGCTCGGCAGAACCGCGATGTAGCTTTGCATACATCCACACGATCACTTGGGCCAGAAGCGCGCCGAAGGTGTCAATCAATACGTCGCGGAAACGTGCTTCTCGGAGCGGCACGAAGGATTGATGCCATTCATCCAATCCGGCGTAACTAATCGCGATGAAAACGGTAATGGCCGCCCAACTTAGTTTCCAACCGTGATGTTCCGCCCGAACGCCATGAAAAACCGCCACACTGAAGACTCCGAATTCGGTGACGTGGGCAGCTTTTCGAATTCCAAAATGCATCAGTCTGAGCATGTGACGGCTGACGGAAGGGAAAAGCCACCGCAGCGCAGGAAGAATGAAACGCCCGGTTTGCTCCGCACTGAAATAGTGGGTAGAAAACAGTGAAATCATGATCGCAACACACATTGCCGGCAGCCAATATTTGAGACGTGAAATCATCTGAGAGTCATCCAATTCAAGGTCGCCCTGGAGCAGTCACGCAGCTGCTGCAAACCAGGAATCTGCGGAACGGACGGTAGTGCATCTGAGAGGATAACATGCAGGACTTGCCTTCCCCTCCGCCCCCTACGGTAGTTGGCTGAGCGTGCGTAGGCTTACAGCAAAGCGAGAGAATCAGACGAAGGGAAAAAAGGAGGGACAAAGTGGGCAATTATCTTCCAATCCAGCTTGGTAGAGACGCTCCACCAAAAGGCAAATTGCTAAGCCCGCGTCCCCTGTTTCGGTTGTAACTTACTGATATTATGTATATTAACAGGGCAACAATCCATGATCGCGACGACCGGGGGATGGAACGGGCCGTGCACCAGGGAATGTGTGCAATACTGCTCTCGACAGCTCGAACGCATTTAGGCGTGTCGGCTTGGACCTACAGCGAAACGAGGAAACGGCGTAATGACGAGGAATGGCGAAATCTCATTGGCCGATGCGAAGAGAGTTCTTCGCAAGCATTGGTGGATTCCAGTCGTGGGCGTCCCTCTACTGGGCTTACTGGGATTTGTCGCGACCCTTTTCCTGCCCAAGAAGTATACATCCACAACGAGTGTGCTCGTAGAGCTGCCAGAAGTGCCACCAGAATATGTCAGGCCGGTGGTGACAGTAGATTTGGACCAGCGCATGGCCTCGATGAAGACGCAGGTGTTGAGCAGCTCTCACCTGCTACCGATCATCGAAAAATTCAACTTGTACGCGGACGAACGTGACAAGACACCGATGGAAGTGCTCGTAGGAAACTTGGAGAGGTCAGTCAAAGTATCACTTTTGGAACCTACGGCGGGTGTTAGCGACCGCCGCCCGCCCGGATTCGAAATTGCAGTGACCTTTAACAGTCCAAAGATGGCGCAGGATATCTGTGAGGAAATTTCAAAGCTGTTCTTGGAGCAAAATGCCCGAAGGCGTATGGAACAGGCCACCGACACCACGAAATTCCTGAGCGGCCAGCTCGACCAAGCCAAGGCAAAGATGGATGAGCAGGACACCCTCCTTGCTGAATTCAAGAAACATTACTTGGGCTCTCTGCCCGAAGAAGAGGGCGCCAACCTGCAACTTCTGGCAGGTCTCAATACCCAGTTAGAGGCGGCATCGCAGGCCTTGACTCGAGCCCAACAAGACAAGGCATTTAACGAGACCATGCTGACCCAACAGGAAGCCAATTGGAAATTGCAGCAGGGTGGTCAGGAGAATCCCGATACGCTAGATGGCCAGTTGGCGAATCTTCAGGAACAACTGACAGTACTCCTCACTCGCTATAAGCCGGAGTATCCTGATGTCGTCAAGCTCAAAGTGCAGATCGAAGACCTGAAGAGAAGGATATCGGAAGAACCTGACGCTAGCGTTCCGGCAAACCCAACGCGAACAAAAACACACGAGCCGGCACAGTTGCAGCAGTTGCGCGCAAGGATCAAACAGGATGAAATAAACACTGCCGACCTGATCAGAAGGCAAGCGCAGATTCAAGACCAGATCCGCGTGATTCAGGGCCGCGTGCAATCAACCCCCATGGTGGAAGAGAAATTCAAGGAATTGACGCGAAGTTCGCAGGCCGCTACGGATTTCTACAACGAGCTATTGAGTAAGCGCTCAAATTCGGCGATGGCCGCAGACCTGGAACACCAGCACCAGAGCGAGACATTTCGCGTATTGGACCCTCCAAATTTCCCGTCCAGTCCCTCGTCTCCAAAATTGCCGATGTTTATTGGTGGAGGAATGGGTGCCGGCCTCTTCCTTGCGGCGGCTATTCTGTATCTGTTTGCAGTGTTGGATAAGGCCATGTATACGGAGCGGGATGTTGAGAGTTGCTTGAAGTTGCCAGTGTTGGTGAGCGTACCGAACCTCAATGTCGGCGGGACTAATTTGAACAAAGCGGGAAGCGGCTCGAAAACGCCCAAATTTGAAACTGTGTTAACCCAGAAGGCGTAGGGATATTGGAGGCAGCTCGGAGAGAGCGAAACGATGAGCCGGATCCATGAAGCACTGAAGAAGGCTGCACAAGAGCGAAATTCCCAGCCAGGCCGTTCTGCGGCCGATGCGGTCGATTTGTCGGCGGAAGCGCTGACGAACAACGTTCTTCCCGAAAGTAGAATTGCTTCGGGTGAACAGGGAATGCTCCCCGACCAACTGCACACAGAGAGCCAGATTTTCCAGAACTTCGTCAAGAAATGTTCGCATCCCGGGTGGAAGATTAATCCTCAGTTTAGCGTGTTCAGTCCTCGAGCAAATACGCCGGCCGGGGCTGAGCGATTCCGCACCCTAAGATCGAGGCTCTTTCAACTAGCGGCGACGCAACCCCTTCGGCGTGTGGTAGTCACAAGTAGCGTGCCCGAAGAGGGAAAAACCTTCGTTACTGCAAACCTTGCACAGGCATTCGCCCGCCAGCCCGAATGCCGTGTATTGCTGATCGACGGGGACTTGCGCGCCTCGCGCCTTCATCTTCCCTTCGGCGCACCCGAACTGCCTGGGCTAAGCGATTATTTGAGAGGAGAGGTAGACGAAGCGCAGATTACCCAAGTGGGAGCCGAAGGAAATCTGTGCCTGATTCCTGGCGGACGCTCCGTACCAAATCCCAGCGAACTACTCCATTGCGATCGCATGAAACATCTCCTAGACAAGATGTCACCTATGTTTGACTGGATACTGATCGACTCGCCTCCGGCTCTCGCCGTGCATGATGCCAGCGTTCTGGCGGATATTTGCGATGGAGTCCTTTTTGTAGTCCGAGCGGGCAGTACGGACTTTGAAGTTGCGGCAAAAGCTTCGGCTGAATTTCGCGTAAAGAATTTGCTAGGGATCGTGCTCAACCGTGTAGAGAAGAGTGAGAGCTACGGGGGGTACTACTACGGGTATCCTTCGGAAAAGCAGGCGACACAACAAGTCAGCCAATAGGTCCTGAGTTGCCTGTTCGCTCGACACCCAGCCGAAGCCTCGAAGGCTCTGGGCGAGATACCAATCAGAACTTGCCGGCCGCTATTCCACAAGAAACTGTGCAGGGTGCTCGTTTTATTAACATCATCATTTTCAATTAGTTACATTGTTTCTCTCCCCAAACAAGATTCGCGTGAATCCAGTGGGACCACCTACAAGATAGTCCTTAGACACGTCTCCAGCTGGAATGACTTTGGAACAAAGCGGCATTCGTTTTCTCACCCTTGAGCTTAATCGAATGAGCTCCGAGCACCGGTTGGAACGTATGATGCTAAGGCATCTATTATCAAATACTTGTAGAGTACAGAATAGGAGGCTGGATGCCCAGTCAACAGGAGCATTGGCAGGGAAATTGCCCTAGAGTCAGTGGGTTCTGTGGGACTCCAGTGGCGGTAGCTTGCAGAGGTTGTTCTCGTTGTCGGATCAGCGCGAAGTTCAGGAGAAAAATTCGTGCGAGATTTGGGCTCATTCGAAGATCAGGGTTTGCTCCGGTTGCCATGGTTTGCGCTACAGGTCAGGTCGAGGCGCGAAGCCCTGGTTGCCACTCAACTGAAGGGCCAGGGCTACGAGTGTTTTCTCCCAATTTACAAGAGTGAGAGGCGTTGGTCGGACCGGGTGAGGGAGATCGAACAGCCACTCTTCCCAGGCTACCTGTTCTGCCGCTTCGCACTTCACAACCGTGGACCGTTGCTCATGACGCCTGGAGTTCAGCAGATTGTTGGAGTCGGGCGCACCCCCACGCCGGTGGAAGAGACCGAGGTGGAATCCATCCGGCAAGCGCTCGCTTCCGGATTGCCGAGCCAACCTTGGCTCTACATGCAAATTGGCCAACGCGTACGCGTGAATCACGGAAGCATGAACAACCTCGAAGGAATCCTGATCAACTTCAAAGGTAGCCATCGGGTTGTCTTGTCTGTGTCACTGCTACAGCGATCCGTAGCGATGGAAGTCGATCTTTCCTGGGTAACGCCAGTGAACGAGGCAAGGAAAGCTCCATCGATGGTGGTCAGGGAACGGTCGGTAACAGTTCCGGTTCTGGGTTAGGCAGTTGCGGATTGGGGTGTTTTTGCGATCAAGAAAGCGACGGGAATTATGGGCTTGTTTCGAACAGCAGTGCCACGTGAAGACGAGAAACGGCAGATTAATGTGACGGTACACATCCCGACGAACAATGCGGATGAAGTGTCGACGCGCATGATCCTTTCGGAAGATGCGTTTATGGCCATGTTGTATCTAGAACGGCGCCGTGCAGAACGTAGTAAGAAGCGCTACGTCCTCCTGTTGGTTGATGTCGAAGACGCGATTTCGAATAAGCAGAAGATTCACATCGTGGCAACGATCAGCAAAACGCTTTGCTCGGTCACTCGAGAGACCGACATCGTCGGCTGGTATGTTTACGATCATATTCTGGGGGTTATCGCCACGGAAATTGGCAATGCAAGTTCCGCCGAAGTCCGGGCGAGAATTTCGCAAAAGCTTAAAGCGGCGTTCCTCGAGACGTTAGGAGCCAACGTAGCGTCGAAGATCTCGCTCTCCTTCCACTTTTTCCCTGAAGAATCTGGTCTGGACGATGGCGGCACGAACGGCTCCGGGAACAAAGCGCACTATCCAGAACTTTCGAGAAAGAAGACCTCCCGCAGGCTTGCCCTTGGATTCAAACGGGCGATCGACATTACGGGCAGTGCGATGGCGTTAATCGTATTGTCGCCTTTGTTCGCGATCATCGCGTTGGCCATCAAGGCAACCTCAAAAGGCCCCGTTCTGTTCTGCCAGGAACGCCTGGGTCAACACGGCAGGAAATTCCGATTCCTGAAATTTCGCTCCATGCGGACCAATTGCGATAGCAAGATCCATCAGGAGTATGTGACTCGGTTTATCTCCGGTGAGGTTCCGGTTGCAGGCGGTGAGGGAAGCGCTCCGACCTTCAAGATCCAAAAAGATCCTCGAGTTACCCCCCTCGGAAGCATGCTTCGCAAGACGAGCCTGGATGAACTTCCGCAATTCTGGAATGTGCTGGTGGGTGAGATGTCGTTAGTAGGACCTCGTCCGCCGCTCGAATATGAGTTCAAGGCTTACGACATTTGGCATCGTCGTCGAGTGCTGGAAATTAAACCTGGTATTACGGGGTTGTGGCAGGTGGAAGGTCGCAGCCGTACGAAATTCGATGATATGGTTCGCATGGATTTGCAGTACGCCCGGGCCTGGTCCCTTTGGTTGGACATGGAGATTCTTCTGCGGACTCCCGTAGCCGTGATACATGGAGATGGTGCTCACTAAGACGTGGAGCGAGTTTCTGCAGGATTAAACCGTCGAGCTGATCTGTTTTAACTAATTTGGCAAGCAGTCTTCGCGAAGTTGCCAAGTGAATCACGCCTTGAGAAAAACGCCAACGCAGTTGACACCGCAGAGTTGGCCCGCCCTGGTAGTTAGCAATAAGGAGGCCAGATGATTCGGATAGGTGTCATCGGTTATGGGTATTGGGGACCAAACATAGTCCGCAATTTCCAAGCACATGAATCTTCGGAGGTAGTGCTCGTCGCGGATAAGAATCCGAAGACGGAACAGCGGTTGCGGAAGGATTATCCAGGAATTGCCTTTACAACGGATGCAACGGAGATTCTGAAATCTTCGAAGATCGATCTGGTGGCCGTGGTGACTCCTGTATGGACTCACTTTGAACTGGCCAAGGCGGCACTCGAAAACGGCAAGCACGTTTTTGTGGAAAAGCCCTTCACCTGCAATGTGATCCAGGCGGAAGAACTAATTGAATTGGCCGACCGCAAGAACCTGCAAATTATGGTGGACCACACGTTCCTATTTACCGGCGCCATGAAGAAGATCCGGCAGTTGGTACATCAAGGCGAACTCGGTGAACTGTACTACTACGATTCCTTGCGCGTGAACCTTGGATTGTTTCAGCACGACGTGAACGTAATCTGGGATCTGGCACCCCACGATCTGTCGATCATGGACCACGTTATTCCTGAGAAACCCGAAGCGGTGGTAGCAACCGGGGAAAAGCATTTAAACGGTGTCGAAGACATCGCCTTCATCACGGTCTACTTCCCCAAGCGCATTATCGCCCACATTAACGTGAACTGGCTTTCTCCCGTGAAAGTGAGGACGACGCTAATTGGCGGGGAAAAGAAAATGCTGGTTTGGAACGATCTGGAAGCCGACGAAAAAATTAGAATTTATGACAAAGGCGTGAGTATGTCTACGAATCCCAGTAACCTGCACCAGTTGCTGGTCAGTTATCGTTCCGGGGATATGTGGGCACCACAAATAGAGCAAATTGAAGCCCTGCGTGCAGAGACCGCATACTTTTTGAAATGCATCGAAGAAAATACCAAACCGTTTAATGATGGCGTTGCCGGACTGCGTGTGGTGCGCATTCTGCAGGCAGCTGATCGCTCCGTGCGAAGCCGGGGGGAGGCTGTGACGCTGTGACTGATTATCTTTGCATTACTCCGAGCGTGAAGCTCGGCAAAGACGTTAGACTCTCGCAATTCATCAACCTGTATGGGTGCGAGGTGGGCGACGAGACGAAAATTGGCGCATTTGTCGAAATTCAAAAAAATGCTCGTGTAGGGCGACGTTGCAAGATATCCAGCCATACTTTCATCTGCGAAGGCGTGGACATCGCAGACAATGTGTTCATAGGCCACAGCGTTACGTTCATCAACGACACTTACCCGCGGGCTACGGCGACCAGCGGAAGTCTACAGACAGAAGCTGACTGGAAAGTGGAAAAGACCCGCGTGTGCGAAGGAGCTTCAATTGGTTCGGGTTCCACGATTCTGGCGAATGTGACGATCGGTGCAAACGCCATCGTCGGAGCTGGCAGCGTGGTGACAAAGGATGTACCCGCCAACGCGATTGTCGCCGGCAATCCTGCCAAACTGATGCGATTCGTGAACGAGGAGAAAAAGTAAAGATATGGCAAACCCAACGAAGATCCCATTTCTCGACCTGGCGACTCCTCATCAGGAGCTTCAGGAAGAACTGCTGGCAGTGGTGAAGAAAGCGTTCAGCAATGCGGGATTCATCGGCGGGCCCATGGTCGAGGAATTCGAACGCGAGTTTGCCGATTTCTGCCATACGAAGCACTGCGTTGGCGTGAACAGCGGAACGGATGCCCTGCGTTTTGCGTTCATGGCAGCGGGCGTAGTCTCTGGGGACGTGGTCGTAACAGTCCCAAATACTTTTATTGCCACGACAGAAGCAATTTCGCAGGCGGGCGCAAAAATCGCATTCGTGGACATCGATGAACAATCCTACACGATGGATCCCGAGAAGTTACGGCAATATCTCGAAACCAAGTGCGAAATCGACGGACGCAGCGGAAAGCTCGTCGAACGGGGCTCGAGGCAACGGGTAGTTGGGATCGTTCCCGTGCACCTGTACGGACAAACAGCGGACATGGACCCCATTCTGGAGCTCGCGAATAAGTATGATCTGTTCGTGATTGAAGACGCGTGCCAGGCGCATGGCGCCGAATACTTTTCAAAGAAAGATAACATCTGGAAGCGAGCCGGTTCGATGGGGAAAGCAGCAGCATTCAGTTTTTACCCTGGCAAGAATTTAGGAGCGTGCGGCGAGGGCGGCGCGATCACCACAAACGACGAGGCCATGGCGCGCCAGATGAAGAAGATTCGCGACCACGGGCAGGCTGAGAAGTACTATCACGATATCGAAGGATATAACGGTCGACTCGATTCGATCCAAGCCGGCTGGCTTTCTGTGAAACTTCGTCATTTGACGAAGTGGAATGAATCGCGCCGCGCCCTCGCCCATTGTTATCACGAACTTTTGATGGAAGCGAGCAGCGCTATCGTGATTCCCAAGGAAGCTAGTTGGACAAAAGGTGTCTACCACCTCTACGTGGTGCGCGTGTCGGACCGCGAGGCATTCCAAGCGCATTTATCCGAGGCGGGAATAGGCTCTGGTATTCACTATCCTATTCCACTGCACTTACAGAAGGCCTATCAGCACCTGAACTACAAGAAGGGTGATTATCCCGTCACTGAGCGCGTTACGGGGGAAATCGTATCGTTGCCGATGTACCCCCAAATGACGCGGGAGCAAGCGGAAGAAGTTGCAAAAAGAGTCAAGGAATTCGCGAGTGCTCGTGTCTCCTCGTTTAGTTAGCCCGATCAATCTCACCAAATAACCGTCGGTCCCAAACAACAGCCTATGTTTTCCATGACGATCCCCCGACTGGATCGATTCGTCACTCTCTATATGTGTTCGCCGCTGGTACGTTTCATCGGACGCAGCAGGAGTGAACGCGTGCCGATTCTCAATTACCACAGCATTTCGAACAACCTATTCGGACAATCTCATCCGTATCACCAGATCAACACGAACCCAGGAGTCTTTTCGAAGCAGATGAGATGGCTCAAGTGCCAGGGATACCAGGGAATTCATCTTTCGGAGATGCTGGACGGACTTGCTTCCGGTCAGGATATGTCAAATCGCCTGGTGATCACCTTCGATGATGGGTATCGCGATTTTTTCACGGAGGGTTTCGCGGTCATGAAGCAGTGTGGATTCACTGCGACGGTCTTTCTGGTGACCGACCGGATTCGAAAGACTCCCATGCGCTTTGAAGGCGTGGATTATCTAACCTGGCAAGACGTCCGTGAGTTGCACGCGCAAGGGATTCGATTCGGGTCGCGCACGGTGACGCATCCCGACCTTCGCTCGATGGATCCCGATCAAATCGATTACGAATTGGGTTATTCGAAAGAAGTTATCGAGCAAGAACTCGGCGATGTGGTGGAGTCGTTTTCCTATCCATTCCCTTTTCCTGAAGAAGACCGAGACTTTGCCAGATTCATCGGAGACTCCCTTGAAAATCAGGGATTTAAGAATGGGGTCTCCAGCATCATCGGCAGGGCACGTCTCAGTAGCAATCGATACTGTCTGCCACGGATCCCGATCAATTCCTGGGATACGGCAGAACTGCTGGAAGCCAAGTTGCTTGGGGGATACGATTGGATGCACGTACCGCAACTAGTAAAGAAATTCATTTTTCATAATGTCACACTGATGGAACATGATGCCCGCGTGGATTCGCGAGACGCGGGTTAAGAACAACGTTAATGGGTCAAGGCATCTTGAATACCACTCCTCCAACAAAGAAAGCTTCTAGAAGGAAGATTTGGATCGATCTGGATAATTCACCGCACGTTCCTTTCTTTATACCCATAAAGCGAGAGTTGGAGCAACGCGGTTACAAAGTGGTCCTAACCGCGCGTGATGCCTACCAGGTCACCGACTTGGTGGATTTTTACGGGCTGAAATGCGAGCGAATAGGGCGTCATTTCGGCAAAAACAAATTCATGAAAGTGCTGGGAGTGATTACGCGTGCGTTGCGGTTGGTCCCATTTGTGCTAAAGGAGCGGCCGAACCTGGCAGTTTCTCATGGCTCGCGGGCACAGATCTTGACGGCCTCTCTTTTGGGAATCGAGAGTATCGTTCTTGCGGACTATGAATTCGTGCAGGACCTGGTGATCTTCCAGCCATCGTGGGTCATTGTTCCGGAGATCATTCCAGATGAGGCTGTTAAGCCTAAAAAGAATCAAATTCTAAAATACCGGGGCATAAAGGAAGACGTCTATGTTCCGTCGTTCAAGGCGAATCCGGGGGTAAGAAACGAGCTCGGGTTGACGGAGCAAGATATGGTCGTTTCCGTTCGGCCGCCCGCAAGCGAGGCCCATTACCATCGGCACGAAAGTGACGAACTCTTCTCCGCAGTAATGGAGTTTCTGAAATCGCAGCCAAACGTCAAGATTGTGCTGCTGCCTCGCAATGCGCGGCAAGCAACCGAGTTACGCGAGAAGTGGCCAGCCTTAATTGCCCAACGACAGGCCATTATTCCCGAACAGGTCGTAGACGGCCTCAACTTAATCTGGTTTTCCGATTTCGTCGTGAGTGGTGGGGGCACAATGAATCGCGAAGCTGCGGCCATGGGCGTGCCGGTGTACAGCATCTTCCGCGGGAAGATCGGAGCCGTGGATCGCTATCTTTCCGAACAGGGCCGGTTGACCCTGATCGAAAGCCCTGGGGATGTTACTTCCAAAATCAGGCTCACCCGCCGAAACGGAAGGTCTGCTTTCCAAAGCCATAGCCGTCCTGCGTTAGAAAACATCCTGGATTTTATCGTGGCCATCGTTGAATCAAGAGACCCGAAGCTTTCCTCATCGTCGCCTGCGATTTGAGCAAAGCAATTTCTGAGCTATCGGAACCGCGAAACAAGCTATGACGGACAGAACTATGAAGATCATGACCATCGTCGGAGCCAGACCAAATTTCATGAAGGCCGCGCCGATCATTGCTGCGATCAATGCCCATAACATGACTGTCAAGACTTCCGTGCGTCTGCAACATGTACTGGTTCATACAGGGCAGCATTACGACGAGATCATGTCCGGCTCTTTCTTTAGTGACCTGGACCTTCCCAAGCCCGATGTGCACTTAGGCATTGGTTCGGGAACGCATGCTGCGCAGACTGCAGAAATCATGAAGAAGTATGAAGAAATCGTGGTGACCGAGAAGCCCGACGTTGTAATTGTTGTTGGCGATGTGAATTCGACAGTGGCATGTGCCTTGGTTACCTCTAAAGTCTCCTTTGACAGCGCGGGCAGTCGACCGCTAATTGCACATGTGGAAGCAGGATTGCGATCATTTGATCGCACCATGCCTGAGGAAATAAATCGGATTGTGACTGACCACGTGTCCGACCTGCTGTTCGTAACCGAAGAAAGCGGGTTGACAAACCTGAAAAGAGAGGGAATTTCGGAAGAGATCGTGCACTTTGTCGGCAACACGATGATTGATTCGTTACTCACCTTCAAAGGCAAAGCAGATTCTTCGACGAAACTGGACGAGTTAGGGCTGAGGTCAGGCTCCGGGCAAGATGGAAAAGGCAGCAAGGTGGCACGCTACGCCCTTCTCACCCTGCACCGGCCGGCTAACGTTGACAATCCGGACTCACTAAAAGACATTCTTGATGGGCTTGGGGAGCTTGGAGAAGATTGCCCCATTGTCTTCCCCGTTCATCCGCGTACTCAGAAGCGCATCAGAGAATTTGGGATTAATTTGCAT
Organism: Candidatus Acidiferrales bacterium; assembly: GCA_963775865.1. Lineage (GTDB taxonomy): Bacteria > Acidobacteriota > Terriglobia > Acidiferrales > UBA7541 > Acidiferrum. The sequence continues at coordinate 658,907 of CAVZKU010000012.1, read as the reverse complement.
TCGAATCGTGCGATGCAAAACGGTTCTGTCGTGCGGAAAAGTGGTGGCGCGGGGATCATGGTAATCGATCCGCTCGGGTACCTAGACTTTCTTTGCTTGATGAAAAATGCGTCGATCGTGGTAACGGATTCTGGAGGGATACAGGAAGAAACTACCTGCCTGGGCATCCCATGCGTGACGGTCCGAGAAAACACAGAGCGGCCAGTTACTGTGGAAAAAGGCACAAACATCATAGCCGGAACGAACCGAGACGGTATTCGCGCCGCGATTCGAGCGCAATCCTGGAGAAAAAAGGGAACGAGTATACCCATGCATTGGGATGGCAAGGCGGGGACACGTATTGTGAGCGTATTGGTTCAGGTTGCGGCTAGGCAAAAGGCTTCGCTGCGCCCAGCTTTGGTTTGATCGCGAACTCTTTATTCAAGTTATAACCAAGATGAGCAATGCGAGGATTAAAAGCGACGTACTTGGCCCAATGCAAAAGCTAGTGGGTTACTGCAGTGAGGACGATTGGGCTGGTTATGATCCGTATGATGCACTGAACAGTCCACTGCTCCAGACGTTTCCGATTCTCAATTCCAAAATTCCACGGCTTGTCATGACGCATGCGCTCAAGCACAGCCCGGTGAATTTACGAAGCCCTCTGGGGATCCCAAAGACACAGAACCCTAAAGCGTTAGCGCTTTTTCTTTCCTCATTTTTGACTTTGGCTTCCGAACAGCTGTCGCATCGAGAGGATTTGATCAAAGCTATGATCCGGTTGATCGCCGTGAAACGATCTCCTGAAGTTTCTTACTGGTGCTGGGGCTACAGTTTTCCTTGGCAGACCAGAAAAGAAGTAGTGCCCGCGGGTGCGCCCAGTCTGGTATGCACAACGTTCGTCGCGTTGGCGCTGATGGATGCGTATGAGCAGATTGGCGATCCTGCGTGTCTGGAAATGGCAATCAGCGCGGCAGAATACATCGTGGATAAGCTGTATTGGACCAACGGGATCGTTGAAAGCTTCAGCTATCCTCAGCCTCAAGTTCCGAGTCAAACCCATAACGCGAATTTCATAGCCGCCGATTTGTTGTGCCGAGTTTACAAGCATACGGGCAAGGAAAAATTCCTGGAACCCGCGCTTAGGGTAACTCGATGCTCGGTAGCAAAGCAGCACGCGGATGGCTCCTGGAACTATGGGGAGGTGCCATCGCAGGATTGGATCGATAACTTTCACACCGGATATAATCTCCGCGCGTTGCGGTCCATCGGTGAATATGCAGGCACTACAGAATTCGAATCGAGTGTTCGCCGAGGATTCGAGTTCTATCGAGCTAGCTTTTTCCGCGAGGACGGTGCTGTCAGATATTTTCATGACCGCGATTATCCTGTAGACATTCATTGCGTGGCGGAGAGCATCATCACGCCCCTGGCGCTCAAGGATCTCGATTCAGAAAATGTTGCGCTGGCGTGTTCCGTATTTCAATGGGCGCTGAAGTACATGTGGGACGAGCGGGGCTTCTTTTACTATCGGAGACTTCGCTTTTATACGATACGAACACCGTATATGAGGTGGTCTCAAGCCTGGATGCTATTCGCCATGGCCATGCTCCTGCGCGAATCGAAGGCGACGTCTCCGAACCGGCAAGTCCAGAATTTGCCCGCATTCTCGAGAACTTGCTAGGGCCTCGCTAACTGTTATTTTCGAACGACACGTAGAATCCCACTCCGGCTCAAGGCACGGCATCGATGATCGAATGCATATTCACATTGGATTACGAAGTGTATGGCAACGGTACCGGTTCATTGAAGGAATTAGTGTATGAGCCGGCACGAAAACTCCGAGAAATTTTTCGCAAGTGGAACTCGCGATTCGTAAACTTTGTGGAGGCTGCCGAGCTACGTCAAATTGAAATCTGTGGCACAGACTCGGGCATTGCCGATGTCCACCGCCAGATTCTGGAATTTCACGAGGAGGGTTTCGAAATTGGACTCCACCTCCACCCACAGTGGTGCAACGCTCGTCACGATCATGGGATGTGGATGCTGGACTACGATGAATACAATCTCTGTACCCTGCCCCAGTCACGGATTTCTGAAATTGTCGAGCAGTCCCTCGAGTATCTGCGGAAAGCCGTAGGCCGATCTAGTTTCACTCCTGTTTCGTTTCGCGCTGGGAACTGGTTGTTCCAACCTACCGAGACAGCAGCCCGGGTTCTGGCAGAGAAGGGGATTCAAATCGACTCCTCCGTTTTCAAAGGAGGATTGCAACACAACCATACCTTGGATTATCGGCCTGCATTGCGAAATGGATATTACTGGTCCTTTGGCCGTGATGTGAATGAACCAGATCCGATGGGTGGGTGGATCGAGGTGCCCATCTACACCGAAATGGTGCCGTTCTGGAGAATGACTACATCGAAACGTCTGGGGTTTGCCGGTGGGGTTGCCATGAACGCTCGAAGCGCCCGGCAGAAACTGAATCGCGCCCTTGACTTACTGCGACTGTGGTATCCGCGCAAGCTGGATTTTTGCCGCATGACACTGGACGAGCTGACTTCGACACTAGAAAGGATTGAGCAGGAGGATCGAGAGGCGCCCGACGCGTACCGGCCCATTGTTGCAATTGGGCACACGAAAGATCTGACCGACCCGCAAACCGTGGATGATTTCTTGTCATTTCTGGATAAAAAACACATCACGGTTTCTACATTTGAGAATGCCTTGCCGAAGCTATTGCGAGGACCCGCGCAAATCGCCTCAGTGCGATGATAGGCGCGACACAGTACCGAAAAGGAGCCGATGGCCCGGAAACAGAACGTTACCATGAAAGCTGAATCGACCGACATCGCATCGTCAAAAGTAGTCCAGGGTAAAGGTGCAAACCTGAAGTACGCGCTTATCACACCCGCGAGAAACGAGGCTGCGGCGATCGAACATACGATTAAAGCTGTGGTGGCGCAGACCGTGCGCCCGCTCAAGTGGGTGATTGTCAGCGACGGCTCGACTGACGCCACGGATAGCATTGTGAGTAGGTATACAGCCGAACATGGGTGGATTGAGCTAGTGCGACTGGCCGAGCGCAAAGAACGTCATTTTGCGGGCAAAGTGCATGCTTTCAATGCGGGCTACGCGAAGTTGTCGAACCTGGACTACGACGTGATCGGCAACCTCGATGCCGACATTACGATGGACGAGGCGTATTTTGATTTCCTGTTGAAGAAGTTTTCTCAGAACCCACGGTTGGGCGTTGCGGGAACACCTTTTAGAGAAGGTGAGCGCCAATATGACTATCGTTTCTCCAGCATCGAACATGTTTCCGGAGCCTGCCAGTTGTTTAGCCGAGGGTGTTTTGAAGAAATTGGCGGATACGTTCCAATTAAAATTGGTGGGATTGATTTGGTCGCTGTACTGACCGCACGGATGAAAGGCTGGCAAACAAGATCGTTTCCTGAAAAATCCTGCATCCACCACCGGAAGATGGGAAGTGCAAAACACAGCAGCATGGCGGCCTCCTTCAAAGGAGGTCAAGGCGACTATATGTTGGGCATGCATCCAATATGGGAGATCTTTCGATGCATCTACCAGATGTCGGTACCTCCGGTCCTGCTCGGAGGGAGCCTCCGCCTCGCTGGTTTCTTCTGGGGTGTTCTGACGCGAGTCGAGAAGGTAGTTCCAGGTGAGCTTGTTAAGTTCCGAAGGGCCGAACAGATGCGCAGACTCCGTGACTTTATTAGGAGAGTAATTACGCTGCGGCTTTCGAACTCACAAGCGACTTGAGTTCAAATCACGCATTCGCCAAAGAATTTTTCAGTACCTTCTTCGAAAACTGAGTGCTATGCAATCGTCAAGAGCGGCAATCAAGAAGGGCCTGCAAAAAATGTTCTGGGTCTATTTGACCGACAATTTTATTATCACAAACATAGATGATTTCAAAATGACGGAACCTGCCATAAAATGTGAGTTCCTGCCCATCACATTGGGCAATCATTTTCGTGTGCGGGACTTCCGGGAAGAAAGTCGAGTTTCGGAATATCGAGGAAAGCTCAACCACAAAGAGATAGGCTTCTTTGCGGAATTTGACGGGAAAATGGTAGGCAGCATTTGGGCCACGGTCAACAATATCCCCGTGCCGGCGGTCGTAAGATCGTATATGAAACTCATGCCCAACGAGGCGCTCGTTCACGACATCGTGACGAGCGACAAATTTCGGCGGATGGGGGTTGGCTCATTCATGTTATCGAGAATTTGCTCTTTCTTGTTGGGCGAATTAGGGGTGAGCAAAATCGTCATTGATGTTAACGTCAGGAACTACCGTTCTTTGCGAATGATGGATCGAGCGGGCTTGGAGATCAATCAGAAGGTCCTTTCTATTTCGGTATTTGGAAAGCTAGTATCGCAGAAGCTTTTAAGGCAGTATCGCTGATTATTACGATGCGAACTTCTGACGATCGCATCCTTTTCTCAATCCCCCCTAAGCATTGTGCAAATCGCAGATTGGCACCATCCAATGAATGAGAGAATTTATCTCTGGCAAAACACGGCGAAAGCTCGGCTGCATCATGTCCTGCGCCGCTGCCTTAGCCAAGAAAGACGGAATGATCTGAAAAGGTGGCAACGAACGGCAAGAAAGCGGATGGCCAGGGCGCTAACGCTTCTACATGGCACCTACTCGGCAAAAGAGATTGTCGACAATCTGAAAAGCAGGATCCCGAAACACACTGAGATTCTGATGGTGCATAGCTCGTATGACCGGATGCTGCCGATGTACAAAGGAGGACCCCAGGATTTAATTGATGAGTTAATGGCCTTTTGCGGTCAAGATCTCACGTTGGTCATGCCTACTTTTGTTCTCGGTGGGAGGCTATACGATAAGAAACAATATTTTGCCACACATCCGTTCGATGTGATGAGGACGCCATCGGAAATGGGGTTGCTTTCAGAAGTGTTCCGCAGAACGCCGGGAGTGATGAGGAGTTTGCATCCTACGCACAGTGTCTGTGCCATAGGTCCTCTCGCAGAGCAGCTCACCCTGAACCAACACTTGGCTACAACGCGGGCAGGATCCGGAACCCCTTTTGAAATTATGACGCTCAAGCCGACGGCCATAGTGGGCCTAGGAGTTGAGTACTATAGGTGCATTGCGCACACGCATACCGCCGAAGACATTCTCGGTGATGAGTTCCCGGTAAAGTTTCGAAGAGAGCCGATTCCGGTAGTACTTATTGACCGGTCGGGGAATAAAATCCCGTACAGCCTGACTATCCCGCAGGCTTCGAAGCCAGTTGACAACACTCTGCTGCGCTCCTTGCTTTCAAAGAACGAATTGATCGAATGGACCTTTCGAGGCACAGCGATGTTTGTGACTTTTGCCAACATGGTTACGGAGCGGCTCATTCAAGCGGCCCGAAAAGGCATCACTGTCTATGACTGACCGCCAGGTTGACGATGGGCAGGCGACCATGAGGACCGTCTCGGCAGATGTTTTCTCTGGAATCCCCGGGGGGAAGAATTTGAAGCTTCATCACGTCGGGATTGTTGTGCATAGCATTGAACGAAGCGTCGCGCGCTACTGCCAGCTCTTTGGGTTGCAGCCTGTCTCGCCGGTTGTCACCGATGAACGGCAGAGAGTCAATGTGCAGTTTCTGGCCTCGGAAGCAGAAGTCACCTGCCTGGAGTTAATTGAACCATTGCCTGGAAGCTCACCAGCGCGTGGTGCATTAGAAAAGGGCGGCGGCCTTAATCATCTTTGCTTCGAGGTAGCGGATATTGCAACCTTTGTGCAGCACGCTGAATTGGAGGGCGCGGTCTGCGTGTGTCCCCCGGTTCCTGCCTCTGCCTTTGGTGGACGTCGAATCGCTTTTCTTTATTATCGCGAAGTTGGATTGATCGAATTCCTCGAGGCAGCGCAAGAATGAGAGACCTTCGCGTCGCGTTGCTCTCCAGTTGTACCATCGAGCTGTTGCAAAAACCATTCGCTGCCGCCTTTGAAGTTCACGGTATTCACCCATCCTTTTGGGTAGGAGGGTTCGGGCAGTATCGGCAAGACATTTTGAGCTCAGACTCCGCCCTCTACCGCTACAACCCTGCGGTGATCGTTCTTCACTTGGACGCGGCTGACCTTTTCCAGGAACTCGCAGAAAATCCCTTTGCTTTCTCCGCAGAAGCGCGCCTAGAAGCCGCCCTACGGTGCGCGGGTGAAGTGGCGGCATTAGCCGAGGTGCTGATTACATACTTGCCGCAGTCCACTGTGGTTCTGAATACGACCGCACTAGACTCCCCTAATGCGCTGACGGGCCTCGAATACAACTCCGAGTATGGCTTGCAGGATACGGTAAATGCCTACAACGCCGAGCTTGCCTCTCTGGCACGTCGTCAGCCAAACATCGTAATGGCGGATATTGCCTCGCTCGCAGCCAGCATAGGTTTCGAGAATTGGTACGACTGCCGAATGTGGTTTTTGGCTCGGTCGCGTTGGAGCTATAAGGCCATGGTGGCTCTCGCGGACCGATATGCGGCGACTATCTCTGCAAACATCGGTGTTATGCGCAAGTGTATCGTGTTGGACTTGGACAATTCGCTTTGGGGAGGCGTGGTAGGCGAGGATGGGCTGGAGGGTCTCCGCCTCGGTCAAGAAGGAATTGGGCGCGCATACGTCGAGTTCCAACTGGAACTTCTAAACCTCTACCGCAAGGGGGTCCTGCTGGCCGTTTGTAGCAAGAATAATCCAGATGATGCTCTAGCGGTCATCCGCCGGCATCCCGATATGCGGCTTCGTGAGGAAAACTTCGCTGCGATCCGCATCAATTGGGAAGATAAAGCTGCCAACCTGCGCGTGCTAGCCGAGGAATTGAACATCGGGCTGGATAGCCTAGTCTTCATCGACGACAGCCCCGTTGAGCGCTCTCGGATTCGCCAGGCAGCCCCGGAAGTCTTGGTTCCGGACTGGCCATCCGACCCTGCGGAATACAAGATGGCTTTGCTCAGGCTCTCCGCGAGGCACTTTTGTAAGCTCACCATTACGACGGAAGACAGCCGGCGTGGAGAGACATATAAAGCGCAAGCGGAAAGAAGTAAACTCGCGGAATCGGCATCTTCTCTAGAGGATTTTTACCGCTCGCTGCAAATGCAGGCCAAAATCGGTCTCGCCGACTCGTTTACCATTCCTCGCATAGCGCAGCTCACCCAGAAAACCAATCAGTTCAATTTGACGACTCGCCGGTACACCGAGGCAGAGATTAAAGCCATAAACCAGGACCCGGACTGCGCCATCTGGTGGCTGAATTTAGCTGACCAATTTGGCCCTAACGGGATCGTAGGAGTTTTGATCCTGAGGCGGCAGTCCCCGGATACTTGGCTAATTGATACGTTCTTATTGAGCTGCCGAGTCATGGGGCGGACAGTGGAAGACGCTTTCCTCGCGGTTGTTACGCGCGAGCTTGGACAGGTCACTCTGATCGGCGAATTTAGACCAACAAGCAAGAATCACCCCGTGCGGGACCTCTATCCTCGGCTGGGTTTCCGGCTGCTCCGCCAGGTTGACGATACCGACTTCTGGGAATTGAATCTCTCGTCCACACCATTGCAGCCCCCACCGTGGTTCGAGATCGAGTTGGTCCGCAGTGACGTAACCGCATGACGACACTTGGATTCCAAGGCTTGCAATACTAATTTAACCGTATGGGTAAATGGGGGAGATGGCTACCCTCACCGGCCAAGGAAGAGTGATCCGTGGATACATTTCAAGAGATACAAAGAATCCTTTCGGCCAACCTGAATGTTCCTGCGGCCAGCGTTCGCCCAGATTCCAAGGCCTCGGATTTCGCTGCATGGGATTCCCTGCACCACCTTGTCCTCATCTTGGAGATTGAGCGAGAACTAGGGCTAAAATTTGCGATGGATGAGATTGCGGAGTTGAATTCCGTTGAAAGAATCATGAAAGCTGTCGCCGACAAGGTCGCGAAGTGATGTCCTTCTCCCCTACCCAGGCCTTTCTTTTGCAGGGTGAACTGGACAATCTCAAGCGACAGAATGCAGGTCAACATCCGATCACCAATTACTTTTTCCAATCCTTGAGTAAGTCTGTTAATTTGCGGATGCTCACATCCGAGAGGAGTCTCTGTTTTCTCTACGATGAGTGGGATTTTTCCAGGTTGCATTTTTTCACTTTTGACCTCGGGGACCTGGAAAAAATTCTTCATGGAATCAACTGGCCGCCGATCATAGTTCTAGACTGGATCTCAAAGAACGGTTCTACCGCTGTCGATTCATTGATGAGCAATGCAGGATTCCATCTTCACGCGACATATGACCGCATTGTTAGCCGTAATTTCAGGCGCGAACGCCTCGAGGCGCAGGTGCAACTGGCTCGGGCTGAAGAAACAGAAACAATCCACTGCTCTCTACTTCGTGTATTTGACAAGTATGCGGACCACATTATTACCCTTGAGGAACTATCTGACCTAGTGAGTCAACAACAGGTCATCGTGAGCCGCGATGCGAAGGACAAAATCGATGGCTTCGTCGTCTTCCCAATCGCCGGCTCGAGTTGCAATTTCAACTTTCTATACAACAGTGGCGGGTCTACGCGCCTGGTCCAACTGTTGGGAAGCTTCTACAGTACCCTGGCAGAACGAGGCGTGCAGTCTGGATTCAGCTGGGTCCGCCGGACTCGACCTATGGTCTTGAAACTCCATCAGTCCTTTGGGTGGAAGACGGATGGATTAGTCGACTACATCTACATGAAGTAAGGAGCGGGAAACGATTGTGCCCTCCCGAACTGACTGCATGCAAATCAACGTACTCGAATATTTCGTGAAAACGGCAGAGCGCTGGCCATCAAAGCTCGCAACTGCAGATGGTCAGCAAGAATGGAGTTTCGAGAGACTTAAGCGGCGTGCGAGCTCAATCGCTCGCCATGTCCTTCAACGCACCGAAAGGACGAACCAGCCCATTGCGGTCTATCTCCCGAAGACTAACGATGCGATTGCGTCTTTCTTGGGAGTGCTGTTTAGTGGTAATTGCTATGCACCGTTGGACGTCAGAGCGCCGGTTGGCAGGATTCAAGCAATCTTGGGCCAACTGGAGCCAATTCTCATCCTGACGACGAGGGAGCTAGGGGTGCAATTGCAGAGTACCGGGATCGACCCAGGTAAGTTGCTCATTCTAGAAGAGGTTCTGGACGAGGATGGAGAGATTCCAGAGCGGTGGCAATTGATTATTGACACGGATCCCGTCTACATCATTCACACGTCGGGATCGACAGGAAAACCTAAAGGGGTGGTGGTCACGCATCGCGGTGTGATTGATTACATTGACTGGGCCCGTGACACCTTCAAGATCGACGAACACTGCATAATCGGAAACCAGGCCCCACTAATCTTCGATAACTCGACTCTCGATCTTTACCTTTGCTTTGCCTGCGGGGCAGCCTTGCATCTGACGCCGGAAGAGCTTTTCCTTTTCCCGGTGCGGTTGTTGGAGTACCTGGCTGAGAAGTCCGTCAATTTCATCTTCTGGGTGCCATCGATCATGGTCGCCGTCGCGGACAAAAAGGTCCTCGATCGAGTTAAGGGTCTTCACCTGGAAAAGATTCTATTTGCTGGAGAAGTCATGCCAGCCAAACATCTGAACGTTTGGCGCTCGCGATTTCCAAGCGCTCTATTTGCAAATCTATATGGGCCGACCGAAATTACAGTCGATTGCACATACTACATCGTTGACCGCGATCTTGGCGATGACGAGCCGGTCCCCATCGGCAGGGCGTGTCGCAATTCGGATATCCTGATTTTGAACGAGAAGAATCAAGCGTGTAAGACGGGGGAGCGAGGCGAGTTATGCGTTCGAGGCAGTTCCCTCGCCGCGGGCTATTGGAACCAGCCGGCTCAGACCGCCGCAGCCTTCGTTCAAAATCCGCTCAATCCGCATTACCCCGAACTGATTTATCGAACTGGCGACTTGGTGTATAGGAACGAAAAAGACGAAATCATCTATGTGGGGCGCAAAGACTTTCAGATAAAGCATATGGGCTATCGAATTGAACTCGGCGATATCGAACATTTCGCATTGCAAGTTCCAGGCATTCGGAATAGTTGCGTTCTCTATCATCTCGGGAAGAAAGAGATTGTTCTTGTGTACGAGGCCGACTCAGACATTGAGCCCGGTTTCATTCGCAATGAACTTGGCCGCAACCTTCCTAAGTACATGTGGCCTACCGTGTTCAAGTGTCGCCCAGAATTACCTCGGACTACAAATGGTAAAATCGATCGGCAGCAGTTGACGGCAGAATACGGGAAATGAGCGTGCTGCCGAAGCAGACTGTGGATTCTCAGTTCGGCGGGTCCAAATGCGATCGAAGCTTTGGGATGACCTGGCCATCGACAGGGTGGGGGGCTTCCACATGGAAAACCAAGTCGTCACATCCAGAACCCGCGTTCTCAAGGGAATCCTCTCGGCTCTCGAAAAGCTACCAGATCTGCGGGTCGCACAAGTCGTCGTCTTCCTGCCGCAGTTGAGACTGTGGCGGAAGACGAAGGCCTCCGACAGCATACTAGCGCCATCTCGTCGCGCCCTTCATGAATCTATCGCTCGCGAAGTTGCGAACGAAAAGATCCTGTATCTTGAATTCGGGGTTTACAAGGGCGACTCCATAAAATATTGGCTGCATTTGAACAAGAATTGTCATTCGAGATTCGTGGGATTCGACACGTTCACGGGGCTTCCTGAGGTATGGCAACGGAACTTCGCCATGGTGGCGCGAAATACGTTCGATGCGGGCGGCACGATCCCTGTCGTCGAGGATGATAGGTGCAACTTTGAGGTAGGGTTATTTCAACATACATTACGTCCGTTTGTGAATTCTTTAGAGCGCACGAAGTATGATAGGGTAGTCATTCACATAGACGCAGACCTCTATAGTGCAGTACTTTTCGCTTTGTGCGAATGTGATTCAATACTTCACCCCGGTGACATCATAATATTCGATGAATTCAGTAACGTCTTCAACGAATTTAAGGCGTTAGATGATTGGCGCCGTGCTTACCTAAGGAATTATGAGGTCTTATACCATACGCGATGGGTGGACCAAGTTTGCATTCGGATCTCTGACGTACGATGAGGATGGGCGGATTTCAATAACTCATGCAGGACATCACTACAATACTAAAGAATATTCGGCCGGAATTTGAGTTTGCCGGTGTCGATGATTTCTTTGCACGGGGTATGCTGGATTCCTTCGACTTGACGGTATTGGTCTCCTCGTTGGAGGAGACCTTCAGTATTTCCGTTGATGGTGCAGACATCGTGCCGGAGAACTTCCGTAGTACAGAAGCAATCGCTTCGTTGCTCAAGAAATACGGAGCGACTTAATACGTCTCTGCGCCTTCGAAATATTGGGCATGAACGCCTTTCAATTTGGATCTCAAACCGGACAGAGCTCAGCTTTGCTTTGACTTTTTCTTTGAGAGTCAACTCACTCAGGGAAAGAAAGAGAGGACCGTATGCTTGCGCCGCACGACAAACTCTCTTTGCCGCCTGAAATCAGTACTACGCCTTCGAGCAGTGTTGCCCAATTCTCTAAGTTGGTGCGCCAAGGCGACGAACCCAGTCGTCGGGGGCTTCTAATCGTAAACGCTGACGATTGGGGGCGAGACACGGAGACTACCGATCGGATGTTTGAATGCGTCGCTTACGGAACTGTCTCCTCGGTGAGTGCCATGGTCTATATGGAGGATTCGGAGAGGGCCGCGGCGATTGCAAAGGAGCGAGGGATCGATGCCGGTCTCCACCTAAATTTCACAACCCGGTTTTCGACGCATAACTGTCCAAGTCGGCTCGCGGAATGCCAGCAAGAAATCGCTGTGTACCTGACACGGCGGCGCATCAACCGAATGGTTTTTCACCCTGGGCTGATGCGTTCCTTCGAGTACGTCGTGAAAGCTCAGCTCGACGAGTTCTGTCGTTTGTATGGGACACCACCGGAAAGAATCGATGGCCACCACCACATGCATCTCTGCGCCAATGTACTTCTTGGGCGACTACTTCCGCCCAAGACTCTTGTTCGACGAAACTTCTCATTTCAGCATGGGGAGAAAAGCTTGGTGAACCGCCTCTATCGCAGAGCTGTGGATCACAGGCTGGCTCAGCGCCATCGCCTTGTTGATTTCTTGTTTTCGTTAACACCGCTCGAATCCGAAGGACGCCTGGAACGGATCCGCTCCCTCGCACGCGAGTTCATTGTCGAGGTCGAGACACATCCGATTAATGCAGATGAATATCGATTCCTCAAAGGGGATGAGGTTGCCCGCTGGACGGAGGATGTTCCGATTGCGCCCCGTTTCTCTGTACCCCGGACGTAACCGTGCGGTTGCAGGAGGAGAGTAACCACGATGAAATTCTCTATACGGAATATGACCAAAGACCAGAGTCGGGACACCGGCATGGCCATGGTGTTGCTACTTTTGATTGTGTACGTCCGCACAAAACGTGATGGGATTCTGTGGGCGGCGATGATCCTGCACGTTTTGAACATGATAGTTCCCCGAGTTTATGCACCCATCGCCGTCGTCTGGTTGGGATTTTCGCACCTGCTCGGTACGGTGATGTCCAAAGTATTGCTCTCTGTCTTGTTTTTTGGCGTCGTAACACCTATCGGCTTTCTTCGCCGGCTTTTCGGAAAAGATTCCTCTAAAACTGCGCGCCTTTAAGGCTAGCGAGGAATCCGTCATGCTAGTGAGAAACCATGTTTTTGTCAGCCGTGACATCGAGAAACCTTACTAAAAGGAGGTAAGAAGTATGGAATTTCTAAGGGACTTGTGGGGCTTCCTGAATCAAAGGAAAAAGTTCTGGCTGCTGCCAGTGATTGTGATTCTACTGGGATTTGGAATAATTATGGTATTCGCTGCCGGATCGGCCATCGCGCCGTTTATTTATTCGCTCTTCTAGTCGTCCGCTGCACCATCTGGAACGACATAAGGAATTGAAATGAAAAAAGCGATCCTAGGTATATCTGCGTTCTATCACGATAGCGCGGCGGCGATCCTCGTTGACGGACAAATTGTTGCCGCGGCGCAGGAGGAGCGCTTCACGCGAAAGAAACACGATTCGTCATTCCCGATCAACGCATGCCGTTATGTTCTGCAGGAAGCGGGCCTTAATTACAAGGATCTTTCTGCCGTCGCGTTTTACGAGAAGCCGTTTTTGAAATTCGAGCGGCTGCTTGAAACGTATCATGCGTTTGCCCCGAGCGGTTTCGTGAGCTTCCTTTCGGCAATGCTGGTTTGGATCAAGGAAAAAGTGTTTATGAAGCGCGTGCTTAAGGCACAGCTCGCAACGCTCGGTGAGGGCAGCGTTCCGACTTACTTCCCGGAGCACCATCTGTCTCACGCGGCGAGTGCTTTCTATCCTTCGCCGTTCTCAGATGCGGCAATCGTCACGGTAGATGGTGTCGGAGAGTGGGCCACGACGACCATCGGGCGCGGCCGAGGAAAAGAGATTGAGATACTGGAAGAGCTTCATTTCCCCCACTCTGTTGGTTTATTGTATTCCGCCTTCACCTACTACACTGGATTCGCTGTGAATAGCGGCGAATACAAACTCATGGGTTTGGCACCCTATGGGAATCCTGATTCGCAACGGACCGCGGAGTTTAGAAGGAAGATTGAAACAGAACTCGTCGATATCCGGAAAGACGGATCAGTTGTGCTGAACATGGATTACTTCGAATATGCCACCGGACTCAAGATGGCCAACGAAGAGAAGTGGCAGAAGCTGTTTGGAGTTCCTCGCCGAAAGCCAGAGTCCGAAATCTCCCAAGCATACATGGACATGGCGCTGGCTATTCAGCAAGTAACGGAAGAAGTCGTTTTGCGTCTTGCCTGCACGGCGCGGAAATTGACTGGCAGCAAGTACCTGGTGCTGGCTGGCGGCGTTGCGCTCAATTGTGTGGCCAACGGGAAGATCCTCCGGGCCGGGATTTTCGATGACCTTTGGATTCAGCCGGCCGCAGGTGACGCAGGTGGAGCGGTTGGGGCGGCTTATGCCGTCTGGCATGTCCACGATGGAAACGAGCGGCACCTGAATGGCGATCGGGATGCGACCAGGGGATCCTATCTGGGGCCGGAGTTCTCGGACAAGGAGATTTGTCGTGTGTTGCAAAGATACGACGCGAAAGCGAAACACTATGAACATTTCCAGTGTTTGGCTTCCGATGTCGCCGCGAAACTCAAGGATGGCAACGTTGTCGGTTGGTTTCAGGGTCGAATGGAATTCGGCCCGCGCGCTCTGGGCAACCGCAGCATCCTGGGGGACGCGCGCAATCCGGAGATGCAAAAGAAATTAAATCTTAAGATCAAGTATCGGGAAGGCTTCAGACCATTCGCGCCTTCGGTCCTGGAAGAGGACATTGCCGACTATTTTGATCTCGATCGTCAATCTCCCTATATGCTGTTGGTTGCGCCCATCCGTGAGGACAAGAAAATTCCACTCCCGGCGGGCTACCATGACAAGCCTCTCTACGACAGACTTTATTTCCTACGGTCCGATCTCCCTGCCATCACTCACATCGACTACTCGGCCCGCATACAGAGCGTCTCCCGGGAAACGAATCCCCGCTACTGGGGACTGATTCAAGAATTCAAGAAGCTTACCGGCTACGGCGTAATCGTGAACACCAGTTTTAATGTTCGCGGCGAGCCCATCGTATGCACTCCCGACGACGCCTATCGATGCTTCATGAGGACCGAAATGGATATCCTGGTCGTCGGAAATTATCTGCTCGATAAAAGGGAACAGCCGGCGTTATCGGAAACCGGAGATTGGCGGAAGGAGTTCAAGCTCGACTAATCATGGCAAGGACGAAATGACCTAATTATGAAGCTTAAAACTGTCCTAATAAACCTAAGTGTACTGGTGGTGGCCGTTGGATTTGGCCTGCTCCTTGCCGAATTTGCCGCGCGGCTGATTCTCAATCCCGCCGACTTCCTTAGGCTTGATGTGGTGTCTGACGACATTTTAGGGGCTGTCCCTGCGCCGAGTGCCATGGCCGCATTTGACAAATGGGGATTCCGGAATCCTAAGGTGCCCGAAACCGCAGAGATCGTTGCCGTTGGGGATTCTCACACTTATGGGAACACCGCGAGAATGGTGGACTCGTGGCCGTATGTGCTCGGACGTTTGAGCGGCCGTCAAGTATACAACATGGGCCTCGGAGGCTATGGGCCGAACCAATACTTTTACCTGTCGCAAAATAAGGCTCTTAGCTTAAAGCCCAAGATGATCATTTGGGGTTTGTATATGGGCGATGACTTTGAGAATGCGTTCTCGATTACGTACGGGCTAGATTATTGGAAGTACTTAAGAATACTTCCACCCCAGAAAGTCGAAGCTAACATCTGGGAGGGCCCTCCCGCTGAGACCTGGGACAGAAGAATCAGAGTTTGGTTGTCCCGACATAGCGTCATTTATCAACTGGCCTTCCACGTGGGATTTGGAGGGCATCTTAAGGGCGAAATCCAGATCAGAAATGCGGCGCAACTCTACCCAGGTTACGATACGTCGCTCATCGTTCCTGAAAAAAACATCTTAGAAGCCTTCCGTCCGAAAGCTGTGCTTTTCGGACTAGACCAAGAGAATCCAAACGTTCGTGAGGGTATGCGCATCACGTTCGAACTGTTGAAGCAGATGAGCGAAATCTGCCGGCAGAACCATACCGAGTTCGTGGTGGTGGTCATACCAACCAAGGAGATGGTGTTTTCAGAGTACCTCGAACATAATAAACAACTTCCACTTGACGATGTAATTGACAAACTCCTCGTCAACGAGCGCTTGGCACGAGCACAGACATTCGAGTTTATGACCGACAATAACATTTCCTATGTGGATCCACTTCCCGCGTTGAAGAAATCTGTCGGGGAGGGACTTTATGCCAGTAGCGCCGGAGACATGCACCCGAACAAGAATGGATACAGGGTTATCGGGGAGGCGACTGCGGAACGTTTGAAGCAGGTTGAAACCGGGAAGCAGCCGACGCCAGTAACCCAGTGATTGGAGCGGACGGGAGTCCCAGTTCCGCCCCAGACGCCCGTCGTCTCGCCCTACTACATGTCACAAACCACAGTTCTCGTAGGTTTTGCGGAAGCAATAGCGGCTCCAGAAACTGTGTGGAGTCTCGTGGACGCAGGGTTCCGAGTAGTTGCTTTTGCACGGAAAGGGCGGGCGTCCGCTTTGCGCTACAGCAGACATGTTGAATGTCATGAGATTTGCGCACCAGAGTCAGACCTACAAGCAGCCCTTTCAGATTTGTGCTCCCTGTTGCACTTCCTCAGGGTTCAATCTGATGGTACTCCACTGATACTTTTTCCCTTGGATGACAAAGCGGTCTGGCTATGCAGCAAGATGCAGGTTGACAGTCCCTGGCTTTTGGCTGGACCACGAGGTGCCTGTGCTGACCTGGCCTTGAATAAGAATTTGCAAGTCGAGGTGGCGCGTAGTGCTGGCTTAAACGTCCCCCAGACAGTGTTAGCCCGAACAGCGAAGGACCTGTTTGATTTTTGCGCCGCTGAATCCTATCCGATTATCTTGAAGGCCTCCGATTGCGTCCCCACATATCAAGGGCGCGTGCACTCATGCCGGAAATGGATATGTGCAAATCATGCCGAATTAGAGCGTGCCATTGCAGAGTGGGGAGAGCGCGTCCCGCTTCTGGCCCAGACTTTCATCACTGGAGTGGGCGAAGGAGTCTTCGGTCTCGCGGCACCCGAAGGAGTCAGAGCTTGGAGCGGTCATCACAGAGTGAGGATGATGAATCCTCAAGGCTCGGGATCAAGTGCGTGCGCCTCACAGCCAGTGCCTCAGGATTTAAAGTCAAAAGCGGAGGCGTTGGTCCGGAAGGTGGGATGGCGTGGTTTATTCATGATTGAATTGCTACGCGATGATTCGGGGAAACTCTGGTTTGTAGAGCTCAATGGTAGGCCTTGGGGCAGCATGGCGCTCTGTCGCCGCCAGGGACTTGAGTATCCCGCATGGCAGGTTGAGCTGGCATTAGACGAGAGGTCGCCCGCCGGTTTGGCGGTACCGTCCCGTTCCGATGTCGTTTGCAGGCACGCGGGTCGCGAGTTCATGCACCTATTGTTCGTACTGAGAGGCGCGAAGTCGAATGCGCTCCGCAAGTGGCCGTCATTTTGGAAAACCGTCGGCGATGTTATCCATTTTCATCGAGGAGACGGTCTCTACAATTGGCGGCGTGATGATCCGAAAGTGTTTATCACTGATTTCTACTACACGATTCACGACAATCTGTTCAAGTCCAAAAACTAAAGCCCATGGAAGTTCTTGCTGCATGTCACGTGCACTCCAAGTGGTCGTATGACGGGAGCTGGTCGCTCGATGCGCTGAGTGCCAGGTTCAGTCGCCGTGGCTATAGAATCTTAATGATGACGGAACATGACCGCGGGTTTACAGCGGCACGACTGGATGAGTATCGAGAAGCTTGTTCTCGGGCCAGTTCCAGCAAAATCGTGGTGATACCTGGTATTGAGTACAGTGATGCGACGAACCGCGTGCACGTCCTCGTGTGGGGACTCGTGCCTTTCCTTGGAGAGGGCTTACCTACGAGCGAGATGTTGGAGGCCGTCAAAGCCGCTAAAGGGTTGGCTGTTCTTGCGCATCCGTCAAGACGCGACGCGTGGAAGTCTTTCGAGCCATCCTGGGCCGACCGGCTCCTGGGAATCGAGGTCTGGAATCGAAAGTATGACGGCTGGGCTCCAAGCCAAACAGCTCCAGCTTTGCTGCGCACGTCCAGCGCGATCCCTTTCGTGGGGCTTGATTTTCACACACGACGGCAGTCGTTTCCGCTGGCCATGTCACTGGACATTCAGGCAGATGTTTCCGAAGATACGGTGCTCGAATCCTTAAGACTTCGCCGGTGTTACCCGCGTGCCTTGGGATTTCTGCGCAATCCCACCTCTTTGAGCAAGGCTTCGGTCCTGCTCAGAATGGTCGAGCAGAGCAGGCGAACCGCGGCTTCGATCATCCGGCATTCTCGGCTCCTTGCGAGAGGACGGCCGCCTTCTTAGAGAGACGCTAGCCTTTGTAGACATCGAATCAGTGCTCGGATGTCCAGGCACGCGTTGTGGGAAGGTCATGTTTTAGTCGGAATAAACCGATGATACGTTTTTGGCTTAGCCTTTATCTGTTCATCGCCGCAATCTACTTGCTATCGGCTTCGGGACGCATCGGTCTTTCCGATAGTGTTGCGATGTTCAACGTGGCCCAATCGGTTGCGGCCGAACGATCGCTGAGCTCAGAACCTTGCGACCCACAACTGCTCAGCCAACCGAATCATTGCGTTCCTGGCGTTGACGGACGGCACTACGCGGGTTTTGGATTGGTTCCATCGTTACTGGCCGTGCCAGCAGTCCTTTGCGGAAGATGGATAGCCTCGGTTCTCCATGTGAGCGCATTGACCGTCTTGAGGGTAAGCGTATCCGTTTTTACGGCATTGGTGTCCCCGCTTGCGTGTGTAGTTTTGGCGATGTGGATCGTCAAGCTCGGATACAGCCGCCGCGCAGCGATGTTGGGAGCATTCATCCTCGCTTTCGCATCTCCATTCTGGCACTTTGGCGTGAAAGGCTTTTATTCCGAACCCTATGTCACTCTCGCATTGCTGCTGGCCGCGTATCTGCTATCCGTCCCTAGGTTTCCGCTTGCTGCCGGCCTTTCCGGGCTCGCCTTCGGAGCAGCCTGTGGTTGCCGAGTCAACGTCATAATCCTATTCCCAGTATTCATACTGTTTTTGGGTTTTCACATTCGAGCGCGGGGACTGTCGGTGGCGCACTTTCTTCGCGAAGCAGGACTGTTCGCTGCGTCATTTTCCGCTTGCGCTTTCTTGATCGGCTGGGCAAACTACGCGCGCTTTGGAAGTCCGTTAAAGACCGGCTACCACCTAGCATATCCTTCTGCTTCCGCGCTGCTTTCTACCCCTTTGTTTCACGGGACGTCCGAACTCCTATTTGACGGCGAGGTTGGTTTGTTGATTTTCGCGCCCTGGGTTTTAGTGGCGTTGATTTGCTTTCCTTCGTTTGTGCGCGCGCATCTACCAGAGTCGGTGTTGTGCGGGACACTTTTCCTGTTGAACTTTCTCTTCTTCGCGAAGTATGACTCTTGGCATGGCGGCCGGGTCGCAGGCCCGCGCTTCCTCACACCCACCCTGCCGTTCTTAGTTATGGCCATGGTGCTTTGCATCGAGAAACTCAAGCGCCGAGATGCAACTGAAAGGGAGTCTCGACCGTGGGCCGTATTACGCGTGGTGATGATGATCTTGGTGACTGCCGCGGCCCTAATTCAATTCCTTGGCGTCATCTTTCCAGAGGATCGTTATTACGCTCTTATGGGGATTTACGGGGACACCAAAAACACCAAACCAATTGAGTTTTATGCGGACACTCCCGAAGTAATGGCCCTGTACCGAGGCCCCCGAGTTAGACCTTGGTGGGCAGGTTCGATCCCACTTGCGTCAATTGACTTTCTGCCGCGTTTGGATGCGGCGAAAGCGCAACCGGTAAGACCAGTCGACTTGAGAGAACACGATCGAGCAAGCGTCGCCCGACAGGAAGCCCAAGTCCGGGCAGCTCTGAGTACAGCAAACACAGAAGAGGATTTTCTCAGGTCACTTCCAAATTCCGAAAACCTGACGTTACCTAATCTGATGCTCTTCAAAATGAAACTTTTGGGATTGCCGGCTTCGGCGGAGTACGGTTATTGCATCTCTGTTGCCTGTTTGGGCCTGATAGGTCTGATGGGTCTCAAAAGATACGGCCAGTCAACGGCCTGACTGGTGCGTGTTCAAACTAGTGTCATCGAATCCATTGATGAAACGGATTTTGCAGTTCTGAAAATATGGCAGGAACTTGCGGGACACTACGCTAGGTCGGTTTACTATCTTACTTATGTTTGACCAGTGCTCAATCACCGTGCGGACCAACCATATATCAATCTGCATTTGCACGTTCAAGAGGCCGGAGCTCTTGAGGCAACTGTTGGAGCGATTGGAAAACCAACGGACGGACGGGCTGTTTACTTACTCCATAGTCGTGGCCGACAATGACCCTGTGCAGTCCGCGCGACATGTAGTGGCTGCACTTTCCTCAACTGTTCCTGTGCGCGTGACATACTGCCATGAGCCACAACAAAATATCGCGCTGGCGCGGAACAAGGCGTTAGAATACGCCGAGGGCGATTTCATCGCATTCATCGATGACGACGAGTTTCCGAACGACGATTGGCTCTGGAATCTGTTCAGGACCTGCGTGGCGTATGGAGTTGAAGGCGTTCTTGGGCCGGTGAACCCACATTTTGAATCTGAGCCACCAGAATGGGTGAAGAAGGGTAGATTCTTCGATCGGCCGACCTTTGACACCGGATATAGAATGAACTGGGATGAAGCCCGCACCGGCAACGTACTTTTCAAGAGAGACATCTTGAATGCCGTAGATATCCCGTTCCGATCCGAATTTGCAACCGCGGGAGAAGATGTGGACTTCTTTCGTCGAATGATGCGAGAAAGGGTATACATTTGTTTGGTGCAACGAAGCAGTCGTCCATGAACTGGTTCCAGCTTCGCGTTGCACGCGAAGTTATCTGCTGAATCGTGCCCTGCTCCGTGGCAGTAATTTTCACAAACACCCGACGCACCGCCTGAAGAACGCAGCGAAGTCCATGATCGCTGTGCCGTGTTACACGCTGTCCCTGCCCATTCTTGCTCTTTTTGGCCAACACCTATTTCTCAAGTACTTGATTAAGCTTCTTGATCACAGCAGCCGGCTTCTCGCATATCTCGGACTTAGTTTAGTGACACGACGCCAGACGTGACCCGAAGCACGCCCGCCAGACCGATCTTCTGAAGCTAACGATTCTCTCGAAAAAACTGTCTTCAACCTGCGTGGTCGGCGCAAAATTGTCAGAAAGCACGGAGCAAAGTGAATGGAAAGCAATTCCATGGAGATAAACGTTAAGGGGAAGTGGGTCAGAGTTCCGGCGTTGGACGTTAACGGTAAGACGATCGTCGTTAGAGGAAAATGGATTAAGGTGGCCTACATTCATGATGAGTGGTGGCTGAATACAGAACTTGAAGATCCGGAAGCTTGTGTCAAAAAGTTAAAAGAACAGCGCCCCGCTGGACTGCGCGCTGATATCTTTACTTTCTCCCAAAAGGTACCGGGATCGCTCCCACAATACGGCTATGCACGGGAGTGGGATAGTGTCGCTGCCGTCCGCACTAGCAGCCCGAAGGAGTGGTGGGAGAAACTACCTCAGGAGAGTCGAAAGAACGTACGAAGATCGCAAAAACGAGGCGTAGAGATTAGAATCAAACCCTTTGATGACGACCTAATTAAAGGAATCATGGGAGTGAACAATGATTCTCCGACACGGCAAGGAGTGCCCAACATTCACTACGGCAAGAGTCTTGATCAGATAAACAGGGATTATTCGGCATTTCTTGATCGAAGCGACTTCATCTGCGCATTTCTTGGGGACGAACTTATTGGGTTTTTGAAGATAGTTTATCGAGGAGAGGTCGCTGCAATACTGAATCTGACGACAAAGGTGAGCCACAATGATAAGAGGCCAGCCAACGCCTTAATTGCGAAAGCCGTTGAACTCTCTGGAGCAAGAGGAGCCTCTTACCTGACATATGGACTGTTTAACTACGGAAATAAACGGGATAGCCCCTTGCGGGAATTCAAGAGCCGAAATGGGTTTGAAGAGATATTGACTCCGAGATTCTACGTTCCTCTAACGCCATGGGGGAGCCTTGCCATCAAGCTAAAACTCCATCGTGGCCTTCTCGGGATCCTTCCTCACCGCGTGATTACGCTCGCGGTCAGTGCGCGCACGAAGTGGTATAATATAAAAAGTTTCATGAGCCGGTGTAGCTCAATGCTAGAGCGGCCGAATCGTATTCGGCAGACGGAGCGTTCAACTCCTCCCGCCGGCTCCAAACCCTAACCCGTGGACGACCTTTCCACCCTCAGAACAAAGGCAGAATTGGTCAGTATCCTCCCAGGGTAAATTGAGCACTATGCCAGGAATCTTTGGTTTCATAACTAGAATGCCGCGTGATTGGGCGGAGCTACAGCTGCGACGGATGGCTGAGCCCCTTCGACACGAGTCTTTCTACTGTGCGGGAACGTCGGTTGACGAATCCTTAGGGGTATACGTCGGATGGACGGTTCGCGAGAATTCCTTTTCTGACAAGATGCCCCTCTGCAATGAACGGGACGACGTGTCCCTAGTCTTTGCTGGAGAGGAATTCCCCGAACCCGGAACTGTGCGCCGCCTCAAGGGAAAGGGACACTGCGTAAGTTTGGACGGGCCTTCCTATCTCGTCCACCTTTACGAGGAGGATCCCGCCTTTCCGGCTGGTCTGAACGGAAGATTCCACGGAATCCTGACGGACCGAACGCGCGGAACAGCGACCCTTTTCAACGACCGATACGGATTGCAACGTATCTACTACCATGAATCGAAAGACGCTTTTTATTTCGGAGCGGAAGCGAAGGCTATCCTGGCGGTGCGTCCCGAACTTCGGAACATAGACCCACGAGGGTCTGGGGGAGTTCGTAGCATGTGGTTGTGTGATGGAAAACCGAACACTTTTCGAAGGCATCCATGTACTT
This sequence comes from Candidatus Acidiferrales bacterium, assembly GCA_963775865.1. Classification (GTDB taxonomy): domain Bacteria; phylum Acidobacteriota; class Terriglobia; order Acidiferrales; family UBA7541; genus Acidiferrum. The sequence goes on along the minus strand of CAVZKU010000012.1, from coordinate 636,255 downwards.
CCCCCGGGCTCAACCTGGGTTTTTCGTAATGGCTTGCTTGAGCAAAAAGGGTCGTACTTCCAGCCGAAGGAATGGGAGAACCAGCCATCTCTTGATCCAGAAGCCTATTTTCAAGAACTCGAACATGTCTTCTCACGCAATCTGCCTCGATATTTTGATAGTCACGAGCGGATAGGCATGTCCCTGACTGGCGGGTTGGACACCCGCATGATTATGGCTTGGCAGAGGAGGCCTGCGGGATCTCTTCCCTGTTATTCCTTCGGGGGTCCGTTCCGCGACTGTCAGGACGTAATTGTGGCCCGACAAGTGGCCCATGCTTGCGGCCAGAACCACGAAGTAATCCCTGTGGGACAGGAGTTTCTCTCGCGATTCCCACACTATGCTGAACGCACGATTTACCTTAGTGATGGATGTGCTGACGTCACTCGAGCCGCCGATCTGTATGTCAATGAGACTGCTCGAGAAATAGCGCCTTTGAGGATGACGGGGAACTATGGCAGCGAGGTCCTCCGCCAATTGCGAGCATTCAAGCCTGTGGAACCGGCCGCGGGCCTATTTCGGCCGGAGTTTCTGTCCTACGTTCATGAGGCTCAGGGGACGTATACCGGGCTGGTCAGTGGGCACGCTTTGTCTTTCATTGCGTTTCGGCAGACCCCCTGGCATCACTACGGCCTTCTTGCTCTGGAGCAAACCCAGCTCTCGCTGCGGTCACCATACCTTGATAATGAACTCGTCCGGACGGCTTTCCGTGCGCCGAGTCTGCCGTTGCCAAGACCGATGTTTTCAAAGACAGCAAAGATTGCTCCCGGTTGATCTCCGATGGGAGCGCATCACTTGGACGAATGCGAACGGATCGGGGCCTGGCGGGAGCCTCCGAACTCCATTCGGTGCCGTCTCCCGAGGTTGGCTGGAGTTCACGTTCAAGGCGGAATACGCATACGATTATGGCATGCCACAATGGGTCGCACGCATCGATCATCTTTTGTCGCCGTTGGAATTGGAGCGTCTTTTCCTGGGAAGACACAAATTCAATCACTTCCGAGTCTGGTATCGGGACGCCCTGTCCGAATACGTTCGAGGAATGCTGCTGGATTCTCGATCGCTATCCCGACCATACCTCGACCGTAATGGGGTCGAAGCCATCGTACCGGGCACCTCAAGGGAGACCGAAACTACACCACCGAGATCCACCAACTGCTCACCTTGGAACTCGTACATCGCCTCTTTCTTGATTCCAATTGAAATACTCCGACAGTGTCATGCTGTGCCGAATTTACACCTAGAGCTTATGTTGGTGTCCCGGTCCGTCGGGCGTTACTTATGGCGGATGCAGCCGACCCGGAATGGAATTTGTGGTCGATCGTTTACAGCATTCGCTCCGAAATTCAAAAGAAGGGGAGCTTAGGTGTTATTTGATACGCCGGTCTATTTTGTATTTCTGAGCCTCATCGTCCTGGTCTACTGGCGTTTGAATTGGCGTCGGCAGAACAAGCTGCTATTAGCCGCGAGCTATTTTTTCTACGGCTGGTGGGACTGGCGCTTTCTGCTGTTAATGATCGCCTCTACCACTATTGATTTTATCATCGCCAAAAAGATTGAAGACGCACAGAACCCAGCAACCCGTAAGCTCCTCCTCATTGCTTCTCTCGTGGTGAATTTTTCGATTCTGGGATTCTTCAAGTACTTTAACTTCTTTCTTGATTCGACAGCTCGCGCCCTCGATGTACTAGGAGTTCACAATATTCCTCGCGGCATGCTGGGAATTATTCTTCCCCCTGGCATCTCCTTCTACACATTTCAAGAAGTGGCTTATATCGTAGATGTCTATGCAAAAAAGATTAAGGCTTCGAAAAACTTTGTTGACTATGGGCTTTTCATTAGTCTCTTCCCACACTTGATTGCAGGTCCGATTCAACGGCCTTCGCACCTGCTTCCTCAAGTACAGAAACCTCGCATCTTCCAGGCCTCAGCATTTCAAGACGGATGTATGTTGATTCTGATGGGGCTATTCCGCAAATGCGTCATCGCCGATAATTGCGCACATTTGGCCAACGCCGCGTTCAGCGGCAAGCTTGGTAGTGACGGATGGTCCGTTCTCATTGGAGTCTATGCTTTCGCTTGGCAAATCTACGGTGACTTCAGTGGATACAGTGATCTGGCGCGAGGCAGCGCTCAACTACTAGGCTTTCACTTCATGGTAAATTTTCGCCAACCCTATTTGGCCGTCAGTTTATAGGACTTCTGGCCCGGTGGCACATCAGCCTTAGCACCTGGCTGCGTGACTATCTCTACATTCCTTTGGGGGGGAATCGACTAGGCGAAGCCATGACCTATCGCAATCTTCTTTTAACCATGCTTCTGGGTGGGCTATGGCACGGTGCGAACTGGACATTTGTCATTTGGGGAGGAATTCAAGGCCTTGTCCTAAGCTTTGAAAGATTCATATTCGGGCATCATGAAGAACATGTTGTACCGCATGGTTGGTCTAAATGGTTGCGCCGGGTGATCACATTTCAGATTGTGTGTTTCTCATGGATCTTCTTTAGAGCCGAGTCAGTTTCTGGTGCAGCGACGATGATCCGCAGCCTTGGACACTTTCAATGGACCTCAGATTACACTGCAGCGTGGACGCTTCTTTTGATTCTGGGAGCATTGGGATTCGCGATGGATCTTCAGCTGGAAGCGTCAGGGAGCGAATACCTGTTCCAGCATAGTCCGCGCGCACTTGTCTACTGTAGTGCAGTCGCTGTCATGACGATGTTGATTCTATTCTCGGCCAGCGACCGCCTGGCATTTATCTATTTTCAGTTCTGATGGCTATGAAGAGGGGTCTTTGGATGAATCGCTTTACGATCGCGTTGCTGGGGACGACACTGGCCCTGCTTCTCGCGGTGGAAGGCCTTACTGTCTCTAGATTAGACCGCACCAGTAAGGTACAGCGGCGCGAGGTAGCACAGCGTCAGGCCCTGCTGACTGTCAAAGATACCAACTCCACTGGTGATCCTCATATCGCAGTTCTCGGTAATTCACTCCTCCTCGAAGGGGTGGACATTCAAAATCTGAGCGTACAAACCGAGGCCAAGGCCATTCCGGTTCCGTATTTTGTTCTGGCCACAGATTATTATGATTGGTACTTTGGCCTGAGACGCCTATTTGCAGAGGGCATGCAACCTCGCTATATATTGCTGGGGCTCAGCCCAAATCAGCTTGCATCTTCGCAGACACGTGGCGAGTACTCGGCGCAATATCTTTTCCGGGGAGAAGATCTCATCGAAGTGGCTCAAAAAACGCACATGGATCCAACGACTGTGAGCTCATTCATGCTGGGCCACGTCAGCAAGTTTTACAGCACACGCCGGATAATTCGTGGTTACGTCCTGAGTAGTTTGCTTCCCAACGTTTCGGAGTTGTTGCACGAAAAGCTGGGTGGTGTCCGTGACCCCGCAATACCTGAAGCCACTCTCAAGATGCTTGCAACGGATCGTCTAAAGTCTCTGGATGCGTTGTGTCGGGCACACGACGCTCAGTTTATGTTGGTGGTCCCCCCAACTTACCAGAGCGGGTCGAAGACAATTGCGCAGGCAGGAACAGACCTCGGTATTCCTGTGCTAGTCCCAGTTCAAAGCGACGAACTCGACCAGAGTTTCTTTCAAAGCGACGGATTCCATTTGAACGAAAAAGGGGCCGCCATTTTCACGAACAGGCTTGCGGCTGAGCTTCGAAATGCCCTCTCATGCGGTGCGGTCGCCAAAAAATGAAGACAGACAGCAAAGCTGTCCGCATTCCTGCGCTCGATTTTACAAAGGGGACGCTGGTCTTGATCATGGTGCTATACCATTGGATGAATTATTTCTACGGCCCTCATGACAATAGATATCCGAGATTCTTGACTCCATCTTTCATTTTCATTGCTGGCTTTTTGATTTCGAATGTCTATTTTTCGAAGTACAGCATCTTCGATCTGCAGCTTCCAAAGCGACTTCTGCAGAGAGGTTTAAAAATACTGGCAGTCTTTACCCTGCTGAACGTGACAAGAAGCCTTCTGGTCCAAGACAGTTTCCCGCGACAGGCCTTGTTCGCTCCATGGTGGATAGAAACCTGATTAATGTTTATCTCACCGCGAGCGGTGAAGGTGGAGGGCAAGCAAAATCTGTCGCGTTCTTTGTTCTGGTCCCTATCAGCTATCTGCTTTTATTGTCAGCATTGCTCGTGATTGTGTCAAGATTCTATCAGTATACGTTTCATGTCGCGTGTCTGTTCCTCTTGTTGTGTGTCGTTGTGTTCGAGTTCATTGGACTTCACACGTATGTGGAACTTCTCACAATCGGGATGCTGGGAGTGACTGCCGGATATGTTCCAATAGAGAGGGTGAATTCGCTCGTTCGGCACCCCTATTTGCTTGCCGTGGCTTACTTGCTTTATTTGGGAGCGATAACCATCTGGAATGTGATCTATCCGCTTCAAATCGTTGGGGTCTGTCTGAGCCTCATGATTATTTATCTCTTGGGCCAAAAGAGCGGTGAACCCGGGGAGATTCGGGCATGTATCGTTCTGCTGGGCAAGTACTCTTTGGTTGGATATATCGCGCAGATTGCGATCCTTCAGTTGCTTCACGTGGGGCTGAACCACATCCATTCCGAAGCAGTGGTACTCGGGCTCTCGTTTGTGTTGGCCTTTGCGCTTACAATCGTTAGCGTTGAGATCCTGGATCGAGTGCGCGCGCAATCAGTTACAATTGATAAACTCTACAAAACTGTATTCGCTTAGTCATTGAAGTCTTGTGGCGAGGTGTCTGTACTTGCTGCTGGATGTGACTTGTTCCTAACGACCTGGCCCGCGCATCCGAGCTCATGGTACCGCATCGGATCGTCTGCCCAAAATGAGTGAAATTTCGCTGTCACACCGGGGAAGCTAATGGTTGGCCTGATAGCTCTAATCCTTTGCGCATTTGTCACTTGGCAGCTCTTTCGGCTTAGTCCGGAAAGGGATGTGCAGACTTCAAAAGCGCTCTGGATTCCCGTGTTTTGGGTGTTTATTGCCGCATCGCGTAATGTAACCGAATGGTTACACTATTCTTCTGGAGGAGGAGGGAGTCAGTATACCGAAGGAAGCCCTCTAGATCGTCTTGTATTGACCCTAGCTCTAGCGTTGGAGTAGCCGTACTCGTTCGGAGGGGCCAGCAAGCTGCGAGACTCTTACAATCAAATTTTCCGATCCTGCTCTACTTTCTGTACTGCGGCATAAGCGTGCTTTGGTCGGAATTTCCCGACGTGTCGTTCAAGCGCTGGTTCAGAGCACTGGGCGATGTAGTAATGGTGTTGATCGTGCTCACCGATCCTAACTGGCCCGTGGCACTCAGACGACTTCTCGCGCGCGTAGGAAATGTGGTCGTGCCTCTTTCGATTGTGTTTATCAGGTACTTTCCACAAATGGGACGTGCATACACGACTGGCGGGATGGGCACCTGGACGGGTGTAGGAACCGACAAGAACGCACTTGGAATGATCAGCATGGTTTTTGGCTTGGCATCCATATTCCGCTTTCTTCAGCTCTACCGGGAAAAACAGAACGCTCGTCGAGGGCCGCTGATGGCCCAGGGTGCCATGATCTTGATGACATGCTACCTGCTCTATGAAGCCCATTCTGCCACGGCTCTTGCGTGTTTTTTCCTAGCAGTTGTCCCGATGGTATTGACCTTTCAGTTTCAATGGGCTCGGAGACCAGCGATCGTGAGCGTCATGGTTTTCGGGATCCTGGTGGTCACCTGTTCTGCCCTTTTCCTCGACATCGGCTCCGGGATGGTCGAGGAGTTGGGTAGAGATACGACGCTGACCGGCCGGACCAACATTTGGCACTTCGCTATTCCTATGGTCCAGAACCCTTTATTAGGAACGGGTTTCGAGAGTTTCTGGGTTGGGTGGCGGCTTACAGCGGTGGAGCAGCTGATCGGACAAGGTGCCAACCAGGCACACAATGGTTACATTGAAATCTTCTTGAATTTGGGATGGGTAGGGGTCGGACTGGTGAGCGTCATCCTCATCGCCGCATATCTTCGAATAGCTGCTGCATTGTCCTGGGGGGAGTCCTTAGCCGCCTTCGGCTGGCGTTCTTCATCGTCGCAGTTACCCACAATTTTACAGAAGCCTCATTCAAGATGATGGGTCTTGTCTGGATCGCCTTCCTTTTGGTGACGATGATGCCGCCAAAAGTTGCCCTTCAAGAGGATTCGCCCCCACTCAGCCTCGATCAAGCTGACGACCTCTCAGAGTCCAAACCAAAGGTCAGCAGCGTTGCAGTCCCTGTTGGGAGGCGCTTTGCGCACAATGTTCGCCGCAAAGCCCTACTAGCACCCAATAATCATAGATGAAACCGATCCGACATGACAGACTCCAAAGCAACTTGGCCCTAATCAAACTGCACCGACCTACCAGTTAATCAATCAGCTGCCGAGGATGCCCCGGGTTTAGTTGAAACTTGAGAACAAGAAGCAGCGGCTCTCGCCCGAACTCAGATAGAGTTCGGGTTGAGAATCCCTTTTTAAAGGAGAGAGCCGCCGTGAGAAACAAATACCAGAGGAAAGAGCGCAAGTCCAATCACAAGTTCGAGGTGGTGGGAGGGCAAGAGTTGCTGGTGCGGGTGCCGTTGCCGATCGCCGAGGTGTGGGCGGAGATGCAAGCGCAGGTGGAAGAGCTGACCGGGAAAGCCGGGCTGCACATCCTGCGGGCCATCTTGGAAAACGAAGTCACGCATCGGGTGGGACCTCCGCATCGGCCGAATCCCAGCGCCGGCTGTGTCCGTTGGGGGAAGCAGCCGGGTTATGTGGTTTTTGGTGGACAGAAGATTCCGATGGAACGACCACGGGTACGAACGCGCGAGGGCCAGGAAGTGGAGCTGGAGAGCTACGGGCAGTTGCAGCAAGACGGAAAACTGCAACGAGCGGTGCAGGAACGCATGGTGGCTGGGTTGTCCACACGGAACTATCGGCGAGCGGTAGAGAGTGTTGTGGAAGGCTAAGGGATCGAGAAAAGCGGCGTGTGGAGTTCGGCAGTTTGTTGCGGCCAGTAGCAATCAGTTGCGGGTGCTTTGCGAACGGCGCCTGGAAGATCTGAACCTGGTGGTGCTGATGATCGATGGCATTCACTTTGGCGGTCAGGTGCTGGTGGTGGCCTTGGGGATTGAGCGGAAAGCGGAGAAGAGCGCCCGTTTTGGGAGTGTCGCAAGGAGCGACGGAGAACACCACGGTGGTCAAAGGGCTGTTGGAAGATCTGGTGGAGCGCGGACTGGATCAGAAGCGGCGGTATCTGGTGGTGATGGATGGCTCGAAGGCGCTGCGGGCCGGTGTGGAGCGGGTTTTCGGGGATCAAGTGGAAGTGCAGCGCTGTCAGATTCACAAGCGGCGGAATGTGAAGGAGTATCTGCCGGAGAACTGCCAGAAAGACTACGACCGGCGGATGAGGAATGCGTACGCGATGAACAATTATGCGGAGGCTAAAGAGGCGTTGCAGAAAATCTTCCGGCAACTTTTCGGAATATCCAACCGCTGCCCGGAGCCTGGAGGAAGGGCTGGAAGAAACGCTGACGGTGCATCGCTTAGGTATCGGAGGGGTGTTGCGCCGGAAACTGGCCACCACCAACCCGATCGAATCGTGCCTGTCGACGGTGCAGCGGGTAGCGCGAAACGTAAAGCGTTCGCGAGAAGGAGATCAGCCGCTGCGCTGGACTGCGACAGGGCTCTTGGAAGCAGAAAAGAAGTTTCGACGCATCAAAGGCTATCAAGAAATCTTGTTGCTGAAGGAACGCTTGAATCCCTCGCGCATTCCGCAGAAGGAGGCCCGGACCGTAGAAGTTGCTTGAACCTCGATGATCGTGTCCCTTCTATCATCACCGTCATGTGCCGCGGTCGTGATTGCAAAACAGGGGATGCTATAGGTCGAACGAGATGGGAATCGTTGCTCCTAGGGCATCCTGGCGCGAAATTGTTTCGAGGAAAACAGAAATCGGCGCAAGAAAGGAAAAACGAGGCGTTTTTAAAAAAGTTTGAGCGGACAGTCGAAGTCGCTTGAACTTGGTGGTAGGTAGGCTTACAGTGCCGAACATCGAGAGTCGCTGCAATCAACATCAAAACTCGGACATCCTCTCAGCTGCCGAGGCGGGGTCAACAAATAGTCTGAGTCTGTATTTAAGGCAAGTTCGCTCAATTAATAATGGCAACGAGACCCTTGGGAGGCGCGGGAGGCTGAAGACCCGACGAAGGCGGCGGTGCCGGGGCTGCAGGTTTGCCATAACAGGTATTTCAGTCAATGCTCGCGCATTCCCACTACCATCAGGCTGTCCGCCCATAGTGGTCAGATAGCAGGCCACTGCTGGAATCGCGTTAACGTGACCACCCCAAGCGGGAGTCGTGAGGGTGGTTCCTATGCATTGAGCACTTGAAGTAGCTGGCATCCCCCGATTGGTGTCCAGCGGTATTGAGCACTCCTGAGCACTGACCAACATTGCCGCTAGACACGTCCGGCCCAATCGCCGGGAATGGAATTGTCGCAGACCACCATGCGGGACGACTGGAAAGATAGAACGATGCCGGGAGAGTTCCGCCGCTGCATCCCAATGTCGGAATGGAATTGGGATAGGTTGAGGCACCTGTAGGGACTTCCGAATTGTTGCAACGCACAGCATTGTTTACGGTGTCGTAGTTGCTCCAAATCAAGCTGGTGGAATAAACCAAAGGGTCATTGGGATTCGGAGGTGTCGTAGCGCCATTGCCAATGCCCCACTGAAACACAGCTAGATTACTGCTAAGCGTGTTGTACAGGGTATGGTAGCCAGGAGTTCCGGCAATGTTGGCCACATCGTTTTGATAACGTCCCCAGGAACGCTCATACAAGGCATTCGTAGCCGTGTCGTGGACGTTTGAGCCGCACTGACCATTGGCGCAGGAATCCCAACCAAGTATGAAGTTGCGATAGTGCGTTATCATGTTGGCGGTACCGTGGTCGCCATCGTTCAGAATCTGGTTGGTCACGTTTCCTTCGTACAAGTCATAGGCATTGACGGCGTATTCCAGATCGGCACCCTTCATAAAGTGGTTGCTGAAATTGTTGTTGATGGAAAAATTGTAGGCCGACCACATTGCCAGAACTGGGGCCGTCGAACACCACCGACGATAACGCCTGAGTCATGATGTTGTTCTGAATGAGGTTACGCCCCGCACCCTCAAATCGGATACTGTACGAATCCACTCCCGTGGTGTGATAGAAATAGTTGTTCTGAATCGTCCCGTGCAACCCTTGGAAAACTTCGATACCCCAAAAGGCCCAATTGGTGAATTTGCATCCCGACACCCAATAATTGTAGGCGTTGAAGAACTGGATTAAATCGTTAGCGGAGTTCGCGGTGTTGTCGATTGCCAGATTCTCCACGCCGAAGTGGAGATGGATGCTCCACTCCAGATGCGTGGGGTTTGCCGGGAAGTCCATTGGGGATAGATGAGAGGATCGGCCAAGGTCAAAACACTTCCCGCAATGTTCGTTGCCGTGGTCATCTCAAACTGCCCACGATGCGCGTTGCCGTTGCCGGGACCATCATTCGAACAGCCTGTGGTTCCGTTGTAGGCATCCTCGCAGACGAACAATTGGCCATTGTCCGTGGCGCTTCCCGTGCAGGATGCCGAAGCGCTGGAAGCGGTGTAGCCCGTGTCGCATTGCTCCAGCATGATAATTGTGGGCGGGTCGGTGGTGGAGATTCCCGAAGTACTGCCTACGGTGATGGAATTGGAACCTTGCGTATAGCCAGCAGTCCATGCAGTTACGCCAACAGGATTACCAAAGGCCGAACCCGTAGGGGACAACGCGCAAATAATAGCCGTATGCAGTACGCAACCTGAGAACCCTGAAGAACCTCCCACAATAAAAGTGCTGTTAGCACCAGAGCCTCGTAAGACCACATGGCCAGCCGCAGGAAATTGGATTGTCCCGGTAAGATTGAATGTGCCGGGACCGAGGAGAACATATTCGTTCGTTCCACCGCAAGCAGAAAGTAGGCTATTAATAGTCGCCACAGTAGCCCCTGCGGCTATGGTTGATCCACATTGCGTCCAACTGCCTGAAGGGATGCCACCCACAACGCCTGCTGTAGACCAATTAGTCGCTCGACTTGAGTTGATGATGCCAGACCACATTTGCGCTGAAGCAGAGGCCGGAATTATCAATATGGTAAACAAGAAAAGAAGGAAAGTGCTGCGTTTCATACTGTGTTAAACTCCCCTACTCACTCAGGAAACAGTCTACTTTGACGTAATGAGCCTTTACTTGATCCTAAATCACGCCTCACGTTACCGACAATAAGTCTCGACTTGAGAAAGTGGATACTGTCCCGGCGAACAGATTTGGGCCAGTATTGAGGAGCAGGGTTCCTTCCGAAACAGGTACACTTGCAAATTATTCTCAGGACTCATTTTAGCGTCTCTTGTGTGGGTTTGTGGATATGTGGACGGCACGAAGCGCAGCTTGAATCTGTCCTGAACCGTCCCTCTCCCGCAATGCGGGTAATCTGGCATTAAGGCGCTGGCTGAGGTAGTGCCGGATACGTATACAAGGCAATCCATGAAATATGATCCCGGTACAATTGAGTCAGAATGGTAGAGCGGAAATTCTAGAGGAACAAAACTAAAACACAAAAGGGTAAAAATGCACTGGGCGGAACATGGACTAGTGCAATTATTAACTGCTATGACGAAAACAGGAAGTCCCGACAATCCGGCCGTATTGAACGGCGAGTTTCTTGAGGAATACAGCAGCGAGGATAGTCTTCGCAGATACACTAAGGAAACCGCCGGTCAAGGGATCAGTTACCTTCTGGATCACGACTATGGGGATATCTATTTCAGTGTGATCGAGAACCAAATCCCGAAATCCAGAATACAAAAGGGCATCCGCGTTTGGGAGTTTGGCTGCGGAGCCGGGATGAATCTTCTATTTTTGGTGGGGGACATTGGAACGCCGGGGTATTCCAGTGGAACTTGCCGTCGGCACTGACTTCTCCGAGGCGCTAATCGTCGCGGCTAAGCGGCAGGCAAAGACATATCTGACGCCAGAACAAAACCAGAAGGTTCGATTCTGCGTGGCGAGGCACGAGAATCTGATGGAAGAAGTGACCACAGGTCTCGGCGTGCCCAAGGAGCAACTTCTAAATTCATTCGACCTTATGGTGGGTGTGAATACGATTCGTTATTGCCATCGATTAAACAACGAGAATGAAGTCGCCGCCACGATCAAAGGCTTGCTTGCGGACAGCGGTGTTTGCGTTGTCATCGACATGAATGATAAGTTTCCGGCTTTTCGCAGCCGGTTTCGCGACCGGATTGCTAAGGAAGAGAGAGCCTATTACCTCCCGTCCCTGGAAGAGTATGCGCGGCCGTTCTCTACCGCGGGTTTGCAGATTCTGAGGCGAGAGAACTTTTGCTGGATCCCACATTCAGCGGGAGTGGGACTAACCGCGGTTATGAGAGCCTTGACGCCGATGCTCAACACTGTTGCGCCAAGGCGCGCAATGCGCTCACTCGTGATAGCTCAGAAGAACGGAGAGCGCCGCCCGTAGCTCTGGATTGCGAGCCAAGATTCGGTAACAGCATACCCAGGAAATCACAATTGTACAAGCCCGAGTATCTTACGTGCGGCTCCGAGTCTGGCCGAAGGGGCGTTGTGCCCGCGCCTTTGGGGGCAATTCTGCTCTGCGACGAGAATCTTTCCACCGACGAGCGGAACCTCACGGCCCTTCTGGATTTTTTCGGAATACCTTGGAAGAGCTGAAAGCCCGGCGAAATGACCGGCGAGTGCCTCCGCGCTGACAGCGACAGTCTCCCTAGTTATTGCATTTTGAGCTCCGCATCGTGCATGGCTGCCGCTCTCGAACGCGTTATGGGTTCTGACGCCGACTTACCTGCCTGGATGTTGAACGCGAGTTCGGTGTACATCCATGATTTTCAAGAGACGACACTCTGCATGAAACTGCTGCGGTTCTTGACAAACACGGCAGAGGCGGCACATCCGAAAACCCATCGCGCCGGAAGCCCTTTTGGCCGTGACTGAACGATTTTCCCGAGATGTGCGGTCCCATGTCGGGACTTCAGGTGTCCGTAAAACTGACCGAAAAGGACTTTTGCTTTGATGTCCCCCACCAAGCCGGAGGACATCAGAGCATCGTCTCAGCGAACTGCGGAGAAATATTCCTTTCAGTGCATGCGTAGCGGAGCGCGGTTCTTTCTAAACGCATCCTCCGGGATCATAGACATCAGTGCCCCTGCCAAGAAGTATTTTGAAGTGAAGGATCACTTTTGCAGTGCAGTTCCGATAGTCATGTATCTCAAATGGGCATTTGCCAGTATTCTGCTGGAGGGGCCCCGCGGAGACTCGGGGATGCCTGATTGTTGATGATCCTCTCCTAAAACCCCGATATGGGTTTCTGCGTTTCCGCGACGCGCTGGAACTGATGGACTCACACAATTTCACGACGACCATTGCGTTTATCCCATGGAACTGGCGGCGGACGAATCGTGAGACGGTGCACCAATTTAAATCACGCGCCGACAGGCTGTCTCTCTGTGTCCATGGCTGCGATCACTCCGGGGGCGAATTCGCGGCCAGATCGCACGGCTTGCTAAACAGGAGAATCAAGACCGCCAAGTCAAAGGATGGAATCGTTATCTCAAAGGACTTCGTTGCCACACGACCACATCATGGTGTTTCCTCAAGGAATGTTCTCGCCGGAAGCGGGACGTGCCCTCAAGTTGAACGGTATTGTCGCGGCCGTGAACACGGAAGTAGCGCCGTCGGGCGGTGCCGCGAACGATACGAAGATCGCCGACCTTTGGGATGTGGCGATCATGAAGTACGGAAGCTTCCCCATTTTTACCAGACGATATCTGACCCATGGCGTGGAGAACTTCGCATTTGATGCACTGTTGGGCAAACCGTGCTTGATGGTAGCCCACCACGAAGTTTTCAAAGACCGTGGTCGAGAACTGAGCGGAGTTCATCGAAAAACTGAATTCACTGAAATGGGACCTGCGTTGGTGTTCTTTAGGGGAGGTGATCCGCCATAGTTTCAAAATTCGTAACTTCATTGAAGGAACATGGCCATCCAGATGTACAGCAAACAGGTGGAAATTGAAAACACATTAACGGACCAGTCAAAGCTGTTGTGATGAAAGAGGAGAGCGATCCTGGCTGTGTGGAGGCAGTGAAGGTCAATCAGGACTCCATACAGTCACGCTTATGGGGACGGCCGTCTCATATTCAAGGTAATGATGCGACCCGGCGAGAGAGTTGAGGTTCGTGTGACTTATTTTGACAAACTCGACCTTGACCGAAAAGATGATGGTATCGCCTACAGAATGAAAATGGGGGTTCGGCGGCACCTTTCGGAGTTTCGGGATAACTATATTTCGCAAAACGATTTGGTTGGATACAGACGGCTGCCAGAGTCGAAAAGACTGCTGCAACTGATCACCGGGAATCTGAAGAGATTTACTGAAATGGAGAGAATTTGAAGCCCTTTGATGTAAACGGCAAATTCCAACCGATTGAAGTCAGTGGAGGCCTGCGACGCCAAGCGGTTCGTGGTGCTGGCGTCACGGTGTTCGCACAGGGTTGGTATTTGGGGCCCAGCTAATCGCCACGGTTATTCTGGCTCGACTGCTTATGCCTTCGGATTTTGGGGTGGTCACAATGGTCACCACGTTCAGCCTTGTACTCATGAGTTTCGGGCAGAACGGATATGCAGAAGCCATTATCCAGCGGGACGAGATGGATCATGTCCTGGCTAGTAATCTGTTCTGGATCAACGTAGGCGCGGGTCTGCTACTGGCGGTCGGCTTCGCTGCGGCCGGACCATTGCTGGCGAAATTTTATGGCGATCCACGGGTGGCGCACATCGCCGCCTTCGTATCGTTGACCGATATTCGTCAACAGCACTTCCGTCGTGCACCTTGCGCTTTTGAAGCGAGCCCTGCAATTTTCAGTAACTTCTGCATCGACGTCCTCGCAAATATTGTGTCGGTTGTAGTCGTCCATCGCTCATTGCGTTCGCCGGATGGGGATTTTGGGCACTGGTGGCTGCGGTCATTGTCCGGCCAATTGCCCAGTCCGCCGGGGCTTGGTGGCATGTGCCGGTGGCTCCCTAGGCCGGCCACGCCGTTTGGCTGGTACCGCCTCTATTGTGCGCTTCGCATTGCACGTGTATGGTCGCTTTAGTTTTAACTACATCACCCGAAACACGGACAATCTGCTAGTGGGATGGCGCTTTGGTCCAGCTTCTTTGGGGTTCTACAAAAAGGCTTATGATTTGTTTCTCCTCCCTGCGAACCAGCTTTATATTCCCGTTGCAGATGTCGTGCTCTCTACCCTGAGCCGGCTGGAGCGCGGCTCCGCCGACTATCGGAGATATTTTCTAAATGGGCTTTCCATCCTGGCATTTGTAAGCATGGCTGCAGGGGCAGTGCTGACCCTTGTCGGGAAAGATCTGATCCGATTGCTATTGGGAGAAAAATGGGGGCCAGCGGGTCACATCTTTACATTTTTTGGGCCCGGGATCGGGATCATGCTGATTTACTTTACCAGCGGTCTCATCCACCTTTCCATTGGAAGAGCTGATCGCTGGCTGCGCTGGGTTGTCTTGGAGTTCGGCGTGACGGTTCTACTCTTTTTCCTAGGGCTCCGCTGGGGACCAGTTGGCATTGCCTCAGCGTGGAGTGCTTCCTTCTGGATTCTGTTTATTCCCGCATTTTGGTACGCAGGGAAGCCCATACGCTTTGGGGTTACACCAGTGCTCGCGTCCGTGTGGCGGTATATGCTGGCATCATTGATGGCCGGATGCGCGACAGCCGCGATCATGCACGAAATAGCATTCTTCGCAGCAGCGCCCGGAATCCCGAAAGTCCTGGCTCGAATTGTGTCGACATCCTTGTTGTTCCTCATCCTGTACCTCGGAGCCGTCTTATTGTTGCACGGCGGACCCGAACCCCTCTATCGCTTTGCGAGGCTTCTGCCGGATATGCTCCCTTGGGCGACATTTCGAGGGTTGCGCCCGGCATCTAAACCGATGCCCCCTGGTGCTCGCGATGCGCACCTGGTCACGGAAGCTGTGCCCGAAGCCTTCAGTGGTCAGCCTGGGGAAGTGCGACGAGGTTATTTGACAAGATCGAAGTGAGGTAGTGTGGGATGCTTGCCTGGTCGAGTGTCGAATAGTAGCTGGAGGATTGTCATGTCATTTCGGAATCCTTGGTCGAGATTAGTAGGGTATTACCAACGAAGGGCCGGCAGTCACGCGTCCAGAAGACCGTTTTTGATTAACCCGCAGCGGCCTTTGATCTCATTCACCTTTGATGATTTCCCGAGATCTGCCTTGCTGGCTGGTGGCGCGATTCTGAAGCGCTTCGGTCTAACCGGGACCTACTTCGCGTCCTTCGGCCTTGTAGGTAAGGAAACGCCCAGCGGCCAAATATTTTTTCCGGACGATTTGCCGACCCTGGTCGAGCAAGGGCATGAACTGGGATGTCACACGTTTGCGCACTGTGATTCATGGGCAACCGCAACGAAAACTTTTGAGAACTCCATCATACAAAATCACGCTGCACTTAATGGTCTTTTCCCTCATTGTGAGTTCAAGACATTTTCTTACCCAATTAGCCTGCCCCGACCAAAAACAAAAGCAAGAATCGCAGATTATTTCCTCTGTTGTCGCGGTGGCGGCCAGACCTTCAATACTGGAAAGGCGGATCTCAATCAGCTATCGGCTTACTTTCTAGAGAAAAGCCGAGACAACTTTAAGGCGGTGAAGGAAGTCATTGACCGCAACCGACAAGCGTGTGGCTGGCTTATCTTTGCGACACATGACATTTCTAGTAACCCTACTCCATTTGGATGCACCCCAGAATTCCTTGAGCGTGTTGTGCAATATGCGATTGGCTCTGGCGCACAAATTGTTCCCGTGGTCGAGGCATTGGAAGTGCTCGGCGCCCCAGGCTGGGAAACCGCTCGCTCTAATCGCCCGTCAGTCGGCCCGAAGGTCAGAGTCGCAGCGAAATCAGCCAATGAGAGTTCGTTAGTATCAATCCTCATTCCGGCTTTCAATGCGCAGGAATGGATTGCCGATACGTTGCGTTCGGCGAATGCGCAAACATGGGAACGAAAGGAGATTATCGTCGTCGATGACGGTTCCACTGATCAAACGCTGGCGATTGCACGGCAGTTTGAATCGGACTCCGTCCGTATTGTCTCAGAGAAGAATAAAGGTGCTGCCTCGGCCAGAAACACAGCTTTCTCTCTCTGCCATGGGGACTACATTCAGTGGCTGGATGCCGATGACCTTCTGGCTCCCGACAAGGTTGCCCGGCAGATGGCGGAGTTGGATCAGGTCGGGGACAGGAAAACGCTTCTCTCTTCAGAGTTTGGAAAATTTCTCCACTATTGGCCGCATGCACAATTTATCCGGACGGGATTGTGGGAAGATCTTTCTCCTACGGAATGGCTTCTCCGTAAGATGAGAGACAACTTATATATGCAGACTGCGACCTGGCTTGTGAGCCGAAAGTTGAGCGAAACATCGGGGCCATGGAACACGTGCATGCTCTCAGACGATGACGGCGAATATTTTTGCCGGGTTCTACTTAACAGCAACGGCACCCGGTTCGTACCGGGTTCAAAAGTGTACTACCGGGGCTTTCGATCCAATAGCTTGGCCTATGTAGGTCGGTCGGACAGGAAGCGCGAAGCACTCTGGCTGTCCATGAAGTTGCACATCGGTTATCTCCGGTCCCTAGAAGATTCTTCGAGAACTAGAGCAGCTTGCCTGGCCTATCTACAACGTAATCTAATTAACTTCTATCCAGAGCGGTCCGACATCGTCGAGCAGGCCGAACAGATTGCGGCTGAGCTGGATGGACAGCTCCTGCCTCCCCATTTGTCCTGGAAGTATTCCTGGATCAGGACAGCGTTTGGTTGGGAGGCGGCCAAGAACACAGCGATCCAGATGCGGGAAATCAGATGGTCATTGGAAAACTCCTTGGACAAAACAATATCCCGCGTACGGCGCCAAAACCGCCCGTTGGCCACTTCGAAGACACAAATTACGCATCTGCCTCATAGTTACCACAGGTAAGGTAAGATCAACGATGGATCCGATCATGAGCTGCGGCAAAATGGAGCATGCCCCGTCCACGAATTTTGCAAATTTGGTGAGTTTCGCACGTAGGAATCCGCTGGTCGAACATATGCAAAGCGTAGATTCAGAAGGCATAGGACCTAAAAATAGACGGGGGTGGCAGAACAGATGAAAAACTGTGACGTAGCGATCATTGGTGCAGGGCCGTATGGATTGTCGATCGCGGCGCATCTCAAGGCGCGGGGTGTTGACTTCCGTATTTTTGGAACTCCAATGAGTTTCTGGCGGACCCATATGCCCAAAGGTATGCACCTCAAATCCGAAGGTTTCGCGTCTTCCCTGTACGACCCCGGGTCCACTTTTACCCTGGAAGTCTACTGCAAAGAACAGGGGATTCCTTATGCCGACATCGGCAGCCCCGTCCCGCTGGAAGTATTTACAGCTTATGGTCTGGAATTTCAAAGGAGGTTTGTTCCGGAGCTAGAGAATAAAAGCGTCGCCTCGCTCCAGCGATCCACCAATGGTTTCCGAATTCGACTGGAGGATGGGGAAACTCTTTTTGCTCGAAGGGTAGTGATGGCGATTGGCCTAACGCACTTCGAATATGTTCCTCCAATGCTGGCCGCACTTCCCGAGGCGCTTGTTACCCATAGCTCAAAGCACCATGATCTGGAACAGTTCAGTGGACGTGAAGTCGCTGTGGTGGGGGCGGGAGCCTCGGCCTTGGACTTGGCGGCCCTGCTGCACCAGGCCGGTGCGCATGTCGAGGTAATCGCCCGCAAGTCCGTTATTCGGTTCCACGATCCGCCAGAAAAAACCGAACCCTCATTCTTAGATCGGCTGCGCAACCCGATTACAGGGATTGGGCCTGGTTGGAAATTGTTCTTATGCACCAACGCGCCGCTTATTTTTAGACTAATGCCTCAAGAGTTCCGGCTTGATAAAGTACGACGAATTCTCGGTCCAGCGCCTTGCTGGTTCATCAAGGAGCAGGTGGTTGGAAAGGTGGGTTTAAACGTTGGGGTCACCGTTACGGAGGCCAAGGTTCAGAATGGCCGAGTAAGTCTCCAATTGACGGACAGCGCCGGCACGCGCAAGACGTTGGTCACTGATCACGTCATCGCGGCCACTGGCTACAACGTTGATCTCAGCCGGTTGGCGTTTATGGATTCCGATCTCCAGGCTGGAATCCGATCGGTTGAACATACACCGATCTTGTCGTCGAACTTTGAGTCCTCCGTCCCGCGGTTGTATTTCGTGGGGATCACCGCTGCGAATACCTTCGGGCCACTTTTGCGGTTCGCATTTGGAGCCGGATTCACCGCGCCGAGAATTTCTCGGCACCTCGCGAGGACAGCGGAACGCAAGTCTGCCATCGGCGAGCCAGAGTCAAAAACTGAAGCCACAGAGCGTGACGAAGTGGCGGTACGTTGACCAAAACAACCGTGAGGAATCGCTCATAGGACGCGTGCGTTCTTCTTAGGTGGTGGTTCCATCACGACAAATCTAACGAGAAGCTTACGTGGAGCTCAACCGGGATGCCGCAAGGGGATTTTGTTCAAGAGATTGGGAAAACTCGAGTTCCGAAGGTGTTGTTGACGTCCACCAATCGGTGGCCCAGTCCCTCGCGAATTGCTATTGGTCTGGATAAGGGAGGGTGCCACGTTTCAGCCATATGTCCGACTCGAGGACACCCTCTGCTACGCACACGCGTCGTGCAGAGGACATTCCCATACAGCAGCCTTTATCCTGCCGAATCATTGACGGCCGCCATCGAAGCAACTGAGCCCCAAATCATCATTCCTTGTGATGACCGGGGTGTCCAACACCTGCATGAACTGCACGAGCATGCCCGCACCCTCGGGCAAGAAGGCCTTGGGCTGACGGACTTGATTGAAAACTCTCTTGGGCCTCCCGAGAGCTACCCGATAGTATCTTCCCGCTGCGAACTCCTACGGATCGCGCGTGAAGAAGGTGTCCGCGTGCCGGACACCATGCCCCTCACGACGGAGAAGGATCTCAAATCGTGGCAGGCGGATCACAACTTCCCCTGGGTACTAAAAGGGGATGGAACCTTTGGTGGTAAAGGAGTGCGGATCGCGCAGACTTCTGGACAAGCCGAAAGGTACTTCTACGAAATCAGCGGACTCTTTGGGGCTGCGCGAGTGATCAAGCGAGCTCTTGTCAACCGTGACCCCTTCTGGCTTCGTCCTTGGTGGAACAATCACAGGCCAGCAGTCAGCGTCCAGGCCTACGTTGAGGGCCGCCCCGCCAACTGCACTTTCGTGAGCTGGAAAGGAGAAGTGCGAGCTTACATCGGTGCCGAAGTAGTCAGTTCCGAGGGACAAACCGGTCCGGCCGACATTGTGCGAGTGGTAGAGAACCCCGAAATGATGTTTGCTGCTGAACGAATTTCCCGTCGATTGTGTTTGTCTGGATTCTATGGTCTAGATTTCATGATAGAGGATGCCACACGAGCAACTTTTCTGATTGAATTGAATCCGCGTTGCACTCCTCTGAGCCATCTGCAACTCGGGAAACAGCGTGACTTGATTGAAGGGCTGGTGTCACAATTGTCTGGTAGGCCGCCGCGAGAAATCCCCCCAGTGACTCAGAATGATCTGATCGCTTATTTTCCCCAGATCTGGCAGTGCAAGAGTGAGTTCCTACAGTCGAGCTTTCAAGATATTCCACAAGGGGAGCCAGATTTGGTAGAAGACCTACGTCGACCGTGGCCCGACCGAAGCCTTTTGTATCGCATCGTTTCGAAAATCACCGATCTTTCGAGTGCTGCCAAAGAGAACAAGTCTTCCGGGCACGGTGTGCCGAACGCTTGAGCCGAGCCCAAGTATTCCTCGCAGGTGGTGAACCTGAAAAGAGCCTGACCGCCAAAGCCTACGACAGCGATCCGCTTTGGAAAAATATGCCAGACGGTGGAAATGCTTTTCCCAAAGGACGTGAGCTAGCCATTCCGAGTGTCCTTCCTTCTTGACCCGATAGGGCCTCGTCGTGATAAGGCCAATTGTTTCAATAATTTAAGACCGCCCCTCTCCCTGAATTGTTCTCCCGTTCCCTTGACTTTGGCAGGGCAACTGCTCTCTGTCTCTTCAATCGGCGATCGAGGTTTGTGAGCCTTGTGGCGGTAGCTCGTCCGCTTTGAGTTGGATCTCTTAATCAGACTTTCGGAACCACCTCGCACCCACCCGCAAGCGACTCATAAGCAATGACGAATATCGCGGCTTCCCTGACATCCCGCGGGTAGAGACAATTGCGTGGCGGAAAGTCTCCAGCCATGACGGAGTGGATATGAAGATCTGCGTCTGCAGTGCAGCCGGGGACGTTCTCCCCCCTGAAAGGGGTAAGCTTAGCGAGATGACAGCATATGCTTACCGAACCCAAAACAAACTAGCTCAAGCCGGAGCCTTCCGTTGGTCATGAAAAACCTCGAGGTCAAGTCCATGTCCCTATCCGATGGATTCGGAACATCGTCTACGAGTGAATTGCTAATCGAAGCCGGGGCCACGGAGAGGCAGTATTGGCGAGATCTTTGGCGCTATCGGGAATTGTTCTACTTCCTCACGTGGCGCGATTTGCTGGTGCGCTACAAGCAAACCGTTGTGGGTTTGAGTTGGTCGCTCATGCGGCCACTCCTGACCATGCTTGTGCTTACGGTTGTGTTTGGAAAGCTGGGCAAAATGCCTTCTGGCGGGGTGCCTTATCCGCTGCTGGTTTTTTGCGGTTTGCTCCCCTGGCAGTTTTTCTCCAATTCGATGACCGAAAGCGGGAACAGCCTCGTATCGAATGCCGGCTTGATTTCCAAAGTGTATTTCCCGCGGCTCATCATTGTTGTCAGCAGCGTCATGACCAGCTTGGTGGACTTCCTGATCTCCGCCGTCTTCCTTGTTGCCCTGATGATTTGGTACCACTATCCCCCTTCTGCGCCCATGCTTTTTCTGCCGTTTTTTGTGCTGCTCGCATTCGGCGCCACTCTCGGGGTCAGTTTGTGGATCGCTGCCCTGATGGTCGAGTACCGTGACTTCCGCTTCATTGTCCCGTTCATCGTCCAGTTTGGTCTTTATATCTCGCCCGTAGGCTTTCGAAGCAGCATCGTTCCAGAGCGCTTTCGCCTCTTATACGCACTCAATCCGATGGTGGGAGTCATCGATGGCTTTCGCTGGTGCGTGTTGGGCGGAGCACAAAACTTTTCCTGGCCGGAGTTCACAGTCGCGCTGGTTGATGTGATCGTGCTGATTGCGTCAGGTGTCTGGTATTTCAGAAAGACCGAGCGAACTTTTGCCGATGTCATATAAACGGTGCAAACGCACCTTCGGAGATCCGTGCCATGCCCAATCCTGCCATCACCATTGAGAATCTCGGTAAACGGTACACCATCGACCATCGGCAGGCCAACCGTGACGGCCTAAGCCATGCCATCGAGGGTGTGATCCGTTCGCCGCTCGCCTGGTTTCGGTCCGGCCGCCAAGAAAAGATGCAGCACGTGGATTTCTGGGCGTTACAGGATGTCTCCCTGCAGATCAAACAGGGTGAAGTGGTTGGCATTATCGGCAGCAACGGCGCGGGCAAGAGCACGCTGTTGAAAATTCTTAGCCGGATTACTATTCCCACCGAGGGTCGAATCCGCATCGATGGCCGGAGCGCCAGCCTGCTCGAGGTCGGCACCGGATTTCATCAGGAGC
The DNA here is from genome assembly GCA_963775865.1 of Candidatus Acidiferrales bacterium. Classification (GTDB taxonomy): domain Bacteria; phylum Acidobacteriota; class Terriglobia; order Acidiferrales; family UBA7541; genus Acidiferrum. The sequence continues at coordinate 614,401 of CAVZKU010000012.1, read as the reverse complement.
TTACGGGGCGGGAGAACATCTTCCTGAACGGTGCGATCCTGGGAATGAGCCACGCAGAGATCAGCCGGAAATTCGACGAGATCGTAGAGTTTTCGGGAGTTGAAGAATTTCTCGACACGCCCGTCAAACGCTACTCCTCCGGCATGTATGTCCGCTTGGCTTTTGCGGTGGCGGCCCACCTGGAACCCGAAATCCTGATCGTTGACGAGGTGCTCGCAGTTGGCGATACCGCCTTCCAGAAGAAATGCCTTGGAAAGATGCAAAGCATTGCCCAGACCGGAAGAACGGTCCTGTTCGTTAGCCACAATCCACAAGCCGTCCGGAGCTTATGCCAGAGGTGTGTCTGGTTCCAGGCTGGCCGACTGCACAAAGATGGAAAGGTAAATGAAGTCCTGGAGGCCTATTTGATTAGCAGCTCCAATAATCTCTTTTTCTCCCGCCGCACGAATCCGGACTATGGGCTGACCATTCAAAGGGTCGTGTTAAAAAACGACCGCGGGGAGGAAACTAGCGAGTTCCTACCTGGGGAGGATTTCATCGTCGAGATCGATCTCGACGCGGAGAAGAGCCTGAACCAACCCTATGTTGTGGTCGGCGTGCATTCGATCAACGGCTCTTGCTTTGCGGCCGATATGGCCTTGGACGGAAACCGGCCCGAAGTCCTGGCCGGCAGCGGAAAGCTTGCCTGCCGGTTCAAATCCCTGCCCCTGCTCCCACAAAGTTACTCGGTCAGAATGTCCGTCCGGACAAGAGACCTGAATGACACGATCATATACTACCAGGACGTGGCCTATTTCAGTGTAGTGGGAGATCTTGCGGAATACGGCTTCAAGGGAGAATTTCTATCACGTGCTGGACAATCTACTCCAATGGTGGTGCCTTATGAATGGTGCTTGCCCGACGGGACAATTGCTCCTGTGTCCTTGGAGTATCCTCGCAAGCATCAGGTCAGGTAGAGTTTGTTTGAGATGACCCGCCATTGCTCAAATGCCAACGATCGTAACTGGGCTTCTCCTTCTTGTGGTGTATCAGGAGGGTCTGCTGTTTGTGGCCAGCAGTGGGGATGACTTAAGAATCCTCCGCTCGATCTCGCACAACGCTCTCTCTTATTTTGGTACCGACTGGGAAATGGACAGATCACTACCGGGCGCTGAAGTGATCGTCCGTTACACTCGATTTCAATCTGGCTGGAGTACCAGATGTTCGGCGTGTCGGCTTTGCCAAATCAGCTTATCAATCTTCGCTCTGGGCTTGTTTTCTCTAGGTGGACTGACTGGTTAAGGTTCATCCATTTCGTACGGTTCAGAACTCACAGGAAGATCCGATCATGGCAGGAACAGCAATCGCAATAATTCCCGCTCGCGGTGGTTCGAAACGAATCCCAGGTAAGAACATCAAGCCTCTAGCCGGCAAACCGATCATTGCCTACTCCATTGCCGCAGCCCGCGAGAGCGGCCTCTTTGAACGCGTTGTGGTCAGCACCGACAGTCAGGAAATTGCCGAAGTCGCTCGGCAACACAACGCCGAAGTTCCTTTTCTGCGTGACAAGGCCCTGGCCGATGATTTCACTCCTGTGTCTTCGGCGACAGCCGACGCGTTGCTCCGGCTTGATCCCGCCGGTGACAAATTTGACTCGGTGGCCCAGTTGATGCCGAACTGCCCGTTGCGAACCGCGGGCGATGTCATACAGAGCTACAGGCAGTTTGAGCAAACCGGCGCCGAGTCGCAGATCTCAGTGGTGCGTTACGGATGGCTGAATCCCTGGTGGGCTATGAGTCGCAATGAACGGAATGAATTGGAACCCATCTTTAAAGAGCAAATGACCGTGCGCGGCCAGGACCTACCAGAGCTTGTTTGCCCGACGGGCGCTATCTGGTGGGCCCGGGCAGGGTCTTTGCGCCGGGCAAAGACTTTCCATTTGGAAAACAGAACGGGGTGGGAAATCCCGTGGCAGCGGGGAATTGATATTGATACCTTTGAGGACTGGGCCATGGCTGAGGTTCTTTACGAGCTTCCACGACTTTGAGCGGGAAACGGTGGGAGGCCGGCATAACACCAGGAGGATTATTAGCACTGGCAGACATTCGAGGGACCCTCGCCGTTTACACGACGATTTATCCCGGCGTTGAGACTTATCTGTTGGATTGGTACCGCTCTCTCCGCCGACAGACGGACCAAGAGTTCCAGCTGTGGATCGGCTTGGACAAGCTGACTAGCGAATCCGTCCAGAACATGCTGGGATCCGATTTGACGTCGAACTGGGTGACAGCGCCTTCCGGCGCCACGCCCGCACAGATCCGGCAGGAGGCACTAGCGCGGATTGTGAACACCTGTTCGGGGGTGGTGCTGGTGGACAGCGATGATTTGCTTCATGCCTCACGCGTGGCGGCAGCCCGGGCGGCTTTACAGGACAGCGAACTTGCCGGCTGTGCGTTGCGCCTTGTCGATCAACGGGGGCAAGATCTCGGCCTCACATTTGATTTGCCGCCGCAGCTAGGACCGGAAGACGTGTTTCCGCGGACCAATGTTTTTGGTTTCTCCAACTCAGCCTTTCGTTCAGATCTTCTAAGGCGGTGTTTGCCGATTCCAGCCAATGTGGTTTTGGTGGATTGGTTCCTGTCGACTCGGGCTTGGCTCTTGGGCGCCAGATTAGCCTTTGATCGTGTGCCTAGAATGGATTATCGGCAGCATCCTGCTAACACAGCTCGGGTCAGATCTCCGTTCAGCCTGGATCAGGTCATCTCTGATACTGCTCTGGTACGGCGACATTTTCAGCTTTTGCTCGCTGAACACAGGTGCGATTACATAGACGAACGGTACGCCGCAGTTGGGAAAGTGGCAAGAGAGGTAGAAGAATTTCATCAGCGCATTGTCCTTCATCCCGCGAAGTTGGACGGCTACGTGGAAGCCCTCAACGCCTTGCACCCTGCACCGCTTTGGTGGTCTTGCGTTGCTTATCCAGCGCTAGGGCATATGTGGAGTTAGCAGGAGATCCGAATATGAAAACCATTAACTTTGGAGGGGTGGAAATCGGGCTGGACCGACCACCCTACATCATCGCCGAGGTCGGATCCAATCACAACGGCGACATGGATCTCTGCCGCCGACTGATTGACGCAGCCGCGGCGGCCGGCGCGCACGCGGTCAAGTTCCAATCGTGGAGCGATACGTCGCTCATTGCCGAAGAGGAATATGCCCGCAATACCGCGTATTCGGATAAGAAAAAGCATTTTGGCTCGCTGCGGGAAATGGTGACGGCCTACCAGTTAACTGCAGACCAGCATCGGGAAGCCCATGCCCACTGCCGGGCCCGGGGCATAGCCTTCTGCTCAACTCCCTTTTCGGTAGAGGAGGCGAATCTCCTCGAAGAGCTGGATGTGCCATTTTTCAAGATTGCCTCGATGGACGTCGTGCACTTGCCGCTGCTCAAACACGTTGCCCGCAAGCAGCGGCCGGTGGTTATTTCGACTGGCATGGCAACTTTGGCGGAAATAGAGCATGCCGTTGAAACAGTTCGCGCCGAGGGTAATGAACAAATCGTGCTGCTGCATTGTGTTTCGATCTATCCTCCTGAATACGACACAATTCATCTGCGGAACATGAAGACAATGCAGGAAGCGTTCGGTGTGCCCGTGGGATTCAGCGATCACACGTTGGGCGCTGCCATCTCGCTTGCCGCAATTGCACTAGGCGCGTGTGTCATCGAAAAACACTTCACTCTTGATCAGGATATGGCTGGATGGGACCATGCTATCTCGGCCAATCCCGAGCAGTTGCGGACCATCGTCGAGGAGGGGAGGAATACTTTTACCGCGCTGGGGGAGAGCAAGCGGATCGTCAGTGCAGCTGAGATGGAAAAACGGAAGAAATTCCGCCGGAGTCTCGTCGCCAAGCGCAAACTGGATCGTGGCCACATGCTAACCGAGACCGACCTCGACGCCAAACGTCCCGGAACCGGGATCGCCCCCAACGAAATCGCTTACGTCATCGGCCGCCGGCTCGCGTCTGACGTTGCCGCCGACCAGGTGCTCCATTGGAAACACCTGCAGTAAGCGAGGAGGAGCACGCCTTGAGCCTGCCAGTGATTGTCATTGGAGGAGGCGGTCATGCCAAGGTGCTGGTCAGCACGCTCCTCCTGCAACATCGTAGGGTTCTCGGCTTCGTCGACCTGAAACCCTGTTTGTCCCCATTGCTTGGCATTGTGCAGCTCGGTGACGACGGCGTGGTTTTCCAGCATCCGCCTCACCAGGTGCGGCTGGTTAACGGTGTGGGCTCGATCGATTCCACGGTTTTGCATAGGACGCTCTACGAAAAGTTCCGGGAGAGACAATATATTTTTGAGACGGTGATCCATCCCTCCGCGGTCATGGCTCCGGATGTACACATTGCGGAAGGCGTCCAAGTCATGGCGGGGGGTGTGGTGCAACCGGGGAGTCGATTGGGAGCGAATGTGATCATCAATACGGGGGCTCGCGTCGACCACGACTGCTCGATCGATGCTCATGCGCACATCGCTCCGGGAGTCACCTTGTCCGGCAACGTCCACATAGGAAAAGGTGCCCACATCGGAACCGGGGCCTGCATTATCCAGGGTGTTGATGTCGGAGCCGCCAGCATTGTTGGGGCCGGGGCAGTCGTCGTGGACGATGTGCCGTCGGGAGTTACCGTTGTTGGCGTTCCAGCCAGATTGGTAGTCAAGCTGACAGCGCTTGAATAGTGCAAAATCACGTGACAAGAAACCCAGTTTATATCGTTCATTGCGTCGACACCGAGGGACCTCTCTACGAGTCGGTCGACGTGACCTTTGAACGGTTGCGCTCGATCTTTCATCTTGAATTGGAACCTAGTGTCGAGCTGTTGCGCCGTCTACAGGCCGGACAAGTGGATCTGGGCGGACTGCAGGCCGCCGTTCAGAAGGTAGTGGATCCTCATCTGCTGGCTTATAACGACACCTGGGACAAGGTGGATGCCATGCTGGCCGAGTTGATGCGCGAATCATTTCGCATGGAGGTTCGCGATTCAGCCGGGGCGGGGTGGATCTATAACTGGTTCTGCGTTGATCACGTCGATTACGATTTGAATCCCCGGCGCAGGGACATGGGATATCACAATATTTTCGAACATTACCACCGGAGGATTCGTGAGACTGGCGCATCGCAGGATAGATTGCATTTTCACTATCACCCGCATTCGTTCCGGCGGGAAGCCCACCGCTGCGCCACCCACTGGTGGTCGTCGTCCGATAGCCTGCATCAGATCTTATCCCGGCGGATCATTGATCATCGTTGGTTTCCTGCTGCGCACCGCCCGGGATTTCACGTTATCCGGCCGGACAGCCACTGGTTTCTGGAACAGCATATCCCGTTCGATTTCTCGAGCCAGGCCATGGTCGACAACGGAGTGGACGGAGACCAGTTCGGGCTCCTCGGCGGTCGCTTCGGCGACTGGCGGCGCGCGCCAGCCACGTGGGAGCCGTATCATCCGTCAGCCGACGACTATCAGGTTCCAGGCAACTGCCGCCGATGGATCGCTCGCTGCTTGAATGTGGGAACGCGCTACCGCCTGCTTGAAGAGCGGGATGTACGGCAGGCGTTCAAAGAGGCGGGCGAAGGCAAGCCGACGATCCTGGCCATAACGAATCATGATTTCCGGGACATGGGTCCGGACATCAACTCTGTCCGCGAGCTGGTCCAGCGCGTTGCCAGCGATTTCCGTGATGTACCTTTTCTTTTTTCCGAAGCCGTAACGGCCATGCGGTCTGCGTTGCAGCTTCCACCCCTTCCTCCCTGCGAGCTTGAATTGACGATGCGGAGGGTCAACGATTCCGCGCATGTTCTTAAGGTACATTGCACCACGCCAACTTTTGGTCCGCAGCCTTGGCTTGCACTAAAAACTGTTGAGGGAACCTATCATTTCGACAACTTTGACATCGATAGGCCGTTCCACCAATGGGAGTATGTTTTCGATGAAGAAACCTTTCCTTTATCTGCGGTGGAGGCCATTGGAGTCGCAGCGAACAACGCCTTCGGAGCGACGACTGTGGCGGTGATGAACCCGGCGACAGGAAAAATTTCCCGACAGTACTGGAATCTGCCTCGATCTGCTTTGTCCGGAACAGCCTCATCTGTCGTGTGCGGAGAGTCAGTCTCGTGATGAAGTTCCGTTCGGTCCTCTCAGACGCCGCAACCTGCCGAGGTATCCGGGGCGGCCGATTGATCGATATCGCTCGCTTTTCTCGCTAAACATGCCCCGTATCACACCAAAAGCACGCATCGAAAGCGTCGTCATCGCTCCGTCCGCTTCCATTGTCGAGGCCATTGCACGTCTGGACAAGGCGGGAACCGGCGCCCTGGTGTTGTGCTCGGGCGACCGAAAGCTTGTTGGGCTCCTGACAGATGGTGACGTTCGTTGGGCGATTCTTAAGTCCCGGAGGCTGGATGATCCGTGTAGCTCGATCGCCACTTCGGAACCGACTACGGCGCTTGAACCGATTACTTCCGGTGAGGCGCTGCGGCTGATGAACCAGCACGACATTAATCAATTGCCGGTCGTAGACGCGGACGGAGTACTGTGTGATCTCATTCTGCGTCAGGATTTGGGAGCTGAGGTCGAGGTCGTAGAAACCCCAGAGCAACGTCTCGAGAGCGTTGTTATTTCTCCTACTACCTCGATTTCTGATGCCGTCGCCCTTTTGGACAAGGCGGGTACAGGGGCTTTGGTGGTGTGCACAAACGGCCGGACTCTATGTGGCTTATTAACAGACGGCGATATTCGCCGGGCCATTCTGCAGGGCAAATCCCTGGATGCCCCCTCTATTACGATTGCCAGCCGGAGACCCGTAATCGCGCCGCGCTCCATTCCCACTTGGGAAGCGCTACGTCTCATGAACGAGCATGACATCCATCACTTGCCGGTGGTGGATGATGAGAACCACGTCGTGGAGTTTTTATTACGCAAAGATCTGGTGCCGGATGTGACCCTGGATCTTTCGGCCGTGATTATGGCGGGCGGATACGGGAAGCGCCTGCTTCCGCTAACGGAAAGCGTGCCCAAACCCATGCTACCCGTAGGCGATCGCCCCTTGTTGGAACTGACCATCGAACAGCTTCGCCGCTCCGGGATCCGCGCGGTAAGTCTGACGACGCATTATCTCCCGGAAACCATAACGAACCATTTTGGGGACGGCGAAGGTTTTGGCGTCAGGTTGAACTATTTGAAGGAAGATCACCCCATGGGAACCGCTGGCGGCCTGAAGCAAATGAAACGGCCCGAAGGTTCCTTCCTTGTCATCAATGGGGACATTCTCACGGGCGTTCCGTTCAAGGAAATGCTGGTGTACCACCGTAAGCATGGGGCGGTCCTTACGGTAGGCGTTCGCAAATACGACGTGCAGGTTCCTTTCGGCGTCGTGGAATGCGAGGATGTGCGAATCACGAAGCTCCAGGAAAAGCCCTCGCTCAGTTTCTTTATCAATGCAGGAACCTATCTACTTGAACCGTCAGCCTTGGACTACATTCCGGAAGGGCAGCCGTTCGACATGACTGATCTCATGCAAAGATTGATTGAAGCGGGACGGCCGGTGGTGGGCTTTCCCATCAGAGAATACTGGCTCGATGTCGGTCGGCACGAGGATTATCAGAAGGCTCAGAAGGATGTGCTGAAAGGAAGGATTTAACACGAAGATACTCATTACAGGCGGAGCAGGTTACCTGGGTTCCACGCTCACTCCACTATTGCTTGCTGCGGGACTTCAAGTTCGCGTGTTGGACCATCTGGCGTACGGCGGCGAACCACTCCTCGGGGTCTGGTGTCATCCGGGCTTTGAGTTTGTTCGCGGGGACATCCGCGATCGCAATACAGTCCGAACCGCGGTGTCGGGTCTCGATGCGGTGGTTCACCTGGCGGCCGTGGTCGGCGACCCCGCCTGTGCGCGGCAACCGGATCTGGCCCGGGCCACCAACCTCGACGCATCCCTTGTGCTGATCGAGGAGAGCCAGCGAGCCGGGGTCACACGGTTTATCTTTGCCTCCACATGCAGTAACTACGGCAAGATGAAGGACGTAAATCAGTACGTGGATGAGGAGTCCGAGTTGCGTCCGGTTTCTCTCTACGCCGAGACCAAAGTGGCCGTAGAAACGGCATTGTTAAACGGCGGTCACCACAATGACTGGTGTCCGACGCCCTTGCGGTTCTCTACACTTTACGGGGTATCGCCGCGCATGCGCTTCGACCTTACGGTGAACGAATTCACGATGGAGATGCTGACCAAGAAGCACCTTAAGGTCTTCGGAGAGCAATTTTGGCGCCCCTACATACATGTGCGAGACGCCGCCCGGGCAATTCAACTGGTGCTTGGCTCGCCGACGGCAAGTATCGGCGGTTGTGTGTTTAATGTCGGGGCGACAGATCAAAATTTCCAAAAACAACAACTAGTTGAGATGATCCACCCCTATGTGCCAGACGCATTGGTCGAGTTTGTGCACAAAACTGAGGACCCGCGGGACTACCGGGTTTCTTTTGCGCGGATCACGAATCAGTTGGGATTTAACACGACCCGCACCGTTGCCCAAGGCATCGCAGAAATTACACGATTGGTGCAGGAGAATGTCGTCGGAAACTTCGGAGACGGTAAATATCGCAATTAGATTCGCCCGAGCCCGGCCTTTAATAGCTTTACTGGAAAGGTCTTTCGCAGTAAATTGTGCCAGCCTAACGAGGTCCGGGCGATTAGGCGATGGTCCCAACCCGATCAGTTCAATCTGATCAGCTGAGCTAGGACGAGATCTCAGGACGGCGTCAGCCGAAGACTAGACCCCAACGGATGATCAACCACGCATGACCAGAAAGCATGGTGAGGCTAATGACTAATGGAAACAGCTTAGCAGTACCGGGCCCCCTTAGGATCTATTTAGGCGATCTCACGTATACGACACTGTCTCTTGCCACTGATGCGTTTCCCCTCAACATCGGTTTCATCGCGGCTTACGCAGAGAAAACTTTCGGCAAGGAGATCGATCTAAGACTGTTCAAGTATGTAGAGGATCTGGAACAGGCCATCCATGAGAACCCACCGGACATCCTGGGCCTGAGCAACTACCCATGGAATTTCAGTTTGGGATTAGAGTTTTTCAGGATGAGCCGAGCGCTTTCGCCCCAGACGATTTGCGTGATGGGCGGTCCAAACATACCTCTTGACGATCAGGCGCGCAGCCAGTTCGTCAAACGTAATCCTCTGATCGACTTCTACGCCTACCTGGAAGGTGAAGAAGCATTCGCCGCGTTGGTGGCTCGTGCCCTTGAGACCGGTCTTGACCGCGAGAAGATGAAGTCGACCCCGATTGATGGATTCGTTCACCGCATGAGTGATACGGAGGTTATGAAGGGAACCATGCTTTCCCGGCGGCGAAACCTTGACGACATACCGTCTCCGTACCTTACGGGGTACATGGACAAGTTTTTCGACGGAAAGCTTTCCCCGATGATGGAAACCAACCGGGGTTGTCCGTTCTCGTGCACCTTTTGCCACGAGGGAAACCAGCTCATTTCGAAGGTAAACCACTTCAGTATTGAACGCGTGAAGGCAGAACTGGATTATATAGCCGCCGCTGTACAAAGAGCTCCAAACCTCATTTCGAATTTGATGTTCGCCGACCCGAATTTTGCGATGTACGAGCGGGACTTCGAAATCGTCGAACATATCGAAAGGATCCAACAAAGGCAGAACTGGCCGCGCTCGATTTTCGCCTCTACCGGCAAGAACAAGAAAGAGCGCATTGCAAAAGCGCTTCGAAAACTGAATGGCTCGATGTCCATGTGGATGTCTGTCCAGTCGATGGACCCTGCCGTCCTCCGGGAGATCAAGCGCGATAACATCAGCACCTCCCAAATGATGGCTCTGGCGAGCGTGTATCAGGAACTCGGCCTGCCCACACTCTCAGAACTCATCCTAGGCCTGCCTGGTGATTCCTATGAACGGCACGTCAAATCACTCTCGGAGGTTGTGGAGGCAGGGATTGACGTCATCGATACCTATACATGCATGTTGCTAAACGGTACGGAACTCAATTCGGCTTTCAGCCGGGCGACTTACAAGATTGGCTCACATTTTCGAATCTTGCCGCGCGACTTCGCGAAGCTAGGGAATGGGCGCATCGCGGTCGAGATCGAAGAGGTCGTCACTTCCACAAGCACAATGTCATTTGACGACTACCAAGAGGCAAGAAAGCTGCATCTAGTGGTCGCGGTTGTATATAACGGCGGCGGCCTCAGCCCATTGTTCAGATTACTGCGGCAAAAGAAGGTTTCTATCATCGGGTTGCTAGAAAAACTGGTAGCTGGCATCGAGTCGGCGCCGGCCTCCGTGCAAGCGATCTTCAACTCGTTTGTCCGGCTGACAAGAGAAGAACTTTGGGACTCTGAAGAGGAACTTCGGGCATTTGTGTGCGCAGGAGACAATTACGAGAAGTTGCTCAAAGGGGAAATTGGCACCAACCTGATTCAAACACACACGGCCATGAGCTTAGCGGTGATGAATGATTGGGTCAAGTATGTCTTCCAGACGGCCCACAACATACTGGGTAAGGACATCGAGGGCGACATCGAGGGCGACATCGATCCAGAAATCTTTGCCGACATCGAGGCTTTTTGCGTAGGACGTGCTCACAATATTTGGGGTAGTGACCGCGATGAGGATAATCCCTGCGTCTTATTGCGTTACGATATCCCAGGCTGGATGCGAAGCCCGCTTTCCATGCCTCTCTCGCAATATAAATTCAGCAGCCCGGTAATGCATCGCTTTGAGTTTTCGGAGGCCAAGAAGGAGGAGATGGCTGCGCTGATCCAGCGCTACGGAACTACAACTACTGGAATCGGGCGGATCATCATACAGATGGGCCGCAACCGGATTTGGCGTGAACCTGTGGTATTGTCTTGTCCTGGTGAATTCCCGAGCATGGCACAGAACCCGTTGGCCACCGCTTAGTTAAAGACAGCGGCGAGGTGAACTGTTCGGTAGATCCCGGGCCCGCGATAGCTTCGCGAACGTGTAAGCAACGGAGAAAACCAACAGTTTTGACCAGGCAACTGTTATGAAACATGTAAAAGGAATGACGAGCTTCAGCCAAAACTAACCGTGACCTGGGGTCTTCAAATCTGGAATTACTGGCGCAAAACCTTCATCGATAAATGAAAATATCAAACCGTGACACGCCTGAATTCTGTCCCCTGCTTTCAATTCCCCCTGCAGGAACGTGAATGAAACCGACTGAAACACTCGCTCCGGGTGCGCCGGCGGACGACGGCTTCATCCCCGTGGTCGCTGAGTATGATGTGAGGAGACTGGAAGCGCCTTGGCGAGAGTGCCTGATGGTGGAACCTCTCTCAGAAAGCTGCAATTGGGATCCTCGTAAGGAGTCACGTGGAATCAAGCACACGAGTTTGGGGAGCCTAGGATGAACGAATCTCCTTTGATGTCCCGCTTTTGCCGAGCCTCCCATCGATTCTGGACCCAGCACCAGCTTTTCTCCGGCGCCTTAATTCCGGTTGCTCTCTTCGTTTTCGCAGCGCCGTTCATCGGATTGTTGTTCTATTCTTCGTTGAACGTAGACGACTTTGCTTACGCCACGCTTAGCTCTTGTCCCGGCTATGCCGCGGTTAGTAAGTGCGTAACGGTGTCAAGCGTTCTCACCAGGGCTTGGATCGAGCACACCGAGGGGTCGGGGCGGCTGCTCGCTCCCTTACTGGAAAGTCTGGTCATGAGCAAATTAAATCTCAGCTTTTCCTATGGATGGCTGCTCCTGCTGGTTATGCTCACAAACCTTGCGGCACTGTCGTACTTTTTCATGACTGTCCTCAGTGTGCCTCGCACGAGAGCCTTGCTCGCTGCCGGTGTTTTCTATGCTACTTGGTTAGCAAGCATGGCCAGCCCGGGCGACAATATCTTCTGGCTCACGGGCGCAATAGAATACCAATTACCGATCAGTAGTATGCTGGTTTTTGCGGGTCTAATCTCCAAACGCAGACATACGATTTTCGGCTACATCGCGCTCGCCTTACTGGCGATCGCAATTCCAACCCAACATGAAATTGCAGGCGTTTTTCTTCTGGCATGTTTGCTAGCAGGAGTGGTTTCTGTACGAGTCCTGAAACTACAGGCTGACAGGTGGTGGTTGTGCATCGGGCTGGTCGTGCTTAGCCTTAGCGCAATCATGCTTTCTCCGGGCATGGCTGACAAAATGGCTCGAGGACATTCGACAGGAGGATTTGTCTCGAACTTCCTCCCGCATGCCAAGCGGGCGGTGGGTCTTGGTGTGGCCTGGACTACGAACCCCGCGGTTTTGCTCTGTGCGTTCTGCATACCGTTACTCGTGCGACCCGACAATGACTCGTCTGCCGATGGGAGTGCGTACCAGCCAGCGCCCAGATGGCTCGCCCTGGCGGCTCTTGGCGCTATGTGTGTTCTTTTAGGAGAGTTCGCAAGCGCAGAGACGACTTCAAGTTCCATCTATGGACCACTACCTGCGAGAGCCGTAGGATGGTTTCAATTCATATTTTGGCTTTTGTTGATCTGCGTGGTCTTAATAGGCGTGCCAGAGCTATCCCAAATTAGGTTTTCGCCAAGCTCGCGGATTGGGATCTTCGTGCTTTTGATGGTGAGTCTGCTTGCGTCTGGAAACTTTCTATCGGCGGAGAGAGATTTGCGTGGGCCAGCACCAGATTGGTGGAGAGGCAGTGTCGCTCGCCTGAAGCAACGGGGCAGTATGTTGCAGTTTGAGCCTCTTCCTAAAAGACCCAAGCTGTTTCGAAATACTTCTCTCTCGATGGACAGCGGCTGTTGGGTGAACGAAAGCGTGGCGTTCTACCTCGGAGCTACTACAGTGGTCACGACGGATCCCGGTGAAGAGCCGGATCTAGCAGGCTGCGGCAAGCCATGATCGTGTTGCCGAAAGCACCCTGGGAATCTTCGCTAAGATTTTTAATCCCAACTTTTTGGTATAGGGAGACAAACTGGTAGTGGCCATCGACACGAAGGGCGGCCATTTCATCGTTGAAGACGCTGAGCGCAAGCTGTTCTATATCGAACGCACTGGCCGAGGTACGAAGCTCACAATTCGGCTCGTCACTCAAGGACAGTGGCACGCAAAAAGTGGTGAGATCAGAAAGATTGCCGGATCAGATTATGAAACATCTAAAAGAAATGACAAGCGTCGCACTGGCGATCGCTGAGTCTAGGTGAGTGTGCCGCCATGGGCCTTTGGGAATTACTGGCGCAAAACCTTCATCGATAAATGAAAATATCAAACTGTTACAAAGCTGTTTTGAATCGTCTGAATTCTGCCCTCTGCTTTTCAATTGCCTCTGCAGGAACGTGAATGAAACCGACTGAAACACTCGCTCCGGGGGCGCCGGCAGCCGACGGCTTCATCCCCCTCGTTGTACCGGAAATTCGCGGCAATGAGTGGCGTTATGTGAAGGAGTGTCTCGATACCAACTGGGTTTCCTCGGTGGGCTCCTACGTGGAGCGGTTCGAGCGGATGGTGGCGAAGCAAGCGGAGACGAAGTATGCCGTAGCTACGGTGAACGGCACTTCGGCGCTGCACGTCGCACTCCTCGTGGCCGGAGTGAGGCCTGAGGACGAAGTGCTCGTCTCCACCCTGACATTCATTGCCCCCGTCAATGCCATCCGGTACGTGGGAGCCTGGCCAGTCTTCATTGACGCCGAGCCCGTTTATTGGCAGATGGATGCTACGCGAGTTGTGGAATTCCTGGAGCGGGACTGTCGCTGGAGCGACGGCACGCTGTACAACCGGCGCACAGGGCGCCGCGTTGCTGCCGTGATTCCGGTTCATATTCTGGGTCATCCCGTTGACTTGGATCCCATTATGGCCGTCGCGAGAAAATTCGGCCTGAAAGTAATCGAAGACGCCACCGAGGGTTTAGGGGCGACTTACAAAGGGCGGGGCTTGGGCTGTCTCGGGGACATCGCGTGCTTTAGCTTCAACGGCAACAAAATCATCACCACGGGCGGCGGCGGGATGCTCGTCACAAACGATGAGGAGTGGGCCCTCAGGGCCAAGCACCTCACCACCCAAGCCAAGGACGATCCGATCGAATACGTCCACGGGGAGGTAGGTTATAACTATCGCCTGACCAATCTGCTGGCGGCGGTCGGTTGCGCGCAAATGGAACAGCTGGAAGCGTATGTTGCCGCCAAACTGAAGATCGCTGCCCGCTATACGGAAAAGCTCAAGAACTTGGCCGGCGTAGTATCGATGAGAAGCGCCCCATGGGCTGCAAGTACCTTCTGGATGTACACCATCCTCGTCGAGGAGGAACAGTTCCCCATGGACTCCCGCCAATTGATGCGAATGCTGGGTTTAAGAAAAATCCAATGCCGGCCGCTCTGGCAGCCGATTCATCAATCTCCTGCCCATGCTTCGAAGAACATCGTGACGCTGCCGGTGGCCGAGCAACTGGCCCGGCGGGCCTTGAGTCTGCCGTGTTCGGTCGGCCTTACAGAGTCAGAGCAAGACAGGGTTATTGACGCTCTCGTGGACTTGGGGAAATAAACCGTCCCTTGCTCACCGCGAATCCTTCTCGCTCTTCCTAAACAAATGATGATTCTCGCTGTATGAAAAGTCTGGCAGATGTCTGAAATGGCCTACACCGCTCCGAGAAAAACAGAGTACAGCCGGATCGATCTCGTCAATGGCTTGAAACTGGCAGGTCTCCGCCCGGGGGACATCGTCTTTTTTCAAGTGTCGCACGTCAGTTTGGGCCCGGTGGAGGGTGGCTCTAGCGGAAAGGCGGCAGGCGAATTCCTTTATTCAGCGATGCGGGAGGTGATCGGGAGCGAGGGCACCATGCTGGTACCAGCGTTTTCCTTTTCCTTTTACAGAAATGAGGATTTTGATCCTCGAACCACGCCGAGTGTTCAAGGAGCATGGAGTTCTTCTTTAGAGTTTCTTGAGTACTTTCGCCAGCTACCTGGCGTTGTGCGATCGGCCGATCCAATTCATTCGGTTGCCGGTTTGGGACCCATGGCAGAGAAACTTCTCACCCAGCTTCCGAATTCCAGCTATGGGAAGAATTGCCTATATGAACGCCTCTTGAAATTTGGAGGAAAGATATGCGGCATCGGTGTCAGTCTCGCCGAGTCACCCTTTCTCCATTATGTTGAGGAGACAGCGGGAGTGCCCTTCCGGTACAAAAAGCTATTCACCGGCCGCATCGTGCAGAACGGCAGGATGAACAAGCAAGGGTGGATTTCGAGCGAGCCCATCCAGGCCGCAAATGGTCTTCCGGAGGGAACCCGTCTAGAAAGGATGGCTCGATCCGAAGGCCAGTGCCATGTCGCCGAGGTTGGCCTAGGAGAAGTGGTCTCCATTGATTGCAAGAGCTTCTACGAATTGGCCAGTCGGGAGCTTGCCCGAGATCCGTGGTTTACGGCACGTGGACCGGCGGGTGATGCCGTCGAACTCGAGAAGACCCGGACCAACGCTAAAGAAGTCGACCTTCAGCTGCCCCAGAATGCGTCCCTGGAAGAGTTAATTTCAGTGCTGTGGAGGCTGCCCCGCGATATCGTTTCGGATGGTTATGATACAGCGCTACGGGCCCTGTCCGCGCAGGTGCCGATGACCATTCATGAGTATCCCACCGGAACCGAATGCTGGACCTGGCTCGTACCAGAGAAATGGACCTGCCAGGAAGCTTGGCTCGAAACGCTGGACGGACGCCGGCTTTTTTCCTATGCAGACAATCCCTTGCACGTCGTTTCCTATTCGCTGCCCATAGACCGTGAGGTGTCGCGGGAAGAACTCTTCGAGCACCTGCACGTCCATCCGGGGTTGCCTGACGCTATTCCTTTTGTTTTCAAATACTACGAGCGAGACTGGGGCTTGTGTTGCAGTAGGCAATTCAAGGACTCGTTGCGGAGTGACCGTTACCGGGTCAGGATCAAGTCAGAATTCAGCTATGGCACTCTAAAGGTCGGAGAAGTAATTGTTCGAGGGAAGAGCTCCCAGACCTTTGTTCTATGTGCACACCTCTGCCACCCGGCAATGGTCAACGATGATTTGTCGGGTGTCGTCGTCGGTGTGAAGGTATTCCAAGAACTTCTTAAGCGACAAGATCTCCGGTATACGTATCGTTTTCTTATCCTCCCGGAAACTATCGGATCGGCAGCCTATCTGAGCCATCACGAAGAACTCATCCCAAAGATGATAGGCGGTCTCTTCTTGGAGATGCTGGGGTTGAAGTATCCCCACGCCCTGCAGCTTTCCTTTGCAGGTGATACCGAAGTAGATCGGAGCCTGAGTCAGGCACTGAAGGAATCCGACCCTCATGGATGGACCGGCCCCTTCCGTACAGTGGTGGGAAACGACGAGCGCCAATTCAATGCCCCTGGTGTGCGAGTGCCCATGCTTTCATTGTCTCGCGTAGTGCAAGGAAACAAGGGCTGCTGGCGCTACTTTCCCGAATACCATTCCAGTCAGGATACTCCGGAGCTTGCTTCCCCGACCCGGCTCGCCGAGTCACGGGATCTGGTCTTGAAAATGATCGATGCCATCGAGAGGAACCGAGTGCCGGTAAACCGGTATCAAGGAGAAATCTTCTGCTCGCGTTACGGCTTAAATATCGATGCCTATGCTAATCCTGAGGGTAACCGGGCCCTGTTCGATATTATTTTCCTGATCGATGGGACAAGGTCTGTTGCCGAAATTGCCCGCATTTGTGGCGTTCCTGTCGAATCCGCTCACCGCGTAGTGGAAGAATTGCGTGGACTTGGCCTGGTCGAATATGAGGGCACCTGATTAACCCTGCCCCAGAGCGAGCCGAGAATTCCCGGTCCACCCTTGGCATGCCCGCGGCGTCGTGCACAACGCCCGCAGATTTCATTCCCTCAATCGTATCCGAGATTCGCGGGAACGAGTGGAACTACGTTCTAAGAAATGCCCCGATACGAATTGTGTCTCCTTTATCATTTTCTCGAAGCGGTCGACGTACCTGTCGACCGTTCCACCTGTACGTCCGCCAGCAGCAGGCAATGTGCGGGGCCGCGGTCCCGTTGACCGAAGCGATAGGTATTTCATTGCGTTCGGCGGCTCATGACGCTTCCGGCAGTCCTTCTTATTCGAATTCCGATGCATTGTATAGCCGGGCGATTAACTTGCCGTGTTCAGTCGGATTGACTCGCTCTGACCAAGCCACGTAATCGACATCATTCCCAGTGTCGTCGGTAAAACCGTAAGCACCGCTAAAGATGATCCGGGGTGACCGGTCTGACTCGTTGACCACAGCGACGATGCAGCTTCGTCGTTAGTTTCGATCTTCATGTATATCGATGATTTGTTTCGTTCGCCGGTGGGCAGGGTTGCGGAGTTTTCAGAGATGCAACTGCATCTTTACCGCCATGACATCAGTCTGCAGGATTATTTCTTGCACCTTCAGGTGGACTCGCAGAGGCCTGGCGGCATCAGCTCCCACAATCAACGCGCTTCGAGTCGGCTTATCAGATTGGCCGTTCGCGCCGCCGACAAGATCAGCCATATTCGTCCACGCCGAAAAATCAAGACGGACGTGCTTTATTGCCCAGTTCCGTATTTTGACCGGAAAACCGAAAATCGATTTCTTGTCCGCACTCTTCTCGGTCTCGCCCAAACGGATGCCAAAATTCTTTGTTTACTGCCGGCCGGTGCCTCTTGCTGGGACGAATTGAATGCTCAAGTGGCCGCTGCGGGGCGCAGCGCCCAGGTAACGTTCCTTCCTCTGGTTAATTCGAAGCCGATGGAAGCATGTCTGCTACCGATGGTCGCCCGGATGCGCGGGCGCGCAGCTCTTGAGGAGACGGTCCGGATTCTTGAACCGCATGGACTACGCCCTAGCCCGGAATTAAGATTCGGTTTCGAACACACGGCCTACTTCGTGGAGGCATGGGAGCGTCTGGCACCTTGGTTGGAGTTTGATGCCGTGGTCGCCCGTTGCCATTGGCATGCGCTTTGCAGTCCCGTCTGCCGCACGGCGCGACAGCGAGGCAAGCCGGTCATTACTTTTCAACAAGGAGTAATCGACCATACCCTGGACGTCCCGCTTACAGTTTCTAAGTATGTTGCATTCGGTCATGCCTCCGCGGCTTTTTTGGCGCGACTAAACCATAGATTTTTTCAAGCAGCCGGAATGCCGGAGCCGCCGGTTGAATACGTCAATGGCGGCTGCCTCTTCGATACGGTGGTTGCACTGCCCGACCAATTTGATAACCAGACCCTGCTCATGCTCGATGTGCCGGGTCGCCAAAACGATTTCTGCGGCCTGGAAAGCCAGTGTTGCGCACTGCTGCAACTCGCCGAGAGACTGTTGACCGCGGACCTGCCGCTACGCCGCCTGGTGATCCGGCCGCATCCCTACTGGAGGGATATGGACTTTGAAGTCTGTCAGCGCCTTGTTCGGGAACATCCGAGCCACTGCGAGCTGTCGCATCCCGTCTGGTCACTCGAGGATGATCTGCGACGCTCGTCCGCCGTTGTCGGAATATGCAGCGGCGCATTGACCGTCGCCTCTGCTTGTGGTTTGCCGACTGTCTTTCTCGAAACCGAGAATGGCTTCACGACCGGCGACTTGGCGTGCTTTTCCCCTCGTCAGACTTTGCTACCTGACGCCGCATTTAGCGAAATCGGAAAACTCCTGCGGGATCGGAAGGCCTACGCAGAGGCACGCGCGGAGACGCTGCGAAATGCGCGTGAATACTATGCCAACGGGACAAATCCGGAGTTCGATGGCGCATTTTTCGAGCGCCTTCTTCGAACTGAGCCCGGGACCCAGCCGACTGCACAATAATTTGAAATGAGATTCACCTTTATCAGTACGATGAATGGCTCACCATGGGGCGGAAGCGAGGAGCTCTGGAGCCAGGCTGCGACGCGGCTCAAGCAGGCGGGGCACGATGTTCAGGCCGCGGTCGTGTACTGGCCGCAACTGTCGGACAAAGTCACCGTCCTGCCGCGGCATGGCATTCAGCTCGAAATCCATTCTTTGCCTCAAGTCCGAGGCATCTGGAATGAACTCTCGCTCCGCGCCCGAAAAAGTTGTAGCTGGTTGAAGCGATTCAACCCCGAGCTGGTCGTCATTTCCCAAGGATACAATCAAGGTGGATTTGACTGGGCGAAAATCTGCCGGGAGGCGGCGATACCTTACGTGATGATCGTCCACTGCAATAGCGAGATTTGGGGGTTTCAGGAACAGGCTGTGGGTGAAGCCGTGGCGAGTTACACCACGGCCCGCAGGATCTTCTGCGTTTCCCGCAACAATCTCGACCTGCTCCGCCTTCAGGTAGGGGAACCCCTGCTCAACGGAGAGGTGGTATGGAATCCCTGCAGCGTTTCCGCCGAGCGCACCCCAGCTTGGCCCGATGAAAGTAACGGTTGGCGGTTGGCGTGTGTAGCCCGAATGGAACCTGCGGCCAAAGGGCAGGATCTGTTGCTGCGGATCATGGCACGCCCTGAATGGCGGGACCTTCCCGTTGAACTGAATCTATTTGGAACCGGCCCCTACGAACTAGGGTTGCGCCGCATGGCCCAGATGCTCGGGTTGAATAACGTGCACTTTCACGGTCACGTGAACGATATCAGAGCGATCTGGGAGCAAAACCATATGCTGGTCCTCCCATCACGCTACGAAGGTCTACCTCTCACCCTAGTCGAGGCGATGTGGTGCGGAAGACCCGCGGTCGTGACGGATGTGGGAGGCAACGCGGAATTATGCGTCGATGATGAAACTGGCTTTGTCGCGCCAGCGGCCACCGTATCGTCTTTCACAGATACCCTGCAACGAGCTTGGGAGCGGCGCAAGGAATGGCTGGATATGGGCCGGGCAGCGCGAGCCCGAATCGAAGAGCAGATGCCGAAAGATCCGATCGGAGTGTTCTGCGAACAATTGAAAACCTGCGCCACGACAAAATCCGTAGAAGCGCCTGCCGGCTAAGTCGCATTCGTGGGTGAATGTGTCATCAATACCGGTTTCGGAGATCTTGGAAATCCGCCGCCAGGCGGCCAATTCAATGGATCGCACGCACGACAGACAACGCCAACTTCACAAGCCTAGCTGCGATTCAAGCCAGCTTCGTGAGGTGGATGACTGGAACCTTTGGAAGTCCGATCTATGCTACCAGTTCGCAGCATGAGCCTGATGTGAGAGCCCCCCGGCTATCCCGCTTGTTACACGGAAACCGTTATGCAGGAGGGTATGTGGTACGTGTCCCAAATCGCTTTCTGGCCGAATCGATCTGGAGAATGCTCAGCCAAATCTTTGCTGGCACGATGAGTCGCGTGGGGCCATGAGAATCACTGTCATTCTGTGTACCTACAACCGTTGCCAGAGTTTGGCAAATACTCTCGAGACCATAGCGGCATCGCATCTGCCGGACTGTACCACCTGGGAGGTAATAGTCGTAGATAACAATTCCCGCGATCAGACGCGAGAGGTCGTCGCAGACTTTTGCCGCCGCTATCCTGAGCGATTTCGCTACCTGCTTGAACCAAAGCAAGGCCTCTCTCATGCCCGTAATGCTGGAATTAAGGAGGCGCGCGGCGAGATTATTGCCTTCACCGACGACGATGTAACCGTTGACCCGATGTGGCTGCAGAATCTGACAGCGCCCCTTCGGGATAGTCAATGGGCCGGCGCCGGAGGGAGAATTCGTCCGGGACATGATTTCTTGCCGCCTCGCTGGATGGCGATCTGTGGCCCATTTAGCTTGGCGGCATCACTTGTCCAATTCGATCTAGGTGACCATGAGTGTGAACTGAGCGAAGCTCCTTTTGGCGCCAACATGTCATTTCGAAAAATCATGTTCGAGAAATACGGGGTTTTTCGAACAGATCTTGGCCGCTGCGGCAAAAACCTGATCGGCAATGAGGATACGGAGTTTGGCGAGAGGCTCAAGGCGGGAGGCGAGCGCCTTTGTTACGTGCCGTCGGCTATCGTCAATCATCCCATACAGGAAGAACGACTAAAAAAAAAATACTTCCGCTCGTATTGGTTTGCTCATGGGCGTTCGATGATCCGCCAGGCCGGCAAACAGATCTCTCTCAGGAAGGCACTTCGATACTTCCGCAGAGATCTCAAAGACAAATTGCGATGGATGTCTTCCTTGGATCGGCGCTGGTTCTTGAGCGCGCAAGGGCGGTTCTTTTTCGAACTCCATACACTTCATACATTGGGGGAGATCGTCGAAGGCTGTCGCCAGCAACGAACCGTCAGGCAATAACCGGGAAGCAGAGAACGCCTGAAAACTTAACGATTCTTGCGACAACGGAACAACGTGGCTGACCAGCAGCGAAAATCCCGTCCGATCCTCAGCCATAAATTGCTCAAGCCCGTAAGCTCCGGCCGACCAGCCGGGATTCCAATGCCGCATCCTCCTCCGACGGTAGTCATCATAGGTCCACCCTGGCCGCGGAGCGGCGCGGCACGGGTAGTAAAAAATCAAATTGACTACTACCGCGCGCGTGGGTTTTATACCGTCTTTGTCGTCGTCCCTTTTCATCGAGCATTCATGCGGTCGAGTCCGCTCTGGAATGAAATCACCGATGGCATTCAGGAGTTGGGTGCCCACAAGTCCTTCGTGGCCCCTCTTGAAACGCACAGATACAACGCAGCAAAGTACACAGCCTCACTTCGCCATGCGTTCCGGGGAACCGCTCTCAACTGGGCGTTTGCGATGGGTAATTCGGCGCGGCTGCCTGCGGATCTCATTCGGTTCCTGCGCTGTACGCCCGTGACCCTATTGCATGTCAACTACGTCCAAACACTTGGCTTCGCCCTCCGTTTGCGGAAGAAGTTGGCAGGCCGCGGTACCGCGACGCCGATGATCCTTGAAACCCATGACGTGCAATCGCACCTGTTACAACAAATCGGCGAACTAAACCCTTGGACTCACAAGCCCGATCTTCTCGACCGCACCATCCATTCCGAATTTTCGCTCTTAGAAAGAGCGGATGTGCTCGTTCATCTTTCTGTGGATGATTTCCGTTTCTTTCAAACCGGACTGCCCGGTAAGCCCCATGTTCTGGCCATGCCGGCGATTGACGAAACATATATTGCCGCCGTGCAAGCTGCTGCGCCTCTCAAAGAGAAGATTGATCTGCTGTTCGCGGGACAAAACCATGCCGCGAATCTCGCGGCCGTGAAGTGGTTTCTTGAACAAGTTTGGCCTCTTCTCGCAGAAAGCCATTACAACCTGGCGATTGTTGGAGCTGTAGATTCGCTCGTGAGAGAGAGTTTTCCGCGGCTCTTCGAGACCTTCCGGTCTTGCTTTGTTGGCCCGGTTGCAGACTTAGCCCCTTACTATCGTTCCGCACGTTGTGTGATTGCTCCCATGGTTTCGGGCACTGGTACCTCCATCAAGACAATCGAAGCACTCGCCCTCGGCAAGCCTTTCGTTGGAACTTTGAAGGCTTTTCGCGGTATGCCGATAGAACGAATCAACGCGGCAGGTATTCAATCGTATGACACGCCGCGCGCCTTTGCCGATGCGGTAGTCGGCATACTAGCAGACGAGCAGCTAGCAGGTGCCCGGAGCCGCGCCGCCTACGACTCTGTTTTTTCTGTTCAAGCAAACTTTGCCTCACGCGATGAGGCCGTCCACGCCGCCATGACCACAAAGAAATAGCATCCGCGTGCAAGGCAAACACACTGAGTCATGCACATCACTGTAATTCTCTGTACTTACAATCGTGCCCATTCCATAAGCAAAGCTTTGGAGAGCGTACTCGCCTCTGTTCTTGCCCCTGGCGTGGCATGGGAAATCCTGGTTGTAGACAACAATTCGAAAGACCACACACGCGATGTGGCGAACGGGTTTTGCCTGCGCCATGCTGGCCGAGTTCGCTACCTTTTCGAAGCACGCCAAGGTCTGTCGAACGCCCGGAACGCTGGTATTCGCGAAGCTCGCGGAGAAATCATAGCCTTCATGGACGATGATGTAACCGTGCAACCCACTTGGCTACAGAATCTCACTGCTTTCTTGCACGATGGAACCTGGGCCGGTGCCGGTGGGCCCGTTCGTCCCCCCGAGGGTTTTACGCCACCTGATTGGCTTACGCTGGACGGGGGAATCATGGACAGTAGTGGTGTCCTCGCCCTTTTTGATGCCGGCACTGTCACCTGCGAACTGAAAAAACCTCCTTTCGGCGCCAACATGGCTTTTCGGAAAAGCATGTTCGAAAAACATGGCGGCTTTCGCCCCGATCTTGGCCGCTGTGGAACCAGTCTGATCGGCAATGAAGACACCGAGTTCGGTGGACGCTTAATGGCTGCCGGGGAACGCTTGCGTTACGAACCCTCCGCCATCGTCTATCATCCGGTTTCCAAGGAACGCCTTAACAAAAAGTATTTTCTTGCATGGTGGTTTGCCTATGGTCGCGCCATGTTTCGCCAGACTGGCAAACGTACTCCAGTCTGGGGCATACCGCGGCCCTACGTCAGTATTGTTTCGCGCACGTTGCGCTGGTTCTCATCTTCGCCGCTCAATCCGAGGCGACGCTTCTTTTGGAA
Source organism: Candidatus Acidiferrales bacterium (assembly GCA_963775865.1). Taxonomy (GTDB): domain Bacteria; phylum Acidobacteriota; class Terriglobia; order Acidiferrales; family UBA7541; genus Acidiferrum. The sequence goes on along the minus strand of CAVZKU010000012.1, from coordinate 590,854 downwards.
ATCTCGTGTTTGGGCAGCTGCCGGTGAACTGTCTGAAATGTACCGAAGTCGGCACCCGGACAACAGTCGCCAGCAGTCGGAATCCTTGCTTGTGGGAAGATCCAAATAGCGAAATCATTTTTGGGTTCATTTTCGCTCGAGCACTAGAACAGCTTTGCAAATTCCAATGAGATGAATATCTCCGTCATCTTATGCACCTATAATCGCTGTCAGAGCTTGCTGCAGACTCTGGAAAGCGTTGCGGTATCCGAATTGCCGGAGCACGTTCATTGGCAGGTGCTCATCGTCGACAACAATTCCAAGGATCAGACACGTGAAGTGGCTGAAGCGTTTTGCCGCCGCGATCCGAGCCACTTTCGTTATGTATTCGAGTCTCAGCAGGGGAAATCCTTCGCTTTAAATCGTGGCATCCGCGAGGCATCCGGCGAAATCCTGGCCTTCATCGATGACGACATTACGGTCGAACCCTCTTGGCTCTTCGAGCTGACAGCGCCCTTGTCGGATTCCCCATGGGCTGGCAGCGGGGGACGCGTCTATTTGCCAAACGACTTTTCGCCGCCATCTTGGATGGCGCGCGAGGGCAGCCACTCTTTGCTGAGCATACTCGCCCTCTTCGATCTGGGTCCCGAGGCCTGCCCTCTTTCCAAGCCACCCATTGGCAACAACATGGCATTTCGAAAAGAAGTGTTCGCGAAATATGGCGTATTTCGCACTGACCTGGGTCCTTCTCCTGGCAGTGAGATTCGCTATGAGGACACGGAGTTTGGCGCAAGGGTGATGAAGGGGGGAGAGCGAATCCTTTATGTGCCTTCCGCAGTTGTTCGCCATGCTGTCGAGCAACGTCGCCTCACGAAAAGCTATTTTCTTGCCTATCATTACGACTATGGACGTGCTTTGATTCGTCAGAAAGGAAACCGCGGCGCCGTTGGAATCCTTCCGCGTTCCCTCATTAGCTTCACAGATCGTTTTCTGAAAATGTTGCCGAAAAAGATCTGGTGGTGGCTTCGGGAATCCGACCCCCAGAAACGGTTTTTCAATAAGTGCCACGTTTGGGCGACGGCTGGCGAAATCGTCGAAATCTGCGGCCGTTCATTTGGTGCAGGCACGCAAGACTCTGATGCCAATCTCAAGCCGTGAATGAAATGCCAGCAGAAGTAATAGATGCACAGTTGACAACGACTTCATCGTCGACGAAATCCCCAGCGGTCATCATCGTAGGCCCTCCCTGGCCACGAAGTGGTACCGCTCGTGTCATGCAAAATCAGATTGCTTATTATCGGAATCGCGGATACTTGACTGTCTTCATCTGCGTTCCAATTCATTCCTCTTTTACAGAAACTCATGCAGATTGGCAGGAAATCAAGGACGGCATGCAGGAACTTGGGGCCGAGCACATCTTCTTCGCACCAATCGACAATCGAAGGTTTATCGCGGAAAAGTATACGGCGTGGGTTAGGCATGGATTTCGTGGTACTGCGCTCGATTGGATCGTGTTTACAGCAAGATCCGCGCAACTTTCGGACGACGCAATCCGATTCATAGGTGATCTGCCGGTTGCACTGATGCACGTCAACCACGTTTTTACGCTAGGTTTTGCGCAGCGCTTGCTGCGGCGGTCCGTTCGATTTGGTCAACATGTGCCGATGATCCTCGAGACTCACGATGTCCAGTCGCAGCGCTTGCAGGATCGGGGCGAAATCAACCCTTGGACGCATGGTCACGACACCCTAGAGTGCCTGCTCCATTCCGAAATCGCACATCTCAACAAAGTGAAGGTGCTCGTACATTGCTCCGCGGGCGATTTTCACTTTTTCAAGCAGCGTTTACCGCACAAACAACACATTCTTGCGATGCCAACGATTGATGAAACGTTCGTTTCTACGGTGAACGCTGTTTGTCCGTCGAGCTGCGATCCGATTGACTTGCTATTCGTGGGCCAGAACACCGATTTTAATTGTGCTTCCATCAAGTGGTTCTTCGAACAGGTCTGGCCTCTTATCGCCCATCGCGGATACGCTGTCAGAATTGTCGGTCCAGTGGACAAGTTGGTCCACAAGGAGCTGCCGGATCTCTACCAGGCGTTTCGTTCTTACTTTGTTGGTCCAGTCGCGGAACTCGCTCCCACTTATCGTGCCGCGCGATGCGTTTTTGCGCCAATGGTTTCCGGGACGGGCATTTCTGTTAAGACCATTGAAGCTCTTGCACTCGGCAAGCCCTTTGTCGGCACGTCGAAAGCGTTCAGGGGGATGCCCACGGATCGTCTCGCACAAACCGGGCTGCATGCTCATGACACTCCTAGAGCCTTTGCCGAAGCCATCGTACAGGCGCTATCAAATGAAAGTGCATTTGCTTCTGCTAGCCGGGCGGCCTTTGACGACCTGTTCTCAAAAGAAGCAGCCTTTTTGTCCCGCGATCAAGCTCTTAAAACTGCTAGGGCATCCGTTGCCGGCGAAAGCTAGACAAGAAGGTCCCCCGCTGATCAGATGTCGTGTGCGCTACATTTTAACGACCTTGAAAAAAAACAAGTCATGAAAACCTCGGTGATTCTCTGTACTTACAATAGGTGTGAATCGCTGTCCAAAGCGCTGGACAGCGTGTTGGATTCACAGCTCCCGGAGTCTTTTGAGTGGGAGGTTCTCGTAGTTGACAACAACTCCTCCGACAAAACCCGGGCGGTGGTTGAGAATTACTCATTCCGGTTCCCTCATCGGATACGTTATATATTTGAAGCTCAGCAGGGAAAATCCAGTGCCCTAAATCGAGGCGTCTTGGAATCAAAAGGCGAGATTCTCGTGTTTATGGACGACGATGTTCAAGTTGACCCGCACTGGCTCTGCAAAATCTCCACTCCGTTTCAGGCTGGTTCGTGGGCAGGCGTCGGAGGCCGCATCATTCCTCCAAGAGATTTTTCGCCGCCTTCCTGGTTGCCCTTAGAAGGCCCGTATTCCCTTGGTGGGATTCTCGCATTCTTTGATCTTGGCGACTCGCCGCACGAACTGACGGAGCCACCTTTCGGAACTAACATGGCCTTTCGGAAAGAAATATTCGAGAGATATGGGGCATTCCGCTTGGATCTAGGGCCGTGCCCCGGCACGGAGATTCGCGGCGAAGACACAGAGTTTGGTCGCCGAGTTCTGAAAGCTGGGGAGCATCTCTGGTACGAACCCGCGGCGATCGTCTATCATGCCGTCCCCAAGAACCGGCTGGAGAAAAGATACTTTCTACGATTTCTCTATGACCATGGCCGGGCTTTAGTTCGTGAAAAAGGCGAGAATGCGCCTGTTTGGATTTTTCGCCAGCGCCACATCACATTTCTGAGGCTTGTCTTCCGGCGTGCACCACGGAGACTCATCGAATGGCTATTGGTTTTTGATCAGCAGCAGCGTTTTTCTTCCAAGTGCATGGTTTGGATGACCTTTGGGCAGATTGCTGAGATATGGAAAAGTACCGTCCGTACGACAGGAAGTTCAAATAGGGAAAATCTCTTTCGACTAAGTTGAGCAACACCAACAACGCGTGAAAATCTCCATCATCCTTTGCAGCTACAATCGCGCGAGCAGCTTGGCAACCGCGCTCGAGAGCATAGCCGTCTCGCAAATGCCAGCAACCGTCGATTGGGAGTTATTGGTCGTCGACAATAATTCTAAGGATCAGACTCGCGACGTTGTCGAGGAGTTTGTGCGGAGATTCCCAAGTCGGTGCCGCTATCTTTTTGAACCCCGCCAAGGCAAGTCTTATGCGCTCAACACCGGGGTTCGTGAGGCTTGCGGTGAAATTCTTGCCTTTGTGGATGACGATGTTACGGTCGACACCAAATGGCTGCAGAATCTGAGCGCTGTTTTTCAAGATGAGCAATGGGCAGGCGCTGGTGGTCGAATTCTTCCTGAGCGCAACTTCACCCCTCCTGACTGGTTATCGATTGAGGGCAAATACGCATTGGCTCCTCTCGCCATTTTTTCCCTTGGCACGCAGCCTGACCAGCTTCTGGAACCACCTTTCGGCACAAACATGGCGTTTCGCGCAGAGGTTTTTGCCAACGTTGGAGGCTTTCGAACGGACTTAGGGCCGCGCCCCGATTCCGAGCTTCGCGGCGAAGACACGGAATTCGGAATGCGCGTTCTCGCCGCTGGGTATCGCCTCTGGTACGAACCTTCGGCAATCGTCTATCACTCTCTTCCGCTCCATCGGTTAGAGAAAGACTACTTTCTTGCTTGGTGGTACGACAAAGCACGAGCAGACGTTCGAGCCGCAGAGATTACCAAGCGAGGGCAATTTTGTCTCTCAGGTGTGCCACTTTCTACTTTCCGCAGACTCGTCGTGTGGACGTTTCGTTGGATCATCAGCGTAAGCCCCGCCCAGCGTTTTTCTTGCAAACTCAAAGTATGGAGTTTGCTCGGAGTGATTTCTGAGTTTCACCGTATGTCCCGCGAATCGAAAGAGCTCACGGTAACGAGTAATACATAAGTGACCAATGCCGCCAGGCGAAAAGCGCGGTTGATGTCACTTCATGAGCGAAATCTTCCACAGGTGCGGGACCCGGGTAGCCTTGCAGACGCTTTTTTGCTTTTGGCTATCGTGCGAGTCAGGTCGTCGGACTGGTGGCATTGGCTGTGGTCGTTGGGGCCGTCTGAACATCGGAATAAAGAATCCGCATGGGTCTCTGAGAATATTCTGCATTTAGACCCTCTCTCGCTGTTCCGCCCGCTTTGACCGCCGTAGATTTGGAGCTACCTAAAGTTTAATTTAAACACTGCCTTGCCAAACGTTTTTAGAATGCTGATGCCGTACCACTTCTTTTTCACGCGATTGCAGATGGGTGAATAAGAAGGAGATTGCCAATGCGAGTCCCTAACTTAATGAACTTGTTCTCAAAGAAGGGCGCCGCTCCCCGTTGGTGTTCTGCCGCTAGAACTTCTGGATGATTTGGACGACCCATTCAAGTCAGCACTGTTGTCGATGTACCGAGCTGATCCGCAATTGGGCACTGATGGTCAGCGACACTCCCTCGACACCACGGTTAAAATCTCTCCGGAGGAAGGGATGTGGCTGTATGGAGAGTGTAGACAATTGCGGCCACAAAGAACTTTGGAAATTGGTTTGGGTTACGGTTTCAGCACTATATTTTTCTTGGCCGCTCTCACACAGAACAACCTGGGACAGCACACCGCGATTGATCCGTACAACCGATCAAGGTGGCATGGTATAGGCCTTACGACGCTCAACGCTCTCGCTCCTCCGAATAAGCTTCGTATTGTGGAAGCAACTTCTGTCCAAGCCGCGGTCGAGCTTGAGAGGGAGAACTTGGAATACAATGTGATTTTCATCGATGGCGGTCATCTTTTTGAGCAAGCGCTTGTGGATTTCTTTCTTTATGCGAATCTCTGCAGAATCGGCGGATTGCTCATTCTCGATGACATGTGGATGTCCAGCATCAAGACCGTTGCATCATTCGTGCGAGCTAACCGCAGCGATTTTTCCGAAATCACAACGCCAATTCCAAATATTTGCGCTTTTCGAAAAGTGGGAGAGGACGAGCGTAATTGGGATTACTTTCGTTCTTTTGTTTCGGGGTAATCAGCCCTCATGAAGAAACATTAGGGGATGCTAGCAACCTGGCCTCAAAAGAATTGAACTATGTTCATAGACCACGTGCTGCGTTTGCGCCCATACCTCGACTTTTTAAGGAGAAGATGCCAGCAGTCTCGGCAAAATAGTTGCTCGCAACGCCTGACGGCAAGCAGAATGTGAGATGATTATGGTCGCGTTAGAGTGCAGGCGTTCAGATGTCACACGCGTGACTCAGGACTCCCAGCTTCATGTTAATCCCATTAGGCTATAAGAAAAGTTGACCTTTCATTTAGAGTGCGGGAACGGAGGAAGAAGAAAAACATGCATTTGAGACTTCTTGTGATTTTGGGTCTGTTCCTTGCGTCTCTGGGTACGGGTCTGCATGCTGCTGCTCAATCCGCCGGGTCCGTTGCCGGCCAAAAGCCTGATGCCAATAAACCTCCAGTTGCAGTTGCGACGCCAGCAACAACGGATGCGGATTATCGCATCGGACCCCAGGATGTTGTCCAGATTGACGTTTGGAAGGAACCTGAAATAACGCGCGTTATCCCCGTCCGTCCCGACGGTAAGATTTCTCTGCCTCTCTTGAATGATGTCCAGGCTGCGGGTCTCACTGCCATGCAACTTGCCGGTAACATTCGTGACGGCCTCACCAAGTATCTGAATAATCCGCAGGTAACGGTCACAGTCACGCAGATCAACAGTCGAAGAATCTTCGTTAGTGGCGAGGTCGCCCATTCTGGCGCAATCCCCCTTCTCCCCGGCATGACGGTATTGCAGGCTCTTTCAACTGCGGGAGGGTTCACTCAATTCGCTAGGATAAAGGCTATCTACATTCTCCGTAACGAGGACAGAAAACAAAGCAAAATTTCTTACGACTACAAACAGGTACTTAAAGGCAACAAAGAAGACATTCTCCTCCAGCCGGGTGATGTAATCGTAGTGCCGTGAGGATTGACATATGAATTACCGTAAATCCATTTGTGCAGCTTGCTTTCTTGCTTCCGCACTCTCTCTCGGGGCATTTAGCTCTCGCGCACAGGAAGAACCGCAGCAACCTGCCCCGGATACTCCGTCAGAACCTTTCCCAAGCGCTCCCCCAAAGCCGGCGGGGTATTCATTTCCCGGCGTGATTGGCCCCGGGGGAGGCGAGCTGCAACCCGATTTCTCTCCTCTCACAGGCTTTCAAAACACTACGCTGGGATTCCCCGAGATTCGCCACAGTTATTGGGTACCCGGTTTGCAGTACAGCTCCAATGTGCAATCCACTCCCACAGGTGGATCCGGCGGCACAAGCTGGTCTGATTTTAATTACCTTCCTTGGGAATCTTAGTTTGCTCGAAGCATGGAATCGTTCCACGTTGGCTGTGAACTATTCAGGCGGTGGATCTTTCACCACGAACTCCTCACAAGGAAATAGCTTTTATCAACAACTGGCCTTGTCTCTGAATTATCGTACGGAGCGGTGGCTCCTACAGATTGTTGATAACTTCGCGCAAAGCCCGCAGAGTCAGTTCGGCTTTGGCGGTGGCACTGGCTTAGGCGTTCCAGGTGTAGGTGGTTCGCTCGGGACGACCATTCCGGGCCTTGGTGGTAACTACGGTTCCTATCAGAACATCTATGGCGTCGGCCCCTTTATCAACAATGTTGGGGCTGTGCAGGCAACTTATGCCCTCACAAAACGCAGTTCCATCACCCTCGCAGGTTCTTATGGCCTATTGCATTTTACGCAGCCAGGGAATATCGACAGCAATACCACAGTGGGAAGTATTGGGTATAACTATGCGTTGAGCCGAAGCGATACCATCGGCTTGGTATACCGTTTTAGCTCGTATCAATTCCCTGGTAGTCCCCAGGCTTATGGCGATCAGATTATAAGTGTTGCCTATGGCCGCAAAGTGACAGGACACCTTGCCCTCCGACTGTTCGTTGGCCCGGAGATCACGACATATCGTATTCCGATTGGCACCACCTCGCAGACCACGGGTTTCTCCGTTTCTGCCCACGCAACCTACGGTTTCCAACGAGGATCGTTCGCGCTCAGCTATGACCACGGTTTATCTGGCGGTAGCGGTGTATTGGTTGGATCCACGTTGGATCAGGCCTCGGCCAGCGTCTCTCGAAGTTTGACGCGTGTTTGGGGGGGAAACCTCATTTTTGGCTACGCGCGCAACAGCCCCGTGGGGGGTACCACCGCGACTGGCTACCCGGTTTATAGCAACTGGTTCGTCGGTGGCGGTCTCAGTCGTCCCATCGGTCGTTCTCTCAATTTTGGTGTTGCTTACACGGCAACTATAGGAAACTATGGTGGATACACCTGCACGGGCGCGGGCTGCACCAGTTCAAGCACCTACAACACCGTAACGGTCACTTTCCAGTGGCATCCCCGCCCCTTCGTTTTGCAGTAATTTTCATTAGTTTCCAATGTGAAACTTGGCGTTTCCCCGCAGCGCAACGAATTTGATTCCCGGGTAGAATACTAGTTCGAATTCAAACCCGGCGAGAGCCAAGCGGTCGCAAGGCAAGAGAACCCATATTATGTATAAGAGCTTCTTCGGTCTCAAAGAGAACCCTTTCAACGTCAACCCCGATCCTCGCTTTCTTTTCATGACAAGGCAGATCGAAGAGGCCCTGACCGGTCTGATGTACGGGATCCAAACCCGCAAGGGATTCATTACGCTCACCGGTGAAGTCGGCACGGGGAAAACCACTTTGATCAACCGGCTTCTTGACTGGCTCCACCATCGGCGAGCTCGTACCGCGTTTCTTTTTAATTCGCGAATGAATACGAGCCAGCTGATTGATTACATACTTGCTGAGTTCGAGATCACCTGCGAGTCCAAATCAAAAAGTCAGCAGCTAATGAAGCTGAATCACTGGCTTCTAGAACGGTATCGCTCGGGGGAGACGGTCGTAGTGGTTATTGATGAGGCACAAAATCTCACTTATCCCGTGATGGAGGAAATTCGACTCCTGACCAACCTAGAAACCTCCACGGAAAAACTTATCCAAATCGTCCTCTCCGGCCAACCAGAGCTCGAGGAAAAGCTCAAACTCCCTCAACTCCGCCAATTGCGGCAACGCATCATGCTCCGCTGCAAGACTTCGGCGCTCTCCAACGAAGAGACGCATCAGTATATGACCGAGCGCTTGAAAACAGCGGGAGCAGGTCCTGAACCTATTTTCAGTCCACAGGCCATGGACACGGTTCATCTCTATTCAGTCGGTATCCCGCGTGTCATCAACCTTCTCTGCGAACATTCTCTCGTAAACGCCTTCGTCGATCACCAGCGTCCGATTCAGCCAAAAATCGTAGAAGAGGTGGCGCGGGAATTCCAATTGGACGAAGTCGAACCCATCGCGCCCAACGGTGGCTCCAGAATCGATGCCGACGTCTACAATTCCGAAGCCTTTATTCAAAACCTCGGCGAAGCCCTCTCTCGCTTCCGCATCAGCCCTCCCACCACGCGCAGCAGCCGCAAGTAGTCTCGCCCGCTAAATCCGTTCCATCGTAACCGTCCAATTCCAACCGTCTGTACAGAGTGTGAGTAGTCGAAGATGATGGCCTATGTGGACACATTTGTATGTGTCCACATAGAGGAATCGTGGACACACTCAATCAAGGATCTCAGGCGGTGACGGCAAAGGCGAAGAAGCGTCGCCGAACCATTAAAGAGAAACGGGACATCGTGGAAGAAACACTGGTGTCTGGTGCCTCGGTAGCGAGAGTGGCCCGAAAGCACGATGTAAATGCCAACCAGGTATTCTACTGGCGCAAGTTGTTTCGCGAAGGGCGGCTGGGCATCAGCATGAACCCACAGCTTCTGCCGGTGAAGGTGGAGGCGGAGCGAGCCACAGAACCGGTGAAAAGTAATGTCCAGACTGTGTCGTCGGGAACCATGGAAATCGAATTTCCGAAAGGGACGCTGCGAATTACAGGGTCTGTGGACGTGGTGGCGTTGCGTGCCGTACTGGAGAGTCTGGCGCGATGATCGGACTGCCAGCAGGAACGCGCATCTGGATTGTGGCCGGGGTTACCGACATGCGTCGCGGTTTTGTGGGACTGAGCGGGATGGTGCAGACAGCGCTACAAGAAAATCCGTTTTCGGGTCAGGTATACATTTTCCGCGGGAGGCGTGGTGATTTGATCAAAGTATTGTGGTTCGATGGCGACGGGCTTTGTCTTTTCGCGAAAAAATTAGAGCGCGGCCGATTTATTTGGCCGCAAGCGACGAACGGAACGGTGTCGCTGACACCGGCACAGCTTTCGATGTTGCTGGAGGGAATCGATTGGAGGCGACCGGTGCGCACACAAACGCCGCAGCTAGCGGTTTAAGTCCGTTGCGGCAGAGTTGATAGAGAATTGATTTGCCAAAAAATGCAGTCATGGCATACTGCGCGCAGATGACACAGCGCGCGGACCTACCTGATCTCAATACGCTAAATCCGGAAGCATTGAAAGCCCTGATCGTCGCACAGCACGAACAACTTCTTTCTAAAGACGAACAACTTCTTCACAAAGATGAGCAGTTAACCTCACGCGACGAGGAGATCGAGCGGCTGGAGCTGCTGATTGCGAAGCTGCGCCGGATGGAATTCGGACGCAAGTCGGAAAAGTTGAACTGGGAGATCGAGCAATTAGAGTTGAAGCTAGACGAACTGGAAGCGAACCGAGCGCAGCAGGCAGCGGCTTCCCCGTCTCCAAAAGTAGTGTCGGAGGTGAATCGGACGACGAAACGTGAGCGGCAGCCACTGCCAGCCCATCTGCCGCGTGAGACGCACAAGATCTTGCCGAAGCAGGAAACCTGTCCGGACTGCAGCGGTGCGCTGAAGCCTCTGGGTGAAGATGTTTCGGAAATACTGGAGTACGTGCCGGAGCACATCAAAGTGATCCGACAGGTTCGGCCGAAGCTGGCTTGTGCGCGCTGCGACAAGATCGTACAAGCAGCGGCACCAAGCCGTCCCATCGAGCGTGGGATAGCTGGCCCAGGGCTGCTGGCCCACGTACTCGTTTCAAAATATTGTGATCATCTGCCGTTGTATCGGCAGGCGCAGATCTACGCACGAGAAGGAGTAGAGCTGGATCGCTCAACCATGGCGGAGTGGGTGGGGGGATGCAGCCGGTTGCTGGAGCCGTTGGTCGAAGCGCTGCGACGTCACGTGATGAACGCGACGAAACTGCATACCGACGACACCCCGGTGCCAGTGCTGGCGCCGGGCCGTGGCAAAACCAAAACCGGGCGCTTGTGGACCTACGTGCGGGATGACCGGCCCTGGGGAGACCAAACTCCACCGGCGGTGTGGTACGCCTATACGCCGGATCGCAAGGGCGAACATCCGCAAGCACACTTGAGTGAGTTCCGTGGCACGCTGCAGGCGGATGCTTATCCCGGATACGAGGAAATCTATAAAGGTGGACGAGTGCGAGAAGCCTTGTGCATGGCGCATGTGCGCCGGCCGTTTTACGATCTGTACGAGGCGCACAAGTCGGCGGTGGCGAAAGAAGCGCTCGAACGGATCGCGGCACTGTATGCCATCGAGGAAGCGATCCGCGGACGTTCCGCCGAAGAACGGCGTGCGGCTCGGAACGAGCGCAGCAAGCCATTGCTGGAATCGCTGAAGAAGTGGTTCGAAGAGACTTTGGGAAAGCTGTCGAAGAAATCCGATACCACCAGGGCCATTCGCTATGCGTTGGACCGCTGGGATGCCTTGACGCGTTACTGCGATGATGGTCGACTGGAAATCGACAATAATGCAGCCGAGAGATCTCTACGCGGAGTCGTTTTGGGCAGAAAGAATTATCTATTTTGTGGATCGGACGCTGGGGGCGAACGCGCAGCGGCGATTTACGGTCTCATCGGGACAGCAAAACTCAACGGTCTGAATCCGGAAGCGTACCTGCGCGAAGTGCTCTCGCGAATCGCGAATCACCCCATTAACCGCATCGAAAAACTACTGCCATGGAACCTCGCAGCTGAGCTCGCCGGACAAAAATCACGCCCAGCAGCATAGTCGGCTACATTAATCAAGACGTCCTGCAAACCGCGCTTACGTTCCATCTGAACGTGGAACGCTTAAGACTTACACCTAAAACCAGGTCCATCTTTGAATAGCTTGGGTGATGGCGTACTTCCATGCTTGAATTAGCCCGCTAGCGGCAGAGCAGCGGCCTTGGAAGAGAATTACACGTGACTTGTTATCAGTTGGGTTTCAAACCGTACACTGACAATTCCGTGCGGGTACCAACGTAGACTTTTCCGTTGGCGACTGTAGGAACTGAGAATTTGACTGCGTTTCCGGCGGCATCGGTACTCACCATCGAACTATTCCACAAATCAGTTGATAGATTGGTTGCGTCATAGGCGTGTAGAACTGTCGGACCGCAAGCGGGTGACTGGTGGGTGCAGTAATTGGTGTTGTCGAGCGCCCAAACGATTCCATCGGAGGAGCCTGTCGCAGAAACCGATGGTGTCGCGCCAGGGAATCCGTAATCGGAAGAAGACTGCGAGACAGCGGGTGTATTGAAGAGATTTGTGGAACTGTTGAATGAGTAGTCGAGCAGAGGGCCGTCGATTCCAGCGATATAGAAATTGTTATTCCAAAATGCGCCTGTGGCAAAAATCCCTGTTCCGATGTTGAATAGCTGTCGGGCGTTAGAGTCTCCGAAGACACCCATGCTGTCTCCGTTCAATAGATACAAACCGCCATCTTTGCCGCCGCCAATAACAAGGTGCTTCAGCGTGCCTGTGGTTAAATTCAGAACTACGGCCGAGCCGCCCGCACCGAAATCGTTGTCGATGGCTTCGTCATTTGCCTGGTCAGATGGAGCGAAATAAGACGAGACGTTCAAGGTACCTGAAAGCTGAAGAAAAGAATCGCCGTAGTCGCTGCCCCCCGTGTCGGCGTCGAATGCCCCGTTGCCTGTGATGACATAAATGTTGCCATTTGCGTCAGCCGATGGCGCACCGCCACCCATCCATATGCCGCCCAATTGCGCGTTAGGAGTGTCATTGAAAACGCTTGCGATGGCCAGATTTGGCGCATTGAAACCCACGATCCAGCCGTAGAAAGGCCGAGTATCTTCATGGGAAGCCCAAGTAACATACACGATGCCGTTGACCAGGGCGAGTCCGGGGCGCTGGTTCTCTTGCCTCGGATTGAAATTATCGGTTGATCCTCCGTCGCCTGTCCCTGGATAAGTGATGTTTGACGACGTGATGTTCGCAGGGCCGCCGAACTTCTCATTACCCGTGGTGATGTCGATGGCATGCAGACGTTGATAAAACGTTGGGCCGGAAACGATCACGGACTTGGAGACAACGTAAAGAGTGTTTGTAGATGGATCGATGACGGGTGTGCCGGTCACTCCCACCTCGGGAGCGATATCCCCTGCGCCTATCCCTACCAAGTAACCTGGCACGCCCGAGGGCACGGTTGTTTCGCCAGAATTTGCGCCGTGAGCACCATCAATAAGGCTGGCCTTCCAGAGTTGAACGCAGGGAATGGCGTCTGCGTCGAAGGCATACAAGCTGTCGTGCTGCGTTGCGACGAAGACGACGTTATGTTTTGCGCCACTTAGCGTCATGTTGGCAACCCATAGCGGCTGCGCGTAGACCGCTCCGTCGACAGGGCAAGAGAACAATTTGCCAAACGTCGAAGTGCTCACTGTGGAAGTGGTCAGAGCATACTCTTTCGTATTGGCTCCATCGCGGGCAAGATCGTTGTGATAGGTGTACATGCCCGTAAGGTCTGTGACGGCAAGAGCGATGGAGGCGGTTGTGGTGGAACTCGTGGAACTGCTGGCCGTAATTGTATAGGTCCCAGCTGTGGACGGAGCTGTATATGTGACTGGCACGCCCGACAGGCTGTCTGGTGAAGAGAATCCTCCACCTGTCGCAGTCCAGGTGACCCCGACGGGGTCGTTCGTTGTTGCCGTAACGGAGAGGGGTTGCGTCACCGTAAGACCAGCGCGCTTAGGCGTTACACTCACGGTAATGTTCTGAACTGCCGTTACCGTAAAGTTGACGCCGGTGCTTGCTAAACCACCAACCGTGACAACGACATTGCCGGTGGTGGCACCTGTCGGGACCGTCGTGGCAATACTGGTGGCACTCCAAGCCGTCGGAGTGGCGGCTATTCCTTCAAAGGTCACCGTGCTGGTGCCTTGCGAAGCCCCGAAGTTTGTGCCCGTAATGGTGACAGGGGCACCGACCGCGCCCGAATTGGGATTCAGGTTAGAGATCGTGGGCGCAGGCGCGGTCACCGTAAAGTTGACGCCGTTGCTGGCTAAACCGCCGACTGTGACAACGACATTGCCGGTGGTGGCACCTGTCGGGACCGTCGTGGCAATACTGGTGGCGCTCCAAGCCGTCGGAGTGGCCACAATTCCGTTAAAGGTCACCGTGCTGGTGCCTTGCGAAGCCCCGAAGTTTGTGCCCGTAATGGTGACAGGGGCACCGACCGCGCCCGAATTGGGATTCAGGTTGGAGATCGTGGACGCAGGCGCGGTTACCGTAAAGTTGACGCCGTTGCTGGCTAGACCGCTGACTGTGACAACGACATTGCCGGTGGTGGCACCTGTCGGGACCGTCGTGGCAATACTGGTGGCGCTCCAAGCCGTCGGAGTGGCCACAATTCCGTTAAAGGTCACCGTGCTGGTACCTTGCGAAGCCCCGAAGTTTGTGCCCGTAATGGTGACAGGGGCACCGACCGCGCCCGAATTGGGATTCAGGTTGGAGATCGTGGACGCAGGCGCGGTTACCGTAAAGTTGACGCCGTTGCTGGCTAGACCGCCGACTGTGACAACGACATTGCCGGTGGTGGCACCTGTCGGGACCGTCGTGGCGATACTGGTGGCGCTCCAAGCCGTCGGAGTGGCGGCTATTCCTTCAAAGGTCACCGTGCTGGTGCCTTGCGAAGCCCCGAAGTTTGTGCCCGTAATGGTGACAGGGGCACCGACCGCGCCCGAATTGGGATTCAGGTTGGAGATCGTGGACGCAGGCGCGGTTACCGTAAAGTTGACGTCGTTGCTGGCTAGACCGCTGACTGTGACAACGACATTGCCGGTGGTGGCACCTGTCGGGACCGTCGTGGCAATACTGGTGGCGCTCCAAGCCGTCGGAGTGGCCACAATTCCGTTAAAGGTCACCGTTCCAGTGCCTTGCGTAGCCCCAAGATTGGTGCCCGCCACAAGCACCGAACTACCAACTGCGCCGGAATTGGGATTCAGGCTAGCGACATTTGGGCGTGAAATCTGGCTCGCTCCACTGGACGCAGATGATCCACACCCGTGCAACACGAGAGCGATAGCGACAACAGAGATTACCTTCAGCAGCACTTCGGCACACACGCCGACTCTCATTTTCGAGGTCCCCCTAAAATTTACACACGCAGGTGGGCGAGCAACCTTGGCGGCCTGAACTGGAGTTAAAACTCTAACATTTAGGCAGTACCATTCCAAATGGTACAAATGCGCTAGAACTCCCGCGTGTTTTAAGTTAAGTATTCTATGTTTATATAGTTACAATGGAAAAGGGATTCATCACTCCCTGACCAACCATTCGTTTATCATAGATATAGGGCGAAGCGAAGGAACGAGAAATTGCTGTTTCGGAATAGCTCTGAACGGTAGAATCTCCATTACGTTACCAGGCAAATTCGCCAACTAGGAACCCGATTGAATCCGCTGCGCGCTTTCATTCGATGCCGAACTACGAAGGCTCTGAGGAATTGACATCGCGTTTAACTCCATTCCTCAGCCGATGGACCGTTGAAGCTGCGTCTCGGTTGTGGGACAAATAGCAACGCAGGGTGGCTAAGTATTGATCTCTTTCATGGGGACGCTGATTTGCCGCTAAACCTACGTGAGCCATGGCCGTTCTCCAACAACAAAAAGCGGGGTACACCCTTCGAACTCTTGAACATAACCACGATGCAAAATCGGAGCATCCCGAGGGAGGTGAAACGCACATGGATCATCTCAATCAGCATCATCGTTAGGGCAATGAACACAAATATGCATGGGATAAAAAAACTTGTTGCTAGCGAATGGACCTAATTTGTGAGTTCGCGACTAGATCACCGCCGTCTTGAACACTCTTGGTGTGCGCGATTTGCGCGGAATCGTTATTGCGAATCGTTTCTCATCGCGCCTTTTTTGAAAATACAGAATTGCCACCACGGCTGAGGGAGAGTGTACGCTCCATGGTTTAGCGCCGCTGTGGAGAGTAGTCGTAGGCCACGTCCGATCAAAGCGCCTTCAGACCATGATGTCCCAGATACCAGCAGGGTGGAATCTCCTGCAACTTCCTCCACATCGCTTTTTCTAACCGCATCGCCAGGCAAGAATACGATCTATACTATGCACTTTTTTCAGGGTTGTCGTCATGTTTACAAAGGTATGGCTTGCGCGCACCAACCAAGCGCCCGTGACGATCGCCACCAGCGAGAAAACCAGAGTCTCAGGATGTGCTGAAGAATTAGGTGTTGCGGGTAGGCGAGCCATTTGGTCATCAGGGCAACCATCGCGTTGATTCTCCAGGGGCGTGAGTACCCATGACGGATAAATCGCATGGACCACTAATAGGAAGTCGGGAATCGGTTCGCACTTCCACGAATCAACGATGATCAATCAGGGAAATGAAAGGTTGGGCGAGGGGACAAACCACGAGCATCATTACCAGCAAAGATAACTTCAATGATCCGAATTCGCGCGATCTTGGACACAACATACGCAAAACTGGATCTGTACATTTGCGTAGCCATTGAAGACCTCCTCATACCTGAGTTTTAAGCCTAAGAAGAGTAGCGACCGGAGTGTTGAATCGGCAAAATATAAGTCCCTAAACAAGTATTGTCATGCACACCTCTGTAATCACCAAAAATGTGACGAGACCGTTCTCAGATCTCTCTGATCTGAGAAGTCTAATTTTTTCCCCTTCTCCTCCTAATGGCAATATCGCAATACATGTCAGGCTGTAACGCGAATCCTACGACCTCAAATCCTCGGTTAGCGACAAGGTCGTTGACTACGGGATGATACCATAATAGCAATCATCGTAGTGGCTGTACCTTATATAGTCGTTGAAAATAAGAATGCCTTCCGGCTTGATTTTCTGAGTTGATACGTCGGCATCTTTCTTTACGGAATCATAGTCATGTGCAGCATCGACATAGATCATATCGAAGGTGAAATCTGGATAGTTCGAAAGAACGTGACAACTATCACCAGCCTCACAACGGACCTGCTTGCCGCGCCCGGAAAAGCGCCTTTCATAGAACTCTCGGTGTGTCATACCTTGAAACTTTGCGGCCGAGGGATTGCCCCAAATGACGGGCATGTTGTGCATGTCAAACAGATCGATCGCAACAAAAACTTATCATTATACGGTGCAAAGAATGAAATCAGAGAAGTCGCCATACATGACGCCAACTTCTGCGACCGTCCCGCCCGCTAACCCAGGAGCAAAGTAGCTGACTAGGTTCTCCCGACGAGCGAACAGCCTTGCATTTTCGACATCTGTCTGTTCGAGTGTAGGGAATGAGAACGTCTTCAGTGGCTGTTGACTTGCGGGAATGGAACGCGGATCCTTTCTTGTCCGGATGCCACGCGGCACAAACCTTCTAACTACTTTCGACACAATTCTATACACTATGCCAAAAGTCTCTCATGGCGCAAAGGCCAGGGTCAAATGGATGACCATTCAAAAACTCGCCCGTTATAATTTCTCCCTTAGCCATCCACAAGTTGCACACTAGCTTAGCTAGATCTTGGACCGAGGCTAGAAGAGAATTTCTTTTCAGGGGTGGTCCCGACTTATGGATGCAATCTGGGGACGATTCGGTCCAGTGTTTCCTACCGTACCACCTCTGCCCTTTAGGACAGTTGATTACCTCCAATCCTACTGCTAGCTTCGGTTTAGCCGTGCATTAGTTGCTGACTGCAGTGTCTCAGACGGTTCTTGCGAATCGTGTTTGTCTGAGGAGCATCACAAAATCAAACATTGCTCCTGTCCTTGGCAAAGATGGCGGTGCCCGTTGTTCAGTTCCCGAAGCATCGAATCTGTCGCCGAGGGCACGAAGAATATTTTAGGGGATATTTGGATGAAAGTGCTGTTTGTTTTGTTCTTAGTTTTCGCAATTACCGCACCCGTGTTTGGCCAATCCGCGACGGTTACCTGGACGACGACGTATCAGACGATTGATGGATTTGGGGCGGGATGCTTCAGTATCACGCCATGCGACAACATGACTGCGGCTCAGGCGCAGAGCTTTTTTGACCCAGTTAATGGTATTGGGTTGAGTCTATTCAGGGATCAGGTTGAAACCGACACGTCCAGTTGCAGTTCGACGTGTGTATTCCCGGCCAGCCAGACAATCACCTATGCCCTGACCTACGGCGTGAAGGTGTTCGGCACTCCACTGTCTCCACCTGCCTCAATGAAGTCCAATGGTTCCACGATCTGCAACACTGGCTCGGGGAATGGAAGCCTCGACACCGCTTCTTATGCGGCGTACGCAACCTATCTGAAAAACTATGCCACTCAGTTCAAGTCCACATTTGGTGTGTCGCCAGTCGCTATATCCGTCCAGAACGAGCCAGAGTACTGCCCTACAACCTATGATGGTGCGGTCTACACTGGAGCGCAAATCCAAACCTTCGTAAAAAGCAACCTTGGACCAGCTCTCTCCGGCACGGGTGTTCCCATCATGATACCGGAAGATGGCAATTGGACCACGGTAGGAACCTATGCTGATTCCTGCATGACAGACTCGTCTTGCTCCCCATATATAAGTTATGTTGCCGCTCACGATTATTTGCAGCAAGAGGGACTTCCTCTTAGCGACATTACATCGTATGGCAACCAAGGAAGTGCCCATTTCTGGATAACCGAATCAGGCAACGGAGGCGTCCCCTGGGCTACCTCTAATGCGATGACTGGGACCTCGGGAGCATTGTATTGGGCGCAAAGCATCCACCACTCCCTAACAGCGGGGAACGTGAACGGCTGGATGTTCTATCGATTCATCGATGACCTTTACGCAACCTCAACATACGGTTTCGTTCAATCTGACAACCTAACCGACTATTCCTCTATTTTCTACACCGTTGGCAATTGGAGCAAGTTTGTACGGCCCGGATGGGTACGAATCGACGCGACAGCGAATCCCATAAGCGGCGTCTATGTAACTGCGTTTAAGGATCCGTCAGCCGGTGGATTTGCGATTGTGGCGGTCAATCAAAACTCATCTTTGGCCAATCTGGGTGTCTCCCTCGCTGGATTCCCTTCCGTAACAACGGTAACGCCAACCCTGACATCGGCGAACGCCAACCTTGTTGACCAGTCCAATGTGGATGCCTCCACCGGTCAGTTTTCATATTCACTTCCTGCGAATAGCGTCGTAACGTTTCATGGCACTGCTTCGTCGAGCTCTACCAAGAACGTGGCCGCTCCCACGAACCTAGCCCTAACAGTTCACTAAAACGGTCTTCCGAACGGGATTAGTTGCTTCCTTAGCTTCGGGATTTCTTCTTGGCTGGTTATGATTGCCCAATCTGTCATTTGGGATTCTCGTTTTTATCGGTGTTCAAATTCATGTTGCGCCATTGCAAGGCAAAGTCCGGTTCTTTCTGATTTTGTTATTTTGGCTCTCGGAACAAAGCTTCCTTGGTTCATTACTCAAATCAGATGTCTTAACAGGCTTGACTCTGCTCTCATTTTCTTGCTCTTTGATATTTCCTTACCGTATTAAGTACTCATATGTAAATTGGACTGAGGACGTTCGGCTCGCAAGAGTGCGACAAAATATAAGCTGGTAGGTACAGGGTGACAGAGACCGACGAACTATGTTAGCCAGGCAAAAGCTACTTCTCGTGTCAGTGGTTGCAATCGGGCTCGATCTGGGCGGATGTGGAGGCGGTAGCGGCTCCAGTTCGAAACCCGTGATCAGTGTGGGCCTCATGCCCTCCACGGCACGAGCAATCGACCAAGGCCAGAAGATCCAGTTTACAGCCACTGTCATAAACGACTCGTCGGCCACAGGGTTAACTTGGACCCACAAGCACAATCACGCACACGGCGCCAACCTGCGGCACATCTGGGGCCGCCAGCATGGCGGTTTGGTTGGACAAGGACCCCAGGGACCGATTCGGCCAGTTTATTCAGGTTAATCGAATCCGCCATCTACTTGGGGCGTCACTGCGTTGGGAACCCGGTTGCTTCAGGCAGCCACTGACGGGTTGGGTTTCTGGAGGCCTTAGGATGGCCATGGTATGCTGCTCGAGCCAGCAAAACTTCCTGACCGGTGCAAGACTGAGTGAAAATTATACGAACCGAGATTCCTGAAGTCATTATTCTCGAACCGTGCGTTTTTGCGGATGCGCGCGGCTTTTTTCTGGCAACCTACAATGAACGTAGTTCTGCCTCGCTAGGGATCTCTGAGCGGTTCGTGCAAGACAATCAATCCTATTCCAAACGAGGTGTGCTCCGAGGTCTCCATTTCCAGGTTGAACAGGCGCAGGGGAAACTGGTGCGAATGGTCACAGGGGAGGTGTCGATGCGGCGGTGGACTTGAGAAAGAAATCTGCGACGTTTGGCAAATGGGTTGGCGTGCGACTTTCGTCGGCAAGTTCTCAGATGATCTGGATTCCGAAGGGATTTGCGCCTGGGTTTTACACGCTATCCGAGAGCGCTGAGGTTTTATACAAGGTGACCGATTTTTATGCGCCGCAACACGAACGGACTTTGCTATGGAACGATCCAGATGTGGCGGCCGAGTGGCCGCTGCAAGGGGAGCCAATTCTTTCCGGTAGGGATCGCGCGGGCATGCGTTTGAGAGAGTTTTAGCACCCTTGAAATGGCTGAAATGGCAGTATTCCTTTCAGCGTCCCGCCCCGATACCAACACGATGTAAGGCTCCCCGCGAAGCGGCCATCGCAGCAGGACGGACACTGTATTACCGCATGTAATGATGCTGGCTGCGGTGGCAGAAAAGACCAGGGGACAGGCTCTTGCGGATGGGGATTTAACTGCACCCGAACGATCATAGAAATTCAAGTCTTTTGCGTGAGAGCGAAATCAGCGGAACTTTTTGTAAAAACGAATGAAAAATAACAGCACCGAGTAGTCCTCACGGGGAAGCAACACAATGATTACTCTTCTGATGAAATGGCTTGCCGGTCCGCAGCACCTGATTCTTGTGCATATCCTGAGATTCTGGCTGGTCTTCCTGGTGGGGATTGTCGCCGGCAGTTGGATGTTGAGGGATTACCGCCTACCTTTGGCGGCTAGTTCGGAAGGTGACGAGCAGGGCGGGACCGAAAAGACATCGAAAGCCGAGAATGGCTTCGACTACGTGCTTACCGTTCTGATGGCGCTCTTCGTCTGTTTCTTTGTATTCGTGATTTATTACAGGGAAGACTTTGCGTGCTTCGATTGCGATCAACTGACGGATTTTGCGGTGGTGGGACATCGCTTCCCTCCGATATGGCCGTCGGAGGGAAGGTTCTTTCCGTTAGGATTTCAAGAATTTAACTTGCTGCGCCACGTAACGCGGACGCCGTTTGGTTTTCAGTCGGTAGCGGCCGCACAACTCGTCATTCTGGCAGGAGTTTTGCTTTCTGTTTTGAAGGAGTGCCGTATGGCGTGGCGTGCGCTGATCGCTGTGGCGGTGATTGTTACACCCACGTTGGTCATTTCGTTCACCGGCTTGATCTACCCGGAGAGAAATGCTCTTTTCTGGTTAACGATTTTGATTTTGTGCCTGCAACGCGCAAACTCCAAAATCACGTCGATCTATTTTCTGGCATGTTTTGTCGCGACGCACTTCCTGCTGTATTACAAGGAGCCGCTGGTGGTTTTGGTCATAGGGTATGCAGCGTCGCGAATGCTACTGGCTGTTTATTCCAATAGGAGAGCAGAGCAAGGTTCGTGGCGGGAGTTCCTGCGGAGGAACATTGTCACGGTGGGTTTGCTTGTGGTTGCGGCGATTTATTCCATATTGTTTCTTGTGTTCATGTTTCCCTTTCCGTTCCGGCCGAGCAGCTATATAAGAAATCAGCTCGACGTGCAGCACTTGGATAAAGTAGCCGCGCTGCCTGCGTTTCTGCGAACGGACTGGGTAGTAAGCCTGTTGGCCGTGGTGCTATTGCTGCGGGTTGCGCGCTTCGTGTTAGCGGGGCAAGCGTTGGAGCCCATGTGGGACAGTTTAGCAATTGCGGCGATGGCCTATTTCGCTGCGATTCTTGGAGTAGGGATCTACGCCGACTACTATCTTGCGCCGGTGGATCTGATTGCTGTGTTGTACCTCGGACGGCTTGCGGCACTTTGGGTTCCCCCAAGGTTCAGTTGGCGGACGGCGATTGTGGGGATGGCGTACGTTTGTTTGGTGGCCCACAACGCTGCCTCTTCAACCCTGAAGATTCTGGAAAGAAAAGAGCGTATTCTCAGTGAAAGTGAATTGGCAGGCTTCCTGAAGAACTACAATGCCCAGAGTGGCAGAGAGCGCATTGAGGTCTTTTTTCCGAAAACAAACGGGTTCCGGCTGGCTGAGATTTCCTCCTATCTCTTGTACAAAGGAATTCGCCTGGCGAGGCGGGAGGGAATGTTGGATGGGGCGAGTCCGGAATTCGTGGTCGCAGGCACTGGTAATTATCCATCAGGTATCTGTCACGACGACAAGCCTTATCTTTGCAAACATGAAAACGAACCGGAAGAAGGTGGGTTGATCGTACTCCTGCCCGGCGATGTAGTGCGAAAAAGCGATCTGGAACAGACTGCGAAAGATACGGTGCCCCTTGTTTCTGTGGCATCGTGGCCGGAAGATTCCCTGACGGGGCGCGGATTACGCTTGGTTTATGTTCTATCTGCCGAAGATGAGTATCACTACCCTCAACCGTGGTGGCAGTTCTATATTTTCAAGAAAGCCACAACAGGGATAGAAAACAGACCAGCTTCGGAGACCAGAGATTCCGGCGTCGATAGAAGTCCTGATAAGCCTTAACTGCGTCTTCGACGCGTCGCTAGTGCCAGAACTTGTGTAGAGTTTTCCTCTCCCTCTTTGCCAGTGTGATCCCGGGATTCGATTCGGCAAGCTAAGGCCGATCTGCGAAATGGCGCTTTGTGCCCGACAAGTTGCATCTGGTGATGGACAACTACGGCACGCACAAAGAGCCGCACGTGCAAGCGTGGCTGAAGAAGCATCCTCGCTTTGTAAGCGACTTTGTGCCGACCAGTTCAAGCTGGCTGAATTTGGTAGAGCGCTGGTTTAGAGAATTGACCGAGAAAGCGATTCGGCGCGGCAGTTTCGTGAGTGTGCCGGATCTAAAGCAGGCGATCGAGGCATTTATGCAAGCCTGGAACAAAAACCTCAAGCCGTTCATCTGGAGCGCCACCGTCGAGGACATCATCAAAAAGATCGATCGCGCGCGGGTCAAGATGGAGCAGATCAAACCCGGATCCACCCAGCCCAGGGGAAAAAAGAAGGCGGTTTGATCTGTAAAGCCATATACGGGACATACCACTATATAGCATTACCGCGAGTTGATGTAATGGTGCTGCCTCATGGTGGCAGCTCGGCACAAAGTGTGATCAGGTTGTTCAATGCATCGTCGCCGAGTTTGCTCCTTTTTCGCCAGATGATGGACGTGCAAGCTTTTCAATGAACCGCAATTCTGACACCGCCACCCGTCTCGTTCGAGCACTCGATGACGAAGCACATTGTAGTCTTCGTAGGCCAAACTTCAAGTCGAGGTCGCTTCTTCTGCAGGACTTGCTTGCATTATCTCTTTCTGGGCGTGACCCATTGCCAGTAGCTGCAGGCATAGTGATCGAGATCTAAGGCCCACTTTCTCCTCAGGGTTTGCACCAGCTAGAAAATCAGCGCAGATCATCTCCAGACTGTAGCCTCGTGATTTGTCCGTTCCAAGCATCAGGGCGGCGGTCTCGAGAGCTTGTTCGACAACCGCCAGCTGACTCTTGTAAAGCTTGAAGTAAATGATCTCCCACGCTTCTGTTTCCTTCCCCGTCAGGTGTCGCTCAACCTCCCACTTTGAACTCTTCCTTGGGGAGCACCTGGGCCTTGTGCACCCAGGTTGCACTTTCGAACCGCTCCCCCTCCTTTCGCGCTACCTTCGCAAGCTCTGTAGCCTTCGTCCAACCGATCTCCCGCAACTGCTGCTTCGGAACACGAGTTAGATTTTCGTGAATGGCCATGAGGTAATAGGCTTTCCGCCGGGAGTCTGGAAACCGCTTCTCCAGGAAGTCGTCGAACGATTTCATCTTCTCTAAGCGCCAATACTGTCCCGCCCGGACTTCACAGAGGTACCGACCCAGATCAACAAAGCGCAGGTCCTGTTCTCGCCCACGTTCTTTCTCCCAAACGAGGATCTCGTCGATCTTGCCAAGGACAAATACAGCTCGTTTGAGATTGAGTTCCCGAGGCATCGGTGCCCCTCGGTTAATCCACAAGCTGGTCAAGCCATTCAAGGTCGCTTGCTCCTGCTGCACGGATGAGATTGGAATCGATCAGCTGCTGATCATCGAGACAAAGCCCCAGATGCGGGCAACTCACACAGCCGCTCTGTGGGAAACGGATTCCGCTGTGGGAGGGGAACCGTGCAGCCTCGATCTGGCCGATCGTGGTTGCAACCAGCCGGCCAAATTCCAGGCGTTGTTCTTCCGAGATCGAGGTCCTGAGGTATTGGATCTCCGGCTGATGCTTCCGCACGAAGACGACTAAAGCCACATCGGAAATTCCCGTCATCCAGGAATAGCAGATCAACTGTGGGTCGAGGGTCAGCAGCCCGGCTGGTTCCTCCGGATAACGGCTGGTCGTGGTCTTCCAGTCCATGAGGCAACGCACACCGTCGAGTTCACCGATGGCGTCAATGTAGGCAACAAACTGGTTGGCGTTGGGCAGGTCCCGGACCACCTTGAGTTGAAGATTCTCTTGCGGCTGGGGAATGCGGATTCGATTGTCCTGGGCAAAGCGCTCGAGGAGATGCACACCCTGGTGGACCAGCCGATCCCAGGTCTCGCCCTTTTTGTACTCGAAACGGAGTATCGCGGAAAGCGCCCCACTCCCGATGGAGTACCGCGGCACAATCGTCACCGCAAAAGTAAGATTCAAGCGCTTTCTCAAAGCAGCGGCCGAAAATCATCGCCGCTCGTGTTTCCTTTTCGCGCCAGCCGTCCAGGTAGCGATGGCGATAGCTGCGGGGGCAGCGGAGGTAGTGGGCGATCTGGGTGTAGCTATAGTTCATCTTGGCTACACTCCCGCGCCTCTGGGTGGGTCAAGGTGCAGGAAAGTGCCTCCCACTCGGCTGCCGGGGCAAAGGCGTCGAGGTTCTGGTACGATCTCCATTGAGGCTAGTGAAGCTGGTCCGAATGACACCCCGAAGGCTCAAGAGTGCTTTTTTCATCGACCTGGTCCCGGGTGAGGAGTTCGGTGTCGTAATCAAAGTCACGGAGGAACCAACGGAGCTTCCAAAGCGCACGCTCGGTGCAATAGAGGCGCCCGGAGAAGGAAAGTGCTTGTGCGCCGGGATAAACCGGCATGAAGTAGAGAATGCAAGAGTCTTACGGGAAAGGACTAGCGATTCACCCGGCCCTGAGTTTTGCGCTGGGCACCGTGAGGTGCACAGTGAAGCATAAACAAGGGCATAGGTGGGCTGGGTATTGAGCTCCGAAAACCTGCAATCAGGACGCCGACGCCATAAGCACTGAGCGGAAGGCAACATGACTGGGGACGATAGCGCGAGCCCCCAGGGCAGTTCTGCGTAGTCGTAGACCCCAGACACGCCTAGAAACTTCATGCACGAGAACCGGGAGACCTCGGAGGTGCCTGCTGCGAAACACTGCGGCAGGACGGCGGGAGAAGGCAGTAGCCGTACGGCCCGCATGTACATCTTCGAGGAGTCGGACAGCGGAATAATACCTATGAATCATTCGAACAAGGACGGGAAACCGTACGCGGAGAGTGAGGAGGGAAGGCCGCTGATCAAGGAGAACACTCACCAACCTAGCACGTACCCGACGCAGAGCGAGAAGCGCGTGTCACAAGGGCTGGCGGGTGTGCGGAAGGCAGCAAAGGAAAACAAGGAGATGAAGTTCACCGCCTTGCTCCACCATCTAACCGTCGATCTACTCAGGGAGAGCTTTTACGCGTTAAAGCGGAAAGCAGCACCTGGCGTGGACGGCGTGACGTGGCAGGAGTATGAGACCGGGCTGCAAAATCGACTTGTCGATCTGCACAGCCGGGTGCACCGCGGGGCGTATCGAGCAAAGCCATCGAGAAGAGTGTACATAGAGAAAGGAGATGGACGGCAACGTCCATTAGGGGTCGCGGCGCTGGAGGATAAGGTTGCCCAACAGGCCGTGGTCACCATCCTCAATCAGATCTATGAGGAAGACTTTCTCGGCTTCTCGTATGGTTTTCGACCCGGACGCAGCCAGCATCAAGCGCTGGACGCGCTGTCATATGCGCTTCTGCGGAAGAAGGTGAACTACGTTCTTGACGCCGACATCCGAGGGTTTTTCGATAACCTCGACAAAAGTTGGCTGATCAAGTTCGTCGAGCATCGCGTAGCTGACCCCCGGATCCTACGGCTGATCCAGAAATGGTTGAATGCCGGGGTGATGGAGGAAGGCAAATGGTCGGAAATGAAGACAGGTACTCCGCAAGGGTCGGTGATTTCGCCGACGCTGGCCAATATCTATCTGCATTACGTTTTCGATCTCTGGGTGGACGTCTGGCGTGCGAAGTGTGCGCAAGGCGACGTGGTGGTCGTTCGCTACGCGGACGACATCGTTTTAGGATTCCAACATCAGGCGGAAGCAGACCGTTTTCTAGAGAACTTCCGGGAACGGCTGGGAAAGTTTGGGTTGGAACTGCATCCAGATAAAACGCGCCGGATCGAGTTCGGGCGGTATGCCGAACAGAACCGGGAACGAAGAGGGGAAGGAAGACCCGAGACGTTCGATTTTCTGGGATTCAGTGTGCTGCAGGAGCGCACGGTAAGGAGTTCAATCATGAACTAAGCAACCGTGTGAATAAGCTGCGCGAGAGATGAGGGAAGGCCCCTCGGGATCGGCTTTCAGGAGCAGGTCTCAAACCGCCTCCAAGCCGCTGTGGTAAAGAGCCATGGTGGTGAGCGTTGGAGGAAAAGCGCGAGAACAAACTCGTGCAGGCGAGCATCCGAGAGACGAACGAAAGTGAACCCTTTGAAGACGCGTCGTTAAGAAATCAAGAGTCGTCGAAACCAGGAGCGTGAAACTCACCTGGGACAAGTCCGTGGGGTGCCTGATGACTGAGCGGACGGCGACCGGCGTAGAGGGGGCGTGAAGCGGATGCAGGCTGTCGCGTGGAACTGCAGGAACCAGTCGCTCTGATGTGAAGGGAGAAGCCCAAGCGGCTAAAACCGCGAGGCGAGCGTACCGATGCGGAGCACTGGGGCGGACCGACTCGTAAGAGCGAGGAAGGCTCGTAATGGGGCTGGAGCGAAGGGGTCGGGTCAAGTGGTCGCATGACCGAAGCAACTGGAAACAGGAGGACCTCGATGCGTGCGACAGACAAGCCGTTCAACATCGATAAGAAGCTGGTGTATGAAGCGTACAAAGCGGTCAAATCCAATGGGGGAGCGGCCGGGGTGGACGGGCAAACGATCGAGCAGTTCGGAGCCGACTTGAAGAGTAATCTCTACAAGATCTGGAACCGGATGAGCTCGGGGAGCTACTTTCCTCCGCCGGTGCGCGCCGTCTCCATTCCCAAAAAGTCTGGAGGACAAAGGATTTTGGGTGTGCCTACAGTAGCCGATCGCGTGGCACAGATGGTGGTTAAACAAGTCATTGAGCCGATTCTGGACCCCGTATTTCTGGCAGACTCCTATGGCTACAGACCGAGAAAATCGGCACTCGACGCTGTGGGAGTTACGCGAGAGCGGTGCTGGAAGTACGACTGGGTGTTAGAGTTTGACATCAAAGGCCTGTTCGACAACATTAACCATGAACTTTTGCTACGAGCCGTTCGGAAACATGTGACGTGTAAGTGGGCGCTGCTGCACATCGAAAGATGGCTTAGGGCGCCAATGATGCGGGAAGATGGAACCACAATTGAGCGAGGCCGCGGCACCCCTCAGGGTGGTGTGGTCACACCGCTTACACAAGGTAATTTTGACTTTTGGCTGTCGATCCCCCGTTTTGAGACGAACCCGAAGGAATCGGATGCTGTGACGAATGGTGATGGTATCTTCACCGACCAGAACGTCTTTAACCAGGAGTCGCACGATTTTCTGGCGTTCAATGACACTAAGCGTTTCCGCCGCGCTGCGCAAGCGAGCAAGGAATGCTGTGAGAGTCTCTGCCAAGCGCAGGAATGCGGCGCGATCGTTGGTCTGGTCGGCGATCGCCTGCAGCTCAGCACTGAGTGTCTGTTGGCGATGACGCAGTGCAGGCATACGTTCACGCAACTGTTCAAGCGACAAGAGTCCTTCTTGATAGGCGGTGAGAAGTCGTTCGATACCTTTGCCAACATGGGTCAACTCCCTCTGCAGACTCTGCTCACGTTTTGCGGTTGGATCGGAAGTACGCGCTGCTTCCAGCCGACGATCAAGTTCCTGGTGTATCAGTGCAGGTTCTTCCAACAGGCGGATCACCTCAGCCCAGACGAGCTGATCGAGGAGTTCTTGTCGGATGAAGCGGCCGTTATCGCAAACCGGTCCGCCGAGTTTCCGCCAGCTATCGGATCCAATGCATTTGTAGTAGTGAATCTTCCGTGCGCTGGTTTGCGTCGATGTTCGCGACAGGGCGTAACCACACTTCGCACAGCTGACCAGCCCCTGCACGATACTTGGCGCGATAGTACGCCGGCGCGATCGCATCTTGTTCTGGTAGAGCAGCTCTTGGGCACGGGCAAAGCTTTCTTCCGTCACCAAGGCGGGCACGGGAATCTCGATCCACTCTTCGCGGGGGCGTTGGTGGCCTGCTGTGGTGCTGGGCGTAGTTATACCCCGCCGACGCTGTGGGCGCATAATCCGTGTGCGCGCAGAGATGCTGGTCTTGCCGAAGCAGGCGACGCCGCGATAGGCGGGGTTGCGCAGCACGCCCCACACCACTGAGCGTTCCCAGCGACTTGCTTTGCGAGCCGGAACGCCTTCGCTGTTGAGGCGACGCGTGATCTCCCCGATGCTGAGTCCCTCGATTGTGTACATCTCATAGACGCGCTGTACTACACGGGCCTCGGCTTCATCGACAACATACGCGGCGGGCACCTCGTCAGTCTTACGGATGTAACGGTATCCATACGGAGCGCCGCTCATTACGCTCACCTCACCGGTTTGCGCCCGGTGTCGCTTACCGCGACGCGAACGTTCCAGGATCTGCGCTCGTTCATATTCAGCGATCATCCCTTGGAACTGCACAAGAAGTTGATCTTCCGCGCTGTCGCCTTGTGGCGACTTCACGAACAACGTCTCGACTCCGTGGCGAGCAAACTCCTCGATCAGCAGAATCTGGTAAGCATACTTACGGCTCAAGCGGTCAGGCGAATACGCGAGCACCACTTGGATCTGCCCTTCAGCGGCGAGGTCCCGCACGCGCTCCAGGCCTGGCCGTTCCAGCGTGGCTCCGCTATAGCCTTCATCTTCGAAGACCCACTCTCTGGGTACCTCCAGATCGTGGCTCTTGGCGAACTCGATCAGCGCCGCCGTCTGGCTCGCAATCGTGTTCTCCTCGCGTTGCTGTTCCGACGACACCCTTGCGTAGATTGCCGCCATTCTCATCGTCGAGCTCCTTCACGCGCACCCCGACGGGGTGCGCGCGACATGGCACTAGAATCTCGTAAGCCTGCGCGAGCTTCGGCTCGAGCAAGCGATCAAACGAATAAGAAACTTGAATCTGAAATGCGCCGCGATTTTGACGCGGTTCAGCCATGCCTTTTTAGGGCGCGCAGAAATGCATTTAATGCGCTGGCTACGATCGCTCCAATGGTCAGGCCACTGCTTCTCGCGTATTTCCGCAGGAGTTCCACGGTTCGCGGTGGAAGCTTCAAGGTGATTGGCACAGTGGCTTCGGGAACTTCGATCGGTCGACCGAGTTGGGCGGCTTCTTGCAAGTAGCGATATGCTTGGCGCTCTGACAAGTCGAACTCGCGTGACAACCGACGCACTGCTTCGGGAAGCGCGATTTGACGCTGCAATAGGCCACGAGCGGCGTTCAGCTGGCGAGCCTTCTCCATCTTGGTCGAACGGGTCATCTGACATAACTGTATTACCATTTACGACGAAGATCAAGCAATGTGTACCTTTCTCGCCACCCCACAACTGTTCTTTCAACTGGAAATTGCCTTTTGTGTACGGGGCGTGGTAGCCCAATCTTGGCGAACATTTTTCTCCACTACGCGTTCGATCTCTGGATGGCGCGGACACACCCGGACCTCCCGTGGTGTCGGTATGCGGACGATGGACTGGTGCACTGCCGCAACGAGCAAGAAGCACAGGCGCTTAAGTCTGAGCTACAAGTTCGCCTGGCAGAGTGTCGCCTCGAGATGCATCCAACGAAAACCAAAATCGCCTACTGCAAAGACAAAAAACGCAAAGGCATGTATCCGAACGTCAAATTTGACTTTCTTGGATACTGCTTTCGTCCACGTTTGGTGAGACGTTTCCGGGATAACACGCTATTCTGCGGATTTAATCCTGCAGTTAGCCCCTCGGCGATGAAAGCCATGCGGTCGACGATTCGGGAATTGAAACTCCACCATCAAACACAGCTATCGTTGCAGGACATCGCCGAGCAGCTCAATCCACTCCTGCGGGGTTGGATCGAGTACTACGGACGATACGCCCCATCGGCGCTGTACCCCTTGCTGCGGCACGTCAATCAGACGCTTGTAGCCTGGGTGATGCGGAAGTTCAAGCGCTTTAAAGATCATAAGATCCGGGCGAGCCAGTTTCTACAACGGCTTGCTGCGGAGCGAAGAGAACTCTTCGTACATTGGCGCCTTGGTATGATCGGCACGTTTGCTTGATGGGAGCCGGATGAGCCGAGAGGTTCACGTCCGGTTCTGCGAGAGGCTCGGGGTGAAATCCCCGGGCCTACTCTACCGCATATAAGCGGGAAGAACGGGAAAGGGTACTTCACGGTGAAGCGCAAGACGATCCGCAAGCGTATGAGGGGCAAACTGCAGCAGATCAAGCAGCAACTCCGCAAGCGCATGCACGATCCAGTGCCACACACCGGCGAATGGCTCAAGTCGGTCGTACAGGGTTACTTCAACTACCACGCGGTACCGGGGAACATGGACAGTCTAAGAGTATTTCGAGCGCGGGTGACCCGCCTTTGGCGACGGATACTACTCTGCCGAAGCCAAACGCACCGTCTCTCCGCGGCCCGAATGTATGCTCTTGAGGAACGCTGGCTTCCCGTACCGCGCGCGATCCATCCTTATCCCGAGCAACGCTTCGCCGCCAGTCATCCGAGATAAGAGCCGTATGCGCTAACGAGCGCATGTACGGATCCGTGCGGGGGGTACCAGGCAACTGGTATCCCTACCGCGACCATGGGAGGTGGGCTCCAGGATGCCGAAGCGCAAGGCAAAGAAGGGTTTCTGGGGATGCCAACGATAGGAAGCCCGTTCGACCCGGACCAGGAAGAGCCCGTCGAGATTACTGAGCAGATCCTGCTGACCCGAATGCAAGCCGGGAATGTGTCGCCTCATGATCTTGCCTCCACAGTGGGTTGAGCGTAGGAGTTGAGTTTGCAGACGAGGGCATCCCTGTTCTGTTTGGCAGCGGCAGGAGGTCTTCCAGTCCGGACAATTGGTCGACACAGATCGCTGCGAGTAGGAGCCCGGAATATTGATGCGAGGAGTTTCCACATTGGAAACTACCTCGCGCACCTCAATTCGATCACATCTCCCTTCTGGTATATTGAAAAAACCATTCTTGCTGAAGTCGCCTGGAGGCGCAATCGAAAGCCCAAGCCCAGCTGATGGGGGTGTCGGAAAGACGCTCCTAGAGAGTTCTCAAACCGCGTTGCCTCGCCCGCAGCCGATCGAGAACTGGATTGTCGTTTTAACCATCGTGGCGTCCGCCGTCGTGGCATGGTTGCACATCCGTTCCGGATCTATTTGGTACGACGAAGCCCTAACTCTCCTGATGACCTCTGGGCGGGCTACATTGGGGGACTGGTCCCTCGGAATGGGACAGTTCAAGCCGACAGCCAATTTACTCAAGATCCTTTCGCAGCTTTATACCTATGATGTCCATCCCCCGCTGTATTTCTGGCTGCTGGCAATCTGGCGAGTGTTGCTGGGAAGTTCGTTGGAAGTGGCTCGCATGTTTTCCGCGTTCTTCACTCTGGCTACACTTGCATTGGTTTATCGTTACGCCGTTGGATTAGGTTTGCGATGGCCGTGTGTGCCGGTAGTGGTTTACGCGGCATCGGCGGCCGGGTTGAGGTACGCCTACAATGCGCGGCCGTATGCAATGGCAACGTTCCTGATCATCTTGACCCTTTACCTCGCGCATCGAAAGTCGAGATGGACGGGAGCTTTGCGCAGCGGCTTGCGTTGCCACACATTACTTTGCGGCTTTGTGTATAGGAGCCATCATTGCTATTGAGTGCCTCGTGAAGTGGAAATCGGATCGGCGCTGGTCGTTGCTGACGGCGCTCTCGTTTGCGATCTTCTGCCTACCCCTGGCAGCACTGATGACAAGGCATGTGGGCGCCCGGCCCGAACAATTTCCCGGATTCGGGATTTTTCATAAGGAAGTAGATACGTTGGTCCTTGGCGCACTAAGAGGTTCCATGCCAGGTTCCTCGTTAGACTCAGAGTGGAAATTTGCATTGCTGGCAGCCGGCTGTCTCGCATTACTAGGAGCTATCTGGGCGATACGACGCAAGGTCTTGACCGTTCCGCTCGCGTATGGCGGATTCCTGTCTGGATTTCTGCTAATTGCGGTTGTGACGAATAAATCCATCGGAAAGATGCCAGCCGATTATTACTTAGGGATTTCCGCCCCCCTGTTTGCGCTGCTCCTTTGGTTTGCGGTGGACGCGATCCCGCTTGTGGCGGGCCCAGCCCTAGCGCTCATACTTATTGCTGGCACGGCGACAGCGACTCCCATAATGGTGCCGCGTGACTATCGTAAAATTCTAACGAAGATCCGTTTAGACTGTTCCCATTGCGCAGTCCTGGTGAGTAGCGGCGGTGGAATCGCTGTGCCGGCTTGCAGCTTGTACGAATCGAAAGGTCTGGATATTTATCTGCTGAACCCGAGGCGACACGCTGGAGGGTGTGGTGCAAAAGATCGGCAGAGATCGCGTGATCTACCTGATTCCGGCAAATGAATCGTCGACGATTCAGATCGAAAAAGAATTCATTCAGATGTTCGCCGCCACTCCGGGGGATGACTATTTTAGAGTAGATCCGGGTCGTCTCAGCACGGAGAGGGGCGAGAAAAATCTGCGCTAATCCCACGATATGTATCGAGGTCTGGAAAGAAGGCACTACCAGACTGACTCCTCTTCGGTACCACCAACCTATTCTTTGAATTGAAGTTAGAAAGTAATCTTAGCCAAAGCAGCCCTAAAACACAGGCGAATCGGATCTGCCTCCTGGGAAGCACCTGGCTAGCGTTCGGCCTCTTTGGGGTACCGGACCTACTCCATGGATGGCAGCTCGGTGTGATGTATGGTTCAAGAGCTCTACCGGGCCATTTTGCCGTCACGCTGGAGCCAGGCTGCCAAAAATAGACCGTAGAGGCCGACGACTACGTGCAGCGTTCCGGGACCACTCCGGCTGAATGGACGAGAGTCTCAGTCGGGAACACTCCCTCCGTGGCCGTCGCGTATCCATCGTCACCGCTGCGAGTGACGCCGGTCACATACCCTGTCTACGACGTGCCTTAGCCTGTACTGGTACGGACTGAGATGTTTTCTCCTTAGTCCTCGAAGTGTTGCTTAACCTCGGCTCTAGCTCGACTCCCCGTGAAGCAAGAGTCCTCCTACTATGTGTTTCTCGCGAACTGAGGTGGGATGAATTTCTTAGGACTTAGCGGGTTAGAACGGTCGGTTCCCTTCAAACGGGAACGCTGGCCGGGATTAGAGGAGCGAGAATACCGTATCTCGCAAGGTCACGATTCTGCTGCGGCGCTAATTGTCGACGGAAAAGTAGTTGCCGCAGCCGAAGAAGAACGATTCAACCGCAAGAAACACACGGGAGATTTCCCCCTTAAGGCAATCGAGTTTTGCCTGCACCAAGCCGGCCTCAACATCCAAGTCATAGACGAGATTGCTCATGGCTTTGATTATTCACCCTACCATCAGTTGTATTCGCTCGATCCAGATTCGGCCAGCTTATACGAAGAGGTGTTTTCAAAATCAGTCCTAGTCAGACAGATTTGCAGCCATTTCCCTGGTTTTACGGGAGAGCGAATTCATCAGGTGAATCACCACTTGGCTCACGCATCCAGTGCCGCGTTCACCTCGGGATGGAACGACTGCTTGGTGGTAGTGAACGACGCCATGGGAGAAGTGCAAAGCCTCACAGTCTATGAGTTTCGTAATGGAAAGTTGACGAAGATACGAGAAATCTCCGCGAGCGATTCGATCGGAATCCTCTATTCCTTGGTCACACTGCATCTCGGTTTCGATTTCAACTCCGATGAGTATAAAATCATGGGCCTGGCGCCTTACGGCGACCCGGCGCGCTTCCGCGGTTTCTTCGAGAGCGCGGTAGAACTGCGTGATTGTGGCGAGATTCGAATTCCCATTCTCCGCCTGAATCGTTCGCGGGAAGAACGCGAAAACTACTTGGCCACCCGCTGCTATCTCGACGAGCATCTGATCGCACGCCGGACGCCGGACGCGGAGATCTCACAGGTACACAAAGACGTTGCTGCGGCATTGCAAGAGTGTCTCGACAGGATTGTCCTGCATGTCTGCGGGCATTTCGGAAGAAAGACAGGTCTGCGGCAAATTGCACTGGCGGGGGGAGTGGCGCTCAATTGCACAGCCAATGGCAGGCTGATCGATTCCGGCATCTTCGATCATGTCTATATCCAGCCCGTGGCGGGGGACGATGGCACGGCCCTAGGGGCTGCTTTGTATCGAGCTTCGTTGTCCAAAGAAATCTGCAATGTCCGAATGCCGGTGCCGCTGCTTGGGCCAGTCTACGATGATTCCCGAATCGCCGGAGCAATCGGAAAATATTCCAGCCGCGTCACCGTTACGAATTTCAGTGCTCTCGGCGATGCGTGCGAGGCCGCAGCAAAGTTAATCGCCGAAGGGCGTGTGGTCGCGTGGTATCGGGGACGCATGGAGTACGGTCCACGAGCGCTTGGGAATCGCAGCATTCTTGCCGACCCTGGACACCCAGCGATGCGCGACCGCATCAACGCCATGGTCAAAATGCGTGAAGCCTTCCGTCCCTTTGCGCCTGCCTGCTCGGTGGAACAAGCTCCACACTGGTTCAGCGTGCCGCCGGGCACGCACATGCCCTACATGATTACGGTAGTAGATGTCCGCCCCGAGCACAGAACTGCGCTTCCCGCCATTACTCACGTGAATGGTTCGGCACGGTTGCAGACCGTTTCTGCCAAGGATAATCCCGATTTTCATTGCTTGTTAAAGGCAGTCGGTAAAACCACCGGCCGGGAGATGGTGCTGAACACTAGTTTCAATGTGAAAGGACAGCCCATCGTCAATACACCAGAAGAAGCCATTGAGACTTTCTTGGGCACTGGCATTGAATTTCTTTTTCTGGAGAACCGACTTGTTGCCCGCAAAGATGCCTGATCGCAATGATATTGCGGCCGAATCACTGCGCCCAAAGACGGTGGCGAAGGCATTTGAGCGCCAGGCAACGCTCACACCTGATGCAATCGCACTGGTGTCAGCAGGGCGCCGCCTGACGTTTCGCGAACTCGATCAAATCTCCAATCAGCTCGCCCACCACTTGCTACACATTGGCGTTGGCCCCGAAATGTTGACGGGCATCGCCATCGAGCGCTCCGTGGAGATGATGGTTGGGTTGCTGGCGATTCTGAAAGCAGGCGGAGCGTATGTTCCCATTGATCCCAGTTTTCCCGCGCAACGTATTTCCTTGATGATCGAGGACTCGCAAGCTCCGGTCATCCTCGCTACGGAAAACACGAAGGCACGACTTCCTCGGACCACCAGTCGCATTGTTTCCATTGATGGCGATGCGGGCGAAATCGCGAAGTATCCTGTCGACCCACTACCTGCTTCTTCCGTAAACGAAAAGAATCTCGCGTATGTGATCTACACCTCGGGTTCTACAGGAAAGCCCAAAGGTGTAATGATCGAGCACCGCAACGTGTTGAATTTCTTCGCCGGCATGGATGAGGTAATCGCTCCCGACCCAGGCATCTGGCTGGCGGTGACTAGCATTTCCTTCGATATTTCCGTACTCGAGCTTTTCTGGACACTTGCGCGCGGTTTTCAGGTGGTCCTTCACGGAAACGAAGGCACGCAAACTATTCCCGCCGAGATTCGAAATCTCGGCGTTACCCATATGCAGTGCACGCCGTCTTTGGCCCAGATGATCGCGGTTCATCCCGATGGGCTCGCTGCCTTGGGAGGCCTGAAGAAACTTCTCCTCGGCGGTGAGGCACTTCCGCTATCTCTTGCCCGCCGTTTGCGCCAGGTTTTTCAAGGCGAACTGTACAATATGTACGGGCCAACCGAAACCACAATTTGGTCTACCACTTCTCTGATTGACAAAGATCCCAACAGCATTTCGATTGGAAAGCCCATCCTGAACACGCAAATCTATGTGCTCGATTCCATGCTTCAGCCAGTGGCGCCGGGAGAAACGGGAGACCTGTTTATTGGCGGCGAAGGAGTGGTCCGCGGTTATTGGCAACGGCCTGAACTGACCGCCGAACGTTTCCTCGACGATCCATTTCTGCCCGGAAACCGCATCTATCGCACGGGCGACATTGCACGCTTTCTCCACGGCGGAAATCTGGAATTCCTGGGGCGTGCGGATTTTCAAGTAAAACTGCGAGGCTTCCGCATCGAAATTGGCGAGATTGAAACGGTCTTAGAAAGCCAGGAAAACGTGGCTCAGGCGGTGGTAGCTGCCTGTGAATTCAAGTCCAGAGGAAAAACCGAAGACAAGAGGCTGGTCGCCTATGTTGTTCCCAAAGCCGGAGCCGATCTGGAGATCGCGGACTTGCGAACCGCGCTTGCGGCGGTGCTCCCCGAATACATGGTTCCATCCAATTTTGTCGTTCTCGATGCGTTACCGCTGACGGCAAACGGCAAGATCGACCGCCATGCGCTGCCCATGCCGGCCGCGGAGGAACCCGAACTCGTTACAGAACTTCCGAGAACTGAATTAGAACAGAAAATCGCCCACGCGTGGAAAGAAGCGCTGGGTGTGGAGCAAGTGGGATTGCACCGCAATTTCTTCGATCTTGGCGCTCACTCCCTCATGGTGGCGGAAGTCCACATGCAATTGCAACATACACTTGGCCGCGAAATCTCCTTGGTTGATCTTTTTCAGTTTCCCACGGTCAGCGCTCTGGCAGCGCACCTCGACGGGCAGGAAACCACACCACAGGTTAACAACCGAGCAGAACGGCGGCTCACGGCCAGGCAACTGCGGAGGCAATGACGGTGATGCCCAGCACGGCGATTGCGATCATCGGCATGGCAGGACGTTTTCCCGGTGCGCGGAACATCGCTGAGTTCTGGCAGAACCTGAAAAACGGAGTGGAATCGATCCGGTCGTTTTCGGACGCCGAACTCCTCGCTGCAGGAGTTCCCTCCGAAGAACTCGCGCAGCCGGAATATGTGAAGTCCGGTGTCATCCTTCAGGACCTCGATCAGTTTGACGCTGCCTTTTTCGGTTTTAGCCCGAAAGATGCAGCGATCATGGATCCGCAGCACCGCCTTTTTCTTGAATGTGCCTGGGAAGCCCTTGAAACCGCAGGACACACGCCCACAACTTTTCCCGGTTCGATTGGAGTCTATGCCGGATCCGGCATGAACTCGTACATGATTTACAACCTGTTGACGAACCGTAAGCTGATGGAAAGCGCCGGATTGTTTCTGATCCGGCAGACCGGCAACGACAAGGACGTGCTAGCGACTCGCGTTTCCTATGAACTGAATCTGCACGGACCCAGCATAAATGTCCAAACAGCTTGCTCAACTTCCCTGGTCGCCGTCCACCTTGCTTGCCAGAGCCTCTTAAACCAGGAATGCGACATGGCTCTCGCAGGCGGAGTGACCATTGAATTTCCTCATGGACACGGTTACCTGTACCGCGAAGGCGAGATTCTGTCGCGTGATGGCCATTGCCGCGCCTTTGACGCCGACTCCAGCGGCACGGTGTTTTCCAGTGGCGCCGGATTGGTCGTGCTGCGGAGGCTCGAGGACGCATTGGCCGACCACGACACGATCTCCGCCGTGATTCTCGGATCGGCAATCAATAATGACGGCGCACGCAAAGCGGGCTATTTGGCGCCGAGCGTCGATGGACAGTCTGAAGTCATTGCCGAAGCCTTAGGTGTGGCCGGTGTTGAGCCCGGCGATATCTCATACGTCGAAACACACGGCACCGGCACCAAGGTGGGAGATCCCATCGAGATTAAAGCGCTCACGCAGGCGTTTCAGAGGCGCAGTAAAGACTCGGGCTTTTGCGCCATTGGTTCGCTCAAAGCCAGTATCGGCCATTTGGATACGGCAGCCGGCGTCGCGGGACTAATTAAAACGGTGCTGGCGCTAAAGCACCGGCAGATTCCCCCCAGCCTTCACTTTCATAAACCAAATCCTTTGATCGATTTCTCCACCAGCCCTTTCTATGTCAATACCGCTTTGACGGAATGGGAAGCGAAGCGTGGGCCCAGACGGGCAGGTGTGACTTCGCTCGGAATTGGCGGTACTAACGCCCATGTGGTCCTGGAGGAAGCGTCGCTGTCTTCCTTAGCTAAAGACCCGATCGGTGCCGAAAAGCCATTCCAATTATTGGTGATGTCAGCTAAAACCACGTCCGCCCTCGAGAAAATCGGTCAGAACCTGAGCGCTTACTTACAGGAAACGCCGGAAGCGCGGCTGAAAGATATTGCTTATACGCTTCAGGTGGGAAGAAAGGAATTCGCTCAGCGCTCGTGTGGTCGTAGCCGCCTCGAACAGGGAAGCCGGCAATCTTCTGTGCGGCGCAAATTCCGGCCGCGTCTTTGCCGGGCAATCCGCATCGAAAGCTCCTGGTGTAGTTTTCCTGTTCTCCGGTCAGGGCTCGCAATACGTCAACATGGGCCGCGAGTTGTACGACACCGAGCCAGTGTTCCGCGCCCAGTTGGATTTATGCGCGGAGCAACTGAGGCCATCCATCGGCCTCGATTTGCGTACGATACTGTATCCCCCGTCGCAAGAATCTTCGCTCGCGGGAGAGAAACTTTCCCGCACATGTTTCACCCAGCCGGCTCTTTTCACCATCGAGTATGCTCTCGCCCAGTGGTGGATAAAACACGGAATTGTGCCAGCCGCTATGCTCGGCCACAGTATTGGAGAGTATGTGGCGGCTTGCCTTTCCGGCGTTTTCTCCTTGAAGGACGGGCTTCATATCAGTGCCGTGCGCGGTCGCCTGATGGACGAAATGCCACGCGGCTCCATGCTCTCCGTCTCCGCGAAATCCGATGCCATTTCGCATCCCCAACGAATTGTCCCTTGCGGTCGTTAACGGACCCGAGCAGTGCGTCGTCGCAGGCCCCACCGCCGCGATTCAGGAATTCGCCCTCAGCTTGGAAAGGCATGGCATTGCCTCCCGAGCGCTTCACACTTCTCACGCTTTTCACTCGTCGATGATGGACCCCATGCTTGAATCCTTCCGGGCGGAAATGGCCAAGATCCCACTGCGCGCCCCGACCATTCCCTACATCTCGAATCTGACCGGCACGTGGATCACTCCAGCGGAAGCCACGGACCCTCTCTATTGGACCAATCATCTGCGTAGCGCTGTGCAATTCTCTCGTGGACTCGAAGAATTGTTCCGAGATCCTTCGCGACTCTTCTTGGAAGTTGGCCCGGGACAAGTATTAACTTCTCTGGCGCGTCAGCATCCCGCCCGGCCGAAAAGTTCGCGGGTATTTGCCTCCACAAGGCATCCGCAAGATCAGGTTCCCGATTCCGCTCATCTACTAAGCACCACCGGGCAGTTGTGGATTGCTGGGTGTTCCATCAACTGGAATGCTCTCTACGAGGGAGAAACGCCTCAGCGGATTTCACTGCCAACCTATCCATTTGAACGCCAACGTTTCTGGATTGAGCCTGGAGACAGCTTTCTTGCGGGCAAGAAGTCCGCGAATGCAGTTGTGGCCGATACTCCGAAGACCGAGAACGATTCCTGGTTTCACAAACGTGTTTGGAAACGAGCTCCCTCTCGAGAAGTCCCCTGGCTTGGCTCCTACTTGCTGGCTGGTCTTTCTGGATGAAGCGGATTTAGGCACTGAAATATCAAACCAGCTCAAAACGGCCGGTCACGAAGTGATACAAGTGACGGCGGGCACTAAGTACCATCGCATCGGCGCTGGGAACTATGTAGTCAACCCGGCGACGCGTGGCGATTACGATCAATTATTTTCCGACATCGGCAAGAACGGCCACTCTACCCACTAAGATTCTTCACCTTTGGCCAGTCCTTAACGCGATCGGCGCCCGCACACTTGAACAACTGCTGGACCTCAGTTTTTACAGCTTGCTATTTCTGGCGCAGGCTCTTGGCGATCAGGATTTAGGACCGATGGAGATTACGTGTGTTTCGAACGGACTGAACCGCGTGTCGCAAGAAGACGCCGCGGAACCCGCGCGCGCCGCACTGCTCGGACCTGTCCGCGTCATTCCCAAAGAATTCCCCGGAAAAGTCTGCCGCCACGTTGATCTGGAGTGGAAGATCCAGGATTTGAAGAGGGCGGCCGGCGATATTATCAGCGAGTGCGCCCAGCCTGCCACCAATTCCTGCGTTTCGTGGCGCCAGTCTGAGCGTTGGGTGGAAGGCTTTGAGCCAACAACTCTTCGTACTCAACCTGCAGCCACTCGTCTCAAGGAAAAGGGCGTGTACTGGATCACCGGGGGTCTCGGAGGCATAGGCTTATTGATCGCCGAACACTTGGCGCGCACCGTTCACGCTCGCTTGGTGCTGACTGGCCGGACTGCGCTCCCTCCTCCTTCGGAATGGGAGGCCGTTCTCGCGCAGCCGCAGAAAAGCGATGCGCAGCAAAAAATCCGGAAGCTGCGGGAATTGGAATCCCTCGGCGCAGAGACCCTCGTACTTACTGCGGACGTGACCGATCGGAAACAAATGGAAAAATCGCTCGGGACTGTCCGGCAGCGATTCGGCGAACTGAATGGAATAATTCATGCGGCCGGATTGATTGAAGATGGTCCATTGCAGCTCAAGACCCGGGAAAGCGCTGCTCGTGTACTGGCTCCCAAGGTACAAGGTACGATGATTCTGCAGGATGTTTTGCGCGACTGTAAACTTGATTTCTGGCTCCTGTTTTCTTCCATAAGCTCCATCACGCCTCCACCGGGGCAAATTGATTACGCTGCCGCAAACGCCTTTCTCGATGCGTTCGCTCATACCCAGACAGGTCAACCAGCAACCGCCTTGAATTGGGGCTTGTGGACCGATCGTTGGCATGGCCACCCAGACTGCCGGAAACAATCATCCGGTTTTGGGAAGAAGGCTTTTCCAATCCCCTTCGGAGTCCGTCTACTCGTCCCAGATGAATTGTGAGAAAAACTGGCTCCTTGACGAGCACCGCTTCAAGAGCGGCCAAGCTCTGATCCCTGGAACTGGTTATCTGCACCTCGCTGCCACCGCTCTGATCCAGGACCGGTTCGAACCAGGCGTCGTATTCGAAGATGTGTTCTTCCTTGCACCTCTGTCCGTTGCACCCAAAGAAACCAAAGAAGTGCGATTACGTTTGCGCCGCCAGCGTTCGGGTTTTCGCTTCTCGATCCTGGCTAAGGACAAGGAGTGGATCGAATACGCCTCGGGACAAGTAGAGAGGAACCAGAAACGTCCTCCTGCACGCCAGAATGTCTCCGACCTCCGCCGACGTTGCTCGCTACGCTCTATCCAGTTTGACGATCAGCACCGCACGCGCCAGGAACGTTATTTCGACTTCGGTCCGCGCTGGCGAAATCTCCGCACTCTCCAACTCGGCGAACGAGAGGCTCTGGCTGAGCTACAACTGGGAGAACAATTCCTTGCTGATTTCGGGAACGCGCCCATGCACCCCGCGCTTCTCGATCTCGCCACTGGCTCCTCACTTTATCTCATCCGGGGCTACGAAGACTCCGATGCTCTCTACTTGCCGCTTTCCTACAAGCGAATCACCTTTTTCCGCCAGCTCGCTCCAAAGATGTACAGTCATATTCGTTGCCATCAGGACAATACAGCGCAACGTGAAATTGTGACCTTTGATTTTACTTTGCTCGACGCCGATGGCCAGGTATTGGCCGAAATCGAAGAGTTTTCTTTGCGACGCATCGCGGTCAGGCCGGATAAGCCCATCCCTCTGGCCCGCCCCCAGGTGACCGCAAAATATAATGACTTGCCAGATGTCGTAAACGAGCAGGGAATTTCGGCTGCCGATGGAATTAAGGCTTTTGAAGTGATTCTTTCTTCGGAGATGCTGTCAAACGTCATTGTGATGCGCGGAGGCCTCTCCGGTAAGACCACGGAACCTGCAGCGGCGACTCCGGCAAAAAGCGCTAAAAAAGCCGACGGTGGCGTGGAAAGTGTTCTTGCCGAATGGTGGCAGGAACTTTTGGGAGTCGAACACGTCAGTTTGGACGATGACTTTTTCGATCTGGGTGGTCACTCTCTCATCGCTGTTCGCTTGTTCAGCAAGATCAAGAAAACATTCCGGCTGGATTTGGGTCTTTCGACACTCTTTGAAGCGCGCACAGTCAAGCAATTGGCGGCCCTGATCCGCCAGACTGGCACTCCGAATGTCACCGAAGAAGCCCCCGCCAGCGCGATCGTCTCGATTCGAGAGCAGGGAACGCGCTTGCCCATCTTTCTAATATCCGGACTGGGCGGCGAGGTCATCGGCTTCGACACTCTGGCGCGCCATCTTGGAAACGATCAGCCGGTGTTTGCTTTGCAGCCTCAAGGTTTGGACGGGCGCAGTCCGTACCTTACCCGGGTCGAAGATATGGCTGATTATTATCTGCGCGAGATCCGCACTCGCCAGCCTCATGGTCCTTACTGCTTGGCCGGCTATTCCTTTGGCGGTTACGTCATATTCGAGATGGCTCAGCAGTTGCACGCGTTGGGAGAAAGGGTCGCGCTACTTGGATTTCTAGATACCATCGAGTGGCAGTATTTTGAAGGTGTTACCCATCCCGAGGGTTTCCGACAACGTTGGGCACTGCGGCTGAACCGCCTCAAGTATCGTCGGTGGGACTATATAAGAGAGAGGCTTTCCTCTGTCACGACTAGAATTGTCCACGGCCTGTTCCAAAGACTTGGCCGGCCGCTTCCTCAAAGTGTCAGTACCTTGGAAAAAATCAATCTCCTGGCGATGGCGCAATATCGGCCAACTATCTACCCGGGGAAACTCACTATCTTTCGTTCCGTGACTCGCGATGAAGCCTTTGGAGATGACGAACTACTGGGATGGGGAGGACTGGTTTCCGGGGGAATCGAAGTTCAGGATGTCACTGGCGGCCACTTGGAAATGCTCATCGAACCCAACGTGCGCGTCCTGGCAGAAAAATTGCGCACGTGTCTCGACCGTGTTCAGATTGCGTCGCAACAGGAGGAATCTGGCAAATCCACCGACCTCGAAACACACCCCACGCCCGTCACCGGTTGAGCTCGATCCAGCCCCCTAGGTGCGCCAGCAGAGTCAAGGAATTCACACTTTCCTTTTTAGCGAGACCGAGTTTCGATATCACGAGGCCATTGGTGGCATCTCACCCGGCAACCCTGGCACTCCATCGCCAGCGCAGCAACGTAACTGGCGGGAACCTCCAGATCCACCAGTGTCCAGCGC
This sequence comes from Candidatus Acidiferrales bacterium, assembly GCA_963775865.1. Taxonomy (GTDB): domain Bacteria; phylum Acidobacteriota; class Terriglobia; order Acidiferrales; family UBA7541; genus Acidiferrum. The sequence goes on along the minus strand of CAVZKU010000012.1, from coordinate 547,248 downwards.
TCTGATTCCTGCGGATTCTTTTCGATGTGCAATCGCGGCATCCCATTTCCGGATTCGAATACTTCGAAACTCCGTAAATCCAGGAAAAGCCCTTCGCCTCTTGCTTTGATGTACGCTTCTTTTCGCGTCCAACATTTCAAGAAAGCTTTCTGTCGCGCTCCCGAAGGCAGCGCGGCCAGCGCAGCGACTTCGTTCGCCGAAAAATACTGTTCCGCCAAAGCCGCGTCATCGATCCCTTCCTTCACATCCTCCAGGTCCACACCGATCTCGCCATCACGCGTCACAGCACAAATGACTGCCCTCTTGGTCTGTGAGAAATTGAACATGAGATTTGGTTCAGCCCGTTCCTCGATCAAGTAGGGTTTTCCATGCGCGCCATAGCGAAACCGCAGTTCGCCCGGCTCGATTCCGCTGTAGCAACTCAAAATCTCCCGGAGAAGTCCTCGCCCGAGCACATATTGCTCTCTATCCTTTTGGAATTTAAATCGCTCGGCCCGTTCCGTCTCATCGCCAGTCAGGGTTGCGGAGAAACCGGCAAGACTCGGCGCCAAATCATCCAAGAGCGCAAACCATGCGAGCGCTTCTCCCCTTTCCAGCGATAATCGGCAGGCGCGGGTTGGCGACGCCCCCCGCGTTGAGGAATCATGTTGGTGGCCTTCTTCAGAATGGGGATCCGTCATTGCACCACCAGCCAGTCTCAGAAAGCCAATACTAGGCGAACAGTATTCACCATGTGTAGCATCACTCTTGAACTCTACTCTGTTTCGGCTGCATGGTTCTCAGAGAGCCGCCTTGCGACTCTGCAGCAAGGCCAATCGCAATCGAAGGATACGAAGGTGCGTTGGCATTGCTCACCTCTCAGTGCAACTCAGGCGGGACAGAACGTAATCCTACACGAATAACCCAGTCAGTGTTTGCCCGGCGCTTTGCATACTCGAACGGGCTCGTGTATGGTATCGCTTGGCGGAAATATAACAGCGCAAAAGGCTGATGGGGGAATCCTTACATGAAAGGTGTTGTATTAGCAGGTGGTACCGGTAGCCGGCTCAGTCCACTTACTCGTGTGACCAACAAGCACCTGCTCCCGATTTGCGACAAGCCCATGGTTTACTATCCCATTCAAACGCTCGTCAATGCGGGGATAGAAGAGATTCTACTGGTCACAGGTGGTAACAGTGCCGGAGACTTTCTGCGGTTACTCGGGAATGGTCGCGATTTTGGATTGAAACATCTCAATTACACCTATCAAGAAGGCAATGGCGGCATTGCCGAGGCGCTGGGTCTTGCAGAGTATTTCGCGTCTGGGCAGCCGATTTGCGTGATTCTTGGAGACAATATTATTGAGGGCAACATCTGCCGCGCAGTGGAAAGTTTCAGAAAGGAAAAGAACGGTGCAAAGATTCTCTTGAAAGAGGTTGAGGATGCCCGCCGTTTCGGTGTGGCGGAGGTTCGTGACAATCGCGTACTCAACATCGAAGAAAAACCGAACTCTCCGAAGTCAAATTATGCCGTTACCGGCATTTACCTTTATGATTCGACCGTGTTTCAAAAGATAAAGCGTCTAAATCCGTCGGGTCGTGGAGAACTTGAGATCACGGATGTGAACAACTTCTATATCGAAGAGGGCAAATTGGCTTACGAGATACTCCAGGGGTGGTGGACCGACGCCGGAACCTTCGAGTCCCTGCTGCGTGCGAACAACCTCGTGGCGCAAACTGGCGCCAATAAGATGGACGAACGCGTCTTAGCGGAGCAGAAATTAGAGCGATGAAAATTCTCGTAACCGGGGGCGCAGGCTTCATCGGATCTAACTTCATCCGCTATATTCTTGGTCTCGGCAAAGGGCATCGCGTCGTTAATTACGATAAGTTGACGTATGCCGGAAATCTGGCGAACGTTTTGTCAGTGGCCGACGATCCCAACTATAGATTTATCAAGGGTGACATCTGCGACGCTCCGGCTGTCGAGTCAGCCATAGAGGGTTGTGACGCTGTTTTGCACTTCGCCGCCGAGTCCCACGTCGATCGTAGTATCTACCAACCGGCGACGGCCATCGAAACAAACGTAATGGGCACAGGCACTCTGCTTCAGGTAGCCCGAGCAGCTGGCATCGCTCGTTTTGTGCAAATTTCGACGGATGAGGTATATGGCGACATCCCTCCAGGCGCTTTTGCTGATGAGAACTATCGAATCGCTCCGAGCAGTCCCTACTCTGCTTCGAAAGCTAGTGCGGACCTCCTTGTTCTTTCCTACGTCCGAACGTACGATTTTCCAGGGCTGATCACCCGATCCTCGAACAATTACGGCCCTTTCCAATTTCCGGAAAAATTTCTGCCGCTCATGATGCTGAATGCCTTGGAAGACAAACCAGTTCCTATATATGGTGACGGAAAGCAACAGCGGGATTGGCTTCATGTGCGAGACAACTGCCGGGGTATCCTTGCTGTCCTGGAACGGGGGCGATGCGGTGAGGTATACAACATTGGAGGGCTCGATGTTGTTGAGAATTTGCTTCTCGCCCGGCGTTTGCTGGGCCTTACGAACAAACCGGAATCCTTGCTGCGCCATGTCCAGGATCGTCCAGGTCATGACCGACGTTATGCTCTCCATTGCGGAAAAATGAAACGCGAGCTTGGTTGGGAGCCTCAAATCTCTCTGGAAGTCGGACTGCGAGAGACGATTGATTGGTACCAGGCGAACGCCTCGTGGGTCAACGAAGTTCGCAGCGGGGAGTATCTTGAGTATTACAAGAAGAACTACGAAAACCGAGATTCTTCCTTGTCGTCACTGGCACAGCCCGGAGTTGACTCTTCTCATTGAATTTTGGAGGCAACTATCTCGCGTCGTGAACTTCGATCTAGGATGTTTCCATGCTAGAGAACGTTTTCCTGCTCGTCGGGTAGGAATACCTTCTAGCGATCCTTGCCATCGTGACCTTTGGATCCGATACCGATGATCTCGATCCTGCTGACAGGCAAAAATGGACAGGTCGGAGCAGAGCTATTATCTCTCCTCCCGCGATTGGGAAATCTGGTTGCGTTGGATCGCCAGCAACTGGATCTCTGCAACCCCGCAGAAATCCGGCGGATCGTCCGGCAAGTTCGTCCGCAGATCATCGTGAACGCTGCCGCCTACACAGCTGTCGATAAGGCGGAAGCTGAACATACAGTCGCTTATGCGGTAAATTCGGAGGCCCCTGGGGTCTTAGCCGAAGAGGCGAACAAAATCGGGGCTGCACTGGTTCATTATTCCACAGACTACGTTTTCGATGGCTCGAAGCATGCTCCCTATGACGAGGACGATTCCCCAAATCCCCTCAACGTCTATGGCAAATCCAAACTTGCAGGGGAGATCGCTATTCGTCAAGCAGGTGTAGCTCACTTAATCTTCCGAACCTCATGGGTGTATGCAACGAGTGGCCAAAATTTCCTGTTAACGCTATTGCGTCTGGGTTCTCAGCGGGAAGAGTTACGCATGGTGCGCGATCAAATAGGCACTCCCAACTGGTCCAGAAACATCGCTCGCACCACCATGGCCGTGCTCAACGATCTCTGCACTAAATCTGATCTCTTATCATCTTTCGAGAAAATCTCTGGCACATATCATCTCTCCGCTACCGGAGCCGCCTCACGGTTTGATTTTGCTCAGGCAATCTGCGATGAGTTATGTCTTGCCCCGTCCACTCCTCCTTGGGTTGCAATAGCGACAGGAGGTCGTCCATTCATCCTGCGGCGCATCCTTCCCATCACTAGTGCGGAATTCCCTACGCCGGCGACGCGCCCGTTGTACTCCGGTCTCTCGAACAAGCGACTCTTTCGTACCTTCGGTATTCCCTCATCCGAATGGCGTAGTCAACTACACGAAATATTTGCTGCACAAAAGAGTTAGATTATCGACTGGAGTCAAAAAGCCGAACCGGCACCCGCTTTGCCGCGCCGGCTTTTAAAATCGCGCTCATCGTAGATTGAGTTGCAGCCAGCCTTGTTGGCTCAAGACGTCCGAGAGACGCATGTACCGCTCATCCCACTGAAATTGAATTTGACGGAATAGCCAACGCGAGTCCTTCCGTGTCAGGACAGCAGTGAGCCGCAATGATCGTGGGGAATGGCCCGGAATGTCCACCTTGCCAGTGGTTGCCAGCCACGCTGTGTCACCCGATGAACTGACGACGGCATCGTCGACATTGAGATGAACATTTCCCCATGCCAGCCAGTCCTCGCGAATGAATTGTGCGACTGAGTCATAGCCAGTGCTCCATTCGTCGGTATCTGTGCCGATTATGCGCGTGTCCTGATCCGAGGGGAATAAACTTTGCATAAAGGAGTCGAGTTGGTGGGGATCCCTTTTACGGTAACCATCCTGGAATTCGCGCAAGGAGTTTAATACCTCCGCACGAAGCGGGCTCGGAGCATTTCCCCGCGCTTGGAGATATGACAACTGGGTCTCACCACTCGCTGAGATCATTAGTCGTCGACTTGTTTCCCAGCCACTGCCGAAACCGACCAACAGGAGACTCACACCAACAAAAAAGCAGGAATAATCGCGGCTTGTACCTTTTATTTTCACTTGGAGATCCGTGTGATCCTCAAGGTGGATCTGGAATTGCTAAGCTCAGGATAACTGGAGGGGAGGGCTTTCTAAACTCTGAATTTATTTTTGGTGGCGAATTGTTCATCCCCACTGGGTAACGTCTGCCATTCCTAGTTTGCCGGAGCGGCGCACGCAATTGCACAGCATATTCGACACACAAATCTAGGTAATCGACGAAGTAATGGGCGCAGACTCAAAAGCTCAGGCCTCGCCTGTGTTGGCGCCGGAAGCTTTCCTTGTTTGTGGGTGTGATTCTAGGAACTGCTTGCAGTCTTTCAAAAACGATTGCGCCACCGCGCGCATGTAAAACAGGAATCGCATACCAAGAGTTGGCGGATGGCGATGAATCAGCATCTCAGGCTGAGTACTGCCTTTTGGCTCTGTCTGCCCTGCCGTGTACGATGGCACCGCCATGGTCACTCGAATGCGGGGCGCGGCAGGTTTGGCTGGACCAACTTTCGCCCGATCATGCTCCCTACTCGCACGTGCGCGCATAAACTGTTTCCAGTCCTGTACAAACGACTGTTTGACGGAACGCCAGTAGGGCGAAAAACACATAGCTACGTTCGGAAGTTTCCAATGAGGAGATATGTCCAGGCGTCCGGACTTTCTTGGTGGAGTCCGTACCACAACCCTGGATCCGAGCTTAGTCGTTGGGGGCGCGGCCGTTACTACTTTCTGTGGTGCTTCGAACACTGGTTCTAATGCCTTTTTTGCTTTGGTATAGGCGCTCAAAAGTCGCAGCCAGTTTTGAGCTAATGATTGGCTCGTTGCGCGCCAATGGGGCCTAAATCGCTTGACAAGGTTCGCCTGGTTCCAATTAAGGAGCATGCGCTTTTGCCAGAGTGCCTTTGATGTGGCCCGCTTCACTAGCTCGGCTGTTGTCCGCTTCATTATCGCGAACGCGGTCGCTGCCCGTTTTCGGAATTCCGCTGACACTAGTTGCAAGACTGGTTTCGCCTTGGTGCAAGCGTGCAGAAACTGCGTCCTTCCCCTCGTAAACGTTCTTTCCGCCGCGCTCCAGTAGGCCGCGAGTCGTACCACAATGCTGGGGCGGCTCCAATTAACCGGGATTTCTGGTCGACCAGTTCGCTTTGGCGGCTTCTGTTCTACAACCTTGGGTGTAATTGGCGGAATCACGGGGGACACGATCGCAACGGGCCTGGGTAATGCTGAAATTACTGGCTTCTCCAGCGCTGCGTCGGCTGTTGAACACGAGTTGCTCGTGATCAATGTTGCTTCCGGTTCTGGCCGTATGATTGCCCGCTGCTCGGGAACGGTCGCCATCTCCGTGGCAAACTGTTCTGCTGCGTGGGCGATCTCGGACGCCATTTTTTTGCTGGGAGAGAGCGGAATTAGCCGCCCGAAACGTGGCAGGATCTCTTGCTCAGCCGCGTCCGAATACGAATTCAGATTGAAATCTGCGGCCACGCGCTCAATCAAATCCCGTGGAATCACCTTGCACTTTTCCGAATAGGCCGCGACCAAAGCGTGCTCGCACAGGAGATTTAGTACCCTTGGAATTCCTTGGGCATAAAATTGCGTTGCTTCCAGACTCTCGTCTGAAAATATGGTGGTGCCCTTGGCGCCGACTCTCGTGAGGCGCGACCTGATGTATGTGGACGTTTCCTCCATGGAGAGCGGTTCCAGGTTCCATCCGAACATGATTCTCCGTTGCAATTGCCGCAATTCCGGCCGACGCAATTTCTCTTCCAGTTGCGGCTGCCCCGACAACACAATCTGAAGTAATTTGCTGCCTTCCGCTTCCAGGTCCAACAGCATGTTGAGCCGATTCAGTGTCCGCAAAGAAGTCGCTTGCGCCTCATCAATGACTAAGACTGGCGAATCGCCCATTCTGCTGCGCGTGAGAAGCCATTGGCTTAGCTCCATCAGCAGGTCGCTTCTGTGGCGCGAATGGCAAGGAATGCCAAAGTCCTGCAGGATCTGCTCGAACAACTCCAACGGTTTCAACTGGGATTGAAAAATGTAACAACTTGACTGCTGCCGTGACTCCAGATGGTTCAGAAATTGGTGAAGTAGGATCGTTTTGCCGGTACCCGCTTCTCCCGTCAGCACGAAGAGACCGCGCCGAGCATCGACGCCCATCGTCAACTCTTCAAACGCCTTGCGATGGGAGGGAGTCAAAAAAGAGGATTGTGGATCGGGGGAAACGTGGAAGGGATTCTCCCGCAGACCGAAAAATTGGAATACATGGTCGTACATATCATTCGTTTTGCTTTCAGATTGCGGACAGCTGCGGGACTGTCCAGGGCTGTACAGGAACTGTACGATTCCAGGTCCTCACATACAACGGAAACTTGTTGTCATTTAGTACCAAGTCTACTATTACTTAGGTACTAAGGCACAAACTCATAGCCTGATCCAAGGCTCTAAGTGTATCGGCAAGACGGTTTGAGAACCGCGGTTTCCAGAGCGCTTCAAGACATTCAGTGCAATCATTGGACAGAAGATTCAGTTTACGGCCACTGTCACAAACGACTCGTCGGCCACGGGGTTAACTTGGGCCCACAAGTACATCACGCACACGGCGCCAATCAACGGCACATCTGGGCCGCTAGCGTGACGGTTTGGTTGGAGATGGAACCCAGGGACCGATTCGGCCAGTTTATTCTAGTTAATCGAATCCATCATCTACTTGGGGCGTCAGTGCGTTGGTAACCGGGTTGGTTCAGGCAGCCACTGACGGGACTGACGGGTTGGGTTCTGGAGGGCTTATAGTAGGATGGCCATAGTATGCTGCTCGAGCCAGCAAAACTTCCTGACCGGTGCAAGACTGAGTGAAAATTATACGAACCGAGATTCCTGAAGTCATTATTCTTGAACCGCCCGTTTTTGCGGACGCGCGCGGCTTTTTCCTGGAAACCTACAATGAACGTAGGTTTGCCACGCTAGGGATCTCTGAGCTGTTCGTGCAAGACAATCAATCCTATTCCAAACGAGGTGTGCTCCGAGGTCTCCATTTCCAGGTAGAACAGGCGCAGGGGAAACTAGTGCGAGTGATCACAGGAGAGGTGTTCGATGCGGCGGTGGACTTGAGAAAGGAATCTGCGACGTTCGGCAAATGGGTTGGCGTGCGACTCTCGTCGGCAAGTCCTCAGATGATCTGGATTCCGAAGGGATTTGCGCATGGGTTTTACACGCTATCCGAGAGCGCTGAGGTTTTGTACAAGGTGACCGATTTTTATGCGCCGCAACACGAACGGACTTTGCTATGGAACGATTCAGATGTAGCGATCGAGTGGCCGCTGCAAGGGGACCCAATTCTTTCGGACAAGGATCGCAGGGGCATGCGTTTGAGGGAGCTTTAGCGGTAGGGAAGCGTGCGCCATCGCTCACGAATCGCCGTCGGAGCGATATCGCACTCCGGCAGAAAATCGCAGCACAGGCAGTCGCAGATCTTGCCGCCGTCGATGTGGTCATTCTTCTTTTTCGCGGCAGCGATGGCCCGCAGCATCAGGGGCGCGCCACTTTCAGCGCCGCGGCATGCGGCTTCAGGTGATCGTAGGTCAAACTTTGCACACTTGCTGCCTCGTCCCGCCCGCTAGCTCCAGCACAGCGGTCCACCCAAATATGGATTGCACCCAATTTCGTACCCACCGCGACACTAAGCGCCCGCATGATCACACGGTACAGCACGCAGCAGCATTTGCTTTCCCATCAGCTTGACCGGCATTGCCAGGTACAACCGGATTAGCGCCGCTGAAACGGGCATCCTGGACTTGATCGTCAGGGGGAGAAACCGCGCATGACACTCCTTCACATCGAATCCGTTCGCCGATAGAAAGTCCGCCAAGCTTCGGTCAGAGTAAACCGCGACGTGCGTGTAGTCGTCAAAATACTCCCGGTAGGCGAACCTGTAATTGGGTTGCAGGATATTCAGCGTCCCTCCCCTTTTCAGTTTTGTCCTTAAAACGCGCAAGGTCTCGGCGAACTCCCCCTGGGTCAGGTGTTCGAACAAGTTGCTGGCGAATGCAAAGTCCACGCTTTGGTCTTCGATCATTCCCAGCTTCGTCACTGAACAGACGTGTGCCTCGATCTCGGGCTGCAGGTACCCCGCCATGCCCGGCCAAGCATCGACCGCAATGCGCCTCTTGCAACGGATGTGATTGATGAAATGCCCATAGCCAGCGCCAAGCTCCAGCACACAATCTTCTGGCCTGACAAGGCGCTGGAAATATGTTTCGCACAAGGTCTTCCACAGAAGGTTCCGCCGCTCGTCATAAGCCAGCCGGGTTTCGTGGTAGCTCTTCATCTTTAGTTGCTTGACTGAATCAGCTCAAGGTCGACGCAGTGAAAGTCCAGCGCATTTTAAAAGTTCCGTCTATTGCAGAACCCACGGGCCGCGTACTTCACCAAAGGGACCAAATCGGCGGCGCGGCCTAGAAGGTCGGCAATTTTGAGACTTGTCAAACGAGATTTTGTCCTCGACTCACGCCCGATGTTTCCTCACCAAGGTGATATACGGATCCTCGCTTTGTCAAATATCCCCAGCCGAAGCAAAGCCCAAGGATCATCCGGCAGCCAACCTTGAGCGCCTTGAAGTTGCTGGCGTTTCCTCCTTTCGAGACCCCAACACGCGCGTGGAAGGTAATGGGACACTCAAGAACGGAGAACTGGTGAGCGAGTGCCACGTCGAGGAAATGGCAGTTGAACTCCAAATTAACGTTAGGATCAAGGAAGGCCATGATTTGCTGCAGCGATTCTCGGCGAATAATTTTGTACGTGGTTCCAACATCGGTGAACGTTCCCCGTCCGAGATGCTTACATTCGAGGAGCTTGCCAGTAAAGAAGTTCCCGTAATACATAAAGGTGGATAGCTGGGTGTTGTAGGCCCGCAGTTGCTCGACGATGCGCGTGCCGTTGACGATATCCGCATGAGGCAGGTAAGCGGCAAATTTATCGAGGTCGAATGCGCGGAAAGTGCGATCGCCTTCACACAAGGCAATGTGTGTAGTGTCGTCGTACCTAAGTGCTTCTTCGAAGCAGCGGTAAACGCAGTGTCCATATCCGGGCCTAGTTTCGTTAACCACAATGGCCCCCGCTTCACGGGCATGCTCCTCGGTGTGGTCGCGCGAATTGTTGCTGACTACAATCACGCGTTTGACAAGGGGATGGGACTGGAAATCCTTGACCGCTTCGAAAATCGATTCCTCGTCGTTATACGCGGTGAGCAGAACGGTAAAGCGATTGAAAAAAAGTTCCTGCCTCTCGGGACAACGTAAGGACCGCCGTTTGAATGGAAACAGGATGAAGAGGTCCAGAGCGATAAGAAGTACTCCCAAAGTGGAAGGGACGCCGCTGTACCAGAGGAGCATTTCGATAGGGCCAACCAGCAGATCTCTATGCCAGGCCAGGAATGGCAGACGCGCGATGGCGAGTAGAACCGCGAGGAAGTAAGTGGAGAGCCCGATCAAGGCCAGTAGAACTCCCCAAAAGAAGAAAGGCTTGCGCATGGCTGTTACCATTTCCTCAGTCCGGGTCTGTTGGCGGGGCGAGATGGAAATGGGCGCGTTGCTTGCATGGGAGAGCCTCACCAACTGCGACATTGCGTAGCGGCCGGACAAGAAAGCGGGCGGCAGCCAATTGCTTGGAATCTCGAGCGCAGAAGCGAATCCTGATTCTCTTGTCGCCGGGAAAACAGTAAGAACCCTCGATAGACACAGAACGGCTGGTAAGATTCTTCAATCGCGGCGTGGATCTTGGGCGTAATCAAAGGTGTACCACGATAGGATTTTGCTTCGGCGGGAGTCACGACCAGATCGAACTCCCTTTCCCGGATTCTGCCAGCCCAAGGAGCCGAATCACGGCTGCCTGTGCGCTCAAGGTAGGAGAGAAGGAAAGGCTCGGGGATAACCGCTGTGGGAGCGAGATGGGAAACCACCCCCACGACAGAAAAAACATTTAGACCGGCAAGTTCACGGCCCAGGTTGCGTAGGTCGCGATTGACGGCCGCAGCGTCTTTGGCCTCACGCAGGAACGTGCCCGTGGACAACGCCGCCGGAACCACTCCGAGGCCCAATATCAAGAGACCAAGAAACACCCCGCCGATGTTGGCAGTTCGCTCTCGCAGCCAGAAAACGCCCAGCGTCGCGAACGGCGTAATAGCAAAGAGACATTCGAAGAAGTAATTGATGTTCCCACCGGATTGGAGGTCTGTGACGACGGCGACGGAGAAAGAGATGAGAAAGTATAAAGCGAGCAGAAACCAGCGGGGCCAAGGGCGAACCAAGAGTACAGGGAAAACGGTGAGTCCCAATAACAGGACGGGTTCCCTGGCCAACTCGGCGAGGAAGGCGACGACTCCCAGGTATTGGGGGATGGCAGAGCGCAACGCCAAAATATGGGCCAGCATGTGCGGTTCGCGTAACAGCACGAGCGAATAGACGCCTGCCGAGGTCAGCGCGGCGCCCAGCGAGAAAGCGATCAGAGGTTTCCATTTCCTTTGGTAGGCAAGCCAAAGAAACCCTGCCGCGGCGGCAGCTACATAAGTGAATTTGAACTGCAGGGCAAAGCCGGCCGCAGCGCCCGCAAGGGCAGGTGCCCAAGGGCGACTACTCAGGAGCAATCGAATAGCGAGCAGCGCAAACAGGATACTGAGAAAGTCTCCACGCAGTTGAATTGGCCATCTGAGAAAAACAGCAAAGGAAGGAGCGAGCAAGAGGCTGACAGGGACGGCGCTCCGATGGTGGATGAGTTTACCGCTGATCGATGCAACCAGACAGAGGCAAACGAGGAAGCTGGCAACGATGAGGAGCCGCGGCCAAACATAGCTGTTCTCCAGAGAGGTGATTTTCAGAGGGGTCGAGAGCACAACATACAGGAAAGGGCTGTAGATCGAAGGCAATTCGAATGGGTTGCTAAGGTCCGGGTAAATCTGGCCGGTGTGCAAATAGGTCTGCACTGTGTGGTAAACGTAACTGTCTCCGTAGCCATCCTCATCCAGGGAGAATAGTCCGACTCCTTCGTGGATCATCAAACGCAGAGTAGAGACCGCACAGAATAGCAGGATTGCGATACTGGCGAAATGCCGAAGGCGCCGCCTGAGTGTCGCGTTGAGGGCGGGCAAACTCCTAGGCGCCAATTTAAGCTTGGGCTCCGTCCCGATGACTTCCATTTTTGCTTCTACGCTTCTGGCCATCGCTTCGGCCATGATGTACGGTTAAAGGAGGCTGGTAGTGCAGATTATAGCGGGGTCGGTGGTTGAAATACGAGAAATCTGGCTGGCCAGCGAATGTGCCATGTCCATTGCCGAGTATAACCGAAACAATTCCGCTATAGCCTCAATTCACAAAGCCAAGGACACTTACTTGAGGGACAAATTATATCGTCTCAAAGCCCGGCGGGGGTACAAGCGCGCGGCGGTAGCCGTGGCCCATAGAATCTTGGTGGCCATCTATCACATGTTTTCCCCGCGAGTCTGCTACAACGAACTAGGTGATTTCTTCCTGGACAGGCTCAACATATATCACCTGACTAGTGGAAACTTAGTTCATCGCTTGGAGCACCTCGCTCATACCGTGCCGCTAGAGCAGAAAGCTGCATCAAGCCCAACCCGTCTGCCCGCTGAACTCCCTCAAATCGCGTCGTGCACCTGTCCTTGTCCGCTGTACCATAACTGTACGCTTGGGCAGATTGTTGCCCGTATGGCCAGTCACTAATCTGTACTCGCCCCGCTTGAAAGGTAGCTGGTCATGTTCTGCCCGCTCCCCTTTGTTCCCTCTGGGCGAGGTCTTAGCCTCTTCGCCGCTTTGTTCATTGTTGTGTTCGGCTTGGTTCATTTAGCGTCGCACGCGGCGGAGGCATCCGGTGGCCAACCCCGCGTTTTCCCGGGTAATCTCGATTTTCAAACCGTTGTACTTGGAAGTACAGAGACTCTGCCATTCCGCATCGAGAACACCAGCTTGACCACCGTGCACCTCTATCGGGTCAGCTCCTCGAGCAGCCAGTTCAACGTATCGGGGCCCTCCCTTCCCATCTCTCTTGAACCTTCAAAGAGCGTCGAATTCAAGATGACCTTCCGACCGAATGCATTAGGGAAAACTTCTGCGCTCCTCGAGATCGTCAGCAGCGCCCAATCAATGATCTCCTTCACGCTGTCTGGCATCGGAAAAGAGCCGCTCGCTGCCCTGCAACTTTCTCCGTCGTCTCTCGATTTCGGTTCTCAGAAACTGAACTCGCGCAGCACAAAAAAGATCACGGTTCGGAACACCGGTGATGTCCGGCTGACTATCTCCGGCGTGACCGTAACAGGCGCGGGTTTTGTTTTCTCGAAATTGTCTCCTGGATTATCCCTCGCCCCAGAAGAGCAGACTGTGCTCCAAGTTTCATTCCAGCCCGTGTCCCCCGGTATTGTTTCGGGAAAGATCTCGATCCTCAGTAGCAGTCTTCCATCCGCTGCCACTGTGCCGCTAGCGGGTAGTAGTGTAAATCCTGCGCCGCAAGTATCGACTCCCCTGTCGACGCGCTCATCGGAAACCGTGATGACTGCAGCTCGTTCTATTGCGTCATCCGTTCTTGCTTCCACTGCGACCACAAGTCGCACTTCCTATGTTTCCACTGAGAAAACAAGTACCTCCAATGTTTCCACTGCGACCACAAGGCCACCACAGGTGCTCCTTTCATGGGATGCAAGCACGAGTCCAGTCGCTGGGTATCATGTCTACCGGGGCACGGTAAGCGGCGGTCCTTATGCAGTTCAGACCGCCTCTGCCATTGCTGCGCTCGATTTTACCGATAGCAGTGTCGCGGCAGGCACAACTTATTATTACGTGGTTACTTCGATCGATACATCTGGTGTTGAGAGCGCCTATTCCAATCAGGCTGTCGCTACTATCCCCGTCAGTTCCCCTGTCCCTTCGCCCACTCCGTCTGGTCCCATCAACCTCGCGGGGGGGCTCGACTTGAACGGTAGCGCCGCCCTCAACGGCAGTTCAGTACGCCTGACCACTACGGGAGCCAACCTTGCTGGGAGCGCCTGGTATCCGACTCCTGTCACCGTCCAGGCGTTCTCGACCGCCTTTACTTTTCAACAGACAAACCCTTCAGGCAGTTGCATCGCCGACGGTTTGACATTTGCAATCCAGAACGCGGGCACCACGGCCCTCGGACCGTCGGGGGGAGGACTTGGCTACGGGCCGGATAACCCAACCGCCTCGTCCGGGAGTTCGAATACACCGATCGCCAACAGTGTGGCCATCAAGTTCGACTTATATAACAACGCAGGTGAGGGACCCAACTCGACCGGTATCTACACGAATGGCGCATCACCCACCATAGCAGCGGTGACACTTGGGGGCGGTGTGAATTTGCATAGCGGAGACATCTTTCAGGTGCAGATGAGCTACGATGGCACCACTTTGACGATGACTATCACTGACACCGCAAATACCGCGCAGACCTTTACAGCCTCCTGGCCAATAAACATTCCGGGAACGGTTGGCGGGACGACGGCCTATGTGGGGTTCACAGGAGGGACGGGCGGCTGTGTTAGCAATCAGGACATCCTCACCTGGAGTTACAGCCCCTCGACCTCGATTCCTGCTCCCATTCCGACTCCCATTCCGACTCCAACTCCGACTCCAACTCCAACTCCGTCCGGTCCCATTGGCCTCGCAGGGGGACTCGACTTGAACGGTAGCGCCGCCCTCAGCGGCAGTTCAGTACGCCTGACCACTACGGGAGCCAACCTTGCTGGGAGCGCCTGGTATCCGACTCCTGTCACCGTCCAGGCGTTCTCGACCGCCTTTACTTTTCAACAGACAAACCCTTCAGGCAGTTGCATCGCCGACGGTTTGACATTTGCAATCCAGAACGCGGGCACCACGGCCCTCGGACCGTCGGGGGGAGGACTTGGCTACGGGCCGGATAACCCAACCGCCTCGTCCGGGAGTTCGAATACACCGATCGCCAACAGTGTGGCCATCAAGTTCGACTTATATAACAACGCAGGTGAGGGACCCAACTCGACCGGTATCTACACGAATGGCGCATCACCCACCATAGCAGCGGTGACACTTGGGGGCGGTGTGAATTTGCATAGCGGAGACATCTTTCAGGTGCAGATGAGCTACGATGGCACCACTTTGACGATGACTATCACTGACACCGCAAATACCGCGCAGACCTTCACAACCTCCTGGCCAATAAACATTCCGGGAACGGTGGGCGGGACGACGGCCTATGTGGGGTTCACAGGAGGGACGGGCGGCTGTGTTAGCAATCAGGACATCCTCACCTGGAGTTACAGCCCCTCGAGTTCGACTCCTGCTCCGATCCCGACTCCAACTCCGAATCCGAAAACGCCGATCGTTTACAGATCCGCTGCGCTACCGGCAGTCAGTTCTGGCCCAACATTCCGCAGTTTTACCTATGGCGGATTCCCGGATACAACGGGAACTATTCTCGATGCGACCTCTATCGGGGACAATGTTACGTTCACCGTGAATGTCGCCGCGGCTGGGACATACGACATTAAGCTCTCCTACAAGCGGTATACAACTCGTGGTATCTCCCAGTTCACCATCAATGGCACCAGCGTGGGTGGCCCTCTCGATCAGTACCTGGACACAGATGCGTACGCGACTGTCGATTATGGAAATTTCACCTTCCAGAGCGCCGGAAACTATCCCTTTAAATTCACTATCATTGGCAAAAATCCAAGTTCCACCGGTTATTCCGTGTCGTGGGATGACTTTACGCTGACGCCTCAATAAGCCGAAGGCACGGATGCCATAAGGCCGCCTGGGCCATTGACGTCCGAAGTGGTCCCGGCGCACGGGGATCCTTCCTCAGCCACAACGAAATCGACGTCGTCATTTCCAATACCCCGATTGTGCTGAATGAACTGGTTCGAAATTCTCTCTCTCAAAATTATGAAGTGTTACCTGCAAGCGTACTTCGCTGGGAAAAGCGGCCTGCTGTTTGCCACAACGGCACACCATACCTACACAACAATCTCGAAAACGTTGGCTCACGCCGAAGTTGCGTGAGTTGGGTGCGGACGGCCTGGGGATGGACTGGCACAGCTTCCGCAGTTATCGAAAGACGTGGCTTCGGGGCAAGCGGTGTCAAGAAGATATAAACAACTACTGGATGGGTCACCAGCCAGAGACGATGAGCGAGCTCTACTCTCGATTGGACGAAGACCTTAAGACCCTCTCCGGGAATTGATGGTGTCGGACTGCCCGTATAGGCTGTTTTAAAAAGTGGCACCCGCGAGGTTGCCAACATTTCGGCCTTGGATAGTAAGAGCGTCCTTGCTGATCTCACCCACGTTAATGATCGTCCTATTGTTCACGATTTACGCTAGTGACGAAGTCGTTGTTGGTAATGCTAACGCCAGGGGCATTGTAGAGCGTGCCAGCAATGGTAAGGAGATGATCGTTGTTGAACGTGCCGCTGTTGTTCAATATTCCGGTCGCAGAGACGGTGATCGAGTCAAAGTTGACGAGCGTGCCGGCATTCGATAAGGTGCCAAAGTTTGTAGTTATTCCTGCTATGTTATCCATTATTCCAGCAGTTTTCCTCGATACTATTTGAACATGGCCATTCGTCCCGATTCGCGCTTCGACTTTCAGGTCAACTATGATTTGCCGACGACCTCGCTTATTTTGCTTGAGCGGATTCGCGCACACTTCCCAATGAATGACGCTCATTGGATTGAGAAGGGTATGGCTGCCGCTGCGGCAGCGCACGCTGGGCAGCATCGCGGAGATGGAAGTCCTTACGCCATACATCCATTCAGGGTTGCTCTCTTGGCTCTGGGCTATGAACAGTCTTGCACCAAGGAAAGTATCGTCTCTTGCTTCCTCCATGATGCCATTGAGGATACCGACCTTACCGAAGAAGATGTTTCTCGCCAATTCGGGTCTGTTGTTGGCAATCTTGTGGCCGCAGTGACCCGCAGCAGACCCCAGAATGAGACACCCACACAGAAACGCGATGGGAAAATAGCCAACTGGCTTCAGCTAATGGCGGCGCCCCTAGAGGTGCGAGTAATTAAGACATTTGATTATTGCGATAATATTATCAGCTGCAAATTCATAGCAGCTGACAAACCAGCTTTCGCCAAGATTCCAAGATGGCTTATGGAAGCACAAATGCTCTATCTGCCGCTGGCGGAAAGAACTAACCCAGAGGCCGCGCGCTTGATCGAGCGTGAATTACAGTATTACCTGGCGGTTGGGCACAAGATTGGTAACTGGTTTGACGGGACCTAAGCTGACGCTGGCTTCGACTTGGTACCCGTCCGGCGAATCCAGGTTACCGTCTCCGAATTCCTTCGCGACCTTGCTGATGGCAGGTGCCAGGCGATATAGTTGTCGTCCATGGAGTTTCACATGGACTTCCACAAGATCTGGCAAGAGCAGTGTGACGCCACACGCACGATTCGGGAGCGATTCGGCGTCGAGAACGCGCTGGACTATCTGATCGGCGAGAAGTTATTGAATTTTGCCAAGGCAGCAGATCAAGACCCCGAGTTCGCTGCCGAGCTACCGTGCTTTCAAGCAGCAGTGTGGGAGATTTTCAACCCCTATGAACTCCGCGGGTACATCGCCAGCCTTAAGCCTTCCGCCAGAAAGAAACTCCAGAAGCTCCTTTACGTTTCTTCGTAAGCGCTTGAGATTTTCCTCTGTGCAACGAGCCACTTGTCGGGCAGCAGCTCATCGAGTCGGTGGTGCGGATGGGAACTTATGCGCGAGAACAGATCGCGAAGGTAGGCAAAGGGCTCGACGTGCAGACGTTTGCAACTTGCGATCAGACTGCTTAATACGGCTCCGGTTCGTCCGCCTTTGTCACTCCCATAGAAAAGCCATAGAAAAGCCAGTTGTTGCGACCAACCACGATGGGGCGTAGACTGCGCTCGGCTCGATTGTTATCTATTTCCAAGTCGCCGTCTTCCGTGTAGCGCAGCAGCGCTTCCCAGTTGGCGCTCCAGCGATTTCGGCAGCAGCTTGCGACCGTGACCGCGGCGCTCCGGCTCTGCGGTTTTTTCTTTGGAGGAGTTTGCGGCGGGCTCTTCGCCGGAAGGGATGGGGTTCGTCTGTAGGCTGGCGGCAATGAGTTGCGCCGCAAACAGGAATAACTGGTTTTCGTCGATGCGCTCGCGCTTTTGTCCGTAGCGGTATCGCAGCAGTCGCGCCAACTGATGCTGTAAGCGCGCCACCAGTTGGTCCTTGTCCTCCACCGTCTGCAGCAACTGCAGCACGAGCTGCTGCAGTAGATTCACTTCTGCCGGCAGGTGGTGAGGATCGATTTCCATCTATCGGTTGCGCTCCCTCTCCTGCTGCTCCAGTTCCACCACCAGGTCCACCCATTCGTCGGTCAGTTCCCGAAAACGTTTGTAATTAGCGAGCTTCTCCCGCATCTCCGCCAGGCGCTCGGCGCGCACGAAGAGCGTTCGGCTCTTGCCCCGCCAGGTGAAACTGAGCTGGTAATAAGGTCCGTGCTTCTGAGGATTCTTGGGATCTTTACAACGACAGTCCCGCTTGCCGCAGACGTTGTACTGCTCGCTTAAGCTTCCCGGATGGATGGGCCCGAGCTCGGCGAGTTGCTGTTTCAGATGCTCGATCTTGCGTGCGATTTGCGTAGGGTTCATAACCGATAGCATTACAGTGATATCGGATATTGTCAAGCACTTCCTTTTAAGAATCCCGAACTTTCTTGATTTTTTTCCTCAGCCCCGGCGATTGCCACCTTGCCGCCGCTGCTACTGGCGATACAATTCCGCCATGAACATGACCCCGATGGTCCCGTTTATGAAGCGCTTCCCTCATCTGGCGGCCAGTGAAACGCGGTCGGTAACGGTCACCGGTAGAGACGATCTACCCGACGGGGAGTACGGTTTTATCGAGTTCTATTGCAATGAGCCGCAGTGCGACTGTCGGCGCGTGTTGGTGGTGGTGCTGCGGCCTGAGAGCGGCTGGAAGTTTTGGGCAGCGATCAATTACGGGTGGGAAAGTGTGGAGTTCTATCAGAAATGGGCTGGAGCCCCCGCCTGGGATCGTGCTTATTGGAAGGGACCTTTTCTTGATCCCATGAGCGAACAGACGCCCTACGCACCAGCCCTTCTGAGACTGTTTAAGTTCATCCTGAAATCCCCAGGTTATGCGCAACGTCTCCAAAAGCACTACCAGCTCTTTCGGACCGCGGTAGATGAGGAATGTGCACAGAGAAATCCCACGCTGCGCTTTCCGGAGTTTCCACAGCGGGCTAGGTAAGGGGCCGGAAGTTTTCAGGAACGCTTCTGCGCGACATCGATCGGTTGATTTTCCTGAAGCGTCGTTGTCTCTGGCAGGCTGTAGCGTTTCCTTCGTTGGCCTTTGCTCAAATCAATCCCTTCCAGCAGCAGCCCCAATTCCCAAGCAGCGATTTCCTTCCGTCCGGTCTCTGAAAAAGGAAATTGAAAAGTGCCGGCCTCGAGCCGTTTATACCAGATCGCCCAGCCATCGCGATCCCAGTACAAAATTTTCAAGCGGTCGATGCGACGGTTGCAGAAAACCAGCAGGTGCCCCGAAAAGGGGTTACAACGAATCACGTGTTCGGCCATCATCGACAGTCCGTCGAAGGAACGGCGCATGTCGCACGGCACCGTGCACAGGTACACCTTAATCGCCGCCGGAAAACTCAGCATTTTTATTTATTCCCGGACTCCATGGCCGCAAGAACCGCTCGCAAGGTTTCTTCCTGGATTCCTTGGCTGATGCGCAGTCGACGACCGTCCCGCAGCACCAACTCTAATCCAGCCGGCATATCCATACCGTCTTCACTGACCAGAGCGAAGCTCGCTGCTCGGTCCTGAGCGCCCGGCTCGCTCCGCTCTTGACGGCGCGCCTTCAGCTTCCGTTGCCACCAATAGAACTGACTTTCCCGAAGGCGACGCTGCCGGCAAAACTCGCGAATCGACATTCCGCTCCGGGCCGCATCCCCGATGGTCCTCTGCCAATACCGCTGTTTCTCCACATCATGATTCTTTCGGTTCATCCCACACCTCCGCGTTTTGCGCCAAATGGAACGCGCCGGACATTATGGTTGTTCACGATTCAACGGCGGAAGATGGGTTGGCCGGACGGGTACGCATAGAGGGTGAAGCCTCCGTCTGCTTCAGGATTCGCGAACGTGGCCCTACAGCGGTCCATTAGTAGGCCAAGGGCTTTATCTGACACATCAGCGCGGTGTAACATTTCGTTCCCCTTGGGCCTATAGGTAATCAGAATCAAATCGCAGCCCAGCGAAACAGAACGTCGGCGGTGGTACTAACGATGGTTTTGGGGTGTTAAAGTAGGTTGGATTCCGTCAGCACCACCGACCGTTGGCCTGAGCATAGTCTTTAGTCCTGTGGACACAAGCAATCTTTCGCTCTAGTCCTTCACGATTTGCCAGTCGTGGACTAACGCGGTCTGGTCAAACCAAAATCAACCTGATCACTCGTACCCAAATCGCCTAAGTCAGTAACCTGAGTATACCAGCTCATTAAGGTAGCCATCACCGCAGCCCTTACATAGTATAACCACATCTCACCGCGCAATGCACAATCTCCAACTGCAAAGCGCAAGCAAATCATTCTAATTCAAAAATAACGCATTTTATCACCCAGCACCAAAACGCACTCTGCAAGCAAAACCGCAATTTATCTCTCTCTACTCGCTCAACAACCAATCTAAAACTAGCAAAAGCATAACACATAACAATTCCATACCATCACCACATCAATGCTTCAATCGCAATCTTCAATACCTGCACACCACACTAATATCACACATCTCACAAACTTCACACCAACAACCCAAAAACAATCTAAAACAATCTACCAATTAAAAAAGATGGCTATCTAATCAAAATGCTACAACACCTCAAACATTTACAGCTATACTCAAAACAACCACACACATCAATACCAAACTATAAATCAAAGCAATATCACATATCACAGGGGAAAAATGCATTTCAGAACAAGCTCCAAACATCACAATCTATCTGCTTCTTATAATTATCCTCATCTAATTATACTAATACAGCTCCTCATAGCAAATTTCATAGCTACATACATTTCCAAACAAATACCAATTAAACTCTCAAACCTTACAAATTACACAACTATAATAACAGCCAAAACAAAATCTTAACATACACAGGAACAGCGCAACGCTCTTCCTTTACAAATACCATTCTCTCTATCACTTAGCCATCAATAATCTTCATCACACTCTAGCTATACAAACTTCATCAACACCAAATCGTCCACAAATCTTCGCGCCAATACCTCTACAATCCTCAAACCTCACACACCAGCTATATCTTATCGCTCAACACCACACCTCAAATCCTACAACCCCAACACATACCATACATCAACACACATTTTCAACCTCCTCTCTCACACAACCGCACACCGCGTCTCGCCACTGCGAATAACCAACTCAGGTTTGATCTCATTCCCGCAGTCACATCGACAATGCCAACACGCTCGCGCCATCTTACATTCTTACGCATGCAGACAGCAGCCGCCAACCGTTTCCAGTGAGATCGATCACCCTGTCCATGCGTGAGCCATACTCCCTTTTTCCGCACCCCGCTCAACGCCAGTACCTGGAAATTGTGCCTAATCCCTTCCAGTGAGCAAGTTGTTTTTCTGTGAAGCCCTAACCTACACAAAATGAATAACAGACTTAACTCCTTCTGATGTCTGTTACCGAGAGTTTGAAGCACTCAAATATCATGGGCGCCCTTTTATAATGTGTTGCTCATACCCACTTGTTACCCCGTTATTGCAGCAATGGTGTTCCTACCCCGTTGCCAGGGACTTTGCGGATCGCAAAAGTGGACCTGCACATCCTTAGTGAGATCCGTTGAAATTCTTAGGGAATACGAGTGGCTAGCTGTGTTGCCCGGCTCACGGCTTCTTGGGAATCCGGCAGGTTCGCGTAGCCTGCCAGGTAGCGCCCTTTCCGAAAAATGCAGATTCCATCCAGATATTGTGTTTTTGCCTGAAAGGCCGCGTCCCCAACTTTTGCAGGTGATGCGTCGGGGAAGCGTGCCTGAACATTCTTGAATGCCTCCGCGGCCGATCCCGGCGACGCTTCCAGAACGACGAATGCCTGTCCTTTGCGCATACTTCGCCACGTAACCGCGCTTCAACTGTCTCAAGCCCAGCACGCTTTCCTGAACCAATCGGACCGACGTGAGGTTCTCCTTTGAAAACCAGTCCAGCGCCTCCGGCGGACTGCTTCGACCTTCCAGCAGCCCCTCCATCTTAGTCGCAAACGCCTGCAGTGCTGCCGTGTAATGCCATCGGACTCGCGGCTATTTCCACGTAGTATCTGCCTTTCGCAAAACTGGCACGTCTCGGCTGGACCTGCCCGCCCATGGCAATGTTCGCGATTGGCTGAGCTGGATCACAGTTCGAAGTAAACATCCCGTAGGCCAGATCTGAATCCTCCATCTCCGATACATCGATCACGAACTTTTTCTGGCCAGAGGTGCAACTGATCCCTTGCATCCGCACGAATCCATACAGCAGATAGCTTTCCGCATTGCCATCCATGTATTCGTATAAATTGTCGGCGGCGTATTCGCGCTTCGTTCCGAACTGTTCCCAACCCGGCACCAGCTGGCAGTTAAGGTATACCTGCGCGTTTGCTGCGCTTCCAAACAGAAGCACAAGCGGCAGAACAAGTTTAATTCTCATGCAAACAATTCTTGGGCGCGCTCATGCGGGCAGAGACCTGCACGCCGTGACGGCACTTAACTGTACATTCGTTGCAATCCCCGCAACGCACCGCCTTCTGCACCATCGGCAATTCCTGAAACCTTTCCCGGCCGAGCGCGAATTGCCCGTAGCCCTCGGCGTACGTCAAGAACCGCAACGTATCTTGAATCGGTAATCCTCGCGCGCAACTGCCTTCGCACTCTCCGCACAACCGGCAATACAGCGGCTTGATCAACTCAAGCTTCGTGGCCAACAATTTCTCGTCCGCGCCGCCGAACGGCTGCGCCATGGCCTTCAGATTCTCCTCCAACTGGTCCATGTCCGTCATGCTCGGTATGGTTGTCGACACATTCGGGTTCTTTAGCGTCCACTTCAGCGCCGAAAGCATGGCACCCTCGCGATGCAGCTTCTCAATTGTGGGATCTCCTGGCTTCAAGCTCTTGAAACCACCCGCCATGACTTTCATTCCCACAACACCCAAATTGCCTTTGGCCGCGGCTTCCACCGCCTGCTCGATGCCGCTGTCCATCGTGAAGTTGTACGCCACGAGAACCACGTCGAACGCGCCCTTTTGTGCAAGCCAAGGCAATAGTTCCTTCTGGCCCGAGTGTGTGCTCACACCGGCGAAGCGGATTTTTCCTTGTTTCTTTGCAATTTGCTGGGCTTCAATCAAGTCATCATGGATGTCGACCGGACTACTCTTCGCGTGCAGGTACCAGATGTCGACGTAGTCCGTGCCAAGTTCTTGTAAGCTCGTTTCCAGATCCTTCAGCGCCGCTTCCTTGTCGGGTGCGGGCGACTTCGTGGACAGCACAATCTGGTTCCGCTTCCCTTTCAGCGCTGCTCCCACCATTTTCTCGTTGTTGCCATGCTGATAACCGCGAGCAGTGTCGAAATAGTTGATTCCAATATCGGCGGCGCGCGTGATCACGCTCGGGTCAGAAGTGATCATGCAGCCGAATCCCAATGTGGTCACTTTCAAACGCGTTTTGCCCAGGGTTCGGTAATCCAGCTTAACTGAGGCATTTGTGCCTGCCGGGGAGCTCTCGGACTGAAATAGTCCTATTTTGCTGTTCAGGCTGGCCAGTGGCAGAGCCAAGCCGGCGGACAAAAAACCCCGCCGCGATGTGTCGTATGTCATAGGAACCCTCCATTCGGCCGACTAGACTGAACATACCCTAGCTGTAGCTGACGGCAGTGACGGAGGGCACAGTGGATTCTTCACGCAGGAACTTTTTTCAACTTGCAGGAGCCGCGGGGTTCCTCATGTGTTCCAACGTCTCGAACCGGTTGGCGTCTTCGCTGTTGGACTCGTCGCCGGCGGATGAGTCGGGAGCAACTTCGCCCACCACCGCGCCACCCATCTTCCCTTACGCGGAACGCTCCAAGGTCGCCCTCACTCAAGGGGACAATCGGCGCAAGAACGTCCTCGATGCCTTGGTCAGCATCGATTCCGAAATTAAGCCCGGGCTCCAGCGCAAGAAATACGTCCTCATCAAACCCAACAACGTCTCAACCGAAAAGCAGTTGGCCTCCACTCACGTGGACGCGCTCAACGGCATTCTGGATTATCTCGCACCGCGCTTCCGTGGTCCGGTGGTGATTGCGGAATCCTCGGCGGGCGACACGCTGGAGGGCTATGCCAATCTCGGCTACAAGCCCCTCGAAAAGGAATGGCGCTCGCACCAATTGAGTTTGTTGGATCTCAACCGCGAAGCGAAATATGAGACTCACACCCTCATTGACTACGACCTACACATTACTCCGGTTCGATTGGCTGCGCGGTTCTTCGATCCCGATGCATATGTCATTTGTTGCGCGGTTATGAAGACCCACAACGCTGCTGTCGCCTCACTGTCCGTGAAGAATATGACCTTGGGCGCCCCTCTACACAGCGCTCCCGGCGACGGTCACTGGAGCGATAAGCGCAAGTACCACGTCGGTGTCCGCCAGATGCAATACAACATGCTCCTCACCGCTCAGAAACTGCGGCCTTTCTGGGGCGCCACTGTTATCGACGGCTTCGAAGGGATGGAAGGCAACGGCCCCACCTCTGGTACTCCCGTCGATTCCCGCCTGGCCATCGCTTCCACGGACTACATCGCCGCCCATCGCGTTGCTCTCGAAACCATGAGTATTGACAGTCAGTGGCCCGGTTACCTCGTGTACTGCGCTCAAATGGGACTCGGTCAATATGACTTGTCCAAGATCGACCTCATCGGCCCGTCGATCGCGTCCCTCCAGAAAAAATATCGCCTCCACTCAGATATTGACCGCGAACTCCAGTGGATGGGGCCAATGCAAGACCTGCCGCCGAAGCTGGGCCGCCTCGACACGAAGCACGAATTCATTTATGGATGAGCAACGCTGGCACGAGTTCGAGCGCCGATAGAGGAGCACTGATTACGCCTGCAACTGCGCGTTCATGACGAAGATGTTACGTTCGCATTCGTTTGGGGACCCACTTGTACAATTATCGCGTTAATCGATCCAGCATGCGTCATCGCTTAGTGTTGTTGCGGATAGTCGACACTACTTTCTGAATTGCTTCAATGACTAGGTCTGGACGACCGCTTAAAGCATTGTGCTCAGCTGGAGATTTGTCGCCTCTGCGAAGCCTGCTTAAACCCGGTGACCCCCGTCACATCGAGAAAACGGGCCAGAAGTTAACCTATTTTCGTGAAGCTCGGACTGCATCGTGCGACCAATCTTCCCCCAGCCGAGTCCCAGATAAAAATCCTGTATCACGCAATGCTGGCACCAATGCCCGAAATGTCGATTGGTTTCGTCAAATAAGGAGGCTTATGGCAGATTACTACAATTTTCAGCAAGTAGCCCAGGTATGCAGGATTGCCGAGACCGCCCTTACACAACTGCAGGGCGAAGGGCTTCTGGAGCCCACCGTAAAGGGAGGAAGGTCTTTCCTTTCCACGCAGCAGGTTTACCGTCTGCGTGTGGCCGTTCGCCATGCACGCAAAGACAAAATAGATTTGCAGGAAGCCCTCAAAAGAGTTGAAGAACGTTGGAGTGCTCAGACCGTCGCGCAGTAGGATTGCACCGAACCCAGGAGTAAGAAATGAAATCGAGAGGATCGATCACCCAGTTGGTTCGAAATCAGCGTCCGGGTTACATCCTTAGCGAAGACGGTTGCTTGCTGGCCTTTGATGCATCGTCCTTCGATAGGCAGAAATCGCAGAAGCTCTGCGTCGGGGATTGGGTGGAGTACGACGAGTTGGAACCGACGCAGGGGAGACGAGCTGCCAACATTAGCCCGGTTTCAAGTACCGGCGTCAACAGCCAATTGAAGCAGTGAAAGCGGCAAGCGGAACTCGGCGGACGAGGCCTTTTACCTCAAAAACACGAATAGCGCTCGATGGACCAAGATGTATTAGCGAATACGACTTCCTACTAGCCATACGGCTGGGCGGCTGAATGGAGAAGGAACAGTCTTGAGAACTGAAAAGCTTGAAGCTCTAATTCTAGGCGCTGGACCTTCTGGCTTGGCGGCTGGCTTCGTCCTTGCCAAAGCTGGCCTCAAACCGGTGGTGTTGGAAAGAGACAAGGTATCCGGCGGCTTGATGCGCTCGATCCACTGCGGAGATTTTATCGTGGATATCGGCCGGAAGGAGCTGTACAACCGGTTAGCCAAGGTAGACGACTTCTGGAGCGAACTTCTAAAAGATGATTATCGCACATATACCCACCGTGGCGGGATTCTCTACGACGGGCACATCATCGATCTTTCTCGTGCGTATGCCGGCATCCGGCGGGGCATGCCGTTGGGCATGTTCCTTGGATGCAGCCTGGATTTTCTTTGGTGGCGCTTGAGGCCCCATTTGTCTGGACCTTGTAACCTGGAGGAGTATTGGCACCGTCAGCGGGGTCGTCGATTCACTCAAGTCGCAAACCAGGGATTCCAAGAGAAACTGGAGGGCAGGAAGTGGGTGGACGTGCCGATAACTGAGAACTTAAGCAAGAAATCCAAAGAGAGCTTCCTGCGCACAGTACGTCAGGCAATTGATCGCGCCCTTTGGTCAAATGAACCCAATACGTACAAGGGGATATGGCGTCATCCGGCGAAGGGAACCGGACAGATTTGCGCTTCTCTCTGCCACTCAATTATTGAGGCCGGCGGCCGTATTGATTATGAAGCTCGGGTCTTGGAGATGCATACATCTAATGGGAATATCGCTTCAGTGACTGCAGATGTAGCTAAAGAAACAATTACATTTGAGCCTGCAAATGTCGTTTCAAGCGCGCCTGCCGAATTCCTGCAGCAACTGTTGCTCCCAGTACGCTCCGATATTCGCCTCAACGGCCGGAGACTATCGCCCGCAAGAAGCCGTGTGGTAATCCTTGTATATCTCTTCATGGACGAAGAACCGAGATTTCCACACTTTTGGCTGCAAGTTACTTGCCAAAAACTAAGAGTGGGAAGGATCGCAAACTATGCGGCGTTGAACTCTGACATGGTACCAAAAGGAAAGACTGCTCTATGCTGTGAATATTACTGTTTCGGAGAGGACCCCCTGATCGCGCTTGACGATACCCAAATGGCGGAACTCGCTCTGAAAGAGTGCGCGATGTCAGGGCTTGTCACTCAAGACAAATGCTTTGACAAAATGGTTTTAAGGCTGCCGGAGGCAGATGCTTCACAGAACCGGCACAATTGGTTCAGTAAAGAGAGGCAGGTCCTTTTCGCGGAATTGAGGCAATTCGAAAACCTGTATTCAGTCAACCGAACGGACCTCGACATTGCGACTCTGGCCGGAATTGAAGCGGCAGAGGCGATTCTGTCTGGCGATAGACGGCAGTTCGACCTGCATTTTTCTCCGATTGAATTGGGTATCCGTAGCGAATCTAAGCCACTTGAATTCAGGAGTCCTGCGGGGCTGCAGATATGAATGCCCCGTTGCAGAATGGGAAGGATGGGACCCTGATGTAACGCGATCAAAATCCAGGCTTGCACTTAAATAGCCCACTTTCCAGTTCCTACTTTGTCGAAAACTTAAGGGCGGATCCTTCAGCCGGGTGCCCTTTGCATAGAATCAGATCCTCGATCAGCGCCAAGTATCGAAGTTTCATAATTTCCCAACGAATCGGTGTGTATTCCTTTCTCGCGTTAAGAGAAAGCTGAGTTCGTAGCTGAGGATTCCGGTAGAGGCGCAACATCTGTCGCCCCAAATCGGATGGACTATTTGGCTCTGTGTAGGCAAGAGAGTCCTCACTGAAATAATATTTTATTGTTTTCAGGCGTGAGACGATGACAGCCTTGCCCAAGATGATGAACTCTGGAAGTTTGTTTGAGAACGCAAAATCAAGGAAAATGTCTTTGCGAATCGGGAGAATCCCAACGTCGCATTGACTCAGCCATGAACGAACGTCCAACAATGGAACTTGCCCCTGTAATTTGACCTTGCCACCTAACCCGCGCTTTTCCGCCAGTTGGCGCAATTCGTCTTTCTCACGCCCCGACCCAAGAATCCAGAATTCCGCACCGGGCATTTCTTTATGCACTATAGCAAACCCTTCAATGGCGATGTCCAACCCGTATAAGGAGGTGAGAGTTCCGTGGTACATCATTACAAACTTGCCTTGGTTCCCGTCGACCAGCGGAACAGAACGGGTCGAAGTGTCGCGGAATAGAGTCTCGTCGGCAACATTCATGACTACTATCGACTTCGCACGGGACAGTCCCCGGCTAATTAGAAGATCCTCGATCGGCTCATTGATCGTGATCACGCGATCGGCAAAACCAAAACTGATTTTTTCCACCCATTTCAGTACCCGAACTGTCAACGAGTCCTCTACGATTCCGAATTTGGACATGTAGAACTCAGGGGTGATCTCGTGCATGTCCAAAATTATCTTCGTGCCCAACCATTTGGCTAAGATAGGGGCGAAAACCAGGAAGTCGGGCAATGTATTGACATCTATCACTGCATACCGCCCTCTCAATATCTGCAGATTCATCCGAGCGAAGACCCACAAAAAGAACATGGCATACTCGAAGAAGTACCGAGTTAGCGAGCGTCTCTTCTTGCCCAGCGAAATCGTCCGGACATTTACTCCTTTAATTGAGTAGCACTTCTTGCCGTCAATGGGGCGCAACGCCAAGACATCCACCGTGTATCCAGCATCGATCAGAGCCTCGGCCTTTCGCCGTACTCGCGGATCGGCGTCGTAGACCGTTTGAGCCACGATGCAAATAGATGTCATGGAAGTTAAGCCTAACCCCGCTAGGAACTTGAAGGCGTTCCTGGCGACCCAGAGTTGACTCGAAGTTGCAGTTCAACGACTGACGTACCGTCCCAAACAATTTCGTTGAAAGATTCCCCCGCCGCCACACAGGGAGCCTCACTGTTGCTGTTTCGCCACAGTGGTCCGTAGACTCTTATCCGCAACGGCGGTTCAATCGCTCCGTCGTCGCAGCACACGCGGACACTCGTACTACCGATGCCATCAACTTGTTCGTAATGCACCTGCCGTCGTTTCCGAAACCAGGTGACCACTTGCGCGGCCGTGCCAAACCAAGTGTCAAGCGATCTCAGCGCTGCGAGAAGTCTGATGTAAAAGTCACCCCAAAAACGTTCTGGTCCATGACTTCTGTCGTGCCATAAGACCGTAAGTACGCCGCCACGTCTTTTGGAGTTATTGATCAACTCCTGGCAAACTTTTTCAGCCTCTGACTCCGTGAGGTCAAGCCGTTCTGAATAAAATAACGCCCCGTCTTGGATATGCATGGGCAGTTCGAGCAGAGTTCGCACACCGGTGGCGCGAAATACTTGGCTTGTCCCCGCACGATATCCGACAGCTTCGTTGTAGCCGCATGTGGAATCGTATTCGTAACCGGCCTGTTCTAACGCCGCAGGCGTGTTCTCATCGTTCAGCAGCCAATGTATTCGGATGCCACCGCAGCAACCCCCAGCAACAGCTCTAGTCGCAGCCAACTCAGCGCGTCCTTTCTCTGAGCTATGCCACGCGTCGATTCCGTGAGTGCCGATTTCGCAGTGGCGCTCTTGCAGTACAGCCAGCCACTGAGGAATATCGCTAACGCCGTAGGCGGCGGCGCGGTGTACAGCACGCCGTCCGGCGACCTTGTCACCCGGACGACGTTTGAAAGGAATCAGAAAGTAAGTCACGGGAAGTCCGTCTTCGACTTGCAAATACCACTCAAAGTGTTCCCAAAAATCTCTGGCCCAGCCAGCGTAGATAATGGGGAGAGACACTACTGAAAACCAACTCTGGGCCAGGTGTGCCAGCGTACGTCGGCCTCGCAAATAGTTATAGAGTGCGCCGAAAGTTGCTCGATAGAGGAAACCCCACATCGTGTGGTCGAACACGTGTCTTCGTATTCCCACGAAGTCAATGTCGTGGGTCAGGCAGACCATAAAGCTGCAGCCAGCAGGAACTGCAGGAATCTCCAGAAGCGGAATCCCTTCATTTACTATCCACTCCCTAAGCATCTCAATGTGGATATCTAGCGTAGGAACGTTTGCGTGTCCGGAAGGCTGTCCGACCGTAAGCAAATGTTGAATCTCTTCAAATAAATCATAGCCCAACCTAATCACCGTCGAGTTCGAACCAATTACTTTGAGTCCTACAACTTGAGATCCGCTCGTGGCGCATTGAATTTGATTACTGTCTGCGACGAACGAGAGGAGCTCTGCGTAAATAGGAAGCGATGTTTCTCGATAACTCAGTATTCCATTCTGCCGCCGTTCGCGACCAACAATCCCGAAGCGTTCATCAGTGTTCTTCTTGCCAGCGCCATAGACCAGAAGCAGTTTGGCGCTGACTTCCGGTAACTCATCGGCCGTAGCGATGACTGTATCATAACTACTCCCCGAACGATGAAACTCCCACGGCGTCTTGAAGAGTTCGAAAAACTCTTCAATTACATACGACTGGCCCTCTTTGGGAATAACCCCAATCAACGATTCGGCTCCGTCATCCCACGATCCGCCATGGCCTTGCCTGGTGAGAATACTGCTTTAAGACTGCGTACTGAGATTACCAAGTGCGACTTTCTCTCTCAGTTGCCTGTATGACTTCGTACCCTTGCTCAATTCCACTGGTAGTGGCAAGTCGTTATCCAAATCGAGGCAGCGGAGAAAACCTGGGCTCACTTCCTTATACCGATAACCGCTTTCCGGGCATACCATCACACCCTCAGTGTCGGGCGATGCGAGTCTGTGACCATGGCGGCTCATCCACCCTACTTGTCGAGCAGGGTTTCCAAGGACTAGAGCAAAGTCAGGCACGTTTTTTGTAACCACCGAACCCGCCCCTACGAACCCGTAGCATCCAACCGTGACTCCACAGACAATCGTTGCATTCGCCCCGATCGTACATCCACGCTTCAAACGGGTAGACTCATACAGCGAATGTCTATTCACCTGAGATCGAGGGTTCGTTACATTTGTAACGACGCACGCCGGTCCCAGAAACACGTCATCCTCCACCACTATGCCCGTGTAGACGGATACGTTGTTTTGAATTTTGACGTTGTTTCCAATTATTGTTCCACCATCCACGTTGACGTTCTGCCCGATCACGCATCGTTCCCCTATCTGCGCGCCCTTCATGATGTGAGAGTAGTGCCATATTTTGGTGCCGCGGCCAATCTCAGCACCTTCATCCACACAGGCAGAGGGATGTGCGAAGTAGAGGTGTTGATTTTTGTCCTTGGTTACCTCTGTCTGTTCCACCATCACTCCGACATGCACCAGCGCTCGTTGACAAGCGTCCAAAACGCGCAACACCCGAAGTCCTTCTTCTCCGCTGCTGAGGGGTTGCATTCTGGATTGCACGCATTCGAGGAAATGCTCACATTCAACCTTGAGTGGTTCGCGGCCGTCGAGATCCACCTCTTTACCGCTCGCCTTCACCGCGGTGGGCATTCGATGCTTCCATTCCACTCTGTGAGGGTAAAGGACTAGCTTGTGCTCCGCCATGTCGTCAAAGACCGCCATCCTTTCTGAGCCAACGACTACGAGCCGCTGTTCCTTAAAGGGATGCAACCAACTCACAAAAATATGGGCCTGAACTCCGCTCGCGAAGTCGAAGTGGCTCAACGTGACGTCGGGAACACCACGGTTCAGGTAAGCGCCGCCCTGGCATGTAACACGAGTCGGTAATTCGTTAAGAAGGAATAAAATTGCAGAAATATCGTGCGGGGCAAAGCTCCAAAGAATATTCTCTTCGGTACGTATCTTGCCGATGTTGAGACGATTGGAATAGATGTAATCGATCTGCCCAAGCACTCCACGCTGAATGAAGTCTTGTAGTTTAAGAACGGCTGGGTGATACCTGAGAATGTGTCCGACCATCAGGATTCGGCGCTTGGCTGCGGCCAGTTTCACCAAATGCTCGCCCTCTCTGATGTCAATAGCGAGTGGTTTTTCCACAAATACATCTTTACCCGCTTCAAGCGCTGCCTTGGCCAGGCGGTAATGAGTTACGGCGGGCGTGGCCAACGCCACCGCATGGATCGAAGGATCGGAGAGGATTTCGCTGAATTCCGCGCAGAATTTAACATTCTGATAATTGTGTTTACATAGCGCTTCTGCTGAACTCTCGTTGTCGCACAGCACTTCTAGTGCACCGAGTTCATGAAAGTTCCTGGCGAGGTTATTGCCCCAGTAGCCGACACCCACAACCGCTAGGTTGATTCCCCTGCTTTCAAGTGAGTTTTCTTCCATATACAGTCCTTTGCGACGAAACACATTGACTCATGTTCATACTAATCAGGTCGACGCACTGGTTGGCCGCGGTTCCGTCCCCGTACAAGGGGGGCGCAAATTGGGCGGTGAGAACGCGTGTACAGCGTCGACGATCTCTTTTGAACCGGAACCTACCAGGACATTCCAACCCAGTTCTACAGTCTCTACCCATTCGGTTTCGTCTCGAAGCGTGAGACAAGGCACGCCGAGCCAATAAGCTTCCTTTTGCAACCCACCTGAGTCTGTGAGCACCAGCCGTGCCGACATGACGAGTGCCACCATCTGCAGATATCCCACTGGATCGATCAAATGCACGTGAGGTTCCGGGTGGAAGTTTATCTCGTTGATGATCTTTCGCGTCCGGGGATGAACCGGAAACACGATCGGTTCACCAACGGAGTTGAGCGCATTCAGAATGCTTGAGAGCCGTGCGACTTGATCTGTGTTTTCACTGCGATGTACAGTCGCAAGCAAATAAAAGTGTTGACGCAATCCAAATCCCTCCAGAATTGCCAAGTACTCCGCTTTGGCGTGTTCCGTCGCCCACTTCAGGACGTCAAGCATGACGTCCCCGACGAGATGGACGTTCCGCAAAACACCTTCACGGCGGAGATTCTCGACGGCTGTACTACTGGGGCAAAGCAGTAGGTCCGACAAATGGTCAGCCACCACCCGGTTTATTTCCTCAGGCATGTGGCGATTAAAACTCCTCAGCCCAGCTTCTACATGCACGACGGAAATGGACAACTTTGAAGCCGCCAGAGCACCGGCCAACGTCGAGTTCGTATCACCGTAAACCAGGACGCAGTCTGGACGTTCTGCGAGCAGTACGTTTTCGATGCGATCGAGCATCGAACCTGTCTGAAAACCGTGTGAACCTGAGCCAACTCCAAGGTTGATGTTCGGACGAGGCAACTCCAGCCCATCAAAAAAGACATCAGACATGTCGTAGTCATAGTGCTGGCCGGTATGAACCAAAAACTCCTCATGCCACCTGCGAAGTTTTCGGCTAACGGCGGCCGCCTTGATGAATTGGGGCCTGGCTCCGATGACCGTGACAACCTTCATGGCGCCCCCGAGGTGTTCTCTGCCAAGGTAGGTGGGTGGAACGGGCTGCCTTCAAATTCCGATTAGAGGGACTAGCCGGAAGTGTACCACCGATATAAGTTGCCCGTCGTCTCAAAACGATGCAACTCGCGGTGCCCTTGTTCCTTCTGGCTCACCGGTCTGGGTCAGGGTGTGGTTGGAAAATGGGCGTCGTTTCATAGACCTTACTGCAGCAACGACATCGGGATCAGCAACTCCGTTGAACTGCCGCCGTGCAGATTTATGTCGCGCGTCGCCAGAATAGCGGCAACAATTGCTAAAACATCTTTCTTTTCCATTGTAATTTCCTCTCCATAAGCAACGAACTCTTTCCTCATGTTGCTGGGCGCGATTCTAACATCATGAGTTAGGGCCCGACGGAAGAAGAGAATGGACGCAATCGACATTCATAAATTAATGCTGGAACCCGGATTGAATGCAGACCATCGGACGGCAGAAATGTTTTCGACGGTTGAACGACGCCGCTGCATTATGCCGCCAGCTATCCTTGTAGCCTGAGGATCAGCAACGAAACTTGATTTTACTGAAGGCTGCTAAGGAACATGTGGACTTTCATGGCCACTTCCTGTTCCTTGTCCCCGGCTGCAGTTAGAATCTGATGCAGTTTAGCTTGTAGCTTGCCTCGGGTAAGATCGTTTGGCGACGCGCTAATATTGTTTTTGCCCGTCGCTGGCTTATCCTCCTTGGTTTGCTCCAGAGCTCGGACTTTCTCTTCCAGCTCCAACACTGCGCCAATCAAAGGCACCACAGTCGGATAATCGTTGCTTATCTCACTCAACTCTCTGATCTTTTCTATTGCTGATTTCATTGTTGGATTCCTTATTAGATTTGGTCTTGTCGACGATGTTGATTACTAAGGTTTGAGTTAGGGGATCTTCGTAGAGCTTCCGGACGTGCACTGTAAACTTAAGAGTTTCCACCACGGCGGGATTACAAATCCGACTACATCTTTCGATGGCTCGCAGAATGGCTCGAGGGGGACACGCTACCGGCTTAACTTTGCGACTGAGCATGATCGTGACCTCCAATAGCGGAGCTGGGACAGGGAACTTGAGCCACAGCTATTTGTCCTTGGGGCCAAGATCAACCCTGGATCTCAACTTGACTGACTTGACCTGCTTGGGGCAGGTCCCTATGGTAGCCACGACATTTTTGAGATTCTTGTTTATTCGTCGTCTTTGCTGCCGGTGGACCACGGCAAGTGTACCGATCCCTTCCAGCTCGACGTTTTTGCCTGACATCAAAGCGTCTTTAACGGCCTATATAAAGGCGTTTACTACTCGTTTTGCTTCAACGTCAGAATAGCCTTCGTAGTTGACGAGCCTGTCTATCAGCAATTGTTTCGGCATTTGTAACCCTCGACATTTAGGTGCAGGGAAGGGTGGTGCGTATCTCCGATGGCAAATATCGTATATTGGAAATACTGCCCAACCCCCTCCACCTGCCGAGCCTGGAGAGTGAGCATACTGAACTACTCTTCATTTCCCTCTCTGACCTTCTTTTTAGGAGTGGGGTTTTCGTCTGTTTGAACGCGACTTGAAGGTTGGGACTAAGAGTTTTCTGCTTCTAGCACGATTTTCCTTCTGACGGTTGTGGACTAAATTTATCCTTGCAAATTTTGGTTTGCTCTTCTCCTCCCACAAGAAGTGATTTCAGGAACCCTCCACTTTGAACAGTTCGATTTTGTTGGATGTCGCATTTAGTTCCCGCCTTGTGTTCGTGGTCGAAAAAGCACTTTGACAAAGCCAATGGCCTCCGGGATTGGAGGCATTACGGCACGGTTGAAACCGTCATTGACGCGACGGGGGCTGGTCGCGTAACGTGCAATATGAGAGAGCCATTTTTCTCTTCCAGCCTTCAACAAACGCAGGACAACCTATCGGGGCAGCGGAGCCAGATGCGCGTGCTTCAAAAGTTCATCAGATTCGCGCGAAAATCCCCTCGCGAACAATTACAAGTAGCTCGAGCAACCGTCGACTACCGTTTGATAGAAATGGGCTGGAGAGTCCCTCATCTGGGGAACGACCGCACAGTTTACATTGTTGGACTATACGGAGCCGGACGTCATTATCTCAATGGACTGATGCTACAGCACATTGGAGGGAGGGCGAAATATTTTAGAGATGCGTCGTACGAGTTCCGGTTCCATACAGGTCCGACATCAATGATCTACAGCGGTCATTCTACTATGAGGCATGATTGTTGGGGTCATCGGTCGCCAGCAGTAACGAGCCGTATATTGGAAGCTGTCCGATCGAGATTTGCCGATTTGATTTTTATCCATCGTCACCCCCTCGATTCGTTGTTGACAAATTGGATTTATTTGCGGACATTTGGTCGCGAGAAGCGCATGATTTCTGGTAGCTCGGAGCTTTACAAGAATACAGACGATCTATGTGCCGCGTTGGAGCACAATTTCTCTGAATTCAAGGCCTTTGCCGAAGGTGCCCCTGATTTTTCTGCGGTCCTACCAGGCCAACGATTTATTTCCTTTCCGGAATTTGTTGAGGAAACTGAGCTTTTTCTCCAATCCGCCACGCTCACGTTGCGGCTCGAGGATTTCATGATCGATCCATTAAAGGAGTTCTCTAAGGTTGTGAAAGTCATGTCGGCTGAACTCGATTTGCGCCATTTTCCTATAACCCTTCCAAGAGCCAAGCCATATGGCTACTTGAGTGTTGTAGAAAAGGCTCCTCTATTCAGAAACTTTGTCAATGGGTTGGATACGGCGACAAAAGCGCGAATCGAGAAAATCGGCTATAGTCTGGGCGGCTGAGTTGCGTATATTCCGGTTCAGCGTACGACTTAGGGCAGCGGAGCCAAATGCGCGTGCTTCAAAAGCTCATCAGATTCGCGCGAAAATCCCCTCGCGAACAATTGCAGGTAGCTCGAGCAACCGTCGACTACCGTTTGATAGAAATGGGTTGGAAAGTCCCTCATTTGGGGAACGACAGAACAGCATATATTAACGGACTATTCGGTTCCGGACGATGGTATATCAATGGGCTGATTCAGCAGAACATTGGAGTACGAGCGAAATATTTTAGGGATGTGTTCCACTTCCGCTTTCATCCAGGTCCAACATCTATGATCTACAGCGGCCATGCCACAATGAGGCATGATTCTTGGGGTCATAGGTCGCCCGCGGTAACCAACTGTATATTGGAAGCTGTCCGATCGAGATTTGCCGATTTGATTTTTATCGATCGTCATCCCCTCGATTCGTTGCTTACAAATTGGATTTGGTTGCGTACATTTGGTCGCGGCAAGCGCATGATTCTTGGTATCTCGCAGCTTTATAAGAACACAGACGATCTATGTGCCCTATTAGACCAGAATTTTCTTGAATTCAAGTCCTTTGCCGAAGGCCACTCTGATTTTGCTGCGGTCCTACCAGGTGAGCGATTTATGTCTTTTCCGGAATTTGTTGAGGAAAGCGAACTTTTTCTCCAATCCGCCACGCTCACGTTGCATCTTGAGGACTTCATGATCGATCCTTTAAAAGAGTTTTCTAAGATCGTTGAAGTCATGTCGGTTGATCTTGATTTGAGTCGTTTACGTCTAGCCCTTCCAAATACCACGCCTTATCGCCATTTGGCTGTTAAAGAAAAAGTTCCTCAATTCAGAAACTTTATCAATGGACTGAACAAGGAGACAAAAAGGAGGATTGAGAGAATCGGCTATAGTGTGGGCGGCTAAGTTGATACTATTCTGGATAGGTGGACAACCTGGGGCCAAATTCGGCCATCACCTTCGCGTGATTGTTAGGGGTACACCAAAAGGCCAAGGACCTGGGCAGGTCAGCACGCCCAGATATGAGGCAAGAAAATCTGGTTGCCTTTTGACACCTCCGCCCACTTCTATAATCGTACCTGTGTTGCAGATGAATTAGAAAGACGAAGGATCGATGAAAGGGAGTCTCGGGATGCCCCCGCTTAAATGGGATTACACGAATCGAGCGGAACATTATGACAAGAGGGCGGATTATTCCACGGAAGCCATACAGACATTATTGAAGAAAATCGGGGCCGTTCCAGGCAAACCAGTGGCAGACATTGGAGCCGGCACTGGCAAACTAACCAAGCTTCTGGCTTTGCATGGGCTTATTGTTCGTGCGGTTGAACCAAATGATGCAATGATGACTTTCGGAATTAAGAATACCGAAGGCATGTCAGTTACTTGGACGAAGGGGGTTGGCGAGAAAACGGATCTTCCAGAATCGTCTGTACACGCCGCGTTCTTTGGCTCTTCCTTTAATGTCCTCGATCAGAAAGCTACGCTTTCTGAGGTCGCAAGAATACTCGTTCCCGGCGGCTATTTTGTATGTATGTGGAATCACCGGGATCTTACCGATCCTTTGCAGAATGAAATTGAAGAAATAATTCGACAAATGGTCCCTGATTATAATTATGGAAGCCGACGGGAAGACCCTACGGCAATCATTAATGAGAGCAAATTGTTTGGGCAGGTAGGTTACCTTGAGCAGAACTTTAAAGTGGAAATGGCCTCAAATATATTTTTTGAAGGCTGGAAGTCACATGCCACGCTGGAGCGACAAGCTGGCCAAAAATTTGCATCCGTACTGGAGCGTATTCAAAAGCTTCTAATGCATTATGAAGTGATCGATGTCCCGTATTCGACCAGAATATGGTTTGCTCCGTTGGTAGTTCAAAAACCGACCGGCGTTCGCCCATAGGCCGTGACACACGATTCTCTTTCTGCTGTTCGCGAATCGCCACTCTCCTGTTGGAAATAGGATTGTGTCGCGTCGTGGCTGACAACCTGCGTCCCTTCCCCGCAATTCCCCTAAAAGTAAAGTTCGGGATGGTTTTACCGTCTTACCCGTCATGCTTATTGATTGTCTTCATCCTGCTGCCGGCTCTCTCCCGGATAGCGTATCCTCGAGCAGGAGCTCCCCTCTTCGTACCATCTCTTGGTACAGCGCCACGTCCGCCGGATTGTCGATTTCGCCCCATTGGCCATCGGTGCCGAACGTGCCGATGGGGAGTTCCGTGGCGCTTAGCATCCGGCGCAACATTCCGGTCATGTCCAGCCGATCGCGTGTGGACGTGTCAAGTGTACCGAGCAACTCCTCGACGGCACGCCACGCGGCTGGGGTGAATTTCAGGAGGCCCATATATTGCCCCTGGATGTCTTCAATTCGTCTCGTCTTGCCGCCGATCTCGAGCAATTGTCCCGTGGCATCGAGCCGGAAGGTTTCGGCATCAGCCAGAGGATCGTCGAAACGGCGGGTCCATAGGCGGCGCCAATTCCGGTCGTAGCTGATGACCAATTGGCCAGGGGCACCGGCCAGGCCACGCACCAACTCGCTGCGGTAGAAAATGTCGGCATAGCTGACGATGACCGGCCCTGTGCGCAGCCAAGTCGCGGCCGCGGCGAGCGACATCACCATATTGGTTTCGGCCCATCGTTCGTTGGCGAAATAGCAGAGATTGGGGAAGTCGATCATTTCGGCGCGATACCCACGGACTACCCCGATCTCTTCCATCCCACCTCGCCGCAGGCTTGCGATCTGGCGTTCGATTAGCGCCTTGCCTTCGAACTCGACTAAGCATTTCGGGCGGTCGTCGCCCAGATTTCCCATGCGGCTACCGCGACCGGCGGCCAGAATCACTGCGCGTATCATTCGACCTCGAAGACTTTGCGGAATAATAACCTGTCGGCAGGCGAGAACGGGGCCAACCGCTCCGGGTGCCACATAATCCCCGTGATGGGCTCAGCCGAATGGCGAACCGCTTTCACGACGCCGTCGTCGGCGACTGCCCAGACATCGAGGGGCGGCCGCGAGCCGAATGCGGCAAAGTTGTGATAGCTATTGACCTCCGCTGGTTTGCCGTCGATTCGGATCACCTGACGTTGCGTCACATGGCCTTCCACCCGGCGCAACGGTACAGCAAAACGCTGCTGTATCACTTGCATCCCGCGACAAACGCCCAGGACGGGCAGCCCGCGCCGTTCTGCCAAATCCAGCAAGGCATTTTCGACGGCATCACGTTCCGGGGCATCGCCACCCAACACGGCAAGATCATTACCGCCGGTCAACACCAACCCAGCGATGTCGGCCCTCTCGCACAAGGCAAGAGCCACGTCCGGGAGGTTCGGAAGCAATACCGGAAGCAGTCCACATGCGGCAAGGAACCTAACCCATGCTTGATCCAGGCAATCCCGGCGTTCACCATAGGCTGGAACCACCGACACCCGCTGGGTGACGGCGACCGCTTTCATGCGATGACCAACACTTTCTGGTTCGTGCAATCGAGACATAGCTTGCGCGCTGTCCGCCACCGCTGGAACAGGGTCTCGCCCGCTCCGATTACAGCAGGTATGCCAAGCTCACCGGCGCGGATCGCCATGTGCGAATTAGCCCCGCCAAACTGCGTGACGAATCCGCTGATATCCCGAGTGAAGATCCAGTCAAAGCCAGGGTCCGCGCTTGGCACGAAAAGTATTCGTCCGGCGAAGGTCTCCGGCGGGTCGCTGACTGAGGCGACCGGGGCGGTGACGCTTTTTCGTGTAATGAA
The DNA here is from genome assembly GCA_963775865.1 of Candidatus Acidiferrales bacterium. GTDB lineage: Bacteria > Acidobacteriota > Terriglobia > Acidiferrales > UBA7541 > Acidiferrum. Next base: position 507,556 of record CAVZKU010000012.1, on the reverse strand, counting down.
ATTAGGCTGGCTCGGAGGAAGGTGAAATGCGAACACTTCGTCGGGCGACGCAATGATCGGCGGAAGCACCAGATTACGCGTGAGCGCGTGGCGTTCTTTCCCATGCGCGACACTATCCAGCAACACCTCGCGCACCGAACCGCTTTCGCTATACAGTGTGCGGATGGCGTCGTAGCTCAGAAATGCACAATCTTCCGCCGTAAGGCCATGCTCTTCGCCTAGGTGTTTGATCAACGAGAGCGCGTCACTGAGGCTTTGGGTGAACACGAACTTTGCGTACTCGCGGCCCTCAATGCCTGCCTTAATGAACTCAATCAGACTTAACACGTCGATGTCGAGCTCATGCTCCTTGAGCAACTGCTCGATGCGGCGCAACTGCTCGATCGACAGTGCAAAGCGCTGCGGCGTGGATGCTGTCGGCCGGGCACTCGACCAGTCAAAATAGAGATCGGGCGCCTCGTCGTAGCGCGGCGACAAGATGTCGTAGGTTCCCGGCCGGAGGTGGCCGTAGCGCGCGAGAAAGTCTTCCTTCGGAAGTTGCGCGAAATCTTGTCCGATACGCGACCCGACGGTATCGACACTGGACATAAATGTCGCGCACTCTTCGGCGTTCAGAACGCCCACCTCGACGAAAGACTGCAGCAGCTGAACCGCTATGAAGCCCGCCCGCGCGAGGCCCGCGAATGGCAGTGTGCCGTATCGCTTGCAATCCTCGATCAGCCAGTAAATGCGGCTGATCTTGTCGATCTTCGCGTTGCAGATTGTCGGAAACCGCCTTGCCAGCAGGTCGATCTTCGCGCGGTCTCGCCGCCACAGCGCGGTCTCGCCATGCATGATGCGATTGGTGAGGCGCCGTAAGGCACCAGAAAATTCGGCAAGGTCTTCTGGAGAAAATCCGTGCTCGGCGAGCCTGCCCATCCGCTTCGGCAAATCGAGGGTGTAGCAGGAGAAGATGATTGCAAATTCGACCTTGTCATGAAGCTGCGGCTCGGCGAGGAGCCGATCGATGTAGTAATTCGCGAGACGCCCGGCGAGATCGTCTGACACGTCACGTGGTATGAAGGAATTGAAGCTGACACGTACGTCGATGTAGGGCAGTCCCTGAAAGCTGACCAGCAGCGGAAAACTGCGAAGATTCTGGTACCCGTAATTGTCCCGCTGATAAGCCCAGATCGCGTCTGTGATGAGTTCACGGTAAAGCGACAGCGAAAGGGGCCAGGGCCGCACCCCGATGATTTCGGCCGGGTTCCAGTCCGGCATAACGCCAAATACGGCCCGGCTCCCGTGCAGGTAGGGATGCGGACGGCTGAGCAACTCGACCTTGCGCGCGACACTGGCGACTGCTGCGTTGACTTTTGCGTCCTCTGCCCGCTCCTGGCGGTCTACGGCGAGCGGGCGAACCTGCAAAAGGTAGAGCTGCTCATCGACGCCGACGGCGAATTCCACGTCGATTGCATCACACCTTAGAAGGGATTCCAACTCGCTAACCAGAGCGATGACCGGCGCTAGCGACGGTGGGCAGGCATTAGGCCGCGATTTGAGGCAAAGAAAAGTTTTGAGATTGTCGCCGACACCAGCGGTCACGCTATCGGTTAAGCCGGATCGGTCGTCATAATTGATAACGAAGTAGGGGCCGCCGCTCGGACTGCGAGAGAACACCACCCCAGCCATCGTTACTCGGTCAAGCATGGGCTGCACGAAAATCTGGTCGGCATCGCTTCCGTCATTCGCAAACGAATCAATCACCCGGCCGATTGCCTCTCCCACCGCTGCGCTGCCGACAACACCCAGCACGGAATCGTACTTTCCTGCCTGAGAGTGCTTCTCAGGGCCGTCCTCGCCTCGTGCACTGCTACGCACGATCAGGCGACCTGAACCCCACGGCTCAGCCGCAACGGCAGCGAGCACGGCAGAGGCGTCTGAGCGCCAATCCCCAACCGAGAATCGTACTTGCGGCAGGACACGCCCGTTGCGCAGCAGCGGCGCCAGAGCTTCCAGAGTCTCCGCCTTCGTTTTGAAGGCGACGAGGCGCATCGGCTGCACCCTACCCGCACCATCGCATCTGGAGCATAGCTCCAGGATTCGGTCGACCGCCGTAATGACGTCGAGCGTTCCGTAATTGTCGAGGACTAGGTCCGGCGCCTCAGGAGTCTCCGCTGCCACGTCAATACCAACGACGTCGCGCGCATCGCCGCGTTGCGCCCGCGCGTAGATGCCCTTGCTATCCCGACGCCGTAGCTCGTCGATAGGGACCCGAAGGTAGATCTCGCGATAACCGGGGATGTGCCCGCGATTCCAACGTTGCACCTCGTGAAACAGTGAGATGGTGGCGCACACGACATCGGTGCCCTGCCCCGCTAGCAACCGGCAAAGGCGCGCATTGCGCATCGCCGATCGCCGCCGGTCGACAGATCTGTGGCCAAGATCTTCTGCGATCACAGCACGGAGCACGTCGCCATCGAGGAAAATGACCGGACGACCAGCGGCACGAAGCCGACTCCACAATTCTCGTCCTACGGTTGTCTTGCCGGCGCCGGATAATCCGGTAATCCAGAAGACGCGCCCCGGGGGAACCTGATCTTCGGCTGCCGGCTGGTGTCCCACCTCTTTTAAGTTCGTACCCATATAAACTCGTGTGGCTCCTGCGAAAATCCGCTCACACGTTAGTAACACTGGCGTAACAAATTGGCAATATTTAGAAATTCCTTTGACGCTAAACGTCCAGTCCCTTAACTGGCAGTTTTAGTACCCTGCAAAATTGCGTCTAACGGTGACCCTAGATCGGTTTTGGGTCTAAGACAGATTTCCGGGCCAAGCACACCCTCAGGGGGTATCGCCATAATTCCTTTAAAAACGACGTTTTACCCAGCCGGGCGGGCGCTCGCCCAACCGCGGGCGAGATTCCATAGCGACTGCCCAGCTTTCTTGAGTCGGGCCCGCCGATGGTTAGGTTCGAAACAACCTCTCACCAAGAAGCGCTACTGATTCCTTCTCCTTTCAGATTAGGCTAATAACCTGCATCTGGTGTGGCTCGGGCGTGCTAGGCCTAGCCTTTGGGGTTCACTTCATGGAATTTGCAGACGTAGCGAACGGTAGAAGGTCCATCCGGAGCTACCAGGACCGGTCTGTCTCGGATTCTGAGATTGAGCAACTCCTCGATATGGCCAGGCACGCGCCATCATCCATGAACGGCCAGCCCTGGCACTTTGTGATCGTAAGGAGTCAGCAGATTAAGAAATCACTAGCAGGAATTAAGAACAAATATTGTCCGAAAGAGAAGCAGACATATACAGCGGATTTTCTGGTGAATGCGCCAGTTGTGATCGTGGTATGCGTGGACAAAGCCAGATCATTCGGCCGGGAAGTGGAGAACGCGCTAATCGCCTCAACCTATATTTTGTTGGGTGCGCACAACATGGGGCTTGGCAGTGTGTACATGTCCGCTTACGCGGCTGGTGAGCCAAAAATTAGCGAAGAGATTCGAAAAGAATTGAACATTCCGGCGGGGATCGAGCCAATCTCAATCCTCCCTATGGGCTATCCGAAGGAAAGCGCTCCGCCGAAACAGTTGAGTGGCATTAAGGAGATGATCCACCTTGAGCGCTTCTAGCTCGCACCTGAGAAGATTGATTGATACGAAGCATTCGGCCGAGAAGAGCGTCGTCCTGCGCTACCGGAAGGCGTTTACGTTTGGGGCGCCGGCGGAAGATGAGCAATTCAAAGAGTTGCTAACGAAAGCAAGCATTCAGGAGGGAGCTCGGATCTTTTTCCTTCTGGACTACAAAGGAGTGGAGATCTACCTGCTGGATGAAACCTCGTTGATGCATACCAGAACGCTTAAGTCCATCGACGGGTGTGTGACGACGGCAAAGTGCAAGCAGGCAGGGCTGGACAAAGTAGTTTTAGAGACCGGTGGCAACACGGGTTCGGCACTAACGGCGTACGGGACCCGGGCTGGACTGGAGACGTATTGCTTTATCCCGCATGAAAATATTGACTTATTGGATGGCAAATTCTTCGCTTCGCCAAAAGCGCATCTGATTTCGGTTGAAGATCCCGGCATGGTGAAGAAGGCCACCCATTTGTTCGAGACGCTATTCAATTTGAAACACATTCCGGAAACCGCCTGGCGGTATGAGGCATCGAGATTCCGGGGTCTTTTTATCCTTGAGCACATGTTGGAAACAATGAAATTCGATTGGATTTCACAGACCATCAGCGCTGCGTTTGGTCCAATCGGGATTTACTGGGCTTTCAAGAACCGGGGAAAAGGCTTAGACAAGGCACCACGATTTTTGGGCGTGCAACAGGAAGCCAATTGCCCGGTGTATCGGGCGTGGAGAGCAAAGCGGCAGGCGCTGCGGCCGCTCAAGATTGATTCGACTTCGCAGCTTTTGACGAGGGTGATGTATGACGTAAAACCGCACACCTACGGCACGTAAAGGGATCTTCTCGATGTGCTGCACGACTCCAACGGAGAAATCACTACGATCAATGGGCGCGAGTTCTCAAAATTATTGGAAATGGAATTCGACGGCGTGGGAGTTCGGAGATTGCTTTGCGGCCATGGCATTGACATCGGGGAACAGGTGGTGGAGAAGACGGGATTGATTGCCCTGGCGGGCACACTAAAGATGATCGACAAGGGCGAAATTGCTTGCGCCCCCGGCTTTCCCAAGTCCGGACAGTATGAGGTTGCCGTCACCCTCGGCAGTTAACCGGCGCGGCAATATTCATCCCTTGCAGACGCCTCAACCCCAGTATAGCTCAGTTAGTTAACCAACGCGGCGTAAGGCAGGAACGCAACCGCGTATACAGTAACCCAGGTCGCAAGGATATTCTAAATGGCGTGATCTTCCCCGGAGGTCGCCTTGTGAGATTACGAAGATATCAGGTATTTCCCTCGGATTAGACGGGGGCAATCGGCCACACCAGTTGATGGCGCCGGGCGTTGCGAAGCAGCGCCGCGGCTCTATCCGCGTCGCGGTGTCACTCCATCCAGTGGCTAGAAACTGCACGTTGAGCGGTGACGCTGTGTAGAGTAAGTTAGGCAGTTGAAATGCTGTTCCGTCGCCAGTCGGATCTCATCTTCGGGGCCTCCATCGGCTTGGCAGTGATCGTCGCGACGTGGCTGCGCTGGTCGGGGCTGGATTCGCAGAGTCTCTGGGCGGACGAGGGATACACGGTCTGGATTTCGCAGTTTTCGCCCAAAGAGATCTGGCACCTCGTGCAGGGGGACACGGGGCCACCGCTGTATTATCTTCTACTTCATTACTGGAGTGTCTGGTTTGGGAATTCAGAGTTATCGTTGCGGGCGCTCTCCGCGTTCTTCGGAACTCTTTCACTCCCGCTGTTTTACCTGATTGCAAGCAAAATCCTGCCGAGCCGGATGTCTGTGGCCCTGGCGATGATGCTGTACTCGGTTTCTTTTTTTCAGGTTTGGTATGCGAAGGAAGCGCGGTGCTATGCGCTACTGGTGTTCCTGTCGCTGGGAAGTGTTTATTGCGTGCTGCTCTGCCTTGAGAAAGCCAGCGCGCTTCGTTTGCTCGGGTTGGCCCTGGTCCTTTCCGCGAGCCTCTACACGCACAACGTGGCTTGGTTTTACCTACCTGGACTGGCGATACTTTGGTTTGTTTATCCCTCGGAGATGCCGATTGGCACCCGCATCAGAAATGCCCTGATTGTCGCAGTCGTTGCGTTGCTCTCATACATGCCGTGGCTGCCTTCCTTAGGCGAGCAGATGCGACTGGTACATGGATCTTTCTGGGTGCACAAGCCTGGGGTGCAGGATCTCTTGCGAACCCTTTGCATTCTTGGCGGTCTCGACACGCACACCCTGCAGGACGTATTCCGCGAGCATTATCATACCCAAATACTGTTCGGCTTTTGGACCTGGGCGTCCGCGTTTCTGGTCATTTTTGTTCTCTGTGTGATCGGGGCAATGTATGCGGTTCGCTCAGCGGATCGCAGGAAAAGCGCAGCTTTGTTGGTTTATTCGGTCCTGCCCATCCTGTTGGTGTTCCTGGACAGCCGCCTCTCCACCCCAATCTACATCGACCGACTTTTCACGGGGACTTGCGTTCTGCTACCCGTGGTATTGTGCGCTCCAATTGCGTTTCAGGTAGGCAATCGAAAAAGACTATTTCAATTCATCATGCTCGTCGTTCTGGTGGGAACGGCAACTTCCGCATTTGGATATCTGCGGCGCGAGCGCAGAGAAGATTGGCGCGGAGCTACCGAGTATTTGCTGAAACTTCCGGAGCGACCGCGCCTCCTCGTGGTTGTTCGGGATTACTGCCAGATGCTGGTACGCTACTACTCGACTGGGTTATTCAAGTCCTATCCGCCGATCGAAATCACTGGGCTGACGAACTGCTATCCTCCCGACCCAGGTTGTGAGGCCTCGGTACATCAGAATGAGAAAGCTGTGGATCCAATAGCGATGCTGTCGCGGGCAATGGACTCGGGCAGGTATAGGGAGATCGACTTTGCCTTACAGCCTACGGCGCCACCAGTGAAGGACATCACCGACTATCTGGCTGCGCACTGCGCCTCCGTCGAGGTCATCGAGTTCCACTGGCTGGAGGTGAGGCGGTGTTTCGTACAATCGGAATGATCGGAAATCCCGGTCATCCAGGAGTAGCAGATCAACTGTGGGTCGAGGGTCAGCAACTCTGCTGGTTCCTCAGGATAGCGGCTGGTTGTGGTTTTCCAGTCCAAAAGGCAGCAGACCGCGGAGAGCCTTATATTTCCCTGATATTTTCCCTGTTAACGGGATTTTCTCGGGGCCCCAGCTTGTGGTATGGGATCACCATGCTCGATTCGTTCGAGCCTAACAGGATTCCTGTGAAGTGTGATGGAGGTTGCCTGGTACGTGAAGGTCCGGAATGTGAGCAGAGCGAGTACGATTTGCTAGCCAGTGAGATAGTTTGTGCCATATACTCATCTCTCGAGCTCCCCTTGCTCTTGCTGGTGTTCATGGCTTCACCAATAAGTGACCCATCATATAAATCCAAAAGCACACAACCAGAGTCCAACTTCCCCAGAATAAAAATGGGTGCTTGTTTGCTTCAACTTGCTTCTCATCTGGTAGTATCCAAATCCAACTTAGGTAGCTCATAGCTGCTCCGCCTTGCGCCTTAAAAACGTAAAAACTGAATCATCCGTCCCTCAAGGGTCACCATCAATCCGGCCATATGGGATCACCAAAAAACCGGCCATGGTATTCAGCCGCGAACGAGCCGCTCGCTAACGCCTTTTCTTTGATTCTAGAGCGAAGAGGGCTGTAGTCTTTCGTTCTACCGACTTGCATATAAGATGATGTTGTTGTTGAGGTTGTGGGAAAGTGGGAATCGCACAGCGATTTCCACGGCAGCGCAGCTGCCGGCTTTTCCACAACCCCGCTTGCGACAACAATCCATCCCTTCCGGATGGCCGGATGGGAGGTGACCCTGTATGGCCGGTTTTGGGTGACCCCTGAGGTCATCCGTCTCATCTCCAACGAGAGGATACTAAGCTGGCAAAACCTTTCTCCATAGAAGTTGTCTTACTCTCGATTTCATCTGGAATCGATCTAATACCGCTCCGGTTTTGATCGACATTGCGTTACAAGCGTGATAAATGCTGCTGGCGAGCTGAGGATACGCGCGGCGGCTGAAAAGCCATGCACTCGCTTCCATATAGCTTTCCGTCGCGAAATAGTCCTGCCATTTCACGTAGTTGCCAAAATCGTAAAACTGAGGCGAGTTTTCCTTGAACAGGTCTTCCAGAACAAGCAGGAGAAGGACTGAGCCGACGCTATAACTGCGCCACCGATAGTCAGCTCCCGCAAATTCCGTATAGAAGCGTGAGCCATATTGCTGCCCCAGGATAAAGGAACAAGGGGCATCGCCGCATTTCAGAAGATAGGATCGCAAGCATCCCCGCTGCGCCAAGAACTGTAGCTTGGACCTCACGACATCAGGATCACGCAAGCCCCAGCCGCGATCGAACTGCCAAGTTCTCTTGGAGACTTCACAGGTGGCTTCCAAAAAGGCATCTATCTCGGATGCCTTGGTGACTCGCATCAACTGCACGTCGCCGCGCTCCCGCAATAGCCGAAGTTCCCTTAACCGATTCTTTCGCGTCTTTGCGGTAAACTTACCCATGTAATTCTCAAAAGTCCCGTTCAAACGAATCAACTGGTGAGGTACTGATCCATTTCGCTGGTAGAACTGAAACGATCGGCGAATGAGGGTGCTGTTCTGAAGGTAGTTCCAAAAGAATGCGTTGGTGTTTACATTATTCACATAGATTGCGTCAGGGTTCGAGCTCAGAACTTGGCGGAACAGCGCGTCATAGGCGGATGCTTCCGCCGGCATGTTGTGTGTGCTCTGCAGACATAAGATGCGCATGGGAAACTTGGCCACCTGGAACTCGCCAAGTCCGCACGCTAGCTGCTGTTTGTCGAGGGCGAAGGGAACCACGCCAACGATTTCGTCATCTTTCTCGAGCAGGTAGAGGCGGACGTTTTCCTTGTTCCTGGCTTTTGGGTGTGCCCAAGGCTCTGCGAAATCGAGTTGATCCAGGTCGGAGATCGTGCTTCCCGAATGTTTGAAATGCTCTGCGATCCATTCGGGATCATTGTGAAGGGAATGGTCAGGGAAGCGTGCATTACACTCTTTCCACTCCTTCACGCACGAGCGCAAGGCGTCGTCGAGCCGAATTTCATGAATTCCGTAGGACATTCTTCATCCTTCCAACCGCATGAAGATTCCTAGCTTCGCCAGTTATTTGGGTTCCCGTTGGACAGACTCATGGACAAGAATGCAGCGGCCATCCACGGGCAACAATGCAACTAAAGATGGGAAAAGACGAAACTAAAGTACTCTAGGTCCTGGTACGTCAGTTGCCGAAACTGTCCAAGACCCGCGGGGCGCTTCCCCTTAGGCGCGAGGTTCAAGAGGCCTCTCACAGGGAGGGAACCGCCACAATTCGTGGCACGAGTGAACTACCGCTGACGCCTGGCAATCGGGGCTGACCGAGAAGTTCAATGATCGTGGGCACTACGTCGAACGAGCTGGCAAGACCGTTGTGGCTCGCGGGGATATCACCGCCGACGACATGGAGAAAGCCATATTTGCCGGTGTGGCCTCCCGTTCGGAGATACGGAAGTGGACCGATATTGCCTAGGCGAGGATGAGAGAAGCCGAGGGGAGCGCCTTCCCAGATGATATACACATCCGCTTCGCTCGGACCGACCTCGCCGGGATTCTGTTTCGGGCAGTAGATTTCGGAAACTACGGGCTTTCCGTTTAGAAGGTTGCAACACTCCGTTACAAGATCAGCGATCTGGTGACAGGCATTCACATACTCCGTCGCCGGGACAGTGCCGTGTGCTTCGCGCCCAACGACATTGATGCGGACGCGTCCGTCGTAGAACGACGGGAGAGCAAAGGCGGACATTTTGGGCCAGAAGCGGGAATAGCGGGCGGCGGGCATCCAGGTGAGGTCAACCGCATGGTTTCTCTCGGCGATCATGCCCTTGAGACGTCTGGCAACACGTTGATGAAATTTGAGAGGCAAGCGCGGGACGGCTTGCAAAAGAGGGTCACCCCAGTGAGTATCTTCCGCGAGGAGAGGTGTGCCGCCAGGCAGCGACGCCGGGAACTTGACCGGGCGCATGAAGGGGGAGCCGAAGGCGAAGCGGTAGAGCAATTCTGGAAGGAGTGCCATGGCGGGAACATCGCTGTCGTTCGGCCCCATGCCATGCATGGCAACGAGCATTAGAAGGGTATCCGAAAAAGATTGCTGGAGTTCGCCGATCATCTCGTCAATGGCAGCGTAAACTCTGCGCAACGCAGCGGCCGCAGGAGGAGCGGAATCCAATCTGTGGAGCGGATGGCTAGGATCAACTCCATACCACAGCGGCTCAATCGCAGAGTGGCATTCACTGATGACGACGACACCGAGATCCCAATCGGGTAACCGCTCCTTCAGTAGCCAGCGCGAGGCTCGTGAACGGACCCGTGTTGCTTCCGTGAGAGCTTCGCCAGCTGTTTGCGCTTTTTGAGCGCTCGGCCAGCAAAACCCATAAATCCATTCGGGAGCTGGATAAGACCCGAAGCGCTCGGTCATCTCCTGATGTAGACCATCGGGCCGCGAAGCAGCAGCGACACCCGGATCGTGAGCTCCCCACGAAGTAATGCCACAAACATTCGGTGCAAGAGAAAGGTCGAAATATGGAAAGTCAAAGATGACCGATTTAACGGCGGCGAGATCTGCAAGAAAGGGGCGGAGCACCGTATGCTCTTGGGTTGCTTGGTAGGTTTTCTTATTGAAGGTGACTGCAGACCAGCGGCCGCCGTCGCGAGGGCCAATGCCAGAGCTCAGATGTTCCCAAGCAAGTCCGGAGTACTTGTCTCGGCCGTGATCGAGGTCGAAACAGGCGCCCTGGTTCTGCAGACGCAGAAAGTTCGGGAGCAAGCCCTCTTCTGCGAAACGATTTGCCAGGACGGCATCGAAACCATCTAGCCCGACAAGCAGGATGCGGCGGCTGATCATAAGCCATTTTCACACGAATGGCTGAGCAACTCATCGAAGGGTTCCTCTGAAGCACGGTTGCTCTGCGTTGATATGACTATACATCGTTACCGGATAACTACTATCCTGTCTCGCAGTATTTGCGGTTCCGAAAACGGGCCGCGAATTTTCGGGACATCACACTAGCAGGAAGTTGCCCTGTTAAGATAGATACACGAGAGGGGTGCTTGACGGAAGAGAAGCGCTAGAGGATATTGACAAACGGATTCAGGAAGTCGAATGAGACGATTTCTTCTGCTCTTGGCAGTCCTTCCTTGGCTTTCGCTGCCTACCCTTGGGCAACAGCAAGCCTCTTTCCTCTTACTTACGATTGCAGCCACCAAGAAGCCTGTAGGGTACAGCGTTGCGTTGACATGGAACGCCGCGACCTGCCAAGACTCGAAGGGCAACACGATTGCCTGTCCGTCCACGCCTTCCTACGCCGTTTATAGGAGTGCGACGCAGGGCGGTAGTGAAACTTGTGTAAATGGACTTTGCTACGGATATTGCTGCCGAATCGGATATTCCGAAAATGGAGTTCTGACCTACACAGACACGAACGTGGCTGCTGGACAAACTTTGTACTACGTAGTGACCACTGTGCTCCCTCCATGTCCAACGCGGATTACCTTGACCGCGCCTCCTTGCGGTGAGAGTGCCGTTTCAAATGAGGTCCAGGTGGTGACCCCAGGAAAGACATCGCAGAAGAAACAGAAGAGAAAGTGATGTAATTCCCCTGCTCTTCCGGAAATCAAATTCAACACGGGTGACCTCAAAGAAGAACCGCGCGAGCACGTGATTCGCCTAGGCCAGGGATCCGGCAGCGTCAATTTCAGCGGCGAGCCACACATGGACGGGGAAGGTGGCGGGTCCCCAGCAACACTTCCACGACACTATTATTCAGGCTGTACCGAATGTAATAGTTCCTGAGTGTGCATAACCGTTTGTGTTGTCGCGAAGAGCACCGAGTGTGCCCGAAGATGACCGCTGCAGGCAAAGAGCGTGCTAACGATAGATATATGGACGAAATCACTGCTAGAGCTGCGGAGGAACTGTCACATTTCTCGCAGACGCCATTCCTGGAAAGGCAGCCCCTTGCGGCCGCGCTGCTGTACAGCATTCAACTAGTGCTGATACTCGGGCTGGTATTTGCAGCAAACTGTCAGGGCTTGCTAACGAAGGAAGAGGCGAGCAGCACCTTCGTCGATCCAACGTTTCTCTCGTTACGGCTGCAGCATCACGTGTTTGCCACCAATTTTTATACATATGTGCTGTTTCTCTGGACTGGCCACCTTATTCCGCAGCTATTTTTTGGCCGCTTCGTCAAGGCGGCGATCATGGCCTTGCTGACTCCGCTCGTGTACCTGTATCTAAAGCGCGGCTTTTCATTCTCGGGACCGCGGGCGTTCGCAGCTGCGGTCGCTCTCGGGCTACTTCCGGGTGTGATTTGTTTCTCATGGCTCGGCGTGGAATTTGGTCTGGAAACAGCTCTGGGGTTCCTTGGGCTATGGCTTGCTCTGTTTGAACACCCGGTGTGTATTGTCGCAAGCTGTGTCGCCGCTGCTCTCGCGGGCGGCTGTTATGGCTCGGGATTGGCCTTTCTGCCGGCCGTGCTGATCTATCAATTGCCGCGCTTGCGAACGCCGGAACTACGGAGGGCCATGATGGCAGGGGGCGCCCTGGCTGGCCTAGTGCTAGCCTTCCCTGTCTTCTGGTGGACGAACATCCAGAGCCTGTGGATCGGTGGAGGAGGACATCCGAACGTCACCGGCGCTGCGAGCCGTCTTGCTGGTTTGTTCCAAGAACTCTTTGTGCAGGGTGGTGGAAGTTATTACTTTTTCGGGAACGGCGCGGCCGCGCTCGGCGGAACCGGAATCGTGGTGGGTGTGGCTGCCGTGGCAGGAATAGCTGCCATGAGTTATCGCGGGCCGTCCAACTGCTGGCCGCTGCTCGTTCTTTCGGCCGGCGTTGTGGGGATTTATGCAGTTGCAGGAAATGTGACAGGTGTCAGACGCGCGATTCCGCTGGTTGTTTCCCTGGGCATATTCGCGACGCTTCTGTTGAATATGCTACCTAGCCGGAGGCCATTTTGGCGAGCGATCACCTTCTTTGGTCCGATACTAGTTGTGATCGCCCTGGAAGGTGCCCAGTACAACGGTATTCGAAACGGCCTCGCCACTTCCAGAATTGCGCTCCCGCACGATTTCGAATTTCAAATACCGCCTGGAAGGAGTATGGCGGAGGAGATCGCTTTGCTGGCGGGGCGGTCCCAGAGATTGCCAGGCGATCTGGCAGGCTATGAGCCGGACCGAACACTCTCCATTCTGTACCGATTGACACAGGCGAACCCCATCGTTGGGTCCCACGAAATCGTGGCACGTTGCGACGAGCACGGCTGGTCGATTCCCAGCAACAGCCCGCGATTTTCGTGGTTGAGAGGACGGCTATGAGCGGCGTGCCGTGGCGAATGGTCGCGGCGCTCGTCGCAATCATGGCGGTCTGGACGGTGCTTGCGGTGAGTCTGGCGGTCAGTAATCTGCCCTGGTCGAACGAGGCATGGTGCGCGATCCCCGCGGTCAACCTTGCGACGAAGGGGAATATGGGAACGACGGTGCTGGTGTCGAAAGGAACGTGGCTGACTGGAGTGGAGCGCCACACGTATTGGATGATGCCGGCGCACATACTGGCGCAGGCCGGTTGGTACAAGGTGGTGGGATTCAGTCTGTTCCGTCAACGCATACTGTCGACAGTTTTCGGCGTGGTGGCGTCGCTGTCCTGGTTCGTCATCCTGTTGCGGCTTTCAGGAAGGTACTCGGCCGCGCTGATTGGCTGCCTGGTGATCGGCTTTGAGCGCAATTTTTTGAATGCGGCGGCGAGCGGACGAATGGACATGATGGCAGCGGCTCTTGGTGCGTGCTCTCTTGCTGCGTTTCTGCAAATGCACCGCCAGACATTGAGGGGTGCGCTGCTAACAAGTCATTCGCTTGCTGCTGCCGCGATCCTTACGCATCCCTGCGGGGTTTTGTTTGCGGCGGCACTGGTGGTTACGATTTTGTTTACGCTGCAATCTGAAAAACAGGTGCGCCCGCAGTTCGGCGATGTCGCGATTGCGTGCGTGCCATATTTGATCGGCGCAGGGCTTTGGAGTCTGTACATCGCACAGGCGCCGGCTGATTTCCACTCACAGTTCTTCGGAAACATCTCGGGCTTTGCTGGCGAATACATGCAACGAGGACGCTTCGGCGGCATAAGCGCGCCATGGCGGGCGCTTGGGATGGAGGTGAAGCTGCGATACCTGCTTCCGTTTGGATTCGGCGGCTTAAACAGCGTGAACGCCGCGGGTTCGGCAGTATGGCTCACCTTTTGCGCGTCGACGGCTTTCGGTGGGCTACTCATAAAAAGACTGAGGAATGATCCAGGGGAGCACATTCTGGCAGCTTCTGGCCTGACAGTGTTTCTGCTGATGGCCTTCCTGGAAGGACTCAAGTTTCAGCACTATCTGGTGTACTCGCTTCCCTTTCTGTCGGCGCTCGCGGCAATGACAGCCAGCGAGTTATGGCAGCGCCATTCCATGCGTTTGCTGGTGTGCGTGGTTTTGACGCTGGCAATTGGTTTTCAGACCGCGGGCGCTGTTCACCAGTTCGCACAGAATCCCTTGCGCAATGAGTTTCTGCCGGTCCCCCGCTGGATTCAGGCAAACTTGGCACCGGAAGACAGTGTTATTGGGCCAGCGGAACTCGGCTATGTTCTGGGCTTCGACGGTTCCCTGGTCGATGACGTTCGCCTCGGATTTTACACACGCATGAAGCCTCGAATCATAGTGACATCGCGTTGGTACCGCGCCTGGGCCGAGAACTCCGCGGGCCGCGACCCTGCCGCGTTCAATCATATTCACAATACCCTGGGCAACGAGTATCGGCGCGTTCTGGAGCAGGGTGAGTACATCGTTTATGAAAGACGAGACGACAGCGCGGGTTGCGGAAAGGAGCGCCATGAACCGTAATCGGGAGGTGGACTTTTTGCGCGGCCTGGGGCTGTGGATGCTGTTTGTCAATCATCTTAAGCCAAACGTGTGGTCGCACTTCACCCCTGCCCAATTTGGCTTCAGTGACTTCGCAGAGATCTTCGTGTTTCTGTCGGGGTACGTCGGTGCCTCGATGTACGAGCGTGCATTGCAGTCCGGTGGCATGAGCGCGGCATTGGGGAAATTCCGGAGCAGATTCATAAAGATCTACATCGCGCATATCGCGAGCTTGGTGGCGGGGTTGGGCATCATGGGAGTGTTTGCGGCGCGAGGCCTATATCTGTGGGATTCCAACTTCTACGTTTGGATGGGGGAACCGGTGCGCTATCTTGCTCGGGCTCTTTTACTACTTTACAGTCCCGGGCTATTTTCGCTGCTTCCTTTGTATCTGGTGCTATCGCCTCTGACGGTAATGGCAGTCGTTGCGCTGCGGCGCTGGCCTTGGTGGGTTCTGGCAAGTTCGTTCGCGGTATGGTGCGTGGCACAGACGGGAAGTTTCGATTTTCCGGTGATGCAGGAGACGTGGTTCTTCCAGCCGTTCGCGTGGCAGTTTCTATTGGTGCTGGGGGCAGCGTCCAAAATGTACTGGGGCAGGGTGAAGCGGATAGCGGAATCACGGATATTGCAAGGACTTGCGATCGTGGTGGTTGTGATTGCTTTCTTCCTGAAGACGGCAAGACTTTTCCGGATTATACCGGGTTACGACCAGTTCCTCATTTACAACGCGGGCAAGACGCATCTTGCGCCCTCTCGGCTGGTACATTTTCTGAGCCTGGTGATCCTGATTGTCGGCATCCGATGGGGCTGGCAAAAATGGCTCGAAACGCGAGCTGGGCGTCTGGCGATCGCCGGCGGCCGCGATTCGCTTTTCATTTACTCCGTAAGCTTGGTGCTGGCGGTTCTGTTGGATCTGCTGCTCAAGGGGCTGAACGGCGGCGCGCTGTCGCAATTGGGTTGCTGCGCGTTGGGGCTGTTTATCCTATGCGGACTTGCCGACCTACGGAACAAAGTGCCGTCACGACTGGTTTTACAACCGGAACAATCGGGAGAATGACCAACGGCGTTCGGGAATCCATTGGTTTTTGAGCCATTCTTCCGCACGCAACGGCCACGACAGGAGCTGCGGGACGCGGGGAGCCTTGCCGTGACCATTCGCCAGACCGACGCCGTGCTGACCCTCGGCGTAGATATGTAATTCGGCGGGAACTCCAGCTTTTCGAAGAGCCGCGTAGAACATGAGACTGTTCTCAGGAGGCACTGCGTCGTCCTGACCGGTGTGAAATAGAAACGTTGGGGGTGTGTCGGGACTGACGTGAAGTTCGTTGGATAGTTCGTCGATGAGGGTGGGATCCGGACTCGGACCGAGGAGATTGTGGAGCGACTCTCGATGCGTCCACGGAGATCGAAAAGTCACAATAGGGTAGGCCAGGATCGCAAAGTCCGGACGGCTGGACACACGGTCCACTGGATCGGAAGCATTAGGATTATCGCGCTGGAAATGCGTGATAACCGTGGAGGCGAGGTGTCCGCCCGCGGAAAAGCCGATGATGCCGATACGGTCCGGCCTGATTCCAAACTCAGCGGCGTGATAGCGCACGTATCGAATGGCGCGTTGTGCGTCGAGGAATGGGGCCGGATAGCGGTAGCGCGGAGCAATGCGATACTTTAGCACGAAGCCGGCCACGCCGAAGGAATTCAGCCATCGCGCGATGTCCTCGCCTTCGTACGACGACATGAGCATTTGGTACGCGCCCCCCGGACAAATCACCATGCCAGCACCGCCGGCGTGCCATCTTGCCGGAAGAAAAATTGAAATCGTCGGGGTATCGGCATCCGACGTTCCGAGGCTTCCAGGCGCATCGCCTGCCCACAGGGGTACGACGGATGCAGCGGTCACGCCACTTCTTGTGAGGTGAATGAAAAGGAGCGCGGAGGCAGTGACGATGACAGTTAGGATGAGGGCTTTTCTGAGGATTGTCATTTGCACTTTGCCGGACTAGCGCCACGCACGTTCACGCGCAGGAAATGCGAATCTTTGCGATTATTGACGTTATCGGATACTTCGTCAACGACGCGTCCTACTGGATGATCGCGCTCTCACAAGCTCAAAACGCTTTTGTTTGCTCCGTCTTTTCGCCTGGCCTTTACACTCATGTGAAAATCTAACTTCATTCGTACTCTGAGCAACCAAGTCATCGAGGCAGTGGCGAACTTTGCGGGTACGAGCCCTTCGCCATTTACATTTGCGGTTTTCTTCGAGCATTGGCACGATGCTGTAGATCGCGTCGGAGTCGATTTATGATCTAAGGCCTACCTTTTTGTTTCCGTTCCCGTGTCGGTCCACTGAAGTACTCCTTATACTGTCGATGCTCGCTCTCCAGCTCAGCGGGACTTGGTGACGCCCGCTCCGCCCGGACGCGAATCGAGCGTGGCGCTTCGCCTCCACGATGGCGGCATTGGCTTGCGCGGATCTCGGATTTCTCGGATTCATCTGACATAGCCTGTTACCTGCCTGTTCCCTGGCTATACAGTCCGGGTCTGCGCCGGCGTCAATCCATTGTTAGGCCTGACTAGCGGGTATTTTTCTTTAATTTTTGTGCACGACAGGGACGAGCGGACGAGCGAACTCATCTTGACATGGAATCTCCGAAGGCATAGTTGCCCCCGCGCTCGTTGAGCTGGTGCCGGATGCTAACTCGGCCCGGCCGGAAGGAATAAGTTGCATGGCAAGCCCTATCCGAGGTATCCAGTCCGTCGACCAACAAATGCTCGAACACCTGAAGTACAGGGGCATCGCCCAGGAGAATCTCGTCGATCTCGTCGGACTTTTCGTCAGCCTGAAGAACAAATATGGACTAATCCCATTTGCTATGACTGCTGAAAGCAAACTAGGTGCGAGAGATCACGAATACATTGCCAAATCAGTAGGATCTACCCGTAGTGTATGAGATTCCGTTTTGATTGTCATGTGGGCCCTTATCATTCCTTAACGGGAGACAACGTTTTACGAATGCATCAAGAGGATGTGTTTGATTGGAGACCGGCATCGCACATTTGCCCCCAGCCAGGAAAATAGTGCTTTATCCTGATTTTGTATGCCCGATCAAAAGCTCACTGGTAGACAACGATCGTTGAAAAACCGACGCAGCCAGCGGATTGATTTGAACGTTCCCGTTGTCGTTTACAGGCCCCCAAATGAAGGCCCGCAGTTCTGTCAAAGCACGCAAACACTGGTGGTCAGTGCGCATGGTGCGCTGATGGCCTTAACTTGTCTGGTGGCACCTAAGCAAAGACTCCTCGTGCAAAACGCCGACAGCGGGGAACAACAAGAGTGCCGCGTGGTCTACGTGAAGAACGACCGGATGGGACCGCCTCAGGTTGCCGTGGAATTCACCCAACCCGCACCGAACTTCTGGCACATCGCGTTTCCGCCTTCGGATTGGACTGCTGCTACCGCCTAGGCCAGGGATCGAACTCGAAGGGTGTATCGCGGAATGCGCCCCACTCCTGATAGCGTGCGGCGACGCAGGGTTCAGGCCATGACGGTGCATTCGATTCCCAGGAATTGAGCGAGTTTCCGCAACTTCCTCGATATGTGGCCAATACCGACCGCACAATGATGGGCAGGTCCTTCGGCGTTCCATGCATTCATGAATGATCTTGCTCCCATCGAGAAACGGTAGCGACTGTTGGTGTTGCCAATTTCCAGAATAGGTCCGGGTTCAGAAATCGCTTCGGCAACCAATAGTTTGAGTTTTCCGTCAACTGTTTGAACAACCGAAAGCAATGTGACAGGCCCGTGCTTAACGCTCATTTCAACCGAGAGACCCCGCCCGACTTTGCCGTGATAGACCCCGAGGGGACGAACCTTCGTTTTGCCTTGCGCGATGACAATGTGACCTGGTCCGTCATGGCCCATCAAGATCACATCGTCCTTGAAATCGACCGCGTAATATTCCGTGAAAGAACCGCCGGCCCCGAAGCAATCCAGGATTTTCATTGCCTGGGCATTCTTGATTTCGCATTCGCCGGCAACAGGCACGCCTCGCGCCGTAAGCAGGCTTGTGCCCAGGATCATGGAGCTGACTGTGTCCTCGTTTTCGGCGTTCCCCACACCTTTGTAGTAGTAGGCCAGAGAGCCCAGGTGGTGAGTTTCCACCAGACGATCGAGCGCCACCGAGGTACGTCCTGCACGTTCCAGCTCCTCTGGCGGGCAGTCTGCTTGCACTTCGAAAAGCTCGTGGAACTTCTGGACGCGCTCTCTGATCTCCTGACTTGTGACCGCGCGACGTATAGCTGTGAGTTCGTCCACCTCGATGATTTCGATGTGCCCTCCGAAAAAGGCGCACTGTTGTGTCAGGTCGGAATAGACGTCCAACATGCCGTTGTAATAATGACCCATTACGCCAAGGCGATTGTGGTCCATCCGATGGGCGACACGTCCTGCCTCGATCCACTCCGCAATCTCCTGCTGAGAGATCGGATCATTTTCGAGCATGCCCGTAACCTGGAAAAACGGAATCCTTGCTCGCTGGAATACGTTTGCGATCTCTGGAACGGCACACGCTTGGCAATGTGCTAGCCACTCGCCCGTCATTTTCGTCCGGTCACCCAGTTTGTTGAAGGATTCGTAATCGATGGTCGCGCCGGGTGTTAAATTCAGCAGAACTATGGGAACTTTTGCGCGCCTGACGACCGGCAGAACGGTCGAAGAGAGCGCGTAGGTTGTGACATAAAGAAAGATCAGATCCACATCGGCACGTCGAAATTGGTGCCCCGCAATAAAGGCTTTTTCTGGGGTATCGACTAAGCCCAGATTCACAACATTCACCCCAGGTTGGCCGAGGAGTTGTGCCACGCGTTCGATGTTGTTCTTTAAGCGATCTTTCAGTCCGGAGAACTGAGGCCAGTACGCTTCCAAGCCAATACCGAACAACCCAACGGTAAATTCGCTGGCGGCTTCACTGTCCATGTCCACTCCAAGAACTCGCAGATGCGCAGCAGGCATCGATGCGATTTATAGCATATAAGCCCGCTGGTCAGGACCCAGTGGTTATTGAAAACCGTGTGGACGCGGACTATAGTCTCGGCAAAGCTACTCATCGGATGCTTTGATTTGCTTCAGGGAGGAATTATCGTCGATACCAAGTTTTGCACCAAGACATGCGCCGTTTTCTTTTTCAGCTTGATACTGTCCTGCTTTGCTCAGTCCCAAGGTACGGATTCGTCGAAGCTTTCGGTGGATTGGAATAAAACTGTGCGAGTCTCAAAGACCACGGCAACGCTCCAGGTCGTGGTGAACCCGCCGTTGCGCCGCGGTACTCCTGTTCACGACAACGCTTTCCTTGCTCTCCGTGATTTGCAGGCGGATTTCGTCCGCTACGTTCCTTGGCTCCCCTATCCGAAACTGGGTGTCGCAGAGCTCGACGCACCTTCCAGTGGCAAGACTTCCTGGGATTTCTCGATCATCGATCCAATGACGATCGACTTTCTGGAAGCCACCAAGGGGCACGCGGTCGTTCTGAACTTCAGCACGATCCCGCAGTGGATGTACAAGACCGAAAAGCCAGTCGCGTACCCAGAAGATCCCAACCAGGTCGCATGGAACTATGAGCAGGGAACGGAATTAAGGGATTCCAGCGGCCAGGAAGTTGCCGAGTACTACGCCCATTTATTGGGATGGTATACGAAGGGCGAATTCACGGATGAGTTGGGGAAGAAGCACGAGTCCGGTTATCACTACGTCATCCCGTACTGGGAAGTGCTCAATGAAGTTGATTTTGAACATCAGTATTCCGCGGAAACCTACACAAAAGTGTTCGATGCTGTCGTCACCGCGATGAAGCGAGTCGAGCCAAGCACCAAGTTTGTTGGAATGGCGCTGGCCGCCCCCTCGCAAAACCCCGACTTCTTTGAGTATTTCTTGCAACATAAGAACCATAAGGACGGCGTTCCGCTGGACTTCATTTCCTATCATTTCTACGCCACTCCTAACGCCGGCGAGACCCCAGAGATCCAGCAATATACTTTTTTTGCCCAAGCAGACGGATTCTTGAATGTGGTGCGTTACATCGAGGCCATCCGCCTACGCCTTTCTCCTCAAACCGGGACCATGATTAATGAGATCGGCGCAATCTCCACGAATGACTCAGACCAGGGCCAACCAACCCATGTCGAAAAACCGATTCCAGCTTCTTACTGGCACCTCGCCGGGGCCATGTACGCCTACATTTTCGGGCAATTGTCCGAGCTTGGCATTGATGTCGCCGGCGAATCTCAACTCGTCGGCTACCCTACGCAATTCCCTAGCGTGACGATGGTGGATTGGAATACTGGGAAGCCTAACGCGCGCTTCTGGGTGCTGCGCCTGCTGAGAAATAATTTTGGTCCGGGCGACCGGATTGTAAAGACAAGCTTCAGCTCGCCCGATGTTTATGCACTTCCGGTGGTCATTCGATCTGACAAGCATCGGATATTGCTGGTGAACAAGCGGGCGCGCGCGGTCACAGTTGACGTGCCGGACGCAACTGGTGCGCAGTTGGAATTTGTCGACATGACTACGGATGCCCAGTCTTCTGCCTCCACCAGGATCAGTTCGAATCAAGTGACTCTTGGCGGATACAGCGTTGCGGTTCTCACGTTTCCCTGAGACCGCGGCCGTTTTAAAGTCCTCAGAAGGAGATCTAACGTGGCTCGAACCGCTTTCCGACTGCGTATTAAAGCCAGTGCCATTGAAGGATACGAGCGGGACCACAAGAAGGTGTGGCCGGAGCTCTTGGCCAAATTGAAAGAAGTGGGGATCTCGGATTACTCCATATTCCGCAGAGGGCAGGATCTCTTTTTGGTCATGCGCGTAGTCGATTTTGAAGCGGCTTGGCAAGCGCTCGAGAACGATCCCGTGAATTTGCGCTGGCAACGCGAGATGGCCAAATACTTCGAACCGGTCCCCGACCTTCAACCAGGCGAAAAATTCGCGATGATGAAAGAGGTTTTTTACATGGAGTGATCCTCCTCCCTTTCTGGATTCTGCTTCCTGAATTCTCTTCTTGTTGTGGTCCCAGCCGAATCAGCGGCTAACAATAAGACAAGCCTGCTCTGCAAAGTGATCGGTTTAACCGCTTGCCTTAGGCAAGTGTTAGGAGTACTTTGAATCACGCGAATGGCCGCTCCACAGGAGAAACCGCAGAAAGAAAGGCCATACAGAGCATGACGAACTCTTGGCAAACCGGCTCTCTGCCCTCCCGAAGGCTCTATTCCCGCGTGGAAACTTCTCAGAACGTATGGGTCTACTGGAACTGCCGTGGGCAGGCGGATGTTTCACCAGTGCTGGACATGGGCATGGGTGGTCTATTTCTCAAGACTCCTGCAGCGAAGCCCGTGGGATCCCTCGTTAATCTTCACTTCCTAGTGCAAGAAGGGCAGATCCGTGCGGACGCCTCGATAAAGTACGTGAAGTCAGGCACGGGCATGGGGATGAGATTCGCCGCGGTACGCCAGGAAGATCGTCCCCGGCTCGCAGCCCTAATGACCCGGCTACGCAGTACCTCCTCGAGAAGCCTTCGCGCTCGCAACTCGGGGAACTGAACCAACTCACCGATCCGATGCTCGCCACTCTGTGACCCATCTGGCCCGCAACCCGGCAATTCACGCCTTGGTGAGGGCCTACGATTATATTCTTATTGTTTCTTTTCCTTTCGTTTGTGTACACTCTCTTTTCCAGATGTCGAAGACCTATCCAGGGAAATGTCGAATTCTTTTTCACATGGCTTAGCGAATCCTCCCCGCAGGGGCGCAAAGCGTCGCGGGAAAGTAGTTCTGCCACTCTGTTTGAGCGCTGTCGTCCTCGTCGTAGCTGCCCTCGCGAGTTGTCAAAACAAAGGCACCATGACGTCTCCATCTACTCCCCCCCCAAAATCGCTGATCCAGGCGACGTCTTCTCCCGAAGGCATACTCATCGTTTCACCCAAGGCCGAGTTTAGGCTCAACCCCTCCGGTGTCTTGACTGCTTCGCTGCGAAAGGACGGCGCACTCCTCTCACTGGATAGCAAAACGATGGCTGCGCCGCAAATCGTCACGCTTTCGGACGAAGACTATTCGGGAGTTGTCCTCGACACGGCCAAGGCCAGCATCCAAGACGCGGCAGGAAAACTAGGGAACCTTGGGAAGAAAATTGAGATCAACGGGAACGTTTCTGGAACCGATCTGGAGGAGACACTGACCCTGGAGGTGTATGACGATTTCCCCAACCTCGCCGTAGTATCCCTCAGACTTCGTAACAACGGTCAAAAGGAGTTGCCGCTAGAAAAACTCGTACTTCAACGCCACAGCTTTGCCGCAGATGCAACAACGGGTGAAGGAGCGCATCCACTTTGGACATTTGAAGGCTCAAGTCTGAACTGGGGCAAGGATGAAATCTTCCCTGTTCCCGCCAAGTTCTCACAGGAGAATCCGTTCGGCGCTCCGGTGGAAGTGAAAGGGGACCTCGGTCATGTCGGGGGGGGAATACCGGTGGTGGCCTTTTGGTCTGGCACTGTTGGTGAGGCAATCGGACACATTGAAACTCTGCCCCTCGTTGTTTCGGTTCCGGTGCAAACCACCAAAGACGGACGGGTGGAGGCAGGCGTGAGCATCCCTGCCAAAACAGTTTTGCAGCCAGGGGATATTTACGCAACTCCGCGTACGTTTTTGTCTGTCTATTCCGGTGATTTCTACGAACCGTTGAAGCTTTGGTCCGACGCAATCGAGAAAGAGGGACTAAGTAGGCCCGCCAACAATAACGAAAATTATGCGGTGGCTTGGTGTGGTTGGGGCTACGAGTTTGGAGTTACGCCAAAGCAGATGCTCGATACGATTCCCAAGCTCAAAGAGTTGGGCATCCACTGGGCCACTTTGGATGACGGCTGGTTCGACAATTACGGCGACTGGCAGCCGCGAAGTCCCGCTTTTGCGGGCACGGCCATGCAGGACATGGTCAAGAAATTTCACGAGCAAGGAATGAAAGTCCAACTCTGGTGGTTGCCGCTGGCCGCCGAAGATGGCAAATATGGTTACGGCGGCAGGAAATTTGTGGTCTCTGATGTCGTTAAGGAACATCCAGACTGGCTCGTCCTCGACCAGCACGGACAGCCGGCGCGAATGGCGCGCAATCTAGCCACTTTGTGTCCCGCTCTACCGGAGGTGCAGGCTTACTACAAGCAATTGACGGAGCGTTTCATCCGCGATTGGGGATTCGACGGCCATAAACTCGACAACATCTACAGTCCTCCACTTTGCTACAACCCAAAGCATCATCATAAATCCCCCTACGACTCCGTCTACGCCATGGGCGACGTGTACAAGACCATCTTTGAAACAACACGTGCGCTTAAGCCAGACAGCGTTACACAAAGCTGTCCTTGCGGCACTCCGCCGAGCTTGGCATGGTTCCGGTATATGGATCAGGCGGTTACTGCCGATCCCGTCGGCTCTATTCAAGTACGCCGCCGGATCAAAATGTATAAAGCTCTGCTTGGGCCGCGAGCGGCTGTATACGGCGATCACGTGGAATTGACACGCATTGCCAATGCATCGAGCGACAACGAACAGGACGTGGGCCGGGACTTTGCTTCCACTCTGGGTACGGGCGGCGTACTGGGCACCAAATTCACATGGCCGGACTATGGCCCCAAATTCAAGAATGTCTATCTCTCGCCAGACAAAGAGGCGCATTGGAAGGAATGGATCAGCCTTTACAACGAGAAAATGCTATCCAAAGGAAATTTTCTGAATTTGTATGTCTATGGATTCGACGTACCGGAAGGCTACACCATCGAGAAAGATGGTCAGATGTATTATGCTTTTTACGCGCCGACACAATCGAATCCCGCTCAGAAAAAGGGGAGCGCGTCCGCGCATTGGAGCGGCGATGTCGAATTGCGTGGGCTTGCCGCAAAGACCTACCGCATCACCGACTACGTCCATCACAAAGAGTTCGGAACTATCGCCGGACCAACCGCCAAGCTGAAGGTGGACTTCACGGATAGCCTGCTGCTGGAAGCGACCCCCGTTCAGTGATGCGATTTTCCAGAAAACTAGTTGGCGAATATGTGGGCAAGCTGCCGGGAGCGGGCTGATTCGTTCAATCGAGAATTACGACCCGGGATAAGTTTTTCGGTTCATCGGGATTCAAACCTTTCTGCAATCCCGTGAAGAATCCCATGAGCTGGCACGGCACAGTATAGGGAGCAAGAAGAGCCAATTCATTTCCATTGAGATCGAGTTCAATGACGAGATCAGAGGACTGTCGGATTTGCGGATTCGCCCGGTTGCATATGGTCAGGATCACTCCTCCCAATTCCTTCATCTCGGAAAGAACCTCTGTTTCTGCTTTCTGCGCAGTGTCGCTCACGAAAAAAGTCAGGCATGTCGCCGGGCTCACAATCGCCTTCGGACCGTGACGGAATTCCAGCGCATGAAAGAATTGGCTGTAGGAGCAGGACATCTCCATCACTTTTAAAGCCGCCTCACGAGCAATCCCGTGGAACGGCCCTTGCCCGAGAAACACATAATCAGAAAAAGTGTGCCGCGCCACAAATGCTTCCATTTCACTGGCAAGTTCCCGGAAGCGTGGGGCAAACGCTCCAGCCATGGACCGAAGCCCCTCAATAAACGCATGGTTTTTCGCGCGGCGGGCTGCCAGCACCTGCAGACTGAGCAGCATGCTGGTGAAAGAGCGAGTCATCACGGTGCTTTTCTCGTCGGCGGCTGCCAAGACGATGCACGCATCGCACGCCTGCTCCAGGCCCGAGTTCCGCGCGCAACTAATGCCGACGGTCGGAATTTGCAGGTCTTGCTTTAAAACGCTTGCCGCACGCACGGCCTCCGATGTCCGGCCGGAACGGGAAATCACAACCGCTTGTACACTTGCGCCCTCGGCCCGCAGCAACTCAGGAAACAGCAGTATCTCGGAAGCCGGGACGGCGCGTGCGGGTTGTCCGGTCAGCATCGTCCAGGAAATCGCAGCCGCTTCGGCAAGGTAAAAGCTCGTGCCACATCCAACGAAAACCCATTCATGCTTATTGCTGCTGCCGTTCAGAATGCTTTCAACCAGCGCACTATCTCGCAAATCCTGCAATACGGACTGCCAAACCTCAGCTTGTGAAACCATTTCGTTCCACGTGTTCGACTGCGCGTATCGCTTATCATCGTTGTTCATGTGTGTCTTTCCCGAACAGATATCTCTTCCTCTTCCCGTCAGACCAGCGTGACCTCAACCTCTGCCTCGCGGAGGACCTTCAGGTCGCGCTTTAGAATATTTTTGTCCGTAATGGTCTCGTGGACGGAGGAAGTCGGCAGGATCAGCGAAAGGCTGCGGCGGCCAAACTTGCTCGAATCACACACTACCACGGTCCTGCGGGCCGACTCGGCCATGGCCCGATTGACGCGTGCCTCCAGCAGGTTCGGAGTCGTCAATCCATAGCCTACGTCGAATCCATCTACAGCCAGGAACAGGAGATCCGCGCTCAATTTCCGCAAAGACTCTTCCGCCAAGGGGCCGACCAGCGAATACGAATTCCTGCGCAATACACCACCAATCAGGATGACCTCGACGGGAGAATCCGCTAGTTCTGCGGCAATATTTGTAGCATTGGTGATGATCGTAAGGCTCTTCATGTTCCGGCAGGCTCTTGCGATGGCCGTAGTGGTGGTCCCAGAATCCAGGATGATCACTTGGCCTTTGCCAATCATGCGCGCCGCAGCCGCCGCGATGCGAACCTTTTCCTGGTGGTGCAGCCGTTCCTTTTCCTGCAAGGAACCGTCCATCAGCGCCCCCGTTTTTAACGGCAGCGCACCACCGTGCGTCCGTTCCAGCTGACCTTGATGATGTAGGAACTCCAAATCCTTTCGAATGGTGATCAACGAGGTATGAAAGCGTTTTGCCAGGTCGCCAACGAGCACGCGACCATCCTGCTGCAGCATCTCGACAATCGCCCGGCGCCGTTCTTCATTCAACATATCCGCTCGCTCTGCCGACTAACATAGCTAGCCTTCCTCTGCGGAAGCAAGGGCGCAGGTCTGGGTAAGGGAATAGTCCATTTAATGAGCTCGCTCAACCCATACCACGGCGCCACGTTCTAGCGGCGGCAACAGAAACTCCATTTGCGAGCCGTTCTTTTGGCCACGCAAGATCTGCGTTTCCCCGAGAAAAGGAAGATACGTGAGCGTATCCGCCATAGTCGCGGGTATGTTCACCTGGATACCCTTTGCGGCCTCCGGGACCGCGATCTTACTCGGTACCAGACCGCCAAAATTCGCCAGAAATATATGCGGATTTCCGTTCACAAGGCTAAAGTTTGCTGCCACCGTGGGCGGCGCTTTGAGTTCGACTTCGCTATTCACGGCGGCTGCCTTTAAGAGTTCTGCGGGAAGATTTTTGCTCGCTGTGCCAAAGTCATGCAGCAGCACCGAGTAAAACGCCCCACCGGGATCCTGCGGCAACAAAGAAATGTTGGATGATTCTGGGAGTCCCGTAGCGTCAACGCCCAGAACTATCAGACGACCGCCACGCCTTACGAACCTCTGTAAACTCTCTTTTTCGGAAGTTTCCAACACACTTACATTAGGTAACACCAGAGATTGCCCGCGAAACTCCTCGAGCGTTCTCGGGGTCACGACCTGGAACTCCTCATGCGCTTGGAGTAGTGCAACAAGAGTGCCTCGGTACGATGGCAGAAAGTTTTTTGCTGCATAATCTCGGCTCTTCGGCGAAAAATAGACTCCCACAGGATGCATGGGCGTCCGCGGCCTATAGAAGATCTTTTCGTTCTTTCCGATCCATTCGAAGATCTGTTGGCGCGTCGCGGGGTCGTTCGATCTGGCCATTTCGTGCCCCTGCGCGTCCCAGAAATTGGCGCCCGCGATCATGATGGACATGGCCAGGTTCTTCATCGCATCGCGCGCGTCTACACCTTTATCTCCATCCCACGAGTAATTCAGAATCCATGTGGCTTTGCCTTGCGCGAAGGCGCGGAACGTGAGCATCCCGGCCTGGTAGAGAAACCAGTCTGCCTGCGTGCGCGAGGCAGCCATATGCTCGCCGCCACCGAATTCGTATTCGTGGGCGATCGCATCCACCACGCTATACATCTCGTAGACGTCGGCACCCACGCGGGTGGCTTCCTCTTCAAGGCCTGGATAAATTTCGGGAATCACCATGATCTGAGGGTTGACACTCCGCGCATTTGTCCGAATTTCGCGCATGAACTCCGTGAGGGTCGCGATACGGAAATCAACCCATTTCCGGAAATTCGCGTCCGAAAAGTCCCCCAGTTTCAAATCGCTCTTCGCGTTCAGCCCTGTCTTTTCCCGGAATGCTGCCACCGTGGCATCATCAAAGCTGGCCCAGGAATCTTCCCACCCTTCGAAATGGGTCATCCAGTACGGGATATCCACGTAGATCCCATCGATGCCTGTCCCCGCTATCTGTCGCACCCGCTCCATGTAGGTTTTGCGCCAGGCCATTGCGTAGGGGCTGATCCAGACGTCTTCATCGCCCGGGCGAATCCAGAATGCGGCGCTTGCATTGAAAACAGCCGCGTCGCCGCCAACCTTTCGTTGCACCCAATCGGGATGATCCTTCATAACCGAATGTTCCGCTTGGTCGGCGTTTGCTGTGATGCACTCCGTTCCGGCGATATACACGAACGCCTTGTTTTGAGCCTTGTGGGCCGCTTCGGCGACGGAATGAATGGCTTTCAGCTTTTCTGTGGGGTTCAGAAAGCTCTCGTATCGCCCGGGAATGTCGTTGTCCACTTCGATCCCGTAGACATGCGACCTTTGCGCATCGTTCACAATGGCTTCCGCATTGCCAGATTCCAGGCCATAGGCCGCAATGCGCACGTAGTGGGTCCAATTCTGCTCTGGCTCTTGACCGGCTACTCCGACAAGCGGGCCCAAGGAAAGTAGCAACACACCAACGATGCATGGTCTCACTTTCCCACCCCGCCTGTTTCATCGGATACATTTAGCCCATTGGTAGCACGCAATGTAAGGCTACCGTCGTCATTGAGCTTCTGGTGACAGGCCCAGCGAACCGCATGGCGTTTACCCTTCACTTCGATTTCTGCTTTTAATCGAAGTCCTTGCCAAGGAGTCCCCTTTGGCAGGGGAAAAAGAGCTTGGCGCACGTGGTCGGGCAGGGGATAGCCAGGATCGAGGTATCCGGAACTGAGTTCTTCCCCGGCGGGTGATACTACACTGATCCGCAGCGCTCCGGGCACTCCCGCAATTCCATCATTCACAAATCCAATGATTAAGCCCGGCTCACCTCGTTCCTCGTACGTCCAAACCCACGACGGCCGTACGCGGTAGCCGATTGACCTCGCCAGCGCATCCAGTCCTTGCGGATGCGCCTCATAGTAGCGCTTCAAGCCTGCCGCCGAGATTCGGTGCCAATTCCATAACGAGAAGTAGGACGCTCCCACGTCTCTGACATGAGAAATCACATTATCGGAGTAGGTTATCCCGTCATCGATGTGCAAACTCTGTGGGGCGCCGTCGGAGATACCGACCTCGATGGATGCCGCCGTCCAGGGGGGCCGGTTGCTGAGGGCTTCAATCTGTTCGTTCTCGATGAAGATGGTGTCTGTTCTGAGCCACTCGCCGTGCCGGATGCTGCGATCCACGAGTTCCGAGTTGCCGACTTTGCTGAAATCTGGCTGTGTGTTCGTCACCAATGGTGTTTTCTTCCAGTGGTCGACCTGAATCTCAAACATTTTCACAAAGGTGTTTTCGGCTGTGCTGTAGTCCGGGTACGGATTCTTCTCCAGCGGCCAGGTATGGCCTTCGCCCCAGAATCCGTACATGCATGTGTCCACGTACTCTACGTCAGGATGCCCGTCATATTCAGCCGCCAGCAACCCGACAAGTTCCTGGAATGCTTCTTGAAAATAGGGATGGTCGCAACGCGGCTCTTCTCTTTCTCGTTTCTCCCAGCTACCCAGTTTCACCATTGGCACTTTTTCTCTGAGAAAATCGGGAAGAGCGTAGCCTGCAATATCTGGATTGCTGATCATGACGCGAAATCCGATCCTCTTACCGTACTGCTTGGCGAGGGCAAAAGACGTCTTCCAGACATCGCTTGGATCCAAGCGTCCAGGTCTTTGCTGAATATCTTTCCAGTTGACCCGTAGATATAAATTTGTTCCGAGCGAAAACTGAGCCAAGTCTTCGAGCGCCGCCTCTAGACTGAGTCCCTCTGGCCGCATCAGACCGACTTCGTCACAGAGGTATGTCACCAGTCCCATTCCGAAGTTGTGAACCACCTCGTCCGCTGGGGTGAGGCCCATGACTACCGTCCAACTCGGATACAAGTCCGCAGGGAAGGGCCCTTGGTTCAGTCGATGCTGAATCGCAGGCCCACTCCCGAAATCGTATTTGTCGAAATTGTGCGGGGGGACGTAAGCGGCAACCGCACCCAACACACCAGTCTTCATGAACGTGCGGCGCTGCATTCGTTCCACCTGTCTCAAAACTGGAAACGCAAGCCGAACTGCGCGATTCGCGGTGTGCTGCCCTCCGCGGAGGAGGTCACATCCCCGAAGGTTGCACTTCCTACACCGACATCGGGAAAGGCAAATCTTTCCGTGTTTGTGAAGTTGAAGAACTCCCCGCGCAATTGAAGTGTCATCTGCTCCTTGATTGTGAATTCTTTCGTGAAGGAAAGATCGATGTTGTGAATGCCGTCGCCCCGCAGGTTCGAGAAATAACGGGGAGCATTTCCCGGCACTTGGTCGCCAGGGTCGGCGAAGCAGGCAGCATTAAACAATGAGGAATTGGGATTGCCATTCAGGAAGTTGGAGGCTGCCTGGTGATAGCTCAGGCCACTTGAGACCTGGGGGCAAACCACGTTCGGCCGCTGGTTGCCATCTTGTAGCCGTGGCACGGCCATTGCGATCGGCAGGGGTTGACCGCTATAGCTGGACTGCGCGAAGCTCAGCGAGCTCAACAGCAAGCTGAAGGAAACAGCGGCACAAAGGACAGAAAGGAATCTCAGAAAAAGCCTGCGCTTGGAGCCTGCATCTCACACCCCCCCTGAGCTGCCAGAGTCAAAAAAGCAGCCCTTTCCCCTACCTTCGATTTGTTTCTTTTACTTTCTTTTTGCTTTCCCGTCAACCGTCTTTCTGGAGCGCGCAAAGCTATTGGAAAGACGGGTGGAGCGCAACGAATCGTGGTCATGAAAGGGCTGTTTACAGGCCCTTGGCATTGGGTTAGGCGCACTAAACTCACGTTCACTCGAGGCAGAGGAAGTGGTTCCCCTCCTAGCGCGGCTACGTGAAGCGGTTTTGCCAAGGATCTGAGCAGATGACGGTTGCCGGTGATAACTGCCAGGACTAGAATGTTTTCCCCCGGCGCCCCACGTTCGCAAAGTCAGGAGGTTCCTGTGAGCTTCAATTACGGACGGGGTCACATATCTTTTCTGCTTGTGATCCTGCTGTGCGGTTCAGCCAATGCCTTCGCGCAGACTGAGACGACACCCAGTGCGAGCACTCCAGGTCAAGCCATTCCCGGCACACTGGGAGTGAGTCCGTTCGCCGGTAGCGTATCTACAAAGCTCGTTCCGGGAGTCCTCCCGCTGTCGCTACAAGAAGCGATCGACCGCGGATTGAAACAAAATCTTGGGCTGCTCCTCTCAGATGCAAATATTCGCTCGGCCCGCGGACAGCGCTGGGAACAGTTGAGTGCCCTCCTGCCACACGTGGCCGCTACACCGTATGTCGCGGATTCACAGATTAATCTTGCTGAACTGGGATTTACCAGTATTGGGGGAGCCACTGTTCCCGCGTCCATTGGTCCTTTTTCTTATTTTGACGCCCGTTTAAACGTGAGTCAGTCGCTGTTTGATTCGAAGTTGATGAACAACACGCACGCCGCCAGCCAGAACCTGAAATCGGCCGAGTACACTTTTAAAGACGCACGCGACCTCGTCGTGCTCGCCGTGGGCTATGTCTATTTGCAGGCCATTGCCGACGAAGCCCGCATCGAAACGGCGGAAGCGCAAGTCGAAACCGCCAAGGCGCTCTACAATCAAGCCGCCGACCAGGTGAAAGCCGGCACTTCTCCCGAGATCGACGGTTTGCGCGCAAAAGTAGAGCTGCAAACCCGGCAGCAACAACTGATTCAGGCCAAGAACAATTTCGCCATCCAGAAGTTGACGGTTGCACGGGTGATTGGCTTGCCTCCCGGACAGGAATTCGAACTGACCGACAAGTCGCCCTACCGCCCGTTCGATGGAATCACGATTGAGGATGCTCTGAAACGGGCTTATGCTTCGCGCTCCGATTATCTGGCGGCCATGACAGATGTGCGCGCGGCAGAATTCTCGCGCAAGGCGGCCGTGGCGGGGTATTACCCGTCGCTCTCTTTTAACGCCGACTATGGCACCGCAGGGTCGCATCCCTCAACAGCAACACAAGTGTTCGATGTGCGCGGAACGCTTTCCATTCCCATCTTTCAGGGGAATAGTGTTCACGCCGACATTCTGCAAGCCGATGCCAGACTTCAGCAGACTCGCGAACGTCTAGACAATTTGCGGGCGCAGATCGACGCTGACATTCGCACTGCTCTCTTGAATCTGCAATCGTCGGCGGACCAGGTGAATGTGGCACGCAGCAATATTGATTTGGCCGAAGAGACGCTGGTTCAGTCGCGCGACCGCTTCAGCGCTGGTGTCACCGATACAGTGGAAGTGGTGCAGTCTCAAGAAGCAGTTGCCAGCGCTCACGAGCAGTACATCTCGAGTCTCTATAGTTACAACTTTGCGAAGATTTCCCTGGCCCGCTCTCTTGGCATCGCGGAAGCGGGCGTCAAAGAATACTTCAAGGAAAAATGAATATGGCAGAAGAGAACCCATCCCGTTCTGCGCCAGGGGGAAGCAGCAAATCACCTGAAGAAACTTCACCTCTGGTGGATCAGAAATTTAAGCCGCGGTTATACCTGAGCAGCAAAATCCGCAGACGGGTTTTGTTTATCGCGATTGCCTTCGCCCTTCTTGTCGGCGGTGTGTTTCTGTGGCGCTATTTGAGCAGCTACGAATCCACTGATGATGCGCAAGCGGATGTTCATCTGTATCCCGTCAGCGCCCGCATTTCTGGCTACGTGGTGAAAGTGAACGTCGACGATAACCAGTGGGTCCAGAAAGGTACGGTTCTGGTGGAGATCGACCCGAAAGATTACGAGGTCGCCCTTGCGCAAGCGCAAGCCAACTTGGCCAATGCCGAAGCGACAGCTCAATCGCTGAATATTACGGTGCCCATCACCTCAGTCAACACTTCCAGCCAAATCAAGTTCACCGCCTCGGACATCGAAAATGCCAAGGCTGGGGTCGTTGCGGCGGAGCGGCAGTTGACTGCTGCTCATGCCCAAGTCGAAGAGGCTGAGGCCAACGATGTGAAGGTGCAGGACGATCTCCACCGCTACAAGCTCCTCGTCGATAAGCGGGAAGTGGCGGAGCAGATTTACGACCAGGCCTTCGCCGCCGCCAAATCGAGCACGGCAGCAGTAGCGGCGGCTCGGGCCAATGAGTCCGCCGCGCAGCAGTTTGTGCAGCAAGCCCAGAGCCGCTTGGTGGAAGCGGAAGCCAACCACCAATCCGCGGAGACCGGGCCACAGCAGGTATCGTCGACTCGAGCCCGCGTGCGCGCAGCCATCGCTGACGTGGAACAGAAACGGGCCCTGCTGGAGCAAGCGCAGCTCAACCTCCAGTACACGAAAATTGTTGCTCCCGTCACCGGGGAAGTGAATAAGACCGTGGTCGTTGGCATGAATGTTCAGGTGGGCCAACAGCTCCTCACGGTTGTGCCTCTCGATGAAGTCTGGATCACTGCCAATTTCAAAGAGACACAGCTTCGCCATATGCAGGTCGGCCAGAAGGCGGAAATCCATGTCGATTCCACGGGTCGCACTTTGAAAGGTCATGTGGACAGCATTGCCGGTGCGACGGGCCCAACTTTCAGTCTGCTTCCGCCTGAGAATGCCACTGGCAACTACGTGAAGATTGTTCAACGAATTCCGGTAAAGATCGTTCTCGAACCCGGAGAAAATCGCGATCGTGCAGTTCGCCCGGGTATGAATGTAGTCCCGGACGTGTATCTCCGATGAGCTCCGCTGCTCTCACATTGGACCAGGACGTTTGGCGGCCTAAGTACAATCCTTGGCTGATAGCGGTTGTCGTGGCGCTGGCCGCCTTTATGGAAGTGCTCGACACCAGCATTGCCAACGTCGCGCTTCCGTACATGGCGGGAAATCTTGGAGCCAGCAATGACCAAAGTACTTGGGTTCTGACTTCCTATCTCGTCTCCAACGCCATCATTCTGCCGATCAGCGGGTGGTTGGCCGTCGCGTTCGGGCGGAAGCGTTTTTTCATGACCTGTTTGAGCGTGTTTACAGTGAGTTCCTTGCTCTGTGGCATCGCGCCGAGTCTCGGCTTCCTTCTTCTTTTTCGCGTTCTGCAAGGTGCGGGAGGTGGGGGATTACAGCCCATGGCTCAGGCGATTCTAGCCGACACGTTTCCTCCGCAGCAACGGGGCTTAGCTTTCGCGCTTTATGGCATTACCGCCATCATGGCGCCCACGATTGGTCCCACTCTTGGCGGCTGGATCACTTTTAACTACTCGTGGCGCTGGATTTTCTTCATTAATCTTCCGGTTGGCATCGCCACGTGGTTTCTCGTACGGCGGTTTGTCGAAGATCCGCCCTATTTGAGAAAGCTCAGGGGTGCCGGGGTCAAGTTGGATTATATAGGGATTGCTCTGCTGACGTTGGGTATAGGAGCTTTGCAAATCCTTCTCGACAAAGGCCAGGAAGATGATTGGTTCGGCTCCCAATTCATAACGACACTAGTCATTGTCTCTACGGTTTGTTTGCTCTCTCTGATTGTCTGGGAATGGTTTCAAAAGGCTCCAATCATCGACGTCCGCATGTTCAAGAGTTTTAACTTCGCCAGCGCCAACTTGATGATGTTTACTCTGGGAATTCTCTTGTTCAGCAGCCTGGTCCTGATGCCTCAGTTCCTTCAGACGCTTGTTGGGTATACTTCGCAATTGGCAGGCCTCGCGCTGTCAGCGGGTGGCTTGGTCTTGTTGTTTGAGATGCCCGTCATAGGCAAGCTAACCAGCAAGGTTCAAGCGCGATACTTGATCGCTTTTGGTTGGCTGGCCTTGTCCATCGCCATGTTTTATTCCACTAAGCGCATTGACTTGCAGATCAGCTTCAGTGCCGCCGTCTGGCTCCGTATCACGCAAGTCATTGGCTTGGGATTCTTATTCGTGCCCATCACTCTGGTGGCTTACGTGGGAGTTCCTCCAGAGAGGAACAATTCGGTTGCCGGTATCGTCAATTTCATGCGCAATATGGGAAGCAGCGTGGGAACCTCGCTAGTGACAACCTTG
Organism: Candidatus Acidiferrales bacterium; assembly: GCA_963775865.1. Classification (GTDB taxonomy): domain Bacteria; phylum Acidobacteriota; class Terriglobia; order Acidiferrales; family UBA7541; genus Acidiferrum. The sequence continues at coordinate 472,546 of CAVZKU010000012.1, read as the reverse complement.
ATTGCACGGCGTTCACAGTTCCATCAGGATCGCTTGGTTGGATACGCCAGAATTGACAATCCCAATTTCCAAAACTCCCTGGGTGGCCTCACGCAACACCTCGCCAACTCGGGCTTAGGCACCCATGAGGCCCAGCTACAGGCTTACGCAAGGATCTACCAAGGCTTGCAGGCCCAGGCGGCGAGCTTGGCTTACATCGACACCTTTATGGTTTTAGCCGTGTGCGCGGCGATCATGTTTTGTCTCGCGTTTGTCTTGAAGAAAAATGATCCGGGTGGCGGTGGGGCGACCGTCATGGAGTAAGCGACGGTCCGATATCGTGCAGTAGGTCATGAGGTAGGAATCCAGATGATCAAAATCATTACCATTGAACGAGAGTACGGAAGCGGAGGCGGCGAAATCGCACAGCGGCTTGCGACGCAACTGGGCTGGAAACTTTGGGATCAGTTGCTGACAGAGGAAATCGCGAGACTTGCTGAATGTCCTAAGGCTGTCGTTGAGGTTCGTGAGGAGCGAACTGATCCCCTTTACTACCGGCTGTTTAAATCCTTTCTGCGCGGAAGTTATGAAGGTAGTCTGAACGCGCACAAGCTTAAGGTCGTAGACAGCGAAAGCATCTTGAGGTTGACGGAGCGGGTCGTCCAGAACGCGGCAAAAACTGGAAACTCGATCATCGTGGGCAGGGGGGCACAGCATTTTCTAAGGAACCGCGAAGACACGATGCGTGTATTTCTTTATGCGCCCAGAGAAGCGAAACTGCAGCGCTTGTTGGCTCGTGGCAAGACGGAGAACGAAGCGGAACAACTCGTCGATACTGTAGACCTGGAGCGCGCCGATTTCATCCAGAAATACTTTGGCGTTGAATGGCCCAACCGCGCCGTGTACCACACTATGATCAATACCGCGATCGGTGATGAGGCGGTCGTTCGCATGATTCTTGGTTTCATGGGAACCCTCAATGCAAGCGCCACTACATGAATCTTCGGTCGGACCTTTCGAAGAAAATGCTGATTCGCAGAGAGGAAAAGCCGGGCTAACCATGCAAAACCTCGGCGTGCCCCCTGTGAAATTAGATCAAGTCGAAACGACCTATGGTCTGTTGTTGGTGGCGTAGTACTGCACTTGAAACTCGCCGCTGCCGGTGTTCTTCGTGTCATTCCCGTACAGGGTGTTGTTCATGATGGTGCAATGGTCCGTACCGCCCACATTGCTAGCATGGCCGCCAATGGAAATGCCACAAGCGGTCAAGAATGATGTTGCATTTGACGGCATGCCGCGGTGAGGCCGCTTGTATGCGGTCCTGCGATCCACCGGCCACGGCCAAGTCTGAGCAATCGAGGAAAGTGAGAAGACTGGTCATCTTGCACATGGACTGATAGATTCGGACTCCATGACCCTCCGTCTTGGACTAATAGGTGCGGGCAACATATCGGAAACACACGCACGCGCGGCCCGCGAAACTCCAGGAGTTTCCGTCGCCGCAGTTTATGGAACCAATCCGGAGAAAGTGGTACGCCTATCTTCCGAGTATCACGCCGTGCCCTACACGGACTTTGACAAGTTCCTCGAACATCGCCCTATGGATCTCGTCGCCATCGGAAGCCCTTCCGGCTTACACGCCGAACAGGGCATTGCGGCGGCCAGCAAAGGACTACATGTACTAACGGAGAAGCCTCTGGACGTCACCACCGCTCGCGCGGATACTTTGATTGGCGCGGCGGCGGAAGCAGGCGTCAAATTAGGCGTCTTTTTTCAAGACCGCTTCAAAACTGACTTGATACAGACCAAGCGATGGGTTGATGCTGGCCTTCTTGGCAAACTAATTCTGGTTGACGCGCGAGTAAAGTGGTTCCGCCCCGAAAGCTATTACAAGGATTCACGCTGGAGAGGGACCCTCCGTTGGGATGGCGGCGGAGCCTTGATCAACCAGGCGATTCACACCATCGATCTCTTGCTTTGGGTGTGCGGCGACGTGTCGGCTGTTCAAGGCGTGCAACGAACTGCTCTGCACCAAATTGAAGCGGAAGATACACTCGTAGCAACACTCGAATTCAAAAGCGGCGCGTTAGGCAGTTTTCAAGCAGCCACCTCCGTATTTCCGGGATACCCGCGGCGAGTGGAGTTCACTGGTTCCGAAGGCACAGTAATCGTCGAGCACGATCGATTACTCGCCGCCGATTTACGGAATCCTCCTAAGGACTTCCGAAGCACTGGAAACGACACGAATGCCAGTTCGTCCTCGCCGATGGTGAGCGACGTAAGGGGCCATCAGGCCGCGCTCGCAGATTTCATTCACGCCATACAAACCAACGGAGTCCCTCGTTGTTCCGGAATCGATGGGCGTCGTAGCCTCGCAGTTGTCGAAGCGGTGTATGCTGCCTGTGCCTCGGGCAGTCGAGTTGAACTTAAGACCAAAGGGTAGCGTTCGCCCGGAAAGTAGGAGGGATCGCAATTGCAGATTAAAATCCTCCAAGACAAACGTTTGCTGGGCCAAACGGCCGCTGAACACGCCGCAAAATCCCTCCGTGCCTGTATGGTTCGTCAGGGCCAAGCCCGTATCGTTGTAGCCACTGGCGCATCTCAGTTTGAATTTCTGGATGCGTTGACCAGCGCTCCGAACATGGACTGGAACCGCGTTGAGGTCTTCCACCTCGACGAGTATGTCGGTCTTCCCATCGCTCACCCCGCTAGTTTCCGCAAATATATTTTCGACCGCTTGATCAATAAGACGGGTATCACCCACTATCACCTGTTGGATGGTGAAAAGGATCCGTACGCGGTCGCGAAAGAACTTGGCAGGGAATTGGCTTCCAAGCCCGTGGACATTCTATTCGCCGGGATTGGCGAAAATGGGCATCTTGCGTTCAATGATCCTCCCGCGGATTTTGCCTCTGAAGAACCTTATCTGGTTGTGGATCTCGATCAAGCGTGCCGGCAACAGCAGGTGAACGAAGGCTGGTTTGAGAATCTGGCTGCCGTCCCGACAAAGGCCATTTCCATGTCCGTACGACAAATCCTACGGGCAAAAGAAATCATCGTGATTGTGCCAGATCTGCGCAAGGCACCGGCGGTGAAAGCATGCCTCGAGGGGGAGATCAGTGCATCGGCACCGGCATCAATCTTGCGCGAACACCAAAATGTGACGCTGTATCTCGACCGGGATTCCTCCTCGCTGCTGCGCCGGAAAGTAGCGGGGGCGAATGAATAGATCGGATGCCCCGCCGCTCCTGCCCGTGCCTCGCGCCGGGATGACCACCATAATAAATGTCAGCACCCGCTCCATCATACCCGCCTAAAGTTCGGCCCATTCCTTGCCTGCGATGGTGGATTGCTGGATTGTTGTTTGCCTCCACCATCATCAATTACATTGACCGACAGACGCTGGCCCTGCTTGCTCCTTTTCTGACGGTGGACTACCACTGGACGCACGCCGACTACGCCAATTTGTTGATTAGTTTTCGCGTTGCCTACGCGATTGGTCAGACTGTCTGCGGACGATGGATTGATCGCGTGGGAACCAGGCGAGGTCTCAGCCTTTCGGTTTTAGGGTATTCCGTTGTCTCACTTGCTACATCTCTGGTGCGTGGATTTTCCGGCTTTGCGGTAATTCGCTTCCTTCTGGGAGCAGGGGAATCTGCAAATTGGCCGGGAGCCACAAAGGCCGTCTCCGAATGGTTTCCCAAACGTGAACGCGGATTAGCAACGGCGTTCTTCGACTCCGGTTCGTCGATTGGCGGCGCAATTGCCCCCTTCTTGATCTTGCCCGTTTACTTCCGATGGGGCTGGCGTCCGGTCTTTATCCTTCCCGGTCTCTTGGGTTTCGTGTGGCTCGCGGTTTGGCGGCGAATGTATCACCTCCCAGCCGAACATCCACGAATCAGTCCAGCGGAACGCCAGATGATTCTTGATGAAACAACCGCAATCGCGGGTCAGACAACCGAGGCCCGGCCGGCGTGGGGCACCCTTCTGAAATTGCCGCAAACCTGGGGAACAATTGCGGCTAAAGCTTTGACCGATCCCGTGTGGTTCTTTATCGCCGATTGGTTTCCGCTCTATTTGGTAGCGAAAGGCATTTCGCTGAAAAGCGGATTGATTGCAATCTGGATTCCGTTCATTGCCGCGGATCTCGGCAACTTCTTCGGCGGCGCAGCCTCAGGCTACCTGATCAAACGTGGTTGGTCGCTTGGTGCAGCCCGCAAAGCCCTCGTCGTGTTCGGAGGAATTGGTGTCACGTTGCTGATTCCCACAATCTTCACCGCAAATCCGGCGCTCATTGCCTTGTTGTTCGCGCTCGCGACTTTCTCTTATGCGTCGTTTTCCACGATCGCGAACGTCTTGCCTTCGGATCTTTTTCTGGGTGGTTCGGTGGCGTCCGTCAGCGGATTGAGCGGCACCGGAGCTGGGATCGGCACGATTATCGCCTTCAAATTGATCGGCTATTTTTCCGACGCCGATCGCGCGCTCGTCGGACATTCTTTCGACAAGATCATCATTGCAGCCGGCCTGGTGCCGTTCGTCGGAATGATTCTCGTACTACTGCTCATTCGGAACACGCGCGCGACCCGCCAGGGACTCGTGCGCTCTCTATAATCTTGCAACTGGGACCCAAATCAGGAGAATCCACCCGCCTCGAGTCAAGCAGTCGGCGGACGATCCAGAATAGTTTCCGAGCGCGGATCCCAATACAGTTTCTTGCCCGACCAGTACGCCTGCGTCGCCATCATGCAAGCCACGGAATGGGCAAATCCATCGTGTACCGTGCAATGCGGTTGCTCGCGAGAGCGCAAGCACTCCAGCCAGTTGGCCATGTGTTCCACTGTCAGGTCATCGATACCCGTGGGCGGAAGTTCCGATACTCCCGGCAAGAGAATATTCTTCGTTGTTCTTTCCTTGTCGATGTCCGGATTATCCTCGTGATTCCCTTTTTCTTCCACGAGTTGGTAGCGCGGGCTGCCTTCGCCACCAATGTTGTTAAGCGTAGCCTTCTTCCCCATGTACCGAGTGAAGCCCGGAGAATCGTTGCCAAAACTCGTCGAGTAACTGACCAGAAATCCTTTCGGATATTCCAACAACGCCTGAAAAGTGTCCGCATTTTCACGGCCATCGGGCCAAGCATAAATCCCGCCGTGTGCCACAACCGAACGAGGAAAGTTGTCTTTCATCATCCAATGCACAAGATCGATCGCGTGACTCATCCACTGATCCGAGATGCCCCCGGAAAATTCCCGGTAGAGTCGGAATTCGCAATACACTTTTGGATCAAACGGGCGATATGGTTTTGTGAGCAACCACTTGCGCCAGTCAGTGTCTTCTTCGCGGAGCAACTTCGTCGTCTCGAGCCCGCGCCACCTGGGCCCGTGATAATTCCAAACGATTTCGACCTTGCTGACATCACCCAACACACCGGTCTGCACCAGATCATGCGCCGCCCTGGGATAAGGTTCGCTACGGTGCTGCGTTCCCACCTGGACGATTTTGTTGTGCGTAACTGCCGCATCGCGGGCCGCCTTCACGTCCGCCAGCACATTTCCCATCGGTTTTTCCACGTAGCAATCTCTGCCGGCGTCTACCGTCATCTTCAGGATCGGCGAATGCGAATGCTCCGGCGTGGAAATAATCACGGCGTCAATATCCTTGAGCGCCAACGCATCGTCCAGGTATGGAAAAGCACGTGGTGTTCTACCGTAATATTTCGTATTGGCCGCGACCGCCTTTTCGCGATTCAATTTCCATAAATCGCACACCGCGGTTATTTCCACGTTGTGACTGGTTTTGAGTTGCGAAACGATCAAGCTTAAGTCGTCGCCGCGGCTCCCAGTCCCAATGTGACAAATAGAAATCCGATCGTTCGCGCCCAGAATTCTGTCATAAGACAGCGCCGTCTTCGCGAACCCTGCTCCTCCCGCCGTCAACGCCGCAGACTTCGTCAAGAACGATCTCCGACTGATGGGTCCCACGGAATCCTTCATCCTGACTCCTCGATAGCGGTTCTCATGCCCAGTCAAACTTGAAGTTCTGATACCTCTCCCGAGAATTTCGCGGCTTCAAGCATGACAGCAAGCCTTTGATAACGGAATTGCCTGGCGCACTCTGCCATTGCGTTCATCTCGGCGGATGCGACCATGGCCAACAACAGGAAAATCAGAGCATTCGACGGGATATGAAGATTAAAGTCCAACAAACTGTGCAGCAGCAGTCCGACGCAAGCCACTAACGGCCCTGCCACAATTGCTCGCGCGCCTGCACCTCTTGCCAATTGCAAATTCCCAAATCCTCGCCAGAACAGTAGGACGATAAAGGATAAGCCGCAAAGACCCCCGATCACTCCAGTCTCCGCCAGCAATTCAAGAAAATCATTGTGAGCGTGATCGACGGTCTTCCCATTGTAGAAACTCGCATAGCGAGGATAAACCGTAACGAGAGTCCCCAGTCCCGTCCCTGTCCAAGGATGGTCAAGAAAAATTCGCCAAGTATCTCGGTACATCGACAGCCGTAGCTGCTGCGAAATCCCTTGGTGAGCCAGTTGTTCGAAGCGCTGAATCGCTCTACTCACACCGAGCCATACAATAAAGGTTCCGGCGAGAAGCACGATTGCAGTTGTTCCCAGCAACTGCGTCCGTCTGATCTGACGCGCACGCGAAAGAAACGCCAGAATAACGATCTCCACGATAAGACCTATGATCCCTGCTCGTGACGCGCACAGAACCAGCCCCCCAATCGGAACGATCGTGAATAACAGCAAGATGGTGATGTGTTCTCGTTTTCGCGACCGAAAAAGCAACAAAGCGAACGCCAACGGCGTGGTCAGTTCCAGCTAACCCCGCGAAATGGTCGCCATCCACGTACGGACCGAACGGTGCCGCTCCCTCCGGCAAAGCCACCGTCCAGTACAGTTTTCCGTTAAACGTGAAGTTCTGGATGATTCCAAAGAGCGAGACGAGAAACCCGAAGATAACCAGAAACCAGACGAACTGTTTCACATGTTCTTCGGTCTGAAACGACTCTAGGGCCAGGAAGAAAAGCAGGGCATATGCAGCCCAACGAAGCAACTCTACTTTTGTCAGATAGGGATAAAAAGAAAGGCCGAAGAGATACTGCGCGATGGCAATTGTTCCCAATCCAAACAAAGGGACAAAGAGCCAGTTCCAGCGAACCTCAACCTGTCGACTGCGAATCGCCAGCGCTCCCCAGAGTGCAAACAACATCGCAGCGCCGACCTCTAGGATTGCCTGCCCCCAGGGTTCGACGCCGCCGAACGATAACACGCTAAAGACGATCAGCGTGCATATTCCCACGCGGATTGCTTTCATCCGGAGCTGTCCTTAGCTGGCGCTGAGATGGGTGCCAAGGCTACGTCATCCACCCAAACGGTCCCCCTAAGTTTGTTATCGAATTTCCAACTTGGCATGCGTCTGAGTGCGATTCTCAAGAGGTGCGTCTGGGGGCCTGTTAAGAGATCAGTCTGCACCAAAGTCCATGGATTCGTTCCAACGACATCTGGAGTCACGATCTGAACCTGAGATGGGTGCCGCGGATCGACAATCTCGAAACAGATACCGCGATCGGTAGAAATAGCTTCAGTTCGCACATAGGCCGAGAAGCGGTAGTGCGTTGCAGGTTCGACTGCGACGTACTGAAACAGATTTTGAAAATCGATGTTCTCCGTTCCATCGAATTGCACCTGGAACGAACGGGATCCTGCGTGTGCTATTCGGTCATCAACGGCAAACTGAGCTCCAGATGCGGCCACTTTCCCGCCAATCGAATCCACCGTTCATGATTTCGTGCTCAAACCGGCCGTTGAAAACAAGCGGTCCAGTGCTGCTCGAATCGTGCGGCCAGTCTGCAGCTTGAAGCGCCTGATGCCAGGTCTGCTGCGCTTCGGCCACGCGATCCTGTTCGATTAACACATCGACGAGAGGGATCGCGTCAGTCAGCTTGATGGGCAGACCGAGGTCGCGCTGACGATTCCAAACCGCAAGAGCGGGGTCTGGCTGATTTCGCGAGAGGAAGAAATCGATGGCGCTGAGGTAGTATTCAGACTTGGGGGGCAGGACCTTATCCAGGATCGCTTCGACGCTCGGATTCGACTGCCAGCATTCGGCGATCGCTCTCTGCGTCAGAGAAGCATCTATCGACATTGCCCGTCGAATTTCCGCATAACCGTCTGAGAATTTTCCTTCATACAGCAGGAAACTCCCGTAACGCCACGCGACTTCGGCAGAGACTGGAAAGTTTTCCTGTGCTTTCTCATAAGCTTCCTGTGCGTGAACCGGATCACCGGACGTCTGATATGCGTCGGCCAGCTCCATCCACAGTTCGGCGGATCGAGGATTCAGTTCCGCGGCTCGCTGCAGATAACGTACCGCCTCGTGCATCCCGTTCGGGCTCAGATCCCATTGTCGCGCGAGCCCTACGTGGCCCCAATACTCGGCGTTTCCCGGCTCGAGCCTGACTGCTTTTGCCATAACTCCGGATTGGGAGATCGATTCCAATGCGCAGCAAGGTAGGCTTTCCCACTGAAAAAAGTGAGGATCCCTGAGCAAAGGATGACAGCCGCAAGAAACAGGGTTCGGGGCCAAGGGCGAGTGAGATCAATCCGCATCGATATGAACCGAGTTCACCCCAAGTTGTTCTTGTATAGGCAACTGGACGTAGTTTCTCGCGTCGCTTGTGGAATGGCCATTCGAACGATATGAGTACTCGGGGACGATCTCTTTGATCTTCTGACGGACGGGCCCTGCTCCATCTATACCTAAGGAACTTCGCAGTTCGTTAAGCTGGCGCTGAAGTTGAGACCAACCAACGAGCTGGCTTCGAACCTTCCTAATTTTCTCAAAAGACGTCGGATGGACCTGTTCAGTTGCGTAGACCAATTCTTCCTTTAACTTCTCGCCCTCGCGCAACCCCGTGAACCTGATGCCAACTTCGCGTTCCGACCTTCCGGAAAGCCGAATCAACGTGCGAGCAAGGTCGAGAATCCTGACCGGTTGACCCATATCGAGGACCAAAATGTCACCGCGGTTCCCAATAGCAAACGCCTGCAAGACCAGAGAAACCGCTTCACGTCCTGTCATGAAAAATCTTTTGATCTCAGGATGAGTGATACTCAGTGGTTCGCTCCTACGCAGTTGCTCCTGGAACACCGGGACCACGCTCCCGTTTGAGCCCAAAACGTTGCCAAATCGAACGGATACGCAGCGCATCCCATTGGCTGGTCGGCAAGCGATGATCAACTCCCCGATTCTTTTTGTGGCCCCCATGACGCTCGTGGGGTTCACTGCTTTATCCGATGAAATCACGACGAAACTTTCGCAGCCGCTTTCCTCAGCAATTCCAAGTAAGCTGAGAAGGCCAAAGACATTATTCTTAACTGCTTCCTGGACATTGCGCTCCATGACGGGAACGTGCTTGTACGCGGCCGCGTGGAATACGGCATCGGGCCTGTATTCTGCAAGAATCTTACGTATCCGCTCGCTGTCACCAACGTCAGCGACGCAAAAAACTGTCTGGCCAGCAACTGCTATTCTGGAAAGTTCTTGCTCGAGGTAGAATATTCCCGTTTCACTTTGATCTAAACAGAGCAACGTAGATGGACTGTATTCCAAAATCTGTCGGCATAGTTCCGAGCCAATCGATCCTGCCGCACCTGTCACTAGCACCACGCGTCCATCGATCTGTTCTTTGACAGCTCCCAAATCAATCTCCACTGGATCCCGTCCAAGCAGGTCGTCCAAATGCACGTCACGAAACTCCCGGACGCTTCCTTTCCCGGTCAGGATGTCGTGCAGTGCCGGTACGGTTTTGAACCGTGTGGCACACTGGTCACAGATCTGGACGAACCGCTGCATTTGCTTGCCGGTGGCCGAAGGAACGGCGATGAGGATCTCGTCTACGGGGCAAGCTGCGAGCAAAGACGGAAGCTCATCAACAGTTCCTACGACGGGAACCCCTTGGAGTTTGATCCCTAGTTTTGATTCATCATCGTCGACACAACCAACGACTTCGTAGTGATCCTTTAGCCGGTGCAATTCTCTGATGACAATCTGCGCGGCGCTCCCAGCTCCGATGAGCATAACTTTGCACTGGCGTCCCGCCACTTGAGAAACAGATTCAGTCAGGATGCGCGAGAGCAATCGGACGCCAGCCAACAAACCTAGGCTGACCAAAGCTTCCAGAACGTAAATCGTGCGTGGAAAGGAAATAACGCCGAGGACGAACCGCATCGTAACGATAAAGACTGCAGAACCGAGCGTGATTGCCTTGACGATGTCCAGGGCATCACTCACGCCGGTGTATCGCCACCAGCCATGAAGAAGCCCAAATCTCGCAATAGCCGCCAGCCGGATCGCGATGAGAAGTGGCGCGGCGGAGAATAGCAGCGCTCGATTCGGTAACGAAAAGTCGAAGCGCAGGAGCCACGCCAGCACCAGCGAGGTGAATACCAAAATCACTTGGGAAAGAGCAATCCACCAAGTGCGGTAGGACAAGAGGGAGGAGGGCATGGTTTTGAATGGATTACTTTTCATACGCTACGGGACGCGTCATTTTGCACGGATAAGGTTCTGCGATAAGCGCGCGACAATCCGTCACTTTGCTGCTGCGTTCATTACTGTTTCCACGGCTTGACAGGTATCCAGCATGTTTTGTTCGGAAAGAGTCGGATGCACAAGCAACATCAGGCTCGTTTTCCCCAACTCGCGAGCAACCTTCCTGTATAGCTGTGGGCGCAATTCCTTCGGGAAAGCTTTTTCAAGGTAGATTTCACTGCAAATTCCGCTGAAACAGGGAATCCCTTCCGCGTTGATCGCGGCCATGATTTTGTCCCGATCTTGTCCCGCTCTTAAGCGCTCAGGACGAACAAACGCGTAATACTTGTAGTAAGAGTGGCCGATTTCTTCAGGCGGCGCCGTAACGCGCAATGCCGGGCAATTGGAAAGCCTCTCTGTCAGGATGGCCGCATTCCTCCGCCGAAGCGCAGCCCATTGTGGAAGCTTCCGAAGTTGCGCCCGGCCAATCGCGGATTGCATCTCGGTCAGTCGCCAATTCGTGCCGAAGGAGTCGTGGACCCAACGAAAACCAGCAGAATTCTGGTCTTTCCGGGCAGTATCGCACGTCGTACCGTGATCTCTGAAACTCTTGGCGCGCTCCCACGCTGCATCATCATTGGTGGTAAGCATTCCACCTTCTCCGCCGGTGGTCATAATCTTGTCCTGGCAAAAGGAAAAAGCGGCGACATCTCCAAACGATCCCACGGGCCGGCCTTTATAAGTGGCCGCATGCGCCTGGGCACAGTCTTCGATCACCTTGATACCGCGTTCGCGCGCCAGTCCAAGAATCGAATCCATGTCGCATGGCCATCCGGCCAGATGGACAGCGATAATCGCCTTTGTCCGGGAAGTCAGAAGAGGTCGAATCGTGTCAGCGGTAATGTTCTGACTGGTGGCGTCTACATCCGCGATGATAGGAATCGCTCCTCGTATCACCACGGAACTGGCCGACGCAATAAATGTCCGGCTCGGCACCACCACTTCATCGCCTGCTCCGATTCCCAAAGCATGAAGCGCAAGCTCGAGCGCAACTGTGCCGTTGGCGACCGCAACGCCATGCTCTGCAGCCGGCAAATGCGGCAAACTCCTTCTCAAATAGCCGCCCCTCTTCGCCAGTCCTGTAGTTAATCCTTCCCGAGCGCAGGACCGAAGCAACGGCCTCGATTTCATCCGGCTCAAAGGAAGGCCAGGGTGGAAAGGGAAGTGAGCGACCTGGCGGCCCTTCCTATCGCCAAGTCAGTCATCAATGATCCGGGAAGCATAGATTTATTATCTGGAGGCGGCTGTCATTGCAGACCAGCCTTCTTGCTCAAGTTGGCGATGGATTCGTGCGGGGACACCCATCGCGCTGACGTGATCCGGGAGATTCTCAACGACAACCGCGCCGGCTCCCACCATGGTGTGCGCGCCAATGTGAATACTTTGGAGCACGACCGCCCCAAGCCCCAAGTGTGAGAAGGCGCCCAAGTGCGACGCTCCGCCCATGGTGGCATTCGGCGCCACATGCGCGTAGTCACCGATCTCCACATCGTGCTCGACCACCGCGCCAGTGTTTAGGATGAACCCGGCGCCCACCCTTGCATCAGGATTGACGATGGCGCCCGCCATCACGACGGTTCCTCGACCCAACTGGGCGGAACGAAGACACCGTCGCAGCAGGATGAACCGCCGTCAGAATTTCGATTCCCCACTGCGAGCAGCGATCGGCAAGCAATTGCCGCGCTCGGTTGTCCCCAATGCCAAGAGCGATGGCAATGCACGAGTGTACCGTTTCTTCACGCAACCATTCACCGTTACCCAACACCGGAAATCCAATCACCTTGTTGCCCCACAGCTCTTCTCTGTCGTCCACGAAGCCGGCGAATTCGCCTTCACCTCTGGCAATGAAAATGTCGGCAACCACTTTTCCGTGTCCGCCGGCTCCGTAGACCAAAATTCGTCTGCTCGTCACTGTTTGCTGCCTTCGCTTCCCAAAAATTCCGGCATGGTTGCATGGCCCTGTTGGGAAATGCCGTCCCGTTTCACGAGTTGCCACGGTGTGCGAAGAAGGATCCACGCATCCAGAGCCAAGCTCCAATTGTTGACGTACCAGAGATCGAGATGGAATCTCTCCGGCCAACGTCGTGGCGTTTCTCCCATTTACTTGCGCCCATCCGGTGATTCCGGGCTTCACGTCGTGCCGCTGCAATTGTTCGGGGCTATAGCGGTCCATGTATTGCATCAGCAGCGGCCTCGGGCCGACCAAGCTCATCTCGCCTCGCAAGACGTTCCACAACTGCGGCAGTTCGTCCAGGCTCAGTTGCCGCAGCAGCATCCCGGTCGCTGTTAATCTTTCCTCATCGGGCAGAAGCAGTCCTTGTGCGTCTCGCGCATCCCTCATCGTTCGGAATTTCATCAGTGTGAATGGTTTCCCCTTGTAGCCGGGGCGTATCTGGCGGAACAGCACCGGGCGGCCATCGCACAGTCGGATCGTCAGCGCGATCGCTGCCATCAACGGGCTGGCTAGAAGCAGCGCGCTGCCCGAAAGAAATAATGTCCATCAGCCGTTTGACGAAGAGCCTCATCGCGAAACCACCGTGGCGGCTTTCAACCCAGGCGTGACTTCGTCCCTGTTGGCGGCCGTCGGAACGGTCAATCCTTTGGCCTGTAAGAGTTGCAAATACTCCTCGGCAAGCGCGTCCCAAACTGTCTCTTGATGAAATTCACGTAGAACACGCTCGCGCCCGGCCGAACCTAAAGCCGCCGCCAGACTCCGATCCCGAATCACCAACTCCAGAGCGCTGGCGAGCGCCTGAGAATCTCCAACGGGAACGAGGATGCCGGTGACTCCGTCGATCACAGCATCTACCGCACCGGTAGCCCTCGCGGCGACGACCGGCTTACCCGCGGCGTGCGCTTCCAGCACTACCGTTGGGAAACCCTCTCGATAGGTTGGCAGAGCCAGAACATCCATCGCGTGGTAGTAATCGGCCGCATCCTGGACGAATCCCGTTCGGATAATTCCACGCTCGCTTTCGATACACCGGCGAATCCGCGCAGGCAGTGGGTCTCCGCCTTCCATTTCTCCCACCAGCAGCAAACGCAATTCGTGAATCTCCGCACGCAGCGCTAAGTACGCCTGCACCAGTTCGCTAATCCCCTTATCCTTCGTCAATCGCCCAACAAAACCCACCACTGGCGCCTTTGCTGGGATTCCCAACGTCTCGCGGATCTGGCCGGCCCACCGCAAAGCTTCCCCCGAAGCCGCGAATCGCTTTGCGTCGACTCCGTTAGAACTGCCAGATGCAAGCACCGTTGTTTTTCGTGGATCGACCACTCCCAACTCAATCGCCTTCTGCCGCAGACTTTCGCTGACGCAAATGACCCGATGAGCACACCGGCACGCGATGTGCTCGCACAGGAGCAGCACTTTTCGCTTGAGTCCGGTCGCGGTCTCAAACCGGAGGCCCCGCAACAAATAAATACGGCCCGGAACTTGACCCAACCGTGCTGCTATCCCAGCGAGTATCGCAGCTTTGGGTGTGCTGAAATTCACGATCGTTGGGCGAACCCGCCAAATCACTCCCAGCAGTCGCCACAGCGAGATCAAATCTTTCCAGGGCGAAATCTCACGCGCCATCAACACTGCAACCGTTCGCACTCCATCGCTCTCCGATCTCTGCAGTTCCTCGCCCGGCGACGATACAAGAACGACTTCGAAGCCCATTCGTCGAAGATAATCGAGCTGGCCCGTCATCAGCCGAACGGACAATGAGGAAGTCACGACATAAACCACTCGGACGAGTCCGGATTCAGGCGACATCTGCGAGGCATCCATGTTCATGGAGCGCACAGAATCGGAATCGCCATTTCCCGTTCCGACTGCCGTTGAGTAGAAAACCATGCCTGGAACATCAGAACGTCCCACAGATGATGCTCCCATGGTGCTTTCCCCGAGAGATGCTCTGCCCACTTTTCGCGTATTGGTCCCGGCTCAAAAAGACCTTCGTTTTTCAATCTCTTTTCATCAAGAAGCGATTCAGCCCACTCGCGCAGCGGGCCCCGCAGCCAATCTCCCAAGGGAATGCCAAAGCCGGATTTTGGTCGGTCAGTCAATTGCGCGGGAATATAGCGACGTAGGATCTGTCGTAGAGCCCATTTTCCTGTTCTTGCTCGAATCTTGTCCCGAATCGGAATCTTCCACGCATATTCCACTACACGGTGATCCAGAAACGGAACGCGAGCCTCAAGACCTACGGCCATGCTCGCACGGTCCAGTTTTACGAGAATATCGTCAGGCAAATAGCTGAGGGCATCCAACAGTAGCATTTGATGAGCTATCGAAGGCAGGCTGGCCAAACCCTCATCTCCAGGCGGGAATGCACTTAACTTCTCCGAACCAATTGCCACGGAGCCCGGATTGTTCCAGTGTGAAACCACGTTCGAATACATTGCTCTCGGATCGGTACAGGTCAGAACGCCGGCCAACTTGTGCAATTTATTACCGGCATAGCGCTGCCTGACCTCAGACGGCAGGATAGGATTGGCGATTCGAAAAACCGAATCCCAGCCATGGGGACCGATTCTGGCGATGGCCATTGCCGCAATGCGCCTGGCCTCACGGGGCAACCACGCGATCGCTTGCCAAATTCTCTGGATCCAAACGTGCCGGTTGTATCCCCCAAAGAGTTCGTCTCCACCATCCCCTGATAAAGCAACCGTGACGTATCTCCGGGTAAGTCGGGAAAGAAGGAAGGTAGGAATTTGGGAAGAATCAGCAAACGGCTCATCGTAGACTGTCGGCATCAAAGGTATCACCGACAGTGCATCCCCGGAGGTCACGTATAACTCCGTGTGGTCCGTACCTAGATGGTGCGCAACCTTGGCCGCTTCTTGTGCTTCGTTGAAATCTGCATCGTGTAAGCCGATCGAAAAAGTCTGAACCGGGCGGGCAGTCTGTGCCTGCATCAGCGCGGTAATGGTCGACGAATCTATCCCGCCAGAGAGGAACGCTCCGAGCGGAACGTCCGCCACCATGCGGATCTTAACGGCCGCTTTCAAGAGATCTTCAAGTCCTTGAAGCATCTCCGATTCAGAGCACTGCAATGGGGAAGCTATCCCGTTTTCCGCTAGAGTCCGGAGGGACCAATAAGGAGTGGGCTTGGCATCACGGCGGCTATTACTATCCAGTTTCAGAAGTGAGCCTGGAGGCAATTTATGCACGCCTCGAAAGATCGAATGAGGAGAAGGAACGCAACTGTACCGAAGGTACAGAGCCAAAGCCTCACGACTAATCTCTGCATCAAACGCAGGATGCAACTGAAGGGCTTTCAGTTCGGAGCCGAACAGGAAAGTGTTGCCAGTCCACCCATAATACAGCGGCTTCTCGCCCATTCGGTCTCGGCACAAATATAAGGCGCGTTCCTGACGGTCCCACAAAGCAAATGCAAACATGCCATTCATTCGCGTCAGTGACGCTTCGACTCCCCAGCATTCGAAACAAGCCAACATCACTTCAGTATCGGAATGTCCGCGAAGAGGAACTTCGTATCTTGAATCGTGTCGGAGACAGTGGATCAATTCCCGAAAGTTGTAGATCTCTCCATTGTAGGCGATCACGAATCGTCCACTTTGCGACATCATGGGCTGATGGCCTGCCTGCGAAAGGTCGAGGATAGAGAGTCGACGATGCCCCAGTACGATGCCCAGTGAAGCATCGATCCACAGTCCCTCATCATCCGGGCCCCGGTGGCGCAAACTCGTTACCATGCGCAGAGCACCCTCTGTTAGCTCGTCCGCAGACGTTTGGCGACTAAAGTCTATGAGTCCTGCGAAGCCACACACTAGAAACACCCTAGCAATCACATGGTATTAATGCGGACCAGCGTCTCGGCACTGCTACTCGTGTTGAGTTATCATCTCGGACCACAACTGGGACCATTTTTTCTTAGCGACTTCATCAGCGGGGAAGGCGCGGTGCCAAAGCAAGGCGTAATCAAGGCCCGTACCGACTGCTATTGCCTCGATCGCAGTCTTTGATAATTGCTCGAGAATACAAGCTGCCGCGCCAAAATATTGGTCACTGGAAATCGCATCTCGGAATCTCGAACCGGTGAAGTGTAGCCGTCCGGTGAGAATCTTTTTGAACGAAAGTGAATCTTCACGATAGCCTAAAAGGATCTCGCCAAGTGCTGCGAACTGGCTAGTCTGAAATGTCCGTAAGAGCAGATCCTGGTCCTCAGTGCGAATTGCCTCTAGTCGATAACGGTGCCGTCGGAACCATGATGTATAACCTATCCATGTGGGATGTCCGATGAGAAAGCCCGATGAAGGTCTTCGGCAGATCTGTTCATGGGTTTCAGGTGCTGGACGAATACCCACAACCCTGCCGTCACTCTTGAAAACGAGCATTGCGCAGCCAAGCAGGTCAATTTTTGGATGTTTTTTTAAGTACTCAACTTGCAACGCCAGGCGGTCTGGATAGGCAACGTCATCGCTATCCATTCGCGCAAAATATATGCCCCTGCTAAGTTCAATTGCCTGATTCAACCGATACGCAATACCTCTATGCGCATGATCCGTGACCACAGAAATACGTGAATCGCGGAAACTGTGAGCGACCTCGAGAGTTCGGTCTTTGGATCCGTCATCAACTAACAGTAACTCCCAATCCTTAAACGTCTGATTAAGGATGGAACGAATAGCAGTTGTCACAGTCTTTTCACAATTGAAGATGGGCATCCCAATGCTTACGATAGGGCAAACAGCTTCGTTCGAATGGGCAATACTTTCGCTATCGAGGCCCGTTCCTGCGATTGAGGGATGAAAGCTCATCAACTTAGTGACTGAGATGCTGGCCGTTTTTTGGCATCGCTTTCAATTTGCCGAAGCGTTGGGTCATTTATTCAGGTCTTCACGGAATTTAGCGGTTTGTACCCGATAGCGCACCAGTAGGGCTCACACTCTGCAAGCCTTATATCGTTTAGACCCGCGGTTGCCATCATTCGTGTGATATCAGTTTTGGTGAACCTCTTTTCTAGCCTAGTTCCAAAACGATCTAACGAGTCGTTACGCATAAATATAAAATCACGATCACGATAGGCAGACAGAGGCAGCTTCGAGACGGGCAAGAGAATTAGCTCACATATTCTGGCGAAGCGGGCCATCGGCCAATACACGAAAGCCGCAATGACTTCGCAAATGATCGATTTCATATTGAACGGCAACCAGCAAATCACCTGTCGGAGGAGATCTGAGAGTTTCCAAATATAGCGAAACCAAAAAGGTCGATTATCAAAGGCGTAGTAGAGATATACGAGAAAGGGCGCGCCGGCTTTCAATTTTCTTACGCAATGGTTCAGGCCCGCCTGGGTGTCAGAAACATGATGAAGAACACCAATCGAATATCCAAAATCAGCTGAGTTATCAGGCAGTGGATTTGACGCTGCCGCCGCTAAATGAAATCTACAGTTGGAGAATTCCCGTAGTTTGATTTTTGCTCTTTCAAGCGCCTCAACGCTTGGATCGATGCAGTGCAGGACACCCACCCGGGGAGCAACAAAGTACGCCCAGCGCCCCGATCCACAGCCCAGATCGAATCCCACCGCCGTCTCCGGTAATGAGTCCCATGGAAAGTTGGAGAAGTACGACTCGAAAACGGATCGCAGTTCGTGGTCTGGTGTGTCGAGGTGATTGAATTTCTTCCATTCTTTCCCGAAACCCTCTATCGTGCAGAGATCAATGCTGTAGTTCGATTTGGTAGCGTTAAGCATGCTCAATTCTCTATCTGGTTGGCACCCGAGGTTTGTACTCGACACCGCGTACGACTTTCTAAGATTGTATTCACAAGTTACGGTGCGCTCACTTCTCTGTAGCGTTGTTATCCGACCACACTTATGTATTGCACATCGACGGAGATCGCTCACCGATTGCGCTCCAGTAGACCTGTTCATGCTGGTCCACGATGTCATCCCAATCGTGCTTCGCAACGATTTGGGTACGTCCGGCTGCACCAAGAGTCTTCCTAAATCCCGGATTTCGACATAGCTCGATAACCGCTTTTTTCATCTCGTCAAAATTAGCCACTACAAGGCCACCGTCATTTTCACGTGCCGAACCCACGTCGAACGAGACCCAAGGCCTTTCGGCAGCCATGCTTTCTAACAGCACAATCGAGTTCGCCTCTTTCCGCGAAGTGCTCACGACGATATCTGCTTCTCTTATTGCGGACACTACCTCCTCTCTCCGTAGATTCACTCTTAGATCCATCGCATCTGGCGACAAAATGCTCCGCAGTCTGCATTGATACGCGCAGCCTCCAGAAATTCCAAAGCGTCCGAGGCCCCATTTGTTCATGGGATATGTGCCGGCGATCAGAGTGAAATGTGCGCCTAGGTGGCGCAGAGCCTTTGCTAGCCGAAAGAAGAATCCATGGTTTTTCACGGGGCTATGGTTTGAGACATTGACCACCCACGGTCTCTGGCCGATTCTCCACGATGGACGCAAGCCTAGTGGTGGCCGCGACCATTCATCCATATCCACGCCATTGGTGATGACTCGAGGGATTGGGATATCGAATTTTCTGGCAAAAGACAATTCTGCGGTGGAGTGAGAAACGCGAATCCACTTGAAATATGCGGAGAGGTACCGCGGAATCGTCGAATAGTATTCCCAATGCAAAGGGTCTTCGTCTACGAGGCCCTGTGTTACTAGGACCGAGGGCCAGGGATACCTACTGATATCGCTGAGCAACAGATCGGTGGGCCAAACGTGCAAGGAGTGGTTGACGAGAATGTCCCATTCGCCCGTGTGCACAAATTCACGATATTTGCAGGTTTCACCGTGAATACCAAGAGCGAGATTTCCTCTGGCTTTGAACCGGTGAACATGAACTCCATTGAGTTGGGCGTAGGAGCTTTCGGAATCCACGGCGGCGGTAGCCACATGCACATCATGTCCTCTCTTGGCCAACCGTTCGGAAATGTTCCGAACAATCTCCGCGACCCCGTCAAGCGACGGTGCGTATGTGGCGGCGGTATGCAACATTCGCACTATTGTTGACCCTAATTCGCTCGTTTACTCGATGACCGGCGCAAACGTCGATAGATGAAGTAGAGGTAGGAAGGCCAGCAGAAATAGATGAAGATTTGGCTGACGACAGACAAGCTTCCAAATATCAGAAAAAAGGTCCAGACGGAAAAGTACTGCCAGACGAAGGATTCGAAAAACGAGGACGATTGGGCGAATGCTGTCTGAAGCTTGAAAGCGACCCAGCCCAAGAGGACAAACGCCGCGAGCAATCCCGGCAGGTGGAAGTCAAGGAACGCTTCGCCCTGAAATGGCGCGATCTGGTCCTGGACGTCGAGCATTCCGTAGATGAACCGGTTGTAGATCGCGGTCCCGCTATTTTCCCGGAATGGTTTACCTAAGATAGGTAGCGGAGCCAGCGCAGAGGAACCAAGGACTTTGCCCCATTGTGGATCTTCCCCCCACTTGCCCATTTCCATGAAGAATCCAAGAAACTGTGGGGCTCCTCCATACACTTGAAACATTTCGGTGAGTTCCACTTTGTCGACCAGCACATTGCGAACCGAAGAGTCCCTCAGGATTTCCTGCCCAGTGAAATTGCTGCTTCGATATGCGCCATAAAAGGGAGCAAGCAACAACACCACTCCCACGACTGCACCAGCGACAAAAACCGTCCTGCGGGCGACGCGGTTTGGATTGCTCACAATCACGGCGAGCATCGCAACGAGGGGAACCACTACCGAACCGCGGTTGTAATTGAATGTGGCATTTGAAAGACAGACGGCCACGATTGCGAGAATGGTAGTGGCACTGGCGAGCACGCTTGTTTTTCGGGAGCGAGTCCGATCGAGCCAGCGGCACCACAACATGACCACGAAAATCCCGAAGAACGGCCTCAAAAACAGACCCGCTGCAAGTCCAAGTCTGTCGGACACGTCCACGAGCCGGCTCAGGTAACCTGACGGATCAGAGAAATACTCTGCCACTTTGTTGAGGGCCCCGAAGGCTAGGAAAAAGCCCATGACGCCGATGGCGCCGTTTATAAAGATATACGGCAGAGACGGGGATCTGCGGACAAGACAAGGCTCTTGCGGCAACGCACTTGGTTGCGGACCGCTCTTCGGGCGACGCGCAAAGTAATGGTAGGTCCCGCAAAAAGCAACAAAGGCTGAGACATTTATAAGCATTGCCAGATTAATGGCTCGATCGGATGGCAAGAAAGGAAGAACCCCCCGTGAAGGGCCGGACAAGAGCAAGGAGAGGGGAAGCAGAACGAGTTGCAGGAAAAAGACAAACAGAGCCCAATTCCAAGGGCAGAGTAATTTACTCCAAACAGGCTGACAAGCGGGCAAGAACCACTGGACTAGAAAGAACACGAATGCACCAGCAAACGCACTGGGGTACCTGTTCTCGGAGGGAGCAGCTGCGAATGCAGTTGCCATAGCCGCAAATGCAAACAAGGACCACGCAGCGGACCCGCTGAATCGGATTGTCGCACGACGTTGTCTGGAGAATCGCTCTCTACTGCCAAGTTCCGATACGGCGCGATTCCAGGTGGGGTTGGTTTCCATCAATATGAACGAGATCTATTCCACGAGCCTTGTTGATGAAACAGAAAAAGCCCGAGACTCGTGGCTGCGTAAGCAAAGCCGTAAGAAGTCGCCAAGCCCAAAGCTCCCCACTTTGGGATGAGCACGCAAGCAAGTCCCACGAGAACCGCGACGAGCAATAAATCAAACGCGAATCGCCACCACATCTGGTGAGCGGCAACCAGCGGCTGGCCGAGGATGGCAGTTCAAAACTTCCGCGATGGCGGAGAATGCCAGGACTATCAAAACGATTCGCCCGCCGCGAAATGGTTTGCCGTAAATCGTCATGATGGGAGCGGCGAAGACCGCGATCAGAAGCCGCCGCCAACAATGCCAGGCCGGCATTCAGCTGCAAGTTGGCGCGAAACACTTTTTGGAAGCCTGCTCCATCGCCTTCACCGTGTAGGTTCGAAAGCACCGGGAGAACCATGGCGAACATCGATGTGGGCACAAACAAAATCATCAGGCGCCACTTATCCGCAGCCGCATAAATTCCGAGTTCGGCGTAGCCTTGAGGCTGGCGGACGAGCAAAGCATTGCAGACCCATATTGCCGACACAATCAAGATCGAAGCCAAGAAAGCGGGAAGGCTGAAACGGTGCAGCATGCCCAGCTCTCGGCGGCAACCCGCAAGCTGATAAGAAATGTTGGCCTTCGCGCATTCACGGCGCAACGCACGGTTGTTCAGCGCCCAGTTGACCGCCAGCGCGGCAACCGAGCCCCAGATCGCTCCCCGCAAACCGCCACGCCAAACGCCGAAAACGATCAGCGGAAACGAAGCAACTCCAGCATAGATGTTTACGCGGGCGATGGTTTGGAATGCCTCGAAACCGGCGAGCGCTCCGGTTTGCGCACCATTGAGCGCGCCAAAAAACACCAGTCCCGCCCCGATGGCCAACGGCGCGGCCAGTTGCGGAGCCGCCAGAACATGCTGCGCCAGGTAAGGCGCCAGCAAAATCACCAGCACGGTGATGATGCTCCCGGAAAGGAAGGCTGCTGACGCGGACAGAGCCAGGATCCGGCCCGTTCGCATGGGATCTTGGCGGCGAAATTCGGAAACATACTTGGTGGCCGTTATCCCCAAGCCGAGCCCTGCGAAAATACCGAACATGCCAGCGGTGGTTTGGATCATTCCAAGCGCGCCAAATCCTTCTTTACCAAGGAACCATGCGCAAACCACGGATGCGGCCAGTAAGAACCCGCGCGAGATTACCGCCCCCAACACCGACCAAAAAGCTCCCGCAGCAAATCGCGCACGAAGTGAACCTGCGGGCGCGAACTCTTGATGCTTGGCGACCATCCAAGTCTGAAGCGAGGTAGTCATACGTGGGCGGCGTGAAGATCTGAACTGTCCAATTCCACGGAGACGGAGCGCATGAGGAGATCAAAGGAAATCACGAAGCGAGTGGTTTTTTTCTGGCGGACGACGATGCCCGTGAGACCGGCCAAAGGACCGCTGAGCACGCGGACTCGCTGGCCCCGTTGCAAATAGCGATGCGGCTGGATCGGGTGAGGTCCAGCAAGGCACGCGCGAATCGCTTCGATGTCTTGGTCTGACAGGGGAGCAGGATGACCGTCGAAACTAACCAGGTTTGCGACTCCGGGGACTTGCAAAACCTTCAACCGGTCTCGCAACGCCATGTGCACGAAAACATAGCTGGGGAAAAGCGGTAACTTGAGCCGGACACGGCGGTCCTTCCAACGGCGCACGCTTTCATAAAGCGGAAGGAAACCTTCCACCGATCGCCGCTGAAGCTGCTGAGCAACCTGCTTCTCGTGATTCGCGCACGTGTAGGCAGCATACCAGCGCGGCTCGCGAGAATCGGCCACCGATTCCGGGAACACTAACGGAGTGGGTGCTGGTTGCGTTGAATCTGCAAGGCGAAACATTTCCATTGGCTTTCTGTGGCTCCGCCCCGTCACTTACAAGGCTAAATGTGACCTAACCCAATGATAAATAGATGGTTACTACTAAAATCGTGCCCGGCGACGTTTCCGTCGACCTACGCTAGCCCAGACTTAACTCTTCTCGATCTGGGGTTTAGTTTCGCCGTACGAACCGTAGCGGTAGTAGCCACGGTAGTATCCGTTGTGGCGCACATCGACGTCGTTCAAGACCACACCAATCAAGCGAGCGCCCACGTCGCGAACGTGGAATTGCGCCTGCTGCGCCAGCTCTTGGGGCGTGAAGCCTCCCTTGACGACTAGGATGGCACCTTCCACCATGGTGGCCAGGATGCGCCCGTCAGTCACATTGAGGAGCGGCGGCGCGTCGATGAGAACAAACTGATATTCCCGCATTACCTCGAACATGAGCGTCAGCATACGATCGGAGGAGAGCAACTCACTTGGGTTCGGTGGCACAGGCCCACAAATCAGGCAATCGAGGTTTGGTACTCCGGTGGGACGAACCAGGTGACTCCATCCTTCCTCGCCCGTCAAAAACGTGACCAATCCGCCGGAATTTTCTTCAATATTGAAAAGCTTGTGAACGCACGGACGGCGCATGTCTCCGTCAATCAACAGGACGCGCTTCCCAAGTTGCGCCAAAGAGATGGATAGATTGCTGGCGACGGTTGTTTTACCTTCACCTGGCTCAGCACTGACGAACGTCAAGGAACGCGGTGGTCGACCGGCAGCCGAAAGCAAGACCGACGTGCGCAATCCGCGGAAAGCTTCCGAGAGAGCCGAATGATGAGTTCCGTTTCCATCGATGCGGACCCACGCTTTCCCCGAACGCTTATCCAAGTGAATAATCGCCCCGTTTCCATTTCCGTTATGGTGCGGGGCGACCTTTTCGGCGAGTCCGTATACGCCCGTGCTGCCATGCTCCAGAGATTCTCGAGAGGGAATTAACGCGAGTGCCGGAACGCGGAGGACGCGCTCAATGTCATCGGAGTTTTTCAGGGTGTTATCCAAATGCTCTTGCAAGAAGGCCATACCGATTCCGCATCCCAGACCGAGCAACAAGGCAAATCCCAAGTTGAGTACCGGTCGAGGGCGAATGGGTTTCGTCGCAGGAACGGCCGCGTCAACGACGCGGATATTGCTCGCGTTCATCCCGGCCGATACGCCCGCCTCTTTCAAACGCTGGAGCAAGCCTTCATACAATTGTTTATTCGTGTCCACTTCACGCTTGAGAATGTTGTATTGGACGGTTCGTCCGGCGACAAGGTTCGCTTGGTCTTGTTGTTGTTCGAAGGCCTCTCGAACCAAATTCTCGCGGCGCGTAGCAGCCAGGTAGTCATCGACGATCCCCTGTGCGGCGCGCTTGCGTTCTTCGTTGAGCCTCCTCGCGATTTCGTCGATTTGACTTTGGATTTCCTTCACTTTTGGATAATCGTTGGTAAATGTCGGAGCCAGGGCCGCCTTTTGGCGCTCGAGTTCGGACAGCCGGGCGGTTAGCTCTTGCATTAATTTGTTGTCGACGACACCAGGGAGTGCGCTGTAATCGCCGCTTTCCGTCAATCTGTAGACGGACTCTTTCGCATAGCGCTCCGCTTGTGCCTTGGTCAGTTCATCCTGGAGCTGGCGCAGCCGTTCATTGACAATGTTTTCGGTGTCGCCTTTCTGGGTCTCCAGAAAAAGCAGACCATTCTTTTGTGCATACCCTTGAAGGTCGTCTTCGGATTTCTCGAGCTTGGCCTTGAAGCTCTCTAACTGCTGGGAAAGCCACTCCGATGCCTTTTGTGCGGCCTGCCAGCGGCTTTCCAGGTTCTGCTGAATGTAGTTTTCTGCAAGAGAATTCACGACTTGGGTTGCCACCTTCGGATCCTGCGATTCAAAGCTGATTTGGACCAGGCGGCTCCGTCGCACAGGATCAATGCTCAACCGATCCTTAAATTCTTTCAGCACGGTCTGCTGAACATCAGGATCAATCGCAGAATCCGGATTTGGAGCTGCCGCGTGCGTCTTTGCTTGAATCCACCCATCTCTCGGTGGATTGAACTCGCTGTCGCGTTCCAGATGGAGTTGGTCAATAACCCGCCGAGCTAGCGTTTCACTTTGCAGCACCTTGTACTGCGTCTCTAAATAATTGTCAGAAACGTTTTCCAGCTGGAACAACTCTTGCACCGTGGGAATATTCGCATTTTCCTTTTGGATTTCGAGCAGAGCGTCAGCTCGATAGATCGCTTTTTCTTTAAACGTCATGATCGACACAATCGTCAACGTGACGAGAAGGATCGACAAAACGGTCCAGCGTCTTTTCTGGATCGTTCGCCAGTGTGCTCGGAGGTCCGGGCCTTCTACGGTTTGTTCGACATTGTAGGGTTCGAGCAACTCGGGACGCAGGCGCTCCAACCTTGGCTGCATCGGATCAAATATTTGAATTTTGCTTTCGTCTGCCACGTCACCACCTATAGATTGCTGCGCCGCCTAGCGCACCGACGATGCCGGCAGTGCTTTGCTCGATCACGTGCAAAGTTTCTTTCCCGGCACTGTTCGGAACGAACAGAACATCGTTCGGTTTCAGTAACGGATCAGGCGCCTTGCCTGCCATGATTTTGTCGAGATTGATCGGAACTTCTTTTGGAGGTCCATTCGTTCCGCCTGCGAGGATGATTCGCGCTTCTTTTCCTTTCGAGTTGGGTGTCATTCCCTCAGCAAGCGCGATTGCTTGCAAAACCGAGATATTTTCATTCGTTTTCAGCACGAACCCTCCGGGCTTATGAACCTGGCCCACGACGTAGACAATTCCGGCACGAGCCACTTTGACCTGATCGCCTGGATAGACGAGTACGTTCGAGTGAGGATTGCCTGAGTCGAGCAAGTCTTTCAGGTGGATGGAGATACTTTCTGCACCGGAAGTCTCGTCCGCTGCCAGGCCAGATGGGCCCGGATCAGGCAGTGCAGTTTCTGCAGGGGGGGTAGCGCTCGCCAATGTCGGCCTGGAAGTGGACAAAGCCGCGAGGGCAGGATTTGCCGGGTCCCCTGGGTGACGCACGACAATAACGGTATCCCCGGCGTCAACGGCCAAACCTTGTGCCATCGACAGGATTTCAACCAGCGTTTTCGCGTATCGAATCTGATAGACTCCCGGCTTTTCCACCGCTCCAAAAACCGAGACCGGATGACTCCTCATCTCTTGCACAAAAACGCTGACTTGAGGATCCTTCATGTACGTGTGTCGAAGGCGATCCTCCAAAACGGCCTGCAACTCCCGAGTGCTCAAGCCACTGACCTGTATGGAACCGAGTAGTGCGAGAGAGATAGCTCCATCGTCAGTAACCCGAACGCTACGATTCAGATCGGGTGCCTCCAGCACAGAAATCTCAAGCAAGTCCTCGGGGCCAATTTGATAATCGCGAATCGAGGAACTCGCTTCGGGAACTTTCGTTTCCCTGGCCAATTGCGCGATTCTCTGGTTATAGTCCTCGGTTGTTCCTCCACGAAAGGCGGAACGATCCGCGGTTGAAGGCGAGGGTGTCGCGGTTGCCCCTTGTTGGGCGGCTAAAGGTGCCGACAACCCCAGGAGCCGAGAGAACCATTAGCATGGGCATCCGACGAATCAGTTCTTGAGCTATATTCGTGATGACATCCCCCAAATAGATCTTCAAATCATCAACTCCGCGACTCCCACTATGAGCGGCTGCTCGATCCCCGGCCTGCTACTGCGTGGTGGAGGGACTGTTTGATGATGAAGATGATCCCCTGGTCGCCGCATAGGCACCAATGCCAGCGGCGGCAGCCCCCCCGACAACAATCCAAATCAATAGGCTGTTGTTGCTCTTCGTTCCTCCGGCGAGATGAACAAATAATGAGGATTCGTTCCCACTTCTCACCATCACGTCCTTCAACTCATAGGTGTGGAATCTTGTCTTGGTTACGCGAAGTGTGTAGCTGCCCGCTGGCACGTCCTTAAATGCAAACTTTCCATCCTTTGTGACGGCAGTCAGCGTTTGTCCCGCAGAATTGGTCAGCGCGACACTGGCGTCTGAAACCACGAAGAGTTGCGAATCGACGACGGTGCCATTGATCGATCCAGTATTGGCCTGGCTCGACGCTGCGTCTTGCTCGCCCATCGGTCCCTTTGCCACAGGCTCCGCCGGAGTGCGGTTCCCCGTTGCGAGCATCTGGCCCGGCTTCTCCGGTTGCAGCAAAACAGCTCGGTCGCCTTCGACAAGTTCTAACGACCCCTCCTGCACGCGAACTTGCACTTCCTGATCATTGACGAGGCTAAGTTGTGCCAGCACCGAAGAGTCCGCACGGCTTCGCAAGGCCAACCCTTCGTGGTTATCGATGGTTACCTGAATGTGACCCTTGCTCTGGAATGCGAGCGTTCCTTTTGCGAGCGCAACACGTACACTCCCCGCGTCCTTACTCATTTTCACGGTCGTATTCGGCCCAATCCAGAGTCGTTCCCCCGGAGCGGACGTCAGAAGCAATGCGGAATCCCCGTGGGTTCGAAGGGAATCGCCGCTTGCTACAACGCTTCCGTTCAAAAGTGGCTGGTCATTTCTCTCGGCCGTGCCGGTTAGCTTGGCGACCGCGATTAACTCCGGTGCACCGCTCGCTGCCTCACCGGTAAGCAAGGCCACCAGGAATATCATTGCCTGCCCACCGTTCTTGCCGCCGTCGACTCCTGAAGCCTCTTGGGCACCGAAAACAGGCTGAAAGGTCACGAGCACTGAGCAAATGAGTGCCAAGAAGCCCTTTGCGCCTATTCGTCGTAAACCCCTCATCGTGTCCTCCACAAACTCCGCGTCGCCCATTTAGCAGCTTGAAAAATGTAATGCCCGCACAATGGCTTCGCGGGACGCTGTCGTATAGGTGCGCCGAATATCCCTTCCTTCGGACATCCAATAAATTTCAATTACATCTGTGCCTTCGCCAATCGCCACAATTCGCACGAGAGGTCTCTTCGCAAGTATCTCCATGCAAATCGGCATTGCGGCGCCTGGCTCATCGAGGGGGACGATTACGCAATCCGGGATGGTGCGCTCCACGGCGGGGACTATCGCGCTTTCCTCACTCACGTCACCAACGACTTCGATGTCCGGCTCTTCCCGGATCGTGTCGTAGAGCATGTCGCGCCAGATCCTGGTCGAGTTCGCAATCAAAACGCGAATCTTTTCTTGTTCCAACACTTCGCTCTCAGGTTGCACATGCTGGCGAAACGAAGGGTGCCCACGCAAGGCCTATCAGGGTCTAATTCTGGTCCCGTACTTTTTTGTGGTCTGATAGGTACTCTTGGAATGGACCTGGCGGGTCCGTACCGGTCCCTGGTACTGAATCTCACGAGGAAGAGAGCCACACACCTTCGCGGCTCGAGGAAAAGCGTTGAGTGAGTTTTACTTAAGTCAGAAAGGGACTTGCAGGCGGGTAGTTAATCTGTTCGGCGGACCACCAGGGGACGTCTGTGGTTCCACAAGTTGCGCAAGCATCGCGCGGTTTTTTGACTGCGTTTTTTGCAGGATGCTGTGAACGTGGTTCTTCACGGTTTGAATTGAAAGATTCAAGCGTCCCGCAATTTCCTTGTTTGCCAGTCCTTGTACAAGCAGAGACGTGAGTTGGTGCTCGCGAGGGGTCAACTCCGAAGTGGATGACACGCGTGTCGACGGCAAACTCGAACCGCTGGCGATCAGGTTGAATAGAGCTCGCTCTAGGTGCGGTGGGCACACCACACCGTTCTGTTCCAGTCGGTGTGCTGCAGCCAGAATTTGCTTGGCCGACGCGTCTCTCAGCAAATAGCCTTCTGCTCCCGCTCGCACGGCCCGGAGGAACATTTCTCGGTCGTCTTCCATACCAATCATTAAAATCTTCGTTTGTGGAATGGCCTCATGGATCATGCGCGTAGTACGAAAAGCGGTGTCATCCCACTCCGGACGAAGCACCACAATCTCCGGAATAACGCGAGTACCTTGTACCTTGAGCAGCGGCGAACAATCCGCTGCGCCCGTGACGCGAAATCCCTTGTCGCTGCGGAACAGTCGTATGAGTGACTCTCGGAAGAAGCGATTAGCCGTGATGACAAA
Source organism: Candidatus Acidiferrales bacterium (assembly GCA_963775865.1). GTDB lineage: Bacteria > Acidobacteriota > Terriglobia > Acidiferrales > UBA7541 > Acidiferrum. Next base: position 443,425 of record CAVZKU010000012.1, on the reverse strand, counting down.
AATCGTATCCATTCAGGAGACTCGCCCAGAAAAGATTCCAGATGAGATTGGTCCGAAGCCGTACTTCTCGGGGACTGAATTAGGGTGCCATCCTAGTTGTCATTCTGCCTGAATGTCAATGTTTAAAGTGTTTAAAGCGCAGATCAACCTTTTCCGTACTAGCGAACACCCACCATCCAAATCTGTTTAAGAACACAGAGTGAGGTAAGAGTGTCTTAAGAATGAGCCGGTAACGAACTCGCCCTCCTAATGTCAATCCTCCGCCGACTGCATAAAGCTTGCGACCACCCGGGAGTTCCTGTGGGGGATATCGGTACAGGCATGGCGAGCCGATGGCGCCCCATATTTTTGGCCCTATTTTTGGCTCTTGACAGCCGTAAACCAGAATCTTAGAATTCGCCCAACGTAGAGCGAGCGCTCGTTTTGGCTAGAGATACGGGGTGGGGGAAATGCCAAAGCTGTTGGACGACACTGTCGCCAAAAACAAGCTCAAGATTGAACGCGCTGCCCTAAAACTGTTTACCCGCCAAGGATTTCACGGCACGACCGTCAGGGAAATCGCCCAAGGTGCAGGCGTATCTATGGGCAAGCTCTACCTCTATTACCCCACCAAGGAAGAGATATTCATCGATCTGGTCCATCACATGGAGCAAAGGATGGAGATCCTCCGCCAGAAAGAGCTGCTTCCCTTGATGAAATCCCCGGACCCGGAATCCCTGAAGAAGCTCGGAATGGCCGTTGGCCGGATCGTTCGAGAGAATCTCGACTACTGGCGACTTATGTATGTCGACGTTGTCGAGTTCCGTCACAAGCACTTCATCCACAGCTATCGTGAAATTGCAGGAGGTCTGCGTAACTATTCGACCGCCTTGTTCCAGAAATCCCCGATTCCTTTCCCCGACGATGTGAACCCTGGCTTTGCCTACGTCAATTTGTATCTGCAGTTCGTCACCTATTTTTTGGTCGAGGAACTCTTCGGCGCCAAACGCCACCTTGGCGTCAGTGACGAGGAAGCGATTGATCAGTTTGTCCGGCTTTATACGCGCAGCCGGAAGGCCCGAACTTCGAAGCCCTAACCGAGTACGACAAAGGAGAAGATGCAAATGAGAACAATCGCGATCCTGCTGGCGGCTGCCAGTATTCTCTTTTTCATCACGCCAATGACTCCAGCACAGACCCCCACGACTGGCCAAATCGTGGGCGTGGTCACGGATCCCAGCGGTGGGGTCGTTGAAGGCGCTAAGGTCGCTCTCACCAGCGACACCGGGATTCAGCGCGAAATCGATACCGGGAGCAATGGGCGTTACACTTTCGCCCTTCTCGATCCGGGCAGCTATACCGTCGAGGTGAGTTCGAAAGGATTCGCTGCAGTCAAATTCGAGGCCATCACCGTCAAAATTACCGAAACCACGGTTGTGAATGTTGCCCTCAAAGTGGCGACCGCCGTGGCCACCGTTTCCGTCACCGCGGAATTACCTCAGGTGCAGGCCGAAAGCTCCAGCAAAGGGACAGTTATCGATCAACAGGAACTCCGCGGGCTCCCGCTCCCAACGCGGAACTTCCAGCAATTACTGACTCTCACGACCGGAGCTTCGGGCTCGCTGGAAAACTCCTCGGAATTAGGGCGCGGGGATGCTGCGATTTATGTCAACGGGCAGCGTTCGCTCTCCAACAACATGGTGATCAACGGCGTTGACGCGAACTCCATCGGCACCGGCTCAACCCCCAATCTCGCCGTGCCTGCCATCGACTCCCTGCAGGAATTTATCGTGCAGACGAGCATGTACGACGCCACACAAGGACGCAACGCGGGCGGAGTGGTGGCCGCCGTCACAAAATCTGGAACGGACAACTTTCACGGCGATTTGTACGAGTTCGTCCGGAATACCAGTCTCAACGCAAATAATTTCTTTCTCAACGAAGAAAACGTCGCGCGTCCGACCTACGACCGCAATCAGTTCGGAGGCACCCTCGGTGGCCCGGTGATCAAGGACCGTGCCTGGTTCTTTGTTTCCTACCAAGGCACCCGCGAAACCAACGGCACCTCCCTGACCAACTCGCTTTCCACCATGTTTCTGCCAGCCTATTTGGGGCCGCAGCGGGATCTCACTTCACTCGAAGGGCTTTCTGTTTGTTATGGCCTTGGCGGGTACGTCGACCCCGTCGCCATGTCTGTTTTGCAGACCAAGCTCCCCAACGGGCAATATATGATTCCCTCAATTCCTGGAGCCACGACCGGTGCTGGTTGCACGCCCGGCAAACCAAGCGCTCCCGTCCTCGTTACCATTCCTTCCAACTCGACATACAACGAGGATCAGTTCAACACCAATCTGGATATTAAACTGAACGATAAGAATCGCTTCTTTGGCAAATTCTTCTATGCGTCCAACCGCACGAATCAAGCGCTCTACGATACCTTTGGCGACGGGAACCCCTTGCAGGCGCCGGGCTGGCCCACGCAAGAAAATATCAATCAGGAACTGCTCTCCGTCGGTGTGACTTCTACCATCTCGAATCACACCCTCAATGAAGTGAGATTTGGATGGAGCACCATCTACGGCCCTGGCAAGCCATCGCAACCCATCACTTCCTCACAACTTGGAATTCAATCGCCACTTTCGAGTGAATTCCCCGCGATGCCCACGCTCTCGTTCACGAACATGTTCACGCTTGGGCCTTCTCCGCTGGGAGTTAACTATTCCCAGACGAAGACCTACGGCCTCGGCGACATGGTGACTTGGGTGCTAGGCAAGCACACTCTTCGATTTGGCGGTGAATACAAGAAACAAGAGGTGGATGCCCCCTATTTTGACGTTTTCCCAAACGGCGAAATGTTCTATCTAGGGTTTAGCGGAAACGTCTTCGAAGATTTTCTATCCGGACTCTCTGGCCTCTCGGTCATCGGCTCCGGAACCAATAGCATCTTCAACCGGGCCAACGACCTTTCAGCGTACATCCAGGACGATTGGAAGATTACGCCGCGACTTACTTTGAACTTGGGGCTGCGCTACGACTACTTTGGTCCCACAACGGAAACCCAGGGTCATCTGATCGGCTTCGAACCGTCACAAGCTACCACTATCCCTCTGGCCATACCTGGGTTGGGCGCGGATTGCCCCGCAGTGTTGAGTACCTGTGGCTCGGTGGTCACCGGCGGGTTCGTCCAGGCGGGCAATGGCAACCTGCCAGGAATTCCCCGGGTAGACAATGGCTTAGTCAGCCCCGACTACAAGAACTTTGGGCCCCGCGTAGGATTTGCCTATCAAATGAACAGCAAAGGAAATCTAGTTCTGCGCGGTGGGTACGGTGTTTTTTATGATCGGTCCAACATGAGGTTGTATAACAGCCAGCTCTTTAATATGCCCTACGAAATGCTGGCCACGGCGCTGGCTACCCCGAACGAAAGCCCCTTTGTGCAGGTGCCGCAGCCGAGCGCCTTCCCCCTCAATCTCAGCAACACCACTATTTTTCCTTTTGGTGGCTATCCCGCCTTTCTACCGGTGACCGAATTGACTTCCGCCGGTCCGGTCAAGATAGAAACTCCCGTTCCCGCAACAGGTATTTATCCAGACCTGAAAGACTGGGCCACTCCCTACGTGCAGACCGCCAATCTCGGCGTCCAATGGAGTTTCCTGGAGAACTGGATGCTGGACGTTGGCTATGTTGGTTCCTTCGGCCGCAGGTTCCCTCGTCTATTTTCGTTCAACCAGGCGGACACCCCTGCGTTTGGCGGCCTGTACACAGCGGGCAGTTTGGGCGGGCCATTCTTCCCCGGCTTTGCGAATCTCACGGCACCCGGATTGGGAAGCTTCCTGATGGAGAGCAACTCTGCCTCCAACTACAATTCGCTCCAGGTGACCGTTAACAAGCGAATCTCCAAGGGATTGCAGATGCTCCTCAGCTACACATACGCGCATTCCTTGGATGACTACTCTGCCAGCGATGTAAGCGACATCACCCTAATCCCGGGCAACATGGTGGACGAGCACAATTATGCCTCCTCAGATTTTGACCGCCGGCATCGTTTTGTGGCGAGCTTCTTGTACGGCCACAATTTTTATCGCGGCGATTCCACCTCCGGAAAACTTCTGCTGAACTCCTGGAGTTTTTCGGGAATTGTGACGCTGCAATCCGGTGTTCCGTTCTCGATTTACGGCGAGGATACCGCTTTTGAGGCAACTAGGGGCGACTTGGCGCCGGGGCGAACCCTCCCTTCGGCAATCAAGAGTGGCAGCGTCAATAGCCGGCTGAACGCGTATTTCGATCCCACCGCGTTCGTGGTTCCGACCGCCTATGGAGATTTCGGCCAACTGGGAAGAAATATTATTCGTGGACCGAAACAGATCAACACGGACTTTGCCGTCATCAAGGCCTTCCCCGTTAGAGAGAAACAAAGCCTCGAGTTCCGCGCCGAATTCTTCAATCTGTTCAATAACGTCAATTTTGACAACCCTATCAACATCGCCTCTTCGGCGAACTTTGGACAAATCGTGGCAACCTCCACGGGGCCCAGAGTGATCCAGTTTGCGTTGAAGTACACGTTCTAGAGGACATATGAAAAACACAGGTCTGGGCGGTAAGGTCGTCGTCGTTACCGGCGCCGCCGCGGGCATCGGACGCGCCACCGCTTTGCGCTTTGCCAGCGAAGGCTGTCGTATTGCTGCATGGGATGTCAACGATTCCGGCCGCGACGAATTACTGCGCGAACTCTCCTCACTCGGAGGAGAGGCATTCTTCCGCAAAGTGAGTGTCTGCGCCGACGCCGACGTCCAATCTGCCGTGGACGAAGTTATCGCACGGTGGGGCTCGGTCGACGTCCTCATTAACAATGCGGGCATCACGCGGGATTCCCAACTCGTGAAATGGAAGGACGGCGCCCTTGCCGGTACGATGACCGAGGAAGCCTTCGATTCCGTCATCTCGATCAACCTCAAAGGAGTCTTCCTTTGCTCGCGCGCTGTCGTGCCGCACATGATTCGTAAAGGTTCGGGCGTGATTCTCAACGCCTCCTCGGTTGTGGGCCTTTACGGGAATTTCGGACAGACCAATTACGCTGCCACCAAGGCAGGAGTGATCGCATTTGCCCGCACTTGGTCGCGTGAGCTGGCAAAGTACAATATCCGGGTGAACGCCATCGCACCCGGATTCATTGCCACCGAAATGGTGCAAAAGATGCCCGAGAAGGTTGTGCAGTCCATGGTCTCCCACACGCCTCTAGGTCGCATGGGCAAACCCGAAGACATTGCGGAGGCCTATGTATGGTTGGCCTCGGATGCGGCATCCTTTATCACCGGTAGCGTACTCTCCGTCGATGGGGGCTTGGTATTGGGAACATAGCATTCCGAAAATCAAGAGGGCACCTTGATGACTCGTTACGCAAGCATCGTAGCTACAGCCAGGTTTGTTCCGGAAAAAGAAGTCACCAATGACATGCTGCGCGAGCGGTTCAAGCACATCCCGGATTTCGTGGACAAAATGGAGGCCAGCAGTGGAATCAGGACGCGTTGGCATGCCCCCGAAAACTGGGCTACCAGCGATGTCGCTCTGCCGGCCGCGAAACTCGCTCTCGAGCGTGCCGGCAGGAAACCTGAGGATGTGGATCTGATCATTCTGGGCACCGATTCGCCGGATTACATCACCCCTGCCACTTCCGTCGTACTGCAGCATAAGCTCGGGGCCAAGAATGCCGGAACGTTTGATGTAGGTTGCGCTTGCGCTTCGTTCCCCACAGGTCTTTCAGCCGCTGCAGGAATTATTGCCGCCAATCCGGGCGTCAAAACCGTGCTCGTCGTTGGTGCCTATCTCATGCACAAGCTCACGTCCCCTGCCGACCCTATGATCTTTTTCTATGGTGACGGCGCGGGCGCTGCCGTCCTTGAACCTGCCTCTTCACCAGGTTTTATCACGTCGACCTTCCGTGCCGATGGTTCTTATCACGACTATTGGGGAATCTATTCTGGAGGTACGTTCGAACCCGCAACCGAAGAATCCGTTAAGGCTGGTCGCACAACATGTACGATCAAGAACCGCTATCCGCCGGAGTTGAACGAGGAGACCTGGCCGCTCATCGTGCAACGGTTGGCAAAGGACGGCGGCTTTGATGTCCGCGAGGTCGATTGCTTCATTTTTACCCAGGTGCGTAAGCCCACGATTGAACGCGTCATGGAGCGTCTTGGAGCTCCCCCAGAACGCGCGCACACCATCATGGAGCAATACGGTTATACGGGATCCGCTTGCGTCGGCATGGCCCTCGACCATGCAATTGAACAAGGCAAGGTCAAGTCCAAAAACTTGGTGGTGCTGGTCGGTTCCGGGGTTGGCTACAATCAGGCCGGTTGTGCCTTTCGTATGCCGTAGCTAGCAGCAACCAACGCTGACCTTCGCTCCATCGCCGAAAGGAACGGAATAGGAATGGCAATCAAACTCGGATTGCTCTTAGTTTGCGCCGCGCTTACGGCCCTGATTATTTTCTCTATCCAGTTTTTCCTCCGGCCCATTGCGACCATCTTCTGGCTGAGGAGGTGCGCCCTTCGCCGCGCCGGCCTTCGGAAAACAACAATTTCCACCACGGTAGGCAAACAAACCGTGTGGCACGGCGGAGAAGGGCCCTTGCTCGTGCTTCTTCACGGCGCCGGTGACCAGGCCGGAACATGGTATCGCGTGGCGCCCGAACTCAAACGCCACTTTCGCTTGCTCATCCCAGACCTCGCAGGTCATGGGGACAGCGAACCTCACGAAGGTGTTTTGCGCCTGAGAACTCTGTTGACTGCACTGGAGCAATCACTTGATTCTCCTCCCTGGCGAGATCTTCCCTTACGCATCGCAGGCAATTCGCTTGGCGCTTGGATGACCATACTTTATGCCCAAAAATACCCAACCCGCGTAACGCGCGCCGTTCTGATTGATGGCGGCCCTATCAAAAGTGCATCGGAGCTGGGGCTGATGCCCAAAAATCGGGAAGAAGCTCGCAGGGTGCTCGATGCCGCCTTTGATCCTTCGACGTCCGCGCCGTCCAAATTTTGTGCTCGATGATTTGATCCGCGTGTCCAACACGGGTCCGATCTCGCGCCTACTGGCTGCCGGCGAACAGGACATAGCGAAATACCTCCTCGAAGACAAGCTGGGGAGCATCCAAATCCCTGTCGATCTGATGTGGGGAGCGTCCGACCGTTTGGTGCCCTTGGAGTATGCGAAGAAACTGCAATTCCAGCTTCCCCAGTGCACGCTGACGGTGATCGAACGTTCTGGCCATGAGCCGCAACTGGAGCGCCCTCACGAATTTGCGCGGGTATTATTGCGGCTTCTCCACTCAAATACGGCTCCTGCCGCGGAATCAGTAATTAAGGAATCCGAGGAAATCTCGTGATCATCGGTGACATTCTTGGAGAGCGGGCGCGTCTTAGCCCGAACGCCGTCGCTTTGATTCACGTTTCTTCGCAGAGACAGTTCACCTATGAAGAACTGGACCGGCGGGCGTTGCTCTGTGCGCGAATTTGGACAGCTACCTGCTCCCTGCGGCCCGGGGATCGCGTCTGCATCCTTTCTGAAAACCGGGTCGAATACGTCGATGCCTTTTGGGCCGCGGGGAAGTCGGGCATAATCCTGGTTCCCCTGGGAACACGCAGCACCGCACACGAGTTGAGCCAGGTGCTCGGCGATTGCAAACCACGCTGCCTCATGTACTCGGCAGTCTATGAAAAGCTCGCGAAGGAACTCCTCGAACTCGTGCCTGTCGAACACACGATTCAACTCGATTCGCCTCACAGTGCTGCGAACTCATTGGCTTATGCAAATGCACCAGACCTTGTTCATCCAGTTCCGCTCCCCACAAAAGTCCAGCCTGAGGATATTTTTTGTCTGCTCTACACCAGCGGCACAACAGGCCGCCCAAAGGGCGTAATGATTCCTCACCGGCAGGTCACCTGGAACGCCTACAACACGGTCATCTCCTGGCAACTGCGCGCGACCGACCGCGTTCAAGTCTACACTCCCATGTACCACGCCGGTGGCCTCACCGTCTTCATGACTCCCCTCTTTGCCATCGGTGGCAGTATCATTTTGCACGACGGATTTGATCCCGCAGCTCTCCTGCATGCCTTCAACGACTACCAATGCACCCTACTTTTTGGTGTGCCCACAATCTTCAAAATGCTCTTGGATGCCCCTGAATTTGCATCTCTCGATGCTACGCATCTGCGCTGGTGCTGCAGCGGCGGCGCTCCCCTCTCCCTGGAACTCCTGCGTGCCTATCAGGAGCGCGGGCTGATTTTTCGCCAAGGCTATGGACTGACCGAAGTCGGCGTGAATTGTTTTGCGATGAACGACGAAGACTCCAAGCGCAAGCTCGGTTCGATTGGCAAGCCCATGATGTTCTCGGAGGCAAAGCTCCTCGATTCTGGAGGGAATCCTGTCGCAACCAATGAAGTTGGCGAGCTTTGCCTGCGCGGTCCGCACGTCAGCCTTGGCTATTGGAACAATCCTGCGGCTACAGCCGATGTGCTCGATCGGGATGGATGGTTCCACACCGGTGATTTGGCTCGCTGCGACGAAGATGGTTTTTTTTACATTGTCGGCCGCTCTAAACACATGATCATCAGCGGAGGCGTCAATATTTACCCTGCCGAGATCGAGAAAGAATTGCTCGATCACCCAGCGGTTGCGGAGGTCTCGGTACTTGCCTGTGCCGATGAGAAGTGGGGCGAAGTTCCGGTTGCCTTTGTGGCCCCGAAGAAACAGATGCACGCCACCGAATTCGAGCTCATTGAATTCCTTCGCCCAAAAATCAATAAGATCAAACTGCCCCGGCAGATCATTTTTGTCGATGCCTTGCCCCGCAATGCCTATGGCAAAGTTCTCAAACTCAATCTACAGGATCGCCTGCGACGCCTGAAGGAATCTGGCGGAAGCGATCCTAATTCACCGAACCAGAAACAGGCCAGATCGCAGCGCGAGACGCCATAGCAGCCATGCGAAGTGCCTAGGCGCATGCAATGTTCACCTCGGCCTCCTCCAGTCCGATTAGGGTGAACATCGCACGGTTTCTGCGGGCCGTCGCGAGGCCTGCGTTGTTAGGCCATCCAACCGGAGCTGACGGCCCAGCCAGTGGGCGTGGTTCCCTGTCAGTCCATTACCCATCCAAAGCAATGGAGGCTGATTTCGTCTCTAATTTTCTGCCCAATAGGGCCCAGAACGCCACGGCTGCGAGCAGGGCAACCAAGGCGATGGTCCCCAGTACAGTGGGGATAACCGAACCGGGTAAAGGAAGCTCCGGTAGCAGCCACGGCTACCGCTTGCACGAGAGAGATCACGAGAAAATTCAGGGAGGAGGCGCCGGCTCGCTCACTTGGGGCAACGCCGCTCATCAGGAGGCTGAAGAGACCGGGCTCACTCATCCATAAAAAGCCCGTGAAGCCCACGTATAGCAAGGCTGCAGGAAGCGCTGCTGAACTTGCAGCAAGAAATCCAACCAGGAGCGCTGCCGCCAGTTGTGTGCATGCCACTCCGGAAACCAGCCCCAATCTTCGAAACAAGAAAGGGGCAACAAGAATGCCAAGCACCTGTAGAAGGTTCGAGCAAGAAAAGATGATCCCTATCCGCGCGAGCGGTGTGTGCAAGTACTGCGAAAAATAGACGTTCGCCAATGGGCTCAGAGAGCCCGTGACCAAACTCCACAACGCGACTGCCGGTAAAAAACGCCACAAGAAGGGATTCCGTGGATAAAGCTTTCCAGCCGAGGACGGCGGCGCCGCAATTTGGAGCATGGAAAGTGGCACTAAGCCCAGCGCCACTATCGCAGAGGCAATGAGGAGCACGACCTGTTTCCCTCGAATTTCGGAGATGGCTGGGCTGAGGCGCATGGAAAGGCCCGGCAAGCGGCTGGCAGCAAGATTAGCTAGAATCCCAACTCCAATTCCGGAAGAGAAGACAAGGCTGAAACCGAATGGTCGGCTCTTTTCATTGGTCAGGAGCGCAATGGCTGGGGAGATGGCGACGGCCCAGATTGTTGTCAAAAACCCGCCCGAGAGCTAATGCAAGCACCGCGGAGCGAGGCAGAAACAAGGCTCTAGTGGCCGAGATAGCCGAGACCATGACAATACATAGCAAAAGTGATTTTCGGATCCCGAGGCGCTGGATCAGAACTCCCGCGGGAATCGTGCACGCAATGCTGCCAATATTCATGGTGCTCATCATCAACCCGAGAAAATTCTCTTTGAAGCCGCAGTCCAGCAGGTAAAGGTTATATAGAAAGAAATACATGGTCATGCCGAGATCGAAGCAAAAAGAGGCGGCAAAGAACTTCCAGAATGGGCGGCCCAGATTCTTAGATTGCTGAGCATAAATACGTGGAGAAATATCCTATTCTTACGCCACAGCAACTCCAAAAGGAGTAGATTGTCGTCTGTGGACCGGGAAAGCGGAAAGCCTCGATGAAACTGGATCGCAGCATCCTGAAGCGTCTCCCAAAAGTGCTTCTGCACGAACACTTGGACGGTGTTCCGCGGCCGAAAACAATAATTGAATTAGCGAAAAGCGCCAAATACGATCGGCTTCCCTCCGAGGATCCGGAAGAACTGGCTCGCTGGTTTCACCGGGGAGCGAACCAGGGCAGCCTTCCCAAATATCTGGAGGGCTTTACTCATACCATCGCGGTCATGCAAACCGAAGATGCCCTTGAACGCGTGGCCTACGAACAAGCGGAAGACTTAAGTCAGGACGGCGTCGTTTATTTTGAAACTCGCTTTGCTCCCATTTTTCACACCCAGAAAGGATTAACCCACCAGCAGGTTGTCTCCGCCGTGCTGAAGGGATTAGAGCGTAGCCGATCCGCGTTTGGCATCTCTTCCGGGCTGATCATTTGCGCGATGCGCAACATGGACGTATCCCTCGAGATGGCGGAACTCGCCGTCGACTTTCGCGAGCGAGGCGTCGTGGGTTTTGATCTGGCTGGGGAAGAGGGAGGTTATCCTCCCAAGAAGCACGTGGACGCGTTTCACTACATCCAACGACAGAATTTCAACATCACCATTCATGCGGGCGAGGGATTCGGAAAAGAATCGATTTGGCAAGCCATTCAATACTGCGGTGCCCATCGCATCGGACATGGCACGCGATTGATTGAGGACATTGCGGTGGCCGACGGCAAGGCTGTGAAACTCGGGGACCTGGCCCAATACGTGCTCGACAAACGGATTCCACTGGAGATTTGCCTGATCAGCAATGTCCATACTGGGGCCGCACACAGTCTTTCCGAACATCCGTTCAAGCTGCTTTATCAGGAGAAATTTCGCGTCACGCTCAACACCGACAACCGGCTAATGAGCGACACAACCATGACGAAAGAATTCGCGGCCGCTGCGGATACCTTTGGCCTCTCTTTGGAAGACTTCGAAAAAATCACAATCAACGCGATGAAGAGCGCTTTCCTGCCTTATGCCCAGCGTTGCCATTTGATTTACAACATACTCAAGCCAGGTTATGCCCGGATCCGCAACTCTCCGATGGCGCATTAGGTGAACCGCCGGAAAGCACGAACCCGCGATTACGCGGCGAGACAGGCCAGTGTTTCCGCAAGCACAGTTACTCCCCGTGCGATATCTCCCGGTGACGCGTATTCGTCGGGACGGTGGCTGTATCCATTGCGGCAGGGAATGAAAAGCATCGCCATGGGCGTAACCCGCGACAGGAAAAGTGAATCATGATATGCGCGACTGACCATGGAAAGAAACGGGTGTTGGTGTTTTCTGCAGGATTCAGAAAGCGCCTCCACAATTATCGGATCACATTGCGCTGGTGCATCGGCGTTCAACAGCTCCTTGTGGATCGCGACTTGGCGTTTCGCCACAATGGACTGGACCGCGCCCGCAATCTCCCGCATCACGTTATCCCGCCGCTGCAGGTTCGTATCCCGTATATCCACGCTCAGTTGCACGCGGCTGGGAATACTGTTGACCGCTCCGGGGAACACCTCGCAAATGCCCACTGTTGCCACGGTGTCTACCACTCCGCTCGTTCGCGCCGAATTCTCGATCGCTAGGATCAGTTCCGCAGCCGCGCATAGAGCATCCCTTCGATCTGGCATCAGGACTCCCCCCGCATGTCCGCCCGCGCCTTCGATCGAAATGCGCAAGCTGGCAGGCGCGGCGATATTGGTGACGATACCCAGAGGAATTTTTTGCTGCTCGAGCAAAGGCCCTTGTTCGATATGTAATTCCACGAAGGCCTTGAAGTAGCCGCCGGGCAGTTTCACTTCTTCGAGTTCACCTTGGTATCCGGCACTTCGCCGTACTTCCTCCAACGAAAGTCCCTGTTTGTCCTGCAACTTTCTTGCGGTCGTGGCAGACAATGAGCCCGAAAGCAAGCGGCTGCCTAGACAACCAATGCCGAAGCGTGTCGGTTCCTCCGACGTGAATATCAGTAACTCGATCGAATGCTTGGGACGCAATCCACAACGCTGTAATGTGCGAATTGCTTCGAGGCCTCCGAGCACGCCAACGACCCCATCATATTTTCCAGCGTTTGGTATCGCGTCGATATGCGAACCCGTTCCCACGGCAGGGGCATTTGGTTCAGTGCCGATCCAGCGCGCAAACATATTTCCCACGGGGTCTTGCCGTACGGCCAACCCGGCCTTCTCACACTGCGCGATCAGCCACTTCCGCGCGTGGAGATCAGCGGGCGTAAACACAATACGAGTCACCGCAGGAGCTTCCGCATCCGAGAACGTAGCGAGCTCAGCGATCTCTGCTGCCAAGCGTTCTTGGTCTATGTCCAGGGTCATCGGGCCGTGCCTGCCAGCGGATGCCGGTTCCAGTTTTTGTAAATTATGTATTTTGCTGGAATCTTGCCGATGGCTGCGAACCACTGGGGACACCAGGGCCCCATCCAAATAAAATCTCCTGCTGTGACCGGATACCACGAATCCCCAAGTCGGTAGATACCACCGCCTTCCAGCATCAGAAGTCCATGTTCCATGACGTGCACTTCTACCATGCTGAGCGAAGCTCCCGGTTGGTACACCATCGTGTTTACCGCGAAATCGAAGTTCATCACATCCGGCAGCAAACATTTCACCTGCAAACTCGGATCATCGCCCAGCGGATGTGAGGAAACCGCATCTTCATTCGAAATGATTTCTCGCGGCGCTTCAACAGAGGCTTCGGTCTCATAGAGTTTTTCGATCACACAGGCGCGGCTTGCCTTCGTGGCCACCACTCGATGCGTCAGCCCTTCCGGTAAATAAGCGTAGCCGCGGCTCCCCAGCTTGCTCTGCCGGTGGTTCACCTCCAATCGCAGTTGCCCCTCAAGCACGAAAATAAAACGCTGTGCCGGAGTCGCACCCAATTCGCCTCCCGCCTCGAATTCGGCAGTATATTGCGTAAACCTCGCACCCAACCCCGGGCCGACATGCAGAATCGCCGCGCACGCTTTCATCCCCGGCAACGTGGTGCGAACGAAGGTATCCGCCGTCAGAAGTAGATGGTTGTGTTGTTGTGAACTACGCGTTTGACCTAGGCTATGCACGGCACATCCTTTTTGGAAATTCGGCCGAACTCGCAAGCTGATGCAGCAAATGCAATCCACATTCGAGCGCTTTTGCCACGTCTTCCATCTCCACAGATTCTGCGGGATCGTGGCTTATCCCACCCGGGGTTCGCAGAAAGATCATTGCCGCGGGAACCTTCTCCGCCAGGATCATCGCGTCATGCCCCGCGCCGCTGACCATCGAATAAGGTTGGCAGCTTATGCTGCGCATCGCCACTTTGCTCTGGTCCACAAGAAAGGGATCCATGGCAACTGCTTTCTGACTCAGCAATACTTTCCGTCGAACTGTCAATCCGCGCCGCTCGGCAATTTCGTCAGCCAATCGAGTAAGTGTGTCTACTGCTTTCGATCGAATCTCGTCTGAGGAATGTCGAACATCCAGTGACACGCGAGTTTCTCCGGGAATCACGTTGGTCGCTCCCGGCCTGGCCTGGATCTGTCCCACAGTGGCCACCAACCCTGGATTGTCCAACGCTCTGCGCTCCACGCCAACGATCCACTCAGCCGCCGCGGCCAGAGCATCACGCCGAAGCGACATCGGTGTTGTTCCGGCGTGGTTCGTGCGCCCCGAGAACACAAACTCCATGCGAGTCTGCCCCGCAATCGCTTCCACGACACCCAGCGGCTGCCCCAGCGACTCCAGAACTGGTCCCTGCTCAATATGAAACTCCAGATAGGCCAGCACATCATCCCCTATGGCCGCTCGGGGAATTTCGGCTGCGTTCAATCTGAAGTGTTCGATAGCCTTGCGTATCGAAATTCCCTCCCTGTCCTGACAATTCAGCAACTCCTCATCGAGCTTTCCGACCAAGGCGAGGCTCCCAAGAAAGGGTTTGCCAAACCGGACCCCCTCCTCTTCGGAAAATCCCACGACCTCGATTCCGAAAGGAAATCGATGCCCTTCGAGCGCTTCGACCAGCGCGACCGCAAGAACGACTCCGAGAACGCCATCATAGGCCCCAGCATTCGGTACCGTGTCGAGGTGTGACCCGATCAGCAACCTCGGTGCGTTCGTCACGTTGGCGGCATAATAGCCGCGTAAATTTCCCGCTGCGTCCACAGTGACCTCGGCCCCTGCGGCGTTCAGCCAGCGCGTCATTTCTCTATGACAATCGTGCATGGGGGGAGAAAGAAACGTACGCCGCGTGCTGGCGGGGTCTTCCGAAAAAGTCGCCAGTTTCTTGCAACGGGCAAGAACCTCTTTCGCACGAACTTGTGTCTCTCCGAGTGTGAACACAAACCTTTACCTTTGCCGGCGAATGCATGCTTCGATGAAACCGTGAGGCTCATCGATCGGAACGAAAATTTCATTTGGGTTGTCCTGGCCAAAGCGCGTCAGGTCCACCAGCAGACAGTGCTTGTTTGGCATCGACAATTCGATGGCCTCAATCTCCGGGACATTTTTGAGAACTGATTCACCCATGGCATACAACGTGTGTTGCACAGACTTACTGATATGTCCGGCAAATACACTCACTAGAATTTCGCGGACCCTCGACCGTAAAGACACAAATGGCACGGCCGGCTGCGTGTATTTCCACCGCGTTCGTACCGCCGTGCCGAACAGCCGGTCGGTTGCCTCGGGCAAAGTCGTCAAGGAATCCTTGATAAATCCTACAAATTCGGAATCCGCTGTCTTCAAGATCACCAGATCTTCCAGCCCCGCCCAGACAGAAGGTACTCCATGCTGCGCAGCAACAATTTCCGCTGTTTGCCGCTCTCCGCTCGATTGCACGAAGGTTGTGGGATGCGGTTTTCCATCCGTCGTCAGATGTTCCCAGCTCTTTTCCGATAGAGTTACCCGTCCTTCCGAAACCTGCGGATTGCGTTCGAGAAGAAACTTGATCAACTCTTTACCAAACTTTTCCATGCAATCTGCCGACGAGGCGCGCGCCAGTGAGTACACGGTGTTCTTCATCGTGTCGGTGGGAAGAATCTTGCTATTGTCTCCGTCAAGAAAACAGGACGCAAAGTCTCCCGCCAGGAGGATCTCCAGCGTCCAATCCAGAAAATCGTGTCGGTCCGCCAACCTCTTCACCTTTACAAGGCGTACGCGTGATTTCCCGTACCTGTTTTCTGCCAAGGTAATCATCGGATCAACTTCCCCGGTACGTCGTGTAACCATGTGGACTGAGGAGTAGCGGAATATGAAAGCGCGATTCTCCCTCCCGCACCTCAAACGTAATCTCCACAACGGGATACAAACCTTCGACTCGCTCCGCCAGGTAGTATGTTGTGGTATCGAAACTCAATCGGTATAGACCCTGGGAAAGTGTTTCGTTCTCCCCAAGCAACGAACTGCATCTGCCGTCTCCATCTGTGACCGAACTACCGAGTTGGACCCAGGCGCCCGCAAGGTCCCGCTTCTCCAGCCGTACCGGCACGCCTTTCGCGGGCTTGCCCTGGCTGGTATCGAGAACATGCGTTGAGATTCGATTCATGAAGAGAGCCATTTCTTCAGCCGAAGGTGTGCGATCTGCCGTTGCTGTTCGGCTGCCTCTTGGAGTTCTGTCGCGTCGTCGTTCTGCAAACGCATTCGGAGAATGTCCAGGATCTCCGGTGCCGATTTGCCGGTGGCGCAAATAATAAAGATACGATGGAAGCGCTCCTCGTAAGCACGATTCCCTTCGGCAAGTGCAGTCTGCACATCCTCCTTCGCGATGGCCACGCCCTTTTGCTCCTCTCCCGACCACGCCGGAGCGGATCCCCGGAAAGGCGATTCTCCAATCCGCGGGTGGCTGCAGAACGCCTCCAGCCAATCGCATTCCGGCAAACTCTTCCACACTTGGTCGCATGTCGCAAGCAGAGCCGCTTGGTCTGCGATCGGTCTCCGAGCGGCCATCCCCTTCGCCCAGGCCTTTGATCCACAACAAGGCAAGATCTCCTCCATCGCTTCCCCGGCTCCCAGACCATTCCATCGGGTCAACACGCCGTTCATGCTTTCCTACCACGCGAGCTCAATTGCTCCAGAAAATCTGCGACTAGATTTCCCGCGACTGCCGCACGATACCGTGCCGTCGATCGCATATCGTCAATTGGCTGAATCTCCGCTGCCGCCGTGTTTCTGGCTAACCGCACGAGCGGTCGATCGATTCGTTTTCCTTTTACGGCTCTTTCTGTATCCGCTAAACGAAGCGGAATCGGCGCCACGCTTCCCATTGCGAGACGAATATCCTCGACGACATCACCAACGACCCTTCCTAGGCCAGCCAGACACACTTTTGAAATCGCCTGCGCATTCCGGGCACCCACTTTGCGCGCGTATGTGTCGTATTCGGAAAATTGCCTCTTCAAACAGATCGCGCGGATCAATTCATCGGGTGCGAGCTGTGTTTGCCGGTAATTGACGTGGAACCCCCCATACGGTGCCCGGCGCTCTCCTCTCACCGAGACGATCAGCAATTCTGCCTCATAAATCAGTAAAGCGGGCAGGGAATCCGCCGCTGGCGAGGCGTTCACGATGTTTCCTCCCAACGTCCCGCGATTTTGGTTGGCAATTCCCCCCGTCCAACTCGCCGCAGTACGCAACAGGCCAAACTCCTTCCGAATGACTTCGCTCTCGCGCAACTCCGTATAGGTACAGCCCGCGCCGATCTGAACTTCATGAGCGAACACATCCATGCGACGCAACTCAGGAAGGTTCCAGATGCTGACCAGTTTTCGCGAGGGTAACTTGCCCGAAGAATATTGCACCATCACGTCTGTACCCCCGGCAATCGGAAGCCAGGCGCCGGGTTCCTGCGCCAGCAGTGACAGCACCGCAGGCAAGGTGCGCGGAGCCACAAGTTCGTATTCGCCGGGATGCGCCCTCATGGCACGGCGCCCTCTCGCCCCACTTCCGCTACCGCCTCAAGGATTTGCATGTAGCCCGTACAGCGGCACAGGTTTCCCGATAGCCCTTCACGGATTTCTTCCAGTGTCGGCATCGGTTTCTTGCGCAACAAGTGGTGCGCTGCAAGGATCATTCCTGGAGTACAAATTCCACATTGCGCGCCGCCACAGTGAAGGAAGGCCTGCTGCAACGCTTGGAGTTGCCCGTCCACCGCCAGACCCTCGATCGTCACAATATTCGCGCCATTCACCTGCAGCACAGGAACCAGGCAGCTATTCACTAGAATGCCGTCGACCAGAACGGCGCACGAGCCGCATTCTCCTTCTCCACAACCTTCCTTTGTTCCCGTCAATTTAAGCTCGTGGCGCAGTACGTCCAACAAGCGTTCCATCGCATACGCTTCGACGTTTACCGTCCTTCCATTGACAGTCAACGAGAGCTGGCATTTTGATGGATTCGTTGAGGTTGCGCTCATCGTTCGCCCCGCGTCGAGGAAAGCACGTCGGTTCCCTTGTTTCTCTCGGCGAGCACCCGGTAGATATCCTCGGGAAGCAGGGGAATCGCATCAAACGGGACGTGCATCGCATCTTCGATCGCATTCACAATCGCCGGGGCTGGGCCATCCATGGGGAGTTCGCCGATTCCTTTGGCTCCGTACGCACCATGCGAATTTCCTATTTCTTCAAAGTACACTCGAATGAACGGTAGGTCTGCGGATGTCGGCATGATGTAGTTGGTCATCTGGCCATTCTGCATCCGCCCGTTCGCCCAACTCACTTTCTCGTACAATGCAAAACCGATGCCTTGCGCGACACCCCCGGTGATTTGCCCCCTGGCCAGAACCGGATGGAGCACTTTTCCCACTTCTTGCAGGGCGACAAAGTCGTCCACCGTAACCCCATAGGTCGTGCGATCCACGGTCACTTCCGCGACATAAACAGCCCAGGCAAACGCGGCATACGCCGATCCCCGATACGTTTCTTCGTCCCAAACAATGTCGTCAGGTTGTTCATAACGGACCAGGCTGCGGAATCCTCCACGTTCGGCAACGTAACCCCGACAGGCCGCGCGAAACTGCTCAGGTGTGTAGCTGTCCCCAAGTTTTCCGCTTGCCGCCAAGGTTCGCCGGATTCCCTCGGCTGCTGACTGCAGCAGCTTTCCGATCACCATGACGGTTCGCGACGCCACCGTCGGCCCACTGTTTGGAACTTCCTGGGTATCAGCTTGAGCGATGCCGACGTCTTCGTAGCGCAATCCCAGCGCTTCTGCGACAATTTGGCAGAGCACGGTTTTCGTTCCTTGACCGAATTCCGTGCTGGAGACGAGGATTCGGACACTGCCATCGGTGCACGCTTCCACTCCGACTACCGACCCGAGAAAGCGCTCGCCGGAACCCGTAAATCCTGCCCCGTGCAGAAAGGCAGCTATGCCCATTCCTCTCTTGTTTGCGCCTTCGCGGTTTTCCTGTGCGAACTTCTCCCTCTTGGCCGAGTAGCCGGACAGATCGAGTGCCCGGTCGAGAAGCTGGCTCAGATTGATTTCTTCCTTCACAACCTGACCCGTCGTGGTGGTCTGCCCGGTCTTCAGGAAGTTTCGCCGCCGGATTTCCACTGGGGAAACCCCCACGACCTGAGCGATGCGGTCCATATGTCGTTCGAGGGCGAATAACGACTGTGGCGCGCCAAAGCCACGAAATGCCCCGTGCGGCGGCACATTGGTAGCCATTGCCTTCGCGCGAATTCGAATGCTGGGCCAATAATATGCCCCGCCCGAATGAATCGCCCCGCGTGACAAGACGACAGGCGACAAAGTCTTGTAGGCGCCACCGTCGATGATGAATTCAATTTCTCCTCCCAGAATTCGGCCATCTTTGCCAACAGCGGTGCGATGTCGGGTCCGGGATGGGTGTCGCTTCGTCGTAGCCGTCATGTCTTCCATGCGGTCATAGATGATCTTCACTGGCTTTCCGGACTTCATAGCCAACAGCGCCGCGTGACCGGCAATCATCGAGGGGTACTCTTCTTTTCCGCCAAAGGCTCCGCCAGTTTCCACTTGGACGACCCGCACTCGTTCGGCGGGCAGGTCGCACAGCTTCATGAGGGCCTTGTGCACGTAATACGGGCACTGCAACGAGCCCCACACGGTGACCCCCACCCGCGGATCAAAGGCCGCAATCATGCCGTTGTTTTCAATATAAAGCTGCTCTTGTGCTCCAGTTGTGTATTCGCCTTCCACGATATACGCCGCATCGTTCCACACAGCATCCACATCACCTTTTTCGATCAGATAGGTTTTAAAGGTGTTGTCCGCTCCCCAAACAATTTCGGAAAGCATCTCACTTTCTTCCAGGTTGAAGATTGCGGGAAGGGGATCGTATTCGACCGCGACTGCTTCAACGGCTTTTGCCAACCGATGACGATCAGGGTGCGCCAGTAAAAGGAGAGGCTCTTCGGGATGATTGACCCTGCCGTCCGCCAGGCAGGGCTGATCATCGTCGATCAACGCGATGCAGTTTTTCCCCGGAATATCCTTCGGGGAAACGATTACGAACTCTTCCCAGCAAATCCCCGGTCCAAACGTAATCTTTTTGATCTTTCCCCGTGGCATCCGGCTTCGAACCGTGGCGCCGTAGAGCATCTCGGGGAACACAAGGTCGTCTACATACTGCGCTTGTCCCGTAACTTTGTCGCGCCCCTCCAGGCGAGGAACCGAAGTGCCGACGATGCGTTCATTCTTCATGCGATCGTAAATTCACCCCAGGTTTTTCTTAACCGCGACGCCGGTGGCGACAGTGTACGACAGGACCTGCGAATCGTCTCTCTGCTCTCGCAAATGCGCAGCTAGTTTCGCCTCCGCCGAATCTCCCTGCCGGCAGGTTCTCCTGGAAATTTGCCTTCTGTGAACACCGGCTTGCCTCGAAGGTACGTGGCCTTCACCACTCCCCGTAACTTTTCTCCCAAATACGGCGACACTGGGTGGCGGTAATGCAATCGGTCTTCGCTCGCGATGAACTCGCTCTCCGCATCGAATACCACGAAATCGGCATCGTATCCTGCTGCAATCCGTCCTTTGTGCATCTGGCAACCGGCCAACTTTGCAGGAGCTTCTGCCATCCAACGCGCCACGTCGGCGAGACCAAACCCACGGTGGGTCGCCTCCGTGTAGATCACCGGCAGCGCTAAAGAAATACCCGCAATGCCGCCCCATGCACTCCGAAAATCTCCCTCTGCAAGCCGCTTCATTGCCGGTGGGCAGGGAGAATGATCCGTCGCCACCAGATCGAGTGTTCCCTCGCGAAGCGCCTGCCATAACCTCGCGCAATTTTCCCTGCTGCGAAGCGGCGGAGCGCACTTAAACAAGGTTGCCCCCTTGGGAATCGCCTCGGCTGTCAGGTGCAGATAATGTGGGCACGTTTCTACACTCACCGGCAGACCTTCAGAGCGCGCGGCGCGCAACAGCGGAATTGCCTGGCTTGCGGAAAGATGCACCACGTGGAGATGGAACCTGTATTCCCTGCACAGGGCCAATAACAGCTCAATCGCTGACAGCTCCGCCTCTTCCGGCCGCGACCGCAGATACGTCTTGTACAGAGACCAATCCTCGCCCCGCAGACTCGCGGACGCCAGTTCGATCGCCCCGGGAAGTTCGGCATGCACAAGGAGCGGTAAACCCGTTCCGGCGACCTCTGGCAACGCGGCTCTCAACTGCTCTTCCGTCACCATCGTGAAGCCTGAGAGACCGGGATCGATCAGGAAGCATTTAAATCCTGCTACGCCCGCCTCTGCCAGCGCCTGAATCTCGCAGGCGTTATCAGAGACAACGCCACCCCATGCCATCCAATCCACCCGGCATCTCCCCTCGGCCGCCTTCCGTTTTTCCTCGAGAGCGGCCACACGCGTGGTGGACGGCAAGCAGTTCAACGGCATATCCACTAGAACGGTGTAGCCCCCGGCCGCCGCGGCTCGCGTCGCTGTTTCAAATCCTTCCCAATCCGCGCGGCCGGGATCGTTGATGTGGATATGGGAATCCACCAGTCCGGGCAGGATTGCCGCATCGCCGAAATCCTTTGCATCGGCCTCCGGCGGCACCTGCTCCCGAGCAACGACCTCCGCGATGCATTCCCCTTCGACCAGCAGTGCGGCTGGCCGCACCCCGTCCGGCATCACGACCCGGCGGGAAAGAAAGGCGCGCAAACTCATGGCGAAGAGTGGATCCTGGCAAAATAACGTGCGAATTGAGAACAGAGCGTAGTCTCATCTCTTCAGTTTTTCAAGTCACCATAATCGATGATTCGAACAGAAAAAAGTGCCTCTGCAGCCAGTTGCCGGGCATATACTTGCTCCCGAAATGGGCATGGATTCCGCTTGTCTGGAACCGAATCGCTCAGCTGGAAACCTGCCCAGCCAAGGGAGAACGGGACAGTCCTACGTACATGAACAAGAGCGAGCGCAATCCCCTGCCTTTAGGCATGGGGTCAAGCGAGCGCCATAGTAGGTAGGTTGCAGTAAGTTATTTACATAGACTGCTTAAACTAGTATAAGAAAACATGATTGCCGGATACAAGTCGAACAACAGCATCGTCTATTCCAGCAAGTACCACATCGTCTTCTGTCCGAAATATAGGCGGAAGGTTCTGGAAGGTCGGATTGCTCGACGCTGTGCCACCATCTTCCGCGAGGTCGCCAAGAAGTACCGCGTGGAAATCTTCGCAATGGAGATTATGCCTGACCACGTTCATCTACTTGTGGAAGTGCACCCACAGTTTGGAATCCATCGCTTCGTCAAACACACCAAAGGCATCTCATCTCATCATCTTCGAAAAGAGTTTCCAAGTTTGGTATCGAGGATACCCAGCCTGTGGACCAACAGCTACTTCTGTTCAACGGTTGGTGGTGCCCCGTTGTCAGTCATCAAGCAGTACGTGGAGAATCAGAAGAACGTATGATTCAGGCGCAGCTCAAGCTTCGACCGAATAGGAAGCAGGAAGCCGTCCTCACCGAGTGGCTGTGGAACTTGACAGGTGTGTGGAACTGGGCGGTGCGGAAGATTGCGTTGGACGCTAAGGATAAAATCTACTACAGCGCAAAAGACTTCCAGAACCTACTTGCCCACCACGGCGAGAAGATGGAAATTCCCAGCCACACACTGCAAGGCATCTTGTCGCAGGCGCATATCGCATGGACCCGTTGCTTCAAGAAGATTGCTAAGAAACCCCGGCTCAAGGGCATGAGAAATAAGCTCCATAGTATTCCATTCCCAGACCCTATCAAGCCGCCAAAAGATAAGCACATCGGTATTCCCGGCCTTGGAAAACTGCGGTTCCACAAACAAGATTTGCCGGAAGGGGAAATTAAGTGCGGTCGCATCGTCAAGCGTGCCAGTGGCTGGTATCTGTGCCTGTTTATCGCAACCGACCGGGAAGCGATCGAGCGTGTCGCAGATGGGCAGCTGGGAATCGACCCCGGCTTTAAGAGCTTGTTGACGATGTCGGATGGCGAGGTTTTAGACCACCCTCGGGAACTGCAAGCCATCGAACATCGTCTGGCACAGGCACAGCGCGGTCACCACAAGGTACTGGCGGCACGGCTTCAAGAACGTCGCGCCAATCGCGTCAAGGACCGCAACCACAAACTTTCCTTGCGCCTGGTGCGGGAGAATAGCTTTATCGCCTTTAGTGGCGACAACCACAAAGGCGTTGCAAACAAGTTTGGGAAGTCCGTTTCCAGTTCTTCTCACTATCAGCTTCGACAAATGATTGCGTACAAGAGCCGTGCAGGCGGTACGGAATACGTCGAACCTGCTGCTAAGTTTTCCACCATGACCTGTTCTGCCTGTGGGAGCCGTTCTGGTCCTACAGGTTGGCATGGGCTTGCGGTAAGGCAGTGGCATTGCTCAGACTGTGGAAGTCTGCACGACCGCGATGTCAATGCGGCTCGCAACACGCTACTCGCCGGGCTTGGAACGAGCCACGAGGTGCATTGTGCCAAAGCATGATGCAGTCAGGAATCCCCCGGCTTTAGCCGTGGGGAGGTTCAATAACCCCTTCATGGCGCGAGCCATTCAGCTCTCGATCGAGGGAGTCCTTTCTGGGCGAGGAGGACCCTTCGGTGCGGTGATTGTGAGGGCTGGCCACATCATTGCCGAAGGCGCAAACCAGGTGACCTCTACGAATGATCCCACCGCTCATGCGGAAATGCTGGCCATCCGCCAGGCTTGCGCAAAACTCGCCGTCTTCGAACTGAAGGATTGCGAGCTGTACACCTCCTGCGAACCTTGTCCCATGTGCTTGGGTGCGATCTATTGGGCTCGGCTCTCGCGAATCTATTTCGCCAACACGGCGGAGGACGCGGCCAAGATCGGTTTTGATGACGCGTTTATCTACAGCGAACTGAATTTGCCTTATTCACAGCGGCGCATCCCCACAATGCAGATGATGCGCGAAGAAGCACTCGCTGGATTTCGCGCGTGGGTAGCTAAGCCCAACAAGATTCGCTATTGAAAATGATCCGGTGCACCGGAAGCAGGAACTGCTGGCTTCCTCTGTTCGCGAGGAACAAACTGGAGGCGAAACTCCTAGTTCAGAGTTTGGGGAAGAATAGGTCCATCGAATTCACACTCCATCCCTGTATGGATTGAGGTCTGATCAAGGTTGGCGTGTGGCAGTCGGACTTGTTGCTCATCAGCAGAGAATACCCATTTGCAAGGTAGGAAGGGATCTCGCGGTAATCCGTAACCGGGATATAAGGGCCTTCTTTCCCCAATTGGACGCGGTAACGGTTGTCCTTAAATCGATGCGGAAGCAATCGGACTCCAAGATTTTTACCGCGAGACACAGTTGCAAAGAGCATGGGGCACCCCTCAGAGAAACTCTCGGCTATTCTACAAACGCGAAGCTGTGCTGGTAAGTGCTATGACTGTGGAAAAATGTGCAATATTTTTCGCCTATCCTCGTCCCACAAATCTTGCCTTTTCAACTATCTTGCTGAATCCCTATTCAACCACACTTACCCTGGCTTCGAAATCCTGTCGTAATTCCTTCCGAGATTCCGAAGGGCAGTGCGACTCTCTTCGAACGGAACTGGTTGCGAATTTCGCGTAGCTAAAAAATAGGTACACCACGTTTCCCTAGTAGCAGGTCGATTAACTGTACCGAGGTCCAGGTACTAGATCGCACCTGGACTTAGGCTTTCGCCCCCGCCCCTCTCTCGCATTCTGTAGATTCGCGAAAAACGAACACTCTGGCTCCGCTTCATGAGGGAAGATCGCCTGCGAAATATCTCTCTTTGCGCTGCACTCGCGGGTGATTCCGTCAACCTAATTTGGCCCACTTTGATCACCTATCTGGCCACCCCCTGGGTGAATCAACTCCCGCATCCCGGTCGGAGCGAAGCCCTGCGGCGCCCGTAGGGCGGCGCGTTTAGGGCTTAGCGTAGACCGGGATGCGGGAAAAGTTCTAGAAGCGCGGCGTCAGCGTCTCCCAGGAACGACGATCTCCAACTCGGTCGACCCGTAGCATCCCCGTTTTCCGAGGAGCTCGCTACCCGTTGCCTCATCCCTTGCCGCCTTTCTTCTTATTCAGGGTTCTGCGGAAACGATACGACTCCGTGCCGGTCTCTATGATGTGCGCCTGGTCAGTCAACCGGTCGAGCATGGCCTTGCACAACCTGGCGTTCGGGAACATCGTGGTCCACTCCGAAAACGGCAGATTCGTTGTCACGATCACCGCCGCTCTCTCGGCCCGGCCAGCGATGATCTGGAACAACAGCTCGGCAGCTGCTTCCGGCATCGCTACATATGCCATTTCGTCGATCACGATCAACTCATAGCGCATCCACCGGTTGGTCACACGATTCAATTCGCTCTTGTTCTTGGCTTCCGTCAGTTCATTCACCAGCTGCGCCGCCGTTGTGAACCTTACCCGTTTTCTCTGGCGACAGGCGGCAATCGCCAGCCCCGTTGCCAGGTGCGTTTTGCCCGTACCGGTCTCCCCGAGAAAAATAACTGGCTCGCTGCGGCTCAAGTACCCGCCTTCGGCCAGGTTCCGGATCTGGGCCGCAGGAAGGTGCGGCGCATCAGCAAACGCAAAGTCCTCCAGTGTTTTTACCTTAGGGAAATGGGCATCGGTTATCCGCCGTGCTACCCCATGCTGAAAGCGATCTTCCACTTCCGCTCCGAGCAGCGCTTCCAGATAACTCAAATGCCCCTGCTTCTGCTTGGCTGCTTCTTCGGCCATCGACAGAAACTGCCCTCCCACCGTCGCCAGCCTCAGGTCTTTGGCATACTGCCGAATCGTCGCCTGTTGCACGGTAACCGTCGCGGTGCTCATTGAATCACCCCGTTCCCGGAATAGTTCCCGAGCAACTGGTCGTAGTTCCCGGTGGTCGGTTGTGGCCGGTCATACACTCGCAAGGCCCCGACCTCCACCGCTTCACGCGGCTCTCGTTTCCCGTTTCGTTCCGCATCCAGGAGCAGGCGCACGGCTTCCACATCGAAACAACTCATCTCCAGAGCCTTTTCGATCGACACTTGCAGTTGCGGGTAGCCGTGCTGCCGGCCCAGCAAAAGCACCTCGATCATGGCGCGTGTTCCCGGCTGCTGGCCCCTTCGTTGCTTCAGCATCTCCCAGTAGCGATCGAAACTGGCCGGCCAACGTCCTTGCGCCCGCCACTGTTCGAGCGGTGTCGAACCAGCGAACGCTCCGGGCTTCTTGGTCAGCGCCTCCAGGTAGTGCTCCAGGTTGAGTACTTTCTGCTGGCGGTTGAAGCACCGTTCATGCCGCGCCACACACTCTCCCTGATGCCATATCTCCACGTAGGACGAATGCACCTTGGCCTGCACTTCCACTCCGACGGGAAGAGGAGCCGAGTAGAAGTTGGTAAGCACCTTCACGCAGCCGCTGGCGTTTACGTGCGGAAAGTGGACCGCAGCGAGGTCGAAACCTTCCTCGGGCAGCGTGCGCAGATGTTCCCGTTCAAGGTTCATCCCCATGCCGACCGTCTGTGTCCGCCCGTTGATCATCCGTTGCTCGTCGCTCTTGGAAGCCTCAAGCAGCAGGATGTTCAGTTCCTCCCAGCTGTCGACTTTCGGCACGGGCACCAGGTGGTTCCGGCGAAAGTAACCGCCTTCTCCCTCCACGCCGCCTTTTTCGTGCCCTTCTCCTGGTGTGCAGAACTCTGACTCGAAGCCCCAATGCGATCGGAAGGCGATGAATCGCGTGGTCTCCTCTCGCTGGTGTCCTCGCAAAATCTTCTTCACTGCACTCGTGAGGTTGTCATAACGGCAGCGAGCAAATACGCCGCCAAAATAGGTAAACGCCCATTTGTGCGCTTCCAGAAACGCTTGCTGACTTGCGTGTGGGAAAGCGCAATGGAACGCTCCTCCGCTGGCCATACTGCGCATGCAGAAGACGTAGGCCAGCTCCCGCTCTCCGCAGATATCTGCGTAAGCTTCATACCAATCCACCTGCGCTTCTCCTCCCCAAGCGTAGGACTGCGGAATGAACGTCTCGTGCCCGATGAGTTGTAACTGAATCTTCCGCTCGCGCACATAGCGACGAATTGATGACTCGGCGATGCTGACTTCCGGAAGTTCCTTGCGGATCCGGCACCAGATCCGATGTGCGGTGTGTCGCTGCTTTCTCGGTGCCTTCTGATCGGTCTGCAGAATCGCTTCGATGAAAGTCGCCGCTGCTTCCAATTTCGGCTTCGGTCGAGTGTTGATTTTTCGCTCCCTCGGAACCGCGTCAGCCAATGCTTCCCGCACCATGCGCCGATGAATTCCAAGCTTCCTCGCCACCCCTTGGATAGTCCCCACGCCGTGGTTGTACTCCCGCCGAATCTGCTCAAATAGTTCCACTTTGGCTCTCCTGTTCAACCGGGTCTCCTTGGGGGCTCGCGAGCCCGAAACGAGATCCACGGTATATGGTTTTCAGTAGGTGGGCCAATTTAGATGATCGTTGGTGGGCCGAAATAGAGTATCGAAATCAGGCCGTCCGTTCCGCGTCTGCAACAGCACAGGACAAGCTCGCCCCATTCTTCGAGGCGATCTCACTTTTCATGATCATTCTGCTGACCTTTGGTGCCGTCGGCTTGCCTGCGCAAGGCCAGTTGAACCTGAGTCCCAGCACTTTGAATTTGGAACTGTCTCTGTGGGGGCATCGCGCGCGATCAGCATCACGCTCACAAATTCCGCTACTTCCAAGATCGTATTCGCCGGAGAACGACGGGACGGCGTTGCATTCAATTTGGCCCGGTGAACCGGGAACTCAAGCCGAAACGAAGACTGCCGACTATGATTTAGACCGCTTAGAGAAAACGGATCAGGTGGCCAGTTGGCCATTTGCCCGAAGCACATCCACAGCGTCGTGGCGGCTCGCCGCTTCCACCTGTCGCATGACGCGCCGCAAATGGTTCTTCACAGTGAATTGAGACAGATTCAGATTTGCTGCAATTTCCTTATTCGTCAGCCCCTCGGCCACGAGCCGGATGAGTTGGAGTTGCCGGGGCGTGAGGGCCTTGCCACCCTGCATTTCTAGCGAATCGAGCTTCTCGTGGCGCTTCTTGCTCACATATTGAATAAGGCTCATGCAAAGGTGAGGGGGGCAAGTGGCTTCTCCTTGAACGGCGGCCCGAACTGCTGCGACGATCTCCGCAGCAGACGCTTCCTTGAGAAGGTAGCCACAGATTCCGTATTGAACCGCCTTCAAGAACATGTCCGGATCGTCATCCATCCCAAACAGGAGTAGCTTGACTCCCGAATCTTGACCAAGTAGGTCGTCCAAAAAAACCGAACAGGCGGGATTGTCGGAAGAATCCATTAAGACGACATCGCAACGCGAAGCCAGTATCTCTTCTTTCGCTGTCTCCGAGCTCCGGCTTACCCCCACGACATTAATCCCCGCACGCTTTCTTAGAAGCCGCGCCAGAGTATCGCGTAGCAATCGATTTTCCGCCAACAGATAAACACTAACTTCCCGGGACAATTTGCAGTTGTTTGCGGCTACCATAGTCTCTCTCTATATTCATCTGTCTATTTTGGCGAGAGGGCTGAGCCGAAGACCCAAAGGGCGGTGAATCATTAACTTACTGGCAGGCTGAAGTGTATGTTTAGCACTGCTAAATGTCAACTAACTTCATAAATATCCACAGAGTATCCAATCACAATAAGGTTATAAGTTTCGACAAGCTACAGACTTTTACGGAAGCCGTACTCTCGTTATCCCGCTACCCTACGGTGAACCTGGCACTATTCACCAATGGCCCGGTACCTAGTCAATATCATAGCTCTCGTTAGTCCCCCTGTAGACTACCAGCCACTAGTGCCTCTCTGGGTGCAGTTTTAGACCACTTTTGAACCTACCCTTTATTTTTGTCTGAGGAATACTCAATTTCCTTAAGGGGATGGCTATGGTCAAGACATTCCGGGTTTTAATGGCGAATCAGCCAAAATTAATGAGAGAACTTCTCGTCGAGATGCTCGAGGAAGAATCGTGGATTCAGATTGTCGGCGAAGTGACGCATGAATCTGAAATTCGCGATCTCGTTTTGAAGACCTCTCCCGATCTGCTGGTGGTTACCGCAGAACAACCAGGCAAAAGGCCGGTGATATGCGACGCACTCCTTCGAGAGTTCCCCTCCCTTCGCATCATCGCGGTTGCCGCGGAGGAAAGCTATTCCGTTTGTTATTGGGCATCACTCGACATTCATGCCGACGATATTGAGCCGTCGGAACAAGGATTTCTGAGTGCAGTGAAAAACGTTGCTGGAGCCGTCATCAAAGGGAGCGATGTCAACTGAGGGAGAATCACACATGATCAGAATACGCAAAGTCGTCAGGTGGTCTCTTCCTCTCGTTCTTGCGGCGCTCACTTCCACTGCTCATGCGCAGGACAACACTCTTCGTCAAACGCCGCAGACGGTCGTTGCGCCCCGTGTTAGCAAACAGGAGATTTCGGAACTCGAGAAGGAAAATCTTTCTCGTGTGGCTGCTTCTCCTGCCCAGATTAAGGAAGTGCTGATTAAGGACCCCGGATTATTGGTTGAACTGAAGCGTTGGATCGCTAAAGAGGCCAGCGATAACGGCCAAATCGTTAGCGACGAAGACCTTACCGATAACGCCGTTTTCGACAGATTGACGACCGACGTCGTGTTTCGCTCCGTCGCTACCCGGCTGGTGCAGCGCTACGGCTACTTGCGTCCGACCATTGACCCTGAATCGCAATTGGGGAAAGAGCAAGAACTGCTAACCAAGGAACGGGTAAGGCACCTCGTCCAGATCGAAGCGCAAGAGGATGCGGAGTCCGTCCAACCACAAAAAACGGATACCAGCGAATCGAAATTTGTACCTTGTGAGCCGAACGACGACCGCGAGTGCGTCCAAGGCACCACGGGCCGGCCCAATCGCACGAACCAGAATCCTGACCGAAATATCCCGCAGAAGGAACAAGCTCCTGGCTATCCCAACTATGGCCAACCCGCGTCTCCCTCTCCTCAGATTATCCAGACGGAGAATAATTCGGAAGAGCTACAGTTCGGCATGCCCGCAGATGCTAACGCCTTATTGCAAAACGTCTCCAACCCTCTGAAGCAACCAAATGACCCGCTGAGCTATGGCAATTCAGTTCCGGACTCCCTGAATGCTTTTCCAATGCGTCGGACACCTGCCGGAACGACGCAATCCTCGACCGACGAACTCTCTGACCGGGAAACGTCTTTGTCGATGAATGCAATGAACAACATGACCAACGGGAAGTCCGAATTGGGTTCGGGTGCGCTCTTGCGCCGACAACCGAAACTCGCCAAGGACCGGGAACCATTACCCGGCGCCATGGTCCACCGCCCGAATCCCTACGCAGATATCCCTTCCTTGTACGACTTGTACGTTCAAGCACCCTCCAGGGACCGCCCCCCGCAACGGTTCGGGACAGAAGTTTTCCGTGACGGACTCCGCGATCCCCGCTCTGTCCCCATGGACTTGCCGGTTGGGCCCGATTATGTGGTCGGACCCGGAGACAGTCTTTCCATCGATCTCTGGGGAGGTATTTCGACAAAGTTGCAACGTACCGTCGATCGGCAGGGGCGCGTCACTCTTCCCGAGGCGGGTCCGCTACTCGTGAGTGGTCGCTCGCTTGGCGATGTCCAACTAGCCGTGCAAAAAGCGATTGGCACGCAGTTTCGCGACACTTCCGCAGACGTGTCGGTGTCACGGCTTCGTACCGTTCGCATTTATGTTGTAGGAGAAGTTGAGGAGCCTGGGGCATACGACATCAGCTCCCTATCCACTGCTCTGAACGCGCTGGTGGCTGCCGGAGGGGCAACGTCTCGTGGCTCTTTGCGATCCTTAAAACACATGCGCGGCAGGCAGGAACTGGAGGAAATTGACACTTACGACCTCCTGTTACACGGCGTTACTCCAAACGCGCAGAAGCTCGAAAACGGTGACACCTTGCTGGTGCCTCCTTTGGGCCCCCAGGTTACGGTGACCGGCATGGTCCGTCGGCCGGCGATTTACGAGTTGAATGGCGAAAAAACTGTTGCCGATGTCCTTGAACTCGCCGGGGGGATTCTCCCGGCAGCTGCCTTGCGGCACGTTGAAGTACAACGCCTCGAAGCGCACGAAAAGCGCACCATGCTCAGTCTGGACTTGTCTCCTGACAACTCGTCCACTTCGCAGCTCACAGCGTTTAAGGTCCAGGACGGCGATGAAATCCATATTTTCCCCATCGCGGCCTACAACCAGGACACCATCTACCTCCAGGGCCACGTTCTTCGCCCCGGACGCTATTCCTTCCATGACGGGATGAAGTTGACCGATCTGGTTGCCAACTATAAAGACATTCTTCCTGAACCGGCGGCGCACTACGGCGAAATTATCCGTCTCAATGCCCCTGATTTTCATCCGACCATCGTGAGTTTTGATTTGGCCGGTGCCATGAAGGATCCTTCCTCCGCTCCGTCCTTGCAGCCTTTAGACACAGTGCGGATTTTTAGTCGCTTTGATTTTGAGCCCGCTCCCACTGTCTCTGTCGCCGGCGAGGTGCGTTCGCCGGGAACCTACAGGACTTCCGGACAAGCGTCACTCCGCGATGCGGTTTATCTTGCTGGCGGCCTTACTCCGGATGCTGCCCTAAACACAGCGCAGCTGTTCCGGTTCAATCCGGATGGCACTTCAAAAATCTTCAGCGTGAATCTCGGCGAAGCCTTAAAGGGAAGTGCCGCCGACAATATTTTGCTACAGCCACGTGATCGCCTCCTCATCCACAAGAATACGGATCAGGTCGATCCCAGCACGATCGAGATCACCGGCGAAGTTGCCAAGCCTGGTCGCTATCCTTACACGGCAAATATGCGCGTTGAGGACTTGATTTTTGCTGCCGGGGGTCTGAAACGCAGTGCCGATACCAATACGGCTGATTTGACGCGTTATGCAGCTTCTGGCGGGTCCGCGGAGCAGTTACAGATCTCGCTTGCTTCCTTGAACAATGGAAACGCTACCGAGGATGTGCCACTCCGCAGCGGGGATGTATTGGCCATTCGGCAGGTTCCCGGCTGGGGCGATATCGGTGCCGCCGTTAAGGTGAGTGGAGAAGTCACTCATCCTTCAACCTACGGAATACAGCCAGGAGAACGTTTGAGCACTGTTCTCGAACGGGCTGGCGGGTATACGAAAGAGGCTTATCCCTATGGTGCGGTGCTGATGCGGCGCGACGTTCGAGAAATGGAAGCCAGAAATCAACGGGAACTCATCAATCGGATGAAAGCCGAGCGAATGCAGCTTAAGGATCTTCCCGAGACGAACACGGATCAGAAGAATCAAAAGCTGAATGCCCTGGCCCAGACCGACTCCACCCTGAGTCAGCTTTCCACCAATCCTCCCATCGGCCGAGTCGTAATTCACATTTCCTCAGATATCAATAAATGGAAAAACACTCCTGCGGATGTCGCATTGCGCGATGGCGATATCCTCATGATTCCAAAGAAGGCAAACGTTGTGATGGTGAGTGGACAGGTATTCAATCCCACGGCAATCAGCACCCAATCCGGCCGTTCCGCTAAGTGGTATCTGAGTCAGGCTGGCGGGCTGACGCCTATTGCCGACAAAAAGGCAGTCTTCGTTATCCGTGCAGATGGCTCAGTTCTTTCCGCGAAAAATAATGGCGGTAGCTGGTTATCCGGTGACCCTTTGAATGCGACCCTGCGGCCGGGGGACACTGTCATCGTTCCCGAAAAGACGCCTAAGATTGGAGGCGTGAACTGGACAGCGATAATGCAATCGGCCCAGCTCGCTTCTTCCATTGCCCTCGCGGTGGCCTATATCCATCCGTAAGCGAGGAGAACTTTTCATGTGGAGGGCGTGGATAGCAGCAATGGGATGGCTGACTCTCAATTCGATCGCAGGAACAGTGGGGTACGCTGCCGCTCCTCCCCAGGCACAGCAGGACGCCGGTGTTCCGGCGAAGGGCGAGTCGACGTCAGCGCCAGAAAAACCTAAGCCGAAGATTGGCTTGTTCAGTGACGAAAGCGACTCTGTGACTCTGCCTCATAGCGTCAAAGGATTTGGAGAAAGGTTCTTGTTTGACCAGGTACAAATTTGGACTTTTCCTCGGCATTTGAGTTGGGCGGATGCGGATATTATTGTGCCTTTCAGTATGGGGACTGCCGGATTCCTAGCAACGGATTCAGATTTCAGCAGAGGCTTGTCGAACTCGCCCTCCCGTCTGAATAACAGTGTGAAATTCTCGAATTATGGAATAGGCGCCATGGCTGGTATCGGCGGCGGACTCTACGTCTGGGGGCATTTCACTCACGACGATCACAAGAAAGAGACCGGATTCTTGGCGGGTGAAGCCGCTGTCAACGCTTATCGTCGTGACTACCGCTCTCAAATATACCTTTGGCCGCACTCGGCCCCTCGATCAACCTCTCTACTCGGGTCATTTCTGGAATGGTGGCAGCTTCGATGCCTTCCGAGCATGCGTCAGCCGCATGGGCCATCGCCAGTGTGATCGCACACGAATATCCGGGACCGTTGACCTCGATCTTGGTTTACGGTTTGGCCTCATCCATTAGCATCGCCCGCGTAACAGGCAAGCAACATTTTAATGCCGACGTGTTTGTTGGCAGCGCCATTGGCTGGTATGTCGGCAAGCAAGCGTACCGCGCCCATCATGATCCCGAACTCAGCGGCTCAGATTGGCAGAGCTATGGCGAATTTCACAAGGGTGGCCCGAATGAGCGAACTACCAGTCTGGGCACGACGTTCGTTCCACTCAGCAGTTGGATCTATCCCGCGATGAAGAGATTGATTGCCCTGGGTTATATCCAATCGCAGTTTCTAGATATGGAGCCCTGGACTCGCCAGGAATGCGCTAAGTTGGTAGGAGAAGCTGGCGACCGGATCTCCGGCTCGGAAAACACCACCGCCGAGGTCAATGGTCTCTATTCTTCTTTGCTCGCGTGAATTTGCCGCGGACTCCGAGCGGCTTGGTGGCGGCAGTCCGAATGAAACTTCCGCACGTGTGGAATCTCTCTACACGACTGTCACGGGGATAAGTGGGACGCCACTGAACGATAGTTATCACTTCGGTCAAACCATTATCGACGATTACGGGCGCCCCTATGGCGAGGGAGTCAATGCCGTCGCGGGCGGCTCGGCGTGGGTCACACAAGGAAGATTCGCCATCTATGCCAGTGGCGAATACGAGTATGCTCCTAGTTCTCCCCCTTATTCACCTGCGGTAAATAATGCCATCGCGATCATGGACCAGAATCCTGTTCAATCCCAGACATTTCCTTCCACCAGTCAGTTCCGGCTCATGGACACTTATGTTTCTTCAAACCAAATGGATTGGATTTTCTCCTTTGGCAAGCAGAGCCTGTGGTGGTCACCCGATTACAGCAACGCGTTTCTCATGAGCGACAATGCAGCGCCCATCTATATGTTTCGTGTCAGCAGGGAAGCACCCATCGAAATTCCCTTGGTTTCCAAATTCTTGGGCCCATGAAGGTAGATCTGTTTATCGGTAAGCTTTCTGGAAATCAGTTTCCTCCTCGCCCCGTGCTCCATGGCGAGAAATTCGCTTTCAAGCCGACGCCCAATTTTGAGTTCGGCTTCACGCGGACGGGCGAGATGGGAGGTGTAGGACGTCCGATCACCCTCAAATCCCTTGAGCTAAGCTACTTCAGTGTCACCAATAGCGTTTATTTCGGAGCAATCAACCCGGAAAGCGGACTTCTGGCTTCGATATGAGTTATCGCATCCCGTATCTGCGGGACTGGCTGACGATCTATACCGATTCTCTGGCAACCGACAATATAACGCCGTTCGCGGACCTGCCTCGAGGTGCGTTTGCCCCGGGTATTTACCTGACGCGGTTTCCGAAATTGTCGAAGCTGGATCTGCGCTTTGAGGCTGCCTACACGGATACCCCGAAGGTATGGACTCCACCCCGCTATCCTCTCTGCTGCGTACGGCCAGTTCAATTACTGGGATAGCTTTTACCATGATCTGTATACGAACGACGGCTTCCTCATCGGTAGCCCAGTCGGCAGGGAAGGCCACAGCTATCAGGCCTGGACGACTTACCATGTCAGTGCCCGCAATTCGATCCAGTTCGGCTACCGACATACCAGTGTAGCCAACGACTTCATCCCGGGAGGTGGCAACATCAATGACGCTTCCGTCAGCGCCAATTGGTGGTTCCGGAACATAAATCTCACAGCCCTTCTGCAATACGAAAATGGAATTATCCATTGCTTGCTTCAACGCCGCAGACGAATTGGACATCGTCCGTCGGGATCACCATTTATCCAGAGTCTTGGAGATGGGGAACTGAGGTCAGAAATTCTAGATAGGAGACACGGCACACGCGTTTCGAGGGAAGTGTAGAAGGTTTGGAGGGCCATGAAGTTGGACTGTACTGATCAGCAAACACAAAGTCAGTTTTTCATGGAATGGAAACCCGAGAAAGGCTACGATAGCAGGAAATTCGAATAGTGACCCAGACAGCAACAAAACCGCAAACGAAATCCACTCCTTCGCAGGAGCAGGTAAGTCTTCCTATTGAGCGTGTGACAATTGAGCTGAAGGAAGCCATTTTTGCTCAGTTAAACTTGCTCTGGAGTCAGAGGCGCGTCATCCAAAGAGCCGCGCTCATTGGGCTGCTTTTGGGGACGGTTGTGGCGTTCGCAATTCCAAAAAGGTATGAGTCCACAAGCCAACTCATGCCCCCCGACAACCAGTCGAGTTCGAGTGTAGCCATGTTGGCCGCACTCCGGCAAAGACCAGTTCCGGGCTGGCCCCTTTGGCAGGTGACCTCCTCGGCATGAAGTTTTCTGGCGCTCTCTTTGTAGGAATTCTGCGCAGCAGCACTGTGGAGGATCGCTTAATTGAAAAGTTTAATTTGCGCAAAGTATATGGAGCTCGCTATCAGCAAGACGCACGAAATAAATTGGCAGAGAACAAGGCATAGTGGAAGACCGAAAGAGCGGCATTATTTCGATTACCGTTAAGACCATGATCCGAAACGAGCGACGGCGATTGCAAACGCCTATGACGAAGAGCTGAACCAGTTAGTCGCTGAATTGTCTACCTCGTCTGCCCATCGCGAACGAGTTTTTCTGGAAGAACGGCTTGTCGGGGTTAAACGAGACCTCGACCAGGCTTCTCAAGACTTCAGTCAATTTGCAAGCAAGAACCAGACTGTGGATATAAAAGAAGAAGCTCGCGCGATGCTGCAGGGGGCCGCGACGATTGAGGGCCAATTGACGCAGCGGAATCGGAGCTAAAGGGTCTGCAAGCGATTTACACGGAGAACAACGTGCGTGTGCGGTCAGTGGAGGCACGCATCGCCGAATTGCGCCTTCAAATGGAGAAGCTTGGGGGGATCGGCGCAGGGGAAGCCCGGCTCTTCGGAGGATTCGTCGGATTCGACCCATCCTTCCCTGCGAACTTTACCGCTACTTGGAGTGACATACGCCGACCTGTACCGGCGGATGCAGATTCAAGAAGCTGTCTACGAATCGCTAACGCAACAATACGAACTCGCAAAGGTTCAAGAGGTCAAGGAAACGCCGAGCGTTAAGGTGTTAGATCCTGCCACTGTGCCGGAGCGTAAATCCTTCCCACCCCGCTTGGCAATTATGTTCATGAGCACATGCGTGGCTCTGGTCGCTGCGGGGGTTTTTCTGATCGGCAAAGCGCAGTGGAGCAAAATCGAAGCCGACGATGCGGGGAAACTCTTCGCCCAGGAAGTTTTCCAATCGGTGAACGCGACAATGCCCTGGGCCACTCCGAACGGTTCGCGACTGCAGGCGTGGACAAATCGGGCTTGGATGAAGTTCGTTTCGAAAAGGAAAACGCCAGGCGAAGCGCAAGAGTCTGAAGAATCGCCACGAACTTGATGTAAGTTGTTGAAGGAAAATGTGTTAAACGCGGATTGCCCTTGTGGCTGACGGGGCGAAGCTGTCTCCGGAGAATGAACATGGCTGCTAGCACAAGGTCAGTGGTGCAAGGTAGTACACCGGAATGTTTGTTTTTTGCCCACTCTCCGCCTCTCTGGTACGCGGTTTATACCCACGCCAACCACGAAAAAAAGGCGGCGGCGAGAGATTGCGCGAAGAGGAGTCGAGAGCTTTTTGCCTGTTTATCAGACGGCGCGGCGCTGGAGTGATCGCCAAGTAAAGCTCGAAATGCCACTATTTCCAGGCTATGTTTTCGTGCACTTTCCGTTGTGGATCGTCTGAATTTTCTCGAAGTGCCTGGAGTGGCCCGGCTAGTTGGTTTTGGCGGCCTGCCCGCAGCCCTACCAGACGAGCAGGTGGAAACGTTGCGCGCAGGTTTGAATGGACGGTTGCGCGCCGAACCACATCCCTACTTAACCGTTGGGAGGCGTGTAAGGTTGAAGAGTGGACCATTCGTCGGGATGCATGAATCCTGCTGCGACGAAAGGCAAAATTCCGGGCGGTGATCTCGATCGAGTTGATCCAGCCAGCGCTGGTGGTGGATGCAGATCTGCCGACGTGGAACCAATTCTATAAATTCTGATTGAGTCTGGGAGGGTCTATCGTGCCAACTGAGGTGCGAGTAATTCATGGCTGAGGTCGCTACGAGTGCAAATCCGCAGCTGACGAGTGGCCGACTGCTGGCTCGCAACACCATCTGGAATCTGATTGGTACGGCGCGCCCATGATTGTGGCGGTGGTATCCATACCCATCTTGATTCACGGATTGGGGAAGGACCGCTTTGGAGCGCTGGTGCTGGCTTGGGCTCTCATCGGCTATGCCAGTCTCTTCGACATGGGACTGGGCAGAGCCCTTACTCAGCTGGTAGCGAAGAAACTGGGCGAGGGGGCGGAGCAGGAAATTCCGACATTGGTCTGGACATCGCTTCTTTTGATGCTCGCACGAGGGATCGTCGGTGCGGCAGTGATCGGCGCAATCTCACCATGGCTGATCCATCGCGCACTCAAGATTCCTGCGGAATTGCAGTCCGAAGTTCGCACTCCTTCGATCTACTTGGTCTGTCTCCTGGTTGTAATTACAACCTCGGCGAACCGCGGCTCATCCGGAGCATATCAGCGGTTTGGAATAATTAACGCGCTACGTATTCCCATGGGGGTATTTGCCTTTGCGGGTCCGTTGCTAGTTCTACCATTTTCAAAAAGCCTGTCTGTAGTTATGGTGGTCCTGGTGATCGGTCGGGTGATTGCGTGGGGCGCTCATCTGCTGTTTTGCCTGAAGGTCACGCCATCGCTCAGTCAAGGGATCGTTTGGCGGCGCGCGGCGGTGGGCCCACTGCTTCGGTTCGGCAGTTGGATGACCGTTAATTATATAGTCGGTCCGCTGATGATTGTTTTATCGCTTTTTAATTGGCGCGATCCTTTCTATTGGTGCTGTGGCAGACTTCACCACGCCATACGAAGTTGTAACAAAACTCTGGCTCATTCCATCATCATTACTAGCAGTGATGTTCCCCGCTTTCTCCACAACTTTTGTGCAGGACCGCAGTCGTACAGCGATGCTATATGGGCGAACAGTGAGGTATCGGCTACTTACGTTGTTTCCGGTGATCTTGCTGATCGTCGCGCTCGCACCGGACGGCCTAAAGATTTGGCTGGGGAACGATTTCGCTCAACACAGCACTCGCGTGCTCCAATGGCTGGCCGTGGGGGTGTTCCTGAATTGTCGGCATCGGCCCCGTTCGCTGTTGTGCAAGGGGCTGGGATACCAGATCTGACGGCAAAGCTACATCTGATTGAATTACCCATATATTTGGGAGTTTGTTTGCGCTGACGAAGATGCAGGGAATCGAAGGAGCGGCCATCGCGTGGACTGGGCGGGTGCGGAAGCGGGATGGCATTGGTCTTCGGCGCTTGCCGGTCTGTTTTTGCCGATTCGCTCTTCCATTAAATTCCAAACGATCCCTACCGACAGGAGGATCGCTGGCCACATTTGCGCTCGCGACACTGCTGCATAGTTGGGAGGTGAAAGCTTGGTTTCTGGATCAAAGATCTCTTGGTTTTGCACTGATCACGTGGTTTGTAGTGCTTTCGCCGGAAGAGCGAAAACTTGCGCAGCAACTCACATAAATCCATGAGCTCTGGTATTACAGCAATCGAGCATCTGAAGGATGGGGAAGGACTCTGGACCCACCTCTGTGGGAAAGGAAAGAGGATTGAATGCTGCTGGCCCATTTGCGGCAAGAACGGTGAGTTTCTCTATACGGGCGTTGCCGACTGGTTATACGCCGTGCCGGGAAGCTGGGGAACGCGAAAATGTTCGTCTTGCGAGGTGATTTGGCTAGATCCGCAACCAGTCGCAAAAGAGATTCCAAAATTGTATTCGAGTTATTGTACCCACGATGCTAGTCCTATCGCTGACCCGGATGTTAGCTTCAACAGGAAGTATCGCAATGTGCGTCTGTGCGACTCGGCTACCCAGTCGACGCACCGAAAAAGTTAATTCCCCAATTACTTTCGCATCTGCCGTTCGCGAAACGCGTTGCCGCCCTGAGTGTTCTTGATTTGCCTGCGTCCGACCAGTTTTTCTCGATGTGGGTTGCGGAAACGGGCAATTCATGGGCCGAATGCATTCGTTTGGTTGGAATGTGTCAGGCCTGGATTTTGATCCTTCGGTGCATCCTATGCGCGAGGTCAAGGTCTCGATGTGCGGTATGGAACCATAGCGGATCTCCCCGACTCCGTCCGTTATGATGTCATCGTACTTTCTCACGTCATTGAACATGTGTCGGATCCAAGCGGACTTGCTGCGTGAGTGTGGAAAAGAGGCTTCAGCCTGGCACAGGACGACTGGTCATAAGCACTCCTAACATAAATAGTCTGGGCCACGCATGGTTCAAAGATGATTGGCGTGGCTTGGAAGTGCCTCGCCATTTCATTCTTTATTCCCCGGCGGGATTGCGTGAAATGTGTTGCGCGCGCGGGCAGCCGCTGCCGGTCAATTGTACTTAACTCTGCTTGGCACAAATGATCTATAGCCATAGTGCTTGCGCGAAGGCAGGTGAACGGGGGGTGGCAGAGCGAATCAAATTCAAAATCAGCACTAGGATAGCTGCCCGACTGTTTCGGCATGATGGAAGATTTGATGGTCCACCTGAGAGAAGGACGTCGGAGAGGAAATTCTTTGTGTGTGCGCCGCTCCGAGGAAGGCATGACGGAAAATCCCGAAAAAACAGAACATTTGCGCGGTTTTTGTAACAGCTTTCCATCCAGATTCGGATTTTTCCAATCGTGTTTACAGCGTGGTTAATCAAGTAGCGAAAACTCTGATCGTGGACAACGGATCCTCGGCCGTGTGTGTAGAGCAAGTCCGGAAGATGGCTGACGAACTCGGTCTACATTGGATTCTGAACAATCAGAACGGAGGGAATCGCCAGGGCGCTGAATGAAGGCGCCCAATCCACCGCCTTACAAGGCTATCGGTGGTTTCTTACCTTGGACCAAAGACACGCAAGTCGCGCCAGACATGGTCGATTCGCTTACCGAAGCGTTTCGTTGGTATTCGTTTCCAGAACGAGTGGCAGTCATCGGATCCAATTATCGCGATAAGGCGACTGGGAAAATTCTGGACGAAGGAAGTTGTCGTATGGCATCTCCTGCAAGAGAAATGGTAGCGGTACTCACTTCGGGTAGCCTGGTTTCGGTTGATGCGCTACGGGCGGTTGGTGGATTTCGTGACGAGTTTTTTATCGACTGCGTAGACTTCGAATATTGCCTTCGTGCTCGTTCCACCGGTTTTCATGTACTGGTCACTTGCAAACCTGTCATGGAACATGGCATAGGACACCCGAGCGGCCATCGATTGCTATGGAAGACGTTTGGCACTAGCAACCATTCACCTCTGCGCCAAGTATCTCTCGGCGCGGAACAGTCTAATTCTTGTGCGCGAGTACTTACCCAAAGAACCGCGATGGATTCTTAAGTACTTCTGGGCCTGGGTCAAGCTGATTGTCCGAGTCCTCCTCCTCGGATAAGAAATGCCGTGAAACTGAAGAACATTATCCGGGGTTGCGTTGATGGAATTTTGGGACGAACCCAGTGGAAACCGAGCTGATTTTGCCGGCCGGACTCCCGCAGCAATTATGATTCCTCGATGATCGCGAAACTAGCCCAGTTCGCCAATGACTGCTATCACATACTGGAGGGCACCTACAGGCTCGAAGCCAGCCATTTTGTGGCATCTCCTACTGTCGGCCGACAAGAAGGTGCCTGGGTTTCCAGGTTTCCCACTTTGATAAAGGCACATTAGACTATCTATATAGAGAGGTCTTTGCCCGTCAGCATTATTACTTTCGTGCGCAGAATGACGTTCCTTTGATTCTGGATTGTGGTGCCAATGTCGGGATGACATCCCGGTATTTCAAGTGGCTTTATCGAAAAGCTCACGTGATTGCGTTTGAGCCTGATCCTGCCACATTCCAATTGCTGAAAGAAAATATCGCCAGGAATAACTTGGACATTGAGGCAAAAAATTTCGCGTTGTGGGACCAAGGGGGAGAAGTAGATTTCTTTGCAGATTCTACCAATCCCGGGGTACTCCTCATGAGTACGGTTTCTTCAAGATTAAGAAGTCAATCAATCAGAATTCCTGCTCGGCGACTCTCAGATTTCATTGAAGGGACCGGGATTTGTAAAGTTGGATGTGGAAGGGGCGGAGCACAGAGTTTTGCGAGATCTAACAAACCGGAAAAAGACGATCCATTCGTCAAATGGTTATCGAATACCATCATCGAATTGGCGAGCAGAAATCTTGCCTGGCTGGATTCCTTTCCATGTCGGAAGACGGTGGTTTCGAATATCAGATTCACGCCGTTTTATATCCGGTGACTTCCCAGGATTCTTTCCAGGACATTCTCATAGGAGCGTATCGCTGACGAGACTGGCCAAGTGGCGGGACCTCGATCAATTCCGAGAAGTTTCCAGATGTTCGTAGACATTCGTATCATCACGGTGGGAATCTAAGTGGGCGCGGCGGCTCGAATACGCGGCGGCCGTTGCCGCAATGGTGGTGGTTTGCCGCGTCGCGTTTGAGGAAGACGTTTCGTGGATCGCGTGGCTCTTGGCCGCCTCGGCCGTTGTTCTTTTGGGGTGACCCGCTGGCCTTACGGCGCTCTCCTCGTCCTGGTCGGCGCCAGCGCCATGCCCCGCATTGCCGTGGGAATCTTTGGTTGGAATGCACGGCCGGAACATTTTGCTGCCGCCATCGTAGGCCTATGCGTTGGCGTCTGGCTGCTCTCTGTAAAACGGGAAACAAAGTTTGATAAACTGGATTTCGATGTTCTGGCCGATGTAGTGATTAACTACATTAGCTCTGCTTTTGCATCTAGCCATCCTCTAACACCCTGCGTTCGGCTTTACAGAATAACTTAGCCGTTGAAGCTTATTTTCTGATTCGGTTCCTCGTTGTCGACCAGGAAACCCTCGGGAAGGCCTTCCGGATTCTGCTGGGTGTCGGAATTGCCGAAGTGACTTACGGATTGCTTTGCTATGTTTCGCACCACCTGTTCGGCACTACAGCGGGTGTAGAAGTCGGACAATATCTTGGCGATGTCGCGGCCTCCTTCGGCACAATGTATGAACCGAATCTGTTCGGAGCTTATTCAGGATGCTTTGCCGTCCTATTCCTCGCCCTATATTTGAGTAGCGGAGAACATCGCTCCGGTCATCTTGTTGGGTTTCTCTTGGCTGCGCTTGCCTCTGCCTCCAGTTTTTCCCGAGCCTCTCTGTTGGCAGTAATCGTCTCCGTCGGTTGGGTGCTTTGGAAAACCCGTCACTTCCGGGCAAAAAGTCCAACCGGCGATTTGTTTTGTTTTTGGGTTAGGACTGGTCTGGCCGTTTCTCTCATGGGAATTGGCGGCGTACTTCGAGAAAGGATCAGTGCTCTCTACTATCAGGGCTTGACGGAAGAGACCGCTATATCACGTGTCCTTGTGATTCAGCAAGCCATAGAAGAGCTGCCGAATCATCTCCTTTTGGGCAAGGGAACGGCTAGCTTCAATCGTCTTTTGACTGGGCTGACTATCCTCAATGGACAAGTGATAAGACTTGGATTGGCAATGCCCCGTTCCGAATTCTTCATGATACTGGTCTGATTGGGTTATGCATTCTTGGGATTCGTCATTTCGCTTTGGTTGAAGATCGAACCACCCTTCGTGGATCGCATGGCCAAGTTTCCACGGCGCTCGGACTCTCGCCAGGTCCCTGGTCCACGCGATTCGTTCCAGCCAACCGATGGCACAATTTTGGCTTTTTTCTGGTACATATGGGATTCTTGGCCTCCGCTGCGATCCTCGGGACTGCCCTAGCGCCAAATTCGCGCCCCACAATACTCGAAAAAAGCTAGGCGATGGAACTTTCGATATTCACCACAGGAGTTCTAACCAATGTCTAACTGGAATGTGTTGGCGAAGCTAGACCCTCTTTGGAAATAACTCCGACCCCGAAAAAAAGTTTGGAAAGTGGGAACCGGAGGAATTCTTTGTCACGGGCGAACGGGAGGCGGAGCGCGTGCTGGCCTTGTGTAATTCGAACGGGCTCCAGATTTCTTTCGGAAAACTCCTTGACTTTGGCTGCGGCGTAGGGCGAATGACAAGAGCGTTCTCTAATTTCTTTGAATCCTGCACCGGGATAGACGTTTCAGAGAATACGGTAAATCTAGCGCGCGAGTACAATGCTAAACAGCCTCGCTGCGATTTCATCGCAAGTCAAACTGCCACGCTTCCATTTGAAAATCGCACCTTTGATGCCGTTTTCTCTGCGCTCGTCTCCAACATCTCCCACTAAACCAATTATCCTTGCTATATCAGTGAGTTCTTTGGTACCAAGGACAAGGCGTTGTTATCTTTCAAGTTCCCATCGAAGTCCCATTGCGGCGGCGAATTCAATCAAGACGGCGGGTCTGGGCCCTCCTTTCTTCGATTGGAGTTCCGCGCGCTTTGTTGTTCAAGGTGGGACTGGCGCCAATTCAAATTAACGGAGTTTCCAGGGAGCTGGTTGAGGAGTTCATCCGCTCCCAGGGCGCACGAGTGCAAGCCGTAGAGCGGTTTGAAGCTTCCGAAGACAAGTTCCACAGCAACTATTACTTTATAGTTGAACAGCCTGACCAAACTGCGAACCGTGCAAGAGTGAGTTTCGTGAAAGCGCATAAATGAACTCGTGCGACGTTGCGATCGCCTATCGAATTTACCCGAAGGTGGCCGAGGATGCCTTGCCTCTGCCCTTCAGTGACGACAAGCTGCGGCTCTCAGAGGTTTGTCTCAAGTCTTTCAAAGCGTCGCTTGCCGGATTGCGAGTCAAAGTCTGGTTTCTTTGGACAGTTGTCCTCCTGAATTTGCGGGTTTCTTCAAAAATATTTCTTCTGTCCTGAGGAACTGATTTTGTCAATCTCGAAGGGAGTGGCAATGAAGCGACTTTTGTAAGCAACTCGATATTCTTATTACCCAGCAGGATGCGGAAGTAGTGTATTTCGCGGAGGATGACTATTTCCATCTTCCAGATCAGTTTCGGGGCATGATCGATTTTCTGCTCGCGCACGAAGATGTGGATTTTGTTTCGCCCTATGACCATCTCGACTGCTACACGATGGAACTGCACCTGCAGCCAAAGTGGCTGAGAGTCTATGGCGGCAGGCATTGGAGAACCGCAGCATCCACCTGTCTAACATTTCTTACCAGGCGAGGAACGCTGAGGGAAACAGAGACGGTTTTCCGGAATTACAAAAGAAGGAGTTTTGATTGCAGCCTCTGGCTCAGCTTGACCAAGCGCCGCGTGCTCAGCCCAGTCTTTTTCTGCCGTCACCTGATTCGAGAGCCCTATTTTTGCAAGACTATAGCTAAGTCATGGTTGTACTGTTGGAGGCAAATTCTTTT
Organism: Candidatus Acidiferrales bacterium; assembly: GCA_963775865.1. Taxonomy (GTDB): domain Bacteria; phylum Acidobacteriota; class Terriglobia; order Acidiferrales; family UBA7541; genus Acidiferrum. The sequence goes on along the minus strand of CAVZKU010000012.1, from coordinate 398,666 downwards.
CGGGAAACGCAGTACGCTATGCATTTTCATCTGGGCGCTGGCTACGCATCTTAGTGCTCATGCACTGTCCCCAAATATCGACTGGCCCCGCTCTAATGCAGCAGTCTGCCGAGAGGAAAGTCTCGCAGCTTGCTGAGTCTCTTGGTAGTTGCTATTCGGGTCTCCCGTTGCGGTACAGAAAGATTCAATGATTTGCACGGTATACTTGTTGTACTTGAGCCTGTGCATTCCATTCTTTCGCCCGGAGAAAAAGCGGATGAAATTTGTTGCCGCCTTGCTTCTGCTGTCGCTTGTCTCTCTCTCTTGTCATGCTCAGTGTGCTAGCAGTGCCAACGGCTGTGTACAAGGTGTGCCACGGTTTGTAAAATTCAACGGAACGCTTAAGGAGGTCACGGGCGCATCGCCTACGGGGATTGCGACCGTTAAATTTGTGATCTACGGCGATTCCACGGGTGGGACCCCGCTATGGCAGGAAGTGCAAAATGTGCAATTGGACCAGCAAGGACGCTATGAGGTGCTGCTGGGAGCGAACACAACGGGGGGAATGCCGGTGGACCTGTTTACATCGGGTGAGCCACGCTGGCTAGGCGTAAAGACGCTTGCGCCCGGATCTGAAGAAGAGCCCAGGATACTGATGGTCAGTGTGCCGTATGCGTTAGAGGCGGCGGATGCGCAGACTCTTAGTGGGCTGCCGGCGTCGGCGTTTATGAAGGCAGATCAGGCCGCCGCCGTTGTAACGACCTCCGGCACTAACCTGCCGGCTGCAGCCGAGACCACGCCACTTATCGCGGTGACGCCGGGGACTCGCTAACGTCCTACCGGGAGTCCTAACGGCGTCCGGGGCCACACCCGGCGCGATCCCGAAGTTCGCCACCAGTAGCGCTCTTGTTCATTCTCAAGTGGAGGACTTGAACGGTATGGTGACCATCGAGAATCTCTCAAATATCCTATTTGCTGATCAATTTGCGGGTGGTGTCCCGGAGGCGGTGAGCTGATGTCCCCGGCGAATGGGTGTGTGATCTATGCATACTCCCCCAACGCGAATCGCACTCTAGGAACCATCGATCCAGGCACGAAGTCGATCACAATTTATTTGGGACCTTATACGTATACCGTCAACCAGATCACTTTGCGGAAGAGCATGAAAATCATCGGAATGGGACCGTCGGGCGGTCCGAACGGAACTCCTACTTGCAGTGTGGCGCTCCCGTGCAATGGAACAACCCTGCAGTCCGTTAACGGAAACAACCCCGTTTTCGTAATTCCGCAGATGAACAATATGCCGATCATCGGAGTGCAGCTATCGGGTTTTCTATTGCTCGGGTCTGCCGGAAACGTCAGCGAGGATGGCTTCTTCATCGACGCAAGTTCGTACCTCAATTACGGCCTGTGGTTTTCTACAATAAGTGACGTTAGCATTTCTGGCTTTTCTGGCGTGGGATTACACTTGCGAGCCCGCAATAACGACTTCGTTTCGTCCAACCAGTGGCTGCTGTTTAACAATATGAGCGTCCAGCGCACTCCGGGTGGGGGAAGTGCATTGAGATTGGAGGGCTCTGTGTTTGAATTGCGGTTCCGGAATTGCCAGTTCGATGGTCAAACCATGGGGGACGGAACGAATATTTACATTGGAGGTTATGGCGGCGGACTGAATGGCTATCCTGCCTCTATCGTGTTCGAGGGGCTGGTTTCCCAGCGCGCAGGAACGGCAGTGCAGATCGATGGCGGCATTAATCTCGTTTTCTATGGTTCCCATCACGAGTTGTTGTTGGGTGGTTATCAAGTTACGAAACAACACCAACATTGGAACAAAAGGACTAACGATCACAGATTCGTATTTCTCTGGAAACGTCGGAGCCAATAGTGGAGGAGGCTACGACCTGAATGTTTCGACAACCAACGCGGAAGGTATCGTATTTGCGCGTAATCACATCTTGGGGAATGCCGATTCCATCGTGAAGAGCACTAACCTGGCTAGTGTCGTTTATCAAGATAACCTGTCTAATTCACCCGCGTCAGGCCTTCCCCCTACTTCGGGGATGACCACCCAGATGTCTCCAGCGGCGACCATCAACATTCAGGGTATCCATTCGATCGGATTGAATTCGTCTGCAACACCAATTACAACGATTCAGAGTGGGTTGGGTCCTGGCGAGACAGTCACGTTCTTTTCACTCGGGGGACCAATCACCTTCGCGGCGGGCGGCAACATTGACTTGATGGGTATGCCGTCGTTGACTCTGAACGGCACGATCACGCTGGTTAGAACTGATCTGGGGGGATTGCTATGGAAGGTGGTGTCAGAGTGGAGTGCGGGTCCGACCAGTTCTGCTGCCGCACCAAAACTCCGCGGCAATGACTCTTCCGAACTGAAAAGTTACGCCGGTTTTACAGCTCGGCCTAACTCGGATTGAACTGTTATGAAAAAGCCTCTCCAAAGGCCTCTCGTACATCCACAGAAGCACTGGAATGGTGGACTGTTTCCGGTCCGGACCGCAGTGACTTCTCTCTTGTCCGAGCCACCAAGGTTGGAAATAAGTGGATTCTAGTCGTAAACCACGCTGTACGGTAATTGTGTTGAACTTTAATGGCGAGCACCTGTTGCCAGCTTGTCTGGACAGTTTGGCCGCGCAGAGTGGTACGAATATAGACACCGTGGTCATCGACAACGCTTCCACCGACGGATCAGCAGACCTGGTGGCGCAAAAATATCCATGGGTGCGTTTCATTAGACTAGAGAAGAATTCGGGATTCAGTATTGCGAATAATCTCGCCATCCGCGACGCCTTGGAACGTGGCAGCGATTATGTTTTGTTACTGAATAACGATAATTTTGCGGCCCCCGACTTTGTTTCAGAAATGCTTGCGATCATCGAAGCGGATTCCTCAATTGCCGTGGTTTCTCCGAAGATCTTTTTCGCGCATCGTCCCGACAGGCTTTGGTACGAGGCGGTGACTTTAGCCTTTGGACCAGTGCGACGAGCCATCGCGGTTGGAAGGAGATTGACCTGGGTCAATTCGACAACATGCAGGGTGTTACCCAAGCCACGGGCTGCGCGATGCTAGTGCGCTGCAGCACGTTGCGGCATGTCGGACTGCTTGACGAGCAGTTCTGGATCTATGCGGAAGATTTAGACTGGTCTGTCCGATTTGTGAAGAAAGGCTACCGGATCGCCTTTGCACCTAAATCGCATCTCTGGCACCTCGATGGCGCCACAAACGTAAAGGCATTAGGCTCGGGGAGCCAAGCAGTGCGTCAATTCCTCAGTTCTCGCAACATGGTTTTAGTGATGCGCAAGCACGTCCGTTGGTGGCAGCTTCCTACCTATATCTGGGTTTCACCTGGCATCACATCGCGTATTACACTGCGCTGCGGCTGTGGCGCCGGGATTTTGGGGCGTTATGGGCGATCTATAGAGGCATTGCGCAGGGTCTCCTGACACCATTGACTTCGCAAGACGAGACGGACCTGACCCTGTACAAACAAGGCTCGCCCCAAAGCAGCCACGATTAGCCACGGCAAGACGTGCAGTAGAAACTTCAAGAAGGACCTCAATGCTAGAAGGAGCATCGTGATGCCCGTTTCCTTTGTCACTGGAGGAGCAGGATTCATCGGTTCCCATGTTGCGGAGCAACTCGTGAAAAGCGGTCACGAGGTGGTAGTTCTTGATGATCTAAGCGGGGGATTTGCCGACAACGTTCCGAAAGGTGCCAAGTTCGTTGAGGGCTCTATCATGGATGTTGGGCTCATTGAGCGGCTGTTTCGGGAGCACTCGTTCACTTTGTCTACCATTTAGCGGCATACGCCGCCGAGGGCCTCAGCCACTTCATCAAGCGGTTCAATTACAACAATAATCTAATAGGCTCAGTAAACCTAATCAATGCCTGCATCAACCATGAAGTGGAGTGCATTGTCTTTACATCGTCCATAGCTGTTTACGGTGTGGGCCAGATCTCCGATGAGGGGAGAAATGGTGCCCATTCCAGAGGATCCTTACGGGATTGCCAAGATGGCGGTGGAGCAGGAATTGAAGGTCAGTCACGAGATGTTCGGGCTCAATTACTTGTGATTTTCCGTCCACACAATGTCTACGGCGAGCGACAGAACATCGGGGATCGCTACCGAAATGTCGTTGGTATCTTCATGAACCAGATCTTTCGTGGCGAACCCCTCACGATTTTTGGGGGACGGAACACAGCTTCGCGCTTTTACCCATATTAATGATGTCGCCCCGATTGTCGCAGGTTGTGTGGGGGTTCCCGGGGCGCGAAATGAGATTTTCAATATCGGTGCGGATAAGCCATACGCGGTAAACGATTCGGCGCACTTGTTGCGGCAGACCATGGGCACCGAATGTAAAGTGGTACATCTCGATGCGCGCAACGAAGTTAAAGTGGCGTTTGCCGATCACAGCAAGGCTTTGCGGGTTTTCGGGGAGCACTCCCCAACGTCGCTCCAAGCCGGCATTCGTGCGATGACCGAATGGGTCATGACACACGGAGCTAGGGAGAGCAACGTCTTCGAGAACATTGAAGTGATGAAGAACCTGCCCTTAAGCTGGGCCTCAGTCGCTCGCAAGGCCACTGCCGTCTGATACTCTTCTCGGACGTGCTTCTCGGCCCGTCAGCGAACTCGAGTGAGTTTTCGACCGTTGGACGGATGACGTGGCTTTTGCTAGCGGTTCTTCGAACTGGATATTTTGACTGCCCGCGCTCTCGAGTGGAATCGTGGAGAGCATATCTCTGGCAGTTTCTCTGGATCCTGTTTTGATTGCGCAATCTGGCAGGATGCAGTCCACAAGAGTTTGTAATCATGCAAAAACTTCTCAATAATGTGCACGCATTTGATGGATGCCGGATCGCAGTCATTGGCGATCTCATGCTCGACGAATACCTTTGGGGGCACATCGAGAGAATATCGCCGGAAGCGCCTGTTCCCATCTTAAATGTCATACGCCACGATGCAACATTGGGTGGCGCCGGAAATGTCGCCGAAAATCTTCGGGCGCTCGGAGTGCAGGTCGCCGCATTCGGTGTCACTGGTTGCGATGAAACCGGACAGCAGTTGCGGGCATTATTGGGCAAACACGGGGTGGACGTGAGGGTGTTCTCCGGACTCGCACCGGAAGTCTACCCGCAAAGTCCGCTTGATGTCCCTCGAACATGGTCAGCAGGTTTTCCGCCTCGATCATGAATCGACCTCGGAAGTCAGCAGGGATATGGAAGATCAGCTCGTTGACAGAGTTCGCGAGGAGATTGGGAATGTCCAGGCGGTGTTGTGCTCGGACTATCTGAAGGGGGTATTGACGGAGCGCGTCCTCAGTCAGATTTTTGCCGCGGCGCGTGAACGCGAAATTCCCTGTATCGTCGCTCCGAAGGACGCAAACCCGCAGAAGTATCGCGGCGCGAGCGTGCTGGTCCCGAACGCGCGCGAGCTTGCACAACTAGTGGGAACAAGGGTCGATGGTGGCACGCATGGCTGAATGATTCAGCGACACGATTGATCGAAAAGCTAGGGTTGGAGGCCTTGGTTGTTACGCGTGGCGGTGAAGGCATGTCGCTTTTCGAGCGCAGAGGAGATAAGCTGTCCCGCGTCGACGTTGCCACGACGGCGCGGAGCGTATATGACGTGACAGGAGCCGGAGATACTGCGGTTGCCGCTTTCGGCGCATGTGTCGCCGCGGGATTGAGTTTCAAGACCGCCGTCCATCTAGCCAATCTCTCGGCGGGAGTTAAAGTGGGAAAACGCGGTACGGCCTGCGTCAGCGTGAGGGAGCTCATCGATGATGTCAAACAGGCCAGCACAGAGCAAACGCTGATGCTACAGGGACCTTCCGCACCCGACCTCGCCCGGCCAAAGGGCAGTACACAATATGCTTTCCCCTCGGCACTGCGAGACTCCCGAAGGATTGATGCTGACGCACAGTTCAGGGCCCCGTCTATCTTCAGACCTCAGTGCCAAGGCTGCCAATGAGGCAGCCCGGAGTTCTGGTTTCGGCACGAGTGCCCGGAAACGGTTTTTGATCCGGGCGCTGGATGCCATTGCTCGGCCGTTGGTTTTGGGCTGGAACAGACTTCCGCACGCAGCAAGGAGTACAGCGGAGGAAGTCGAAAAAATCCTGGTTATGGAGTATTGGAACTTGGGCGATATCGTGATGCTATCGCCTTTTCTAAGGTGCCTGCGAGTTCAGTATCCGAATGCCTGCATCATGCTGCTTACCAGTCCCAAAGCTGCTCCACTCGTCGAGCACCAGGGGTTGGTCGATCAAGTCATTGTCGTGCGGGTCCCATGGGCCGAGCATTATTCTCGCTGGAGAAAGTACAACCCGTTCTCCTCATTATGGAGCAAATTGCTGCGCGCCCTTAAATCTCTGCGGGCTCACGGATCGATCTGGCATTCTCGGTTCGGGCCGATATTCGGGATAATTTTATTCTCTGGTTTCTTCGGGCAAGCAGGCGCGTAGGTTATGAATTTGGCGGGGGCAGCTATTTTCTTACCGACCACGCGATTCCCGACCTGCAGCATCCACACTTGTCGAATAGATGGCTACGACTTCTGGACGCGGTGGGGAAGAAGGAGCTTGCGCGGGAACCATATTTACAGATAACGCCGGAAGAACGGAAATCCTCGGAACGAGATGTCCGGCCGAACATGGGATTCACAACCGGGAATTCCTGGTCGGCATTCATTCCGGGGGCGCGGAGTGCGGTCCGGGAGTGGGGTGAAGAGAACTTCGCAGCGCTCGCAAAGCGGCTGCAGACTGAATTCCCCGTGAAGATCGTATGGTTTCGGGACCCAGGCCAAGAGTCGCCTGTTGCAAATGATACTCAGGCTACCTTTTTGTCATTGCCTTTACGCCAGTTTATGGGTGTACTCTCGAAGTGTAAGCTGTTGATTTGTAATGATAGTGGTCCCATGCATATTGCTACGGCCCTTGGAGTTCCGGTCGTTGCTATATTTGGGCCAACGGAACCAGCTTGGTTTGGACCACTCGGACCTCGCAATCACGTTGTGATTCAAGCCGGTTTCTGCTGTCGCCCTTGCTTCGACTATTGCATTTTCAGCCAACCCTACTGCCTGCGCACAATCACCGTGCAGTCTGTCTTTCAAGCGACGGTCGAGGCATTGTCTGGTTTGTTAAGCCGCACGGGGGAAGATACCATGAGAGAGAGAACTCGGCTTGTAATGCAGCGGATGTCGAACATGAACGATAAGTGATCTTGGCTGTTAGGAGAACGGTACAGAGACCATGAACGAAAACTCAAGATCGCAATGATCGGAATTAAGGCAATTCCGGCAAGGAGCGGAGGATTCGAGACCGCCGTGGACGAAATTTCCCGCGGCTTAGTGAGATTGGGCCACGAAGTGGTGGTTTATAACCGCACAGGAATGAGCGAGCATCCCTCCGAGGAGTACGAAGGAGTGGCGCTCGTTACTCTCCCGACCGTAAATTCAAAAAACTTAAGCACCATTTTGCATGCCTTTTTATCGACGATTCATCTTATGTTTCATCGGGTGGATGTTGTTCACTACTTCATCGCCGGCACGACCTTATTTGCCCCGATTCCACGCCTTTTAGGGATGAAGGTCGTATGCTCGGTAGACGGGACCGATTGGCAGCGTAGTAAGTGGGGCAAGCTTGCCCGCTGGTATTTGAGGTTTTCCGAGCGCCTTGCGGTCTTATTTTGCCATGGACTGGTCGCAGATTCACTTGAAGTCCTTCGTTATTATCGGGACGTCTATGGTGCGCCTTCTTCCCTGATTACCGATGGAATTCGTGAGACGACCTCGAGTGGAATTTAGTGGCCGCATTGCTTCGCTCTTCAGCCGAGAGACTACGTGCTTTTCGTCGGCCGCTTGGTTCCCGAAAACAACATCCACCAGCTAATCCGTGCGTTTGAGCAAATAGAAACGGACAAGAAGTTAGTCATTGTCGGACATGATCCATGGGAAAAAGAGTATGTTCGATCACTCAAATCGACGCAAGATCCAAGGATCATATTTACCGGTGGAGTGTATGGAACGGGTTACGCACAGCTACAAAGGAACTCCTACCTTTTGTGTTGCCAGACGAAGTAGGTGGCACTCATCCGGCCTTGGTGGAAGCGATGGGATTTGGAAATTGTGTACTGGTGAATGACACGCCATCCAATCTCGAGGTTATCTCCGATGCGGGGTTCAGTTATCGCGGTTCTGAGGGAGCGAAGGACTTGCGCGAACAATTGCAAACACTCTTAGACGACCCCCGAATTGTAGCCGAGTTCCGTTTGAGAGCCGAACGCAGAGCACGTGCCACGTACAATTGGAGCCACGTGGTGCGAGATCATGTGCGCCTCTACAAGCACGTTCTAAACGGCGCGAACGGGTCAGGGTTGCACGGCACCGGACGCAATTCTCATGGAGCTGATCTCCATGAGCTTTCTACCACCCAAATGGAACGTGAGTCTATACCCGTGCGGGAGCCCGCGGCCAGAGCAGCTACGGCTCTTAACAAAGCATCCAAATAGGCTTATCGCTTTCTCCAGTTCTGGTTCGTGCGGCCTCGGACCCTGAACACGTTTGTTTCTGAATTGCATTGGAATTTCCTTCGGACCTCATAAGCGAATCCAGGTACCTGTAGCAAACCACTATCTAGTGTGTTGTCCCATAAATAAGTGGCAATAGTATTGCTGGGAATATAGGCATCTTCAGTGCAGAATGGGGGTGCTTATGGCAATGGGACGACCGAAAGCGGCGTTGGTTTTGAGTGCGCAACAGCGTGAACAACTGGAAAGTCTGGCGAATTCGCGATCTCTTCCTGCGGGATTGGTGGGCCGGGCCAAGATTATTTTGCTGAGTGCTTCCGGCAAGACGAACCTGCAGATTGCCCGCCAGTTGAGAGTGACCAACGCCACGGTAGGCAAATGGCGACGGCGATTTTTGAAGTACGATGTGGCGGGACTACATGATGAGTTGCGCCCGGGGCGCCCTCGCCCGATCAGCGACGAGCGTGTGGCGCAATTGGTTCGCAAGACCCTGGAGACAAAACCAAAAGGCGGCACGCATTGGAGTATCCGACAAATCGCGCGGAGACGCGACTGTCGAAATCGACGGTGCACCGCATCTGGCAGGCCTTTGGATTGGAACCGCATCGGCAACGCCACTTCAAGCTCTCGACCGATCCATTTTTTGTAGAGAAAGTACGGGATATTGTAGGGTTGTACTTGCATCCGCCGGAAAATGCAGTGGTTTTGTGCGTGGATGAAAAGAGCCAGATTCAAGCCCTGGAACGCACGCAACCGATGCTGCCGATGGGACTGGGCTACGTCGAAGGCGTCACACACGATTACCGGCGCCACGGGACCACGACGCTGTTTGCAGCGCTGGACACGGCGAAGGGCAAAGTGATCACGCAATGCCGGCAGCGTCACCGGCACCAGGAATATCTGGATTTCCTAAGAGAGATCGAGAAGAACGTGCCAGAGACTTTGGACGTGCATATCATTGTGGACAACTACGCCACGCACAAACATCCGCGAGTCAAACGCTGGCTCGCAGCACGGCCAAGATTCCATGTGCACTTCACTCCGACCTATGCCTCGTGGCTGAATCAAGTGGAGATTTGGTTCAATCGAATTACGCAGCAGGCCATTCGCCGCGGGACGTTTCGCAGCGTCAAAGAACTGGTCGAGAAAATCGACCAATATGTTCGAACTTCCAACACCACGCGCAGCCTTTCGTCTGGACGGCCACGGCGGATTCGATCTTTGCTAAAATCCAGCGACTATGTGAACGTATTTCCGGGACGGCACACTAGAGAGGAGGCCCATGTCTACTGCTGCGATGGCACCCGAACGAGTGCCCCCAAGGTCGAACGAAAATGCACCACGCGGCACCCACCGCTCATTTTCATACCATCGCCAATTGCTTTGTGCTGGCTGTCTGGTTCTGACAGATGTTCTGGCGATCTTGCTCTCTCTTAGGTTAGCAATTTTCTTAAGAGCCTCGTGGGTACCTCTGGTCGACGCCCACGTCCCACCGTTGAGGCTGCCCTTGAGGCATTACCTGGAGTTCGGCTGGTTGTGGTTATTCCTCGTGCTGTTCCTTGGCGTCGAGGGGCTCTATACGCAACGCCGAACGCTGTGGAATGAAATTGGGCACCTCATAAAGGCCATCGCCTCGGGTTTGATGGTTATGTTCGCCGCGATTGCCTTAGTACAACGAGGACCGTTCTTGTCCCGCCTCATCATCCTAATGACTGGCGTAATACTACTGGCGGTTTTACCGGCTTTTCGCTATTGGGCCAAGCGGATATTGGGAGTATTTGGGCTGTGGAGAAAACGGATTCTGATCCTTGGAGCAACAGAAACGGCAAAACTGGCAGTCAGGGGACTTGTTTCTGACCCGGTGTTGGGCTACAAGGTCGTTGGGCTTCTAGATGATGATGCAAAGTACTGGGGCAGATGTTTTAGCAGTCGGCAAGATGAGCCTGTCTTTGTTCTGGGGAGTCTCGCAGAAGCGTCAGACCAGATGGACAAAACAGGTGCTCGAGATCTACCCATTGCCATGCCCGATCTTGAAGATCATAAGTTACTCGCGTTGGTACATAGCTTGCAGCCGGAATGTGAAAGCATGTATGTCGTGCCCCAGCTTTGGGGATTGCCATTGATGAATTTGAAAGTGGACGGCTTTCTTCGAGAGCGATTGATGATGCTGAAGCTGTCGAACAACCTTGCAAAGCCCTGGAATCGGGGACTCAAGCGAACGTTCGACTTTGTTTTGGGAAGTTTTATTGCGCTTTTGGCCTTTCCGTTATGTCTAGTCCTTGCCCTCCTGATCAAAATCGATTCCTGTGGGCCGGTGTTATTTGTCCAAGAACGGCTCGGGCGTAATGGAAGTACGTTCCGCTGCGTCAAGTTTCGCACGATGCATACTGATTGTGACGATATGCTTGCCAATCACCTGGCTCGTGATCCGATAGCCGCTGACGAATGGCAAAAATACGCAAAATTGAAGACCCATGACCCACGTCTCACTCGCGTAGGGTATTTCTTGCGTAGATGGAGTCTCGATGAATTGCCCCAGCTTCTCAATGTGTTAAGAGGTGAAATGAGCCTTGTCGGCCCTCGCCCCTATTTGCTGCAGGAACGTGGTCGAATTGGCACGGCTCTCTTTACGATTCTGTCTTCATGGCCGGGCATGACTGGGTTTTGGCAAGTCAATGGAAGAAACCACGTAACCCTCGAACAGCGGGTCGAACTTGAGGCATGGTACGTCCGCAATTGGACGATCTGGTTCGACTGCATTATTCTGGCCAAGACATTTCGTGCTGTATTTTTTCCGCACCACGGGCATGATGTGTTTGATCAGGAATCTTCTGAAACGGAGATGTCAAGGACACTTGATCGTCCCCGGACCGCCTCTGATGTAAAGTCAGGACCAGTCCGGCGAACTTAGTTCAACAACAGTGAAGAGATTCAGATTCTTACCTAGGTTGTTCATCTAAGTGGTTGAATGTTTTGTCCTTGATACCCTATCGATTGACACGAGCTGTTCTGGTCATGGAATGTAACTACGTTCTGCCAATTTTCTTTCATTGCTGCCGGTGCCAAATAACGCTACGAACGTAACCAACCCTTCCTATCTTCCCCGCGTTTTTTTGTTCCCCAGGTAGTGTGTCCAGAGTTTTCTCGCAGGTTTCCATTTCGCTTGTATGATTTGAGCGAAAGATGAAAATTCTTCGCCAAATCTGGATGCTTATTGTTGCTTGTGGCTTCGAGCATCACCCTTTGCCCCACGATTCATAGCTTACGATCATGCCTGCAAACTCTTGTTCTGACTGGATAGTTCCATGCTACAGTCCTCCGTCCGCCCATCAGTGAGGGTGGAATATGAATCGAACGATTTCCTTATCTATTGTGATGATCGCCGCGTGGACGACCTGCTTTCTCTTGGGCAATTCTCCGGTGGAAGCCGCAACAGCAACGACAACAACCCTGACCTCCTCTGTGAATCCAGTCGCAATCGGGCAACAGGTCACCTACACGGTAACCGTAACCGCTAGCGGTTCGCTACCTCTTACTGGTCCCGTGCGAATCACCTACAACGGCAATTATGGACCGGACTACTCGCTGCACAATGGATCTGTGGTGGTTACCTCGGCGGTGAGTGGGCCGCCCCGAACGCTTCAGATCATCGCCAGCTATACAGCCGCGCATAATTAACAGGACATAAGGTAAGTACATCTGGCATACTCCTTGAAGGAGGTGCCATGGTTCCGCGCATCCTTTACTTACACCCGAAGGCGTATAAGCGATTAATCCGTTTGCGCCAGCAAGCAGAACGAGACGGAGCCTACCGAGTTGCCAAGCGATTGCAGGCAGTGGTGCTGAACTCGGAGGGGCGTACCAGCGGTGAGCTGGCCCATCTACTCGGATCTCCACGTTCGCGGGTCTCGGAGTGGTTAGCACGTTATCAAACTTTCGGCGTGGAAGGACTGCTCGAAGGGCATCGTTCAGGACGGCCATTGGAGCTGACATCGTCGCAACGGAAACAGCTCGACGACATTCTCGAAAGCGGCCCGGTAGCTTACGGCCTGGATACGGGCATCTGGACTTCTCCCATGATCGCCTGGGTCATCGAGGAGGAATTCGGCATCCATTATCATCCGGGCCATGTGCGCAAGCTGCTCCATCGTTTGGGCTTCTCCGTGCAGCGCCCACGTCGCGTGCTGGCCCGAGCCAACGCTGACCAGCAAGATCGCTGGCAGCGGTATACCTATCCCAGCCTTAAAAAAAAACGCAGCGGCAAAACTGGGCGTTGATCTTCAGCGACGAAGCCAGCTTTCGCCAAGATTCAACCCTGCACGCCACCTGGAGCCGGATTGGTTGCCCCCCGGCGGTTCCCGTTACCGGACAGCGCAAGAGCGTGAAGATTTTTGGGGCCATTGAATTGTGGAAGGCTCGATTCCATTACCGGCAAGACACCATCTTCAATGCTTCCACGTACTTCGCTTTCCTGGAACAACTGGCTCGCAGCTATCGCCAGAAGGGAGCCGTGCTCATTCAGGATAACGCGACGTACCACAAAGACGGCGACGTATGGGCTTGGTTCGATGCCAATCGCCACTGGCTGGAAGTTCATCAACTGCCGCCCTACTCACCGGAGTTGAATCCAACTGAGCGATTGTGGAGATACACGCGCCAAACAGGAACTCACAATCGATACTTTCCGGACGAGAAGGAATTGACCGGCACGCTGAGTCGCGTCTTTGGTGAGATGCAGACCTATCCGGAACTCATCCGGCCCTACTTGCAATCTTTTTTGTAATTAGTATGTCCCTTTATTTATGCGCGCCTGTATATCTGGGAGATGCTAATACCGCGCCGTCGTCTTCTTGGCCGCTGAATGAAGTGATCACCGCAGGATTAGGCTTGACGCCAACGACCATATCGGTATCGGCGAGTATAAATCCGGCCTACGCTTATCAAACGGTCACCTATACAGCAACCGTAACTGGAGGAACGACGCCAACGGGTACAGTTAACTTTTACCTGGGGACGGGAACGCCGTCTCCCGCCATGCTTTCCTCTACGGGAACGGCCACAACCGTGAATGCCTACGCGTCCGCCGGCAACTACGCCATCTCCGCTACGTACTCGGGAGACAGCAGCAATCAAGGCGCGGTTTCGTCGACGATCGAGCAAGTTGTTCAAGCTCCGGCCGCGCAGCCACCATTGCAATTTGTGCCTGTCACTCCCTGCCGCGTGGTGGATACCCGCAATCCCCTAGGACCGTTGGGTGGTCCTCCGCTTGCGAGCAGCGCAACGCGTAGCTTCCCGATTCCCCAGGGCGCCTGTGGCATTCCCTCCACTGCTGTGGCGTATTCCCTCAACCTCACCGCCGTTCCGAACGGCCCACTGGGTTACGTGACTCTGTGGCCCACAGGGGAGTCCATGCCCATAGTTTCGCTGCTGAATTCCTTTGCTGGCCGAGTGAAAGCAAACGCCGCAATCGTGCCCGCGGGAACCTCGGGTTCGATCAGCGTATTTGCAACCGGCTACAATAGTGATTCGACGGTGACAAACATCCTTCTGGACATCAACGGATATTTTGCCCCTCCGTCGGGGAGCAGTTTGGCTTTTTACACCATTACTCCCTGCCGAGTGGTCGACACCCGAAACCCGGCCGGACCTTTGGCTGGACCTTATCTGGCGGCTGGGCAGTCGCGCTCCTTCCCACTACTTTCCGGCAGTTGCAATATACCGACAACCGCATTGGCGTATTCCCTGAATGTCACGGCCATACCTGCCGGGTCTTTGGGCTATCTAACGGTATGGCCCACCGGGGAGACGCAACCGACGGTTTCGACGTTGAACGCCCTCACGGGAACGATCACGGCCAACGCCGCCATTGTTCCTGCAGGTTCCAGCGGAGGCGTCTCGGTCTATGTTCAGAACGATTCAGACGTGCTGCTGGATGTGAATGGTTATTTTGCTCCGCCTGGCCCCGGGGGTATGTCTCTCTACACGATCACGCCCTGCAGGTTGTTCGATTCGCGCAACTATCCTTATTCACCCTTCCCGGGAACGTTCACCATAGCCACCGCGCAAAGCTACTGCACCTTGTCCAATGCGGCAGGCGCATACGTTCTCAATGCTACCGTCGTGCCTACGGGAGGAGTGTTGAATTACTTGGCGCTATGGGCAGCGGGAACATCCCAGCCTACTGTCTCCACGTTAAACGCCATCGACGGGGCGGTGACTTCGAACATGGCCATCGTCCCCACGAATAACAATGATATTGATGCGTACGCTTCGGACGGAACCCATTTGATCTTGGACGTCTCAAGCTACTTCGCTCCTTGAAGAGCATTGGCCAGTGCCGCTCGGATGTAGTTGAAGAATTACAGAGCGGCGTCCTGGCCTTCATTACTACAACAAAATCCTCGGATGCTCGGATGCTCGGCCTCCGAGGTGGAAATGCTGCGGCACTTTCTAGTCTTTCCGCCAGCTGTGCACCAGATGGTTTTGTCACTCGGAGCGCGCGGACTCGTCGCGCGAACGCCCGGACAGGCCCGATCAATCCATCTACTGATCTCGCGGGATGGGATGACCGGCGAGGACTTTGATCAACTAGGTTGTCAAGACGGTCTGCGATTGCCTGCGATTGACGCTTACATTTCACCACTGAATCCCCGGATAGAAGTTGGGGATCCGCAGCTGCAGAAGGCCTCCAGGGTTTCCGCACGCAGATACAGAACGGATCCGCACTGTAAACCGATCTACTCCTGCGAAAGTATCCTACGAATACGGTGAGAGGATAGCTGTCAGTACCTCTTTGCCCACAAACCCTGGCCATGTGATCTGCATCATAGCGCCCCCCACACACCATCTCTAACCTTACTCTTAGGTGCCTCTGCCGTGCACCTAGTACCGTCGGTTGGCCGAGTCGCTCTCCATGGCTCTCGACCCGCTCCTCGCCCCTTGCCCGCTCGCCTTCGGTACAGTTGTCACGAAGCCACTCGTGTAAGTCCCTATGGGAAAGAAGTGCTGGTCCCTGTGAAAGGAGTGCCATGCACGTATTATCCCCAGAAGCGCTTCCCGCTACTGAGCGGGCATTTATCGATCAGGTGGTTACCAAACTAGCGGATCGCCCCGGCGCCCTCCTCGGCATTCTCGAAGCTGTTCAGGAACACCATTCCCACAAGTATCTCCCACCTGAAATTCTGGAATATGTTGCCGTCAAGACGAGCACTCCGTTAGCGCGCATCTATAGTGTGGCCACGTTTTACGCCCTCTTTAATCTGCTACCGCAGGGGGACAACACCATCTGTATCTGCCGCGGCACCGCCTGCCACACCCGCGGATCGCGCAATCTTTTGCAGAGTGCGCGCCTGGAGCTCGGTTTGAGCACGGTGGACGGCAACGAGGATAGCGGCTCCGACAAAATCCTCTTCACCACGCCAGACAAGAAATTCACCTTGCGTACCGTCGCTTGCTTCGGGCAATGTGCTTTGGCCCCGGTGGTCGAAGTGAATCACCGAATTTGCGGCCATGTAAACGAACGTACACTCCAGCGCGAGATCCAAACCATTGAGCGGGAGAATGACTGATGCCCCGAATCCAGGATTTTGGTGCGTTCAACGCCGTCCGTGAAGCTGGGCTGGCCAAGCTGGTTCCCTCTGTCCCGCGGATTGCAGTCGGCATGGGCACTTGCGGCCGCGGCAATGGTGCCGAAGGTTTATTTCACGCGTTTGCCGAAGCGCTCGTTCATAGCGGCACCAACGTCGTGCTCACCAAGGTCGGTTGCTTCGGCGCGTGTTTCCAGGAGCCGCTGACCAACGTGCGCATTCCCGGCTATCCCCTCGTGATCTTGCGCCGTGCTCAGGCAAATGATGCGGCTCGCATCCTGCACGATCTCTCTCTCGGAAACATCACGCGCGAACTAGCCTATTGCAAGGTCGAGGAGTGGGACCACATCACCGGCCAGGTGAAATATGGCCGTGGATATCCCGAAATCCCTCTCTGGAGCGACGTCCCCTTCTTCAAGGGCCAGAAAAAAATTGTTTTGCGCAACTGCGGTTTCACCAATCCCGATGACATCGAAGAGTACATTGCCGTTGGTGGGTATCAGGCTCTTTACAAAGTCCTGATCGATGGCCGCCCCGAAAACGTCATTGAACAAATCAAGGCTGCTAAATTGCGCGGTCGCGGTGGCGCCGGATATCTCACCGGGAACAAGTGGGAGTTCCTCGCCAAGGCAAAGGCCGACCAGAAGTACATCATTTGTAATGCGGACGAAGGCGACCCCGGCGCCTACATGAACCGCAATGAGATGGAAAGTGATCCGCACTCCCTCCTCGAAGGCATGATCATCGGTGGCTATGTCATGGGTGCCACCGAGGGCATCATTTATGTCCGCGCCGAGTACCCGCTGGCGGTGCATCACTTGAACCGCGCCATCGAGCAGGCCCGCGAATATGGTCTGCTCGGCGATAACATTCTGGGTCGCGGATTCAAATTCAACATTGAGATCGTGGAAGGGGCTGGAGCGTTTGTCTGCGGGGAAGAAACCGCGTTGATTGCCTCCTTGGAAGGACACGCGGGTCGGCCTCGCCCTCGTCCGCCATTCCCGGCGCAAAAGGGTCTTTGGGGAAAGCCAACCAACATCAACAACGTCGAAACCTGGTACAACATTGCTCCGATTGTCACCAAAGGACCCGCGTGGTTTAGCGAAACCGGCAGTCCCCGAAGTGCCGGCACAAAAGTGTTTTCGTTGGTCGGCAAAGTCACGAACACAGGTTTGGTCGAAATGCCCCTCGGCACCCCTCTAAAAACCTTCATCTATGACATCGGGGAAGGTGGCATCGGTGGCCGTCAGGTGAAAGCCGTGCAAACCGGCGGTCCCTCGGGCGGTTGTATCCCCCTCGAGATGTTTGACACCCCCGTAGATTACGAGAGCCTCTCGCGTCTCGGTTCCATCATGGGTTCCGGCGGCATGGTGGTCATGGATGAAGACAACTGCATGGTTGATGTGGCCCGCTACTTTATCGAGTTCACCCATTCCGAGTCTTGTGGCAAATGCATTCCTTGTCGCGTCGGCCTGAATAAATCGCTGCGCATCTTGAACCGTGTCACCGAAGGCGCCGGAACCATGCATCACCTGGAACTCCTCGATGAACTCGGCCGCTATATTCGGGAATGTTCGCTTTGTGGTCTGGGGCAGACCGCGCCCAATCCCGTACTCACTACCTTGCGTCACTTCCGCAATGAATTTGAGGATCACATCGTCGCCCATCGCTGTGCCGCCGGTGTCTGCGAAGAACTGGCGCTTTCTCCGTGTGAGAACAGCTGCCCGTTGCACATGAACATTCCTCGCTTCTTGGAGCTGTACAAGGAACGTCGTCTCGACGACGCCTTCGAATCGGTCATCATGGACAATCCTCTTCCCGCCTCCACGGGCCGCGTCTGTCAGCACCCCTGCGATGCCCGCTGCCGCCGGCAAACTCTCGACGAATCGGTCAACATGCGCGAAGTGCATCGGTTTATCGCCGATTCCATCTATCTCTCGGATCGCTACGACGAAATGGTCCAGCGGATTGCCGCCCGAAAGCTGGAGCATACTGGCCACAAAATCGCCATCGCCGGCGCTGGTCCTGCCGGACTCACTGCGGCTTTTTATCTCGCGCTGCTCGGCCACGAAGTCACTATCTATGACAGCAAGTCCGAAGCCGGAGGCATGCTTCGTTTTGCTCTCCCTGAATACCGCCTTCCAAAAAGTGCCCTCGCTAAAGAAATCGAACTGATCGAACGCCTGGGTGTGAAGTTCATCTTTAACTCCCGCGTGGGTTTCGATGTTCCGCTCAATGATTTGGATGACCACTTTGATGCCGTGTTTCTCTCCATCGGAACCTGGAAAGAATCGTGGATTTATCAACCAGGAACGGAATTGAAGGGCGTCTATCCCGCCTTAACCTTCCTGGAAGCCATTGCCAAGGCCGAAGAGGTCCCGATCGGCCGCAAAGTGGCTGTCATTGGCGGTGGCAACGCGGCAATTGACTCCGCCCGCAGCGCCTTGCGTAAAGGCGCCGATGTCACCGTCTTCTATCGCCGCGAACGCAAGGACATGCCCGCAATCGAGGAGGAAACGCGGGCAGCGCGAGAGGAAGGCGCAAAATTTGTTTTCCTCGCAGCGCCGCACCGCGTCGTCGGCGATCCTTCCGGCCACGTCAAAGCCATCGAAATCGTCAAGACTCGCCTCGGCGAGTACGACACCTCTGGTCGCCGGAAGCCCGTCCTCACCGACGAGATTCAGCGCTTTGAATGTGACGCCGTCATCTTTGCTGTTGGGGAAAGTGTCGATCTCGATTTCGCTCGCGCTTCCGGACTTAGCCTCAAGGAAAACGGCACCATTGAAGTGAATCGCTTTACTCTCGAATCGAGTCGTCCTCGTTTTTATGCGGGCGGTGATGTCATCACGGGCGCCTCCAACGTTTCGAACGCCATGGCCTACGGCAAGCAAGCCGCGCGTGCCATCGACCTTCAGTTGATGCCATCCAATCGTTGGGAAAAACTGTTTCGCACCATTCAATACGGCCAGTTTGTCCCGGAAAATCCGAGCCCCAACCATCGCCATGTGGGCCATATCTTGGCCCCCGGTGTTCGTGTGGGCTCGAACGCCGAAGTGGTTACGGGTTTCACCCACGAAGAAGCTTTGGACGAAGCTTGCCGCTGTTTGCGTTGCGATTTGGAAGCCGCCGAAGTCAGTTAGGGAAAGGAGCGATCCCTTGCCGCAAAAAAAACTCTCCATTCGCATCGACGGCGAGCTGATTAGCGCTCTCGAAGGCCAAACCATCTTGCAAGCGGCTAAAGCCAACGGCAAATATATTCCCACTCTGTGCGATCTCGATGGCCTCACGGCCGTGGGGGCGTGCCGCCTTTGCATCGTGGAAGTGCAGGGCATTGATCGTTTGTTGCCCGCGTGCACCACCCCAATTCAGGACGGTATGTCCGTCACCACGAATTCGCCGAAGCTCAGCCAGTACCGCCGCATGTCGGTTGAGCTTCTCCTCGTCGAACGCAATCATGTTTGCGCGGTTTGCGTTTCCAACGGTCACTGCGAGTTGCAGTCGATGGCCACCGCACTCGGGATCAGCACCGTGCATTTTGCCTACAACTATCCAAACCTCCACGTGGATCTTTCTCATCCCCGCTACGTTCTCGACCACAACCGCTGCATTCTATGTACCCGTTGCGTCCGCGTCTGCGCGGAATTGGAGGGTGCCCACGTCTGGGAGATGACCTCCCGCGGTATTCACGCCAGGATCGTTAGCGATTTGAACGGCAAGTGGGGCGAGTCCAAAGGCTGCACCAGTTGCGGGAAGTGTGTGCAAGCCTGTCCCACAGGCGCGCTCTCGGAAAAAGGCGTGGCTGTCGCCGAAATGGTGAAATACAACGACAAGATCAGTTCCCTTGTGCGCCAGAGAGAGGTCCAAGCATGAAGAAAGTTAAAGTTGCCACCGTTTGGCTCGATGGATGTTCTGGCTGCCACATGTCCCTCCTGGACATGGACGCCGCGATCATTTCTCTGGCTCAGAAAATTGATCTTGTGTACGGTCCCCTCGTCGACGCGCAAGAGTTTCCCGAGGACGTGGAGGTGACCTTGGTCGAAGGTGCCGTAAGCTCCCAGGAGGATCTCAACAAACTCCAGAAAATCCGTCAGCGCACGCATTTTCTGATCTCTCTCGGGGATTGTGCGGTCACCGGCAACGTTCCCGCCATGCGCAATTCCATCCCCGTCACCCGCTTGCTTCAGCGTGTCTACATCGAAGGCGCCCAGGAAAGTAAGCTTGTCCCCTCGGACGGTGTTCCGCCCCTGCTCAAACAAGCGCGCCCTCTTCGCGAATTCGTCAAAGTCGATATGTGCTTGCCCGGCTGCCCGCCTCCCGCAAAGTCCATTGCAAGCGTCATTCTCGATTTGGTCGAAGGCCGCAAACGCAATGGGAATCTCCCGGTGAAGTTTGGCTAAGGAGCTGCGATGAAGCGCATCACCATCGATCCCGTAACTCGTATTGAAGGCCACGCGAAGATCGTCATTCAACTGGACGACAACGGCCGTGTCAACGCCACAGAATTCCACGTAACCCAGATCCGCGGATTCGAAAAATTTACGGAAGGCCGCCTCTTCTATGAAATGCCCGGAATCACCTCCCGCATCTGCGGCATTTGCCCGGTTAGCCATTTGCTGGCTTCTTCCAAAGCCTGTGATGCGATTATGGCTCTTCGCATTCCCCCCACCGCCCGCAAATTGCGTGAGCTCCTGCACTGCGCGCAAACCGTTCAGTCTCACGCCCTCAGTTTTTTCTACCTTTCTGCCCCTGATTTTCTTCTGGGCATGGATTCCGATGCTGCCACGCGCAACGTTCTCGGAGTCATTGCCAGTCACCCGGAACTGGCGCGGGACGGCATCGAGCTCCGGAAATTTGGTTTGCAGTTGATCGAAAATCTCTGCCAGGAACGTGTCCATCCCTCCTGGGTGGTTCCGGGCGGCGTCGCTGCGCCACTTTCCTCTACCGCACGCGACCGTATCCTTGCCGATCTCCCCGCTGCCATGGCTATCGCCGACCGCACCCTCCGCTTCTTCAAAGGCGCCATCGACAAGTACAAGGAAGAAATCGCGTTCTTCGGTTCCGCGCCCACAATGTATGCCGGACTGGTCGATCCGAAAGGGAATTTGCAGCTTTACGACGGCGCGTTGCGCTTCCGGGCTTCCAGCGGAGAAATTCTCGCGGATCACATCCCCCCCGAGGAATATAGCGACTGGATCGGGGAAGCCAGTCTTCGCGAATCGTACTTGAAAGCTCCGTATTTCAAGCCACAGGGCTTTCCCGAAGGTGTCTATCGCGTTGGCCCCCTGGCGCGTCTCAATGCGGCCGATCAATGCGGCACTCCTCGTGCCGATGCCGAGCTTATCGAGTTTCGCCAGCGCTTTGGGTCGCCCGCGCACAGTTCCTTCCTTTTCCATTACGCCCGGCTGATCGAAATCCTCTATTCTCTGGAGCGCATCGAAGCCCTTTTGAATGATCCGCAAATCCTCGATACGCATGTGCGCGCCACAGGCGGAGTCAATGCCCTCGAAGGCGTTGGCGTGATTGAGGCTCCTCGCGGCATCCTGATCCACCACTACAAGGTCAATGAAGATGGCGGAATTGTCTGGGCCAACCTGATCGTAGCCACCGGCCACAACAACTTGGCCATCGGCCGCAGCATCCAGCAGGTCAGTGAGCATTTCATCGATGGCTCGAAACTCCAGGAAGGTATGGTGAATCGCGTTTCGGCCGTTGTCCGTGCCTACGACCCCTGCCTTAGTTGCTCAACCCACACCATCGGCCAGCCTTCTCTCCAGATTCGCCTGCTGGGCCCCCACGCGGAACTTCTGGACGAACTCACCCGTTCTTGAACTACCGACACCCCCTCCCCCCCGCTGCCGGTTTTTCCCCAGGCATCGGTCCGTCCCCCGCGACCGTCCCTCGACGAAACGACTGCGCGTCAATACCCAAAAGCGCACAACCCCGTCCCGCTCCCCTCTCCTCCCCGGCTAGAATGAACTGTGTGCTCGGGATCGGAACCCAGGAAGGCAACGGTTTGCCGCCACCTTGAATCGTTTGTGTGATACCCATGCGGATACTCATAAGGATTTGCTAGCTTCCATGCACCCAGTGCCATTCCATCCCTTTGGCCTTCGCCTCTCTCGCAAACCTGGTTTGGCCGCCCTCGTTCTCTTCCTTCTATACTCGCCAATCCTGCCCGCGCAACGTGTCCGTGGCGAACTTCGTGTCGAAGTGCATGACGCGCAGGGTGTCCCTCTCGCTCCCAATGGGCAGCTTCTGAGCGACGCCAACCAACTCCACCGCGCCTTCCAAGTCGCCTCCGACGGGACTTTCGTCGCTCAAGACCTGCCCTTCGGCATCTATCGGCTCATCCTGCAAAAAGATGGCTTCGCTCCCTGGTCGGACCTCGTGGAAATTCGCTCCGAAATCCCAGTCCATATCTCCGCAACTCTGGGCGTCGCCCTTCTGACCACCCAGGTCGAAGTCAACGATTCGGCCACGCTCATCGATCCCTATCGCGCCGGCACGCAATACTCCCTCGGGCGCCAGACTCTTGACGAGAATCTTCCCGCGCAACCCGGTCGCGACCTTTCTGACCTTGTGGACGAATTGCCGGGATGGCTCTACGAAGCGAACGGCGTGCTGCACCCGCGTGGTTCCGAATACGACGTTCAATACGTCGTCGACGGTCTTCCGCTCACGCAAAATCGCTCACCAGCCTTTGCTCCCGCCTTTGACGCCGATGATGTGGAGTCCATGCGTGTTCTCACGGCAAGCTATCCCGCGGAATATGGTAGAAAGCTTGGCGGCGTTGTTGAGGTTACGACCAAAAAGGACCTACCTGGCGGATTCCATGGTCAGTTCGATGTGGACGGCGGCAGTTTCTCCACACTAAGCGGCTCGGCTGGTCTTTCCTACGTCTGGTCCAGCAACACACTTTCCGCCAGTGCCTATGGATTTCACACCGATCGCTATTTGGATCCCCCGGTTCTTCAGAATTTTACAAATACGGGAAATGCCAACGGGTTCGCGGCATCTTATGAGCGCGACTTTTCCGATCGTACCCGTTTACGTCTCACCATTACCCATAATGAGGTGAGTTACCTCGTTCCGAACTATCTCGTCCAGCAGCAGGCCGGACAGCGCCAGAATTCTTCCAGCGCCGAAACCAGTGGACAGATCTTCTTCCAGCACACCATTTCCCCCGACCTCTTCTTGAGCCTTTCTGGCAGCGTTCGCGGCACGGATTTCACCCTGTCCTCCAATTCGCTTTCCACTCCCATCATCATTTCCCAGGATCGCGGCTACCTCGAAGGCTATGCCCGGGCCGATCTCGCGGGCCATCACGGCCATCACGACTGGAAAATCGGAATCGATACCATCTTCGGTCCTGTCCACGAGTCTCTGCAATACTTCATCACCGATCCCGCGCAATTTGATCCCGGCACGCTGCAGCAATTTCAATTCTCGGCTCGTCGCTGGGATGTGGAACCTTCCGCCTACGTCCAGGATCAATTCCATTTCGGCAACTGGAATGTCAGCGCGGGTCTCCGTCTCGACTACTACAACTTTGTTGTGCAACAAACGGCTGCGAGCCCTAGGATCGGTGTCTCCCGCTACCTTCCGTCTCTGAACCTCTTGATTCACGCTTCCTACGACCGCGTCTTTCAAACCCCGGCAGTGGAAAACCTGCTCCTGGCTAGTTCCCCGGAATTTGATTCCGTCAATCCCATCGTCGTGCGCCTCCCCGTACAACCAGCGCGCGGCAATTATTATGAAATTGGCATCACTGAAGCTCTCGGCGGAAAAGTGCGGCTCGACGCCAATGTCTTCCGCCGCGATTTTCATAATTTTGCCGACGACGACACCCTCCTGGACACTGGCGTAAGTTTTCCCATCGCTTTCGCAAAAGCTCGCATCTTCGGCGAGGAGCTGCGCCTGGAAGTCCCGCACTGGTGGCGCTTCTCTGGCTTTGTGAGCTATGCGAATCAATCCGGCTTAGGGCAGGATCCGATTACCGGTGGATTGTTCATTGGCAGCAGCAATACAGGCGGGCTGACCGACACCAGCAAATTCGCCATTTCCCAGGACCAGCGCAACACCGCGCGTGCCCGCGTCCGCTTCCAGGCCCCTCGCCAAATCTGGTTTGCCCTCGGCGCCGAGTACGGCAGTGGGCTTCCCGCCGATACCACCGCCGACCCAAGCGAGCTGCTCGTCCAATACGGTCCGGCCATTCTCGATCAGATCAATCTTGCGCGCGGCCGGATCCTCCCTAATTTTTCCTTGGATGCGGCGGCAGGCGTCGAGCTTTTTCGAAAAGAGCAACGCAGTGCATCATTTCAGATTCAGGCGACAAACCTGACGGATCGCGTCAATGTCATCAATTTTGCTAGCGTATTTTCCGGCACGGCGGCGGCTGTGCCCCGCAGCGTTTTTTCTCGCTTGATGCTTACCTTCTAACTCAATGCGCCGGGCACTTCACAAGAATGTCTCGCGCCGTTTCTATATCCACCAGTCCCACA
This sequence comes from Candidatus Acidiferrales bacterium, assembly GCA_963775865.1. Taxonomy (GTDB): domain Bacteria; phylum Acidobacteriota; class Terriglobia; order Acidiferrales; family UBA7541; genus Acidiferrum. Next base: position 374,053 of record CAVZKU010000012.1, on the reverse strand, counting down.
GAGCCATACAGCGCCGGCAGCACCTGCTTCGCTGGAAACTTCCTCCGCCATTCCGCTACTCTCTCTGTTCCCGATCGGTACGCCGGTAAGTACATGCGGCCGAGCAGCGGATGTCTTCCCCAGGCTCCGGATAGTTTGTCTGCCCTCTCTTCTGTAACCAGGAAATCCCGCCGCAAAATGTTTGCCACTTCTTCGCGCTGTGCCTTCTCCCCCCACGTCAAATAAGAGGACTGGTTCTTCGCGTCATCTTGCAGCAGTGCCAGGAGCACACCAATCTGCAGGTCCTTGTCCGGCAACTGCTCCACTTCCGTCGCGCCGTGGGCGATCAGAATGGCATTATTCGCGATTCCTTCAAAAAGAGTTGCCGCGCGCGTATTCATGGTGAGCACGGTCGCTTCAAATCCCACCACCCCTCGCACGTACAGATTCTGCAGATACGCAAACGTGGTTACGTGGCCGGGCACTACCTCATGGCTCACCAGTTGCTCAAACTCCGGCACCGACATTTTCAACGACGCGTTGATCTCGTATGTTGCCTCATACTTTGGGCTTCCGTCCTGATTTCTGGCGCGCCCGATATAATTCATCGACCCGGAAAACCAGGCGTCTTTGATCGGGAGAAATTCGATGTTGGCCCTTGGCACACCCGAAAATTCCCTCGGCAGGTGCTGTGCCAGATGCGCTTCGCAAAGCTGGTCATAACGCGCGATCACCGCGTTCCCCAGTGCCCGCACCGACGCCATGGGCACCAGTCGGTCTGCCCTCCACGCGTCCACCGCTTTCTGAATCCCTCCTTCGCCCTCCACCGCATAGCCCGCGCTTCTCAGTAACTCCGCGACCTTCTCCCGCTTCGCCTGCGGTTTGGACTGTTCTGGCGCGCGCCCCGTAGACGCTTCCACGCAACGTGCGTAGCTGACCGGCGCTCCTTTGCCAAGGACTTCCATCGCCAGGTCCCACATCACCTCCAGGCACGTCGCCAATCCGGTGAGATAAGCGCCTCTGTTTCCCTGGAGTTTCGCTCCCTCCTGGCGGAGTTCCTTCACTTCCCCCGGGATATCGATTTCTCCCAGGTACTCGTCAATCTCTTTACGCTGCAAATTCTTTCCCGTGATGCCGCCCGCTTGCCGGATTCGTCCCGCGGCCGCCGCCGTGTACGCCGCCGGCAAGGCCTCATCGGAAAACCACGAATCTGCAATGAATCTTCCTGTTCCCGAGGCGCAGAGTACGTCTCCACCCCACAAGGTATCGATCCCGATCACCGCATCGGCTACCAGTTTCCCTATTCGGTCCATGGGAGCTCCTTTCCTTCCTTTAATGAGCGATACCAAACATAGCAACAGAGTCCCAGGAAACAAATCGCGGATACCATCTGCGAAACTGTATCGTTCTCATAAAATGGCGTATGGACCGCGTTTTCTCGGTAACTGGGCAGCAAGCGCAGCGCTGCTCCAAAAACTCCTCCAAGCGCGCCACCTGCCATCAGTCCCGACGCGATAATCACGCCTCGCGCTCTGATTCGGCTCCCCCTCTCGCCATTCGTCTTTTCTGCTCGACCATTGATCCAGTACGACAAAAACCCACCCACCAGTGCCGGCGTGTTCAGTTCCATTGGAAGATACATCCCCAGCGCAAAAATAAGTGAGGGCTGCCCCAGCATCTCCAGAATCAAGGCGACCATGGCTCCTATGCCGAACAGCAGGTACGCGATCGGCTGATGGCTCATGAATCCTTCCACCAATGCCTTCATGATCGAGGCCTGTGGGGATGCCAGAACCGGTCTTGGGTCTCCCGTCGCCGCTTCTCCGAACTGAAACGTACGCGCCAGCATTACGATCGTTAAGCCCACCGCAATCGCCGCCGCAATCACTGCCAGGAACTTTACTTTTTCTTGTGCCGAGGGCGTGGACCCCAGCCAGTAGCCTGTCTTTAAATCCGTAATCGCTTGCCCGGAAACCGACAGCGCTGTGCAAACCATTCCCGCCATGGCCATCACAAAAAACATTCCCGTCGTTCCCGAAATTCCAAATCGCAACAAGACCGCCGAGGACAGGATGATTGTCAGCATGGTCATTCCGGAAACAGGATTGCGCGCCGTCGTTGCGATCGCGTTCGCCGCTACCGAAGTGAAAAAAAAGGAAAAAACCAAGGTTAGCGCGAGCCCGGTTCCAACTACCAGCCACGACGCTTCCAAATGTCCCAACAGCAGCGCAACGCCAATCGCCCCCAAAACCACGCCCAGTAGGATGGACACGATGGACATATCTCGATCCGTCCGCGCCGTGGTTGCCGCTTCGCCTTTCTGAAACACCCGCAAGGCAATCCCGAACGACCCTGCCACAATCCTCAGCGATTTCACGATCCCAAATATCCCTGCGGTTGCAATCGCTCCCACGCCAATGAATCGCACGTAGCTGCGGTAAATCTGCACTGCAGTCATTTTCGCGATGGGGATCGCCGCAGGATACACGGCGCTATCCAGATGGCTCCCCACAAACCAGATCAGCGGCACCAGCACGAGATTCGACAAGGCCCCGCCCGCACACAGGATCATGGAACTCCGCAGGCCGATGACGTACCCGAGTCCCAGAATGAATCCGATGGCGTCGAAGCCCAGCACCATTCGCGCTCGCTCTGACACCATTCGCATCACGGGAATGAATTTGAAATCCAGCGATTCCTTCCACACCTGAAATGTGGTTACAAAAAAATCGTACACTCCCGCCACGGCCGTCGCCTCCAGCAGCAGCTTTGCTTGCGAACCGCCTTTCTCGCCGGTTACCAGCACTTCTGTAATCGCCGTTGCTTCGGGGTAGGGAAAAAATCCATGCCTTTCCCGCACAAAATACCGCCGCAGGGGAATCAGGAACAGGACGCCAAGACATCCCCCAGCCAGACAGATGAAGATCGTTTCGACGGGATGCGGGGAAAGTTTCAGAATGTACAGCGCGGGTATCGTGAAGATGGCTCCCGCCACTACGGATCCGGCGACTCCCCCGATCCCCGTAATAATCACGTTTTCCAGCAGGCTTGATCGACGCTTGTACAACCGCGCCAGCCCGATCGCCAGGATCGAAATCGGGATCGCCGACTCCATCACCTGCCCTACCTTCAATCCGGAATACGCCGACGCGATGGTAAAAATCACGCAGAGAAACAGGCCCCATGCGATCGATCGGCCCGTCAACTCGGGCATGGCTTCCTCGGCGAGAACAATGGGCCGGTACGTTTCTCCGGGTTTTAACGGCGTATAGGCATTGTCGGGCAGGAACTTCCTATTCCCTTGGCTCATCGCCGTCGGTCCTTCCCTTCCTGGGCGAGCCCACAAGCAATATGGCCCGTGTATCCAGAAGATTCCCCAGCCCGAAATTAGAGTGAAGCTTCTGCGGTGAACTCGTTGCGCACGGCCGCAGTGTCGCACTCCCCGCGAACCGCTGACCGGTTCGGCGCTCTTCCCCTACCACTCCCCTGTGGTCAGATACTCGTGAATCGATTTCGCCGCCCGGCGCCCTGCTCCCATGGCCAGAATCACCGTTGCCGCCCCGGTGACAATGTCTCCCCCCGCAAAAACCCCTTTTCGCGAAGTGCGCTGTGATTCTCCGTTTGCTTCGATGTAACCCCACTTGTTGGTCTTTAATCCTGGTGTCGTCGATTGAATCAGCGGATTTGCCGAAGTTCCCGTCGCAATGATTGCCAACTGCAACGGAATCTCGAACTCCGACCCTTGGATCGCAATGGGACGCCGTCTTCCCGACGCGTCCGGCTCGCCTAGTTCCATTTGTGTGCACCGCGCGCTCTTCAGCCAACCGCGCCCGTCATCCACAAACTCCACGGGGTTCGTCAACATGCGAAACGCGATCCCTTCCTGCTTGGCGTGTTTCACTTCCTCAATCCGCGCAGGCATTTCCGTTTCGCTTCGCCGGTAAATTACATACGCCTTTTCCGCGCCCAACCGCCGCGCCGACCGGATTGCATCCAGTGCCGTGTTGCCTCCTCCGACCACGGCTACGTGTTTCCCATGCAAATCCACCATCGGTTCGTCATACCTCGGAAATTCGTACGCATGCATCAGGTTGATCCGCGTCAAAAACTCGTTTGCAGAATACACTCCATTCAGATGTTCCCCCGGGATACTCAGGAACACCGGCAGACCCGCTCCCGTGGCGATAAACACGGCATCGTATCCTTCTTCTCCAAATAGTTCGTCAATCGCCACGGTTTTCCCAACCACTACGTTCGTTTCGAACTCCACTCCCATTTCCCGCATCTTGTCGATTTGTTCGCGGATCACCTGCTTCGGCAGCCGGAATTCCGGGATCCCGTACACCAGCACTCCTCCAATTTCATGCAACGCTTCGAACACATGCACCTTGTGACCGCGCTGCACCAGGTCACCGGCTGCGCTCAATCCCGCTGGCCCGCTGCCCACAATCGCCACGTTCTTTCCGGTTGCCGGAGCGTTCGGAGCCATCGGCGCGCGCATTCGCTGCTCATAGTCAGCCACGAACCGTTCGAGGTAGCCCACTCCGAGCGATTCTACTTTCTTGTGCAGCAAGCACGCTCCCTCGCAATGGTCTTCCTGGGGGCAAACCCGCCCCGTAATCGCCGGCAGCACGTTGTCTTCGCGAATCTTGGCCGCCGCTCCCAGGAAGTCTCCCTCCACAATCAGCTTCACAAAATCCTTCACTTTTACGCCGACGGGACAATGCTCCACGCAGGTCGCTTTCGCGCATTCCAGGCACCGCAGCGCTTCCTGCTTTGCCAGTTCCCTCGAGTACCCCAGATTCACCTCCGTGAAATTCATCACCCGCAACTCAGCCGGCTGTTCCGGCATGGGTTGTCGCGGCACCTTCATCCGTTCTTTCAAGCTCAGTCGATTCGCGCTGGGCTCTTTTACAGGGCTCATGGCTTCGCTCCACTCACCAGGCAGATACGCGCCTCTTCGCTGGCTCGCCTCTCTTCGACCGCTCGTTGGTAATCCTCCAAGGACCGTTTTTCCGCCTCCCGGTACATCCTGTTCCTCTGCATCAACACCTCGAAATTCACGTCATGCGCGGCAAACTCGGGCCCATCTACGCACGCAAACTGGCTCTTTCCTCCCACCAATACCCGGCACCCGCCACACATTCCGGTTCCGTCGATCATGATCGGGTTCAGGCTGACCACCGTGCGAATCCCTTTGTCCTTCGTCAGGTCCGCGACCGCTTTCATCATCGGCACTGGCCCCACCGCCAGGACGAAACCGATCTTCTCCTCCGAGGCCAACAACTCCCGAAGCTTGTCCGTCACCAACCCTTTTTCGCCATAACTCCCATCGTCTGTGGTCACGTACAGTACGTCGCTCACCTTTCTCATCTCTTCTTCCAGAATCACTAGATCCCGGTTGCGCCCTCCCAGAATCGTCAGGATCCGATTTCCCGCGCGTTTTAGCGCCACTGTTGTCGGGTAAGCCAGCGCCGTTCCTACTCCGCCTCCCACAATCACCACTGTCCCGAAATTCTGAATGACCGACGGCTTACCCAGCGGCCCCACGACGTCTCGAATGGCATCACCTTCATGCAACGCGTTCAATTGGTGCGTGGTTTTCCCCACCGCCTGCACCACCAGTGAAATCGTGCCGCACTCCCGGTCCGCACTCTCGATGGTCAGCGGAATCCGCTCCCCATGCTCGTCCAGCCTGAGAATGACAAACTGCCCCGCTTCATGCTTCCGCGCGATCCGCGGCGCTTCTATCAGAAATCGTTTGATCCCCGGCGCAATCACCGCCGCTTTCAGAATCCTGAACATTTTTACCCCTTTTCGAATCTCTTCTGCCGCGCACAATTCCACCATTCTCCCAGTAACCACCTAGCGGAGAATGTGACGCACTACACAACTACTTTTTCCTTTTCCGCTCCTACCGGCGGCATGATTTCTGTCCCCGCCGCGCCTGCCACGGCGGCCGCCATGTATTCTGGCGCCGTGATGATCGCCCGCCTCCCGCCGAAATCCAGGAATCGCAAGGCCGCTTCCACCTTCGGCCCCATGCTTCCCGCCGCGAACTCCCCTTGTCTCAAATAGGTTCGTGCTTCTTCCCAGCTCAAATGGAACAGCGGTTTCTCGTTCGCTGTTCCGAAATGCAAGTACACGTGGGTAACCCCAGTCGAAAACACCAGCAGCTCTGCTCCCAACTCCATGGCCACCAACGCCGAGCAGCGGTCCTTATCAATTACCGCTTCGCTGCCTTTCAACTGTCCTGCCCGCCGCACCACGGGGATTCCGCCTCCGCCCGCTGCGATCACCACAAACCCCGCACCCAGACACGCCCGGATGGCCTCCAGCTCGTGAATACGTTGCGGGTGCGGCGAAGCCACCACGCGCCTCCAGCCTCTTCCCGAATCCTCCACCATCTTCCAGCCGAGCCGCTGTTCCCGTTGTGCCGCTTCCTCTCTTTCATAAAACGGCCCAATCGGTTTGTCTGGTCTCAGAAACGCCGGATCATTGGCATCCACAATCACCTGGGTGATGATGCTCACCACTTTTTGCGGAACTCCCGCCTCCTGAAGGATATTGTCCAGGGTCTGCTGCAGCAGATATCCGATGGACCCTTCGGTCTCCGCATCGCACACGTCCAAATCGTGCGTTGGCAACACGTCCTGGGCCAGTTCTGAGCGCAGTAATGCCTCGCCCACTTGGGGACCATTTCCATGTGTCAACACCACGCGATATCCCTGACGCAGGATGGCTGCGATGCCTCGGCATGTTTCCGTCGCATGCGCTTGCTGTTCTTCAAACGTGCCGAGTTCTCTCGCCCGCTTCAGCGAATTCCCGCCAATCGCCACCACCGCTATCGGTTTCATGACTGCGCCTTCGCTTTCTTTGTTTCTTGGCCAGACAGCACTGCCAGCAGGATGGCTTTGTGCGCGTGCAGCCGGTTTTCCGCCTGCTCCAGCGCAACGGACTGCGGCCCGTCCAGCACTTCGTCCGTCACTTCTTCGCCGCGATGCGCGGGCAAACAATGCAACAGCACCGCATCCGCGGGCGCTCGTTCCATCAACGCCCGGTTCACTTGGAATCCTGCAAACGCGCGCTGCCGTTCTGCGCTTTCTTTTTCCTGGCCCATGCTCGTCCAGACGTCCGTGTACACGGCATCCGCCGTGCTCAGCACTTCCTTGGGATCGTGTACCACGGTAATTTCTGCTCCTGTGCTTGCTCCGTCTGCTCGCGCCTCCGTCAGGATGTCGACATTCGGCTCGTACCCCGGCGGGCATGCAATCGTGCAATGCATCCCCACCTTTCCTGCTGCATGCGCCAACGACAGTGCCACATTGTTTCCGTCGCCCACATATACCAGGTGCAGCCCTTGCAACTTTCCCTTGGCCTCTTGCAGCGTCATCAAATCGGCAATCGCCTGGCAGGGATGCAACAGATCGGTCAAGGCATTTATAATCGGCACGCGCGCCGCAAACGCCAATTCTTCCAGCAGTTTCTGCGAAAACGTCCGCACAATCAGCACATTCACCCAGCGCGACAGGTTCCGCGCCACATCCTGCACGCTTTCCCGTTTGCCTAGTCCGATGTCTCCGGGCGCCAGGTACACCGCGTGGCCGCCCATCTGCTCAAATCCCACCTCAAACGTCACCCGCGTGCGCAATGACGGCTTCTCGAAAATCAACGCCGCCATTTTTCCCCGGAGCGCCGTAACGAATGCTTCCGGATGCATCTTTAGTTCTTCCGCCAGGTGCAGCAGGGCTTCCATCTCGGTGATCGTGATGTCATGCAGCGTCAGAAAATCTCGTTTCCGCGCTCCTATCGCTGGTTTCAGATGCCATGAGCCGATGCCTGGAAAGGGAACCGTTTGCTGTTCACGATACATGGTCGTCTCCTTCCCTATGCCAGTGTTGCCGGCGCATGCTGCTGCACGAATTCTCGGATCACCTCCGCCAGTTTGCCTCCCCCGCGTTCCGCCACCTCGTACGTCACGCGCAGCGTCGGCTGCGGTATCGTAATCACGTGCCGTAAATCAATTGGCGTGGCGATCAGCACGAAGTCGCACGGTGTCCGCCGGATGGTCTCTTCCAGATCCGCCAGTTGCTTCGCGCTGTATCCCATCGCAGGCAGCAATGCGCCCACATGTCCAAATTTCCCGAACGTGTCCCGGATGCTTCCAACCGCATACTGTCTTGGATCGACCAGCGTGGCTCCTGCACGGCGCGCGGCGATGACTCCCGCGCCAAACGCCAACTCTCCGTGGGTTAGCGACGGCCCGTCTTCGATCACCAGCACTCTCGCCCCACGTAGCCGTTCCCCTTGTTCAACCTTCACCGTGGAATCGCTCTCGATCACCACCGCCCTCGGATTTCGTTGCCGCACATTGCTCCGCACTGTCTCCACCGCTTCGCGAAACGCGGAATCCACCTTGTTGATGATCACCACATTCGCTCGCAGCAGGTTCACTTCGCCGGGATGATAAAGGACCTCGTGTCCGGCGCGGTGCGGGTCCGTCACCACAATTTCCAGATCCGCTTTCAAAAAGGGTGTGTCATTGTTACCGCCGTCCCAGATGATCACGTCCGCTTCTTTTTCCGCCTCGCGCAAAATCGCTCCATAATCCGCGCCCGCATACACAATGGTTCCCGCCTGTACGTGCGGCTCGTACTCCTCTCGCTCTTCAATCGTGCACTTTTGCCGGTCCATGTCCGCCAATTCGGCGAACCTCTGTACCTTTTGCTTGGCGAGCTCTCCGTACGGCATCGGGTGCCGCATCACCACTACCTGCAATCCTTGCTCTTTTAGCAGTTCCGCCACGCGCCGTGACACCGGGCTTTTTCCGCATCCGGTTCTCGTGGCGCATACTGACACCACCGGCACGTTCGCTTTCAACATCGTTTTTTCGGCACTCAGCAACAAAAAATCTGCCCCGGCCGCAAGCACCCGCGAGGCTAGGTTCATCACTCTCACGTGGGATACGTCGCTGTAGGAAAACACCGCCACGTTCACATGCTCTTCCTCGATCAGTCTCTCCAGCTCTTCTTCCGCCACGATCGGAATCCCTTCTGGGTACCGTGGACCAGCTAATTCCGCAGGGTATCTCCGCCCCGCAATATCCGGAATTTGCGTGGCTGTAAAAGCAATCACTTGGCTCCACGAATCATCCCGGTAACACACGTTGAAGTTATGGAAATCACGTCCTGCTGCGCCTACGATCACAATGCGGTTCTGCATAATGCCTCCGGCGAGGTGTCCCTGAGGACAGGGTTGGAAGGCCCATGGAACGGAAGGAGCGAGTACTCCGGGGAGAAGAACTGCAAACCGACAGCCACCCTCGATAAGCAAATCCGAATACCAACGATCAGATTTATCTATGACATACAGCGGCTCGCCAGACCCCCCAGAGTCCCCCCTGCCGCCCTGCTGCGAGAACTAACTCAGATTCTGCCCCTCACCTGCGCCAAGTCACCCATCCGCTCCACCTCCCATGCCATACACACCAAAGGAGATATTCCTCAGACCGGCCTGACAAGCGGGTCTTCTTGCGTGCTAGTTTGGCGGAGGAAAAGGCGGGCTGGCACCGCTAACTGGAACTGTTGCTGGCCCTCTTGGCGGGTTTCGCGGCGTGATCCTTTGACCAACGCCCGAGTCTGTATTCATGCGTCCGTTTGGCTGCCGGGATATGGATCTTTACCCGTACGTCCCCGTTTGCATCGCAGGTGTACACCTCTTCGATCCATAGCTCCGGCGTCGCGGCGTACCGGTGGACTCGTTCATCACTGAGATCGGCGGATTTCGCCAAACTGGGATCAAACGCCACGCGAATCTCATCCCAGTTGCTGATCTCGCCTTCCGGCTGGTTGTTCCTGCCTAGCTGCGCGCATTCCAGGTAGCGAAAGTATCCGATATTGTGCGCCGGATGGTACGACCGGGCAATGCGCAGCGGTGCTTCGCCTCTCGCCGGGAGCCGCAGTCCGCGGGGAAAAATCACATCGAACACGACGTTTTGGCCCGCATCCGCCTCTCGCCAGACACCAAAGTGTTTCGTGAATTGGTCTCGGAACGGCCGCGCTTCGTGGCCTTCCGCCCGGATCGCCAAGCCTATCGCCGTTGCCGAACGCATATACGCGGAGCGTTTCACCTTGCGGCCAAATGTCTCCCGCAGCACGCGAGCCACCGAAGGCAACTCCGATCCTCCTCCCGTCAGGTACAACGTATCGACCTCTTGCTCCAGGTGCGCCGCCAGCAGATCCTCTACCACCTTGCGTGACCCTTCCACGAGAGGCCGACATTGTTCGTAGAACGCGTCTGTGCCGATCGATACTTCGCCCCACTCTTTGCGCACTCTCTCTAGATCGACCGTGAGTTTGCGGCTGTTGATATTCAGCGCTTCCTTCTTTTCGCGGCACTCATCGAACAGCAGATACCACTCTGCTGCCGTCAGCGACTCCTCTTTTTCGTGTGGCCTTCCGGATTTCGCCAGCGCCAGCCGCCCTAGAATCTCGTCAAAGTCATCCCCGCCGAAATCCGGAATCCCGTCGGAGGCGATAACCGAGTGTTCTGCTTCTTCCAGGGAGACCAGGGACACGTCGAACGTTCCGCCGCCCAGATCATAGACAAGCAGTCCGCCTTTCGCGTGGCGCTTGCGATCGCTGCTATTGCGGTACGCAAATTCCACCGCCGCCGCCGACGGCTCGTTCAGCAACCCCAGCACTTCGAATCCTGCGGCACGGGCTGCCTCTTGCGTCAGAAACCTCTGATTGCTGTTGGCGTTTGCCGGCACACCCAGCATCAACTGCAGCCGGTCGTGTTTGCGCGCCCCCAAGGTCGACCGTTCCATCAGTTCCCGCCGCAACGCTGCCATCATTTCCGTTATGGTTTCAGACAGCTTGAGCCGCTGCCCGGCAATTTTGACTTCGCTTTGCGGACCGGCATTCTTCAGCCACCGCTTCAGTGAGCGCACCACCGTCCAGCCAGGTTCTCCTTGGCGCGCCAACGCTTCCCATCCATACGCCCGATTGTCCCCGCAAATCGCCAGCAGGGAAGGGAACCAGTCCTTCACCTCTCCGTCCGGCCCTTCGAAATTCACAAGCGGGTAGTTGCCGCGATCCGCGACCGCCACCACGATCCGTGTTGTTCCAAAATCAATTCCGATCTTCACACCATTCATTCTAAGGTCCCGCGTCCTTCTGGCCAAGTCGCTTCGCTCTCCCCCCGTTCACCCATTCCTCCTCCGGCTCTTTGACCAAACGCGCACATTGTTCCAGAATCACTTTATGCGTGCCCCACTGATCCAGCGCATTCTTCCCAGTCAATTATCCTTTCTTCTGCTCTTCTTACTTTTCCCTGCCACACAGATGCTCGCGCCTCGCGCTGCCTCTCAGGCAGTCCCCACCTCAGCCCCCGCGTCGCAACCGAAAGCCGATTTCGTTGTCATCAAGCCGGTGGTCAATATGTACAGCAAGCCTGACCAGAATTCAGATGTCGTCTCCCAGGTGATCTATGCCACCAACCTAACGCGCGTGAACGCCAAGTGGCATTGGGTCCACGTCAAAACCGCCGACGAGTACACCGGATGGATTCGCCTCTCCGACCTTCGAAAACTGAAAGGTCAACCCTACGGCGAAACTGGTTCTGTGGTTCGTGTCTCTCAACTCAGCGCCAATATCTACCGCGAGCCCGATGTCACCAAACATGCTCCCCTCGTCACCATTCCTTGGGAAAGCCGTCTGGAAGCCTTGCCCGACAAAGTGGACGAAAAGGATCGCTGGCTGAAGGTGCAACTTCCCGACGGCTCGCTGGGTTTTATTCAAAAAGGAGATGTCAGCTCGGATTTCGCTCCGCTGACCATTGCTCAGACCCTTGCCCTGGCCAAAAAATTCCTTGGCATTACCTACACCTGGGGCGGTTCCTCGGACATGGGTTTTGATTGTTCCGGCTTTACGCAAATGTTGATGCGCCAACGCGGGATGATCATGCCGCGCGATGCGGACCTGCAGGCTGCCTGGAACGGCGTGGTTCCCGTTGAACGCAAGAACCTCCAGCCCGGCGACCTCCTCTTTTTCGGCGATCGTCCGGACCACATCACGCACACCGGCATGTACCTTGGCAACGGCCAATTCATTCACGACACTACCCACGAACATCCCGGAGTGCAGATCAGCGTATTGGACGACCAGCCATGGACCACGCTGCTCGTTGCTGCCAGGAGAGCAAAGTCATGAACCGCCGCGACTGGTTGAAACTCACAGCCGCCACCGGTGCGGCCACTGCCCTGCCCGTCTCTGCGCTAGCTGCGCCAACAAACGGCACGGACTCCCCGTCGGCTTCCGTCCTCAACGTCGACTTGAAGCGCCTGAACCTCGAACACACTTGGACCACGACTATGTCCTCCAGCACGTACCGGGAAACCGTGAACGTGCGTTACGCGCGTGCCGGCATCACCGGTTATGGCGAGGGTGCCCCCATCATCCGCTACAAGGAATTTCCCGCCGAAGCCAAACAAGCCATCGAAGCCAATCTGGATTCCATCGCCGCGGGCGATCCCGCGTTCTTTGCTGCTTTCCTCGAGAGCATCCGCAAGCGCCTCGGGGACCATCAGCGCGCCGCGATGGCCGCCGTCGATATCGCAGTCATGGACTGGGTCGGCAAGCATCTCCATGTTCCCCTCTACGCTTATTTTGGTCTCGATCCTGCATCCACTCCTGTCACCACGTTTTCGATCGGTATCGACACTCCGGAAATTACGCGGCAAAAAACCCGGGAAGCCGCCGATTTCCCCGTGCTCAAAGTGAAGGTTGGCCTCAAAACCGACGAAGAAACCATCGCTGCCGTCCGCAGCGTCACCAACAAGCCCCTTCGCGTCGATGCCAACGAGGGTTGGACCGACAAAGAAGAAGCCATCCGCAAAATCAATTGGCTGGAAACTCAGGGCGTCGAATTCATCGAGCAACCCATGCCCGCCCACATGTTTGAAGAGACTAAATATGTCCGCAGCAAAGTGCACCTCCCCATCATGGCGGACGAGGCCTGCACCAGCGCCGCTGCCATCCCCAAATTGCAGGAAGCCTACGACGGCATTAACGTCAAGCTCGATAAAGCTGGCGGAATTCTCGAAGCCCACCGCTGGATTTCCCTGGCCCGCGCCATGAACATGAAGGTCATGTTCGGCTGCATGATTTCCAGTTCCTGCTCATGCACCGCCGCCGCCCATCTCTCTCCCCTTGTGGACTATGCCGATCTCGACGGGTTCCTTCTGATCAGCAACGACCCCTACACTGGCGTCACCGTCGAAAAAGGCAAGCTCATCTTGCCCTCGGGTCCCGGCTTGGGCCTCCAGCTTCGCAGTTAAAACAGCCTCGCCGCAAAGCGTCAGTGCGAACTTCGCTCCGACACGATTCGTCCATACGCCGACGACCGCGCCACCCGATCAAAATACTCGTAGGCGGCGCCGGCAATCTTGGCGATCGCGTCGTCCCCATCTCGCTCCCGCTTTAGATAAGCGGTCATCACCACGATCACAAACGGCCGCTTCGGCACAAATACGATTCCCACATCATTCCTCACGCCCGCAAGTTCCCCCGGTTTGTTGGCGCATACCACCTCCTCCGGGATGTACCGCGGGATATCGCTCTCTTTCGGTGTCCCCAGCACTTTGAAAAAATCCTCCGTCAGCGCCGGGTTCAGCACCTTCTTTTGGTAGAGCGCCGCAAACAGTTTCATCATTTCGTTCGGCGTAGAAATATTTTCGCGCCCCTGTTGCGCTGCTTCGACGTCCATCATCTTCCGTTGCAGCCGCGTTTGATGAAGACCCAGCGAATCGAACAGCGCATTCACGTTCTGCATGCCCACCCGCTCGATCAGCACGTTCGTCGCGCTGTTGTCGCTGACCGCCACCATGAAGGTCGCCAGGTCGCGATTCGTTACGCGCGTCACTCCTGGCGTTAGCCCGCTCAGGATTGCACTCCCATCCACAACATCCCCTGCGTCCACCGTATATCCGGCACGCAGCGTGGCCTTGCCGGTCTTCCCTTCTTCGCTCTGCTGTTGTTGCCGATACAATTCCGCCAGAATCGCCACTTTGATCGACGACGCTTGCGCAAACACGTGGTCGGGGTTCTGCACAAACACGCGTCCATCCGTTAGATCCATAATCCCCACGCCCATCGTCCCATCAAGTTCGCGGTTCACCTGCTGCACGGTCGCTTCCAGCTTTTGCCACAGCAGTTCGCTCTGCGTCAGATTGCTGGCATTTCCCGCTGCCGCACTCTGCCCCATGCCCGTTTGTCCCGGCATCGCCGCGCCAGACAAGCTGATGCAAAGTCCAACACACATCACGCGCAGCATTCGCATCGTCGTCACCTTCCTGGGGCCAGCACGATTCTGCCGAGGTTCGCACCACCGGTCCAGCTAAAATCCAAGCTGCACTTTGCTCTCACACTACACTGGCTTTGTCGGAGAACCGAGTTGACCAGCCCACGGTCCCCTGAGTAGTTTAAATGCACAGTTTCCATTTGCTCGTGCGGTTATACATCGTCGAACCAGGCCGGGGAAAGGATTCACATGCTCTTCTCGCATTCCACATCATGGCTGCGCCTGGTTGCGCTTCTTGCTCTCCTTTTTTCTCTTGCCTCTCCCTCCGCTTGGTCGCAATCGAACGATCCCTACGCTCCCACCGATTCCTTGCGCCCCACGGCGATCGACGAACTTTGGCAGAAGGCCAGTGCTCCCTATGACGGGGCGCGGCGTTCTCTTCTAAGCAGTGTCGACGATGGTCTCCGCACTGGCCCGTTCCGCCCCGATTGGGAGTCTCTCGAAACCTATCAAGTTCCTGACTGGTATAAAGACGCCAAGTTCGGCGTTTTCATCCACTGGGGTGTCTATGCGGTCCCTGCGTTTGGCAATGAGTGGTATCCCCGCAATATGTATCGCCCGGGAACCGAGGAGTACCAACATCACCTCGCGGCCTACGGGCCTCAAGATAAGTTTGGCTACAAGGATTTCATCCCCGCCTTCAAAGCAGAAAAGTTTGATCCCGCCGCTTGGGCTCGTCTCTTTAAGGAAGCTGGCGCGAAGTATGTCGTTCCCGTCTTCGAACACCACGATGGTTTTGCCATGTACGACTGCGGTTTATCGGACTGGACTGCTCTAAACATGGGACCGCACCGCGATCTGTTCGGCGATCTTGCCAAGGCCGTTCGTCAGGAAGGACTCCATCTCGGCGCCTCTTCCCACCGCGTTGAGCACGACTTTTTTCTCGGCGTCGGCCGCGACATTCGCTCCGACGTAAACGACCCGCGGTTTGCCGCTTTTTACGGGCCCGCGCACAAGTACCTCGAGAGCAAAAAAGGTACTCCGCTTTCCAACGACTTCACCTTCGTTTCTCAATCCTGGATCGACGATTGGCTGGCCCGTTCCGCCGAAATTGTGGAGAAGTATCACCCGGAAATCATGTATTTCGATTGGTGGATTGGTCAGCCCTCGGTCCGTCCCGCCTTGGCCCGTTTTGCAGCCTTCTACTACAACACGACCCTCCACAACGGCAATCCAGTGGGCGTGATCAACTTCAAGGACTACGCCATGCAGGAGCATTCCGGCGTGCTCGACATTGAGCGCGGCCAACTCTCTGGCATTCGTTCCCTCTACTGGCAAACCGACACTTCCGTCAGCAATCGCTCCTGGGGTTACATCCAGAACGACACGTTCAAGTCCCCGGAATTCCTCGTTCGTCAACTCGTCGATATCGTCAGCAAGAATGGCAATCTCCTGCTCAATATCGGCCCGCGTTCTGACGGCACGATTCCCGAAGAAGTGCAACAGGTTCTTCGCGACATCGGCTCCTGGCTGAACGTGAATGGCGACGCCATCTACGGCACTCGTCCTTGGAGGGTCTACGGAGAGGGCCCCACGAAAGTGGTCGAAGGCGCATTTCACGACACGGACACCGATTCCTACACATCCGAGGATTTTCGCTTCACCGCCAAAGGAGACACGCTTTTCGCCATCGAATTGGGCTGGCCGGCGCACGGAGAAACTCTCATTCACTCCCTCGCCACAGGAATCCCGGGGGAACAACGCATAGAATCGGTCGAACTTCTCGGTTCCGCTTCCAAACTAACCTTCGAGCCGCAGCCAGATGGGTTGCACATCCATGTTCCACAACAAGCGCAAGGCAAGTACGCCTTCGTCTTTCGAATTCAGTTCACCGGCCGCCACTAGGTATCCACTCACAGAACTGTGCCGCGGCATTGACTACCTGGGGCGGATACCGAGTTCGCCTTTCCCTCGGGTCCACTCGCCCTTTCACACGTGTGGTAGAGTAAGCTCTTTCATGCCGTCAATGACCGCAATCTCACGGTGCAGAATTGTCGTGCGACATAAAATCGTTCTTTCCGTACTTCCTTTACTTAGCGTATTCGTTCTCCCGCTTTCCTCGCCCGCTCCGCTCCGTTCCGTTCAGCAACGCACCGCCAGCGGAGTTTTGCAAGGCGTCGTCAGCGCCGACGGCATGGTCCGCACCTTCAAAGGTATTCCTTTTGCCGCTCCTCCGGTCGGCCCTCTGCGCTGGAAGCCTCCGCAAGCGGTTGTGCCTTGGACCGGAGTCCGCAAAGCCACTGAGTTTGCTCCGCGTTGCATGCAGGCGCGCGTCTTCTCCGACATGATTTTCCGGGACGCGGGCCCCAGCGAAGACTGCTTGTACCTGAACTTGTGGATTCCGGAAGTGCACACGCAGTCTCCCCTGCCGGTGATGGTCTGGATTTATGGAGGTGGTTTCACTGCTGGCTCAAGCTCCGAACCTCGCCAGGACGGCGGGAATCTCAGCAAGAAAGGCGTTCTCGTTGTCTCCATGAATTACCGTCTCGGTATTTTCGGCTTCTTCTCCCATCCGGATCTCGCCAGGGAATCTGGCCACGATGCCTCCGGCAACTACGGCCTGCTCGATCAACTCGCTGCGCTTCAATGGGTCCACGACAACATCGCTGCATTTGGTGGCGATCCCGACAATGTCACGATTTTTGGCGAATCTGCAGGGGCTTCCTCCGTGAGCGCCCTCATGGCTTCGCCTTTGGCCAAAGGACTCTTCCGCCGCGCCATTGCAGAAAGTGGCGCACTCTTCAGTACCTCTCAGCCGATGAAGCTGCGCACGGAAACCGAAAAGATCGATGTCGAATTTGCAAAATCCTCCTTGGGCGCAATTTCCCTCGAAGCCCTGCGCGCCAAGCCTGCCACCGAGCTTCTCGAAGCCGCTAGCAAAGACGGCGCGCCGAGCTTCCCCCCCAACATCGACGGGTACTTTCTCCCGGAAAGTGTGGCCGAAATTTTCGCCGCGGGAAAGCAAAGTCATGTGCCCCTGCTCGCCGGCTGGAACGCTGATGAGGGCAACTATCAATCGACATTTAAGAAGGAAGAGCTCAGCCCGGAGAATTTCGCCGCGCGCGTCCGTGAACTCTACGGCCCCAATGCCGATGCCATCCTAAAGCTCTATCCCGCTGCCACCGTCGCAGAAGCCAAGCGCGCGGCCGAGGACCTCGCCGGCGATCGTGCTGCCGCGTTCACCACCTGGAGGTGGATTGAATTCCAATTGAAAACTGGACAGTCTCCCGTGTACCGCTATCGCTTCGACGAAACTCTCCCTCTGCCGCCCGGCTCACCCCCCGATGCAGTACCAACCGCTCCGCACGCCTCGGAAATCGAATTTGTCTTCCAGATGCTTTCCTCCAAGGATCTTCCCTGGCGCCCGCAAGATGAAAAACTCTCCGACCAGATGGGTTCCTACTGGACCAACTTTGCCAAATCTGGAGATCCCAACGCGCAAGGTTTGCCGGTTTGGCCTGCCTACACCTCCGACGGTTACCAGGTCATGCATCTCAGCGCCAATCCTCGCGCTTCGCCCGACGAACATCGCCCCCGCTACGAATTTCTGGAACAGATTCATTCACGGGACCATTCGTTCGCCACAAAAGATTTAGTCCATGTTCATGATGGCTCTTTTCACCAGGGACACAAAAATGAAAACTCTTCTTCCAACCAGGACAACCTCTTTTCCTACCTCCCTCCTTCTTCTCGCTTTCCTCCTCACCTGCCCGCCCGACCAGTCCGGTCGCGCCTCTGCCGCCGAAACTTCTCAATCTCCTTCCACCGCGCAGCCTTCCTCCACCCTTAAGCCCCTCCCGAACGGTATGGAAATTCATGATGGCAAGCTCATCCTCGAAGTGCTCGCCCTGCGCGACGACGTCTTGCGTATCCGTGAAGCGACAAACGGAGACTTGCCCGAAGACGCCTCCTGGGCTGTTCCGCAAACCATCCGCCAGCAGTCCGTCCACGTCACTCCCGAAACCACAACCAACACCTTTGGGTTTCAGACGCAACTTCTCAGCGTCCACATCGATCGCGCCACCTTGCGCCTTTCCATCACGGATCTCGAAGGACATGTGTTGCAGGAAGACGCGCCCGGCTGGCCTCTCGAATCCCATGGCAACGCTTTCCGTCTGTACAAGAAAATGCCGGAAGACGAACACTATTTCGGACTCGGCGACAAAGTCGGTCCCCTCGATCGTCGCGGTCTATCCTTCCGCCTGTGGAACACCGACAGTTTCGGCTTCCAGGAATCTAGCGATCCCATTTACAAAAGCATTCCGTTCGTTCTCACTATGCGTGCAGGCCGCTCGATGGGCTTTCTCTTGGACAACACCTGGTCCACCAGCTTTGATTTCGGCCGCGTCGAATGGAATCTCTATTCCTTCGGAGCGGAAGGTGGCCCCATCGATTACTACGTTTTCTACGGTCCCGACCCCAAGCAGGTTCTTCGCACGTATGCCTGGCTGACGGGGACGCCCCCGCTTCCTCCTTTGTGGTCCCTTGGCTTTCAGCAGTCTCGCTACAGCTACGAATCGGAGTCCCGCCTCCGCGAAATCGCTGCTCGCCTTCGATCGGACAAAATTCCTTCCGACGTCCTCTACCTCGATATCGATTTCCAAAAGGACAATCGCCCCTTCACCGTGAACACCGATCGCTTTCCCCATTTCCAACAAATGATTTCCGATCTCAAACGCGATAATTTTCATGTCGTGGTGATCACTGATCTGCATATCGCCAAAGTTCCCGATGCGGGTTATGCCCCCTACGACTCTGGCGTCGCCGGCGATCACTTTGTCAAAAATCCGGATGGCTCCCCCTATGTAGGATCCGTTTGGCCCGGACCTTCTGTGTTCCCGGATTTTACGCAGCAGAAAACCAGGCTCTGGTGGGGTTCGCTCTATAAAGAGTTTCTTTCCGAAGGTGTCGCAGGTTTCTGGAACGATATGAACGAGCCCTCCGTTTTTCTCACTCCCACGAAAACAATGCCAGACGATGTGCAGCACCGCATCGAGGAGCCTGGCTTCCGTCCGCGAACTGCCCTTCATTCGGAAATTCACAACGTCTACGGCATGCAGAATTCCCGCGCTACCTACGAAGGACTTCTCAAGCTGAATCCCGATCTGCGTCCTTTTGTTCTGACGCGCGCCAGTTATCCCGGTGGCCAACGGTATGCCTTTACTTGGACAGGCGACAACACCAGCTCCTGGAATCATCTTCGCCTGACCACTCCCATGCTCTTGAATCTTGGTCTTAGCGGCTTTGGCCTTTCCGGCGCCGATGTTGGCGGCTTTGTCGGTACTCCGAAAGCAGAGTTGCTTACCCTGTGGACCGAACTTTCCGCCTTCCAGCCCATCGACCGCTACCACGCCAACAAAAACACCGGTGACAAAGAAGTTTGGGTCCACGGCCCGGAACAGGAAAATATTCGCCGCCGTTACATCGAAGAACGTTATCGCCTCATGCCGTATCTCTATACGACTGTGGAAGAGCTTTCTCGCACCGGTTTGCCCGTCGTCCGCCCCCTCTTCCTCGAATTTCCCGAGGCCACCCCGGATGCCCACCCTCTCGATCTGGATGCCGGCAATGAATTTCTATTGGGTCCCGACCTGCTCGTCGCCCCTCCTCCCTTCCCAGAGCAGCCCGATAAATACGAACTGAACTTGCCTCCCGGCGTTTGGTACGACTATTGGACCGGCGCCAAAATTCCGGTCCCGGCCCCGGACCAGAAACCCGGCGCTGGCCACATTCTCATTCAACCGGATCTCAACACTCTTCCAGTGTACGTTCGTGAAGGTTCCATCTTGCCTCTTCAGCCACTCACCCAAAGCACCGAAGAAACTCCCGAGGGGCCTCTAACTCTTCGCGTCTATCCCGGCAATCACTGTCACGGCTCCCTTTACCAGGATGATGGCAAGACCCTCGCCTACGCTCATGGCGATTTCCTTCGCATCGACTATTCCTGCGCCATTACCCCGCAGGGCCTCTCCCTCCATATGGGAGAGCACCAAGGCTCTTTCCCTCCTTGGTGGAAACAAATCCATCTGGAGGTTTACGGGTGGGACTCCGCCACCGCCAACCTCATTTTGAAAGGTAAGACGAACGCCCCTGCGCCTTCCGTCGACGCCACAAAGCATAGGATTACGTGCGATTTGCGTGACGAAGCCGGTGGCACCGACCTGGAAATCCGCAAGGCAAACTGAGAACTCCGTCCGCCCCACAGGGAAAAACCAGCTTTGTTCCTGGGCCTGGGTCAGCCGGTCACACCCACTCTCGAACTGTGGTTCCGTCTCCCTCAGAAGGACGTGCCTATCTCTACCGCTACCTCCCACGAACGCGAATTCCTTCGCACTTGCCTTTGAAGTCATGGCAAAACTGAACGCAACACTGGAGGAAGCGAGCAAAAGCAAGGAACAGACTGCCATCGCTTCCGACCGACAAGCGGAAAACCTCGCGCAACTAGCTACACCCCAAGCACCGCATTCCACCTTCTTTTTTCAATTGCTCTGGACTGCCGTTACAATAGAAGCGGGAGTGTCCCCGGTGAACGGTAAAAAGCCGAGTGTGTTGCTGACCAACGATGATGGATATCAGGCCGCGGGTTTACGGTCTTTGGCAGAAGCACTGAAGGAATTTGCCGACGTAAAAATCGTCGCCCCCAGTTGGGAGCGCAGCGGCGCCGCCCAATCCTTGACCCTCCGCCAACCTATCGTTTGCCACAAAATTAACGAAAACGAATGGGCCATCGATGGCACCCCTGCCGACTGCGTCATCGTGGCCCTCCACAAACTCCTCGAAGAAAAACCGGACCTCGTGATTTCCGGGATCAATCATGGCGCAAACTTGGGCGAAAACGTCTATTACTCCGGAACCGTCGGCGCCGCTCGGGAAGCCGTCATTCACCACGTGCCCGGCTTGGCCGTTTCCCTCTGCTCCAAGCGCGTGAACTCGAATTTTGCTCCGACGTCGCACCTCACACGTCAGGTCACGGAGCTCATGTTGCTCGAAAAACTGCCGGAGCAGGTGTTTCTCAATATCAATGTTCCGGAAAATTGGCAGGGCGGCGTGAAGCTGACCCGCCAATCCAAGAAAATCACGCGCACTCTTCTGCGCGAAGGCCAGGATCCTAGGGGAGCTTGCTATTTCTGGTTAAGCGAGCAGCGTGTCGATCGCGAAATGGAGATCGATGCAGATTCCGATTACGCGGCCATTTTCGCCGGCGCTGTCTCCATCACTCCCCTGCATCTCGATCCAACGCACACGGAATCCCTAAATCATCTCTCCCATTGGACCGCCAGGTTGGCGAAGCGCGCCTAGCTCTCGAACGCCACTTCGCGCAGCCGCCAATTCCTTTAGAATGCATGGCTATGACAACGGCTCCCACCTACGACGTGGCGGTGATCGGCGCAGGTGTGTTTGGCGCGTGGACCGCTCGGCACTTGGCCAAGCGCAAGCAACGTGTCCTCCTCGCGGAGGCCTACGGGCCTGGGCATTCGCGCGCGAGTTCTGGCGGCGAGTCGCGCATCATTCGTATGAGCTACGGTGCCGACGAAATTTACACGCGATGGTCGCAAAATTCTCTGGGCCAGTGGAAAGCATTATTCTCCGCAACCGGACAAACTCTCTTTCAGCAAACCGGTGTGCTGTGGCTCTCTTCTTCCAGCGATCCAACGCAGGACGCTTCCATTGCCAGCCTTCGCCATCATGGTGTAAAACACGAAATCCTTCAGCGCGACGAACTCGAGCGCCGTTACCCCCAAATCCATCTCGCTGATCTTTCGCGCGGCCTGCTTGAGCCGGAAAGCGGTGTGCTCATGGCCCGCCGGGCCGTCGCCGCTACCGTTGCCGACGCGGTGCGCCAGGGTGTGCACCTGCGTATCACAGAAATCCAACCGCCGGGCGCCGCGAAAAAACGCGAGTCCATTGAAACCAATACGGGGGAACGCATCTCTGCCGGCACTTTCGTCTTTGCCTGTGGCCCCTGGCTCGGCAAAGTCTTCCCCGAACTTCTCGGCTCGCGTATTTTCCCGACGCGACAGGAAGTGTTCTTCTTTGCTACTCCGCCGGGTGATGCTCGTTTTGCCCCGCCGGCTTTGCCCACCTGGCTCTTCCAGCCCGACGAAGTCTACGGCATGCCGGACCTCGAAAGTCGTGGCCTGAAACTCGCTTGCGATACCCACGGCGAACGCGTCGATCCCGACACGCAATCACGCCTGGTGTCCCCCGAAAGCCTGGCTTGGGCGCGCAGTTTCGTGGCAAAGCGTTTCCCCGCGTTGAAGGATTCTCCGATCGTGGAGACCCGCGTTTGCCAGTATGAAAACACCTCAAACGGCGATTTCCTGATCGATCGTCATCCGGAACTTTCGAATGTGTGGCTCGCCGGCGGAGGTTCCGGCCACGGCTTTAAACATGGTCCTGCGTTTGGGGAATACAC
This sequence comes from Candidatus Acidiferrales bacterium, assembly GCA_963775865.1. Lineage (GTDB taxonomy): Bacteria > Acidobacteriota > Terriglobia > Acidiferrales > UBA7541 > Acidiferrum. The sequence goes on along the minus strand of CAVZKU010000012.1, from coordinate 351,297 downwards.
CGCTTCTATGGTGTTGGGGGAAGGGAAGCCCGAACCGCGCTTTTCGCTCGCGACAAAACACACCCAGCAACATCGCACGGTCCATTGACCATCTTTTGTGGCTTCAAGTCTTCTTCGGTGTCCGCCGGCGTGAGTTGTCCGTCAGCCTCGAACTGCTCTTCCGCCGAGCCTTTTCTTCATACAAATTCTGATCGGCTTCTTTTAATAGCTTCTCCACGCGCTCGCCTTCGCCGTGATACACCGATGTGCCGATGCTGACCGAGATCGGCGGCTCTTCCTGGTCTGCAAGCAAAGTCTCGTGGATGCGCGCCACGACGCGCTGCGCTTCTTCCTCCCGCGCTTCGGGAAGCACAACCGCAAATTCGTCTCCGCCGTAGCGCGCCGCGGTATCAATTGCCCGGCAGTGTACCCGCAAGATGTCCGCCACTCGACAGAGCGCACGGCTTCCCACCAGGTGTCCGTACGTATCGTTGATTTTTTTTAGCCCATCCAGGTCCAGCAGCAGCACCGCAAAGGATCGCCCGGTGCGCAGGGTTCGTTCCGTTTCCGTATCCAAAACGTCCAGCAGTTTCCGGTAATTCGCCAAGCCCGTAAGCGCATCGCTGGCGGCCAGGTGCCGCACTTGTTCGAAGACGCGAGCGCTGTCCAGCAGCGCCCCGGCCAGAAGAATGATGTAGCTCGCCACATTCAACAACTGCGCGAACACGAATGGCCCGTCGAGCAACCGTAAGGACTGACATGCCGCCAGCTGCGACGCCAGGTTCACCCACACGGCCATGTAAATGGCTCGGTCAAACGCCGAGTTCATCAGGTATTTGCGTTGCCGGTACCCATACAGCGCGACCAAAAAGATCACCGCAGGAATCAGTTGCAGGGGATTCGGTATCGCCGCGTTCGGGTGCCCCGAAATATCGGGCGGAAGCTTCCGCAAGGATGCCGAAATCAAATACGTCAGCGACAGAACCGTGAACAAAGCCCCCGCGATCTCCAGCTTCGGATGCCGCGAGCGCGGTATGAAATGCTCCACCAGTAGCGCTACTCCGAACAGGAGCGCCAGCACCAGTCGGCTGATCCACCACCCGACCGGTGCCCACAGAAACCACGTTAGCGACTCCCGGTTCATCTGGAAAAACAGGACGCTGGAGGCGGTCAGTGTCGCGCCCGACAACAGAAAGCCGGACCCCAGAATCAACGAGATACGGTCCTGCGTCCCTTGAAAGCGCACCAGCGCCACTGCGGCAAACACGAACGCAAACAACCCGGTGGTGATCTGGAGATAGCCTTGCAGGATGGGGTCCGGCCGCAACGCGCTGTTGCGCAACCACGCCGCCACGATGAAGATCAGGACAAGCCCCGCCGTGTGCACCAACAGGCGCCGAATTTGTTGCCGATCCGCTTGCAGGGCCAGTTCGCCCATTGTGCCTGCCTTGTATTGACGGCCTGGGGCTCGCTCTTGTGTCCGTACATTCATTAGACGCGAAATCCGCCTATCCTGTTGCGTAACTTGTTCTGGGCTGTGAACCAAGAGATACCGCGCGGGGTCTCAGCCGGCAACTGTACGCCCGTACAGGAGGCTCACTTTTCTACCGCTTTTCCACAATTTTCTCCACCTCCTTCGCTTCGCGTCCTCCTTCTGCCGGGAAAATTAGGGCTTGCGCCACGCCCCATTGTTCCCCAGAATATCTTCTATTCAATCGTTTCAATAAAACAGGGGTGGCTTTTTGGCGAAGCATAGAGCAACGACGAAATCTCACGCGCGTCCGCGCCAGCCGCGTCCGGCGGAGCATACCCTAGCCGAAATCTTCTCCCAACCGCACATCTGGGCCGAAACCGAAATTCAGCTCAGGAAATCCGGCATGCTCGAGCGCCTCTCGGAGACCTTCTCGCCGCGCAGTCCGTGGCTCTTTGTCGGCTGCGGCTCCAGCTACTACCTTTCTCGTTTGATCGCCGCTCTTTGGACGAAACATTGCTACATTCCCGCCACCGGCGTCCCTGCTTCTGAGTTGCTCTTCGCGCCCGAGGAAACCTTGCGCCGCATTGGCGCCGAGCAAATCGTTCTCATGTCCCGCTCCGGCGAAACCACCGAAGTCCTTCGGGCCGCCGAGTTGCTTCAATCCCACAAAACCGTGCAGACCCTTGGTGTCACTTGCAACCCGCAAAGCGTCCTCGAAAAACTCTGCACGCATACCTTTACGCTCGATTGGGCCGACGAGGAGAGCACGGTAATGACGCGTTCCTTCACCGCCATTCTCCTCGCGTTTCAACGCCTTGGTTTGCAGTTCGTGGGCGACAACCAGCTTTCTTCCGCTCTGGACGAGCTGCCGAAGAAAGGGCAGGCCTGGTTCGACGCCCATGCCCGCAAAATCCAGGCTTTCGCCGGAAAACGCCTCTTTGCCGACTACGTCTTCTTGGGTCAAGGGGTCCACTACTGGCTGGCCCAGGAAGCGGGGCTGAAAATAACCGAGATGTCTTCCTCCTATGCCCAGGTGTATCACTCCCTCGAATTTCGTCATGGACCCCGTTCCATCGCCGGCCCGGATACTCTGATCACTTTCTACATCTCCGATGCCGCCAAAGAGGCCGAAACTACCTTAGTCCGCGAACTCAAACAACTCGGCGCCGCCACTTGCGTCATCGTCAATCGCGCCACTCCCGAACTGAAGGCACACAGTGACCTGCTCATCGAACTTGCACTGGACGGTCCTGAGTTTGCGCGTTACGCTTTGACCGCCATTCCCGCACATCTTCTGGGAACAGCAGTCGGCTTGCGCAAGGGTCTCAACCCTGACGCACCGAAAAATCTCACGCGCGCCGTCGTGCTTTCCCCCTCCGGGACCAGCCGCACGGCCAAAAGGAGAGGTGCTTGAGCTCGGACGCCAGCACCAACCCCGCCGCTGGTCTGCGCCTGCGGCGCACTCTCACCCTCTGGAACCTGATCATCATTGGCCTTGTGATCATCCAGCCCATCGCTCCGATGGGCATCTACGGCGTCATCAACAATGCTGCCGGCGGACACGTTGTCACCACCATCCTCATTGCCCTCATCGCCATGTTCTTCACCGCCATCAGTTACGGCAAAATGGCCCGCGTCTATCCGAGTGCCGGCTCCGCCTACACCTACGTGGGTCAGGAGATTCACTCCGCTCTCGGTTACCTCACGGGTTGGGCCATGGTCATGGATTACATCCTGAACCCGCTCATCTGCACCATCATCTGCGCCAAGCTGACGCAAAACATTCTGCCCGAGGCCCCCTACTGGATCTTGGCCATCTTCTATGCGGGCTTTTTTACTTTCCTCAACTTGGGCGGAGTCAAAACATCCGCGCGCATCAATGAAGTTCTCGCTGCGGGAATGACTGTCGTGGTTATCATCTTCTTCGCCTTCGTCATCCGCTTCGTCTGGGGCTACCATGAGCGCGGTGCGCACTTCTTCACCGAGCCCTTCTACAATCCTTCCACCTTCAGTTTTGCCGGCGTTGGCCGCGGTACATCCATCGCCGTCCTCACCTACATTGGATTTGACGGCATCTCCACGTTTTCCGAAGAAGTCGAAAATCCCCGCCGCAACATCATGCTGGCCACCGTCGGAGTCTGTCTCCTGGTGGGAGTTCTTTCCGCCGCGGAAGTCTATGCCGCGCAACTCGTCTGGGGTTCCAAACCGTTTCCGCAAGATAAAGTCGAATCGGCCTTCCCCCTCGTAGCTCAGCAGGCCGGAGGCTTTTTTCTCTTCCATCTTCTGAACTTCACCGTGCTCATCGCCAACATCGGTTCCGGTATGGGTTCGCAATTAGCCGCTGGCCGCTTGCTCTACGGCATGGGGCGCAACGACGCCATCCCCAAGTGGTTTTTCGGCAAGCTCCAGCCCAAGCGCCGCATCCCCGCCAACAATATCCTTCTGATCGGCGCGATTGCTCTCCTCGGTGCCTTTGTCACCACCTACGAGCGCGGCGCGGAGATGCTGAACTTCGGCGCTTTTATCGCCTTCATGGGTGTGAACGCGGCTGCCTTCGTCCACTACTACTGGCGCAGTCAGGAAAAGAAGTTCGGCGAGTTTCTCATGCCGGTGCTTGGTTTCGTCGTTTGCGCCGCGATCTGGTGGAACCTCAGCCCTCCCGCCAAAATCGCCGGAAGCATCTGGCTCGCTCTTGGCGTGGCCTACGGCGCCTGGAAAACCAACTTCTTCCGCAAGGAAATGTCCTTCGAAGTCCCTCCGGAAGAGTGACCCGCGTACGCTTAAGCATTGCAAACTGGGGCGCGTTAGGCCGATGATGTGCACGCGAGGAATTGCCAATGAAAAAGACCGGCACAAAGCGCGGGCTTGTCACGATGCGCGACGTGGCGCAGGCTACCGGGTTTTCTCCTGCCACGGTTTCCATCGTCCTTAACAATGCTCCTCTGGCGCGCTATATCGCCCCCGGCACCCGCCTGCGCATTGAACAAACGGCCAAGCGCCTTGGGTACCGTCCGAACGCCATGGCCCGGTTCCTGCGTAGCCGTCGCAGTCAGAGCATTGGCGTGATGCTGTTCGACGTCACCGATCCTTTTTGCACCCCCATCCTCCGCGGCATCGAAAACGCTCTCTATCCTCTCGGCTATTTGCCCATCTTCGCGGATGCCCATAACCAGCATGACCGCTTCGAGCGCTATCTGGAAATGCTTCTCGAACGCCACGTCGACGGCTTGATCGTCGTGGCCAACTGGCTCTTCGTGGACATTCACGTTCTCGCTGACCTCAACAAACGCGAGGTTCCTGCCGCGACCATTGGCTGGGAAATCCCGGGCAATCGTGTCAGCTCGGTGATGGTGGACAACGAAGCAGGAGGCCGCCTCGCTCTCGAGCATCTTTACCAGCGCGGCCACCGTCGCATCGCCATCATTCGCGGGCCGAAGCGGCTCATCGATAGCGCGCCCCGCTGGCGGGGCATCCAGAAATTTGCTCAGTCTGTGAAACTGGACCTTGACCCCAGCCTGACCTTGCAGATTCCCGACGTCTTCGATGCGAACGCCAGCTTTGAACACGGCTACCGCCTCACCGAGGAACTGCTTCAGCAGAAGAAAAAATTTACCGCCATTCTCGCCTTCGACGATCTCACCGCCCTCGGTGCCATGCGTGCCCTGGCCAAAGCGGGCATTACTGTTCCCGAGCACTGTTCGGTCACCGGATTTGATGACGTCGCCATTTCTGCGCTTTCCGCTCCCTCTCTGACCACCGTTCGCCAACCCCTCGAAACCATGGGCGCCACTGCCGTCAGCATCGTTCTCGATGCCGTCAAAGCTGGCCATGAAAACCGCGAATGGGCGGCCGTCTCGCAAAAACTCCATCCCGAACTGGTCATTCGCGACTCTACCCGCGGCAACTGAACTGTCCCGCAAAACAAAAAAGGCGCTCTGACTCGTTCAGAGCGCCTTTCGATGTTCGGGCGGTTCTTTTTCTCAGGAGCCTGGCGGCAGGAACACCGCGGCAGGCGCGAAGAATTCCACGTCCGGTAATTCCGTCTTCACCTTCATACTCTGCAATTTACCTTTCGATCCGCCAGACCCGGCGAACGTCAGCAAATATTGGTTGTTCAGGTGCGTGGTGATCTCGTCCAGGTACGGCTTGATGCTAACCGGCGCGCCATACCCTAGAAAATAGGACTCCGCGCCGGTGTCCTCGGAAAGCTTATCCAGGTTGTTCTGCGCGTAATTCACCAGATAAAAGGAGTGCCCGCGGTGACCTGAGCTCGGATAGTAGATCGACCAGATATTCGTGTTTTGCCGCTCGGCCCGCTGGATCACCGGATCCACATCCGGGTAGAACGCCCCGAATCCGGATCCCCGGAAATAATCGATTCCCGACGTGATCAAAAGGATCGACCGCCTCGGTCCGGTATTCGGCCAGCGCTTCAACATGTCCATCGTTCCGAGGTACGGACTCGACCCGAGCGCTCCCAACCCAATCGGCAAGCGCAGGGCTTTCACCGCCAGCGCCTTGTCCGGCGTAAAGTCCTGCGCGACTTGCGTTGTGTTGTTCTGAATGTATCCGACCATAATCGACGTCGCGGCTGGCTGCGCCATGATGAATTCCTTCAGATAGTCCCACTGGCCGCCGGCCCCCGTCTCGATCGAACTGTCGATCAGGATTGCCAGAAATAGCTGATCTCCTTTGCGCCAATCGCCAATCTGCTTGCGCTGTTTGCCCTGAAACAGTTGCACATCGTCCTTCGAAATCGGCGGTGCACCCTCTTTCTTACCCACCGCGGTTACCGTGAAGGCCGCCATGCCAGACCCGGCTGGCTTGTCTTGCGCGTGACTCAGTCCAGCCACCGTCAGAAGAAGTCCTACGAGGAACACCCCCGTCCGAACAAATATTTTTTTGTGTCTCATGCACGATCTCCTCTTCCATGGTCGGGAATCACCGGGAATTACCGGGAGAGGTATACCACGCCTTCCCCCGGGTTGTCAGCGGAGAGATTGTCTTCCTCCTCCCGAGCTTTCCTTCATACAACCCGGGCGCCCTCCGGAAGTCGTAACTCATTCTGCATCCCCTCTCTCGCTCATCCCGCGCTGCGCCGAGGAGTACGCTACGCTCAGTAGAAATGCCATCCACCACGCAACTTCCGCCGGAATCGGGCGCCACCCTCGGTGGTAACAGTACCGGCAATCGGGGCTCGTGGATTTACGGCCCGTGGGTTGACCTGATGATCGGATGCGGCGCCTGGACCGCTCCGTTACTTCTCCTGACCCATTCCGTTTCTTCCTCCTCCTCCCGGAGTTGGTCGTTTGCCTTCTACGCTCTGGCTCTCCTCTTCAATTACCCCCACTTCATGGCCACCGTTTATCGTGCCTACCACGCTTACGATGAGTTTACGAAATACCGCATTTTCACGGTTCACGTGACCCTTCTCCTCGCTTGCGCCGGTCTCATCGCCCACCTCTGGTATCCGCTTCTTCCTTGGATCTTCACCCTTTATATCTGCTGGAGCCCTTGGCACTACACCGGCCAGAACTACGGCCTGCTGATGATGTTTGCCCGCCGCGCCGGAGTCACGCCCACCGAGAGCGAGCGCCAGGCCTTGCACTTGGCCTTCATCGCCTCTTATCTCCTGCTTCTTTTCAGCTTTCACACCGGTCCTTCGAGCGATGCCCTCATCCTTTCTCTGGGTCTGCCCGCCAAATTCACGCTGCCTGTTCGCGGCATGCTCGGCCTCTTCTTCCTCGGCGCGAGTGGCTGGGCGCTCTTCTCGCTTGCGCGACGCAGCTCTTGGAAAGCCCTCCTCCCGAGCGTCACACTGACCACGACGCAGTTTCTCTGGTTTCTCTTACCCGCGCTGATTGAGCTTTTGCGTGGCAAGGAAGTCCCGCAGACTCGCTACTCCAGCGGTATCTTGGCGGTCCTTCACTCTGCCCAGTACCTGTGGATCACCAGCTACTATCAGGCGAAAGAAGCGCGTGCCGCCGGCCAGACCTCCTGGAGTTTTCCACGCTACCTCCTCACCCTGGTCGTGGGTGGTATAGCCCTGTTTATCCCCGGCCCTTGGCTCGCCAGCCGCATTTTCCACGCCGATTTCGCCGCCAGTTTTCTCACCTTCACTGCCCTCGTCAATCTTCATCATTTCATCCTCGACGGTGCCATCTGGAAACTCCGCGATTCCCGCATCGCCTCGCTACTTCTGAACAAGGCACCGCAAACTGCGGAAGGCGAAGCGCAGCCCGGCCGGCTCGCCTCCTTCTTCCACTGGATCGCCGGAAGCACGCCCGCAGCCCGCGCCCTGCGCGTCGCTCTGATTCTCCTTCTTCTCTTGTGGGGCGGTCTGGACCAGCTTCATTTCTATTGGGCGAATGTGTCCGCCAGTCTGAATTCCTTGCAGCGTGCGGCCCGCCTGAATCCGAACGATAGCGCCGTCGAGACTCGCCTCGCCCACGCCGCTGACGACGCCGGCAACCGCGACTTGGCTTTGGCCGCCCTCGAACGGGCCGCAAGTGTGAATCCCGGAAACTTGGGCTTGCAGGAAGCCTACGCCCGCGCACTCATCGTCGCGGGCCGCGATAGCGACGCGTACACGCTTTACCGCAACCTCCTCCTGCGCTCCCCGCAAAATGCCAATGCGCTTGTGAACTATGGCCTCCTGGCGCAGCGCCTCGGCCACCCTGACGAAGCGATTGACACTTGGCAGCGCGCTGTCGCGGCCGATCCCATCCAGAGCAATCCGCAACTCTTTCTCGCGCAAGCCCTCGAACAGCAAGGACAATTGCAAGCGGCTGCGCGTCATTACCACGCCTACCTCCAGATTGTTTCCAAACATCCCGCGGAGCATTCGGGTGAGGGAACCATGGTCATTTCCGCTTTGATAAAAGTCGCCGATGCGGACGCGGCTGCGCAAAAACTCGCTGCCGCTTTGCATGGCTATCAGGCCGCCGCTCAATTTGCCCAGAAAATGAAAGATCCGGGGTTGCAGAGTCTTGCCTTGGCGCATGCCGCCGACACTCAGGAACGTGCTGGCGCCAATGGTGATGCCGCGCAATTTTTCCAGCAGGCCTTGATCGTCGATGAAACCCAGGGCGACCCGAAGGCGGCGGCGACCGATTGGTACAACTATGGGCAATTTCTGCAACGCCAGAAACTGTCCGAGCGCCTCGTCTTTGCGTGCTTCTATCGGGCGCAAGATTTGATGAGCACCACGCCCGGCGAGGAATTGAAGGCCATTGCTGCCGCCGTCTCGGCCAGCCAAGCGCGCCTCGGTCCCTCTTCTCGCGCACTTCCCGCGCAACTTTCCAAACTCCTCTCCGAAGCCCTCTCCCTCGAACCCTCCGCCTTTTCGCCGCCGCCGCATTAATCCGACCTTCACCGAGCCTCGCATGCCTCTCCGCGCCGGATCGCTCGCTCCCCAGGTGCTCGATGTCATCCTGAGGAGCGCGTCTCTTTCTGACTTCCGACTCCCTACAGGGAATTGCCACGACCCGCAAATCAAAGCTAGAATGGGTCCGGCAATTTCTTTCCTTCGCCCGCGCTCCCTCTTGGAGGTACGGAAGGCCCATGGCGCTGATGCGCTCGATGCTTCTTGCTGCCTCGCAGAATACGTGGTTGCGGGAAAATGCCGTCAAATTTCCCTTTGTGCGCCGCAGCGTTTCCCGCTTCATGCCAGGCGAAACCCTGGACGCTGCTCTGGCTGCCGCCCAGGGACTCTTGCAGAAAAAGATCGGCACGGTGTTCACCCATCTCGGCGAAAATGTTGCCGACCGCAACGAAGCGCGCAGTGTTACCGAGGACTATCTCCAGGTTCTCGATCGCATTCATCAGGCAAATCTTCCCACCGAAGTCTCCGTCAAGCTCACGCAATTGGGTCTCGACCTTTCTTCCGACTTTTGTTTTGACAATCTCCAGCAAATCATGCAGCGCGAAAAACAAAACGTCACCGTTTGGGTCGATATGGAAGCCAGCAATTACGTTGACGCGACTCTCGACATTTACAAACGCGCGTTGAAGAATCATCCGAACGTCGGCATCTGCCTCCAGGCCTATCTCTACCGTACAAATAAGGATTTGGCGGACTTGTTGCCCATGCGGCCTTCCATCCGCCTCGTCAAGGGAGCGTACAAGGAACCCGCCTCCATGGCCTTCCCCAAGAAATCCGATGTCGACAGAAGCTATTTCGCCTTGGCTCAGCAGATGCTCCTCGCCACGCGTTCCGGTGCGTGTGCCCGCGCTGCGTTTGGCACGCATGACGTCCTGCTCATCCGCCGCCTGAGCGACTTCGTTTCTGGGCAGGGAATGGCCCGTAGCGAATTTGAAGTGCAGATGCTCTACGGCATCCAGCGCGCCGAACAGGAACGTCTCGCCCAGCTGGGTTGCCGCTCCATCGTCCTTGTCGCCTATGGCACCTATTGGTATCCCTGGTTTGTTCGGCGCCTCGCTGAGCGTCCGGCAAACGTCTGGTTTTTGCTCCGCAATGTGTTTGCTTCATAGCCGTCGAAAGGAAGGTGTGGAAATGCGCAAGCGCCGTGCTGTGCTTGTCCTTACCGCTGCTGTTCTGCTCATCGCCGCCGCGCGGGTTCCCGAAGCGGAATGGAAACCTCTGTTCAACGGCAAAGACCTTACCGGCTGGAAGCACGTTGGCCCGGGAAATATGACAGTTGAAAACGGCCTGATGCAAACGCACAGTGGCATGGGTCTTCTTTATTGGACGGGTGGGAAATTCGGCGATTGCCGAATCCGCGTAGTCTACAAAATGCGCGATTTTAATGACAATTCCGGCGTCTTTATCCGCATTCCCATCGAGCCGCGCGAAGAATGGATGCCCGTCCACTACGGCTACGAAGTCCAGATCGACAATCACCCGGAAACCTCCGACGAGGATGAGTACCATGTCACCGGCACTCTGTATTCCCTCACCAAGCCGCTCTCTAAACCCGGCAAGCCTGGCCCTGAGTGGAACACCATGCTCATCACTCTCGACGGCCCTCACACGATCGTCGAACTCAACGGCGAAAAGGTCACGGACTACACCGAAGGCCAGCCAGTCCCCCCGCGCAAATTCGATTTTGAACCGCAACGCGGACGCCGCCCCGACGAAGGTTACATCGGCCTGCAGAATCACAGCGACAATGACATTGTTTTCTTTAAAGAAGTCAGCGTGCAATCCTTGCGGTAACTTTCGAACGGAAACGAATTCTTCGTTACGGAGAAAATGATGAGCAAAAATCCAATCACTCGCCGCTCTTTCTTGCAAACCACCGCCGGCACCACCGCTGCCATGATCGCCACAAAGCGCATCGTGCTTCAGCCGGAAGCCATTCCCTCTCGCCTGGAAATGACCGCTCCGAGTGACCGCGTTCGTTTCGGCATCATTGGCGTCGGCATGCAAGGGAACGGGCTCCTTTCGACCGCCGTCGGCCTTCCCGGGACGGAGTGTCTGGCTGCCGCTGATCTCTACGACGGCCGGCACGCGCTGGCCAAAGAAATCGCCGGTTCCAAGATCACCACCACGCGCCACTACCAGGAACTCCTCGACAATAAAGAGATCGACTGCATCGTCGCCGCGGTTCCCGATCACTGGCACAAACAGGTCTTCGTCGACACGCTCAGTGCCGGCAAAGACATCTACCTCGAAAAGCCGATGTCGCACACCGCCGCCGAAGGCGTGGAAATGGTGAATGTGGCCAAAAAAACGGATCGCATCGTGGAGATCGGCTCGCAACGCGTCAGTTCCGTGATCTGCAAGAAAGCCAAAGAAATGCTGTCTCAGGGCGCCATCGGCGATCTCAACCTCATTGAAGGTTCGCTTGGGCGCAACGATCCCACCGGCGCTTGGGTTTATCCCGTTCCGCCCGATCTCTCCACCACCACTTTAGATTGGGACACTTGGCAGGGCACTGTGCCCAAGCGTGCTTTTGACGGCAAAATCTTTGCCCGTTGGCGCTGCTGGAAGGAATACGGCACCGGCGTTGCCGGAGATCTTCTCGTTCACCTCGTCAGCGGCATGAACTTCATGATGGGATGGAATGAACCTCCCGCCAAGGCCATGTCCTTCGGCGGCATCCTGCGCTTCCCTGACGGTCGCAATATGCCCGATATCCAGGCCACTCTCTTCCAATACGGAAAAATTCCCGTCTATCTCCGCCTCAATCTCGGTTGCGAAACCCCGGAGATGTACCGCTTCCAGGGTTCCAAAGGTATTTTGGAAGTTACCGAGTTCGGCATCACTTACGCTCCTCAGACCGGCGAGGATTCCGCTCCCAGCTACTACGCCTCCAGCTTTCCCAGAGATTTGCGCGAGGCCTACGATAAAAAGTGGCATGAGGAGCACGACCCTGCCATCGGCAAAGAACCTCTCCGCGAGGCCTATACCTACAAGGGCGACGACTGGGACGATGAACGTCCCCACATGTGGGCCTATTTCCAGGCGGTGCGTAGCCGCAAGCCCCTGCCCGAAGACACGGTGTTCGGAAACAACGCCGCCCTCGCCTGTCACATGGCCAACGAATCCTACTTCCGCAAGAGTGCCGTTGTGTGGGATGCCGCTGGCGGAGAAATCAAGAATGCCTAGTCGCTACGCAATTCGAGCCATCCCAATAAAAAGGGGGCCGACGTTCAGCCCCCCTTCCGTTTCGCCTGCGGCAGACTTTCGAACTTGCCTACTTCGCTTTTTGAAACTCCACGTAATCGCGCCCCTTGTACAGCCGGTATTTGCCTCCGTCTGTCCCGGCTACGAACTGCAGCGGCACCGGGCGCTTCATCTCCGCGTCCTTCGTCGAACTTGCCTGAAGCACATCGTTCGCCCCCAAATCCATCACCAGAAATTTGTCGCCCTCCACAAAGCCGAATCCGTACGCTCCCGGCTTCAGCGTTTGCCCGCCAATCTCGATCGCCACTTCCGTGATCAGGTATCCCTGATATTTTTCTTTTAGCCCGCTCGAGTAACCGGAGCTATCGACGAGTCCCGCCATCACCAGCGTCCCATCCGTGTAGCGTACTCCACCCGTGTTTCGAGCCTGCACGCTTGCACTCTGCCCCCGGAAAAATACTTTGTCCGGAAACAGTTTGTCGCCCACCTCTCCCGCCTTCAGTACTCCCTCCTTGGCCGGCGCCGCTGTCGCCGCTGTTTGAGCCTGTACCATCACGACAGTAAACATCACCAGGAAAAGGGCCGACATCAGCACAACCCACAAACGCACTCGCATGCACCCTCCTTGTTAGTGTCCACGCTTCCTTGAGACAGGCGATTGTACCTCTTTCCTCCGCTTGGACTTGCATGTTTCCCCAAAACGCAATAAGCTCCTTCGACTCAGGTCGTCTGGGCTGTGCCGTCGATTTTCACGATGGGTTGTCACTTTCCCGCCCACTTACCGAGATGGATCGCAGGTACAATCCCGTCGGCAGGTCGGTAGTGCCGATTTAGAGGTGCGCCTCAGACGACTTAGGAACATCTGAAAACACCACAGCGAATCGTGTCCTCTAGGTGGGCGGACTCCATCAGCTCGCCGGAAACACAGCGCAGAAAACGAAGGAGACTAGTTGTGAACATGAAACTAATACCCGTAATCGTGCTTGCCGGTGCGTTCCTTGTCCAGGCTCCGAAAACCATGGCCCAAGCCGCCACCGCCCAGCAGCCTTCCGCGAGCTCGCAGCAGGGAATCGATCAGGACGTGAAGCTGCTGCGCGAAGATATTCGCGCCAAGAAGAAAAAGCTTGTCGCCGCTAACCTCCAGCTCACGCCGGATCAGGCCACCAAGTTCTGGCCGGTGTATGACCAGTACACCGCCGACCTTGTCAAAATCAATGATCAGAAGTACGCCTTGATCAAGGAATACGCGGATACCTGGGGGACCATGACCGACGACCAGGCCATCAGCATGCTCCAGCGTTCTCTCGAAGTCGATGGCCAGGTCAACCAGCTTCGCGTTAGGTACATCCCCATCTTCAACAAGGTCGTCCCTGGCAAGACCACGGCCACCTTCTTCCAACTCGACCGCCGCATCCAGGCCATGATCGACTTGCAGATCAGCTCTCAGCTCCCCTTGGTCCAGGCGCAGGAGTAGTCTCTCCTCGGTCCGGCCACATCCAGGTCCAATGCAAAATGCCCTGGGCGCACTCCCGCTCAGGGCTTTTTCCGTTTCGCTTTCCAAGAAGCTCAGAAGCCTTTCTCAAGTTGAGGAACGATTTTCCCAGAGGTCCCCACTCATGCCCAGCGGTGTCTCGAAGAGAACGCGTGGGACAGGAATGACAGCACTCGAACTAAGATAAACGGAGACTGGCAAGCGATGCCCGAGCTGCGCCGCCACTCATATCAGGAACAATAATCAATTCTTGTACCGTCACTGCGGAGAGTACGACAGCATAGTCCTCTATCTCCCGTACTGAGCCGGGTGAACTGAAATTCCACTGCTGGCCTACGATTTCCCGGAAAGAATTAGAACAGCTAGGGTTTGGCGACCAAGCGGTGGTGAATTGCATAGAGCGCCAATTCGAGTCGGTCGGAGACACCGAGTTTATCAAAAATGTTGTGGAGATGATTCTTCACGGTTTGCTCGCTGATGAAGAGTCTTACGCCGATTTCCTTGTTGCGAAAGCCCTGGGCGACGAGCTGGATGATTTGTTTTTCACGGTCGTTGACGACCGGCTTTGCGCGACGCGGTTCGGAGTCGGATGTAGAGAAGGCGTCGATCACCTCGGCGGTAATGCGGTTATCAAGCCAAATTTCACCAGCGTGCACGCGATGTATGCTTCTTAACAGGATTGAGGTGGCAGACTGCTTCAGGACCGCACCTCGCGCGCCCAGACGCATCGCACGAACCACATCGCGGTCATCTTCGGCGGCGGTGAGGACGATAACACGCGTCGGAAAAATGTCGAAATTCACTTCTTCAAGAACGGCTAATCCGCTTTTGCCGGGCATGCGAAGATCGAGGAGCAGAATGTCAGGTTTGAGATTGCAGAGCATCTTGATGCACTCGGCGCCGTTGGTGGCTTCGCCGACGACGGTAATTTCTCCGTCCGAGTCCAGGAGTGTGCGCAGACCACCGCGGAAAATGCCATGGTCATCTGCGATCAGTATCTTGATCATTGATATGGTTTTAGTCGTTCGAGGTCTCACGTGCAAACGAAAATCGCGGCCACGCAAGTGGACCACTTGACAGGATGCGAAAGGCGCATGATCCGACTCGGGTGGTTGCCGGATGTGCTGTCCACGTAGGAAGGTACACAAATCCTATACCAAACATTTTCAAGTCTCTCCAGCGCCCGCCATCAGAGAATTGAACCTGGCAACAATCTCATGGGTTCGCTGGCTAAAGACGACGTATTCGCCGGGCGAGCGTCCTTGCAGTTCTTGGATCCTGGCCTCGGCGGTCTGCAAGTCTCGAACGACTTCAATCCATTCAAAATTCGCGCGGTCTATCTTCTTAAGAATGTCGAAGGCGGCGTTCATGGTGACACCTCATTGCAAATGCCACAAATCGGAGAAACGGAGTAATGCAAGACCCGATACTGCCTGAGAATTCTCTAAGTCTGCCATCTGCCCATTTGTGTTCCGCTTATCGGAAAATCCTTGGTTGCCTCTTCGACATTCTTCGCTGAAGGGAAGTTGCTTTGCATGAACATCAGAATCACAGAGAGTTGAGCCCACGAGCGATTTGGCTAACGGGGATTTTTGGTGGCTCTGGGGTGTGCGGCACAGACATGAGAGGTGAACTCCTTGTCGCGTTGCTGCTCGTAATGCGCCTTCATCTCGTCAATCGATCGGCCAACGACCGGCCCGAAAGAGTTGAACACCCATGCGCACTCGGAGCAACCCCAGCCCTGAAAATTCTGTCTTTCCACCCATACTAGTTTGCGACGCATCGCCTCGATGGCAGACGTCGAGATTTGCTGCCGTTGTGCTCCTTTGAAAGCGTTGTAACATTGGTCTTCGACGGCACTGCAACGGCAAAAGCCGCTCCTTCCACTGTCCTAAGCGTGGCTCTTCCCAAGTCGCCGCTCTTTGAACACACATCAAAATAAAATGGAATGTACAATTCCTAAACTTTACCGATAGAAAGAGGTCGCTGTCTGTGGGGTATCCAACACTGAAGAGAATTGCTATCTCAATCCGAGGTCATCCTCGAACTGTCGAATCACACCGTAGCACTCACAGGCGCAGTTCTGCAGTTTCCTCCGATTCACAACCTTCACCGCACCTCGCACGTATTCTATGATTCCCTTCTTTTGCAGTACCGCCGCCACCAGGCTCACCGTGGATCGGTCAGTACCCATCATTGTCGCAATGAAATCGTGGGTGATCGGTAGTGTTCCCAAATTCACCCTATCCTGAGTCATCAGCAGCCACCGCGAGAGACGCTGCTGTATATCGTGAAGTCGATTGCACGCTGCGGTCTGCGCGATTTGCATTCCTTGAAGCCCCATATGCCTGTTCAATATCACCTGCAACTGCGGAGCCGACCGCAGAATGCGTTCTAGCGCACTTCCCATCATCCGAAAGCCATCGCCGGCGATCTGGACTATTTCACGCACTGAACCTCTGCTCAAGCCAACTGCCAATCCTGCCCCAACATAGCCCTCATTCCCCACAACACCCACTTCCACGGTTCGACCGTCTTTGGTCACTACAACCTGAGAGACCATTCCTTTGTTCGGAAAATAGACGCACTCGATGTTTTGAGTCGGCTCATGAAGGCTAAGGCGATCCGGCAGATCGACGTACGTCAAGTCAGAACGCATCAACTGGTATTCATTATCGGGCGTTGCCAACAATACTTTGTTGGCCACTGGCTTCCCGTTGGCGTTGGTACGTTCACCTGCCCGCACGACTCGAAAGCTTTTTCGACTCATTACGATCCTGAACTACACCAAGATGCCAAGGATTAATTAGTTGGAACTTCTTAGACCGGAGATGCCATGTCCATTCAACCAAAAAGGGGTGCAACAATCTGTGCGAAATGGAACACCTCTCAAAACCAAGGCAACGAATCATGCGCCCGATCCGTGGCGGAGTGTCCAACTGTAGACAGATGTTCCACTTGAGCGCAATCCGATCCTGGCGTTCTTTGCACACCCGTGGGTTCTTGAATGCCGGCTCTAATCACTCAGATTCGCACACATTGCCGCAGACCAACGGCACCCCCTGTTCCCGGGCTTATCGCTGTTGGCGAATTCGCTCCGTGTGCGAATGGAGGGATGATCCGCCTGAAAGATTAGAAAGAAAGTACCCTAATAGGGGGCGAGACTGGTTTGAGCATCCCTGACGAATATTATCGCGGCGGCGCGTTTTTGATGAGTCAATTCTAGGCCGAAGCGGTCGGCTTTGAGCTCAATATGCCGGGCGAGCAGATTGAAAAACGGCAGAGCGGCAAGCCAGAAGAAAGTCGCCACCTGCGGCGCGGGCTTCTGGCGATCAATCGATAAGGAAACCAGATTAGCGGTGATGCGACAATCAATCTGACGGCAAGTGGCATTTCCTCGCTTTTCAGCCAATTCGCCAAAGTCTGGTCTGACCGTCCAGCGGCGTGCGCCTGGACATATCCTGCATAACAGTCAAAGGGCAGCGCGATCAGCGCGGCCAGGAGCAAATAGGCGCAGGCGAAGAGCGTGACCGTCCAGAACCAACGGTGGCCGGAGATAGATTCGCACATCCGGCGCAGGCGTGCGCCGAGACCGGTGAACAGAAAGATGAGGGGAATTGCCAACTCGAGAAGTCGGAAGGCCACCCAATCAATGTTTCCTTCCCGTATCCGTTCTCACCCAGCTGAATGTCGTCCACTTTCGTCGCACTTAGGCGGATAGGGAGGAGTCGCCGATGGCGCGAAGTCCGGTCATCGAATCAATGTGGATACGGAAGAAGAGCGGGGCAATTGAGCGGTTGCCCAATCTCAGCTGCCGCTCGCCCAATGCGTTTTGCCACCACTGGCAGTGCTTCTCCAATAAACTCCGAGCATGTTCTCGCTCGGCGGTATATTGTGGTTCGGGCAATTCCTGGTAACGACCACTCGCAATCACGCTTCTCCATTGAGCCTGATTTGTGATTTCGTCAACCTGGAGACAGACTTTGGGATTCGCCCGCATCCATTCGGTCTTCTGGCCAAAGGTCGAAAAGACGTAGATGTTGTCTGGCTCGTACACAAAGTATATTGGTACCACGTAGGGCTGGTTATCGAGCGAGCAGCCCAGTCTCCCGAAGGAAGCGCTTGTCAGAAACGCGCCACACTCATCCTGAGTCATTTCGTTGATGACCATGGTCCCACCACCGTTCATCGAACAGATATTTGCTCGTCCGCGATTGAGCAAAAACGCATGTCACGCCTACACTCGAGCGCTCTTCAGAAGCGTAACCTTTGGCATCACAACGTCGAGTCTGCCGTCTTTGAGTGTCGCTTTGGCCTTCGAGGGATTAATTTCACAAGGCAAATCGATGACGTGGAACATGATCTGTGCGTGCCTATGTGAATGGGGGTGCTTTTCGCCTTCCATAACTTCTTCCCTTTCCGCCGAATAAATTCTAGTTTCTGCACGCTCTGTCACGCTCCAACGAAGAAGCGATGTGTCAAAGCGCGCACCCGAAGCACTTCGTCAGTGATGCGACGTCTCATTTGGCCCCATCTGAAGGCTGTACAAGGAAAATTCTTTTTCCGAATGTCCACGAGATGTGGCCAAAGCCTTTTCCGCCGCAGACCAATCAATTTCGGGTGAGCCGAATGGACGACCTCGACGTTCCCAATATTCGTAGGCCAAGTTCGTCGTAAGTTCTTGTGAATTCGGTGGAACGTGATTGTTCATTGAGTCTGGCTCCTTTCGCCCCAAGCTTCTGGCAGGACTGTTCACCTGTGATCAATCCGTTGTTATTTTAAACGCTGGGGAGAAGCGCCATTGTCCAAAAAGAAACACATTTCAATCCTGATTGCAGAATGGCAATCACAGATGTGGATGGTCGCAGGTCAGCTGTCGCTAAAGGTTCTGGTGCTTCTCTCGGAATGGCTCCCGAAGTCAGCTAGCAGCATTTCAATTATGCGCTGGAAAGAACGGCATGGATTCATAACGCCAACTGTTCAATACGACACAGCTCTAATTTTATCGCGGTGCGATACTTCGGTGGGGACTCAGCTCAGCGGCGAAAGCTTAGCTTCCCTTAGAGAGACATGCAAGACGCGGGACTTCCGTGCAGCTACACCTTGGCCGCGGATAGGAACGTGGTATCGGAAAGGTGGTGCGCCATGACAGAGACAGCCGCTGGTCTGCGCGGTCACTTCGCAACAGTGCTCAGCGGTGCGATGGACGAGCTGGACATTAGCATCCGTGAACTGAGTAAGCAAGTAGGCATTTCGTGCGAACACGCGCGAGAATTGCAGGATGGTAAGGCTCTTCCCAACAAACTGCTGGTGGAAAAGCTAGCAACCGCTGTGGGCCTGCCCTTGGAAGAGTTACAGAATGCAGTCCAGCGCGACCGGCTGCACAAGAAATGCGCCACACAATAGTTGCCGCCGTAGGGATCCTCGGCGATATTTTGCGGTGCGAGAAGCTCACCCAGAGAAGAAGAATTCGATGTTGAGAAAACTTCATCTGACGGTCACTTTTGACGCTGCCGAATGACCGTTCGTTTGAAACTCTTGCCATTAAGATGGCACAGGGAGCGTATGACTTGACCATGGACGCGCCAGGAACGTCGCTCAACGACGCTGAAACGGCAGGGCCTAATCCGGCGGGGCCGCCGTCTCCCCCGAACCTGGTG
The DNA here is from genome assembly GCA_963775865.1 of Candidatus Acidiferrales bacterium. Taxonomy (GTDB): domain Bacteria; phylum Acidobacteriota; class Terriglobia; order Acidiferrales; family UBA7541; genus Acidiferrum. The sequence goes on along the minus strand of CAVZKU010000012.1, from coordinate 332,101 downwards.
CCGATTCCCACGAAAGGGAAAAACCAACATATTCAAGTTTCGCCCGCAGTCCTCTCCGCCGCACGGGGGGACAACGAAGACCTGCTCCGGGACTTGCGAACGTCTCTGAGTGGCCTAACCCAAACGGAGGCCGAAGAACGGGCGCGGACGACCGGTCCGAATGAGGTGGCACAAGAGCGCAAGCAAGGCTGGCTCATCCGGGCCCTGAAAATCATTCGCAACCCATTGGTTATCTTGCTGTCGACTTTGTCGGGAATCTCCTACCTTACAGGCGACGTGCGCGCCGGTTCTGTGATGGCGGGTATGGTGGCGTTGAGTGTGGGGCTGCGCTTCTGGCAGGAGGCTCGGGCGGACTCCGCCGCACAGAAGCTGAAGGCCATGATCCATGTGACCGCTACCGTCGTTCGGGACGGGGCAGCGAGGGAAACACCACTTCGAGATTTGGTGCCTGGTGACGTCATCAAGCTCGCCGCCGGCGATATGATTCCAGGCGACGTGAGGCTGCTGAGTTCGAAAGACCTCTTCGTTAGTCAAGGCAGCCTCACGGGTGAGTCACTGCCGGTCGAGAAGTTCCACGACCCCGAAACGAAAGAACAGAGCTCGCCGACCGAACTCAAGAACACATGCTATATGGGGACGAGCGTTGAAAGCGGCACGGCGACCGCAGTCGTGGTCGTGACGGGTGTACAAACCTACCTCGGCAGTATGGCGCACTCGATCACCGGGGAACGCGTTCAGACAAGTTTCGACCAGGGTCTCAACCGCTTCACATGGCTAATGATGCATTTCATGATCGTGATGGTTCCTCTGGTTTTCCTCATCAACGGTTTCACCAAACACGATTGGAAGGGAGCGTTTTTCTTCGCATTGGCTGTGGCCGTGGGCCTCACTCCCGAAATGCTGCCGATGATCGTCTCCGTCTGTCTCTCCAACGGTGCGCTCGCCATGAGCCGTAAGAAAGTGATCGTAAAGCGCATTAATTCCATACAGAACTTCGGGGCCATGGACGTATTGTGTACCGACAAGACAGGCACGCTCACCGAAGACCGGGTTGTCCTCATGCGGCATTGCAATGTGGCTGGACGTGAAACGGATGATGTGTTGCTGGATGGATACCTGATCAGTTATTTCCAGACGGGCCTCAAAAACCTCCTCGACCGGGCAATTCTGGATAGTACCGACTTCCACGGAAGGACGGTTGTAGAGAAGTATAAGAAACTGGATGAGATCCCTTTTGACTTCACTCGACGCATGATGTCGGTGCTGGTGGAGAATCCCGAAGGTACGGCAATCCTCCTAACCAAGGGGGCTCCAGAAGAGGTCTTCCTCCGCTGCGCGCACTTTGAACTTGACGGTAAGCTGTCCGAAATGCACGCGGAGTTTATGGTCGGGCTGAAGCAAGAGTATGACAGTCTCAGCAACGACGGCTTCCGCGTGTTGGCAGTGGCAACAAAGGAGCTGCCAGGAAAGCAAATTTGCGCGAAGGAGGACGAGTGCGAGCTTGTTCTCAGAGGGTATGTCGCGTTTCTGGACCCGCCCAAGAGTACCGCTGCCCGCGCCCTTGCGGCCCTGCACAAAAACGGCGTGGCAGTAAAAATCCTCACCGGGGATAACCACCTGATCAGCCGCAAAGTGTGTAAGGACGTTGGCCTGTCAGCCGACCCCATGCTGCTCGGCGACGACGTGGAGAAAATGTCCGACGCGGAACTGGCCGAGGCGGCAGAGAAAGCGGCGCTGTTTGCACGCCTCTCTCCCGCGCACAAAGAAAGGGTTATCCGTATCCTCAGGGGAAGGGGGCACGTAGTCGGTTTCATGGGCGACGGGATCAACGACGCTCCAGCCTTGCGAGCGGCGGACGTCGGCATCTCGGTGGACACCGCTACTGACATCGCCAAGGAGTCGGCGGATCTAATCTTGCTTGAGAAGGATCTCATGGTGCTTGATGGGGGCGTGATCGAAGGCCGGAAAGTTTTCGCCAACATCGTTAAGTACATCCGCATGGGAGCGAGTTCCAACTTCGGAAACATGTTCAGTGTGCTCGGGGCGAGTGCTTTTCTCCCTTTCCTACCTATGGCTCCTCTTCAAGTGTTGACGAACAACCTCCTGTATGACTTCTCACAGGTGCCGATCCCAGCGGACGCCGTAGATGAAGAGCAAGTAAATCGACCGCGGCCTTGGAACATCGGTGAAATCAAGCGATTCATTCTCTTCATAGGTCCCATCAGTTCGGTTTTCGACTACACGACTTTCTTCGTGATGCTCTGGATATTCAAATGCTGGGATCCATCAAAGGCGTCGCTCTTTCAGACTGGTTGGTTTGTCGAGTCGTTGATGACGCAGACGCTCATCATTCACGTCATTCGTACAAATAAAATTCCATTCCTGCAAAGCCGAGCGAGTTGGGCGCTTACGGCGACAACACTAGCAATCATGGCTCTTGGAATGTGGTTGCCGTATTCCCCACTGGCCTCTTCGCTGGGTTTCACGCACCTGCCGCGAATGTACTGGCCAATCCTTATGCTCACATTGCTCAGCTATGTCGGCCTTACGCAGATCATTAAGGTGTGGTTGCTGCGAAAGCAATGGATTTAACTCGCATTTCCGACGACGACATCAAATCAAGGAGGCCTCAAGATGCCTGTGGTCAAAAAGGAGCTACACCGCACAGGGCGTATCGCCTGGCTACGCGCCGCGGTATTGGGTGCAAACGACGGAATACTTTCTACCTCGAGCCTTGTGCTGGGTGTCGCGGCCGCGCATGCAACTCACAGCAGTGTATTTATCGCGGGCGTCGCCGGTTTGGTAGCCGGGGCAATGTCGATGGCCGCGGGTGAGTACGTGTCAGTCCATTCGCAGTCAGACACGGAAAGGGCTGAACTGGAGCTCGAGCGCGCGGAGCTAAAAGAAGACGATAAGGGCGAGCACAAGGAATTGATGGCGATCTACGTCGCCCGTGGACTGGAACCATCGCTCGCGAAACAGGTTGCTGAGCAGTTGATGGCGCATGACGCGTTGGGCGCGCATGCCCGCGACGAACTCGGCATCTCCGAGACGTTCCGTGCGCGTCCCATTCAGGCCGCGTTGGCATCGGCGGCCAGTTTCGCTGTTGGAGCAGCCATGCCTCTCCTGGTCACAGCCCTGGCGCCGGCTACGCGGTTAATCCCGCTTGTCTCGGGAACTTCTCTGGTATTTCTCGCGCTTCTGGGCGGGATGGCTGCGCGGGCTGGCGGGGCAGGCGTGATAATTGGCGCAGTGCGCGTCACGTTCTGGGGCGCGCTGGCCATGGCGGTGACCGCAGGCATCGGGCGGTTGTTCGGAAAACTCGTGTAAGTCTGGAGAATCGAAAGCACTGACCGATATGGGGTGCACTCAGCCACGGACGACGAAGGAGACCTAGGCGCTCACCTTCGTGCCATCATAGCGGACAGTCTGCAATTTCTGGTGATTGGCAAAATTCTAGTCAGATGCGGATCACCAGTGGCTGAGTCTCCAGGACGAACTAGGGAAGACTTGCTGCGGGCTCCGAACAGCAGCGATGACGTCCAGATCTAATTCCTTTGTCTCCTGTTTGCTCGCGAGCCACCCCAGAAATAGAAAGCAGCCGCGGCGGTGGTCACCAGAACCAGGACAATCGCCACGGTGACGGGGTGCCCATGTCCGGCGATGAAGCGAATGATCTGTCGTCCGTAACGCGCCGCCAGGTACGCCATGATCATGTATCTGGCGAGCCGGCCGAGCGTGAGTGCGACCAGGAATTTTCTTACCGGATATTGCATCGCACCCGCCGCGAACAGAAACGGAACCATAGGCACAGGCGGAGGAAGCAAAGCTGGGATGGCAATAGCGCCGAAGCCCCAACGCTCGAAGATCTTGCAAACTTTGTCAACTTTCCGGCGTGAGAACCTGTGTTCGAGCGCTTCTTTCCCTCCTTTGCGAGCAAGCCGGTACGAGACAAATCCTCCAATCACCGAACCGGCAGTGGCCATCAAGGCATAGTAAAGCCAGAGTTGTCCTTGGCGCGCAGCCAAGACAATCGTTGCGACATCCATGATGCCCGGAAGCGGAATGGGCGAGTTGTCCAGGAGTCCTAGCGGAATCAGACCTAGGCCGCCAAGGTGAAATAGCCAGTGCCGCACACTTCGCACTGCAGTGGGAAGCGACGCCGCGAGTAGATGTCCGATGATCAAAAGGGCAGGCTAGGCCTTCCAGAGGTACTTACCGCACGGGCAAGGGACTGTCTCCATTGGTTGTTTCCTTTTCGAACGGTCGGCGAAAACTGGACAATTTCTCTGCCACATATTTATGGTCAGAGGCGGTCTAGCTTTGCGGCAGAGTTGCAGCAACCTGCGCGGCATTACAGCATTATAAGCCGGGATCTGTATTCAGCCGTTGTATACGCAGGCCCAACGTGTACGGAGTCGCTTACTAGACTCGTCATAGCCACGGTCACACAGCCGAGTTCATGGAGCGCATAGTATCCAAGCAAAGTCCATTCGCTGGTGGTAACGCAAATCATAATAGTTAGCGAAATGGCTCACATCCGCAGATTAGGCCGCCAGGAATGCCTGGGTTAGTCGTGATCCGGGTGGCTGTGGCGCCAGTTCCAGTAATGATGTTGATATTTATGTTTCTGCCGCTCGTACGAGACATAAGCCTCGTGGCGTTCGTGCTGGTATGCCCGGTAGGCGCGGTCCTCGTGGTCATTCCAGTCGTGGTGTCACGCCGTTTCTGACGGCGAAGGAACTGCGGATCGGGGTTTTGCTGCGGCCACTGATCTTTTCGCGCGAGGTGAGCCTACAGAGCTTTCAGATTAAGTCGCCGCAAATCACGTTAATTCGCGCGGCGAATGGCGCCTGGAATTTTTCCAGTATCGGACGCCTCCCCGCGATCACCGTCGCGGACACGGGCGGAGCTTCGGATACTTCGAAGGGCTCTACGACCGAACTCCCCGTGCTTACCGTCGGTCGCATCACGATCGAAGGCGGTCGCGCCGTGATCGCAAGCCTTCCCGCGCACGGCCCGTCCCGCGTGTATGAGCACTTGAACTTTAGCGCTCGGGACTTGTCATTCGCCTCTCCATTCCCGTTCGAGTTGAGCGCGAACCTGCCCGCCGATGGCACTATCAGTGTCAGCGGGCACGTTGGCCCGTTCAATCGTGACGACGCCGCAACCAGTCCCGCAGACGCGCAAATCTCTGTCAAGAGCCTCGATCCGGTCGCGGCCGGATTTCTCGATCCCAATGCTGGTCTGTCGTTCCTTGCCGGCATCGACATGCAGGCCGCGTCCGACGGGCAAACTCTCACCACTAGCGGCACGGTGCATATCCAGAATCTCAAACTTCGCAGAGGAGCCGCGGCTGCGGGGAAGCCACTGGACCTGGCTTACCGCGGCACTCATCGACTGAGAGAAAACACCGGGCAGATCGAGGACGCCATGGCAAAAATCGGCGACGCCGCGATCCACGTGAGTGGGACGTATCAACCTGTCGCCCTCGGAGCGGATGATCTACAGTTGAATTTGAAGCTCACAGGGCGGAGACTGCCGATCGATGAACTGCAGCATTTGATGACTGCGGCCGGTGTTCGTTTGCCCAACGGTGCGGTTCTGAAGGGTGGAACGCTCTCGATGAACCTTGCGATAACTGGCCAGGCAAAGTCGCTGGTCATTAACGGTCCGATGGCCCTCGACAACACACACCTGGTGGGTTTTGACATCGGTTCAAAAATTCACGGCCTCGCGGCGATGAATGGCCTGAAAACGGGGGATACGACGAATGTTGAAAGGTTGCGCTTGAACGTACGCATCACGAACGCAAGCGTCGCTGTCGACAAGATCGACGCCGTGATTTCCACCGTGGGCGAGCTCACTGGAAGCGGCACGGTATCCGCGGCCGATCAATTGGACTTCAACCTCGTCGCAAAAATCGATTTGGCAGAAGGGCTTAGGAAAGTCGGCGCGGGATTACTCACGAAGTTAAATGGTTCTGGCGAGACTTCAAACTATACCACTGGCGTGCCCCTGCGTGTTATTGGGACACCGGAGGATCCCAATATCACCGCCGATGTCGGCGGCATCTTCCAGAAGAAGAAGAAATCCATCGCCGCCATCTTCGGCAAAAAGAAATAGCTCGCGTCATTCCGCCTACTTCTATCTAGGCGGCGAAGTCGGTCGTCATCGAGAAGGAAGCTCAAGGACCTGCGAAGTAGGACGGTTACCTAAAATGACAGTAGCCTCGGACCCGGAGGCCTGAGGCCGCACTTTGAAGGTATCGTCGTCCCCCAATTCTTCTCCAAGCAAGAAAGATTCGGATGTTATGAGCCTGCAAACCCGTATTAAGGTCGTCCATGTGGATACTATGGGCACATCTGTTAGGTTAGACCGCAGGAAAATGAATATTCAACTTATAGCAAATGAAGAGAACCAGAATCGCGCCTAGTGTGGACAAAATCAGGCCGGCCGGATGATATCGTTCATCTGTCGGGCGCGTAAACATGTGGGCAACGCCGCCGCCGATGATCGATCCGATGATGCCGAGCACGATTGTCCAGAAAATCGTTATGTGCACGTGCATCACCGATTTCGCGATGACGCCCGAGACTAGCCCAATAAGAACATACCAGATCAAGTGAAACATACTTTTCTCCATCCTTTACGATCAGAACGTCTCATCACGTGACATCAACGAATTCTGGATCACGTTCGGACAATCCGTGCAAACGTAGCCCTTCTCCCGCCGCTAGGCCACGCGACTCATTCGCTGAGTTATAACAACTCTCAGCGCTCTGGAACTAAAACCCCGGGTTGATCACATTCTGCAAGCTGGTCGTCAAGGACCTTGATTTCTACAGCCAGCCGCGTGTACACAGGATTCTTCAAAAACAACTTGTAGAGCTGATTTCTTTTGTTTTTCAATTCCTGCCGCTTCTTTTTTTCCGCAGTCTCCGACACGCTGATTACCTCCGCCTACTAATCCCGATTCAATCCGAGGCTCGCTGTCACATACCTCAGGGGAGTGCGTCTTCCAGCCTGCATCTGAGCAGGACGGCAAGATGACTGATACCGTCCGGCCCCGCCCAGAGACGCGGCCAGTATCGCTCTTTCTCGCCGTCCAGCACGCCAGGCTACGAGTTTTCAAGCGTGCGCGCTGTTCACTTTTGTACAGTCCTACGGAGAACTTCATGTGGGGGAGTTGGAAGTGCGCCAGTCGTCGCGGAAGGCTCTCCGTAGGCAGAGGGGTCGCGGTATTGTCATGACTCTCAGGACTTGTGAAGTTAACTCCAGGCTGTCGACGCGATGGTATAATTTGTTTTGGAGCCTGCTATGGCTACATCTGCAAAGGTCCTTCGCTCTCTCAAAAAAACTAATTTGGGAACGCCTGTTTTCGACGTGAAATTGTTTCTCGACTCGGCCGGTCTGGGAAGAAGGGTAGCCAAGTTCAGAAGAAAAGAAACCGTCTTCACGCAGGGCGACCCTGCGAAACAGGTAATGTACATTCAGGAAGGCGGTGCGAAGCTCACTGTGGTAAATAAGACCGGCAAAGAAGCAATTGTGGCGATTCTTGGGCCGGGGGATTTTCTTGGGGAAGGTTGCCTCGCGGGCCAGTCCAATTATCTCGTCACCGCGACCACAATTTCACTACCAGCGTGCTGCTCATTGAGAGAGCCGAGATGATTCGCGCGCTCCACGAGGAACACGAGTTCTCAGACCGCTTCATCGCCTATATGCTTACGCGGAACATCCGAGTCGAGGAGGACTTGATAGACCAGCTTTTCAACTCCAGCGAGAAACGGCTGGCGCGCACTCTGCTGCTGCTCGCGCGCTATGGCGCGCCGGGCCATCCTCACAAAGCGCTTCCCAAAGTATCGCAAGAGACGCTGGCGGAGATGATTGGCACAACGCGGTCCCGGGTCAATTTTTTCATGAACAAATTCAGGAAACTGGGCTTCATCCAATACAACGGCGAGATTCAAGTCAACGATTCCCTCCTCAGTGTCGTTCTGCACGAATGACTTAGCTTTCGCAAGGGCACAGTCAGCTACGGCTACGAACTGTGCACTTCAGTACAGACACGTCGGTCCGCAGCGTGTATCGTGCAGGGCAACGAAGCAATCTTCAGATAGACACGCCTTAACACCCCCCCACCCTGCCACCAATGGCCAGGGTGTGTAGACCGAAATACAACCGCTGTCAGCACACAGCGCTTGGAGCATTGAGTCGCTAGGCTCTTTGGCTCCAAGTGCCCGGATTACCAGTAAATTGGGTGCCGGGACGCACTTTTCTGGTTAACGCTGTCCAAAATTGAACAGACTCGCGACCGGGTGCATTGGCATTCTCGTAGAATGAAAAAGAGCGAACTCACGCTCAAACAAGTATCCTCTGTCACCTGTCCTACCTGCGGTGTCCCTGCTGGAAAACGCTGCGAACTGCATACAGGCGCTCCGCGCTCACAACCACATGTGGACCGAAAGTTTGCTGCTTTGGAAGCCATCGAAGGAAAGCGAATTCACTTGGTCATAGATGAGTGCTAAGTCCCGGTCGCGTTACCGGACAAATGGGCCCAGTACTCCACCCGCGGCTCTCGGGAGTGTACAGTTGTGGATAGACACGATTTCCGCAGAAGAATACACTTCGGCTCAATCTACAGTTAGTTTTTTCACGTCTAGGCCTGCGACAGTTTGACCTGACCGTTAACAACGTCGCAGGCCCCTTCCTTTAGGCGCGGCGACTTGCTACTTATTTGGGTTTGCTCATGGAAACTTGACACAGGCATGGGCAGCGAACTCTTTGTCGCGCTCGGCTTCGTAAGTCTGCTTCATTTGGTCAAATGTTTTGCCAACTGTTGGAAGCTCACTTCAACACTCCCTCGCCCGCAACTGGTCTAAGGGGAGGAGGTGGGAGGAGACCGACCTGCGTCGGGTAACCCCAGACGGATCGGCAACGAGCAAGTTTTCTAGGTCTCCAAATCATCGAGTCTAGAAGCCGTTGGCCCTAAGTCCCGTGTATAACGTCGGCGGCGTAGTCAAGAGCTTTTTCATACAGCTCCAGACAAACCTCTAGTGCTGCGAGTGGGAACGGGGTCAAGGGCGTCCCGCGAAGCGGAGCGTTTATCGAAGACCCTTGACGCCGCGTAAGGCTCGCCAAGATTGTCATCGGACGAAGCGCGAGCTTCGTCTTACTCAGGATTCTTCTACGGGTCTCGACCAAGGCTCGTCTCCTTCGAATCCTACGGTGCAACTATCTCCACCAACCATGTATTCGATCTTTATTGCAGATAGACGAGGCCCGGTGTACATTTTCGGTCGTCCGGGAAGTTAAAACGGAAATTCCGGCTTAAAGCGGAGCCAAGGAGGATTGGCATGGGATTTCTCGCATGGATTGTGGTTGGGCTAATTGCAGGCTGGCTGGCCGGCCAAGTGATGAAGGGTGGGGGCTACGGTGTTCTCGTAGACATCATACTCGGACTGTTGGGTGGGATCCTCGGAGGCTGGATTTTTAGCATGTTGGGGATCTGGCCGGGTGGCGGATTGATTGGCTCGATCATTGTGGCCTTCGTTGGCGCGGTGATTCTGGTCTGGATCACCCGCTTACTGAAAAAAGCCTGAAGAAGATTTCGCGTTGATCGTGAATTGGGACTAATCGCTGCGCTTGGAAACAACTGATGAGCAGATTACCTCCTTTACCGCTTAATGGCGTAACGGACAGTTCCGGGATTGGCTTTTATACGACTAAACGCGGGTATTGTCCGGAACTGAACAGATTCGCGATGGGCTTACTCGCATTCTCCTAGAATGAAGAAGAGCGAACTCACACCCAAGCAAATATCCTCGGTCCCTTGTCCCACGTGTGGTGCCGCCGCCGGTAAGCGCTGTGAGCTGCATTCCGGTGCTCCGCGCTCAGGGCCACATGTAGACCGGAAGCTCTCCGCAGCTGCGGCGATTGAGGCGAAAATAATTCCACGTGGTACCGGACGTCGATAAATGTTCTTCCGACCAACGGTGGTAAGCCCTGTTTCCAATAGTGATCTGGAAATATGCCGCGTTCTGATGAGCGAAAAAGTTGGTGCTTAGTCGTGCAGCACGACGCTCAAAAGAGAAGTGTTGATCTCAATTCCGCCGTTGTACTTGATGAAACCTAGCTTCTTGAACTTGTTCATGAAGAAATTTACTCGTGAGCGCGTTGTGCCGATCATCTCCGCCAGCGTCCCTTGGGATACTTTCGGGAGGACTCCTTGGGGCTGGTCTTCTTTACCGTAACGAGCAAGCAATAGAAGAGTGCGGGCGAGCCGCTTCTCGCTCGAGTTGAACAGCTGATCGATCAGGTCCTCCTCGATTCGAATGTTCCGTGCCAGCATGAACGTGATGAACCGGTCGGACAGGCCATGCTGCTCGTGAAGCACTTTGAGCATTTGACTCTTATCAATTACGAGCACAGCGCTAGACGTAATCGCAGTAGCCGTCCCCATGCGAACGGACTGACCCGCCAGACAACCTTCACCAAAGAAGTCGCCCGGTCCCAGAATAGCGACGACGGCCTCTTTGCCGACTTCATTAACGACGGTGAGCTTCACACCGCCCTTCTGTAAATACAATACGCTTTTAGCGGCGTCACCTTGAGAGTAGACGACCTCCGCTTTGTTAAATTCTTTAGGTTTTCGTGCCACACCGGCCGAATCAAGAAAAGCTTGGACATCGAAAATGGGCACCTTTTCATTTTTGAGTGTTTTGACCATCGCAGCCAGATTAGACCTCAAATGCAGTCTAACTACGAAGGAGGATTACTGTCTGTAGGGTATCGAACAGTTTCGGCAGGCTAATTCAATCCAATCTTGTGATTATATTGTTGGATAACTCCGTAACACTCGCAGGCGCATTCTTCGAGTTTCGCGCGGCTCAGAATCTGCACAGCTCCACGCGTACACTCGATAATCCGCTTGTCCTGCAAAACACCCGCTGCCAAGCTTACGGTGGGTCGATCCGTCCCTAGCATCGTCGCAAGGAAATCGTGCGTAATAGCGAGGGTCGGCGAATCCACTCTGTCCTGAGTGATGAGTAGCCAGCGCGCGAGGCGCTGTTCAATATTGTGGAGCCTATTACATGCAGCTGTTTGTGCGAATTGCATCCCCTGAACTACTGCATAACGGGTCAGAATCCGTTGAAGCTCTGGAGATGATTGCAAGACGCTTTGCAATGCGCCAATTCTCACCCTGAACCCGTCTCCTGCGATTTGCACGATCTCGCGCACTTCGTTCCTGTTTATGCCAACCGCCGCCTGTATCCCTGCAAACCCTTCCCTACCTACCTCCCCTACTTCAACAGTTCTTCCATCTTCGGTTGCAATTACTAGAGACACCATACCTGTGTTCGGAAAATGGACAAACTCTAGCGGTTGGCCCGGTTCGTAGAGACTAAGATGGTGAGGCATGCTGAGAAATTCCAGGTGAGGACAAATCAGGGCGTACTCCTTGTCGGAAATCGATAAAAGGATTTTGTTGCCTACTCGGTTCCCCGCAGTGGTTGTCCGTTCGTTTGACAGCATGATTTGAAAATCGCTCCTTACGGCGGGTTAGCGCCGGAATATGGGAGTAGGAGGTTCGGGGCGCCGCAGAAAGTGGCCCTACCTCTTTGAGAGCTCGTCCTTGAAATGGCTTTCAACAGCTTGGCGACTCAGCGGGTTTCTTGCTTTAATCAATACGACCGAATAGACCACCTCGTTCCCTCCAACCTGGGCGGTGATAAATGCCCCGTCTTCCGGCAGTTCTTGGTAGATGAATTTAACTTTCCTGCCGTCTTCAAGTGTTTTGACCCACTCTTCGTCTGGCATGTTCGTAGCTCCTCCTCAGGCGAGGTCTAGGTCGACCATCTCACGCCGAGTTGGTTGACTGTCTTAGTTACTTGTCGCGCTCGACGTCTTTGGCTGTGACTGTAACCTCAACGTGAGCGCTCTTTTTGAGGTTCTGTTCCGCTATTCTTGCAGACTTGGCCATGCGCGGCTTTGCCATTTCCTTAATGACGCGGGCACGTGTCGAGCTGTCGGATTCTCTCTTACTTTTCTTCCGCAACATGCCCTGAGCATGACATTGGCATGGAAGCCATGCAGTCCCATTTCGCACAGTTGCGAGGCATCTGTTGGTCCGCCAGATGGTGCAGATGAAAATCAAGATCAGTACGCTGCTGATGGAAGCGGGGGTGAGCTTCCACAAGCAGCGGCTGCACAAGGCCGGCTATTTCCGGGAGCTGCTGGCAACCAACCCAGACATCAAACTCATCCCCCCGTCGTTCGTACACAACCCATCGACCTCTCGCTTTTGCAGCCATCAGACTCTTATATCACGGCCCTCGCGTGCCGGTTAGGTCGCCTTGCCCAAAGGAAGGGGCCTGCGACGGTTAACGGTCAGGCCAAACTGTCACAGGCCTAGATGTGAAAAGACCACTGTAGATTGAGCCGAAGTGTATCCTTCCGCAGAAATCGTCTCTGTCCAAAATTATACAGGTCCGAGCCGTAGACCACACATACCCAGTGGGTTTTCAAGGGTCGCCGTCTTCCGCTGTCCTCATTCCAGTGCGGACGGAACTAGTGCGGCCCTCCGCCCGCTACCACTTGCTTAGTGCTTTTCCGCTGGAGAGTGGCTCTGCGGCGCACTCTGATGCGACTGCTGATGAGTCTGCATTTGCTGCTGCTGTGAAGTGTGCTTTTGCTCAAGTTGCTGCGTTTGCTGAGAGTGGCGCTGCTCCATCTGCTGCTTTTGAGCGTCACTGGCGTTTTTCTTGGCCACTTGCTGGTGTTCTTTTTCTTGCTGTTGCTGCAGCTTCTGATGTTCCTGATTTTGTTTAGCGGCTAGGTTGTCTTGCTGCTGTTGATATTTCTTGTCAGTTGCAGAGTTGCCGATGCTCGGCGCCGTGTACTTGTGGGGCTGAACTTCGCTGGCATGAGTGTTTGCTGGACGAGCCTCATTTGCAGTCGCCGTGTGTTCGGGAGCTTTGTAGGGAGCACCGGCTTCCCGGGCAGGTACTGCGCTGCCCTTAAAGTCTCCCGGCTTGGACGTGGCGGCGATAGGCGGCTTGCCCTGATTCGCGGAGGCGCGCAACCCCGGGTTGGAACGAGCTTGCTGCATATGCTGGTTCTGTGCCGCAACCGGGCCGGTGTGGCGTTCCTTATCGTATGTTTCTTCTTGCGACGACGGCCGCTCATTGACCCCGCCATTGCCGCCATTGTAGCTGACGCGGTTTCCCGAGTTGTATTCGACCCTGCTGTTATAGGTGTTATGGATGTTCTCGTTGTTTATGCGATTTACCGAAGTGTTGTAATAGAAATGATTGTTTTCCCACCGGCCGCCTTCGTACCCATGACCGCCGTATCCGAATCCGTAATTGATGCCGCCATAATATCCAACGTGCGGGCCCCAATATCCTTCATGGAAGAAAAACGCGCTGCCACCCCAACCCCAGTATCCGGGGGTCCAAAGGTAGCCGACTTCGGGAGCTTCGACCCAAGTGCCGGGTACCCAGTAATAGTCGTTGCCGTCCCAAGCCCAATAACCGGGGGTCCAGATGTAGCCATACCCGGGGCAGATAGGTTGCTCATAGACGGGGAGCGCGGGCGGGCCAAAAGCTACAGAAATACCGATTTGAGCAAATGAAGCAGCCGAAAGAGCCATCAACATGACTGAGAAAAGCAACGAACGAATTACGACGAAAGTACGCATCGTGCTACCTTCTTTCTGCCCGCTCATCTTTTTTGCCCTGTAAAGTGTGTGATTGTCGGGCGCGGTTTCGAGAGGCTTGTGTGTAATTATTATCCTGCTCCTATGCTGGATACTGTGCAAAAGGAGACATCAGCCGAATGGCAGCAGATGTTGCTCGCGTGATGCATTCGCCCTGTTGATCGCTTTCAGAGGAACAGGAGACCGTAGCTATGAACCAGAACATCCAACGAATCCGCAATAGGACCTACCCCAATTTCCATTTTAAGATAGCTATGGACAACCTTAAGGTGGCCCGACGATAACTAAAAACGAGCCGAGAGGTTCGGCACTTCAACTTCACTTCGTCTTGTCATTGCCGGGAAACGCGTTTGCGGGATGAAGCTTGTTATAGTCTTTTATGAACATGCGCAAGCCGGAATCCGGCGTAATTTTTGCATAGTCCGCCGAAAGCTGTTCTCTGTAATGTTCCAGATAGAAATCGAGTGGATCATTTGGATCCATGTCGATGACGATCAAATCCGCATCGTTCGTGACTAGCTTGCCGAAGCGGAGACGATTGTTCTTGTAGGCCATGTAATTTTTGGCGCGAATATTTTTCACAGGCTTAACATCCGAACCGCCAAAAACCTGAATAATTTTGTCACCTTCAATTCGTACGGAACGACCTTGCCTTCAATATGGGGAGGCGGTAAGATCTGTTCAAGATCAAGGATCAGATCGTCCTCTTGAGCCCGCACACCCGGAACTTTGCCCTCCTTCAGCAACTCGCCTAAATCGACACCGAAGAGATCCAACAAACCTTTTACTTGGACATGCATGGCCTTGATCTTCTCGTTGTGCAGGCGAAGTTTTCCGTCAGCGGTGGGAATGAGAATCCCCTCCGTCTCGAACGGGATGGCCCCCTAGTCATGGAGCTTTCCCTTCACTTTTAGGTGCCCCTTCTCGACGCTGATGGATAGCTCTGTCAAGGGCGAATGCGCACGCGCGAAAACATTAGGATTGAGAACGTTCGCCAAGTTTGACGAATTAACGGCAATCTCCGCCGTGCTTATGCGCAGGTTAAACGAGACAGCAGTCGTCAAAATGGTCGCGGATTTGCATCCGTCGTTATGCCATTTATCTAAGATGCTGGCACTGACACCGCGTCCGGTTCCACGTTGGGTGCGAGATGGTGAAACGATTGTCGAACGGACGATTCCTTATTTGCGCGGCCGCCTGGGAATGAAACCCGGAGCGAGCATGTGACCGGCTGCCGGCTCCATGCCGTCAGCTTCTTCCAACTTACGCATTTCTAGGAGAGCCATCAGAAAGGACAACGTAGACTCCGCGCCTTGATTTTCATTTGCTCGATCGGGGTGCAAGCCGTCGCGACAACCGCCGGTAGTCGAATCGTAGAGGGCGATCTGAAGATCGTTATCTCCCAGGAACCAATTGAAGGCGAGCCATGCCTCTTTGCGCCAATGTCCCTTTCCCGTCGAGCGGTAGGCCTCCAAACATGCGGAGACGACCGCACAGGCTTCCACTGGTTGTTGGTCAAACCGGGCCTTCTCCGCATTCTTGGAATAGAACCCGTGCGATCCGATAGGCACGAAATGGCCCTTCATTTCACAACGCCCTATCGACATCAGCCAATTCAACGCTTCGAGCCCTGTCGAAACCATTTCATGGTTTACGGCGCGCGTGCCTGCCCGAATGAGGGCCTGCGGCAATCGCGCATTTGAATACGCAAGAACATCTTCAAACCAATTCCAGTCCTTGGAGCAGTTGACGCGATAGGAATTCAACAATCGACTTGCCAAGGCGTCTGACGCACTGAGAGCCGCGCAATCGCCAGGGAACGAGTCAAGGTACTCCTGCAGGCCCAGCAAAGCGAAAGCCCAGGCGCGGGGACTCTTGAATTCGACAGCCGTGGGAACGGCGAGTTCAAACAGACGTGCCGCAGCTCCCCGCAGTCCGGCGTTCTTGGATCTGCCGAGCACTGTTCCCAGCCCCCATATCGCTCGACCATGACCGTCTTCCGAATCCTCCGGCTCCTGCCATTGGCGTTCGTAACTCAGGCTGTTCCTGAATCTCTTGGTTGTTGGATCAAACGCAATCCACAGAAAGGCTAGATACCGAGAGGATAAGTCGGCCGAGCCTGGGGGCATGCGCAATTCAAGTTCTTCAAGGAGTGTGGTAACAATCAGTGCGCGGGCGTTGTCATCCGTGGTGTAACCTTCTAGATAGTTCGGAACCACAAAAACTGCATGCTCGACGATTCCCGTTTGGTCTGTCATTCGATACAGGTGGTCCAGATTTATGGCGGGAAGCCGGTCGAGTTTCTTTTCCGTGTTCTGCGCGGAAAACGTGGCGCGAGGTTTTCTCAAGCGTTCGTTGTATATGCGTGCAAAACTCTTCATGTACTTCCGCGCCGCGCAATTCCATACCATGTCTCTCGCGTATAGATAAGCGCGCTTCCGCATGGCGTGCCTCGCGGTGCTGTTCTCCAGAAGTTCAATTGTTTTTGCCGCTATCGCGTCCGGATCATCAAACGGAACAAGTGCGCCGCGTTTGTCGTCCAAGAGTTCGATTGCGTGTAAGTAGGGCGTTGAAATGATTGCTTTGCCAGCGCTCAAGGCATAAGCAAGCGTGCCGGAAACAACTTGCCCCTTATGTTTGTATGGCGTGATGTAAATATCGGCCGCGCCGATCAACTCCACTAGTTCTTGGGAACTGACAAAACGGTTGCGGAAGATTACATTGGCCTCCACTCCGAGATTCCTCGCCAGGTTTTGCAAATAGAAGCGGTATTTGTCACCCTCATGTCGCAAGAGGTGCGGGTGAGTTACACCGGAAACCATGTAAACAACATTATTGTGACGCGACAGGATTTTTGGAAGAGCTTGAATGACATTTTCTATGCCCTTATTTGGCGACAGCAGGCCGAACGTAAGCAAAACATCTTTCCCTTCTGTTCCTAACCCATCCTTGTAGAAGTTGGGATCCGTAAAAGGCAAATCGGGGATGCCATGTGGAATCAGGTCGATCTTGTCGATCGGAACGTGGAACACTTCCTGCAGGATATCCACCGATTGTTGGCTCATGACGATCAGGCGATCGGAAAGGGTCGCAATTTGCTGCATCACCGCGCGTTCGTCGGGATTCGGATCGCGAAGAACGGTGTGTAGCGTTGTAGCAAAAGGCATTTCCAAACGCCGCAGCAGTTCGAGGATATGTCCGCCCGCGGGTCCGCCAAAGATGCCATATTCGTGCTGCAAGCAGACCAGATCGATATTACTGAAATTCAAAAAGTCGGCGGCGTGCCGGTAGGAATCTAGGTTGTCTTGGGACAACGCGAACCGCACTCTGGCGGGATAGGTATAACCCTCCTCGGTGTCGTTAACTGGGAGTGCCAGGAGCTCAGTCGTGCCAAATTCTGCATGAATGGCGTCACACAAGTCTGTCGTGAACGTCGCGATTCCACAACGTCTGGGAAGATAATTCCCCACGACTGCCATCCGATTAGGCAGTATTCCGCGCCGCAGTACAGGTGCCGGTGTGACAGACTCTTCCTCCAATACAAGAGGGTGGACTTCCATTAGCTCGACGGGTTCTATGAGAGGAATTATTGTTGGTAACGACATTTTTGAGCTCCTGTGAATGCATGACGCACGGGAGAAATCATCGCATGGCCATCAAAAGGCATTTCGCATTGGATGTACTTTGGCGACCAGACTTTTGTGACCCATTAGGAATGCGCGCCAGTTTTCAGAATATATTTGCCTTTTTGTGTTAGACAGCCGTCCACAACGATGTAGCTGTTGTTTTTCGATGAATCCATCGTCTTTTAAATTTCGTCGGAAGAAATTTACGCGCAAATACATCGTTCCTACCATGCCCGGCACGGCTGCTTCGGAAATCTTGGCAGGATACGGTCCGGTCGCTCCTGTTTTCCATAGCGCAAGAAAGCAAAGCGCACCATCTCGGTGCGTTCCGCCGCCTTATTCACGCTACCAACAGAATCCCCGTATGACTGTACAAAAAAGAACAGCAAGCACTTCTGTCAGCCTCTAAGATCTGATGTTGGCTACATCGACTCTCGAGAACAGCCTTCCATTCCGAACTAAACGACAAAGGGGAATCTTTGCTTACGTTCCGAAAAAATCAGCATGTGTTGCAGGTCTCCGGGTTGCTCCTGGGACTTGGCCTGTATTCTTATTCTTACCACGTGCGAGAACTCATGGTCTGCTGGGTCTTCTTCAGCTTGCTATTTGCATTGCTGGCCTTACTCATTTTAGGGGGCGTACTCGCATGTTACGCGGGAAAATGTGCAATCGAGTGGGCCAGTACGACCGCGCGAGCGACACCGGAAGTTGCGCTCGGTTCTGACGACCTTCGGCTGAAAACAATGTCGGAGAGCTTAGAGCTGAAGAGACTTGACCCTAGCGATCAGGCGTTCCATGCATTTGCGGTCACAACAAGTAGTTTTCTCTTCTTCATTTCAATTCCTTTTCATCGATTTCTCTGACTTGCCATTTACCCAGGATTTCCATTTTGGGTTCCCTTGCGATTGCACTCTAGGCCATCTCAACGTTTCAGGCACCGGCGTGCCAATGCTATTTCGTCGACGATGCTGCATGCGCCTTGACGATCGGCTCGTTGCCGTCCAAGCAGCCGCGGCTCGGTGTTGGAATGGGAATACTTCATGCGACCAAATGCTGTGGCGTATAGACAACTACGTTGGCTTTCTTGAGTTGCGTTATGGCGTATGCAGCACTCTGCAGGTCGAGAATTTCGTCCGTTTCAACCGATGAGACTAATAGCTCTAAGGAACGGCCAACAATTGCCCGTTCAACCTCGGCAATGAGCGCCCCCAGCCTGGCCCCGTCGGTTTCAAGCAAAGCCTCGACGTAGGGCCTATGCCATTCCTGAGACACAGAATAGTATTTGAGGTCTGCCCTATTTTCAGAGACAAAAAGGTCACCACACCTTGCGAAGTCCACGTTGAGGGAAACGCTCTCACTCGTGAGAGATTGTAACTCAGGTTCGATTCCCTCAACGGACATCGGGGCCCTGTCCCGATACTCCGAAGCGTTCTGCGACGTAGGCATTCCTGGTTCGCGTGTGTTTTTTTTCGGCATAAGAACTCCTTGCAGGAAGCAATAGCACGCATCGGATGGCCGTTCTGTTCTGTTTAGTACACGGAGGGAATCCGAGGCGTGTCGAGACTTAGCTGGCTAAATATCCACATCAAAGTGGGTATTGGCCTTCGTTTGTCCGCCTACCCAACAAATCCGACAAATGCACCATTGCCGTAGAAACTTCGCAACATCCGTGAGATAACGTTCTCGGGCGAGCGTTAGTTCGATTTGCAGTCACCGATCAATCGGACGATCAGCTACAGCATTTTTATCCGGCTTGCAAGCTTGGGAATTTCTCCCTGGCTGGTCGTGATAACTCAGTCCGTCTGTACCCGCTCAGGCCCGTCGCTCCCTCAAAAAAGCGAATTCGACGATCCCTGTTTTCGACGCGAAACTGTTTCTCCGCCCTAGCGGTCTGGGAAGGAAGGTAGCCAAGTTCCGAGCGAAAGAAACCGTCTTCGTCCAGGGCGATCCCGCGAAGAATATCATGTACATTCAAGAAGGAGGCGTGAAGTTTACGGTGGTCAATGAGTCCGGCAGGGAAGCCGTTGTGGCGATCCTTGGACTGGGCGACTTTTTGGGGGAAGGCTGCCTTGCGGGCCAGACCGTTTGTATGGCGACGGCGACCACGATTGCACCCACCCCAGCGCTCGTGATTGAGAAGACCTAATCGACCAGCTTTTCAACTCTAGCGAGAAACGGCTGGCGCGCACTCTGTTGTTGCTTGCGCGGTATGGCGCGCCAGGCCATCCTCACAAGGGGCTTCCCAAAGTATCGCAAGAGATGCTCGCGGGGATGACATGATTGCCCATGACATTGAGGGCATTAAGGCCGCTCAGCGTGCGTTCGTTGCAGAGGCGGAGGCTGCGTTGCAGTTGACTACCGATACTTCACGCACCACGATCCCGGCCAAAGCCCTGGGGGCCAGTGCCCATCTAACGGACAAGTTGACGGTTCAAACTGCCCTATTCCCAGAGGGCATTCTGTACCGCACGGATATTCGCTTCTTTGAACCGCCCGACAATGAACTGCAAGCTATGGTATTCAGGATACTTCTCGCAAAGGTGGGGGAACCGGATTGGGAAGAAATCGAAAGTGGTCGGGGCGCCCGGATTTGAACCGGGGACCTCACGCACCCCAAGCGTGCGCGCTACCAGACTGCGCTACGCCCCGACCGCATCTACCGCAGGACTCCGCAGAACTATCCATCTCAAGGCTATCACTTGGATTCCAGAAGCGTCAAGAAACTGCGCAGTCCATCCCGCAAATCCAGCAGCATTTTCCGGCTCAATTGGCTCGTCGGCCCATCCCCGAACCCAGGTCCGTGTCCCGCTCCCTCGCCCGTCTCCCCACCGCCGCTCGCCAAGGCCTTCAGGTGTCGCCGCGCCCCCGCGATCGTGAACCCTTCGTCGTACAGCAGCCTCTTGATCTTCAGCACTAGGTTCACGTCTTCCTGCCGGTACAGCCGGTGCCCGTTGTTGCTCTTCACCGGCTCCAGCATCGGAAATTCCGTCTCCCAATACCGCAGCACAAACGGTTTCAAAGCCGTCAGTCGGCTCACTTCGCCAATTCGGTAATACCGGGTTTCCTCGGAAACGGCTGCTGTGGTGGCGCTGCTCATCGGCTCATCTCTGTCGACATCTTCCGGCGGGGCAGCTTCCATCCTAGGCGAAATAAGCGGCAAGTCAACTCCAACCATGTCTTTCGTCACGCTGTCGCTTCTCCTTGTGTCGCTCTTTCGCGATCTCCCCGCTTCTTCAACCGCTGGATAAACCGCACCGGCGTCCCCGTAAACGGCCATTTCGCGCGCAACTGGTTCTCCAAGAACCGTTCGAAGTTGAAATGCAGCGGCTTCCTCTGGTTCGTGAACAACAAGAACACCGGCGGCCCCACCTTTGCCTGCGTGATGTAGTAAATCCGCACCGGCCGAGCCTTCGGATTCGTGGCACGCTGCAGGTCCACGTCTTCCTTCAGCCAGCGGTTTAAGTCCGGCGTGGATATCTTGCGCATTCTCTCGGCGGCCACCTGATCAATCAACGGGTACAATTTCTGCGCCCGCTCACCGGTCTTTGCCGAAAGAAATACCACTGGCGCATAACTTAAAAATTTGAACTTTTCCTTCACCATCTCTTCATACTCGATCAGCAACTTGCCTTTATCAATTTCCCGCCGCGGCGGATTCCCCTTGCTCGCTTGCGTCGCCTTCCCCTTCGCGGATTTCGCCGATGCATCCGCTGCCGCTTGTGCCGCTTCGACGGCCAAGTCCCACTTGTTCACCACGATAATGACCGATCGCCCGGACTGTTCCGCATAACTCGCAATCGTCGCATCCCCTTGCGTCACGCCCTGCACGCCGTCCACCACCAGGAGTGCCACATCCGCGCGTTCCAGTCCGCGCTTGGCCATCACCACACTCAACTTTTCCGCCACTAAATTCGTTTTCCCTTTCCGCCGGATCCCCGCCGTGTCCACGAACCGGTACACCCGCCCGTTCCTCTCGACATCCGTGTCCACGCTGTCCATCGTCGTTCCCGGATTGGGCGACACGATCGATCGTTCTTCCCCGGCCATCCGGTTCAAGAGCGTCGACTTCCCCACATTCGGTCGCCCCATGATCGCAATCTCAACCGCTTTCTTTTCTTCGGGCTGCTCCGCGGCGCTTTGTCCCTTGATCTGCTCCAGCGCCGCATCCAGCAGATCGTCCACGCCCGTTCCGTGCTCCGCGGCGATGGGAAATACCGGCACACCCAGCGCATGAAACACTCCCGCATTCACTTCCTGCAGTGTCGAGTCCACTTTGTTCACCGCCACCACGAACGGTCTTCCCGTGGTGCGCAGCAGTCGCGCCAATTCCTGATCCAGTGGTGTTAACCCTACCGTGCTGTCCACCACCAGCACCAGCAGCGCCGCCTGCTCGATAGCCACGCGCGCCTGCCGCAGAATCTCCGTCGGAATCAGTGCCTTCTCGTCCGGAAGAATCCCGCCCGTATCCACGATCTCCAGCACTCGCCCGCGCCACTCGGACTTGCCATAAATCCGGTCGCGCGTGATTCCTGGCTCGTCCGTCACGATCGCCCGCCGCGTCCCTGTCAGCCGGTTAAACAGCGTGGACTTGCCCACGTTGGGCCGTCCCACGATCACCAACGATGGCAGCTTCTCTCCCATACCTTCTTCGCGCACTCCAGGGCACACTGCATCAGCAATTTTCAATCACCCAATCTATCCCATCCCCCGCTAACTAGCGAGCCGCTTCCCGCCCTCCGCCTCCCGTTCGTATCGCCTGGATGAAAACATTTCATGCCACTATCTCTTGCTTCCCGTCGCTATCCTCAGTATGTTTCTTCCCATTACTTCGCGGGTGTCCCTTTGGTCGCTTCTCGGGGGAGGCGTCTGATCCATCTCGCGGCTTTGAGATGCTATTTCGTAGTCAAGGAGAGTGAGATGAACAGGTCAATTCGCCACCTGAGCGCGTTGGCATTCCTTTGCCTTGCCCTGGTTCTGCTCAATTGTGCCGGAACCTACGCGCAAACTTTCCGTGGCACGATTCTCGGCACCGTCACAGATTCGTCTGGCGGCGCAGTCGCCGCCGCTACCGTCACCATCAAGAATCTCGACACCGGCCTGACGCGCACCGTCTCCACCTCCGACGACGGCAGTTATGCCGCGCCCGAACTTCCCATCGGGAATTACCGTGTCACGGTGGAAAAACAAGGTTTCAAAGAGGGCGTCGTCACCGGCATCCGCGTCGAAGTTTCCTCCGAGCGTCGCGCCGATGTCAGTCTCCAGCCCGGCGAGCTCGCCCAGAGGATTGAAGTGACTGGCGAAGAACTGCCCATGGTCGAGTCCACTTCCAACACCCTCGGCGGCATCGTGGAATCGAAAGTCGTCACCAATTTGCCCGTCAACGGCCGCGACTATCAGAAACTCATCCTCCTGGTTCCCGGCGCCGCTTCTGGCCCCGATGCCATCACGGACTCCGCCGGCTCTTACGGTACGGTTTCCGTCAACGGCGCGCGTGGCCGCTCCAACAACTATCTTCTCGACGGCACCGACATGAATGACGGCTACCGCAACGATCCCGCCATCAACGAGGGAGGTGTTTTCAGCACTCCCGCTACGATTCTCCCTGTCGAAGCCATCGCCGAACTCCACATCGCTTCCAACTTCGAGGCCGAATACGGCCGCAGCGCCGGCTCTGCCATCAACATTGTCACCAAGAGCGGCACCAACGATTGGCACGGCGTCGGTTTTGATTTCCTTCGCAACACCGACCTCAACGCCCGCAACTATTTCAATCCTTCACCCAACGAACCGAACGGCGGTCCTCAGCAGCCCTTCCATTTGAACCAATTCGGCGGCACCATCGGCGGCCCCATCATCCACGACAAAACCTTCTTCTTCGTTGACTACGAGGGCGTGCGTGAAACCGGCGCGGAAAGCAGTCCCGGATGCGTTCCCATCGCGGCGGATATTTCCGCCAACGCCCCGGTTCCGGGGGATCTCACCAGCATCAATCCCGTCATTCAGAAACTGCTCGCCCTGAATCCTTGGCCGAAGCCAGCCAGTTCCACCGATTGTTACGCCAATGGCGGTTCCAACATCACTCTCGCCACTCCCTTTTCCAATCGCGTCGACAACGGCATCGTCAAGATCGATCACAACTTCAACAAAGACAATCTGCTCACCGGCCGTTACTACATCGGCGACAGCACGCAGCTGTTCCCCCTCGCGCTCACCGGCGGCGGTCTCCTCCCCAACTACAACACCTTGGTCCCCACACGCGTGCAACTCATCTCCATCTCGTACGTCTCCGTTATTTCTCCTGCCATGGTCAACGAAGCGCGCCTCGGCTGGAATCGCTTCGCCGAAGGTTTTTTCCCCGAGGACCACAGTTTCGATCCCACCACCATTGGCCTCGATACCGTCGGCCCCGGCACTCCCAACAATGGCAACCCCTATAACTTCGGCATGCCGGTCATCAATGTGTCCGGTCTTCCCCAAATTGGCTCCGACAAGGCTGACCCCCGCCAGCGCGTCGACACCAACTGGCATTTCATCGACAACATTTCCTGGAAGGCAGGGAAGCACGAAATCAAGTTCGGCTACGAATTTCGCCGCACTTCCGTCTCCCAGATCTTTAACCGCACCTTCCGCGGCCGATTGGAATTTGGTGATCTAGCCAGTTTTCTGGCCGGCATGCCGAGTGGCGGAACGCAGGGTACCGGCGACACCAACCGCAATACCTTCGAGAATTCCAACGCCGCTTACATTCAGGACAGCTACCACATCACTCGGCGTCTCACCATCAACCTCGGACTTCGCTACGATTATTTCGGGATCGTACAGGAAAAGCACGACATGTTTACGAACGTGGACCCCACCACCGGAGCCGTTTTCGCGGTCGGCCCCAACCGTCTCTATGCGCCCGACTACAACAACTGGGCTCCCCGCACCAGCATCGCTTGGGATGTCACCGGCCAGCAAAAAACCGTACTCCGCGCCGGCTACGGCATCTATTACGACGCCACATCGCAGGATATGTTCATGGGCCATCTGCCCTTCAGCAGCAGTTTTGATCCTGGTGTCGCCTATTCCGGCCTCCCCGGCATCGGCCAGATTTCCTTTGGCTCCCCGACGGGCGTTCCGCTCGCTCCCGGTGTCCCCGTCTTTGGTGGCTATTCCTCTATGGGCGATGCCTTCGGCATTGATCCGCACATCCGCACACCCTACCTGCAAAACTACAACCTGAACCTGCAGCAGCAACTAACCCGTAAAATGGTTCTTCAGGTGGGTTACGTCGGCTCTCACGGAAGCAAGCTCTGGGACTTCCGCGACCTCAATCAGCCTTCCCAGGCGCAAATCACCGCCGCGGATTTGGCCTGCGCTTGTATCAATGACGGCAGTGTTCCTCGCCGCCTCACCGGCACCAATTTCAGCTATATCTATTGGCAAGAAAGTGCGGCTAAGTCGGACTACAACGCCTTGCAGGCCACCTACCGCATCGACAATTGGCACGGCTTTACCAGTTCCTTCAACTACACCTGGTCTCACTCCATCGACACCGCCAGCGATGGCGAAGACTATGTTCCCAATGCCGCTCAGCCCACGGACAGCACGCAACCCCAGTTGAATCGAGGCAATTCGAACTTCGATGTTCGCAATCGCATCACCTGGAACTTTGTCTACCAATTCCCCGATCACCAGGGTCGCTGGGCACGTCTCCGCAATGGGTGGGGTCTCAACGGCATCTTGACCGCCCAGGACGGACAGCCCTTCCACATGATCCTCGAAGCCGACGATTTCGATGGCGCGGGAACCTACTTCCCCAAACCGGACGTCATTGCTCCTGTCTCCTACAATTACAGTGATCCGCTGCACTTCCTCAATCTCGGCTCGTTCGCCGTGCCCTGCACCCCGATGGCGACCGGTTTTACCGGCACAGCTTTTTCCTGCGTGCCCGGCACTCGCCACTTCGGCAATGAAGGACGCAACTCTCTTGTCGGCCCTCCGTTCCGGCAGTTGGATTTCTCCATCTATAAGAACACCAACATCACGGAGCGCGTGAAGCTGGAACTCCGTTTTGAGTTCTACAACCTTTTCAATCACCCCAATTTCGCCAATCCCCTCTGGCCCAATTTCCTTTCCGATCCAACCGTCAGCAACATTACTCCCCCTGCGGGCAGCAGCAACTCCAGTTGGTACACCGCCAGCGGCCGGTTGAACGGATATCTTCCTCTCACGACCACCGCGGATGTGGGTCCCGGCTATCCATTTCTCGGCGGCGGAGGACCCCGCAGCATTCAGCTTGCGGCCAAGTTCACCTTCTAGATTTTGCTGAAAACAATCCACATCCTGGCCCCGGCTCACCCCGGGGCCGCTTTTTTCAGCTTAGAATCGCTCGCCCTGGCAGAAATTCTCTTGACCTACAGTTACCGTGCAATTCGATTCTTCGCTGTGTAGCGCTGTAACGATTCCCCGCCCTCGATCTCAACCAGTTCCAGCCGAGATCCTGATCTTTTCTGCACCCTCGCGGTTTTGCCCCATGAAGCCGTTTAGTTTCTGCACCTGCCATAACTTTTCCAAACAAAAGACTTATAACCCCTGCAAAATCAGCACTTACAGCGCGCTTGGCCTTCATTTTCCCTTCTCCCCCTCAGCAGCAAGAGTTCACCCAAAAATCGCGGTTTCTCCCTTTCCCCGCTTGCGTCACCTACGCGCATTGCAACTTGTGATAGTTTTATCTCCCCCTTTGCGTACTAGCTTATGGAACCGCTGAGACCAGGCCACATTAGCGTGCCGGGAAGAACGGAGCCTACGGATTTAATCGCCCAGGCTCGGGCTGGGGATACCCAAGCGTGGGGCGATCTGTACCGGGAATTTGCGCCGGCGATCTTTCGGTTTTGCCGGCGTGCTCTGCCGAGCAAGGAAGATGCGGAAGACGCCACGATGGAAATTTTCATGAAGCTCCGCGACAAGCTCGTTCAGTACGACGCCACGCGCTCCTTCTCCGCGTGGCTCTACAGAATTGCCGCGAATCACTGCTGGGACGTCCTTCGCCGGCGGAAAGCTCGCCACGATAAGGACATGCAGGACGTGGACGACCTTCCTCTCGAGGCGCCAGAGCCGAATCAACTGGAACGCCTGATCGAAGAACGCACCGGCGAAGAAGTGCGTAAAGCTTTGGACAAGCTCGGAGCCAGGGCGCGCATGGCCCTCGTCTTGCGCTACTACTCTGACATGAGCTATGACGAAATTGCAGATGCCTTGGGTGTGCGGCGGCCATTTGTTGGTGTGGTCCTGCTACGCGCAAGGCACGAACTCCGGCAGGCGCTTGGTGAAAACAGCGCTCTCGCCGTGGGAGGCACTCGGTGAGCGAATCAGCCCATACGACGAACAAGCATTTCGATGAAATGACCCTCCTCTTGTACGTCGAACGACAGTTGGACCGCCAGAGCGCGCAAGAAGTGTCTCTCCACACGCAAACCTGCGACAAATGTCTCACGCTGCTCCGCGCCCTGGATCATGAGTCCCGCTTGCTGACCCGCTCCATGCTCGAGCAGGATGAGCCACTCCCCGCCCGCCTCGCGGAATTTCACGCTCAGGTGAAACGCTCCATGCAATGGATTTGGGGCGTCGTCTTCGGCATGGCCTTGCTTGGCGTTTACTCTCTCTACGCCGGGTATATCGAACCGTGGGAACAGCAGTTCCAGCAGGCCGGCTTTAACAGCACGAGCCTTCTCAGTCTCGTTGTCTTCCAAGGAGCGTTCTGGAAAGGATGGCAGTCCATGTTCACTTTGGTCGAATTCGTCGCGCTCGCTTCCTTCGCTTCTTTCGCTTTCTTTCTCGTCCGTAAATATTTGAAGCGCGGCACCGCTCTTGCCGTCATGTTTGCCTCCATGACCCTCCTGCTTCTGACTCCCTCTCCCGCTTCCGCAATCGAAACGCGCCAGGGTGACACCGTCATACTCGCCAAAGGCGAAACGATCAAAGGCGATCTCTACATGACCGGGCAGCGTGTCCGCGTGGAAGGTGACGTCGACGGCGACCTGATTGTCTTCTCGCAGGACGTCGACATCCAGGGACACGTTTCCGGCGACGTCCTTGGCGCAGGTCAGTCCTTTCGCATTACAGGCCCCGTAGATGGCAACGTCCGCGTTGCAGCCAACACCCTGACCCTGAGCAGCAAAGTGGGACACAACCTCACGGGCTGGGCGCAACATATTGCTTTGGAAAGTTCAGGGCGCGTCGAGCGCAGTCTCTACGCCTTCTGCCAGTTGTTGGCGATTGATGGACAGGTGGGCGGCGACGTGACCGCTTTCGATCAGGCCACCACCATCTCCGGAACCGTCCGTGGCAACGTCCATTCCCAGGGAGAAAGCCTCTCCATTACCGGCAACGCCCAGATTGCTGGCACCACCAAGTTTGAAGGGAACAAGCCCCCCGACGTCGATGCCGCGGCCAAACTCGCTTCCCCCGTGGTCTTCACCAAGCTGGAACGCCATTCTCGCATCGAGCGTGGGTTCGGCTACTACATCTGGCGCGTCATTTGGGCCGGTGCTTGGATTCTTCTCGGCCTTGTACTGATTTCTCTTATGCCCGGCTTTGCCAAGGAAACTGTGGAATCCGCCGAACGCTACGGTGCCTCGCTGGGACTCGGCGTTCTGGTCTTTTTCAGTGTGCTGATCGCTTCTTTCATCGCCTGCATCACCATCGTCGGCCTGCTCGTCGGGATTTCTTCGTTCCTCCTCTGGCTCGTTGCTCTGTTTAGTTCCTACGTCGTTGTGGGCTCCGTCGTCGGCCGCTGGATCCTCGGCAAAGCCCATGACCTTTGGCCTGCTGTGGGTCGCATGGCTTTGGGCGTGGTCATCGTTGTGATTGCCACCGGAGTACCTCACATTGGCGGTTGGATCATGTTTGGTATCTGGATTTGGGGTATGGGCGCGATTGCCTTGGCCCTCTATCGCAGGCTCCAGCCTGTCATCGCTCCCCACATTCCTTCGATGCCCAGCGGTCCGATCGGCACTCCTTTGCCGCCGAACACCACCGTCAGCCCAGCATAACCAGCGCAAAAGACAACGGGCCCCGGAATATCTGGGGCCCGTTGCCTTTTGCGGAGGCGGGAAAAACCTAGTGTTGCCGGACTTTTGCGGCCTGGAACCAGAATTGCGCCCCATTATTTACATTCAAATAGAGCGCGCTCATGGAGACGGTTCCGGTGAAGCTCCCTACGCTCGTCTCTCCCTCGAGAAGGGTTGCATTCACGTAGGTAATCACTTGCGGCGGGGTGTTAAACGTTGTTCCCAGGTACAGCGGCAAACCGGAAATGGTGAAGGAATTATTCGTCGTGGTGCTGATCGTTCCAGTCAGTCGCGAATTACGCAGCACCAACGTCGTTGCGTTGGCATTGATGATGCTGTTTGTTCCCGTGGTCGCATTGGTTATCTTCGCTCGCACCATCTGACCTGACAAGAGGTCACCGGTTCCTTGAAACCCTACATTATTTACCGGCACCCCTGCTTGGGTCGTCAGTATCCCGGTATCGATCCCGAATCCTGTCGTTTGGCTAGGCGTCAGGCAGAGTCCTGTTCCAAAATTCGCGCTGGTTAGCGGCGAACTACTGGTGAAGATCTCGCTGTCGCTGAGAATCATCCCCAAATTCGCACCACCGTTACAGATGCTCGGATAGATGATCCCTTCCACCTCGTCGGCCGGAGTTCGCGAAGCGTCAATCACGTCAATCGACGTCGCTGTTAGCACCCCGGAGTTGGACAGAAGACTTTGCACGCTCACGATCGATCCCACGCCGATGCAGGAAAGACTTCCTCCTCCTGCGCACTGGCTCAGAGGATCGTATACCGGAATTGTCGAACTGATATCCGTGGTCATGGTTCCCCGCACCGACGATTGCAAGGTGATGCTGCTCGAAGACAGCGCCATAATCGAACCTGTGAACTCGTCGATGTTCGCAAAATTCCCGCTGGCCACTCCCGCCGGCACCGTAGTCGAGGCCGTCATCACGCCGGTTTGCGTCACGTCGATGGCGATCCCGCTTGTGCTCACAACGGCATTGTTGTAATTGAAATCCAGATTCACCCACTGCTTCGCATTGGCTGTCAGAACCAGTGGTGATCCGGTCGGAAACGTGTAACTAATTGTGGCCGCGCTTCCCGTCAGGTTGCAGATCTCCCCATTCAGACATGCTCCGATCGCTGCGCCAGAGGTGTTGATGTAGACAGCCGTTGGGGCTGCCACGGTTACGTTGACCGCGGTGTATGTTCCGGCTGCCACCGCTACGTTGGAGGTGATCAGATTCGTATCCGACTGCAAGCGGGTCAGCTCAAAGTTTCCCGTCGAGAATACGGAAACCGGACTTCCGCTGGAGGGTACGAGCGCGATCCCCAGCACCGGTAACGTGAAACTCAAGATCGATGTGTTCGCGGGTGGTGTGTCCGAAATCGTCAGGCTGAAAGACGAATTGCTGCTTCCGCCGCAGTTCGTTGTGCACGCCTCTTTCACGCCGCTGCAAGAACTCAGAGTGAGCATCACCGCTGGCGCCATCCATAACAGAAATTTTTTCGTCTTCATTGGCATACCCCACGAAAGGATTTGGCAGACCGCACCAGACGGCTGGGAATCCCTCAGACACACTGTAGCGCCAGCGGGAGGACCGCACGAACGGGGAAAGCGGCGAGGTGCCCAACTACTAACGGTGCGCGAACAGGAAGCGATTTGCGCGCGCCGCGATTTCCTGCCCGGCGAAGGCCACTTCCGACCGATGTGGTATCGTTAAACAATCGCGCGAAATGGCAAGAATCCCGGCAGGCTTTCTGGCTAAACGCAATTCCAAAGCGGCTTCGACGGATACGGCCAAGACCGGCCGGCGCAGTGTGCCGGAACGGGTCTACGCGCCTCTCGAGGAAGAATCCCCCCAACCTCGCCTTACTCCGCGCTCCGCAAGGCGCTCAACGGAAAATCACCCCCACCCGGTTGCGGCCGCGCCGGGCACCCGCGAAAAAGCGTCTTCCAGCAAACCCTCCATGCACGACATCTTCGGCCCGGGGGGATTCCTCGATAAATGCATGATCGGTGGATACGAGCACCGCGCGGCCCAACTGCAAATGGCCGAAGCTGTCGACAACGCCTTTGAAACTCATCACCACGCCATCTTGGAAGCGGGTACCGGCACCGGGAAAACCCTCGCCTATTTGCTTCCTGCCCTCTGCAGTGGCCGCCGCGTTGTCGTCTCCACCGCAACCAAGTCCCTTCAGGAGCAACTCTACCAGAAGGACGTCCCGTTCCTCCAAAAGCACTTCGCCCCCGAATGGAAAGTGGCCGTCATGAAAGGGCGCTCCAACTTCCTGTGCCTCGCCAAGATGCATGCCATGGCCGACCAGTCCACGTTAAAGGGCATGGAAGAAATGGATGCCTTCCGCCAGATTCGAGATTGGGCCAGGCTGACGGAGACCGGCGACCGCGCCGAACTGACCTTCCTCCCCGATGATTCTGACCTGTGGTCGCGCATCGATGCCCGCCGCGATACCTGCACCGGCAAAAAATGTCCCCAATTCGGTCCGTGTTTTCTGACCGGGATGCAGAACCGTGCCAAGGAGGCAGATCTCATCATTGTGAATCATCACCTCTTTTTCGCGGACCTTGCCTTGAAGCACGACGATTTCGGCAGCATTCTGCCGGACTATTCCGCGGTGGTTTTCGACGAAGCCCACGAAATGGAGGATGTGGCCAGCGATTATTTTGGCCAGCAGATTTCCAATTTTCGGTTCGAGGAACTTGCTCGCGACGCCGACCAGATGATGCGCCTCACCCAGCAGGGTACGCCCAGCTTGCTGCGCAGAACCCAGCGCATCCGCGAAAAGTGCCGAGCCTTTTTTGATACGTTTCCCCAGAAAGATGGCCGCTTCCCCTTTTCCCGCCACGAACGCGAAGCGTTCCTCGAGCAGAATCGCGAAGCCTACGATGCCCTCTTGAACGCCCTCAAAGGCTTGGAGACGGAATTTGCGGCCTTACCCAGCAAACCGGAAGAACTGCTTCGCATCGCTCGCCGCAGCTTCGAAATTCGCCAGGAGTTTTCCTTTCTCTTCGAATCCAACGAACGAAACTATGTCTACTGGTTTGAACGCAGGAACAAAGGCGTCTTCCTCGCGGCTACCCCCATCGACGTCAGCCAGATTCTTCGCGAGCGGCTGTTCGAGCCATTCGACACAGTCATTCTCACTTCGGCCACACTCACCGTAGCGGGCCGCTTCGAGTTTATCCGCCAACGCATGGGCGTGGACCACGCGAAAGAATGCCAGCTCCCACCCGAATTTGATTACCAGCAGCAAGCCCTTCTCTACCTTCCGCAGCGCATGCCGGACGTGCGCGACGCCGCGTATGCCCCAAAAGCCGCCGAGGAGATCGTCTCCCTGCTCGAATTAAGCCAGGGGCGTGCTTTCTGTCTCTTCACCAGTTACGCACAGATGAAGGACCTGTTCGAGCGCGTCCGCGGTCGTGTCGATTTCCCTTTGCTTCTGCAAGGCACGGCACCGCGTACGACGCTTCTCGAGCGCTTCAAAGCCACGGCAAACTCCGTCCTCTTTGCCACCGCCAGTTTCTGGCAGGGCGTGGACGTGCCCGGTGATCAACTCTCGTGCGTCATCGTCGACCGCTTGCCCTTCGCCGTCCCCAGCGACCCGGTCGTGGCTGCCCGGGTGCGCGCTTTGCAGGACGAAGGCCGCAATCCTTTCTCCGAGTTCCAGGTGCCCGCGGCGGTGCTGGCCTTGAAGCAAGGTTTTGGTCGCTTGATTCGCACCAAGACCGACCGCGGCGTTCTGGCCCTCCTCGACACACGAATCTCCCGCATGCCGTATGGTAAAATTTTCTTGGAGTCCTTGCCCCCCTATCGCCGGACCAACGATCTTGGGGAAGTCGAGCGCTTCCTGAGCGACGCCAGGCGTGCCTGATCGTTCCCATGGGAAGCAGAGGATAAACAGCCGTTTATGTTTCAAGTCAGCGTGGAAGACACTTTTTCGTCAGGACACGCGCTCCGCGGGTACAAGGGGAAGTGCGAAAACCCGCACGGACACAATTATCGTGTGCAAGTGACTCTCGAGGGCCCCCAACTCGATGGTATCGGCCTTCTCATCGATTTCACCCACCTGAAAGAAGTCATGCGCGCCGTGATCAAGAAGCTCGACCATCAATTCATCAATGATCTGGAACCGTTCACAACCCTCAATCCCTCCGCGGAGAACCTGGCCAAGTACTTCTACGACGAAGTCACTGGGAACTTGAAAGATTTGCCTCCAGGTGCAAGAGTTACCGATGTAGTCGTCTGGGAAACGGATACGGCGATGGCCAAGTATCGCCCCGGCAACTGAACCATCGCGAGAGGCGGGAAAAATGAATCGCTCGATTGTGATCATCCTGGTTCCCGCGCTCCTTGTCGCGGCTGGCTACGTGATTGTTTTGCGGATGATGGGCGTTCCTCCGGGCTATCCGCGCCTTGCCGTCGCAATGATCCTGTTCTTCGGAGGTATTTATTGGCTCTCGAAACGTTCGCGAAAGAAAGTAAACAGCAGCGGTCAGTAGCGCCTGTACTCTGTTCGTGGGTGCTTTATGTACATCACCGAAATCTTCAAATCCATTCAAGGGGAAGGGACTCGCGCCGGATTGCCCTGTATCTTCGTGCGACTCACCGGCTGCAATTTGCGTTGTACCTGGTGCGATACGTCCTACGCGTTCCGCGGCGGCCAGCAGATGAGCGTGGAGGACGTCTTGGAGCGCGTCGAAGCGCTAAACCGCCGTCCGGACGGTGCACCCACAGGTGTTCCACTGGTCGAATTGACCGGGGGAGAACCCCTCCTGCACAAGGAAATTTATCCCCTCATCGATCATCTTTTGGCCGCCGGCTATACCGTCATGGTGGAAACCAGCGGAGAACGTTTCCTTGGGGGCTTGCCGGCCGACGTCATTCGCATCGTTGACGTGAAATGCCCGGACTCCGGCGAACCCGATACTTTCGACATGCGAAATCTGGCGGAGTTGACGAAGAAGGACGAAATTAAGTTCGTCATTTCTTCCCGGCGCGACTATGAGTTCGCCCGCGATTTTACCTGGCAGCACAATTTGGAAGCGCGCGTCCATACCGTCCTGTTCTCCCCGGTTCACGAAGATCCCAAGGGCGTATGGTCAGGTCTTGAACCCCGCGAATTGGTGGAATGGATGCTCGAAGATGGTCTGGGTGCCCGCCTCGGTTTGCAGTTGCACAAAATTGTCTGGGACCCGGCCATGCGCGGCGTTTGACCACGGTACCTAGGAAGCCTGAACAAACACCGAATGGCCAATCAACGATGAGCGATAAATGCAAAGCGGTGGTACTCCTCAGCGGTGGGATGGACTCCTGTGTGTGCACCGCAATGGCCCAGGAACGCCACGGCGCCGCCAATGTCGCCCTCTTGCACGCGACGTATGGCCAGCGCACCGAAAAACGCGAAAGACAGGCCTTCGGAGACATCGCCAATTTTTACGGCATTCAGCAACGCCTGGTGGTAAAGCTCGACCACTTTCGCGCCATCGGCGGGTCCGCGCTCACAGACCAACAAATTCAGGTTCCTGAAAATGAGCTCGAGGATCGAGGCCACGGCGGAAGCACGATTCCGGTGACGTACGTTCCTTTCCGGAATGCTCACTTCTTGAGTGTGGGAGTCAGTTGGGCGGAAGCCATCGGTGCGAGCTCCATTTATATTGGTGCCGTCGCCGAAGACAGTTCTGGCTATCCTGACTGTCGGCCCGAATATTACCGTGTGTTTCAGGAATTGATCCGCGTGGGAACGAAGCCAGAAACACACATTGCGGTGGTTACGCCCGTCATCAGGATGAAGAAGAGCGAAATCATCCGCCAGGGCCAGCATTTGCGAGCGCCGTTGCACCTGACTTGGTCCTGCTATCAGGGAGAGGACTTGGCCTGCGGTAAGTGCGATAGTTGCTTGCTTCGTTTAAGGGCTTTCGCCGAGGCGGGAATTCCTGACCCCATCCCCTACCAGGGTCGGGCCGCTGGCGCCGCCTGAAAAGCTGTCGAACTCATTGGATTCTGTGGCAGATGAGCGATAATGGGGGCATACCGGCCATGGAACCTTGGCTGGCGCTCCTCGAGAACAAAGGAGAATGGAGCATGTCGAAATTATTGAAAGCGTCCGCGCTCGCGGCAGTGTTGGTGTTAGGTTTGGCCTGTCTTGCTGCGCCGAAGGCAGCTGCGCAGGAAGGCAAAGTGTCCGGAACCATCATCGATTTTGACGGTAAGCCTTGGGCGGACATGCCCGTCAAGATTAAGAGCGAACAGGGTCAGATCCAGGAGACCAAGACCGACTCGGCCGGTAAATATCAATTCAACAACCTGAAGTCCGGCAAGTACACCGTCATCGTGCAACCTCCCCAAGTCAAAGATCCTTTCACCACCGTCCTCGAACTTCATGGCGGTACCGACACGCCTCCCGCCAACTGGAACTTCAAGGAAATTCTGGAAAAACAGAATCCCGATGTGGCTGCCCAGATGAAAAAGCAGGCCGAAGAGAAATCGAAATATACTGGAATGAAATTGCACTTTGATCAGGGCATGGTTCTCCTGGAGCAGGAACGAACGGCAAAAGCCGACCTGAGCAAGGCAACTCCCGATCAAAAAGATGCCGCCAAAGCCAAAGTGGCCGATCTGTCCAATCAGGCCGTCGCGGAATTCGAGCAAGCTCAGAAATCCGCTCCGGAGAAGGACCCGAATTTTCATTTGTTCTGGGCGCGCATGGGCGAAGCCTATGATCTCGCCGGGCGCAACGATGAAGCCATCAACGCCTACCAGCAGGCCGTTGCCGCCAAGCCGGACAATGCCGGTTACTACAACAACCTCGGCAACGTCCTGGCTCGCGCGGGCAAAATCGACGAAGCGAAAGCCGCGTACACCAAGAGCGCGGAACTCGACCCCACCAACGCTGCCATGGCTTGGCGTAATTTCGGAATCAGCCTCTATCAGGCTGGGCGCATGCAGGAAGCGGTAGAACCCCTCCAGAAGGCGACGCAAGCGGATCCCAAGAATGCACAAGGTTGGTATCTCTTGGGTGCTTGCCTCGTCGCTTCAGCCGACTACAAACAGGTCGGAGACAAGATGGAAGTCACCCTCAAACCCGGAACCGTGGAAGCCTACCAGAAAGCCATCGAACTTGACCCCAACGGCCCTTACGGCCAACAGGCAAAACAGGGCTTGGAAGCGGTTCAACAGCTGACCGGTGGCATCGACACCAAGGTCGGGGAAAAAAGAAGAAGTCCTAACCTCGAACGGGAATGCAAACGTTCTCCACCCGGCTCTGCCGCGCAGAGCCGGTTTTTTTTTCGACCCTGCGCTGTTCTCCTCACAACTTTACCGGTGAGACAGGGTCCCCGTAATTTTCGTTCGTTGCAGCGCCCAGGAGAACGCCAGGATCGAAGTCGGAAGCAGAACAACCGCGAACACCAATAGAATCAGCAACGGCCGCGCGATCGCGGCGAGGCCTGCTCCGCCCAGCAGCGCGGCGCGCATGGCGTCCAGCGCGTACGTAACCGGGTTCAGGTGCGCGATCACCTGCAGCCATGACGGCAGAATGCTCACCGGGAAAAGTATTCCCCCAACCACGCTCGATACGCTGAGGAAGAACCATTTGGAGGGATTGCCACGCTTGAACAGCAGCAAGTACGCCGAGGAGAAAATGCCCAAGCCGGAAAAGGAGAGCAAGGTCGCCGACAGAACCACGACCACCGACACCCAGTTCGCTGACCCCAGGGGAAATCCAAACAACACGCCTCCCCATCCGAGATACACTCCGACGCGTAATGTCGTGAGCGCGAAGGGATAAATCGCAGAGCCGATCAGGACCACCGGCAGCGATACCTGCGTAACCAGCAAAGGCTCGAGCGTTCCGCTGTCTCGGGCCTCTTCCAGCGTGCGGTCAAAGGTATCCAGCGCCGCGTGCAGATAGTCGAAAAATACAAATCCAACCAGCGAGTACGTGAAATACGACGTACCTTGCGGCAGCGCCTGCCGGAGTTGCGGCGAGTCCACGAAGCGCGCTATGTAGTAAAACGTAGCCGCTCCAAACAAAGCTTCAATCAGTTCCAGCACAAACGGGCTGCGGTAACTGCTGGCAATGCGAAGATCACGTCGGAAAAACAGAAGGAAATCGCGGAGGAGGCGCATCATGAATCGGCAATCTCCGCAAGGGAACGGACGCTGTGGCCGGTGAGTCGGGAGAATGCTTCTTCCAGGGAAGCCGCGCCTGCTTTGGCCCGCAGCGCCGCGGGCGTATCGATCGCCACCAGATTGCCTTCTTTGAGAATGGCGACGCGGTCCGCCAGCATTTCAATCTCGGGAAGTGTGTGCGACGCAAACAGCAGGGAAGTGCCATGCCTTTCGAGAACTTCCGCTTTCAAATATTTCCGGAAATCGGCCGCTCCCAGGGCATCAAGGCTGCGCGTCGGTTCATCGAGGAGCAGCACTTTGGGCTGGTGCAGAAATGCGCGAACCAGACTCAGCCGTTGGATCGTGCCGGAAGAAAGCGTGCGCACCTGGCGGTCCAGCGCGTCGCCCAACGCGAACTGCTCGGCGAGAGCCGGAATCCGGGTACGCAGAAAAGTATCCGAAAGATAGTTCAACCTTCCGAAAAACCGCAAATTTTCCGCCCCGGTCAGCCGGGCATAAAAGCCAAGATCGGAACCGGCGTGGTAGCCAAGGTTGCGCCGCACCGCCGCCGGTTCTCGCACAGAATCGAACCCGGCGACGAGCGCTGTGCCATTTGTGGGGAGGAGTAGCGTAGCTAGGATGCGAAGCAGGGTCGACTTTCCTGCCCCGTTTGTTCCGAGGAGTGCTACCGCTTCACCCGGCTTTACCTGGAACGAGATCCCGCGCAATGCGCTCAAGCCCGGCGCCGCAAACGGCTGCAGCAACGCGCGCCATCCGCTGTAGGCTCGGGGAAATGATTTTTCCAGCGAATCGATGGTAATGGCGGAAGCAGACACTCTCGAGTTTATAGCGTGTCTCTCGCCAGAAAACAATGAGCGTAAACCGACGCCACGTGCACAAAACAGTGAATCCCCGGTAAGATAGTCGCACGGTTCCAGACGCATACTCAGGAAAGTCATGCGCCGGAAAGGCCGGAGTTTTCAGACATGCTAGTGTTTTCAGACCGCGTGGTGGTTCCCGCTCATGTATTGGTGAGGCATCTGGACGGAGAATCCGTGCTGCTGAACCTCGAAACAGAGAAGTATTTCGGCCTGGATGGCACGGGAACGCGTATGTGGGAGCTCACCACGCACTCCCCCAGCATCGAAGCAGCCTACGGAAGGCTCAGCGAAGAATTTGACGTGGCACCCGACGTCTTGCGTAATCATCTCGCCGAGCTTTTGGGACAGTTGGTCGATCACGGCTTGCTCAAAGTCATGCCCGGCAATGTGGAAAACATTCCAGCGATATAAGGCGCTGGACCCCGTGGCCCGCCGCCTCTTTCGGCAGGCGGTGATCTTGCTGCCCAGGGTCGCGCTGTCTTTGCGCCTCCACGGTTTCAGCAAAACAAAAGAAGCATTGCAGAAGAAACTCCCTTTCGTTTCTCCTCCGCCATCGTCGCACGACGACCGAACGGTCGCAGTGCAACAGACGTGCCGCATGGTGCACGCCGCGGCACAGTACGGGATGATTCGCCCCACTTGCCTCGTGGAATCCCTGACTCTGTGGTACTTGCTCCAAAAACAGAGCATTCCCGCAAGCGTGCGGATTGGTGTTCGCAAAGAGTCTGAAAAATTGGAAGCGCACGCCTGGGTCGAGCACGCTGGCGCCGCGCTGAGCCAGCCGGACGAACAGCACCATCACTATGCCGCGTTCGACTCTTCCTTTTCGGACCTCCCGCCGGAGAAATCATGAGCGGCTTTTTCGGGATTGTTCGTCAGGATGGAAAGCCCATCGAAGAACGATTTCTGCAGACCATCCCCGAGCAACTCTGTTTCCCTGGGCGGGATGGCAATTATCTTTGGCGGCGCAACAACCTCGCTGGCAATGTTTTGCCGGATTCGCTTGTGCGGAGGTCGAAGTCGCTACTGTTGATGTGACCAATGCGGACGTGCGGCCAGCGGGGCGACTGGTTGGCTCGTCTCTTCACCGCTGCCTCCGCTCCTTCCTTCTATTTCGCAAGTATGGTTCGAGCGAGTAAGCCCACTTTAATTCGCAAAAAAGAAAAACTGGCTCGCACAGGACTCGCGCGCAAGCCAGGTTTCCCGTAGGTTTTTCGGCTTAAATGCTGGTTCGTACGCCGCTGCGGAACTCTTTTTTCACCGCTGGCGCAGGTAGTTGGACGGACAGGGAAAGCGGAGCTTTGTTGCGCATGAGCCCCAGCTTTATGGTCTTCCCCTCCGTGTTCCCCACAATCTTTTCCCGCAACTCGCCAACGGACCGGATTCGCTCTCCATCCACACTGGTGATCACGTCGCCGACCTTCAGCCCAGCCTTGGCTGCCGGAGAATCCGGGAAAACGCCGCGGACCAGAATTCCTTCACCTTCCGGCGCGCCAAAATAATTGCCGAATTCGCCGTCAAGGTTCTCCGCGTCAATTCCCAGCCGTGTTCTGGAGGAAGACATCCACGGACCGCCCTCGAAAAACTCACCCATCTCTGGAAGTTCCGGTATCTGGATCGAAAAACTCCCCTGCGTGGCTGGCGCAACAAACGTGCCGCCGTGCCGTGATTCGGATTTGCCCAGTGTCACGCTGATTGTCTGCGACCTTCCATCGCGCCAAACCGTAAACTGCACCGCGCGTCCCGCCGGAATTTCCCGAATCATCCGCCGGAATTGCTCCGTGCCTTCCACTCGCTGGCCATTGATCTCCGTGACCACATCGCTTTCCTTTAATCCGGCGTTCGCTGCGGGACTATCCGGTACAATTTTGCCTAGCACCACGCCCCGCTCCGCCGGCAGCTTCAGTTCCTTGACTTTGTCAGCGGTGACCTCGCTGGTGCCCACGCCCAGCCAGCCCCCGCCTCCGTTGACAAACACTTGCATGTCGTCGTCATCTTCAATCAGCTTCAAATTGTCGAGTGCTTGTTGAACCTTGGCGAGCTCCTTCGTCGCTTCTTGCGGGGCTTCCCCCTGGAAAAATTCCTGTCCCGTTGACTCGGCAGCCTCTGCCTTGTGGGCGGACGAGCCGGGCAATGCCACCAGCGCCACCGTCAGCGCGCTAAGGCCCACAGCCGTGAAAATGTGTTTTGTGTTCATGAGCAATTGCCTCTCCTTGAGCCTTTAGACGCGCGAAAACCTAAACCGTTGACCTTAGCGCTACCACCCGGATGGCACCGTTTACCGTTCCCAGATGAATTGGCGCTCCCCCATGCCCCAACTGCCCGTGCACCGTGCGTGGTTGAACTGCCCCTTTCATTACCATCGGAAGCTCGCTCGAGAAGCTGCCGTTCATGCAACGCGCTTCCAGGTCGGCCGGCAGATCCACGGGAATCGCCAGCAGAACGGATCCGTTGGTGGTTTCCGCCGCCGCCCCGCGTGCGTCGTTGGCATGTTTCAACTCCACATACACGTTTCCGTTCGTCGTGTGTGCGCGTACGTTACCGCTGCTCTCGTACACTTCGATGTTCCCGTTCACCGTATGTAATTCTCCCAGGGATTCCGAACGGAAAACGCGCAGCGTGCCGTTGATATTATTGACGTGGCTCAATTGCACGTGGCGCGGGACATGAATAACGTAATCCACCGCAACCGCAACGCCTTCTTGCTGCGGGTACCGCGTGGATACGCTCAGAGCGTCCGGGTTCGCTGCAATATCAATGGCCACAAGGTCCAGCAGCGATTGCTTATCCGGAGTGCTCTTTATCGCGCGAACTTCGACTTCATCCTTATCCCAACCCTCAATGCGAACTGTTCCATTCACGTTGTTCAGCTCGAACGATCCGTCGGGACGCATCGGAAAGGTCCGGGTTATCTCCTGGGAACCGCCGAAACAGAATGGGGCAAAGAGCGCAACACCCAGCAACAGGCCTAAGGTCGAACGGTGAAATCCGGAGCGAAGCATAGCCATCCTCCTTCAAGGAAAAAAACTGACCCCCGTGGACACACACAACCGCTCCGCCGATACCTGCTCTAATGACGGAGTTGAAACTCAAAACTCTCGGTGGAGACCACTTCGATATTCTTCCCGTTGACCTGCTCCGGTTTCCCATGCCAATTGCGAACCGCGGCGACTGCCGCCTCCACCAGCGCAGGTTGGCCTTCCAGCACTTTGTCGACGCTGACACTTCCGTCCGCCTTCAAACGTACTTGCAGGACCACTCTGCCTTGCACCCCTGCGTTTTCTGCAAGTGTCGGATATTCCGGCGGCGGTGCGGCGATCAGGCGCCTTGTAAAATCCTTGTTGTCCTCATGGATGCTTCCCATAAAGATGACTTCGAATCGTTTCTTCGCGCTGTCGAACCAATCATCCTTCACGTCGTTGGGAGATAACTCTGGCGGCGCATTTCCCGGGGTTGCCTGCGGGGAAGTCATCGAAACCGGCGTCGCTTGATACTCGCTGAATCGTTCCGCCAGCCGCTGTTTTTCCTCTTCCTGCAACGATTGCCGGAGCGCTGCCTGTGCATCCAGATACTGCAACTGGATCTTCCCGGCTGTGGTATGCAGTTTCAAGAGGGCTCCACCGCCATTCAAGGACGCCATGACATGCACCGGCCCGTTTGCCTGGGATTGCATGTTCAGGGGCAGAGAGGGATCCGCTTCGATGTGACTGGGGCCGCCGGTCTCCACCGTCGCATCGATGGTCATGGCGATGTTGCGCGGGAGAAATACCACAATGTCGCCGGTGTGCGAGGCAAGCTGGGAAGTGCCCGGGAGTCGAACCAGGTGCCCTTTCTCCGAGCCTTCCGGATTAATCCATGCGGTGATCGTGCCCTCACCAGTTTCCGCATGCACTCGATTTGCAACCCGCGTCAGGCAAATGCTGCCTCCGTTACTGGCTACTTCCATCGGCCCCGCCACGGAAATTACGCGGATCCCCCCTCCTCCGGTTTCCGCATGAACTGAACCGTGCACTTCGCCAAAGTCAATCTGCCCCCCGGTCGTGCGAACTGTAACGTAGGACCCTGCTTCCCCAATCGCGATGTTTCCACCTTCGGTTTCCAGACGGGCCGTGCCCTTAATTCGTGTAGCGCGAATGTGTCCGCCACCGGTGCGCAGCCGGGCATTTCCGTCAATGTTTCCCGCCAGAATGTGCCCGCCCGCGGTATATGCATCCAAGTCTCCGGCGACATCCTTCAGTGTGATATGTCCGCCCTGCGTTTCGATTTTCGCCACCGGGCGATCCCCATGAAGAATGACCGCGCCTTCCATCCCGACCCGGCCTGCGGTGATGTTTCCGCCCTGCGTGACAAGCGACACGCGGCCGCCTATATCCGCCGTTTCGATGTCTCCGAGCCCTGTCGATATATCCAGGCTGAATGTGGTGGGAACGGTCACCACGAATTGCACATAAAACTGCGCATTCCGGTCATGTACGCGGTGCGCGGTCGTGAGCGCGTTGACGTTGGGAACCGCGCCGGACAGGTACACCGTGTCCACGGTTTCGCGCGTTGTCAGTGCGTAGTACGCAAGCAGTTTTTGGCCGTTCGCACCAGGGTCATCCGTCTCTATGTGTACTGTGTAACGCAGCACGGGCGGAGCCCCGGGAGCAAGCGTCTGTATGCGAACATTTCCGAGATCCGCATTCAAACGGAGCGTCATTCCATTGGTAACGCGAAGTTCGCCCGAGCGGTCGACCGAGGCGTGACCGGGCACATGGTCAGCTCGAACGCGCGACGGAACCAGCAAACTGCTGGCTAGCCAAACCAGCGCCATCGCGGCCCGAAGAGCCTCTCTCTGGGATGTATGACGCAGAATGTGGGAAGCCTCTGGCATGAGAGAAACCTTACTTCGTTCCGTGGCCGGACAACTCACTGATCATTGCGCGCGTTGATCTCATGCAACGCCGCGGCGCTGCGCAGCCGGACATACCGGCTCGGGTCATTGTGTTGCAAGTTTTCCAGCGCTTGAATTACGTTTTCAATCGAGCCGTCACTTGCGCCGGGGTGAGCGCCGGACTGAATCATCGCTCCCGAAGGCGCAGGCGTCGGCGAATCCACTAGCGTGTCATTCGGCACTTCTTCCAGGGAACGAACAAGCAAGTTCACAGCCTCCACGCGCACGCCGGGATTGGAATCGTGTTGCAGCGCTTCCAGCAGAGCCTGCCGCATGGTTGTATCGACTCCGGCATCGCGCAGCGCTTCCAATGCTTTCAACCGCACTGCCGGATTCTGATCCTTGCGCGCCGCCGTTAGCAGGGCAGACCGTACCACGGAATCTCCCACGCTCGCTTTCAACGCATCCAGGCAATCGAGTCGCGCATCGGAGTCAAGCGCGCCATTCTTTACAACGAATGCGACAACCGTTCTCACATTCGAGTCGTCCATATTTCCGTCGAGTTCTATCGGCTGCTCCGTATTCAGTCGAACGCGAACGTTTTTGGATCCCGGATAGGGCGAGGGCGTGAAGTTGATACCCGCAACCGCCATCTTGGAGAGCTGGTCGTCGGTAAGCCGCGTACTGGGGCGCACGTTGACAACCTGGTCCTGCGCTTCCCCGTCGGTCCGCGCGCTCGACCATTGGGAAAATTCCGTCCCTGCCACAAGACCAAGAAGCACCAGCGTCGCCGCGCTCCACGTCGGGTGCAGCGTCATCCAGCCGCGCAGCCAGCCGAACTTCAACGATTTTGCTTTCGTCGGCGAGTGCTCCAGATCATCCAGTTTTTCGGCGAGCTCGCTGCGGCACTGTGACAACAATATCCCCGCCGCGTCCAGTTGATCTCCCGCGTGCGGCATCGCACGAATTGCATCCTGAAATTTGCGCTCTTCCGCGAGTTGTGTCCGGCAAGCCGTGCAATCCGCAAGATGCTGTTCGATCACGCTGCGTTCCGCGTCGTGCACTTCGTCGCACGCGTAAAACACCAGCAGCGCTGCGATCGCTTCGCAGATTTTGTTCGGCTCGCCCGCGCTCATCGCA
Source organism: Candidatus Acidiferrales bacterium (assembly GCA_963775865.1). Lineage (GTDB taxonomy): Bacteria > Acidobacteriota > Terriglobia > Acidiferrales > UBA7541 > Acidiferrum. Next base: position 288,687 of record CAVZKU010000012.1, on the reverse strand, counting down.
GTACTCCCAGTTCGCTTCGTAGTTTGCGCGTGGCCCGGAACAATGAATTCTTCACCGTTTCTTCACTGGTACCCAGCGCGTCACCAATGGCTCGCAGTTTCAGACCCTGATAGTGCTTCATCTCAAATACAACGCGCTCACGCGGAGAGAGCCGCTCCATCGCCGCCGCTAACCGCCTCTTTATCTCCTGGCCAAGCAAATGCCGCTCGGGATCCAGCGTCGCCCGGTATTCCCGCTGGCGTTCAAAGAAGTCCGCACCGGCCTCTTCATAGTGCAGGGAGTGCGATTCGGGTGCCTGGTCCTCGGGCCGCGCTTGGCGCCTGCGAAGCTGGTCCAGGCAGACATTGGTGACGATGCGGTATAGCCAAGTGTAGAAACTGCATTCAAAGCGGAAGCGGTGCAGATTGCGGTAGACCTTCAGGAATGCTTCCTGATATACGTCCCGCGCATCCTCGATCCGTTTCATCAGGTTCAACGCCAGGCGCAGCACGTCGCGGTCGTACCGCCGAACCAGCTCCTCAAACGCGGGGCGGCTGCCTGCCTGAGCCTGCTCCACAAGGGCGCGTTCTTCCAGGCGGGCTAAGGAGTTCACCGCAGCCAACGCCGAATCCGAATTGCTGGTTTGACCGGATTCATCTGCAAAAGCCAGAGCCCAACGGGGTAGAGACATTTTCGCTTTCTCTTTGCTGAATCTGGTCTAAATCCCCCAACTTTTCTCAAGTTGGGGATGGCTCCCGCGCGGAGGAGTAAGGCACTCCCACGGATAAGAGTTTAGACGCGGTCCGCCAGTTTGGGTGAGCAATCAAGGCCTGCAGCTCAATCGCGCCCGGACCCGCTACCCTAGCGAATTGGATGCCTCCGGGCACCCGCGGGTCGTCCCCTCAGTTTGCGCTTTGTGTCGCTTTCTGCCCACCCAACCGCCAGGTTAGCAGGGGCCATGTGAACAGCAGCACGATCGACCCGAGAAGGAGGTAGCCATTCGTCCGGTAGAACGTGTTGGGCTGTGCGAGCAGTTCGCTTGCGCCAGTCAGCAGCCCAGTGCACGCCACACACAGGAACAGACCCAACAGATTAAATCGCACCACGCGTCGCATGCCAAACACGACAAAGGCCAGCAAAATAGCGAAAACCAGAAACTGCTTCAGGAAATCGGCAGGCGAGCCCCAACTCACCACGAAGGACGCAGCCAGCGCGAAGAACAGCAAGAGCCGCAGCCAGCGCACCCTCAGCTCCGCCCCTAAAAACGCGCCACTCAGCAGAAGCATACCGCTGACCAACAGTCCGAGAAGAACGGCGCTGCCAATCGCCCCAATTCCCGGGAAAATTGCGTCAAACGAGTCAGCAAAACTCGCCGGAATTCCTCGATGCTGGGTCGGCCACCAGGCGGACGCAAAATCCAGAAAGCGCCGCAATCCGATCAGCACTGCCGATCCGCCCAGTCCAATCCAGAACGCGTCCCGGTAATAGTCCCGAGGCATCCCAAACCAACTCGGAAGCTGCGCTTCGCCGAAAGCCCGCGCAGCGAAGGACCAGGCGAAGCCAAACAGCAGCATGATGGCCCCCAGCAAGAACGCGCCGCTCAGCAAAATGAATACACCAACGGTGCCGAAATACAGCCGCAAGGGCATCGTGGTGGAATAATTCGCCATAAGCAGAGGAATTCTGTTTCCCCATACAAAGCTCACCAGATACGCGGCCAGGCCCACGGCTCCCCAACCAAATAAGCGCCGCCAGGGAACCCGAACGGCGGGTTGCACGCGTAACCGTTTGAAGAAATACACCAGGAGGCTCACCACAAGTCCCAACACCACAGCCACTTGCCCAGCCCCCACCAGGATCCGCCCCACACCTTCTTCGTTCTGCTTGCGTGCAAACTCTTCCGGGATTTTGATGAACGTCTGGTAATCGGCAGGTTCGTCCCCGAGCACCTGTAACCGTATGCGCTGATAGGCATGGTCTGAAGAATCTTTGGGGTCTGAATTTTGCGGGTCCAGCGGCGTGTTTTGCTGCCAAGTCAGTGTGTGGTCGGTGCGGTTCGGCCGCTTGTTGGAATTTGCTTCCACTAATTTCCAACCGCTCAGGTCGATCTGTTTTTTCTCCTGCAGAAACTTCTCGGCAATCGCCACGGCGTCTTCCTTCGATAAGTTCGCGCCTTTGGTCGCTTGCGCCAAGCTGTGCCAGAACCCGTGCAACGTCCCATCCGGTTTCAACACGACGGCAAATTCTTCGGGTTGGGAATCGCGGAAATAGCGCACCCGCCAAAGCGCTCCCGGGACACGTTGCGAATAAATCGCATTGATATCGGAAACACTCATCCGTCGATGCAAAAATTCGTTTGTTTCTGGACTGGTGGTATTCACCAGTTGCGTTACTTTGCGATAGCTGTTGGGATTCAGGCCATGCTCACGCATCACCCCGTCCGCCCCCTGCGTTGCCACAGTGCGATCCACCGAGACCTTCAGGTAGTCCCCAATATGCTCTCGCTTCAGCCGCAACGCCAGGAATCCGCCAACGAGCACGCATACCGCAAGAAAACCCAGTGTCCCGGTGGTCAGTGGTTCGTAGCGCCGCGCAGAAATTGTGCCCTGCTCGGCGGTCAAGTCGCGGGTCAGACTTATCTCTGGTGCGGGCTCGGCTCGGTTGAGCAAGTCCTCTACATTTTCAAAATGCCCGCGCGTCAGATACAGCACCCCGGAAAACAGCAATGGTGCCGCGGCCGCCAGTCCCACCACGATCCCGGAAATCTTGAAATATAAATTGTCTGACCGGATCAACAGCAGCCCCACTAGCGAGGCGTCCACGGTGTAATGCCAGATCAACGTGGCGACGATGCCCCAGCGCAACATCACCAGGCCCGCCACGATTCCGATCAGCCCCACTTCAATTCCGCGGATGTATCCCGGTTCCTGCGGATACGCGCTGTGCAGGAAGCTCCAGAAAAATGCCGGAAGAATGACGGAAAGCACCCGCGATCCCGTTAGTTTGTGAAGGAAGGGAATCGCGAACAAACGGAAAAGGAACTCTTCGCTCGTCGCCGCCAACACGCCAATCGTAACCCCCGCGATCCAGGGAAACGATGTGTTCACCACATCCGAGTAGCTCAGATCTTGCGGCGCCCACACTCCAAAATGGCGGCCCACCATGTAAAACGCGACGATGAACCCGATATGTGCCGCCGCCATCGAAAGCCCCACGACTGACGAGCAGAAAAATTCCCTCGAGCGTATGCCGCGCATCGAAAATGCCCGCGTCAGCCGCAATCGTTCCGGTTGCGCCTCCCGGTACAGCGGCTCTCCGCCGGGAAGAACCAGGCTGACCGTCAGCGCCGTGCCCACGGCTGCCATCAACATGGAGAGCAAGCTTCGCAGAACAAAACTTGCATACGTAAAATGCGTGTCATATGCGGCACGCACCGAGCCCCAGTCGTTCAACTGCATCAAGAAATACAGAATTGCTACGATGACTCCGATTTTCAGCGCCGCGCCCCACGACGTTTTGCCCTGTCGCGTCAGCGCGATGCCCAACCACAGCGCGCCTCCCAGCAAAAAGCCATACGGAATCAGCGCAATCTGGTTGTAAAAGATATTCGTGGAACGCAGGTGCGCATAATCGCGCGTCCACGCTTCCGGCACTTGCAGAAATTCCTGGCTGTCCCCGATATGGTCCCCTGCTAAGCCCACCTGCAGCCGGTACGGTGCTTCCTTGACCTTGAATCCTTTTCGTTCCCAGGTGAAAGACCAATCGATGCGATTGGGTCTACTCTGTGAATTCGCCTCCGCCGGCAGAAAGTCCCACTGATCCAGTTTGGTCCCAAGCTTTGCCTGAGCGAAAGCTTCGGCCACCGCCAGCGCTTCGTCCCGATGGAGTGAGTTCGCTCCTCGCGCTTCTTCTATCCTGTGCTCGTAGCCCACAATCCTTCCCGCGGGACTCACGCGCACCACGAACTCTTCCTCCTGTTGCGGCCGGAAGAAGCGCACATCCCAAAACCAGATGTTCAATTCGCTGGACATCAGGTGATTGGCTTGCTGTAAGCCCAATTCGCGTTCCAGGTAGGTCTTTGCGTTTTCGTCCACTTCGAAAACGATTGTTGACTCGTAGCCGCCGAGAGTTTCCCCCAGACCCTCTACGAATTGCTTTGCCCGCGATTGCGCTTCGTTACGGGAGACCGTGAAATCGACCGAAGCTTCCGGAAAGGCCCGGAAAAAATATCGATGCGCGAACAGCGCTCCCACGATTCCAAAGACGATCCAGAGCATCAGAATGCGCTTGTCCGAACCCGTCAATCGATCTTCAGCCAAAGGAGTCCTCCCGCACCGTATCCATTCCGAATGCCCACTCTATCGATACGCAGCCTACTGACGCAAGTTTCACGAAAAGCGCAGGTTACTAGGGAATGATATAAAGAAGAGAGCGATGGATCTTAGCCTGCAAACCAACGTCCAGATGATGAAAGGGGTGGGGCCGCAACGCGCGGAACTGCTGGCCCAGCGTGGCATTTGCACACTGGAAGACCTCCTGAATTACCTGCCTTTCCGCTACGAAGACCGCATCCATTTCTCAAAAATTAAGGATGTCCAGCCGAACGGCATGTATACCCTGCGAGCCCGCGTGATGAGCGGCCAGGCCGTCCGTGGCATGTATGGCCGCGATGCGATTTACCACCTGCTCGTCCAGGACGACTCCGGCTCTCTTCCCTGCAAGTTCTTTCATGGTGGCTTCCTCGAAGGACGCCTGAAACCCGGTCAGGAATTAATCCTTCACGGAAAAGTCGAAATTGATAAACAGCGCCCAGCCCGCAGGGAAATGGTGAATCCCCAGTTCGAAGTCTTGAGCGGCGAAGAGGTGGATTCCGCGGAAATGGGGCGTATCGTTCCTGTGTACGAAGCCGTGGGCTCCTTCGGTACGCGCCAGATTCGCCGGGCCATCTATGCCACCCTCCAGAACCTGGATCCGCACATTCCCGATATTCTGCCCGCCGAGTTGCGCAAACGGTTGGCGCTGCCTTCCCGCCGCGAAGCTCTGATTCACACGCACTTTCCTTCTCCAGAGGAATCGTTGGAAGCGCTCAATCAGTTCCGTTCTCCCGCGCAGCGCCGCCTGATTTTTGAGGAGTTTTTCCTCTACCAGCTCAGCTTGGCTCTGGGCCGCAAGGCCACGCGCAAGGGAAACGCCATTCCTTTCCGCGTGCGGGAAGACAAGGTGCGCGAGGCGCTGAAGAAAATTCTTCCCTTCAAGCCGACGGCCGCACAGAAGCGGGTCCTTGCCGACATCGCCATGGATCTGGAGCGCCCCATTCCGATGAACCGCCTTCTCCAGGGGGATGTGGGCAGCGGCAAAACCATCGTGGCCTTGCAGGCTGCGGTGATTGCCATGGAAAACGAGTGCCAAGCGGCCTTGATGGCGCCAACGGAAATTCTTGCGGTCCAGCATTTCCTCGCCGCCCGCCGGATTCTGGCTCCCGGAGGCTATCGTGTAGATCTGTTGATCAGCGGCTTGAAAGCTGCCGAAAAGGCGGCCGTCCGGGAGCGCATTCGAACTGGCGAAACGCAGCTTGTGATCGGAACGCACGCCCTGATCGAGGAGAATGTGGAACTGCATCGTCTGGGATTCGTCACCATCGACGAACAACACCGCTTTGGCGTCCTGCAACGCAAGAAATTAATGGATAAAGCGGTAAAACACGGGCAGGCTCCCCACGTTCTCGTGCTCACCGCCACGCCCATTCCGAGAACTCTTTCCCTCACGCTCTACGGCGATCTGGATGTTTCCGTAATCGACGAGCTTCCTCCGGGACGCACGCCCATCACAACGCGCATAACCTCGGAGGCTCACCTTCCCGGCGTCTGGGAATCTCTTCGGCGCGAGGTGGAGGCGGGCCGCCAAGCCTACGTGGTTTATCCCGTCATCGAAGAATCCAAGCTGGAACTGAAAGCGGCGGTCGCAGAATATGAGCGCCTCTCCAAACTTGTTTTTCCCAAACTGCGCGTAGGCCTGCTGCACGGCCGCCTTTCGAGCGAAGAAAAAGAAGAGGTGATGCAACGTTTTCGCCGCAATGAAATTCAGATCCTGGTCGCAACCACGGTGGTGGAAGTCGGTGTGGATGTCCCGAACGCCACGGTCATGGTCATCGAGCACGCGGAGCGCTTTGGCTTATCCCAGTTGCATCAGTTACGCGGCCGCATTGGTCGCGGCGCCCAAAAATCGCATTGCATCCTGGTTGCTCCCGGACGGTTAACCGACGAAGGCCGGGCGCGCCTGGAAACTATGGTGCGCACCAACAATGGCTTTGAAATTGCCGAAACCGATCTGCAACTGCGCGGGCCTGGCGAATTTTTCGGAACGCGGCAATCCGGTGAACTTGGATTCCAGGTAGCTAGCCCTTTGCGCGACCGCGAACTGCTAGAACTCGCCCGCAACGAAGCCTTCGCCCTTGCGGAAGATCCCGCGAAGAAAGACAGTCTCCAGGGAATACTTCGCGTTTTGCCCGGTGAGTGGCAGAGGCGTTACCATCTGGCCCGCATCGGCTAAGTCTTAGGAACACGCATGCGCATCATCGCTGGAAAATATCGCAGCCGCCAATTGAAAAGCCTGAAAGATCTTGCGCTTCGTCCGACCAGCGATCGCCTCCGCGAAACCTTGTTCGATATTCTCGGCGAGCTGGTTGTCGGCTCTCGCTTCATCGATGCCTTTGCCGGCACCGGCGCCGTGGGGATCGAAGCGCTCAGCCGCGGAGCGAAGGAAGCAATTTTCATCGAAAAATATGCGCCCGCCGCCGCTCTCATCAGAAAGAATCTGGAGTCGCTAGAAATTCAAAAAGAGGCCCGTGTCCTGCCCGTAGATGCACTTCGCGGTCTGCAGTTCCTCGCGCAGGAGGATTCGCGCGGCAGGGAACAACTCGAAATATTGTTTTTCGATCCCCCTTACGACCACCCAGCCGATTATGAGCGCGTGCTGTCTTTCGTCGGTTCTGCTACGCTGCTCGCCAAAGGAAGCCTGGTCATTGCGGAACATCGCAGCAAATTCGCTCTTCCCGAGACCATGGAGAGCTTGCAGCCTGTGCGCGTCCTCCGTCAGGGAGACGCACGTCTGAGCTTCTACCGCTTGATGGAGAAGACCAAGAAGTCGGCGACGGAGTAAACCCCCAACACGCCCTAATCATCTACTCTTTTGTGCCCTCGCCTGGCTTCTCTGACCCCATGGGAGTCACTGCTAAGCACGATATAATGGAAGGCTGATGTTTCATCGATTTCAGGTCAATCCGTTTGATTTGCTCGGTCAGAACGAGATCTACCCGTACCCCGTCTCTTTGCCAGGTCAGGGCGAACCGAAGCTGACGATTGCCTGGAACAGTTTTCATCAGAATTTTCTCAGTGAACTCGCTGCTTTCTTCCGCTGGACCCGCATCCCCAAAGGCCAACCCGCCGGCAATATTTTTGTCGATTGCCGCATTCAGCGCCGCATCCCGTATCGTGCTCTGCTTGCGGCTGCCCTGTGGCACATGGTATTTTTTGTCGTTCCGTGGCCCCACCTGCCCTTCTCCCCAAAACGAGTTTCCGCGCTCGACAACACCGAGCTTACCTGGTCAGGACCGGTCGAGGACCTTCCGTTGCTCAATGTTCCGAAGCAAGCCCACAAAAGTGCTTCGTCCGAACCCACCGCGGATGATCCTCCTGCCGAGAACAGGGACGCATTCCATCCTCGCCAGCGTATCTTCACGGATCCCTCTCGCCCCACTCATCCTCGGCAAACCTTAGTAAACACCGCGGCGCCGGACGAGCCGCCAAAGTTTTTGCCCGCGCTTCCCAACATGGTCCAGCTTGCTGGTGCTTCCGCACCGGCCCGTCCGCGCCTGGAGATCAGCGAAAAGACTCTCGCCAAGCTGCGCCCAAAAGAAGTAAAAAAAGTTGCCATCACGGAGGCGCCGCTTCCGGAGGCCCCGAATTTGGAGACGCGCCCCGCGGAACTCAGCCTGGCTCAGCTTCCTGACACTCCTGCGAAACCACGGCTCGAACTCGATGCCGGTTCCGCGCCGCGAATTGCCAAGCAATCCGCGAACGAGGAAGCAGCTCCGGGTCCGGAGGTCGCTCCGGGAAGCACAGGCACGGCCTCCGGCCCGGCGGCCACGATGATTGCTTTGTCGTCCGCGCCCGCGCCCCCTGCGCCTGTGGTTGAGGTTCCCAAGGGCAATCTGGCTGCCCGGGTGGCCATTTCTCCAGAAGGCGAGGGAAACGGAACCGCTGCTGGGTCAGGAACCAGCTCGGATGCGGCGGGCAATGGTTCCCGCTCGAACGCGGGCGATCCCCATGCGAAAAGTTCTATTGGCATCAGTATTAGTGGCGGAAGCCCGAAGCCAACCGCGGGAGTTTCGGGTTTGGGCGGCGGCGGAAAATTAACTTTGCCGAAGACCTCTTCGGTCTACCAACGTCCGGATCCCAATGTGACCGTCGAAGATCCGACAGAGCGCACCGGTCCTCCGAATTTTGCCACGCTGCCTCCCGGTTCTGCGCCGGAGCAGGTTCTTGCTCCGCACCGTGTGTATTCCATGAATGTCGATATGCCGAATCTCAGCAGCGTGACCGGCAGCTGGATTATTCACTTTTCCGAAATGCATTTGCCCGGTGCCGCGCGCACCGCCGGCCCGTTGAACCCGCCCGGGCCTCTGCGCAAGGTCGATCCAAAGTATCCGCAGGATCTGATTCAGGAGCATGTCGAAGGCGAAGTGATTTTGTACGGAGTGATCCGCCCGGATGGCAGTGTCGACAGCATACAGTTGGTGCGAGGGCTGGACAAACAGCTCGACGCCAACTCCATCGAGGCCTTCAGCCAGTGGAAGTTCCGTCCGGCGATCAAAGACGGTCAGCCCGTCGCCCTCGAGGCGATCGTGCACATCCCCTTCCGCGGGCCGGAGCGCGAGTAAGCAAATGGCTACTTTGCAGGGAAGCCGGACTCGTAGAGCTTTACCAGCGTGTACAAGGTGTGATTCACGGGCGTCGGCACTCCCACTTGCGCTCCAACGCGCGCGACGAAACCGTTCAGCGATTCGATTTCCGTGTGCTTACCGCGGGCTAAGTCCTGCGCCGTCGAAGACCGCGTTCCGCTCATTTGCTCCGCGATTTTGAACGAGCCCGCAATCGCTGCCTTTGGATCTTCCAACCCAGGAGGATGGATGCCCTTGGCGCGGGCCACATTCAGAGTCTCATGCACCGCCGCCTCGATTAATTTTCTCGCATCTGGACTGGCGATAATTTCTCCATATGTCACGCGGCCCAGCGCTGAAATCGCATTCAGCGCACAATTCCAGATCAATTTTGTCCACAACTCCTCTTGGATATTTTCAGAGATGCGGCACGGGACCTCGGCGGCGGCAAACATCTGCGCAATCTTCTCCGTTTTTTCGTTCTGCGGCCCGATGACAAGATCGCCTCGCCCGAGATGCTTCACTGTACCGGGCCCCGGAACCGACGCAGCCACATAAACCACCGCTGGTATCGCCTCAATTCCTGACGCGGCTCGAATCTCTTCGGCATTGTTCACGCCATTCTGCATGCTCACCACTACGGAATCTCCCGGCAGAATCGCCGCCAATTGTTTGGAGACGTTTGCCGTGTCCGTGGTCTTTACACAAAACAGGACAACGCCCGCGCCCGCGGCGGCAGACAACTCTGTCGATGCTTCCGGATGAACCGTGTCCTGAAACTGGAACGAATCAATCCGCAGTCCGGAGCGTCGCACCGCTTCCACAAACGAAGTCCGGCCGATCATCACCACCGGAACGCCCGCGCGCGCCAGCATTCCGCCGAAATATCCGCCCACCGCCCCGGCGCCCACAACGGCAACTCTGCCTTTCTTGCTCGCGACGCTCATATACCTCTCCGTATTCAGAAAATCTTCGGCCAGGATACGTCAGAAGTGATTCCGCAATTCGCGAAACGCGGGCAGGATCACCAGTTTTCCCGATCCCGAGATAACCGTTTCGTGTTCCAGTTGCCAGGTGTTGACATGTGGGATGTACACGGCGTTCAATCCCGCTTCCATCGCTGGGTTGATATCGCTCCGCGGGCTGTTGCCAATCATCCAGCCGTGCGTCTTCACGATTTTGTGTTTATTCACCAACACGGTATAAGTTTTGGCGTCCTTCTCTCCTACAATTTCGATCGCTTCGAAAAAGCCTTGTAGCCCCGAGCGTTCAACCTTCGCGGCCTGCTCGGCTGGTTCACCCTTCGTAAAGAGGATCAGCCGATGGCGCCCCGTCAGATACGCCAGCGTTTCCGGTACCCCGTCGAGTATCTTGGGTGGAGTCCGCTCCAAGTCCACCACGCGATTATGAATCTCCGCCAGCACTTCGCGCCGCGCCATCTGGTCCGCCAGCTTTATATAGGTCTCTTCGAGCGACCGGCCAAAGCTGCGTACGCCATACCCGTATTGGCGGATATTCTTGCGTTCTGTTTCGTTCAGGATGTGCCGAATGTACGCCCGGCTATAGCCGCACGGTTCTACCAGGCTGATGAAATCCTCGATCAACTTCTCGAAGAAAACATTGTTCTCCCAGAGCGTGTCATCCGCGTCAATCAGTAGCGTATTTCGTCGCATAGTGTCAAAAAAAAATGAACCGATTCAGTGTAGCAGCCCCAGGGCATCCTGGACGATGACGCGCACCGCTCCCGGATGTGCCATTGCCGGCGCAGCTGCGCTCAGGGCCTTCCGCTTTTCCGGATCATCCAGCAGCGTCAGAATGTTCCACGCGGCCGCAAGCAGAATAGACTCATCGTTCGATCACAGCGAGGCGGCCTTGCGTTGACCCGAGGAAAGCTTCTCCAGAATGACGCGCGCCAGATTCTGCAATTCTCCAAAACGCGTCAGATACTCTTGAAATTCGTGATTCAACAACTGCGCGTCTTGCGGACCAAGCTGATTTCTCAGGATCATGTCCCGCAACTTCACCGGGTGAGGCAACAAAGCCTCTTCCTGCAATTCTTCGAGCGCCTGGGTTGGATTGTAGTGATACATGCAAGTCCCCCAAAAGTCGCAAGCCGTCAATGCTCCTGCAACTGTGTGCCTCCATTTTACGCAAAACAGGGCGGGCGCACGTCGGGTTTTGTGCGCGGAACAGGCCGAAGCTCAGGCCGCGGTGGTGCGAACGGGTACGAACTCGTAGCGATCGATCTTCGCGGCAATGCCCGTTTTTCCGTTGTCAGTCGGCTCAATGCGGACCACTTTGCCGTGACAGCGGATATTTACGTCGCCAGCGGAGATCATCTGCTGAGGAAGAGTCAAAATGAAATCGATCTCGGTGCCATCTTCGAACTGCGCTTCGGTGAGGAAATACAGGCCTCGATAACTCACATCACGCGTGCTCGCGCGCAGCTCCGGGCTATTCGCGTCGTGTGCCAATACCCGCACCGGCAGGGTCATCACGAAGCGTCTCGCCTCTCGCCGATCCGACAAATCGCCCATCGGGGCCCCCTGATTGGCTCAATGGGCTTGAAAGTAACATCCACCTGATGAAACTGCAACGCGAAATCCTACAAATATAGCTCTAGTACTCGCAGTCCCTCGTCGTGTACGGACTAGGACTACTCGGCTCGCGCATTCCTGCCCATTGCTGCAGAGGTTATGTGCAGGACTTCCGAATCGGTTACACTTTTTTACGGCTTTCCCAATTTCTCATGCAAATTCATCACGACTCGCGCAATTTCTTTCTTCAAGGGCCCGCAGGCAAGCTCGAAGCGATTCTCTGGACTTCCACACGCGGCGCTGCGCCCCCGCTTGCCGCCGTCTTCTGTCATCCGCATCCGCTCTTCGGCGGCACCTTGCACAGCAAAGTGGTCTACCAGGCCGCGAAATCTTTGGACGCCCTGGGGATTCCGGTTTTGCGATTCAATTTTCGCGGCGCCGGGCTCAGCGTCGGGGAGCACGACAAAGGATGGGGTGAGCAAGAAGATGTTCGAGCCGCGGTGGATTTCCTGGCGCGTGAGTTTCCCATCACTCCGTTGCTCGTCGGCGGTTTCAGCTTTGGAAGCTGGGTCGGTTTGCGCGTGGGTTGCGCCGATCCCCGGGTTCACGAGCTTATCGGTCTGGGAATTCCCGTGAACAGTTCTGACTTTTCTTATCTTGAAAGCTGCGGCAAACCTAAATTATTCGTGCAGGGCACGAATGACCAGTATGGCGCTTGGGAAAAAGTGGAACCCATGGTGGCCCGCATCGCCGGAGATACTCGTCTCTCCTTTGTGCAAGGGGCGGATCACTTCTTCACCGGACATTTGAAGCAGTTGGATGAGGCCATTACCACCTGGCTAAGGGAACGTCATCCGCAACTCAAGAATAAATGAACATGCCTAAGCACCTTCGCCGCGCGAAAATAGCTTGCTGAATTGCTCCAGTCCGGCCGGCGGCACCTCCACCAAGCGCGTGTTCGCCTCCACGTGCGCCGTACGAGACATCCCGACCAGCGCCGCAGTGATTCCCGGGGCCGATCGCGCGAACTGCAAGGCCCGTTCTGCGTCGTTTTCCAGTCCCATCGCTTCGGCCACGAACGCCGGCAGATTTTGTGCCACTTGTCCCTGCAGAAGGGACGCACTGCCAATTAGTTTGACTCCAAACTCTTCGGCAGCCTCCATGATCGTTTTCTGTCCCGCATCTACGGTTTGATTGCCCAGCGTCAGGGCTTCCGTCATTGCCAGATTGAAGGGCAATTGCAAGAACCGGAAATGATGTTTTTGGCCACCAACCTCCTTGGCGATTTCCAATAATTCCGCGAGTTGCATGCTGTCTCGCGCGGATTGTTCCTGACGAAAGCCGTTCCACGTCGCCATGCCATAAAATTGAATCTGGTCGCGGGCCACCGCGGATTCCAGGAAAACAAACGCTTCCCGGACCCTCTTCAGAAATTCCGCTGGGGCAATCTCCGTGAGCTGCGTTTCCGGGTTATGCAGGTAATAGACATCAATGCAGTCCACCTGCAGATTCTTTAGACTGCGTCGCAGTTGATTTTCCAGGAAACGCGGGGCTATGCAGTGACTGCCCGCCGCGATATCCTTCGCCGAAAAAATTCCTTTCTGCAGATATTCTTCGAAAAAGTAGCGGTTCGGATCTGCGGGCATGGTTCCGTCCGGAGTCAAATAGCCGCCCTTTGTGCACACAACAATTTCGTCGCGCGTGATGCCCTTGCGCGCCAGCACCTTTAGCGCTGTACCTATGCTCCGTTCGCTCCGCTGCAAACGATAATTAATCGCGGTGTCGATCAGGTTGATCCCGGATTCCACGGCCGCCACAAGCGCGGCCGTATAGCTGGCATCCGTCGAATCATTGGGCTGGCCCAGGTACGTTCCTATCCCCAGGCTGGAGACCACCCCACCCTCGGCATGGCGGAAATGCCCATCGGCAGCCACCCCGCGAAACTTCTCTGCATAGCGTGTGGTGCCTTCCTGCGTTGCTCCCCGGCTCATTTGCTTTCCTCACTTTGCGTTTTTCCTTCCGGATTCCCACTTTGCTCAGCCTGTTCCTTCTTCGGAGAAAGCAACCGCGAACAGGCGCGTAAGATTCTCCGGTACGGCCAGTCCTTCTCTCGAAAGAAGATCTCTCCCTCCCGAGGACTGCTGAAAAACCACCGCGCCACAATTCCCAGATGCTCGCCCAATTCACCAGCGCTTTGACGAACATTCGCGTTTCGAGGGGGAATGGCCTTCCCCGCACTCTCAAGATACTCCCGAACGGTCTCCTCCGCCGAAGCGGGTTTCCCCGTGTCGCCGAATCGCAGGAAAAATGGTTCCGCCAATCTTCCCCCATGCACGGCGAAACACGCGACCGTCTGCGGATCCGCGGCGCGTTGCAAGACGATGGCGTCAAGGTCTTGGATTCGTCGGGACAAGTCGGACTTCCCCCGCAGCACGTCGTCCAGCTTTTCCAGCTTCTTATGGATTGCCGCGGCCTTCTCAAAGTCCAATTGTTCGCTGGCCGTCTCTCGATCGCGTGCCAGCGCATCGTGCAAGGAAAGACTGTTCGTATCCAGGAATTGCACCAGACGATTCACTTCCGCGTCGTACTCTTCCTTGGAACAGCCCGCAAAACACGGAGCCAGGCACATTTTCATTTCCGAATAGAGACAGCCCGGGAAAGTCGGATCGCGCCGGATCTTGATCTGGCAGCGCCGCACTTTGAAGAAATCCAACATCTTTTCCGCGAAGGCTTCCGCCAAGCGGCGCGACGCAAATGGCCCGTAATAAACTCCGGAAGTGGGCTCCCCGTTTTCATTGACCACAATCCGGCGCGTGACGAAGCAGCGTGGATACGCATTGCCCAGGTTTACCTTCAACACCGGGGCAGGCCGAAGCCGCAGCAACTCCCTGTAGCGCTTCGGGAATATCTGCTTCGCATTCTGGTAGTACGTCACCACCTGTTCGAAGGCCGAGCCGGTCTGCCGGTACTGCACCAGATGCGCGAACTCGCGGAGATTCAGCCTCTTGCTTGTGGAATCCGCTGGTCCCAGCAACCGCTGCAAGCGTCGCCGCAGATCGGCCGTGCGGATCAAATACGGCACGGCCGCCTCTTCGCGCGGAGCAATCAGGCAAACCGCGGGCTTAGCTGGCAAGAGAGAGAAAAATTCCGCGTCATGATGGGGACTGAAGTCCAGGCCAGAGTCGAGTTCCAGCACTTCGTCAGGATACTACGGACCATCGCTCGGTGCTGCCTGTGGGCGCGACGCCCTTGCGGGTAGCCCTGCCTACCCTTTAAGCACCCACGAAGCGATCACCAGCCGTTGCATCTCGCTGGTTCCTTCGTAAATTTCCGTGATGCGCGCATCCCGATACGCCCGCTCTACGGGATACTCCCGGCTATAGCCGTAGCCGCCGTGGATCTGAATCGCTTTATGCGTCACCCGTGTCGCCATCTCACTCGCAAAAAGCTTTGCCGTCGCCGCCTCAAGAGTGAACCGCGACCCGCTGTCCTGCTTCCACGCGGCTTTTCGCACCAGCAAGCGTGCCGCGTCGATCTCCGTGGCCATGTCCGCCAGCATGAATTGGATTGCTTGAAACTGTGCGATCGGATGCCCGAAGGCCATTCGCTCTTGCGCCCATTTCAGTGCCGCCTCAAACGCTCCCTGCGCGATCCCTATGGCCTGTGCGGCAATGCCGATTCGTCCGCCATCCAGCGTGGACAGCGCGACCTTATATCCTTCGCCTTCCATCCCGATGCGATTCGCCTCGGGAACCTCGCAGTCCGTGAACACCAATTCGCTGCACGCCGTGGCATTGATGCCTAGCTTCTTTTCTTCCTTGCCCACTTTAAATCCCGGCGTGCCTTTTTCCACCACGATGGCCGTGATTCCTTTTTCGCCTTTCGCGGGCTCCGTATTCACATACACGATGGCTGCATCGGCAACGCCGCCGTTGGTAATCCACGTCTTCGTGCCATTAATCACATACGTACCGCCCTTTTTCACTGCTTTGGTCTGCAATGCCGCCGCGTTCGACCCCGCTTGCGGTTCCGTCAGCGCGTAGCACCCAATCTTTTCGCCACGCGTGAAGGGCAGCAGAAATTCCTTTTTCTGTTCGTCCGTTCCAAAGCGATGGATGGGGTCGCAGAACAACGAGTTTTGCACGCTGAGAATCACGCCGGTGGAAGCGCAGCAGCGCGAGATCTCTTCAATCACGATCGTGTAGGCCACGTGGTCAAACCCTGCTCCCCCTTCGGCCTCGGGGAACGCCACGCCCGTCAACCCCAATTCTGCTGCCTTCTTGAACAGCTCCCGCGGGAAATGCCCGGTCTCGTCCAATTCCTTGGCGAGTGGCCGTACTTCCGTCTCGGCAAACTCCCGCACACTGTTTTGCAGTAACTTTTGCTCTTCATTCAGTTCCAGATTCACGATTCGTTCTCCCGTTGCCTGGCCGCAGCAATT
Source organism: Candidatus Acidiferrales bacterium (assembly GCA_963775865.1). Classification (GTDB taxonomy): domain Bacteria; phylum Acidobacteriota; class Terriglobia; order Acidiferrales; family UBA7541; genus Acidiferrum. Next base: position 272,792 of record CAVZKU010000012.1, on the reverse strand, counting down.
TCGTATTACGCCTGAAGTGCCTTTTTCAACCGTTCGTAGGTTACGTCCAATTCCTCGGGAAGGATCCTGGTTTCCCCCGTGACCGTCATGAAATTGGAATCCCCGAACCATCGCGGCAAAACGTGCAAATGCAAGTGTCCCGCCACGCCCGCGCCTGCCGCCCGACCCAGGTTCATGCCCAGATTCATCCCGTCGGGTTTGTACTCTCTCTGAAACACCCCTTCCATCTTTTGCGCCAATGCCATGATTTCCTGAAGCGCGTCCGGCTCACACCAGCTCAGTTGCGCAATGTGCGCGTAAGGAACGATCATTGCGTGGCCGCACGTGTACGGGAAACGATTGAGAATCACAAATGCTTTCTTGCCCCGGTGCACAATCAGCGTTTCTTCATCCCGGTTCAGTTGTACCGCGTCGCAGAAAATGCAGTCTGGCTGTTTGCCGTCGCTAACCATCTTCATGTACTGGTTACGCCAAGGCGTCCAAAGATAGTCCATTGTTTCTCGATCCTCGTTCGATTGACCCAGGCTCAGAATAACCCAATCAATGCAATTGCGTGCTTCCATCCTGGCTTACGAAAAAAAACGCCCCGATGCAATCGGGGCGCCATTCATCCTGTCGAAGCCTCTAACGATTTTCACGCCGGAGGCGCTTCGCTTTGCGGGGCAGCAGCCGGGGCTTCGGGACTGTTCACAAAGTCCTTCAATTCCTTGCTGGGCTTGAAGAAGGGAATCTTCTTCGCCGGAACCTCCACCTTTTCTCCTGTCTTCGGGTTACGTCCCACGCGCCCGCGGCGTTGGCGCGTGCGGAAACTGCCGAACCCGCGAATCTCAATCTTGTCGCCCTTTTGCAGTGCATCAATGATGCTTTCAAAAATCGTTTCGACGATCGTCTCAGACTCTTTCCGCGGCAGTTCTGAGATGCGCAAAACTTCCTCGATCAAGTCCGCCTTCGTCAACGTCGGTTGCTTTGTCATCTTCGCCTAGCCTCTTCGCTTTTCAGGTTCAAGTCCCACCCACAACCGTTTGCAGCGAGGCGACTTAGAGGGACACGCCTCCCTGGATGACCTTCTTCCTATCACTAAAATGACCCGTAGGTAAACGACTTTTCCTGGCTGCTACCCAGGAGGGGCGGTGAAACCAGTTCCGTAACTACCGGGACGACAGCTTCTGCTTCAACGCGTCCCCGATGGTCGCTGTGGCCGAGGACTTGGACGTCTTGTACTGTTCGATCTCCCGGCGTTCTTGTTGCCGCACGGCTGCGCGATAGCTCAACCCGATGCGCCGCGTGTCATGGCTGATCTTGATGATTTTGAAGTCGTATTCCTTGCCCGGTTCGAGCGGTCCCGCGCTCTTCAGCGGCCCGGTCGTGGGTCGGAAGCTGGATGGCCCTTCATCGCGCCGCTTCCGCTCTTCGATTTCCGTGTTGTGGCACAGTCCTTCAATGTTATCGCCCAGTTCCACGAACGCACCGAACGTGGCGATACGCGAAACTTTGCCCTTTACGATGTCGCCGATTTTGTGTGACTTGAACCAGTCGCCCCAGATGTCGTTCACTTGCTTCATGCCGAGCGATACCCGGCGATTCTCCGCATCGATCCGCAGAACCTTGGCTGTTACCGGCTCGCCCTTTTTGAACACTTCATGTGGATTCTTCACCCGGCCCGTCCAGCTTACATCGCTGACGTGTACCAGCCCGTCGAATCCATCTTCGATCTCGATGAACGCACCGAACTCGGCGATGTTGCGCACCTTGCCTGTCACCACCGTGCCCACGGGATACTTTTCTGCCACAAGCATCCATGGATCCGGTTGCGCCTGCTTGATGCCCAGAGAAACGCGGCGGTCGCTCGGCTTGATGTCTAGCACCACCACATCCACTTCTTCACCCGCCTTCACCACCTTCGAGGGATGCGTGGGCTTCTTCGCCCAGCTCATCTCTGTCACGTGCACCAGTCCTTCGATGCCCGGTTCCAGCTCGACGAACGCGCCGTAATCCACCACGCCCACAACTTTGCCCTTGTACTTTCCGCCCGCGGGATACCGCTCCGCCGCGTCAATCCACGGATCCTTCATCAACTGCTTTAGCCCAAGCGAAACACGCTGCTTATCCTTATCAAACTTCAGCACCACAACGTCCAGCTCTTGCTCCGGCTTGACCACATCGCTCGGATGGCGCACGCGGCCCCAGCTCAAATCTGTCAGGTGCAGCAACCCGTCCAGCCCGCCGATATCTACGAACGCGCCATAGTCCGTCACGTTCTTCACCGTACCGTGCACAACCTGGCCTTCCTTCAACTGCTCCATCAGCTCGGCGCGCTTCGCGTGTAGCGCTTCTTCGAGCAACGCCCGACGGCTGACCACTACATTCCCGCGACGACGGTTCAGCTTGGTGATGCGGACGTCGACGTTGGTCCCGATCAGCCCATCCAGGTTGGCTGTCGGACGCAGGTCATACTGTGACCCGGGCAGGAACGCGCGCACGCCAATGTCCACCACCAGCCCGCCCTTGATCCGGTCGACCACCTTCGCGCTGATCGTTTCCTTGGCCTTGAACTGCGCGTCAATTCTTTCCCAGGTTCGGCGCCGCAGCACCTTCTGGTAGGACACGATCACAAAACTATCTTTGTGCTCGCCTGTGCGCTGCACTTCAATCGTGGAATTGGGATCAGGCCGCGGAATATCCGATTCCTGGAACTCCGCCGCGGGAATCAGCCCTTCGGTCTTCCCGCCCATGTCCACCACCACGCCGTGTTCGGTGTAGGCCACCACCTTGACTTCAAGGATCTCGTTTTGCGCCGCAGCCTCCTGCGGTTCGCTATACTGCTCGATGAGTTTGCTCATCTCCTCCGCGCCCGCGGCTTCTTCCGCAGCGGCGGCAGCTTCCGCATCCGCGGCAACCGATTGCGCGTGCACTTCCGCAGCCTTGTGTGCGTCTTCTACTTTCACAGGCGCAACGGGGGCGGGCTCTTGCGGCAAAGGAGCATCCTGTCCGCTGGCGTGCCCTTCCGCGGTGGCATGTTCTTCCGTCTTGTTCGGGATCTCTGCTTCTTGTGCTGGTGCAGCCGCTGCTGAAGATACGGGGTTTTCGTTATCAAATGAAGTCATGTCTACGTCGCCTCCGGGATTCTTATCCCTGTTTTGGTCAGGTCAATCCTTGCGCAATCCCTACTGGGGTAAGGCAAGGAGGGTTACAACGGGGCAGCACATCAGTATGGACTGCTTCGCAGTAACTCGGTCTCTTTCAATTGGATGCCGCGCCGATGCAGGTCTCGCTTCATCCACAACACCCCTAGAAGCATACCCGCCGCCTCGCGCCTGTGTCAATCAAGCCAAAGGCAGGCAAGGCAGGCGCGCACTCGCAAATTCTCAAATGTCGTCCCACATGCCGATCCGCAACGGCCACCACAGCAAGACAACAAAAGGATCCCCCGACAGAGGCCGGAAAATGCCCCGAGATCTCCCTCCGTTCACGAGATGGTCCCCACCAGGCAAATCTTCGGAATCCTACGCAGTCCGCAAACAGCAGCGCTAACCCCATGAGAAACGCGAACCGCAAGGCCCCGCCGTTCCGCTTCTTGATTCGTCGACGCAGCAAACGCCAGCACGGGTCCTTCACCAATCACGTGATGCGGAGGTGAGTTGTTTTAGAAGTTTTGCTGCGCGTTTGCGTTCGCCCCCGACATTCGCGCCGCGATCTGCCGCACATCCAAAAACGCCTCAACATGCGAATTGGTGTCACCCCACCAAGACTTTATTGTCCGAATCTCAGTGGCAATTTCCCTAAGCTCTGCCGCTTCTTTCCGAGCGAAGGTATTTTTCCGCTTCCGGAGTTTCCTTTTGGCCAAACAAACCCTATCTTCGTCGGTGTCTGCATTCCCTCAAGCACTTAAGGAGAAGCGGCCGGAATTCTATCTCTCATTGTTCAAGCTTCTCTTCCTCGGGAGATTATTTCAGCCTCAGGTTCGCGCCCGCCCTGCTTGCCGCGCTTCCCGGCGGAAATCCGGCGCGTACACTTCCACCGTCCGGCACATTTCATACAGGCGCGACCGCATGCGTGCCCCAATCCTGTCGGCGAGCGAATCTTCCTTCACGGCCACGCGCTGTCCTCCGGGCAATCTCGCTGCGCTTTCGGGAGTGGCCATTTCATCCACATAGTTCGTGGTCAGAATCGTCATCCGCCGCTCGTTGTACCGCGCGTTGAGCACCAATCCAATAATGTCCAGCACCCACGCCGAAGGCTTGCTTGCGCCTATATCATCCAGCACCAGCAACTCCACCGTGCGTATCGGCTCCAGCACTCCCATTTCCGTCGATTCGCTCGCCGGGTTATAGCTCGCCTGTATCTCTTTCAGCAGTTCGCGATAATCGCAAAACAACCCCGCATGTCCCCGCCGAAGTAATTCCTTTAAAGCCGCCACTGCCAAGTGCGTCTTGCCCACGCCCGACGGCCCCATTAACAGCAATCCCTTTTCTGTCGCCGGATAATCCCGCACAAATCCCTGCGCCAGCAGTTTGGCCTGCTTCAACGATTGTTCATGCTGCGCCGTCCAGATCTTTCCATCTGCCAGGTCGGGAACATAACTCTCAAAATCGCAATGTTCGTACCGTTTCGGGATCCGCGCCCGCTCCATCACCTTTTCCGCCCGTTCTTCCATCCCACATGCGCACGCCACAGCCATATCTCCTGGCGCACCGTCCTTCCGCGCCAGCAGCTGCCATCCCGTTCCTCTGCACAGCGGGCAATCTTCGCGAGCCATGGTCTTCCTTTGGAGTGCGCTTTCCCCTGAGCGCCTTTTCTGAAGGGTCCCCGCTCTTACACTCTCATCGCCGCTCATGAGCTAGCCGCGACGCCTCCTCCACTGCACTCCATCTTACGTTCCCTCCCACACCGCCACAATGACACTGGTTGCGGAAATCTGTGCACAAAAAAGGACTCCACACGTGCAGCACTCTTAAACGTTCAACAGTTATCGTCTATGTTTTACAAGGGAATCGCAGCTTCAAATCAGACATTGCCGTGAGAAAAATCCCGCGGCTGCAGCCCCGAGGAAACTCTTTGCCGTCGCTTACTTCACCATCCGCGGCGCCGCTCTCACAATGGCCGTCTTCGGAACCTTCACGTCGCTCCGTGAAGCCATCCGCGACAATTCTTGTTGCACCACTTGGGCGAATTCTCCCATCACGTGCTCCATCTCGATCATCTTTTCCCGCATATTCAAAATGATCTCGATCCCCGCCAGGTTCACGCCCATATCCCGCGCCAGCGTTAAGATAACTTCCAGCCGTTCCAGGTCCGAATCCGTATACAGCCGCGTGTTCCCTTGCGACCGCGACGGCTTCAGCAATCCCACCCGCTCATACAATCGCAACGTCTGCGGGTGCAACTTATAAATTTCCGCCACTGCGCTGATCATGTACCCGGCTTTTGCACGTTTCCTGGTTTTGGGCGGCATGGCTTTACACTCCCGCCTTCAGAAACAAATCTTTTCGCGGATCGGCCGGTGCGACCTCTCCCAGTTCCTTCATGATCTTACGCACCCGCTCGTCGGTCGGCTCCGGTACGATAATCTGGATCTCCACGTACTGGTCGCCGCGCGCTCCGCTTTTTCCGTGCGGTACGCCTTTTTCCTTCAGCCGCAAGGCTCGCCCGCTGTTGGTGCCGGGCGGTATGCGCACCAGCGAGCGTCCATCGATCGTAGGCACTTCAATTTTCGCGCCAAGCGAAGCTTCCGCCACAGTCACCGGCACTTTCGTATACAGGTCATTGCCCCGCCGCTCGAAGAATTCGTGCGGCCGCACCATCACGCGCAAATACAAATCCCCCGCTGGCGCTCCCATCGTCCCCGCATTGCCTTTCCCCGGCACACGCACGCGTCCACCATTGGCCACGCCAGGAGGGATGCGGATGTCGATGGTTTCTGTTTTCCGAACGCGGCCCTCGCCTCCACAAACACGGCAAGGTGTGTGCAATTTCCCGGTTCCGCCGCATCGATTGCAGGGCACATTGAATCGCATTTTTCCGGCAGTCTGCTGAATTGAACCTGTCCCATTGCACGTCGGGCACGTCTGCGGTGTGCCCACGGCTCCCGTGCCATGGCAGGTTTCGCAAGTATCCAAGCGCGTGATCTGCAGCTTCTTTACCGACCCGCGCACGGCATCCCAAAAATCTATTTCGATCTGATATTCCAGGTCCCCGCCGGGTTCATGCTCCGCTTCCGCTGTTACCCCGCCGCGTCGTCCGCCAAAAAACTGGCCGAACAGGTCGCGGAAACTGGATCCCCCGCTTTGCTGCCCGCCGAAATCAAACCCGCCAAAATCAAAATTGACGTTTTCCCCGCCGCTCTCCGGACCGGGTCCATAGTCGCCCGTAGGCACATTGTCGCTGTAGAAGCCATACTGGTCGTACATCTGGCGCTTTTTCGTATCCGAAAGAACGTCGTACGCTTCCTGCAACTGTTTGAATTTTTCTTCGGAGGCTTTATCGCCGGGATTGAGATCCGGATGGTATTTGCGGGCCAGCTTGCGAAACGCGGTGCGTATATCCTTGGCGCTGGCTTTGCGCTCGACTCCCAAAAGCTCGTAATAATCCTGTTTTGCACTCGTCGGCATGTTCGACCTATCGTGTCCGCCCGCCCGTTCGGCCTAATTCACACTCTCGTGCGAAGGGGCCCGGTCGCGCCGGGCCCTGTTGCCGCACGATACCTTCACCGGCTTAATTCGGCTTCTTGTTTTCGTCCACGTCGACGTACTCGGCATCGATCACGTCGCCGGGCTTGTGGCCGGCTTGCGAGCTGCCACCCGCGGAACCGGATGGCGCACCCGCTCCCGCACCCGCACCGGCGGCTCCCGCCTGTTCGCCGCCAGAGGCCTGAGACTTCCTGTACAGTTCCTCGGCCATCTTGTGCAGCGACTTTTCCACGTTCTCTGCGGCAGCCCGCAACCGGGGCACGCCGCCTTCATTGACCGCCTTCTTGGCGTCTTCGAGCGCCTCTTCGGCCTGCTTCACGTCGCCCTCCGGCAGTTTGTCGCGGTTCTCGCGAATCGTCTTTTCCGCCTGGTAAATGATGCCGTCCAGCCGGTTCCGCGCTTCCACTTCTTCCATCCGCTTGCGATCGTCCTCGGCGTGCGATTCCGCCTCGGCCCGCATCTTCTCCGCCTCGTCCTTGGTCAAGCCGGTCGAAGCGGTGATGGTGATCTTTTGTTCCTTGTTCGTGGCCTTGTCCTTCGCGCTCACGTTCAAAATACCGTTCGCATCGATGTCGAAGGTCACTTCAATCTGCGGGACGCCGCGCGGTGCCGGTGGAATCCCATCCAGCTTGAATGTGCCCAGCGAGCGGTTGTCCTTTGCGAATTTCCGTTCGCCTTGCAAAACGTGGATTTCCACGCCCGGCTGGTTGTCCGAAGCCGTCGAGTACGTTTCCACCTTGCGCGTAGGAATCGTGGTGTTCCGCGGAATCTGCACGGTCATGACCCCGCCCAGCGTTTCCACGCCCAGGGACAATGGCGTCACGTCCAACAGCAGGATGTCCTTCACCTCGCCGCCCAGTACAGCGCCCTGAATCGCCGCGCCAACCGCCACGACTTCATCCGGGTTCACGCCCTTGTGCAGTTCCTTACCACCGAAGAAGTTGCTCACCAGCGCCTGCACTTTCGGGATGCGCGTCGAACCGCCCACCAGCACCACTTCCTGAATATCGTTGGGCGACATCTTCGCGTCTTCCAGCGCCAGCCTTACCGGTTTCATGGAGCGCTCGAGCAAGTCATTCATCAACTGTTCCAAGCGCACGCGTGTCAGCTTCTGCTGCATGTGGATCGGACCGCTCGAGCCGGCCGTGATGAACGGAAGGTTGATCTCCGTTTCCATCATTTGCGAAAGCTCGATTTTGGCCTTTTCCGCGGCTTCCTTCAGCCGCTGCAGCGCCATCTTGTCCTTGCCCAAATCGATGCTGTGTTCTTTCTTGAACTCTTCAATGAGCCAGTCCACGATCCTTTGGTCGACGTCGTCGCCGCCCAGGTGCGTGTCACCGTTTGTCGATTTCACTTCCACAACGCCGGCGCCTACTTCGAGCACCGAGATGTCGAACGTGCCGCCGCCCAAGTCATACACGGCGATGGTTTCGTCGCTCTTCTTCTCCAGCCCGTACGCCAACGCGGCCGCCGTCGGCTCGTTGATAATACGGAGCACTTCCAGGCCGGCAATTTCTCCAGCCTGTTTGGTGGCCTGCCGTTGTGCGTCATTGAAGTACGCGGGAACCGTAATGACCGCCTTGGTCACCTTCTCGCCCAGAAAATCTTCAGCGGCAGTCTTCAGTTTGGTAAGAATCATCGCCGAAATTTCCGGTGGGCTATACACTTTGCCCGCAATTTCGACGCGCGCATCATCGTGGCTGCTTTTCACCACTTTATACGGAACGCGCTTCATCTCTTCGGCGACTTCGTCGTAGCGGCGTCCCATAAACCGCTTGATGGAGTAGACCGTATTCTCCGGATTCGTCACCGCCTGGCGCTTTGCCACTTGCCCCACCAGCCGCTCCCCTGTCTTTGTGATGGCCACAACGGAAGGCGTGGTCCGCGTGCCTTCCTGGTTGGGGATGACCACCGGCTCGCCGCCTTGCATCACGGCCACCACCGAGTTCGTTGTCCCGAGGTCAATTCCAATGATCTTGCTCATAGCTACCGTCCTTTATTAGGTTCTGCGTATTAGGTTCTGCGCAAATCCTTGCTAGGCCGTCTAAGAGCTCAGGCGAGTCTGAGCGGCCAGCAAACGCTTCACAACAGTGGCCCCGGAAGGGCCAACCGCGCAGCAAAACAAGCCCACTATACAACTTGAGTGCGATATTGTCAAGTTGTTTGATAACGACTATATGTGCAGCCTCAGCAATGCCTTACAAGCATCCCTGCTCCTTCCTTCCTCCCCCCTTCGGACATCCTTCTGCTCTTCTGCCACACCTAATCTCCCATGCCCTCCGGCAGGAACCACTTTGCCCTCGTCGGGACGAACCTCGACTGCCCTCCACTTTCCTGGCGTTCGACAGCTGCCAGCGGTCGCTGGTTGCAACCTGTGATACTCTGGCCAAGATTTTCTTTTCCAGGGAAATTCCGCTTTGGAGGACTTTGTGAACCGCCGCTTCCTTCTTGCCTCGGTTGCGACTTTGGCTCTCACGAGCGTTGGCACTCTGTTCCTGGTCGCCCGAGCGGCCGCCCAGAAATCCCCGGCGAAGACCGCCGTTGCTTCCGCGCAAAGCGCCATCCCTGCTGCGGCCGCCCAGGCCACCATCACCGTCGACGGCGTGAAGGACATCGACCCCACGAAAGCGTTCGGCAGCAAGAATGTCCGTGTCGTGATAGAAATTTTCAGCGATTTCCAGTGCCCCGCCTGCAAGCAACTCTTCACCACCACGACGCAGCGCGTGACGGACAATTACGTCGACAATAACAAGGTGTACCTCGTTCACCGCGATTTCCCGCTGCCCATGCACGCCTATTCGCGCGTGGCCGCCAGTTATTCCCGCGCCGCCGCGCACATCGGCAAATGCGATGTTGTCGAACAGGCTCTGTTCCAGAATCAGGAAAAGTGGGAGATGAACGGGGACGTGAAGGGCACCGTCGCGGCCGTATTGACCCCGGCGGAAATGAAAAAGGTGCAAACTCTCGTGGAGGAAGGGACTCTGGAACCGCTCATCGACAAGGACAAACAAATCGGCCAGGCGATTCCCGTCAATCAGACGCCCACGACCATCATTCATACAAAAGACGGACAGACCTATCCGGTAGTCGGCTACGTGAGTTACGATGTGCTAAAGACTTTGCTCGACCAACTCGTCAAGTAGTTCTCGCTCCTGTGAGGACTCTATGATCGAATCCGCTCCTTTCAACTCCCGCCGCGCCTTGCTCCTGATCGGCCGGTTGCTGCTCGGCGGCATTTTCCTCTATGCCGGTTACTCCAAAATCTTCCTTCCCAACAAAATGTTTTGGCCCTTCCTGATGTTGAAATTTTCCGTTTTGTCAAACTTGTCCAATTTCGGATTCCAGGTGGCGTCCTACAAAATGCTTTCCCCCGCTGGTGTGGATTTCGTTTCCCACGTGCTACCCTTCGCCGAAATCGCTCTCGGCTTGCTCCTGTTGATTGGCTGGCGTCTCGGCATCTGGGCTGCTGTCGCCAGTCTTTTCTTGCTGATGTTTGTGACCGTGGTTACGCGCGCTTACATTCTCCACATGGACATCAACTGCGGTTGCTTTGCCGCTCCCGAGCCCGTCAGCCTCAAAAAAATCGCTGAAGACTCCGCCATGGCCGGTCTGGCCATCCTGATGACCTTCTTTGCTTTTCAGGAAGCCCGCAAACCCCACCCTTGGTCTGCCTCGCCCCGAGAGCAAACTTCGTGACCACAGGTCTGCTTTTTTCCGGCTTCCACCGGACGGCCTTCTGAGGCGGTCCGCCCTTCGCGCTACAACGGGGCTCCCATGAAATCCCTCCCGGAATATCTCGAGCTCGCAACCGTCGCCCACGGCCACCTCTGTGCTGGCCAGGTCCTCGGCGTGCGCTTAGCCATGTTGGGCCTGCGGGAACTCGGTATCGACGATCCCATCGCCGACCGCAAACGCCTCACCACCTACGTGGAAATCGACCGCTGCGTCACCGACGCCGTGGCTCTCGTGGCCAATTGCCGCCTCGGCAAACGCGCACTCAAGTTCCGCGACTGGGGCAAAGTCGCTGCCACCTTCTGTGATCTCGAAACCGGCCGCGCCGTGCGCATCGCCGCGAAGGAATCCTCCAAGCAAGCCGCGAAGGAACTTTTTCCCGAACTTCCTCGGGAAGAGGGTCAGCAGAAAGCCTACGCACAACTTCCCGATGATGTGCTCTTCTCCAAAGAATGGGTCAAGGTGGAAATCCAGCCCGAGGATCTCCCCGGCTACAAAGGCCCACGCATCGTCTGTGCCCAGTGTGGCGAGGGTATCAATTTCAAGCGCGAGGTCGTCGAGAATGGCCGCACGCTCTGCCGTTCTTGCGCCGGAGAGAAATATTATTCTCCCCTCTGATTTCACGATGGAAACTTCTCCACTGCTCAAACGCGTGCCGCCGATGAATCTGCGTTAAAATTTTTCTTCGATGCTGAGTCTGCCTCCCATCACCTTGCGTCTGCGCGGTTGGAAATTGATCGACCGCGTGGCTCTCGCGTTTCTTCTTCTCTGCTCCATCGCCCTTGGCGCCGCGGCGGGCTTGCTCTTCGTGTACGAAAGCGATCTCCCGGAAATTCGTGCCCTGGAAACCTATCGCCCCAACGTCGTTACGGAAATTTATGCCGACGACGGCCAACTCGTCGGCAGCTTCGCGCTGCAACGCCGCATTCTCATGACCTGGGAGCAAACTCCCAAGGTTCTGTATAACGCGGTTACCGCCATCGAAGACCAGCACTTCGAAGATCACTGGGGCGTGGATTTTCCCCGCGTGGCCGGGGCCGCCTACCGCAACATTCTCAAGCGCCGCAAAGCTGAGGGCGCCAGCACGATCACCATGCAACTCGCCGGCAACCTCTTCCTCGATCGCAGCGAACGCAGCTTCAGCCGCAAGGTGCAGGAACTGCTTCTCGCCCTGCAGATCGAACGGCGTTACACCAAGCCGCAAATTTTCACCATGTACGCCAACCAGGTGTACCTGGCGCATGGCAACTATGGATTTGCTGCGGCTGCCCAGTTTTACTTCGGCAAGCCCGTCACAGACCTGAATCTCCAGCAAGCCGCCCTTCTTGCCGGAATGATTCGCGGCCCCATCTATTCCCCGCTGAGTGATCCCGCCCGTGCCCTCGCGCGCCGCAATCTCGTGCTTCATCAAATGATGGAAGAAGGAAAAATTACTCCGGTGGAAGAAGCAGCCGCCAGGAAAACTCCGCTTGGCCTGCACCTGCAATATCCGCGCAACGATCTTGCGCCGTACTTCTTCGAGGATATCCGCAAATACCTCGAGTCCACGTACGGCACGCAAGCGGTTCACGAACGCGGCCTGCGCGTGTACACCACGCTGAACATCCAGATGCAGAAAGCGGCGAATCAAGCGATTCGGGACGGTTTGCACACCTACGACCGCCGCCACGGCTGGCGCGACAAACTCCCCAACGTCCTCAAGGATAATCTTGGCCAGCTCGACACGTACGAAGACGACGACTGGCGCCATGCCCTCGACAAGGGCAGCTATGTCACCGCACTGGTCCTCGCCGTCGACGACAAGAGTGCCACCCTCAAGATCGGCTCCTACCGCGCCATTCTCTCGCCTTCCGACATGGCGTGGACCGGCCACAAAAAGCCCAGCGAAATACTCACCGTCGGTGACCTCATCCAGGTCTCGATCCAGGAACTGCACGAGACCACCGCCCGCGGGCAACTCGAGCAGCAACCCGCGCCCCAAGGCGCCATGGTCGCCATCGAAAATTCCACGGGCGAAATCAAAGCCATGGTGGGTGGCTACAGTTTCGAAGACTCCAAGTTCAACCGCGCCACGCAGGCCGTTCGCCAGGTCGGCAGTTCCTTTAAGCCTTACGTCTACTCCACTGCCGTCGAGCGAGGCTCTTCACCCTTTGACACCATTGTCGATGCGCCGTTTTCCGTCCTGAGCGGTGGCCAACTCTACTCCCCGCACAATTACGACGAGAAATTCGAAGGTACGATCACCTTGCGCCGCGCTCTGGCCGGTTCTCGAAATGTTCCCGCGGTAAAGCTCGCCGAAAAAGTCGGCATCAACTCTGTCGTAGACATGGCTCGCCGCTTCGGAATCACCACGCCCCTTCCTCCCTATTTGCCCTTGGCGTTGGGCGCCGCGGACATGAAGCTCATCGAACACGTATCCGCGTTCACCGTTTATGCCAACGAAGGCATCCGCATCGATCCGCACATGATTCGGCGTGTAACCAGCTACGACGGCGCTTTGCTCGAAGAAGCTCATCCGGAAGTGCATGATGTCCTCGCGCCCGATGTGGCACACACCATGACGGCCATGCTCGAGGACGTCGTCCAGTTTGGCACCGCGATCAAGGCCAAATCCATCGGTCGCCCCGCGGGTGGAAAAACCGGTACGACGCAAGATTTTACCGACGCCTGGTTTATCGGATTCACTCCGCAAATTACCGCTGGAGTCTGGGTTGGTTTCGACGATAAGCAAATCTCCCTGGGGAAACGCGAGACGGGCGCGCAAGCCGCGCTTCCCATCTGGATGCAATTTGTCGAACAAGGCATGGCCAACTTGCCTGCGGTGGAGTTCGCCAATGTCACCACGCTCGAAGAGCAAGCGGCTGAGCATCACGTTCATACGGACGTGCCTGACACGGTCCCCGAAGACGAAGCTCCCTCTTTGCCGAGGCAGCCAGCACAAGCGAACCCGACACCGCCGCCTGCGACTCCCACCGCTAGCCCACCAACTCCGCAAAGATGATTCGCCTTTCTAGGGTTCGCCTTCTGAGGCGGACCGCAGGGCACCGGCTCACTCGCGGAAGGGATCCCAACCACGAGAAACCAACGCGGCAGTTTTCCCCGCCTCCGTAACCAGAATCTTCCTCTGGCGCGTGATTTCGCCGATCCGCGTCAAGCGCAACCCCGCAAACCTCCCCGGCACTCTGCTGACATTTCTTTTCGTGACCGTAAACAGCAACTCATATTCATCGCCGCCATGCAGGGCAAGGTTCCGCGCTTCGGGCAACTTCGCCAGCGGCGTCACGGGAAGGGAATTGCTTTCGATCTTTGCTCCAACCCCGCTTGCTCCGCACAATCGAGGCAGATCTGTAGAGAGTCCATCCGAAAGATCCATCATCGCTGTGGCAAGCCGTTTCTCGGCCAACCACTGGCCCAGAGCCAACCTCGGATGGGGGTAAAGGTGCTTTCGCAAGGCTTCATTGCATGGTTTAGCCATCCCGCGTTTCCGGCGTAGTTCCCGTAACCCGAGATCCGCTTCTCCCAAGGTTCCGCTCACGAAAATTGCGTCTCCCGGCTTCGCGCCCGAACGGAGAATCGCCCTGCCGCGCGAAACTTCCCCAAGCACCGTCATGTTGATCAGGACTTCGTTGCGCCGCGTTGTGTCGCCGCCGGCGAGCTCGCAACCCAGCCGCTTCGAAGCCCGCCGCAATCCGCGCAGAAACTGGTTCAGCCATTTTCCCGTCAACTCGCTCGGCAACGCTAGGCTCAGCAGGAAACACCGCGGCCGACCGCCCATGGCCGCAATATCACTCATCGCGCGCGCCAGAGATTTCCATCCCACCGCATCGGCACGATGCTTGGCGCGAAGAAAATGGGTCCCTTCCAGAAACCAGTCGCAGGTCAGAATGGTTTCGTTCCCGGGAGTCGGCAACCACAAGGCCGCGTCATCCCCTGGGGGAAGCAGCAGATATTTTCTGCTGCGGGAAGCAAAGGCCTTCTCTATCTTCGAGACCAGGTCTTCCTCGTTTTTCTTTGGTTTCATACGTTTGACGTTATCCTAGCGGCGGCTGCCCGTCGGGACAGGGGACAGTTTCCCAACGGCTGTCCCAAAATACGCGAAATACAGGGTTGACGACAGAGCCTACAAATTCTAGTATTCTCTTACTCGCGGACCAAGTCTCACGGTTCTGACCTTTACGGTCATTAAACACCAATTGTGCGGAGACAGGGAACGAAGGACCCGCACGCAGTTTCATTGGGAATATACATTAGGCCAGAGGGGCCCATTCGTGATCAGCGGCAAGAATTATACGTTTTATATTGCCTCGACGCCCGGTCAACTCCGGAAATTGATTATTCCGGCGTATGTTCTTCATGGCTTGGCGGCGCTGGTGATCATCGGAAGCGTCACCGTGGTCGCGGGCCTCGGTTCCTACAGCCGCATGTTGTGGAAAGTAGGAAACTACAACGCTCTCCGGCACGATCAGGAAACCCTCAAGAAGCAATATCGGGATTTGCAATCAACCGTCAAAGATACCAACGAGCGCCTGGATTCTCTGCAGTCCCTTGCTACCGAAGTCGCCATGACCTACGGCGTGCTGCGGTATCACCCTGCGGCGTTCGATCAACCGGACAACTCGGCCTCCGCTCAGGATGCCTTCGATCGTTCTCTTGAGCAGTATTCCTTCCTGAAGCGGAACGCCACGGCGATCGCCATCTCCGCTGGCGGTTTGCGTTTGCTTCCGGCCATGTCCTTTGCCGATTCAAATTACACGCCTTCGATCTGGCCGGTCATGGGTCACATCACCGATAGCTTTGGCGAACGCCTCGATCCGTTCTCTGGTGAAGGTGCTTTCCACACGGGTGTGGACGTCAGCGCAGATTATGGTGCCCCGGTTCATGTGACCGCCGATGGCGTCGTCACTGTGGCGGAAACGCACACCGGCTATGGCCGCCTCGTCGTGGTCGAACATGGATTCGGCATCACCACGCTCTATGCGCACCTCTCCTCGTATGCCGTAGTTGCGGGCACGCACGTCCGTCGCGGCGAAGTCATCGGCTACACCGGCATCAGCGGTCGTTCGACTGGGCCGCACGTCCATTACGAAGTTCGTGTAAACAATGCGCCCGTCAATCCGTGGCGCTACATGAAGACCGTTCCCGCCGGCGACTAATCCCACTCCGTCAAGACTCGCCTGATCCTTCTGTGAACTTGGCAGAGAAGAAATCAGTGTGCTGATTTTGTCGGGTTATCCGCAGCAGGCGAATGACCCGCCGACTCCAGTAATTTCGGTGTCACATCAAAAAACACTCGCACACTCTTGCTCCCTCCCCGGTCCACTTGCTGAATATCCGCGGACTGCAACAGTTGCAAATACCCTTCCCGCAGCTCGGGATCCAATTGGGCACGCGTTTTCGAATCGTTCAAGCCCATCTGTGCCAGCATCACCAGGCCACTGAGCAATTCTTTCAACTGGTGTTCCGTACTTTCCCCCTGGCATTCTCCTTCCAATCCCACGCGCAGCAGATTGCCTTCCGGTTTTGCGCTGATGGAAATCCATTGCAATTGCGCCAGCAGCGCCGCCAGTTGCGGGGAACGCAGGCCTCCGGGAGCTTCTTGGGCTAGCGCCGATGCGGCACCGGACTCCTGCCGCAGAACTGCAAACACGGGCGTGCCGGCAAGGCGCGAAAAATGTTCTCGCCATTCTGTCGACGAACCGCTGTGTGGTCGCTGGAAAAAATAGGAGGAGTCATTTGCCCAGGCTATGCGGTCCTCTCGCAGAAAAGTGAAGTACGCTTTTCGGTTGGATCCGCTCAAAGGAACCGCATACAATGTTTTTCCGTCGGCGGTTCTTAGCGATGCGAATTTTGCGGCATACGCTTCTATTTTTTTCCGGTCGAATCTTCCCTCGGCAACCGCAAACGCCGTAGGACTTTGCGGTTGCCGATTGATCGACATCGCTAACCGGTCGAGATCGCTCTCGTAATTAAATCCAGTTGCCTCGAGAAATTGTGCGTAATCGCTATCGGGCGCGGGCTTTGGCGCCCACCGGAATAACTCTGCAAGAAATGGGGAAGATCGCAATTGCGCGACATCCATGAACATCACGGCGCTCGCATCTTCGCGCATGTACGCGAGCATTCGTTCCCGATCGCTGAGGGAATCCCCTGAACTCCAGTGCCGGTAGGCAAGAAACGCCATCACGAAAACGGCGATGGCGAGGCAGGCGACCAACAAACTCTTGTTTTTGGGCATAGCGATTCGGTGTCAGTTTCCTTCCGGTGCGATTCCTCGATCTTCTCGCATCCCACGGAAAGATTCAGGAAGAATTGAGGGATTTCCGGAGCCCCCTGGTTCCGGGTAGTGGAAACCTGTGGATTCTGTGGGGTTCAGAGGGCGTCATTATCAGGTTAAGTTTATTTAGATCAGTCACTTACGGCCATGTGACCGATGGATGTGAGCATCCTTCTTTTCCACAGAGTTGGCTGCCCGATTGCTCTCGTTCTCCTCACCCCTCCTTGCAATCCTTGTGCCTAATCTGCTATTCTTGTGCGGTTTGAGCAGCGCTGGCGTAGCTCAGCTGGTAGAGCATCTGATTTGTAATCAGAGGGTCGGGGGTTCAATTCCCTCCGCCAGCTCCACCATATTTTGGCAGGGGAGTGAGGCGGAGCGAATCCCGGCATGAGAACCTGAAAGGGCTGGTGTCTTTAGACACGAGTCCATTTTGTGTTTTCACGCGCATCGCTCCTAACACAGCACGGTAGGGCACAATCCGGCACGCACTTTGTGTCGACATGTTTCGCGGACGGGTGGGTGAGTGGCTAAAACCAGCAGACTGTAAATCTGCCGCTCCTTGCGGGCTACGAAGGTTCGAATCCTTCCCCGTCCACCAGGATTCAATCTCCGCGGCGGCTTCGTGGGAGCGCAACGTCGCTGGCAGCGCTGAGCAACGTGGGTAGCAACAACACCGCAGGATAATCGCGGACGCGATGTTCGAAAGCGGTACGAATCGCGGCGGACAAGCCGGTAGGAAATCGTGCGCCGCGAAGCAGAAGAGTTTCTTGGAGGATCGGGTTCGGCCTGGGTAGCTCAGTTGGTAGAGCGCGTCCTTGGTAAGGACGAGGTCACCGGTTCAATCCCGGTCCCAGGCTCCAGGATTTGCTGAGTTCCGCGAGGAACTCTGGTTCAGCAGGGAGAGGTTGAGGGTTTTTCGAGGGCGGGGGTAACTCAACGGTAGAGTCTCACTCTTCCAAGGTGATGGTTGCGGGTTCAAATCCCGTCCCCCGCTCCAAGTTCGGCTCCAGCCGCGATTTGGAAGGCGGTTTGAGCAAAGGATGAGGGCATATGGCCAAGGAGAAATTTGAGCGCAGTAAGCCACACGTGAACATTGGGACCATTGGTCACATTGATCATGGCAAGACGACGTTGACGGCGGCGATCACCAAGGTGTTGAGCAAGCACAACCCGAAGGTGGCGTTCCGCGCATTTGATTCGATTGACAACGCACCGGAAGAGCGCGAGCGGGGGATCACCATTGCGGTTTCCCACGTGGAGTATGAGACCGCGAACCGGCACTACGCGCACATGGATTGCCCGGGGCACGCCGACTACATCAAGAACATGATCACCGGGGCGGCGCAGATGGATGGGGCGATTCTGGTGGTGGCGGCGACGGATGGGCCGATGCCGCAGACGCGCGAGCACATTCTTCTGGCCCGCCAGGTGGGTGTGCCGTACATCGTGGTGTTCCTGAACAAGTGCGACATGGTGGAAGATCCGGAACTGCTCGAACTGGTGGAACTGGAAGTACGCGAGTTGCTGAAGAGCTACCAGTTTCCGGGCGACAGCGTTCCGGTGATACGGGGTTCGGCGTTGCAAGCGCTGAACGGGGATGAGAAGTGGGAACAGAAGATTCTGGAACTGATGGCGGCAGTGGACGAGAAAGTGCCGCTACCGGTGCGCGACATCGACAAGCCGTTCGCCATGCCGATCGAAGACATTTTTTCGATTTCCGGACGCGGCACGGTGGTCACGGGGCGCGTGGAACGCGGCAAGGTGAAGGTTGGCGAAGAAATCGAAATTGTGGGATTCCGCGCGACGCAGAAGAAGGTGGTAACGGGCGTCGAGATGTTCCGCAAGTTATTGGATGAAGGGCTGGCGGGCGACAACGTGGGACTTCTGCTGCGCGGGACGGAAAAGGACGATGTGGAGCGCGGGCAGGTGGTGTGCAAGCCGGGCTCGATCACGCCGCACACGAAGTTCAAGGCGGAAGCGTACGTGTTGACGAAGGAAGAGGGCGGCCGTCATACGCCGTTTTTCACGGGATACCGTCCGCAGTTTTATTTCCGGACGACGGATGTGACCGGAGACGTGAAGCTGCCGACAGGCGTGGAGATGGTGATGCCGGGGGACAACGTAAGCTGCGAAGTGACGCTGATTACGCCGGTCGCGCTGGAAAAGGGCTTGCGGTTCGCGATTCGCGAAGGCGGGCACACCGTCGGCGCCGGCGCCGTCACGGAGATCCTCGAGTAATTTTCCAGAGGCGGGCCGCTTTCCTGCGGCGCGCACTCGAAAAAGGGAAGTAGAGAAATGCGCGAAATCATTACATTGCAGTGTGGTGAGTGTAAGAATCGGAACTACACCACCACCAAGAACAAGAAGAAGCACTCCGAACGTATGGAGACCAGGAAGTTTTGCCGTGCGTGCCGCAAACACACGGCTCACAAAGAAGCCAAATGACGTTGCTGCGCTTGTCCTCCGGAGGCCATCCGACAAGGATTGCCGAAGGATCTCAGGCGATCGGGCGGCGGTAGTTTGTGAGGGATGGAAGGGCCGGAACCGGAAAAGACTTTAGGGCACATCGAGCGGGAAAAGGGTAAACCCTTCGCCCCAACGACGGGCTCAGGGTAAAGGGGAGTCGTCCAACGGTTAGGACTCCGGTCTCCAAAACCGGGTATGGGGGTTCGAATCCCTCCTCCCCTGCCAGAGATTTGTAAGGACACGAACCCAGCGGTTCGTGCGGGTGAAAAGGGTTATGGCCACGCGGGCGGTGAAAATGAACGACGAATCTCAGGGCGGATCGAATCTTCCGCTCGTTAACAAGGTGACCGGCACGATTGACGGTACCCGCGAGTTTCTTCACGACGTTAGAGTGGAAATGAAGCAGGTGACTTGGCCCAATCGCGAAGACGTGATCTCCACGACCGGTGTCGTGATTGCCACGGTAGCGTTTTTCGGAGTCTTTCTAGCCATCGTGGAGTGGGTCGCGCAAAAGGGCCTGGACCAGTTGCTGCATTACTTCCACGTTTAAGGGCGAGACGACATTATGCCAATGCAGTGGTACATCATTCACACGTATTCGGGCTTTGAAAAGAAAGTCAAAGAAAGCCTCGAGAGCCGTGTTGCCGCTTTCAATCTTCAGGACAAGATCGGCCGCGTGCTGATCCCCACCGAAGACGTCGTCGAAGTGCGCGGCGGCAAGAAGACAGTGGCCTCGCGCATGTCGTATCCCGGCTATGTCCTCGTGGAAATGGATCTCGACGAGAACACCTGGCACATCGTGCGCAACACGCCCCGGGTCACCGGCTTTGTCGGCTCGGCCACCGCGCCGCCCCCGCTCTCCGAGTCGGAAGTCGACGCCATCATCAATCGCGTGCACACGCCGATGGACCGCCCGAAGCCCAAAGTGGTCTACGAGCGCAATGAGCAAGTGCGTATTGTCGATGGACCCTTTGCGAATTTCAATGGCGTGGTCGAGGAAATCGACAACGATCACAGCCGCTTGAAAGTTTCCGTCACGATTTTTGGACGCTCCACTCCGGTTGAACTGGATTTTGCGAGTGTCGAAAAGCTTGGCTAAACGCCTGGGGTCTGCTGGCCCGGGCTGAAGAATTTAGAGGTGAGGTAAAGGTACAATGCCACCAAAGAAGGTACAGACCACGATCAAGTTGCAGTTGCCGGCCGGCAAGGCCACGCCGGCGCCCCCCGTGGGCACCGCGCTCGGTCCCCATGGCGTGAATATCATGGATTTCTGCAAGCAGTTCAATGCCAAGACCCAGAAAGAGCCCGACGGAATGATCTTTCCGGTGCTGGTCACCATTTACACCGACCGCACCTTTACGTTCATTCTTAAGACGCCGCCCGCTTCCATTCTTTTGCTCCGCGCGGCTGGCATTGCCAAGGGTTCTCCGGAACCCAACCGCAACAAGGTGGGCAAGGTTACGAAGAAGCAGGTCGTAGAAATCGCCAAGATTAAGCTTGTCGATCTCAACACCACAAATCTGGATTCCGCGGTGCGCACCGTGATGGGTACGGCGCGCAACATGGGTCTGGAAGTCGTGGAAGCCTAGGGAGTCACAGGCGCTAAGGGATCAGAGAGGCAGCACGATGAAGAAGTCTGGAAAACAGGTAGAGAACGCGCGCAAGAAAGTCGAAGCGCGGCCGTACAAGCTCGCGGAAGCAGCCGAGCTCATCAAGAAGACGCATCACACGAAGTTCAACGAGACCGTGGAACTCGCCATCAATCTCGGCGTGGATCCAAAGCACTCCGACCAGGTGGTTCGCGGCACTGTCGTTCTTCCGAACGGTTTGGGCAAGAGCGTTCGCGTTCTTGTTCTCGCAGGTGGCGATAAGCAGCGCGAAGCTAGCGAAGCCGGCGCGGAATTTGTCGGCGGCGACGACATGGTGCAGAAAATCATGGAAGGCTGGACCGATTTCGATGCCGTCATCGCGACACCGGACATGATGCGTTCCGCCGGCAAGCTCGGTAAGGTGCTCGGCCCCCGCGGCCTCATGCCCAATCCGAAAACCGGCACGGTCACAGCGGACGTAACCAAAGCTGTCAAGGAAACCAAGGCCGGCAAAGTTGAGTTTCGCGTGGACAAGGCCGGAATCGTGCACTGCCCGATCGGCAAAATGAATTTCGACGCAGCGAAGTTGGCGGAGAATGCGCACGCTTTGATCGCCGCGATTGTCAAAGCCAAGCCGGCGGCGGCCAAAGGGAAGTTCGTCAAGCGCATCACCCTCACCTCCACCATGGGTCCCGGCATCACCGTGGATCTTGCCGAAGCGGAAACGCTCGCGACGGCTGCGTAACGCGCAAGGAGTACGCGGAGAAAGATTATGAAGAAGAAAAGTGAAAAACAGCAGGACCTGGACAAGCTGAAGACGGAGCTCGCGAAGGTTTCCACGGTCATTCTGACCACCTTCCAGGGAATCACCGTCGAACAAGACACCAAGTTGCGTCGTGCGGTGCAGGCAGCGGGCGGAAAGTACCAAGTCGTGAAAAACACGCTTGCCGAGCTCGCCGGTTCCGGCACACCCGCGGAAGGCGTGCTCAAGAATCTGAAAGGCACGCATTCGATTGCCTACACGCAAAGCGATCCGGTCGCGTTGGCAAAGGCACTGACCAAGATCGCCAAGGATGTTCCGGCGTTCCAGTTCAAGTCGGGCGTCGTCGAAGGCCGCGTCATCTCCATCTCGGAGATCAAGCAGCTCGCCGACATGCCTTCCAAGGAAGAACTTATCAGCAAGATTATGTTCTTGCTGAACGCTCCAGCTCAGCGAATCGCGACGGCGCTCAACGCGCTGCCGCGCAACCTCGCTGTCACCGTCAGCGAAGCGGTGAAGGCCAACAAGTTCAGTTCATAGGGTTCGCGGGCTCAGCCCGCGGTTCCGAGAGTTTTGAATTTTGAATCAGAAATTTGAGAGGAGAACTAGCAGTCATGTCGAAAGTTGAAACGATCCTGGAAGAAATCAAGGGCCTGACGCTTCTTGAAGCGTCAGATCTCGTTAAGAAAATGGAAGAAGCCTTCGGCGTGTCCGCGGCGGCTGCCACAGTTGTGGCGGCGGGCGGCGGTGCGGCGGGTGGCGGCGCGGCGGCTCCCGCGGAAGAGAAGACGGAATTCACTGTCGTTCTCACCGATGTGGGCGGCAACAAGATCAACGTCATTAAGGCCGTTCGGGAAGTCACCAGCCTGGGCCTGAAGGAAGCGAAGGATCTCGTTGATGGCGCGCCAAAGACCGTGAAAGAAGGCGTGAGCAAGGACGAGGCAGCCAACATCAAGAAGAAGTTCGAAGAGGTGGGCGCCAAGGTCGAGATCAAGTAATGGGCTGCCGGCCATTACTCTGGCCGGCACCCCGTGGTCCGGGCTTCACTTTCGGCGCGGCAGCAGCGGTGCCTGCTTGCGCCAGGGGATTTTCGTACGAACGCTACGGCCGGTTTTGTCTACAACTCTCTGGGTCCGTGGGGGACCTTCACTAACCGTGTGCAGGGCGGCTTCGGGCAAGCTGCGCGGCATCACGGTTTAGTGTCTTTTCAGTGTTTCTGTACCCTGCCCGAAAGGGAATGAGGTAAATCAGGCATGTCCAATAGCAACCAGCACGTTCGGGAACGCCAGCGACTGGATTTTGCGAAAATCCAGGGGTCCATCCAGATCCCTAACCTGATCGAAGTCCAGAAAAAGTCCTATCAGCGCTTCCTGCAGATGGATCTTCTGCCGAGCGAGCGCGAGGACGGCGGACTCCAGTCGGTATTTACGTCGGTCTTTCCGATCCGAGACTTCCGCGAAATGTCGCAGCTTGAATTCGTGGACTACTCCATCGGCAACTGGGAGTGCAAGTGCGGCAACCTGAAGGGTCTGCACCATCTCCGCGCCACTTGTCGCAATTGCGGCGCTTCCGTTGTCACCAATCCGTATCAGACCGGCGACGTGGTTTGCCAGAAGTGCGGCACGTTTAATAAGAACACGCCTACCTTCTGCAACAAGTGCGGCGACCCGGTTGCCATGCAGCTGAAATACGACGTGAACGAGTGCCAGGAGCGCGGCATGACCTACTCCGCGCCTCTGAAGGTCACCATCCGTCTGACCATTTACGATAAGGATCCCGACACCGGCGCGAAGACCATTCGCGACATCAAGGAACAGGAAGTTTTCTACGGCGACATTCCTTTGATGACCGACAACGGCACCTTCATCATCAATGGTACCGAGCGCGTTATCGTCAGCCAGCTGCACCGTTCGCCCGGCGTTTTCTTCGAGAGCGCCAACAACCGCAGCTACTTCCTCGGCAAGATCATTCCCTATCGCGGTTCGTGGGTGGAATTCGAGTACGACACCAAGAACATTCTCTACGTGCGCATCGATCGCAAACGCAAGTTCCTCGGCTCCATCTTCCTTCGCGCCTTGGGCATGAAGTCCAATGAGGAAATTCTTCGCACCTTCTATCAGGTCGAACGACTTTCCTTGCGCGACAAGGAACTTTTCTGGAACGTTTCGCCTGGCATCGTGGAGCGCAAGCTGACTCACGAAATCCGCAATCCTAAGTCCGAAGAGGTCATCGTCGGCGCTCACAAGCGCATCACCGAAACGCTCTTCAAGGAACTCATCAAGGCGAAGATTTCCCAGGTTCGCGCGGCGCTGGCCGACCTCGAAGGCGCTTACAGCGTCGCCGACGTCGTCAACCGTCAGACCGGCGAGGTTCTGCTCGAGGCCAACAAGCCGCTCACGGGGGATCTTTGGCAGGCCTTTGCCGAAGCCGGCATCAGCGAAGTCGATATCTTCTTCCCCGAACGCGACGATATCGGCTTGGTGCTCTCCCGCACCTTGGATAAGGATTCGATCCGCTCTTCCAAGGAAGCGCTCATCGAGATCTATCGCAAGCTGCGCCCGGGCGATCCTCCGACGCTCGAAACGGCGACCAATCTTTTCCGCGGCATGTTCTTCGACCCGCGCAAATACGATTTCAGCCGCGTCGGCCGCCTGAAGTTCAACATCAAGCTCGGGCTCGATACGCCGCTCGATAATCGCACCCTCGACACGACCGACTTCGTCGCCGCGATCAAGTACCTGTTCAAGCTGCGCAAGAATATCGGTGTGGTCGACGACATCGATCATCTCGGCAATCGCCGCGTCCGCGCGGTGGGCGAGCTTTTAGAAAATCAGTTCCGCATCGGCTTGGTCCGCATGGAACGCGCCATCAAGGAAAAGATGAGCGTGTACCAGGAAATGTCCACAGCCATGCCACACGACCTGGTCAACGCCAAGCCGGTTATGGCTGCGATCCGCGAATTCTTCGGCAGTTCGCAGCTCAGCCAGTTCATGGACCAGACCAACCCTCTCAGTGAAATTACCCACAAGCGGCGTCTTTCCGCTCTTGGGCCGGGTGGTTTGTCACGTGAACGCGCCGGGTTCGAAGTCCGCGACGTCCACCCAACGCACTATGGCCGCATCTGCCCAATCGAGACGCCGGAAGGTCCGAACATCGGTTTGATCAGCTCCTTGAGCTGTTTCGCTCGCATCAACGACTATGGGTTCATCGAATCGCCGTACCGCCGCGTCAAGGGCGGCCGCATCGTGGACTACGTGCAGATCGTGAATGCTGGCGACAGCGAGTTCAAGGCCGGAGACATTGTCGAAGCCGATCGCGTGGAAGAGCTCAACGAAGAGCTGAAGCGCCGCAAAGTTGTCGACGAGCCTTACTGCTTCTACCTGTCCGCTTGGGAAGAAGACAAGTATGTCATCGCGCAGGCAAACGTTTCGCTCGACGAAAAACTGCGGATCACCACCGAACTCGTGAACTGCCGCCAGGCCGGAAACTTCGTCCTCAAGCATCGCGATGAAGTGGATTACGTTGACGTTTCGCCGAAACAGCTTGTTTCGGTGGCCGCCAGTTTGATTCCGTTCCTCGAAAACGACGACGCCAACCGAGCCCTGATGGGTTCGAACATGCAACGCCAGGCGGTGCCTCTCATCCGCGGCGAAGCGCCCCTCGTGGGCACGGGTATGGAGCGCGTCACGGCTCGCGATTCCGGCGCAGTCGTCCTCTGCAAGCGCGACGGCATCGTCGATCAGGTCGACTCCGAGCGCATCATCGTTCGCGTCGAGAGCGACCACTCCGGCGTACTCAGCCGTGAAGTTGGCGCAGACATCTACACCCTGACCAAGTTCAAGCGCTCGAACCAGAACACCTGCATCAACCAGAAGCCGCTCGTTCGCGTGGGCGACCGCGTGAAGACCGCGCAAGTGCTGGCCGATGGACCTTGCACGGACCGCGGCGAACTTGGCCTCGGGCGCAACGTTCTCGTAGCCTTCGTGCCCTGGCGCGGTTACAACTTCGAAGACGCCATCCTCGTCAGCGAAAAGCTGGTGAAGGACGACTACTACACCTCGATTCACATCGAGGAGTACGAGATCGAAGCCCGCGACACCAAGCTCGGTCCCGAAGAAGTGACCCGCGACATCCCCAACATCAGCGAATCGTTCCTTCGCAACCTCGACGAGAGCGGGGTCATCCGCATCGGCGCGGTCGTGAAGCCCGGCGACATCCTCGTTGGCAAGGTCACCCCCAAGGGCGAAACCACGCTAACGCCGGAAGAAAAACTGCTTCGCGCCATCTTCGGTGAAAAAGCCGGCGATGTTCGCGACGCCTCCCTGTACTGCCCGCCGGGCATCGAGGGCACTATCGTTGACGTCAAAATCTTCACCCGCAAGGGAGGAGAAAAGGACGAGCGCCACAAGGCCATTGAAGCGTCCCAGGTCTTCAAGCTGGAAAAGAACCTGGCCGACGAAATCCGAATCCTGACCGACGAGCGCTTGAAGCGCCTCGAAGATCTGCTCGGCGGCAAGGTTCTCCAGGCCGACCTGCACGACGAAAAAACCAACAAGCGCCTGTTGACCAAGGGCGTAGAGCTGACGCGTGACCTGATCGAAAAGATCTCCACGCGCAACCTCAAGCGCCTGAAACTCAACGAGCGGGATCCCCTGCTCATCGAGAAGATCGAAGAAATCGAAGAGATGACTTCGCGCCAGATCGATGTGCTCCGCAAGATCACCGACGAGCGCAAGGAAAAGCTCAAGAAGGGCGACGAACTGCCTCCGGGCGTGATCAAGCTGGTCAAAGTCTATATCGCCATGAAGCGCAAACTCTCCATCGGCGACAAGATGGCCGGCCGCCACGGCAACAAGGGCGTTATTGCCCGCGTCGTTCCGGAAGAAGATATGCCTTATCTCCCTGACGGCACTCCTGTGGAAATCGTTTTGAATCCGCTCGGCGTTCCGTCTCGTATGAACGTCGGACAGATTCTCGAGACGCACCTCGGTTGGGCCTCGAAGGAACTCGGCAACAGCCTCAAGCGCCTGCTCAGCAAGGAAGTCAAAGCGGAAGCGATTCGCCGTTGGTACCGCGAAGTCTTCAGCGACACCGCCATTTGGAAGTCGCTCCAGAAATCGTCCGACGATGAATTGCTGGAATTCGCCGAAGGCTTCCGCGATGGGATTCCGTTCGCTACGCCGGTATTCGACGGCGCGCGCGAACCGGAAATCCGTCACCTGCTCGAAGTGGCGGGCTTGCCGCACGCCGGCAAGATCAACCTCTTCGACGGCATGACTGGCGACCAGTTCGATCAGCCCATCACCGTTGGCTACATCTACATGCTCAAGCTCTCTCACCTGGTGGACGACAAGATCCACGCCCGCTCGATCGGTCCGTACTCCCTCATCACCCAGCAGCCGCTCGGTGGTAAGGCCCAGTTCGGCGGTCAGCGCTTCGGCGAAATGGAAGTGTGGGCCCTCGAAGCGTATGGGGCCGCACACATTTTGCAGGAATTGCTCACCGCGAAGTCCGACGACGTCTATGGCCGCGCCAAGATTTACGAGGCCATCGTCAAGGGCGAGCCCGGCATTGAACCTGGCGTGCCGGAATCGTTCAACGTGCTCGTACGCGAGTTGCAGTCTCTGTGCCTCGACGTCGAGTTGATGAAGCGCCAGAAGCCACCAGTCGAAAAGGCAGCCGATTAGAAATGCCCGCGTGGGGCGCACTCATCTGCGCCCCCGCTCGGCAAGCGAAGGTACTACGCAGTAACCGTTTTTTGGGTTCTCAGCCGCCTCGGTCAGTCTTCAAACTGACAGGGGCGCGTCCCCGGTGAAAGCCGGGGAGGGAGGAAATCACCTTGTATCGCAGCAGCCCTTATGATCGCGCCAGTCTGATCGCCGATTTTGATTCCATTCGCATCAGCTTGGCGAGTCCGGAAAAAATCCGTTCTTGGTCCCACGGCGAAGTCACCAAGCCGGAGACCATCAACTACCGCACGTTCAAACCCGAGCGTGACGGCCTGTTCTGCGCCAAAATCTTCGGTCCGGTCACCGACTGGGAGTGTTTGTGCGGTAAGTACAAGCGCATGAAGCATCGCGGCGTGATCTGCGACAAGTGCGGCGTCGAAGTTACTTTGAGCAAGGTTCGCCGCGAGCGCCTCGGTCACATCGAGCTGGCGTCCCCCTGCTCCCATGTCTGGTTCTTCAAGGGCCTGCCTAGCCGCATCGGCTACTTGCTCGATATTTCCATGCGCGACCTCGAGCGCATCCTCTATTTCGAAGCCTTTGTCGTTGTCGATCAGGGCGAAGTCGCGATCCTGAAAGAACGTCAGGTCCTTCAGGAAGAGGAATATCGCAAGCTCACCACCGAATATCCTGGCCAGTTCACCGCCAAGATGGGCGCGGAAGCCATCAAGGAACTTCTGCGTCGCGTCGATGTGGAAAAACTCGCGGATGATCTGCGCGAAAAGATGAAGGCGGATCCTTCGCTGCAGAAGCGCATCAAGTACGCCAAGCGCCTCAAGGTGCTCGAAGCCTTCCGCAAGAGCGGCAACAAGCCCGAGTGGATGATTCTGGACGTGATCCCGGTCCTTCCGCCCGAGTTGCGTCCTCTCGTGCCTCTCGATGGTGGCCGTTTCGCCACTTCGGACCTGAACGATCTCTATCGGCGCGTCATCAACCGCAACAACCGTTTGAAAAAGCTCATGGAACTCCGCGCTCCAGACGTCATCGTTCGCAACGAAAAGCGCATGCTCCAAGAAGCGGTCGACGCTCTGTTTGACAATGGCCGCCGCGGCCGCGTTCTGCGGGGCACCAACAACCGCCCCCTCAAGTCCCTCAGCGATACGCTCAAGGGTAAGCAAGGTCGCTTCCGCCAGAACCTCCTCGGCAAGCGCGTGGACTATTCCGGCCGTTCCGTTATCGTCGTTGGCCCGGAACTCAAACTGAACCAGTGCGGTCTGCCCAAGAAGATGGCGCTCGAACTCTTCAAGCCGTTCATCTACCACAAGCTCGAAGCGCAGGGCCACTGCACCACCATCAAGCAAGCCAAAGAAATGGTCGAACAGCAGGAAGCCGTGGTGTGGGACATCCTCGAAGATGTCATCCGTGAACACCCCGTGCTGCTCAACCGCGCTCCAACTTTGCACCGCCTCGGCATCCAGGCCTTCGAACCGACACTCGTCGAAGGTAAAGCCATCCGCATACACCCCCTCGTTTGCACCGCCTTCAATGCGGACTTCGACGGCGACCAGATGGCCGTGCACATTCCGCTCTCTCCGGAATCCCAGGTGGAAGCCTCTGTGCTCATGCTCAGCTCGCGCAACATTCTTTCGCCCGCGCACGGTCTGCCTCTCGCTGTTCCTTCGCAGGACATGGTTCTCGGTATCTATTACCTGACCAAGTCCAAGCCTGGCGCCAAGGGCGAAGGCCGCGTGTTTGGTTCCGCGGAGGACGTCACTCTGGCTCTCGAAGCCGGCGAAGTCGAACTGCTCACCCCGATCCGTCTGCGCTACACGGGTGAGGCCATCGACTTGACCACCGCCTTCGATACGCAGGATGTGACGCACACCGAGCCGATCAAGATGGAACGGCAATTCATCCAGACCACCGTTGGCCGTGTCATCTTTAATTCGCACTTGCCGAAGCAGATGCCCTTCATCAATGGCTTGCTCAAGAAAAAGGGTGTCCAGCAGTTGGTCTATTACGCCTACTTGCGCTTTGGCCTCGAAGCCACTGTGGAGCTCCTCGATCACCTCAAGGCGCTCGGCTTCTCTTACGCCACCAAGTCCGGCATCTCCATCGGCATCGATGACATGCTCATCCCCAGCGACAAGTACAAGCTCGTCGAAAACGCCGAGAAGGAAGTCGTGAAGGTTCAGCAGCAATACCTCGACGGCGCCATCACCAACGGCGAACGCTACAACAAGGTCATCGCCATCTGGGGCGACGTCACCGAAAAAGTTGCCGACGAAATGTTCAAGGCCCTGGAAACGCAGGACCGCGAAGGCAACATCAACCCCGTGTACATCATGGCTGACTCTGGCGCCCGTGGTTCTAAGCAGCAGATCCGCCAGCTTTCCGGCATGCGCGGCTTGATGGCCAAGCCGTCAGGCGAAGTTATCGAGACTCCAATCACGTCCAACTTCCGCGAAGGCCTGACCGTGTTGCAGTACTTCATTTCCACACACGGCGCGCGTAAGGGTCTTGCGGACACCGCGTTAAAGACGGCGGACTCCGGTTATCTCACCCGCCGACTGGTCGATGTGGCTCAGGATGTCATCATCAACGAGCCCGATTGCGGCACCACCGACGGCATCTACGTCGAGCCCATCATCGAAGCGGGCGTCGAAGTCGAGCCTCTGCGCGACCGCGTCGTCGGCCGCGTCTCCTTGGAACGCATCAAGGACTTCGAAGGCAGCGTCATCGTCGAAGTCAACCAGGAGATCACCGAAGAACTGGCCAACGCCATTCAGGCTGCCGGCATCGAGCGTGTGCGCATTCGCTCCGTGCTCACTTGCGAATCCCGCCGCGGTGTTTGCGCCCTCTGCTATGGCCGCAACCTCGCTACCGGGCGCATGGTCGAACTCGGCGAAGCGGTCGGCGTCATTGCCGCTCAGTCCATCGGCGAACCTGGCACGCAGCTCACCATGCGTACCTTCCACATCGGTGGCGCGGCGACTCGCGTGAGCGAGCGGTCCACGCTCGAAGCCAAGAACACCGGCGCTGTGAAGTTCGTCGACCTTCGTCACGTCGAAGGCCGCGGCGGCGCTCGCATCGCCATGAACCGTTCCGGCCTGATCGTCATCCTCGATGAAAAGGGCCGCGAAAAGGAACGCTACCACGTGGTGTACGGCGCTCGCCTCCGTGTGAACGAAGGCGACACGGTCCAGCACGGGCAGATCCTCGCCGAATGGGATCCCTTCACCTTCTCGATCCTGACCGAAACCGCAGGCTCCGTGAAGTTTGACGATCTGCGTCCCGGTCTCACCATCGAAGAGCAGGTGGACGAAGTTACCGGCCTCTCGCAGCTTGTCGTCACCCTGCCGCCGGGCGACGAAAAGCATCAGCCTGCGATTCTGGTCCGCGATTCTTCCGGCAAGGTTCGCAAAAAGTACCTCATGCCTTCCCGCGCACACTTGATGGTGCAGGATGGCGATGAAGTCCAGGCCGGAGACGTGCTCGCCAAGATCCCGCGCGAAACCACGAAGACCAAGGACATCACCGGTGGTCTCCCCCGCGTCGTCGAGCTCTTCGAAACCCGCAAGCCCAAGGACCCCGCCGTCATTTCCGAAATCGATGGCACCGTCCGCTACGGCGAAATCGCCAAGGGCATGCGCAAGATTTACGTCGAAAGCGAAGATGGCAAGACCTCCAAGGAATATGCCATCCCGCGCGGCGTCCACATCAACGTTCAGGAAGGCGAACACGTCCGCGCTGGTGAAGCGCTCATCGACGGCCCGCTCAACCTCCACGACCTTCTCGCGGTTCTGGGCGAGAAGTACACCCAGGCTTACCTCGTCAACGCTATTCAAGAGGTTTACCGCCTGCAGGGTGTCAATATCAACGACAAGCACATCGAAACCATCTCTCGTCAGATGATGCGCTGGGTCAAGGTCGAAGACGTCGGTGACACCACGTTCCTTCTCGAAGAACAAGTGGACAAGTTCCGCTTCCGCGAAGAGAACGATCGTGTCATCGCCGAAGGCGGCCGGCCCGCGACGGGGCGTCCACTCCTTCTCGGTATCACCAAGGCGTCTCTCTCTACCGACTCCTTCATCTCGGCAGCCAGCTTCCAGGAGACAACTCGTGTTCTCACCGAAGCTGCCGTTGCCGGCAAGGTCGACTATCTCCGCGGCTTGAAGGAAAACGTCATCATGGGCCGGCTCATTCCGGCGGGTACTGGGCTCGAGCACTACCGCAGCATCCAGTTGCTCACCGAAATGCCAGCTCCCGCTCCGGTCGACGAACTTCCCGAGGCGGCAGAGTTCGCGGCGGAAGACGCTGCGGGCCTGGAGTTCCTCGGTGGAGGCAAGGACGACGAAGCCGAAGCCGACGCGGCAACCGAGGGTCGGGACTAACCTTCGGCGGCCCGCCGCAACCTCTATCCATTTCGCGGCGCCTCGGGGAAACCCGGGGCGCTTGCCTTTTGCACCTACCGTCCCTTCGTACAGGTAAACCACAGGAACGCCGCCGGCCCATCCCGCTTGCGGCGTTCTTATCCCCCTTCTTATCCTTGGGAAGGCCTTTCAGGGCCCTGCAGAGACACTTCGCATCTTGGCAATGAATGTTGACCCACAACGCGGCGACCAGCCGCAGGCTCCCTCGGCTACAAATCCCGCCGATTCCGTATCTGCCCGTCTGAACAAATACGAAAAGCGCCAGCAGGAATTGTGGCGGCTCACCTTCCTCCTTCTCTTTGTCGTTTCCTCGGTTTTCGCGTGGTTTTCCTGGGATACCTTGCGTTCCGCGAAGTTTCGTCTGGAAGCACTCCCGTTCGGCTTGGTGGCCCTCGTTCTTCTCCTCGGCGTCTACGTCTGGAAAAAGTCGCAGGAAATCGCGGAGCTGAAGGGCATGGTCCGCGGCTTCGACCAGAGGGACAACGCTCCCCCCAGCGACCGCGCAATGGAAAATCTCTTCCAGATGATCTGCAAATCCCAGCAGGGATTTCGCGATCTCATCGATTCCTTTGACGACGTTCTTCTCGCTTTGAGCTTGGATGGGGAAATCCGCGCGGCCAACCGCAGCTTTGCCGATTTTGTCGGCCAGACTTTTCAGGAAATCATTGGCCAGCCTATCGGCCACTTTGTCACCGACGACGGCGCAACCTCCAGCGATGAACTGAAAGCGGTCATGAATCGCTTCCTCGAGCGTCGCGTTTGGTCCGGCGTCGTTCAAGTGCGTCTGAAGAAGACCGGGGGGATTTTCTTCTTTGACTGTGTGGCGCATGCCATGGTTCGCGATGACCAGGTTCACGGACTCACCATTCTGGCGCGCGACATCACCTCGCAGCGCCGTAGCGAAGCCAGATTCACAGAGCTGTTCGAGACCCTGCAGGAAGGCATCTACATCGTCACTCCCGACGACAAGATTCTCGAAGTGAACCCTGCCCTGGTTCACATGCTCGGTTATGATTCCAAGGAAGAATTGCTCGGCAGGAAAGTCAGCGACGTCTTTGTCGATCAGGAGCAGCGCTCTATCCTCGCTCACGAGGTGAACCACCAGCCCACTCCACAGGGCAGGGAAATCACTCTCCGCCGCAAGGATGGCCAACCTGTCGTTTGCCTCAACACCGCTTCCGCCGTTCGCGACACGGGAGGGAAGATTGTCCGCTATCAGGGTGCCTTGGCCGACATCACCGAACGCCGCGCGATAGAAAAGCGTCTCTACCACCAGCAGGAATTTGCCCGCCGTTTGGTCGAGAGTTTCCCCGACCTCATCTTCGTCGTCGACGCCGAACGGCGTTTCACCTTCGTCAGTCCCAAGGTCGAGGAAGTCCTCGGCTACAATACCCAGGAAACCATTGGAACCATCTTTGGAGAACGCACCCATCTCGAAGAACGCAGCGCGGTTCTTGCCGTCTTCGAGGATCTGCTGCAGGGTAAGCGCAAATTCTCATCCATTGAATTTCGCGTACGCCACAAACAAGGCGAATGGCGTCGCTTGCGTTGCCACTTCAGCCCGCTCTTCGACGTCAACGGCAAAATCGAAGGCGTGGTCATCTCCGGCCGGGACATTACCGAAGTCAAGCGCCTGGAAGAGCAACTCATCCAGGCGGAAAAGCTGGCGGCCATGGGCCAGATGCTCGCCGGTGTCGCCCACGAATTGAATAATCCCCTCACCGCAATTCTGGGTGCCAGTGAACTCCTTCGCGACCGCCCCGGCATCGACGACAACATCAAACGTCAACTTGAAATGACTTACCGCCAGGCTCGCCGCGCTGCCCGGATTGTCCAGAATCTCCTCGAATTTTCTCGCCCCGCTTCTCCACAAAAGAAGGCTCTGGATCTCAACGCCGTCGTGGATCGGACCCTCCAGCTCCACGAACATTCTCTTCGCCGCAACTCCATTCAGGTGGACTTCCACCCTGCTCCCGGCATTCCTCCGACCGTCGGTGACGCCAACCAACTGATCCAGGTTTTCTTGAATCTTGTCGGCAATGCCGAACAGGCGATTCGCGAAGTGCGGCCCTCCGGCCGTATTCAGATCCGTCTCGGCCAAAGAGCATCCCGGATTTTCGTTACGTTTCAGGATGACGGCGCCGGCATCAAGCCCGATGTCCTTCCAAAGATTTTTGATCCTTTTTTTACTACCAAGCGCCCGGGCGGTGGCACGGGTCTGGGCCTCAGTATTTGTATGTCCATCGTTCGCGAGCACGGCGGCGATATGGAAGTCGAATCGCTCCCCGCAGGCGGCGCGGCCTTCACTGTTTTTCTCCCTGTCGCCGTAAGCGAAGTCGAGCGGAGTTCCGTGCGCGAGTTCGATTCCTCGGCCGAGATGATGGCGACCACCCCGGACTCGCTTAAGAACCGCTCCATTCTTGTCGTGGATGATGAAGAAAGCATCCGCATGCTGCTCCTGGAAGGCCTTTCCGCCCAGGGATTGCATGTGGATTGTGCCGCCACGGCCGAAGAGGCACTGGGCCTCGTTCTCCGGGGTAAGTACGACGCCATTCTCTGTGACTTGAATCTGTCTGGCACCGGGGCAAACGCCGACGGCTATAACGTGGCCCAGCGTCTGAAGATTGCCGCGGGGGCCAACAAGCCTGAACTCATTTACATGTCAGGTGAGGTCGTGACGGATGGTGTAGGCTCGAGCGCGTCGCTGAGTCTGCGAAGGCTTCAGAAGCCTTTTCGCATTTCCGATGTGCTGCATGTTCTCATGGGGGTGTTGATCCACGCCCCTGTCGGAAAGCAACCTTAACTTCGGTCCTCCTACCGCAAACTCCCGTCCTGCTACTTCTTCGCCCCAGGGTTTCCACCCCCATCGACTCCAAAATCCCAGACGAAGTAGTTCAATCCGCCAGGGAGCACCTCGGCAACAACATATTCGCCCGGCGTCAAGGCTTCTCCCAGAGTGAAGCGGTACACATTGGGTGCTACTTCCCAACGCTGAATCGCCACTTCCTCTAAATTGGTGGACATTTTTTGGCCGAACAGTGTACTGATCGATTCGAGTTCCCGGCCGTTGCGTATCGCTTTCGCCCGAATCAATACCACATCCGGTCCGCTTTCTCCGGGCCGGCTGCTCCTCTCGATCGGAGACACGCGATCCGGGTCCGGGGGCGGTTCTCGCAGATAAAACTCCGGTGTCGTGGTGTGTAACCGCAATGTGGCATGTTCTCCGGCAAGAATCACGCGCTGCTTTCCGGGCACGATGGGCACTGGCGAGAGCACCTGCTCGATCGTACGCAATTTGTCGGACTTGGTTCCGGAAACCGCCTGTTGCAACGGCCGGACGGATTTGCCTTCCACCACAAACAGTCCTTCTGCCGATGGCAGAAACGCGCCTTCTCCCACCTGAAGGCTCGCGTCAATGTCCGCGACGTTGTCCATCCGCTTTGCTTCTTCCTGGGTATGAATTTTCTCGGTCAATGCGGTAGCGGCCTTTTCGCTTGCTGCGGCATCCTTGGCGGTAGCCTCCCAATCCACCAGGGAAGCGGGCAGCTCTTCCCAATCCCCCCGCTCCTCGCTGAAATAGCGCACGCGGTCGCCGTTCCGCTGGTATTCCCGAACGACCTGGTACGTCCCGTCTTTCAGAATGAGCTTCTTTCCGCGCGGTACTTCCGCGGGAGCCTTGTTCTGCGAACCTGCGGGGGCCGCTTTCGGCGCTGTGCTGTCTTGCGCGCGGCTTTTCCGCGGCAGAACCGCAAAGCTCACCAACAGCAGACAGGCGAGCGGGACAAGATTTCGTGGGCAGAAACCGGCGGAAATGCGCATGCGAGACATGGGGTATCCGGCAAGCACCCTCAAACCACGGAG
This sequence comes from Candidatus Acidiferrales bacterium, assembly GCA_963775865.1. GTDB lineage: Bacteria > Acidobacteriota > Terriglobia > Acidiferrales > UBA7541 > Acidiferrum. The sequence goes on along the minus strand of CAVZKU010000012.1, from coordinate 237,325 downwards.
TGCCTACCATCCAAATTAGAAGGATAGCTCGCCCGCAACGTTGCTCGCAAGGTTGCGCGATAGAATCGTCGAAGCGACGGCGGCCCGCGAACTGGGCGTGACAAAGTTGCTACGCTCTGGCCGGATTCGCTCATTGACCTTGGTACTTTTGACAGTTCCGCCGGGAAAGGAGCGCCTTCATCATCCACCCATGATCGCTATACCCGAACTGCAGATCTCAGTTACCCTAAGAAATTCGCGCCTATTCCAAGTTATGCTGCTGCTGACAATGCTCGCCGCAGCCTGGGCGATACCGTGTCCGTCCAAAGAGCGGCATTTTGTTCCCGCGAACGTGAGCAAAGCGGGAAACATTCCCTATCCTACAAGCAGTCTCGACGCAGGCGTAGTCACGCTCTCGGTAGACCTCGATAAATCCGGTCAAGTAATGGGAATCGGGATTCTCCGCGATATTTCGTCGGTGTCCGGGCCCGCTGCGGCGGCGGTGCGATCCTGGACCTATACGCCGGCAACGCTGGATGAAAAGCCGGTACCCTCGACTCTCATCATCAACATCGTGTACGATCCCGGCCTATTGGGAGCGGATACTATTCCGTTGCCTCCCCCCACCCAGGATCAGCCTATTTCGAAAAAGGACCCCGCATTCTTTCCGCCGCAACTGAACACGGCCAGCTTCGCGCCGTATCCTGCCAACGCGACCGCGCAGGGCGCGGTGATCCTGAATGTTACGCTTGACAGGAATGGCAACCCCGCAAAGGTCGCCATCCTGCGGGATGTTCCGCCGCTGACAGCCTCGGCTACCGGCGCTCTGAAAAATTGGAATTTCAGTGCGGCTTCCTACGAGGGAACTCCCATCGCATCCCACATGGTCGTGGCGTTCGTGTTCCGCTCCCCGTCAGCGCCGCTTCCCTGAACGTCATGTGGTCGGACCACTGGCACGGGAGTTCAATTTATCGTGGGGAATCACTTCAAAGAACTGCGTCAAATCGCAGCAAATTTGTAGGGGATTGCTAAACGGAGGGAACGACTTCCTCGAATGATCGCTGGCTCGCGAGTTCCTGCACTCCACGTGCTTCAACGGGAAGTTCTGCTGCTCCCGCGAGAACGGGTTAGTGCGTGCAGCGCGGGAACAGCGTCGTCAACACCATCAGGTCAGACAAGGTGAACAACCACTGTTCCGCCTGTGCGCCGGCCGCCTCCGCCGCGCGCGCGATCATGCCCAGGTGACGGCTGCGCGCGAAATTGTGCAGGTGTTCTACACAAATTCCCGTCAAACTCGCCACTTCCGTATCCGTAAAGATTTTCTGACTCGACTTTACCTTAACCACAGAAGCCTCACTCTATCTCCGCCGCTTTCGTCTCCTACCCTGTAGGATGCTTCGAGAAGGTTAGAAGACGCCTGCTCTCCCTGCAATAGTCGTTCCGTTTGCAATCCGACCAAACCAATTCTCTAGTACTTTTTGATTTCTGCCTTTTTCCCTTATTTTCGCCGATCTTGACTTCCCGGGCGGCATACAGGATATCTGTCAAAACTGACAGTTGAGGTGTGAAAAAAACTACTGATTTTGCGAAATTTCTACCACTTTTGGTAGTCGCTTTGCTATCTCTTTGATCTGCTTCGCGTGCCGCAACTCATGCGCGGCGATCATTTCAAACCATTCATAGACGTTCAAGCTGCCGAGAAAAGGATGACGCCATCGGAATTTCCGCAAATCGCGGGTTTGCGTTTCGGCCAGGAAGGCGAGCGCCCGTTCGCGCGTGGCGCGCAACTCGCCTAGCATTTCTTCCTTTTTCCCGATCAATTTCGGATCCAGAGGAATCGGAGACTTGCGGCGAATCACCCGCGCTTCCACCAGCCACATGGGAAAATGCGCGCGCCTCCAGGGGCTAACGCGCTGCGGCGATTTCTGAATCAGACGATCCAATCCACCGAGGATGGTAAGTTCTACGAGTATTAGGTGGGCTACTACTTCCGCCGCGCTCCATGCTTCTGCACTGGGTTTTGCCGTCCACTGTTCCGAGGGGATGACGTCGGCAGTGCGCAAAAAGCGCGTTTGCGCCTGGACAAGCGTTTCGACAATAGGCGAGAGGTTCAGTAACGCTCCAGCGGACTCTTAAACTGTCGCGCCTCCTGCCTGCTCGAAAGCGTGAGCCAATTGCAGCACTCGCGCTTCGCCGAAGGCTGGGCCGATGATCTGCAATCCTACAGGCAATTTGCCGCCAATGCGTCCACAGGGGACCGAGATACCGGGCAATCCCGCCAAAGACCCCGTAACTGTATAAATATCAGCAAGATACATCTGCAGGGGATCGTCCACCCGCTCTCCGAGCTTGAACGGTGGCACCGGCGATGTCGGCGTCACAATGGCCTCCACTTGCGCGAACGCCTTGCGGAAATCCTCCGCGATCAGCGCCCGCACTTTCTGCCCCTTCAAGTAATAGGCGTCGTAGTAACCAGCAGAGAGCACATACGTCCCCAGCACAATGCGCCGTTTCACTTCCGCCCCGAAGCCCGCGCCGCGCGTCTTGCGGTACATGCCGATCAACGAATCTGCCTGCGCGCGTGGTCCATACCGCACGCCGTCGTAACGCGCCAGGTTGGAACTCGCCTCCGCCGTCGCGATAATGTAATACGTCGCGATGGCGTAATCCGTGTGCGGCAACTGAATTTCGCGCACATCGCAGCCCAGTTTCTTCAGCAACGCAATCCCGGCGAAAATCTTCTCGCGGACGCCGTCATCCATTCCGGCGCCAAAGTACTCCTTTGGGATGCCGAGCTTCATCCCTTGTACTGGCTGGCTCAGGGCGGCCGGATAATCTTCTACTGGCGCTGTTGTGGAGGTGGAATCGTTCGGATCGCGTCCCGCCAAAGCCTTGAGCAGCGTCGCCACATCCGCCACGGTGTGTGCAAACGGTCCAATGCGGTCCAGCGACGAGGCGAACGCAATCAACCCATAGCGCGAAACCCTTCCGTAGCTCCCCATCATGGCCGGAATTCCGCAGAACGACCCCGGTTGCCGGATCGACCCGCCAGTATCCGTTCCGAGCGCCGCTACCGCTAAATCTGCCGCTACCGCCGCCGCCGAACCCCCGCTCGAGCCACCCGGCACGCATCCCGGCGCAGCAGGATTTTGCACAGTTCCGTAAGCAGAGTTCTCGTTCGAGCTGCCCATGGCGAACTCGTCGCAATTCGTTTTGCCCAGAATCACCGCGCCCGCCGCTTCCAGCCGAGTCACCGCTGTCGCGTCATACGGCGGCACATAATTCGTCAGGATTTGCGAGCTGCACGTCGTGCGCATCCCGCGCGTGCTGATCACATCCTTCACGGCAACCGGCACCCCGGCCAACGGCCCCAGCGGCTTCCCCGCAGCCACTGCAGCGTCCACGCGGTCCGCCTGTTTATACGCCCGCTCTTCGCTCAAGGTCAGATATGCGTTCAGTTCCGGATTCCGCGCCGCAATCCGCTTGAAGTAGTCCGCCGCGACTTCCCGCGCCGACACTTCCTTCGCCGCAATCGCCTCGCGCACCGCCCCAATTGTGTTCATCCTGGTCATTCGCGCCCCAACTCATACGCAAGGTCATTCCGAACCGAGTTTGCGCTGTAAAGAATCTCTCTTCGATCGGACCCAGAGAGATTCCTCACTTCGTCCGGAATGACGGATGTGCAGTGGTTTTTCGCCACTCGCCACCACTCCCGTGCCACTACCTCTCAATGACCTTCGGAACCAGAAAATACGGCGGCTCCGCCTCCGGCGCGTGGTGGAGCACCTCATCCGCCACCGCGCACGGCACCACCAGATCCTCCCGCAACGTCGCATCCGCCGTCTGGTCATCCGTCAATACCTGTGCCATAGGCGCCACATTCGTGGTATCCAGCTCGTTCAGCTTCTCGATGTATTCCAGAATCTCATCCACCTGCGCGCGGTATTTCTCCAGCTCATCTTCGCTCAAATCCAGATAAGCCAACTCCGCCACCCGCAACACATCTTCTCGTGAAATTTTCATTTGCTGTCTGTGGGCCTCACGTCATGGCAAACTCTTCCGCTTGCGGAACACCACAAAAACCATCGTTCCGAACGGCGAAGAGGGATTCCTCACGGCGCTCGGAATAGCGCGCAGCGGTCTCTTGCGCAACCAGCTACCGGGTTGCGATTTCCGCCGTCTTCCTCGGAAATTTGCTGGCCACGTAATCATCCACCAGCTTCTGGAACGCCGCCGCCAACTCGTTGTACGTGCCTTCCAGCGTCACATCCTTCTTCCCATCAATATATACAGGGCACCGCGGCGCCTCGCCCGTTCCCGGCAAGCTGATCCCGATATTCGCGGCCTTCGATTCTCCCGGACCGTTCACGATGCAGCCCATCACCGCCAGCGTCATTGTCTCCACGCCGTCGTACAGCGTTTTCCACGTTGGCATCATCTCCCGAATATAGTCCTGTGTGCGCTCCGCCAACTCCTGGAACGTGGTGCTCGTCGTCCGTCCGCATCCCGGGCACGCGGTCACGCTCGGCGAAAAGGAGCGCAGCCCCAGCGCCTGTAGCAGCTCGTGGCACGCGTACACTTCCTCGCGGCGGTCCCCGCCCGGCTTGGGCGTCAGCGAAATCCGGATGGTATCCCCGATTCCTTCGTACAGCAGCACGCCCAGCGAAGCGGCGCTCCACACCATTCCCTTCATTCCCATGCCCGCTTCCGTTAATCCCAGGTGCAGCGGCTGCTGCGTCTTCGTCGACAAATCCCGGTACACGGTAATCAGGTCCCGCGGGCGGGACGTCTTGCACGAAATGATGATCTGGTCGTTTCGCAGCCCGCTTTCCAGCGCCAGTTCGGTCGACTCCAGCGCCGACAGCACCATGCAGTCATTGATAATCTCTTCGCTCTCTTTGCCCAGGTTCTGGTCAGTATTTTCCTGCATCTTCTTCATCACCAGTTCCTGGTTCAACGACCCGCCATTCACGCCAAGGCGCACGGGCTTGCCGTGGTCCACCGCCACTTTGCAGATCGTAGAGAATTGCTCGTCGCGCCGCTGACCTGCGCCCACATTTCCCGGATTAATCCGGTACTTGTCTAGCGCCGCCGCGCATTCCGGATATTTCGTCAGCAGTACGTGTCCGTTGTAGTGGAAATCGCCGATGATCGGCACGTTGCAGCCCAGGTCCAGCAGCCGCTTCCTGATCACCGGAACCGCCGCCGCCGCTTCCGGCACGTTCACAGTCCAGCGCACAATCTCCGACCCCGCCTCGGCCAATTCGAGCGTCTGCTGCAGCGTCGTCTCCACGTCCGCCGTGTCTGTGTTGGTCATCGACTGCACCACGATCGGGGCGCCACCGCCCACCATCACCCGGCCGACTTTCACGCCATAGGTCTTTTTGCGCGCAAAGCGCATTCCATTCGCGTCAAATCCCGTAATCTGGTTCAACATATCTTTCTATTTTACCAAGCCTGCCCGGCTCTGTCCCGCCCCACATGCCTCATCTCCACACACCCACCGCCCAACCCGCATGCCCTGCGTACACACCCGTCCTGGCGCGCCAGCACCCCCGGCCCCACTCCCGTCATTCCGAGCGAAGCGAGGAGGCCGTCTGGCTGTGAGTGTACCTGTGAGCGGGGAACGGAAAACTGTGAACTTTCTTCACGCGCTGGCCGCGGACCCTCGCTCGAACGACTTCAGCGCCGTTGGCTCGTCATCCGCGATATCGAACACGGTATACAGCCGCGTCACTTCCATCAAATCATCGACGCGGTCTGACAGGTTCACCAGCCGCATCTCCCCGCTGGCTTTGCGCACGCTCGCCACCGTGCTTACCAGCGTTCCCAAACCCGAGCTGTCGATATAACTTACGTCCGCCAGGTTCAGCAGAATCTTCACATGCCCTTCGCTCAGCAGGTTCATCACCAGGTCCCGCAGCGCCGCGCTCTCTTCTCCCAGAGCGATGCGGCCCTTAATGTCCACAACCGTCACATCGCCCACTTGCCTCGCATTTGTTGTCATATCCATTGGCAAACTCCTAAGTGCACCTTAACGCCAGTCCTGACCGCCCCGGCTACCCCCGCACTATAGTGGTACAGCCCGCAAAATGCCACTAGGCAATCTGTGACGGCCTGGAGAGGCCAGGGATCGTGGGGGACGGGGGAAGGTCAGCAAGGCTGCCGGACGCCGAAGAAAAGTGCGAAGACCAAGAATTTGCTGCAGAATTCGGCGCACCGACATGAATTGTTTATTGAGCGCAAATTATCCTCGCGTTCGAATCCTTGTGGAAAAAGGAGTGGGGTTTGCCATCGGGAGATTGTGATTATCCTGAACAGGACAAATCAATCTTCGGGGTTTTAGTGGGGCGCTGTTGTGTCCGACAATTTTTGCCTGACAGAAGCCGTACGTTCCGTTGGTTTCTTCTTCGGAAGGCCATGCGCGTGACAATCCACACAGTTCACGAAGTGGATGTTATGCGGGCTCTTGCGGTTCTGGAAGGTGGTGTCCATGGTTTCCACAGCAATGCCGCAATGGGACAGCTTGGGATGGCAGGTGCTGCAGGAGGGACGCGTCTGTTGGCCATGCTTGAGGTGGCACGCCAGGCAACTGAGTCCTTCGTGGACGCCCATCGGCGTGCGATCGTCACCGGAACGCACCTGCTGTGTGGCTAGAGGAGCGTGGCACTGGTAGCACAACGCCTGGCGCGGGTCGGGGCTGATGTGTACTTCGCGCGGGCCATCGAACATCTTTGCCGGAAGCGGCAGTTCCGCCGCGGAAATAGGTTCGAGTTCGCGGCGATCAAAATAGGCGAGCGAAGGACGCTGGAGTTCCTGCTGCGTTCCAGGAGTCGGCTGGTCCCGCACTGACTTTTCGAGTGGCGCGCCCTGGTGATGCATCTGGTGGCAAGTGAGGCAGGGAATCACGGGTTGCGCCGCTAGGTCAGCAGATTTCAGGCGCCACGGACCAGCAGAACTGAGCGGCGTGACCAGGTCGCGAATGCCGCCTTCAAAATGCATGCCGTGGCAACGCAAGCAATCGTCCATCAGGAGTTGGCGCTGGTTGTGGGCGGCGTTCAGAAAAATATCAGAGTAACTGGCGCTGTGAGCGCTGGATCGCCAATCGGCAAATTCCTGCTCGTGGCATTTCTGGCAGCGCGGCACCATCTCAAACACATCCTTCAAGCGCAGGCGCGGCTTGCTAGGAGCTTCTGCGCGCAGATGCGTAATCACGCGACGCATATTGTTGATGTGGAATCCCGCGTTCAACGTGAAGACATCGCCATGACACTCCGCGCACGGCACGTTGCGATGCGCGGAAGTATGCCAATCGGAATAGGGCTGCCAGATTTCGTGACAACTCGCGCATGCACCGCCATGCGCGCGCTCGTACTGAGCGGAAAACGCCAGCAGCAGAACGATGGCCGCAAGAACCGCAACGATCCCGAGAAGTACGCGGCGTTTCATGCGGGCTTCCAATTCCGCGCGATAAATTCGGAGACGCGATACGCGTTGGCCATGATGGTCAGCACAGGATTGAACCCGCCGTTGGTGACATGGACGCTGCCATCCACCACAAACAGATTGTCGACGTCATGTACTTGGCAGTGCGCATCCACAACAGAAGTTTTGGGATCGTTGCCCATGCGGCAGGTTCCCGCTTGGTGCTGCCCGCCGCTCAAGCCCGCTCCCGGAAGCCTGGGCCAGGTCTGGATCGCACCGGCGGCGCGGAGCCAGTCTTGGGCGCGATCGGCAATGAATTTGGCGGTGACCAGGTCTTGCGGATGACGCTGCCCGGAAAGACGCGCCACGGGAATGCCCCAAAAATCTTTGACCGCGGGATCCACTTGGACGCGTGCATCGAACACCGGCATTTCCTGCACCGGCCCCATGACGATGACGGAGCGCTTATAGAACTTCCGCATGTATTCCTTGTGCGCAGCGCCCCATCGAGGCATGCCCGGAGGAACCATGGAGGAGAAGTGAATGGGTAAGCGGATAAATTCGTTGCACAACACCGCGCCGCCAACCAGGCCCGGATTGCCGTGGTTGTAATCGCAGATCGCGATGGACGCGCCGGGACCGAGATCGTCGTAGATGTCGAAATCCATCAAGCCCATGGCGCCGGAATACGCGTGGCCCTGCAGGTTGCGGCCGACCCAGTCATACTGATTGCCGATGCCGTCGGGAAACATGGCGCTCTTAGAATTGAGCAGCAGGCGCGCCGATTCGGTGGCGGACGCGGAAACGATGACGAGATCGGCGGGCTGCTCTTGGAGGCGATTGTGGACGTCAAAATACGACACTCCCGTGGCGCGGCCGTGCGCATCGGTGAGAATCTCCTTCACCACCGATTCGGCACGCAATTCGCAATGGCCGCTGGCCAGTGCTTTGGGAATTACCGTGTTATGCGTGCCGTTTTTGGCGTCGACTTCGCAGGCGAAACCAACGCACCAGCGGCAACGCATGCAGGCGCCACGGCCGTGGAAGGGCACGGTGTTGCGTAACATGGGAATGGAAAAGGGATGTAAGCCGATGCGTTTGGCGGCAGATTCCAGCGTGGTGTGTTCCAGGCTGGGCGGAAGCGGTGGCATGGGGAGTGGCTTTTGCCGCGGCGCTTTGAAGATGTTGGCGGTATCGTCGCCAGAAACCCCGATTTCCCACTCGGCTTTTTCGTAGTACGGCGCAAGATCGTGGTAGCTGATAGGCCAATCGTCCAGCGTGCTGCCGGGAACCGCGCCATAAGCGGCGCGCATGCGAAAGTCGTTTTCCATGAAGCGCCACGCCATTGCACCATAGCTGAAGGTGCCACCGCCGACGCAGGCCGCGTTGTTGCTGTAGGCACCATCGCTCGGTTTGACGATTTGCTGAAGGCCGTTCGGGGAGACGACAACGCGGGGATTGAGCGCGTCCTCCGGACCAAAGGCGCAGCCGAGCGCGGTGGTGCGCTGGTTGCGCAGGTCGTCCTTGCGGCAATCGAATGCGGTGTACCATTTGCCGCGCTCGAGGAGAGCTACGGTGAAGCCGGAACAGGCGAGTTCCTTGGCAACGACGCCACCGCCCGCGCCGGCACCGATGACGACCGCATTGACGCGCTTGCGGGTCATGGCTCGAGGGAAGCGTTCGGGCGAAGTGGATTCGGGCTAGGAAATCTTTGGCTCATAGTGTTGCTGTCCGCGGACTTGCGGATAAGTCAAGCCCACCATTTTCCAGCTGGCATGATCGCGATTGCCGCCGTGACGCGGATCGCCATAATAGCCTTGCATCGTGTGTTCCAGGAGCACTTCGAAGAAATCGCGCGGCGAGACCTGCTTCCAGCCGTCTGGCGGGAGTTGGTTCGACTCCATGGCGCGTAAGAAAAGCATTTGTTGGTCGGCAGTGAGCGAGACAAAGGGTTGGGCGAATTGCGCGCGGCTCGAACGATCGAGGGAATCCAGGCCTGCGCGATAGGTTTGCTGTAGGTCAACAAATGGGCCGCAGAGCTGAATATCGATGTAGTTGACGACGCGCGCCCATTCCGCGCCGGGATCGTGATCGGGCGGAATGAATTGCTCGCAGATGGCCGCGAGCGTGCGCGCTTCGTCGACGGTGAGGAATCGCCAGGGAGTTCGCAGCGGGCGATTGCAGGAGATTCCGCTGGCAGCGGCTGCGGCAGCTCCCAGTTGGATGAATTGGCGGCGCGAAAGATCTTTGTACCAGCTCACGAGTGCGTCTCCGAAAGGAGATGTCCCCCTAGACAGCCGAACGGCCGCGCGGTGAAAGCGAAGGCTCCGCCGAACAGGAAGAAAGGAAGAGCAGAGCTGGCAGAACACTCCCGCTGCTTCAGTGGAGTACCCAAAAGGAATTTGGGAGCGATGGTACAGCGCTGAAAGGAAAGAACAGCTATCGACAGTATAGCACGAAGGCTGCGGGAACGGACGTGATTGGGTGCGCGGAGGAGGTGGATTGGCAAACCGCGAAGTACCCGATGGGCGGCAGGCTCATCTAAGAAGAGAGCGCGCGTCAGGAAGAAGTAGGGAGGGGAGGACGTAGCTTGAAACGGCGAATCGTGGTGTTTGCGGCGGTGGTCGAATCCATTCTGTTGTTGGGGCATGCCTTGGTCTACGAAACGTGGATCACGCTGTGGGGAGCGCCGCAGGGAGTGCGGCTGACACTCCTGAGAATTGCGATGGCGGTGCTGGCGGTCAGTTTCGTGCCGGCGACCTTGCTGGCACACCGCTATTTCAATGCCCCGGTGCGATTGGTGTATAGGCTGGCGAGCCTCTGGCTGGGCATATTCAATTTCCTGTTTATCGCAGCGTGTTTGTGCTGGATTGTTTATCCCGTGGTGCGAGTCGCGGGATTGCCCGCGACGGGGCACGCCCTCGCGGGAACGTTCTTTGGATTGGCGATTTTGGCGAGTTTGTATGGAATCTTGAACGCGGCGGATATCCGGGTGAAGCGCGTGACGGTGAAATTGCCGGGATTGCCGGCCTCGTGGCGCGGACGGGTCGCGGCGTTGGTGACCGACACGCACCTGGGACACGTTAAAGGATATCGATTTCTGACGCGGCTGGTGGGGATGCTGCGGCAATTGCGGGCCGACGTTGTTTTCATCAGCGGAGATCTGTTTGACGGAACGAAAGTGGACGCGAGACGGCTGGTGTCGCCGTGGAAGCAATTGAAGCCGAAATTTGGATCGTTCTTTGTCACGGGAAATCACGAGGAGTTTTCCGATCCGCGGAAGTATCTGGAGGCCATCGAGGGTTCCGGGATTCGCGTGCTGCGCAATGAAAAAGTGAACCTGGACGGGTTGCAAATAGTGGGCGCGCTGTACCGCGACACCAACGACGAAAGGCATTTTCAAACCGTGCTGGAAAACGTGAAAGTGGATCGCGCGCGCGCCAGCGTTTTGCTGGCTCACGTGCCCCATGCGTTGCCGGTGGCAGAGAAGCAGGGAATCTCTCTGCAGCTTTCCGGGCACACACACGGAGGGCAGATGTTCCCATTTACGTGGTTCACCTGGCGGATTTTTGGGGAGTACACCTACGGACTGAAAAAATTTGGCGAATTGCTGGTGTACACGTCGAGCGGGGCGGGAACCTGGGGCCCGCCGATGCGAGTGTGCACGCAGCCGGAAATTGTGCTGATCAGTTTTGAGTAGACGTAAGGAAAAAGAGATTCTTCAAAAAACGCGATAAAGAGCACTCACGCGGCAGCCTCCGTCCGGAATCACCAACAACAAGAATCGACGACCTTGCGGGTCGCTCGGTCGCTGAGCATGTTGAAGTGAGTCCAGTGGCGGAGTTAGGATGCGTGTCATAGGGCCCTAGATGATTGGAGGGGAGGCAGCAAAATGCCAGTGACAGTGAAACGCATCACGTTGTGGCGGAAAGAACTGGAGAACAAAGCCGGGACTTTAGCCGGCACATTGGAACCGTTGGCGAAGGCAGGGATGGATTTGCAGATTGTGATGGGGTACCGCCACCCAGGAGAACCTATGAAGGCGGCGGTCGAGTTGTATCCGGTCGGAAGTAAAAAGGCGACACAAGCAGCGCAAGGGGCAGGTCTGGCGGCTTCTGGGATACCAGCGCTGCTGGTGGAAGGCGATAACCGCGCTGGATTGGGACACCGTATCGCCAAGGCCATTGCCGATGCAGGAGTGAATCTGGATTTCCTGGTAGCGCAGGTGACGGGCAAAAGGTATTCGGCGGTGATCGGGTTTGAGAACGATGCCGACGCGGTGAAAGCCACGGCGTTGATCAAGAAAGCTGCCGGAAAGAAGAAATAAACGCCAGCGCGAGGGCTATTGCTGATTTTGCAAGTGAGCCAGGTCGGAATTGGCGGAAGGGGACGGCCGCGGGGAGCGGAAGACCATTGCGGGTCCGAGGTCTTCCGGCTTGGGCGCGTCCACAAGGGAAACGGTAACCAGGACACGGAGTTCGCTTTCGGCTTCGCCGCGATGGACGCCACGAGTCGGAGGGACGTCCGCGTAATCGCGGCCCACGGCAACGCGGATGTGGCGCTCGCAGCCGAGGAGATTATTGGTCGGATCGAATTCCACCCAACCGGCTTCGCCGAGGTAGGCCTCGACCCATGCATGGGAAGCGCCAGCGGGCGAACGATCGTGGCTCTCGCTCTGGTGGTAGAGGTACCCACTGACGTAGCGGCAAGGAATGTTGAGCTGGCGAACAAGAGCGATCAGGATGTGGGCAAAATCCTGGCACACCCCTTGGTGAGTCTGCAGCGCATCGTCAATTGGAGAATCGACGCGAGTGGTGTTGGGGGCGTAATCGAAATTCTCGTAGATGGCGGAATTGATTTCCTTCAGGAGAGCGAGCGGCTGGTCGCGACGCTCCAAATGCAGTTCGTAGCGCAAGCGCTGAAGCATTTCTGAGGGACGGGCGTACTGACTGGGCAGGAGCATTTCCCAGTAGTCGCCCTGAGCTACCAATTCATCCAGTTCCTCCCAGGAACTTTGCTTGACACTGTCGATATCGAGACGCGGGAGCATATCCACAGTGGCTTCGGAAATGACTTCGATGGAGCTGTGCTTACCGGGAATGTCGAAGTGGTGGACGGCGTTGCCGTAGAAATCGCGGCTAACCGTCACGTTGGCGCGGGGTGTGACCTCAATGGAAGAAGTCAGGCAGCGTTGACGAGTGTCGCTGCGGGGCTGCAGGCGGACCTCCATGACACTTTCGCCGATGGCGGGCTGGTAGCAAAACGAGGTCACGTGGCGGATCAGGTAGGTCATGAGGCGAGCTCGGCCTCCACGGAGTAATCGAAGTAAATCTCGTGAATCGCGGAGTGGATTTCGGAGCACTCCTTGCGGACGTTCTGCAAGTAGGCGTGCATGCCTTCAGCCATGATCTCCTCGATCTGGCTGAAACTGAGTTGCGCACGAAGGCGCCCGGCAAGGCGCGTGGGCAGCTTGCCGCTGCGCTGCGTGAGGTCGCCGATGAGATGAAGAGCGGCATTCACGCGGTCGACCGAAAATCGAATGGAGTGAGGGAATTCGGGATTCAAGAGTAGAAATTCCGCGACGCGCAGCGGACGAATCTCCGCCGTGTGCGCCTTGCAATAGGCTTCGAGGGCGACGCAGCCGCCGAGCAGGCCCACCCACTCGCGGTACTCGGCACCTTCGACGGGGTTCTCGAACGCATTGGTCATGCGTTGGAAATGGGTTTCGAGAAGAGTGGTCAAGGTATCGGCGCGCTCGACGTAGCGGCCGAGTTGGATGAATTGCCAGCCTTCACCGTGACTCATGGTGGCGTCAGTGATGCCATGGAAGAGGTAAGCGCCTTCCAGAACGGAGAGGAAAAAGTCGTGAGACTTGAGGATCCATTCCTCGCCGGGACGACGATCGATCACATCGAGATAGAGGCGGTTGAGCTGTTCCCACATGCGGGTGCTGCTTTGTTCGCGAACGTGGCGAAGATTTTCGCGAGCGGCAGCGATGCACGAGACGATGGATGAGCCGTTGGCCCGGCTGAACACAAGGGTATTCAGAAGTTGGGTGGGATCGACGGGGCCTTCGACGGCGGGCGCGCGAAGCGCTTCCAGGAGAAAACGCCAGCGGCCGGCACCGAGTTCGGGGGATTGATCGAGCCATAGCTGCAGTTCGACGTTGACCAGGCGGGAAGTGTGCTCGGCGCGTTCGAGATAACGCCCCATCCAATAGAGGCTATCGGCGACGCGTGAAAGCATTCCCACATCACGCTTGAACGATTGTGTATAGAAATTACGGGGAGGACGCATAGGTCAGGCGGTGCGCTGCGGTCCAAGATGGGAATGCTTTGCGTCGGAAGTAAACGAGGTGAGCTCCTTGCGCATTTCTTCCAGGAGATCATCGCCGATCGTGCCCTCGCGAAGAACCCAGGTGTCCTTGCTGCCTCCGCCCTGAGACGAATTCACGACCAGAGAACCTTTTCGCAGCGCTACGCGGGTGAGGCCACCGGGAACCAACGTGACTTTTTCGCCCATGAGAATGTAGGGGCGTAAATCAATGTGGCGCGACTCGACGCTGCCATCGATCAGGCAGGGAGCGCAGGAAAGCGCCAGGGTGGGCTGCGCGATGTAATTGCGAGGATCGGCGAGAATGCGGGCGTGGAACTCCTCGCGCTGCTGTGCCGTGCTGTGTGGGCCGATGAGCATGCCGTACCCGCCGGATTCCCCGACGGCTTTCACGACCATGTTCTGAAGATTGTCGAGAACGTGCTGCCGCTGCGTGTCGTTGGACATGAGGAATGTGGGGACATTGGGGAGAATGGCGTCTTCATCCAGGTAATAACGAATGATTTCGGGGACATAGGCGTAAACGGCTTTGTCGTCGGCAACGCCGGTGCCGATGGCGTTGGCAAGAGTGACATTTCCGGAGCGATAGGCATTGAAGAGGCCGGGAACACCGAGAGTGGAATCCGGCCGGAAGCAGAGTGGATCGAGGAAATCGTCGTCGACCCGGCGATAGATAACGTCCACGCGGCGGAGGCCGGCCGTGGTCCGCATATAAACCACATTGTCGTGGGTGAGAAGGTCGCGCCCTTCGACGAGTTCGATGCCCATCTGCTGGGCAAGGAAGGTGTGCTCGAAGTAAGCGGAATTGGAGACGCCCGGGGTCAGCAGGACGGTGGTGGGATCCTGGCGATAGGCACAATTGTCCGGCGCGAGGGTGCGGAGCGTCGAAAGGAGCTCGCGCGGATAGTGATCAATGGGCCAAACGCCATAATCGCGGAAAAGCGTAGGAAAGACACGCTTAAGGACCTTGCGGTTGGCAACCATGTAGGAGACGCCGCTGGGAACGCGAAGATTGTCTTCGAGGACGGCGAAAGTGCCACCAGGGAGCCGGACAAGATCGGTGCCGCAGATGCTGACATAGATGTCCCGCGGGACATTGAGGCCGCGCATCTCGCGGCGGAAATGTTTGCAACTGTAGAGGAGGTCGCGAGGGATGACTTTGTCAGAGAGGATGCGGCCTTCGTGATAGATGTCGCGTAGGAACAGGTTCAGCGCGGTGAGCCGCTGGGTAAGCCCTTGTTCGATCTTGGCCCATTCGCGCGCGGTGATGATGCGGGGAAGCAGGTCATTGGGAAAAATACGCTCGGTGCCTTCTTTGCTTCCATAGACGGTAAAGGTGATGCCCTCGTGGAGGAAGGCGAGGTCGGCGGCCTGCTGGCTGCGGCGCAGTTCTTCCGGGGGTAGTTTGAGAAGGGTCTGCTGCAGAGCTCGGTAGTGATCGCGAGGGACCCCAGGAGAGGAGAACATCTCATCGTAAGCGTTGTCGATGTGGTAGTGCACAAAGGAAGCCGGGAGATGGATGAGTGAAGGTATGGCCGAAGCTGTCATTCGTCTTACCTGCAAGTCGGCTGGGAGGGTCGTTCCTAACGAAGTCCGGAGCCCTCTCGCATGAGCATGACCCAACCAACCCACGGCTGGCGCGCCGAGGGATCGGTAAATGACTGTAAGTCCAGGGCGGAGGGCAGTCCAACGCAATTTGTGAATGGAATGAATAATGGTTTCAAATGGCTGCCAGCTGATTGGGCGAAAGGCAAAGGGGATACTTCGCCGAACCCTTAGCGTACTTTCCGGCCAAGAGTTTGGATCCGTTGGAAGGGGTATCGCGGCGGATTTCCAAGGCGACGGGAGGAGTTCCGGGGCAAGGGACATTGGTGATGAAACAGAGAGTGCCGCTGTTGTCCTGGAAGACGATACCGTAGTGTTCGGAACTACCTTTATATTCACCCCACTCGACCGGAACGTAACAGGTGCAGGCGGCCTGAACGTAGCTGAGTTGTGGGGCAGCCTTGGCTTTGCGGCCGTAAACCCAATTGGCAGCGGCGAGTAAGGCGACAACGAAGATCAGCAGGCGACCCGTCTTCCTATTCATGTGTGACTCCTCTGGTGAATTTTCAGCCGAACCATTTTGAAGCAGCGGAATCCGCATCCAAATAAAAAAACGAAGACACGAGGGTGGAGTCAGCGGCTTGCGGGCCGCCGGGGAAGATTGGGCTTCCTGCCGGAGTGCGCGCTACCCCAGTCGCACAGGGATTCCCGCCTCAAAACAACCTGCAATCCGCTGTTCTCTACGCCTGCGGATAGCCAAACACGAGCAGGCCGCCTTGCGGCGGCCTCCGAAAAAGCATACTCAGAAAATGCCTATCCCGGCCAAGGCTCGTCTGCACTTCCGCCGTAAATGGAGGGGACTTTGGAACCCATTGGCCGGAGATAGACGGCCAGTTGTCCGCGGTGATGGATGGAATGATTGTTGACGAAGGTCAGGTAGAACACCGCGGGAAAATTGAAGGCGCCCATAAAATCGACGGGGGTGCAGAGCTGTTCTGGGGTCATGGCGTGAACGCGGGTCATCGCGCGCTTGAAGTTGCTGTCATACCATTCGACAAGTTCCGCGACGCTCTTCGGCTCCTCTGGGAAGCGGGGCTCCATATTGAATTTATGGTCGGCAACTTCGTCCGTCATCTGGACATCGCACGACGCAAGATGCCAGGCGAGATCCCAAGCGGTCCGCGCTTTTGGATCAGGGCGATAGTCGCGCTTATCTTCGGGGATGGCGGCAATGACCTTCTTGGTAATCTCGAGTTCTCGGCCGAGTCCCTGCAAAACAGATTCGCGCATGCCCACGGCGAACTCGGGAGAAAGTGCTGGTTGTGGTGCTGACATTTGGCCTCCTTTTTCCACCTGGGGATTGCTCCCCAATTGTGGCAGGGATTGTACACCCGGGCGGGGAGAGCGATGTCAAAAGTTCTTCACAAAACGTGCGGGGATCAGCGTCGGCTAACGGAGCGCTAGAGGGAACCGCGAAGGCCGAGGGCGTCGGCTTGTTCGCGCATGGCGGTGATGCAAAAGGCGATGTGTTCGTCGAGAGGCACGCCTAGTTCCTGGGCACCTTTGATGACGTCATCGCGATTGACGCCGCGGGCGAAAGCTTTGTCCTTCATGCGCTTTTTCACGGAGCTGACCTCGAGGTCGAGGATGCTTTTGGAAGGACGGACATACGCGCAGGCGCTGAGAAAGCCGGCAAGTTCGTCACAGGCGAAGAGGGTGTGCTCGAGGGGAGTTGTCCGGGCCACACCCGAGTACTCGGCGTGGGAGAGAATCGCGCGGATCAATTCTTCGTCGTAGCCATGTTCGCGTAGGATTTTGGCGCCCTCGGCGGGATGTTCGCGGTCTGCGGCATGGTCATTGTTGGGCCAGCGCTCGTAGTCGAAGTCGTGAAGAAGGGCAGCGAGACCCCAAAGGTTTTCGTCCGCGCCGCGCTTGCGGGCGTAGGCACGAACACAGGCTTCGACGGCGAGCATGTGTTTGCGCAGACTTTCGGATTGCGTGTACTCACAAAGGAGCTTCCAGGCATGGTCGCGGGTCGGCATGAGGTAGTCCTTCCTAAAGAAGGTGACAGGATAGCGCAAAGCGGTGAAAATGTGCCGAAGTGGGAAACGGGACAGAGGGGAAGGAAAGCACAATATGTAGTTGTGGCGTCCTTGAGAAACTACCAGCGGCTGAAGAAGGACGCAAACCCCGTTCGGAGGGACAGGCGAAAAACCGGCGTAAACAGGGGCGATTTCGGCTGATTCCCACAAAAGATTTTCAAAAATACTCTTGACAGCAAATAAGATTCTGAGCGACACTCCCCTCGCGCCAGTAACTGCCTTCCCCCCAAGAACGTTCCGACGTTCCTTCCTATCCGCACGCCGGAAAAATTCACAAGTCAGCGAGGAGTTCCGGTGTCTGTACATATGGAAAAAGAGACCATGATGAACACGTTGGAGATGGATCGGGAAGTCATACGCTGCAAGACTTGCGGACTGGTCCAGTATCGGACGCGAACCGGCAACTGCCGACGCTGCGTACGAGCGTTGCCCCAGCGGATGGAGTATTTGATCCCGCAGGAAGTACCACAGGAGCAGGCCGCGCCTGAAGTGACGGCCACGAAGTTTGCGAATCAGGAAACGGTGGAAAACATCGGTCAACGGATTCGTCAACTGCGGGAGTCGCGGGGGATGACCCAGAGCCAGTTGCAATCGCGCTCCAAGGTCAGCCGCTCGTACCTGTCGCGAATCGAGAGCGGTCAGATGACGCCGAGCCTCGGGACACTGGAGAAAATCTCCGAAGCGCTGAACGTGGGTTTGAACCGGTTTTTCATTCCGGAATCGGACGGAGAAGCGCTGCTGGAAGATCCGTTCATCCAGGGATTGCGGCCGTTTTTGCGGCAACTGGATTGGGAACAGTGGCAGTCCATACTGAAGCGTTTGCAAGCGATCAGCGACCACGTCAATGCGACGCCGATCACCCTCCGCCCTATCGGTAACCCGGCACGGCTACCGCAGCCCGCGCCGGCGAATGGCAATGGGCAGCACGGGCACATCGGACATGCGAGCCATTCGAATGGGCTAGTTCCCGCGCAAGCCCATGGTCAACCGCAAGGGTATCCGCTGCGGCGGCCAGGGATGCCAGTGTTCCAGCGGCCATTAGCGCGCTAAGAAAATCTGGCGATTGAGTCTACGAAAGCGGCGTTCCGGCAAAATCGGAACGCCGCTTTCTCTTTCAGGGAGAAGGAGCGCTCGAAAAATTAGTTCGAACTCTCTTGCACTACCCGGCTACCGTGTCACCCGTGAACGAAAATGGAATTCCTTTCGCGGGAGCGCTCCAGGACAGAGCCTTTGTCGGGAATGGCGGCCAAGTCACCTGGAAACTAGGGATCGTCTCCGCGTGACGAAGTTGGGATGACACCGGCAGGTCCGCGAGAAGGATCTTATCGGCTGAGAAGAAGTGTGGGCCGATCCGGAAACCGCGACGGAATTGCAGGGTGCTTCTTTGTTACGCAGGAAGGGGGGGCTGCTGCGACTCACCCGTTTCCAGGACGCGCAGGACGATGAGTGTGCGATCGTCGTGAGGTTCCGTCGGACAGCCACTGAACTCATCTGTGGCAGCGAGGATCGCGGTAGAAATGTGTTCCGCCGATTCGCGGGGTGCGAGATTCCGAAGAACGTCCGTCAAACGATCGAATCCGAAAGTTTCGTCTTCAGAGTTCATGGATTCCAGGATGCCATCGGAGGCGAACACCAGGATGTCCGATGGCTGGAGGGCGAGTGTCACAGTTTCATACTCAATATCAGGAAACATGCCGAGGGGAGTTCCATCGATCTTGATTTCCTGAATTTCACCATTGCGGAGGAGAACCGGGCGAGGAGCGCCGGCATTGGCAATGATCAACTGACGCAAGGGTGCTCATAGACCAACAGCAGCGCGACATAGCTTGGGGACATGTGGGCGGCATTGAGCCGCGCATTCAACACGGAAAGCATCTCTTCGGGCCAGCACCGATGATCTTGCGTATATTCACGAAGAATTCCCACGGTTAGAGAGCCATAGAGAGCTGCCGCTGTGCCTTTACCGGAAACATCGCCCAAGGCAAGGGCAAGACGGCCGCCGCCGTAGGGAAGAAAATCATAAAAATCACCCGCCAATTGGCGAGCAGGGACGTAGGCAGAGGCAATGTCGAGGCCGGGGACCTGGCGTTTGCCCTGGGGAAGAAGCTGGCGCTGGATTTCGCGGGCTGTGTCCAGATCGTTTTGCAAGCCCTGTTCGCGTTCGCGGGTAAGTTCGAATAAACGAGAATTCTCGAGCGCGATCGCCACATACGAACCAAGGATTCCCAGCATGCGCTCGTGTTCGACGGTGAAGGCGTTGAGGTTCGTGCTTTCCAGGTCAAGGACGCCAATGAGCCGATCCTGAAGAAGAAGAGGAATAACCAACTCCGAGCGGACATTATCGCTTTGGGGAAATTCGACATAACGCTGGTCGAGGCGGACGTCGTCCACACGAAGAGGACAGCGGTGCCCGGCAGCGTGCCCGGTAATCCCCCTGAAGAGGGGGACAGACAGACGCATGGAGATGGCTTCCTCGTAGTGCTTGGCGAAGGCACATTCCAATTGGGCGTTGCTTTCGTTCCAGACCATGACGTTGAAGAGGTGATAGTTGACTAGTTTCTTGACGCGGTCGGCGATGCGCTGCAAGAGTTCGTCGCGGGCGAGGATGGAGGTTAATTCGCGGCTGACGTCAAACAGCAAGGAGAGGCTTTGGTCCTGCGGCAGCGCGGGAGCCGGCGATTTCTGAGGTGCTTGGCCCTGGGTTTCGCTCATGGTAAGAACCCGGCGATAGGATAACCACAAGTTGCGGGATTGGCCAGCTCCGTTGTATCGGGGAGGGGCCGAGGCGCTCTATTGAGAGTTCTCCAACATTCTACGGCAATGCCGAGCGATCTGTTGTTCTTCTTCGGCGGGGACGATCTTAATTTTGTCGGAAGTGAGTCCGAGAAAGTCGAGTCCGTTAGTGACTGCGGAACGAACGCGGTCGCTGTGCTCGCCAATGCCGCCAGTAAACACGAGCAGGTCGATGCCGCCGAGGAGGGCAACATACGCCCCGATTACTTTGCGGACAGATGTGGCGAAGGCGTTCAACGCGAGAATGGCGCGAGAATCGTTGGAGCGAGCGCGTTCTTCGAGAACCTTCACATCGCTTTCGCCACAGGAGTAGGCGTACAAGCCGCTGCGGTGATTGATGAGGTCTTCCACCTGGTCGGCACTAAGTTTTTCCGTGCGAAGGAGATAGAGAAGGACGCCGGGGTCGAGATCGCCCGTGCGTGTGCTCATCGGAATGCCACCGGTCGGGGTAAGGCCCATGGTGGTGTCGATGGAAACGCGATTGCGAAGCGCACAGAGACTTGCTCCGTTGCCAAGGTGGGCGAAGATGGCGCGTTCGGGCAGTTGCGCGCCGAAGTGATGGACGAGGGACTCGTAAGAGAGGCCGTGGAACCCATAGCGACGCACGCCTTCGTCGCAGTAGCGCTGCGGAAGCGCAAGATGCGAAGCCACTTCCGGCATGGTCTGGTGAAAGACGTCGTCAAAACAGGCGAATTGCGTGGCCGCGGGAAAGATGGACTGGGCGGAAGCGATAAGGGAGAGGGCTTGCGGGATGTGCACAGGGGCAAAATGCACGGCGGCGCGAAGTTGGGCGAGGACCTGCGGCGTGATGCGCTGATGGGCGACGAGCCGAGGACCGCCATGGACGACGCGATGGCCTACGGCTACAGGCGCGTCCTGAACATGCTCGCGGATTGCTTTGGCGACTACATCAAGGGCATGGCTTGGCGACTCGTGGATACATGCGCGCTTTACGAACGATTCCCCAGTGGCCGAACGGACCTGCAAAGCCCCGTTGCCATGGCCAATGCCGTCGGCACTGCCGGTGAGCAGGGCTTCTTCATCGTTAGCGCCGCGAGAATAGAGGCCAAATTTCAGGGAAGACGAGCCGCTGTTCAGAACAAAGATCAGATTATTTTTTTGCGCCAGTTTGCCGACCATTTCCGCTACTCGGGCCATTTCCAGTTGCGAATTTCCTCTTTATCGATGCCTTCGGCGTGCGCGTAATTGATGCTGTCGATGATTTGGCCCTTGAGCCATTCTTTGACATGCGCGCCAATGGACCTGAGACGCGGGACGCGGTCGATCACATCGATAGCCAGGTTAAAGCGATCGACCTGGTTGAGGATGGCGAGTTCGAGCGGGGTGTTGATGTTGCCCTTTTCCTTGTACCCACGCACATGAATATTCTCGTGATTCGCACGGCGGTAGGTGAGCTTGTGGATGAGCGAGGCGTACGAATGGAAATTGAAGATGACCGGTTTGTCGGTAGTGAACAGCGAATCGAAGTCACGATCGGAGAGTCCGTGCGGATGTTCCGTGGCGGGCATGAGACGAAAAAGATCGACGACGTTGACGAAACGAATCTTCAGGTCGGCAAAGCGTTGCTTGAGGAGGGCGACAGCGGCCAGCGACTCCATGGTGGCGATGTCACCGGCGCAGGCGAGCACCACATCGGGATCCTTGCAATCGTCCGTGGAAGCCCAGTCCCAGATCCCGATGCCTTTGGTGCAGTGCGTCACTGCGTCTTGCATGCTGAGGTACTGAAGATGATCCTGCTTATCCGCCACGATCACGTTGACATAATCGCGGGAACGCAGGCAATGATCCGCCACGCTGAGCAGGCAATTCGCGTCCGGGGGCAAATAGATGCGGACGATATCGGCGCTCTTGTTGGTGACCACATCGAGGAAGCCAGGGTCCTGGTGGGTGAAACCGTTGTGATCCTGGCGCCACACCAAGGAAGTAATCAGGAGATTGATGGAGGGGACGGGGGCGCGCCAATCCAGCTCCTTTTTTGATTTTTCCAGCCATTTGGCGTGCTGGTTGAACATGGAATCGATTACGTGTACAAACGCTTCGTAAGTGGAAAAAAAGCCGTGGCGGCCTGTGAGCACATAGCCTTCGAACCAGCCCTCGAGCGTGTGTTCACTGAGCATTTCCATGACACGGCCGAAAGGATCGAGTTCCCCCCCGTCGGCATCTTCCGGTTTGTATTGGGCGAGCCAAGTTTTCTTGGAAGCCGCGTAGATGGCGGTGAGCCGGTTGGAGGCAGTTTCGTCCGGACCGAAAACGCGGAATGAGTTCATGTTGCGGCGCATGACTTCGGCCAAAAAGTGCGCAAGGACGTCGGTGGGCGGAACATACAAGGTACCGGGAGTCTTCACATCGACGGCAAAGGTACGGAAATCCGGGAGTTCGAGTTCTTTGCGGAGCAAGCCACCATTGGCGTGCGGATTGGCAGAGATGCGACGCGTGCCAGAGGGAGCCAGTTCCTGCAGTTCGAGCACAAGGGCTCCGCCGGCGTCAAAAAGTTCTTCGGGTTTGTAGCTCCGCATCCAGTTTTCCACGATTTGGAGATTGTGAGGATTGGTCGCAGGGTCGAGGACGGGAACCTGGTGAGCGCGCCAGAAATCTTCAACCTTGTGGCCGTCGACTTCTTTCGGTCCTGTCCAACCCTTGGGAGAATTGAGCACCAGCATGGGCCAGCGAGGGCGCGTGGAGTCGTGCTGCGAGCGGGCGTGTTGCTGCAAGGAACGGATTTCGAGGACACATTGCTCCAAAGTGGCAGCCATTTTCTGATGCATTTCGGCAGGATCATGGCCTTCGACGAAATAGGGCTTGTGTCCATAACCGGAAAGCAGCGCTTCCAGCTCTTCCTTGGGGATGCGCGCGAGGATCGTGGGATTGGCGATCTTGTAGCCGTTGAGATGCAAGATGGGCAAGACCGCCCCATCACGAATGGGATTGAGGAATTTGTTGGAGTGCCAGGACGCCGCCAGGGGACCTGTTTCGGACTCACCGTCACCGACCGCGACGGCGACGATGAGATCTGGATTATCGAACGCGGCTCCGTAGCCGTGCGAGAGGGAATAGCCAAGCTCACCGCCTTCATGAATCGACCCTGGAGTTTCCGGAGTGCAGTGCGAACCAATGCCACCCGGGAAAGAGAACTGGCGGAAGAATTTGAGAAGACCGGCCTCGTCGCGGCTCTTGTCGGGATAAATTTCGGAATAATAGCCCTCGAGATAGGAGTTGGCGAGCGTCGCGGGCGCGCCATGACCGGGGCCAGAGATATAGAGGACATTCAGGTCGTACTTTTTGATCAGGCGATTGAGATGGACCCAAAGGAAAGACTGGCCAGGATCCGATCCCCAATGACCCAGAAGCCGACGCTTGATGTGTTCGGGTTTCAGCGGTTCGCGCAGGAGAGGGTTGGCGCGAAGATAGATCATTCCGGCTGACAGATAATTGCAAGCACGCCAGTAAGCGTCCATCTTTCTGAGTTCTTCTGGGGAAAGGAGAGAGGGAATTTCGGTTGCGGCAGGCATAAAGGTGCTCATCCAAGTTCTCCGGCGAATTAGAAGGCATTCGGGACGGCATCGACCGACCGATGACGCTTCTTAAGCCTAAACGTTTGCGGGCAAAAAGACACCGAGAGAATGGGCGGAACCGGGGATGGCTCCGGGTGTCCGGCTTGCCACACAGGCTGAAACTGTAGTGTAAACTCAGATGACTTATGGGCGAGAATCGATTCATGAAATGTTGATGAATTTAAGGCTGCGAGCGATTGGCTCGTGCGGCCTATCACTGATGGTGTGTCTGGGTTTGGCGGCCCAAACACACAATGGCGCGCAAAAGCCCGGGAAACGCAAGGAATTGCGATGGAACCCGCCGAATGTGGATGCGCCGTTGCGCTCCCTTGCGCCGCTTCCGCCATGCGACGTTTCGAAAGTGCTAAAGGAAGCCGGAGCCCGGGCGGTGGAGTTGACGAGCAATCTGGAGAACTTCACGGCCCAGGAGCTGATTGAGTACGAGAAGTTGGATCTAGGCGGGTTTCCGGAGGAGACCGACGGCGGCGTATTTGACTATGTGTTCGCATTCGAACAACACGATCAACGACACATCAGCCATGAGTACCGCACACCCGCGAAAGGGGGCCATGCATTTCCGGCGAGCGGGCAGGATACCGGACAGGCGGCCTTGGCATTAATCTTTCTTCCAAACCTGCAAACGGACTATGACATGAGTTGCGAGGGTTTGGACAAATGGAACGAACGATTGGCCTGGGTCATCCACTTTCAACAACGCAAGGACAAGCCCACGGAAACCCTGGAGTTTCGCAGCGAAGGGGGAGTGTATGGGGCGAGGCTCAAGGGCCGGGCGTGGATTTCCATGGAGAACGGACAGGTCTTGCACCTGGAGACCAGTCTGATGCACGCGATGCCGTCGGTAAACCTGCAAAGCGGCGCGGCTTCGATCGATTACGCCCCGGTACAGATTCAGTCTCGCAATGTGGAGTTGTGGCTGCCGCAAGGGGTCGAAGCGTATTGGGAAATTGCAAACCGGCGAATCATCCTTTATCACACCTTCAGCAACTTCAAACTGTTCATCGTAGAGACAGAAGAAAACGTACAGAAGCCGAAGTAGTGGGGCTTCGGCGCTCCCTCAATTGCTTTGCAGCGCCTTCTGTAGTTCCGGGTCATTCGGAAACAGGCGCGCGCCTTTGCGAAGGGTGGCGTTTGCCGAACGGGAATCACCGAGAGCGACGTAAACGCCGGCAAGAGACCTGAAAATCACCGAATCGTAATCTGGATACATGCGGACGAGCAACGCAAAGTGATCGCGGGCCAAGGAAAATTTCCCTTGTTGGCGATACAGTTCGCCGAGTTCGAGATGGCAGGCATAACTGTAGGGATCCTTCTTAAGGCCAGTCAGGAGGACCGGTTCCGCCTCCGGAAGATTGGACATTTTCATCCATATCGCTCCCAGGCGGCAGAATTCCGATGCTGGCAGGTCCGGCATCGCCGCCATGCGATCCGACTGGGCAATGACGGCGACCCTGAAATTCTGACGATCCGCGGCAAACTGCATTTCGTCGTCGAGAGCGGGAAGAAACCGCGGGTCTTGTTTCAGAAGTTGGTCAACCAGAGAGAGTGCAGCGGCGTCGTCCCCGGCGCGATGTTCGGCGACGGCAAGCCAGTGCCTAGATTCCCGTGAATCGGGATCCTTCTCGAGAGCCCTCTGCAGAAATTGGTTTGCGTCAGGAATGGCGTTCTCGAGCAGTGCCAAGCGGCCTTTGACAAGATACAGAGTGGGGGAATCGGATTTTGTTTCTAAGGCAGCGAGGAAATTGCGGGCATTGGCCACATCATTAAAATCGAGCGCGGTGAGGGCCCCCGCTTCCAGTGCGGGTTGAGTCTCCGATGGATCCAGATTCGCTGGTAAGGGTCCCTTGCGGAGCCGGGTGATGAGGTCCTGGTTTTGAGCGAACAGGCCGGGAGCAAGCACGGTTTGAGGAGCGTGATATTCAAGGAGGGTACGATCATCCGTGTTCAAAGCGCCGCCTTCGGCCAGCTTTCGCACTGCGGCATCGTCCAATAAGAAATAGGCAACGAGTCCTTCGGGCTGGTGCACGTCGAGGGACGCAAAATCCTTGCGCAGCGCCTGGTTCTGGCAAAGAGAGCGCAGCCGAGCGAACTGGAACGGAGTGGGATCGGTGCGGCCGAGGAGGAGAAGATCGGGTCCTTCGGCGCGCCACAGAGTGATCTCGGGAAAGTGGGGCGCGAGAGTCGCGATGATCATGCGCAGGTCGGCGGGGGCGAGGGAGTATCCTTGCACCCACTGAACAAATTTGCCACCTGGAGCGAGGCGCTGGCGGACGACAGCGTAATACTCATTGGTGAAAAGCGTGGCAATTCCGGCGATCCAGGGATTGGATGGCTCGGAAATGATCAGGTCGTATTGGTCCCGCGAAGCGAGCAAGAAATTTCGCGCGTCGTCGAAGATGATGTGCACCCGAGGATCGCTAAGAACATTGCGATTCAGACTTTCGAGATACGGCGCGGCGCGGACGACGGCAGGCTCGATCTCCACGCAATCGATCTGCTCGACGTCGGGGTAGCGGGCGACGGCGGAGGCAGTCATCCCGCTGCCAAAGCCGATGATGAGAACGCGCCGAGGCGGAGGCGCAAACGCCGCGCCCAGGTGGCCCAAGAGCAGTTGCGTGCGGGCATCGCCCGTGGAGGCGTCCACTTTGCCGTTGATGCGAAGGGCCACGTAGTTGTCGGAGCGGAAGACGGCGACCGAGTCGTTGATACCATCTTCGAAAAACATCAGAGCGTTGGTTTCCGCGATTTCGCCGAGAGTGAGATGCCCCTGATAAGAGTTTCCATAGAGCACAGCCGAGAGCGAGAGAAGCGAACGGTTCTGCAGGAATGAGGAGGACCCGACAAAAACGGCAAGCAGAAGAAGGAGGCCGTTCGCCACAAGAGCCAGATTGCGGCGCGCCAAGGAGTGGTATTCCAAGGTGATTGCCAAGAGGAGATTCACTCCTGCAGCAAAAGCGATAACGCGAAAACTGCCGAGCCAGGGAACGAGCCAGAAGCCGGTAATTAAGGAACCGGCGACAGCGCCCATCGTATTTGCCGCATACGCGCGGCCAACGGTGGCCGACCTGCCCGAGTTGGGGCTGGCTGTTCCTGCGAGTAAGACAATGACGGCCGGAAAATTGAAACCGAAACTGATCGCAATGGGAAGAACGGTGAGGACACTGGTGACAAACTGCGCCAAGACTAAGCCGCCAAACGACTGATGCGTGGCCCGGAGCAATGGCGGAATGATTGCGGGAATCCAGTGAAAGAGAACCAAGGAAGAGAGTGCGGCAACACCAGTCCAGGTTTGCGTGCGAGAGAAGGTCGTCAGCGAGACCTGTACTGACTTTGCGGAGAAACGCTGAAACAGCGCGCTGCCGATAACGGTGCCCGCGAGAAACGCGGCGAGCATCAGAGTGAACGCGTAGGTGGAACTGCTGATGGTGATCGACAGGAGCCGCGTCCAGGCAATTTCGTAGGCAAAGGCGGTGGCGCCTACCCCAGCAAAAAGAGCAAAGACGAGCAGGGAGGCGGAGGGAGGAACATCCCATGGAGTGGAAGTTGGCGGACCCGGAGCTGGGGCTTTGGCGTCGCGCAGATGGCGCTGTTCTTTCGAGAGGCGGAGGGCGGTTAGCCCGGCAAACATATTCAGAGCACCGGCGCAGACAACGCTGAGGCGCAAACCCAGCGCGGGAAGAAGCACGAATCCGCATAGCAAAGTTCCGGCAGCAGCACCAAGTGTGTTGACCCAGTAGAGTTGACTGAGACGGATTCCCAAGTCAGCGGAACTGCGGGTGATTCCACGAACAAGGATAGGAAGTGTGCCTCCCATCAAGAAGGTCGGAATGAAGAGGACCGCGGCGGCGCCGAAACATCGCAGCACGGGCAGGAGCGGCGGATACCCATTCACGCCGGGATACGCCACCAGGTAGAGGAAGCGGACTCCGGACAGACCGGCGAGAGAGAAAAGTCCAGTCGCGCCGACCAAGAATTCGATCCAGGCATAAAGAGAAAGCGGCTCGTCGTGCCGTTCTCCCCAGCTACCGAAATAGGCGCTGCCCGCGGCAAGACCAGCCATAAAAACGGCGAGCACGACGGCAATGGCGTAGACGGTATGGCCGAAAATCAAACCTAGAGATTTGACCCAGGCTACCTGATAAATGAGGCCCGCCGCCCCGGACAAAAAGAAACAGAGCAAAATGGGGAAAAGCGTCACGCGTGGGGCCGGTTTTGTTCTCATGGACGATCACAAGCAGCGAGATTTGCGCGCCACCAATCATAATCGAAGCCTGCGGACAGACAACGCGGTCCGCTGAACGAATCCCACGCAGAACGCAAAGTCCATCCTTGTGTTGATTGCGGGTTATTCGCGGACCACGGCGGCTTTGGAAGAGGGAACTTCCAGGCGCATAAGGCGGTGATTGGAATCGAGGAAGAGAACCACCTCCAGATCACTGGTCACCACCTTGAGCCCTTCGTACGATTTGCCTTCGGCACTGACGGCACCGGCCCAGTCGACGGTAATGGTGCCGGGCAAGAGTTCCTGAGGAACAAGAACGGGGAAAGTCTGCGTGCCACGACGACTCCAATCATAGACACGAGCCAAAACGGCGTATTGATAATAGAGGTTGTCGTCGAGAACGACGATGAGAGGGGAAGTAAACGTGAGATCTTGCTCGAACGGGTGTGCGGCCCCGACCTGGACAGTCATCTTCGCGACATTATTGGCAAAGAGGATGTGAGCGCTACTGCTTTTATCGGCCTGCGAGGTCCACTCGTAGGCGATAGGGGCACCGTCAGGCTGAAGCGTGAGGTTACCGGTCACGGTGGTGGCAGGGGCGCCTTCCACTTCCAGATGGGTGGTAGCCTTGGCCGCCCAGCCCGCGCCGCTGGAAACGATTTCAAATTCTTCGCGGCCGATGGATTTGCCGTCGACAAGAATCTTGAATTTCCCTTTGTCTGCCACGAAGACCGAGCCTGGGGAAGATTTCTTCTGCGCGGCGTGAGCGAGGAGAGTCCCAGCGGAGGAGAGCAACAGAAGAACGTAGACCAGAGCGGAGAGTCTCCGTGTGGAGATGGGTGGTGTTTGCCGCATAGATGAGCTCCTCAGCGCGAGCAGAGTTTCCTCCGGGACGAAAGGTGCGGGCGTTCTTCCCGAAAATGGGAGTGAATGCCCCGACCCCTAAACTAACACCGGCGGGGCAGATGCAACTTCTTCCTCAGGGCTGAGGTTTCTCAACTGCCAATGGGGCAGCAAAGTCAGCGGCGGGAATGCCGGCGATTTCCCGGCGAAGAATTTCGGCCACAACCACGGCGGCGTCCGCAGAGCTATCGATGCGATAGTCGGCGAGTTGATACGAAGGGAGCCGCTGCGCATGGAGCGCTCGAAAGCTTGCCTCATCCCGGAAAAGAGGACGGCCGGTCATGGTCATACAACGAGAAAGCAGGACGTCAATGGGTGTGTCCAACCAGATGACAGGGACGCCGGCATTGCGGAGAAATTCAGGAGCGCCGGGCTGCGCGTAGGTGCCGCCGCCGAGAGCGAGAATCGTGGATTCGTGGAACTCCACAGCGCGACCGAGAGCTGCCCGCAACTGATTCGCTTCCAATTGACGAAATGCGGGCTCGCCGTGGCGCTCGAAAAATTCGGGGATGGTGATGCCCGCGGCGTCCTCGATTCGTTCATCGAGGTCTACGAAACGCCAACCGAGTTGCCGGGCCAGCCGAGTGCCGACGGTGCTTTTCCCCGCACCCATGAAACCAGCGAGACAGATGATGGAAGCCCGCGATTGCGGAGCGCGACCGATGGGAGTTTGATTCACGATTTCAGACAGCGCGGACTAATCGCGCTTCAGAATGCGAATTGTACCACTGTAGGAGGAGAGTTCGACCTTGGCGTAGCCTTGGCCCACGGTGCCGAACAGGCTGTGACTGAACTTGGACTGGGAATGATGCTTGCCGCCGTGAGTATCGGGCTTCAGAAATGCCGCAGCTTGATTATCCACGGTGCCGCGATAGGTCTGCGCATTCAGATCGAAGGAGTCAGTTCCAGAAAAGCGGACTTCCACAAGGCCGCGGCCACTGTTCATGGTGTAAAGACCAGTGCGGACGAAGTCGCCGTCATAAAGGATATTGCCTGTCGTCGTCATGACGTTGACGTTCGAGAGGGAAGGCTGAAGAATCTGCGCACCGCCGCTGATGGAGTTGTATTCCAGCTTGCCAGAGCACAACGAGCAGAGCAAGGAACCACTGGTGGTTTTGACGATGATATAACCCGAGACTTCCTTGAGGTGGACATCACCTGCGATGCTTTGCAGCTTCATGTCGCCGTTGACCTGTTCGACCAGGATGAGGCCAGTTTGCGTGCGCAATTGCAGTTCCGTCTGTTCCGGAACCATAAGCTGAAAATTGGCTTCGACTTCATGGGGCTGCTGGGAAGCGTTCACCAAGGAAGTCGCATTGATGTCGATGCGATCACCGACTTGTTCGGCGTCGATGGATACCTTGTCGGGAACCGAAGTGATGGTGACGATGACTTCGGGATTCTTCCAGGACTTGACCTCGATCCGGCCATTGACGATGTTGGTGATGATAACGACAGGGCGATCCTTCACAGTGAAATGGCGTTCTTCCTGCTGCTCCGTATTGCCGGCAATGGCCGAAGTCGCAGCACAAAACAACAGCCCAGCGCCGAGGACGCTGAGGACACCGTGAACCACTTTCTGCTGGCGCAACATTAGTGTTCGCTCCTTCCGCTGTCCATCATGGCGGTCAGTAATTCCGCTTTCTGCTGGTAGGCCATGTTGAGATATTCACGGGTCAACTGGTCTTGGGGATTCTGCTTCAAGCGGGATTCACATTCCGCAATAAATTCGTTGAGGGTGCGCAAGTTCTGGCGCAGCGAGGCATCCACGGCGGCATTGTTGGACAGCTCGCGGCGCGGCAGGGCACTTTCGGCCTGGCTAAGAACGGCGGCGCTGTCGCCCAAGTATGCATTCTCCGAGGGCGAAGGTAAAAGTGACCTGGTGGAGGGTCGCGGCTGCGCAGGGGTCGAGTTGTGGGCCGACTGCGTCGGCGGAGGCGAATTCTTTTCTGGAAGCGACCGCTGCGGTTCGCCGGGGGCAGACGCTGGCGCGGTTACAGAAGTTTGGCTGATCTCTGTTTGAACAGCCTGCGGACGCTTGGCGGTAGTGGCGTGGCCACGGTGTTCTACAAAATAGAAGCTAGCCAACCCAACGGCAAGCGCCACACCGACCCCAGCAAGGGCGCGAGGGCGGAAAAACTCAGCAAAGCCATGCCACCAAGGTGTGGGCGCGATTGCGGCATCGGGCGCAACATCGCGGAGGATTCCTTCGGCCTCTAACTGAGCGCGGATCGAAACCCAGACGCGGTCGGGAGGGACGATCTCCGCCGGGACGCGTTTCGCGGCAACCACGATCGCGGAAAGGTCCGCAAGAAAATCCTGGCAGCCTGGACAGCCGGCAAGATGTTCGCGGGCTTCCGCAGGGAGAGGACTGAGGCCCTCAGATTCTAGAACAGCTTCGAGTTCCTTACACTGCATACCACAAACTCCGCAGGGCCCAGCACTGGGTGGCTCTCCCTGCAAAAAAGGACAGAAGTTCAGTTGCGCGAAGTGCGGTCCTCGACGTTAGCTTCATTCTAGCTCATTCCTTCGAGCCCGACTGGGCTTTCGCAGATTTGCGTTCCTGGCGAGCCTGATCCCGGATTTGCTCCTGGAGCAGTTCGCGCAGACGCGTGCGCGCTTTGTGCAACTGGGACTTCGAATTACCTACGGAACATCCCATGATGTCCGCAATCTCGTTGTGCTCGTAACCTTGCACGTCATGCAGCACAAAGACCGTTCTATAGCCGGGAGGGAGTTGCCCGATGGAGCGCTCGAGGTTGACCCGGTCGACCGCGCCCGACAATCGTAAGTCAGCGGCGCCAACGTCACGCTTAGGACTACTATTCTCCGCATCCGGGTCCAAAGTCTCCTCCAAGGAATCGGTCGGGAGCGATTTCTTACGCAGGCGCATAAGCACAACGTTGACGGTCATGCGATGCAGCCAAGTGGAGAAGGCCGATTCCCCGCGGAAGGTGCCGATCTTGCGGAAGAGCTGAAGGAAAGCTTCCTGCATCAGATCTTCAGCATCCGCAGGGTTATTGACCATTCTCAAGCAGAGAGCGTAGACGCGACGGCTATGCAGTTGATAGAGAAAGTCGAAAGCAGCGGAATCCCCCGCTTGAGAGCGGCGGATGGCCTCCGCTTCTGTCCACGCAACCGGCTCGGTTGGTCTTGGTCGGGCCAACAGTCCAATAGCGGCGCCACTAGAAGATGCGATGCGCCTAGTCCCCTTCAGAGTTGTCCCGAGAACGGACGTCGAGGAGCACATATGCCCCTATAGAAGGGAGTAACCCTCAATAGGTTGCATGAGGCTGCGGGCCATCCGCAGGGACAGGTTATTGTCCCTTTAGGAAGGCCATCCGTCTATGGGCAAGATGCCGGGCACGGGCGGCAAGGGGCGAGGAAGAACTGTTTGAAACAGGGAGGGCGGACTGAAAACCAGCCAGTTGCGCGTCCGGAAGCGTATGGAGGAAAGATTTGAACAGAACGACCGATTCACGAAGCCAGGTATTGAGATCGTAATGGACAGAGTCCAGCAGCTCCGAAATGCTTGGCGTGCTCCAGCATGACGTGGAGCAAAGATTCGAGAGGATGCGCGAGGCGTTGACACAAAGCGGGCGCCACCCACAGCACCGGATAGGCTTCGCAGTTCCGCCCGTTGCGCCGCAGGCCGAAAGCTTCCATTGACGCTGAACGTGGCATAGACAGTTTCAAGACGGCGGAGGCAGTTGAGATTGGCGGGGGATTTATCTCCCTTCGGAGGCATACGCCAATCTTGAGACACTGAAGCAGTGTGCACAGGGCCGGGCGGGGGGGCACTGAGAATATCCGTGGAGCGTAAGAAAATACAACTAATATCCGGAAATATGACGAAAAACTATTAAGAGAAGTGCGGGCAAACGGGAAATTGGTACTGGGAAGATTCCCAAAATGAAACTGAGGGAAAGCTCGATTCCTTGCTCTGGTCCCGACGGCGCCTTTATACTCCTGAGGAAGGACTTAGAAAGGATTCGACCTCACTTGCAATTCGAGCCTCACGATCAGTTCCAGCAACGGCAAAAGAAACTCGAAGAAATCCAAGCCCTTGGGTATGAGGCGTTTCCACGGGAATTTCGGTGGAGCGACACGCCAGCAGACCTGGCAAAGAAGTATTCCAGTTTAAGCGCTGCAGAATTGGAAGCGGAACGGAGGGAAACGCGAGTCGCGGGACGAATGGTCTCGTATCGATTGATGGGGAAGGCAGGATTTGCGCATTTGCAGGGCGCCGGAGGGCGAATCCAGATTTACGTAAGAAGAGATGTGGTGGGGGAAACGGGATTTCAGTTATTCCACCTGCTGGATTTGGGCGACCACGTTGGCGTACGCGGGCACATGTTCCGGACGAAGACGGGAGAGCTTTCCGTGTGGGTGGAGGAACTTTTTTTTCTCAGCAAGGCGTTGCTGCCTTTGCCGGAGAAGTGGCACGGGCTGGCGGATATCGAACTGCGCTACCGGCAACGATATCTAGACCTGATTGCGACGGAGAAGTCTCGAGAAGTATTTCAAACGAGGGCGAGGATTATTCGAGAGCTGCGGCAATTTTTCGATAGCCGAGGTTACATGGAAGTGGAAACGCCGATGATGCACCCGATTGCGGGAGGTGCTACGGCGCGGCCGTTTGTGACCCACCACAATACTTTGGATATTGATCTGTATTTGCGGATTGCGCCGGAATTGTACCTGAAGAGGCTGACGGTAGGCGGATTCGACCGTGTGTACGAGATCAACCGCAATTTTCGCAACGAGGGGACCAGCACACAGCACAATCCCGAGTTCACAATGCTGGAGTTTTACGAAGCGTACAGCAATTACTTGGACCTGATGGAGCTGAACGAGCAGTTGTTCGCACAAGTGGCGAAAAACATCACCGGGTCGACGACGGTAAAGTACGGTGAAAATGAGCTGGATTTCTCCAAGATGCAGCGGCTGACCATGCGGGAAGCGATTGTGGAGTATTGGCCCGAGGGAGCGGGCGCCGCGCCCACGATTGGGGAACTAGCGGCTGCGGGAGGAGCGCAACGCGCGACGGAACGGTATAACGCGTGGGCCGAGGCCAACCGTCGGGAGTATGCCGCGGCAAAGGGAAAGCTGTCCGACGGTGAATGGACGGGCTTGCTGTTTGAAACGGTTGCAGAAGCCAAGCTGGTACAGCCGACGATTTTGTATGATTTTCCGCTGGAGGTTTCGCCGCTGTCGAAGCAGAAGCCGGAAGATCCGTCCCTGGTGGAGCGTTTCGAGATTTACGTGGCAGGCATGGAAATCGCCAACGGATTTTCGGAACTCAACGATCCGGCCGAACAAGAAAGACGGTTTCTGGCTCAGATTGCGCAGGGCGGCGAGGAAGTGCCAAAGCAGTTGGATGTCGATTACGTCCGGGCACTGTGTCACGGGATGCCGCCGACCGCGGGAGAAGGAATCGGCATCGATCGCCTGACGATGCTGCTGACGGATTCTCACTCCATCCGCGATGTCATTTTATTTCCGCAACTTCGCCCCGAAGCCAAGCCGGACGAGGCCGGTCCGGAAGACGCAAACGCGTAAAGGACGGTTCCTCCCATGAGCTTTGAATGGTTCGTGGCGAAGCGGTACCTGAGATCGCCGAACCGGCCGGCGATTTTGCGGTTGATCACCGTGTTCAGCGTGCTGGGGGTGGCGGCGGGGGTTGCCACGCTGGTGATCGCGTTAGCCATGAACAGCGGGTTCCGCGAAACATTGCAGGACCGACTGCTTGGCGTCACGGCACATATTTCGCTGACCCGTCCGGGTTC
Source organism: Candidatus Acidiferrales bacterium (assembly GCA_963775865.1). Taxonomy (GTDB): domain Bacteria; phylum Acidobacteriota; class Terriglobia; order Acidiferrales; family UBA7541; genus Acidiferrum. The sequence continues at coordinate 202,644 of CAVZKU010000012.1, read as the reverse complement.
TCGTCGTGGAATCCAAAATTACAGCGCGCTTGCAGAACGCCTGCAGAATACGCCGGGAGTGAATTCTGTCACTCCGGCCATCTACGAAACCATGCTGCTTTCGTTCGGGGGAGAAGCCCGCGGAGTGGTGGTCAAAGGAATCGATGTAGCGCGGGAAATGAAGAGCGACGAAGCGTTGCAAAAGCTCTTCGCGGGTCGCTTGGATTTTTCACGCGATCCCGACGGAATCGAAGGATTGCTGGTCGGCAAACAACTCGCGGATGAATGGAAAGTGCAGCCGGGTGACTATGTCACGCTGACGAGTCCGCAAGGACGCTTGACGCCCTTTGGATTAATGCCGCGGACGCGGCGATTCCGGGTGGGGGGAGTGTTCGATTCCGGGTTTTACGATTACGACGAGAACTGGTGCTTCGTGACCCTCCCGGCCGCGCAAGCCCTGGCGGGGACCGGAGACGTCGTGAATGTTCTGGAATTCCGTTTGGCGAGGCCAGAACAGGCAGCGGAAATCGCAAGCCAGGTGGAGCGTACCGCGGGTGAGGGATTCACCACGACCACATGGATGGAGGAGAATCGAGCGCTCTTCCGGGCTCTGCGCTTGGAAAAGCTGGTGACGGCAATTTTCATCGGATTGATCACCTTTGTCGCCGGGCTGAACATTCTGGTGGTGCTTTCGATGACGGTCACCGACAAAGCGAAAGACATTGCGGTGTTGTTGTCGATGGGAACGCGGCGGGAGCAAGTGCGACGCATCTTCTTACTGCTGGGCATGGTGATTGGAGGGGCGGGGACCTTCGCTGGTTTGTTGGTTGGATATACGTTTAGTTGGATTGCCGGGAGGTATCACCTAATTCCGCTCGACCCGCAAGTTTACGCCGTGCCGTATGTTCCCTTTCACCCGAGTTTTCTAGATGGATTGTGGATTGGGCTGGCGGCGATGGCCATCGCGGTCCTTGCCACGGTAATTCCCGCAAGGGAAGCGGCGCGGTTATTGCCTGTGGAGATTCTGCGTTTCGAATGAAGCGAAGCAGGCTGAAGAATGCAAGCGTTCGGGGACGCAGTTTGGCGGGTGATTTGCTCCTAGGGACAGTACCTGTGCGGCAGGATTAGGAGGCGCGGGTTGTAATTGGTCTGACCTCCCCTTGTCAGTATGGGCAACACATTGAAAGGAAGAAGCTTACTGGAGTTCCAGAAAGTCACATTTCGGCGGAGATTCTGAGCGGGCAGCCCAGGTGAGGAAAAGGGAAAACCTTGGGTCAGATGGCGCAGTGTATGGGAAAAGCGCCAACTGGACTGAATGGAGGGGCGCGGCATCAAATTACATAAGGATCGCAGCGAAATCCTGGAAAGCCGCAAAGGGACAACGGTCAAGCAAGGGCCTGAGGGCGAGTTAAGGAACACGAAGGAGAAGCGGGATGGCGAGGACCGGAAACGCATGAACAGCACAGCCCAACCCGAGGAAGCGGTCCTAGAAGCGCGCGGATTGAAGAAAACCTACGGAGCGCGCGCGCGAAATTTGGAAGTTTTGGTGGATGTGAATCTGAAATTGAGCGAAGGCGAGATGGTGGCGGTGGTCGCCCCATCGGGCGCAGGGAAAAGCACTTTGCTGCATTTGCTGGCCGCGCTAGACACTCCAACGAGCGGTACAGTATACTTTGAAAATAAAGCGATTGAAACGAATGAAGACGCGGCGCTAGCAAAATATCGCAATCGCGCTGTGGGGTTTCTCTGGCAGCGGCACCAGTTGTTGCCGGATTTTACGGCAGCAGAAAATGTAGCGATGCCGCTACTAGTGCGCGGTGAGCCACAGGCAGAAGCGTTGACGGAAGCGCGAAGGTGGCTTGCAGAAGTAGGCTTGCAGGATCGGGCCGAACATCGCGCAGGAGAACTTTCGGGAGGAGAGCAGCAGCGAGCGGCGATTGCGCGGGCCCTGGTGACAGGACCGCGAGTGCTGTTAGCTGATGAACCGACCGGAGATCTAGACGAGCAGAATGCTTGGGATGTGTTTGAGTTATTGGAGCGGCTACACCGGACGCACCGCCTGACGTCGCTGATCGCGACGCATAATCTGGCGCTGGCAGATCGATGTGACCGAATCGTGGGACTTGAACATGGCGTTCTGCGAACCCGTAGCGTGAAGAGCGCTGCGGAGGGGACCCCAGGGGGAGAAGCGAGCTAACGTGTTCGAACGATATACAGAAAAAGCGCGACGTGTCATTTTCTTTGCCAGGTACGAGGCCAGCCAGTACGGAAGCCCCTACATCGAGACGGAGCACTTGTTGCTCGGGCTGATGCGGGAGGATAAGGCGCTCGCCAACCGATTCCTGCGGCAGCAGGGCTCGATCGAATCCATCCGAAAAGAGATTGAGGCGCGAATCACGATCCGTGAACGGATTTCCACGTCAGTGGAAGTGCCGTTGAGCGCGGAGTGCAAGCGCATCCTCAACAGTGCCGCGGAAGAAGCGGAGCGGTTGGGCCACAAGCACGTGGGCACGGAGCATTTGCTGCTCGGAATCCTGCGGGAAGAAAAGTGCTTTGGCGCAGAGATCCTGATGGAACGCGGACTGCGGCTCTCGGCGTTGCGCGAAGAACTCTCGCGGACGAGCGGCGAGAAAAACACGGCCGCGCGACCGAAGGAAACGTCATTGTTGGCAGAATTCAGCCGCGACCTAACGCAAGCGGCGACCGAAGGCAGCCTGGATCCGCTGGTGGGACGCGAGGGTGAAGTCGAGCGCGTGATTCAGATTCTTTGCCGGCGGACGAAGAACAACCCGGTCCTGATTGGCGAGCCTGGCGTGGGGAAAACCGCGATCGTAGAAGGATTGGCGCAGCGGATCAGCGATGGCGATGTGCCGTCGTTCCTCGCAGACAAGCGAATTTTATCGCTGGATCTGTCCTTGATCGTGGCGGGGACGAAATACCGCGGTCAGTTTGAAGAGAGATTGAAGACCATCATGAAAGAACTGATGGAGAGCCAGAACTCCATTGTGTTCATCGACGAGTTGCATACGCTGGTGGGAGCCGGTTCGGCGGAAGGCTCGCTGGACGCGGCGAATATTCTGAAGCCGGCGCTGTCGCGCGGCGAAATTCAGTGCATTGGCGCGACGACACCGGGCGAATACCGGAAGTCGGTGGAGAAGGACCGCTCTCTGGAACGGAGATTCCAGGCGGTGAAAGTGCCGGCACCGACGGAAGAAGAAGCGGTACAGGTGATCAATGGCGTGCGGGAGCGGTATGAGAAGTTTCACGCCGTCAGTTACACCGATGAGGCATTGCGCTATTCCGTTTATCTTTCGAACCGGTATATTCCCGACCGCTTCCTTCCTGACAAGGCCATCGATTTGATCGACGAGGCGGGGGCGCGCGTGAAATTGCGCCAGGCATCGGTGCCGGAAGAAGTGAGCGAAGTGCAAAAGCGCGTAAAGTTCATCACGCACCGGATGGAATCGGCGATTGCCGCGCACGAGTTCGAGAAGGCGCGGTTCTACTCCGAAGAGGAGCGCAAGGAAAAAGAGAACCTGCGCGTACTGCGCGAGCGCTACAAGCTCGACGATGCTTCCACGGGGATTGTGACGCGCGAAGACATCGAGGAAGTAGTGTCGCGTTGGACGGGCGTTGCGGTGACTTCCATCAAGGAAGACGAGCAGCAGAAACTCCTGCGCATCGAACCGGAACTGCACAAGCGAGTCATCAGCCAAGACAAAGCCATTACGGCGCTGGCCCGCGCGATTCGGCGGAGCCGTGCGGGGTTGAAATCTCCCCTGCGGCCGGTAGGCTGCTTCTTCTTCCTGGGCCCGACGGGCGTTGGAAAAACGGAAGTGGCGCGGCGGCTGGCGGAATTTCTGTTCGGCAGCGAGAAATCGCTGATCCGGTTTGACATGTCCGAATTCATGGAGAAGCACTCCGTTTCCAAGCTGATTGGGGCTCCTCCAGGGTACGTTGGATACGAAGAAGGCGGACAATTGACCGAGCGCGTGCGTCGTACGCCGTACTCGGTTATATTATTGGACGAAATTGAGAAGGCCCATCCCGACCTCTTTAACATCCTGCTGCAAGTTTTTGAGGACGGGCAGTTGACAGACGGTTTGGGCAACACGGTTGATTTCCGCAACACCATCATCATCATGACTTCCAACATCGGTGCGCGGCATTTGCAGAAGCGCACGACGATCGGCTTCCAGGCGGGACTGGACGAAGCGAGCCTGAAGAGCATGGAAGACCTGGTTTTGGGAGAAGTGAAGCGAGCGTTCAATCCGGAATTTCTCAACCGGTTGGACGATATCATTCTGTTTAATCCTCTGGGCGACGAGGATCTGCTGCGAATTATCGATCTGCTTGTCGGGCAATTAAACGACACGCTGATTCACCGGCAGGTGCAAGTGGTGTTGTCGCCCGAAGCACGCCAATGGATCCTCGAGAAGACGTGCGCGGACCGGAGTTATGGTGCGCGACCGTTGCGGCGGGCACTGCAGAAGTATGTGGAAGACCCGTTATCGGAATCGTTGATCCAGGGGGGGATTCAGAGGCCTGCAACATTGCAAATCTATGTTGCGGGGGAAGGCCTCGCATTCCGGCCCGTGGGTGAGGCAACCCCAGTCGTTCATTAGTGAATCTGACGCAGCGTGTGACCGCGAAGCGGCCTTAGGTGCAGGAGAGGCCGTAAAGCGAAGTACGCTCGGTCGGCCCATACCGGGACCGGCGGGAGAATAACAAATTGGGTTTGGGGGCGCGGCCTTGAGCCGATCGACGGCCGCTCAAAGGATCGTCTGTTTGTCGCCGGACATAACAACCTGGTGTGCTCGCCAGTTTTGTGTCTTTGCTTTCATCATGCTGGTTTCTCTGCTGGGCGGAAACAGCCTGGCGGCCAGCCCACGAACTGAAGGGAAGAAGGACGCGGAACCCTCCAAAGGCTTCACTCTATTTCACGCCGCGCTGAACGAAAACACCCTCGAAGAGAAAATGGAAGAGATCCCATCGAATCTGCTCGGTGAGGCGCAGCAGAACGAGGGGCAGCCGTTTATTGAACGAATCGACTTTGAAGGCAACCGCCGCATTCGAAGAGACACGCTGCAAGCGCGCATCTTCACGCGCGTGGGCGACCCGTATAACGAAGAAACGCTGCGCCGCGACTTTCAGGCGCTGTGGAACACGCAGTTTTTTGAGGACGTAAGACTGCGGGTAGAGGACGGCGAGAAGCCAAACGGGAAAATCATTGTTTTCGAAGTGAAAGAGCGGCCGGTGATCCGCCGGATCCGTTACGACGGCATTCACTCCATTTCCGAGTCGGATATCCTCGACCGGTTCAAAGAGAAAAAAGTAGGCCTGACCGTAGAAAGCCAGTTCGATCCTACGCGCATCAAGAGGGCGGAAGTGGTGCTGAAAGAACTGCTCGGCGAGCACGGGCGGCAATTTGCGACAGTAACGCCGCAATACGAAAAAATTGCCTCGAGCAACGCGGTCATTCTGGTCTTCAAGATCGACGAAGGACCAAAGGTCAAAGTCGGAAAAATTTCGTTCACTGGGAATCACGCGTTCAGTGATCGCAAGTTGATCCGAGCCATGCATAACGACCGCCCGTATTCGATTCCGCTGTACTTCACGAATATCAATGTGATGTCCAAGACCTACGATCACGACAAATTGATCGAGGACCAAGAAGTGGGGATTCGCGGGTTGTATCAGGACAACGGGTACATGAAGGTGTCGCTGCCGGATCCCATCCTGGAAAACGTGGATACCGAAGGATGGAAGTACGGCATTCCCTTCGCAGGAAGAACCGCCGGCAAGGCCGTGAACATCACCATTCCCATTGAAGAGGGCGACCGGTACACGATGGGGACCTTGAAGATCGCCAGCACGGATCCGGACAAGGCGCTCTCCCTGAAGGTAGACGCGCTCAAGAATGTGTTCCCTTTAAAACAAGGCGACATCTTCAACGCGGCCAAAATCCGCAAGGCGATGAAGGATTACGAAAGCATTTACGGCCAGTATGGTTTTATCGATTTTGTGCCTGAGCCACAGATGGACATGGACGACCAGACCAAGCGGATCGATCTGACGATGAAGTTCGACGAAGGCAAACAGTATTACGTCCGCAGAATCGAGTTTAGCGGCAATACCACCACGCGCGACAAGGTGATCCGGCGCGAACTCCTGATTGATGAAGGCAGCCTGTTCAATAAGCGCGCGTGGGAAATCAGCATCTTGCGGCTGAACCAGTTGAATTATTTCGACAAGATTGAGGCAGAGAAATCGGTGGAACTGAAGCGGGACACCAAGGCCGGCACCGTCGACATTCTTCTGAAGCTGAAAGAAAAAGGCAAACAGTCCATCGGATTGCAGGGCGGCGTGAGCGGATTGGCCGGCGGCTTCATTGGATTGACCTACCAAACGAATAATTTTCTGGGATTGGGCGAGACGCTGACGCTTTCCGCGCAGGTAGGGCAGTACCAGCAAAACATCATGCTGGGCTTTTCCGAACCATACCTGTTTGACAGGCCGATTTCCACCGGCTTTACGATTTTCAAATCGCTGTACAAATACAACCAGGCGGAACAAGCCGCGCTCGCCACCGGGCAGTCGGTCAGCGTCAATCCGCAATACATTCAGGACTACAACCAGAACAGCGGGGGCTTCACGGTGTACGCAAGTTACCCGTTAAAGCGATACGCGTTTACGCGCGTTGGGCTCACCTACGGCCTGACCCGCACCAATATCACGACGTATAACCAGGCATCGGAATTGTTGTTCACCCAATTGCAGTATCTCAGCATCGCGGGCCCCAGCGCGCTCAACGGAATCCTGGCCAGCACGGTGACCACAACGATTACCCAAAACACCATCGACAATCCGATCAACGCGACGAAAGGGAGGAGTTACTTCTACTCTCTTGCGATATCCGGGCTGGGTGGCAACGTCAAAACGATTACGAATACGGGCGAATTCAAGTACTTCCACCCCATCAACCACAGGAGGAACGCAATCGGGGTGCGCTTTCTGGCCGCTTGGACGACCGGCTATGGCGGAGGCGAAGTGCCGCCGTTCAGCCGGTTCTATATGGGCGGAGAGAACGATCTTCGCGGGTTTGATATCCGCGCGATTTCGCCGGTGACGTACATTCCAAGCGTCACAAACCAGACGGTTACCTTCCTCGATAACCACCATTTGTCGGGAGGGGGATATCCCACCCAGGGAGCGTTCAACGTGCCACTGGTGGCGTATACGATCACGTTTCCCGGCGCGGACTTACAGAGCGTAATGAATTTGGAATATCGCATTCCGATTGCGGGCCCTGTGGGCATGACCCTTTTCACGGACATTGGAACCGACGGGATCCTGAACAAGAGCGCGCTAAAGCTGAATCCCGCGGGAGTGCAGAACATCAACCAGCAATTTCCCCTGGTCAACCAGGGGCAACAGCTGCAAATCGCGCCGGGCACGAACTTCAAGCTGCGCAACTCGACGGGCATCGAGTTCAACGTAAATATTCCGATCGTGCAGGCCCCGTTCCGGATTTACTGGGCGTATAACCCGCTGCGCATACACCAGACGATCATTGCACCGTACGACAGAATCAATCTGGCGAATCTTTATGGGACATGCCAGGCGTTGGGATTGACCGATCCGTTGCATCCGAGCCAGTGCGATCCGTCGATTTTGTACCAGATTCAGCCGACGCTGCAGAACCCGGGACGATTGAATTACTTTGAGCCGAGAAGCACGTTCCGATTCACGGTGAGCCGTACGTTCTAAGCAGGGCAACGGGGACAAGGATGCACGCCATCCGAGCAGGAAACTGGGTTCCGGAAGACGGTGCGGGTCGCGGCCTGCGCCAAACGATCGAGGGAGAGGGAGACGTTAGTCATGAAGTTGCGTACAAATATAACCGCCGCAATCGTGGTTCTTATGGGAGCGATGATGTGGCAGAACGGCTGCAGCAGCTCCAGCCCGAACACGATTGTTGATACAGTGTCACCGTCCAGCGCGATCGTGATCGCGGGCACGGTGCAGACATTTTCGTCCACGGTGACGGGGTCGACGGAGACAACGTCGACGTGGTCGTGCACGTACCAATACACGCCGCTACCGACGACCGCTCAACCGAATCCGACACAAACGCAACCCGCAGCCTGCACGTCGGGTCAGACCGTGCCTGCCCTCAACAATGGAAGTCTGGGAACATGGACGAGCACGCCGACCGCCCCGAGCAATGTTCTGACCTATACAGCGCCGACAGTGTCGAATTTTCCAAACCCGATACCGATAATCACGTTTACCGCAGCGGCGGATGCCGCGAAGAAGAAGACCGGAACGGCAGTCATCGCCTTGGATACGGGCATTCGAGTTTCGTTGACACCGACGACGGCCACAGTGCCGACGGAGATCAGTCCCGCGCAACAAGTGCAGTTCACATCAGCGTTCTTGAACGTGTCGCCGGCCAACGCTAACCCGCAGTGGAAAGTGGTGCAGCCGGTAGCGAACAGCACAACTGATTTTCCAAACGGAACAGTTCCTGAACCGCAGGACGTTTCCTGCAGCCCGCAATGCGGAACAATTTCCGCGCAAGGCGTGTTCACGGCGCCGGCAACGCAGCCGATGGACACGAATCCGATTTCGAGTGGTTCGAGTGCTTCCACGGCGGCACCGACCGTGTATGTGGTGGTGTGGTCGGCATCGGACATCAACCATTACGCGGTGGCAACGATCACCCTTGTACCAGCCAGCACGAATCCGATTACGTTCACGGGGATTCAGCCGACCACAATTGCGGCCGGTGGAATTTTGCAAGACGTGTTCCTGAACGCCAAGAATCTGTTAAATACCACCACGATTACGTTCACGCCGCCAGGTCCCAACCAAACGCCCCAGGTTATAAATTCGGCGAATATATTCACGATTCCGATTACGACGGCGTACTGTCAACCCTCCGCCAAAGGGGTCTCGCCGGTGGTCACGTGCGACGCCTCCATCATGACGCGTATTCGATTAACGGCCCAGCAACTGGCAACCGCGGGAACAGGGCAAATCACAGTCAATAGTATTCCGGATGCGAGTAATCCTGGACAGACGACTTCGATCTCCTTCCCCATCAATCTTGTTTACCAGAGTCCGGCACTGGTGTCGGCAGTGCCCGACAGTTACCCACAAGGAATGAACACGGAGTTCTCCACGGACGGAGGATATTACGGGGGCGGGAACAGCCCGATCGTAAGCCTGTTGTTCGATGGAGCGTCGAACATCGCGACGGCGTTTTCAGCGCGACAGTTTACGGGTCCCCTCACGAGCAGCCAAACCAACACCCCGGGATTGTATCCGGTATCGATTGTGAGCAATGCCCCGCAAGGCGCGCCACCGCCGTTCAATCCTCCGCCGTTTCCGACCGTGACCACGAATGTGGCGGTGCAACCAGTATTTGCTAATCTGGCCTCTACCTACAATCCCACGACAACGCCTGCACCGCCGCAAGCGTATCCCCCGAACATTCCGCTGCGGGGCGGAACGAACGCGGCGCCCAGCAGCATCGCGGTCAATTCTACGAAGGGCTATGCGGTCATTACGGAGCAAGGCACGAACGCGGTAGAAATTGTGAACCTTGTGCCGAATCCCGCGCTCCCCGGACGCTACATGCCGCAAGTGGCGACGCAAGTTGCGGTGGGCAATCAACCGACGAGCGTGGCGATCGATAACCAGATCAGCCTGGCAGCGTACCCAGGGCAGGATCTCGGAGTGATCGTGAACAGCGCCGACTCTACGCTGACACTGATGGCGTTGCCTTCCGGACAGATCATTGGCTCACCGGTGAGCCTGGCCGGATTGGTGCAAGTGCCTGCAGGGTCAACCGCGCCGATGCCTTATGCCGTAGGCGTTGATCCGACCACGCATTACGCCGTGGTGGCCTTCAGTAATGCGTTCGTTGGATTCGTCGTGGACGTGAATCCAAATCCATCAACGCAGCAGCCCGCCTGCTTTGTGACGGGACAGACGGTTCCCTGTGCCATTGCCTCGGTGTCCTTGAACACGGGACCAACGCCGCAGGTGGTGATGCAGCCGGATGTTCCCCTGGCGTACGTGACGCCCGGAGGCACGGGAGTTACCTCCGTTGTGAATTTATTGTTGACCAACAACACCGTAGCGATCGCGGCGGCTCCGAACGGCGCGGTTTGCACCAACGACGTGGTGACCATCACCACCCCGACGCAAAATGGTTTGAATCAGTCCTCGCCGGGGACAGTATTGATCGCCGGCGTCACGCCAGCCGACTTCAACGGAACGTATAACGTAAGCAGTGCTACCTCATTCACATTTACGTACACGCACAGCGGTTCCGGATGCGCGACGACGAACGAGACCGGTGGCGGTGGTACGGTCACATTTGGGAATCCCTATTACACGTTTAGCACGAGTTCGACGGCGGTTGGAGCATCGATCAATCCGGTGACGCGGGCATTTGCGTTTGCCGATCCGAACGCGTCCACGGCTGCGCCTCAGGTGGGATTCATCGCCGCGCTGGACCAGACCGTCACGTCGCTCTTCCTGACGCGGGGGAGTTGTAACGGATGCACGCCCACTCCCCCCGGCGCACCGGAGACGGGAATTAGATACATTTCCTGGGATCCGTTCACGAACGTGGCCATCGCCTACAATCCTCAGGACAATTACAACGAAGTTTCGCTGATCAATCCGGGAGGCCCGACCCCCACAGGAACGACGAACCCCTATCGCATCATTGCGGCCATTCCGACCGGGCAAAATGGCACGGGCACGTACACGCCCACAGGCGGATCCCCGGTGACCGTGTACGGACCGATGGGGTATGACCCGAAGACAAATCTGGTGCTGGTGGCCAATGCCGGATCGAATACGCTCACGTATCTAGACCTGGATCCGCAGTCCACGTTCAAGAAGGTGAGCATTCAAGACGTGCTGGTCACCTCGGGAGGAGTCGCCAATGGGCAGCCGCCGCTGGCGTCTGCACCGAACGCGCCGAATCCCTTGCCGAAGGCGGTATGTGATCCATCGAACCCGACAAACATTTACTCCTCGTGCTTTCCGCAGAGCGTGACTGTGGGCCAAGCGGCCACAGCGCGCATTCTCGGGCAAGGGTTCTTGAGCGGAGGGACGCCAGTGGTACGGCTCGACGGAGACCCAACGGGAGTCACCATTACCAACTCCACGGATGCGGAGGTGGACGTCACCATCGCGGCATCGCGGTTGACCGTAGCGCACGATTTCGCGCTCGACGTGGTAACGGGTGCTGTGGGTTCGAACACCGAGGACCTTTACGCCGTGGGAGTTTTACCTCTCAGCTCACTCTGCACTACGGCGGTGATGCCGGAGGGTGTAGCGGTGGATGATATTGCAAACGTGGGGGTGGTGACGAACTACGGATGCAACAAGGTTTCGTTTATCAATTTGGATTCCACCAACACGCACGGCTATGGAGTACCGTACGGAACGCTGCTCGCGAGCGTCACCGTAGGAACAAATCCCATCGGCGTGGATGTGATTCCACGATTGGGTTATGCGGTAGTTGCTAACAACTCGGATGCCTCCGCATCGATCATTCAGTATGGAGGAAGTCCGTTTACCGCGAGCCAAGTTGTGAATCCATCGGCCGCTTGCCAGACAGCCACGAGCGGGGTGACGACGACGAACCTCTGTGTCGGTGTCTCGCCGGTGGGTGTCGCGATCGATCAGGATCGCGCGCTGGCGCTGGTTGCGAATAGCGGGGGTAACAGTATTTCGGCAATCGATTTGACGCCATTGTTGCTGTCCGCATCGCTTTGCGCCGACACCGCCAACAAGACGTGCACCCCTTCGGTGCAACCGGTTCCAACCAGCGGACCTCCGACGGCCATCGCGGTGGATCCGAATCGCGGGATCGCGGTGGTCACGAACATACAGAACGCAGGAACGACGAGGATTACTGGCGGTCTGGATGTGATCAACCTGGCGACAACACCACCCTCGAAGACGACGACCTCGTCCATCAATTCGTTGTCCGCGAATCCGACCGGCATTGTGTACGATCCGGCGGTAACTCCGGCACTTTTCTACACCGCATCGACACAGCAGAATGCCATCTATGCGTTTAACCCCGACAGCGGAACGACGTCATTGATCCGCGTCGGAGTCAATCCGTTCTCGATTGCGTATAACTACCAGACCGGCACGATGATGAGCGTAAACTCCACGTCCAACACCTCCTCGGTGATCGACGCCGTAAATGCACCGATTTTTGCTACGAGGGAAACGCTGGGAATCAGCAGCCAGTCACAATTCGCGGTAGCGATCGATAATTTCACCAATACCGCGGTGGTGGCGGATCAGAACAATGACCGCGTTTTGCTCGTGCCACTGCCGAAATAAACAGTTTGCGTGAAAGGCCACACTGCCTGAATAAGCGGAATGGGCGCGATTGCGGGAGAATTAGCGAGTCAGATATACTTAAGTGTTTGTGATTCGGCTACAGGGCGGGTCTGTGAAGCCGCACCCGAAGGGTTTTGGGTGGCCTGAGGGAAGGACCGACCAGATGGGTTGTCCTCGATTCAGCATGGATCACGAAGAAAGTTCAACCGGAGCACGCAAGAAAGTTTAGGGTCACCTTTCGTTCGGCGAAGATGAAGAGGAAGGCGTGCCCGGAGATCAATAAGGAGAAAAAAGTGAATTCGAGAAATATGATTCGTGTGGGTGTACTCGGCTTGGCGTGCCTGCTTGGGACGACAGCCGCTCGGGCGCAGGCCGCCGCGGGATCCGCATCGGCCGGAAAGATTGGCGTGATCAATGTGCGGCAGGCGATCGTGACCACTGCGGAAGGGAAGCAAGCGTCGAGCGAATTGCAGACTCAGTTTGCGCCGCGGCAGAACGAGCTGGAAGCCATGAACAAGCAGATCACCGATCTGCGTAATCGTCTGAGCGCGGGAGCGAACACACTCAGCGACGAAGAGAAAGTGCGGTTGACGCAGCAAGGCCAGCGGTTGACGCAACAATTGGACCGCAAGAACAATGAGCTGAACGAAGATGTGCAGGCGGCGCAGGCGGACGTGGTGGATAAGATTGGGCGGAAAATGATGGATGTGCTGGACCGCTACGCCCGGGAGAATGGTCTCGTGGCCGTGTTCGATTCATCGGCTCAGAACTCCCCGATTCTGTTTGCCTCCACCAACATCGACATTACCCAAGAAATCATCAAGCTGTACGACCAGGCGTATCCGATGAAGGGCGGCGCCAGTGCGCCAGCCGCGAAGCCGGCCCCGACGAAGCCAGCAACACCACCCGCGACCAAGCCAGCAACACCACCCGCGACCAAGCCATAAGCACGGTTCGGGACAGAAGAGAGTCAAAGAGGCTCCGGCTGCCGCCGGGGCCTCTTTTTTGAGGGCGATGCAAGGCGAGAGTTAGTTAGCGCGGCGATACGCCCGTGCGACCAGAGATGGGGTAGTCGCAGTTTGGATTAGGCTGGGGAAATGCTCGGCCCAAAAAATTCGTCCCTGAGTGTCATGCCCGAGGTCTTCACGCACCGCTATGATCCCGCGCGCGGTATGTGTCTCAACATTTATGCTCTTACGGACTTTGCGGCGTCGCGGGTGCTCGATCAGTTGCGCCCGATGTCTCGATCGAAACGGAAGCCCGATTACCTAGCGCGACGCCGCAAAACGGAAGTATGGCTGTCCAAGACAGCAAGCGAGGCATTGGGACGCGCGTTGGAACGGCTGCTAGTGTATTTCTTCCTGGGTGACTTCTCCTACCTCACGGATTTATCTCGGCCTGCCGCTCTGGTGGTTCCACTCGCCACCCTGCCAGCTGAGACAACCACTTTTACGCTGGGTGACAGCATGAGCGTGGCGGAACATGCGATGGGCAGGGTCTACAAACTCGAGGCGATTGTCGAGATGTTTGAGAGGGGAGACAGACTTAGAGGGTTCGGTTTGTCCGACCAGTTCGGCTTTCAGACTCGTTTTGTCGAACTGCAGGTATGGGATAGCTTGTCGCTTTCCGGACATGCGGTCTAAGGGGCCAGCACCCAGGCCCCGTGGCAGCTTAGCGGACCTTGCCTATCTTGCTTTTATGGGGGTACCGGAATATACTCTATTTTCGCTCTGTTACGGGTCGCACCATGGAGTGGGCGCAAGCCCACTTTTTTGTTGCCGCCGGATGAACTGAGCTTCAGACCGGCTTAGGCCGGGGAGTCTTTGCGTGAATCTCGAAAAGGTCCGCGAAGCCGCCGAGCGGGTAGCGCGCTCGGAAGGCTTGGAAGTCGTGGATGTCGAATGGAAGATCGGCAAGCAGCGGTTCCTGAGGGTGTACATCGACCGGGTACCGCCGTCAGGGTCCGCGGAAACGACTGAAGGGGAAGAAGTTGCAAACCCCTACGCGAGAATCAGCCACGCGGATTGCGAACGGGTGAGCCAGCAACTCAGCGTAATTTTGGATGTGGAGGAACTGGTGCCCGGCCCGGGCTACGTGCTGGAGATCAGTTCGCCCGGAATGGACCGGGCTCTGAAGACGCCAACGGACTTTCAGAGGTTCGTGGGGCGGTCGGCAAAGATATCGACGAACGAGCCAATCGGAGAGTGCAAGTTCTTCGAGGGCCGGCTGAAGGGATTTACGGACGGAACAGTCCGGATGGAACTGAAAGGGAAGGAAGCGCGGATCGTGGAGATCCCGCTGGAAATGATCCGGAAAGCGAACCTGGCGATCGAATTTTAGGACTGAAGAAAATGGCGAATCTGCTCTACCAACAAATTGAAATGCTGAGCCGGGAGAAGCACATCGAACCGGAAGTGGTGATTTCTGCCATCGAAGATGCCATGGTGGTGGCGGCGCGGAAATTCTACAAGTCCGAGGAAGACCTGCGCGGGAAGTTCAACGCGGAATCCGGACAGGTGGACGTGTATGCGGTGTTGACGGTGGTGGACGAAGTCAGCGACCCGAAGAGGGAAATCAGCCTGACGGACGCAAAGAAAAAAGATCCTAACCTGGAGTTGGGCGGCGAGATTCGCACCGCCAAACCGACCGACGTGCTGGGACGCATTGCGGCGCAAACGGCGAAGCAGGTGATCCTGCAGAAGGTGCGCGAGGCAGAGCGCGATACGATTTACAACGAGTACCACACGCGCGCGGGTGAACTGGTGACCGCGATCGTGAAACGCGCCGAAGGGCCAGACTTGATTGTGGACATGGGGCGTACGGAAGCGCGGCTGCCGAAGCGGGAACAGTCGAAACTGGAAACGTACAACATTGGCGAACGCCTGCGCGTGGTGATCAAGGCTGTGGACCGCGCGGCGAAAGGGCCACAGGTGATCGTGTCGCGGGCCGACGCATCGCTGGTGCAGCGCCTGTTCGAAATGGAAGTGCCGGAAATTTATGACGGCACCGTGCAGATTCGCGCGGCGGCACGCGAAGCCGGCGAGCGGACCAAGGTGGCGGTGGCCAGCCGGGACAAGGACGTCGACCCCGTAGGCGCCTGCGTGGGCATGAAGGGCATGCGCGTGCAGTCCATCATTCGAGAGCTACGCGGCGAGAAGATCGACATTATTCCGTATAACGAAGAAACCGTGGCGTTCGCGCAAAAAGCGCTGAGTCCCGCGAAAGTAACGCGCGTGCAGATCACCGATCCAGAGAATAAGAAGCTGGAAGTGATTGTGGAAGATTCCCAACTTTCCCTGGCCATCGGAAAGAAGGGGCAGAACGTGCGTCTGGCCAGCAAGCTGATTGGCTGGGACATAGACATCAAGAGCGAAGAAGAGAAGCGCCGTGAGATTGAGGAGCAGATGACGGCTCTGACGGCGCCCACCACACCGCTGACGGTTCTGGCAGGAGTGGGACCGAAGACCATCGAAAAGATTGAAGCGGCAGGGATTTCCTCACTGGAAAAACTGGCTGGGATGACGCCGGAACAATTGATGGAAATTCCGGGGATCGGCGAAAAGATGGTCGACAAGATCTACCAGGCGGTGAATCGCTTCTACGAAGGCGGGGAAGCGGCTGCGGCGCCGGCAGAAGGCGCGACGGATGCAGCGGAAGAAACTGCGGAGGCCGGCGAAGAAGCGGCCGAGCCTGCGGCGGAAACGGAAGCGGAGACGGAGAAGCCGGCCGAAGCGACAAGCGAGGAATCTACCGCAGAGAATCACTCGGCGGCAGCTGAACCAACGGAGAGCGAATCTCCGGAGGGCCAGCAGGAAGAGAAAAGTTCTTAACGAAGTATGAGTGACTCATCCCAAGTCCGAATTAACGAATTGGCCCGAGAGCTTGAGGTCAAAGCCAAGGCGATTATTGATTTGTTGCCCGGGTTCGGCGTAACCGAAAAGAAGACACACTCCAGCTCGATTCCGATTGATGTTGCGGAAAAGGTCCGTCACACGCTGCAAGGAACGACGGAAGCGCAAGCTCCGGCCCCAGTTGCGGCGTCGGAAGCGGTGAAGCCCGCGGTGAAGGAAGCCCCTGCTCCGCCGGTCGCACCTCATCCACCGGTGGCGGCAAAACCAGCGGCGCCCGTCGCCCCTCATGCTCCTGCTCCGCACGCTCCAGCCGCGATCGCACCCGCCCCGAAGCCCTTTGCTCCCAGCGCGCCCGCTGCGGCGCCTGCGACGATTCCTGCTCCGGCAGCAAAGCCGGCAGCGCCTGCCGCGACTGCGCCTGCGGCCGCGAAACCCATGGCGCCTCCTGCGCAGGGTCCGCCAGCGGTGGCTCCAAGACCAGCTACGCCGACAACACCACGAACTTCGCCCACGCCAGGACAATCAATTGCGGCCCGGCCGCCCCAGACAGCTCCGCCGAGATTTCGTCCACCACAACCGGGCGCGCAACCTTCGAGTGCGAGACCTGCCGCGGGAAGTACGAGTCCCGCGACGCGGCCTGCCGCACCAGTGCGGCCCCCGATGCCATCTGGTGGTAATCGTGGACCAGTTCCGGGTACGGAACCGCGGAGTGAACGTCCCAGCGGTCCGCGTCCAGGGCAGCCCATGCGGCCGCAATCTGGACAAGGTGGCAGACCATTTGCCCCGCGACCCAGTGGAGGCCAAGGCGGCCCCGGAGGTCCAGGTGGACCAGGGGGATCGAGCCGGCCTTGGACGCAACGACCTGGAGGGGGAACCGTTCCTTCGGGATCGCGCCCCGGTCCACGCGCACCCGGTCGTCCCGGGATGTTGCCGCCTCTGCCCGATAAGATGCCGCCGAAGGCGGAGCCGGGCAAACCGTTATATACACGCAGACCGACGCAGCGGCAACGGCCGATGGTCGACAAGCGCGAGATGGAAGGGGAGCGCAAGCTGCATCCGACGCGCCAGCGTCCCGGTGCAGGTGGCCGAGGAGCGGCGGCAGTGGCAATCGCGCCGCCCGAGCCGCGTCCTCCACGGGACATCACGCTAACGGAAGGAATCACCATCCGGGAGTTGGCGGAAAAGCTGGATATTCGCGCGAAGGATCTGTTGAAGATCCTGCTGGATCGCGGAGTGTTCGCCAGCATCAATCAAGCACTCGACGTACACACGGCGACGGAGCTAGCGCAATCGTTTAATGGCGTGGTAAGTGTGGTTTCGTTCGAAGAGGAAATGGTCCTGGAAGTTGCGAAGGAAGAGACCAGAGAGAACCTAAAACCTCGCCCGCCGGTGGTCACGGTCATGGGTCACGTAGACCACGGGAAAACCAGTCTGTTGGACGGCATCAGAGCCGCGGATGTGGCAGCCGGAGAAGCCGGAGGCATCACGCAGCATATTGGCGCATACAAAGTGCAAGTGGGCGACCGGAGCGTGGTGTTTGTGGATACACCGGGCCACGAGGCGTTCACGCGGATGCGTGCGCGCGGCGCGAAAGTGACGGACATTGTGGTTCTGGTGGTCGCAGCGGACGATGGCGTCATGCCACAAACGCGCGAGGCCATTGATCACGCCAAAGCAGCAAGCGTGCCGATTATCGTGGCGGTGAACAAGATCGACAAGCCGGAAGCGCAGCCGGAACGCGTGAAGCGGCAACTTTCAGATCTCGGGCTGGTGCCAGCGGAATGGGGCGGCGACACGGAATTCGTGGAAGTATCCGCGAAGCAGAAGAAAAACCTAGATAAATTGCTGGAAATTATTCTGCTGGTGGCTGACCTTCGCGAATTGAAAGCGAACCCGGATGCTCCGGCGAGCGGAACAGTGTTGGAATCGCGCGTGGACAAGGGCCGAGGGCCAGTGGCCACGATCCTGGTGCAGAACGGTACGCTCAATGCGAGCGACTTCTTCATTGCCGGATCCGTGTTCGGCAAAGTGCGCGCGATGTTCGACGATCGGGGACGGCCGGTGAAAGATGCACCGCCTTCCACGCCGATTGAAGTGCTCGGTTTGCAGGGAGTACCCGAAGCAGGCGATCACTTCCAGGTTACGGACGAAGCCAAGGCGCGGCATGTTGTGGAATTCCGGCAATCCAAACAACGCGATGCCGCTCTGCGAGCCAGTGCGGGAGCCCGCATCACGCTGGATCAGTTGCATGAACAACTGAAGGCCGGCGAGGTGAAGGAGCTACCCCTGGTGATCAAGGCGGACGTGCAGGGGTCGGCAGAAGTATTGGGTGAAATGCTGCCGAAGCTTTCGACCGACCAGGTGAAGTTGAAAATCATCAGCGCCGGCGTCGGGGGCGTCAACGAAAACGACGTGCTGCTGGCGAGTGCGTCTGGGGCAATCATCATCGCTTTTGGCGTGCGCCCGGACCGCAAGGCAGCAGACCTGGCGCAACAGGAAAATGTGGACATTCGGACGCACAACATCATTTACGAAGTGTCCGACGAAATTAAGAAAGCTATGGAAGGGTTGCTGGAGCCAGTGGTCCAGGAAACCTACCTTGGTCGGGCCGAGGTGCGGAACACATTCCGCGTCAAAGGCGCGGGCACTGTGGCGGGCTGCTACGTGCAGGACGGAATTATGAAGCGAGACGCGCAAGTGCGTGTGGTACGCGATGGCACGGTGATTTATACATCCAAGTTGAGTTCGCTGAAGCGATTCAAGGATGACGCCAGTGAAGTGCGCACGGGATTCGAGTGCGGACTGGGAATCGCCAATTTCAACGATGTGAAAATCGGCGACATTCTGGAATGCTTTCAGGTCGTCAAGTTGTCCGCGGCCGAAGCCGCCGCTCAAGGGTCCGTTCCCGCCCGAAAATAAAATAGGTGTCAACGCCCCGGCATTGCCGCCTGAGGTGAACCACCATGCCGGTAGGACTGTTAACCCTGGAATTACATATGCCCGAAGCGCATTCGCTGAAGGACAAGCGACAGGTGCTGCGCAGCTTGAAGGACCGGTTGCGCGGGAACTTCAACGTTGCGGTGGCGGAGTTGGACTTTCAGGATACGTGGCAAAGATCGGTAGTTGGCGTGGTAACGTTGTCGAGCACAGAGCAGCACGTAGAGGAATCGCTCCAGAAGGTTTTGGCGGAAGCCGATAGGATATTGGGTCCGCTGCTTATTTCGCATGTCGTCGATTTTCTCTGAGCGAGAGGCGGAACTCCAAGACGCAGTGCGGGAAACGGAATTGCCGGAATAGGATAGTCACTGTTATGAGCCCTGACCATCATCGACATGAACGAGTCGGCGAAGAAATCGCCCATGAGATCAACGCCATGCTTGCCGGAGAGTTGAAGGACCCTCGGCTGGAAGGCAACGTATGCGTGAGCCAAGTGCGCGTGCAACCGGACATGAAACACGCGAGAGTGTTCGTGAGCGTGCGGACGGAAAACGCGAAAGAGCAATCCGACGCAATCAAGGCGCTGGAGCATGCTTCGGGGTATATTCGGCACGAATTGATCGAACGACTGCAGTTGCGGCGGTTACCAGACTTGCACTTTACGCTGGACCTCTCGCAAGAGCGTGTGGAGCGGATTGAACAGCTTCTGAAACAGATGAAGACGGAGAAGCCGTCCACGCCTGAAGCAAATTCTTGAACAGAGCCTCATTCCGCGGGACAGGGCTTAGTCGCCCATCTGTTCAATGTCTTGGGTCTTCACAAGAAGCGAGACTTCCCGCTGCGCCCGGAAGGACGATTTTTTCGGTCTGCTCCAGGCTTCCGGGCTAGAGATCACGACAAACGGGTAATTTCTGCGATGGCTCGGCAACCTCAACCTGCGCCGTTCGATGGCGCCCTGATAATCAACAAACCTCAGGGCAAGACTTCTCACGATATTGTGGACGCCGTGCGACATCTGGCTGGATTTCGCCAGATCGGTCATCTTGGAACACTCGACCCGCTGGCGACCGGTGTCCTTGTGCTGCTCTTGGGGAAAGCAACGCGGCTGGTGCGTTTCTACTCCGGGCGTCGCAAGCACTATAACGCCGCATTCCGTTTCGGCTATGCCACAAATACGTTTGATGCGGAAGGCGTAGCTACGGGCCCGGAGACGGCGCTGCTGCTGCAGCGCGAAGTCCTTGCACGATTGGCCGCGGAATCTGTGGGGCGGTTTGAGCAAATGCCGCCCATTTTTTCTGCAAAGAAAGTACACGGACGCCCAGCATACGAATTGGCACGCAAGAACCAAGCGGTCGAATTGAAGCCGGCCAGTGTGGAAGTGTTCGAGTACCGGCTTACGGAGCTGGAAGGAATGCTGGCGCGGTTCTCGATTGAATGTTCGTCCGGCACATATATTCGATCCCTGGCGCACGACATGGGGCAGAAGTTAGGCTGCGGCGCCCACTTGAGTGAAATCTGCCGTACGGCTGTGGGAGAATTTTCGCTGGATCAGGCAATCGAACTGGAAGAACTGGCGGAGGCCGCGCGTGAGGGAAAGTTTCAAAGCTGCCTGATTTCGCTGGAAAATCTGTTGCCAGATTATCCTCGAACGAATGTTTTGCCGGTCCTGGAAAAGAGAGTACGCCACGGAGGAAAGTTCAATGTGGTGGTGTCGCAGTTGCAACCGGGGCGATCGGAATTGCCTCCCGGGGCGACGATGCAGCTGGATGGCGGTGGGATTCATGCCCCACGATTGCGTGTGTTCAGCCAAGCGAATAAACTAATCGCGATAGCAGAGGCTGTGGTGCCGCGGACCTACCAGCCCATAGTCGTGTTCGACCCTCTGCCATAAGATTGTGCTGCGAATCTTTTGTGATTGAGAGACGGGGAGAGTTTGGATGACTGCCGCCTCAGCACCCGAAATGACCAATGGGTCTGGCCTGAGCCGTCTGGTGACAGTGGAGCGCTCCGTAGCGCAAGGCGATTGGCCAGAAGCCCGTGCGAGGGAAGCGTGCCGCCAGCTAGAAGTTGGGCACATTGTGTTCCTGCCGCATTCTCCGATTGAAATTCCAGCGGAAGACCGCGAACTTCTGCTGGGCCGTAAACAATCCAGCTCCGCTTATCATAAAAATATCGCCTATCGCCCGGTGGAAGACAGAGTTACGGGATTGGATCGCAACGAAGTACGGGAGGCCGAGGAATTGCGGCGCATCCTACGAGAGTATTCGCGGAGTTCGGTGGAATTCTTGCGGACTTTTCTGGCGCCGTATGCGCAGAACTGGAAACTGGAATTCGCGAGTTTCCGCCCGATGGAAGAAAAGGGACGCCAGGCGCGGGTGCACGCGCGAAACGATCTGCTGCACTTCGATTCATTTCCAACACGGCCGACCAACGGGGCGCGGATTCTGCGTTTTTTCACGAACATTAACCCAGCGCAGAATCGTGTATGGCTGACATCGCAGACATTTGAAGCGTTTGGCCCGCGCATGGTGAAGGCGGGCGGGCTGACGTCCTCGCTGGACAATCCCTTGCTGAAGGGAATCCATTCCGTGGCCAGAGCCCTGCACCTCCGCAAAGCCAGCCGTTCGCCTTATGACGACTTGATGCACCGGTGCCATAACGCGATGAAAGAAGATGCCAATTTCCAGGAAAACACTCCCAAGAATCGCTGGGAATTTCCGCCGAATTCTTCCTGGATGGTTTTCACGGATTGTGTGAGCCACGCCGTGCGGACAGGACAATACGCGCTGGAACAGACTTTTCTAGTGCCGCCCTCCGCGCTTGTGGAACCCCAGCGATCCCCATTGGCCATTCTGGAATCAGTCACTGGCCGTCGTCTGACTGTGTAGGACAGGAATTCGAGGCCACCTGCAGAGCGCGTCGATTTCCGATCTTCCGAGGAGGGAGCTGTTTACTGGTCGGGCCGATGCGGCGGCGTCGGATTCGGTTGCGGCTGGTTCTCCGGAGTCGCTGGCGGCACAAGCGGTGGTTGGGGGGCCCCTTGTGGTCCGGGTTGCGGTGGTGCGGCGGGCGGATTCTCCGGCCTGGGTTCTTCGGGTGCTGCCGTCGGTGGAGGAACTGTGGGGGGGCCGACGCTCACCGAGCCTCGACCGCCGATATCGCCGCGGCCGGCATAAATGTCTCTCGACTCGCGAGCGGGCACGCGCAGTTTTCGAGGGGTGATCAGAATGAGCAACTCGTCGTCCGTATAGGAGTCATTGTGCAACCCAAACAGATAGCCCGCATAGGGAATTTTTGCCAAGCCGGGAATACCTTTTAGGGCTTTGGATTCCTCGCGGTCGATCAAGCCGGTGATGATGGAAGTCTCGCCCTCTTTGAGTCGGATGGTTTGTGTGACGGACTCGTTGGAAATGACGGGAATTCCGTTATAGTTCGAGCCAGCCAGTGCCTTGATCTCATAGTCCATCTGCAGGGTGACTTCATTGTCCGGGTGTACGTAGGGTGTGGCTTTTACTTTCAGACCGATATCGATGTATTCGGAACCCGGATACGGAGTCTGCGCCAGGGTAGAAGAAGCGGCGATGAGACTGGTCGGGCTGACGAGCAAAGTCACATCTCCAGCGGACCCGGAAAGGTCGTTGGTCACGACGATATCCGGAAACGTATTGCCCGTGAAAGTTCCGGTGATGATGGCGGTAGGATCGCTGCCCGCGGCGGGCTCCAATCCTTCGGTGAAGAGACCGCTGCCGACATCCAGGAAAACGATCACCGTGCCGGAAGATGGATTCGTGACGGCAATTCCCCCCGTGGAGGTTCCGACAAAGTCGGCAATGGTAATTCCGCTCGGGGCGGTAGTTGTGGCAAGCGGAGATTGTGAAGCGGCCACAAAGGTCCCATTTCCATTGCCGAGATAAACGGAGACGGAATTATCGTTTTGATTGGCGATGGCCAAACCGGGACCCGTACTACCGGCCAAAGTGCCCGACGCGATAGAAACAGGGAACTTGCCGACGGGAAGAGGGGAGTTAGGAAATTGCTGGAAGGTTCCGTCGCCATTGCCTTCCAAAACGGTGACATTGTTGGTGGTTTCATTGACGATGGCCAGATCCGGCTTGCCATCGCCGTTGAAATCGGCGGTTGTGATGGCGATGGGGCCGGTCTGGCCGGAGGGCAGATGGAAGGGCGAACCTCTTGCTTGTGTGAATGTCCCGTCGCCGTTGCCGGTGAACACGGAATAACTGTTATCGGCAAAATTGGTAACAACGAAACCGAGATTGCCATCGGTGTTGAGATTGAACGTCCCTAAAACGATGGCGCTCGGCTCATTCCCAACGACATAAGAAACGGCTTGCCTGGGATTGGTGAAGGTACCGTCGCCATTGCCAAGAAGGACGATTACGGAATTGTTGATTTGCGAGGCAACAACCAGATCGGGAATCGAATCCGTCTGGGTGTTTAAACTTCCCGCAGCTATGGCGACAGGACTGCCGGCGCCTCCCTGCGAAGCGGTAATCGAAGTTGTGCCCGCGGCCACAGCGGTGGCCAGGCCAGTGCTTGCGTTAATCGTGGCGACGGAAGGTTTCGAAGAGGCCCAGGCCACCGCGGATGTCACGTCTTGCGTACTACCGTCGCTGTAGGTTCCTGTGGCCGTAAAGCGAAGCGAGGTACCCGCCGCAATGGCCTGGGCTGCGGGGCTCACGGCAATGGATTTTAATGTGGCGGAAGTCACGGTGAGGGCCACGGCAGGACTGCTGATGCCGGCAAGGGCCGCAGTGATTTGTGCTGAACCCAGGCTGAGCCCGCGGACCAAACCAGAGCCGATGCCGACAGTTGCGACATTATTGTTGGAAGAATTCCAAGATGCGCTGGTGGTGACATCCTGTTTCGTGCCGTCGCTAAACGTTCCTGTGGCGGTAAATTGCAGCGTGCCGTTTCTGGCGATGGACGCAGCCGCGGGGGTGACAGCGATGGATTGAAGCGCTGCGCCGGTTCCGGTGAGTGTTGCAGCCGAACTGGTGATGCTTCCGAGCGTGGCTGTGATCTGGGTTGAGCCGCTGCCCTGACCCAAGGCGAGACCGGTCTGTGAGCCCATGGTAGCAATGGCCGTATTCGAAGAAGACCAAGAGACGTCAGAAGTAATGTCCTGCGTGGTGCCATCGCTGAACGTGCCGATAGCAGCGAATTGCAATGTGCCTCTGGGCGCAACCGACGCGGTGGGGGGTATTACCGCGATGGTTTGCAGGGCGGCACTCGTGACAGTGAGAGTCGCGGCGGGGCTGACGATCCCGGCAGGAGTGGAACTGGAAGCCGCAGGGCCTAAGGTAATCGGCGAGCCCGTTGCTTGGGCAAATTGCGTCCGCGCACCCGCGCCCTGGTTCAGCAAAATGGTGATGGTGTTGTCGACCTGATTGACGACCGCAAGATCCTGGTTGCCGCTTTGCCGAAAATCCGCAGAGGTGAGCGCTACGGGGCCTTGACCCACGGGGAATTGCTGGGTCTGCAAGGATACGCCGGTGCCGCCGACGTTGGGCGTGAGACCAGTGCTGCCAAGACTGCTCGAAAGCAAGGAGAGTGTGACCGGATAGCGTTCACCAACAAAGAAAGTGGCGGGTTTGCCGTCCTCCGCCCTCAGCAGGACCTGGCGGCCACTGTGGACCAGGGAGAGCGACTGAGAAAAATCGGCGGAAACCGAAGGCAGCGTCAGCAGGAACGTAGTTTTGCCGCCGCCGAAAGCGGCAATCGGGGGAATTGCGGAAGCGAGACTGGTGAGCCCGCCGGAAGCGACGGTGCCAAAAATGGTAGCCACGAGAGTGAGTAAGGCGGCATAACTGGGAGCCGAACGCAAGGCGCTGGCCAGATTCGGGGGGACGGAATAAACACTGAGGCTGGCTGGCGGCGTGATGCCCATCTTGATGGCCTTGTTTCGGTCCACTTCGAGGAACTGCATTTCGAGGAGGACTTCGCCATGGGCTTGCTCGAGATCCTTGATAATCGCCCCGGCGAGTCTGACGCGGGGGACAGTGTCGCGAATGGTAATGCTGTGGGCGTTGAGAGATTGCTGGACGCGCACCGCGCCCGTCAAGTCGCGGACAGCGTGGATGACGTCAGCCATTTCCGTGGGGGTGGTCGAATCCGGGAGGGGAAAAGTTTGCTCGATCACGGTGTCAAAGGCTTTACGCTTTTCCTGAGTGTCCGCAGCGACGAAGATCAACTTCGCATTCAACGCCTTCCAAAATGTTGCGGTTTCGGCGGTCAGGACTTTCATGGCCGTGTCGAAGTCCACGTCCTCCAGGCGAAGTTTCACGTTACGCGCGGGAAGTTCGGGGTCAAACGTGGCTTTCAGGCCATAAGAAGCGGCCACCTGCTCGTACGCACTCTGGAGATCGGTCTGGAGACGGAAATTTTTTTTGCTTTTCGCGGTTGTAAGCTGAGGCAATCCCTCCGGAGGTTCTTCGGGCGTCGTCTCCTTGGTCTCTGTGCGCATGGAATTCATTTGCCTGATGCGCTCCATCAATACCGCATTGGTGGGATCGACTTGCAGGGCGGCCGCGAGTTGTTCGGATGCTTCGAGAAATTTTGATTGCACAGCCAATTGCTCGGCCTTGTCGATATAAGACTGCACGAGTTTGGAACGCAGCGCCGCGGCTTTGCCAACGATGTTTACGTCAAAGGGGGCATACCGCGCGGCTTCGTCGTACGCCGCCAGAGCTTCTTCATCGGCACCGGCAGCTTCTTCTCTTGTACCCAGTTCCACCAGTTTTTTGGCGCGCTTAGGATCCGGCTTCACAAGGGCATGCGGATCACCGGAGCCGGAAGGGGTTTGGCCGCTCTGCCCTGGCAGTGGTGAACAAGCCAGGAGCCAGCAGAGAAACAGAGCCAGCAAGGGTCGATGAAGGCCACGGTGCATAAAGAGGGTTAGACGCAAGTGTCCATTCTACAGTGCGCGGGGAAAAAGAGGGGTGTGGCAGAGGTCCTTGACGTGGGGGAGGAGGAGGGGGTAGACTAAAATTGTAGTTGCAAACCATTTTCAACTGGAGTTCCCGTGCTCTCGGCCTTCTTAATTGCCCTTCGCGAGGGAGTTGAAGCCTCGCTGGTTGTAGGCATCGTGCTCGTCTATCTCGCGCGCACCGGGCGAACGCAATTGTCTCGCTACGTTTGGGGCGGAGTAGCCGCCGCGGTGGCGCTCAGCTTGGCGGTGGCGATAGCGCTGGAACGGTTCAATATCAGCGAGGATGGATTTGAAGGGCTGATGTACCTGGTGGCTGCGTTTTTTGTGGTGACGATGATTTTCTGGATGAACCGCGTCGCCAAACACTTGAAGAAAGAAATCGAACAAAAAGTGGAAAAGTATGCGGAGCGGGGCGGCTCCGCGGCGGGATGGGGAATTGGCTTATTTGTGTTCCTGATGGTGCTGAGAGAAGGAGCGGAATTGGCGCTGGTTCTGCGCGCGGTCGAGATGTCTACGGAGGGAGTGCAGACCTGGATCGGGACGGTGGCAGGAATCGCCGCGGCGGTTGCGGTGGGATTGTTCTTCTTCAAAGGCACATTAAAGGTGCCATTGCACAGGTTTTTTGCGGTAACCAGTTCGATTCTGAT
Source organism: Candidatus Acidiferrales bacterium (assembly GCA_963775865.1). Taxonomy (GTDB): domain Bacteria; phylum Acidobacteriota; class Terriglobia; order Acidiferrales; family UBA7541; genus Acidiferrum. Next base: position 175,894 of record CAVZKU010000012.1, on the reverse strand, counting down.
TCTGGTGGCGATGCAGTTGGCGGTGACCGGGTTACACGAACTGAGCGAGGCACGTTGGATTCCTTCCAGCAAAGCGGAAATGGCTATTCTGGGACCGATTGTCCGGAATGAACTGTTCTTTTTCATTTTCGTCTTTGGCGCCGTGATCGTGATGATTTTTCGGGAATGGCAGAACGCTTCGAGTTCCCACTTACCGGCAGTACCGCTGAATGAAGCGGAACGCCGGTTGAGGGAAGCGAAGAACCGGCGGCAACGTCGGTGGATGATGGCAGCTGCGGTCGCGAGTCTGGGAGTCATCCTGGCGTTAACTGCGGATTTCATTTATGCGAAGGTGAACGCTGCTCCACCGCAGGCCCGCCCGGTGCAAGCGGTGAATCATCTTGTGCACATTCCTGTGGCGGAAGTGCAAGATGGCAGTCTGCACTTATTCACACTGCTCACCGCTGGGCAGTCCATCCGATTTATGGTCATCAAGAAGCCCAATGGCTACGGCACGGCGCTGGATGCTTGCCTGATTTGCGGCGCGGAGGGCTACCGGCAGGAAGGGCAGAACGTGATCTGCCGGCATTGCGCTTCGGCCATTTATATTCCGTCCATTGGACAGAAGGGCGGATGTAATCCGATCGGATTTCCCTCGCAGGTGGAGGGGGACGAGATTGTGATTGACGTGTCCTCGGTAACAAAGGCAGCGGAAGAAATTCCGCAATAGGAGAGAGTTTCGTTTCACGCCCCGGAAAATGTTCCTGCGACTCGTAGCCGATTCCTTCACTCGACGCCCCCGGCGCAAAATATTGAGCATGGCTGCATTGACCATGGGAATGGCCGTGGCCACAGCGTCGCTAAGCGTGTCGTTAGATGTGGGAGACAGGCTCGCGGCGGAATTTCGCAGCCTGGGTGCGAATTTGCTGGTCACGCCGCAGGCGGATTCGCTGCCGCTGGAAATAGGCGGAGTGGATTACAGACCGGCGAACGCGGGGACGTATCTGCCTGTCGCGGATCTCGGAAAACTCAAGACGATTTTTTGGCGCTTTAACATTATGGCCTTCGCGCCGATCCTGGAAGTGCCAGTGCAGGCGTGGTCGCCGGCTTCCAAAGACTGGTCGAGTTCGGAAGCGGTGGGACACACAACGCTGATTGGTACGTGGTCGGAACATTCCGTTCCTGTGCCTGACGGAACAAATTACGTTACAGGAATAGAGAAGACGAACCCGTGGTGGCGCGTGGAAGGGAATTGGTTTGCAGAAGGGACCGAGCAATGCCTGGTTGGGACGGGATTATCGAAAAAGAGCGGCGTGAAGATTGGAGATACGCTCCACGTACACGCGGGGGATTCTGCAAGCTGGCGTGCCCTGGAAGTCGTGGGCGTGCTCTCGACCGGTGGACCGGAAGATGATGCCGTGGTAGTTCCGCTGGAGATTGCACAACAGGTGGCGGGCAAGCCCGGAATGTACCGGCGGCTTTACGTCAGTGCGCTAACCAAGCCCGAAGATGCTTTTGCGCGCAAAGATCCGAAATCGATGACGCCCGCAGAGTACGACACGTGGTACTGCACGCCGTATATTTCCGCGATTGCCTTGCAAATCAGTGAGGAATTGAAAGGCACGGACGTGCGGGTGATCCGGCGCGTGGCGGAAGGCGAAGGCCATGTGCTGACGCGCGTGCGCACCTTGCTGTGGCTGGTCACATTTGCGGCTCTGCTGGCGGCGGCGCTGGCGGTAGGAGCTTCCGCAGCAGCATCGGTGATTGAGCGGCGTACGGAGATCGGATTAATGAAAGCGCTCGGAGCCAATTCGGGATTGGTGGGCGTGCTGCTGGCCGCCGAACAGTTGCTGCTTGCGTTTGTGGGCGGAGGCATTGGGTACGCGGTGGGTCTCGTGTTGGCACGAGTGTTGGGCGAACGCATCTTCGGGTTCGCGCCCGAGCCGAAGCTGTTTGTGCTGCTGATCATTCTTGCACTGGCGGCGTTGATCACACTTTTGGGGAGCGCCTTCCCGTTGCGCCAGGCGTCGCGTTACGATCCCGCCCCCATCCTGCGAGGCGAGTGATGGAGACCTTTTCGATGTTCTGGCGCATTGAACGCAGGTTGCTGACCACGAATTACATACGATTGTTCGTGATTCTTTTGGCGTTGGGGGCAGGGGCTGCGGTGACGAGTGCACTGCTGAATCTACAAATGGATGCCAAGAAGCGCCTGACGACGGAATTTCGCGCGCTAGGAGCGAACGTGATCGTCGCACCGAGGCAAGCGAACAACGAAATGTCTGGCGGAGCCACTCTCGACGAAGGATTGCTCGCGCAACTTCCCACCGAGTATGAAGGCAAGCCGATTCCGGCAGTGGGCTTTTTGTATGTAATTGGAGAGGTCGCAGAAAGGGACGCGAGTCAGTTTGCGCCGGCCGTGATCGCAGGTACGGAGGGGCAGGGATTAGTTCAAATCAGACCAGGACGGCGCACGGCTTACTCCGCGAATCTTGAAGCGGATCCGGAGGCGTGCGAAATCGGGGCGAAAGCTGCGGCTCAATTCCAGGTGTCCGCGGGAGACTCGTTGCAACTGCGGAACCAGGGAAGGACCGCGTCGTGCAAAGTGTTTGCGGTGGTAGCGACTGGCGGGGCGGAAGACACACAGATCTTCCCCAAGTTGAGAACGGCTCAGGCGCTGGCCGACTTGGGTGGACGGCTCAGTGTAATCCAACTCAGCGTGAACGCTACACCGGATTCCGTGAAGTCGTTTATTGAGTCGCTAAGCCAGCGTTTGCCAGGTGTGAACGTGAGCGGCATCAAGCAATTCGCGGAAGCCGAAGGGCGAATTTACAACCGGATTAGCGGGCTGCTTTCTGCCACCGTACTGCTGGTGCTCTTCCTAACGTCACTGTGCGTGATGGCGGGAATGAGCAACGTGGCGGTCGAGCGGAAGAACGATGTCGGCTTGATGAAGGCCATTGGGGGATCGATCCGGCGGGTGGTGCGACTCTTCCTGACAGAGGCCATCTTGTTGGGAATTGGGGGAGGGCTGATTGGTTCGGCGGTAGGCATGGTGGCTTCCATCTGGCTTGGAAAAGCGGTGTTCGGTGTGGCCGCTCAGCCGAGATGGATTGTGTATCCTCTTTCAGTAACCCTGACGGTGCTTGTTTCCATCGCCAGCGCGTTTCCATTGCGTCGCTTGGCCAGCATACGGCCGGCGTCGGTGTTTCGAGGTGAAGAGTGACGGTCCAGGTCAAGATCGATTCCTTAGTGAAGGATTACGGCACATTGCGGGCTTTGAATGGCATTTCCCTGACCATTCAAGCGGGGGAATGGGTGGCCTTGATGGGGCCATCCGGTTCGGGGAAAACAACGCTGATCAATATTCTAGGCGGGCTCGATACGCTTACGTCGGGTCACGTGGTGGTAGATGGGGTGGATCTGGCAGATCTGAGCGAGAACGACCTGGTGCGTTACCGTGCCGAGAAGGTTGGATTCGTCTTCCAGCAGTTTCACCTGGTGCCGTATCTGAACGCACTGGAAAACGTGATGCTGGCCCAGTATTTTCACAGCGTGACCGACGAAGAGCAGGCCGCGGAAGCATTGAAACGCGTCGGGCTGGGGCACCGGCTAACGCATTTGCCCTCGCAGCTTTCCGGGGGAGAGCAGCAACGCGTAGCCATTGCGCGCGCGTTGATCAACCATCCTAAGATGATTTTGGCGGACGAGCCCACGGGTAACCTGGACGAGGCGAACGAGGAAATTGTGATCGGGCTGTTCCAGGAACTGCACCGTGCGGGGCATACCATTCTGATGGTGACGCACGATCCAGAGATTGCGCAGCAAGCCGATCGCCGGATCGAGTTAGCTCACGGGCACCTGGCGATCGACCAGCGTATTTCCATGGATGATGGCATTCACTTTGACCACTTGCTCGAACAGATCTGGGTTTGCGGCGAAGAAGGGAACCGCGCCGACCTGGAACACATCCGCACGCCCGGCGGCGTCGATCCGGTGCGCACGCTGGCGCGCATGGAGGATCTGCGGCTGGTCCGCGTGCAGGAAGACCATGAAGTTATGCTGACGGATCGCGGAAAAAGCCGGGCGCGCGACGTGGTGCGGCGTCACCGGCTGGCCGAACGGCTCTTCAAGGATACATTCCGCATCGACGAACACGAGGCACACACGCAGGCGTGCAAATTCGAACACATTATCAGCCCGGAGCTCGACGAACGCATTTGCAGCTTCCTGGGTCATCCGAAAACCTGTCCGCATGGGAACCCGATTCCGCCCGGGGATTGCTGCAACGGGAAGAACAAGTCCTGACCTAAGATTTGAGCGATAATGTTTGCGTTCTCGCCCCTCCCTGGGCTCTGCGAAGCGCGAGCTGTGTGGTTCTATTGTTGTTGCACGTTTGGATTCCCGGAATTTCCCAAAAGAAGCCGGAACCCGACGCAATTTCCGCCAGCATTTCGCAAATGAAGGCAGTGCTCGCCGGCAAGTGGACAGGTGAACTGGAATATCGCGACTACAGCACGAACGAACGGGTAAAACTGCCGACCTGGTTGGAGAGTACGGAGGCTGGCGACGGCCGAGGGCAGAAGTCTCCCACTTCGCCATCGATGCGCAAGGGATGACGGTGCCGGTTACCCCGGATCAGGAGAAAAGCGGGGATATCTATCACCTCAGCGGCCTGGAAAACTTACCACTGCAGGATTAAACACACTTGAGCTGAAGGGCAGCGGAACTGAAAACGGCAAGAAAGTGGAGGTGCGCATTTCAATGACAATCGGGCGCAATCCCTATGTGAATGAGCCGCGACTTCCTGCTGCTGAATTCGGATTTCGCGGCGGTTTTCAGTTTACGCGCCGCAATCCGCCCCCTCTAACGCGGTGACGGTCGCGATTTTCCAAATTTCCGCCGGCGCGCTAAACTCTGAACGACAACTGTGAATGACGGTTTGTAACCATGCCAACGCCTATCGATCAACGAAAGAAGCCGACCGCGGTAAAGGTTCACGTGAAAACCGGTGCGGGAGTGGATATCGCGTGGGCGGATGGGCACTCGAGTCATTTCGAATTCGCTTTTCTGCGGGATCATTGCCCGTGCGCAACGTGCAACGATGAGCGGGGCAAGAAAGCCTCCTTGGCGGGCTTGAATCTGCCCTCATCGCCCCTTCTGCCCATGTACAAGCCGAAACTCCGGGCACAAGCGGCCACGCAGGTGGGGAATTACGCGATTCAGATCAGTTTTAACGATGGCCACTCCACGGGGATATTCAGCTACGATTACCTGCGTACCTTGTGCCCGTGCGAGGAGTGTGCCAAGGCCTTCCCTGGCCCCGCGGCTCCGCCTGTTCCTTAACACGGTACGAAGGGCGCAGGAATTGCGCCCAGGCCATGCAAATCTCCAAATTAAAATCGCTTAGATTCGGGGCTCAACTGGACTTGCCAGGGGAAAAATGCGAGCATTACATCCTGCAGGTCTGAATACCCATCAATGAGCAGCTCTCCCCAAAACCCGGCTGCCCCGGGCAGCCAAGGGAACGGAATTCCGCGCGTTCTCGTCGCAACGACGGCTCTCCTAAGCTTTATTTCGTTCTGGCGTGCTGCGGCGATCGTCCTAAACGACCTGGCTTCCTCTGCCTATTATGCGGGGGGTGAGGCGGAATCCTACATCGGCAAGGCTGCGCCCTGGTTCATTCTGGGCATCATGCTGTTTTCCTATGCGGTACGGGCGATTTATGTCGAGAGCTGCAGCATGTTCGTGCGTGGCGGCGTCTACCGGGTGGTCAAGGAGGCGATGGGCAGCACGTTGGCCAAGTTCAGCGTTTCCGCCCTCATGTTTGACTACGTTCTTACCGGGCCGATCAGCGGTGTGTCCGCAGGGCAGTACATCCTTGGGCTGATCAACGAGACCAGCGATTATGTTCATCTAGGTCTTCATCTCTCGCCGGACTTTGGGGCGGCGTGTTTCGCGATTCTCTGTACTGTTTATTTCTGGTGGTACAACGTCAAAGGCGTCCATGAGTCCAGCCAGAAAGCCATGCGCATCATGCAGGTTACGACAGTAATGGTCGTGATTCTCATCGGCTGGTGCGTCTACACCATTCTTCTCCGCCACCCCGCCTTGCCGCCCTTTCCGCACCCGCGCAACCTGAAACTGGAGCCCAATGCCATGGGCTGGCTTTATGGGGTGCATTTTGCGCATTTCGCCGGGCTCATTGCCATTTTCGTGGGGTTGGGACATTCCGTGCTGGCCATGAGCGGCGAAGAGTCGCTGGCGCAGGTGTACCGGGAAATTGAGCACCCCAAGCTGCCGAACCTGAAGAAAACCGGGTTGGTCATATTCATCTATAGCTTGGTATTCACCTCGCTGGTGTCGTTCTTTGCGGTGATGATCATTCCCGACGTGCAGCGGCAGAACTTCCTGGAAAACCTGATCGGCGGGCTGGCGATGAACTTGGAAGGGCCGATGATCTTGCGGCTTATCTTCCATGGGTTCGTAGTCGTGGTCGGCACGATGATTCTGGCCGGAGCGGTGAATACGGCGATTGTGGGCTCGAACGGAGTGTTGAACCGAGTCTCCGAAGACGGAGTACTTTCGAGCTGGTTCCGGCAGCCGCACCGCCGATTTGGCACTTCCTACCGGATTATTAACATCATCGCGGTGTTGCAGATTCTGACGATCATCATCAGCCGCGGCAATGTCACGTTTCTGGCGAACCTGTATGCCTTCGGGGTAATCTGGAGTTTCGCCATGAAGGGCTTGGCCGTGCTGGTGCTGCGGTACACGCATCCGGGCGATCGCGAGTATCGTGTTCCGCTGAACTTCCATATATTCGGGGTGGAGATTCCGCTCGGCCTAGGCTTGATTACGTTGACGCTCTTCGGCATCGCGGTGGTCAACCTGTTCACCAAGAAAGATGCCACGATCGCGGGTGGAATCTTTTCCATTGCGCTGTTCATCGTTTTCACGATTTCCGAGAAGATTACGCGCCGAGGCCAGACCACCGCGCATCACGAAGAGATGGACCAGTTCCACCTCGCGATGGAAGGCGAGCTTACGCCCGAAGCGGTGGGGGCCCGCCCAGGAAACATTCTGGTGCCGGTGAGCAACATCCACGCCCTTTATCACCTGGGGAGCGTGCTGGACCGAGTGAAACCGGGGCGGCGGGATGTGGTCGTTCTGCACGTCCGTTTGCTGCGGCGGTCCGCCTCTGGGGAATATGACCTGGACGCGGAACAGCTGTTCGGTAGCGTCGAGCAGCAATTGTTCACCCAGGCGCTGTCGATGGCGGAAAAACGGGGAAAGAGCATCCGGCTTGCGATCGTAGCTGCCAGCGATCTGTGGGACGGCATGCTGCGCGCGGCGTCGGCATTACAGTCCAGCACGATTGTGCTTGGGCACTCCCCGAAGGAACCCACGGAGGAGCAGGCGCGCCGCATTGGGGATGCGTGGGAGAAACTGGGCGATCCCAAACCGCAATTCAACCTGGAAATTCATTTACAAAATGGCGATAAGGTTTACAAGGTGCTGGGACCGCATGCGCCCAACCTTACCGCAAACGAAGTGAATCTGATCCACCGGCTATGGCTGCGCTTCAACGAGACGATAGCGCCGCTGGAGTTGCATCACCATGATGTAGTTCATTTTGCCCTGGAGGAAGTGCAAAAGGAGCTCGATGAGGGCCAGGAAGAAGCGCTGGTAGCCCGTTTGCGAGCACACGTCGAGTCCAATTCGAAGAAGAAACCGGAGAAGTCCTGAAAAAACGAAACGTCCTCTAACGCATACGTGAATCCAAAAGAAACCAGGCGCCCCGCAACGAATGGTCACGGGCGAAGGGTCTAAACGGCGCTGGTGCAATGCCCGCACTTTTTGGCGACGACGGGGATGGGCATCGCGCACTGGGGACACTCCCGGGTGGTAACGGGCGCCGGCGGTTTCGGCAGCCACTTGTTGACCGCGCGCACCAGGATGAAAATCGCAAAGGCGACGATCAGGAAATTGATAATGGTATTGAGGAAGTTTCCATAATTCAGGGTAGGAACGCCGGCGGCTTTCGCGGCTGCCAGAGTATCGTAGTGCGTATCGCCGAGATTGATGAACAGATTGGAAAAATCGACACGCCCAATCAGTCGGCCTAGCGGGGGCATAAGTACATCATCGACGAGCGAGGAAACCACCTTGCCGAAGGCAACGCCAATGATTACGCCGACGGCGAGGTCCAGCACACTGCCGCGCATTGCAAATTCTTTGAATTCTTTGAACACTAGTCTTCTCCTTGCCTGATGTGTATTCCACGTCCCGCCTTGGGCGGACTATCTCGGCTGGAGGGTTTGCGATTAGGTGGGATTATATCTGAAGAACGCTCAGCGCTGCCTGAAAATTAGAAGCGTCCCCAAGACGCCGCGGATGATCAGCACAACACCACAAACAGCCAGAAACTTTCCAACCAGCCCGAAGGGGACGCGGCCAATCGTCAACATCAGCAGGCCCAGCAGGATCATGGAGGCGCCCTGGTTTAATTTCTGCCAGCGAGCCCACGACTGGCCGGGCTTGGCGAGCGCCACGGCTCCCCAAGCAATGACACCAATGCTGAGGACCAGCCAAGAAACGCTGCGGGGATTGAAGTTAATTTGCTGATGGAGGCCAAGCCAAATCACCAAAGCGCCGAGCAGGACGAAGATCAGCTCGACCGTGAATTGAGTCAGCCGCGCAGGCGTGAACATGTTCGTCCGAAAATTACGCTACGCGTTCGATGCGAATCTTCATGGTCACTGGCGTGCGCGGCTTATCCATGCTGTCGCGGGGAGTATTCGAAATTTTGTCGGCTATGTCCTGGCCTTCCACGACTTCGCCGAAGATGGTGTGGCGATGATCCAAATGAGGCGTGGGAGCGACAGTGATGAAAAACTGGCTGCCGTTGGTGTTCGGTCCCGAATTGGCCATGGAAAGTTTGCCTGCTTTGGAATGTTTTAGGGAGGGATGAAACTCGTCCGCGAAGGAGTAGCCCGGGCCGCCACGACCGTCTCCACGCGGGCATCCGCCCTGGATCATGAATTGCGGGATGACGCGGTGGAACGTCAGACCATCGTAGAAATTACGCTTCTCTTTCTTGCCGGTCAGCGGATTGAGAAATTCTTTGTTGCCTTCGGCGAGACCGACAAAGTTTTCCACGGTCTTGGGAGCTTCCTTATCAAACAGTTTGACGACGATATTGCCCACGGAAGTTTCGAAAATTGCGTAGCTACCTGCGGGTCGCGCCATGTGATCTCCTTTGCAAGCTGGTTTCATCCTACACGAGGCGAGGAGGATCGGCTACCCGGAGGGCGGTGACTACCAACCCTTCTGCTTGCGCAATTCTGTGATGTGCGCGCTGTGATGATTGCCGTGCCAGGCATAGAGGAACAGCATCCAGTCCAGAGTGCGGACACCATGTTCGGGATGACGGAATGTACGAGCAAAGTCTTCGTCTCTTCCAGAGCGCAGCAAGTCGACCCAGCGTTCATGCAGGGGTTCGAGGAGCTTTAGGGAGACTTCCACTGGCGCATGAGCGGCATCTTCGAGTTTGGCCCAGGCGGCCTCTTCGTACGGCTTGATGGTGGGCTGGGTTTCGGTGAGCGCCAGGCGCCAACGAATGTAGGCATTCATATGGCTGTCGGCCAGATGGTGAACGACCTGGCGAACTGTCCAACCGCCTTCACGATACGGTGTGTCCAGTTGCGCGTCGTGCAATCCCTTCACGGCTGCGCGAAACATCTGAGGGGCGGCGGCGATTTCGCGGATGGCCTCGGCGCGCATCGCGGGCGAAACATCCGCGGGCACCTGAAACTTCCCGACGGGATAGCGTGGATCCATATAGGGCTCCTGGAGAAAAGATTCGACAAGTCAGCAGTTTAAACAGGGGAGGAACGCAGGTCCAGTGCTAGCTGGCGCCACGCTTGTCCAATATGGCGTGTTTCCGGGGTTGGCGCGCAGGTTACGGAGAAGACGGGAAGCGATCGAAAGCAGAAGCAGCAAGATGGCTCCGTAGAGGAGGGTGTCGTAAGAAACGGACGCTCCGGCCTGAGGCACCAAGTTGCGAGAGATGCCGAAGCTGGCCAAGGCGCGCTGCACGACAGTCAGGAAAGCGCGCGGCAGGCCAAGCCAGTAACTCCAGTTCACAATCTGCTTTCCCTAGCGTTCCTCGGCGGATCCCGCCGATCGATGATGGCTTCTTTCGTTCAGAACTACGCTTGCTGGAATGGCCTGTCAAGATTACTCATGCGTTCTTGTTCTAGAGGTGTATCTTTTGCGAGGGATGCTACAATGATCGTTCGCTTTGTACCCCCAAGTCTTACTAGTGAATCTAATGCGTGGAGTTAGTTTGCATGCATAACGTGACAATTATCGGAAGTGGGTGTGCCGGTCTAACCGCGGCGATCTATGCGGCGCGCGCTGATCTGAAGCCGCTTGTTTTGGACGGCAATGAGCCGGGGGGACAGCTTTCCCTAACCACGCATGTCGAGAATTTTCCCGGGTTTCCGGATGGAATCATGGGTCCGGAACTCATCGAGAACATGCGCAAGCAAGCCATGCACTTCGGCACGGAATTCCGGGCAGGGACGGTCACGGAAGTCGATTTAAGGCAGCGCCCCTTCAAACTAACAGCGGGAAAAGACGTGTACGAAACGCGTGCGCTGATTGTGGCCGCGGGCGCGTCGGCGAGACTGCTTGGCCTAAAGGGGGAACGGGAATTGATCGGGCGCGGAGTTTCCACCTGCGCGACATGCGATGGCTACTTCTTTCGCACCAAACCCATAGCGGTTGTAGGCGGCGGCGATTCCGCGATGGAAGAATCGACGTTTCTGTCCCGGCATGCGAGCAAGGTGTATTTGATTCACCGGCGGGAGGAGTTTCGCGCCTCGAAGATCATGATCGATCGGGCAAAAGCGAATCCAAAAGTGGAATTCGTGACACCCTACACAGTCGAAGAGATTCACGCGCCGGAAGGCCTGGTCAGCGGGCTGCGGCTGCAGAACGCGAAAACCGGCGAGAAACGGGAACTCTCTGTGGATGGAGTGTTCGTTGCCATCGGCCATGATCCGAACAGCATTGTGTTTCGCGGGAAGCTGGAGATGGATGAGAACGGGTACTTGATTCCGCGGCACGGAAGCCTGACAAACGTGCCAGGAGTGTTTATCGCCGGGGATGTGCAGGATCATCGGTACCGGCAGGCGGTCACCGCAGCAGGATCGGGCTGCATGGCGGCGTTGGACGCGGAAAAGTTTCTCGAAGAACACAAAGACTAGAGCGCGACTGGCCTGTTCCGGCAACTCCGGGCATAATTGACTTGTACATGCTGCGTTCGACTCTTCTTAGACTTTCCGAAAATAAAGGATTTGCCCACTGGGTCACGACCAACGGTACAACGCGCCGGATGTCGCACCGCTTTGTTGCCGGTGAGGGCCTGGATGAAGCCATTGAGGCCGCCCGCCGGTGCAATGACGCGGGAATGATGGTTTCTCTCGACTGTCTGGGCGAAAATGTAGCCACTCCCGGCGATGCGCAAAAGGCGCGCGATATTTATCTTGGAATTTTTGATCGCATCGCGCAAGAAAAGCTGAAGGCCAACGTCTCCTGCAAGCTTACCCAATTGGGTCTCGATATCTCCGTTGAATTTTGCGAAGGAATGGTGCTGTCGATTGCGGAACGCGCTGCGGCGTATGACAGTTTTTTCCGCATTGACATGGAAGGCTCGATTTACACGCAACGCACGGTGGAGCTGGTAAAGCGGGTGCGCGCGCAAACGCCGTGTGTGGGAACGGTGATTCAGGCCTACCTTTACCGGAGCGAGAGCGATATTCACGATTTGCTCTCGTATGGCTGCCGCATCCGGTTGTGCAAGGGCGCGTACAAAGAGCCTCCCGAGGTGGCGTTTGCCCGCAAGCAGGATGTAGACAGCAATTACGTGAAACTGATGCGCTTGTTGTTGCCCAGCGGCTTCTACCATGCGATTGCCACACACGATCCGGGCATGATTGCGGAAACCATCCGGTGCGCCGCGGAAAAGCAAATCTCGAAAGACGATTTTGAATTTCAGATGTTGTATGGAGTGCGAACCGACTTGCAGCGCCAGTTATTGCGCGATGGGTACCGAGTTCGGATTTATGTGCCCTATGGTCAGGAATGGTTCCCGTACTTTATGCGTCGACTCGCCGAGCGCCCGGCGAACCTGGGCTTTTTCGCGCGCAATTTCTTCCGCTCCTAAACGAGTTGCTTCTGCCTACCCGAGCGTCTCTCCCGGATTTAAGGCATGAATCTGGAGTCCCGCGATATCTTTTGCCTGCTCATGCAACGCCTCCGGCGTTCCGGTGAGCATGGGGAAGGTCGCGTAGTGTATGGGGATCACGTGCTTCACGCCGAGTAGCCGAATGGCCATGGCGGCTTCGCGCGGGCCCATGGTGAAGATGTCGCCGATGGGGAGGCAAGCCAGGTCCGGCTTGTACATCTCGCCGATGAGTTTCATGTCGCCAAACACAGCGGTATCCCCAGCGTGGTAAACATTGACGCCGCCCGGCAGCTTCACGATATAGCCTCCCGCTTCTCCGCCATAAATTCGCAAGCCATCGTCATCAATCGAATTGGAATGAAATGCGTGGGTCATGGTGATCTCGAAGTCACCTACTTTTTGCGAGCCACCCTTATTCCCAGGCAGGGCTTGAGCCCCGGTCCCCTTCGATTCGAACCATACGTAAGTTTCGAAGGTGGAAACGACTTTTGGCTTGTGCTGCTTGGCAAGCGCCAATAAATCCCCAATATGATCGCTGTGCGCGTGAGTGATAAAAATGGCGTCCAGCCTCGGGACTTTTTTCAGAGTCTCGGGGCAGCGAGGGTTGGTCATGACCCATGGGTCGATGATGGCGACCTGCCCGCTGGGAGTAGTTAGACTGAACGTGCTATGACCGTAATAGGTGATTTTGTTGCCCTTCAAATCCAGCATGAACGCCTCCAGTGATCCATTGTTGCTTTTAATTTCGTTCGGCCGGGGAATTGCAGTTGTATTCATTTCGAAAGCAGCATACGAATTGCTGCGTCGTAGGTATCGTGGTCACTTTCGCCCACTAAATGGCCAATTTGCGTGCCATCCTTGGCGTAGAAAAAGGTGGCCGGGATGGCGCCGTTCCAGCCGGGCATCACGGCATTCGAAAACGTGGATTCATCACCTTTGGTTTTGCGGTAATTGGGAAACACGGGCTTGTAGCGCGTCAGGAAACGTCGCATCAGAATGAGATCTCCGTCCTGATCCAAGCTAATGCCCACCACTTTCAGTCCCTGCGGGGCATATTGCTTGGCGAAGTCGTTCAGCATGGGATATTCATCGCGGCAGGGCTCGCACCAGGTGGCCCAAAAGGTCACCAAAAGAGGCTTCCCTTTATATTGTTCCAGGATTTTCTGATATCCCTGGGTGTCCATCATGGGAGGATCTTTGTGCGCGGCGGTCTGCGCAACGGCCAACGCCATACCCGCCATCAGAAGAAGTCCGGTGCAGAGGATCTTCCGTTTCATGCAGTTTCCTTTCCCTTTCATTCTAACTCGTCTACACAGGTTGAGAATCTACCAAGTCCCACGTAAAATAAATGCAGGTACTTGCGACCTGGCGGTGCCGTGGTATCTTCTAACATTGCTGGTTAGATGCGTTTGTTTGATCCCGGTTCGCTGCTTCTTTAAAGGAGATTCTGAATGGCTTACGTGATTGCCGAACCCTGCATCAACACCAAGGATACCGCCTGTGTTGATGTATGCCCCGTGGACTGCATTCATCCGCGAAAGGATGAGCCAGCGTTCCAGACCGAAACCATGCTTTACATCAGCCCGGTGGAGTGCATCGACTGCGGCGCCTGCGTTCCCGTATGTCCGGTGACCGCGATTTTTGCCCTAGAAGATCTGCCGGAAAAGTGGCAGAAATTCACGGCTATGAACGCCGAGTGGTACGAAAAGAAGTAGCTTTGGCGCGCAGCGTTCGCCGCGCGTAATTTTTCTGGCGCCACGATCTCCTCGCGGCGCCATTTTTGTTCCAGGCTGCCTTTCTTGGATAACGTTCATCCAAACGGCTAGTTCGTTTCGATCAACATGGAGTTGCACTTGCGTGACCTCAGACTACGTTTGGCTGTGATTCTGGCGCTGCTGCTGTTTCCCGCCGAGATAAGTTTGCTGGCGCAGGTTCCGCCTCCCTTGGAGGGTACATACACGGGGACGCTGCAGGCGGGGGAAGCGCAGCTCCACATTGTGCTGCATCTTTCCAGAAATTCCGTTGGCGCTCTGCATGCGACGCTGGACAGCCTGGATCAGGCGGTGTTTGCGATCGAGGCGAGTGCTGTGACGTTGAATTCGGGAACGCTCAAATTCGAAGTTCGCAACGTGGGCGTCACCTTCGAAGGCAAAGTCTCGCCAGACCAGAAGACCATTGAAGGTTCCTGGAACCAGGGGAGTGCTTCGCTCCCGGTGACCTTCCATCGAGAGCCAGAGTCGCACAAGCAGGAGGATGCGAAATATCCAGTCGAGGGACTGTGGCAGGGCGCCTTGGAATCTCACGGGATGCGCTTGCGGTTTCAATTGCATGTGTCTCACGATTCGAATGGGGAGTTGATCGCCGCACTGGATAGTCTCGACCAGTTTGTGAGTGGTCTGCCCGCCGTGAAAGTCACGCAAAAGGAGAGCGCTTTCCACTTTGAGATTCCCGCTCTAGCCAGCACGTACGACGGAACGCTGGACGCGACCAAAAGCAAGCTCGCGGGAGAATGGTCGCAGAGCGAAATCAAGGAAAGACTGGAGTTCAAGCGTTCCGACCAGCCGCTGGAGTTGCGTCGTCCACAAAATCCAGCGAAGCCATATCCCTATCGCGAAGAAGAGGTCAAATTTTCCAATGCTCCGGCGGGTGTGCGTCTTGCGGGTACGCTGACGCTGCCGAAAGGGGCGGGGCCTTTTCCTGCGGCGGTGCTCCTTGCGGGCTCGGGACCGCAGGACCGAGATGGGACAATCGCAAACCACAAGCCCTTTCTGGTGCTCTCAGATTATCTGACGCGCAAGGGAATTGCCGTTCTGCGCTACGACAAGCGCGGCGTGGGGCAGTCCACAGGAACGCCCGAGACGGCAACCACGTTAGATCTGGCGGGAGATGCGGCATGTGCGGTTGCCTACCTGAAGTCCCGGAAGGAGATTGACCCGGAAAGAATCGGTCTGATCGGACACAGTGAAGGCGCCATGATTGCGCCGAGTCTTGCAGCCTCCGCCCACGATTTTCCCTGGGTTGTTCTTCTGGCGGCCCCGGCCACGAAGGGAGAAGACACCCTGCTGAACCAATCGGACCTGATCGCCCGCGCGGGCGGGTTGAGCGATGCCCAGGTTCTGGCAAGCCTGAATTTCGACAAGCAGGCGTACGCACTAGTCGAGAAAGAGCAGGATTCCGCGGTAGTGACGGAGACGCTGAAAACTTTGGTGAAGGAAAGCGGATTGGACGCGGCGCTGCCTCCGGCGGCGCTGGAAGCGCAACTCCACATGATGACTTCGCCGTGGTTCCGTTTCTTTCTGTCGTATGATCCTCTGCCCGACCTGAAGAAAACGAAATGTCCGGTGCTGGCGTTGTACGGCGAAAAAGACCTACAGGTTCCACCGAAGATTAACCTGCCTATGCTGCAAAGAGCGTTTGCAGAAGACGGGAATACCCAAGCGGACGTTCGGCAGTTACCAGGACTGAATCACCTATTCCAGCACGCCTATACTGGCTCTCCTACGGAGTATGCCGCCATCGATGAGACCTTTTCGCCCGAGGCTCTGAAGATGATCGGGGACTGGCTCGTTGTCCGTAACAAGCTGAAGTAACTTCCTGTTTTAGTGACGACGCGTGCTGCTGCACACTTTCGAATAACTCGGGGTATCATAAAACGTGAGCTTGATGAGTCAGCCTGTCCCTTCCTTCCAAGTCGTACTGGTTGTCCACGCCCACCAGCCAAGCGGTAACTTCGAACACGTATTCGAGGAGTGCTACCAGCACTCGTATAACGCATTTCTGTCTTTAATAGAAACATACCCCAGGATTCGGCTGGCTTTGCATTATTCGGGTCCCCTGCTCTTGTGGATCGAAAAAAATCACCGGGAGTATTTTGGGCGGCTGCGGAAGTTGGTCGCCTCTGGCCAAGTCGAATTGATAGGCGGTGGTTTTTACGAGCCCATACTGATCTCCATCCCGGAAACGGATCGTCACGAGCAGATCACCCGGCTTGCGGATTACATCGAGAAACACTTTGGGAAGCGTCCCACGGGCGCGTGGCTTGCCGAGCGTGTTTGGGAACCACAACTTCCTTCTTCGCTTGCCTCCGCCAACGTGAGTTACACGCTGGTGGATGATCTCCCGTTCCTTGCCGCTGGGTTCGACCCAGAAGAATTATTCGGTCCGTACATCGCGGAGGATTGCGGCAGGTCTATCTGGCTGTTCCCGGGATTGAAAGAACTTCGTTATCTCATTCCATTCCGCAAGGTTGAGGAATCGATTGCCTATTTCAAGAACGCCGCTAAATTGCATCCTGGTGGAACGGCGGCGTTCGGCGATGACATGGAAAAATTTGGCGTGTGGCCGGGCACCTTTAAGCACTGTTATACGGACGGCTGGTTGTCCGATTTTTTTGCAGCGCTGGAAGAAAATGCCGAATGGCTAAAAACGGTGACGCCCAGCGAGTGTATCGCCTCGCACGCGCCTCTGGGCCGCGCGGACCTGCCGACAGCCTCGTACGAGGAAATGATGGAATGGGTCCTGCCCACGAATGCGCGATTGCGCTTCGATGGGCTGCACAAAGAATTTTCTGCCCGCCCGGATGTGCTTACTTTTCTGCGGGGCGGCGAGTGGCGAGGATTCTTCCGAAAATACCCGGAGTCCAACCTGTTACACAAGAAAATGCTTCGCGTTTCGGCGTGTGTCGCCGCTGTTCCCCCTCGGCGTTCCAGTCCGGAGCATATTGCGCAGGTGCAAGAGGCTCGCGATCAGCTTCTGCGTGCGCAAGGGAATGATGCCTACTGGCATGGGGTATTCGGCGGACTATACGCGCCCCACTTGCGCACGGAAATATGGCGCAATTTAGTTCGCGCGGAGACGTTAGTGGACCAACTCACGCCAGGCGGCATGCTGCCGCGTGTCGAGGTTTTGGATTACGATGCAGATGGAGATTCCGAATTACTGTTCAGCGCGCCCGAATATCAAGCATTGCTGAAGCCTTCCGAAGGCGCCACGATCACTGCATTCGATTTTCGACCGTCATCGGCTACGCTAATCAATTCCGTGCAGCGGCGGCCGGAGGCGTATCATGCGAAGCTTCGCGAAGCGGCATCAAGCACGCCAAGCTCCGGCGGGGCGGTTTCGATTCATGAGCAGGTCCGGGCGAAAGAACCGAATCTGGAGCGCTTCCTGCGGTACGACCGGTTTCCGCGGCACGCGTTCCGCGTGTTGATTTTTGATCCGTCGCGGACGATTGGGGACTACGAACTACTTCAGTTAAACGAACTGGCCAGCCCGGCGGCGGGAAAATTTGAGATCCGCCATTCCTCCGCCAATTATGCCGATCTCGTGTTCGAGCAGGCGGTTCCCGAATTTGCCGTGGATCCGGCAAATCCGCCGCGCCTGCAAATTACCAAGCATTTCTTGTTTGGCCCCGCTCCACAAGGATGCGAAGTCAGTTGCGACGTTTCGTTCACGCTGTCGGCGCCGCTGGCCGTGCCAGTGCGTTTCGGGGTGGAATCGGTCGTCAATCTTCTCGCTCCGAATGAGGCAGACCGCTTTTTTGAGTCATCCGCTGGCCGCCAGAATTTGCGTTTTGCGGGGGCGCTGAGCGGTCCCCTTCTGCGCATGGAGGATGGATGGCAGCGTCTAAGGCTGACGATACATGCGCCGGCGAGCGAGGAATTCTGGATTGCGCCGATCGATACCGTTTCGGAGTCCGAAGGCGGTTTTGAACGCGTCTATCAAGGTTCGCAAATTCTTGCCTTGTGGCGTCCCGACGTAACAACGAGAACTTCGTTCTCAGCTCGGTTGATGTGGCGCGTCGAGTCCTTCTAAAAACCAATCGCTCTTTCGAGCATGGGCAAAGGTTGGAGCCTTGGTGAACTGGGGATTTGTGCTTACGACTTGATCCCCAGCATATCTTTCAATTTCGCGAGCATGTCCTTTATACCGGACATTTTGTTGATCGCATCCCCCAGATCTCCTTGAGTTGCTTTGGCCGAGGCATCCGCCCAGCGCTGCTGCAATTGCTCGTACTGAGTTTTGGCCTCCTCCAGATTGGACTTATCCATGCCGGCGGGCATATGGGCGCCGTGGGAATAGGCGTCCAGCCTGGTTTTCACTTCATTCAAGGACTTCGGCATAGATGAACTCATGTCGGTCCAAGTCTTTGTCCACTCCTCTTTCTTCGCTGCTGCCGCGGAGGCCAGGTCTTTTGCCTTGTTCGCCGCATCTCGCGCTGCCGATAATGCTGCGGGGCAGTCGCCCTTCGCGAGAGCATCCTTGGCACTTTGCAGAGTCGCTTGGGCGGATGGCAATTGATCTGGAACGTACTTTGCTGCTTGGCCTTCGACGGCGTTAATCGCAGACTGAGCCGCATTGCTCTCTGCATCGGTGGCGTCTTTTTGTGCGGTCCCACAACCTGCCGCGAAAAGGGCAATTCCAAGTAGCACACCGCAAATCCATCGAGTCTTCCTGACCATGGCGTCTTTCCTTTCTGGGTTCTGCGTCAAGCGGGGCGGGCTTGCGCACCTTTCCTTACTGCTCTCGAAAACTCTACCTTGAACGGTGCGGGCAGTGACAAGATTGTCACCGTGCGGAAAAGCGGACTTTGGACGAAAGACAGTCGCAGCTTCAGTATTTGAATCGCTTCGCTGTATGCTTCTTGTTTCTATGCGTGAACGAGCGATTCGATTGGCACAGTCCGCCTGGTTCATTGCGCTGGCAGCGTTGCTTTTGCGTACCGCGTATTTCTTCTACATGGCGCGGCTGATTCCCTCGGCGGTGCTGGCGGTCGTGCCGTTCCAGAACGAAGTGGGAAACGTAGCTTCGGCGCTGGCGCAAGGACAGGGGTTTTGCTGCTTGTTCCGCCAGCCGACCGGCCCGACGGCTTGGCTCGCGCCCGTGTATCCGTTACTCGTCGCGCTAATTTTCAAGGTTTTCGGAACATTCACGTTGCGCGCGTTCTATGCCGCAGTTTCCTTGAACTGCATTTTTTCTTCGCTTGCAACTATTCCTTTGTTTTACACGGGGAAACGCATTGGCGGGTCACTCACGGCATCCCTTGCGGGTTGGATCTGGGCCATTTTCCCCAGCGGCATTATCCTGCCGTTCGAATGGATTTGGGACACTTCTCTTTCTGTCCTACTTGCGGCATTGTTGCTGTGGAGCACGCTGCAACTGAAGGACACTTCGCGGGCAAGAAACTTCGCGTTATACGGACTACTTTGGGGTGTATCTCTGCTCACCAATCCCGCGCTTGGGGCTCTTTTCCCATTTCTGCTGGGGTGGCTTCTTTACCAGCATCGTAGCCCTCGGGCTTTGCGGGTGAGACTGAGTTTGTTAACTCTCGGTGTGCTGATTCTGGCGTGTCTGCCATGGACCGCGCGGAACTGCGGGCAGTTTCACCGCTTCATTCCACTGCGTTCCAATTTTCCGTTCGAATTCTGGTCTGGCAACAATGAGATCTTCGATGAACATTCGCGCGAAGTGAATCGCATAACACGCTACGAACAGACGCATCTGTATGCCGAGCTTGGAGAAAGCGCATTCCTCGATGACAAGAGGGAGAAAGCTGTGCTTTTTGTGCGTACTCATCCGAGTCTGTACGCACGATTGTTTGGCAGAAGAGTGGTAGCGACGTGGCTCGGGACGGAATCGCCGTGGGAAGACTTGGTACACACAGATTCCCGCCTCGTTCGAATTTTAATTGCCTGGAACGCACTCGCCTTTTTGGGAGTGGTTCTGGGCCTTGTGCGCCTTTCCCTTCGACATAGCGTCTACTGTTTCCCGATTGCCACGTTCCCGATCGTCTTTCCGCTAACCTTTTACATAGCCCACACTACCCTCCGTCACCGGCACCCGTGCGACCCGATCTTGGCCTTGCTGATCGCCGTTGCCGTTGGCCGTTGTGCGGACACACAGGCGAAACGACGCCAAATAGTGTAGAATTTCGAAATCCGGATTGACTAGGCCGCCCCATTTAAGACGGAAAACCTTTAGAATCCCGCAGATGCGGCTATGCTAACTGGCTCGGAAACTCTCTATCTCTCCACCGCCACGCAGTTGTTGCTGACCTGCTGCCTGGTGACCCTGCTTTGGGCGCTCTACTTACGCCTGCATCGGTTTGAATTTTTCCGCTGGTGGGCCTGGGCCTGGACGGCCTTCGCTGTCTATCTGGCGACGGCTACAATTTCCTTACACCTTGGTTCTGCGTGGACTCTGCCAAAAGCCAGCTTCGTTTTGCTGCTGGTGATTGCGGGATTTCTCCAACCTCTGCTCCTGGTATATGGGGGATTGAGTTGGCGCACGCCGAACAGACCCTCGCGGGCACTCTTCTGGGGTGGTGCGGCGCTCGCTCTTACCGGCGCCATGACCTGCTATGTGTTGGGCTTTATGTTGCGCGAGTTTCCGCTGGTCAGTTTTGCGGTGCGCAACGTGCCACGCACCTTTATCCACGCATTGGCGTTGTTATTCTGTTTCCTGGTATTTTGGCGAGAATTTCGAAAAAGTGGCTCGCGCGCCGCTGCCATCACAGGGATTTTTTGCCTTGCTTACGCCTGCGACCAACTTCTCTACTTCCTCAGCTTCAGTGAGATGCTGGCGTCTCATTGGAATATCCATTTTCCAGGGCCGCTGCACGCAGTCGCGAACCTAGAATACCTCGACCACTCCCGGCTGCTGCTCCTGGATCTAACCGATACCTGCGGGATATGCCTGGGGATGATTCTGCTTCTCGTTGAACGCGACCAGCACACAGCTTCACAACTGGAGAGGAGCGAGCAGCAACGGCTTGGCCTGGCCGTAGACAATGCGGCACTCCAATTTGAGATCCAGAACCGCCAGCGCGTCGAAGAGGAACTTCGCCGCAACGAAAAATTCAGCCGTCAGGTCGTTCAGAGTTGCCCTGTCGCCATGGTTGTCTCCCGGGGACCGCTGGAATCGGTCGAACTCGTAAACGAGAAATTTACAAATTTATTTGGATATGCGCAGGAAGAATTGCGGGGCGTGGCCGACTGGTGGCCGCTGGCCTATCCCGACCCGGAATATCGCCGAGTGGTTCAGGCGCGGTGGCAGGAGTTGATCGAAAAGGCGGATCAGGGCAGCACCGAGAAGCTGGCGATGGAAGCGCGTGTCCGGTGCAAGGACGGCTCGTTCCGGGAAATAGAGTTTCATCTTTCGCTGGTGAACGACCTCTACCTCGTCAGTTTTGTGGACCTAACTGAGCGAAAGCAGGCGATGGAGGATCTACAGGAGAGCGAGAGCCGCTATCGGGACTTGGTCGAGCACAGCGAGGACCTGCTGGGAACGCATCGGTTGGACGGTCAGATTCTGAGCATCAACGAGGCCCCGTGCCGCCGGCTGGGCTACACGGTCGAAGAAGCCATGAAGATGCGGATTCAGGATCTGCTGTCGCGTAAGTATAGCCGGCGCTATGCGCAGTTCGTCCAGAGAGTGCTAGAGACGGGGCACGCCACGGGACTTATGGTGGTAGTAACGCGAAGCGGGGAGGAACGCGTGTGGGATTACACGTCCACACTGCGCAAAGAAGGTGTGTCCGAACCCGTCATCCGCGGCATGGCGCATGATGTAACCGATCGATATCGAGCTGAACAAGCATTGCGGCATTCCGAAGCGAAATTTGCGACCGCATTTCGAGCCAGTCCTCACGCCATGACCATCACGTCGCTGCGGAACGGCCGGTTTATCGATGTGAATGCCAGTTTTGAGAGGCAGAGCGGATATACCCGGGAAGAAGTTCTCGGCAAAACCCTCTTGGAAATCGGGATGTGGGTAGACAGCGCAGACTTTGCCGGCATCATGGCGGATTCGCTGAAACGGCAGAAAGTGGAGGGGCGCAAGGCGCAGTTGCGCACCAAATCCGGCAGAATCGTGCAGGCCCTCTACTCCGTCGAGGTGATCGATATTGATGGAGAACCTTGCGCTCTGGTAGCCGGAGAAGATGTTACGGAACGGCTGGAGATGGAGAGGGCGTTGCGGGAAAGCGAAGCCAAATTCCGGCTGGTTGCGGATACGGTGACATCGGCCATCTGGCTGCTTCAGGAAAAGCACTTTGTCTACTTCAACAAAGAGTTTGAAAGAATCACGGGCTACTCCAGAGAAGAAATTCTTGCCATGGATCCCTGGGATCTAATCGATCCCGCCGAACGGGTCGACAATTTAGCGCGTGCCGAAGCACGTCTGGCGGGCAAATCTGTGCCTTCGCGGTACCAATTTGCGATCCTGACGAAGAGCGGTGAAAAACGTTGGCTGGATTTCTCCGCGGCGCTGACAGAGTTCAACGGCAAGCCAGCCATCCTCGCTTCTGCGCTGGATATAACGGCAGCCAGTCGTGCCGAGCAGGAATTGAAAGAACACGCCATGTACATGGACGCTTTGATTTCGAACGTCCCGTTGGGAATCGTTATCAAGGACGAGAATCAGCTTGTACGTTTTTGCAACCCTGCGTTCGAGCGGATGTTCCTGTACACGCAGCAGGAAATCCAGGGGAAGAACCTTGACGACCTGATCGCGCCTCACGACAAACAGGAAGCTGGCCAGCTTTCCCATGCTGTGCAGAAAGGTGGAGTGGTGCATGCGACAGCACGCCGCCAGCGGAGAGACGGAACATTCCTCGATGTGGAGCTTTATGGGGTGAAAGTGTTTTCAGAACAGTCCTTCGTTGGTGCGTTCGCCATCTACCAGGACATCACAGAGCGCAGAAAATCCGAGGAAAAGCTGATCGCACTACGCAACCGGCTTTCGCGTGCTCAAGAAGAAGAGCGGGCGCGTATTGCCCGCGATCTCCACGATGACGCGGGCCAACGACTTGCCTTGCTGAGCA
This sequence comes from Candidatus Acidiferrales bacterium, assembly GCA_963775865.1. GTDB lineage: Bacteria > Acidobacteriota > Terriglobia > Acidiferrales > UBA7541 > Acidiferrum. Next base: position 152,837 of record CAVZKU010000012.1, on the reverse strand, counting down.
TCGACCTCGAGCAACTGAGGCAAGCTTCGATGAAGCTAAAATCTTCACTCACGGAGCAACTAGAAGCGCTTGTAAAGGCGGCCGGGGAAATCACTTCGGACGTGCACAACGTCTCGCGGCGACTGCATCCTTCCCAAGTGGAGTTGTTGGGACTGGCCGCGGCGCTCTCGAACTTTTGTAAGGATTTCGCCGCGCGGAACGCGATGGAGATCGTCTTCGTGGATTCGGGTCTACACCAAAAACCGCCGGCGGATGCGGCCCTTTGCCTTTTCCGAGTGGCTCAGGAAGCGATCCGCAACGCACAAAAGCACAGCGGAACGCGGCGAGCGCTCGTGCAAATCGATGAAATTTCCGGCTCAATGCGACTGCGGGTTTCTGACCAGGGCGAAGGATTCAATCCGGACGCGGCCGACTTCTCTCAGGGAGTAGGACTTCTCAGCATGCAGGAGAGGCTGCACAGCATGGGAGGAGAGTTGTTTGTCCATTCTCGCCAAGGCAATGGCACGTGCATTGAAGCGTGCATCCCGCTTTCTGCCAGTATTCCCGCAGAACCATAAGAGGCGTACGTTCAGTTCGCGGCTCCGCAGTGGGCAGCAACCTTCTACCAGACTTTGCAGACCTTTTCGGGCGGTTTCGTCATAGGCTGACCTGCTTTGCAGGCAAAGGCCTTGGCGAACTCCGGCATATTTACGACCACACCGTTGATTCGGTACTCGCCGGGGGAATGAGGGTCAGTCGCTGCGCGAACACGCAACTCTTCGGGCCGTTCATTCTCGCAGGCCCATTGCGCAAAGCCAACGAAGAATCGCTGCTCGGGTGTGAGGCCATCGCGAGGTTGCAGCGATTCTCCTTTGCTTGCGTCCTGCCACGCCATATATGCGAGAATCTCGCCGCCCAGGTCTGCGACATCTTCCCCTAGCGTGAGCTTGCTGTTGATGTGAATGTCGTCGATCACGATGTAGTCAGCGTACTGATCTTGCACACATTTGGTTCGGGCGTCGAATTTTTCGCGGTCCGCCTTGGTCCACCAGTTCTTCAAATTTCCTTGCGCATCGTATTGACTACCTTCGTCGTCGAACCCATGGGTCAGTTCGTGGCCGATTGTGCCGCCCGTGTCTCCATAATTCGGAGCAGCATCCATTTTTGCATCGTACAACGGCGGCTGCAAAACGCCAGCGGGGAAATTAATGTCATTCATCTGCGGATTGTAATAAGCATTTACCGTCGGGGGGCTCATATCCCACTCGCCGTGGTCCACAGGCTTGCCAATCTTGCTGAAGTCCCGGCGGTGTTCAAATGCGGAAGCGCGTGCCATGTTTGCGGCAAAATCATTCCGGGAGATTTTGATGCTGCTGTAGTCCCGCCATTTATCGGGGTAGCCGATCTTATTGCGGATCCCGTGGAGTTTGCGAAGCGCCTGCTCCTTGGTTTCCGGGCTCATCCAATCGAGTTGCTGGATACGGGTGGCCATGGCGTCCTCAATGCGGCGAACCATGTCCACGGTGCTCTGCTTGAGTTCGGGCGAAAATACCTTGGCGACATAGACTTGGCCAAGCGCTTCCCCCAGCTGGCGATCGGTATAGCTGACGCAGCGCTTCCAGCGCGGTTGTTGCTCTTTTGCTCCTCGCAGGTATTGACGGTAGAACGCAAAATTCTCGTCGACAAAGGGCGAAGAAAGATAGGGGGAAGCGGAGTCCAATACATGAAAGCGCAGGTAGGTTTTCCAACTGTCGATTGGTTCCTTTGACAAGCGTGCATTGACTTCCTTGAAAAAGTCCGGAGTGGCCACATTTAGGATTTCAAACTGCGGATAATCCGCGGTCGCGTAGTAGGTCTTCCAATCGAAATTCGGCGCCAAGTCATTCAGTTCGGCCAGTTTCATTTTGTGTTTGAGTTTGTAGGGATCCCGGCGATCAACTCGCGTCATGGACGCTTTTGCCAATTCCGTTTCCAGGCGCATCACCGTTTCCGCATCTTTTTTCGCGGCCTGCGGGGTTTCGCCCGACAGTTCGAAGATCTTCTGCACATGCTGCACGTAGCGTTCCCTGGTCTCTTTGGATTTCGCATCTTGCTTGGTGTAGTAATCGCGGTCCGGAAGACCAAGGCCGCCTTGATCGAGTTCCGCGATGACGTGTTCGGAATCGTCAGGGTCCTGTGTGGAACCAGCGGCGAAGAGCAGGGAACGCCCATATGCCTGCTGTAACCGCGCCACCAGTGGGGCCACGTCTTGCACGGACTTGAGATTCGCAATCGCGTCCAGATCCGCACCGACGGGGGTCATTCCTTGCTTTTCCGCGGCTGCCTCATCCATGCAAGCGGCGTAGAAATCGCCAATCTCCTGGGTGACGGCATCGCGCTGGCCATCATTCGCGGAGGCCTCCTCCAAAATACCGCGCAGAAAGAGAAGGTTGTCCTGATAAAGCTTTCCGTAGACGGACCAAGAAGTCTGGTCCGGCGGAATCGCATTGTTTTTCTTCCACCCGCCGCAAGAGTACTGATAGAAATTCACGCAGGGATCGGCGGTCTTATCCATGGAGGCGAGATCCAGGCTGGGGGTGTAGGGCAGGATAGGTTTCGAGGTTTTCTGGATGGCAGGTTGCGTCTGTGCACCTGCCAGACCCCCCATGAGACAGCTCAACAAGCAAACACACCAGACTTTTTTCTTCATGGTGGCCTCAGGCCGATATATTCGGTGCGACGGCTATCGACGGTCACCCGTCGGCCATAGCACGGGAACTTTCTTTCGGGGGATAAGTATATAAGATTAGCCGGGAAGAAGTGTTTCCTGGCCAGCAATTGCCTGCCATCCCCTTTGTCCATACACGTACACATGGGTTACACGCAGTTGCCGGGAGAAAGGCTGTCCGTCGCGGGTGCCCCGCGCGCTCCACAGGCAGGTGACCACCGCCGTATCCTGAAACATACGGACACGAACATCCGAGGTCACGAAGGAACTGTACTGGACATTGGCATCCTCAACGGAGGCGATCCAACCCGCTTTGTCCTTGATCTGGCCGGAAGGTAGGATTCCAATAAAATCGTCGCCGTAGATGCGGCGGAACAGCGTTCCGTTGTGCCACTGCATAGCCCGTGCCGTTTCCCGTTCCAGATTGATCAATTCTTCCTGCTTGGCATCGTTTTCTTTTGCAATTTCCTTCAACTCAGCGGCACTCGGTGTTTGTGCCCAGAGACAGGGAGCGAGCAACACCGCTAGAACGGCGAGTGTCAGTGGGGCGAACTTCTTCATGCGATGGCACCTCGAACTTGGTATCTGACGGAGCGGGCCAGAAATGCGTGGCTGCGCACGCTTGAGCCGGCCCAACCGCGAGTATAGCGCGAGCCACGCGAGGATTGGACGGCCTGCCGCCTTCTACTAAACACCACCGGGTGAGCGTTCCGCTGTTCGCGGATAGCTCCCGAATCACTCGGGCGGCTAGCTACGGTGAGTGCGAGTCTGTTAAAGTTTCAGTTCGGATTTAGGAGCGCATATGTCGATTCCCAAAGAGCTGCTGGCCATCCTGGTGTGCCCGGTGTGCAAGAGTCCTGTGCACCTGGTTGCGGACAGCTCGGGTCTAAAGTGCGACGCCTGCAAGCGTATCTATCCCATCCGTGACGACATTCCCGTGATGCTGCCGGAAGAAGCCACCATTGCGAACGACTGAACCGAGCGTCATTCCATGAAAACAGAGCTGGCCCGGGCCATTCCGCGACTGCAGCGCCTCCTGGCGCGCTTCCGGAAGATTCGTGTGGCCGTGCTTGGCGACCTGATGTTGGACCGCTACCTCTGGGGCGAGGCGGAGCGCTTATCACCCGAAGCGGCCGTACCGGTGGTGAATTTTGCGTCGCAGAATGATTTTCCGGGTGGTGCAGGGAACGTTGCCCGAAATCTGGCTGCACTTGGGGCGCAGGTACAAGCGTTTGGTGTTGTGGGAGGGAGGACGCTCGGCCCGAACAAGGTCGCGGACGACGAAGCTGGCACAGCTCTTCGCGCGTGGCTGCGGCAGGCCAAAATCGCAGAAAAAGCTGTGTTGGCAGATGCGCAGCGAATTACCACGGTTAAGACACGGATCATCGCCCGTCATCAGCAAATTGTGCGAATCGACCACGAACGCCGGGATGCGCTCCGGCTAGAAACCGAAGAAAAATTATTTCGTTTGCTCGTAGCCTCACTCAAGCGAGTTGATGCTTTGGTGCTATCCGACTACGACAAAGGATTGATCACCGACGCGTTTGCCGAGCGGGTATTGCACGCTTGCCATACGTTTAAGGTTCCCGTCTTCGTCAAACCTAAGATTTCTCGATTGTTCGCATATCGCGGGGCGCGCGTTGTCGTCTGCAATGCGAAAGAGGCGGGTTTCTACGTCACACGTTCGCTGGGCGACGAAAAATCGGTGGAAGAAGCGGGTCGTGCTTTGCTCGCCCACTTTGGCAGTGCGGCGGTGGTGATTACGCGAGGTGGGAAGGGCATAAGCATCTTTGCGGAGACCTCCCCGCGGCACCTGCATATTCCGGCAACCAGCTTTGAGGTGACCTACGCGCGCGTTGGGCAGCCCGGTATTGAACGGGAAGCCAGCGGCCGGCAGGTCTTTGACGTAACTGGAGCAGGGGATACCGTGCTTAGCGTGCTGTCACTGGCGATTGCGGCAGGTGCGGCCTTGGCTGAGGCGGCGTATCTGGCGAACACCGCGGCGGGCGTCGTCGTCGGTAAGTTGGGCACGGCAAGCGTCAACCCGGCGGAACTTGCCTCCGCGCTCGATGAATTGCACGTGTAGTCTGAATGGGGCGCTTTGCCTATGGGGGAAAGCTCAAGGACTTGTCCGCCGGTGAGACCCAGAGAGTGACCACCTTTGTTTTGGGGCTTTTTTCGGCGTCGGAAGACTTAGGTAATGGGGAGTAAGGACTCACCGCCACATTAACCGCGATGGAATCACTCTTATCCGGGGCTTTTGCCCCCATGATTTTGTAACTTTTCACTGGGCCGTAATAACCTGAAGCGCCCCAATCCGCGAGGAAATCATCTTTCCTGTAGCTTGGCGTCGGCTTCCACAGCTCGTAGGCTTTATCCATATTGCCCACAACCAGGGCATCAAAGAACTGAGCCGTAGCTTTCTTCTCGGGATAATAGCGGAAGGTAAAATAGAGCACCACGGCCAATGCGAGCACCAGCGCACCGATGGTGAAGGCCATAACCCGCGACTTGTGGGATTTTTCCGGAACCGGTTCCAGTAGTGACATCGGGCTGTTCGATAGAGCCATAGTTTTCGCTGGCAAAAACTCTATCAGGAGAGATGCCGCCTCGCAAATCTTCTGTTCAGTTGGACGCCAACCTTTGGGAAAAAGTTTCCAGAAGGCCAGAAGGCCAGAAGGGAGGAAGGCCGATGACCCAAGAAGCCTCTAACGTGGTGGTTGATCGTTTTCAGTTGGAAAGCGCGCCGCCTGAGCCTTCGGGCAGCTCAATCGCGTATTTCGTGCGTGCTCTTTCGCGGTGCATTTCGAACGCCAGTGCAATGAGCTTATCGATCAGCTCGCGGAACGAGATTCCGCTCGCTTCCCACAATTTTGGATACATGCTGATGGACGTAAAACCGGGAATGGTGTTGACTTCATTCAGGAAGAGCTTGCCACCCTTTTTCTCGAGGAAGAAATCTACGCGAGCCATTCCGGCCAGTTCCAGGGTGCGGAAGGCGTCCACAGCAAAAGATTGGATCTTCTCGACCTGAGCGGGCTTCAACTCTGCCGGGATCACCAGTTGGGTGCCTTCTTCAAGGTATTTTGCGGTGTAGTCATAGAATTCTCGGTGAGGGACGATCTCGCCGGGAACGGATGCTTTTGGCTCATGATTGCCTAACACGGAAACCTCGATTTCGCGGGCAGTCACGGCCTTTTCCACCAGAATCTTCATGCCAAACTCGCAGGCGAAATCCAGCGCCGGTGCAAGTTCCTCGGCATTGTGGACCTTGGTCATTCCGACGGACGAGCCGAGCGTAGCGGGTTTGACAAAGACGGGATACGGAAACCCTTCTGCAATGGCCGCTTTCACCGCTTGCGGATTCTTTTCCCAATCCCAACGATGAACCGAGACCCAGGGAACCACAGGGATGCCAGCGGCTTGGCAGAGCCGTTTGGCGACATCTTTGTCCATACCGATCGCGGAGCCGAGGACCCCAGCGCCCACGTAGGGGAGTCCGGCCAAGTCCAACATTCCCTGAATTGTGCCGTCCTCCCCAAAGGTGCCATGTAGAACCGGGAAGATCACGTCGAGCCTTTGCGCCCCCGCACCCCGATCGAGTGGCACTAAGGCAGCTTCGGTGGGATCTGCCGTAAGCATCACGCGTCGGCCACCCTTCAGTACTTCAGGGAGCATCTTCGCGGCACCCTCGCCAATCAGCCAATGGCCGTCTTTGCTGATGCCGATGGGGACTGCTTCGTATTTGTCGGGATCCAGACCGCGAATAACCGAGGCAGCGGACACCAGCGAGACTTCATGCTCGCCGGAACGGCCACCAAAGAGCACTCCAACACGCAATAGCTTCTTTTTATCTGGGGTCACGAGCCTTTCCTGTCGGACTGGGGCCGGTACGAAATGGTACGCTCCCAGTTATAAAACAAAAAGCAGACGGCAGGCGAAGGAGTCTAAACCAAGTTTCCGAAGCAACAATGGCAATTTGCGGACGGCGCATGGCTTCCGGCCAAACACCGTCCGCGGAAAACTGCTTGGAATTTATGCTGGAGTTTGCTAACAAAGAGGCGCCAAGGTTTCTAAAGATTCAAGAATGTTATCCCACGTGATGCGATTCTCCTGAACTGGCAAGCTTTGCCGAACCAGGAGCTTCCGGCCAGAAGGACTCCGTGTTAGGGAGGAGGCTTACTTCATGAAACGTTTTGTGTGGTTCGCAGTCACTATGATTGTCCTTCTGCCAGTCTGCCTGCAGGCGCAGACGGTCGATGAAATCATCGCGAAGAATGTCCAAGCGCGCGGCGGGCTGGAAAAGATAAGAGCGATAAAGACTGTGCGAATGACGGCAAAGTTTTCGCAAGACAGCTTCCGTGCAAAGTTCGTTCAGGAGAATAAACGGGACGACAAGGTGCGCGAGGAGGTCATCATTCAGGGAATGGCGCAGGTCCAGGCTTATGATGGCCACGCGGCCTGGCAGATCAATCCATTTGGCGGCCGCAAAGACCCCGAACTGATGTCCCAGGACGACAGCAAGTCACTCATTCTCGACGCCGATCTGGAAGGTCCGCTTGTCGATTACAAACAGAAGGGGCACCGCGCCGAACTAGTGGGACACGATGCTGTGGAGGGTACGGATTGCTACAAGATCAAGCTCAACTTGAACAATGGCGACGTGCGGTATTACTACCTCGACGCGGATTCCTATCTCGAAATCAAATTTGAAACGCAGACGAACGTGCGGGGCTCCGTGCAGTACAACGACACTTTGTTAGGCGACTACGAACAAGTGGACGGCGTGTATTTTCCGTTTTCGATTGAATCCGCGGAGACCGGCACGGAAAATTGGGCGCGATTCACAGTAGAGAAGATGGAACTGAATGTGCCGCTTGAGGACTCACTCTTCTCTGTTCCGGCGGGAAAAACGCAAGTGAAGCCAGCTGCGGCTGCGAAGTGATTGCCACCGGAAAAGTTCCACTTGAGCACAAGGATGAAAGCAACTTTTGGATTCAAGACTGAGGAACAGACGATGCCAAATTCTGCCATCTCTCGGCGCATTGTAGCCTTGTTTGCCGGAATGTTTTTTCTAATGCTTCCGGCGCGGGCGCAGGAAATCAAATTCGATTCGGACTCCATCTCCGGCCTGGGGGCGCGCAACATCGGCTCCGCCACGATGAGTGGACGTGTTTCTGCCATCGCCGCGGTCAAAGAAAATGGCCGGCTGACGGTGTACATCGGCGCGGCCAGTGGAGGGGTCTGGAAATCGGTAAACGGGGGGACGACATACAAGTCGGTGTTTGACAAGCAGGCGGTGCAATCCATCGGCGCAATCGCGATTGATCCACAGTCTCCGAAGACCATATGGGTGGGCACGGGAGAATCATGGACGAGGAATAGCGTTTCGATCGGCGACGGGATTTACCGCTCCACGGACGGTGGCGAAAACTGGACAAATCTGGGGCTAAAAAATTCGGAGCGCATTTCCAAGATTATTGTCGATCCTAAGGACGGCAACGTTGTGTATGCGTGCGTCCCTGGCAAGCTGTGGAGCGATAGCGACGAACGCGGTTTATACAAAACTACAGACGGCGGGAAGACCTGGAATCTGATCTTGAAAGGCGCGAACCTCTCCACGGGTTGTTCTACGATTTCCATGCATCCCAAGGACCCTAAGGTTCTTTTCGCCGGCTTGTGGGATTTCCGACGCAAAGGCTGGACGTTCCGGTCCGGCGGCGAAAATTCCACGGCAGCGAGCGGCAGCGCGTTCTATCGAACGGCCGACGGAGGAGCCACGTGGAGCGAGCTCACCGATCAAACCGCGGCGGGGCTTCCGGCTAAACCGTGGGGAAGGTTAGCGGTCGCCATCGCTCCTTCCAATTCCAACGCGGTTTATGTGTTGATTGAGTCGACGCGCAGCGCCCTGTTCCGTTCCGACGACGGCGGGAAAACCTGGCAAGAGCGGGATCGCAGCAACCTGATGGTTTGGCGGCCATTCTACTTCGCTAATCTCATCGTTGATCCCAAAAATGAAAACAAGATATTCAAGCCGGACCTTGGCTTGATCATGAGCGAAGACGGTGGAAAGAGTTTCAGCGGTGTATCAAATGGAGCGCACGGCGATTTTCATGACATTTGGGTCGATCCGGACAACAGCGACCATCTGATTGCCGGGGATGATGGCGGCGTTTGGTATTCGTACGACGGCGCCAACACCTGGTGGAAGGCAAATAACCTGCCCATTTCACAGTTCTATCATGTCAGCGCCGATATGACCGACCCCTACCAGGTGTATGGGGGCTTGCAAGACAACAGTTCCTGGGCAGGAGATTCGCAATATCCGGGTGGCATCACGAACAGCCGCTGGGAAAATCTGTTTGGCGGTGACGGATTCTGGGCCTTTTCTGATCCCGGGGATCACACTTACGCCTATGCTGAAGCGCAGGGTGGCGACGTCGCCCGTGTCAATCGGGCCACGTTGCAAAAACGGCCCATCAAACCGGAGCCGAATTATGGAGAAGGAAAACTCCGGTTCAACTGGAACACGCCGATTCACATGAGCCCGAATGATAAGGGCACCATTTATATCGGGGCGCAATTCTTGTTTCGTTCGCGAGATCATGGCCAAACGTGGGAACGCATTTCTCCGGACCTGACCACGAACGACCCCGAGAAGCAGAAGCAGGAAGAATCCGGCGGCGTGACCGTGGACAACTCTTTCGCGGAAATGCACACCACAATTTATTCGATCAGCGAATCCCCGCGCGATGGGAAGACGATTTGGGTGGGGACCGACGATGGCAACGTGCAGCTCACGAGGGATGGAGGAAAAACCTGGAACAATGTAGTCGGCAATGTGCCCAATCTTCCAAAGGCTTCGTGGGTTTCCTGGGTGGAAGCCAGCCTGTACGACCCAGCCACAGCTTACGCGGTTTTTGATCGCCATACGTTTGGCGACATGAATCCTTACGCGTTCAAAACCACGGATTATGGAAAGACCTGGACGCCGATTATCGCAGGGGACAGCGGTGTGCGTGGCTACGCTCATGTGGTCAAGGAAGATACCGTTTCTCCGAACCTTCTCTTTCTCGGAACCGAGTTTGGGTTGTGGGTGTCTCTGGATGGAGGAAAGCATTGGGCGCAGTACAAGGGGCACAATTTCCCGAACGTTGCGGTACGCGACCTCGTTGTGCAACCGCGCGATTCGGACCTGGTGATTGCGACACACGGCCGAGGAATATGGATCATCGATGACATCACCCCGCTACGTCACCTTACGCCCGAAGTTATCGCCAAGGAAGCCGCGTTCTTGCCGGGGCGTCCGGCTCAACAGCGGATTAGTACATTCGGAGGATGGTCCGAAGGCAGCGCGGCATTCAGCGGGCCGAATCCGCCGAACGGGGCGTGGATAACCTATTACCAGGCGAAGCGGCACATTTTCGGAAGAATGAAACTGGAAGTGTTGGATTCCGAAGACAAACTGATCGACACTTTGCCATCGAACAACCGGCGGGGTATCAGCCGAGTGGTGTGGGGAATGCACCTGAAGGCGCCGCATGTTCCCCCCGCGGCCACGGCGGCGTTTGAGGCTTCGGAGGGGCCGCGGGTGATTCCCGGCACGTACACCGTGAAACTGACGCGAGGGAATGACACCTACACGGAAAAGATTCTTGTGGGTCTCGACGCGCGAGCGAATTATACGCTGGAAGACCGCAAGGCCGATTTTGACGCGGCGATGCGGGTATACAATTTGCTAGGCGATATGACTTACGACGTCGACCAAATCAATGGTGTACGCCTGGCTTTGCAAGAGCGCGCCGAGCATCTGGCGAAAGATCCGGTACTGGCAAAACAGTTGCAGGACCTTTCGGGGAAGGTGGATGAAATCCGGAAGAAGATTGTAGCGACCAAAGAAGGAGGCGCGATCACCGGTGAAGAACGCATCCGCGAAAAGACCACGCAACTGTACGGAGACTTGACGTTCTATGAGGGCCGCCCTGCGGATTACCAGGTTGCCCGAATCGATTCGTTGAAGAAGGAGTTGGGAGACGTCGAGGCGGAATTTGCTGCGCTCCTGGCGAAAGAACTTCCCACGGTCAACAAAGAGTTGGCAAAAAAGAAACTGCTGGCGATTCAGCCGATGACGCGCAAGGACTGGGACGCTGCCAACAGCGGAGAGGACTCCGCCCCTGCGAAGCCTGGCGGCGAAGGCTTCCGGGAGCGTGATTGAAGCATCGGCTCGTCAGTCATTGTCTGGGAGAACCGGAAGAGCGACAGTGGCGACAGTCGAGGGATCATCGCGCAGTTTGATGTAGAGGCGCGTTCCGTACGGCCGGGGAACCGGTAAGGAATCACTCACGTAGCCAGCCGGAACGGGAACGGAATTCTTGAACTGCGAATCCGCCGAGACGGAATCGAGCAGGAAAAGATTGGAACCCGTGAGGACACATTGCTTTTCCGTAGAGTCTGGGCAGTGAATTTCTTTGAGAGCGGGGACTCGTACAAGAACAGCGAGCGGTTGCCAGTCGCCTTTCGCGCCATTGGTGTCAACGGGCCGGAACTGGAGGGGACCAAAGGCCGCGGGGCCAAAGGCCTTCAAAGGATCGAGAAGAGCCAGAACGCTGCTGGCGTCCTGTTGGATAAGGGAGCCGTCGGCCAGACTGAGCGTCGTCGAGAAGGACCCGTCGACGGTGGCGACTTCGATTTTTTGCGTGCGCGGGAAATCGCCAGGAACTTCGGCCTTCAAGAAAAACGAGAGTCGCGTGTCCTGCGGCAGCGCTTCCGGCTTTGGGAAATGGACCGGGGAAGAGGCCGAGGAGGATTGCAGGCTCTTGCTCAACAAGGTGACCTTGGGACGCGGTGTCTCGACGGTCGCTTGTACTTCAAGGGTGCGGCCGTCTTTCAGAGTAACGTGCGCGGGTAGAGCGGGGTTGGGCTGAAGGGCGGCGGTGGCGGAAGAACTCTGCGCCTGGAGATCGAGGGAGTTTTCCTTGCTGGGGTGCAGAGCTTCCCCTGGCAAAAAGGAAATGCTGTTCAGTTCGAGGCTGGCCACTTCTTCCAAGTGGGTTCCCGTGAGGATGCCGTGGTTGTCTCCGGCGAACAGAGTGAAGTGCTCGAGATGGACCCCATCCGAATAGGCGCGAAGACTGAGAATGTCGGGAGTAGCCTGACCAAATTGCGTGACCGCCAATTTCAGTGGCCCAGCGGTTACGTCTTTCAAAGGAAGCTCAATTTCCAACTGGTCCTGCTCGTGAGGCTTCCAGGTTGGTCTTAGGTCCTTGCCAGCGGAATCGAGGAGAGCCACCTTTTCGACACACGGGGCGCAATCGCCTTGCAGATGAACCGTAACGGGACGTCCAGCAAGGAGCGCGCTGGAGTCCGCGGGAGAAATGGTCCAATGCTCGGAGCGCGCATTGCGCACCTGGAACGATGGGCCTTCGAACGAGGAGAAGCCCCAGGAACCGTGGAGAGTGGCGGTCAACTTATCATGCAAGTTCGTGGCAGGCAGGAAGCGAGGATCAACCACGAAGCCGCCACGGACGGCGTCTGGGACAGCCGGTAGATTGACAGGTGCTCCGGTCTTTCCTTCGATGCGCACAGAAAAATCGTGGCCCATAGAGGTGGAGAACAGGAGAGGAGCACCTTCGACGGGAAGGATGAATGGAGATTGCTGGAGGCAGAGGATTTGTTTGGGGTCGAGAGGATGAAGAACGGGAATGGGAGAAAGACCGATCGAAGGAAGGCCCACCACGATGACGGATTTCGGATTGCGGAAGGACGGCGCGGCATTCAGTTTGAGATTCAGAACGTCCTTGTCCGGGAGAGAAAGAGCGGGAATGTATTGGTAGGTGGCGGTATGGAGTGTGGCCATCAACCGGACGACGTCGACGACAGCGCCGACATAAGGACTGAAATAACCGCCCCTCGCTACTGGGCTGGAGCCAAGATTCGTAATGAGATCGGAAGATGCCCCGGAAGCGAGAGTCGCCACCAAGGATTGATCGTGGGAGTCATCGAGGACCATCTGGTCGCTGCCCTGCGTGAGGCATGAGGGTTGCTGTTCCACCGGTCGATTGAAGCAGTCCTCATTGACCTTGATGCGCAAGGTTTGCGCGAGAAGCGTGGAATTTTTCTTGAGAGCGCTGGGATCGATGTTGGAGGTTTTGCTGATCTCGTCGAGATATTTGTCCAGACGTGTGCGGTCAAGGCTGACTTGTTCAAGGTCCTGCGACGCGCGGACAAAAATACCGGGATGCGCGCGAACGGTGGCCCGCAGCGTGCCGAAATCGCCACCAGTTTCGGGAGCCAGAAACAGAAGAGCCTGTTCGGCGCCGGTTGGAACGGTGACGACGGTGCCTTCTTCGCGCATTTGCCTGGTCCAAGTTTCGACTCGCGTGAACCAAGTTTCCGGCGGAGGATTGGTCGGCCCCTGGAGAAAGGCGACGATTAGGAGATAGCGAACCGATTGATCGTCGGGGAATTCGGGGTGAATCCAGAGGCGGTCGCCCGGCAGGAACTCTGTGACATTGGAGATGGGCAGGTTTCTGCCGCCGCGAGACACGGTCATGTCGATGCGCGGGCCGAGCAAGTCAAAGGTGTGCGCCGCCGCGAAAACTGCGGGTGCAGCGAAGCCCAGCATTACGAAACAGAGGAAGGCAAACCAGGCGCTGCGGAGGAGTTTCGCTGCCATCGGGCAATGTTTCTTGGATACCACCATTCTCAATTTCCTCTCCTTTGATTCACGAATACCGGCTCCTTTGGAGAGCCACGGAACGTTATGGCACTACCGGCCCGGGGAGGGACCGGGCGATGAACTCAAGGTCAACCCTGATGGTTCTCTCCAGAATACTGAGAAATGGCGGTAAATGCGCTGAAAAAAATTAGATGCCGTTTCGAAGGCAAGGGTCGCCGGGGCAGCGTGCCCTGGAAAGCTAGAGGATTTTTTTGCCGAGGCCGGAGAGGGCCAGTTCGACGGCGAGAAGTGCGGTGCGATTATGCTCGTCGATGACAGGATTGATTTCGACGATTTCCATAGAGACCATCGATTCACTGTCGGCAATCATTTCCATAGCGAGGTGCGCTTCGCGGTAGGTGGCGCCACCGCGAACGGGAGTGCCAACGCCGGGGGCATCACTAGGATCGACGAAATCCATGTCCAAGCTGACAGCGATGCCGTCGGTATCGTCCATGGCGTACTTCAGCGCGTCCGACATGACTTCGCGCATGCCACGCTCATCGATTTCCCGCATCGTGAAGGCTTTGACACCGAGTTTCTTGATGAATTTCTTTTCGTGGGCGTCGAGATCACGGACACCCACGAGAACGACATTTTGCGGTTCAATTTTGGGCTTGAAGCCAAAGAGGTCATGCAGTTCTTCCGTGCCGTAGCCCATGACCGCGGAGAGCGGCATGCCGTGGACATTGCCCGAAGGCGAGGTGTCCGGTGTATTCATGTCGCTATGCGCATCCAGCCAGATGCAGCCGATGGTCTTTTTTTCTTTGCGGAAGTGCGCGGCAACACCGCTAATGGAACCGGCGGCGATGGAATGGTCTCCACCAAGAACGAGGGGCAGGTAGCCATCGTCCAACGATTTCTGGACGGCGATTCCCAGATCCTTGCACGCGTCGGTAATCTCGCCGATGTACTTGGCGCGCTTCTCCCCGTAAGACATTTCTTCGGGTTGCTTGACGGAGATGTTGCCGATGTCTTCCACCTGATGACCCAGGTGCTTGATACGGGCTTGCAGACCCGCAACGCGCACCGCCGAAGGGCCCATATCGACACCGCGGCGGCTGGCGCCGAGGTCCATGGGTACGCCGATAATGCGAATTTTCTGAGACATGTTTATTTGGTCGGGGTCGGTAACCGGGGCCGGAAGCTCGCGCGCAAAGATCAGCGACCGCGAACCACAGACTACTGGCTACAGACTGCCGACTGTAGGCTCCGTTCGGTCTTACTCACAATCAGGTTCTGAAGGAACTGACGAAATGGCGGCAAAGCTACCCATCACTAAGGATATACCCGATAAATCATACGGGGAAAGGGGATGACCTCGCGGATGTGCTCGGTGCCACAGATCCAGGCGACGGTGCGCTCAAGGCCCAGGCCGAAACCGGCATGGGGAACACTGCCATAGCGGCGAAGGTCGAGATACCACTGGAACGAATCCACGGGTAAGTTATTTTCTTTCAGTCGCTTAACGAGCAGATCGTAGTCATGGATACGCTGGCTGCCGCCGATGATTTCGCCGTAGCCTTCCGGGGCGAGCATGTCGAACGAGAGTGCCAAATCAGGGCGCTCTGCGTCGGGTTGCATATAGAAGGCTTTAATGGCGGTGGGATAGTGGTGGACCACAACGGGACGATCGAAGCTGCTGGAGATGATGGTTTCCTCATCCCCGCCGAAGTCCTCGCCGAACTTGACGGGATTGCCGTTTTTCTGGAGGACGCCAATCGCTTCTTCGTAGGTAATCCGAGGGAACGGTGGCTTGATGTTTTCGAGTTTTTTCAGGTCACGTTTGAGGGTTTCGAGTTCGCGGGACTTGTTTTTCACCACGCCCTGGACGATGGCGCTGACTAAGCCTTCCCCGAGGTCCATCATGTCGGAAAGTTCCGCGTACGCGGCTTCGGGCTCGAGCATCCAGAACTCGGTCAAATGGCGGCGGGTTTTGGATTTTTCGGCGCGAAAGGTGGGACCGAAAGTGTAGACCTTGCCCAGAGCCATGGCGGTTGCTTCGATATAGAGCTGGCCGCTTTGCGTGAGATAGGCTTTCTGGTCGTCGATGTAATTCACCTCAAAGAGGGTGGAGGTGCCTTCGCAGGCGGCGGGGGTGAACATGGGCGCGTCGGTCAGTGTGTAGCCCTGGGAATCCATAAAGTTGCGTGCGGCGCGGATGGCTTCCGCACGGATGCGAAGAATCGCGGCCTGGCGCGGGGTGCGAATCCACAAGTGGCGCTGGTCGAGGAGGAAATCGACGCCATGCTCTTTGAGCTGAATGGGGAAGGGCGTGGATTCGGAAACTTTCTGTACGATTTGAATCTTGGTGACACCTATTTCGAAGCCGCCGGGAGCGCGCTGCTCGGCGCGGATTTTGCCGGTGACGATGACGCTGGATTCCTGGGTGAGGCCCTTGAGCGCGGCAAAAGCCTCGGGATTCTCCTTCAGCGAACAGACGCCCTGAAGGATGCCGGTGCCGTCGCGAAAGATAGGGAAGACCAGCTTGCCGGATTCGCGAATGTTGTAGAGCCAACCGCGGATGGTAACTTCCTGTCCATCGGACTTGCCTGCATTTTCAATGGTGATGGTAGTCATAGGGAGTTTCGTTGCTGCTGCACCAAACAAACAGTCTAACAAAGAAAAGAAGGCAGCGCGGAGGGGGAGAACCCGTTAGCCAGATCTCGTTGGTTTGGCTTATCAGGCGTTCAAGAAATCCTGTTGGAGGCGGTCGAGGGCCTTGGCGCCGGCGGTAAGCTGCTCGGGGAGGGAAGGGGCGTCGGGGCCGGATTTCTCTTTGAGTTCGAGTGTGAGGGGAAGAGCGGTGCCACCCGTTGTGGTCTTGAGCAGAGCGATCGCGGTGGGCCAGTCGATCGTTCCCTCGTAGGGCGGGAGGTGTTCGTCCTTATCGCCGTGATTGTCGTGGATATGGGCGCTGGCGATCAAATTTTTCAAGGGCTCGAAGCTACTGGCGATGCGTTCGTCTTCAGGGCCATCCGCGAGATGGGCGTGGCCGATGTCGAAATTCACGCGCAGACCGGTGAGGCGAGTTTCGTCGATAAACGAGCGAAGATAGGCCGGTGCGCCCATTTCGCTGGTGGTGTTTTCGACGCAAATGGTCACGCCAACATGCTTGGCGTGCAGGACAAGATGCTCGAGAGAACTGAACGCGGCGTCGCGCTTGCGAGGATCGGCGGCTTCGCGGGAACCCCCCATATGGAGAATCAGGCGGGAGAAAGGCAAGTCTTCGGCGACGTCGATCACGCGTTTCAGTTCATCCATGGCTTCGATGCGGCGGACACGTTCGACTTCGGCGACGGAAAGAGGACTGCCGCCTTCGCGATTGACGTTCACATCACGGCTGGTGGGCGCGTGGAGGGAAGCCAGTTGGAGGTGATTGTCCGTAAGGGCCTGAGCGATCATCCGCACTTCCCCCTTCGTGGCGTAATCGAAGTGGCTGCGGTTGGCAAATATTTCGACGGACGGAAAGCCAGCGGCATGAATCTGGGTGAGGAGTTCGCGAGTGAGTTTCTTGGAGAGGAAGAGATAGGTGGAGAGGATCCTTTGCATACGCCACGAGTTTAGCCTCAGGGTAAGGGGGTTGCTAGAGAAGGGGAAAGAGGAGTGGGAGGATGAGTTAACCCCCGGTATGCGGTGAGAATGCGCGCGCACTTTGGCGCGGTTCCCGCAATCGGCCATGCTGCACCAGCGGCGGTGCCCCGCCTGGGAGCGCTCGAGAAAAGCCAGCCGCACGTGGCATCTTCGCATTGGCGAACGCGCGGAAAATGGCCGGAGAGCTCGGAAGACGCAGAACTGTTTCGCAGTGAGGGGAAGGGGAGATGGAACGATTCTAACCAGAGGAAAGAAGTTGAACAAGTTCGCTAAAAAGGTAAGACAAATGCGGTCAACGGGCGGAGCGAATCGCCAAACCGTGGCGCTAGTAACCGATCGCGGAACCGCTGTCGCGAGGGTCGGCGGCGCCACAGCGTTCGTTGTTTTTCGGGTCGATGCCGATGGCGTTGATGAGACCGATATGACCCCGGCGCTTTACTTCGTAGCCGCGGGATTTCATCTGCTCTTCCATTTCGGGAGTGAACAGCTTCTCCATGAGGAGAACGTCAGGAAGCCACTGATGGTGAAAACGCGGGGCGTTGATGGCGGACTGGGCGTCCATGCCGAGGCGCATCCAGTTCAAGATAGAGAGAAGAGTGACGGAAATAATCGTGGGACCACCCGGGGAACCGGTGACGAAACTGAGCTGACCCTCGCGGAGGACGATGGTGGGCGTCATGGAACTGAGAGGGCGCTTGCCCGGGCCGATGGTGTTGCCTTCGGACTGAATCAAACCAAAGAGGGCATTGGGAACGCCGGGCTGGGTAGTGAAGTCGTCCATTTCGTCATTGAGGAGAAAACCGGCAGAGGAAGTGACGTGGGAACCGTAGCTGTCGTTGAGGGTGAAGGTGCTGGCGACGGCGTTGCCTGCAGCGTCGACAACCGAGAAGTGTGTCGTATGGGGGCCTTCGTCGTGGTTGATGATGGTGTCTGAAGCAACGCGAGCGCTTACGCCGGAACCGCAGACGTGCGGATTGCCGGCGTGGACTTCCTTGCTAGAGCTGGCGCGTACGGGATTGATGGAGGAGAGGAGATCTTTGGCGTAGCAGGGGCTGGTGAGGCCGGCTACCGGAACACGCGAAAAATCAGGGTCAGCAAGATAGGCGGCGCGATCGGCAAACATCCGCCGCATCACTTCTGCGACCATATGAACACTTTGCGCGTCGTCCCAGCCTTTGAGCGGGACATCCTGAAGCATGTTGAGCGCCTCGATGACGGCGACACCGCCGGAGCTGGGAGGAGGCGAAGATAGGACCTGCCAGTGCTGGCCGGCAATGGTGTAACTGGCTTGGAGGACTTCGCGAATTTTGGGTTGGTAGTGAGCGAGGTCGTCAAGAGTGATCAAGCCGCCGAAAGAAGCCATGTCTTGAGCGAGGCTTTGCGCGGTTTCGCCCTTGTAAAATTCATCGGGGCCATTTTTTGCGATTCGTTTCAAGGTGGCGGCAAGCTGGGGCTGGCGAAGAGTCTCGCCCACGCGGAACAGTTGTCCGTCGTTGAGGAAGATGTGGCTGCTCATCGAGGAGCGTTGGAGGTCGGGACGCTCTTCCTGGAATTCGCGGGCGAGTTTTTCAGTAACGGGGATGCCTTGTTCGGCGTAGCGGATCGCGGGCTGAAGGACGTCGGCAAGTTTCCTGGTGCCATGAGTCTTCAGGGCGAGCGCAAGGCCAGCTACTGTGCCGGGAACGGCGACGGAGCGATAGCCGATGACGGAGGCATCTTTGTCGAGCGTACCGTCGGGCTTGATATACATTTCGCGAGTGGCTTTGCCGGGAGCCATTTCACGATAGTCGAAGAAATTGGTTTTGCCGTCGGCGAGACGGACCAGCATGAAGCCGCCGCCACCGATATTGCCCGCAGCGGGTTCGACGACAGCAAGAGCGAAGGCGGTGGCCACGGCCGCGTCGATCGCGTTGCCGCCTCGCTTGAGAATTTCGATGCCGGCTTGGGAGGCGAGGGGTTCATCGGTAGCGACCATGCCGCGAGCGCTGCGGACGGGTTGGCTGGGCCATTCTTTCGGGATGTCGGGATGATCCCGAAATTCGTGGGCGTCCTGGGGAGCGGCAGAAGACGGGAAAATGGAAACGGCCAAAACAGCGCACAACAGCAATAGAGTTTTCAATCGCATGACAGAGAAAAAACAGTATGTGATTCGTGCACATGCGTCAAGGTGGGAACCTATGGCGTATGGGAACGAGTGTTGTATGCTTTGCATGAATTTTAGATTCGAGGTGTGGGCCAGCATGAGGTCCCGTCGCGTTCGGCAGATAGCGATTTTCGTCGCTTTATTCCTGATGGTTTCACCGCTTTGGGCGCAGCAAGGGCCGCCGGCGGATCTGGATCAGTACGTCGCGCGGTCGATGAAAACGTTTGCGGTGCCGGGGATGGCCGTGGCCATCGTGAAGGATGGCAAGGTAGTGCTGCTGAAGGGGTACGGGGTGCGGAAGCTTGGGGTAGCTGCACCCGTTGATGAAGACACGTTATTCGGGATTGGCTCGAACACAAAGGCCTTTACGGCGGCCGCCCTGGCGACGTTGGTAGATGAAGGAAAGATTTCCTGGGACGACCCGGTGTACGAGCGGCTGAAGGGATTCGAAATGTACGACCCGTACGTTTCGAAGGAGATGCGCATTCGGGATTTGCTGTGCCACCGCAGCGGATTGGGGCTGGGCCAGGGAGATTTGATGTTCTGGCCGCAGACGACGTTCACGCGCGATGATGTGGTGTACCGGCTACGGTATCTGAAACCGAAGAGCAGTTTTCGGACGACCTACGCCTACAGCAACGTGATGTTCGTAAGCGCGGGGCAGGTGGTGGCGGCGGTGAGTGGGAAGAGTTGGGACGCGTACCTGCGCGATAAGATTTTTTTGCCGCTGGGGATGAAGAACACGAACACGAGTGCCACCGTTTTTCGGGAGGAAGATGATTGGGCTTCACCGCACTCGAAAGTGGAGGACAAGCTGCAGGCGATCCCGCTGGAGAATTTGGATAACGCCGGGCCGGCAGGATCGATCAATTCTTCGGTGGCGGATATGTCGAAATGGGTGTTGATGCAGTTGAACCGCGGCAAGATTCCGGGGACGGAAACGCGGATTTTCAGCGAGAAGGTGTCGAATGACATGTGGACACAACAGATGATTGTGCCGGTAAGACCGTATCCTGAGGAGTTGAAGAACCTGCAGCCCCATTTTGCGGGATATGGCATGGGTTGGGGTTTGCGGGACTACAAAGGAAGAAAACTGGTGAGCCATTCGGGAGGCGTGGCGGGGTATGTGACCCGAGTGATGCTAGTGCCGGAAGAAAATCTGGGTGTGGTGATTCTGACGAATGCGGAGGAAGACCAGGCATTTGAATGCATACTGTTTCATATCTTGGACGCGTATCTCGGCGGGCCGACGGCGGACTATATTGCGGCGTTCAAAACGCTGGAGGACAAGGAACGAAAAGAGGCGGACGAAACGATGAGCAAGGCCGCACAGGCACGGACCGCGGAGTCGAAGCCTTCTTTGCCATTGGAAAAATACGCGGGAGATTATTCGGATCCGTGGTACGGGAAAGTGACCATCCGGCCTGAGAATGGGGGACTGCTGCTGAATTTCGAAAGAACGCAGAAGGGCCTGGCGGATCTGCAGCACTGGCAATACGACACGTTCAAGGCGCACTGGCGGGATCGCACGGTGGAAGACGCGTTTGTGACCTTTGCATTAAAGCCGGACGGAACGATTGACCATTTCACGATGGTGGCAGTTTCGCCGTTGGCCGATTTCAGTTTCGATTATCAGGATTTGTATTTGACGCCGGTCTCGGAGAAAAAATAGTTATTCCGTGAGGTACTCGATTTCGGGAGGACCGGGGAGCAAGCCGGCAGCCGTGCCGCGTTCGATGAGTTCGCGGACGGCTTTTTTGCCCTTCTCGCCGTAGCCGAGGGTCCATTTGTTCACGTACATGCCGACAAACTTGTCGGCGAGTTCCGAATCCATATCCCGGGCGAACTGCATGGCGTAATTCAGGGCTTCTTCGCGGTGCTCGAGGCCATAAGCAACGCTGTCGCGGATGGTCTTTGCGACTTGCCGGCCGAGATCCGGGCCCAGCGCACGGCGGACGGCATTGCCGCCGAGCGGCAACGGTAGGGAAGTTAATTCCTGCCACCAGATGCCCAAATCAATGACGCGGTGCAATCCGAGCTGCGGGAAAAAGAGTTGACCCTCATGAATGAGGAGGCCGGCTTCGACAACATTATTCCGGACGGCTTCAATAATCTTATCGAAGGGCATGACCACCGCTTCGAACTCAGAAGCGTAGAGTTTGAGGGTGAGATACGCACTGGTCTTCAGCCCGGGAACCCCGATGCGCTTGCCCTTGAGGTCGTGGGGTTTCAAGGAATGGGTGGCGACCACGATAGGGCCGTAGCCTTCGCCAAAACTGGCGCCACAGTCGAGGAGGACATACTTGTCGCGCAAGGTGGGATAGGCGGCAAAGCTTACTGCAGTGACGTCGTAGGTTTCCTGCAACGCAGCTTCATTGAGCGACTGGATGTCGGCCAGGACGTGCGTGTATTTGTAACCGGGTGTCGGAAGCTTATGCGTGGCCAGAGCATAAAACATGAAGGCATCGTCGGAGTCCGGAGAATGCGCAAGCTTGATCTCTCTGGGCGCTTTTTCGGTTTGCGAAGCCACTTGTCTGGCGGACATGGGCGAACGAATCCTTTGCCCGGGCCGTTTCAAGCGTGGAGGCGACTGCTCCCCTCGTGCGACGCTCCGAACACAGAATAGGGAGAGGTCGAGCGACGAAGGGACTGATCAAACACGCGGCCGGGCTAACTGTTGCAGGAAAAGACTAGCATAGACGCGAGTACGGGACAAACGCTGGGAGGCGGCCGAGACCGGCTAGCCGATGGAGTTGAGCCGGCGGTACCGGCCGGAAATCACGCCGCGGAGACGAGGTGAGCGATAGCGTCTTCGAAGCTGACCTTGCCGTCGAGGTAGGGTTGCCAGTACAGGACGAGGAGCAGGTGGTACTGCTCCCAACCGCGTTGCGAGAGGATGTCCTCGAGCGCGTAGGGAACCATGTTGGGTTTCGGCGGAGGTGGGGGGGCATTCCCCGCGCTGCGCTCCGCGTAGGAATCCTTGAAGACGGGGCGAAGGACTTCGCCCGTGGTGTAGAAGATGAGGGCATGCCAGAGGTCGCGAGGAATAGGCTTGTCGCGTTGTTTACACTCGCGGCTAATGGCGGCTTCGACCGGAGCGGCGATACCGTGGGAGGCCTCATGGAAGAGGACCTCCAGGGATTCGGGGCCTTGATTCCGGGAATCCGTGCTGGCGATGGTGACGCGGAGCGGGTCGAGGGTGGTGTAAGCGCCGGCGGAGTTGGCAAAGGCACAAACGTCGACGCGGATTTTTTCCTTGGGCCAGTGGGCCTGGTAAATGTCGGCGAGACGCTCGGAAAGGCCGACGCCCTGTTCCCGAACAAGGGGAGCAACCCTGGCAACCCAGCGGCGATTTGCGCGATCCTGGTCGGACCACCAGTGCGCGCGGTATATGGGAGCAGCCGCATCCAGAATCGGCCCGGTTTTTCCTGGCAGACCGGCGTCGCAGCGAGATTTTTTCCGTCCGGTTAACTCATCGCAATCTTCAAAGTCTTCAATCTGGTTCTTCAGGAGAACAAGGTCGATGTTGATCAGGAGATCCTTGCCTGCATAGTTGGCGACGTAGTAGGAGATGGCATCATCCCAGGTTTTCTGTTCCGTGGCGGAGAGCGCGACCGCAGGAGCCAGTTTCCAGGAGGATGTCGAGGTTTTCCCAGCGGCTTCGCGAGCTTCTTTCGCCGCCAAGCGTGCGCGCGCCTCGTGATAAAGAAAGTGGTGGAGATTGGCCCAGAATCCACTGTGAAATTCGAAGACGGGCAAGGGACCGTAAATCGATTCCACTTCTTGGGCTCGACAGGGAGATGGCAGTGCTGCCAGAAGGGCGACGAGTGTGGAAAGGACAAGCCAGCGCGAGAATGCGAGTCGCATAGGGTCGTGGGGAGATGTTAGCGCATGTTGCGCTAGTCTCAAATTCTTCAGGATTCTTTGTAGGTAGTTGATTAAGCGAGCGTGGTCAAGAAAAACGAACCGTCCGACTGGCTATTCGACTTTTGGATCCATCAGTGAGCCGACCGCACCTTGGTGATCACCAGCATGAAGAGTCCCTGTGCCATCGCGGAAGAAGGAACGCGTCCCAGTTCGCCCGTACTCCATTGGAATCGCGGCAAGTTCATAGATGGCCGGGGCGCCCACATTGTTAGCGCCGACAATGACGTAGCGGAAGGAGTACCCATCCTTGTGGCCAGAGGCCAGGCCGGCATCGACAATCCCGGCACGCTCATTATTGGGAGCGCCTTTGTCGGGCGGACCGAGCTCGGCGAGAGTTTGCGGAAGGCGAGTAAAGGTGACGCGATATTTTTCGATCGCAGCCGTAAGTTCTTTGATGGAGGCGATCGCAGATTTCTCGTTGTTTTGCATCTCCGCGCGATCCCATTCTTCAGCGAGACTGGGAAGATCCAGTAACAGAAGACCCAGGGAAAGAAGTTTCCACTGATTGTTTTCGCGCACGAGGCCCATCACGACGCGGCGGGCGTTGGCGTTCATGGTGTCCGTGGCATCCTTGACGACGAGAGGCAGGTAAGCGACATTGTCCCGGATTTCAGCTTTGCCAATCTGCAACTGCGTGGTGACAGTGGGCGTGACGCAGAAAACGAGCAGGTTTCCAGAAGCATCCTTCTCTGAGCGAGGGTTTCCCGCCTGATCCAACAAGACAAATCGCTTGAGCAAAGTGGTTTGGGCGGCAGGGGTCATGACAGCAAATGCGGCTGCGTTTCGCACGGTCAAGTAACCGCCAAAGCGTTTGGAATCCTGCGAACACGAGGTCATCAAGATGTCGCGGAGAACGGCGACTGGATCATTGTCCTGGGCATCCTCAGCGGCCCGCGTGAAAACTTGCGGCAAAGGCAGCGCGAGACTCGCAAATCCAAACAGCACGATTCGGAGCAACCTGCGAATTCTCAACATTTCCTCTCAATCCTTGGCTGCCGCCAGAATTTTGGCGAGATTCTGGGTGAATGAGGAGCGCGGTAGAACCTCGGTGGAACCCGCTGATTTGGCCCGCGCGGCAAGGTCCACCTGCAAGTGAGACAAAAACGAAATAATCGGCAACTCCTTTTGAGTTGCGCGAAGGTGCGCAATGGTTGCCAGAGGATCACACTTGGCGTTCAGGTCGACGATGACGAGTTTTGTAGGTGGCTCCAGCATGGTGGCGAGCACGTCCCCGTTGCTGGCCACTTTGAACTCCACGCCGAGATGTTTCGCGGTTTCGGCGACTTTCATCTGAAAAAACAGATCATCCATCAGCGCGACGACTCTTCCCATCGAGGGTCTCCGTTCGGCGAATAACTCGCCCGAGTTCACTTGCGTCTAACACAAGATGTCTTACAATGAGCGTGCCCTCGGGAGGTCCGTGATGCAACCCCTTTCTCCAGCTCCCATCCAGGCGCCTATTTCGATGCTGGAAAAGACGCCAGGGCTTCTGGAACTTCTGCTGCGCGATCTTCCTGCGGAAGTGCTGGAATGGAAGCCCGCGGCCGAGCGTTGGTCGATTGCCGAGGTTCTGGGTCACATGGTAACCATAGAGAAGTTGTATGAGCAGCGCGCGCGACGCATCGTCGTCGAAGATTCGCCGGCGCTGGCGAAGTCCGATAGTCCGGTCACGCGAGAGAAGAAGTCGGCGAGACAGTGCATGGAGGAATTTGTTCCCCTCCGCCGGGCCTTTGTTTTCTTTCTGCATTCGGTTCCGGCGGTGGCGGGAGCGCGGACAGGGCAGCACGCCGAGCTTGGCACCATCTCTCTTTCCCAGATGTTGCACGAACTGGCAAATCATGACCTCGGCCACTTGCGGCAAATCGCCGAACTTTACCGGGCGCACACGTTTTATCCGCACGCCGGGCCGTTCCAGACGTATTCCAATCCAAAACCATGAGCACGCGGCCGGAAGACGTTCATCCGGAATTGCCGCATACGCTGGAAGTGACGCTGTATACCCGTCCGGGATGTCATCTCTGCCAGGATGCGAAAGCCGCCATGCAGCCTTTGCTGAATGAATTTGACTGTACATTGCGGGAAGTGAATATTGACGAGACGGATGAACTTACGCTGCGCTATGGCCAGGATATCCCGGTGATTTTTATCGGCGCGCATAAGGCAGGGAAGCACAGGGTTGATCCGAAACAATTCCGGCGACAGTTAGAAGAAGCCCGAGCCAGTGTGGGAACGACGCGAAAGTAGAACCAATCAGCGTCCGTCGGAGGGTTCGTGCGCCCCGACGGTTTTGTCCGGAACGTCTCCTGGCCGGCCCTTTACGCGATCATAGACGCTGAGGGCGCTCACAGAGCCAAGTGCTTCGTTGTAAAAGGTGGGGACACCCAAGGCAGTGCGCAACTCTTCATTGAATTTGCGCAAATTGGCGAGTTGGCTGGCCAGCGCGGGTAATTTGGTGCCATCGTCGGTCAGTAGGAACTTCTGATAACCGGCGTCCCACAAACGGGTGAACTGCCCCTTCCGCATGATCGTGGGGAGGATGGTCATCTGGAACCGGCCATCGGGATTCTGGCGGAACTCGGCGCCGGACCCATATTTTTCCACGCGAACTACACCACGGGTGCTGCCCACGGAAAACCCAAGAGACGCAAGCGTATCCATCTGCTTCTTTTCGAAGCGTTCTTCCACATTCCACATAGCCTTTTGAGGTTAATCAATCTGGGGGCGACTGTAAAGGCAAGAAGCCTGAGGCAAAGCTGTGGAAAACCGGGGCTGGGCAATTGATCGATGGGATGAAGCCACATTTTCCGGTTGCCCAGCGGGGAGACTCTCATCTAATATTCGCCGCAAAATTACGTGGTGGTAGCAAAGCATTCATATTGGAATTAGAAAGTCCGCTCAGGTCGGGGAATACGCTGCTGGTGTGGATTTAGTACTGCAGACGAATGGGGGAGCGTGTGGCAATGATACGGTTGATCTGTTTTGCAGTCGTTGTGTTTCTTTCTTCATTTCTTCTTCTTACAAACTGCTCTGCTCAACAAACTCTTGGAGCGATCACTGGGACGGTCAGTGACCCTTCCGGCGCGGCGGTTCCAGATGCCACGGTGAAAGCGATCAACGTGGCGACCAACCTGGAGGTGGTCGCGCAAACGAAGTCCAATGGTTCGTTTCTTATTCCGGAGTTACCCGCAGGTACGTACAAGCTGACGATCACCAAAGAGGGGTTCAAGAGCCTAACGCATACGGAAGTATTGGTGAATGCCGACCGCACGACTACGGTGGATTCCAAGCTGCTCGTGGGCTCGGTCAGTTCCGTTGTCGAAGTAAACGCGGTGCCGTTGATGAATCAGACGGACACCACGAACGGCTACGTGGTCGATACACAAACGATTCAGGAGACGCCGCTCGGAACCGGCAGTTTTACGCAGTTGGCGATCCTGAGTCCGGGGGTCCATGCAGATTTCCTGGGCGGCGCCGGCTCGAATTCTGGCCTTGGGAACCAGGCGATTTTCGCCAATGGGAATCGCGATACGAGCAACAGCTTCTCCTTGAACGGAGTCAGCACCAACAATCTTTTCAACGGGAACTCCACCAGCCAGGTGGGGGAGAACCGCTTCGTTCTGAACACCGGGGAAAACTTCGGTTCGGCCGGAACCATCCAGACGAGTACATCGGTTTATGGGGCGATTGGCCAGGCTTTGCCCACGCCTCCCACGGACGCCATCCAGGAAATCGCCGTGAACGCCTCGATGTATGACGCTTCACAGGGGAACCATAGCGGCGCGCACATCGGCGTCCTTACCAAATCGGGTACGAATGCAATTCATGGGAGCGTTTGGGAGCAGTTTCAGAACAGCGACATGAACGCCGCGCCGTTCTTCTACAATGCGGCGGGGATCCCGCGACCTTTCCTCAATCGGAATCAGTTTGGGGCGACCTTGGGCGGCCCCATCAAGAAGGACAAGCTGTTCTACTTCTTCTCGTATCAGGGAGTTCGCATCTCCGATCAAGAGACCTCGACGAAGGACGTCACGGTGCCGCTGGGTTTGACCAACGACCGTAGCGCACAGGGCATTGCGAATGCCGTTAACAATAGCTTCTGCATCCCCAGCAATCCAAGTCCACCCTCGTATTGCCCCTCGTTCCAAGCAAGTATGGTCAGCACTCAAGCCTTGAACCTCTTGAACGCCAAACTTTCCAACGGCCAATACCTGATCCCAAGCGCGCAGATTACCGATCCCACCATGGCAAAAACCCTCGGTTACGACGCGGTGGTGCAAGGTCCCAATTCGAAGGCAAACGTGGACCAAGGCATCGCCGGTCTGGACTATGTGTTGAGCGATAAGGATCGTCTGTCAGGAAAGTATTATTATCAGAGCAATCCGACCACCAACCCGTTTGGCTCGGTTGGTTCGCTGCTCGGATTCCCGCAGCAACTCTCCGCGGGCAGCCAGGTATTTTCACTTACTAATACCGTGATCCTAACTCCGAACCTCACGTGGGAACAGCAGTTGGGCTTTACCCGCCTGAAGGCGTACGCCAACACGGGACAGGAATTCACGCCCAGCCAAATGGGCATCAATCTACTGGGTTCGACGATATTTCCCGATATGAACATAAACACCACAGACCCGACGATTGCATCGGGCCTGGAGTTTGGGCCCAGGACCAGCTTTGGGAACGCCGGCATGTTTCAGAATCAGTGGACATATGGAACGTCCCTGAACATAGTGAAAGGCCGGCACACGATCAGTTTCGGCTTTGTGTTTGAGCACACGCAACTCAACGTCATTAATCGCAACACCGATAGCGATACCATAAGCTTCACAGACTTTGGCACGTTTGCCGCCGGACAGGTGCGCAGCGGAACCGCATTTTCCGGTTCGGCGAACCGGTACTATCGATCCGATACCGCGGGCGCCTACGCCGATGATAATTTCAAGCTTCGGAACAACTTAACTTTGTCGCTCGGCTTGCGTTGGGATTTCGACGGGCCGCTCTCGGAGAAATATGGCAAGCTGACTGCCTTCGACCCTTCGAAATATAACTACGTACAGTGCAAGGTAGATGGAGTAGCGGCCGATCCAGCGTTGACGTTCCTCGCTGGCGGCCAGTGCGACGCCGGGACCGACATAATCACCAGCTCCGGTCTGCTCATCGCGGGGAATAACCCTCAGTCCGCCGGTACCGGTGCTAGCGACACCTTGTTGAAGAACCACCAATGGGGGTTTGCGCCGCGCATCGGAATTGCCTGGACTCCCATGTCGAAGATGACCCTCCGCGCTGGTTACGGCATTTACTACGATCGCGGCGAGTTCTTCAGTTATTTGTCGCCAAGCGCGGGCAACGGTTTCAATGGTCCGTTTGGAGTCACGCTGGCACCCCCGTTTGTCCAGCCGATTTCTGCGCCGCAAAACGCAACATTAGACGCGCCCTTCGGAACGACACCCTCGCCTCCTCCGCCCAACAGCGCTGCTGGCTTTTTGGCGTATTTGCCCAACCTGCAGCAAACTGCCTGTGGGTATCCGGGTTGCTGGCCGACGGGGAACTCCTACGGGCCTTTTCTGTTCGGCGGCTATGACGTGAACAACAAACTTCCTTACACTCAGAATTGGACCTTCGATGTTCAGTACCAGCCCACCAGCACTTGGTTGTTCGAGGTCGGATATGTGGGCAACCACGGCAGCCATCTTGTGCTGCCTATTCCCTTCAACCAGCCGTTGATCGCCACGCCGCAACTCCTTGTGAACGGCCAGCAGTATTCCTACGGGGGTACGAGCCCACTGTCGCAACAGAACGTATACCCATTGGTACCTCCTTATCTCACTCTTGAGCCTGTGTACACCAACCAATACGCTGGAAATGCACCGATTCGCGTGCCGTATCCGGGCTATGACATGAATTCCGTGCTTTTCAAGGCCGAGGGAATTTCCAATTACAACGCGCTACAGCTCCAGGCGCGCAAACGGCTCTCCTTCGGGCTGCAATTTACGGCGTCTTATACCTGGTCGCACGCTTTGGATGAGCAGAGCGGACTAGGCCTATTTTTCACCGGGAACAACCCGCTCGTGCCGCGATCCAACTATGCGTCATCGGATTTCGATCAGACGCACGTGTTCCTCGTGAATTACAGCTACCAGATTCCCAGTTTGGCCAAGAGCAAAGCTTTGGGTGAAGTGATCAATGGCTGGATCCTTGGGGGACAGACCGTGGCGCAAAGCGGCCAGCCCTACAGCGTTTACGATTTTTCGGGTTCAGTGGGAAGCTTATACTTCGGCACCAGCAACTACATCGGGAACCCCATCGTCCCACTCAAACCCGGCATAACTCCGAAGCAAGCGGAACTGCAGGGCACAACAGGCGTCAACGCGGGCAGCCCGGTTCTCAATGCCAACGATTTTGCGCCGCAGTTTGTGGCGCCTGGCACGAACGGAGTACCGCCTTGCGAGGCATCCGGGTGCGATTTGTACGAGTCGCTTTATGGGACTACGGGCCGGAACGTCTTCCGTGGTCCTTTCCAGGTGCGCTTCGATATGAGTTTGGCGAAGCAGTTTTCTCTCACGGAACGCTTCCAGCTGCGCTTCGAAGCAGACGCGTTCAATATCTTCAACCATCCCTCGTTCGACGCGCCGAACAACAACGTGACGTTCTTCCCCAACTTCACCGGCCCACCCGCTAACCCGCCCCAGGGCAGCTTGGGTGTGATCCAACACACCATAGGGAGCCCACGGTTCCTGCAGCTCGCACTGCACCTGACCTTTTAGGTCAGCCATACTCTCTGCGAGAAGACTGCTTCGGCGGCCCTTTCTTTTTTGCAGTAATCGAAACCTGAGAGCTGTGCTTGCCGAATATGCTTGCTGTGGTTTGCTGATGCTCCTCCAGAGCAAGAACAGTTTTTCTCTGCAGAACAATTTCCCGAGGAGTAGAATCTGTTGGCCATGCGAACCGGAGGCATGCCTGTCTGGCCGCGAGCGTGGGTCTTGCCAATGCTCGCGGCATTGTCGATGCAACTTGGTCTTGGGTTCCCGTCTGACCAAGGTTCCGCCGCAGGCCAGCAGGGCGGGACAGGGATAGTCCGCACAACGACGCGCCTGGTTCAGATCAGCGTCATTGCCACCGATAAGAAGGACGAGCCCATCGAGGATCTAACACCGGCCGATTTGGTTGTGCTCGATGACGGCCAACCGCAAAAACTCCAATTCTTTCAAAAAGAGACAAATCAGCCTCCAACAAATCCGCCGCATCGGTTACCACCAGACATGTACACAAACCGCGTTCACGAGGCGGGAATTGTCCCTGCGAGTGTGACCATGCTTCTGCTCGACGGACTGAATACGGAAGTCACCGACCAGGCGTATGCGCGGCAGCAAGCCATCAAATTTCTGCAAGAGATTCAGCCGCACGACCGGCTTGCCATTTACACCTTGGGGCGTACTCTGCACGTGCTGCAAAACCCGACGAGCGATTCCACAAAACTGGTCGCGGCTCTGCACAAGGATTCCGGACAGTCCACGATGGACCTGGATGCGTCTGCGCCTACCGATCTTCAGACGGGCAACGGGACCATGGATGCGTTGCTCGAGGACGCCTTTCAGCATGAGGCAAATATGTACATGCAGGACCGCGTTGAGACCACCGTGGGTGCGCTCATCGCCATCGCAAACTACGCGGCCGCCTTCCCTGGCCGGAAGAACTTGTTGTGGGTCTCCGGGAGCTTTCCCTTCAGCGTGGGATACGACAACCTGCAAAGCATCGTCCAGATGATCAACGACCCCAAACGTGAGGCCAATATAACTGGTCAACAGCTTATGTTCGCCGAGGATATCGAAAGAGCCGCACGGGCGCTGAATGATGCGAATATCGCAGTTTATCCAGTGGATGCGCGGGGCCTGCAAGGGCTGAACATGAATACAGCCAAGGGCACAAGCAAGACGGCCGGGTATGGGGCCATGAACAGCGGGGCTCCGGGGGGGAACCAAGGGGGCGCGGCAAACCGAGGGGGAGGACGAGGCAAACTTCCGAACGGTCCTAAACCTGGGAAGTTGAGTCAAAATGCATCTGCGGCACCCGGTCCAAGCAATCCGATCCTGGACCTCGATAAGACAACCTTTGAAACTATGGACTCGCTGGCCAATGGCACGGGCGGCAAAGCTTTCTACAACTCAAATGACCTAGCCTCCTCCCTCCGCAGCGCAATGGACGACAACCGAGTGACCTACGAGCTTGGATACTATCCTTCGAACGTGAAGTGGGATGGCAGCTTCCATACGGTCACGGTCGAACTCAAGAGGCCGGACATCGTCGTACGTGCCCGAAAAGGTTACTTTGCGCTGCCGGAACCCGCACCAAGCCCAGAGGCTGTGCGCAACCTCGTTGCCGATGCAGTGGCCAGCCCGCTCGAGGCCACGAGGTTGGGTGTGGCGGTGCGTATCCAGGCAACGCAGCATGACAAAGACACTGCTCTGAGTGCCATGATCTTTTTCGATCCGCGTTCGATTCAATTCGCCTCCAGGGATGGGAACTTCTCGGGGACGGTAAATATGGTGCTGGCCCAACTCGATGATAAGAACCAGATCCTCAACGCTGCGCAGCAATCGTTTCCTTTGCATCTCTCGGGTAGCCAGTACGAACAGTTCTTAAAGCAGCAAGTCGAGCTTACAGAGGAAATCAACTTCCTACCGAATGCTGCCCAACTGCGGGTGGTGCTGTGCGACGGCAGGACCGGGAAGGTCGGGTCCGTAACTATTCCTTTGGCGAAATACCTAACCCGTTAGGTCCCCACAGGTGCCGCACCACCTATCGTGATCGCCGATCGGTGCGTGCGCTTTTCCAGCTGGACCAGCGCATTCCATCGAAAGCTTTCTCCGCGTAGAATAAATGTAAGGACACTCTCCATGTCGACCAAAGCTCAGGAAGTACCCCCCCACCCAGCGTCAGCGAGTCTGACGAACGAAGAAATACTCAGGTACAGCAGGCACTTGATCATGCCGGAAGTAGGAATGGAGGGCCAACTCAAGTTGAAAGCGGCCCGCGTGCTGCTGATCGGCGCGGGAGGGCTTGGTGCGCCCCTAGGCCTGTATCTGACGGCGGCGGGAGTAGGGCATATCGGTCTTGTCGATTTTGATGTAGTGGACTTTACGAATTTACAGCGCCAGGTGGCGTTCGGTACCAGCGATGTAGGCAAGCCCAAGACGGAAGCGGCGAGCGCACGGCTGAGCAACTTGAATCCAGACGTAAAAATTGCGACGTACGAGACCAAGCTCACGAGTGAAAACGCGCTTGAATTATTTAAGGACTACGATCTCGTTGTGGATGGCACGGACAATTTTCCCACACGCTATCTGGTGAACGACGCGTGTATTTTGTTGGGCAAACCCAATGTGTATGGATCTATTTTTCGCTTTGAAGGGCAAGTGACAGTATTCGGGATGCCGGATGGGCCGTGCTATCGATGCCTGTATCCGGAACCACCTCCACCCGGGTTGGTTCCCTCTTGCGCCGAAGGCGGAGTGCTGGGAGTTCTTCCCGGGATTGTCGGATCGCTGCAGGCTTTGGAAGCCATCAAGCTGATTCTCGGTCAAGGAGAATCGCTGGCCGGGCGATTGATTTTGTTCGATGCGCTCGCTCTGAAATTCCGTGAGCTCAAGCTAAAAAAGAATTCACATTGTCCGATGTGCGGCACGCATCGCAAGATTCACCAGCTCATCGATTACAACGAATTCTGCGGCATTCGCGGGGAGGAGGAAGCAGAGAGCCATTTACTGGTGCCGGAAATTACCGCCCGCGAACTGAAGGAGCGGCTGGACCGCGGGGAAGATGTTTTCATTTTGGATGTGCGCGAGCCGCACGAATATCAGATTTGTAACTTGAAGGGTCATTTGATCCCGCTGGGAGAATTGCCTCGGCGGGTTCACGAGCTTGATTCCGCCCGGGAAATTGTGGCGCATTGCAAAAGCGGGAAGCGTTCGGCGCAAGCAGTGGATTTTCTGCGGCAAGCCGGCTTTCGCAAGATTTACAATTTGCACGGAGGGATCTTGGCCTGGTCCACAGAGGTAGATCCGTCCGTGCCGCGATATTAATTGCCGGTCTCCGAGACAGCATTCTTGTATTCTCTGGCTTCCCCCGCTATCTTGAGAACGCACCTTGCAGAAATGAATTCGTGGTCATGCTACGGAGGGACTTGTGGCCGGAACAAAAGTGACGATTTTCAGCAATGGTCCAATACGCATCGAGGGGGACTTTGAGATTGTGGACCAGGAAGGGCAGAAATTTGGCCTCGGGGGAAGGACTGGGATTACCCTTTGCCGCTGCGGCCACTCGGCGAACATTCCGTTCTGCGATGGTACGCATAAGAGGCAGAATTTCACGAGTCCGGTCAGCGCTCGAGATTTGGCACCCCCAGCACCGAAGGTCTAATGCCTCATCCCAAGATGAGACAGTCTCAGGATGAGACGAAGTGCAGGTTTGTGTCAGGCATGCCCAAACACCTGCTAACTAACTGGATACAAGAGCGATACTGCAGCAAAACGGGACGCGGAGGGGACCTCGCGGCGTCTCGCGGCTGTCTCAAGGGCTCTGCCCGGCCCTTGATCCAGTCAATAACTACCTCATTTGCTATAAGTTACAAGGCGTGATCGAGTGCCCGAAAAGGGCATGGACGTGCAATCCCTGGTGTTGTCGGGTTTTCCCGGCAATTGGGGGATGTCTTGGGGGATTGGGCAACAATCACGGGGTTTCTCCGCAAGGACCGAGGCAAGCTGCCTGTACTCGGCTACAGCTTGTTTCTGGCGCTCGTGTTTGGCGCGGTCCTTTATTCCCGGTTTGCCCATGTGGTCGGCGCTCCCACCACCTATCTTTATCTGGAAGTGGGTGGATCCCTCCTTTGCTTCTGTTACGCGGCGAACGCCTTGGTGCGGTTCCGCGGCACGCATGATCGCATCGCGCTGATTCTTGCCTTCGGGTTTGTGCTCTCCGGAATGATCGAGACGGTCGGTTACTTTGGTCTCAATGATCTGCTCCGGACGGGCCAGGTCGCCCTGGCACACGTGCCCATGGGCTGGATGGTGGGACGGACACTCCTGGGGGTGCTGCTCTTGGCAGCGCTCGCGGTGGAGCGGTTTCTGCCAACCTCACGGCAGCCCAGTCGGGAAACTGCTGGTGCGTTGTTTGTAGTCGCGGCCGCCGCATACATCACCAGCGCCGCATTCATCGCCGCTCCGGCGACGCCGATCGCCAAGTACGGCGCATTTTTCTCCCGTCCCTGGGAACTGCTTCCTGGCGGTCTATTCGGCTTGGCCACGGTTTTTTTCTATCGCCGCTATAAAGGCCAGCAGAAGAACGACGGAGAGGGATCCCTGTACGAGTATTCCCTGTTTGTCGTGGCACTGTTGAATACCGCCTGCCACCTTGCCGCCCTTTTTTCCCGGCGAATGTTTGACGGTCCTTTCTTCATCGCGGAACTCAGCAAGGTCGCCAGCTATACCATCATCCTGATTGGGGCGCTGATCGACCAGGCTCGGTTATTCGACCAGGTGCGCTCGCTGGCGATTAGCGATCCATTGACGGGGCTTGCGAATTACCGGCGATTGATCGCGGTAATCGAATCGGAACTGGATCGTTCCCGGAGAACGCACCGCCCGTTTAGCATCGTGCTGCTGGACATGGATGGTCTGAAGACCATCAACGACCGGTACGGACACCTTGTAGGCAGCCGTGCGCTGGTGCGCCTCGGCAAAATTCTGCGCAATCATTCACGGGCCATCGATACTCCGGCGCGTTACGGGGGAGATGAATTTGCGCTGGTGCTGCCGGAAGCTCCTAAAGAAATCGCCGCACGGGTTTCCGCGCGGATTCGGGAACGCCTGGCCGGGGAGACGGAAGAGCCGCTGCTCTCTGTCAGCGCGGGCATCGCGGCCTTTCCAGAAGATGGCGATACCGCGGAAAAACTACTGGGCGCCGCAGACCGGACGCTATACCGCATGAAGCATCGCCGGAGCACGATCAATTCGATCACGCGGATAGCCGCGTGCCTCTGAGGAAAACGGCGAATGGATGAGCGGAACCAATTTCGGGTCAGCCGCAGTGAGAACCGGATTCCGATGGAGATTCCGGTTGTGCTGGAAGGGCACCGGAGGGTTCCCGGGGTGGAATCCACCTTCACGGAAAACGTGAGTGCCCGGGGAGCGCGCGTGGTGAGCACGCGTCGCTGGGATAAAGGTGCGTCGCTTGTGTTTGCCTCGCGCAACGGAGAGTTTCGTTCTGCAGCTCGAGTGGCTTACTGCCAACCACTGCGTGGCGACGGCTACGCCATTGGGGTGGAGTTCCTCGAGCCAGTGGGGCGATGGGTAGTTCAAACTGCAAATTAGCTTGACGAATTTCGGCGAGCGGATAGGAGGGAACTGCTGGAACTATTCTTAGGGAATTCAGTTATTGCGCAAGCAAAGCGCTGGGCGGGTCGAGAAGGAGCCGCACGGCGCTTTTGCTATTTTAGATGACCACGGAAATGGATGGACCAACAAAAGCAGCGATGGAAAGTTTCTAGCCAAGCCCCAAGAGCTCTTCGTAGACCTTAAGTGTGCCTTCCACCATGTGGTCCGCCGTAAAGTTATCGGCTACGCGAAGGCGTGCGGCTTGCCCGAGAGAGCGGGCGAATGGGGGATCATAAAGAATGCGCTTCACCGCGGAGCAAATCTCGCCGACATCCGGCCCGGATACAAACAGTCCGCTCTTTCCTTCCTCGATGATTTCGCTGAGCGCGCCGCGGGAAAATGCGATGGAAGGAATTTGGTACGCCATGGCGGCAAGCAGGGAATTGTTGAACGCTTCGAAAAAGGAAGGCAGAAGGAATACATCCAACGCCGCATAGACCGATTCCACGTCCTTGACAAAGCCACTGAAAAGTACGGCGTGCGAGAGGTGCAGATCCGCTGCGAGTGTTTCAAGGTCAGGCCGCGAAGGCCCCTCGCCAGCAAGAATCAGCCGTGCCTCCGGGAAATCTTTGCGGACTTCCCCCAAGGCACGAATGAGCCACTCCTGGCCTTTATCTGGCAGGAGGACACCGACACAACCGAGAAGGGGTATGTTTGCAGGCACATTCCAACGCTGACGGGCCTGGGCGCGCTGCGCGGGAGTAAGCAGAGGAGGAATTTGCGCGCCCTCGTGAACGACGCGGATTTTTTCCCTGTCCGCGCCGGAGGCAACCGCCCGGTCCGCCACCCACTTCGAATTGGCCAAAATACAATCGGCTCGGCGATAGCGGCTCTGCGCCAGCCAGCCTTGCGCCAGTGGGTACCCGACCCGGCGGGAAACAAGGAATGGCACGTTCCGAGATCTGACGGCCAGCCACGCTGCCGTTACCGCGTGAGCTTCATTCGCGTGCACCAGTTCAATGCGTCCGTCCGCGAGAATAGAGCGGATTTTGGCCGCAGCGCTCAGGCGACGAAGCTGGCGAGAGATACTGTGAACGTAGATGCCGGCTTTTTTCGCCCGATGGCCCAGGTGGGAGCCGTGGGTTGCTACTAATTCCGCAGCATGGCCCCGCTCGTACAAGCCCTTGAGCAAGAGCAAAGCCTGATTCTGGCCACCGCGCCAATCGCTTTCGAGATCGACGATAAGCGGGATCACGCGGCCCCCCGATTTCTGACGTGCTGTTCGGCTTGCACCAGTTTTCCGAGTTTTTTGAATTTCAGGCGCACGCCTCGCGCGGCCATTTGGGCGATAAGAGCGCCGCGATAGCCATCGAGGAAACCGGCGCCGAGAAAGAAGTGGCGAATCCAGCTCCACGGCGTGGCGAACCACATCGCCGCGCGCCAATGGCGTTGTCCCTGTTCGAACATTTCCTGGGCAATGGTGGTGGTGTATTTTTCGACCTTGGCCTCGTGCTCGGAAAAAGTGCGGATCGTATAGTGCAGCAAGTCGCCGTGCAGGCGTCCGACTTGGCCGTCATAACGAAGCGCGGAGTGAATGGCCCCGGTGAAGCTGGCTTTGTCCCGGCGGTAGATGCGGCGCTGCCAGTCTGGATACCACCGCGAGTGATGAATCCATGCTCCGAGATACCAGGTCCGGCGGGGCATTTCGTACACCGCGAATCGAGGTTCCTGAACCTTCCACTGGCGGACGGATTCTTTCAGCCGATCGCTTAACTCTTCATCAGCATCGAGAAGGAAGATCCAGTCCTGAGAAGCGAGGGAAGCGGCATGGTTTTTCTGGTCGGCGTGGTTAGTGAAAGGACGCGTAAATACCCTAGCGCCAAGTTCACGGGCAATTTCGGGAGTACGATCGCTGCTGCCGCCGTCCACCACAATGATTTCGTCGGCAATGCCTTGCACCGAACGGAGACACCGGGGCAGGTTTTCCTGTTCGTTTTGTGCGACGAGGCAGACACTGAGGCGGTTCATCTCTGCGTCACGCGGCTACACCCGCGCCAGTATCTCACACCCGGGATAGCGGAATCGCAGACAATGCCCAAGAAGGCTCACTGCTTGGTTTGGGAATGATACGCGAGGCGGATGGTGCTGCTGCCCACGCGGAATTCGGCACCATCCTTCAGGACGGCGGCGCGCACGCGCTCATTTTCGAAGAATGTGCCGTTGGTGGAATCCATGTCCTTCAGGTTGACGAAGTCTTCCCGCACTTCCAGCAAACAATGGTGGCGCGAGACTTCCGGATCATTCAGCGCAAAATCCGCTCCTTTACGCCCGATGACAATGCGTGATTTGGAAAGAGTCAGAGAATGGCCCAGGTCCGGACCGCTGGTAACGGTGAGGACGGCTGCAATATCGGGTGGCAGTTCCGCGTTCTGTTCAACCGCCGGAGCTTTCAGACGTGCGGTTGAGGCATCCGCCCGTGCAAAGGAGGGCATCGGAGAGATGACCACGGTTTCATCCGCGCGGCGCTTCACTTCCACAATGGTGGTCTTGCCGCACTTGGTGCAGCGAAACTGAACTTTGGCATGCTTAGCCAGCACGGAGTCGTTCAGGAGATGCTGTTGTCCACAATGAATGCAGCCTGCCTGCATACTTCCAAATTACCACGTTCAATGCGGAAGGTCCGTTCGTCGTCGCTGCCCCTTGCGAGAAGGGTTACTTGCCGCACTTTCGCAGGCTCCTGGGTACCTGTGCTAGCATAAAAGATTGGGACTTACGCAGGAGAGCGCTTGTGACCGAGCATATTTCACGTAAAGAACTGAAGCAGGACAAGGTCCGAGAGACCTTCGAACACGGCGCCGAGGCTGTTCTTTCACACACACGACTGGCGTCGATCGCGGTATTGGCACTGATTCTGGCGGCCTCCGCCTATCTGGGCTGGAAGTTTTACAGTGAACGGCAGACAGCGCAGGCGCAGGTAGCGCTGGACGAGGCCATGAAGATTTTCAATGCACCCATCGCGGTGCCTGGCCAACCCGCACTACCGGGAGAAGTAACCTACACGGACCCGGCGAAGCGAGCACAGGACGCGCAACCAAAGCTTGCAGCGGTGGCCACACGGTACCCGAGAACAAATCCCGGAAAATTGGCGCGTTACTATTCCGCACTGTGCTTGATGGATCTTGACCGGCTGAACCAGGCTTCGGAAGAGTTGAAGAAGCTGGATGCAGGCTCGGATAAGGAACTTGCCGCACTCGCCAAATACCAGACAGCGCTGATTGCGGAACGCAACGGGAACAAGGACGAGGCGATCAAAACGCTGCAGTCGTTAACTACGTCCGGATCGGTATTGGTACCGAAACCCATGGTGCTGCTGGAACTGGCTGGGCTGTACAGCCAAACCGACCGTAAGCAAGCGACGGCTCTCTATGAGCAACTGAAGAAGGACTATCCGAATACTCCCGTGGCGGACGAAGCGGATCGGGGATTAGCGCTGCTCGGTTCGTGAGGCGCAAAGGGTTTCACCAGCCAGTTAGAGATTGCTGGAGGCTTCGGCCATCGAAACGTATCCAGCTTTGGCACCGTGGGCGATGCGAGCCGAGAATTCCCGAGGGCGGCGCTACCCCGAACAGGCACACCCCTATCGAAGTGAATATGCGCGGGACCGCGACCGTATCATCCACGCGCGCGCGTTCCGCCGCCTGGAAGCCAAGACGCAAGTTTTCACCGCGCGATTTTCCGATCATTTCCGCAACCGGCTGACGCACACGCTGGAGGTTTCTCAGATTGGACGAACCGTTGCCCGCGCCCTGGCACTGAATACGGAATTGGTGGAAGCTCTCGCCCTGGTTCACGATATCGGTCACCCACCCTTCGGGCACGCGGGAGAACGGAAGCTAGACGAGTTAATGCGCGCGCAGGGGAGCCAGTTTGATCACAATCTGCATGCGCTGCGGATCGTAGAACAATTCGAGCATCGATACCTCGGGTTCGCCGGGCTGAATCTGACGTTTGAGGTGCGCGAAGGGATCGTCAAACATTCGCGGGAGTACCATCCGGGGGAATTTCCGGAGTTAACGGAATACCTGCTGGACCTTCGCCCGCCGTTGGAATCACAACTGATCGACTGGGTGGATGAAATTGCGTACAACACCGCGGACCTGGACGATGCGCTGGAAGCCAATCTACTGGATCTGGATGCGCTGCGCCGGGAAGTGCCCTTCTTTGCCGAGATGTACGCCAGGGTGGACGCGGATTATCCGGCAGCCCTAGCGAAACTCAAATTCAACGAAGCCCTGCGCCATGCACTGGACATGCTGGCGACCGACCTGATCCACAACACATTGCACCGGATTCACGATGGCAACGCAGAGTCGGTTGAGGATGTTCGTCGTTTTCCGGCGCGGCTGGTGAGCATGAGCGACACGGGGCGCACTCAGAATGCGCTGCTGAAGAATTTCCTTTTCACCCACATTTACAATCACCCGTTGATTACGGAAGACAGCGAGCGTTCCGTGCGATGCCTGGAGGAGTTGTTCCTTTACTACCTGCAAACGGCGCACTCCATGCCGGAAACGCATGAGGAGATGGCCCGGGAGACGTCGCGACACGTGGTGGTTTGTGACTATATCGCCGGTATGACGGACCAGTTTCTGCTGCGCCAACACCAGGAGCACTTCGCTAGCCTGCCGAGTGCGGACGCTTCTATCGCGCGGCCTCTGCGGATAGAATGAAGCGGCGTCCCGGAGCAGGATCCATGTCTACACGCCGATTGCTCATTCTGTTGGTTCTTGCCGCCCTATGGTCCAGGACTGCGCAGAGCCGTCCGCAGATTCCCCTCCTGAGTTCCGGTCAAACCACAGCCGCACCACAACAAACCCCAACGATACCCGCGGACCCTTTAGGCCGCGAAACTCCTCGTGGCTGCTTGCTGGGATTTATTAAAGTGGCGCAAGAGGAGAAGTATGCAGTGGCGGTCCAATTCTTCCAGCCACAGCCCGCCCGGAAGCACGCTTCCGAGGGGGATGAGGAGGAACTTGCCGAACAGCTTTTGGCCATTCTGAATCGAAAATTTTCCGGACCCCTGGATTTCGTGAGCCGCGATCCTCAGGGGCGTCTAGACGACGGATTGCCGCCGGACCAGGAAAAGCTGAGCAGCAGCCTTGGCGGCGAAGACGCGTTCCCCATTCTTCTGGTGCGGAACGAGGATGAACAGGGGCGAAAGCTTTGGTACTTCTCGCGCACAACATTGGATGCCGTACCGAAGGTGTACGACTCGCTGACATTTCCAGAGATGGAAAAGAAGTTGCCAGCCTACCTCGTGGAGCACCGGTTCCTGTCAGTCCCGTATTGGCAGTGGTTGGCGATTCTCCTGTTCATTCCTCTTTCCTTTGTGATCGCCCGCATCCTCACGCTTTTCTTGGAGCAAGTTCTCCGTTACGGGCGAAAGGCGCGGCACCTTGCGATGCTGCCGAGGGACCCGGTGACTCGAATCGGGCCACTCACATTTTTGATTGCGCTGCTCATTCACTTTAGTTGGGTGGACTCCATCGGGACGTCCCTGCTTTACCGTTTTTACTACCGGCGGGTGATCTGGATATTTCTGGCGATCGCCTTTTATTGGTTGTTGACGCGAATCACGCGGGAGATTTCAAAGCGAATTGGGGCGAGTCTGTCCAGCCGGGGCATGTATGCCGAGAGGTCGATCGTTTCGCTCATCCGACGCTTTGTCGAGGTGAGCATCTTCATCGTTGTGACGCTGGTCGTGCTGCACGGCCTCGGGTTCGACGTAAGCGCGGCGCTGGCAGGGGTCGGGATTGGAACGCTGGCCCTGGGCTTAGGTGCGCAGAAAACCTTCGAAAACATGTTTGGCGGCGTGTCCATTCTGTTTGACAAGGTCATCATGATTGGCGACACCTGCAAAGTGAACAACCAGACTGGCGTGGTGGAGGATATCGGGCTGCGTTCGACGCGGTTGCGCACGCCGGAAAGGACGTTACTCTCCATCCCGAACGGCATCATGGCCACTGCGGTGATCGAAAACTTGCGCTTTCGCGATAAGTTTCTTTGCCAGCAAGTGATTCGTCTTCGCTACGATCTTTCCCCGGACCATGTCCGGTTCGTTCTCCAGGAAATTCGGCAACTTCTGCTGGAGAATCCGAAAGTGGAGGATTCCACCTCCCGTGTGCGATTCATTCGCTTTGCGGACTATGCCCTGGAAGTGGAAATTTATTGTTACATCCTGGAGGGTGACTACCTTTCTTATGTAGCGACGCAGGAGGCGCTGTTGCTTTCGATTATGGATGCTTTGGAGAAGGCCGGCGTGGTCGTGGCCCTGCCGACGCAAACAACCATCGTCACACAAGATTCCTGGGTTCAGCCGGAAAAAGCAAAGGCCGCAAAAGTAGCGATCGAAAAAGCCCGCGATCCCGGAGTGCCGGGACCACAAAAATTACCGCCGAATTCGTGACCCAACTCACCCACGCAAGCTCATGGAGTTCGGGTTCGCTTGTGGCTATTGGGCGAACGTGTTGCACGAGGAGATCGAGCCGGAGTTCAGGCCCCTGTTGAACCAGTCCATGCGCTGCTGAGAGCTGCCATGCGTGAAAGTTTCCGGCTGCACGCGCCCGCGAGTCATCTGCTGAATATGGTCGTCGCCGACCGCGGCCGCTGCACCCAAGGCCGACTGTACATCGCCTTGCTCCAGTAAACCACGTTGCTGGGTGGAATGCGCCCAGACACCGGCGAAACAATCCGCCTGCAGTTCCATCTGCACGGAGACGGCATTTACCGCGCTGGGATTCTGCCGCTGGAATTGCCGCACCTTGCTCTCGATGCCCATGATCTTCTGAACGTGATGGCCCACTTCGTGAGCCAATACGTAAGCTTGGGCAAATTCACCGGGGGCCCCGAAGCGGCGTTTCAGTTCATCGTAGAAGCCAAGGTCGATGTAGACCTTCTCATCGCCCGGGCAATAAAACGGGCCAGTGGCAGCGTCGGCGCCACCGCAAGCGGATGGCGTGGCATCGCGGAAAAGCACGAGCTTGGCGTGTCGATAAGGGGTAGCGGCCTGCTGAGGCAACAATTGATCCCAAGTCTTTTGTGTGTCATCCAAAACGAAGGAAACAAACTGTACCAAGGGTTTTTCGGCTGCATCCCGAGAGGGATTGGGTGTGCTGACAGCCGCCGAGCCGGTAGCGGGTGCTCCTCCACCGCCAAGCAGGGCAAAAAAGTTCTGCTTAA
This sequence comes from Candidatus Acidiferrales bacterium, assembly GCA_963775865.1. GTDB lineage: Bacteria > Acidobacteriota > Terriglobia > Acidiferrales > UBA7541 > Acidiferrum. The sequence continues at coordinate 110,166 of CAVZKU010000012.1, read as the reverse complement.
AGACGAGACTCAAGACAAAAAGAATCAGCAAGCCGCCTAGACCCAGGCGCATGCCCCCAAACCCACCGCCGCCCCCGCCGCTCTGAGCGCGACGGTCCTCGATATCACCGCTGACTCCTCCGGGTGTCCAACGCATAACAAGTTCTCCTTACAAACAACTTGGCAAATGTCCCAGTTATTTTCCTGAGGCTAGAATAGGGCGGATCCAGGCAACAAAATCCTACCACTCCTCTGTGTAAAGGAATGAACAATCTTAGTTCGGGGCGGGGGTGGGGGAGTTGCTTCCGGCGGACCAAGCGCATCTAAACAAATGTGCCCCTTGGCTGGCGCCGGGCCAATACCCTACCAGACCGGCGATGCCTCAGGTTAGAATGCAATGAAACATGTCTTTTAAGACTGCCAACAGCGAACGGAGAAATAACACCCGGAAGCGTCCGCCCAGCCTGATTTACGTGGAACTTAGCGTGACGAATGGCGGGATGATGCGTGATCTTTCCGAGGAGGGCTTCGCCCTGCGTGCAATGATGCCGCTGGTTTCGGGGGAGAGCACCACATTTTCCTTCTTGTTGAGCGAAAGCTTACGAATTGAGGGTGAGGGAGAAATCGTCTGGGTCGAGGACAAGGGAAGACTGGCCGGAATCCGTTTTACGGAGATATCTTCCCAAGCGAGAAAGCAGATTCATACCTGGCTGAATGGGGTTGCCGATTCACAAGAAGCCAAGGAATTCGAGGAAGAGTCGTCAACTCCAATTGCGCAAACCTTCGATCAGCTTCGTGAAGAGCTGCGTAATGCTCCGCCGCGGCCAGATTCGTCCAAGGCGAATCCGGACATGCAGGCATCTGCGCCGACGCCAGTCAATGTGACGCCTCCCGCAAGCCCGGCTCGGCGCTGGCCGGAGAAACCCCCCGTCGAAGCCATGCCTCCTGCTGTCGAAGAACCGTTCGAGGCGCAGGAGCGGGCGGAGCCTCCCGAACCAATTTCATTCCCGGGGCTGCCGAGTTTTTCACGGCAGATAGATACGATCGAGATTGCCTTCGATTCCGCTCCAGCGAGTCGCGAATCTCTTAAAGACGCAGTGCGAGCAGAGCCACCAGCGCGCCGGATTCCGTTACCCTTTCCCGAGGAGGATGTAGTTGCCCGGCCACGCCCCCCCGCAGAGTTACCCGACATTTCGAAGATCTTGATGCAGCCGCCGAGAAGGCAGACAAACTACGCCCCGCAACCCCCCGTGCTAGAGCCGTTGGAGCCGCTGAATCAGAATCGGGGAATGGTCGAAGGAAGCCGCACGGGATCGTTTACCTTATCGCGCGCGGTTCTGATCATGTTTGTTCTCGCAACGATTCTGGCTCTTGCGATTTACCGTCAAACCGTCGGGCAAGCGCTTATATGGATGGGCGGACAGATGGGAGGCGCGCCGACGAGCCAAACTCCTCCGTCAGCCACAAAGGAGGGGAGCGCGAATAGCGAAGCGAAGCCGGCAGCTGCCAATCCTCCCGAAACCGCGGCGCCAGTGCCCAGCCCGGCAGTCTCGCAAGGAAATCAGGAAGCGACGAATAACCCGACAACGCGTGATGACAACGCGCAATCTGCTGCAGTGCCGGCGATTCCGCAGAATCCGCCTCCACCTGTAACGCCGCTCGCTGGCATGTCTTCTCCGACGACTTCAGAATCGGGCCCGGAAACCGGATCCATGGAATATGCAAAGGCGATGCAGCTCTTACATGGGAAGGAGGGGAACGTCGATCCCTCCGAGGCCGTACGACTGCTCTGGATTTCGGTGGAAAAAGGTAACTCCAGCGCAGAGCTCACGCTCGCTGAACTGTACTGGCATGGCGAAGGGGTTGCCCGGAATTGCGATCAGACGCGAATCCTGTTGAGCGCCGCCGCGCGCAAGGGCAATGCCGAGGCACAAAAGCGGTTGAAGCAATTTCAGCGGGAGGGCTGCGAATAAGTTGATTCCCTTGGACAGCACACTTGTAAGAGAATGAGCGCGACGGAAGAAGCAAATTCATCGAGGTGCGGAGGCCAATTGTGTTCTGTTCCAAGTGCGGGGCGGCCCTTGCGGGAGACACGGCATTTTGTCAATCCTGCGGTAATCCTGTTGCACGAACTACGTTAGCAACCGCAGCGCCTGTAGCGGTTTCGCCGCATGCCGGCGTCGGGGCAATTACGTATGCGACGAATGTGTCGTATGCCGGATTTTGGCTGCGGCTGGTAGCGCACATCGTCGATTCGTTCATCGTGGGCGTGGCAATGATGGTTTTGCTCGTGCCTCTATTTTTCCTAATGGGAGGCATGGCGTACGTGGCTTCACTTTCGCGGCGATCTGGGGAAACCCCTGATCCCGCGCAGATAGGAGCGATGATTTCGTTGATATTTGTGCTGGCAGGGGTGGCCGTCCTCGGCCAGTGGCTGTATTTTGCTTATTTGGAAAGCGGAGAAAAGCAGGCCACTTGGGGCAAGCAAATGCTGGGTTTGTATGTAACGGACCTTTCCGGAAACCGCATGACGTTTGCGCGCGCCAGTGGGCGATTTTTTGCCAAGATTGTCAGCGGACTGATCCCGCTTGGAATCGGGTACATCATGGCGGGGTTCACGGAGCGCAAGCAGGCACTCCATGACATGATTGCCAGTTGCCTGGTGCTGCGGCGCTAGGGGCGTACTCTATTTCTTGCGGATAATCTTGTCCTTCTTGAGCTGGTTGATCAGGGCCTGAGCGTATTCCTTTCCCATTTTGTCGAAATCGTTGGAATAAATCGTGTCGGTCTCGCCGCTCCACACCAATCGTTCATCCTTGGTGCTGTACAGATTAAATTCGACGCGGACGATGATGTTTTCCCGGGTGTAGGAACTTGTCGGATAGAAATCGCCATAGGCCATATTCCAATACGGCCAGAAGGTGTAGTAACCCGGTGGTGGAACGTAGATCCCGCCGGTGATGACCTCCTGCGATTCCTTTCGGACAGCCTTGGGACGAACCACCAGCACACTATCCAGGGAGCTTTCCTTGATGCGTTGCTTTAGCTCGCCTTCCATCATTTCGTTTTTTGGAGGCAAAACCATGTAACTCTGCACGCCTTCCACGCCGTATTTCGCGAGCAGTTTCTTCATCTGATCTTCGAATTCCTGACGAACCAGATAATTTTCTCCGATGCTGGCGACGAGCATTTTGTGGAAGGGGGGCATAGGAATGCCGGTGAGCACCCAGCGATGAACGATTTTAGTGGTAGCAAGAAGGGGCAACGCGGCAAGGCAGAATAGAACAATCAGCGCGATGGCGCGAAAGCAAAATTTCATTCAGTAAGCTCCAAGACCCGAAAAGTGGCTGCATGTTAGCACGCTTCGTGCGAAACGGGCGGAGGTGACAGATGCTGGAAAATTCGGCGTCGGCTATGGCACAGAGGGAAGGGAGGAGGATTTGGTTGCTTCCGCGGGAGCAGGCTTGTTTCGGCCGGCTTTTGCAAATGGCTGGTAACCCAGGGTGTCGCTGCCTTCCTGAATGCTGTAGAACTGGTCGGAAGCGAAATCGGCAAACGTCTGTTTCGCGCCGCTCGGCCAGCTTATTTCCAACTTTTCAATTTTTGCCGCTGAGCCGAGGCCGAAGTGGGCGCGGAGGTCGCTCTGCGAAAGATAGCTCCCGCCACCCGCGATTTCGCGAATCTGCGTGATGCCGCCGGCCGTGAGCTTGAGCCTTGCGCCCATGGCGTCGCGATTGCTTTTTGTGCCAATCAGCTTGAACGATACGAAATGATTACCGTTGCCACCGCTGTTGTGGAGCAGAAGCGGAGGATCGCCGTTGTTGGCAACCACCAGGTCGACGAAACCATCGTTGTCGAAATCTGCGAAGGCTACGCCACGGGCCGCATGAGGGGTCTCGAAACCGTCGCCGGAGGTCTTGGTGACATCCATGAACTTCCCGTGGCCGTCGTTATGGAAGAGCGTATTGATCTGCTTGTAGTGAACTTCAGGGGTGACTTGCTCGACCTCCGGATAAACGTGGCCGTTGGCGATGAAAAGGTCCAACCAGCCGTCATTGTCATAGTCGAAGAAGCCACCGCCAAAGCTGAGGATGCGGCGTGTGGGGACGCTAATTCCGACACGATCACTGACTTCGTCAAAGTTTCCCTGCCCGTCATTTTTCCAGAGGTGATCCGAACTTCCCTGGAAGTCCGAGATATATAGATCCAGCCAGCCATCGTTGTCATAATCGCCGAGGGAAATACACATAGCGGCCATGGTGAGGCCATTGCCGGTGAACGCCATGCCCGTCAGCGAACCCTGTTCCTTGAAGGTACCGTTGTGTTCGTTATGGTAAAGGTAGGCGCTTAGACCATCATTGGCGACGAAAATGTCGGGCCAGCCGTCATTGTCATAATCGGCCGCGCCGACGGCAAGGTTTTTTCCGTGAGGCTGAAAAATGCCGGCTATTTTCGTGACGTTGGTGAAGGTGCCGTCGCCATTGTTGTGATACAGGGCGTTGGCGCTCCCTTCATATGCACTGGGAGGGCAGCTGCTGGTGACACCGCCGAGTTTGCAATAACGCTGCGCACCCGGAGGAAAGGCAACATAGCCACCGACATAGAGATCGAGTTTGCCGTCACGGTCGTAATCGAAGAAAGTGGCGCCGGAGTGGAAGTACGTGCCGAATTCCATACCGGCGACTCCCGCTTTGTCAGTGACGTCGGTAAAGGTGCCGTCACCGTTGTTGTGGTAAAGGACATTTCGGCCGTATTGGGTGATGAACAGATCGGGATGGCCGTCGTTATCGTAGTCGCCCCAAACGCAGCCAAGGCCAAAGCCAGTGCCAGGAACCCCGGCTTTGTCGGTGACGTCGGTAAAGGTACCGTCACCATTATTGTGGTAGAGGGCGTTTTCTACCTTGATGCCGCGATCATAGAGGTCGCGGGCATTCACGAAGTAAATGTCCTGCCATCCGTCGCCATCGTAGTCCGCAACACAAACGCCCGGGCCAAATTCCTCGAGATTGATGGAGATACCCTTATTGCCCTTGAAGTGGGTGAATTGGATGCCGGCGGAATGAGTGACATTCGTGAACTGAATGGCTTGCTGCGCTTGCGCAGGCTGCGCGCCAAGGAGGAGAGCCATCAGAAAGACGCCCGCAAAAGGGGCGCGATTGAGTTTATGCCAAGAAATCATTACCGTTTCCCGCCGGAAAGAATTTTCCGGTCCCCATATTCTCGCACGTGTCTCCAGCGACTCCAATTTTCAGGTGAGGTTCAGGTGAGGCCCAATTGACGCGAACCTGGCAGGGAATTACGATGAGGGCCGAGTGGGGGGGAGAAATGAAACGACGGGAATTTGTGGCAAGCGGAGCAGCTGCGGCATGGATGAGCGCACTGCCCGTGGGAGCGGCGAATGTGAAGCAATTCAAACTGGGCGTAATCACCGATGAGGTCACGCAGAATTTCGAAGAGGCGTTGTCGTGGGCCAAAGGGTTTGGACTGGATTGGGTCGAACTACGTTTCGTGTGGGACAAGTATGTAACGGAATTTACGCCGGACGATGTGAAGCGGGCAAAGGATTTGCTCGCAAAACATGGAAGGAAGGTTTCCGTCGTGGATTCGCCGTATTTCAAGACGCTGCTGCCAGGCACGGAATCGAAATTCGTGGAAGGAAAGCCCGATCCTTTGCAAAGTGATTTTTCCCAGCAGAACGGATTGCTGGAGCGAGCGATTGCTCGGGCCAAGGATTTCGGAACCGACAAGGTGCGAATTTTCTCCTTTCTGCGCGTGGCAGAGCCGAAGAGCGTGTTCGACCGCGTCGCCAAAGAACTAGAACGGACGGCAGCGATAGCACAGAAGGAGGGAATTCGTCTGGTGCTGGAAAATGAGTTTTCCTGCAATGTGGCGACCGGAGTGGAGAGCGCGGCGATGCTCAGCGCGGTGAACGCTCCAGCGCTCGGATTGAATTGGGATCCTGGCAACGCGTATGACGCGGGAGAAACGCCATTTCCCAATGGTTATGATCCGTTGAATAAGAAGAGAATCTGGCACATGCATTTAAAGGATGCGGCCCCGGATCCAAAGGGTGGAACGCAGTGGATGCCGATCGGCAGCGGGAAGATTGATTTCGTGGGACAGTTTCGCGCGTTGATCAAGAACGGCTACGACGGGACGATGTCACTGGAAACACATTATCTGAATGCGGCCAAGAATAAAGAGGCGTCAAGCCGGGAATCGATGAATGGATTGTTGAAGGTGATCGAGGAAGCGAAAGAAGTGGCCGAGATGTTCTGGTTTTGTCAGACCTTGTGAGGCGGACCTAGGTGACGACTACTTCTTGTTTGCATCCGCGAAGGTAACGCGGCGTCCGGTTTGCCTTGCGGCGATCGTCATGCACAGGGCTACGGAATGGGAATAGCCGGCTTCGATGTTGCCATTGGGAGTTTTGTGATTGCGCACACATTCCATACAGTTTTGCATGTTGGCGGACGTGGCGGGATCGGCGCCCGAATTGGCAGCAGTGGCGATTTTCGAGGCGGACTCCGAAAGGGAAAGTTTAGGTAATAGATTCGGCTTCATGCCCATTTCCGCTGCAAACTCTTTGCTTAAGCCGCCCTCGGGGAGACGGTTTGTCGAGGTCGAGTGTCCCACCATTCGAATCGTAAAGCTCTTTCACATCCCCCGCGTCGTTCGTCATGCGCGAAGTGTAGACTACCTGGAAACCCCTGGACGAATTGTTGCGCGGCCCATAATCGAAGACAGCGGTCATGGTGTGGCAATTTATGCGGCCATCGTGCCCTAGGTAAATCCCTCCGTTGGCCACGACGCTGCGAGGGACGCGGCAATCCTGTGAACCAATCGGCGGTATCGATCTGATGAACCATCCACTGGTCGGGAATACCGCAAGAGAAAGGCCAGAAAAGGCGATATTCGATGTACTTGCGCGCATCGTCGAACAACAAGCACTTCCCTACTTCCGGGCCGTGCAGTATATCCCGAGCAAAGAGTTCGAGCGTATGATACGAGTGGCAGAAGAAAAGCGGTGCCGATGTGAGCCGCATAAGTGTGAGAGGGGGCTATGCAAATAGCGCGAAGAGACTTTCTGGCAGCGGGAGCAGCGACAGCACTGTTGAGCAGAACTTCTTGGGGAAGTGAGGAGCGGTTACCGCTGGCGTTTTCCACGCTCGGCTGTCCAACATGGGAGTGGAAGAAAATCTTGGAGTTTGCCCAAGCCAATGGCTATGCGGCGATTGAACTGCGCGGATTGATGGGCAACATGGATTTGCCGGAGAGGCCCGAATTTTCTGCAGTCAGGATTGAACAGACAAAACGTCAGTTGGTGGCCCACGGGCTGAAGATCTCCGACCTCGGCAGTTCCGCGGAGATGCATACAGCCGATCCGGCGGACCGCGCGAAACAACTGGCCGATGCGCATCGGTTTATTGAACTGGCGTCGGCGCTGGAAGTCCCCTACGTGCGCGTATTCGGGAATCAAATTCGGGGGCCAAGGGAAGAAGTGCTCGCGCGGGTGATTGACGGGCTCCACCAGCTGGGGGAGTATGCCGGGCCGCGCGGCGTGACCGTGATCATCGAGTCCCATGGAGATTTTGTCGATTCGCCCACGCTGAAGGAGATCCTGACGCGGGCAGATTCAAAATACGTCGCGTTGCTCTGGGATGCCCATCATACCTTCGTAGACGGACACGAGCAGCCGGAACAAACGGTGGCCGAATTAGGGCCGTGGATCCGCCACACGCACTTGAAAGATTCTGTACCGGATGGAAGCGGAAGGAAGTACGTGCTCACCGGGACAGGGCAGGTGCCCATCGAGCGCCAGGTAATGGCCCTGCGGAGGATCGGGTACAAGGGATACTACTGTTTCGAATGGGAGAAGGTATGGCATCCGGACATTCAGGAGCCGGAAGTGGCGTTTCCGGACTATGTCCGAGTCGTGGGTGGATATCTGAGAGAACCATTGAAGACTGCCTGAAGCCGAGGGTCCGCAACCCGAAAGGCCTGATCGGCTGCTTGCGGGGCATAGTCAGTACTAGGAGTTACGGCTGAGCCGTGGCGAACGTTGTCAGACACTCCCCACACTGACCTTTCTTGACTTACGCAAGAAGTGCCGAAATAATGGATGAGCATGAGCGTACGCGCCGGAGGCGCTGAAGATATGTTCCTCGACGTCAAGGATCTTGCCGTCCGCAAAGTGCGCATCCGGAAGAGTTACGCTCCCGGAAGCATCGATTACGGGATCAGTGAAGTTAAGCAAGCGGAACCTTTAGAGGTGACGGCGGCGGCGGAGTTGCTCGAAGGGCAAATCCGGATCGCCGGAGAGCTAGAGACCAAGATCGAGATGGTCTGCGCGCGCTGCCTGGAGCCGGTGATCGAGGAGATTCACAGGGATTTTGATCTGTTCTATCAACCGCTTCCGAAAGGGACCAGGCACGAAGAAGAGCGGTTGAAGGATGACGACACGGAGATTGGGTTCTTCGAAGGAGAAGGCTTGTTCCTGGCCGATGTGCTGAAGGAACAGGTGCTGCTGTCATTGCCGATGAAAGTCATATGCCAGAGCGATTGCCGCGGGTTGTGCCCGAGTTGCGGGGCGAACCTGAATCACGAAGAGTGCCGTTGTGAGACGCACTCCTCCGATCCGCGACTGGCTCCCCTCGCGCGGCTGAAGCAGGACTGGCTCAAGAAACAATAGATTTTCGGGCCGAAAGCCCATAGAATCCGACCTCGATCGGTCCGGCGTCGTGTGTAGCCGCGAGCGGGGCGAAAACAAGGAGTAGTGTAATGCCAAATCCAAAACGACGACATTCCAAGCGGCGCACGAGCACCAGGCGGGCGCACGACCGATTGTTTGACCCCGCTCTGGCCAAGTGTCCCAATTGTCAAGAGATGAAGCAGCCACATCGGGCCTGCCCGCATTGCGGGTATTACAAGGGAAGACCGGTACACGACACGAAGTAACGAGCGCAGGTGGAAGCCGGGCTCTTGAAGTCCTGATTGGCACAGGCCGTTTGTGCCCGCCGAACTTGCCAGAGTCGCTGGAAAAATTCCCATGATTACAATTGCGGTCGATGCCATGGGGGGAGACCACGCACCCCGACCTGAGGTGGAGGGGAGTGTTCTGGCAGCGGAACAGTACGGAGTGCGCGTGCTGCTTGTGGGCCAGGCGAATGTGATTCGCGGGGAACTTGCTCGGCTGTCTCGTCCGACCCTGCCGGTGGAGATCGTGACGGCCAGCGAAGTGATCACCATGGAGGACCACCCGGCCCAGGCGTTCCGGCGGAAGAAAGATAGCTCGGTGCATGTGGGCGCCCGGTTGGTGAAGGATGGCAAGGCCGACGCGTTGGTGAGTGCTGGAAACACTGGCGCGGTCATGACCACGGCGAAGTTCATCATGGGCACGCTAGAGGCAGTGGATCGCGTTGCGCTGGCGGCACCGTTCCCGAACGCGAAGGGCGGGGTTTCGGTGCTCCTGGATGTGGGGGCGAACGTGGACTCGAAGCCCGAGCACCTGCTGCAGTTCGCGGTGATGGGCGAGATTTATTATCGGCTGACGTTTGGAAGCCGGAAGCCACGAGTGGGACTGCTCTCGATTGGGGAAGAAGAAATCAAGGGCAATGAGCTCACGCGGGCAGTGTATGACCGGTTGAAGAACCTGCCGGTGCACTTCGTCGGAAACGTGGAGGGGAACGACCTGTTTTCCGGCAAAGTCGATGTGATTGTATGCGATGGATTCGTGGGAAACATCGCACTGAAAATTTGTGAAGGTCTGGCAATGGAGATCGTGAAGTTTCTGCGGAAGACGTATAAGGGTTCGCTCGCTTCGCAATTGGGCTATATGTTATCCAGGGGAGCGTTTAAGGGCATCAAGCGGACGATGGACTACTCTGAGTACGGCGGAGCGCCGTTGCTGGGAGTCCGCGGCGTGTGCGTGATCTCACACGGCAAGTCGAACGTGAATGCCATGAAAAACGCGATACGCGTGGCCGCGGGTTTGGCGCGGGCGCGGGTCAACGAGAAAATCGAACAGGAGCTCTCCCTCACCAGCGCGAGAGGGTGAGGAGCGGAGAGAGGAGCTAGGTATGGGTAAAGTTGCATTCATATTTCCCGGTCAGGCATCGCAATATCCCGGAATGGGTAAGGAACTCGCGGAGAAATACGCCGTGGCACGTGCCGTATTTGAGGAAGCGGACAACGCACTGGGCATTTCCGTTTCTAAGATTTGCTTTGCGGGGACGGAAGACGAGCTGAAGTTGACTGCGAACACGCAGCCTGCGATTTTGACGGTGTCTGTCGCGGCATTCCGTGTTTTGTCGGATAAAGGCCTCACCGCGGACTTTGTTGCCGGGCACAGTCTTGGCGAGTACTCCGCTCTGGTCGCCGCGGGTTCCCTGAGTTTTGCGGACGCTGTGAGGTTGGTGCGCAAGCGTGGGACCTACATGCACGAAGCTGTTCCGACCGGACAAGGGAGCATGGCCGCAATTATGGGATTGTCGCCTACGGTGGTGCTGGATGTGTGCAAGCGTGCTGCGCAGGGCGAGGTTTGCTCTCCCGCAAATCTAAATTCCCCGGAACAGACGGTGATCTCTGGGACCGTTGGGGCGGTGAAGCGCGCGGTGGAAATTGCCTCGCAGTCAGGGGCGAAACGCGCCGTGGTGCTCGCTGTATCCGCGCCCTTCCATTCGGCATTGATGATGCCAGCGCAGGAGAAACTGGAGAAGGATCTGCGAGCAATAAAATTTGCCGATTTGCAGATGCCGCTGGTGACCAACGTCGATGCGGACACCATCCGCGAGGGTGAAGAGGCGAGCAGCGCGCTGGTGCGGCAAGTGACCATGCCGGTGCGTTGGGAAGAGTCCATGCGCATGCTGCTGGATGAAGGCGTGAACACATTCGTGGAGGTGGGCCCCGGCCGGGTGCTGACGGGATTGATGCGGCAGATCGAACGGTCGGTAACGACATTGAACGTGGAAGACGAAAAGAGCCTGGCCGGGACGCTCGAGAAGATTACGGGGGCGAAGACGGACGCGGCGTAAACGGACCAGGTTGCAAGTCATCGGTTCCGTTAGGAATACCTTCCAGTACTATGCTTTCGGTTGAGTCGCATCGGAGACGGTACGATGTTTAGTTTGGCGGAAAAAGTGGCGTTGGTAACCGGCGCCTCGCAGGGGATCGGACGTCAAACGGCGCTGGCGCTGGCTGAGGCTGGCGCGAAGGTAGCCGTGGCGGCGCGCAATGAAGAGAAACTTGCGGCGCTCGCGCAGGAGATTGCGTCGAAGGGCTCGGTGGCCTTCGCGGTAAAGATGGACGTGGCGGACGCGGAACAGGTCAAAGCTGGATTTAAAGCCGTGCTGGACAGGTTTGGGAAATTGGACATCCTCGTGAACAACGCGGCCATTACGCGGGATGGCTTGGCGATGCGCATGAAGCAGGACGATTGGGATGCGGTAATCCGGACAAACTTGACGGGAGCGTATCTCTGCACGCAACAAGCGTTGCTGACCATGATACGCGCGCGCGCGGGACGAATTATCAATATCGCGTCGGTCGTGGCGCAGATGGGCAATGCGGGGCAAGCGAATTATGTGGCGGCTAAGGGCGGCCTGATCGGGCTGACCAAGGCCATTGCCATGGAGATTGCTTCGCGAAATGTCACTGTGAATGCCGTCGCGCCGGGATTTATTGCGACGCCGATGACCGATGTGCTGCCAGACAAAGTGAAGGAAGAGTTGAAGACGCGGATTCCGCTGGGGCGCTTGGGCACCGGCCGCGATGTGGCAGCGGCGATTGTGTTTTTGGCCAGCGATGAAGCGGGTTACATCACCGGGCATGTGCTCGATGTGAATGGCGGCCTGTATTTGGCGTAATGACTGACTATTCGGAACAATGCGAGACTTACCCGAGACTTAGAAACGTGGCGCTGGCCGTATTTTTCGGTGCAAGTGGTGGTATTTCGGGCACCGCACTACTTGCACATCGTTGTGCCCATTGCAGGTTAAGGAAGTTTGCCACGAGCTAAAACGTGAGTGAAAAGTTGACCTTGGTGAGCAGGGAAAGTAGACTGGGCAGGTTACCTAGGCATGCGGAAACGGGATTGTAGGCCGGCTGAAAGGCCGGATTACGGTGTGGAGTAGCACGAACAAGAAAGTGCGACAGCAGGTCGCGGAGGAACTGGAATGGCCAGTGTAGAAGAACGGGTAAAACAAATTATTGTCGAGCAGCTTGGTGTGGATGAGGCTGAAGTCACACCGACCGCCTCGTTCGTAGACGACTTAGGCGCGGATTCGCTCGACCAGGTGGAATTGGTAATGGCGTTCGAAGAGGCGTTCGGCATCGAGGTGCCGGACGAGGACGCCGAGAAAATGACGACGGTGAAGGATGCCATCGAGTACATCGATAAGCACTCGAAAGGCAAGTAAGCCGCAGGAAATTCCCTGCATGAAGGAGCAAGTGCTGTGACTCGCCGTGTTGTCGTAACGGGCGTTGGATTGGTTTGTGCCCTGGGCATCGGGACCGAGGAGAGCTGGAAGAACCTGGTCGCGGGCCGCAGTGGGATCACACGCATCACGCATTTTGACACCGCAGAGTTTGACTGCCAGATCGCGGGCGAGGTGAAGAACTTCGACCCCTTTCAGTGGATCGAGAAAAAAGAACTGAAAAAAATGGGGCGCTTCATCCAGATAGCCCTGGCCGCCGCGGACTTTGCCGTGAAAATGGCGGAGTGGAAGCCAGAACAGTCCGATCTGGACGAAGTTGGGGTGTATGTGGCGTCGGGCATTGGCGGATTCGACATTATCGAACGCGAACATATCAAGCTGATGCAAGGCGGCCCAGGAAAAATCTCGCCGTTTTTCATCCCGTCGGCCATCGTGAATCTTGCTTCCGGTCATATTTCCATCCGATATGGTGCGCGGGGACCGAATTCCGCGACGGCCACAGCCTGCTCCGCTTCGGCGCATTCCATCGGGGATTCTTTCAAGATTATTGAACGTGGGGCGGCAGAGATGATGATCTGCGGCGGAACGGAAGCTACCATCACACCCATGGGCATCGGCGGATTTGCTTCGATGCGCGCACTTTCTACGAGGAATGACGATCCCGAGAAAGCCAGCCGGCCCTTTGACGCATCTCGTGATGGATTTGTGGTGGGAGAAGGCGCGGGGATTCTTGTGTTGGAATCGCTGGAGCACGCGCAAAAACGCAACGCGCCAATTCTCGCGGAGATTGTCGGTTATGGAATGAGCGGCGACGCTTACCACATCACGCAGCCCGCGGAGAATGGCGATGGCGCCTTTCGCGTGATGAGGGCGGCGCTGAAAGATGCCAAGCTTGTGCCCGATGACATCGGCTACGTCAACGCGCATGGAACCTCTACACCAATTGGGGACGTGATTGAGACCCGCGCGATGAAACGCTTATTTGGTGAACGCGCCACCAACAAGAAACTGGCGGTCAGTTCTACGAAGTCGATGACCGGGCACCTGCTCGGTGGCGCGGGGGGTTTGGAAGCAGGAATCAGCGTACTGGCATTGCGCGACCAGACTTTGCCGCCTACGATTAACCAGGAATCTCCCGATCCGGAATGCGACTTGGACTATGTGCCGAATGTTGCGCGGAAGGCCACGGTGGATTACGCGCTTTCCAATTCGTTTGGCTTTGGCGGAACGAATGCGGCGTTGATTTTCAAGCGCTGGACCGGCAAGTAGGCATTTTGGAGCACGGCAGCCCTGCTGCCGCTTTTCGGTTACGGTCATTGGAATACCGGGAAAACGGGAAGCCTGCTCCCGCGCTCCATAGGCAACGAGCTTTCGCTCCAGAAAGACACCTCGTAAACGTCCAGTAGCATCGATTGGAAGGATACTCCCATGAACATCGTCGTTTGCATCAAACAGGTGCCGGCAAAGGATGCGCCGCTCTCCGTTGCCGGAAACTGGATCAAGGAATCGGACATCGGCTTCGAGATGAACGAGCCGGACAGCTACGCCTTGGAAGAGGCGTTGCGGCTGAAAGAAAAACATGGCGGCGAAGTCATTGTGCTGTCACTCGGTCCAGAACGGGTGAAGCAAACGATCAAAGAAGCCCTGGCCAAAGGTGCAGACCGTGGTATCCACGTCGTCGATGATCACTTTGCGCAACTGGATCCGCTGGGAACCGCAAGGGTGCTGGCCGCAGCCGTTGGCAAAGAAAAGTGCGACCTGTTGCTGACCGGCTTGCAGAGCGACGATCACGGCTTTGGCCAGACGGGTGTGTTGCTGGCCGAGCTGCTGAACCTGCCGCACGCCACGATCATCATGCAAATCGAAGTACAAGACGGAAAAATGAAGCTGAAACGGGAATTAGAGGCCGGATGGTTTCAGTCGCTCGAGTGCCCGCTGCCGGCCGTACTTTCAATTCAGTCTGGCATCAACAAAGTGCGCTACGCCACGCTGAAGGGAATCATGGCGGCGAAGAAGAAAGAGATCGCTACGATCACGCGGGAATCGTTGGGCGTGGCTACCGAGCCGACCCAGAAGATTGAGAAGATTTACGTGCCAACCAAGACGAAGAAAACGGAATTCTTGACCGGGACACCGAAGGAAGCTGCAGCCAAACTGGTGGAAAAGCTCAAGTTTGAAGCGAGGGTGATCTGACATGAAAATTCTGGTGGTGACCGAACAGCGGCAAGGGAAATGGAACAATACGAGTTTTGAGACACTGGCGGCAGCGCAACAAATCGCCGCGGCCTCGTCGGGAACAATCAGTGCGGCGGTGGTGGGTCGCGGCGTGGGGGCGTTGGCCGAAGAACTGGCGGGCAAAAATGTGGCCGAGGTTCTGCTGGTTGAACACGACTTGCTCGAGAAATATACGCCGGATGGATATTGCACCGCGCTGAAGCAGGTCATCGACACGGCCAAGCCAGATTTGGTTTTGTTTCCGCACACCTATCAGGTGCGTGATTTCGCGCCGAAATTGGCAGCCATGCTCGGCAAAGGCATGGTGGGGGACTGTGTCGGCTTCCGGAAAGACGGGGAGAAGCTGGTGTTCGTCCGCCAGATGTTCCAGGGGAAAACGGCGGCGGATGTGAGTTTCGTCGGTGCCGCGCCCTGGTTCGCCTCTTTCCAGTCCGGAGCGTTTCGCGCGGATTTGTTGGAGTCCCATGCGGGTGGAAAAGCGCCGGTAAACGCGGCGAAAGTGGAAGTGAAACCCGAAGACATTCGCACCAAGCCGCTGGAGCTGTTCAAGGAAGCGAAGTCTGCGGTAGACCTGACGCAGGCGGCGATGATTGTGGCGATTGGACGTGGCATTAAAGCTCCGGAGAACATTGCGCAGGCAGAAGCGGTAGCCAAAGCGCTTGGTGGAGAAATTGCGGCGTCTCGCCCGATCTGCGATGAAGGCTGGCTGCCGATGGAACGACAAATCGGCAGTTCCGGGCAAACGGTGGCGCCGAAGCTGTATTTGGCGCTGGGGATCAGCGGCGCGATTCAGCATGTCGTGGGTATGAAAGGTTCGCGCACCATCGTTGCCGTGAACAAAGACCAGAATGCGCCCATCTTTGAGATTGCGGATTACGGGATCGTTGCGGACATCTTCGAAGTCATGCCTGCCCTGACGGAAGAGCTGCAAAAAGCAAAGAGTTAACGGCGCTGCCTGCCAAACGGTTGTTTGATAAAATACTCAAATGGCGATGCAACGGGAACAACTGGAAGCGGATGTATTGATTGTAGGCGCGGGGCCGGCCGGGCTCGGTTGTGCCCTGCATTTGGCAAACCTGATTCAGAAGCACAATGCCACCGGGGCGAAACCAGAACTCTCCGCCGAAAATATTTACGTGCTAGAAAAAGGGCGGGAGATTGGCGCCCACCAATTATCCGGGGCAATCATGAATCCAAAAGCGCTGGCAGAGTTAGTGCCCGGATTTGAAAAGAGCGCTCCTCTCGATACGCCGGTGACAGATTCGGCGGCGCTCCTGTTCACGAAGAAATCGTCCTACCGCTTTCCGATCACGCCGCCACCCTTCAATAACACAGGGAATTTCGTCATTTCGCTCAGCAAGTTGGTGAAATGGATGGGCGGCCTTGTGGAAGCCGCGGGCGTGAATGTGTTCAAGGAATTCGCTGGGGCAGAACTGATCTATGAGGGGCAGGGAATTGCGGGAGTCATCACCGAAGACAAGGGAGTCGACAAGAACGGAAAGCGCAAGGACAACTACACTCCGGGATATGAACTGCGAGCGAAAGTCACTGTGCTTGCGGAAGGGCCACGAGGATCGCTGACGAAGCAATTGGTGGCCAAAGAAAAACTGGACAACCTCAATCCGCAAACGTACGGCATCGGAATAAAGGAGTTGTGGGATGTCCAGCCTGGCAAAATCAAGCCGGGATTCGTGGCGCACACATTGGGTTGGCCACTATCGACCAAGATGTATGGCGGCGGCTGGATTTACGGCCTTTCCAACAATCGTGTGTCGATCGGCCTGGTGACGGCCCTGGAGTATGCCGACCCGCGATTCGATCCACACGCCGCTTTCCAGACATGGAAAACGCACCCGTTTGTGCGCAAGCTCCTGGAAGGCGGAAAGCTGGTGCGCTACGGCGCGAAATCGCTGCCCTATGGCGGCTGGTACGCCATGCCGCGGAATTACGTGGATGGCGGCTTGATCGTCGGCGATGCGGGGAGCTTTCTCGATTCGCAGCGCCTCAAAGGCGTGCATCTGGCAATCAAGAGCGGCATGCTGGCGGCGGAAAGCATTTTCGAGGCACTAAAGACGGGTGATCCCTCCACCAAGACGCTCCAGGGTTACCGAGACAAGATCGATCGAAGCTATATCAAGGAGGAGCTGTGGAAGGTGCGCAACTTCCACCAATCCTTCCATAATGGGTTGTTGGATGGTCTCGTGCTTTCGGGAATACAGGAAATCACTGGCGGGCATGGACTGATTGATCCGCTGCATGCAAAGCCAGGCTACCAGGCCTACCAACAAATTCATGGGAGACCTGCCCCGGAGCGCCTTAAAGGCGATGGCAAGCTGACCTTTGATCGTTTGACGGACGTCTATCACTCAGGCACCCGGCACGAAGAAGATCAGCCTTGTCACTTGAAAGTTCTAGACCTGGACGTTTGCTCGACGCGGTGCGTGGAAGAGTATGGAAATCCTTGCCAATACTTTTGTCCGGCCGCCGTATATGAAATGGCGAAAGAAGGCGACGGCCTTAGGCTGAAAATTAACGCGGCAAACTGCGTGCATTGCAAGACGTGCGATATTGCCGATCCATATCAAATCATCAATTGGACCGTGCCAGAGGGTGGCGGTGGCCCCAACTACGAGGGTATGTAGCTCCTCCCCCTCGACGGATCGATGGAAGGTTAAATCACGAACTGGGCGACCATAGTTTGTGGAAGAACGTGCGGACACGGCTCCAGGCGGAATCGTCTGAAGGTTTCTTACCGGCTTCCGCTGGGCCGGGAGGAAGACCGCTCGCCTGGGCCATCACTGGTTCTCCTTCTACTTTGCCCTGGAAAATCAGCGTGGGACGCACGCGTGCGCGGCGGACCAAGACGATGAGATTGGGATCGTAGTCCTGCTGCAGCTTGGAGTTTGCGTCATAATGCAGCGGGGGCATGAAAACCTGGTAGATTGGCTCTTCCTTTTGCGCGGCTTCCGTCTGGGATGCCGCTGGGTTAGCGGGCTTCGGTTCGGCGGCTTTCTGCTTTAGTTCCACTGTGGACGCCAATCCACTCACCTGTGTGGAAATTGCTGTGGGTTTTGCGCTCAATTGCAGCTCACAGCTGCACTGGCCCGGGGAAGTGCGCAAGGTTTCCAGTTGTCCATTGGCCAACGAAACATCGCCACCTTGCGGAATCAGTAGGCTCTGCCCCGTTAATTGTTGTTCGACACGGACAGCCCCTCGGCTCGGGTGGATGCACATGGTTCCGGAGGCCTCCAGTCCAACGAGCATATCCTCTGGGCCATTTCCGATGGAGATCGGGTGAGCCTGAATCTGTGCGGTATACACAGTCAACGTCAGTAGACCTTCGATGTGGGCATGAATTGTGCCGCTATCGAGCGCGATGGTAAGCGCACCACCGGATTTCAGCACCGAAAAATGAGAGGGCCCGCAAATCGTGATGTTGCCTCCCTCCACCAGGTCAATGTGGGCCTGGCCGGATTTCACCTGGACCTCGCTGCCACTTCGCAGAATGGTTTTCACCTGGCCATTGGTCGTGTCCACGCTCATCGGACCCTGCACGGAGATGGAGTCTCCTTCAATGGCCCCTACGGGATCGGCCGGATTATCCGCGTGTGCTCCCCAGACGTACCCCATCGATGCAGACAGGCACGCAGCCACAACGCAAAGGGTAGCGAGGCGCAAAACGGGTCGGAAGATTCCGGGAAGCCGCAAGCTCAGAAGCTCCATCCTGCACAGCAAGACACCAACCCTTCTATACTATCTGAAGATGGAAACCAACGAAAAGCGTCCAGAGGTAACCGAAGAGCCGATCAGCCCGCATTACGATGTGCGTTTGCCCAAGCTTCCCTGGCACCGGCGGATTCAGATTCCCATTATCGCGGCGGTGGTCTATAGCGTCATCCGAGTATTGGGGCCGACGATACGATTCGAAGTGCTCGGCAGGGCGAATGTCGAGCGGTTCTGGGGCATGAAGCAACCATGCATCTGGGCATTCTGGCATCGCTGCATCGTTCCCATCGCCTGGTACGGGCGGAACCGCGGGATTGTGATCATGAACACGACTGCATTTGATGGCCAGTGGACACGCAAAGTGATCGAATGGCTCGGTTTTGGAACCGCGCAAGGAAGTTCGTCGCGCGGGGGACTGCGAGGCCTGGCGGTAATGGCGCAGCGGATCAAGGAGGGGCTTGATTGCGGGTTTACCATTGATGGGCCGCGCGGACCGCGTTATGTGGCGAAGGTCGGTCCAGTGCTGTTAGCGCGCATGACTGGCGCGCCCATCTTCGTCTTTCACGTCGGAATCGAGCGCGGAAAGACGTTCGAAAAAACCTGGGACCATTTCTGCTTGCCGGGGCTGTTTACGCGCGCGATTTTAATCGGGGCGCCCCCCCTCTATGTGCCGCAAGACGCGGACGCCGAGATGATCAAAACGAAGCACGAGGAGATGCAAAAGGCGCTCGAGCGTGTACGGGATATAACCGAGGGATGGTTCGGCCTGACGGAAGAGGAAAGGAACCAGTATCGCGCGGAGATCGGGCCGTGACCCGCTTCCTGTTTCAGTTACCTTCGCGTTCTCCCAACTTCACAGGAAGATCCAGCTTTTTGGCGCCACGATAGAGGGTAACCGTCACCGTATCGCCGGGACGCTTGCGGTTCAAAATGTAATCGATGTCGAACTGGTTGGAAACCTTCTGACCTTCAATACCCACAATCACATCACCACCGATCATGATGCGCCGCATGCCCGCTTGTGCGATTTTGTCACCGCCGTGGATTCCGGCCGCGGCAGCAGGGCTACCCTTGGTGGTTTGTTCCACCAGCAAGCCTTCTTGAACAGGAAGGTCCAGCGCTTCCGCCAGCCAACCTGCCACCGGAATCGTACGCACGCCAAGGTAGGCGCGGCGCACTTTGCCTTCCGTCATCAGGTCGTTGGCAATGAGCTTGGCGGTATTGATAGGAATGGCAAAGCCAATTCCCGCGGCTGTGCCCGAGGGCGTGTAGATCGCCGAATTGATGCCGATGACCTGGCCGTGCGTGTCAATCAGGGGGCCCCCGGAGTTGCCGCGGTTGATGGATGCGTCTGTCTGAATCGCATCGTCAATAAAAGTGGTGTCGCTGGTTTGCACTGTGCGACCGAGTGCGCTGACGACACCCGTTGTAAGAGTGGACTGAAATCCGAAGGGATCGCCGATGGCCAAAACCTTCTGGCCCACCTGAAGGGAGGAAGAATCTCCTAACGGCAGCGACGCGAGTTGCTTACCCTTGGGATCGATCTTAATGAGAGCCACATCGTTGCGCTGGTCCGCGCCGATAAACTTCGCCGGGCCCCGTGTCTTATCCCCCAGAATAACTTCGATCGATTGGGCTCCGGCGACCACATGATAGTTCGTCAGAATGTAACCCCGCGGATCAATGACGAAACCGGAACCCGCGCCCTCGACGGGCACCGGATCCATGAAAAAGTCATACTCCGTCGCCTTGGTCAAGATATTTGCAACGGCGGGAGAAGCCTGCCGGTAGATTCGGACATTGATGGACTCATCTTCGGTTAGGTGTTCATTGTGTTGGGACGAGGAGGTGGGCAGTGAAGACGATGCGGTCTGACCAACGGAGGACGAGTTCTCGCCGAGGCGATGCGCTTCGACGTCGTTTGCTTGGCGAGGGCCGTAGCGGGCTCCCACCCAAAACGCTCCCAGCACGAGAATCAGAGCAATCAAAATGAGCCGCAAACGGCTCAAATCATTTCCACGCGTCATATCGGTCATCCCTCATCCATCTCACAAGCCAATATGGATAGTATAAGGAATTTCGATGTTCCGTTCACGAAAGCCAGGAGACACAAGAACCACGAAACTGCGAAGCGAGGCAGAGTGGAGAGGAAAGTTACGGAACAGACGAGCTACGCGGCGATCGAAACGATTTTAGACTTGCGGCGAGGCTTGCTGGCCTGTGCGGACAA
This sequence comes from Candidatus Acidiferrales bacterium, assembly GCA_963775865.1. Classification (GTDB taxonomy): domain Bacteria; phylum Acidobacteriota; class Terriglobia; order Acidiferrales; family UBA7541; genus Acidiferrum. The sequence goes on along the minus strand of CAVZKU010000012.1, from coordinate 89,562 downwards.
TTCCCGCTCAGCCTGCAGCCAATCCAGCATGGGATCCCCGGGGGTGCAACCGCGTTGCAGGTAGATGTGATACGCACGAAGCGCGATATCATCATAACCGGGAGGTACCGTGTCCTTCTTCGGATTCTTGGTGGTTTTTGGGGAACCCGACTTTACTTTCGGCATTGCTTTCTCCTTCCGACTGCTCTCTCCATTGTAAGAAAACCGAGACGCAGGCCGTCTATTTCAATTTTGTTACGATTGCCGTTTAAGGTAACCAGCAAAGAATCGATGGAATAAAACAAAGGATTCGATTGGGAAGACTTGCTGTTTTGTTTCCGGATCGACTGATGCACAAGGTTCGGACAGCCGTGCTAAATGAAAAGGGGCGGCCACAGGGGCCGCCCCTTTTGCTGCCTATGCGCAGGTGAGTGTTAGAAGGTGATCTTGGCGGTGAGCTGCGCAATCCTCATGTCAGTCGCCGCAGACGCGAACGCTCCGTAAGGAGACGTCGGCGGAGTCTGGGTAAAGACAGACTGTCCGAAGAATGGAGCATTCGTATTGGGATACGGCCCGCCATAGTTCGCGTGGTTGAACCAGTTGTACGCGTTGAGACCGATCTGGAAGCCAACGCGTTCGGTAAGGTGGAAGTTCTTCCGCAGGCTCATGTCGCCGCCGAGGAAGCCAGGACCACGGAAAGCATTGCGGCCCACGGTTGCGCCGGTGAAGTCAGTCGCCGGTGCGAACAGATAAGGAGCAGTGGATCCTTTCCCGGCGATGCCGAAGCAAGCGGTTACAACGCAACCGTCAACGTTGGAGAAGTTCCGCTGGGAGAATTCCGGCTGCAAGAGAATGCTGTTGAAGGTAGGACTCAGGTTGTTTCCGACGAGGTTTCCGAGCGTCGCCCCATCGATGACGCTGAAAGGAAATCCGGTGCGGTAGAACATGGTTCCAGAAAGCTGCCAGCCGCCGACTGCCGCGTTCAAAAGGCGATGACTGCTCTTGAACGGCAGTTCGTAGATGTAGCTGGCGCTCAGTTGATGGCGGGCATCGTAATCCGCCGAGGCGTAATTGTCCCGCAAGTTGTAAGGATTGATTTGGTTCTCGATGCTGTTGATCACTGAGAACGGCAGAATTCCAGCATTGGAGACCTCATCCAAGGCATGAGAGAACGTGTAGCTAAACGAACCGGTCAGCCCATGCCACGTGTGCGCCTGAATGGAGACGGTAAGACCGTTGTAGTTGGAGACGGCACCGCTGTTGAGGAACTTCACCAGGCCAACGCGCGGGTCGGGAGCAGTGGCCGGAAGGGTTCCAAAGCCAAAGCTGTTTTGATAAGCGTTGAGATAGAGTTCGTCGTAACCATAGTTGCCGACGTAGTTGGCAGACACAATGGCTTTGTTGCCCAAGGTGTGCTGGATTTCGAGATTCCATTCCACATACTTGGGATTGCTGAGACTGCGGCTTACGTCGTTCAGGGTCGGCGTCGTAGCGCAGACGGAGGGAAGTCCTGGGGTGGCGAGGTACGTGTTCAGATTGCCGCCGTTAAAGTAATTGCTGGTGAAGGCGGAGTTGCATTGTTGGACCAGGGCGACGCCACTCCCCGGAAATGCTGTGGACGAAGGAGGATTGAGGTCCCACGCCAAGCTCCCTCCCGGGACACTCCAGAGATTCACCTGCGGGAAGTTGGTATCGATGGCGCTCAGAATCGTGCCAGGATACAGGTCACTGAACAGGCCGATGCCCGTACGGATTACGGTCTTGCTGTTGGGGGACCAGGCCAGACCGAAGCGAGGTTGAAAGACAACCTTTTCCACGTTCGGAATGATCGAGGTCAGACCCGTCTGAAAGGACTGGTCGTACGGGATGTCGGCACCGTGAGCCAAATCGCTGAAGGCGTTGATGGGCAGGCTGGCGCAGGCATGTTGACAAGCGCCACCCGAATTGCGGTCCGCGCGGAGAGTCAAGGTTAGTTTCAATTTCGAATTGACGCGAAACTCATCCTGGAAGTAAAGGCCGAAGGTATAAAACGCGACGGGCTGGACGGGGCTCGTTGCGAAGTTGTACGCGGTGGAACTGGCGACCGCATCGTTCGCGAACCCAAACAGCGTGGTGCTAACTGCAGGGTATAGCGCAAGCTCCGAAGCCGTATGATCGCTGATGTCATCCCGCCGGAAGTTCATGCCCATCTTAAAGGAATGATTTCCGCGAGTGATGGAAAGGTCATCTACGAGTCCCCACTGAGTCACATTGCGGCCTTGTGGAAACAAGAAGCCCTGGCCAAAACCGCCGGGGTTTCCGGAGCCGAATCCGATGTTGGTCAGCGAGCCATCACTGAACGCCAAGTTGCCGGGAAAGAGATTGAGGGCCGGGCTATTCTCCGTGATACCTCCAAAAATGGCGGAGTACCACAGCACTGAGCCGATGAAGTTATTGACCACGGTTGGGTTGAAGATGTGCGTGTAGTTGAGCTGGCCTTCGTTTTGAGGCTGCGTGCTGTTGGTATTGAAAGTGGGATTGATGGTGTCGGTGTAAGTCGGTTGGACACCACGATCGAATTTTACGCGCCCGAAGACTTGATCTGAATCACTGAACTTGTAGTCAACGCGGCCAGAGAGCAACCATTCTTTGTTTCCTGCCGAGACGGAATCCGTCCAGGCTTCCGTGCACAAATTGTTGCCGAGGGCAACCGGAAGGGTCGCCGCGGTCCAACCCCCAGAGCCGGTGCAGCTTCCCGAAGTGGGCGTGGCATTGGCAATATTGGGGGCTCCGCTGTAGAGCTTGAAAATATTCTGGTAGAAGGCTTGCGTTGTCGCATCCTGCGGGACATTCCCCAGAACGTAGTTTTCAAACTCTGGCGTGGGCGCGCTCGCCGAATGGATGGACCCAAAAATGTAACGGATGCCTTCGGTGTTCAGAAAGAAGAACAACTTGTCCTTAATAATGGGTCCGCCGAGAGAAGCGGCCCACTGGTTATTGTTCTCAAAAGGACGGGGGTTAAGCGGGCCTCCGGCGGGAGAGGTAGCCAGGTTTACAGGGTCGTTGGCGTTGAGGTAGCGGCCGGTCCAGTTGTACACCGCATCCCCGTGCCAGGAATTGGTGCCCGACTTGGTGGTGTAGTCGACTTGCGAGCCGGCTTGGCGTCCATATTGACCCGTATAGGCGTTGTTGACCACGGAAACTTCTTGCAGTTCATTGCCACCTAGCAGAAGGTTGCTGGAGCCGGTGTTGTTCAGGTTGAGGAAAGGGTCGTTGTAATCGTTGCCGTTCACCGTGAACAGATTGGAAGTGGCGGGCAGTCCAAAAGTACTGAAATTGCCATAGCCCCCGCCGGTTGCGTTGTTCATGGTCACACCGGGAGCAGTCTGAGCAACATAGGTGATATCCCCACCAGGGTTGGGTACCTCCTGAATCTGCTTGATGTCGTAACTGGTGGAGATGTTGGCATTTTCGGTCTGCAACTGTGCCCCGGTGTCCGCGTTCACTTCCACGGTTGTGGAGCTAGAACCAATTTCGAGCGCGGGATTGACGGTGACCGTGGTTCCCAGCACGACCGTGACGGATTCTGTGGTGGACTTGAACCCCTCTTTGGCGATCTTGAGTGTGTATTGGTCCGGTTTCAGAAGAGCAAAAACAAATTGCCCGGTAGCGGAAGAAGTGGCATTGAACATTTCTCCCGTGGCAGGGTTTGTGAGAGTGAGATTCGCTCCCGCGACTACCGCCCCGGTGGGATCCGTGACAGTTCCAGCGATCCCTCCAGTGACGATCGATTGCGCGGACGACGTGAGCGCGAACAATAAGAACAACAACGTCAAGAACGACGCCGCTTTTAGAAACTTCTTGGTCATCTTTTTTCTTCCCCTAATGAAGAATTGAATTACTCTCTTGGACGACCACTCTGGGCACACCACTCCCCAGCCATCAAAGATGGCATTCACACCTTTTCCACCACTCGCACTGGCTTTTTTTCAAACCTAGGAAATCCCTAGCCAGAACCGACCGAAAACCACGCAGCAAACCACACGCAGGACCGACTCACTGAAGTGCCTTGGAATAGTGCAAGATCAATGCCAATTTGGCTTTTGCAACTTTAAGAAAATGTAGAATTTATGTTGCGTGAAAAATGAAGCCGAAGCCTGTCCTCTAAAATTTAGAAGATTTATACGTATTTCTGGTAATTGCGCGCTCCTGAGTCAGAGATTCCGAGACAAATAAGGTGAAAGATGCATCCCGGAAAAACAGTATGCGTATCCGAGGAAAGACATATAGATGTGCCTGCACTAAAAAACGTCCGAAGCTTGCCGAACGTAAAAGTAGCAGAACAAAAAAAACAGCCCGCCGAGGAGGCGGGCCGTTCTGGCGAGTAGATCAGTTGGATTTCTCAGGCTACGGTGATTTCTTTGGCGAGATACACGTCCTGAATCGCGTTCAGCAGTTTCACGCCTTCGGCCATGGGCCGCTGGAACGCTTTGCGGCCACTGATGAGACCGGTGCCGCCCGCACGCTTGTTGATTACCGCGGTTGCGACAGCTTCCTCGAAATCGTTTTTTCCGGAAGCGCCGCCCGAATTGATCAAGCCCGCGCGGCCCATATAGCAATTGGCCACCTGATAGCGAGTGAGATCGATGGGGTGATCGCTGCAGAGGTCGGTGTAGATACGCTTGTCGAACTTACCATAGCTGGAATTACCCATGTTCAGCGCTTCGTACCCGCCGTTATTTTCGGGTAGCTTCTGCTTAATAATGTCAGCCTGGATGGTGACCCCGAGATGATTGGCTTGGCCGGTCAGATCGGCAGACAGGTGATAATCCTTATCCTTTTTGAAGGCGGGGTTGCGGAGATAGCACCAGAGTACCGTGGCCATGCCGAGTTCATGAGCTTTGGCGAACGCATGACTAATTTCAATAATTTGGCGATCGCTCTGCTCGGAGCCAAAATAAATGGTGGCGCCGACCGCAGCCGCGCCCATGTCATAAGCCTCCTGCACCGTGCCGAACAAAATCTGATTGAACTGGTTGGGGTAGGTGAGAAGTTCGTTGTGATTGATTTTCACGATAAACGGAATCCGGTAAGCATACTTGCGGGCAACGGAGCCGAGCACGCCAAAGGTGGACGCGACAGCGTTGCAGCCGCCCTCGATGGCGAGCTTGACGATATTTTCTCCGTCAAAGTAATCCGGATTCTTTGCAAAGCTCGCGCCGCCCGAGTGCTCGATGCCCTGATCGACAGGGAGAATCGACAAATAGCCGGTGCCGGCGAGTCGCCCGCTATTGAAGAGGCGGTGAAGGTTGTTCAGCACGCGAAGATTGCGGTCCGAAGCGGCGTACACGCGGTCAATGAAATCGGGGCCGGGAATGTGCAGCCGGTCCTTAGAAATTTTGGGAGACTTGAAGCCGAGGAGCGATTCCGCTTTGGCGCCCAAGTATTGTTCCACAGTGGATAGAGTTGCGGTTGCCATGACTATCTCCTTAGTTTCGAACACCGGGCGACAGCATCGAGCCGGCCGCCTGGTCCACCAGCCAAAGCAATTTGCCATTGACCGGTTGTATGAGTTGCGCCGGAAGCTGCTCCGGCTCGTACGGGCCTTCCAGGACTGCCTTCAAGGCCAGCGCTTTGTCCGCGCGGGTCGCACAAAAAATGACACGGTGCGCTTGATTCGCCGCCGGAGCCGTGAGCGTGATGCGTTCGGTGTACAGCTTTCCGACCCAGTTGCGAACGACGATTCGATTGGTGGCGTGTAGCGCCCTGGTTCCGGGGAAAAGCGATAGGGTGTGACCTTCATCGCCCATGCCGAGGAGCACCAGATCGAAGCGAGGATACTCGCCATCTTTCAGCTTAAAGTATGCGCGAAGAGCCTGCTCATATTCCAGTGCTGCTTTCTCCGTGTCGGCGTATTCGCCCTTGATGCGCGTGATCTGCTCCGGCTTGACTAAACCTTTGGAGAAAAGCGTTTGGTTCGCCATGTGAAAATTGCTCTCGGAGTTGTCGGGTGGCACGTGCCGTTCATCCCCAAAAAAGAAGTGCAGCTTTGGCCAGGGAATCCTTGCACTACATGCGGGATCCTCGCTGAGCATGGCATACAGAGCTTTGGGCGTGGAACCGCCCGCGAGGGCGACAGTGAACGAATCCTTTTGCGCAATCGCTTCGCTTACCGACTTCAGAAATTCTTCCGCAGCGCGCCGGGTAATGGCCCCAGGGTCCGGAAGAAGAACGACTTCTCGTGGAGAAGGTTGCGTCATAACAACGAGCCTGCCTTTGTGGTGACTCCCGGGGCAGCCACACGGCCGCGTTCATCAATTTCCTCTTCGCCGATACGTCGCCATTCCCGTCCATCTCGTTCGAGCAATTCTTCCGCTTCCGCCGGTCCCCAGGAGCCCGCGGCATAATTCGGAAATCCGCGCGGGGGCAGGGCGTGCCAAACGTCCAGAATCGGCTGGATCACTTTCCATCCGGCTTCGACCATGTCGCTCCGCTGGAAGAGTGTGGCGTCCCCGGCCATGCAATCGCGCAGCAGCCGCTCGTAGCCCGTTCCGTGCTCTACGCCGAAATAGGATTTGTAGTCGAAATCCATATTCACCAGGCCTAGGCGCATGACTGCCCCAGGGACCTTGGCGCCAAAACTGAGGGAGATCCCTTCATCCGGTTGAATGTGGATAACCAGACGATTGGTTTCGATATTCTTGACCGCGGTGTTGCGGAAAAGAACAAAGGGTGTTCGCCGGAATTGAATGACGATTTCCGTGGCCCGCTGGGCGAGCCGCTTCCCGGTCCGAAGGTAGAAGGGAACACCGGCCCAGCGCCAGTTATCGATTTGGAGTTTGAGGGCCACAAAAGTTTCTGTGTTTGAATCATGGGAAACGTCCGGCTCATTGCGATAGGCGGCGACCCGCTCACCCTCCACGATTCCTTCTCCATATTGACCGCGGACCATGCTCTTCAGGACATCCTCGGGACTCAGCGGCTGGATGGCGTGCAAAACTTCGGCCTGCTTGTTGCGCACCTCATCCGCATCAAAGGAGATCGGGGGCTCCATGGCAGTCATGGTAAGGAGTTGAAAGAGATGGTTGGGCACCATGTCGCGCAAGGCGCCAGCAGTTTCATAAAAGCCGCCTCGATGCTCAACGCCCACGGTCTCGGCAGCAGTGATTTGGACGTGATCGACGTAGTTGCGATTCCAAAGGGGTTCGATGATGTTATTGGTGAAGCGGAAGACCATCACGTTCTGGACGGTCTCTTTGCCGAGATAGTGATCGATACGGTAAATCTGCTTCTCATCCAAGGTCTTTTTCAGATTGGCGTTGAGTTCTCGCGCCGAATCCAGATCGTGACCGAAGGGCTTTTCGATGATCACTCGGGTCCAGTGGGCATTTTCTTCTTTTGTCAGACCTGCGACACCCAGTTGATCCACAATAGGTGCAAAAAAACGGGGCGCCACCGCGAGGTAGAAGAATTTGTTGCCCCCGGTATTGTGGGCTTTGTCCGCTTCCGCAATCTGTGCTTTGAGTCGCTCGTAAGCGGGAGGATCCTGAAAGTCACCTTTCACAAAATAGATGCGCTTGGACAGATCCTCCCACATCTTCAAATCGATGGGGTCGGGAGCGAAATTGGGCATTTCCTGGCCGAGTGTCTTGCGAAAGGATTCAGTATCCAGATCGTTCCCGGCGAACCCCACGATGGCGAACTGTTTGGAGAGGATGTCTTCCTGTGCCAGATTCAGCAGAGCAGGAATCAGTTTCCGTTTGGTCAAATCTCCCGTAGCGCCGAAGATGACCATGACGCAAGGGGCGGCAACGCTGGCAGTTTCCACGTGATTCGAACTCATGGAGCGATCCTATCCTCTTCGGGCAACTGAAGCCGGGAACGCGCCTCAGTGACCGGATTTTTTCTCGACGTGACCGCCGAACTGGAAACGCATGGCGGACAAAAGCTTCGCCGCAAAATCCCCTTCGCCACGTGAGGTAAACCTTTCATAGAGAGCCGCGCTCAACACCGGTGCGGGAGCAGTCGATTCAATGGCTGCAAGAATCGTCCAGCGGCCTTCTCCCGAATCGGAGACACGGCCGGAATAGTTTTCCAGGGTGGGTTGTTCGAACAGGGAAATGGCCGTCAGGTCCAACAGCCAGGAAGCGACTACGCTACCCCGACGCCAGACTTCCGCCACATCGGCAAGATTGAATTCGTATTGGTAATGCTCGGGATGGCGCAACGGCGTGGTTTCCGCATCGTCTTCACGCTTGGAGTGGCCGGCATTGGCGTGTTTCAGAATATTCAGGCCTTCGGCATAGGCTGCCATCAGTCCGTATTCAATTCCGTTGTGAACCATTTTGACGAAGTGTCCGGCACCAGAGGGTCCGCAATGGAGATAGCCCTCTTCCGCCGTACCGGGAGCTTTGTCGCGGCCGGGAGTCCGATCGATATTTCCGCGGCCGGGAGCAAGTGTTTTGAAGATGGCATCGAGATGCTGAACGGTGCTCTTTTCGCCACCAATCATCTCGCAGTAACCGCGTTCGAGTCCCCAAACGCCGCCACTGGTGCCGACATCGACATAGTGAATGCCCTTCGCGGAGAGTTCTTTCGCGCGGCGGATATCGTCGATGTAGTAGGAATTGCCACCGTCGATGAGGATGTCGTCTTTGGAGAGCTTAGGGACCAGTCCGGCAATGGTTAGATCCACCACGGCCGCAGGCACCATCAGCCAGATCGCGCGAGGTTCTTGCAGTTTGGCCACGAAATCATCAATGGAAGTCGAACCGGTCGCGCCATCACTGGCCAATTGCTGAACGGCCTCGGGACTGCGGTCATAGACGACACACTTGTGTCCCGCTTTCTGCAAGCGCCGAACCATGTTCGCGCCCATCCTTCCGAGACCGATCATGCCGAGTTGCATAGTGTAGATTCCTCCGCGAAGTTTTGAGTCTTCCAGCAGCCCGGACCGAAAAGAAAGCGGTCCAGGAGCAACAAACAGAGCAGCTACCGCTTAGGTCTAGTGCACGCCGGCGGACTTGCCCGTGGCGTCGAGCAAGGTCTTGAACGCGTCGGCGAAGAGTTTTACGCCGTCTTCTAACAGCTTTTGCGTGACTTCCTTCATGGAGATTCCCGCTTTGCCCAGATTATCCATGGTCTTGGCGGCTCCGGCGACGTCCTCCGTCAAACTGTTTCGGAGTTTGCCGTGATCGCGAAAGGCGTCGAAGGTTGCCGGAGGAATAGTATCCACCGTGTCGGCGCCGATGAGTTCTTCGACATAAAGAACGTCCCGATACTTGGGGTTCTTCGTGCTGGTGCTGGCCCAGAGCAGGCGCTGCGTTTGCGCACCCTTCGCCGCAAGGGCTTTCCAGCGCGGACTGCCAAACAGTTCCTGATACTTCTTGTAGGTGAGCTTGGCGTTGGCAATGGCGATTTTGCCTTCGATGCTGGTGAGGAGTTCCTTCGCGGCTCCCGTCGCGGTTTTCAGCTTTTCCTCAACCTTGGAATCGACCAGCGTGTCGATGCGGCTGACGAAGAAACTGGCCACGCTCGCACAGTGGCTGATATCCAGACCCTTGAGCACGCGCGTCTCGAGAGCCGCCAGGAACGCTTCGGCCACCTGTTCGTAGGCCGCCTGCGCGAACAGAAGGGTAATGTTAATGTTGAGGCCGTCCTCGAGGAGCTGGCGAATCGCGGGGATGCCCTCAGGGGTCCCCGGCACCTTGACCATCAGGTTCTCTCGGCCCACCGTTTTCCAGAGCCGGCGCGCTTCCTCCAGAGTGCCCTTGGTGTCCTTGGCCAGGTAAGGCGAGACTTCCAAGCTCACATAGCCGTCGCGGCGGCGCGTAGATTGGTAAACGGGCTTAAAAATATCGCAGGCGTCTTGCACATCGCGGATGGCAATTCTTTCATACAGACTCTTCGCGTCCAACGACTTCGCTTCCGGGGATTGCAGAATGTCGTTATAAAGCGGGCTACCCGTGATGGACTTTTCAAAAATGGCGGGATTGGAGGTCATGCCGCGCAGACCGTCTGCGTCAATGGTTTTCTTGAGCCCTCCGCCGGTCAGGAGGTCGCGGCGAATATAGTCCATCCAGGGGGACTGGCCGTACTCGAGCAATCCCTTCAAGGGATTGGTGCCGGCGGCGTTAGGAACGGTTACCGAGGTGGTCATAAAACTTCTCCTTTATTTGATACTGGGCCGCAGCCCCTTATTGTACGCCCGTAGGCGGGGGCACGAATCCAGATTTCAGCTTTTTAACATCTTCTCCTCAAGCGCATGGACTTTGGCGAGGCGCCGCACATGGCGTTCTTCATTTGTGAATTTGGCGAAGAGATAGGCGCGCACTACATCTTCGGCAAGTTTCTCGCCGATCACGCGGGAGCCCATGACCAGCACGTTCATATTGTCATGCTCGACGCCCTGATGCCCGGAATAAGTGTCGTGGCAAATTCCAGCGCGGATGCCGATGAGTTTGTTGGCGGCAACACTGGCGCCAATGCCGCTGCCGCAGATCAGAACGCCCCGCTCTGCCTTGCCGTCGAGAATGGCGCGTCCGACCGCTTCCGAAAAGTCCGGATAGTCCGAAGGATTTTCGTTAAATGCGCCGACGTCCAGCACGGAATGGCCAAGACCGCGAATCAAATCACCCATGGCATTCTTCAATTGAAAACCAGCGTGATCGGAGCCGATGACAATTTTCATTTGTGCTCACTTTCCAAGCAGTTGTTTTGCAGCGGTGACTACATGTTCCGCATCGAACCCAAACTTTTTCAGCAGATCCTTCAAGGGAGCGGAGGCGCCAAACGAGTGCATTCCGATTGGCTTACCTTTCAGGCCGACGTAGCGTTCCCATCCCAAGGTCGCTGCCATCTCGATCGAAACGCGTGCGGTGACGCTCGAAGGCAAAACGGATTCTTTGTAAGATGCATCTTGCTGATCGAACAATTCCCAGCAGGGCATGCTTACCACCCGGGCCTTGATGCCTTCCGCTTGCAACTTTTCGTATGCCGTGACAACCCATTGTAGTTCGCTGCCCGTAGCCAGAAGAATCACATCCGGCTTGCCACCTTCGGCGTCCGCAAGCACATATCCTCCCTTGGCAGCGCCGGCGGCTGAAGCATATTTTGTGCGGTCCAGAGTGGGCACGGCCTGACGGCTAAACACCAGTGTGGAAGGACCATGCATGTGTTGCAGGGCAGCCTTATATGCTTCCGTCACTTCGTTGGCATCGCCCGGGCGGAAAACGAGCATGTTCGGCATGGCACGAAATGCAACCAACTGTTCAATAGGTTGATGGGTCGGGCCGTCTTCGCCAAGGCCGATGGAATCGTGGGTGAAAATGAAAAGCACCGGGATCTCCATCAGCGCCGCAAGCCTCATGCTGGCTCGCATATAATCGCTGAAATTAAAGAAAGTGGCGGAGTAGGATCGCAGGCCGCTCAGACACATTCCGTTGACCGCAGCGCCCATGGCATGTTCCCGAACTCCGAAGTGCACGTTGCGGCCTTCAAAATGGACGGGGAAGAATTCACCGGCGCCTTCGAAGGTGAGATTGGTCTTATTGGATTTGGCTAGGTCCGCGGAACCGCCCACCATCCAGGGGATATTTTGTGCGAGGGCATTTAGGACCTTGCCGGAGCTTTCTCGCGTGGCGATGCCCTTGGCATCGGCTGCGAACACAGGAAGATTTTTGTCCCAGCCGTCGGGTAGCTGACGGTGTTGCATGCGCTTCAGCTGCTCCGCAAGCTCCGGATACTTCTTGGCGTAATCCGCGAAGAGGGCCTGCCACTTCGCGTGTTCCTGTGCACCACGCGCGCCGACACCTTCCTGGAAATGAGCGTAGACGCCGTCGGGAACGAGGAATTTCGCGTCCTCGGGCCAGCCGTAACTTTTCTTTGCCAGCTTGACTTCCGCTTCGCCCAAGGGTTCGCCATGCGCTTCGTAGGAATCTTGCTTATGGGGAGAGCCATACCCGATGTGACTGTCCACAACAATCAACATAGGCGTATCGCCATGGGCGAGGAATTCTTTGTACGCGCGCGAAAGTTGCAGGAGATCGTTCGCATCGGCCACGCGCGTAACGCGCCAACCATAGCCAACGAATCGCGTCATGACATCTTCACTGAACGACCAACTCGCCGGGCCGTCCAAGGTCACGCGGTTGTGGTCATAGATCCAGCAAAGATTGCCGAGTTCCAGGTGGCCGGCCAAGGAAGCGGCTTCTCCCGCGACGCCTTCCATCAAATCACCGTCGCCGCACACCGAGTACACACGAAAATTGAAAAGATCAAAGTCCTTCCGGTTGAAATGGGTGGCCATCCACTTTCCCGCGATGGCCATGCCGACGCTGTTTCCGACGCCTTGGCCGAGCGGCCCGGTGGTGGTTTCGACGCCCGTCGTAAGGTGGGACTCGGGATGGCCCGGAGTGCGACTGTCCAACTGCCGAAACCGCTTGATTTGATCGAGCGTTATAGAGAGCTCGTTTTGGACCTCGCCTTTTTTGTTGACGTCCTTTACTCCGCCCAGATGCAGGGTGGAATACAGAAGCATGGACGCGTGTCCCGCGGAAAGGACGAAGCGATCGCGATTGGGCCAGATCGGGCTGGCGGGATCGTAGTTCAGGAAATACTGCCAAAGGGAAAAAACCACGGGGGCCAGACCCATCGGCGCGCCGGGGTGGCCAGAATTGGCTTGCTGGACAGCGTCAATGGAAAGGGTTCGGATTGTATTGATACAAAGTTGATCGAGATTCTGCTCGCTCACGGTATCTCCGGGGCGGGAGTGGGGGCACCCGCAAAATGGGCCCAGGCGTTTGATGCGCCACCGGGCGAAAAGGCGTCAGAATTGTACTGCAAAAGGAATGAAGTGTCTGCCCAGGGCGATGACCTAAAGGAGAGTAAAAAAAATGGTGCGGCTGGTCGGACTCGAACCGACAACGGGGAAATCCCCAGCGGATTTTAAGCCCGCCGCGTATGCCAATTTCGCCACAGCCGCACCGGGTGGTTACGCGGCAGCAACAGGATAACATGCAAGGGAGATGGCGTCTTCGAGGACCATCTTGCCGGTAGTTCTGCCGGGGGGAGCGGCCGCTGACTTGTCTGCCACGTGCGAGGAAGCGAGTCATATAAGCAGGAGGGAGCCTCAAGCGGCAAAAGTTGCTCCGGAATCCCATCCTAAGCTAAGTGAAATCAATTCGCTAACAACGAGATGGGGTGTGTGACTGCAGTCACAGCCTCCTGTGATTGATTCTCGTACTCTGCTCGCGAGGCCCACGATCCATGGCCACCCAGGCAGCCCTATCTGAACCCTGCGAACTCGCAGCCGCCATGCCCCAACGAACGGCCGGCAGCAATCTAGCTCCTAAACCTAAGAAGAAACTTGTGAAGCGCAGCGAGGTCGACCGCTCGCAATCGTATCGCCGGAGTTTCCAGGGTGCGTTTCTCGTTCTTAATCTTTGGCTCGGTGCGAAATTCTATTTCTGGGTGCGCCACCTGGAAGTCGGAATGGGGGATTCGAATCTGCATAGGCCGCCGGGAGTGGAGGGTTGGCTGCCAATCGCTGGGTTGATGAATCTGAAGTACTGGCTCTTGAGCGGAGAAATTCCGCAAGTCCATCCTGCTGCCTTGTTTCTGTTGCTAACTTTTCTGGCGATGGCGTTTTTGTTCCGCAAAGCGTTCTGCAGTTGGCTTTGTCCGATTGGGACCATTTCCGAGTATCTCTGGCGAGCTGGAAAAAAGATGTTCAAGCGGAATTTTTTTCTGCCCCGCTGGCTGGACCTGTCCCTGCGCGGGCTGAAGTATTTCCTCCTGGGATTTTTCCTCTGGGCCATTTCCACTATGTCCGCTGTCGGAATTCGGGATTTCATGGTGAGCCCGTATGGACTGATCGCCGACGTGAAAATGTTGAATTTCTTCCGGCATATTGGACAGACCGGCTTGCTTGTTCTGGGGATTATTATCGTGGCGTCTCTATTCGTTCAGAATTTCTGGTGCCGGTTTCTGTGCCCCTACGGCGCCTTATTGGGATTGCTGTCCTGGTTGAGCCCGACGCGCATCCGGAGGAACGCGGAAACGTGTATCGATTGCGCTAAGTGCGCGAAAGCGTGCCCATCGGGGCTGCCCGTCGACAAACTCGTGCAGATTCGCTCGGTGGAATGCACGGGCTGCCTGGAATGTGTGGCTGTCTGTCCGGCGCAAAACGCGCTGACCATGAGCTTACCGAATCTGATTGCACCCAAGACAAAGCCCGCGGTTTTTCCGGCATGGGCCATGGCTGCCGGGATAGCAATCTTGTTCGTGGGCGTGGCGGGCTTCGCCAAAGCGACGGGACATTGGGATTCCGCGATTCCCGCCACGGTTTATGAGCGGCTGGTGCCTCATGCGGACCAGGCCGCGCACCCTATCCCGGGCAGGTAAGGCCACATGAACGAAGCAGCGCGATCACGTCAGAATCAGATTCCCACCGGGGAAGTTTTGCGTATGAGCGAACTGGTCAGCTACCAGGAAGGTACCGTGGTCAGCCGGACGTTGCTCAAGCTTCCGGCAGGCAATGTGACGGCGTTCGCCTTTGACGTGGGGCAGGGGTTGACGGAACATACTGCCGCGTTTGACGCGCTGGTTCATGTGCTCGACGGAGAAGCGGAAATCACGATTTCGGACAAGCCCTATCAAGTAGAAGCGGGCCAAGGAATCCTCTTGCCCGCACATGAACCTCATGCCCTCGCCGCGCTCACTCCCTTCAAGATGCTGCTGACCATGATTCGGGCCTGAGACGTCACCCTGTTTTTGCTGCCAGTTCGCCGCAACGTGTACGGGTGTCGCTCATCACCCGAATTGCCACCGCTCGCTGTGATATAAGAAGTCCATTGCTAGCATTGAGGAGTTCTTCAGCGTCGTAGTGAGGAGTGCAAATCGTGGACAAGCATTTTCGCTCGGTACCGTGGGGACTAGCGCTGATCAGTCTATTGGCCCTGGTGCCCGCACATTGTTCGGCACAGTCGGCGGGAAGCACCACACCCGTGCGTGTGTGGCAGGACACCATGGATTTGCCTACCTATGAGGAAGGCCCACCCGACGAAAATCCGCCCTTCGATCAATTCGTCACCAATGGCAGGTACAACTATCCATATACAATGCGCGAGAATCTCACGAACCATGTGGCGCCACATCGGTGGCGTACCCTGAATCTCGAAAATGAATATCTCCAGTGCGTAATCCTGCCCGATTTGGGCGGACACCTGTACCGCTGCCTCGATAAACGCAACGGCGCGGACTTGTTCTATGCGAATCCTTCACTGAAATTTGCGCGAATTGCGTATCGCGGCGTTTGGGCGGCGTATGGAATCGAATTTAATTTTCCGGTCTCCCACAACTGGATGACCGCTTCGCCCGTGGACTTTTCCACGTCGCAGGCTCCCGATGGCAGCGCGTCCGTCTGGGTCCGGAATATCGACCGTGTGTACGGCATGGAATGGTGCGTGGAACTGACCCTACATCCTGGGCAGGCCATGCTCCAGCAGAAGACGACACTATACAATCCCGGTGCAGCTCGCCATCGTTTCTACTGGTGGACCAATGCGGGAGTGCAGGTTTGGGATGATTCTCGTCTCTACTATCCCCAGGAGTTCTCCGTGTTCCATGGATTCACAGATTTGGATACCTGGCCCGTGGATCGTACTGGCACGGACCTGAGCATCGTGGGAAATCACAAGTTTGGCCCGGTTTCCCGATTCAGTTTTGCCAGCAACGAACCGTTCATGGCCGTCTATCATCTCAAAACCAATGCGGGGGTTGTGCACTATTCCACACGAACCAATCTACCTTCGAAAAAGGTGTTTTCGTGGGGCAGCGACGCCGAAGGCCTTGGATGGCGCAAGGCTCTTTCCGACAATGAAAGTGCCTACGTCGAAATTCAAGCAGGACTTTTTCGCGACCAGGAAACCTACGGCTTTCTCGATCCACAACAAGCCATTCATTTCATGGAAATTTGGCTACCGGTTCTGGAGATTGGAGGCGTCACGCAAGCGAATCCGGATGCTGTGCTGAATGTGACCCGCACGCCTTCTAAATCCGGGGAAACGGTTTCTCTCGAAGTAGCCTTCAACGTCACCCGCGATTATCCGAACGCCAAGCTGCAAATACACAATGGAGCCGAAGTGATTGCCGCGGAAAGTGTCTCCCTCTCACCGAAGACCACATTTCATAAACAGTTTCCGAACCTGCCGTCTCAAAACACTTTCACAGTCACTCTGATCGATGAATCAGGAACAACTATCCTGACCCACACCGAAGGAAAGTACGATTTTCTGCCCAAGTCCGAAGTGCCGAAGAAATTGCCCGCAGCTTACGTCTATCCTCCGGTCGAGAAGCGCAGCGAAAGCGATTTTCTCGTGATGGGTACCGAGCAGGAACGGAACGGTGAAGTGCTGAGTGCGCTGTCCACCTATCGCGATGGACTAAAGCGCTTCTTGGAAAGTGTTCCGCTGCAGCGTGCCGCTGGCCGGCTCGAGGTCGCGTTGAAGCAGTATCCGGAAGCAATTGCGCAACTCTCTCTCGTGCTAACCCGCATCAGCAATGATCAGGAAGCGGCGTACTACCTGGGTCTGGCGTATGTCGCGACGGGGGAACCCGATAAAGCGCGCCGCGCACTTGAGATGAGCGTTCAGTTCGGTACTTTTCGCGCGCCCTCACTTTTTGCATTGGCCGCGTTGGATGCGCGCACGGGCGATCTGGACAAGGCGCATCAGAAGCTGTCGATGGCCTACACAGAATTTGCCGATTCGGCCCGCTTGAGCGACCTAGACGTCACAGTCTTGCGCCACTTGGGAAACACACAGGGTGCAAAGGCACATCTCGAAAAACTTCAGCTTGCCGATCCAGCAAATACATTCCTGCGTTATGAATCGACTGTCCTGGGACACGAAGATCCCCCGCTTTGGGAACATCTCGCTGGCGATCCGGAACGCATTCTCAACATTGCTGTCCTGTATATGCATTTCGGTTTCTACGCAGATGCCCTGGAGCTACTCTCGCGGAAGTATCCAACTGGACCAGGCGTTGTGGCTGAGCCCGGCATGCCCCGCCCGGAAGCATATCCGCTGCTCGCTTACTATCAAGGGTATTGCCGCGAGATGCTCCATCAGGATGGCAATTCCGATTTCCAGGCAGCGTCACGTCTGTCAACCGTGTACGTGTTCCCCAGCCGGCCGGAATCGTTTGACGTGCTCAAGCACGCGATTTCTGCGAATTCCAAGGATGCCAACGCCCACGCTCTTCTTGGTTCGCTCTACATGTCCGGCGGAATGCAGGATGCTGCGATGGCCGAGTGGAGCCTGGCCCGCGAACGCAATCCCGCTATTCCTGCGCTGCTCAGGAACATGGGCTACACCGCGTTGTATTCGAAGCGGTCACCGGAACGGGCAATTGAATACTTCGCTGAGGGAACAAAGTCCGACGCGGAAAATGCGGAGAACTATCTCGGCCTGGAACGCGCACTGCGCGAAGCGGGACGTCCGGCGGAAGAACGCGTTGCGGCGTTACAGAAATTCCCTGGGGCAAACCCGCCCGCGACTCTGATCTATGAATTAGCGCGGGATCTGGCGGATGCGGGGCGGTACGATGAAGCACAGAAAGAACTGGCCACGCGATTTATTTCGCTGGAAGAAGGCGGAGTCAGCCAACTCGATGTGTATCTGGAAATTAAGCTGAAGCAAGCCCATGCGCTTGCCGCAAATCACCAGTGTGACGCCGCCCGCAGCGTGATCCAGCATTTGGGTGACCCGGTGCCGAATCTCTCGCTCACGAAAGAAGCGCTGGCGCTGGCGCTCAAATGGCCACGGCTGCAGAAAGAAATCGCCGAAGTGCAAGCCGCATGCGCAAATTAGCTGACGCACATCAACTGCGGAAGCGATCGTTCTGACGGCACTGCTCCATGATCGCTTCGAGGAATCTTTCCGTGCGCGGCCAGCCATAGATTTTGACTTCCATTTTGTCCGCCAGCCGATTGGCGATTTGCAGGGCCATTGTCGTGCGTACAGAGGGGTCCAGGGAATCTCTGCGATTGAGAAACGTCTCGATCAACTGCACTTCTTCCAGGGTAACTTTCGCGCTGTCGATAAGCGGCAATGTATCGTCGATTTTGGTTTCCACGTAAGGACGAACGCCTTCCAGCGTTTTTTCGTGGACCACTACGGTTCCCGCCACAAAGTCACCCAGGCGTTTACTTTGGCGGCTCAAGAAAATGCTGATGAGTCCGATGCCATACATTGCGGGCAGCATATCGACGATGCGCAAAGCATTTCGCACGATGGCCTCATAAGTGCCAATGGGCCGTCCGTCATCCTGGATGACGCGAACTTGCGCGTACCGTTTGCCGGGAGTCTGTCCGTTCCAGAAGATTTCAAACAGGGCAAAATAGCCGGAGTTGAGGAGGAAGAGAAGGAAGAAAATAATGGCGACGACCCACTGCGGTCCGAGACCGCCAAACGTGGCCAATCCGGCTCCAAGGAAGCCCCCGAGAATAAGAACGAAGATTGCCAACACGGCCTGGATGGCGGTATCCGCAAGGAGGGCCAGGAAGCGGCTACCTAATCCGGCAATCGGATATTCCAGCGCCGTTTGTTCCGGCGTGTCGATGGTAAGCTTATCCGGGGAATCCATCCGATGATCTCCACCCGCTGGATTGAAAAGCGCCGTCCGCACTGGAACCGGCTCGAACAGTTGATCCATGCCAGTGGACGCAGCGGCGTTTCCGCCCTGACCCCCACCGATCTTCAGGAATTAGCTCTATTATATCGACAGATTGCCGCTGACCTCGCCAGCGTTCGCGAAGATTCCACCAGCACCAACCTCGCCCACTACCTGAATCAGTTGCTCGGCCGCGCTCACAACATCATCTATATGGGTCGCAAAACCGACAATCGCAACATCTTGACTTTCTACCGTTACACCTACCCTGCCATCTTCCGGGAAACTTTTTCGAACACGCTTGCAGCTTCCCTGATTTTTCTGGGAGCCGCTGTCGCTGGATGCCTGTTGAGCCTGAACGATCCTTCCTTCCCCCGCCATATTCTCGGTCCAGGCATGATGCAGAGCATCGAACAGCACAAAATATGGACAGATTCGATTGTGACCGTGAAGCCAGTGGCCTCCAGCCAAATCCTCACGAATAATTTGAGCGTCTCTATCGCGACATATGCGCTGGGGATTACTGCGGGAATCGGCACCCTGTGGATGATGCTGCTCAATGGTTTGCTGATCGGCGTAGTCGGAACCGCCTGCTGGGCAGCGCACATGAGTCTCCCACTCTGGAGTTTTG
Organism: Candidatus Acidiferrales bacterium; assembly: GCA_963775865.1. GTDB lineage: Bacteria > Acidobacteriota > Terriglobia > Acidiferrales > UBA7541 > Acidiferrum. The sequence goes on along the minus strand of CAVZKU010000012.1, from coordinate 70,301 downwards.
TGGCCGCTCACGGTGTACTCGAACTGCCTGCGATCTTCATTGCGGGTGGGGCAGGTTTTATCATTGCCCGGGGGTTGCTGTTTCCCGGGGCGCTGCCGCGCGGCGAGTCTTTGGTTCGTGCGGGCAAACTCAGTGCGCAACTGTTCTTCGGGACGATTCCGCTGCTGCTGATCGCCGGATTCATCGAGGGATTCATCTCGCCGTCCGACTTGCCAGTTGGAATGAAGTTTGCCCTTGCCGCGGGACTGTTCACGCTCCTGGTCTTGTATCTTGTTTTCACGGGCAGGAGGCAAAACGGCGAGGTGGAAAGCGATTCCTTTGAAAGATTGGAGACCACTAAATCAGGCTCCGGTCTTTTGCCATCAAGTACTGGTTGACGACCGCGGTCGAGAGCTTCGCAGGTTCCACTTCCAGGGTGAGCGCTCCTTGTTGTCGTAAAGTGCGTAGAAGCAAGTCGCGCCGCTGCACAATCTCCATCGCGGCGGTTTGCCGGAACATCTGCCGCACATTTTCCGGACGTTCTTTCACCATGGCGGGTAGTTCCGGCTGACCAATTACGGTGAACAACACGAGATGCCTTTGCGCCATGTGTATCGCGCTTTCGATCACTTCGGGCGTTGTCGCTGTCTCCGCAAGATCCGTCAGCCATACCACCAGGCTGCGTCGCTTTTGCAGGACCGCCAGGGTTTCCATAGCGCGCCGATGGTCCGCTTCCAGTTCTTCTGCGCGAAGCAGCGCCAACCCTTCCAGCAAGGAGCGAATCTGCCTCGAGCCGCGGCCGGGGGGAAGTCGTTGCAGGATGCGCCGCCCATATCCCAACATCGCGACGAGGTCGCCGGAATACAGAGCAACCTGCGCCAAGGAAAGCGCGGCGCCCACGGCATAATCCAGCTTGCTTAGCCCTTTGACGCGTGTCCGCAAGAGCCTTCCCGCATCAAGAACCAGCCAAACAGTCTGGCTGCGCTCCGTTTGGTAGGATTTGCTGATCAGCTTGGCGCGCCGCGCAGTCGCACTCCAGCAGATGTCCCGCCACTCGTCCGACTCACGGTATTCGCGCAGGCTCTCGAATTCACGGCCTAGGCCCGGCTGGTGTTTGTATCTTCTTTCGAGGGCGATCTGGCGGCTACGAATCAGATAAATCGTGTCCTTTTTCGATTCCTGGAAATTGGGATAAATACGAATGGTCTGTTTCAGCGAGGCGACCGCCCAACGTTCCGCAATCTGCCAAGGCGATTGGTAGCGCAGAAAGGTTTCGCCGAAATGCATGTCGCCACGCTCCCGGGGACAAACGGAATAGGCTACGTTCTGCGAATTTCCCGCCGGGACGCGCACGTCCATTTCCGGAATTTCTTTGCGCAGGCCGAGCGGGGCTTCTTCCTGCGCGCGCAACAAAATGTCGGATTTCCCTCGATTCAAAAATTCCAGAGTTGCTTCGGCGGGTTCGCGCAATTGCAGCGTCGACTGCCACAGGCGTCGCACTTCAATCTCTTCCGGTTTCGGCAATTTATTCAGATCTACGGCCCACAAGAGGAGCACGAGAACATCCCACAGAGCCATTCCCCACAGGTATTTCGGACTCGCCCAGGCGGGACCAATCCACACCAGTCCGATGACGAGCAGCACAAAGAAACGGCGGCCGAAGGCGACGCCCCATCTTCCTTTTGCTTTGCCCCGAGCGCCAATGGGCGCTGGAGCAAGTTGGGCCGACTCCGTCATTTCGGCACTTCCACTCCCCTCACCACATCGCGCACGACCTGGTCGGGAGTCACGCCTTCCAGGTCAGCTTCCGGCTTCAAGACCAACCGGTGGCGCAAGATAGGGAGCGCGGCGGATTTCACGTCATCGGGAATCAGGAAATCGCGGCCTTCGATGGCCGCCAGACCCTTTGCGAAAAGCATCAAGCTGATGGCTGCGCGCGGGCTGCCCCCAAGGCTGACCGACGGCCAATTCCGCGTGCGCGCCACCAATCTGACGATGTACTGGAATAATGCTGGCTCGACTTTAACGCGAGCCGCTTCCTCTCTGGCGGACATCAGCGCCGCCGGTGGAACTGTCTCGAACGCTACTTTCTTCAATTCCCGCGAGTCGAATCCATTCTGGATGTTTTCCAGGATTTGCACTTCCTGCTCGCTGGTTGGATAAGCAATGCGGATTTTTGCGAGGAAGCGGTCCAGTTGCGCTTCAGGTAGCGGATAGGTGCCTTCAAACTCCACCGGGTTTTGCGTCGAAAACACGGTGAAGAATGGAGTGAGTTCATACCCGGTGCCATCGATGGTTACCTGCCGTTCCTCCATGGCTTCAAGCAGCGCGGACTGCGTGCGGGGCGGCGTGCGGTTGATCTCATCGACGAGAAGAAGATCGGTAAAAATTGCACCGCGATGCAGGGCAAACGAGCTGGTGCCCATGTTGAACACGTTCGCGCCAATCACGTCCGCTGGCATCAGGTCAGGCGTACATTGCACGCGCTGAAACTTCAGTTGAAAGATGCTGGCAAGCACCTTCACCGCCAGAGTTTTTGCCAAACCCGGTACGCCTTCTACCAGCGCGTGTCCGCCCACTAGTAATACCAGCAACAAATGGTCCAGCACTTCCTGCTGGCCAACAATCACACGACCTAATTGGCTTCGCACATGGCTTGCTAATTCTTGCGCTTGACTCATTCCGGTTGCCCCTTTTTCTCCGGCGCATTCCGGATCTCCAGGCGCGCCGTATACTGGTGAAGGTCCTGCACGATTTCCAAAGCTTCGTCGTCAGTGACGTACAGAGTCCTCGAGTTGCGATCCGCGCGCGCCAGCGTTCCCCGCAGCGACGCTTCATCCCAACCAAGCGTGCGGCTACTCATGCGGGCGAGTTCCACAACGGTTGCGTTGGCCGTGAGTCCCAACTGTCGGGTCAATTGAAAGCGCAATCGCTGGTAGGCTACGCGCACCGCCGCCGATCCGGCGTGCGCTGAAGTATAGAGATCACCGAGCGTATCCACAAACTCGAGGGGTGAGAGACGAGAGACCTTCCTTGGCATTCGAATCGTGCCATATCGCCGCGAATAGGTCAGCAAAACGAAGATAAACAGCACGCCAAGCTGCGCGCACACCCAGGGAAGCGGCGTCTTGCCAACGTAGGACCAGAAACCCCCACGCGCGCCGTGAAAATACTCGTCCCAGAGAATTGCTTTGCCTTTCCGCTCCCCAATCGAATTCAGCAACAACGCCAGATTTCCCGGTTCAGGGATCCCGCGGTTGGTGAGCGGTGAAGGCGAACCCCACCACACGATGGTTCCTTTCCCCACTGAGTAGGTCACCACGGCAGCCGTATCGCTGTTACCGTAGACGGCTATCTGGTCGACTCTTGCCGGGTGCCAGTCGACGGGCGGAGGCAGGGAAATTTCTGGAGCTCCGACGGTGAGCGGTGAGGGAAGAAGAGCAGGGAATCGGGTTTCACCCTCTGCGTCGTCCATTTCCGTGAACTTCTGCCCTTCCGGTAGGAATTCGTACACAGCATCGCCGGTGGCGACGATGCGCCCACCCTGTTCTAAAAAGCGCCGCAGGGCCACCGTTTCTTCGGCAGTCGCCGGTTGCAGTGGATTGGCGAGAAGCAAAACCTGGCTTTTCGGATCACCTGCTAATTCCGTCGGCGCGTGATCCCATCGTTGCACGTCATAACCCAATTCATTCAACAGTAGGTAAGCGGCCTTTCCTCCGTCCCACGTTGTCGAGTAGGTGGAAGGAAATCCGGTACGACCACTGCGGCGACTTGGTGTGAGCACCGAAGTGGCAATGGCCAGGAGAACCACCAGAATGCCCGCGCCGATCAGGATGGAACGGTCGGTGCGGTCGAGGGTTGTAGGCATCCCATCTTCTCCAACTGTTCCTTGGTTCCGGCCCACTCTGCGGCGGAAACCGGCCGGTACCCATACCAGATCAATTCGAAACTGCGGGTAATCGCTTGCAGCACACCTTGTTCCCTGGGATGTTGGTCCAGAAGCCGCAAGGACTCGCGCGGCGTCCGTGCCCGGTCGCGAGGGAGAATGCGGATATCTTCCAAGCGCGCGACGGAAGCCCAGTAGGCGCAGTGGATGGCTTCGCGAAAATCGCCTCGATCGGCGGCCGCCAAAGCTTCCTGAGTCCAATGACGTACGTCGCTATCCGTGGGCTCCACTTCCGCGCGAATCCTCACCGCTTTTGTAGATTTTGTCAGCCAGCGGTAAACCGTGTAAAACAGCAGCACCACTGCGAGAAATAGAACACCCCAGGCCAGGGCATTTCCCGTTTTCTGGCTGATGTGAAGAAAACTCAGCAGCCTGATGATGTGTATGAAAATCCAGCGGTTGATTCGAGCGCGCATCATATCCCACGCGGAGGGACCAGACGCTTCCTGGAATTCTCCTCGGCTGAGAATCTTCTTGAGTTTGCCTTCGGCCTCCGCCGCGTTTGCACTGGAAGCGGAACTTGGGAGGGCATTGGCTTGCTGCTGCATCGCTTTCAATCGCGCTTGCAGTTGCGCCGCTACAGCTTTCTTTGGATCGCGTTCGATTTCCCGCAACGCCTCCGAAAGTTCTTTCGTCGGAATGGAGTAGAGGCGGTCGCCGTCCTTCACCTTCCAGGCCTCGGGCAAGGAACGACGAAGGTCGGGAATTTCCTTTGGATTTTTGCTGGCCTCGGCGATACGGGTTAGTTCGCGCTGGTAAGATTGCAGGTCAAGTTCGGTGGACGCAGCGGTTGCAGCATCAACACCCGCCGACGTCTGCGCTCGGCAGGGAAGCCAGAACGCAATCAAGACTGCCAGGACAAGAACGCGCGATCGCGACTCGAGCCCTACACCGGCTTGCGCCATTTGTTCTATTGAACTCCCGGGAGATCTGCCAGCGGCCTCGGCGCGCTCGCCAATGAGTTCATCAGGTGCTGAATGTCAAAACCTTCTTTTCTCACCCGCAAATTGTAGTACATCAAAGAAGCCGAGATCGTACCGATAGGGCCGACGAGCACCTGCGAGAGAAATTGCGCGATGTAGTTATACGCCATTAGGGCAATCGATGGCTGATGCTTCGTCGCAATTGCCGTGAACATAAAGATCGACCCGGGAAGTTGAAGCACTCCCCCGACTACCATCCCGATCACCCATACCAGCAACAAGAGCAGAAATACTTGCCATCCATATCCTTTCGTGAGCTCCATGCTTCTTTCCAGAGACCCAACCGAAGTGTTCCGCTCAACAATCGCGGCCGGCACCGCAACTGCAAGTCGGCAGAATAGGTAAATTCCTGGAATGATGAGGAAAATGGCAGCGACACTGGATGCTAGGAAGCTCAATACGATCACGACGATTACCGTGAAAATGCTGCCCCGGGCCTGCCCGTAGGAATCCCGAACGTTTGTTGGCCTTCCCAGGTAAAGATCAGAAACCGCCGAGACAGTGGCGGCATGAGCTACGCCCATCATGAGCAGCAATAGAAACAGGCCCCCAAAAGCGCCCAAAACAACCCCTCCTAGCAGGCCTGGTGATTGAATGTTGGCAGGACCCTGTTCTGCAGTTGTTCGCAAAAACAGTAATCCAAAGTTGAGCATCAACATAACCAGGTATGGGAGCACTGCAATCCCCGCAAACAGCAAAAAGTGTTCGCGATAGAGCGTGAACGTCCGATCGAGCACCTCACCGAGGGTCATCGGACGAAGGTCGGCGGTAGCCATTTGGCTCTCCTGAATTTACCCGGTTGAGCGCATGTAAACATAGTTTGTACGGATTCAGCAAGGTCACGAAGGTACCTATTTGCCATGATGGTAGGGAAAGAGTGAACTCTAAAACCAAGAAAGCGGTGCTGCTCGGCTGGGGGGAGGATGCAGCACCGCCTTGTTCTGGGGGATACGGATCCCTGGAGAGGGATTCCGTTCCCTTGTCAAAAACTAACCGCGAACGGTTAACACCGGACAAGTCGACTTGGTCACCACGTTGTACGCGATCGTCAATGGCACATGGCCTGCCAAACTCTTTCTTGCCTTGGCTCCCATCACGATCAAGTCTGCCTTGCTTTCCCGAGCGGCAATCAGGATTTCTTCGACGGCCGACCCGAAGGTCACTCGAAACTCCGGCTGGCACCAGTTTTCCGTGCCCGGAGGCATGAGCTGCTTCATGCGCACGACGTTGATTTCCCGTTGCCGTGCCACGCTTTCCTCGGTATAAGCTGCCGCACTCTCAATGACATGCAGCAAAGTGAGCTGGGCATTATGTTCTTGGGCCAGCGAAAAGGCATGCGCTGCAGCCCGCTCTGCCCCCGACCCGAAGTCCGTGGCAAAGAGGATGTGGTTAAACTCGACCTCGCTTGGTGTTCCGCCTTTCACCGCTGGACCCACCGTCAAGACCGCCGTCGTGGCTTGCCGGAAGATTTCTTCTGCAACCGATCCAATCAGGATCTTCTGCACTTTCCCGCGACCATGTGTACCCGCAACGATGAGGTCGATCTCATGCTCCACGATCATTTTCTCGATGGTCGGCCACACGTTGCCCTCTTCGAGAAGAACTTCATGAGGCACGCCGCGCAACTTTCCGGAAATCAGGATGTCGGTGATGCCCTCTTCTGCGCCCTGGCGCACTTTCTCGTAGGTGGCTTGGGCGAGTTGAGGTTCTGCAAACTGGAAGGGATCCGGGGTGATTACGTGAGTAAGATAAATCCGCGCATCGTAGCGCCGCGCGAGCGCAATGGCGTAGTCCAGAGCCCGATCAGAAGCCTCAGAAAAATCGGTTGTGACAAGGATCTTGGTCAGAGTTACCCTTTTGGTGCTGTCCACTCTGCTTTTTTCTTTTTGTTCCACCAATTGCGGCATAACTCCCTCCTCAAACACTGCATTTCCTCCACGCACTAGCAACTCAATAGGTTATCCACTGGGAAGAGGTGCACGTTCGGTACCAGAACGCGGCGTTGCACGTTGTTCGAAATAAACAAGTTGCGAGGCCTTCTTGACTCAACAGTTTTGCCAGTGAGCCAACTTCCGCAAAAGCCTGCGTCGATTCACCGGAGACTGCGGGGAAACAATAAGGTAAGGAGATTCGGAAAGCGAGCGGTCCACGGAAGAGGAAGAAGGAAATTTGCCACAAAAACAAAGGCAGCGGCCAGCTATTATCAGAAGCCCGTGATCCGGGCATTCGCATCGTGTGTACGACGCTTCGTTGTAGTCTGCCAGCCGCTGCCAAATTCTATCTTGTGGGCGTCCCTTTTTACGACGTATCCTTTCGAGCCTTCACCGCGAGCCCGACCGCCCTAAAAGGAACGCCCACTGCTCAGCCTTTTGACAATCGCTCCATTGCCTAATTGCTGAACATGGTTGGAGTATGCATCTCAGATTCCGTTTTGCGTGACTTTGCACGGTTTGCAACTGATTGCAAACATTGCCTATTACAAAGGGGCCTAGGAGGGCGCCCTGTGGGCCGAGGGACGTCGTGCGAGTTTTCACACTGGAACGCGGAATCTCACGCACTCCTGTTTGCTCGTCACGAGTGGAAAGCGAAGGTCTTATTGGGGATTGGCTGGCGCGGTCGGCTCTTCTTCTTCCGTGTGCGACAATCCAAATTTTTTCATTTTGTAGCGCAGAGCGTCCCGGCTGATGTTCAGCAGCTTCGCCGCTTTGATCTGATTCCCATGGGATTGCTGGAGAGCTAACTCCACCAGTGCGTGTTCGACGTCTTCCAGGGAAGTTCCCCCTTCGGGGATTGACAGTGGAGGTAATCGACGTTTTCCCGGCGCAGGCGCCGATTCTGCAGGTGGAGTCAGGGGACTATCTGGCACCAACGCGGTACTGCGTCCGCTGGCAACGGAGAAGGGCAGATCCTCCGGCTTCAAAAACTTGCCATCTTCGAGGATCATGGCGCGTTCCAGAGCATTCTTAAGTTCGCGGACATTTCCCGGCCAATCGTAGTTCAAAACGAGGCGGTTGGTTTCTTCCGTCAAGCCTTGCACTGACTTGCGGAATTTGCGGTTGTAATGGGCCAGGAAGAACTCAACCAGTGGAAGCAGGTCCTCTTTGCGTTCCCGCAAGGCGGGCAGATAGATGGCAATGATGGCCAGGCGGTAATAGAGGTCCTGACGGAAGCGGCTCTCCCGGACTTCCCGTTCCAAATCGCGGTTGGAAGCGGCAATGACCCGTACATCCACCTGGATATCGCGAACCCCGCCGACGCGGCGAATGACCTGGTCCTCCAGCACACGAAGCAGTTTGGCCTGCAATAGAGGGGAGAGTTCGCCGATTTCGTCCAAAAACAGCGTCCCGCCGTCTGCCACTTCAAACAGCCCCTTCTTCATGGCCTTGGCGTCGGTAAACGCCCCCTTCTCATGGCCAAATAGCTCCGCTTCTATCAAGGTTTCGGGAATCGCGGAGCAATTGATAGCCACAAACGGGCGTTCGGCGCGGGTGCTATGGTAGTGGATGGCTTTTGCGACGAGATCTTTGCCAGTCCCGCTTTCTCCCTGGATCAGAATCGTCGTTGCCTCGCTTGCGGCCACTTTGTAAACAAACTTCATCAATTCGGTGATTTTGCGGGAGACGCCGATCACATCGTGATAACCAGCGCGGCGCCTTACCTCATCGCGGAGCGATTCAACTTCGGTGCGCAAGGCTCCGGCTTCCAAGGCATTCTGAAGAGTCACGCTCAGTTCATCGAAGTTGATCGGTTTGCTGACGAAGTCGTACGCGCCGAGCCGCAAGGCCGCCTTGACGTCGTCCAGCTGCGGATCCGCCGTCATCATAATAATGCTGCGGGTTTCTCCGGCTTGCTTCAGCTTCTCTAAGACTTCAATGCCGTTTAGATCAGGAAGGTGAACATCCAGAAGCATCAAGTCAACCGTTTCGTTCTGCAACGCGTGCAGTGCTTCTTCCCCATTTTCTGCTTCGAGGGTCTGGTAGCCATACTCGGCACACTTCTGGTTCAGCGCCCAGCGCACCAGTTTTTCATCATCGACAATCAGAATCCTTTTTTGCGCCATCCTTTTACTTTATCACCAAACTAGCGAGTGGAGACTTTTGGGCGACCGGACTTCAACCGGTGCACCGGAATCCAGACCTTGAATTGCGTACCCTTCCCCTGGGTGCTGCTGACCTCGATCCGCCCTCCGTGAGACTGCACGATGCTGTTCGCTAGCGACAATCCCAGTCCGGTGCCCTCACTCCGGGTTGTGAAGAATGGCTTGAAGATTCTGGGCAGGGCTTCGGGGGAAATCCCCCGGCCCGTATCCGTAACTTGCACAACAACGAATCCTGGTTCTTCCTTCAGGCCCACTCGAACTTGGCCCGGCCCGGAAATCGCCTGGATTCCGTTCAGAACCAAATTCAGCATCACCTGTTGAATCAACGCAGGATCGTGTTCCACCAATGGCAGGGAGGGATTCGGGTCAAATAAAACTTGGATGGGCTTCGTGAGCACCTGTTGCCGCGCCATTAAAGTGGCTTGCTCAACGGTTGCATTCAGATCCGCAGGATGAAAATCGGGGGGACGCGGACGGGCATAGGACAGCAGGTCGTTCAAAATGGCTTGGATATGCAGGATTTCCCGGTGCACCTCGCTGATCACACTGCGGCTAGGGCTGGTTGCTGGCAATTCCTTTCCCATAATGTCGACAACGCCCGCGATTCCCGCCAGCGGATTGCGGATTTCGTGGGCCAAACCGGCCGCCAACTCTCCCACGGTGGCCAGGTGTTCCGCGCGGGCCATCTCCCGGGTGTGGAACTCTTCGATCTCCTGCCGGTTCTGGTCCAGGCGCTCCACCATCTCGTTGAATTGCCGCCCCAGCTGCCCGACGTCATCCTCACGCTTTGCGAAAGAGACCCGCGCGGTAAAATCGCCATGCTGTACCCGCGTGATGGTGTCCATCAAGTCCTCTAACGGCCGCTCGATGAGCACCAACAGAACCGCCAGCAACACAAAGCACAAGAGGATCGCGGAGAACACGGCAGCCAGCAGAATCCACTGCACGTCTCGAATTTCCTGGGAGCGCAAAACCGCAAGGATTGCCAGGATACTTAGAGCGAGTATCGTAATGATCGGGATGAAAACTTTCCACTGCCAGCGGATGCCCGTGGCCGAACGCACGAATTGCGGCAGGCTCATCTCCGTATCACATCAAAGAGCCGATCCATACGCAAGTCGCATTCGTGACATCTCGGCTCTTCCTGAGAGATACGTTTCGGCACAGAACGCGGACTATTCCGTTCACAACTTGTGACCTGCTCTAGAATTGATGCTGATCTCTTTGCGCTTCGTTCTCGTTCAAGTACCGGTGTCCCTGCGGAGGTTTTCGTGGCTTCTCCCGAAACGATCGACCTCGTGGTCATTGGCTGTGGCCCTGCCGGCGAAAAAGGTGCCGCTCAGGCAGCCTATTTCGGCAAGCGCGTGGCCGTTATCGAGCGCGCTCCGGCGGTCGGCGGTAGTTGCATCAACACAGGAACTGTTCCCAGCAAAACGCTTCGCGAGTCTGCTCTCTATTTTTCCGGCCTGAAACAGCGCGGGCTCTACGGTATCGATTATTCCCTGAAAGAAAACCTCACCGTACACGATTTCATGCACCACGAACGCGCGGTCGTTGAAATGGAACGCAGCCGCATCCTCAAGAATCTGGAACTTCACAAGATCCAGCTTCTTCCTGGCCAAGCGTCCTTCGAGGATGCGCACACGGTGATCGTCACCGGGCCGGAGGGGAAGCGCACTCTCCAAGCGGATGTCATCCTAATTGCAACAGGTTCCAAGCCTCATCGACCGCCGGAAATTGCATTCGACGACGTGCACACGTTTGACTCTGACACCTTTCTGCACATGGAGCGCATTCCGAAAAGTCTGGCGGTCATTGGGGGTGGCGTGATCGGCTGCGAGTATGCCTCCATTTTTATGGCGCTGGGCGTGGATGTCACCCTGGTTGACGGTCGCGATCAGTTGCTGCCGTTTCTCGATGCAGAAATTTCCAACCGTTTGCGGGACCGTTTCTACTCCCTTGGCATGCATCTCTGGTTTGATGAGCGTCCCGTGAAGGTCGAAAACCACGCCAATGGGGCCCGCCTGTTCATGAAGAGCGGCAAAACGCTGGACGTGGAGGCGGCTTTGTTTGCTGCCGGCAGGCGCGCGGCGGCGGATAAACTGGGCCTCGAAAATTGCGGTCTCGCTCTTAATGAACGAGGCTACATTCCTGTGAAAGAGAATTACCGCACAGCCGTCCCGCACATTTACGCTGTCGGCGATGTCATCGGCTTTCCCGCACTGGCCTCTACCTCAATGGAACAGGCCCGCGTGGCGGTGTGCCATGCCTTCGGGCTGAAGTATAAGCAGCGGGTGGCTTCGCTTCTGCCGATGGGTGTCTACACCATCCCGGAAATTTCGGCCGCCGGCGAAACGGAAGAATCCTGTAAAGAGAAGGGAATTGAGTATTGTGTCGGCCGCGCCCACTACGAAAACAACGCCCGCGGCCACATTACCGGCGATACCGCGGGCATGCTCAAGTTGATCTTCAGCCGCACTGATCGCAAACTTCTCGGCATCAGCATGATTGGTGAATTGGCCACAGAACTTATCCATATAGGCATGATGGTTCTCGATAACGGTCTAACCATCGATGAGTTTATTGAGCAGGTTTTCAATTACCCTACCCTCAGCGAAACCTACAAGTACGCCGCTTACGATGGATTGGGCAACCTCGCTGGCCACAAACTCCGCGAAGGTTAGATCGCCTCGCGCTGTGCCAGGGGATTCTGCGAACGCATCGAATGTGGCGGAGGCTGCTTATGCCACTCGTTCGCATTTCGGTTCGCCAGGGAACATCGGTCGAATACCGCAAGGCCATTGGAGAGGGCGTGCATCGCGCCATGATCGAAGCACTGGCCCTTCCTCCCGCGGATCACTTCCAAGTCATTACCGAGCATCCGCCGGACGGAGTCATTTTCGACCCGCACTACCTTGGAGTTGACCGAAGCGATGCCGTCGTATTCGTTCAGATTACTTTGAGCACCGGCCGCAAGCCGCAGCAGAAACGTCTCCTGTTTAAGTGCATGGCGGAAATACTGGCGGAATCTCCGGGGCTACGCCCGCAAGACCTGCTCATCAATCTAGTCGAAGTCAGTTGGGAGAACTGGTCCTTTGGCAACGGCGAGGCGCAATACATGGATGCGTGAAGGAGAGTCGTTCCTCTTTCACCGATTCGGGAAATGCTGTAAATTTTGCGGATGCATGGCTCGCGAATCATCTCTGTGGTTCTGCTGCTTTTGGCATTCGCGGTGCTGTTAGCCCTCCCCAGTCGGTCGCGCACCAATCAAGTCCAACCCCCAGCCTATTTGGGTTTCGACTTGAACGAGTATCCGGGAGACGACGCCCTGCCGGTCCTGCGCAAAACTTTTTCTTTCACGAGTTACTGGCTCAGTCCGCCGCCCCAGGAAAAACACACCCACTGGCTTGGCAAACGTTCCTTGCTGCAAGCGCAAGGATTCGGTTTTGTTGTGCTGTACAACGGAAAGCTCAGCAAGAATTTGCAATCAGCAAACGATGCAAGACAAAAAGGGATAGGTGATGCGGAAAACGCCGCCAGACTTGCGCGCCAGGAGGGCTTTCCTCCGGGAGCCATCATTTTTCTGGATATCGAAGAAGGTGGACGGCTCATTCCGGCGTATCACGACTATGTGCATGCCTGGATTGATGCCTTGGCGAAGGCCAGTTTTCGCGCCGGCGCTTATTGCTCGGGTGTTCCGGTCGGCGAAGACGCCATCACCACTGTTAAGGACCTGCAGGATCATCTTGGCGGTCGCACGCTGACAGTCTGGATCTTTAACGATGTTTGTCCGCCTTCGCCCGGTTGTGTTTTCCCAGCCAATCCCCCAGCCGTAGCTCAAGGTGGATTCCCCGAGGCGGCCATTTGGCAATTCGCTCAATCGCCGCGGCGCAAGGAACGCACCGCAAGGTGCGCGGCAACCTACAACCCAGACGGCAATTGCTATGCGCCCGGTGACACGGCCCACAAATGGCTTCTTGACGCCAACGTGGCCAACTCTGCGAACCCCTCTTCACCCCGAGATTAGAGCGGGGTGCGGGCTCTATCCCGAGGCAGGCGTACGATTTAGAGTTGTCCCAGTCCGCCGTCGACGTTGATTTCCACGCCTGTTACATAGGACGCATCCGAAGAAGCGAGGAAGGCCACGACTCCCGCTACTTCCTCCGGCTGGCCGAACCTCTTCATCGGCACTTTTCCCACGACATCTTTGGCAAAATCATCGATGGCCTGTTGCGGCAATCCCGTGCGGCCGAAGATTGGCGTAACGATGGGTCCTGGGGCCACGGCGTTCACACGGATGTTCCGCTCCGCCAGTTCCGCCGCTGCGGTTCTTGCCAAGGAACGCAAGGCTGCTTTTGTGGCGGAGTAGGCGCTCGTTCCCGGTGTGCCTGTAGAGGCCGCCACGCTCGTATTAAAGATGATCGACGAGCCATCGTTCAAGTACGGCAACGCCTTCTGGATGGTGAAATAGGCGCCTTTGATATTGATATCGAATTGCTCGTCGAAAAGGGCTTCCCCAGTGTCTGTCAGAGACGCAAATTTGGCTACCCCAGCGTTTACGAACAACACATCGATCTTTCCCAACTGCCGGTTCACTTCGCTCAGAAAGTTCTCAACATCCTCCAGTTTTGCGGTGTCCGCCTTTGCCGCAAATACTCCGTTTCCCAGGGACTTCACCGCCTCGTCCAGCGTTTTCTGGTTCCTTCCGGATATGGCCACCTTCGCGCCTTCGTCCAAAAACCGCTTGGCCGTGGCCAACCCGATACCGCTATTTCCCCCGGTAACTACCGCAATTTTGCCTTCCAGTCGCTTCATAAGAACCTCCGCCCCGTGGGCTAAAAATAGGACTCTAGAACTTCGACATTTCGATGAATATCTAAATGATTGGTTACACACAATTTTCCGGGGGTGGGCTGGCGTCCTCTTGCAACCTTCGCTAGACTCGCTTTAACCATGGAGCGGAAAAAGATCGAAGGCATCTCGAAAGCGCTGGCCGACGAAACGCGGCTTCGGATTTTTGAAGCGATCAGTTCTTGCGATCAAATGAATTGTGGACAAATCGTGTCGCTCAGAGGCGTGACCCCCGCCACGGTTTCCCATCATCTGCGGATTCTGGAGGAAGCGGGGCTGATTAAGTGCCAACGGGAAGGACAGTTCGTTTTCAGCAAGGCAAATCCCAAGGCGATTGGCGAGTACACACAGGCACTGACCACCTTAACAAGCAAGAAAAAGAAATGAACGTGCCAACGGGGGCACCCGAAAACTTAGTTCGTGGGATTCTCCGGGAATTTCTGATAAGGAAGCCGGACCGTATCGATGAGCACCTGGTCGGCGCGAATGGCTGTAGGTGCATCAAACCCAGCAGCGCCGCCTGAGGCAACATAGTCGTCCTGATCCACGCCGTCGCCGCTCACTCCGAGTCCGCCCACGAGAATCCCATTGCGGTAAAGCCCAACACTCCCCGGGAAAAAAATAATGCCACTTTTGTTGCTGTTCGGGGGCCCGCTCTGAAATCCTTGTGTGCAGGGATTCGCCACATCCTGCGCGTATAAACTGAGGAAAGGACCCGCGGCAGTTCCATCCACTCCCGGAGGAAAAAACGGCTGCGCGCCAAAGCCGATGGTACGGTTTGTTACCGCCGTTCCGATGGGTACCTGATGCAAATCTGCCGCTGTGCGAGAGGTGCTATTGAAGTACACCATGTTGCGGGCCTTCGTTACCGCCACATCGATGCTGAACACCGTCGAATCCGTCATGCGGCGAAGGCCGATGACCGTGCCGTCCAGGTCCGCCACCGCAATCACCATCTTTGTGGGCGACGCGATGGGCAAGCGGATCACTGCGCGGGTCTGATTCGCCGTAGACTCCGCATTGCTCAGAATTGCCTGGACGTCCGTAACGCTGAGCCCACCAACGGGTCCAGCTGCTGGCGCAACAAGGTCTCCTTCCGGTGGTTGTCCCGGACTCGGGGAAGGACCGATGAGAAATGTTCCCGTGAAGGTCCCAGGATTCACGCCCGTTGGTGCCGTGCTCTGATTTACGAAGGGCAGCGCAAGGCCATTGATAAAGATCACGCCGGGGGGCGCGGGTGTTGGGCCAAAGCCATTCGAAGTTGCTGCGGCATAAGCGGCATATTCGGCGATGTCAGTGGAAACCCCGGCCACGCCCACTCCGCCCACCACAACACCATTGCGAAAAATTGGCACGCCGCCAGGATTCACAGCGTTCGGATTGCTGTCCTGCAAATCCGCTTTGCCCGTAATGATTCCCGTCCCTGTGCCTCCGCCAAGCGAAAGGGAAGGTTGCACCGCCTGGCCCGGCAAGAAATTCGTCGAAAGGGTGCAGCCGCGATTTGTGTTTTCGATTCCGTATAACGGAGCGTTCTCGGTGTTCGTCACGCCAGGAGGAAAATGAATGCCGCTGATGAATCGCACGGTGCGAGAAGAAAGCGGGGCCTGATCGTTGCTGAAGTACGCGGCGGTGCGTGCCAACGCCACAGCCAGATCATTCACATTGACGCTGGCGCCGAAATTGCCCGTGGCTGTGGTTCCCGCCCCCGGCTTGCGGTATACCGCAAGGACATTGCCGCCGCGATCCACCACCGCGATCACCATACTGGCGGAGTCCGCAGCCTGCGCCGCAGCCTGCACGAGATTCTGTACATCGCTAATGCCGAGCGGGGCGGCCGTGGCAAGAGGCGCGGGAACACTCGGCGAGGAAGTAACGCCGCCGCAACCGATCATCAGCACCGCCAGGGCTGCCGCAATGGCTAGGGCCAGGAGTACTCCCCAGGCGAGAGTTTTGCGCCGGTGCGCATAAGCCTGCCGAGACTCCGCCGGTTTTCGCAGGGCGTGTTCCATGGGAGCGTATTCTCGTTGGTAACATGCGTTGCAATCGCCCCACAATTGGCTTTCTGGCACTGGATGTGAATCGGTGACCCCTGCGCGCCCTCGGGGACGTTATCGACTATTCGCATCTCGCCTCGAAAAAGGTTGCCGTGTCGCGCTGAATCCGGTGTAGTAAACAGAGGTTGCGAAGGACTCTTTCCTTTCCGTTTTAATTGAATGCGCCTCGCCGCTCCGTCCAAGTCGTGTGTGGTTCTTGCGGTGCTTTGCCTTTTCTCCGCGCTCGGGCTGCATTTTCCGTTGCGCGCGCAGACTCCCGATTCTGCGCAGATGCCTTCGGTGAAAATCTCTTCGGAATCGGCTCCCACAAAGCGCATTCCTCGCGAGCAGGCACTGAGCACGGCGGCCCTCGATGGGGTGGTACGCGAGCAAGTGACTCCCTCCGCGTCGCGTCCCATCTCTGGAGCGCGGGTATCGCTGCGCAACACGCAAACGAACCAATCCATCCAAGTTGTTTCATCCGGCGATGGCGTGTTTCGCCTAGTCCCGCTGCCACCAGGTTCTTACGAGTTGCGTGTTGAGGCGGACGGCTATTCCCCCCTCGTGATTCCTCGTGCTTTGCTGCATGCTAATGAAGTCGTTACACTGGAGATTTTTCTGGCGGCCATGGCCTACGCGGAACTTGGTTCCCGTTTGCCGCGTCAACCTGGACTCGGCCCACCGCTCCCTGCCGAATCGAGCCTGTCGGCCGGAACCTATCGCGAATTCCATCATCGGCTCGACGCCGATCCTAATTACACCCTCGAGCTGGCCCCCGACGTCCTTCCGCTGGCGGCCGATGTCTATAATCCGGTTCCGAACCGTTGGCCGCTTCCTCAACCGAACTACCGCCGATATGCCACGCAAGATGGGTCGATCTACGTTAAGCCGCACTGGTACGACCCGTTCAACCACAATCGGTTTAAGGGCGATGAGCCGATCTGGCCCGAGCTGTTTGGCCAGCAAGTTTTTCTCGATGTCACCGCAACGGCAGAAACCTTTCTGAATGGGCGCCACGTTCCGACGCCGACCGCTGCCAGTCCCGCACAACCCGGCAGCGCGGCATTCTTCGGAAATGGCGACCAGTTTTTTCTGGACCAGACTGTCCGGGTTTCCTTTGACCTTTTTCACGGGGACACTTCGTTTAAGCCCGTGGATTGGCGGATTCGCATTACTCCCGAGCTCAGCCTGAATTATCTCGATGTTCAGGAATTAGGGGTGGTCAGCCCGAATGTGCGCAAAGGCACCACGCGCTTTGACGATCACATCGGCCTGCAGGAAGCCTTCGTCGAGGTGAAACTCCACGACCTCAGCCCCAATTATGATTTCGTTTCCGCCCGCGCCGGAATCCAGCAGTTCAACGTGGATTTCCGTGGCTTTCTTTATGTGGACGAACAGCCAGGCCTCCGCATCTTCGGGAATTGGAACAGCGATCGCATCGAATACAACGCCGCCTATTTCAATTTCCTTGAGAAAAATAGCAACAGCGGACTCAACAGTTTCGCACTTCGCCAGCAACAGGTGGTTCTCGCGAATATCTACGTCCAGGACTTCTTCTTCCCGGGCTATACCGCTGAATTTGTCGGCGCCTGGAACAAAGACGATCCCAGCATCCATTTCGACGACAATGGCTTCCTTGTGCGGCCCGCTCCGATCGGCAACGTCGTGAATCAGGGTGTCGGTGCGATCCCGCACGGCATTCGCGTTGGTTACTTTGGCTGGCTTGGCAGTGGACACATCCAGCGGCTGAATCTCACGCATGCCTTCTACGAAGCAGCGGGAGAAGATACCTTCAATCCCATCGCGGGCCGCAGCGTCACCGTCAACGCGCAAATGGCTGCCGCCGAAGTCTCTCTCGACCGCGACTGGGCTCGGTATCGAGTTTCCGCCTTTTATGCCTCGGGAGACAGCAATCCCCGCGACGGTCGCGCCAACGGGTTTGATTCGATTGTGGACTTACCCAACTTTGCCGGAGGAATCTTCAGTTTCTGGAATCAACAAGCCATTCGTCTGACCGGGACCGGTGTGGCCCTGACGCAGGACGGCAGCCTGCTACCCAACATGCGCTCCAGCAAGGAAGAAGGTCAGGCAAATTTTGTGAATCCGGGAATTTTTTTACTTAATGCCGGGGCGGATTTCAATATCACGCCGAAACTCAAAGGATTTGCCAATTACAATTTCCTGCGTTTCATGCGCACCGAACCGCTCGAAGATGTCCTGTTCCAATCACCGATACACCACACCATAGGCAGCGATCTCGGCATGGGCGTGCAATATCGTCCGCCGCTTTCAGAGAATCTTGTCCTTAGCGGCGGTGCTTCCATGCTTCAGCCGGGACAAGGCTTTCGCGATATGTATACGGGACGGACGCAATTTTCCGTATTTGGTCTGGCCAAGTTTACGTTTTAAAGGATAAGGAATGTCTGGAATCGAAAATCCCTTGCGGAAGTTAACCAGGCGCCCCAAGAACGGCGGCCAGCACCTTCTTGCGCTGTGCTTTGCCTTTATTTCACCTCTCCTGCTCGTACTTGGCGCTCGTACGGCCTCTTTGCACGCCGCAGACGAGCTAATGCAATCACCGAAGCGCGGACAGTCTCAGGAAGAGGCCGATCGCAAGTCCACGGGCTGTGTCAGCTGCCACATCGCTACGGATGAACCCACCATGCATCCCTCGAAATCTGTACATCTCGGCTGCACCGATTGTCACGGGGGAAATTCCACTGCGGCCATCGCCCCGGGCGTTGCGGCGGGTTCACCGGAATCCCTGGCCATAAAGGAAAAAGCTCACGTCCAGCCTCTGGATCCGGCATTCAAGAATCGCTCGGCGATTCCCGAGCGTGCCTACACAAAATGGCTGAAGGAGCCGGCGGAGTACATCAAATTTGTGAATCCTGGCGATCTGCGCGTTGCTGCGGAAACTTGCGGCAGCGCGGGCTGCCATCCCAGCGAAACGCACGCTGTTTCGACGAAC
Source organism: Candidatus Acidiferrales bacterium (assembly GCA_963775865.1). GTDB lineage: Bacteria > Acidobacteriota > Terriglobia > Acidiferrales > UBA7541 > Acidiferrum. Next base: position 51,439 of record CAVZKU010000012.1, on the reverse strand, counting down.
ATGATGACGCATGGTGGATTCCTGTGGGGCGCCGCGCTTTATAACAATGGCGGTATTCCTTACAAAAATACGCGTTTCGGCGAAAGCTACGACCGCGAGGGAACGCCGCAATCTTTGAAAACCACTCCTCCACCCACGGCCGAGGAAACCCGCAACAAGGGCGTGCTGCCTGAACTCACGCCGCTCTACCGCTGGGAACAATCGCAACCCGGCAACATCCTGCGCGTTTTCGAACAAGGAGGAGGAAAGAAAGCCGAACTCGGCAACCCAAATCGCGAAGAGGCACCCGGCAAGCCCGATGACAAACTCAGCGATCGCGGCTTCGGAACAGAATTGCGCACCGATCCTGTGTTCCTTGGGCTACAAAAGACTCGCCTGCTTGATCCCATCCTTTCCTTGCCTGGTACCAACGATCATCCCGGTGATTACCGTTCCAGTGGTTGCTCCGCTTGCCACGTGATTTACGCCAACGATCGCGATCCGGCCCACTCGGGTCCGTACGCGTCCTATGGCCATTCCGGGTTCAGCGGTTCGATGGATCCCACAATTCCGAAAAACGAGAGTGGCCACCCCATCAAGCACGCCTTCACGCGAGCGATTCCTTCTAGCCAGTGCATGATCTGCCATGTCCATCCCGGCACCAACATGGTCACCACGTATTTCGGTTTGACCTGGTGGGACAACGAAATCGACTCCGAGAAAATGTATCCCGCCCAGCAGCACAACCCCACCGAGGAAGAGCGTTATCAAGTTTCGTTGCGCAATCCGGAAGCGGCAGCCGCGCGAGGACTTTGGAGCGACGAGAAATTCCTGGAACAAACGGGAACCCCCGAATTCAATGGCCAATTGAAAACAACGCAATTCGCCGATTTCCACGGGCATGGTTGGCTCTTCCGCGCCGTCTACAAACACGACCGCAAAGGGAATTGGCTCGATACGGACGGCAAAGAAATCGCCTTCGACGATCCGCAACGTTTTCAGAAAGCTGTCCACCTCGCGGACATTCATCTCGAGATCGGGATGCAGTGCGCCGATTGCCATTTTGCCCAGGACAATCACGGAACCGGGAAGATCTATGGGGAGCCACGGGCTGCTGTTGAGATTGATTGCGTCGATTGCCACGGCACGATTCAGAGAAGAGCCACGCTGCAGACCTCCGGCCCTGCCGCCGCGGATCCGCTGCGTCCCGGAGACCGGCGCGGTCGCCAACTGGAAACACTTCGCACGCCTTGGGGTTTCCGCCGCTTCGAATGGCGTGGCGACAAGCTTTTCCAACGGTCCATGACCGACGAGCATAAGGAATGGGAACTCGTTCAGACCAAGGATACCGTTACTCCCGGCAACACGCATTTCAACCTGAAGTCATTTCGGGCCAAGCTGATGGGCAAGGATGGTCTCGCACTGTCACGCGCGCCCGCAGAGGACGCGCAGCTCGCTCACGGGAATTCCTCGATGACGTGCTACGCCTGTCATTCCTCCTGGACTCCGACCTGCTTCGGCTGCCACTTGCAGATGACCGCCAACGCCCGCCGTCCCATGCTACACAACGAGGGTCTGCTCACCAAGAATTACACCAGCTATAACTTTCAGGTTCTTCGCGACGACGCCTATTTTCTGGGTGTGGATGGCACGGTCACCGGGCATCGCATCGCGCCGGCGCGCTCTTCCTGCGCCGTCCTCGTCAGCTCGCAAAACGCAAATCGCGAATGGCTGTACTACACGCAGCAAACCATCTCCGCGGAGGGGTTTTCCGGCCAGGCCTTCAGCACCTTTGTGCCGCATACCGTGCGCGCCAAGGAAACCAAGCAGTGTTCCGACTGCCACGTTTCAGCCGCCAACGACAACAATGCGTGGCTGGCTCAAATCTTGCTTCAGGGCACCAACTTCATGAATTTTCTGGGCCGTTACGTTTACGTTGCCACCGGCAATCACGGGTTCGAGGCCATTGCTGTCGCGGAGCACGACGAGCCCGAAGCTATTTATGGCAGCGATCTCCAGCGCGTAGCCTACCCTGACGATTACAAGAAATTTGTCGCGCGCAATCGTCAACTCTCCGCCGTGGCGCGCCACGAAGGGAACGTCCTGGACATCCAGGCGCGCGGCGAATATGCCTACGCGGCCACAGGCAACGGGGGCCTGCGCATCTACGACATCGCCAACATTGACAACAAGGGCTTCTCCGAACGCGTTACCACTGCGCCTGTTTCGCCGCTGGGTCAGCGCTTTTTTCTCCCGACAAAAGATGCCATGGCAGTGGCTTCTCCAACGACCCTTGGTGTCGATCCGCTCCGCATGCGCATTCCGGAAAATGAAGAGCGGCCCATTCACTTGTTGTATGGCTTTTTGTATGTCGCAGACGAAGAAGAAGGTCTGGTGATTGTCGGCAACCCGGACTTGAAATCGAAGAGCCCTGGTGTCGGTACGCTGCTTGACGGCAATCCCACAAATAATTTTCTGAAGCGAGCTCTGACCTTCAACCCCAACGGCGCGTTGAGGGGAGCGCACCGCATTACCATCGCCGGCACGTTTGCCTATATCCTCACGGACAAAGCGCTCGTTGTGGTGGACCTCGACAATCCTCTCGCGCCGAAAATCACGGCCACCATTGCTACACCTTTCCTGAACGATCCCCGGGCCATCGCGATTCAATTCCGCTATGCCTTTGTTGTGGATCATGATGGGCTGAAAATTCTGGACGTTACCGATCTCGCCCAGCCCAAGCCGGAGGCGCACGCGCTGGTTCCGCTCGAAGATGCCCGCAACATCTATGTGGCGCGCACGTACGCCTATGTCTCGGCAGGAAAGGAGGGACTGGCAATCATCGATGTCGAACAGCCCACCGCGCCAAAGCTCGCTCAATTCTTTACCGCCGAAGGACAGCTCAATGACGTCAACGACGTGAAAATCGGCATGGTTGCTGGAAGCGCCTTTGCCTTTGTCGCCGACGGCAAGAACGGCCTGCGCGTCTTGCAAATTGTCTCGCCCTTCGACGACCCGGCGCACTTCTCCGGGTTCAGCCCGCGCCCTACCCCGAAACTCATCGCCACAGTGCGCACCAACGGTCCTGCCCTTGCCATTTCTAAGGGTATTGACCGCGACAGGGCCGTGGACGAATCCGGCAATCAATTGGCTGTTTTCGGACGCCGCGGCGCGCGGCCGCTCAATCACGCGGAGTCGCAGCAACTCTACTTGCGCAATGGCCAGCTCTACACGGTGACGGATGAGCCCGTCGGGCGCCCCTACGACGAGGTTTCTCGGGCAGGACAGAACGGGTGGTGGTACAGGAAGGGAGCCCGGACGGCGGCGCTACCCTAGGTTCCGCTCCCGTAGTCAACTTTTATCGCTTTTTCTTCGCATGAAAGTTTTTGCTTGTTGCTCACGGCCAGCCCTTCCTTTGCGAGGCCTTCCATCCTCTAACCTATTTCCTGTGAACCTTTTACCCTTTCGCTGCATCTTACCTTCAGCTAACAATTCGTTGACGTTTTCCACGCATAGCACCCATTAAAATTATGCGTGGGGCAGCACTCCCGATTGAAGGTAAGGTGTACGCGTGGGGAGTTTTCGAGCCGCCAGCCCGGCTTGCGCCCGCTGTCTGCGGGCAGAAAGAGGAGCATCACCCCGATGACCAAGCATTATCTTCTGGCCAGCGACTTCGACCAGACGCTCAGCTTCAACGACTCGGGAGTCGCGTTGAGCGAACTTATCGGTTTCCATGGCTTTCACGACAAGGTGAAAGGCCTGTCCAACATCAATCTTGTCCAACAGGGCGCCGAGCTTTCCTACTTAATTCTGCACGATCCGGATTTCCGCCGCGTCCGACGCGAGCACCTGATCGAAACTGGCAAGCACATCCGTCTGAAGCATGACGTCAGCCTGTTTGCGCGCTCGCTCGACAACCTGTCCGGCGATTACAGAATTTCGTTCTACGTCATTTCCGCTGCGCCGCAGGAAATTATTCAATCGGCGCTCGAAGGCATCGTTCCCGCAAACCACATCTTCGGCACGCGCTTCCGCTTCAACGAAGCCACTGGGGAAGTGGAGTCGATCATCCGTGCCACCGCGGGTTGGGGCAAAATCACGGTCCTCGAAGAACTCCGCGCTGAACTCGGCATCAGCCACGACCACATCATTTACATGGGGGACGGCAGCTCGGACTTGCCCGTGATGATGCATGTGAATCAGTACGACGGGCTCACCATCGCCGTGTCCGAAGCCAAGTTCATCACACGGGTCGCGCGCCGCACCGTTCTCAGCGACAACGCCATGAGCGTGCTCGTCCCCGTGCTCGAAGAAGTGCTTCGTTGGGATTCCCCTATGATCCGCCGCTTCTTTGCCGCGCGCGGGCTCACTCTGCGCGAGTGGGACAAGATGCGCACAGACATGCTCACCATTGACGAGAGCAGCCCGGCCCCTGCTGCCGCCCAATAAGAGCTGCCGCAATTAAAATGTCATTTCGACCGAAGGGACGGCATTCTTTGCCGTCCCGGAAGGGAAAAATCCTCGTCGATTCATGTGTTGAATCGACCTCTTCCTCTGGCCGCATCAAAATTTTGCTATGCTTTCTGTGTCGAGCCCGGAGGATTCCATGTCCCGCAAAAATATTCTAATGCTCGTCGGCGATTACGTTGAAGACTACGAGGTGATGGTTCCGTTCCAAGCATTGCTCATGGTTGGACACAACGTTCACGCCATTTGTCCCGGAAAGAAATCGGGAGAAACGATCCGGACGGCAATTCATGATTTCGAAGGGGACCAGACCTACTCCGAAAAACGTGGCCACAACTTTGCGCTCAATGCCACTTTCGAAAACACTCGGCCGGAGGATTACCACGCCCTGGTTATCCCCGGTGGGCGCGCGCCGGAATACATTCGGCTGAATCCGCGCGTGCTCGAGATCGTCCGCCACTTCGCCACTACGATGAAGCCTATCGCCGCCATTTGCCACGGCGCGCAAGTGTTGGCCGCGGCGGGCGTTCTGCAGGGGAAGAACTGCAGTTGCTATCCTGCCGTTTCGCCGGAGGTAACCCGTTCGGGCGGCACGTTTGCCGATATCGCCATGACTGACGCGGTGGTCGACGGGAATCTCGTCTCCGCTCCTGCCTGGCCTGCGCATCCCGCCTGGCTCGCCAAGTTCCTTGCTGTCCTTGGCACCCGCATCGAACTCTAACCACCTGAAGAAGTCCGTCGTTCCGCGCTTAGCGAGTCTCCTTTCGCTATCATTCCGCCCGCCGTCTTCTCCTTGACAGTCTAGAGACAAGGACTATATTCCTAGTTCTCCTAGGAGAGTCACCCTCGTGGACAAGGACAAACAACTCGAACTTCTTCAAGGTACCCTCGACTTGCTCATCCTCAAGACTGTTTCCCTCGGCCCTTTCCATGGCTACGGTATCCTCCTTCGCATCCAACAAATCTCCAAAGACCGCCTCGAGATTCAGCAAGGCTCTCTCTATCCCGCTCTCTATCGCCTGGAACACCAAGGCTGGATTACCAGCGAATGGGGCGAATCCGAAAACAATCGCAAAGCCAAGTATTACCGCCTTACCGCGGCAGGCAAACGGCGACTGCAAACCGAAACCGATAACTGGAATCGCATGGCCGATGTCATCGCGGGGATCCTGCGCACCACTCCCGAAGAAGTATGACGTTCTGGAACCAAATTCGTTCGTGGTTACGAGCCACGCTTAACCGCTCCAGCATGGAGCGCGAAATGGACACGGAACTCCGGTTCCACATCGAAGCGTATGCCGAGGATTTGGTCCGCAGCGGAGTGCCACGCGAGGAAGCCTTGCGCCGGGCCCACATCGAATTTGGAGGCATCGAAAATGCCAAGGAACAGTGCCGCGATGCGCGTCGTGTGAGTTTTCTGCAAAATTTGGCTCTGGATTTGCAATTTGGCGTACGCATGTTGCGGAAGACTCCTGGATTTACCGCCACTGCTGTGCTCACGCTCGCTCTGGGCATCGGTGCCAATACCGCGATTTTCAGTGTGGTAGACGCCCTTCTCCTGCGCCCCTTACCGTATCCTCAACCCGGCCAACTCGTGAACCTCTGGGAATCCGCGACTAGCCATGGATACTTCCGGAACGTCAGCAACCCAGTGAATTTCCTGGATTGGCGCGACAACGCAAAATCCTTCAGGCAATGGCGGCCATCCAGGGAACGAGGATCAACCTGAACCCACAGGGCCAGCCCATCGCTGTTCCCAGCATGCAGGTATCGTCTGAGTTTTTCTCCATTCTGGAAATACCCCCGATAGTGGGGCGCACTTTCACATCCGAGGAGGGTCAAGCCGGTCACGATCAGGTGGCTATCCTGAGTTATGGATTATGGCAATCGCAGTTCGGCGGAAAGCTCCAAATTGTTGGGCAGAAGGTGGATGTCGACGGCTTACCTTACACCATCATTGGTGTGATGCCCCGCGGCTTTCGCGTAGATCCAGACCAGGCAGTCTCCGACGTGCAAAGCATGGAAGCCGTCCTTTCCGACTCTGTTGCCAGTCCTCGTTTTGAAGCAATCCTGCTCGGTGTGTTTGCCACCCTCGCGATCGTTCTGGCGATCGTCGGTCTCTATGGAGTCGTATCCTGCTCCGTCAGCCAGCGCACCAATGAAATCGGAATCCGCGTGGCCCTGGGGGGGCGCTCTCCCGACATTGCGCGCCTGGTCCTCGGTGAGGTTCTGGCGCTGGCAGCGCTAGCTCTGGCTCTTGGCTTCGGGGCTTCGCTACTCTTGAGCCGCGTCCTGGCGCCGCTGTTGTTTGAAGTGACGCCCACGGACCCGCTCACTCTTATATCGGCGGGGGGCGTCATCCTCGCTGTATCCGTCCTCGCAGCGATTTTGCCGGCGCACCGCGCCACGCGGGTCGACCCAATCGTGGCCTTGCGCTACGAGTGAGGAGCCGTGACTCTCTTGCGACGCATCCGATCCTGGCAAATACCACGATTTCTGCGGCGTTTGCTTCAGTTGTGTTGCGTCCTCGCGCCTAGCCGAGCCCGATCGTCTTGCGTTTATGTTTCGCACCATTCCGGAAGCCCACGGCCGGTTCTTCTATCCGGACTACATTTCCTATGGGGATCACAACAAGTCTTTTTCTGATTTTGCGTTGTTCGCGTTTGGTATGGCTGTGACGTCTTCTGAGTTGCCCGCGACAGACAGCGGAGTTTCCCCGCGCGTTGCCGGAGCTATCGGCTTCCAGCTTCCGCAACTCCTGCTCTTCCTAATTTGCCTTCCAAGCCGCATAATTATCTGTTTTGCTATCCCACTCTGAGGCGGTCCTGCAACATGGCTAACATCAACGTAAAGAAGGGTGTAATTGGAATTCTCACGGGAGGTGGCGACGTCCCTGGTCTGAATCCCGCCATCCGCGCGGTCACCTTCCGCGCACTCCGCGAAGGCTATGAAGTGATTGGCATCCGCCGCGGCTGGGGCGGTCTCGTCGACACGGTTCGCGACGAAAAGCATGACAATTCGAATAATTTTCAGCGGTTGACGGAAGACGTCGTGAACCGTGCCGGTCGCACCGGTGGCACGTTTCTTCACTCTTCGCGAACCAATCCCGCGCGCGTGAGCAAGAACAGCGTCCCCGATCATCTAAAAGCGGAATATAACGCCGAGAAAAATGACCTGACACCGGAAGTCCTCAAGAATCTCGCTTGGCTCGGCATCGAGTATATGATTCCCATCGGCGGGGACGACACGTTGAGTTACGGCGTGCGCCTCTATCAAGAAGGGGTTCGCGTCGTCGCTATTCCGAAGACCATGGACAATGACGTCCCTGGTACGGATTACTGCATCGGCTTCAGCACCTGTATTACCCGCACTATCCAGATGACCAACTCGCTGCGTACTTCCGCCGGTTCCCACGAGCGCTTCATGGTTCTGGAAGTTTTTGGACGTTACGCCGGGTTTACCGCCATGCTCCCGACGATGGCTGGCGCCGCCAACCGCTGCGTCATTCCCGAGCACAGGTTTAACATCGAGCAGCTTACGGAACTTCTTGTGCATGATCGCAAGCGCAACCCCAGCCGATATTCCATCGTGCTGGTTTCGGAGGGCGCCATGTTTGAAGGCGGGGAAATGATCTTCCAGAGCAGCGCCGCGGACGCCTTCGGTCATAAGAAACTAGGCGGAATCGGCGATTTGGTTTCCGAAGAACTCACCGAACTATCTCCCAAATTCAACAATGGCAAGAAAATCGAATGCATTAATCAGAAGCTTGGTTATCTGGTCCGCTGTGGCGATCCCGATGCCATCGACTCCATCGTCCCGATGGCTTACGGCAACCTTGCTCTGGACCTGCTTCTCAATCGCATTCATGGCCGCCTTGTCGTCCTGAAAAACGGCCGATACGACAACATGCCCATTGACACAGTGACCGCCACCAAGAAAGTGATCAACGTGAAGGAGCATTACAGCACCGAGCGGCTCCGGCCGGTGTACCAAAGCTTTGAAATGAAGCCTCTCTTTTTGATGACCAGCGAACTGAGCTGAGCGCTCCTAACAGACAGCCGCTTATCTGCTTGAAGATGCTGGCAGTTATCTTTTTGTAGCCCCTGCTCTGGTTAACGTAATTCGGAGAGTGTCATAAAAGTGTCATAGTTTTCTGCTCAAATCCGAGCAGAACCAAACAAAACGAATTAAATTATGGTGCGTTCGTCTGCTCGATGGTGAGCAGCCCTGCGAGCTAGCACTCGACCTCTCGGATTTCTAATTCTGTCTTTCCGTCTTTCCGCCCTGGCATCTGAAAGTTGATAAGCAAGCCCCATTGGACGCCAAGAAGTTTCATGTAATTCCGCAACTGCTGGACCTCGCAAGCACCCATTTTGCTCGCCACAGCCTTGAGCTCGACAACCACAATCTTCTTGTCGATACGGACTAGCAAGTCGGGATAGCCTTCGCCAACATAATGGTCGCGGTATTTTAGTTCGAGAACCTTCTGGCTCTCGTACGGAATACCCTCCAGACGCAAACCGACCTGCATGGCGCGGTCGTAAACTTCTTCGGAGAAGCCGGACCCGAGACTGTGGTACACGTCCTCCGCGATTTTTAAGATTGATGCCTTGGTCTGATTCACGCCTGAGCTCATCTTGGCCACCTCTTCCGATGCACTGTGAACTCATTCGGATCCATTGGCGGCTCTTCTTCCTCGTGGTAGTCAGATCTCTTCTGGATGTTTTCATTTATCCAGAGCAGCGTTAAAACACTGTCATAAGAAGGCAGCGACCGGGATTCTTCAAGGATTTTTGCGCCGCTCATCAAATTGAGGGTTTCAATCCAAGCGTGTGCTGGTACTGGCTCGGGACCAAGCGGAACTCGGTTGCCCTCGAAACAGTCGTGGACATAGGAAGCCTTCTCGATGTCCTTAGCAATGTCTTGCCGCAACGCTTGAGCGTTGCGTAAGGGTGCGACACATCAATCGCCAGGCGTATCTTCTTCACAGTGAACTTGGCCAGGCGAGGCAAAATCTCCCGTCGATAAAAGTCTTCATCAAGCCATGATGGCAGGTCCGACGGATTCCATTTTCGCAAAGCTTCAGCCTGTTTTGCCTGGGTGGCAGATCTGCGAGCTTCGGCAGTCGCACTATGGGTGGCTATACGTCCAAGCTTCGCTTGCTCCAGAAGATTTTCGCGATTCACTAAAGGAACGCAATTCACGCAATACAGTGAACCCGTTGTGACAGCTGCGCCACAGACTGGACATCGTGGCTTGGTCTTGGGGATCACTGGAGCAGTTGCGACGAAGTAGATTCATAGATCAGGGTTTACTTTAGCGCAGGTGCCGACCTCCCATTCCAACAAGGTTACCGAAAGGGCATCGGTTGAATTGCTCCACATCTGGATGTACAGCGCCTATTCCTCACTATTAGGAGCAGTATAAAGGGTCGTAGCTAGTGTAGTGTCCCATAAATAAGTGGCAATAGTATTGCTGGGAATTTATGCATCTCCAGTGCAGAATGGGGGTGCCTATGGCAATGGGACGACCGAAAGCGGCCTTGGTTTTAACTCCGGAACAGCGCGAACAGCTCGAAGGCTTGGCTAGTTCACGATCCCTTCCGGCGGGATTGGTGACCCGGGCCAAGATTATCTTGCTGAGTGCTTCCGGTAAGACGAACCTGCAGATTGCGCGCCAGTTGAGACTGACAAACGCCACGGTAGGCAAATGGCGACGGCGATTCCTGAAGTACGATGTGGCCGGATTACACGATGAGTTGCGCCCCGGGCGCCCGCGCCCGATCAGCGACGAGCGTGTGGCGCAGTTGGTGCGCAAGACCCTGGCGACGAAACCAAAAGGCGGTACGCATTGGAGTATCCGGCAAATCGCAGCGGAGACGCGACTGTCGAAATCGACGGTGCACCGTATCTGGCAGGCCTTTGGATTGGAGCCGCACCGCCAGAAACACTTCAAGCTCTCGACGGATCCATTTTTTGTAGAAAAAGTACGGGATATTGTAGGGCTGTATTTGCATCCCCCGGAAAATGCTGTGGTTTTGTGCGTGGATGAAAAGAGCCAGATTCAAGCGCTCGAACGCACCCAGCCGATGTTGCCGATGGGACTGGGCTATGTCGAGGGTGTGACCCACGACTACCGACGCCACGGGACCACGACACTGTTTGCCGCCCTGGACACGGCGAAGGGCAAAGTGCTGACGCAATGCCGACAGCGTCACCGACATCAGGAATATCTGGGCTTCCTAAGAGAGATCGAGAAAAGCGTGCCGGAGACCTTGGAGGTGCATATCATCGTGGATAACTACGCCACGCACAAACATCCACGAGTAAAACGCTGGTTCGCCGTACGGCCACGATTCCACGTGCACTTCACGCCGACCTATGCCTCTTGGCTGAATCAAGTAGAGATCTGGTTCAACCGGATTACGCAACGGGCCATTCGTCGCGGGACGTTTCGCAGCGTCAAGGAACTGGTGGAGAAAATCGATCAATATGTACGAGCTTCCAACACTCACGCGCAGCCTTTCGTCTGGACTGCCACGGCAGATTCGATCTTTGCCAAAGTCCAGCGACTATGTGAACGTATTTCCGGGACGGCACACTAGCTTCATGCGCTCCAGCAGCATGCGACCTATTTGCAAACCATCGCCTTATTCTCTCAACGCGATTGAAAATGCTATCCAGGGGTACCACTGCGGTTTCCCTCCTCTCGCCTGCCAAATAACGCTGTCCTGGAATCGAGATGTTGCTCTACTTATTGGTCGCTACGTTTAAGTGCTTACGGAATATTACAGTGTGATTTGTGGTCCTGCGGGACGCCGCGCTGCTCATTTTGGGTGGCGCGACATTTTTATTCACAACGATTTTCATTTCAGACGCGCTACGGCGCACGCATTGGTAGCGAGATAGGCTCGCCCCCAGCGGATTACTTCTTGGAGGGATAAAAATTTACCTTTCCATCGACAACGACCGCAATATACCTTCCGCCTTCTAGGAACTGCATTACCTTTTTGCCGCTCCGTGCCATCGCTGCCCAGCGAGATTTCGTATCAGGATTCTGTTCGAGGCCTCGTAATTCGCTTCCCTCGAATTGAAAATCGATTTGTTTCAGCTTTCGTTTTGCCGTTGAACGAACTGAGAAACTCTTCCCTTCGAGCGAGACTGTCTTCTTGTTTTCGACAAGCGATTCCCGCCAGACAGTGAGAAGTGCGTCTTCGAGGGAAATCGTCATGGCAGGATGTTACCGTCAAAATTATGCGGATGGTACAAGTTGTTCAGCGTTAGCGGGAAACACCACACAGTTCTGACAAACTTCGGATATTACAACATTGGTCCCAATTAGACTGGCGTACCATTTTATCCAGCCGGAATGAGGCTTAGTCTGTGAACGATGATGAGCAACTCGAAGCGACCCGAACCAGAGATCACCGATCCTCAAGAAATCCGGCAGAGCCTGCGCTGCCTGGACCGGAGCACTTCCTGGTTCTGGTGGCATACCATGGTGGTGTTAATCCTGCTCGTGGCAGCAATGGCGGCGCTTTCTCCGCCAGAGCTGCTGGGACGTTACGCTCTTCCGAAGCGACTGGATGTAACCGTGATTGTGCGGGGATTGCTCGCCCTGATGTTGATCTCGAATAGTTATATGCTTTTCTACCAGCGCCAGTTCAACCTCTTTCGGCACCGCCTCGCCGAACAGATGCAAATCGCCGTAAAACAACGCATGCGAGCCGACAAATTTTACGGCTTGGCTATCCTCGATCCGCTCACCGGCTTGTACAACCGGCGGTATGGAGAAGAATGTCTGAAGAACGAGATCACGCGAGCCGAGAGGAATAGGTATGACCTGGCTGTTATCGTGATGGATCTCGATAATTTCAAAGAGATCAACGACCAGTTTGGACACGCCGCCGGCGACGTGGTGTTAAAGGAGTTTTCTCGCCGCCTGAAGAGGGCCATTCGCGCGTGCGATGTGCCGGTACGCATTGGGGGCGATGAGTTCCTCGTCATCCTGCCCGAATGTCCGAGAGAGAACGTACCCATAATCCTGTCGCGTCTCGAACCGTTCGAAGTCATCCTGAATCACCAGAAAGTCGTCGTTTCCTACTCTCGGGGACGCGCGCAGTATCAGGTAGCCGACACACCCCAGACGCTTGTCCAAAGGGCTGACGAGGTTCTGTACGCTGAGAAGGCGGCCCGCGCGACCACAGCGGTTTGATCATTGCGCAACTGGAAATCGACCGATTCTTTCTCTAGAACTACTGCAGCTTCGCGTACTCCGCCTTGGCAGCGATGAGGATAGGAATGTCAGGGTCGGCGACTCTCCGGAAAACCGACGAATCTTGATAAATATTGGAGGAATTAGGATTGCGTCACTGCGACGAAACTCCCGAATCGTGCAAAAGTACGATGTCGGATTCGATGTGGGTACGCATCACGCCGAGGGTCTTGCCGTCAGGCGAGAATTGAAAGGTCTGGATCATATCTGCGGGAAAATTCGTAATCCGGTGGCCGGGCGAACCATCGAGTGGGTGCAGCCACAGGTTTTCCGTACCCTTTTCACGGACAGGGTACACGAGGGCCTTTCCGTCGGGTGTGAAATGCGGTGCGTTCCCAATACGTGGATCGGGATCAAGGAATTGCACCTGCGGATTGGACCCCGCATCGAGCGGGACTAAGGCAAGTTTTCCCGGGGTGTTTTCGGATCGGTGCTCGTTGCGAGGAACGCTAAAAGCTTGCCATCGGATGACAATGCAACGCCCTTTGAGGTGAAAAGCGGTGCCCTGCACCACCGCAATCATTCACGAGGCAATTCTGAATCGTACGCCGACGCCGCTAGGACGGGTAAATCCTGAGTTACCGCCGGAACTAGCGCGCATCGTCAATAAGGCGCTGGAAAAAGACCGCAAGTTTCGCTATCTAAGTGCCGCGCGGGATTCACAAAAATCTTGGGCGGGAAATCAGTGAATAAAATCTTTTTCCCGTCCGGCGACCAACGAGGTTCATGAGCCCTCCTAAACAAGGACCTCACCACAAATGCTGGGTTAAACGGGGAAAGAATCGATTCGGCAATAACCTTTTACGCCGACATTTTATGTCTACCGTAAGGGCAAAAAGGGTCAATAACCGAGTCGTGTAATCGAGCAGCGCCAGATTGACACCCTCAGAAGCCATGCAAGCCTTTATGGTGCTATAGGTTGCATTCATCCTTTACTCTGCCCTACCTCGAGGACGATGGCCCTCGACCTGCTCCTTATCATCACGTGCTCGTTTAGGCACTCGGCTTCTAAACCCAAGCTATATAAGGAGATAGACCTGTAATGAAGAAACAGAAGGGTTTTTCACTTATCGAATTGCTGATCGTCGTGGCGATCATTCTGATCATCGCGGCTATCGCTATCCCGAACTTGATGCGTTCGCGCATGGCGGCCAATGAGTCTTCGGCCGTCGGCTCGGTCCGCACCATCAACACCGCCATGGTGACCTACTCCGCCTCTTATCCGGACACCGGCTTTGCGGCGCTTCTGACGAACCTCGGTGGCACCACGGCAGCGTGCGCTCCCGGTCAAGTTGCAACGACCGCCAGCGCGTGCTTGATCGACAGCTTGCTCAGCGTTACCCAGCAAAAGTCCGGCTACCAGTTTGCCGCTGCGGGTGTGCCGGTTGGTGGCTCCACGACGAACAATACCTACACGGTGACCGCGACACCGCTCGGCATCGGTTCCACCGGTCAGCGCGGTTTCTATTCCGATCAGTCCGGTGTGATTCGTTACACCTTGGATGGTACGGTTCCTACGACGGCCAGCTCGCCGTTGCAGTAAGCTAAGAACGATTCCAGCGTTTCAGGGGGAGCTCTTTCGGCTCCCCTATTTTTTTTTGGCCGAAAATGTACCTGGAAATAAACCTCGCAGACCCGGCAGGCCTCCGTCCTTCCGAAACTGTTCGTGTAGATCGCTCAATGCTCGCGTTCACGCGACCGGGAGGGATGAAAAGGGGCAGAGGCGGTCTGGGCTGCCCCATGCTTTATAGACCACGCCCATACCGCCGCCGCCGAGCCGCTCGACGATGCGGTAATGCGAGATGGTTTGACCAATCAGAGATGAGGAATCCGCCATTTGGCGCACATCTTAGGTTGCGCTGGAAGGCAAGTCAACGAGGAGGGACGTTGTGGGTCAAGTCCCCGATAAACGCGGTAGCGTCTTATAACCATTTCAAGGCGGAACTCGGTTCCTTCAGTCCGACAGCACAGGAAGTGAATCGCAATTTCCGTATCTCGCAAAATGGTCGGCGTATCCGTATGGGATGTGAAGAACAATTTCGTTTTGGAAAGGGTTACGTCCGCTCTTCAAAAGACGTTGCAATGCTATCCTCCCCGCTGCTTCAGGGTCTTTTCCTCCGTGTTCAATTACCTCGACTCCAGCTTCAGTAAACACGACTTTTGCAGATGCCTTGGTCAATCCACTTGTAATGAGGAACTCGTACACGAAAGACGCTTTGAGCAATCCGCTCTCCTGCTCCTGCAGCGGCTGCTTGTTGTCGAATTCGATTTCGTAAGCCATGTTGGTCGACCATACCTACCAGATTCAGTCTCGAACTAATCGTGCCTTGCACGTCGCTGAGGCCGTTCGTGCATCGGGCGGTTTCTGGCTAGCGACCATAATAATTATCGGACTTGCAGTAAGCCCGTTTTTTTTAAAAAAAATCCCGATATTACTGGCCAAGCCGAACACGAACTGCAAATGGCGGTGCCTCTTGCCTTTTGTTACGTTCCTTATGAATGATGGTCGCGTCGCAGAAGTTCCATGTTGCCGACTTTGGGCGTGCAATGGATGGGAGGCAGGACAGACAGGAGCGGAGTCACTGCCTCCCTGAACTGGGCACGGAGGAGCCAGTTCGATTAGATAGGCGCGCCCTAAGACTCTAAAACCACCGTGGGCTAACCACAATACATGCTTCACTTGACAAAGGGCTAGGGTCGGAGTCTTATCACTTCATTCGAGTGGGGCGGTCTCCCAACTGACGAAGTTCGCAGTCCTCCCGAACAGCAAACCGCCCCTTAAGCCTGTCGATTCATTTTCTCGACTTCTGCATCGGTAGGCCGAGGGAACTCCTCTAAATCGGTATCAGCCAGCCATACATCAGGGAATGCGTCCTTGAACCGAGCATCTTGTTGAAACAAAAAACTCGTGTGTTCTTCCTGAAACCTCGCGGCCTTAATAGTGCCCATTCTATGCGGAGGAATCACCATGCGGACGTAGTTCCCAATCATGTTGGCTCCAAAAAGTGGAAGGCAGCCCTGTCGCTACTCGTGAATGACTATGTTTTACGTGAAGGTCCCAGTCAAGTCAGAATTATTTTTGTGGTGACACGCTTGGGGTTCTTGTCTGTGGACTCTCTGCCTTCAGGGCCACTATAAAAGGTATGATAATGGCTATGGACAAGCATACTTTAAAACCCTGCAAATGCGTCCACGGGAAAACGATACACCTTCCACAGGTACACTACGGATTGGTACACCTAATCCATGCCGATATCCAGAATGCGGCTGCAAAGACTACAAACCTGCAAAGAAATGTTAATCAAGCCTGACTTATCATGCGTGGTAAAATCTTTAAAACTTCGCATTGGAAGTGAACATGGACGAACTTCTTGCTAGAAATAAACTATTGCGATTTTTCGAGGAACGAACAACTGCTGAATTGCGACTCGCCCTAGATGAAGTAAAACTGTGGAGAGACGGTGTAGCGAGAGGACTCGTAAAGCCAGAGCAAGCCAACCGATACATCGAATCCGCAAAGCGCATCGTTAACACCAAGCTTCACGCTTTGGGATTTCCAGAGTTCCCTAGCTGAATAGGAGAGAGGGCAGGTTAGGGTCCGTACACGGCGGTTCGAGATGGTTACGCTAGTGCACATCCTCCAAATTCGGAAGTCCGAGCGATTTGAAATAGGCTGTGGGAAGCGCGACGGATATGAAGTCTCGTGCTGCTGGTGGGCCATATGCACCTCCATGACAAAAAAACGGCCCTCTCACTTCAAGCTTGTGAGCATACCATCGTTAAACTCATGAAGAGCCTTCCGATTAGATGCGGACCCCTCGGGGATAGTTCGATACCGTTAGGGGGATCGCCCCGGTAAATCGGGCGCGACAAATGAAAATGATGGACGGTCGGGCTAAGAGAGGCTCAAGCATCCGCGACGGCGAGGGAAATCAGTATCGCCGGAGAAGCGATTCGTTCGGTCGCGTCCGGATTTTGTCTGCATCGCACCCAAACTCATTGAGTGACATTGTAGTCTTGTGCGGTAGCCCGGAGGTGAAATCATGGAGGCGGAACGCTCTCTCGCTACGCGCGCTTTAAGGATCATCCTCTTTGGACTTCTGGCACTTGCCATTACTTTTCTTGCTGGCGGTATCTGGAATGCCCTACTCCTCACCAATCTTCAAAAGTGCCCCTCAGTGCCGTGGTCCGTTCCGACAATGGCACTTCTCTTGTGGCTGATGTGGAGTTATCTCGGCGGAAAGGGATGGCCACGGAGCACCTCCGATGCGCGACGCCACTACTTACGGGCCGATAGGAAATCGGCTCAAACATACCTGTGGTCATTCGTTGCAGGAGTTTTGTCCGTTGAGGCGTTGGCTGGCCTCTGGATCGTATTGTTCCGATTGGTCAAGATGCCCCCTAACGCTCTTCCTGATGTATCAAGCTATCCCCGACTGACCGTCGCACTCATGATCCTGATGGGCTCTCTGGTTGCACCATTCATGGAGGAGGCCGCATTTCGTGGGTATTTTCAAGTTGTCCTCGAACGGAACTTCCGCGGTCCCGTCGCAGTCACCGTCTCCTCGCTGGTATTCGCCCTTGCGCACTTTGTTCATGGTATGTTCTGGCCAAAGCTTTTGGTTTATTTTCTCGTGGGCGTCGCGTTTGGAGTGACGGCATATTTCACCAAATCTACGCTTCCGGCTATTCCGCCCCACATGATCGGCGACCTAACATTTTTCATTATGGTGTGGCCGCACGATACTGCGAGACAGTTGGTGTCGGTCAGTGGAACTGATCGTTGGTTCTGGTTACACCTGGCGCAGACGATTGTGTTTGCGATGCTGGCCATGTGGGCTTTTGCGCAGCTGGCCAAACAGAACAACGCAGACGCAGCTTCCAGGTAATCTGCCAAATCCCCAAGTCTGGTAAACCGGTAAAGTCAAGTACTGGACTTTCCCGACTTATCGTGGTCATCGCTTGGGAGTTCCTTCGTTTGTACCTCCGGTCACTTTCCCGCGAATCAGATCCCCGAAGTCGTCCATTTTTTCTCCAAGTAGATTCAGTTTGCGTGCTAAGCCCTGAATTTCAGATTCGGAGCGCCGGTTGACGTCGTAGTCGAGCTCACTGCGCACTCGATCCTTCCTGTCCTGCCTGTTCTGGCTCATCATAATGACTGGAGCCTGGATAGCCGCGAGCAACGAGAGGATTAAGTTCAACAGAATAAATGGATAGGGATCCCAAGCCGAACGACCTAAACCTACGTTGATAACCGTGTAAATGGCGGCAGCCGCGGCAAATCCGAGAATGAAAGTCCAGGATCCTCCAAATCGGACAACGTCGTCGGCAATTCGCTCGGGGAAGGTGGACTTTTCCTCGATCATCTCATTCGCATTTCGCATGGCACGAATGCGCACGAGTTGCTGCGAGGCATGAAACTGGCGTCCCAGCACGGTCAACATGTCCATCCCCGCGTGCGGCTTGCGCTGCAAAAGAACCGCAATATCTCCCCGGCTGACCATTATGCAGCTCGTATCTTCGAGGGCAATCGCATTGGTCTGATGAGGTGTCTTCTCCAGCATCGATGCGAATCCAAAAAATTCGCCATGAGCTGGCTCATCCACCACGACCTCCTGTTGGTCCTCGTCTACTGTCGTGATACGGACGCGACCGGATACCATCACGTAGGCTTGCCCTCCTGGGTCACCCATCTTGTAGATACGCTGTCGCTGGACAAACTTTTTGAGCTCAACTTGTCCCGCCAAAACGGCTGTCTCGTCCTCGTCAAGCAGAGCAAATAGGGGCACGTGCTTCAATACCTCAGGGTTGCATGCCATCGGTCACCTCAACCATTGGAATGAATCAACTCCAAATCCTGCGAGCAGTCCAACAGATCGGACAAAGCAAACCAGCGCACGTAAGCGGATTCAGCTGTTTTAGATCAAACTTCTCTTTTAGTTCCCACGGTCTCGGCGTCTGGATTTGTCCGATCAACGCCAGTGCATCTTCATCTCAAGAATGAATATAAGTCCAGTCAACCAAATCTTGTTAAAGGCTCCTATCGCGCCATGCCTGCTGAATTGGTGAGTGTAGCGGATTAGCTTGGACGAGCCTAGCCTGAATTTCTCATAATGAATTGAAAAAGGCTGTTGCTTCATGGCATAACTCTTTTGTCTGGAAAGAAATCCTGCCAAGGAGGAGCAACAGCCTTATGACCACAGAGTGTAACCAGTTTGTCTTCGGATTTCATCCCCAAAAGCGACGCGAGATCCGGGCACAGTTTGACGGTGGAGCGATCACCAGTGACGGCGGTGGTCTGCTGCTGCGGGAGGTCGAGAAACGCGTCGGGATCCTCCGCCGGTTTTCCGCCTGCTTCACGGATTATCGGAATCCGGATCTGATCGAACATACGGTGGAGGAGTTGGTGGCCCAAAGAGTTTATGGACTGGCATTGGGATACGAAGATCTGAACGATCACGAGGAGTTGCGGAACGATCCCTTGTTGGCGGTGTTGGTCGAGAAGGCGGATCCCGGTAACCAAACCTTAGCCGGAAAGAGCACCCTGAATCGCTTGGAACTGACCAAAGAGACGGCCAGTCGGAAGGAGCGTTACAAAAAGATCGTGCTGGATCACGGAGCCGTGGATCGCCTATTGGTGGAGGTCTTCCTGCAGGCCCACCAGGAGGCGCCGAAAGAAATCATTTTGGATTTGGATGCCACCGACGATCCGCTGCACGGGAAGCAGGAAGGGCGTTTCTTCCATGGCTACTACGGGCACTACTGCTATCTACCGTTGTACATCTTCTGCGGAGAGTTCCTGCTGTGTGCGCGGTTGCGATCCTCGAACATCGATGCGTCGGAGGGAAGTGTAGAGGAGCTGCAACGCATCGTCGAACAGATTCGTTCCGCGTGGCCAGGGGTGCGCATCGTGGTGCGCGGGGATTCTGGATTTTGCCGTGAGGAGCTGATGGCTTGGTGTGAAGCGAACCGCGTAGAGTATGTGCTGGGACTGGCGAAAAACGAACGTCTGACAGCCGAGATTGCCCAGGAGATGGGGGAGGCGAAAGCACAGTACCAAGAGACCGGACACGCGACCCGGCTATTCAAAGAGTTCGTCTACCAGACGAGGAAGAGCTGGAGCTGTGCGCGACGGGTGGTGGCCAAAGCCGAGCATCTGGAAAAGGGAGAGAACCCGCGGTTCGTGGTGACCTCTGTGAGTGCAGAAGCCTGGCCGGCGCAGGCTTTGTATGAAGAGCACTACTGCGCCAGAGGAGATATGGAGAATCGGATAAAGGAACAGTTGATGCTGTTCAGTGATCGCACCAGCACGCACTACCTGCGCAGCAATCAACTGCGCTTGTACTGCTCTTCGATTGCCTATGTGTTGTTGCAGATGCTGCGGCGACTGGGACTGGAGGGAACAGAGTTGGCCAAGGCCCAGTGCTCCACCATTCGGCTCAAGTTGCTAAAGATCGGTGCGCTGATCCGCATCACTGTACGAAAGGTATGGATTTCCCTGGCCGGCGGATATCCTCACGTCGAGCTCTTCCGACAAATCCATGAAAAGCTGTGTGCCGTACCCGTAAGGCATTGAAAAATAAAGATCCCAAAACAACTTTTCAGCGCTTCAGTCAACCGGTGGTGAAGTGTGCGCCGAAACAGCTCCGGAGAGAGAAAAACTCTCCCGCTAAACGAAAAACGGTCAACTACACAAAAGCAACCCGCGAAATTAGCTCGCAACTCCCAATTCGAACAAAGGTTATGCCCCTTGTGCCAAGCTGTGAGAGATTACGGCTAGGTCCTGCTAAAACGCGCAAACCGGTAAAGTCCCCGGCGGCACCGTACTATTGCGGACCGACATCAGCAGATGCTCGCCTCCCGCCATGAACTGGGAGCTTGACAACCTCACCCCCGAACAAGAACGCGCAATCCGGCAATTCGACTACGTCGGGGCATTTCACAGTGTTTTCCTGAAGCGCCTACTGGCGGCGGAACCACCCAAGACTGAGGCAGCGCCGCCGCTGACACCAGATACGGACGCGCAACCACCGAACACACGTATATCCCGCTCGCGCACCGACCCTGAATGGCAAATCGGGAAGGACTAGAGCGAGAGATTGCTTGTGGTCCACGGAACAAAAGACTACGCTAAGGCCAACGGTCGGTGGTGCTGACGGAATCCAACCTACCTTAAACACCCCAAAACCATCGTTAGTACCACCGCCGACGTTTCTGTTTCGCTCGGCTACGATTTGATTCTGATTACCTATCCGGCCAAGGGGAGGCGAAATGCTACACCGTGCTGCTGTTTCGGATAAAGCCCTTGGCCTATTAATGGACCGCTGCAGGGCCACGTTTGCGAATCCTGAAGCAGACGGAGGCTTCACCCTCTATGCTACTAATCTGAACAGAGACGAAGTGAAATATCGAGTCCTCAGGGGTCACCCAAAACCGGCCACTAAGGGTCACCTGAAAACCGGCCAGGGGTAAGGCCCGGGACATTGACTCCGAGAGGAGCCCTTATAGGCTCCCTCGGTATGAGCAATGTCTTGAGCGAAGAAAAGAAACAACAAGTCATCGCACTGGGGAAGCTCGGATGGTCCTTACGGCGCATCGAGCGATTCACCGGTGTACGTCGCGAAACCGCAGGTGCTTACCTGAAGGCGGCCGGGATTATTGTGTGCCTCCCGGGTGCCTGGAGAAGGCAAGCATCGGCAAAACCGGCCATAGAGGTGACCCCCGACTTTTCAGCGGCAAAACCGGCAAACCATGGGGTGTCCCCCGACCTCCCGGAGGCAAAACCGGCCACGGTGACCCCCGACCTAGCAGCCCCTTTTTCAGAAAACCAGGGATCTTCCGGTGATACTGCCTCTTCCTCTGCAAGTACCTGTGAACCGTACCGCGAGCTGATCGACCAGGGGCTCTGCCGGGGACGCAATGCCAAGGCCATCTGGCAGGATTTGGTTTCCGATCACGGTTTTGCCGGCAGCTATCAGACGGTGAAGCGCTTTGTTCGGAAGATTCGCGGATCGCAACTGCCACAAGCAGTGGGGATCATTCTCACCACACCAGGAGAAGAAGCGCAGGTCGATTACGGGAGTGGCCCGATGGTGCGCGACACGCAGAGTGGCAAGTATCGACGGACGCGACTGTTCGTGTTGACTCTCGGTTTCAGCCGCAAATCCGTGCGCCTACTAACGTGGCGTTCCAGTGTACGCATCTGGGCCGAACTCCATGAGAAAGCGTTTCGCCGCTTAGGTGGTTGCGTCAGAGTTGTGGTTCTCGACAATCTGAGAGAAGGCGTGCTGGTTCCCGACATTTACGATCCCACGCTCAATCCCCTGTATCGAGATGTCCTCGCCCACTATAGCGTGGTGGCGTTGCCTTGCCGCATCCAAGATCCGGATCGCAAAGGAAAAGTGGAGTCGGGGATCGGCCACACGCAGAAGACCCCGCTCAAAGGGATGCGCTTCGAGAGTCTGGAAGAAGCGCAGGCGTATCTGGATCGCTGGGAAGAGCGCTGGGCTGACACGCGCATCCATGGCACAACTAAACGACAGGTTGCGGTCATGTTCGCTGAAGAAAAACCGCACTTGCTCCCTCTGCCTCTGGAACCCTTTCGCTATTACCAATACGGAGAACGCGTCGTTCATCTGGACGGTTGCGTGGAGGTCGAGGCCGCTTATTACAGCTTGCCTCCGGGATGGATCGGGCGGCCGGTGAAGGTGCAATGGGATGAGCTGCACGTGCGCATCCTGCATCCGAACACCAGCCAACTTCTTCGCGAGCACCTGCGCCAGAAACGAGGCGGATATCGCATCCGGGAAGAAGACCACCCCAAGAAAATGCCTCTAAGTACAGCGCAACTCTTGCAGCGCGCCGAACACGCTGGAACCCAGATCGGCAAGCTCTGCCAGTTGATCTATCAGCGACAAGCCGAGACGGGCATCCGCCGCATCCTGGGAGTGCTTTCCCTGATCAAGAAATACGGGGCGGTGGCGGTCGAAGATGCCTGCTCCGTCGCTCTGGACATCGGTGTTGCGGAACACCGCTTCGTGCGCCGTTATCTGGAGCGCCGCCCGCACCCGCAAATGTTTTTGCGCCAGATCGATCCCCTGATTCGCCAGCTCACCGAATATCGCGATTTCATCAATCTTAAAACACAGGAGGAACCAGAATGAATCTGATCGAGTTGAATCGCTCCTTACGGCAACTGCGCTTGGGAGGCATAGCTGCGGTACTGGAGACGCGCCTGCAGCAAGCCCAAGCAGAACCGATGGCCCCCATCGACTTCCTTTCCTGTCTGGTAGCTGATGAACTGACTCGTCGCGGCGACCGCCTGCTGGAACGGCGGCGGAAACAAGCGCAATTTCGCGATCCCCAGGTGACGCTCGACAATTTCGATTTCAACTTCAACAAGAAGATGAACCGGAGCCTGGTCTTCGATCTGGCGACGGCCACGTTCATCGCTCGCCGCGAAGATGCGCTTTTTCTTGGTCCACCCGGTACCGGCAAGAGCCATCTGGCCCAGGCCATCGGGCAGGCGGTCATTGGCCAGGGCTATCGCGTGATCTACCGTGAAGCGCACATCCTGCTTGAGGAAATCGCCGAAGCAGCCTTGGACGGAAACCGCAAAGAGCACATGGAACTACTGTCCACCGTGCCCCTGCTCATCATCGATGATTTGGGGATGCGCAAGTTAGGGCCTACAGCGGCAGAAGAGCTGCTGGAGATCGTCATGCGCCGTTACGAACGCGCCAGCACACTGGTGACTTCCAACAGACCAATCGAGGACTGGGGAAAGCTGCTCGGTGACACTGCGGCCGTCACCGCCATGCTGGACCGCCTCCTGCACCACGGCCACATCCTCAAATGCGGGCCGCGGAGCTGGAGGACAAAGTCGCAGGTGGAACCCGCCGCGCCGGAAAAGCAATGACCAGAACCACAGGAGACCTTGAGAAAATGCAGCCATGGCCTTCGCAACGCGATCTTTTTTCAGCTTCGAGAAAGAAATGGCCTCTGCCCATCCTTTTAGGGGGAGGGAGGGGCGCAACCCCCGTACCGAACAGAGGTTCAAAAATCCAGAGATGAGGGAATGAAGATGAAATCCTTGGGAGAAAAGATCAGATTAGGCTTGATTGAAAAGCGCATGAACAGGTACAACATCTAAAGTTCCGGGCACCTTCCATTGGCCGGATTTGAAGTGACCCCAGCTGGCCGGTTTTGAAGTGACCCCCGAGGATCGAGTCACCGCAGAGATGCATCGGGCCGCTCAAAAATGTATCAAGACAGGCGTTCTACGTCTGCGTCGCGAGATAGACCCAATCCGGGTAGATTCTAGCATTCGTGCGTGGGATGAGTTCTACTGAAAGCATATTGGCACCTTCTTATCCAGCTGCGTGCCGCCGGGCTCGCTCGTGTCAGCGTTCGGACATCTCGATGGAGTGGGTTCAAATGCGTTTTGAGAAGTTGTTAGGGGAGTTTTATTCACTGGGGATTGCGAATAATCCTGTTGAATCACCGCTATTTCTGAGAATCTCTTTCCGACACGCTCAATATTTCGCAAAATACGGCGATTTTCACAGAAGTCTGCTGGCGTAGGACTACCATGGTCCTTCACAGCAGGCGTGAATATTCAGTGACAAGTTGAACAGGGCGATACCTATTCATGCCTTTCCTGAGTTCTTCCAATTCGCTTGCGGGAACGACAAGTTCTGTATACCCACAGTCCAAGCACACCAATGTATTCTGGCAAATGTAGGCCGGAGGCAAATTGGTTCTTTGTATACCGGGAAAAGCGATAGCCAATTCTCCTGAGAATCGTTGCTGGTTTACAGATGAGCACGCCTTACACCCCATATTCCCTCCGCAATAGACCCATCGAATTGTGGTTCTGGGCGGGGTCGATGGCATTCTAACAACGAAATATTTCTGTAAGATGAACCCATATAAGCGGCTCGTCTGCGTCTGCATTTCCTCAGCGTCACGTATGTCTCCACAATTCGCTATCGTGATAAACTCCGCCAATGCCACGACGAGACAAGCAACCTTGCCGCCGTGGCCGCGGCAAAGCTATCCATCTAACTGGGCAACGGTTTGGTTAGCTGATCGCCCTTCATCGCGTGAAGAATGTGAAACCAGCACGAGCGTGCTGGCGTTGTCGATGTGATTGCGGAACAGAGATCAATACGCTTAGTGTTCAAACCCGGAAAGAGCGTTTCGCGCTCTCTTCATCCGTTTGGATGTCAAAGACCTTGTTCATGGCCGTTGCATGCAATAGTTCGTGCACCATCTTGTTAAGGTTCGAGAGTTTCAATTGGCCCCCTTGTTTGGAAATCGTCATGTGGCTACGAACAATTTCGCCCATGCCGGAGCTGTCTACGTAGTCCACGTAATCGAGATTGAGGATAACTTTCTTGCACCCAGAAGCAGACAGATTTGCGATTGCCTCTCGGAGCTTCGTTACCCCTTCGCCAAATGCAATTTTTCCTCTGGCCTCGATAATGCTGATACCTTCGCTCTCCCGGATTACAGTTTCGGAACCTGACGTCGTCGCAGGCTGTTTCCCGAGCGCCAAGCTGTCCAACACGCTTGTGGCCTTTGTAGCAACCTCCTTCGATTCGGTGCGCACCACAATCAAGCTACGCCCTTCCTTCAACACACCTCGGAAGAACTCCGCATCTTCAGATTGTTTCTTCTGGGCATGTTCGGCAGCAGAAGCCTTGTGGGACTCCGCGCCGATCATTCCCATTAGCGTGGCCGCGCCCAGGCCCAATCCGAACACGATCCCGCCGATTCCGGGAACCAGCAACATCGACGCGGCGATGGCTCCCATGGAAGCTCCTGTTATGCCCGTTACTGCTCCCTTGCTCAGTTCCTTTCCAACGACTTCGGCATCCGTTCCCGAGCGGGTGAGAAAGATGATCGAATCTTGCGGCACTTTGTTTGCCAAGAGTTTCTGCACCGCCTCTTTGGCACGCTCGGGTGAATCAAATACACCAATCGCAGTCTCCATTTTCCCCTCCTCTGAACTTTAAAATTGATTTCTGCACATTCGCGCTTCTGCACAAGCCATCCGGACGGACCTGTGCACCCCAAATCTGCGTGGCGAGAATGTGGACCAAATCACTCTAATTGTCAAGGGATGTGGTGATCTGATCGGGTAACACCCTAATCCGAGTCAAACGGGGTTACCGGGGTACGGCGGGGTGCACCACAGCGGAGCTGAAGGCGATGGCCGCTTGGCTGAAGCAATGCAATTGAACCCGACCCTGCTTCGCAATCGTAGGAGACTCGCTGATGCCACAAGGAACCCAGAAGAAAAGTTGCCGCTGTGGCCACGGCAAATCCATCCACCAGACCCAACGAGTCACGGTTAGGAATAAGGGTGTGTTCCGCAGTCCGTGCAATCATCCCAACTGTAAGTGCCGTGATTATCGACCGACGAAGTAGGTTCACGGTTCAGGGTTTGCCTTCCCGCAGGTGCAGACCTTCCATTCCAACATTTGCGCACACGCCAGTAGCACTTGGTTGGCAAACTCCGCCCGACTTGCTGGCTCGCACTTCTCCAGTTCTTCCAGCACCGCCCCAATTGTTGAACGGCGCGTTCAACGGCAGCGGAGAGATCTACGCAGATCACAGTGCCTTTTGGTTGAAAGGTTTGAGGCATAGGGCCTCTGAATTAAGCCTGGAAGAGTTGCTGTACAATATACTTTACCATGCCCTTAACCCCCCAGCAGATACAGGCTTCCGAGGCGATCCAGCAAGCTGCTGCGCATGATGCTTCGGCACAGGTTCGGGTCGTAGCTGGCCCCGGCACTGGTAAGTCTCGTTCCATCGAGGAAAGGATTAGGTGGCTTCTTGCGTCGGGTACGCTTCCCCAAAGCATGTACGTGGTGTCCTTTACCCGCGCCGCTTCTCTTGATCTGCAACAGCGGATCGAGAAGTACTGCACACAGAACGGTCAGCCAGGAGTCAACCTGGTGCGGGTGTCAACTCTTCACTCGCTTGCGCTTCGCCTACTTCGCGCTGGTGGTTTATTGGCGGCTTTTCCAGTCGGCCCGTACATTCTGGATGACTGGGAGTCGGAGAATATAATTGATGCAGAGTTTTCCCATGCTTCAAGAAAAACCGTTAGCCGCTCCGGGGAAATAAGGCGATACTACGAGGCATTTTGGAGCACGGGCCAGTGGGGCCCACCGAACTACGTACCACCTAATCCGCCGATCGATCCAGCAGAAAGCGCGAGTTTCGGTGCCTTCCATGCTCCACGTACGCAGACCTATTGTTGCGTCCTTCCTGGGGAATTGGTGCGGCGCTGTGCTCAGGCAACCGCCGCTGGGCTTTTGGACCCTGCCGCTCTTCTCGGAATCCAACACCTGGTTGTCGACGAATACCAAGACCTGAACCAGAGCGACATTGATTTCGTCGAGGCCCTGATTTCAAGGGGAGTTGCTGTTTTCGTTGCTGGGGACGACGATCAGAGTATTTACTCGTTTCGATATGCGGCACCAACAGGCATTCAGTTGTTTCCCAGCCTACACCCGGGCGCTGCAAACCATATGCTGTCCGATTGCTTCCGATGCGCAGAGGATATCGTCCAATGCGCGAACTCGCTCATCGGCCAGTTTGCTATGCCAAATAGAATTCCAAAAGCACTTGTTTCTTTACACGCGCACGCCAATCCGGCTGAAGCTGGTGTTGTCCACCGTTGGCACTTTCACCGGGACTGGGATGAGGCGCAGGCCGTCGCGGAATCTTGTCGTGATTTAATCGCAGGGGGAGTGCCAGCACGCGAACTGTTGGTTCTTGTAAGTAATAAGCGCGTGCAAATACCGCTACTCCGTCGAGCTTTCCAAAATGCTGGCGTCGACTGCGATGCGCCGCGCACTGAGAGCTTCCTGGACGAGGACGCAGGACGCTTCGTATTGGCCATCCTTCGTATTGTGTGCGATGCGAACGACTATATTGCCCACAGAACGTTATTAGGCTGTCTTCCAGGCGTCGGTGCCGGGACGTGCGATAACGTGGCGGCAGCGGTTCTCAACGCCACACTGCGCTACCGTGATATTTTCTATATTCCGCTACCGACACACTTCCTGAAGGGGCGCGCACTCAAGGCGGTGAATCAAGCTCGAGCTATTTGTGCCCAGCTGATGGGGTGGACCGTGGCGGACACTCTGGGGCACAGAAGTGGTGACCTCATCGCGACGCTAACAGCAACTTTCGGAGCCGCAGAAGCAACTAAGTGGACCAATTTCATCGCACACTTGCCGCTTGACACAACTCTGGAGGAACTCCGCGATTACCTGTGGGCCGACAATGATGAGCAGCAGGCTAGGATTCTCGAGCGAGTGTATGTGCGGCTAAATTTGCAACCGCCTGCTGCAGGCTTTCTCCCTCAGAAAGCGCGTCTTATGACGATGCACGGGGCCAAGGGGTTAAGCGCAACTGTAGTCTTTGTCCCCGGCCTCGAAGAGAACATCCTACCGGGCAGTTTTCGACAGCCTTACCCCGGATTGGTCCTGGAAGCTGCACGACTTCTTTATGTATCGATTACGCGAGCACGTGCTGCCTGTGTTCTGAGCTATGCAAACGAGAGGCTAATTTACGGAAGAGTGGTTCGGCAGCACCCTTCCCATTTCCTTGGGCACACAGCGGGAGGGTTCCAGCTTCAATACAATGGGCTAGCAAATCCTGAGGTGACTCGAATTCTGAACGCCCGTGCCAATGTGATTTGAACTGGACGCATTCGCATCGCCGTCTATGCGGCTACGATTTGATTCGAATTACGACGAGGGCCGCCCAATTGTTGAAGAACGGCGCGTTCGACGGCAGGCCCGAGGTTAGGTAATACTCGTGGTGGTGAACATGCAGCCCTCTGCGGACAATGAACATATTGACCTGTTGCGGGGTTGGCTCCGAAACCTCGGCGAATTACCTCTTGAGCGAGTAGAGATGTACCTTCCCATCCACCACAACCGCGACATATCTTCCGCTTTCAAAGAACTGCATCACTTTCTTGCCGCTCCTCGCCATCGCTGCCCAGTGAGATTTGTCGGCCAGCACGTCCACATAAAATTAACTGGCGGACGCATCGAAGAAGCGACGATCAAGGCCGTCGTCATCCAGATGACATTCGGCTCCAAGTGGTCACCTGGTAGAATCTGTTCCGGCGAGCAATGGACTACGCCCAAATCCTTCCCGGACTCTTCGTCGGATCGCATCCCCGAGCCATCGGCGATGTCGAGCGGCTCCGGCGGGAGTCTGCCATCACTGCCGTGCTGAATTTGCAGACGGACGAGGACATGCGCTCAGTCAATCTCAACTGGCAACCTCTCGAAGCCCACTACCAGGCCTCGGGCATCAACCTCTTGCGGCTCCCTATGAAGGAGGAACAGATCGAGCTTCGGGAGAAGCTCCCCCAGTGCGTCCGCACCTTAGCCGCTCTGATCGCGGAGGGCCGCACAGTGTATCTCCACTGCACTGAGGGTGTGGGTCGCTCGCCGACAGTAGCGATCGGTTACCTTCACTGGTCTCTGGGCTGGGGATTTGATGCAGCGGTCAGCCACGTAAAACAAGCTCGGCAGTGCTCGCCCCACCTGGAGGCACTCCGGCTGGCGTTGTGGAACCGCGCCGAACCGCAGCAATGAGAATGGGAATGTCAGGTCGGTGTCTAATAAAGCTAGCCCCACAATAGCATGAGTCGTCTAAATGTTGCGGTGTCAAAATATTCTGTGCTCCCCCGCATCCACCCAATGCGCCTCCGCATCGCGAAGCCCTTCAACGACCCCGACTACATTTTCGAACTTAAGCACGACGGTTTCCGCGCGCTCGCTTACGTCGAAGAAGGCAAGTGCAAACTGGTCAGCCGCAACAGCAACTTGTTCAAATCGTTCGAATCCTTGAAGAAATCCTTAGGCAAGCTTCGAGTTCAAAACGCGATCCTGGACGGCGAGATTATCTGTATCGATAGAAATGGCATCAGCCAATTCAACAGTCTGTTCTCTCGACAAGGAACGCCAGTCTTTTACGCATTCGATTTGCTATGGCTCAATCACGAAGATTTGCGAAATCACCCGCTTATCGAACGCAAGGAATGTCTGCGGGAATTAATCGAGAGAAACAAGCCCGAACGAATCATTTACGCTCAACACGTCGAACGGGAAGGCAAGCTGTTGTTTGAAGAAATCTGCAACAACGATTTGGAGGGGATTGTAGCGAAGCGGAAACACGGCATCTATAAGAGCAACAGCATCGGCTGGCTCAAAATAAAGAATCCCAAGTATTCGCAGGCTGAAGGCAGGCACGACTTGTTTAAATAGAAAACCGTAATGCGCGTGTCCGGACCGCGGCGTTGTGCCACAGTTATGGCATAGTTGACCCGGCAAAACCTCTTGGGGGAGCCACAAGAATTGGATGGATTTTGTTGCGTCACTTTTCAAATCGCTTGTGTGGCCTGCCACGGTTCTCATTCTGGTTTTTTCATTTCGCGTACTAATCAAGAGGGTTCTCGCCAATCTGACCCGTGTGAAATACGGGGACCTCCAGATGGATTTCGGGCGCGAACTAAAGCAAGTTCAGAAGGAAGCAATAGCAGCCAATATTCTGCCTCAGCAGAGCGTTGCTCCTGTAAAGAAAGACCCTTTGCAACTCCTCGAAGAAGCGACAAGGCTAGCTGATCAGTTTCCTGAACCTGCCATCGCTGTGGCTTGGCAAGCCGTAGAGGTACAGCTTGCGGATTCTGTCGCACGCCTTCAGGCTCCCAAGCGACACGAGCACTTGAGCCTTGGTACTGCGCTAAGCAACGCGCAAGTTTTGGTGAAGGAGAATGTGATTGACAGCGCCTCACTGGACGTTCTTCGGAGGATGCATAACCTTCGAAATCTTGCGGTGCATGGGGGGCGCGGAGGGTTCCCAATCACAACCGATGAGGCTCACGAGTTTCTCGCGCTTGCCAAGGGTATTGTGAAAAAACTGAGAGAATTGCGCCTCCAGTAAATCTGCTTGCGCAAATCGTGAAGGATTAGGACGAGACGATGCCTCGCAAAATGAAACCGGAGTTCGAATTCTCTCCCGAACAGCTAGCTGTTTGGCGAGCCATGCCGAATCTAATACTTTGTCCCAAATACCGTAGAGTCGGCTTCGATAAAGTTCTGGCGCACATCAGGCAGGATCATTGCCGACGATGTCTCGCTGTTTACCGGCAGTTTGAACGAGAAGAGGAGTTGATTTGGTTTCTGAGGTCGAGTAGAAATTAAACTGAACCCGCCTCCTCTACCGGGAGGTCGCGATGGCTGTCGGTTTTGAATCCGAGGAAGTTGGTCTACGTAAATTACGGGAACGTTTGCGGGCGATGTCCGACGAACAGTTAATCAAGTTCGGGAAGTATGCTCGCAGCTTGTGTGGACGTCGAGTTTCAGGAATGGGTGACCCCGTTGAAGCCCCAACTCGATGAAGCGCGCCGGGAATGGCGAAGGCGATACCCGAAGCGTGGCTAAAGAACACAAAGTCGGCAACCCGATCATCGTTCGACTGAACGACGGCCGCATTGTGGAAGGGAAGATCCAGGCCGTCATTGAGGGCATCGATGGGCTTCACGGGACGAAGAGTTACTTCTTATGAAGAACCGCACCGCACGCTTCTCCTACAGCCGGGGTCAGGCATTTCGAATTCCACTTGGATTTGCGTTCCTAAATACTCTGGAACGCCTATCACGATCTTCCGCACGGGCGGATTCGTGTTTTCCTTGTGCGGCATGAAGTGGCCGTAAAGCAAAGTGTTGAACTCAATATCGGTGAAGAATCAGTTTGGTGGAAGAAAAGATCGTTTTCGCCCGGTAGTTCTGCTCAGGTCTAGCGGAAGTTTTTCACCAACATGATGAAAGAATCCGAGGACTCGCGCTGGACAAAGAGAAGCGATTTGCCGTCTAGAGACACGGCCAGCCCGCTAAAGAACGGGACTTCCTTTCCTAGAGCGAGGATGGAGATGGTCTTGCCAGTTACAAAGTCGAAAAACTTTATCTTCCCATTCGGTGGATCCTCATCCAGAAAGTAGATTCCGTCCCGAGTAACTGCCCAGCTGAACCATCGCTGACCTGAAGGTCGATCCAAGACGCGGACTTCCTCTCCTCCCTCTACTTGCATCTTCCAGATGCCCGGTTCTGTTATTTTGGAGTAGTAAAGGAAGCGTCCGTCATCCGATTCGATCGCATAGACACCACCGTTTTTTGTTACCCGGACCGGCGGTCCACCCTTAAATGGCATTTTCCATAACTGATACGGTCTTCCTTCGTGGTCAGAATAGAAGTAAATCCACTGCCCGTCTCGCGACCAATTGGGCGCTCCGTCGTCTGCCCCAGGGAAGGTGGGCACTAGACGAGGCCGGCCACTGGGAACTTCGACAACATAAATCTCCTCGTGTTCCGGCCCCCGAAACTCAAATGCAACGTAATGCCCATCCGGGGATACGCGGGCAGTTCCAGCTGCACCGTGCAACGAAGTCAACTGTGCGCAATTCGATCCGTCGCTATCGCAGTACCAAATATCCGAATACCCTAATCGGTCGGACTCGAAAACAATCTTCTTTCCGTCCGGTGAAAAGTTTGGTCGCCAATTAAGCCCCCTACTTATAGAAGTGACACGCACTGGGGGACCTTTTGCGCTTTGTTTGTCTTTCAGGTCCGACCGCCAAATGTTATCGCTATCGGAGGATTGCCCATAGACGAGTCGGTCACCCGTACCAGAGATTGACGGGTGGTCAGCGGGGGATCCTACCCCTTGAACTGGCCGCGGCGTTCCTCCGGAAGCGGAAATGCGCCACAAAGTTGGCACACCACCCCGGCTGGAAGAGAACACGATATCGCCGCCGTCCTTGGTCCAAGTTAACCCAAATATCCAGGAATTATCAAAAGTGAGCTGCCGCGGCTCGCCACCTTTGGCCGGGAGCACAAACAGGTCGCCCCGCCATCCCGGAGCAGATATTCGTATGAAGGCCACCGTCGAACCGTCGGGTGAAAAGGCTGGCACCATATCCGCCTTATCAAACGGAGGCGACGTAAGCGGTCGCGTGGTCAAATCAGCTAGAGAAAGCAATGCAATCCGGGAGGAGTACGAATCTGCGTTGCCTTCCGAGAAGGCCAGAACTCTGCCATCAGGTGCCCAATTCAAGTAACCATTTATCGCGTAGGCACCGGGAGTAGTGTACAGCTTGTGCTCGGTGCCTCCGAGAGCGGGAACCACATAAATGTTGCGCCCCTCTTCAGAGTAACGGGTAAATGCGATCTGTCGACTGTCGGGTGACCACGTTGGATAGGCGTCTCTCGGATTGTCGGTCAGGCGCAAGGGCTTTTCGCCGTCGATCAATGTCGTGTAAATTCCACCAGTGTTTGGTCCTAGATGAAGGAAGGCAACCTGATTACCGTCGGGCGAGAAAGCCGGGTCGCGCTGTTTGCCCTCCATAGCCACCAGAGGCACTACCTCGAACGCCGGCGTCGGTGATTCCGGATATTTTCGAGAATACCTCCAGATTCCAATCCCGGAAAGGAGGACTAAGAACGCGCCCCCCACCGCCAGCAGACGCCATCTAGCCGTTCCGCCCGTGATGGTGGCGGGCAGCCCGGTCTTGGCCCCATCTCTTCCCGGATATACCGTTGCGCTGCCTGCGTTTCCCGACAGCGCATCCAGAGCAAACGCCAAATCCGAAGCCGACTGAAACCGTTGTTCCGGGCTTTTTTCCAAACAACGGTGCACGACCCGTTGCAAGGCTGGGGGAATATTGGTCGTGACCTGCGAGATTCTCGACGGGTCTTCGTTCAGAATCGCCGTCATCGTCTCCGCCGAGGTCGGCTTCTGAAACGCTCGTATCCCCGCCAGCATTTCGTACAGAATCGCTCCAAAGGCAAAAATATCGGCTCGATGGTCGGCTGTTTGTCCGCGCACCTGTTCCGGCGACATGTAGCCCACCGTGCCCATCACCATTCCCACTTCGGTTTCCTTGGTGAGCGTTAGTTCAGCGTTCTCCGGGCCGGACTGCGGCTGCGTCAGCTTCGCCAGTCCGAAATCCAGAATCTTCACCCGACCATCCTTGGTGACGAACAGGTTCTCTGGCTTCAGATCACGATGGACAATCCCTTTCTCATGGGCTGCGGCCAACCCACGGGCGATCTGCACGCCATAATCAATCGCCTTGCGGACTGCCAAGCGGCCACGATTAAGCTGCTCGCGCAGCGTTTCTCCCTCCAGTAACTCTGATACCAGATACGGCGCACCTTGACAGGTGCCCATCTGGTGCACCGCAAGAATGTTCGGATGGTTCAGTGTCGCAGCCGCTCGTGCCTCTTGTTCGAAACGTCGCAGCCGATCGGAATCGGCGGAGAGGAAAGACGGCAGGACTTTGATCGCCACATCACGGCCGAGCCGTGAATCGCGGGCGCGATACACTTCGCCCATGCCGCCGGATCCAAGCAGCGACTTGACCTCATAGTCTCCCAACTTTGCTCCCGAAATGAGCGTTACTCGCAGTGTGGAAGATTGCAGGAAACCAGAGCGCACGCCATCGCTGGAGGCGAGCAGGGTTTCGACTTCTTGCCGCAACGACTGATCGGACGAACAGGCACTATTCAGAAAGGCGGAACGCTCACTTGGCACCAATTCCAGCGCTTTCTCCAGCACATCGCGAACTTGTTGCCAGCGCTCCGGTGTCATGCGTCTTCTGTCTTGGCCATCTGGTGATGCAGCCAAAGCCTGGCCGTAGCCCAATGTCTCTTTACCGTGGTTGGTGAGAGATTCAGCGCACGCGAAGTTTCTTCGATGGAAAGGCCACCGAAAAATCTCAGCTCGACAATCCGACTCTGCTGCTGGTCAAGTTTAGCCAGTTCGTTCAGAGCGTCGTCGAGAGCGACCATGTCAACGCTGCCGGTCCTAAACGCCAAACTGTCATCCAGCGTCAATCGGTAGCCTCCGTCCCGCTTGGCGGCATTGCGGTTGCGCGCATAGTCGACAAGAATCTGTCGCATCAATTGAGCGCAGATCGCTAAGAAATGCTCACGGTTCTTGAACTGAGCTGTCCCTTGTTTCTCGAGGCGCAGATAGGCTTCGTGCACCAGGGCGGTGCTTTGCAGGGTGTGGCCAGGACGTTCCTTCTGCAGGTAATGATGCGCGACCCGTCGGAGCTCGTCATAAACGAGAGGAACTGCGGCCCGCAACGCCTCGTGGTCGCTAGCGTGCCAGTTCACGAGTAATTCGCTGAAGGTCTTGGGCGGAAGTTGCGACAACCAGCCCTCCCAACGCGGCCCCGCCGTATCTTAGGCAACAAGGTAGCCGCAGCTGGTACCAATGTCAACCGATTGAAAACACTTGCACTACATTCGATAAGTGCTGGGTCTTCTTACCGGCCGATTGTGGGATCCGAAAAAATTCGACTTTTCCCGGACCAATTCTCCAGTGAATTTCGCTTTAGCAGATGAGAGACCTTTACGGCTTGTATGTGCGATGCGGCGGCTTATGTCGTGACGTCTCACTGCGCAGAGAAAACAACTTGAGGAATATATGCCATCAGCATGTTTGCGAATTACGGTTTTGGGTTTGTTGGCTGTCCAGATTGGCTCAAGCCTCAGGAGGCTTGTAATGAATACGGCGAAACGAATCGGGTACGTGGCATTACTTCTAGTGATTTTCCTGGCCGGGGTCAAGTCTGCTTCCGCGCAGGGGAATTTGCAGAATGTGAAACATATCATCATTTTGATGCAGGAAAACCATTCCTTCGACAACTACTTCGGCGCATTGGCGTACGCGCCGGGGAGTCCCTACCACCCAGGATTCTTCGGCTGCCTCCCCGAGGACCATGGTTGTGTCGACGGCTTGAGTTGCTTGGTTGACGCAGGTGGCGATCCCCACTGTTTTAACTCAAACCTAGATTCCAGCGGCCATCTCGTCTTCGCTTTCCACGATCCTCGCCGCTGTACTATCCCCGATCTCAACCACTCCTGGTTTCCCGTACACCAGGAAGCCAACTTCCTTTACCCGGACGATACGCTCTTCAACACTCGCAGCGACGGCTTCGTTCGCGTGAACCAAGCGACAGAGCAACTCAACAACCTCGACGACACTATGGGCTTTTTTACCCAGGCCGACATTCCGCTTTACTACGACCTCGCTCAGAACTTCGCCATTAACGACCGCTACTTTTCCCCTGTCCTCGGACCCACGTTTCCCAACCGCTCCTATTTCATGGCCGCAACTTCCTTTGGCCACTTGACGACGAACGAGATTTTTCCCCCTCCGGGAGGCTACAAGCCGATAACCGGAACGATTTTTGATTTGCTCGATAGAAACAATGTTTCTTGGGCGGATTACTTTCAGGACGCGCCCCAGGGAGCCAGCTTCCGGTTGTTTGGCACGACCGGAGTGGACCCGCATTTTTTACCTCTGACCGTCTTTCTTGCGCAGGCAGCGGGAACGGCAGGCTATGGATCCCTGCCGGAGGTCTCGTTCGTGGATCCAAATTTCGGCCTGTTTGGCACCCAGTCGGAAAACGACGAGCATCCTCCAACTGACATTCAGCGCGGCCAGGCTTACATCTCTCAAGTACTGACCGCGGTCCGCAATGGCCCGTATTGGCAGGATTCCGTTATCTTCCTCACCTACGATGAGCACGGCGGATACTATGATCACGTGGCGCCGCCCCCAGTTCGTCAAGGTTTTTCTCGCACTCCAGACGGCATATCGCCTGGTCAGTGCGCCGATCTTTCCAATCCTCCCTCAAGTGAGCAGCCCGGCGGAGGTGCCGAATGTTCAGCGAATCCTTTTAGCGCCACCGATACGAGTGTGATCGATGCCGGCTTGCTCTGTCCAGAATTCGCAGCCAACCCTACCGCTCCCTATCCCGAGAACTGCCCCAGCTTCGACCAATACGGTTTCCGCGTTCCGCTCCTAGCTATCTCGCCGTTCTCAAAGCAGCATTACGTCTCGCACACCGTGGGTGATCACACCTCGCTGCTCGCGTTTATCGAGAAGCGGTTCCTGCCAGCTGCAGAACTGGGAAATGAAGATGCCATAGGACGCCAGTATCTTACGAAACGCGACCAGCATGCCTTTGCACTCGAAGATATGTTTGACTTTCAGAAGTCACCTTCACTGAACACGCAAGTGGGTGTGGCGCTGCCGCCAACGAACGATTGCACCCCTATGACTGGCCCGGCGCCGACCCCTTGAGCTTATTCAGTCGTGCGATTTACTCGTTCCAGACTTTTACGCGACGCAGTAGCAGAGAGACGAACATTTGAGACGTGAATTCTGAGGACAGAAAGCCTAACGAGGAGGCTCCTCATGCGAAAAGTCTTATTACTGATTTGCGTTCTGGGAATGTCATGCGCTTCGTGGGCCCAAACGAATTCGTCGTCCTGGGAGAACTTGAACACGCTGCATGCGGGGGAGAAGATTCAAGTGGTTGAAATGACCTCGAAGAAAGTCTCGGGGACGTTCGTGAGCGTTTCCGATGCGGCGATCTCGCTGCAAGAGGAAGCGGGCCCGCAGACGATCCAGAGGCAAAACGTTCTCAGCGTGAAACTCATGAAAGCTCAACATCGTTTGCGTAACACACTCATTGGGGCTGGGGTGGGCGCGGGAGCGGGGGCCGGTATCAGCGCTGCGGCGTGGGAGCCCCACGGATATGCCGGCGGCCGGGGAACCGGAGCCGCTTTTGGCGCTGTGATTGGCGTCGCGGGAGGTGCGGTAGTGGGGGCGCTTTGGCCCAGCCACAAACTGATTTACCACGTGAATCCGCAGTGAACAGGCAATTGCACTTGCATGCCGAACTGAGTGCGAGCGTTCACTGCGGTGGCGCCACATCCTCGCGCTACCTCGCCTAAAATGAGAGGTACACTCGTTCGCTGGAGCGCGCGGTCCTTGTTAGACGAGCAAATACAAAGAATTCCGCCGTGTCGCCCGGCCATTAGAGTGAACATGCGAGCACCAATAAATCTCTTCTTTCTAGCGCTAGCCTTCGCCGTTGTTTCCGTGTGTTCGGCGCAAGGTAATCAGGACCCAATCCAAAGGGATAAAGTATCGATGCACAATGCCATGATCAAAGGCGACACCGAAACGATGAAAATCCTGCTTGATAGCGGCTCTGTAAAGATGGACGAGTGGGTCGGCTTCGGCAACATACAGACGTGGGTAGAAGACGCATGTTGGTCTGGATCTCCAGTCGCTTTGGAGTATTTGTTGCAGCGCGGGGCCGACACTCTGCGAGCTGATACGGCAAACCCACATTTCCCAAAACTTAGACCGTCAAATGCTTTGGGTTGGTGCGTCGGTGACAGTTCCATGACTTTCATTTCTTCCGACGGAGGCTCGACGACCAGACCTCTCGGTCGGGGGGACGTAGATTCAGCTAAGGTTTTCAGAATTTTTATAAAGTACTTCGAACAACAAGTGAACAAGACGACCGACCCGCGCAAGACTCTAAACGAGCAGGTCGCGATGGCCGGAGGAACTGGTCCCCTCATCTGGAGTGCTGTTGGAAACCAATATGACGACGTTTGTTTAGAAAAGGTCACGTGGTTGGTCGAATCAGGTCAGGATATAACTAAATTAGAGCGTCGGGACAATTGGCAAACCCTTTTGACTGATCGATCAAAGAGCAATCCGACTTGCGTCGCATACCTAAGGAATGAATTAGAAAAGAAAGGTCCGGGAAGAACCATCAACCCTCCCCAAACCGAAAGGCGTGAACCTTCCATCGAACAGAGCACCAGCACAGCGACCATGGAATTGAGCAGACTCGCTCGTCAAGCGAATGGCCTGTCAGCGGATCAGGCGAGTCGGCTAGAGGAAAGTCTGATCCACGAGCCGAACGATTTGGCCGCTCGGGCACAACTGCTGGGTTACTATTTTGCGGCGAGCCCTCGGCTCAACCCTGACACCGTACACGAAGCACGTGTCCGGCACATCCTGTGGCTCGTGCAGAATCACCCAGAATCAGAACTAGCGGGCATGTCAGAGGCGACTATTGATCCGACTGGGGGGTCGCTTGCGGACCGTGCGGGGTATGAGAAAGTCAAAGCGCTCTGGCTCGAACAGGTGAAGTCCCACCCCGACAAGGTCATGGTGCTTGTCAATGCCGCTTGGTTTTTCAAACTTCCGGATAAAGCAATCGCTGCAAGTTTGCTAACGCGAGTGCATGCTATTGACCCCGGCAATCAGAATGCGTCGGCTGGTTTGGGCATCGTTTACGCGGCTGGGATCGTGGGTCTGACAGGAATGAATCAGAATCGCTTCCCCACTGAAGCTGAACCTGAAGAAGCACGAGGTCCGTTCGCTCAGAAAGCGCGAGAGGAACTGAACAAATCGGGAGACGCCGAAGTAATCGGAACTGCAGGCTATTACCTGAATTTTTGGGGAGGGATACTGAATGCGCTGGGAAAAGCTCCTACGGATTACGACGATTTGGCGGAAAAATGCCTTGCCAAGGCTCAGGCACTCGATCCGGGGAATCCGGAATGGGCGAGAGATCTCGCAAGCCTTTACGAACTGCAAGCGATGAAGGCTAAATCCCCGGAAGAGCGGACCGCCATCCTGCGGAAACGGTTGGAAAACCTGGAGAAAGCTCAAGCACTCTCCGAGGCCAGCTACAAGAGCGCCCCAGCGGACTCCTCGGATCTAGCCAATGCTGCTTTTGACGCCGGTGAATTTGAGCAGGCCGAAGTATATGCTCGCAAGGCCCTGACGCTGGCTTCCCAGAATCGGAGCGATCCTTACTCTGGAGAGGCCTTGAATCGTAGCAACGCCATCTTGGGCCGTATTGCGCTTCACGCAGGTGATGTGGAAAAGGCAAAATCCTTCCTCATCGCCGCTGGACAAATTCCCCAAGGTACGAAGATTGATTCCTTCCCCGACATGCACCTAGCGAAGGAGCTTCTCGAGCAGGGCCAGCGGCAAACCGTTCTGGACTACTTAGAGGCTTGCATGGGCTTCTGGAGTGGGGCGGGGAGTCCGCTGGACGGATGGATTGAAACGATTAAGTCGGGTGGGACACCCAAATGGCCGTTCATAGCATCGCCGAATGCGAAAGTTCCCGCAGTGTCTTGTTCTGCCGACACAAACCCGGTGTTGTGCAGCGACAAGACGTATAGCGTCTCCTTTCGTCTGCCAGAGAACTGGAGCGTAAAATCCTCCTGGCGTTGGGGCGATCGGGATAACACAGTGCATTTCAACGATTCGCAGAAGATCTCCGAACAGACGGGCCCCTCCTTGTACTACCGATCCCGTGCGGTGCCTCTGTTGGGGGAGCCAGCGGGTATCCAGGAGGAGCTTCAGAAGGAGATGGAGTCCAAAGTGGGTCAGCGCCATGCGCAACATATCCCCACATACCATTTGCTCCCGGAGAGCTGTGAGGCGCGCAGGGTAGGCGGTCACGATGCCCGGAGTTGTGTCGCCGAGTTCACCAGCGAATTGGGGACGCCGATGGCAGAATATCTGACTCTCGTCAGGACCGAGAACACATTGGCGTTATTTTTCGGGTTTATTCCGGCAAAGGATCTTGATAACTACCGGAAACGTCTAGACACAATTATCGAAACGCTTCAGATCCCGTGATAACTGCTCTGTCGCTTGCGAGGCGCAATCACGTCGTGCCGGGGATTCAGTCAGCAGAATCAGCAATTGAAATTGGCAGGCGGCTGCAACGCCATCAAATCGCGGGACTTAGAAATAGGGGGTCGTGTTCGATCCCCACCACCCCTACCAAAACTTTTGAGAATCAGTTCCTGTACTACACCGACTTAAAGGATTTCTGGAGGGAAGTGCACCTGTTTTCCCGCGAGTCGCTCGAGGCTTCAATTCGGCTGGCTGCTCGGAACCTGTTCCGGAACGGCGTTCTCAACGGCATGGGTTTCGCGCAACTGCTCTAGCTTTCGAATTGCGTCTCGACGATACACGTCAACTGCCTTTGAATAAGTCTGGAGCAAGCCACCGGAGTGTCCCAGC
Organism: Candidatus Acidiferrales bacterium; assembly: GCA_963775865.1. Classification (GTDB taxonomy): domain Bacteria; phylum Acidobacteriota; class Terriglobia; order Acidiferrales; family UBA7541; genus Acidiferrum. Next base: position 10,751 of record CAVZKU010000012.1, on the reverse strand, counting down.
ATCTGAGAAACAAACCCATCCGGTACGCCAGCTGCACTCAACCTGCTGGCAAAGGTTGCCCGGAGAGAATAAACAGGAAACGGATCGAGCCCGGCGTTCTTTAGAGCTTTTGACCAAGTCCTACGACTGGAACCCATTGGTTTCGAAGGGTCTTTGGGAATTGGAAACAAAAACTGCGAATAACGCGGCCCAGCCAATTGTCGCCAACGAAGCAGTTCGTTCGTGCAGAGTTGGGTGAGAGGCACTACTCGACGCCCGGCCAGAGTCTTTGACTCGCGAACCGTTATCTGGGATTTTTGAATATCAACGTCAGTCCATTTCAACCGCAGCGCTTCCTTGTTTACTCGGAGACCCGTCTCGGTGATCAGGTAAATGAGGCAACGCAATTTGGGAGGTGCAACTGCAATCAATTTTGCCTGCTCATCAAGACTGAGAATGTGAGGTTGACGACGATATTTCTTTTCTTCTAGGAACTCGATCTCTGCGAAGGGATTACGCCCGATCAATCTTTGTCGAGTTGCGAGTGTCAGTAATCTCCTGAGAACGCTAAGGTCGCGATTAACCGATGAATTCATTAGGCCGGAAGCCAATCGCCTTCGCTTGAATTCCTCGATCCGTCTTACTGATGCAACGTCGGACAATCGTGCATTCTCTCCCCAGAATTCTAGGAACCGTTCAATCGACCAGCTGTAGCGAGATCTGGTATTGAGATTTCTTATAGATTCTTGATACTGCTCTGCCCACGCTTTGAACAGTGGAGGGTTCGAGGCAGGCAGATTCCACCTCCCCTCGGCAATCTCGGCTCTCCTGATGGCTAACAGCTTCTCAGCGAAACGCTTCGATGTACCGTGGCTTGATTCGAATACCTGCTGTCCCGCCACCGTGAAGCTGATCCACCAGATTTTCCTACCGCCCTTGCCGAGCTTAGTCCGGAACTTTCTGTAATAGACGCCCACCTTACTCACCTCACGATAGTCAAAACGCGCATAGGACACTGGATTAGAAAACCTGGTCCTGACGCAATTCTCGACATGCAGTAAACGGCGGTAAATTCACCAATTCCTGACGCACCAGTCGGCTTAGTCGTCTGTAGACTACTAATCCTTCCCTTTGCATAGCTGAAATGCTGTCCACACCGAGACTCCGTAATCAGTTGCAAGCTTCTTGAAGTAAACACCACGCTTTCTGTCTCTCCGAAGTCTGCCGATCTCTATGGCAGAAAGTATTCGAAGTGGAGCTCGCCCTAATTTTTTTCCATGTGCTGTCGCATTTCGCAGCCCCGCTCGGATTCTTTCTCCAATTAGAGACCGCTCGAGCTCCGCGACTGCTCCAAGCACCGTGAACACCATTTTTCCAGCCGGCGTCGAAGTATCGATTTGCTCCGATAGCGAAACGAACTCGATTCCCACGGCCTGGAACATCTCAAGTGCTTTGAGAAGGTGAAACACGGAGCGGGCAAAGCGATCGAATTTCCACACAGTAATCACGTCGAACCTCCGCCTGTGTGCGTCCTTCATTAGTCGGTCAAGTTCTGGGCGAGAATCCTTTGAGCCAGAGATTCCCTTGTCCACATACTCATCTACAATCGTCCACCCCCTGTTGTGGCTGTACTCGCGAAGTTCTGAAAGCTGCATTCGCGGATTCTGGCCACCTGTTGAGACCCTTGCGTAGATTGCGACTCTTGGTTGATGTTTCATGCGTGCCTCCGATTCTTTCAGACTTCTGAACGATAGAAATATCGGCGGCACTGAAGGAGCGCAACCTTTTCGTCACCAACTGCTGCTTGGACCGAGACTGATGAATTTGCTCAAATCAAGCGGAACTCTAGGGCCGCTTTTGCCTTTTTGTCTTCTGTCTTTTTTCGATCTCCTCATTCTCTGGCTCATTCGTCGAGCTTGGTAGCTCGAGAAGATTTTCCCACTTAATTGGTGGGTCAATTTTGATCTTGAGGGTGAGGTTGGGATCGTAATTCTTAAGTTTGAGGACCTTTTGTTTAATCAAGGTTCGGATGTCGAACCCATCAACTAGGCTTTTATTTTTTTTCTCCGGTCTAGCCTGCGCTTCTCGGGTTAGCGGGGCTTATAGCCTTTTCCTTGGGCCACCTCTCATCAATTTTGTCCATAATCTGAACTACTTGGTCGATCGCATCATTCTCGAACACGCTCAACCAATGCTTCTTTCCCATTCTCTCCGAAGCGTTGGTGTCTATCAGGTCGATAATCTTGCGAGCGCACAGGAGCGTTGTCGCAAACAAAATGGCGTGCTTTCTTTCTTCGGTCATTGGATTCTCCGCAAGAATTTGTGGTAGAGGAGGGAAGTGGGATTCTACTTCTTCCGGAGCGGCGGGTGCAATCACAGGTTCGGGTTAATAACGCTTGTGGTCCACGGAACTACAGACTACGCTCAGTCCACGGTCGATGGGGTTGACGGAGTCGAAATCAATTTCTCTTTCACGTTACCGTTTCTAGGCCCATTATTTTTTCTCTTGTTGGTCCTCACTCTGGATTGAATGAGTTATCTTGCGCACGGCGCGGACAGATACGGAATTCTCATTTACCCAAGGGGAGCGAAATGTTACACCGCGCTGATGTGTCAGATAAAGCCCTTGGCCTACTAATGGACCGCTGTAGGGCCACGTTCGCGAATCCTGAAGCAGACGGAGGCTTCACCCTCTATGCTACTAATCTGAACAGAGACGAAGTGAAATATCGAGTCACCGCAGAGATGCATCGGGCCGCTCAAAAATGTATCAAGACAGGCGTTCTACGTCTGTGTGGCGAGATAAACCCAATCCGGCTCGATTCGGGTAACCATGCGTGGGATGAGTTCCACTGAACTCGTGCCGCGAAGCTTCGGAGGCTAGGAAGCAGACACGAGGTGCTGCGAAAGTTTCTTGAGTTTCTCCGCTACGAACGCCCATAGGCTTATGTTACGCCCGTTAAATTCACTCAGAGTTGAACCTTCCGTTTAATCGCTTGTTAGCCGCATCAATAGCGAGTAGGCTCGGGCCAACCGTTGATGGGCTGCCCGACTCAAGCTTTTGTTCCCCATGACCCGTTGGTTCAGCTTCTCTCGCAGCCCATCTTTTTCTTAGTTACTTCGGATTTGAAAGCATCATTTTGCGCATGCAGGCCAATCGAACCCTTAGATTGTACGAACGGATTTTTCACGCAAGGAAACGTGTGCTGTCCGAATTGTAAGCATGAGCTTGAGCAGCAAGTACCAACCGACAACGATGCCCGGTTAATGTGCCCTGCGGCAAACAAAGGTTGCGTCAAGCCCGCCAAGAACTTTGGAAGCCTCGAAGAAATGACAGTGTGGGTCGTACAGGGTGGGATGCGATGGTATGGGTGTGCAAGCAAAGTCTGAGTGCTTCGTGATTATGTCGGCCCTTTGGCTACCCGACGCTGATGTTCCGTGTGCTTTAATTGCTTGTGGTCTGCAGCGGCTGCCATTTCTTTTGCTCGGCGCTTCCAAGTCGAAGGCCGAAGCAGAGAGGCGCTCATTCCCAGCCACTCTGCAATGTACAGCACCTGATGCTCACTATTAGGAGCAATATGAGGGGTCGTATACCCGTCCATGCGCTATGACCGCATGAAGCCTGATTTCGATACTCTATTTCGGCCCACCAACGATCATCTAAATTGGCCCACCTACTGAAAACCATATACCGTGGATCTCGTTTCGGGCTCGCGAGCCCCCAAGGAGACCCGGTTGAACAGGAGAGCCAAAGTGGAACTATTTGAGCAGATTCGGCGGGAGTACAACCACGGCGTGGGGACTATCCAAGGGGTGGCGAGGAAGCTTGGAATTCATCGGCGCATGGTGCGGGAAGCATTGGCTGACGCGGTTCCGAGGGAGCGAAAAATCAACACTCGACCGAAGCCGAAATTGGAAGCAGCGGCGACTTTCATCGAAGCGATTCTGCAGACCGATCAGAAGGCACCGAGAAAGCAGCGACACACCGCACATCGGATCTGGTGCCGGATCCGCAAGGAACTTCCGGAAGTCAGCATCGCCGAGTCATCAATTCGTCGCTATGTGCGCGAGCGGAAGATTCAGTTACAACTCATCGGGCACGAGACGTTCATTCCGCAGTCCTACGCTTGGGGAGGAGAAGCGCAGGTGGATTGGTATGAAGCTTACGCAGATATCTGCGGAGAGCGGGAGCTGGCCTACGTCTTCTGCATGCGCAGTATGGCCAGCGGAGGAGCGTTCCATTGCGCTTTCCCACACGCAAGTCAGCAAGCGTTTCTGGAAGCGCACGAATGGGCGTTTACCTATTTTGGCGGCGTATTTGCTCGCTGCCGTTATGACAACCTCACGAGTGCAGTGAAGAAGATTTTGCGAGGACACCAGCGAGAGGAGACCACGCGATTCATCGCCTTCCGATCGCATTGGGGCTTCGAGTCGGAGTTCTGCACACCAGGAGAAGGGCACGAAAAAGGCGGCGTGGAGGGAGAAGGCGGTTACTTTCGCCGGAACCACCTGGTGCCCGTGCCGAAAGTCGACAGCTGGGAGGAACTGAACATCCTGCTGCTTGAGGCTTCCAAGAGCGACGAGCAACGGATGATCAACGGGCGGACGCAGACGGTCGGCATGGGGATGAACCTTGAACGGGAACATCTGCGCACGCTGCCCGAGGAAGGTTTCGACCTCGCTGCGGTCCACTTTCCGCACGTAAACGCCAGCGGCTGCGTGAAGGTGCTTACCAACTTCTACTCGGCTCCTCTTCCCGTCGGAGTGGAAGTGCAGGCCAAGGTGCATTCGTCCTACGTGGAGATATGGCATCAGGGAGAGTGTGTGGCGCGGCATGAACGGTGCTTCAACCGCCAGCAGAAAGTACTCAACCTGGAGCACTACCTGGAGGCGCTGACCAAGAAGCCCGGAGCGTTCGCTGGTTCGACACCGCTCGAACAGTGGCGGGCGCAAGGACGTTGGCCGGCCAGTTTCGATCGCTACTGGGAGATGCTGAAGCAACGAAGGGGCCAGCAGCCGGGAACACGCGCCATGATCGAGGTGCTTTTGCTGGGCCGGCAGCACGGCTACCCGCAACTGCAAGTGTCGATCGAAAAGGCTCTGGAGATGAGTTGTTTCGATGTGGAAGCCGTGCGCCTGCTCCTGGATGCGGAACGAAACGGGAAACGAGAGCCGCGTGAAGCGGTGGAGGTCGGGGCCTTGCGAGTGTATGACCGGCCACAACCGACCACCGGGAACTACGACCAGTTGCTCGGGAACTATTCCGGGAACGGGGTGATTCAATGAGCACCGCGACGGTTACCGTGCAACAGGCGACGATTCGGCAGTATGCCAAAGACCTGAGGCTGGCGACGGTGGGAGGGCAGTTTCTGTCGATGGCCGAAGAAGCAGCCAAGCAGAAGCAGGGGCATTTGAGTTATCTGGAAGCGCTGCTCGGAGCGGAAGTGGAAGATCGCTTTCAGCATGGGGTAGCACGGCGGATAACCGATGCCCATTTCCCTAAGGTAAAAACACTGGAGGACTTTGCGTTTGCTGATGCGCCGCACCTTCCTGCGGCCCAGATCCGGAACCTGGCCGAAGGCGGGTACTTGAGCCGCAGCGAGCCAGTTATTTTTCTCGGGGAGACCGGTACGGGCAAAACGCACCTGGCAACGGGGCTGGCGATTGCCGCCTGTCGCCAGAGAAAACGGGTAAGGTTCACAACGGCGGCGCAGCTGGTGAATGAACTGACGGAAGCCAAGAACAAGAGCGAATTGAATCGTGTGACCAACCGGTGGATGCGCTATGAGTTGATCGTGATCGACGAAATGGCATATGTAGCGATGCCGGAAGCAGCTGCCGAGCTGTTGTTCCAGATCATCGCTGGCCGGGCCGAGAGAGCGGCGGTGATCGTGACAACGAATCTGCCGTTTTCGGAGTGGACCACGATGTTCCCGAACGCCAGGTTGTGCAAGGCCATGCTCGACCGGTTGACTGACCAGGCGCACATCATAGAGACCGGCACGGAGTCGTATCGTTTCCGCAGAACCCTGAATAAGAAGAAAGGCGGCAAGGGATGAGGCAACGGGTAGCGAGCTCCTCGGAAAACGGGGATGCTACGGGTCGACCGAGTTGGAGATCGTCGTTCCTGGGAGACGCTGACGCCGCGCTTCTAGAACTTTTCCCGCATCCCGGTCTACGCTAAGCCCTAAACGCGCCGCCCTACGGGCGCCGCAGGGCTTCGCTCCGACCGGGATGCGGGAGTTGATTCACCCAGGGGGTGGCCAGATAGGTGATCAAAGTGGGCCAAATTAGGTTGACGGAATCAAAGCCTGAATCAAGCAAGGAAACAGGGTTTTCGCTGTGCCTTCGCTATGAGTCTATGCAGACACGCCAGGGCTTGGTCCAAGTTTCTGGGACCAGTGACGCGTCGAAGACGAAGTCGGGACTTATCAGGAGTTGGTCGCGCTCGAAACTTCGTCCGCCATCGTTAGATCCAGCTCTCTGGACGTACGGTTCCTATGCAGACATGCCGCTGGATGCAGAACCTATCATACGTTTCACAAGCAAAATGGTGACATCATCCTCGTTGAATTTCGGATCTACCAGTGATTTGAGATTTGCCATCGTTCCTCCCGCGCTCTCAGCGAGAACTTTTGGAACAGTCGATGGGCTCGTCGACAATCCGCGCGGGCGTTCTCGGTGACTACTCTGGGTCATCAGCAGACGACGGAGAGTCATTTTGGCAGACCCATATTCTGGAGCAGAGCAGCGTAGCGCGGATCCGCGTGCAGCAGATCAAAGTCGTGCTCAGTTTTGATGTTAGTCAACGCCTCGTCGTGATTTGCGTACGCCTTGTCCAGATAACGAAAGGCATTCTCTTTGTCGCCCAATCGTGCATAGAGGATCGCGATATCGCTCGGAGAAACATACTCGTGCCTAGCCTCTTTCAGTTGCGAACTCAAAGTCTTCTCCCAGTAGCCATTCCATCCTTCTAATTCGAATGCCTTTCGCAGCGTTCTCACAAATTCTGAGCTAGTTTTGTCCAGTGCCATGGCCCGTTCATATTCGACCAGAGCTTCCTGAGACATTCCCTGGTGACGATAGGCATCCCCGAGCCACTGATGCGAAGATTCCCAAGTCGGGTCCAATAATTGTGTCTTGCGGTACGCTGCAATTGCCAGCTCGAATTGCCCATCAGCCGCATAATGGAAACCAAGATGATCGTAAGCAGCGGGCGAAACGGGGTCTAGCCGAACGTAGAGCTCGCTTTCTTTTAGGGATTCCTGGTTTCGGCCCATTGCCAAGAGCAGATGGGAGTATAGGTGATGGGCAAGTGTATCTCCGGGGTTCAGCTCGATAGCACGCTTAAATTCTTTTTCTGCTCCGTTCCAGTCCCAATCCTCCTGGTATTTCACTTGGGCGGACGCGACATGGGCGTCGCCTACTGTGTCGTCTAGTGCCAGGGCTTTGGCGGCGGCTGCTCGAGCGAGCGGAATGCTGATCTTCGGATCAAGGCTGGTGTCCCCCGTGATGTAAGTCTCCGCCAGTCCGGCGTAGGCGAGAGCGTAGGTGGGGTCTTTCTCTATCGCCTGGTGGAAACTCTGGCGTGCCATCCGCCATGTGTCCTTCGTCCAGCGTTGCAGGTCTGAGCGGCCTCGCATGTAGAGTAAATAGGCTTCCGGATCTACCGGACGGGCTCCCGAGAGACGCACGCGGTCCTGGGGCGTCAGTGCGACCCGAACCTCCTGGGCGATCGTACTAGCCACTTCTTCCTGCAGGCTCAGAATGTCGCGCAACTCTCGATTGTAACTTTGCGCCCACAGGGTATGATCGCTCGCCCCCTGGATCAACTGTATGGTGATTTTCACCCGTTTACCGGAGCGCTCCACTGACCCATCAATGACTCCATCCGTGTTCAACTCTTTGGCGATTTCCGGCAAACTCTTCGTGCTGTTCTTATACCCACGAACTGAGGTCCAGGAAATCACACTCAGATTGTTGATCTTGGTCAGAGTTGTGATCAGCTCCAGAGTCGTTCCATCGGCGAAGTATTCTTGATTGGGATCTCCCGACAGGTTTTTCAACGGGAGCACAGCTAAGGAATGGATTTCAGGAGCGGCAACCGCAGAGATAGGGGCAGGAGCCGCAACGGACGGATTGGAAAGATGCCAGATCCGCCAGGCAACTCCAGTGACGAGGAGTAACGTCAATACGATGGTTGCGCCCAGCAGGACAAGTTTCGGCTTTGAACCTTGCCGAATTTCACTCTCGTGGGTAGCGCAGCTCTCCCAGCCAGCGGAGCTATCACGCTTCAGGCGGCGCAAGTCCGTGGTTATTTCCGCCGCGCTCTGGTAACGCAGTTTTGAATCTTTCTCAAGGCACTTCTCGATGACGTCTTGCAGCTTGGGGGGAATGTCCGGATTCCGTTGCATCGCCGGAATAGCCGTGCGATGCAAAATGGCATCGTACACCTCCGCGGCCGTCTTTCCGCGGAATGGCATGACTCCGGTTGCCAGCTCATAAAGCGTCACTCCGAAGGAAAAGAGGTCGGTGCGAGAATCTAGTTCTCTGCCTAGGGCCTGCTCCGGCGACATGTAAGCCATCGTGCCCATCGCCGTGCCGGGGCTGGTCAAGAGTTCCCCCGCTGTGGCGGTCGGCATCTGCGAAACGCTTATGCTTGGGCCAGCTGGGACCACTTTCGCCAGACCGAAGTCGAGAATCTTGGCGTGTCCTTGTTTCGTAACAAATATGTTCGTGGGTTTAATGTCCCGATGGATGATGCCGTTGGCATGTGCTGAACCGAGCGCATCGGCAATTTGAATTGCCAGTGCTAGCATCTCGTCCAACGGAAGCGGCTTGCCGGAAATGAGGTGCTTCAAGGTCTGACCGTCGAGATACTCCATAGCAATGAAATGCTGGCCTCCTTGCTCGCCGATGTCGTAAATGGTGCAGATATTCGGGTGATTCAGGGCGGATGCGGCCTGTGCTTCCCGGCGGAAGCGTTCAAGCGCAGCGGAGTCGTGCAGCATCTCAGCAGGCAGGAATTTCAGAGCGACCGGCCGATGGAGCCGCGTATCCTCTGCCTTATAAACCACACCCATCCCGCCGCCGCCGAGCTTCTCTAGGATGCGGTAGTGCGAGATGGTCTGGCCGATCAGAGATGAGGAGTCCGCCATTTGGCGCACATCTTAGGTTGCGTGCGTAAGACAAGTCAACGAACAGGGTCACCTTGCTGGTCAAGTCATCTGGTAAACTGTCCCACCGCAATCGTTTGTGGTAAACCATGAGTTGTCGAACGGATGTATGACAACTGTCTGGAGGATAGAAAATGAGCGAACATGAACACGCCGACCATGTCCAGTTAACGAGTTTGCTGCAACAGGCAAAGCCGCTCATGGAGCCAATGTTTCCTGACCAGAGAAAGAAATGGGTCGCTGACAGTCCACTCGCTCAGGAGATCTCATCGATTCTCGCGAAGCACCCTGAGTATTACGACGAGATCAGCGCTCACGTCGGAAGTATTTTTCCCAAACCAAAAAGTTAGACGATTAGGTGGGAGGCATCGGGCTGCGGGACTGCACTCACTTACGTTATCGTCAGGTTTCCAAACTCCTGTTTAACGGGCATAATCGCCGAAGTTGATTTTGGCGTCGGGTCCAGTACCTATGTTTCCGATTACGAGACTAACCAGGAGTCAGCAGCCGGGTCTGCCCCAAAGACTCGCTGTTCGAAGAGCTCACTTACGCTGGGATCGCTTCAATGATTACTAACTCGACCTCCGTTGGGACGACCTTGTTGGGCCGGAACCCCCCTTTTGACAGTAAATCACGGTACTCCTCGGTGGTGCGTTCCTTTCCGCCTCTCACGACCAGCATGACGAGATCAGTCAGCTTCCCTGTCGACGGGAGGTTCGCGTCGGATAATCCCCATTCCATTAGCAAGAGGACGCCGTCCGATGGAACGACCCGACGGCAGTTGACAAGAATCTCGCGGGCCCGAACGTCATCCCAATCGTGAATGACGTTTTTCATCAAGTAGGCCCGACAACCTGGAGGTACCTCGTGGAAGAAATCACAAGGCTCCATTGTCGTGCGTGCCGCCAATTCAATGTCAAGGAAGCCCCGCTTTCGCGCGCGTTCCAGCACATGGGGTTGGTCCGCGAGAACGCCACGCAAGCTCTTGTGGGTCCTCAGGATGTGAGACAGCAGGATTCCGTTGCCGCCTCCAATGTCCATAATGCTTTCCCAGGCTCCGAAATCGTACGCGACCGCGATTGACGGGGCCTGCATCGTGGAGAGATTCGTCATCGCATCGTCAAAGATGCTACCGACTGATGGTATACGCGATAACGTCTCCCTCGGCTCCCATGCCCATCCCGATGAGAAACGCCGCGCCCAGCGCGATTTTTCCCGTCGCACCGAACATCAACAATCCGATTCCCATAGCCGCTCCGCAAAAAAAGAACGCCGCAAGCCGCGGCGCAAAAAACTTATCCAGCAAATAGCCTGTGCCTACCCGTCCGATCAGCACCGCGAAACCTACGACTGAAATTGCCACGGATGCGGCCTGCGCACTGATGCCGCGATCCGTCAGCAGCGCAGCAAGGTGCAACACGCAGGCATGCACGCTCGCACCCGCAAGAAAAAACGACGAAATCAGTAGCCAGAACGTCGAGCTATGCCAAATCTGATGCCAACTCAATCCTTCAGTGGGGGTCTGGCGTTCGATCGTATGTCGCGCTCTTTCGCTGGGCTCCGCGTCACCGTCCGTCAACAATCCTTTGTCCTTTG
>CAVZKU010000011.1:0-165181 GCA_963775865.1 Candidatus Acidiferrales bacterium | reverse complement strand
TCTCATAATCCCTAGGCCGTGGGTTCGATTCCCCCCGCCGGCACCAATTTCCAGCCAATGTTTTATTGTCGATTTCGCTGCTCTGAATTAACTGTACGTGATTTTGTCGGCTTAAAATGTCCGGCGAACCGCAGCTTCTAACTGGTCTTGCCGCGACTTCACCCACGGCGAATAATGCCTCTCGGTCACTCTTATAGATTGGTGGCCGAGCAGGACACTCACTTGGTCGAGAGAAAGACCCGCCAGCAGTAACTCAACCGCGCGCTGGTAGACGCTGACACACGATTTTGCTGTCCCGCGACCGGACCAAAAATAGTAGTTGTCCGTCTTGAGTGCCGCTAGGGCGTCGAGCGCGATTGAGGGCAGCGGCACGCGGACATCGGTGCCTGTCTTCGCCGTCCGCAGCGTAAGCACGCCATCCTTTATTCGGTGCTTCGTCAGCATCACGGCATCAGTGATGCGTAAACCGCTGTACCGCAGGAGTACGACAAGGGCACGCAGAAGGACAGCATATCGTTTGTCTGGGTATTTATCGCAAGCGGCAAGGCACGGGGGAGCACATCTTTTGGATACGGCATTGTAGGTGGGTCGTTCACCTTCGGTGGCTTGATGACCTTGGCCGGGTTGGTGGGTAGCCAGCCGGACTCGTGGACGAACTTGAAAAATGTTCGCAACGCTTCCAGCTTCTTTCGTGCGCTGAAATTCTTGTTCGTCCAAGACTCGCGGAAGCCGCGCAACATTTCAACGTCACACTCGGTGATGTAGCGCAGTCCCTTGTCATCGGCAAACGCGGCCAACTGTTTGAACAGCAACTTGTACTTATAGACGCTCGGCGGACGTAAGCCGCGTGCTTCGGCATCCCGAACGAACGCCGTCGTTGCCTCTTCAATAGCTATTCGGCGAATCGCTGCGCCACCACTGTTTTCACGCTCGCGGACGATTTCTGTGGCTCTTGTCCAACTGCGCATCTTCAAGGATTCGCGGTAATACGTCCCCTCAACGGTGCCCTCAGCCCAACACGGGCAATTGCAGCGGCGATAACTTCGCGCTTTGTGTGGACAGCCAGCCGAGTGGCGTTTGTAAACTGCGAGCATCTATTTGGGGTTCGAGCGGTTTTTCTTGACCCGCTCCATGACTGCACGCGGTATCCGCAATGTTACGCGCTTTCGTTTGCCTCGGGGGTTCTTGTTGCCCAGCGTAACGACGCCCGGCTCCTCCTCGAACAGCCGCCTCGCCATGAGAGTCGCGAGTGGGTCCCAACCATAGGCTATGTTCGCAAGCCTACCAAGTCCCGGTAAGTCGTGCCGGAAATCAAGTTGGTAATAGAACCGACGATGTCAGCGAGCTATCGAGCTATCCGCACAGCCTTGGGAATCGGAGGGGTTGCAGGCTAGTCCTTCACGATTTGCCATTCTTGGACTAAAGCAGTTTGGTCGTGGCCGAAATCAACTTGGTACTTAACGCCGTCGGGGGAATCGATAATCGCTTTGATTGTCGCGTCTACGATTTTCCCGGCGTGCATGTTGACTTTGATTTTGTCGCTGACTTTGGGCCGTTTTTCAGACATGCGCCGGAATTCTACTACACGTCACACAGCCCTGCCGGACCACATTACGTCAATCAGGACTTGGTAGCACCGTCGCTAAGAAGGTCTTCACAAAGCCAATTACAGAAAATGGGTTAAGATGTCGATTCGCGGCCCTGTTTTTAGGCAATAAGTTTCCAACTGACTGTCCCAGCTGGCGGATACATATGAAATCAGACAATAGGCTCATCTCCGAACGATTCCCGCGCGCCTCACAATATAATCCAGAGTGGGTTCTTGCCAGTGTTAGCGGCTCGTCCAATGCACTATGGATCACTGAGTGGCTAACCGCGGCGATGGAATTGAATCCCGGGATGAAGATCCTTGATCTGGGCTGCGGTCGCGCCATGTCATCGATCTTTTTACGGCGAGAGTTCGGGGTTCAGGTTTGGGCCGTGGACCTTTGGTTCAGCGCATCCGAGAATCTGGCGCGTATCCGAGACGTGGGCGAAGAGGGCGGCGTGTTTCCCCTTCACGCCGACGCGAGATGTCTTCCGTTTGCTCCCAACTTTTTCGATGCCGTCGTCTGTGTTGACTGCTTTCCTTACTTCGGAACGGATGACTTATATTTGAATTACCTCGCTGGGTTCGTGAAGCCGGAAGGGATGATTGCCACAGCGGGAGCCGGATTGATGCGAGAAATTGAGGGATCAGTTCCCGAGCATCTTCGAGTGTGGTGGACACAGGATCTTTGGTGCCTACATTCACCGAATTGGTGGCGGTGGCATTGGGAACGGACGGGGATCATGAAGATTGAAGTGGCCGACGCCATGACGGATGGATGGAAATTTTGGCTGGACTGGCTAAGAGTGATCGCACCAGACAACGAAGATGAAATAAAGGCAGTCGAGACTGATCAAGGAAGTTATCTCGGCTACACTCGCCTCGTAGGTAGGCGGAACGATGTCAAATTAGCGGAACAGATTGTTTCCGTGCCATCGCACTACGTGAAAAAGCCATTGCTCCGAATCGAAGAGTAGCTGCACCAAGCATATATCTTGCTATGGGCGGGTTTTGCCGCGATAACTTCCGTAAAGATAAGGCACCCACAACTTGGGTACTAGGCTCGACCTAACGCACTCTTGAAGCAGATTCCCCGATGGAATCCTCGCGTAGGTGCGCGATTCGCTTCGGCGGATATGCAGATAATGAGGCCCACGCTCTTGGCGTGTAACGGCGTGGGCCTCGCTGTGCCACGGTCATCTGATGCAAACGGGAAGTCGATTCTTCAATCGACAGTGATGCGGGTACCGAGGGTTCTTCCCCGTACCTCGGCTATTGGCATTCCCGTGTCGACGGCATCGTAGCTGGGAGGCCAGAGTTTGAAATCGAAAATACCTTTGTAGGTCTTGCCATCGGACGCGACCGTATCCGTTTCGTCTACGGTGAAGATGCTCGAGAGAGTTCCGTCCGGGTTAAACATTAAACCGATATGGTGCAGCTTGACGGTGCCCTTGCCCAAGTCTTTCCAGACGCCGAAGCAGATGTTCCCGCCGGCGGGTGGAAGAAATGCATTTTCAAATTCAGTTCCATCCGCATGCCAGGTCTTGAAAGATTCCACGAACTGGAAGGGTATCGGGGGGTAAGGCCCGCCCGGAGGGAAATTATCATCGTAAGTTCCAGTGTAAATCACATGCCACAAACCCACGATGGTAGCAGGCTGGTTCGATTCTTCGTCCCCGTGAGGGCTGACGAAAGGAATTGCGGGGGCGGCTCCGGCTTTGTAAGGAACGGCGCAACCACCAGCTTTGGCACCTGCAGCGGTCAACAAAAGGCCCAATGCTATCAATGCTGCAAGAACGGAAAACCGCCCGATCCAAAGAACCCGGAACATATTCTTTCGATTCATTGATTCTCTCCTTCGAGTTTTCGCCTCAATCTCTTTGCGCTTCATGCTTGGCGTCCAGGACGACCGCCAAGTGCAAATGCTGTCGCAGAATGCGGAAATACAGGGTGCCATGCAATGAGCTGCCCATCACTTTCTGTTCAATTCTTGATCATCAGCTAACGCTATTGTGTACAAGGACTTATCAGTTAGAACCTGGAATGATTTGGAATTGACCGTAGCTTTGGCAGTCTGCTAGCATCGCGCTATTTCTTCCGAATCCTCTGAGAGTGACCAAATGCCCTCTTCGGTCGACAGGTCAGAACGAACGTCGGGTGGCAACTCCCACCGAGTGGCCTTCGACCGTTTTGAACTGGACCTGCGCTCCGGGGAATTGCGCAAGGACGGACGAAGAATCCGATTGCAGGCGCAACCTTTCCAGTTGCTGGCGATGCTGATCGAGAATGCCGGAGAGGTAGTGACGCGGGACGAAGTGTGTCGCGCCCTGTGGCAGACGGATACCTTTGTCGACTTCGATCACAGTGTGGCCGCCGCAGTGAGCAAGATTCGCGAGGCGCTGGATGATTCGGTGGAAAACCCGCAGTTCGTAGAGACGCTGCCGAAGCGGGGCTATCGATTCATCGGAAAGATCAAGCCTGAAGGGACGGTGGTAATGGCGGTTGCGAAGCCGCAGCAATCTGTGGAACTTGTGCCCGTGCCGGCCGCAAGAGGCAAGACCTCGCTGTTGCTGCACAACTGCAAAAGATCCGAACGGAAGAAAAATGACGAGAGATTGGCCAGTTAATAGGCGTAGATTACCACCCGAGCTCTCAGACGATTGCATTTTTTGTGGAAGAGACGGGTGAGTGCGGTGAACAGGAACTGAAACACGGTGATGGTCAAACAGAGAAATTTTATCGAGACCTGAAGCAGCGAGGAATCTGTGTGCGGGTAGGCATGGAGGCTACCGAATATGCACGCTGGTTCGAGCGGCTACTAGCTGAATTAGGTTTCGAGCTGTGGATGGACCATCCCGCGGAGATCAAAGCGAAGCGAGTGAAGAAGGTGAAGTACGACCGTGAGGACGCTCGACTCATGCTAAGACTGATGCGGGAGAACAACTTCCTCGGATCTGGGTACCAGGTCCGGAGAATCGGGATCTGCGACAACTGTTGTGGTACCGTCATCGGTTGGTGCAAATGCGCACGCGAATCCTGAATCAGTTGCAGGCATTGGCGATGAACGAGGGCTACCGCTGGAAGAAAAAACTATTCAGCGAACAAGGACGAGCGCTGTTAGAGAAGCTCTCGTTGGCTCCTTGGGCCAGCCGGCGCCGGCAAGAGTTGTTGGAGCTGCTGGACCGCCTGAATCCGACGATTGAGGAGTTAACCGCAGCCGTCGAACGGGAAGCCAGGAAGCGACCCGAGGCGCTGCGACTAATGACCCATCCTGGTGTGGGTCCGATTACGGCACTCGCTTACGTGTTGATCATCGGAACACCGGATCGGTTTCCGCGTGGCAAGCAGATCGGCACCTACGTGGGAATGATTCCGTGTGAGGACTCCAGTGCTGGCAAGCAGCGACTAGGGCACATCAGTAAGCAAGGTAGTTCGTTGTTGCGCTACTTATTGGTGGAAGCAGCCCAAGCAGCAGCGCGTGTTCATCCTGATTGGAGACGGCGGTACCACCACATGGCGATGCGTCGGCACCGGAGCATTGCTAAAGTAGCGATGGGACGTAGGCTGGCGATTCGGTTGTACTGGATGTGGCGGAATGATCGTGAGTATTCGCAGTCTTTAGAATTCGGTTCGTACGCGGGACAGCTCGGTACGCGACATGACGTGAAGTAGAACGTCGTCGATTTGATTGGGCATCCCGCTCCCTGCAAAGGGAGTTTGAACTAGTAATCATGGTCAAAGTACGGATCGAAGAGATGTTTGGGTCGGACTGAAGCCGACCGAAAGATTACGGGCGAGCCGTGGTCGTCGAAGCGGACGTCAAAGAAGAACAAGGAAGACCACTCTTCGGAGTGAACGGAATTGTGTGCCCGAAAAAAGAAAAGAGAGAACAGAAAATTCAAAAAAAGTTCTTGACACGAGCCGGCATTGTTAATCGGAAAAGTAGCTACTAGTACCTATCGCGGGTAACCCACCAGTGCCGCAAGCCGCATCCAGTGCCTTGGGTGCGGGATCGATTGACCTCGTTTAATGAGCGTTGCGTAAGGGTGCGACACATCACTCGCCAAGCGGATCTTCTTTACGGTGAGCTTGGAAAGGCGAGTGAATCGAGAAAACCTTCTGGAGCAAGCGAAGCGTTGTCCAGTCTGTGGAGCAGCGGTGACAACGGGGTCACAGTATTGCGCAAATTGCGTTCCTAAGATCAGGGTTTACTTTAGCGCAGGTGCCGACCTCCCATTCCAACAAGGTTACCGAAAGGGCATCGGTTGAAATGCTCCACTACGGGATGCACAGCACCTATTCCTCACTATTAGGAGCAGTATAAAGGGTCGTATGCGCTGCTATGCCCATCCCGGAGTGGAAGGAACCAACTCTTTAATCTCATAAACGGTCTGCATTGCGGACCACGGCCCAGCCAAGTTGGGTGCCGTCCGCGCGACAATCTTATTGGAAACAAAAAGTGGCACTCCGGAAATCGCGACCCAGATTTTCGACTCCGGGTGATAACGAACGGATAACTCGCTCGCACCTTGGTCCATCACCACGAAAGCCTTTTCCGGAGCGAACCCGAGTTTCCATTGATTATTCTGGTCCAAGTATTCCAGATGCGGAGCGGGTTCGGCAAGACCGGTTAGGGGCAAGCGTGCGAGCAACATAGGCCGGCCGTGCGCATCGTCCTCCCAGAGAGCGAAGAGGTAGACGTGTCCGTCTTTGACAACGGCGCTCGTGCTCAGAACGAGATTCGGAATGTCCAGTAGAGGGAAATAAGTGAGTTGCCAGTCGCCCGGTGCCCGTCATCCTATTCATTGATACAACTCCGCGGACGCCAGACCGGCAAAAATACCGCCGCCCGCAACCAATACGCTCCCATTCGGGAGCAGTGTTGCGGTGTGTCCCGAGCGCCCGATCTCCATCCCACCGCTAATGCTGAAAGAGCCAGTTGCCGGATCGTAGACCTCCGCGGTGGAATTTTCGTCGCCGCCGCCTGCTACCAACACCTTCCCGTTCGGTAACAGCGTTGCTGTGTGGAAAGTTCGGGCTTCGGCCAATGATCCGGTAACCGAAAACGATCCAGTAGATGGGTCGTAAACTTCCACAGTTGCGGTCGACTGCAAGTCACCTGTGCCCGTGGAGGTTGTGCCGCCGACGATCAGCACCCTACCGTCGGCGAGAAGCGTTGCCGTATGTCGTTCGCGGGCCGTCGCCATTGCGCCGGTCATAGTGAAGATGCCAGTGGCCGGGTCGTAGACTTCCGCCGCGGCAACCGGGTCTGATGCAGATGTTAGGACGCCACCTACGATGAGCACTCTCCCATCTTGCAGCTGCGTAGCGGTGTGCAGGAAGCGCCCCACGGCCATGCTTCCCGTTTGAGTGAAAGCGCCAGTGTTTGGATCATAAAGTTCTGCGCTGGCCAAGCCCGTTCCAGTTGGATCTTGATCGGCCCCTCCTGCAATCAGGACTTTGCCGTTTGCCAGTAAAGTCGCTGTATGACCCCCGCGGGAGGCCGTCATGTTGCCCGTCCCGCTGAATACACCAGTGGCCGAGTCGTAGAGATTTGCCTCGTTGGATGAGGTACTACCTCCGTAGTCCCAAACAGAGTTTACAAAGCCCCCAGCTAGCAAAACCTTTCCGTTTGGCAATAGTGTCGCGGTGTGACCGAATATCCCTGCGCCATCCTCTCCAACGATTTCAGTAAACGTGCCCGTGCCAGCGTCGTACACTTCTATCGATGAGAGGCCCACGTAACCGGTTGCGTTGCTGTATGCGCTGTTGTTTGAGCCGTACGCCACGAGCACCTTGTTATCCGGTAGCAATGTGGCAGTGTGCAGGCCCCGCGCCTCGTGGAGACTCCCGGTAGGCGTAAATCCACTGGAAGAGGTCGTCACGGTAACGGTTGCACTCGCGGTGACCGTCGTTTCTTCGATACTGGTGGCGACCACATGATAGAAACCTACAGCATTCGGCGCTGTATAGAATCCAACGCCGTTTATAACGCCCCCACCTTTCTCTTGAACTGTCCAAGTCACACTGTTATTGGCAAACCCTACGGCAGATGCGGTGAAGGTCTGTGTCCCATTGGGAGGCAGCGTGACCGCCGCAGGAGAAATCGTCAATTGGGATACAGTCACGGCGGCGATACCCATTGAAGCCGGATTGGCCAGGCTCGTCGCCACGACGTGGAACGTACCACTCGAATTCTGGGGAGCGGTATACAGGCCCATGCTGTCAATCGTGCCGCCGACGCTTTCTTGCACGCTCCAGGCGACCGCGGTGTTGGTCGTCCCAGTGACCGTAGCGGTGAAAGCTTGCGTTGTGCCAGGCGACAAGGTGATGGAATTGGGTGTGACTGTGACACTTATGCTAGGCGAAGGAGTCGGCGTGGGAGTAGAAGAACGCGGAGCATCTGAACCTCCTCCGCAGCCCCAAAAACCCATCACCGCGGCGATAACCAGGGCAATCGTTCTCGGATGGAATCTCACCTTCGGGAATAATCTGGTTCGCCCAATCGTGCGAGGACACTGCATGATTTCCTCCTCGGCGCGTTTCCTATCGCGAACTTGCTCAAGTCCGCCGAGACTGGCGCAAAGTGGATTGAGTTGCCATGGTGGGGGTCTGGTCTGTGTCTGTTTTCCACCTGCTCTTGCAGCTCTCTGAATTCAGGGGACTTGTACAGCACGCGCATTGCTCCGGTAAGCAAACAGTGGTAGACTCCGCCACACTTGAAAGGCCAGGACTGCTATGGAATCCAGTGTCCGAGCCCACAGGACACGCTTTGGCGCCTTTAATGTGGATTTGCGTTCGGGCGAGGTATACAAGCACGGCATCCGCATGAAGCTTCAGGGCCAACCCTTCCAGGTGCTGGCCGTCTTACTTGAGCATCCGGGCGACGTAGTTACGCGCGAAGAGCTCCGCCAGAAACTCTGGCCCGCAGACACTTTCGTTGACTTCGATACCGGTCTGAACAGTGCCATCAAAAAGCTTCGTGACGTCCTGGGCGATTCTGCCGACGAGCCCCGCTACATCGAGACTTTGCCCCGGCGTGGTTACCGCTTCATCGCTCAAGTGCAAAATGGAGAATCGACCGGGTCCATCGGAGGTGAACAAAAGCCGGCCCTCGTTCTTCCGTCGAGGCAGGATCCTGAATCGGTCGGCCAGCGCCGTTTTACGGTCATTGCTCTTGTCGCCGCCTTGCTCATCGTTGCGAGTGTCGTTGCATGGCGCATGCTCGCCACTCGGCCGGCACTTAAAGAGACGGATGTAATCCTTCTGGCGAACTTCGTGAACCGTACGGGTGATCCTGTCTTTGATAACTCGCTGGATAAAGCCCTCGAAGTCAAACTGACGGAATCCCCGTTCCTTAGCCTCCTCCCAGAAACGGATGTCCGAGCCACCCTGGGCATGATGCGGCATAACCCTGATGACCGCGTGACACGAGATCTCGGTATCGAAATCTGCAAACGCCAGGGCCTCAAAGCTGTAGTCGTCCCCGAGATCGATGCGGTTGGCAGCACCTATCTCATTACTCTGGATGCGATCGACGTGCAGAGCGGCAAGTCCATCGCACGATCCCAGGAGGATGCTACTAACAAGAACCAAGTGGTTGCTGCGCTGGGCAAAGCAGGGTCACAGTTGCGGCTGGAATTGGGCGAAAGCCTGCGCTCGCTCGAGAAGTACGACATTGCGCTTGATCTGGCGACGACAAGTTCTCTCGAGGCTTTACAGGCCTACAGGACCGGCCAAAGTCTGATGCGCTCTGGCAAGCAAAATGACGCTATAGTGTTCTTTAAAAGGGCCGTCGAGCTCGATCCGAAATTCTGTTCTGCTTACGCGGCGCTTGGAACTGCCTATTTCAGCATCAGCAACGACCAGGCTGCCTGGAAGAGCTTTACTGAGGCTTACGAGTTAAAGGACGGGCGACTCACCCAAGAAGAGAATTTCCAGACGACCGCCCTTTATCATGCCTACGTTACAGGAAATCTGGAAAAGGGACAGGCTGTGCTTGTTTTGTACCAGCAAGCGTATCCACGCAGCGTCTTTGCGGCCAACCGGCTAGGCATCAATTACATGACGCTTGGCAGAGGGGATGAAGGTTTGCAGGAATTCATTTGGGCAATCAAGCATTCCCCCGTCCCCTCTGCTCAGTACTACTCCAATGCCAGCCAGGCGCTTATGTCTTTGGGTCGCTTCGAGGAGGCTAAAAATTTATTGAACGAGTGGCAGCAAAAAGGCTCCCTGAACACCTATGAGAGAGGCGCACTCTATCGAATTGCCTTCTTTGAGAAAGATACCGCAACGATGGAACGGCTTGCCGGCCAATTCCCGACCGATGACGTTCACTGGCGCACATTGCAAATGCACTTTGCATTTCTTCGGGGGGACCTCAGCAAATTCCGTTCGTTGAGCGACGCGCTCATCAGTCAGCAAAGGAATGCTGGCCAAATGGAAAACGTGGCCGGACAACTTGCAATGCGCGGCCAGCTGGAGTCCTTTCTGGGAAAAGATGATGTGTCAACCAACATGTGCCGTCACGCCGCGGAGCTCGGTCAGGATACCATTGACGAACTCTGGCGCTGCGGCGAGGTATTTGCAGATGCCGGGAAAGTCGCGCAAGCGGAAGCGCTGGCAGTGAAACTGAACCGGATCGGTCCTGAGGATACGATTGGACAGAATGTGTATCTGCCGCTAATTCGTTCCGCCATCGAGCGCAAGCGAGGAAACGTGACTCTGGCGGTGGATTTGCTCGCTCAATCCAAGCTGCATGATTTCACGTTGGACCAATATTACCAACGTGCGCAAGCTTATTTGGCTGCAGGAGATCCGCGAAAGGCTGTCGCGGAGCTCGAGACGCTCCTCGATCACCGTGGATGGTGGACTTGGGCAGTCTACGCCCCGCTTGCGCAACTCGGTCTCGCACGCGCTTATGCCGCGCAAGGCGACCGCGACAACAGCCGCAAGGCTTACGCCGTGTTTTTCACCACTTGGAAGGACGCCGACCCCACCATTCCTATCTATACCCAAGCCAAAACCGAATACGCGAAGTTGCAGTGATTATTTGCTGGGTTGTGTTCGCCAATCGCGACCGTGCCTGATAACTCCTGCCTAGTAGCTGAAACCCGTGAGCTCTCCCAGCGGCAGCCAGTGCCTCGGATGAGGAATCACCTGCCCTCGTCGTATTAACGTCGCATATGGGTGAGAGACAACGAGCTTTTCGCGTATGGATTTCACGGTGAATTTGCTGAGTCGTGGCAAAACCTCTCGTCGATATGTATCCTCATCCAACCATCTGGGTAGGTTCGAGGGATTCCATTTTCGTAAGGCTGCCACGTGCTTGGCATGTGTAGCGGCTCTCCGAAGCTCAGCGATTGCACTATGCGTCGCCATCTGTCCCAGCTTCGCCTGTCTCAGCAGGTTTTCCCGATTCACCGCGGGTACGCACTTCACGCAATACTGTGAACCGGTTGTGACCGCTGCTCCACAGACTGGACAACGGGGCTGTGTCTTGGGAATCGCTGGAGCAGTTGCGACGAAGTAGATTCATAGATCAGCGTTTACTTTGGCGGAGGTGCCGACCTCCTATTCTATTCGAACAAGATTACCGAAAGGGTACTGATGGAATTGCTTAACTACGGGATGTACAGCACCTGATGCTCACTATTTGGAGCAGTACGAAGGGTCGTATGCTCAGCTATGCGCTATGACAGCATAAAGCCTGAAATCAAGGTTTTCGCTGTGCCTTCGCGATGAGTCTTTTCATGCAGGCACGCTTAGGGCTTGGCCCAGTACGAACTTCTCCGGTTACCGGCCAAACTGTTTGATGCTAGCGCGCTTACGCGCGAATCAAGGTGCAAACATGATTTGGCCGGTAATTTTTGTACAAATCAGGAGCTAAGCTGCCGTAAGTCGTCCAGTTGTTCACTTCGTCGGGGGAAGGACCTCTGTCGAACAGTGTTGTTGAATCCGCCATCCGCCAGTTGGCTGGTATTTGAGAACGATCAGATAGTAGCCTTGCGGCGGCCGCTCCCAATTGATAGGTCGTTGTCATGCGTTGTGCCATTCATCACACAGGAAGGAAGTTGGTCCCGGTACCCAAGTTACCGGTTTGCGGACTGTAGAAAATTCGTCTCTGTTCGGTGTAGGGTGAAGCCTGAGCATATCAAGAACAAGAGCCGCTTGTGCCGGGCTTCAACAGAAATTCTGTGTTGAGATGTGGATTTTGTCCTGTTGCCCTCGCGTCGGAACTTCGGAGGAACGTGCAATGAAGATGGTAACTGGTGGATTGTGCGTGCTCCTGTCCGCACTGACAACGCACGGACAGGCCCTCACGTCCGCGTCGTCGTGCGAGAGCCTGTCATCCCTAGCGCTCCCGAACACTTCGATTACTCTCGCTCAGGTGGTGCCGGCTGGAGCATTCACTCTGCCTGGAACGGGCCCTGCGACGCCACAGTTGAGCCAGTTGCCGACTTTTTGCCGTGTGGCAGCCACGCTCGCTCCCTCGTCGGGCTCTGACATCAAGATCGAGGTCTGGCTGCCGGTTGCTGATTGGAACGGAAAGTTCCAAGCCGTCGGCAACGGCGGCTGGGCGGGAACCATCAGCTACGGCTGGCTGGCCTCGGCGCTGCAGGAGGGTTACGCAACGGCATCGACGGACACTGGACACGCTGACGCGAATGCGTCATTCGCGATCGGACATCCGGAAAAAGTCATTGATTTCGCCTATCGTGCCGTCCACGAGATGGCGGTGGAATCGACCATCATTGTGACGTTCTACGGTCGCGCGCCACGGTTCTCGTACTTCACGGGTTGCTCCACTGGGGGGCGACAGGGCCTGATGGAGGCTGAGCGCTACCCGGAAGACTTCGATGGGATTATCGCCGGCGCTCCAGCGAATGATCAGACGCACATTAGTGCCTGGCGGATTGCAGTGGAAGCGAAGATCCTCCAAAGCCCGGCGAGTGTTGTTCCTCCCGGCAAACTCGCCCTCCTCAATCGCGCCGTGCTCGCCGCATGCGACGCACTCGACGGAGTGACTGACGGCCTGCTGACGGACCCACGCCAATGCCAGTTCGATCCTGCAACACTTTTGTGCCGCGGCGCCGACCGGGACGATTGCCTGACGGCGCAACAGATAGAGGCGGTGAAGATGGGGTACGCCCCGGCAAGGCGGACGACGGGGCAATTGATTTTCCCCGGATTAGTGCCTGGCGGCGAAACAGGTTGGGACATGTTGACAGGCGTCAAGCCTGAACCTGGATCGATCGACGTGGGTATGTTCAGGTTCGTCGCCCACGAAGACCCGGCGTGGGATTGGCGCACGTTCGACCTGGACCGCGATACCTCTCTGATCGACAAGAAAGCCGGTTTCATCGACGCCGTCAATCCGGATCTTTCCGCCTTTCGGGCTCGTGGTGGGAAACTTCTCATCTATCATGGCTGGAACGATGGCGGATCCGGCGGGGCGATCTCTCCGCTGAACACTGTCAATTATTATGCAAGTGTATTGGCAAAAATGGGATCGCCGCAGCAGGATCGGCTGCGGCTCTTCATGGTACCCGGTATGGCGCATTGCGGAGGTGGGCCGGGACCCAACCAAGTGAACTGGATGGCCGCGCTAGAGCGCTGGCGCGAGTCCGGAATCGCACCCGATCGATTGATTGCGTCGCGTGTTAGTGACAACCATGCAAACATGACACGGCCAATCTGTTCCTATCCAGCAGTCGCGAAGTACAACGGCGTGGGCAGCACGAACGACGCGGCAAACTTCGCGTGCAAGGCGCCTTGATCTCTTTTTTGAGCCACCTGAAAACAGTTTGCAGCCACTGAGAAGTGCGAGATCACCGCATAGATGCTTGACTCTCATACCTGAGTTCTCCCGACGAATCTGCCCCTATAGAGTAGACACCACATTGAGCGAATCGAACGAGAGACGGACTAGGTCCCGAAATTCGGGGCTCCAAAAGAGAGCCTTACCTGGAGGGACTGTCGGTACTTGCCAACGGCTCTAGCACTTCACGGACCTTACTTAACAACATATTCATGGAAAACGGTTTCTGGACGCAGAATGAGGAACAAGCGATGCCGCGTTCGCCATCGCGGCGTTCCGCATAACCTGACATGAAGATTGTTCGTATCTCGGGACGCACCCGCAGGAGCCGCTCTGCCAATTCATAACCGCCCATCTTAGGCATCACAACATCGGTTATCAAGAGGTCGATCGCGTCTTTGTAGCCTTCCGCAATTTGCAGGGCTTCCAGCCCATTGTTCGCCACCAATACTTTGTAGCCGTTGCTCGTCAGAGACTCATGAATCAAATCCCTGATGCCTTCCTGATCCTCAGCGAGCAAGACTGTCTCGGCACCGCTCAGAGGTACAGAACAAGATTCCGTTCGCTCGTTCCGTGTGGCTACCTCTTTGACTTGTGGCAGGTAAACCTTAAATGTCGTTCCTTGCCCAGGCTCACTGTAAACCCAGATCCACCCGCCGGTCTGTTTGACGATCCCGTACACGATCGCCAGACCCAGACCAGTCCCCTTGCCCAACTCCTTCGTGGTGAAAAACGGCTCAAAAATACGGGCTTGGGTTTTTGCGTCCATTCCAATCCCGGTGTCCGCCACGGTGAGCAACACGTACGCGCCGGGCCGCATGGCGGGGTGTTGATGAGAATAGTGCTCGTCCACATCAACGACCGACGTTTCTACAGTCAACTTACCACCGCCAGGCATGGCATCGCGAGCGTTCACAGCCAAATTGAGGATAACCTGCTCGATTTGGCTCTGATCCGCTTTTGCATTCATCACACCTGGACCGGGCACGATTCTGAGTTCGATGTCGTCGCCAATCAGACGCCGCAACATTTTTCCTGTCTCGGCGACCGTGGCTTTCAAATCTATAACCTTGGGATTGAGCACTTGCTTGCGGCTGAAGGCCAGGAGTTGACGTGTTAAGGAAGCGGCTCGCTCGGCGGCTCTCCGGATTTCTTCGACATTCTTTCTCTCCGGACATACGTCGGCCATGCGGTTGCTCATGATGTCAACGTTTCCTTGGATGACCATAAGGAGATTGTTGAAATCGTGAGCCACACCACCCGCCAACTGGCCGATCGCTTCCATCTTTTGTAGTTGCCTCAACTGCTCTTCGAGCTGCCTGGGCTCAGTGATGTTAGAAACCAGTCCGTCGGCGTATCGTTTCCCTTCCCTTTCTTCAGTGGCGACGGCCCGATCGTGCCAGGTCATCCAGTGACCATCGCGATGCTGCATTCGGTACTCGACGTCAAACGGGCGATTCTCGGAGAACAGCCTGGCGTAAGCTTCGCGCACCCGATCGCGGTCCTCAGGGTGTACTCGCCCGAACCAGAGCCGCTCGCCCTCGCGGCGAATGTCCTCCGGCGTGTAACCGAAAACGCTGGTGATTCTCTCGCTGATCAGCACGGGGTTCCCATACTCGTCGGCAGTCCACACAATTTCAGGAATGTTTTCAATGAGCCTCCGGTATTGCGCTTCGCGCTGACGGAGTTCTCCTTCGGTACAATCCTGTTGGCGCTGCACGATGAACATTCGGCCGCTGGAACAAAGGAATGATGCCAACACAAACATCGAGGCCAGAATGACATGTTCGCGGGCGATCTGAACACACATCGTAAACACAAGAAGCGAGTAAATCAGCGGGGACATGTATCGACTCAGCGAGTCTCGCATTTGCACGGGCAAAGACGGCGCTGTGGACACGTCGGCCTCTGTCCAACTCCCCGCGATCGCGATTGGAAGCAGAAGCAGCGAACTCCATACGATGTCGTACCAGTCGCCGGAGTCCAGGTTCATTCCTGGATAACTGAAAAACAGATCCGCGACGCTCGACAGCAACAAAAAGACTCCCATTTTCCCAAACAGTGAGCGCACCTTCGACGAGTTTGTCAAAACGGAGCGAAGCAGGAACGCTCCGACAAGCACTCCGTTGTACATCAGCGAACGGTTCCAGGCGGAGTGGATCAGATCGGTCCCGGGAAGATGGCTCGGTAGATAGGAAAAGTAAAGGTAGACGGTAAGCCAAAAGAGAATTGCTTGAATCACATCGAGAATGATCAATCTGTTGAGTTTTCTGGGTTCGGAGTCCAGATCGAGAAACAGAGCCACGCTGAGAGGGCCGAACCAGAAGAGAAAGAGAATTTCTGTAAACTGCCCATTCTCGTTTTGGGGATGGATCAAGGCGACTGCGATAGCTACGATCTGGGCCACGACAAGGATGCAGAAAGAGAGGGCAGCCAAACGCCAAAACCATCGTGCGAAACGCTGGGATCGACGGGAAGCACGCACGCATGCCAGCACACACAAGACGTCAAGGGTCGTTTGGATCACCTCAGAAAGGTGAGACTGAAGCGGTGTATGTGGGAAAAAGCCCAGCAGCAGGGCATGAACAACGACCAGAACACACGCGAGAGTGATGAACCTGGTGCGCGAAACCACCATTCTTATGCGACTCCAAAAGATCAAGGCAAACCTCTCCCCGCCAGCACAATGATTCAGTGGACGTGTGCCTTTTCCGATGGCTGCTGGTCAGACACCTACGGCTCGACTGTTCCATTTTCCAAAAACATGGGTGGCAAAACGATGGTACTTGACGAGGTTACTCTTGCCCTTTTGAGCACCGGCGCACCCAACTGCCGCCTCATATGAATCGTCCATCCGAAATCTTCTGAAAGCGGTCTCGAGCCCGAACTGGCATCGCCCACGCCCTTTAAAATCAGCAGCCGCGTTTCGTTAGCTAACGCCTTGGAAGTTCTTTCAATTTGGGCGCTGTCCATAAAATGTCTAGTGACGGTCCGGCGACCTGAGCGTGCTTCCGTGGTCGCTAAAACTTGAACAGGATCTTGCCGCTGCGATTCGATTTCAAAGATTGCCTGAATGCTTCCTTGAACTGGTCAAGCGGGTAGACATGCTCCACTGCGGCGGAGAGCGATCCATCAGCTACGAGGTCTCCGAGCTTCTGGTATATCTCTTCGATCTCTGTGCGCGGCGCGTTGCGTATCCAATTGATGAGCCAGAATCCGTGGAGGCTAAGACCACGGTAGATGAACTCTTTGGGCGGCATAGCTGGGAATTGCCCACTTTGAAGGCCGTACACGACAACCGAGCCGCCAGGTTTAAGCGATTTGGCCAACTCGCCCACGGGAGCTCCACCCACCGTATCGAGGACGAGGCTAAGTTTCCTCCCGTCGAGAGCCTCCTCAATATCCTTGTGTAGGTTGCCGCCTTGGAGGACTACGCGGTCACCTCCCCACTGCCGCACCTGCTCGGCAGCTTCTTCCCGCCGAACGACGTTCAGCGTCTTGACTCCTGCAAGCTTCGCGAGTGCAATGATGTACTGCCCCATGGCCGCGTTGGCTGCGGTTTGACCGATCCAGTCGCCAGGCATCAGGGCGCGCTGCAAATCTGCGATTAACTGTTCCTGCCGCGATCGCGTCCATGGTGCATAATGCCGCTCTGTCACCCGAATGCTTTGGTGTCCCAGAAGCACAGAGACGCGCTCAAGAGGGACGCCAGCAAGTAGCAACTCGACCGCAAAGGTGTCGCGAAAACGGTGAGCATGGCCGCCGCTAACTCCGGCCAACGAGAACAGTGTTTGCAAACTCTGCTGCCATACGCCCACAGCAGTGTGAAGCTTTGATTCACCACTCCAAAAGTAAAAGCGTTTACTGTTCTTCGGCGCGGCCTCTATATCGCGCACTACAAAATCAGGCAGAACGCATTGCACTGGTACGCCCGTCTTCTGCGTGTAGAGAAATAGCTTGTTTTCCTTTAGGCGGTCAGATCCACATTGAACTGCATCACCGATTCGCATCCCTGAGTAGCGAAGAAGAAGTACAAAAGCGCGTAATCAAGCGAAAGCCCTGGTAACGACAAAATCGGAAACTTGGAGTATTGGGAGGAACCTTTCCGATTTCGCGACTTGATCGGCTCGACGCTTCAACTGTCCGCCGGACCGCTTAGGCCCGCGACATATTCGCGGATACCAAGCGGAGTTATTTCAGAAGCAGAAACTGTCGCCGAATTCGGTTGTCCGACATTTGGCGGCCCTCCGATTCTTCTTACATCAAGACGCTGAAGAGGTCCTGGAGCATTGCCGAGACTCCTTATCCGAAATGGGTATTTCACCTGCCAACGATCCTCAGCCAGGAAGAAATTGCGCAACTCATCGACGCAGCTCAGACTCCTTGGCCGCTGCGTCGATGACCACGGGGGGCGCTTAATTCTAGTGGCCGGCTTCGAGGAAGGAGTTGTATCTATACAACGTATAGTATACAGTGTATAGATGAAGACGGACAAGACTGCTGATCGTATCACCCGCATAGCTCTCGATATTCTCGAGAGGGAAGGCCCACCAGCCGTCACCATGCGCCGCATCGCTCGGGCTGTGGGAATTACGCCCATGGCCATTTACCATCACTTCCGCAACCGTGACGCCCTCTTGAATAGCATCACCGACCGTGAATTCAGAAAACTCCTTAGCCACATCCAGGCGCATCCCCTGCGTGGAAGTACGCAGGCGCGGCTCATCGCGGTAATGGAAGGGTACGTTGATTACGCATTCGCCGCGCCGCGTGTTTTTGATTATGTTTTTTCGGGGGTCCGGCCGGAGGCTCGCCAGTTTCCAAAAGATTTCCGGGCGCGTCGCTCTCCCACGCTCAACCCTGTTGCCGACATGGTTGCTGCCGCGATGCAAAGGGGCGATTTGAAGAAAGACGATGTGTGGGAAATTGCGTTTGCGCTTTGGGCTCACGTCCACGGTTACATCATGCTGTATCGCTGCGGGCGCATCGGGCTTTCCGAGAGAGAATTCCGCCAGTTGTTACACCGTTCCCTAAGGAGATTTCTCCATGGCCTCGAATCCTGATTATCCGCACTTTGGAATCATTGCCGGCTCCCTGATTACGTCGGCCCTGGCGCTCTACTATGGGACCGGCTTGCATCCCACCTGGTGGCTCACCTGGTTGGCTCCTCTCCCTCTTCTTCTAATCGTGCCGCGCCTTTCACTCTGGCAGGCGTTCGGAGTCTCGGTGGTCGCCTCGTTCGCTGGCGGGCTGAACATGTGGCAATACTTCCGTCACGCTGCGGAAGTCCCGCTGGTGTTGATCATAATCTTCCTATTGCTTCCCGCCAGTATATTTGCCCTCGGGGTCCTGTTGTTCCGCCTATGCGCCTTGCGTGGGAGTTTGCTTCAGGCTGCCATCGTCTATCCGGCATTTTGGGTCTCTTTCGAATTCCTCACGGCTTCCATCTCGCCTCATAGCACTTACGGCAATCTGGCCTACAATCAGATGAACTTTCTGCCCATACTTCAAATCGCGTCGGTCACCGGCATCTGGGGGATCAGTTTCTGCGTGCTCCTGTTTCCGGCCACCATCGCTGCCATCTGTGTCGTGCCCCGCCAAGCTCGACCAAAAAACTTTCTGGCTGCCAGCGTTGGAGTTTTTCTTCTTGCCGTACTCGGCTTTGGAGCATGGCGGCTTCATGTCACGCCACCCGCGTACCCTGTCTCTGTGGCTCTCATCGCTTCCGATCTCCCGGAAAACATGCTGCCCACAACCCAGGAAGATTCCCTGCGCCTCTTTCGGGATTACGCCGCACAGGCCGATGCCCTCTCCGCGCAGCACGTTCAAGCCATCATCCTTCCGGAAAAAATCGGCGTCGTGCGAGAACCATACCTGTCTCAGGCGGACTCTCTGTTTTCCCAGACGGCTTCACGAACAGGGGCCGTCGTCGTGGTTGGCCTGATCCGCCGTGACTCGAACGGCTTATGGAACGAAGCCCGCATCTACTCTCCCACTGGCGCGCCGCCCCTTACTTACGAAAAGCACCACATGCTTCCTCCTTTCGAATCGCAGTTTGCCGTTGGCACCTCGCGCACGATTCTCCATCAGCCTTCGGGGCTTTGGGGCATAACCATTTGCAAGGACATGGATTTCACGCTACTCAGCCGGCAGTATGGACACGAAGGAACGGGCCTCTTGTTGGTGCCGGCATGGGACTTCGACTCGGACGGTTGGATGCATGGCCGCATGGCCATCCTGCGCGGCGTCGAAGACGGCTTCAGCATCGCGCGCGCTCCGAGGCACGGCATCTTGAGCGTCAGCGATGATCGCGGACGCATTCTTGCGGAGCGAGCTACAAATTCTCAGCCGTTTGTCACGTTACTCGCGCAGATACCGGTTCAACACGATTCTACTTTGTACTCGCGATGGGGCAACTGGTTTGCCTGGCTCTGTGTTTTGCTCCTTTTCTTGAGCTTTCTGTCGGCCGTGAGATTCCGCATCTGAACCGGTAGAGCACTACCCGTGATGGGGGCAACGTCCAAGTAACGCGTTAACCGTCAAGTACTAGGCCGGATTTCCGACTTGCATGCCTGAACGGCCCATTTGTAGAAGGACAGTTAGTGTAGTTATTTTCCGACATCGCGCGTTTTTCGCCTGGCTACTGGCACAGATCTTGTATCTAGTATTTTTGGACTATTTCTTCACGGATCTGATGCATGTACAGTCCTTTGAATTCTCGGGGTTCGCGATTCACTCTGGGCGACCGGGGGGTTCGTGTCCATTCAAGCCGCTTCTCTGAATCAGCAACCGTCCGACGTCACTACCAACGCGTGGCGTAGCCAGACCCTGGCCGTCATTCTCATGGTCGCCATCGCCGGTGTTTTCTGGGTGGATTCGCGCTACCCGGCTCTGCTTAAGCGCTACCACGCCGGCCGACAAGTAACAGCCTCCGGCGCTCTTACCTTTGGGACCGTCTATCCGGTGAATCGCAACATGCCGCTCCGAATTCGCGTCTGGCGCACCACCGTCAACTGGCTCGACGCTAACCGCATCGGCATGACCTTCTCCTTCCTCTTCGGTCCCGCCGCGCTGACTTTCCTTACCACTATTCGACGCCGTCGCACCAACTCGCTCTATCTCAATACTCTTTTCGGAGCAGTCGCTGGTACCCCTTTAGCGGTCTGTACCAATTGCATCGCGCCGATCGCTCGTGGACTCTATGCGTCCGGGATGAGCACCGAATCTGTCCTTGCCGCCATGTTCGCTTCTCCCGCACTCAATGTGGTTGTCCTTACCATGACGTTCGTGCTTTTTCCCGCCGCCATTGCTTCGTTGAAGCTCGCCACGGTTCTGTTTCTTATCTTCGGGTTCGCGCCAGCGGTTGCTTCACGTCAGCCAGATTCCACCCCGGTCGTTGCCTGCCCCATCGAAATTACAGTGTCGGAGAATTGGACGGATGCGCTTCTCTCCACCGTTCGCTCCTTCGGCAAAAGTTTCTGGTACGTTTTCCGTATCGCGTTTCCGTTGATGATTCTAACGGCCGTTCTGGGATCACTCGTGGTTGAATCACTTCCGCCACAAGCGCTCATCGCGCAAGTCACGGTGGGCGGTATCATTCTGGTCGCCCTCATCGGAGCATTCCTTCCTGTTCCCATGGCCTTCGATGTCGCCATCGCCTACATTTCCATGACAAAAGGTGTTCCGCCTCCTTATGTCGTGACGATTCTTTGTACCCTCGGCATCATCAGCGTCTTTTCACTATCTGTAGTGGGGAAGACGATTTCCTGGAAGGTAGCCGCCGCAGCCTATGGCACCGTCGTCGCACTCGGTACCCTCGCCGGTCTGCTCACCCGGACTCTGGGCTTAGGCTAGAGCCTGATAAAACACAGTTCCCGCACAAGTGGCTCACAATACCCATCACAGGGACGGCTACCCGACGCAAATCAGTTGTCTTGCAGAAGTGGATTTGCTGGATTTAGAATGCCAACGCTTTAGACTGCCCCGATTACTTACGGTATACATTTAGAGGTGAGACAGGACCCATGAAGAGAGCAACTATTGGTGCGTGCACGCTCCTATCCGTCAGTTCTGTGTTTTTGCTTCCCGCTCACGTGAACATGGTCGGCACGAAATCGAGTAGTTCGCTGATGCAGGTAACATCGGGATATGAGGTGTTCGATTCCCGGAAAGAGCTCGAAGCAAAAGGTGAGCATGGAAACAGCATGGCTGAAATGAGTTTGCCGCAGGATGTGACATGGACGGATCCCGGGACAGGCTTGATGTGGACGAAGGAGGACAACGGCAGCAGGATCAACTGGAATGAAGCCAACCAGTACTGCCGCGATATGAAGGTGAAGGACTACTCTGATTGGAGGCTGCCGACGATTGAAGAACTACGCGGGATCTTCGATAAAACACAAAACGTCGGTGGTTATCACATCAAAGGCGGGATTCACCTTAGCCTGTGCTGCGAGTGGAGCAGCAGCACTGGGCTGGATTCGAATCAGAGGTGGCTGCTGCACTTCATTGGTGGCGGGCGCGTATCCGGGCGGCTCGACTACACCTTCCCGGTCTTGTGCGTGCGCAATGCCGCACAATGAGACGGGTGAGCGGAGCAACCGGCTACGTCCAAACGCGATAATCGTCGAAGTGATTTCATGAAAGGCATCGGCTCCCCTCGACCTGAGTAAACTTGGTAGTGCAAACGACCAAGGGCTCGGGAGGAAAGGAGCCGAGATGCTCATTAGGTTGTGACTATCACCCAAGCAGCAAATCGCCTCAGGCAGACACGGAGACTGGGGAATGTGGCGAGAAGCGGTTGATGCACAGCGATGGAGAAGCCGAAAGGTCCTACCGTGAGCTGAAACGGAAAGGAGTCCAGGTGCGAGTGGGGATCGAAGCGACGGGACACTCCCCGTTGGTTCGAGCGCTTACTGGTCGAGCTGGGCTTCGAACTGTGGGTCGGAGACGCGGCAGAGATCAGGGCGGCACGCGTCCCGAAGCAGAGGAATGCGGCGCGATGCCAAACATATTCTCAAGCTACTGATGGAGGATCGCTTTCCCAAGATCTGGAGGCCGAGTCCGGAGAATCGCGACGTACGGCAACTGCTATTGCATCGTCATCGTCGGGATGCGGACACGAGTGATGAACCAGCTACAAGCCATTGCCATGAACGAAGGGCTGCGACGGAACGGCGGACTGGAAAGGTCTCGGGAAAAAACGTAAGCATTGCCGCCATGTACCAGAGGAACATCAAAGGGCACCTTCAGCGCCACCTGAGGTGTCCCAGTGACCTTAGCCGAGATCCATCGGTGAAAGACCTGAGACGGGCTGCTTGCCCCGAGCTCCTTAAAGACTTGCTCGTATAACAATTTTCTCTAACGGCGGTAGAATTTCTACGCCTACTCTATTGTTGGGTTTCTCGTGGCCGTCGGCAAATTCTTCATTGCCCGGGACTTGTTCTTTTTACTCACCACTTCGGCACTCCGTTTGCACCCTTTCTCGTAGTCCCTAAAACTCACCGCAAGGAGGATTGCGGCATGCGAACGAAGAAGTCATACTTCAAGAAGTGGCTGGCTTTCCCCATTTTTCTCTGCCTTTCCACTTACGTACAGGCTCAGTCAGCGCCAGCGCAAAATCCCCCCGAGATAACGTCGACCCATCTCGTTCCGTTCCAGATCGCGACATCAATCGCACTGAACTCGCGCAATTTGATCAGTTTCTCGACGCTCACCCGGAAATCGCGGAACAACTTCGCAAAGACCCTTCTCTTTCCAATAACCGCGAATTCATCAAAAATCATCCTGCTCTCCAAACCTACCTGCATGACCACCCACAAACCCGCGACGCTCTGAAAGACGATCCCAACACCTTTATGAGTGCGGAAAATCGCTTCAACCGAAATGAAGCCAGTCGGGGCGAATTAGCCAACTTTGACCGGTTCCTCGATGCTCATCGTGAAATCGCCGCGCAGCTCCGCAAAAGTCCTTCCTTACTCGATAACCAGCAATACTTGAAGGATCACCCGGAATTGCAGAGTTACCTGCAAGACCATCCGGCTATTCGCCAGCAGATTAAGGAAAATCCCAGCGCCTCCACGCAGCAGGAAGATAGCTATCACCGCTTTGAAGATAGCCGCAACCGCGATTCCGATCGTCGCGAGCTCGCCAATTTCGACCAGTTCTTGGACTCTCACCGCGAAATTTCCGAACAATTGCGGAAGCAGCCCACCTTAGTTGACAACAAGCAGTTCCTGAAGGACCATCCCGCGCTGCAGTCTTATTTGCAGCAGCATCCTGCCGTCCGCGAACAGCGGGCACAAAACCCCAATGCCTTCATGGACCAGGAAGCTCACTATGAGCGTAGCGGCGAAGATCGCAATATGGATCGCAATTCCGCATACGATCGGGACCGTGACAATAATGATGCCTATGACCGCAATCGTGACGACCGCAATCGTGATATGGATCGCGATCGCGACGCGCAAAAACACTTCGGTGAATTCCTCGGCTCTCACCAGGACATCGCAGAACAGCTCTCCAAGAATCCTTCGTTAGCCAAGGACCATGACTATCTGCAAAACCATCGTGAACTTCAGGAGTACTTGAATGCGCACCCTGAAGTCCGCCAACCGCTGACGTCCGACCCTGATTCTTTCATGAAGTCGACTCAGCAATTCAACAATAGTGGACAGGCTGGAAAAATCCCTGCGGCCCCCACGTCTACTACACAACCTAAACCGAACAAGCAGTAAACGGAGCTTTATGCACGACTGGAAGGTCCAACGGGGCCTTCCAGTCGCAGGTCGGTTCCATCCCGTCCGGCTCACCGCCCGGCTCGAATCCACCTTCAACACTTCGCTTTCGCGTTGAAGCGGGAATTCTAGTGAAGGAGAGAGTATGAAACTTAAGGCTCCAATCGTTTTAGCTCTTGTGTCCGTCTTTTTGGCCGCGGCTCCGCTCTACGCGGGTGGCAAGAAAAAGAATCAGCCAGAGCGGGCCATGCTCGAGAAGATGGAAGCTGTCCCTTGTGGCGCAAAACAGAAAGGATTAAACGGTCTGGGTTCTTTCTGGGCCTCCGTCGGTATCACCAGCGTCAACTCCAACGAGAAGCTTTGCCCCCAATATCTCTTACGAACCGACGATATGGACTATCGCATTCGCCCAATGGACTTGAAGCATGCTGAGGTTCTGCCCATCGGCCACGAAATAGTTTTCAAGATCAAGAAAGATCGCATGCTCTTGAAAATTCCCGATGGCGACACAAAGATGCACCCTTATCAAGTAGTCGCGATGGAACCGGCCAATCCCGGCACCCAAAACACATCGACGAGAACCAACAACCCGTAACGCCGAGTGCATCAGCACGCCCTGTCGTATTGTCTACGACACGCAAACGCGCTCTGAGCTACAGACCCATGAATAGTTTCCGAGCATTAGCAGGCAAAAAAGCCGAGGGACGAGGTTCACCACGGCCCCTTTCTAACAGTTGACAATCCCGCCTTCCCGGCGTCAAATCACCCCAACAAGGGGGGCCCGTTGGTTCAACTCCCGAGATTACGCATACATCCCTGAGAATCCGCCCCTTGGGACTCTCCGCACAGTCGGTATACGTTCAAAGGGGAGAACTCAATTCATTCGCAGTATTCCCCCGCAAAAACAGAGCGGTTTGAATACCTGCAACAACAATGAATGAAATTGGGTGTGCTGCATTAAATTCACTGCACGCACCGTAAAGATGCCCAATAAATATCCCGAATAGAATCACCGAAAGGGATAGTGCCTCAGCGCGCAACCACATTCAATGTCCGGTAAGCGGACTTTGCACCCCTGAACTTCCCAGAAAATGGACGTTTTGTGGCAACCTGTAGGACGAGACGCGCCACATTTAGATTGCTAACCTTGAGAACTTTTTCACTCAGAAGAGCCATCTCAGCACGAGCTTGATCGAAATCAGCTTTTCCGAGGTGAGTGTCTGGTTTGGGTAGTTCCGGTACTTCAAAAATTCTCGGACGCTGGACTTATTTCTCATCGACACGATTGCTGGCAACCGTTCACTTTTTAAAATCAATCATTTAAGGAGAACGATTTTGGCGAGGTCCCTGCGGCTTAGAACGACAGGGAGGATTTCATGGTTGGAACAAAACGAAATGTTTTGCATGGAAGCGTGATCGTGTTGCTCTCAGCCGTGATTATCACTGCAGCGGTCGCACTTGCGACTCACCCATTATCTGTTCCCGTTACGATTCCCGAAGAGACGGCGATCCATGTGACGCTGGATCAGGGGATTTCGAGCAACCAGAACCGGCCGGGGGATCACTTTGAGGCTACGATTTCCGAGCCGGTGATTTTGAATGACAAAACCATTATTCCGCAAGGCACTCCGGTTGAGGGACTGGTTGTGGATGCGCGTCCGTCCGGACATTTGATGGGGCGGGCGCACCTACAGCTGGCGCTGGAATCGATGCAGCTGAACGGCAAGAGCTATGATCTGAAAACGTCGAGTTCTTACCGCCGGGGCGGAAACCACAAGAAACGGAATTGGGCGTGGATTGGAGGCGGTGCCGGTGGAGGCGCGCTGATCGGAGCAGCGGCTGCCGGCGGTAAGGGCGCCCTTATAGGTGGCCCAATTGGCGCGGGCGCTGGGACAGCCGTGGCGTTCTTCACCGGGAAGAAGGACATCCATTTGAGGCCGGAGACGCAGCTGGAGTTCCGACTGAACCAGCCAGTCACCATCGATACCAAGAGTTAGCACATGGATTTTCCATGTTGGAACCACTTCGGCGATTCCACATGGGGAGTGGGTCATTCGGTGTGGTGGTCGAGCTGTTGCGGAGCCGACTGCCTCTGCGGTGTGCGAGGAGCATATCGTGCCTTAATGACAATTGGCAGATCAGACTTACCTATCTATCTAGGGAAGTTGGCAGATAAAAGTGTTCATCGGGAATAGGACTTGGCATCGGGAGAATGCAAAAGTTTTCTTCTCGGGAATCCTTACCCACCGATTCCGCCCGTTCTTTCCCACCACCCTTCGAAACCGCTTCAAGGCACGCGCTTTATTTACTTCCATGCATGGAATGGCAATTGCTCCCACTGCCATTGATACCCTTTTCGCATTTGCCCAAGAGATGCCTGGCTGCAGCGGCCCTTTTGGACACTCGCGGTAGCACGATATCAATCAGTTTGCGATACGGATGGAATTTTGACGAAGGACACGCACTCTCTTAAGATAAACCTGAGAAAAAGTTTCTAATTCAAAAGAAGAACCGCAGCCTGATTCTCATGCGCAAGTGGATCATTGCCAGCATAGTCGCGTCCTTATTGATACTCATCGCGCTCTTCGCGCTCCGGCCGACCATTAAGACGTTGGTTCGGAAATGGACTCTGAACGGCTTGCAGGCCCATTTTGCCAGCAAAGTCGAATTCTCGGATTTCGAAGTCGCTTTGTTTCCCCGCCTCCACGTGACAATTACTGGACTCGTTCTGCGTTACAAGGGCCGGACCGATATCCCGCCCCTGATTCAAGTCCGCATGATTTCGATGTACGCGAATCTACCGAGCTTGTTGCGGAGCAGACCGCATATTTCGTTCTTACAGCTGACTGGGCTGCAGATCCATACGCCGCCTCGCGAGCCGGGGGAACCGCCGTTGATTCAAAAAACCGACCAGGATCTCGCGAAGAAGTATCCGGTATTCATTGAGGAGGTCCACGCTGACGATGCGATCATCGTGGTGCTGCGGGCACAGCCAGAAAAGCCTCCGCGCGAATTTCCGATTCTTCATCTGGAGCTCCACGATGTGAGCTTCGATCGCCCCAGTAAATTCCACGCGACGCTGACAAACGCTGTGCCGAAAGGCGAGATTGATGCCACAGGTGAATTTGGCCCGTGGTTGCCGGAAGTACCGAGCGAGACGCTGGCCAACGCGCACTACACATTCGAAAATGCGGACCTCGGGACTCTAAAGGGGCTCAGAGGGACCCTCTCGTCGAAAGGGCAATTCTCGGGTCCGCTCGATTATTTGACAGTCGAAGGAGAGACAGACACACCCGACTTCGGTCTGCGCTCGATGGGCCATCCGGTGGCGCTGCACACGGATTTTTCCGCCCTCGTCGATGGTACGGACGGCGACGTCATCTTGAAAAGAGTGACAGCGAAATTCCTGCATACCGTACTTGTGGTTAGCGGTGAGATCGTAGATGTCAGCAAGGAGATAAAAGGCCGTACAATCCGTTTGAATGCGATCTCTGATGACGCTCGGATCGAAAATCTGCTCCGTTTGGCCGTTAGTTCAGATGAGCCGGTGATGACCGGCTCTGCGAAACTCAAGGCAAAGATCAACATTCCGGAAGGGGATGCGGACCTGCTCGAGCGCCTGAAGATAAACGGACAATTCGGAGTGGGCAATACACAGTTCACCAGTCCTTCTGTTCAGGGGAAGATCGACACCCTTAGCCGGAAAGGCCGGGGACAGCCGAAGGACACGGATATCAGTGATGTGGTCTCCGAGCTGAAGGGCACCTTCCAGGTCAGCGACGGTGTGGTGACATTTTCTGACCTGAGCTTCGCTGCCGCCGGCGCGTCGCTGAAGTTGCACGGGACATACAGTCTCGACAGCACCGAGTTGGATTTTCACGGAAAGCTGATGCTGCAGGCGAAGCTCTCGCAGACGACAACAGGCGCAAAGTCATTTTTCCTGAAGGTACTGGATCCGTTTTTCGCGGGAAAGAATGGTGGAACTGAGCTTCCGATCGCGATTACCGGGACGAAAGATCATCCAAAGTTCGGGCGGAAGGGGAGCGGGGATGGCAATAAAAGCAATTTAGCACCGCCGAAGAAAAGCGGATAGCCCTTCACATGCTATAGAGCCGACAGCTTTCAGCTGCATTTAATACCGCGCACGGGGGACCAGGCCTCTCTTCACGTGGCAGGCGAGGAACCTGGTAAATTTTGCAGAGTTTGCCGGAAAAAACGAATTGATATTTATGTACTAGTACGGCTTCTGGCCAAGTCATCTATTCCTCGTAAAATGGAAATGGTCGGGGCCACGTTGATTCGCAGTCTTTACATTTTCGTGGTTGACACCACGGTCGAGCAAGACCGCGAATTAATCACTGAATTCAACTCCTCTCCCAATCGGGATCATTTTAATGGGTTTACTAGGAATTGCGCTGATTTCACCAGACGTGTGATTAATACCTATTTTCCGCACGCGACGAATCCCGATTACATCAATGATTTCGGTATGACCAGCCCGAAAGCCGTCGCGCGCTCGTTTACACGGTATGCGCTTCGGCATCCCGAAGCGCATTTCCGCGTCCTTCATTTCGCCCAGGTGCCGGGCCCGATCAAGCGAAGCAGTGAGTGCCGAGATGGGACCGAGCAGTTGTATCACTCGAAGAAATTCCTCATCCCGATGATCCTGTTCGCAAGCCACGAATTGCCCATTGCGGCGGCTTCATACCTTTTGACCGGGCGGTTCAATCCGGTGCATGAATTGGAAGAATATCCGACGGCCGAGGTCACGGAGATCGACTACAAAATTCACCTCGCGAAGGCCGAGAAGGACAAAGCACTGGCTGAGAAATTGAAGATGGCTGCCGACCAGGCGCGAGCCCGCGTCATAGGCACATCGGAGGAATGGAAAGTGTATCGTGAGGCGTTCGATTCGATCAGCGAGGAAGCCATCCGCAGCGACGTTGTTTCTGACAGAAAGGAGCTCATTCGTTTTTTTAAGCACATCGATCAAGCGGGGACACCCACCGTGGACCGGAACGGAGCCATGTGGATGGAGATTCCAGACGGCGAGCGGACGTCCAAGATAGGCCTCAGCGCAAGCGACGCTCTTGGGCAAGGTTCTGACTCACGCTTGGCTTACAGATTGACTCTCGCACGCATCAATTTTATCTTGAAAAGCCCTAAACACAGCCGCGAGACAATGTTGGAATTCGAACAGGATTGGAAGCTTGCGCAGACTACCCTCATGAAAAATGGACTATCTTTAGCGAGAAATGGCAAAACTGAAATCGGAACTCACAGCACCATCGTGCCCGGCAGTGGCGATGATTGAGGGTTCATAGGAATCCGTAAGACGAAGATTGGTAGCTCCGGCTCGTCGCTGACCGGGTTGATCGCGATCGCCTCAACCTGGAACGCGCAGTCAAACAACTGCCCACAGCCCACAAGATAGTGTTCGTACTCCACGATATCCAGGGCTACAAACACCGCGAGGGGTTGAGAGATGTCTTGCGGGGAACCCTCGATACTCTTCCGCTCGTGCCCAGAATCGCTAACTAACTAGGATGGCGAAGCCACATCCCTTTATGGTGAGGATCCGCTTGGCAAGCGCCTTAGACTCACTTGAGGCAACTTCGAACGGATGAGAGTTTCGACGTGATTCCAAACCGCCGGATCGCATTCAATTTCAGTGTGGGTTTTGGCGAGGAGACGGTCGTACCATGGATAGTCGTCGCACCGGACAGGCTTCATTCCATAATCAAATCGAAAGTTGCCGAGAATGTGGGTGCGCGCTTCATCGGCCGCACGAATCTTGGGCCGTCCGTGGAGAGCCCCATTCAGCTGGTAGAAATTCGCTGCCTCAGAAACATTAGCGGGGATCAATTCGTCATTTTCGCCGATCTTTGCAATGCTATCCACCTGGATAGTAAGGAGCACGGGGACACCGTCTCTTTCTAATCGTCGCGCAAGCGTGACCGTTTCGGAGGCGCCCCAGCTTATAGATGATGATGCGGGCGTCTTGCTTCTCTTCGGATGAGAGTTTTGCATCGCGGTTAGTATCCAGGAGCTCGATGATCTCTTCATGCGCCTTCTCCGCATTCCGATTCTCAAACACTTCGACATGTACCCCGGAGGGGTAATCGTTACGAAGACGCGCCGCGAGCTGGACTCCGCTGTGGACGAGGTCATCGTGCTTGACGAAACCACCCACGAATCCGATTACGATGACCGGCGCCTTTGTCGAGTTCTCGCCAGAAGGGGAGAGGCGTGCCGAGACTTTTTGTCCATAAGCATGAAGACACGAGCAAAGAAGGAAAAATGCTTGAATCGAAGTGAATATTGCCCGTAATGTTGGTGAATACATTGTAAAGTAAAGAGATGATTTCCGAAGAGAAGGGGTTGTGAAGCGATGGACCACCGCCTGTTCACGGCGCACCCGTCGACTACCGGGACTTAGGATTTCTCATTTTGCATCGTCGTTACGGTTCGAGAACTACGTCCCTGGCAAAACTTTGCTGCCTGCCGGGTGGGTACCATAACCAGGAAAAAATAGTCTTCTTCGTGAAATAACTGCTCAGAAATATTTTGGACGCTTTGCTAAGTCTAACCGTACGCGTCGCTTGTATATCATTCGTGTTGGCTCATCGATTGCGTTATTCAGTTCGTCCAGTCACTTTCGACTATTGAGGTGACTTGTGCGCCAGACACCTGTTGCTCGACTTATCGTTGTGATTCTCGCCGGGGCTCTGCCGCTAGTAGGCGTGGTGTTTGCTGAACTTCCGCGAACTCACCGAGATCGGCCTGGAACGCCACAGATCCAAACTCCTCCACAAGGAAATAATGATGAGGATGTGAGATTTTTCACGGGAAAAATCTCCACTAATAACGGCAAGTATGTGTTGGACGTTGAGTCTCCGAGGGGACCGTATCTGCTGGACGATCAAAAAAAGGCTAAACAATATGAGGGTAAGCACGTGCGCGTGATCGGCGTACTCGAAGTGGCGAGTAACACAATTCACGTTCGAAATATCGAGGAGGCTGCTGGCTGAGACTGTCAAGCCAAAGGGCATCTGGAAAGGCATGCGTTCGAGACCGCTTGTACTTTCACGGCTTCATGTCGTTGAAAGTTGTGTAATCAGTGTTGTCTGCGATGCGGAAGATTCAAACGGAACATCGCTGTCAACTGTTTTGGCCTAAGAAGTGGAGTCTGTGGGGCCAGTTAGGCGCGTCGAATGACCGAGGATACATACATTCTAACGTTTCGTTGTTTAAACTGCGGCAGGCACGAAGCCTTAGCCAAAGTACCATCCGACATCGTTCTATCTGACGAAGAAGTGAAGACGCGGATACTCGAGGCCACGTGCAGAGCCTGTGGCTGGACAGACGAAGTCTGCGGCGTTTCAGCGGTTCGAATCGAACACGCCAAGTCTAAGTCCACGGGCCGAGGAAACTGACGGCAGGCTCGCCTGATTGATCGTCGATCTTGTGACCTGCGAGGCGGAAGGCCGTGAAATAAGTGCATTGTCCGGCCTTCCCTGTGTGGGACGAATTCCTCAAGTTCGGGAGACGCGATGGAAAATGAACGTATGACCCATGCAGAGCAAGCCGTGCTTTTGTGGCCACTGCTCGCGCTGGCTGCCCGCACTCAACAGATTCTGAGTTATGCGGCCGTCGAAGGATTCACCGGAATCGCTAGGCACGGACTTAATCGCGCCCTTGTACTCATACGCGACTACTGTAAGCGACGCGGCTGGCCACTTCTAAATACCCTTGTCGTCAGCCAACAATCAGGAATGCCGGGAGAGGGGTTTCCAGAGGTCCTGAGTACTTTAGAAATAAAAGTTGAGCAAGGAAGGGTGTTTCTGTTCGATTGGTCAGGGCACGACAAACCACGGCACCACGATTTTCAGGCTGCATCGCAAATTGAAAGTTGGGGGCAACCCTCCCGGCGTTCATAAACGTACCTTTTTTCCAGCCCCTAACTTTCGATGAACGCCTGAGAGTCGCATAAATACAGGCACCATAACGTTTCGGCATTCCGGCTAACCGCTTTGTTCCTCATTGCAACTCTGCTATGATGTTGGCCGTTATGACTCCTGCCTCCGCTCAAAACGACAGGGGCTTGGTCGTTTTTGGCGAGTTCTTTGTCGACCTGGTGTTTTACAACCTTCCCAGAGTTCCCCGGTTAGGCGAAGAAGTGAAAACCACAAGCTTCGCCCGATTCCCCGGTGGCGGACTGGCCACGACAGCATTGGTCGCTTCCCTCCTCGGCACTCCCACAAACGTGATTACCCGCATAGGCCGCGATGTTCTCGCTGGGCCTGAATGGCAGCGGTTGGTGCAAGCCGGTATTTCCATTGCAGGCTGTGAGTTCGCTCCCAGTCTGCCGACCGCAATGACGGTATGCGCCGCGTTTGATGGCGA
Source organism: Candidatus Acidiferrales bacterium (assembly GCA_963775865.1). Classification (GTDB taxonomy): domain Bacteria; phylum Acidobacteriota; class Terriglobia; order Acidiferrales; family UBA7541; genus Acidiferrum. The sequence continues at coordinate 132,630 of CAVZKU010000011.1, read as the reverse complement.
CCGCATGATGATCACTCACGACGTGATTAACCAGAACCTGGATCGACTCCTGCGGCGCACCGCTGCGCGGAAGCAAATCCGTTCCGTGAAGCATCTGCATTTCGCCTGTCACATGTGGCCGCCCCGAAAATGGACGCCTCTCATCCGCAAACTGCGACGCCAAGGCCTAACGTTTTCCTTGGATATTGGATGGAATCTCGAAGCACTCCACTCGCCAAGATTGCCCGCCTTGCTGAAGGAATTCGAATTTACGTTCCCGAACGAGGCCGAAGCTAAGGCTATGACTGGGCGTCGGGGAGTAGAGGCCGCTGCCCAAAAATTGGCCCGCTGGGTGCGTGTACCCGTGATTAAGCTCGGCCCGGATGGCTCCTTAGCGGTCCGCGATGGCAGAGTCTTCCGGGTGAAGTCCATTCGCGTTCGCAGCGTGGATGCAACGGGCTCAGGGGATGCATTCAATGGCGGTTTTCTCCACGGCTATGTGTCGGGATGGCCGCTCGAAGAGTGCCTCCGGGCCGGAAATGTGTGCGGCGCACTGGCCACCACACGGCCTGGGGGATCTTCTGCCATTCCAGGGCCAAAAAAGCTTCACGAACTGATGAAGAAACTCCGATGACAGAATTGGAGCCGATGGCTGCATCCAGGGGTGAAAAGAATCCTTGGGAGGGTAGAAGACCATCATGAAAATCACTCTGATCGGTGCTGCGGGAGTTCGAACCCCGCTCTTGGTTCACGGCTTGGCAAGCGCCGGGAACACACTGCCACTGGAGGAATTGGCTTTCTTCGATACGGACTCCGAACGGTTGAAGATCACGGCAAGAGTCGCCGAAGCAATGCGTACGCGGAGCGGGCTTCGTGCGCGTCTTAAAACATTTTCTGACCCTGAACTTGCGTTGCAAGGGGCGGACTATGTAATCACGAGTATTCGCGTCGGAGGAATCGATGCGCGGGTGAAGGACGAAACCATCGCCCTCTCTCATGGACTCGTTGGCCAGGAAACCGTCGGCGCTGGCGGGTTCGCATGTGCAATGCGCAATCTGGCCGCGATGTTGGACTATGCGAGACTCGTTGAACGCATTGCTCCCCACGCGACTGTCATCAACTTCACGAATCCCGTCGGAATCATTTCCCAAGGTCTCCTCAATCATTCGCGCATCAACGTGCTTGGCGTGTGCGACACCCCTCTGGAAACCTACGAAACAATCGCGCGCGCGTTAGGTCGCAACCCGTTTGAGTTGTCCTTCGACTACCTAGGCCTGAATCATCTGGGCTGGATTCGCTCCGTCCGCGACCAGTCCGGTGTTGACTTGCTCCCCAAGGTCCTGTCCTCGCCGGAAACAATTCAGAAATGCTACCGGCATGGACTCTTCCCTCCCGAGTTTATTCAGCAACTTCGGCTGTTACCCACGGAATACCTCTACTTTTATTACTTCCCCCAAGTGGCCCTCAAGAACACGCAAAAGAGCGGCGAATCTCGCGGGCAAGCAATCGCCGCCATGAACGTACGTTTGTTCCAGAAACTGGCACAGAGTTCAGATGCACAGTTAGTCGATATCTATGAGAACTATTTGCAGGAACGAAATGCTTCTTACTTCAGCATCGAGGCCACGGCTGGCCAAAAGCACAGGGAGAATCAGGAACTTTACTCAGAATTTTCCGGATATGAGCGCATTGCTTTGCTCCTACTGCAGGCGCTGCACGCGGATCAGCCTTCGCTGATTCCGCTGACAGTCCGCAATGGCAAAGCACTGGAAGACCTGGACGCCACGGACGCAGTCGAACTCCCCTGCCGCGTCTCGAAGGCAGGTGTGGATGTGCTCCGGGTTGGGCGCGCTCCCGAAGCGGTGCGAACTTTACTGCTGCAGGTGAAGGCATATGAGCGCCTGACCGTCCAAGCCTCGATCGAACACTCTTATGAGGCAGCTCTCGCCGCTCTCGAGAAGAATCCTCTGGTTTCCCGTCCGGAAATCGCTCAACAAGTTTTAGCAGAGTATGTCCAGGCGTTTGGTCCGCAAATGAATCTCAAGGCGGCGTGAACTCTTCCTTGGATCACGTCTTGCTCACCAGCGCGTTTACATGGACGCGGCTGGCGTCCTTCGCGCTCCGGTAGCAGGCCTCGATTAACTGGACGACTTGATAGCCATCTTCAGCAGAAACCGGCACCGGCGACTTGCCTTCGAGCGCATCCACGAATAGCCGGTCTTCTTCGATGTAGCCCCACTGTTCGTGCATGCCCGTGAGCGAAAAGTCATACGTGGTCGTTTTCGATTCCAACCCATTCGTAATGGAGATGCTCTCCATTTCGAACGTCTCATACGTCGCGTGCATCCCGTAAACCTCGAATCGTTCGAAGGGAAAATGCCAAGTCGCGTGCGCATAGGTTTTCATTGTCGCCTGCAAACCCGACTGGAAATTCAGCAGAATCGAAAAATCGTCCAGTTCCCCATGGTCGTGCGCGCGCGCCGCCACTTGTACCCACTCGACCTTGCCAAAGAAAAAAGTCATGAGATCAAACATGTGAACTGGAGTTTCATACAGAAACCCTCCGGTGAGCTGGGCATTCCAGACCCAGGGTGGATTCACCAGCTCTCCGCGGTTCATCTTGGCGTGGACCGAAAGAGGCCGAAGTTCGTCCTTCTCTATGGCTCCTTTCAGTACCTTATATACTGGTGCGAACCTGCGGTTATGGCCCACCTGGTAGATGAGTCCTGAGCGAACGGCTCTGTCGCGTAATCTCGTGGCCGACTGCAAGTTCAAGGCGAAGGGTTTTTCGCAAAAAATATGCTTTCCGGCAGCGAGAACTTGCGTTGCCACGTCTTCGTGGGTCGTGTTTGGCGTGCATACAAACACAGCATCTGTATGTTCGAGCAACTCCTGGAGCGATTCTTCGGCGTTCCCGCCGAACCGAGAGGCCAGCGCTTCGGACCGCGACCCTTCCATATCAAAAAAACTATGCACTTTTACCCGCGAATCCTTTGCCAAAATCGCCGCGTGGATCGCGCCGACACCTCCGGCCCCCACAATTCCGATCTTGTGTCCCATTCGCAATTTCTCCTTCCCAGGTCCCTTTCAAGCGGCATTCTCGGCTCGATGACTCCTCGCATCGTGGGCCACCAATCCGCTCGCGGATCCCAGAGAACAAGATGGGTGGGAGGCGGCCGAAGCCGCCCCGCACTCACTAGAAGTAAAACTTCAGTGCCAGTTGGATCTCGCGAGGATCGCCCGGCCCTCCGGAATCGGTACCCAGAATTGGGGCGAGCGTGTTGGAGACCTTTCCAAACGAACCGGGTGACGAGATATTCGCACTCGGGTTCGCGAAGTTGGGGTGATTGAAGGCATTGAAAAATTCCGCTCTGAATTGCAGCTGATATCTTTCCGTGAATTTGAATTGTTTAAATAGACTCAGATCCCACATTTGGATGCCGGGACCGTGGAACAGCCGGGGAGCGCAATTTCCGAACGTCCCCGGTGCTGGCTGCGCGAACGACGCCGGATTAATCAGAAAACCCGTGGTTGTGTACAAATTGTGGTTGGTGGTCGCACCCAAAAATGGATTCCCGAGGCAGTTCGCATACACAGAATTGTTCGGGTCGATCAATCCGTCATTCGCGGCCGTAACGCTGTACGGTGTTCCCGTCTGTAGGGTCACGATCCCGTTAAATTGCCAGTCACCCAACCAGCGAGCCGCTGCATTCTGCCCCGACATGAAGCGCTTTCCCTGCCCGAAGGGCAAATCCCAGATGAAATTCCCGATAAACCGGCTTCGAATATCAAGAATGGAATTGCTCATCTCCGCGGCGTAGTTGTACGAGTTTTGAGGAAGCTGGGCAGTGGTCAGGTTGTCGCCGAAATTGGCGAGGCCATGGCTAAACGTATAGCCCAGATTGTAGCTCAGGCTCTGGGACATTCTTCGGCGTAGGGAAACTTCGAGGGAGTTGTAATCCGTATTCCCATCCGTCGACGCATATTCCAGGTACGCATGTTGACCAGTCGTGGCGCAAACGCCCGGAACACCGGTGTGCGTGTCTATATTCGTCACGGTATTCAGGTTCGCGTAGGGATACACCAGCATGGGACATCCGCTATCGAAACCCGTGACTTGCGGCTGGTTGTAATCTCGGACGCGATACATCTTGCGGCCCCAATTGCCCACGTAGCTGGCCGAGGCGACCGTGTCTTTCGACACTTGATATTCCAGTCCAAAACTCGTCTGTTCCACATAACTCGCCCGCTGGTTTGGATCCTGGGCGCGAATTTGCAGAGTAGGCAAATCGATTCCGGAATTAACGATCGTGTCATACGGGAATCCATCCTGCAGTTGAAAAACCGTGCTCGCCCCGCTTCGATTGAGCTGTGTATCTAGAAGGAAGGGCGGGTTTAGCTGGAGCAAGCTCTCTGACCCAATGCGGTTGTTGTGTTGGAAGAAAACACCGTATCCGCCGCGCCAAACCAGCCGGTCCGTCATCTGGTAGGCGAATCCAAGGCGTGGAGCGAAATTGTCCAGGTCTGGATGAATCAACGATCGGTCGTACCAACCCGACGCATTGCTCGCCGCCGTGATGAGGCCTCCGCCGTTTGCCGGCGTAAAGTTCGTGGTGTCGTTGGCCCGATCCATAATCGGCGCGAACAGCTCGTAGCGCAGGCCGTAGGTGAGCGTTAGTTTCGGAGTAATCCTCCACGTGTCCATGGCATAGAAAGAGTTTCCCGGCTGGTAATAATGGACAACGTGGGCAGTTGTGAAGTGCACGCCATCGACATCACCGAGCAGGAAATCCGGTAAGCCGAACGCTCCGCCCGCCGTGTACACACCGTCAATTTGGATTTCGCCTTGCGGCGCTCTGATGTCGAGGAAATTATCCGAACGCTTCAGGTATTGGTACCCAAACTTGAAGCTGTGATTGCCCTTCAACCAGCTAATGTTGTCAATGAAGTTCCAGGCTTGCGAAATTTGGTACTGAGGTCGCCAGGGCGACGTTCCGATTCTCGTCAGCCCGTTGATTTCGATCGGTGGCAGGCCCGCTGTTCCCGGACCATTCGGAATTCCTGTCAAACCAATCAGCGTTTCCGCCTGGGACGTGCCGAGCGTTACGCCAACGGGGTCGCTATGCGCATAGTCGCGATTGAATCCGAACCGTGCGTCATTCGTCAGAGTGCTGGAAAGTGTGTGCGTCCAGCCGAGTGCCAGCAACTGCTGGTGCCAACGATAGTCAGTCGCAAAGTTTCCGTTGCCGACCACAGCGTTGCTGGTCCACGGGGGATCCTCGCGGCTCACGTGACGATAGCTGTAGCTCCCGTAGATTTGGTTCTTGGAATTGAGGTTGTAATCGATGCGGCCATCGGTGGAATACACGTCATCGGGCACTGGCGTGGAATAAACGTAATTCGGCAATCCCGTCCAACTCCCCGGCGTACCTTGAACAGCCACGGCAGACGCTACGTTCGGGGCAGGAAGTAGCGCCATTGTCTTAGCGGCAACGGGGTCCAGGCACGTTTGTCCCGTCGAACTCGTCGCTTGCAGAATCTTGCCAACATAACAGCCTGCCTGGCCGGGGATCAGGGAATTGCTCAATGCGTATGGTAGTTCCGTGAAATTACCCTGCTGCATCAACGGCGTTGGAACTGTGCTCGCAATCGTCGTCGATTGCCGGCTACTGAATCGTTCGTAATCGGCAAAGAAAAACAATTTGTCCTTGAGGATTGGTCCCCCAATTGTTCCCCCGTACTGATTCTGTGTGAACCGTCCCCGCTTCAGGTCGTTTGCATTGTTGATCCACGAATTCGCGTCGAATACCGCATTCCGCGCAAATTCAAACAAATCTCCGTGGAACGCATTGGTGCCGGACTTGATAGACACGTTGACCACGGCCCCTGCGGAGTTTCCAAACTCGGCGGAGTACGTCCGGGTCTGGATCTTAAACTCCTGGATCGCGTCGGGCGGAGGCTGTACCACCTGCACCGACAACTCCTGCAGGTTTTCCGACCACGAGTTATTGTCAATGCCATCCACCAAAAAATTGTTCTGCAGTTCGAGGTTCCCGTTGACGCTGAACCGGTCTGGCGCAGGGTTGTTTGCGGCGTAGAACTTCTGCACGCCAGGCTCCAACAATGCCAAATCGGCATACCGCCGCCCGTTGAGCGGCAAATCATTTATTTGCTCTTCGTTGATCACTCCCCCAACGTCGGCTGTCTGTGTTTGTAACAGCGGCTCTCCGCCGGTGACCACTACTTCTTGGCTGACAGACCCGACCTTAAGCACGAAACCCACCGACAGCCGGTCCTGAACGTGCACTTCAATGTCATCCTGCACCGCGGTTTGAAATCCATCTGCGGTCACCTTCACCGAATATGTGCCGGGTATCAACGCTAGAACCTGATACTCCCCAGCGTCATTGACCGGCGTGACAACCGAAACCGCAGTGGCCTTATTCGTGACCGTGACCATGGCTTTCGGCACGATTGCCCCGGAAGAATCCAGAACCCTGCCTGTAATCGCCCCACGATCGATTTGACCAGCGGCCGGAAACGTCCAGATCGTTAACGCCCCCAACAGCAATATGCCCCAGTGAATTAATCTTCGAGAACCAATCCCTCGCTTCATTGCAGCCTCCACTGTTCAGATTCGAAGAGCCGTCTGCCCTGGTCTTGGCCTACATCGCACCTGCCACCCGCTCGGAAAACGTATCCGGGCTCTTGCGCTCCGCTCCGCATTCCTCAGACCCGCAGCACGCAATTCCCGCCACGCCCACCAGAACGAATCGTCACGCAAAGGATGGAAAACAGATCAACGATTGTTGGTTTATTGCGTCCCCTTACGCTCCACCCCCGGAGCATGCCGAAACGATTCGGCTTAGAATTTGTGCAGATTTATCACCCGTCTTTTCCCTTGTCAAGACCAAATTTCAAGAATGGCCCATAGGTTGCGGCATTCGCCATCTTTCTCAACGAGGCAATCGACCTTTTCCTGCACCTGCTTCCTTGTTGCCAAATCGTTTTGGGATTTTTGTTGACTTTGCCCCTGGCGAACGTAAAATTCCGTTCTTCAAGCGAAACCCAGAACTTTTGCGTCGCAGGCGCACGCTTTTCGTGCGGGATGTTCTGAAGCCCGCGGATTATCTTTTCGGAAAGACCACAGGAGGGGGGGATGACATTACGATCTGAGAAGACGCTAGGGACTGTTCTTGCCGCCTTGGCAGTAACACTGCCGCTTCTTTTCCGATCCACTCTGCTCCCCGCGCAATCGCCCACCGCTGTAAGTCTAAAACCTGCAACGGCTGCGCAGGCAATCTCCTTTGACCGCGGCGCTGCGGCGCTCTGGCAAAGTCTGCAGAAATTGCATACTCGCGCCAGCGTCCTTATGGTCACCGCGCATCCCGACGACGAAGACGGCGGAATGTTGACCTTCGAATCGCGCGGAGCCGGCGCGCGCGTCACCTTGTTGACGCTGAATCGCGGTGAAGGTGGCGCCAATGTCATGTCTTCAGACTATTTCGATGCGTTGGGTTTAGTCCGCACGGAAGAGCTTCTGGCCGCAGATCGTTACTATGGCACACAGCAATTCTGGACCCGCGTCATCGACTACGGATTCTCCAAAACAAGAGAAGAAGCCTTGGAAAAGTGGGGCCATGACCGTGTCCTTTCAGATGTGGTGCGCGTTGTCCGCATGACTCGCCCTCTCGTCATTACTTCCGTATTTGTCGGCGGTCACACGGATGGCCACGGCAACCACCAGGTCGCTGGGCAGATGGCACAGGAAGTGTACAAGGCTGCAGGAGATCCCGCGATGTTCCCGGAACAAATAAAGGAAGGACTACGTCCCTGGAAACCGCTGAAGGATTATGCTCGTGTGCCCTTTGCCCGGATCACCGACAAAGGCATCTATGACTACGCCGACGGAAAGTACTATCCCGCAGAATTTCAAAACTACACGGATGGCACCATCATCCAAGGCGAACTGTCTACTTCCGTTGAGGTTCCCGCGGGTGAATACAACCCGCTGCTCGGTCTGACGTTTGTGCAAGTTTCTCGTCTGGGACTCGGCCAGCAGAAATCACAAAATGGCGGCACCGGTTTGCCGCCTGCTGAAGCGGAGATGAACCCCTACCACCGCTTCGCCTCTCAAGTGTCTGTGCCCGACAAAGAGTCCAGCATTTTCGATGGCATCGATGTCTCCCTCCTCGGCATCGCCAGCCTAGCCCAGGGTGGTAACGCTGCATTTCTCAAAGACAGTCTAGGCCATATCAATTTCCTCGTCGAGAAAGCCACGGCCGATTTTTCCGCTCAACATCCGGAGACTATCGCGCCAACCCTGGCGGCAGGGCTTAAGGCGACCAGCGAACTCATCGATAAGATTGCTACTAGCACATTGTCGGCAGATTCGAAGTATGACGTCACCCACGAACTGAAAGTGAAGCAAGCACAGTTCGGCAATGCCCTTGCCGAATCCTTAGGCTTGTCGGCTCTGGCTACCGTTGCCCCGGAAAAAGAACCCACCGGACCTTACGCGCGTTTTTTCGGAAATCCCGCGACCTTCCAAATCGCGATTCCGGGTCAGGAATTCTGGGTGAAGGTTCACACCACGAATCCCACTAACGTTCCCGTGCAACTGGAGAGCGTTATCTTAGAAACGCCGCAAGGCGAGCAGTGGACCATCGACCCCGCGAATCAAGCGGGCGGCACGCTGCAGGGCAATCAATCCAAGGATGTGCGATTCACCGTTCATGTCCCACCGAACGCCGGTTTTACGCGTCCATACTTCACACGCCCGGATATCGAACAACCCTATTACGACATCGTGGAATCGAAATACCTCAACCTGCCGCTGGCTCCTTACCCCCTCGCTGCTCGTCTGCACCTTACCTTCGACGGTGTCCCTTTTGAAATTTCCCAAGTCGTCCAGTCCGTCACCAGAGTGAACGGCGCCGGAACGGTGTTTGAGCCGCTGGCCCTCGGTCCTGCGATTTCTGTTTCGATCGCGCCCCAGGCTGGTGTCGTTCCTCTGGGAGAGAGATCCTTTGGCCTTACCGTCACCGTTCACAGCAACGTCAAGGGCCCGGCTAAGGGTACTGTGAAACTCGATTTGCCTTCCGGCTGGAATGCGCCGCAGGAGGAGTTCTCCACGGCTAAAGACGGCGACGATCAAACGCTCAACTTCCAGGTGACCCCCGGTCGTCTGGAAGAAAAACCCTACACGCTCACTGCCGTGGCAACCTACGACGGTCACGAGTACAAGGAGGGATACCACACCATTGGCTACTCTGGCTTGGGATCCTATAATCTCTACCGTCCCTCTACCTACCGCACGTCCGGCGTTGACGTGAAGGTTGCGCCAGATCTGAATCTGGCCTACATCGTCGGCGCGGGCGATGAAGTCCCTCAGGCCCTCGAGAATCTCGGAATCACAGTGCATTTCCTTTCGTCGGAAGATCTGGCTGGTGGGAATCTTTCCAAATTTGACGCCATCCTTTTGGGCGTTCGCGCCTACGCCGCGCGCGAAGATCTCAAGGCCAACAACGGTCGCCTCCTCGATTACGTGAGAAACGGTGGTGTCTTCATCGTTCAATACAACACCCCAGAGTATGACCACAACTATGGTCCCTATCCCTACAAAATGGGATCCAACCCGGAAGAAGTTACGGACGAAGCTTCGAAAGTAGAAATCCTCGCCCCCACTAATCCTGTATTCAATTGGCCCAATAAGATTACCGACAAAGACTTTCAACATTGGGTCGAAGAGCGCGGCTCAAAATTCCTCGAGAGTTGGGACTCCTCCTATGTGCCTCTCCTCGAAACGCACGATCCGGGACAGGCGCCGCAAAAGGGTGGCTTGGTCTACGCCAATTACGGCAAAGGCGTCTACATCTACAATGCCTACGCCTTCTACCGTCAATTGCCGGAAGGTGTACCGGGAGCCTACCGCCTGATTGCCAACATGGTTAGTCTCGCGAAAAATCCCCAGCGCGCGGGCGCTCACTGAATCACGCCACCCCGGTGAAGGGAGACGCTGGACCAGCCTCATTCAAGGTCCGGCGTCTCTTTCTGAATCGTGTAGAGAAATGTCTTCATGGTTTCATCGCGCCGCGTATTCTCATCCGCGACGCGTTTTGAAGCAGCTTCGTACAAGTTCATTTCTTGCTTCGCGCGTTCGGCTTGTCCCTCATGATGATAAAGTTGCGCCAGCCGGTAGTGCGCTTGCGCGGAATCTGGATCCAAGCGCGCGCAGATTTCCGATTCTCGCAGCGCCGGTTGCCACTGCTCCAGCCATCGATACGCCCTACCGAGCTGACAGTGTGGGGAAGCATCTTTGGGCAGCTGCGCCGCGGCGGCGTTCAACCGTCGCAGAATGTCCGGCATATTCGTTTTGTCTTCTGACGCGTAATCCTTGCGGAAAAGCAACGCTCCGCAATAGTACTGCATGGTCGGATCTTTCGGATGATCGTCCGCATATTTGCACATCTGCGATAACACCGCAGCATCCGGGCCCGCAGCTCGCTCCATCTGAATGTCTCCCACATACTTCAATGCCAGGGAAGGTTGCGGAGACAACTCCGCGGCACGGACCAGGATCCGGCTGGCGTCTTCCTCGCTCCCCGCAAAATACTCCACCATGCCCAGCGCGAATTGAATGCGCCAGGAATTTGGGTGCGATGCTTCCGCCTGCTGCAGAACTATTTTCGCAGCATCGAAACTTTTGTGGCGAAGAAATTCCACGGCCAGGGACAGTCGGTACTTCTCCTCGTGAGGACCCAGTGCAACAGCCGTCTGGTAACTCTTCACTGCGGCAAGATTGTCCCCGCGCGCCTCTTGGATGTCGCCCAGCAAATCTTCTAAATCCGCGCTATCGCCAAGAGCCTTGCACTTTTCCGCGCTCTCTTGGGCGTCGTCCAGGCGGCCCGCCCGGAATTGCGCCAGCGCAAGATTGAAAACCAACTCCACGCGCGTTGGATCGAGCGCCGCTGCTCTCTGAAAGTCCTCAATGGATTCTGCAAATTTTCCGTGAGAGACAAGCAGTTCTGCCAAGCGTTGCCGCGTCGTTAGCTCGCCGGGAGTGTTCCCTGCAATGGAGCGCAGAGATTCCAGCGTAGATTGAAAATCCGCGTTCGCTCCCAGTTGCGCCTCCAGAAGCAAGATTCCCACCGCGGGGTCTTGCGTCTTCGCAAATACCGGCTTTGTCAGGGCCGCTGCTCGTTGCCAGTTCTGGCATTGTACCTGCGCCGCGGCCGTGGCCAAGATGAGCCCCTCCTCGTCAGGATTCAATGCCAGCGCTTTCTCCATTTCCGTGGCCGCAGCGCTCGCATTTCCCAAGCCGAGGGTCACCGAACCTTTCAAACGATAAAACCGAATTCGTTCCTTCGTGTCACTCGGCGGTGCCAAGCCCTTCAACGCACTCTGCGCTTTCCTATATTCGTGCAGCCGCGCCAAGACCACCGCCCACTCGATTCGAATCTGCGGAGCGCCGTGGCTTGCCTTTACCGCACGCCCCAGCAGTGGCTCCGCTTTGTCTGGCTGCCCGTTCCGGTCGTAGATCTCACCCAGTGCGGCCAGCGCGATGTAATTGTCCGGTGCGGTCTTCAGAATGGTTTCGAATTCGTCTTTGGCTTGCTCGGTCTGCCCCTCAATAGCATACGCTTGGCCCAGCGCGATCCGTGCACGCGAATCGTCAGGATAAGATTGAAGGTAGTTCAACAGAATTCGTACTGCTTCTTCGGGATGCCCGTGTTCGAGATCGGCTTGTGCATCCCGAAGCGGTCCGGACGATTGCCGAGGAGTGGCTTGCGTGGGAAACGGATTTCTTGCATAGCTGGACGATCGCGGCAGGCCTATCAGCAGAAACACCCCCAAAACTGAGGTCCGCCACCATAGCACGCAATGCCTTGTCAGGGTCCTCACTGCCCCGGCTCCTCGATTCATTGTCATTCAATTCAAAGTTCCCGCAAACTTACCAACTCCCCGGAGCCTGAGGGTTCCTCAGCCAATTCTCAATCAGTTTCACGATTCCATCTTCGCTGATTTGTACGAGCTTCCTTCCCTTTTCGGCAGAAGCTTCACTCACCTTCCCAGAATATCCCGGCCAATCCGGCGCCTCCGATTTCTGCAGGAAATATGGCGCGCCACCGGAAAGGTCGGGTGGTTCCGGCAAATCCCGGGCCTTGTCCAAATGGATCAGGTCCGGCCGGAATGCCGCAACGGCGGAAGTCTCAAGCGGTCCACCGTGGCCGTGCCCTCCGTTGGCCTGATGAAATAGGCCCAGATTCTTTAACGTTTCTTTCGACAGAAATTCCCACCAACTCGCAAACAACAGCGCGGCACCTTTGACTTCATTCGCTACTTGCGCCATCGCCCCACGTCCTGGGCCGATGTTGGCGTCATGTCCGTTCAGCACGAATACCCTGCGCAACCCCAATTGAAGAATGTTGCGAAGCATATCTTCGTAGTACATCGTCATCACTTCCGGACGAACCGACATTGTCCCTGTGAAGTGCGCTGTGTAAGCGGGACACTGCGTGAACTTTATCGTTGGAAACAGTAGAGCATTCGTGTGGACTGCCACATGCTCCGCAATCCCTGAAACGATGATCGAGTCGGCTCCCAGGGGATTATGCGGTCCATGAAACTCTAGGCTGCCGAGAGGTAGAATCGCCAAAGCACAATTGGAAACGGCCTGCGCTACTTCAAATCCGACAATTTCCTCAAATCGTTTCGGTTTTTCTGGCCTTTCGCGATCCTGGCTTCCCCACAACTGAGCATCCAGGATTCCGGGCAGCGTCAGTCCCGCCAACAACGCATCCCTGCGGCTGATTTGCCCCATAGTCGTTTTTCCTCGCATTTCGCTCGCAGCTTAGCGCAAGGTTCCGGCGATTGTCCACGCCCCTGTGGAATTCAACATTTTCCAATGCCGAAACGTTTCAGTAGTTTCTTCCTTGCCGCTCGCCAGAGACGCTGTTATATTGCGGCCTCGCGATCCCTAATTTCTGCTTTCGCCTGGACGGCTTACTTGGACGAAACCTCTTCACCTCAACTTCCCCCAGAAATTGCTCGCGCTTCTGAAAAACTGATTCGCGGCATGGGCCTGACCCAGTCCACCGCCGTCAATATGCTGGAAATGATTGGCATTGGTCCGTTCATCACCATCGGCGTCATCATCTCAGCGATGGGTGGACCCCAGGCGATTCTTGGCTGGTTTCTCGGCGCGGTCTTTTCTGTTTGCGATGGCATGGTGTACGCCGAGCTTGGTGCAGCCATGCCAGGTGCCGGTGGCTCGTACATCTACTTTCGCGAGGCGTTCAATCCTCGCACCTGGGGACGCCTGTTCTCGTTTCTCTTCCTGTGGGAAACCATTTTTGTCGCACCGCTCGCAATTTCTGCCGCTTGCGTCGGTTTTGCGGACTACATGCATTACGTAATTCCCAGCTTGACGCACACCGGCGTCGGTGCCGTCGCTGCTGGCGTCTGCGTCGTGATCACCTTCCTACTCTATCGCCCCATCAAAACTGTCGGGCGTCTCTCCGTGGTAATGCTCGCGGTTGTTCTGACTGCGATGCTTTGGGTGATCGGTTCCGGCCTCATTCACATGAATTCGAAAATAGCCTTCGACTTTCCTCCCGGCGCCTTCCATCTTTCCAACGCGTTCTTTTACGGCTTAGCCAGCGCCACCCTCATTGCCATGTACAACTATGGCGGCTACAACAACATTACCTACCTCGGAGGTGAGGTGAAGAATCCCACCAGGAATATCCCACGTGCCATTGTTCTCTCCGTTCTGGTCGTGGCTGTGCTTTACCTGCTGATGAGCGTCGTGATTATTGGAACGATTCCATGGCGCGATGCCGCCGTCTCCCACGCCGTGGTTTCCGAATTTATTGGCAAAATTCACGGATCCCGCGCCGCTTCTTTTATGACCGGTCTGATTCTCGCCGCGACACTCGGTGGCATTTTCACTATGAGTTTGGGCTACTCCCGCATTCTCTATGCTGCTGGAGCTGAAGGGAACTTCTTCAAGATTTTAGCGAGTGTCCACCCCAAGGGACATTTCCCCACCGTTTCTCTTCTCGTAATCAACGCGATGGCCATTCCACTTTGCTGGTTTTCGCTGGAGCGTCTCGTTTCGGCACTCATGATCATTCAAATCGTCTTCCAATTCATCCCGCAAGTCTTTGCCATATTCGCGGTGCGCCTCTACCGCAAGGAAATTTCGCTTCCCTTCAAAATGTGGCTGTACCCGCTGCCGGCCATCATTGCTCTGGTCGGCTGGATTTATGTTGCGGCAACTCCCGATCAACGCCAGTATCTCGGCACTGCGCTCATTCTTGTAGTGCTAGGTCTTGGTACATATCTCTTACGAGCGCGGGTAATGAAGATGTGGCCGCTGGAAAGTAGCGTAGACTAGCGCCCCGCCGTGAGTTCACCGCGTTTGCGGCGCCTTCGGCGGACAACAAGAATCCCTTACCATTAATTGAGTCGCCAGCAGCGTAGGACTCGGCACGCTCGGCCGGCCTTCCAGATGATCGATCAGCATCCGTGCCGCGATCATCCCCACTTCTCTTGCAGGCTGGCGAACCACAGTCAGTCTCGGACGAAGCAAGGTGGCCCAGTAAAAATCATCGAAACCCAGCAAACTGATTTCGTCGGGACACACTAGACCGATTTCCTGAATCGCTGCAAGTGCGCCCAGCGCCATCATGTTATTGGTACAGAAAATCGCTGTCGGCCGGTCGGCTCTCGTCAGCAGTTGCATGGTGTGGACGTGCCCGCTCTCCATGTCATTGTGGCCCCGATGCACCATCGAGCGGTCGGGGCGAATTCCGGCTGTGCGCAGCGCCTGCAAGAACCCCTCCAGCCGGTCAACGGAAGTTCCGCTGGAAGCATCTCCCGTGATGATCCCCATTTTTCTATGTCCCAAGCTCAGCAGGTAACGCGTCGCGCTGTCCGCCGCGCGCCGGTTGTCCACTCCCACTCGTCCCACATATGTATCACGCGTCAAGGGATAGCGGTCCGCATACACTACGGGGAGATTTCCAAGATCGGTTTTGCCCTTCCCCTTCAACGCATCAATGGCAGGAACACGTACGATTCCGTCAACTCGCCGCCGGTGGAACGAGTCCAGATAATTCCGCTCTTCCTCCCAACTCTCCCGCGAATCGCCGATCAGGACCGTATAGTTCGCGGATGCCGAATAGTCCTTCGCCCCTCTTACCAGCTCAATGTAAAAATTGTTCGACAGGTCCGGCACAACGATCGCAATGGAATGTGTTTTCTGTAGGCGAAGTCCTCGCGCCAGATCATTGGGACGATATTTCAGCTCCTTAATCGCGTACTCAATCCGGCTCCGCATGTCCGCGCTGACATAATCAGAGTTGTTCAGCGCCGCCGAAATCGTAGAAACCGAAGCGCCAGCCGCTTTCGCTACCTCGCGAATGGTCACGTGTCGCCGCACTCGCTTGCCCTTTGCCTTCAACTCATACCTCCCCATGACCCAGGCAGTTCAATCCCGATTCGCACCATCACGATCAGCGCGTTTCACCTTTACGCGATTAACCTTCTTGGTTTTTCCGTCATCCCGAAACATTTCGATACAAAACACAGGGCAATCTGCGCCACAAAGTTTAATACTGCCATCCCGAATTGACTAGAGCCGGATTAACTTCGCCACCCGTGCACGGTGCCTATATATCATTTTCCGCCTTAAAATAAAGGCGTTTTGAAAGTTTAGTAGCTCTAGTATCGGCGAAGTCCCTGCGGTTGTCCTATTGAAGGGCTTACCAAATCCAGGAGAGCGATGTCATTCCGCCCAAATAAAACGTTTCGGGAACGATTTTTCCAACATCCTGGCAACCGGCCGTCTCTTGTTCAGGGCAGCGCCCGATCTAGGTGGACATACCCGCCATCCACGAAGAGGTGCTGGCCCGTGGTATGTCCAGATTCCGGAGAAATCAGGAATACCGTCATCGCCGCGATTTCCTCGGGTGTAGTCATGCGTTGTTCCAGCGGGATACGGGAAAGGATGGTGCGCAGTTTCTCTTCCGGTTTCGGAAAGGTGTCCAGCCAGTGGCGGTAAAGCGGCGTCATCACTTCGGCTGGGATTACCGTGTTTACGCGAATGCCATATGGAAGCAATTCGGCAGCCCACTCGCGCGTTAACGCCATAATGCCACCTTTCGAACACGCATACCCCGATGTTCCGCCTTGCCCTGTAACGGCTGTTTTGGAGCCAATATTGATGATCACTCCTTTCGATCGTTTCAAGTGTGGCAGCGCGAAATGCGCCATATTGTAGTAGTGCATCAGATTGCGATTCAATGAGTCGGCAAACTCCGACGGCGATCCTTTTTCAAGGCCGACCTTGTCATTCACTCCGGCGTTGTTGACCAGCGCATCAATCTGGCCAAGGGTCTTCACGCTTTCCTGAATTACCTTGGCGCAAATCTCCGGCGTGGACAGCTCTACCGTGATCAATCCGCACGCCGAACCATGGTTTCGTAATTCCGCTTGAAGTTTCTCCCCCGCCACGGCATCTCGGCCGACAATCACGGGAATTGCACCTTCCTTTGCGCATGCCTGTACAATCGCAGCGCCAATTCCTTTTGCCCCTCCGGTCACGAGAATCACTTTATCCTTCAGTCGCAGATCCATAACTAGCCTCGCAGATTGGTGAATCCACCATCCAACAGGTAATCAACCCCAGTTATAAACGCTGCCTCGTCCGAGCATAGGAAAAGGGCGAGCGAGGCGACTTCCTCGGGCTCTCCCATTCTCCCCATGGGCTGTGCGTTCGAGAGCTTTTCAAACATCTCTTTCTCGCGCCCCGGATAATTCTTCCGCAGATAATCGTCGACGAACGGTGTATGCACCCTCGCCGGTGATATGCAGTTACATCGTATGTTGTAGCTCAGATAGTCCCGCGCAACAGAATACGTCATCGCAATTACTGCTCCTTTGCTCATCGAATAGGCGAATCGATCGGCAAGCGCGGAAGATCCCGCAATCGAGGCCATATTGAGAATCACGCCGCCGCGGTTCGCCTTCATCTGCGGCACGCAAGCCTGCATGCAGTTGTACAACCCCTTCACGTTCACTCGGAAAACCCGGTCGAATTCCTCTTGGCCCGTGCTTTCCACGGTCCCAATGCTCGAAATTCCCGCATTATTGATCAATATCGATGGGCATTCCTTCTGGCCAATCTGCTCGAACGTAGCTTTGACTTGAGCCTGGTCTGTCACATCACACGCATAAGCCACCGCATCGCCGCCCGCGGAAACAATTTGTTGGCAAGTGGCTTTACCGTTATTCAACGAGATATCCAGAATGTGTAGTCTCGCTCCTTGCGCCGCAAACTTTGACGCAATGGCTCGGCCGATCCCGCTTCCTCCGCCGGTCACCACCGCGACTTTCCCGTTGAGACTGAAGTTTGTCTCACCTCTAGTTGGAGTGCTCAGTTGGAACTACCTCCTAGCCCAAGATGTCCTGCACGGCTTTGCCGCCTTTATCCCACAGTAACCTTCAGCTTATAGAACTGGTGGGCATTGCCCCCTAACACTTTTTCGCTCACCTCGGTCGTGCGGCCGGCAAGATACTCCTTCACCGCGGCCATCGTGCGCGAATAGGGCGCGGCAACCGTGCACACCGGCCAATCCGAGCCAATCATTAGCCGATCTGGCCCAAAGCATTCCCAGGCAACATCCAGATACGGTCTTAAATCTTCAGCCTTCCACTCGCCCCAATCCGCTTCTGTCACCATCCCGGACAATTTGCAATGCACATTGGGAAATCTAGCAAGCGCCCGGATGCCCTCGGTCCAAGGATGAAATTGCCGGTCCTTGATTTGCGGTTTGGCCAAATGATCCAGCACAAACCGCTGTCGCGGGAACCTTCGCACGAACTCCGCCGCGACTGGAAGATGTTTTACGTAGATGAGGATGTCATACGCAAGGTCAAACTCCTCGAGCAGCGCTACACCACGAAGGAACTCCGGTTCCAGCAAAAATCGATCATCGGGCTCGCTCTGAACGATATGGCGAACCCCAACCAACTTGGGATTCTTCGCGAGTGTCGACAATGTCGAGCGGACTTCAATCGACCGCAGATCGACCCAACCCACCACGCCGAGAATAAACGGCGATTCGCCCCCCAACTGCAGCAGCCAGCTTGTCTCCTCAAGAGTCTGCCGTGCCTGAACGGCAATGCATCCCTGGAATCCAGCGTTGTCCAGTTCCGGTCTCAAATCACTGGGTAAGAAATTGCGACGCAACACTGTCATTGACTCATCAATCCATCCGTACTCGGATGGGTTGTACACCCAGAAATGTTGATGAGAGTCAATCCGCATGGTCATCTAATTCCAAAGGGTGAGCAACAAATCGCCAATCTCCCGTCAGACACAACGCCAGCTTGTGGGAACGTCTATAAACGAGCGGTTCAGTTCTCCCACGGAGGGGCACCCCAACAGTCGCAACGTCCGTTCGAGGTCCGCCTTCAATATCTCGATTGCCCGCGCAACCCCTTCCTCACCCCCGGCGGCCAATCCATACGCATACGCGCGCCCCACAAGGACGGCGCGGGCTCCCAGGCAAAGTGCCTTCACTACGTCGCTACCGCGACGCACGCCTCCATCCAGCAACACTTCAACCTGGCCATCCACCGCTTTCACCACCTCCGGCAAAGCCTTCAACGTCGCGGAAACGCAGTCCAGTTGGCGTCCACCGTGGTTGGACACAACAACCGCGCTCGCCCCATGATCGATCGCTCGTCTCGCATCATCGCCCGTCAACACACTTTTCACTACGATCGGCCCGCCCCAGGCCTCTCGAATCCATTGGAAATCTTGCCATGTCACAACGGACGCCGCCAACGCCGTAGCCACATCGGTCAATGACATCGGTCCCGCTTCCGGCACAATCACATTCGGCAGCTTGGGCATTCCTCCATCAACCAAAAAGTGGGCGAGCCATCCTGGATGAGCAAAAAACTGGCCAAGGTGCGGCAGCTTTGCCAGAACACTTCCGCCGAGCATTTCTTTCATCCCGTTTCGGAAGTCACGCTCGCGCATCCCCGCCACTGCCGTGTCGATCGTTACCACCAATGCGGAAAAGCCGGCGGCTCGCGCGCGCAGGATTGTCGGCTCAGCCGCTTTGCGCCCACCCAGCAAATAGAGTTGATACCAGACTGGCCCCGCCGATGCGGCTTTCACTTTCTCGAGCGAGTGCCCCGAAATGGTGGACAAAATGTACGCCGTCCCCTCTGCGCCTGCCGCGTGGGCCGCGGCGACCTCGCCATCTGGGTGCATCAGTCTGCTGTATCCCACCGGAGCAAGCAGGAACGGAACAGACAAATCCGAGCCCAGCACCCGTGTCCGCATCTGGCACTTCGCACAATACACCGCGTGTCGTGGACGAAATGTCAGGTCGCAAAATACCTGGGAGTTTGCTCGCAGTGTAATTTCGTCTTCCGCGCCCCCGTCCAGATAATCAAACACGACATTCGGCAGTCGCCGCTGTGCCAACGTCCGCAGGTCATGAATATTGATCGCTTTCGACACCTTACCCGCGGCGGATCCCTCGGCCATGATTCCTCACAGTGACACGCCTCTTTTCCAAGGAATGAAATCGTCCTGCCCCAGCAGTTCTGCCGAAGTCTTAGTTTCCCCGCTGGCAATCTGCACGACTCTCTCTAAAATCTCTCCACCCATTTGTTCAATGCTCTTCTCGCCCGAAATAATGCTCCCGGTATCGATGTCTATAATGTCCGGCATTTTTGCCGCGAGCTGCGAATTGGTGGATATCTTTACCACAGGTGCGATCGGATTCCCTGTAGGAGTCCCGAGACCCGTCGTGAAGAGCACGATGTTCGCCCCCGCGCCCACCTGCGCCGTAACACATTCCACGTCATTTCCAGGTGTGCATTGCAGGTTCAACCCGGTTTCTTCAAGATACTCCGGATAATCCAGCACCGACGTGACCGGCGAAGTTCCCCCTTTTTTCGCGGCGCCCGCAGACTTCATCGCATCGGTAATCAATCCGTCTCGAATATTCCCCGGCGAAGGATTCATATCAAATCCGGAACCCACTGCTTTTGCCCGGGCTGCGTAGCTCCCCATCAGCCGTATGAACCGCCCAGCAACCTCCGCCGACACGCTTCGATTGACCAGTTCCTGTTCCACTCCACACAGCTCCGGAAATTCACTCAACACCGTCTTCCCACCCAAAGCCGCGACAAGATCCGATACATGCCCTATCGCCGGATTTGCCGATAAACCGGAAAATCCGTCTGACCCACCGCATTTCAGTCCCACGGAAAGCTGTCGCAACTCCGCTGGCGCGCGTCGGCACTTGTCTGCTTCCATGAGTCCCATAAACGTCTGCCGGATCGCTTCCGACAACATCGTAAATTCTTCCCCGCTTTTCTGCTGTTCAAGGATGTAAAGCGGCTTCGAAAAATGAGGATTTCGTCTCTTGATCTCGTTGCGCAGCACAGACACCTGGGCGTGCTGACACCCAAGGCTCAGTACTGTCGCCCCTGCCACGTTCGGGTGGTGAATGTACCCTGCAATCAGCCCGCACAGATTGTTGGAATCCTCACGCGTGCCGCCGCATCCACCTTCATGTAGCAGGAATTTTATTCCGTCGACTTGCGAGAATATCCGCCGACGCTCCGGCTGCTTAACTTTTGCGGTTGCCGCGTACTCTCGGATTTTCTCAATATGTCCAGATTGATACAGTCTCGCTAAATCGGCAACCTGTTGTTGGTACACGGGCGGCTGAGCAAATCCTAATTCCTGCTCAAATGCCTGCTTCAAGACCCCAATGTTGCGGTTCTCGCAAAAGACTAATGGCACCACCAGCCAATAATTTCGCGTACCAACTTGGCCGTCGTCTCGGTGAAATCCCGCAAACATACGTTGCTTCCAACGCGAGACGTCCGGCGGTGTCCACACATAACTTTCGGTTTTTTCGTGAAATTGCGCAGCGTCGTGATGTACATTCCTCGTCGTCACCACGTCCCCTTCTTGAATCGCCTGCGTAGCCTTCCCCACCTTCACCCCGTACATGATGACCGCATCGCTCGGTGGAATCGCCCGTAACGCAAACTTGTGCTTTGCCGGAACCACGTTGCGCAAAACCAGCTCCCGTCCTGACCAGGAAATGTGTGCACCTGCCGGCAGATCTTCCAGCGCGACGATCACATTGTCGTCGGCATGCAGTTGCAATACTTTCTCGCGAGCCAATGTCCTTTACCCCCTGTTCGACCCAAACAGTCGCAATCCTTGCTTCACCGCTCAATCCTCGCGCCGGCACCTTTCATCAAGCGCGTCACTTCCGCCAGCGTCGCCATCGAGGTGTCCCCAGGCGTCGTCATAGCCAACGCACCATGCGCCGCTCCGCATTCCACCGACCATTTCGCATCTTTTCCCGAGAGGAATCCGTAAATCAGGCCCGAAGCAAAGGAATCGCCACCACCTACGCGGTCCAGAATTTCCACATTTTCCCGTTCTATCGCTTGAAAAAAAATCCCTTCGTGATAGCAGATGGCTCCCCAATCATTCCGCGATGCTGTTTTGGCTTTTCGCAGCGTCGTCGCCACCACCTGAAACGGATATTCCCGCACCACTTTTTCAATCATCTTCTCGAATCCATCCACTTCAAAACTCGTCAGATCTTTTCCCATCCCCGGAACTTCAAATCCCAACGCTGCCGAAAAATCCTCTTCGTTGCCGATCATTACGTCCACATAGGGCGCGATCTTTCGGTTCACTTCCTGCGCCCGCTTTCGTCCGCCATTCGCTTTCCACAGCGATTCCCGGTAGTTCAAATCGTAGGAAACGATGACTCCGTGTTTCCGCGCAGTCTGCATCGCCTCGACCGCAACCTCCGGCGTTGACGCGGACAGCGCGCAGAATATCCCGCCCGTGTGAAACCACCGCGCTCCCTTGCTTCCAAAAATCTCTTCCCAATCGACTTCCCCGGGTTTAAGCTGCGAAATCGCGGTGTGTCCCCGGTCCGAACATCCCAGCGCAGGGCGGACTCCGAACCCTCGCTCGGTGAAGTTCAGCCCGTTTCGCACGGTACGTCCCACGCCGTCGTACGGCACCCATCGCACCAGCGACTGGTCCACTCCCCCCTGATACATCAGATCCTGCAACAGCCGCCCCACCGGATTGTCCGCCAAAACGCTGACCACCGCCGTGTCCAGACCAAAGCAGCGCTTCAATCCCCGCGCTACGTTGTATTCACCGCCTCCCTCATAGACCTCGAAGCTTCGCGTCGTCCAGATCCGCTTTTCCCCTGGATCCAACCGCAACATCACTTCTCCTAGGCTGATCATGTCCCAGAGACAATTGTCTTTCATTCGGATCTTCAGGCTCATCGTCCCGCTTCGCCCTCCCAAGCAACCTGCAAGACGTACTCAGTTCCCTCTAAACAAAATTTACTGCCCGCACAGGCACCTAAATTACGCACATCTTTCCCCTTGGAACCACATCCGTTCCTGAACGGGTTTACTCCGTCTTGCGTCCCGTCCTCTGCCGCCTTGCTCGAACCCGAGCTGGACGTTCACCACTCCGTACTGACGATCCTTGCCTTCGCGGTGTGCCGTCATCTTGCTTTACTCCCTCTCGGGTACCTTGGGACCTGCGGCAGTTCGAATCATTCTCGCGTGCTGGCTCTCCTCCGCGCACCACCACTTTAGCACTTGCACTTTCTCGGGTGAATCAACGATCTCAGCTTTGTTTGACGGGGAGCCAGACACCCTCACGATTTCATCACTTCCACTCGCAAATTGACAGTTTCTCAAGGCTCCGTCAGCATTAACAAACTTGTGGAATCTTCTTGTCAACCTAATTCCGGCGTAACGGACCTGCTTTTCGTGAATCCAGCGGCAGGGGGCGGACGCGCCGGTAACGCCCTTCCCGGTCTCCGGAAATTTGCAAGTCAGCGCGGCTGGAATGTTCAAATCTGCGTCACGGAAAGCCCGATCGATCTCGCCACAAAGGCGCGCACAGCCGCTGAGACTGGACAGAATCGTCTTCTTGTCCTCGGCGGCGACGGTACGTTTCAAGTACTACTCAACGCAGTTGCGGATCATCCGCAATTAATTCTGGGCGTGATTCCAGCCGGCGGCGGGAATGATCTTGCGGCTGCATTAGATTTGCCTTCGGATCCTGTGCAAGCCGCCGCGTTGCTGCTCGAAGGCGAAGTCTGTTTCTTGGACGCTGCCAAAGTTCGCACTGCCGATGGCCGCGAATGGCTCTATACCGGCGGAGGCGGCGTCGGTTTAGATGCGGCAGCGGCGCGCTATGCGAATGGTACGTTTCGCCATCTGCGCGGTCGTTTGCGTTACATTCTGGCCGCCATCCGCGCGTTGCTTGGTTTTCACGCCATCCAGGTGCGGATCATTGTGGGTGCCAAGGAACCGCAGGTTTTGGAAGCCACAGTTCTGCTCGCAGGCATCCTGAACACTCCGAGTTACGGCTCTGGACTTTGCCTGGCTCCCGACGCGAAAACGGATGATGGAAGTTTGGAATTGGTGCTCCTCGAGAATTTGCCCGCATTCCAGATTCTGCGGTTGCTTCCGGCACTGGCATCCCGAGGCCACCTAAAAACGAGCCGAGTCCGTCGTTTTAGCACGCAATGCGTCAGGATTGAAACCAAATTACCGTGTTGGTTTCACGGCGATGGGGAGCTTTTGGGAATGACTCCCGTAGAAGTTTCCGTAGTGCCGCGGGCCATCCGTATGCTACGCCCCGCGCGGAAGGTTGTACCTAATCGTTAGCGGCTAGTGGCGACCGGCTATCCTGCACGTCCTGAGCGCTCTTCTTTTTCCTGGAATGGCGCTTCATATACGCCCCCAAATCCGGTGTAAATTCCTTTAATTGGTTCCAGCCGATGTTGTAGCCTTGGTTGATCGCCCAGCCGGAGATCACTCCAGTCATGCTGCGATCCTGTTTCGGGTAGTACGTATACGCCGAGATCGATGCTTGTCCAAATTGTCCGACGACCTGGCAAGCGTTAAACGTGAGGTTTCCGGAATCGGTTCGAGCAATAACCACTCGGGAGGCGGCATACCCGACCCTCGACCAGGCGCTGCCTCGGCCCTTCCGGAAATATCGCGGATCCTCGTGAAGGACGGTCGGTAGCACGCCGTAAATGAGCATGCTTCCCGTGAATTGGTCGCCTTCCTCGGCTAAATACCTCTCCCCGAATGCACCCCGCCCTTGCCCATAATGAGGAATCCCATTCGCCGCTTGGGAGATGGCGGCCTGAAGGACATTGCCGAAATGCGCGCTCACATCCCAAAACTGGTGCCAGGCAATATTGAATTTTTCCTTCGGAGTCAGCGGCCCCTTGTTTTCGGGCTGATCGTTGGCTAATCCAGAAGATGCGCTTCGGAACTTCGTCATTGGCCTCTTTCTCTTGCGGATCCACGGCCGGCGTTGGGGCTACCTCTCCGTCGGTCTGCACTTTGGGCTGCGGCGTGTCCGGCTTCTCCTGCGCAAATAAGGGAATCGCCAGGAACACTAGAGCGATCAAGGTCCTCCGCCATCTACTAGGGAATGCGCGCAAAATCTTTCCTCCCTCTTCTCTCACTTCAAGACAACATTTGTCGATGTGCCGTGAAAGCAGGCCCGCTTTCAGGCAAATCTCAGTGTACTTGATGTATCTCAGAAAACTGTTACCCGCTCCCCGGCGAGAGGGGCCCTTTCTGTCTAATTCTTCTTGCGATCCACTTTAAGGTTCAAAGTGATTTCCTTCCGGCTATCCAGAGGCGACACCGTTCGCGCCGCTGACTTCTGTCCCCCAAACTCTGCGTAAACTTCATATTCTACGTTAGGATCGAGTCCGGTAAACCGGTACGTACCCTCGTCGTCACTAAAGTGGCTGATCACTGTGTTTGTTCGTACATTCTTCAGGAACACCACTCCATTCTGAATTGGTTTCTCGTCCTTATCGCTCACCACGCCTCGTACCGATCTGAGCTGCGACTCCTTCTTCGATCCTTGCGCCAGTGCCCACCCATTCACAAATAACAGGACAATCAACAGCCAGAAGATTCCTCGCCTCTGCGTCATGGTTTCGCCCCAGTCTTTGTTTGTCCGCGCGGTTGTAGCTTGATGGATAGCCTCTGCTGCACGTCTACCTTGCTATCCACGCTCTCTGTTTGGTCATCGTAGTTCTTTATGTGCGTGACCACTTCGTACTCGTACCCCGGAGGCACGCGTACCGCAAAATCTCCCCGCGAATTTGTGTAGCTCTCCCACGTGAATTTCTTCTCACCGCTGCGCCGGATGCGCACCTGCACTCCGGGAAACGCGAACGCATTTTCGTTAAATACCGTCCCTAGGATCAGAAAACTCGGAATCAGCTTGTTCTTCGTTTTACTCGAAGAGCTTCCTTCCGTCGCTGCACTCTGCCCGCTCGTACCAGAGGAACTGGAATTCGTCGCTGGTGCGGCTGGTGCTGGCTGTTGCGCTCTCATCGGGCCGGACAAACACAAAACTGCCGCCAGCAAGACTGAAGTTGAAGTTTTCATCCCGGTATTTGCTTTGAAAGACTTCCCCTAAGGTCTGATGGTCCAATGCTTGCCAGAGGATGCCCCGCGCTTTCCCCGGTGCAGGCTACTCGTCTTCATCATCCTCATCGTCTTCATCTTCGTCCAGGAGGTCGCCGTCTTCGTCAAAATCTTCCTCGTCCTCTTCTTCCTCCTCGAGGTCCTCGTCATCGTCTTCCTCGAGTTCGTCGGAGATCGGGTTCAGCGCAACTGGATGGGTTTGTGATACTTCCAGTTCAGTCTCGCACTCTGGACAGCTGAGGATTTCTCCCTCCTCAACCTCGTCTTCGTCCACGTCTATTTCTGCGGAGCATTCTGGGCAGCGAAGCACGGTCCGTCCTCCGATTTGGACTTTGGATGGCCTCCCGACAACGACGCTGGTTTGCCATCCGGCGTATTATATACCTCGGCGGTGAAAGTCTACTCTAGCCATTCCCGCCAGCATCCAGTGTAACCCAACAACTTGGGTGAAAGTACAATACGGCATGGCACGTGAGTATCCGGAGAGACCGGTTGTCGGAATCGGTGGTGTGATCATTGAAGACGGCCGGGCTTTGCTCATTCGGCGTGGCAGTGAGCCCCTCCTCGGCCATTGGTCCATCCCTGGTGGCACCCTCGAAATTGGCGAATCCCTCCAAGAGGGCGTTAAACGCGAGCTCCTCGAGGAAACCGGCTTGCAGGTTCGCGTCCTCGAAGTAATCGAGGTGTTCGACCGCATTTTTCCTGCGGAAGCGCCCGCCCCTGACGGTCCCCCGCGCGGTCCGAAGTTCCACTATGTCATCGTCGATTATCTTTGCGAGCGTATTTCCGGCGAGGCCCGCGCTGCAAGCGATGTCACAGACGTCGCCTTCGCCCGAGAAGAGGAGCTTGCGCAGTTTCACCTGACGGAAACCGCCACCCGGGTGTTGCGCAAAGCCTTCGCCATGGAGCGTGGGCGCCGGAAGGTCGGTTAGTTCTTCGCTATCTCTGGCCCCGCCGACCTCACATCCGGCTCTTCATCGCGACAGCTTCAATATCTCAATGTTTCCGTTCGAGTTGGTTAGCGACAGCGTGCACCCGCCGTTTCCGATCTTCCCATTCAGCGAATCGCCACCCAGCGTTCCCGTTGCCGTCACGGGCAGGTCACTCGAAATATGGCCGAACGAAGTCCGCGCATTCACTTCATACCCGGCGTCCGCCGGCAAACGCACCTGCATCGGTGCGAACGAGGTCTTCAGGGAAACATTCTTGCATCCAGGTGAAGTGCGCGCCGCCGATACCGTCACCGTTCCATTCTGATTGTCCACCGTGATTGACCCCACAACATCGTCCAGCGTCACAGATCCGAAGCTCGTCTTCGCGGAGGCATCCCCTTTCACCCCACTCGCCGTCACTGGCCCGTTCGAATTTTCAATCGTCAGGTTCCCATTCACTCGATGAATGTCCACCGCGCCAAAACTTGTCTTGGCGTATGTGTCTCCACCCACATCCGTCAGCGCTATACGGCCATTGCCCGTTGTTGCTCTCACGCCTTTTGGCAAGCCCGTCGCCTCAATCGACCCAAACGAAGTATTGAAGCTAGCTTTACCTTTGATCTCCTTCACGCTGATTCCCCCGTTGGAGTCTTCCACTTCCACCCCGCCGCCGATTTGTTCCAGTGACACTTCTCCAAACGTCGTCTTCACGAACACTTCACTCCCCGTCTTCCGGCCACTCACTCTTCCGTTCGACGACGTACATTTCACGTAACCCGCCACATTCGCGAAACTGATCCCACCAAAGCTTCCATTTAATTGCGCGCCGCCACTCACGGTGTCCGCGTCAATCGCACCATTATTGTTATTGACCACCAGGTCCCCGTGGATATTCCGCGCCGTCACCGCCCCAAACGAATTGTTGATCTTCGATGCTCCCACATCCGTTACTTCCACCGGACCATTCCCCCCGGAAATGGTTACCGCTCCGGTAACATTGCTCGCCGAGATGGACGCAAATCGATCCTTCACGTCTAATGTTCCTTTCACGGACGACACGGTCACTGCTCCGTTGTTGTTGATCACCGCCACGTTGCCGTCTGCCCCGTTCGCTTGCAGCTCCCCGAACGAATCCGTGAGTTTCGTTGATCCTCCATCCAGAAATTTCAACTGACCATGGGTGTTTTCCAGGTCTGCCCAACCTTGCACTCCTCGCACCTCTGCATTTCCAAAGCTGTTTTTCATCCACAGCTTCGCATCCATCGGTACGGTAATATCGTAATCCACGGAAAAAGAAGGACCACCCACGCGCACCACGAAGAATTTCGATTCGTCGCTCGGATACGCAGTTTGAATTTTGATCCCCTGAGAATCTTGGGAAACGTCGATCCGCACCTGTTCCGCGTAGCGCTCTGCCTCGGATTGCGAATGCGCCTGCACTCGAATCGTTGCGGAAATCTTCACCTCGTGTCCGTTCTCCCCATGGATTCGCACGTCGCCATACTTGTGCGTCAAACTGACCGTTTGGTTCGTGCCAAGAGTCAGCGTTTTTTGGAATTGCCTGGTTGCGCTGCTCTGCCCTACTCCGTTACCCAATACCGGAAGTGCGGCAACGCAGCCGAGCATCACTAACATTCCGAGCCTTCGTGCACACATCGACCTGGTCCGCCAATTCATCGCTTCGTCTCCAAAACTTCCTGCAGCGTCTGTTGCTTCTCCTGGTACATCGCCAGCAGTTCGTACCGCAAGTGCGCATTCGATGGGTTCCGCCCCGCTTCCGTCCGCAACTCATCGATAGCGCCATCGAGCACCACCAGCTTTTCCTTGTAGCTCGCCATCAACGGTGTCGCCGGTGAGTCCAGTTCCGGCTTTGCTTCCGTGGCCAACTGATCGATAGCCTTCCTGTAGTCCCTCTCCGTCCGCTCGACTTCGGCCAAAGCCGAGTTTTTCAGCAACTGGCTCTGCCCCGCATCGGGCGCCCTCATCTGGCGGCGCACTACGTAAATGCCGGAAACGGCAAGCACGAGAACCAAGGCACCCGCCAAAACCGTCCGCCAACCCAACCCAGCCTCACTCCCGAATCCCAGACGCTTCCAAAACCCGCGCCCTCCCGGCTCGCTCTGCCCCTGCTCTTTCAGCGAAGTTGCAATCTTCCTCCACAACTGCGCATCTCGCCGGTAATCGCGTAGTTCCTCCGCTGCCGTGCTCAACGATTTCCAGGCACGAATCTCCTCCGCACACGCCGCGCATCCGGCTGCATGCTCTTCCAGAGCCGCCCACTCCTCGGCCGAACCATCCAGAAAGACGCGGTCCCGATCGATGCACGAAATATTCATTGGCCACCTGCTTCCGCGCTTCGCAGAGGCTCCAACATGCCGCGTAGGTTCTTCTTCGCTTGAAAGAGCGTGTTCTTCGAGGCAGTCTCGCTAATTTCCAGCATCGTGGCGATTTCCGCGTGGCGGAATCCTTCCACTTCGTATAACAAAAAAACATCCCGCTGGTGTTGCGTCAGTCGGGTCAGCGCTCGTTCCAAAGCCATCCGCAATGATGGATGTGCGCCCGAAGCGCGTGGTTCCCGCCGCGAAAAGTTCTCGTTCCCATCATCTTGCGCCTGCTCTTTACGGCGCATTCGACTCCGCCGAATGTCATAGCATGTGTTCACAAGGATCCGGAACGTCCAGGTCACAAACGCGGATTGCCCGCGAAAACTTCCAATGCCTCGCTGGATTTTCAGGAATGTATCCTGTACTGCGTCTTCCGCGTCCGTCTGCGACCCCAGCAGGTTGCGCGCCAGATTTCTCATTCGCGCCCCGTGCAGGTGGTAGAGCCTCTCGTACGCGCGCAGATCCCCCGCCAAACAACCCGCGGCCAGCGCTGCGTCATCTGGAGGAGCGCCCGTTTCGCGGTTTTGTCCGGCTGCGATTTCCGAAGGTTCCACTCGCCGCCCTCCCTCGCTTGCCGCCGCTGAGATTCTATCCTCCCACCGCAGCGTAAGTCCCACAGTTCCCATTACTTTCTCCTGTGGTATAGACGACGGAGCCCGGCGAAACGTCAGGGGCGGGCTGCTTTCCTCTCCAGATATAACCTACATAGAATGAACTACTTGCGGTAAATCAGCTGACGTATTCCGCTGGCAGGGCGCCGCGCGTCCTCTCTCGCCGCTCGAATTCCACGAGCGCGTTTCTCAAATCTGCGGGGGTGAAGTCGGGCCAGCGTTTCTCCAAAAACACAAGTTCTGCGAAGGCGCATTCCCAGAGCAGAAAATCCGACAGCCTTTGCTCCCCTCCGGTTCGGATCAACAGATCCACGTCCGTCGAACCGCCGCGCTGCACTTCCGCCAGAACGTCGCTGAATGCTTCCGTCGATAGGTTGGTCGCTTTATAGAATTTGCTGGCTGCTTGAAATAACGAATGGCGAGCCGAATAGTCCACCGCCAATCGCAGGTGTAATTTCTTTCCCTTGCAAGTGAGCGCTTCCGACTTCGTAATGGCTTCCCGCATCGCCGGATGCAACCGGTCCCGCCGGCCGATGATGCTCAATCGGATGCCTTCGTCCAGGCAATGATCCGTCTCGGTTTCTAGATACTCCTGCAGAATTTTCAGAATCGCCGTCACCTCGGCGGGCGGGCGCTTCCAATTTGCCGATGACAGCGCGAACAGCGTCAATGTGTGAATTCCCAGATGCGGCGCACAGCGGATGGCATTTCTGGCGGCTTCTGCGCCCGCTCTGTGCCCGGACGAGCGCGGAAGTCCTCGTGAAGTGGCCCAGCGTCCATTGCCGTCGCAAATAATAGCGATGTGGAGTGGGTGTGTCGTCACTGCGGGAACTTCTCGCAACTGTTGCAGGACTATGGATCGCATAACCATCCGCATTCTCCGCCGCCATGCATTGCAATGTACTTTGTTTCATAAAGTACGAATGCAAAAAATTTTTTACCGGTCGCGCGTCGCCCGGATCAATGCCTCCATATGATCCAGATACCGTTCGAGCGCCTTTCGTCCCCCTGCCGTCAGCCGGTATTCCGTCTTCGGCAACCGCCCGTCAAACGATTTCGTGCAAACGATATAGTCCGCTTCTTCCAGTTTCCGTGCATGGACGCTCAGGTTTCCGTCCGTCGTCTTCAACAGCGCTTTTAATTCGTTGAACGTCAGCGAGCGATTCACCGCCAGGGCGCTCACGATCCCCAGTCGGATCCGTTCATGGATCAACCGGTCCAGGTTTGCCGAAACTGGATGGGTCGCCGCCGGGCGGACCGAGGCCGGCCCGTCTTCGCGAGCGACGCGTTCTTGTCGGATTGTGGATGACTTAGCCATATCGTCTTTCACCTTCGAGAGCGCAAGTCAGCCTCCGTATCGCAGCGCGATCCACAATCCAAACCCGATTTGCACTAAACCGAATCCCGCAGCCATAAACAGGTTCCCCCAGGAAGCCGGAGTGAACAGAGCACCGGTGCCCAGCGCCATCAGACACAAACCCATGATCGGCACCGCTCGCACTGAGAAGGCTCCCCCCGTTACGATTGCCGTGCCATACAGCAAAAGCCATACCCCCGGTAGCGCCGACACTATTCCCAACTGAACCATAGACAGGGTCAACAGTCCGCCCACAACAATCGGTGGAACAAAGCTCAATACAAACTTGCGCCCCGGACCGGAAAAAAGCGAAGAATTCACGCGACGCGCTTTGGTAGCCGCCGCCGGCGCGGCAATGGCCACGGCCACAAAGGCCTCGGCCAGCCAGATCGCCACCCAGGCGCGCGGGGTCACCTGTCGCGCGGCCATCAAGGCCGCAGCCAGTGCGGTGATCCCCATTGCCACCCCGCCCCAGCCCGGAACGGCAGTAAACTCGGCCGCGGACTCCATCGTTTCCCGGATATACCGAAGGTGGTCCGCCGCGCGCGCATCAATGGGAATCGGTTCGCGGCGAACGGGACGATGAGGAGCAGGAACAGCCATGAGAGCTAAGTTACAAAAAACGGAAAGCACTGTCAAGTACTTTGTGAAACAAAGTTAAACCGCGCCCTTCCGGTATTTCCCCAGCAGTCCGTTCCACCGGATCACAAATACGTCCATGAACATCTGCACGCTGTCCCGCATCATGCTCACTTTCGTTGCCGGCGAATGCGCCCACCGCACCGGTACTTCTTTGATCGATAGCCCGTGATGCCGCGCCAGATATAGCAATTCTGGATCGAACCCAAATCGTTCAATCGTCTGCTGCTCAAAAATGATCCGGCAGCGCTCTCGCCGGAATGCTTTGAAGCCGCACTGCGTGTCCACAAAGGGCAGCCGCAAAATGGTCCGCACAATTTTATTGAAGATGATCCCCGCAAATTCCCGAAACACAGACTCATGGACCTCGATCAGGTTGCGGTCTACCGCCCGACTGCCAATGGCCACGTCGTAAGAACTCAGCGCCGCAAGCAGCTTTTCCGTCTCTTCGATTGGAGCCGACAGGTCTGCATCCGTGAACAACACTACGTCTCCCCGTGCTTCCAGCGAGCCATGCTGCACGCTGAATCCTTTTCCACGATTTTTTCCGTTTGGGATCACTCGTAACTGAGGTATCCGGTCGCGCCAGGATTCCACAACCGCTGCCGTGCGGTCCGTGGATCCATCGTCCACCACGAGCACTTCCGAATTGGGACGCTGGGCTCGTATGTAGCTGGCAATTTTTTCGAGCGACGCGGGCAGGCGTAATTCCTCGTTGAACGACGGGATAACGATGGAAAGTTCGGGGGCGCAGGTCACTGCGGTTCACAATCCTTCCAACCATAACGGCCAAGCAGGGGCACGAAGCGGCACCCTTCGTGGCGCTCCGTGAAGTATTCGCTTCCCTGCCGCGTTACGATCGTCAAATGCTGGTGGTCTTCTGCTCCGATAGGCGCAATTAGGCGGCCCCCCTCATTCAATTGTTCGAGCAAAGGGTCAGGCACGCGCGGCGCGGCGGCCGCCACCAGGATCGCATCATACGGCGCAAATTCCTTGAGACCTACAGACCCATCGCCGCAATGTACGTGCACGTTCGCAAAACCCAGCCGTTGCAAGCGCATTGCCGCGCCTCGCGCCAGGTCCGGACGGATTTCAGCGCTATAGACTTCTCGGGATAAAAGGGAGAGCACCGCAGATTGATAGCCGCAACCGGTCCCAATATCAAGAACTCTTTCGATCCCTCTCAATCTCAGCATCTCGGTCATCACGGCAACAATATACGGCTGAGAGATCGTCTGACCCTCGCCAATCCCCAGAGGCTCATCCGCATAGGCAAAACTCCGGCATTGCTCCGGAATAAATTCGTGTCGCGGAACCAGCGCCATGGCCCGCAGTACCCGAGAATCCTTCACTCCGCGTTGTCGAAGCTGCGTCTCCACCATTTCCGCGCGCAGTTCCAAATAGGGATCATCCGCCACGGCATTCCCCGTCTTAGAATTCTTGCAGATCTCACAGCACTTTCGTTGTCCGAGCGAGGTAAACGAGTGCAATATCGCCAGTTTATCTGATTTTTCGCAAATTCCTGCTCTTTCGAACAGTGACCGACCAAGCAAAACTGTACCCCAGAGCAGGCGCACTACTCCATTTCTCTTCCGTACAATCACTACTGAACTAGCGGGCTCGGGCACGCTCCCGCTTTTCGCTCTTCCGGGCTTGGAGGCAGTCATGAAAGCGGCTTTGGCATTAATCGTAATCTATGTCGGCATGTTTTTCGTAGCCATTCAGGGCGGGCCGCCAGGCTCCGTGCAGGCCGCCGCACAATCTTCCGCAAATCCGCAGAATTTCACCAAGACCTCCATCGATCCCCTGAAAGACACCGACATTCGCGCCCTCCTCGAACTCGTAGGGGCACGCGACCAGGTTCAGGATTCCGTCCGTCAAACCGCGGAACAGTATCGCGAAAAGCTTCTTGCCACTGTGCCCAACAACGATAAGGGTCAGGCCTTCGTGAACACCACCATCAACGAGTACGAAAAACGCTACGACGTCGACCGCGTGAACGAAGAATTGGTCGCCCTCTACGATAAGCACTACACCGACGACGAAATCAAAAGTCTTCTTCAGTTCTATGGTTCTCCCCTCGGCCAGAAAGTAGCCGTTGAAAGCCCTAAAATCTTCCGCGAAATTCAAGAAACTACCCGCGCCGAAGCCGCGAAAGCCGCAAAGGACGCTCTTCAGCAAGTCAGGCAGGATAATCCAGGTATCGGTCAGAATGCCCGGCTCACCAACAGTGGCCAGCGCCGCCCTTTGCAGCAGCACCACACGCAGCAACCGGAGCCCGGCCAACAGACTGCCCAGCAGCAGGACCAGCCTCAACCTTAATTCGCTCGTGTTGACAAAGGGGAATTACGGCAGGCGTTTCTTGAACACAATGTCGATCCCGAACGTTCCGTTCTGATCGCGCAATCCCACCACCGAAATCGTTCGCGTCACGTTGTACTCCACCTGAATGACCTGCTGCTGCGTGGAACTCACGTTCGACACGTAGGTGACCGTCAAATTCCTGGTCACCTGCTGTTCCACGGTCACGCGCGCCGCGGCGTTCTGCCCGGAACCGTTCACGCCTAGGCCGGCCAATCCGGGATCCACTCGGAATCGCGTAATGCCGAATAATCTCTCAACGCGCCCTCCCAACTGGCTGGAGATGGCTTCCGACAGCAGCGCTGACGCTCCGGCCGAACCAGGCTGTGTCACCCCGCCCGTTCGTGTGGCCACTTCGGAGCTCGTTTGCCCCATCGCCAACAATGTGACGATGTCGTTCGGCGGCAGCGGCGGATCGGAACGGTACGACAGACTCATCTTGCTCGCCTGACCGCTGAAATTCAGCGTGATCTCGTATTGTTGAATCGTCGTGGTGGCCTCCACGCTGATCACCGGATCCAGCCGGAACGGGTTCGCAAAGTTCAGGTCGCCTCGCGCCACCCGGTATTTGCTGTCATGAAAAAATAGTTCTCCCGAGACCACGTGGATGTGCCCCAGCAGAATCGGATGTTCCGCCGTTCCGCGGACGCGCAGGCTCGCCTCCGCTTCCAGGTGCGCGCCGGGCCATTCCATGCGGGAATCCGGCGTGGATGCGGCCTCAATATCAAACTGCAGGTTCCGCAGAAAGCTTGAACCGCTCGTTCCGCCCGGACTCGCGCTCGAAACCAGAATGCCCGCCGATTCTAATCCTTCGTTCAATGTCACACGTTGGACCAACACTTTGCCGGTCAAATAACCGCCATCCATGGTCCCCGTCAGGCGCAAGGAGCCTCCCATTAGCCAACTCATTCCTTCGGGATACCGTATGCGCAGCCGGTCGGTTTTCGCCGAAATGTCATAGCGCAGCGGCTTGTCAGAATAATTCACGCTGCCCGTCAGAGAAATCTGTCCACCACCCGCCTCGCCCGTTAAATTCTCGAAGAACAACCGATTTGCGTCGAACACCAGGTCACCCTTCAAATTGCTCAGGCCCGTCGGAAAGTCCGACGATCGCGCCGACACATTCGTCAACTGGAGCCGCCCAATGATTCGCGGCTTATCCAGCGTGTTTTCAAACGATGCATTGATATCCGCCTGGCCAGCTGTGCTCACGCCCGGGATGTACCCGTTGAGCAGCCGCAGGTCCACCGAACCATTGAGCTTCATGGAAACCGTTCGCCGTCCGGTGAACTGGATATAACCGGTAAGCTCCGCATTCGTGTCCGTCCCCTTGAGGGCCGCCTTCTCGATTCTCAGGCTATCCCGCGAAGAGGTCAGATGAATGGGCCCAGAGTTTTCCAGTTGAACTCCGCCATAGGTCAGAAGGAGGTGCGTGAAATTTCCATCCACGGTTAACTCCCCGGAATGCTCCAGGTCTCCTTTCATGCTGATATCCCCGTCCGCGGTTCCGTGCCCGTTGAATTTTTGCAGGTGCAACGCGGACATCAGGTACGGATCCAGGTTGATGTTCTTGATGGAAACTTTGCCGTCCACGGAATAGGGTGCTAGTAATCCCAGAGTGATTTGCCCCCCAATGGCCCCTTCGCTCATCGCCGAACTCAACTTGAGCTGCGCTGTTCGTCCGTCCGCGTTTAGATCCCCTTCAAAGCTGCCAATCACTTCGGTTCCCACTTGCAGGTCCACAACTCGGAAGCTCCCCTGCGCTTGCGGTTGCCGCGCCGGACCGCTTGACTTCAACCGAAACGAAATTTGCCCTCCCAGCGGAAAATTGTTCGCCTTAACCCGACGAAAATTCGCCAGTGGCAGCGAAGCACCTACTAGATCTGTACTCAACGAGCCATCCGCAAAGCGGTACGCCACATTGCCGGTCACGATTCCCGCTCCCCCGGTTTTTTCCGTCCCGGGCGCGAAGAACCGCAATTCCGCGTTGTTGAGACGCACTTCATCGAGCGTTGCAGAAAGCTGTCCCCGCAACCGGTTAAAGGGCACCGTATATGCCTCCGCATCCGCCACATCCAGCAGCCCTGTCAACATGGGGTCGGCTCGCGTCCCTCGTCCGTGAAATTGCCCCGTAATCGTTCCTTGCAGGGGATAATTCCCGCCCGTCAGTTGCATCAGCGCTTCAATCGGCACCTTTTCGAGGTTGAGTTCACTCGACCACTGATTCTGTGGCTTGAATTCCCAATCGGTCAGTTGCAACTGCCCGTCAATGTCTGCCAGCATAGACCCGCGCACCGCGTGACCGCGGGTAATCGTCAAATGGTCAGGAGCATAACTTAAGTCCCCATCGATCGCGTCCATCCGCAAATCCGCATACCGCACGCGCTCGCCGTGAAAGTGCCCTTGGAATTCTGGCCCACTTGAAGGCCCGATGATCTTGCCCGTCCAGTTCAACGACCCGCCGATCCGCACCGCCGACTCCGATGTGCCGGGTTTGTCGCCCGCGATGGCATGGATAAAGTCATTCCAAGGCAGCAACGACCCGATGTCCAACCGTGTATCCAGTGCTGTATTTTTCGGCGCGAGCACTCCCGTGAACGAACCCCGCGACGTCGGAGTTTCAAAGTCCCCTTGGGAGATTTCCAACGTGCTGTCCCGGTCGCGGTACCGAAGTTTCCACTCTCCCGTGACCGGCATGTGCGCTTCCATCACCTCTTCGGGTGACGCCCAGTGCATGGCACCCGACACCTCGAAATCCAGAAAATTCGCCCGCCAGGTCTCTACCGTGTCGGCGGAAATCACCGAATCCCAGTGCAAGCTATCGATGGGAAATCCCGCGTGGTCGATGGCTGGCGTCACTTCTGATAGCCGAACGTTTTGCAACTTCGTATCGGCGCGGAACAGCAACCCCTCGTAGCGCATGGTGATGCGCCCTTTCACACTGCCTCCCAACGCATACGCGGCAAAATCCGGCAGCACCACCTGTTTCGGTTCCAACGTATAACTCGACCGCGCGCTTAAATTCGCCGAATGGAAATCAATAAAGCCCAGCGTGACGTTGTCCCCGGCGAAACTTCCCTTCCCGAGAACGGTTCCGTTCTCAACCGTGCCTTCTCCGCGCAAATCAACGCGCCCCAGAGGCACTTCCGGCGTGCGAAAAGTCTCCTGAAGGTCTAGCAGGTCCAGCCATGCCCGGTATTTGTACTCCCACCGCGGTGTCACCAGATCTTTCGTTTCGGCCTGCACATCCAGGT
Source organism: Candidatus Acidiferrales bacterium (assembly GCA_963775865.1). Taxonomy (GTDB): domain Bacteria; phylum Acidobacteriota; class Terriglobia; order Acidiferrales; family UBA7541; genus Acidiferrum. The sequence goes on along the minus strand of CAVZKU010000011.1, from coordinate 95,541 downwards.
GCGACCGTCCAACATCCACAACCGCCTGGTCCACCGAAAACCCTGCATGCCGCAATGTGAATTTGGCCGTCACATTCGCGGGAACTGGAACATCCCCTCGCCTGGCGAATTCGATCGACTGCCAGTCTAATGCTCCCAGGTACACCGGCTTCTCCGCCGACCCGCCCAGGTCCACCGTAAATTGAAGTTCACCGCCCTCCACTTCAAACAACGATTTCACGTCGTTATAAAGAATCCAGCCGTTCTTTATCTCCACATGATGCACATGGAGGTCCAGCAGTCTCTGCAATTCCGGCTCTGTGGATTTGCTCGTGGGCAAAGTCGGCAAGTTGCTTCTGCCATCCTTTTCAACACGGAGGTGCAGGCGTGGCTGGTCCAAAATCACATCATTCAGCCCGACGCGCCTTCCCCAGAACGAATCGATCCGTAGCCCCACGCGCGCCTGCTCCGCGCGGAACAGTGGCTCCGTGTCAGACGGTTCCTTGCCATGAACCACCAATCCATTAATCGTCACATTCAGAGAGAACCATCCGACGGAAACCGTCCGGATTTCCACGCGTGCGCCGGTGAGCGCTTCCGTTCGATTGATCAGGATCCTGCGCAACAGGGGATTAGCCAGCCCGCTTCCCACCGCGATGATCGCCAGCGCAATCAGCAATAGCGTCCATGTGCCGAGCACCCACAGCAAGTGCTCGACCCACAGAATCTTGCGCCAGCGCGATTCCTTCGTCATTTCTCGTTCTCGTCCAGCAATTTCTCAACCCGCAGCCTCGCCCGGCTTTCCTTTAACCAACGGTTCGCCTGGACGTTGATTGCCCGCTGCACCAGCACTTCCTGAATGAACCCGCGCGCCGACTCCAGTGTTGGCGGCGTTTGCCCCCACGATTCCGCCCTGGGGATCACGCGCGTCTTGTAAAATTCCTCAATATCTTTTTCTTCCACCTGGATGGACGCCCGGAACCGCGAGTCCAGGTAATTGCTAAGGTAAATCTGCGCCTTCAGCATGCGCTTTACATCATCCTCTGTCAGTCCCGCCTGTTTCTCCCGTTCTTCAAACGCTTCCGAGGAAGCGAACGACTTCTTCAGCCTATCCAGGCTCCGCTCTACCTCGTCGTCCGACGGCTGCGGGAACAACGCTGCCTTGGCTTCATTTCGCACGACCCACTGATCAATCAAATGATCGAGAATCTCCGAATCGGTCTCCGTTTTATCGTCCAAGAACCGTTGGTACCGGGCCAATGCGCGCACATCGCTCAATAGAATAATATCCGTATCGACCCTCGCGGCAATCCGGTCGAGAATTTCCTGCGCGCAAGCCAATGCCCCCCCTGCCAGCAGGCCCATGACAACCGCTCGCATGATTCGGGCAATCTTCATCAGAAGCTCGATCCTAAATTGAAGAAAATCTGGAACTTCGGCAGACGTGTCCCTTGCTGGCATAAAGGTACATTGTCCTTGCAAGGGACCACGAATTCCGGCCGGTTTAATTCGTACCCGAGATCGACGCGAATCGGTCCTACCGGCGTCGCATATCGCAAGCCAAACCCGATCGTGTTCGAAAAATAGTTCAACTCGTTTGTACAGTTATACAAACACGTGGTTGGATTGAATCGCCCGGGCGGCAGCCCAGGATACGCCGTCTTGAACACTGGCTCCGGTGAGGACCACCGCAGCGTGATCCGGCCCAATCGGCTATATACGTTTCCGCCGTCATAAAATAATGCGCCTCCCAGGCTCGTCCCGATGATCGGGAGCTTCAACGGGAAACGCAGTTCTTGGTTCAGCACAATCATTGCCTGGCCGCCCACTGGAAATCCGGTGAGGGCGTCGCGTGGCCCGGCTTGGTTCAAGGCGAATCCGCGTAACGAAGTTCCCCCGCCAGCAAAAAGCCGCTCGGGCAACGGAATCAACTGCGGCGAGGGTGTGCCGGTTTGCGCTGGGAAACTCAGCGACACCGTGGATGCGTACGGCTCAAGCAGGCCCAGGCGAATCGACCGCGCGAAGCTCCAGTTGCGCGTAATTTTGTGATACGTTGAGTTCTGCGCAAACAGTCGGATAAAACTTGCGCTGGAACCGATTCCTGTTCCCGCCACACTGAAGTCCGCCGTATTGAACGAACCTTTGCTCGCGTCCGCCGGATTATCCCTCGTGTCCCTGAACCAGGACGTACTGAATTCGGAGACGAGTGTCGGTTGGTAAAACAGCGGCACTTCCTCTTCCGGAACATTCAGGTTGCTGAGGTTCACTTTGCGGAACGCATACCGGAACAAGATCGACGAGCGTGCGGTCAGCCGATCCGTAATTTGCAGGTTTCCTTCATACCTCGTCTGCGTGAACGTGTTGATGTCTTGTGACTTCTCCACATAGGCCGTCACCTGCAAGCTGAGATTTTCTTTGTTTAACGTTTCCGGCGCAGTGTAAGCGAGCAGCGCCCGTCCTTGAATCAAGCTTCCCCGTAATTTCAAACTGAGCGTATCGGCCCGCCCCGTCAAATTCTGCTTCGAGAGTTCCAGGATTCCTCGCGGCGACGCTTCTATTTCTCCCCCCGTGGGGTTCGTCGTGCTCGCCAGTCGCTGGACTTCGAAACCGCCTCCATACGCAATCGTGTATCGCTTGGCTTCTTCCACCAGCACAACCACGTCTTTGTCCGGGTCCGTTCCGTTCGCATTTTGTGCATCGATGGTCACGCGGTTGAACACGCCCATGTTGTACAGCTTTTGCTGCGACTCCACCACGTCGCCCTCACGCAGCGGCTGTCCCTCTTTCAGCTTTATCCTCCGCTCTATGATTCCAGGTCGCGTGTGGTTGTACCCGCTCAGCAGCACCCGGCGTACGATTACTTGCGATCCTTCCCGGATCTCGTAAACCAATTTCATGGGCTCCGCGCGCTCGAAGGAATTTTCATTCGCGGTCTCTGTGGTTCTCGCGTCGGCCGTTCTCCTTTTCGCTCCGTCTCCTTCCGTCTCTTTCTCCGTATCTGGCACGGCCGTCCAAGAAAAAGTGGCGTTGGGGAATCCTTGATTGAAATACAGTGCAAGAATGTTGTCCCGGTCAGACGCAATGCTGACTTCCGAATACGGTTGACCAGGCAATGATCCCAGCACACCGCGGATTTCCTCTTCGCTGATTGCGCTCATTCCCTCCAGCTTCAAACCGGAAACTAGCGTCTGCTTTCCTTCATTGATTTCGAACCGGACCACTAGCTCGTTGCCCTTTTGCTTCGGGTCGGCCGGTGTAGTTCCTGCAACCGACGCGGACAGGAATCCGTTCGCGGCATACAGATTTTTCATGGAGAGCACATCGGAATCCAAAAGCCGTCGGCTGAATCGCGGCTTTACAAACAGGGAGTTGGGCACGATCGACAGCCGGCTCAACAGAAGTTGCTTGCTGAAATAATGGTTTCCGGTGATCTCGATTCGCAGTCCCTTGTAATTGGTCCCCCGGTCCACTTTGTAGGTGATGGCCTCTTGCCCTGTCTTCAGCTCAGATTTGTTTCCCGCGCTCGCCGTGTCGTCGGATACCGCGTAATCCACCTTCGCGTCAAAATACCCTTCCCGCTCTAAGCGTTCCCGCAAATTGCGCTTGCCTTCTTCCAGGAGATCCACGTCCACGGACGCTTCTTGATAAATGGGAATCAGCTTTCGTAAATCGCGCCTCGAAAACTTTGCTCCTATCACGCTTACATGCACCAGGGGCCCGGCGTTCACGTCGAGCGTCAATGGCAGCGCATTGGTCGAAGCGTTGTACTCGCCTCGCCGTAAGGACACCCGCTCGCTCAAGTGCCCTTTTTTTTCGAGGAATTTCCGGATGCGATCTGTGGCTGACTGCCCTCGCGCGATCGTCAGCTCGCTCCCCACCTTCAACTTAAAGCGCTTGAGCAGCTCCGCATCGCTGTATTCCGTATTGTTTTGCAGGTCCAAACTGCCAAGCCGTACCCGAGGCCCAGGATCCACTCGCACGATCACATCCAATTGATGTGTCTCTGGGTGAGGTTGTTTTTCCACCGTGACTTTCGCTTGGTACAGCCCGTCATCCGCCAACGTTTCTTTCAGTCGCGTCACCGCTTCTTCCAAATCTCCCTCGCGGTACGTTTCTCCCAGCGACAATTGCATGGCCCCGCTCGCAGACGCTTCTGACGGTGGCGGTTTCAGTCCTTGGATCAAAACCTGGTTGATGAAAATGTTTTCGCGAACCATAAAATCCAGCCGGATTCCGTCTCCCACCGATGTGGCCACCGCCTTCAGATCCGCGTAATCGCCCGTTTGGTACAGGGTTCGTATGCTGCTGGCAACCTCATCTCCGTTCAGCGGTTCTCCGATCTTAACGGAAACTCCGCGAGGATTTGTCGAAAGCACTTTGCCGTCTTCTTCCACCACATGAATTTCCCGGACCACTCCCGTCGGCAGCGCCTCTGTCTGATTCTGCACCACCTCCTGGGCACACGCAGCCCTCGCTCCCCACAACGGCATCAGGAGCACAAAGACTCGCAAACCATTGGCCCAACGGCAGTTCATTCGTTCCATTAATCAGACGAAGGGTAGCACACGGGCGTTGCTTCCTCGGATGCCTTTAGCGCTATCATGAGAGAGAGCTGAATGCTGGGACCTTATTTTACGTGATTCACCCTCTGGACCAGAAATACTCGCGACAAATGCTTTTTGCGCCTCTGGGCCGTGACGGACAGGAGCGCTTGCGGGCCGCCCGTGCCGTCCTTGTCGGCTGCGGCGCGATTGGTGCTGCCGCAGCAAACCTCCTCGTCCGCGCCGGCATCGGCCGGCTTCGCATCGTCGATCGCGATTTCGTCGAAGCCTCCAACCTCCAGAGGCAATCTCTTTTCACCGAGTTGGACGCCCGCGACGCCTTGCCGAAGGCCGTTGCTGCCGAGAGAAGCTTGGGCCTCATTAATTCCGATGTCCAAGTCGAAGGCGTAGTCGCTGATTTGACTCCACGCAACGTCTCGGAGCTGCTTTCCGACTTTCCTCTCATCCTCGATGGCACGGACAATTTCGAAACCCGCTTCCTCGTCAACGATTTCGCTATCAAATCCAACACTCCCTGGATCTACGCGGCTGCCGTTGCCAGTTACGGCCTTAGCATGACCATTCTCCCGGGCAAGACGGCGTGTCTCGCGTGTCTGCTCGAATCCCCCTCTGGCGCTGGTCTCGAGGAAACCTGCGACACCATCGGCGTTCTTGGCCCGATCGTCAATCTCGTCGCCTCCCTCGAAGTTGCCGAAGCCATGAAGCTTCTCTCGGGCCGCCTCTCCGCCTTGCACGGCCGTCTTCTGTCGTGTGATGTATGGAGCGGGCGTTTCCAATCTCTCCATCCTGAGCGCAATCCCGAATGCCGCGTCTGTGTTTGCCATCAGTTCCCGTACTTGACCGGCGAGGCGCAGCCCCACATCACCATGTGCGGACGGGACTCCGTTCAAATCCACGAACGCGGCCGCTCCCTGGACCTCAAGGCTTTGCAGGATCGCCTGGCCTCGACCGTTCCCGGCGTCCGCCAGAACGGTTTCCTTCTGCGCTTTCTCATCCCACCCTACGAAATGACGGTCTTCACCGATGGCCGCGCGATCTTGAAAGGTACGAAGGATCCCGCAGTGGCCCGTTCGCTTTACGCAAAATACATTGGGGCTTGAAGAAAGGTTTTAGCGGAGAATCCCGCTCCGGCCCGGAGGCGTCCGCATGGCGGCTCGGTCCAAGTTTTCCCGCAGGTTCATCAATGTCAGAAACGTGCTCAGTACCCGCGCTTTCAGATCATCTGTCAGGTGCAATCCACTCGTCGCCACGCGTGCCAACCGCTCGCCGTTTTCTGTGATGAATCTCATGATTTCCCGCTGCCGCTCGTGCGGCGTATTCCCCAGCGCCGTTTCTCGCCGCATCTCCGCGCATCCTGCTTCGAGCGACAAGGTGAAATGGAGAACGCAGAGCTTGTGTTCGGCCAGGGCGGCCGGCACGTCGTGCTTGCATCCGGAGATGTGGCACAGTTCGGTCATGGGCGAGAACTGGTGATTGTTGATAGGTAACATTCCCGGGCTGGAAAAGCCAGTACTCATCCGTACTATGCGCCCAATGATGCAGCGGCCCCCACCTGTCCTTCCGGTCAGACCACCTGCAGGGCTCTTCCAGTCCCAGCGACAACCGAATCCCTCCCGGTTTCAGCCCGCTGCGCAATTTCTCTTCTACAGGAACCACCGCATGGGTCATGGAAAACGGATTTTCGATCAGTGTCTTGATCTGCCCCAGGCTCACCGCCAACGTAATCGTGTACGCCTTTTCTGCCACGTGGTCCACAAACCGTTCCGCGGCATCGGCGGCCGCCTTTGCATCTCCATCTTTGCCCCTTAACTCAAAATACAGCATGCTCCCCGGCGCAAACGTGCCGTCCGCTGTCGTCATCTGTTTCCGCGCCAGCTCTCGTTGCGCAAACTCGGGCAGGCCAGGATAAATCACCCGCGCCACCTTCGGCTGGTGCAGCAAAAAATCCGCCACGTGCATCGCGCTCTTTTGCTGGTTTACCATTCGCGTCGCCAAGGTTGGCAGTCCATACACCAGAATCGGCCAAGCATTCTTCGGGGACAGCACCCCGCCAAAATCCTTCCGGTAAAGCATCAAATGATTGAAGTAGGCGCTCGGCCCGATCACCGCGCCGCCGGTCTCCGTTCCAAAACCGCCAATGTCCTTCGTCAAGCTATGCACCACCAGGTCCACTCCGTGCTCCAGCGGCCGTTGACAGTAGGGCGTCGCGAAGGTGTTGTCTACCACAATGCGAATCTTCTCCGTCTCCGGCCTTCCCGCATTCAACCGGTCCACCATACTCCTCACAGCCCTCATATCGATCAATTCCATCGTGGGGTTGACTGGCGTCTCGAAATACACCACGCGGCAATCCTTTCTTGCCGCCTTCAACAACGACTCCGGATCCGTTAAATCGCAAAAATCCGTATGAATCTTGAATCGCGGCAGCCAGTTCGTCATGAGGCTGTGCGTGCAGCCATACAGCGCGCGGTGTGCCACGATCTGGTCCCCGGCTGCGGTCAGAATCCCCAGTGCCGCGCTCACCGCCGCCATTCCCGTCGCAAACGCTACGGCAACCTCTCCACCCTCGGCCACCGCCAGGTTCTCTTCCAACATTCCGCGGCTGGGTTCGTCGAGCCGATCGTAAATATAAATCGGCGCTCGCCGTGATTCCGGCGTCGCAAACTCCACGAACCCTTGGGCGCCGCGGTGTAGCGAAGACAAGCGGTACGTCGCCGAACTCGATTGCGGAGGTACAACGTGATGGTCGTAATCCCATCGCCCCGTGGCAAAACTTCCGTGAATCAATCTCGTGCGCAAGCGGTATTCTTCGCGCGGCTTTTTTGGCGTGCGTTCCTTGGACATAGCTGGCTCCTTCGGGAAACTAGGAACCCGCGAGAGATGAGAGTCCCGGGCAATCGGGGGAGCGATTCCGTGCAGTGCTTCTCCTGCAGTTTACTCGCTCTCGCGTGCCCCGGCGGCTGTATCGCTTCGTCGTCGTTCACGTTTGCTCAAATGGTTTGCCACTCTCTTTTACGGATTGCATAAATATACAGTAGGGTGTATATTTGAAATTGCAATGAGCGCCACCAAAACATTCCGTCACGGCCAGATCCTTCGCTTGGTCTCTTCGGAGCGGATCTCCAACCAGGAGGACCTGCGCCGCCGCCTCGCGCAGCAGCGCATGCGCGTTACCCAAGCCACGCTCTCTCGCGATCTTCATGAGCTCAAGCTCATTAAGACCAGCGAAGGCTATCGTGCGCCCTCGCTGCTCCCCGAAGACGCCTCCGTGCCTCCGCTTACTCGCGCTCTCCGCGAGTTCCTCCTCGATATTCGTCCGGCGGAAAATCTTCTCGTCCTTAAGACTCCTCCGAGCGGGGCACAACCTCTCGCTGCCGCCGTCGACGGCGCAAAATTTCCCGAAATCGCCGGCACCATCGCCGGTGACGACACCGTCCTCATCATTACTCCCAACCGCAAGAGCCGCGAATCCCTGCAGAGAGAAATCGAGTCGCATGTAAAATGAGGGATCCCCGGAATATTGCCGTCATTGGTGTCACCGGTTATACCGGTTTTGAGTTGGCCACACTCTTGCTGCGCCATCCCGTCGTTTCGCAGTGCACTTTCTATGTCCGCGAAACCAACGGCTTCCAGTGTCTCTCCCAGCTCTTCCCCCAACTCCGCGCCCGCGGCGAAGCTCCGGTTCGCGCGCTCTCCCTCGCTGCCATCACCTCCAGCGCGGCAGGCACCGCCTTCCTGGCTACGCCCCATGAAGTTTCTGCGGAGCTTACCCCCAAACTCCTCGACGCCGGCCTGAGGGTGATCGATCTGAGCGGGGCGTTTCGCTTTGCCTCTGCGGAAACGTTCACCTCCTGGTATAAGCTACCCGCTCCTCACGCTTCGCTCCTGCCGGAAGCTGTCTACGGTATGCCGGAACTGTATGCAGATCGCATTCGCGATGCAAAACTGGTTGCCAATCCCGGCTGCTATGCCACGAGCGTGATCCTCGCCCTGCGTCCGCTCACCCAAGCTGGCCTGCTTTCCCCTTCGCAAAATGTCATTTGCGATTGCAAGTCCGGGGCTTCCGGCGCAGGCAAAGATCCTCGCCGCGATCTGCATTTTGTCGAAGTCGATGAAAACTTTCGCGCCTACAATCTTTTCTCTCACCGCCACACGCCCGAAATCCTGGACCACACCGGCCTTCCCGAATCGCAAGTCGTTTTCACGACGCACCTGCTCCCAGTCGCGCGCGGCATTCTTTCCACCATTTATGTTTCGCTCGCCGCGAAACAATCCCCGGAATCCATCGAAAAAATCTACCGCGAATTCTTTGCGGCCAAGCCCATGGTGCGTATCTGGCCCGCCGGAAAATTGCCGGAATTGCAGCACGTAACCAATACCAACTTCTGCGATATTGGCTTCGGCCTGGATGCACAAGGCGCGCGCCTCATCGTGGTTTCTTGCCTGGACAACTTGGGTAAAGGCGCCGCAGGCCAGGCTATGCAAAATCTGAATCTGATGCTCGGCATCGAGCAGCAAACGGGGCTGTTATGAGGATTGTCATCAAATTTGCCGGCGCTTTACTCGAACACCCTGCAGCTACAGCTGCGCTCTCGCAACACGTCGCCAATCTCGCTCGCCACGGCCACGAAATCCTCGTCATTCACGGCGGCGGCCATCTTTTCACATCCACCCTGAGGCGTCTGGGCATCGAAAGCAAATTTGTCGCTGGCCTGCGCGTCACCGACGGCGAAACCCGCGACGTCGCTGTGATGGTGTTTGGTGGTCTTCTGAATAAGCGCTTGGCAGCTTCGATAACCCTAGCCGGCCAGCCCGCGATTGGCATTTCCGCCGCGGACGCCGCCTGCTTCTCTGCCGCTCCTTTGGTGCGCAACGATGTGGAAGGCAGCCTCGGCTTTGTCGGCTATCTCACCAGCGTGAAAACCTCGTTCCTTGAATCTCTCTGGCGCGAAAATTTGCTTCCCGTTGCGGCCTGCCTCGGGCAGGGTGCCGACGGCGAACTTTACAATATCAATGCGGATCACATGGCTGCCGCCTGCGCCGAATTTATCGCTGCGGACCACCTCATTTATCTGACGGATGTTGCCGGCGTCCTGCACGGCGAAAACGTGATCTCCGCCATTTCCTGCGAGCAGATCGAAACTCTCGTGCAGGCCCGGGTCGTTTCTGGCGGCATGATTCTTAAACTGGAAGCCGCAAAGCGCGCGCTTGAAGGTGGTGTCCGGGAAGTCCATATCGTCGGTGGCGATTCCGCCGCTGCTGTGCTCGATCCGCAGCTCTTCGCCGCACCTTGCAACAAAAATTCACTCTCAAGTTTGCCTGGTACGCGTGTCCTTCGGGCGTCGTCTTCCCCGGGCCTCGCATCCCAGGCGTTTGTCTAGATTTTGTCCTATGGAGAAGAAACAATGACTGCTTCGACTGCATCGCTCACCCTCCCGCTGGCAAAGGATCTCCTTACCGGCGCCGAATGGGGGCCCGCGGAAACACGCGATCTCCTGCAACGCACGACGGACATCAAGGCACGCCCCTCGCGTTACGCCTCCGTCCTGCGCAATAAGCACATCGCCCTGATCTTCGAGAAGCCTTCCTTGCGCACCCGCGTCACTTTTGAAGTCGGTATTCAAAGCATGGGTGGCTTCGTGGTCTTCCTCGACCACACCCAAGCTCGCCTCGGTGAGCGCGAGTCCATTCCGGACGTCGCTCGCAATCTCGAGCAGTGGGTCCAGGGTATTGTCGCGCGCGTCTACGAGCAGCGCGTACTCGAAGAAATGGCTGCCACCATCACCATTCCCGTCGTCAACGCGCTTTCCGACAAGTTTCACCCCTGTCAGGCCCTGGCCGATTTCTTCACACTCGAAGAAAAATTCGGCTCCGTGAAGGGATTCAAGCTGGCTTATGTCGGCGACGGCAACAACGTTTGTCACTCCCTTTTGTACCTCGCCGCGCGTCTCGGCGTTCATATTCGCATCGCCACTCCCGCGAATTACGCGCCAGACGCCGGTGTTATCGCCGATGCCAAGCGTGTCGCCAAGGAAACGCGTGCCAAAATTGAGCTCTTCACCGATCCGCACGAAGCCGTCCACGAAGTCCAGGCCGTCTATACCGATTCCTGGACAAGTATGGGTTTTGAAGCCGAAGAAAAGATTCGTCGCGAGGTATTCAAGCCGTACCAGGTGAATCGCAAGCTTATGGAGCGGGCTGCTCCGGACGCCGTATTCATGCACTGTCTCCCGGCGCACCGCGGCGCGGAAGTGACCAACGAAGTGCTTGACGCTCCGTATTCTGTTGTTCTGCAGCAGTCCGAAAATCGTATGTACGTGCAGAAAGCCATCCTGCACCAGCTTTACACCTAAATTTGTAGTCTTACCGAGGAGAGAAAACGAAGTGAATCAGATTGTCCATAAGCCCAAGAAAGTTGTTTTGGCGTATTCCGGGGGACTCGATACGTCCATCATCATTCCCTGGCTGCGCGAAAATTACGGCTGCGAAGTGATCGCCATGATCGGCGACGTCGGCCAGCAGGAAGACCTCGAAGCGGCCCGCAAAAAGGCTCTCGCGACTGGGGCTTCCTCCGCGCAAATCGAAGATCTTCGCGATGAATTTATTCGCGATTATATTTGGCCCACGCTCCGCGCTGGCGCCGTCTACGAGCACACCTACTTGCTCGGCACTTCTATGGCCCGCCCCGCCATCGCCAAGCGCCAAGCGGAACTTGCGCTCCAGCTCGGCGCCGATGGGCTTTCCCACGGCTGCACCGGCAAAGGCAATGACCAGGTCCGCTTTGAACTCGCATACAAAGCCATCGCTCCGCACGTCCAGATCATCGCGCCATGGCGCGAATGGGCCATCGATTCCCGCGAAGACGCCATCGCGTACGCCACAAAGCACAAAATTCCCGTCGAGCAGAGCAAGAAAAACATTTACAGCCGCGACCGCAACATCTGGCACCTCAGCCATGAAGGCGGCGAGCTCGAAGATCCTGCCAATGCTCCGAATGAGGCCATGTGGCAATGGATCGTTTCTCCCGATAAAGCCCCGGATAAGCCCGAAGAAGTCGAGATCGGTTTTGAATCCGGAAATCCCGTTTCCATGAACGGGAAGAGACTTTCCCCTATCGACTTGCTCAACGCCCTCAATGATATTGCCGCCAAACACGGCGTCGGCCGCACCGACCTCGTCGAAAATCGCCTCGTCGGCATGAAGTCCCGCGGAGCCTACGAGACTCCCGGCGGAACGCTCCTGGTCACTGCCCATCGCGAACTCGAACGCCTCACCATCGATCGCGAAACCGCTCATTTTGCCCAGGCCCTTTCTGTCCGTTATGCTGAGCTCGTCTACAACGGCCTTTGGTTCTCGCCCCTTCGCGAAGCCCTGGATGGCTACTTCAACGTCGCTCAGCAGCGCGTGACTGGCTCGGTTGGCCTCAAGCTCTGGAAGGGAACGCTCAATGTCACCAAGCGTCTCTCGCCCTATTCCTTATATCAAGCCGATCTCGCCAGCTTCTCGATGGGCCGTTACAATCCCAAGGACGCCGAAGGCTTCATCAACTTGTTCGCATTGCCGGTTACCGTGCGACCGAAAGCCAAAGCCGAAAGCTCCAAAGTTTGACGCTTTCCGTTCTTGAAGGAGTATGGCCAACGGCTTTCGTCCTAAGGACGCGTCTTCTTGCGCCCCGAAGGGCCGCAAGAAGACGCGATACCTGGCTTTGAAAAAGGAACGCAGCTGTTTCACCAAACGTACCACTAGGAACGGACGGCTGAACACTCTGATGACCGAACGCAAAGATGATCGCTTGTGGGGCGGCCGCTTCGATAAAGCGCCGGACGCGCTGTTCGATGCGTTCCAAAACTCTTTTGCCTTCGACTGCCGTTTGCTTCCCTACGAAATCGCCGTCGATCGTGCCTGGGCCAAAGCGCTGCATCGCTGTGGCATTCTCAGCGAATCCGAAGTTCAGCAAACGCTCGCCGCTCTCGACAAAATTGCCGAGCGCTCCGAAAGTGATCCCCTCTGGCTGGCCTCTTCCTCCGCGGAAGATGTCCATCATTTCGTCGAAAAAGCGCTTGTCGAGCATCTCGGTCCCCTCGGCTGGAAACTCCACACCGGCCGCAGTCGCAACGAACTTGTGGTCACAGATTTTCGCCTGTTCGTGATCGATGCCACCGCGGAAACTCGGAACGGCCTGGTCGCGCTCATCCACACATTCGCCGCGCAGGCCAAGGCCAACATGAAAACGCCTATGGCGGGCATGACGCACATGCAGCACGCCCAGCCGATTCTCCTCTCCCATTTCCTTATGGCCCACGCGCAAGCCTTCTCTCGCGACCTGGTTCGCTTGCACAACGCCTGCACTTCCGCCGATGCTTGCCCCATGGGCTCCGGTGCTCTCGCGGGTTGCGCCTTCGCCATCGACCGCAACGCCCTGGCCCGCGATCTTGGCTTCTCCCGCATCACTCCCAACAGCCTCGACGCCGTGAGTGACCGGGATTTTGCGCTCGAATACCTTTTCGCTCTCTCCGGCATCGCTACCCACCTTTCTCGTTTCGCCGAGGATTTCGTCCTCTTTGCTTCTCAGGAATTTTCCTACGTCCTCTTGCCCGACGAATACTCCACCGGCAGCAGCCTTATGCCCCAAAAGAAAAATCCAGATTCTTGGGAGCTCCTGCGCGGCAAAACCGGCCGCATCACCAGTGCCCTGTTTGGTCTCTTCACTACGCTCAAAGGTCTGCCCACCAGCTATCAACGAGATCTCCAGGAGGACAAGGAAGTCCTCTTCGCGGCCCACGACCAGATGAACGACATGCTGGCTGTGGCCACGGGCGCTCTCGCGCAGACCAGATTCCGCCAGGACCGTCTGCGCTCCGCCGCTTCCAATCCCGCCTTACTCGCCACCGATGCCGCAGACTACCTCGTCCGCCGCGGCGTGCCCTTTCGGCAGGCTCACGATCTTGTCGGTCAAGTCTTGCGCGAAGCGGAAAAACAGAACAAGCCTTGGATCCAGCTTTCTTCCGCGGATCTCCGCAGAATCTCCTCCGAGTTCGGGGAGGATTTCTTGCCCAGCCTTTCCGTCGACACCGCCATCTCTTCCAAGTCCGTTCCCGGCGGCACGTCCGACGAATTCGTTCGTGCGGCTATCACTCAGCTCGAACAAAATCTCGCCCAACTGGAGAAGCACACATGAGCCTCGGCTCCGTCGTCTACATTGTCGAAACTTCCTCCTACCACGCGGAGGATCGGAGGTTCCTTCCGTGAGTTTCGTGTTTTCCCCGCGGATCCTCCGCCCATGAAACAAGCACCCTCTGAAGCCGCCTTGCCTCACGGATTCCGCTTCTCCGCGACTGCTTGTGGCCTGAAAAAGACCGGCGCCCTCGATCTGGCCCTGCTCTCCAGTGACGTGCCTGCCTCCGCCGCTGCCGTCTTCACTCAGAATCTCGTCGTCGCGGCGCCTGTGGTCGTCTCCAAAGCTCATTTGAAAGCTTCCAAAGGACACATGCGCGCAGTCATCGTCAATGCTGGCAACGCCAATTGCGCCACCGGTGCGGTCGGCTACGCCGCCTCCGTCAAAACCGTGGAAGAAACGGCGCGTCACCTCGGCTGCCGCCCCGACGAAGTTTCGGTTTGCTCCACCGGCGTCATTGGCGTTCCTCTTCCCGTCGAGAAAATCCTTCGCGCTCTCCCCGGCATCACAAAAAATCGCCGTCCTTCCGCTCGCTCGTTCGCCGAATTTTCTCTCGCCATCTGCACCACGGACACGCGCCCCAAAACCGCAGCCGCCTCTTTCAAAATGGCGGGCAAGCGCATTCACCTGGTCGGTTGTTCCAAAGGCGCTGGCATGATTCATCCCCATATGGCCACCACCCTCGCCTTCGTCGCCACCGATGCCAATCTCTCTCCGTCTCTTCTTCAGAAAACTCTTCGCGATGTGACTACCCGTACGTTCAACGCCATCAGCATCGATGGTGACACATCCACAAACGACACCCTTCTTGTTCTCGCCAACGGTGCCGCGGGTGCTCCGGCCATCAAGCCTGGCACGGCAGCGCATCGTGCCTTTTCCAAAGCGCTCGAGCAAGTCTGCCATTCTCTCGCCTTGCAAATCGTCGCCGATGGCGAAGGAGCTCAGCGCGTCATTGAAATTGAAGTCCGTGGCGCCACCCGGGAAGCGGCGGCTCGCCGTATCGGCCAGACCATTGCCACCTCTCCCCTCGTCAAAACCGCCTTCGCCGGCGGCGATCCGAATTGGGGACGCATCTTCGCCGCTGCTGGACGTGCCGGCGTGAAATTTGATCCCAATCGCGTCGACATCCACATGGCCGGCATTCCCGTTCTTCGCCGCGGCCAGCCACTCCAGTTCAACGAGCGCGCCGCCAGCAACCGCCTCCTCGAAAAAGACGTGCACGTCCTCGTGAATCTGCATGCGGGACGCGCTTGCGCCCGCTACTGGACCTGCGATTTCACCGCGGAATATGTGCGGATTAACGCCAGCTACCGCACCTGACTTGTGCGCTCTACCGCGAACCCTTTCGTCTCCGGGTTGAACCCTGTACCTTTTTACTTACGTCCTTGGCTTGCCAACTTCCCCCAGGGGCCGGCACCTTCCCTCCCTGTTTTTGCCCAGAATATTGGTTGCAAATCCAGTCGTTTTTCGAGACCATTCACGGGACCACTGAGTTACCTGCCCACCTCGGCACTCCTCTCGGTTTGCCCCCTGGCGGACAAGGTCTCCTCGGTGCGCTCCGCAACTCGTTTTTTTAGGTTCCGGGCAGAAGGAGTTCGCAGGTGAAGAAGCTTTACGTCGGTAATCTTCCGTTCAATGCATCCGAAGAACAATTGCAAGAGTGGTTTGGACAGTTGGGAATCAGCCCATCGGCCATCAGCCTAATTCGTGACCGTTTCACGGGACAGTCTCGCGGATTCGCTTTCATCGAGATCGCCAACGATGAAGAAGCGGATCGCGCCGTCACTAGTCTCAACGGTCAGAACTTTGGCGGCCGGAACCTCGTTGTCAACGAAGCGCGCCCGCAGACGGAACGCTCTGGTGGCGGTGGTGGTCGTGGCGGTGGCGGCGGTTACGGCGGGGGCCGTGGCGGCGATCGTGGCGGGCGGGGTGGTGGTGGCCGTGGCGGCGATCGCGGGGATCGTGGAGACCGCGGCAATCGCTGGTAGCGCGCCCCTTTCCTAGCTCCCTCTCACACGTTTTCCATGCTTCGGGCTTCCGCGCGTGCGCACGAAGCACAAGTTTTAGCCCTCGATTTTCAGCGTTGTGTAGGGTGTGCCCGAGCTTCCATTTCTTCAACTCTCCCGCCCGCCCCCCGTTTTTCACAGCCTGCTGAAATTTTGCTGTTCATCTTCCGGCCTTGCATGTACTATCCCGCCCAATTGAAGTGAGGGTACCTTTCCTCAGAGTGGCCCTTCTCGCCCGGGGCTTCCCGTTTCGGCACTTCGCTCCGAAACACAAACAGTGACCGAAACATCTGAAGAGTTGACGTGTTTGAAACACTAGGCGAAGAAATTCCTTCGCTGGCTACGGTCCGGAGTTTATAAGAAGTACGGTTTGCACTCGACTTGGGTGCGACAGTTTCGGCAAAGGTGCGGTGCTCGGCGGGTTCGAACCTCGATACCCTTCGCCCGCATCTAAGAGGACGAATAAACACCGCGATGCACACTTGGCACAAACGCGATTGGAAACAGTTTTATGAACTCGCGCGCCGTCCCTGGCAGCGCCACCGTCCGCCGCGCCCGGTTTATCCTTCCGGGATGAATCGCGTGCAGCCCGCAGCTGGCTTCAGCCTTTCCGAGTTGGATGACGCTGGCGTCGATCTGGACCTCGCCGAACGTTTGGGCCTGCCCGTCGATGCCGGGCGCATTGGCGCCTATGGCCCCAACGTTACCACTCTTCGCGATTTTGTGCGTTCCTCGCGTCAGCCTCTCTGATCCCTTCGCTCTTTCGCTTCTGCGTTTGTAGCCTCGCGCGTTCCCGCGTAAAATAAAGGTCCTTGCTCTAACTCTATGGCTTCGCCTTTCAACATCATTTCCAACGGCGTCATGCCTCCCGTGCCTGCGCCCGACGCCCACCCCCGCCCTGATTGGCTCAGGGTGAAATTCTTCGGCGGCGAGCGCTATCAGGATCTCAAGCGCATCATGCGCACCCACAATCTCCACACCGTCTGCGAATCCGCGCGCTGTCCCAACATGGGCGAATGCTGGGAGCACGGCACTGCCACCTTCATGATCCTCGGCGACATTTGCACCCGCGCTTGCGGCTTCTGCGCGGTGCCTTCCGGCAAACCTGTCGGCCCCCCCGATGAAGAAGAACCCATCCGCGTCGCCGAAGCTGCCGCCCGCATGGGCCTGCGCTACGCCGTGGTTACCAGTGTCAATCGCGACGATCAGCCTGACGGCGGCGCCCGCATCTTCGCCCGCACGATTCAGGAGATTCGCCATCGTCTCCCCGGCTGCAAGGTAGAAGTCCTGATTCCCGATTTCCGCGGCGACTGGACTGCCCTCAGCACTGTGCTCGCGGCCAAACCGGACATCCTTAATCACAACACCGAGACCGTTGCTCGCCTCTATCGCCAAGTCCGCAGAGGTGCCCTTTACGAACGTTCTTTGCAACTGCTCCGCCTTGCCAAGCAGACCCATCCCGACGTGCCCACGAAAACCGGGATGATGCTGGGTCTCGGCGAAGAAAAGCACGAAGTCCTCGCCACCATGCAGGATCTCGCCGCGCAAGGTACAGACATTCTCACGCTCGGCCAGTATCTCCAGCCCACTCGCGATCATCTTCCCGTCATTCGTTTTGTTCATCCCGACGAGTTCGCCGAATACAAGCATCTCGGCGAAGCCATGGGATTCAAGCATGTCGAATCGGGCCCGCTCGTCCGCTCGTCCTACCATGCCTTTGACCAGGCGGAATCCGCCATCCGCTAACGCAGCATCACGTTCGCCCACGGCCCTTCCCTCCTAGATTGGGAACGAATTCAGACACACCCCCGCGTCATTTCTGGCGCTTCTTAAGGGGTTGCTTACTTCAAAACTGGCGTGCTACTTACTTCGCGGCGGCTGCGGCGGCGGCTTTCTTGGCGGCTTTGGCTGCTGTCGACGCTTTCCGGCGGCGCTTGGTCTTGGGCGGGGTTGCGGGCGCTTCGCCGATCAATTCCGCGGACAACATGCTCGTCACAAACAACTTCGGCCCATGGTCATCGAAATCAACGGCGGTGCGTTCGGGATCGGATGCCGTTACGATGCCGAGGCCGAATAAATCATGCTTGATGGTCTGCCCTTCCTGCATTACTTGCACAACTGCCTCCTTGGAACCACTCGCTACTTGTCTTGTCTTGCTTGCTTTCTTCCCTGACTGGAAGGTCCCCGACCCCTCGGGGACCCCCCGATTTCACAGGCTAGAGGCTTGTGACGTTCTCTGCCTGAAGGCCCTTCGGGCCCTTCTTGACCTCAAATTCCACCGCCTGACCTTCATTCAGCGACTTGTAACCGTCCATCTGAATGGCGGAGAAATGTACGAACACATCTTCTCCGGTCTGACGTTGGATGAACCCGTAACCCTTCGAAGCATTGAACCACTTCACTGTTCCTTGTTCCTTCACTGCTGAACCTCGAAATTGAATTGCTTTGCCTCTCTTGGCCCCTCGGCATCGTTTCCGAGCCTCAGGAATTGCCTCCAGCCCGATAAAAAAGGGCTGCGAGTTTGTTCTCGCAGCCCCCTGAACGAGTCAAAAGGTAAGTACAAGAGCAACAAACGCTATACCTAACACTATCACAGATAAGGGCTTATTGTCCACCGACGAGTGGAACTGCCGGGAATGCGTTAATACTCCGCAACCTATTGATTATTATATGTTTATTCGATTTTCAGGAAATTCCGCACACTTCTTACTCTTCCAGAGATTCCGGCTGTAAACTCAGGTTTTCTCCACCCTTTTCCTTCTTTTCCCAATACTTCTTTACCCAGGCTTCCCAGCTCTTCCCCGCGGCCGTATCCCGTCCCGTAAATGCCAGCGCAGCGATCTCCGCATAGGTAATTTTGACGCGCTGGTTCGACTCCCTTGGCAGTAGACGCACAAACGAATCCGACAATTTCTTCCCCATCACGCGATCAAAAATGTACCCCTCGACCTTCGAACCATCTTTCCGCGTGACCGCCACATCCCCACGGTAATCAAACGCCTTTTCCAGCGCTTCGCGAAGTTCTTCCTCGGTCGCCAGCTCCGGAATCCAGCCTTGTAGTGTTTCGTGTACGGTACCTGGCGCAACCTCTAGCTCATCCGGATGCAGCACATGTTCCGGACGGTCTGCGTGACGCGGCCCGGTCACGCCCGCGTCTCCTCAAGCGTGTTCGACTTATTCTTGATTTGCACCAGAGGGCTATACGAATGTACCGGCGTCACTTTCTCATTCAACAGTTCCAACGCGCCTTCATCCGCATTGCGCGTAAACAAGGTCGCCTTCGCCGTTGCCAGCAATCCCTTCAACGAACTGAACGAATAGTCCACTCCAGACGCTTCATACCCGCTGTGCACCATGCAATTCGCGCACTTTGGATTGCCGGATTCCGTTCCGTAATTCGCCCACTCCGTTGTTTCCATCAACTCGCGGAACGTCTCCGCATAGCCGTCCTGCAGCAAATAACACGGCTTCTGCCATCCAAAAATCGAGTACGTGGGCATGCCCCAGGGCGTGCACTTAAAATCACGCTTGCCCATCAGAAATTCTAAAAACAGCATCGATTGGTTGAATTGCCAGGAAGGTTTGCGGTTCGACAAAATCGCGCGGAACAACCGCCTTGTTCGCGCTCGTCCAAGAAAATGCTTTTGGTCCGGGGCCTTGTCGTAGGAGTAGCCAGGCGAGAGCATCATTCCTTCCACGCCCAACTCCATCATCTCGTCGAAAAAGGCTCGCACGCTCTTCGGATCCGCCCCGTCAAACAAGGTCGTATTGGTGGTCACACGGAATCCACGCTTCAGCGCTTCCCGGATCCCTTCCACCGCTAGCTCGTACCCGCCTTCGCGGCACACGGAAAAATCGTGGTGTTCCTTTTGCCCATCCAGGTGTACGGAAAATGTCAGGTATTTGCTTGGCGTGAACAAGTGCAGCTTTTCTTTCAGCAGCAGCGCGTTCGTGCACAGATAGATGTACTTCTTCCGCGCCACCAACCCTTCCACAATCTTCTCGATCTGCGGATGCATCAGTGGCTCGCCGCCCGGGATCGACACCATCGGCGTTCCGCATTCGTCCACCGCTTTGAAACATTCTTCCGGTGTTAACTCGCGCTTCAGCACATGGGCCGGATACTGGATCTTTCCGCAGCCCGCACACGCCAGGTTGCACCGGTACAGCGGTTCCAGCATCAGCACCAGGGGATAGCGCTTCCGCCCCTTCAGCTTCTGTTTCAGGACGTAACTAGATACCGTCCACGCTTGGGATACAGGTACAGGCATTCCTTCCCCTAATCAGTCGATCGCTGCAATCTTAGATCCGGGAACCCAGGCCCCGGAATCTTCCGTTCAACCCTAAAAATACTTTCTGTCAGCTCATCTATAGTTTACCCGAGAATCGCCTTTTCTCGGAACCCTCAAATTCTATCCAAGTTCCGCCGCGTTCCCTAATCTGATGTAGCGAAAGGTGCTTACGTGCCAGCGGGCGTGCTCCCCCGCTTGTTGAATGGCATGCTCTCTGCTTAGAGCGAACTTGCCCGCTTCTTTTTTAAGGTTGCCCTGATTACATTCATGTTTTGCTCACAGCCCGTAGTGAACTATGCTGCCTAACCTTGCGTACCTTATCTCGTCCATTCACAGGCTCACTCAGGAGGCCCCATGCGACGCACACTTCTGCTAACTCTGCTCTGCGCCGGAATGCTCTTCTCCCCCAACGCCGGGCCCCAGGAAACCCAAAGGCCCTCGGCCAGCGCGGAAGGCTCCCTCAGTGGCCGCTGGATCATCACGGCAGACTACCTCGGCACCCCCGTGAACCTCTCCATGGAATTCAAGCAGGATGGAACCAAGCTCACCGGCAACTTTGATGGCGACAAGCTCGAAGGCACCGTCACCGGCAACTCTGTCCACTTTCTCGCCAAAGACGATCAGGGCGGCTCCGAGGAAGGCACCGCCACCGTGCAGGGCGATTCCATGTCCGGCACCATCCTTTACATCGATGGCAGCAATCCCACCCATCCAATGAACACGCCCTTCACCGCAAAGCTTGCCGGCAGGCGCTCCTCCGAATCTCCCCGGACCCACGAATTTACCCCCACTATTTTCTATCGCCAATTCTCTCCCACCAACAAACCTGTCCTTACCGTCAATCCCGGCGACACGATTCACACGATCACCGTCGATGCCGGCGGAAACGATGAGAAAGGGGTCCCACGAGTTCTGGGCGGCAACCCCGAAACCGGTCCTTTCTATGTGGAGTCAGCGGACCCAGGTGACACGCTCGTCGTTCACATCACGCGCCTTCGCCTGAATCGCGATTGGGCCATGAGTGACGACGGGATTGTGGGTCGCGGGCTCGACAGTGACCTCGCTGTCAAAATGAAGGATGGTGGCAAAACCGTGCGTTGGCATCTGGATGTGGACCGCGGCGTCGCCAGCCCGGAAAAACCCGCGGAGCACTTGGCGCACTATTCTGTCCCGCTCAAACCTATGCTGGGCTGCGTCGCTGTCGCCCCGGGTTTGAGCCATGCGCCTCCGGGGACTCAGGATTCCGGCGATTGGGGCGGCAATATGGATTTCAACGAAATCATCGAAGGTTCCACCGTGTATCTACCGGTTAGCGTTCCTGGCGCGTTCCTCTATGTCGGCGATGGCCATGCTGTCCAGGGCGATGGCGAGCTGAACGGTAACGCTCTCGAAACTTCCATGGACGTCCAATTCACCGTCGACGTAATCCACGGGAAGCATCGTTCCGGAGTTCGCGTCGAATCTCCCACTCACATCATGGCCATGGGTCTCGATGGCTCGCTCGACGAAGCATTCCGCGACGCCATCTCCAACATGGCCGATTGGCTCACCACCGAGTACAAGCTGACGCCTTCCGAGGTCGCTCAAGTGTTAGGCTCAGCCTCCGAGATTAAAGTCAGCGAAGCCGCAGACCGCAACGCTGGCATCGTGCTCAAAATCAATAAAGCACGCCTGCAATCCTTAACTGTGTCATCCACGCCTCCCTCGAAGTGACCAGCCTTGTAGGGTTACGCCACCTTTTGCGCCGGGTCGTCCATTCATCTCAAGAACATCGCTAGATGCTGCGAGGTTCGGCACGCTGACCCTCTTGTGGCAAAATAGTAGGTCTGTAGATACGACCTATGGCTAACCGTGTAACGCTTGCTCCTGAAAAGTCCGCAAAATCCAGCAAGAAATCTCCTTCGCCTTACGGCGTCGGTCACACCGAACACGACCGTATTTTCTATCTCTTCCGCCGCTGGGGTTTCTATGAAGCCACCCTCGACCCACTCGGCTTCTTCACCCCTCTCCCGTGTCCCGATCTCGAGGGCCTCTCCGGTGAATTTGCCGATGAAGCTCGCCGATACTACTGCGGCACCATTGGCGTCGAATTCCTCCACATCCCTGAACTCGACCGGCGCACCTGGGTCGCCGAGCGCATGGAGGGCCCCGAACTTGAGGTCAATCAGGAAAAAATCCTCGAGCGTCTCGTTCGCGCCGATCTCTTCGAACAAATCCTGCAAAGCCGTTATCTCGGCAGCAAGCGCTTTTCCCTCGAGGGCAACACTTCGCTCATTCCCCTGCTCGATTCCGTTCTCCATGCTGCCGGCGATTTAGGCGGCGTCGATTCCGTCATGGCCATGAGCCATCGTGGTCGGCTGAACGTGATGGCCCACATTGCCTGCAAGCCTGTTCACGAAGTTGTTGCCGGTTTCGAAGATGTCGATCCGCGCAGCGTCCTCGGCGCAGGTGACGTGAAGTATCACGTCGGCGCTACCGGCGTGTACACCACGTCCTCCGGCAAAAAACTCAACATCCACCTGGTTTCCAATCCCAGCCACCTCGAAGCCGTCGATCCAGTCGCTATGGGACGTGCGCGCGCAAAACAGACCCGCCGCGGCGTTCACGGCTCGCAAATCGATCGCTCGCAGAAAATCCTCAATAAAGTTTGGGGCGTCGTCATGCACGGTGACGCTGCTTTCGCGGGGCAAGGCATCTGGGCGGAAACCCTCAACCTCGCCGATCTCGCTGCATACTCCGTCGGCGGTACCATCCACATCATCGTCAACAACCTCATCGGTTTCACCACTGCGCCTGTGCAGGAACACTCTTCCCGCTACGCCTCCAGCATCGCCCGCCGTCAGAGCGTCCCCATTTTCCACGTCAACGCGGAAGATCCCGACGCGGTCGTCCGCGTAGGCCGCCTCGCCGCAGAATATCGTGCCAAGTTCAGTTCTGACGTGGTCATCGACCTCATCGGCTATCGCCGTCACGGCCACAGCGAAGTCGACGATCCCACCATCACCCAACCGCGCCTGTACGAGCGCATCAAGAATCACCCGCAACTCTGGAAAATTTATGCCGAGCACACCGGCCTTAACGCCGCGCCCATCGCTGAAATCGTCCGGAAGGAATACGAAGAAGCCCAACGCAAAGCCGGCAAGCTAACGAAGATTCCCCAATTGCGCAAGCTTCCCGATTATTGGACGCCCTATAACTACGGAAAATATAATTCCGCCTTCGAAGTGGACACCGGCCTCTCGCGCGAAAAAATCGCCGAAATTACCGCTGGCCTGGTTCGCACTCCCCCGGGCTTTCACGTCCATCCCAAAATCGTGAAACTCCTCGAGCAGCGCTCCGAAATGGGCCAGGGCAAGCGTCCCTTCGATTACGGTTTCGCCGAACTTCTTGCCTATGGCTCCCTTGTTCTCGAAGGCAATCCCGTTCGCCTCACTGGCCAGGATTCCCAGCGCGGCACCTTCAACCAACGCCATGCCGTTTTGATCGACACCAAAACCGAGCAGGCCTATCTCCCCCTCGGGCAACTTTCTCCCGACCAGGCTTTCTGCGAGATCTACAATTCTTCTCTCTCGGAAGCCGCCTGCCTCGGTTTCGAATATGGTTTCTCCCGCGATTACCCCGAAGGCCTCGTCCTCTGGGAAGCGCAGTTCGGCGACTTCGTCAATGGCGCTCAGGTCATCATCGATCAATTCATCAGCGCCAGCGAAGACAAGTGGGGTCTTCCGACCGGCCTTGTCCTGCTTCTCCCTCATGGCTACGAAGGCCAAGGCCCGGAACATTCCAGTGCGCGCATCGAGCGGTTTATGCAACTTGCGGCCGAGGGCAACATGAACATTTGCCAGCCCTCTTCCGCCGCGCAGTATTTTCACCTTCTGCGCCGCCAGGCGCGCCGCCTGTGGCGCAAGCCTTTGATCGTCTTTACTCCCAAAAGCATGTTGCGCCACCCCGAAGCTAGCTCCCCCATCGAGGAATTTGAACGCCCGCGCTTTCTCACGCTCGTCCCCGATCGCGAAGTCACTGACGCGCAAAGCATCCTCATCGCCAGCGGCAAGGTCGGCCATGAACTTCGCGCCGAACGCCGGCGCCGCCATGACACCACCACTGCCGTCTTCTTCCTTGATCAGCTCTACCCATTGCCCAAGGACGAAATTGCCGCCGCCATCGCCGCTCATTCCAACGCCCGCGAAATCGTGTGGGTGCAGGAAGAGCCCGCCAACATGGGCGCTCTGTTCTACGTTCTCCCGCGCCTCGAGCGCATCGCCCAAGCCCGGAATCTCCGTGTGCGCACCGTGAAGCGTTCCGCCAGCGCCAGCCCCGCCACCGGCTCTGCCAAAGCCCACGAACTTGAACAGAAAACGCTTCTCACTCTCGCGTTTTCCATCACCCCAAGCTCGTGATCACCAGAGACTTCGCGCAATCTCTGCGCGTTGACATACTTCTTCCTCTGGCCTACCATGCCGGTACTTTGTTTCGTTCCAAACGTTTCAGGATAGGAAGGCCAGGAGTGCGCGGATGACGGATTGGATGTACATTCAGGAAAACCCGGCAGAACAACTCGCTCAGCTTCACTATTTTTCGCTCGTCAAACATCAGAAAAGTGGTGACGTCCTTTTCCATGTCACCGTCAGGGAATTCGCCGCTCCTCCTCCGGGCCAGCGGTTGCGCTTCTTCGCCGAAGCCGATAAGGCTGTGAATCAGAAAACGGCATCCTTTATCCCCTGCGGCTGGGGCAACACTCTGTTCAACGCTCTTGGCGATTGCATGCGCCTCATTCGTCAGTTCCCCTACGAAGGAGACGAGCCGCAGCCGTCTGCTTGATTCATATTCCGGATTTGTTTCAAACGAATTTTTCCAGATTAACTGCGTGAAAGTGAGTGCAACCTCGTGATTCTTCATCTCGTCAAGTCCACCCCCAAACAGGGCGTTACCGTTCTTCAAATGAAGGGCAGTATTCACTCTGGACCGGATTGCCGCCGCGTCGAGCAGGAAACGGAAACCCTCATCGGCGCCAAGGAAATGTTTGTGATTTTTGATCTATCGGACGTCACTCACATCGATAGCGCGGCCATCGGCTCCATCGTCCGCTGCTTCTCTCGCCTCAAGAGTTCCGGCGGCTATTTGCGCCTCGCTGGCTGTACCGGCATGATCGAAGCCAGCATCAGGCTCACCCAGCTTCACAAAGTCCTCGAGCTTTATCCCACTGCCGCGGCCGCTGCCGAGAATTACCCACTCTCTCGTTAGTCCCCTCTGTTACTTCTTTCTTCAAGTACATATTCTGAAGCGAGCGGGGGCTTGCCTCCGCAACTCTGAAATTTCGTTGCACCCATTTGGCTGCTCTGCTACCCTCCCTCGCAGTGTGTACTCCTTGGAGGGTCATTCATGGCTTTTTGCAAAGCGTGTGGTCAAGAAATTGGTACGGCAACTTTTTGTCCAAAGTGTGGCGCAAATCAGGGTGCCGCCGTCACTCCTGCTGCAGCTCCGGTAGCCGCTCCAACCGAAGGTCTCCAAGAAAACGTGGCTGGTGCGCTTTGTTACGCTGTGGGCTGGGTTACGGGCATCATTTTTCTGCTGATTGACAAGCGGCCGTTCGTCAAATTTCACGCCGCTCAATCCATCGTAGTCTTCGGCGGTCTCACCGTCATCCGCATCGGTTTGATCTTTATGCATGGCATGATGGGCGGCGGCATGATTGGCTGGGGATTTCTCGGCTTGGTTGGCATGGTTATCTGGCTCTTGGGCTTTGTGCTTTGGATCCTTCTGATGGTGAAGGCCTACCAGCACGAATTGTTCAAAGTACCGATCGCTGCGCCCATCGCCGAAAATATCGCCGGCAAGTAACCACTGTTTGTCTAAGCGTGCAGATGGTAATACCCGTCGTCCCGGAACAGTTTCACCGGGACGGCAAATAGTTCGCTGAGCTTTTCACTGGTCAGGACCCTTTTTTTCGGCCCATCGGCGAGCACTTTCCCTCGCTGCAGCAACACCACTCGTTCGATTTCTGGGATCACTTCAGGCACATGGTGGGTCACCAGCAGAATCCCCAGCCCACTGTGCGCCAACTCTCGCATCGTCTCCCGCAATCCCACTTGCCCGGCAATGTCCAACGCATTCCCCGGCTCGTCAAACAGCAGCGTTTTCGGCTCGTGTACCAGCGCGCGGGCGATCAAGGTCCGTTTGGCTTCCCCGGACGACATCTCCGCCACCGCCCGCTTCGCCAGATGCGCGATCCCCAGCCTTTCCAGCGCCACCTTCGCCCGCCGAAGCTGTTCCGCTTGCGGCGCATGGTGTGGGAATATGCGTGTGCTACTGAAAAATCCGGACAGCACTACGTCCAGCCCAGTAGCGTCGCTGGTGCATGCGGCGAGCAGGTCCGGCGACACGATGCCCAGCAGATTCCGCAACTCCGACACGTTCCATAGGCTCTTTCCCAGAATGCTCATGGAGGCGTCTTCCCGCTCTAACGGGTAAGTCTCCCGCGTGATGGTTCGAATCAAGGTGGATTTGCCACACCCATTCGGCCCCAGAATGCATAGGTGTTCGCCTACTCCTATCCGCAAGGATACCCGGTCCAACGCGAGGCTCTCCCCGCGAACCACGCTCACATTCTTCATCTCTAGCAGTGGGATGGAATCGCCCTTCATCTTCAACAGCTTACCTTGCCCTGCGGGTCGTACCAACTTCCTCTCCCCCATAAAAAAAGGAGGCGAAAACACATGGTTTCCGCCTCCCGGGGTGGGGTGGGGTGTTGCTTGCAAGTACCCAGCGGTCTAAGGCTCGCTCAGGCGAACCTTCAGCCTCTTTGGCCGGTTGCATTGCGCTGCCGTTTTCAGAGACGCACCGATAAGACTTGCCTTTCCCGCTTTTTAACACTGCGCTTTGGTCCTGTCAATCGGAATTACTTTCATCAAATTGTACCTTCTGTCGCTTCGCGGCCCGGGTCGAGGATCTTCCGCATCACCCGTCCAAGTGCCGTGGGGCTATACGGCTTTCGCAGGTAGAACGCGTTCGACAGCACAGACACGGGTGCTCCGGTGGACGCCGAATACCCGCTCGTGAACAGAATGGGCAAGGAGAGAAAACGCCCTGGTAAGCACGTGGCCGTCGCCGTACCTCATCCGCGGCATCAGCACATCCAAAACTACGCCTACGCTCCAAATATCTCGTTTATTTTTTCCGCTAACTGGAAGTCCAGGTTACTGATCCCCTGCACGCTGTGGGTATTCAGATCAATCTTCACCTTATTCCACACGTTGAACCATTCCGGATGATGGTTCATCCACTCCGCCACCAGCGCCACTTGCGTCATCTTCCCAAACGCCGTTACGAAATCCTTGCATTCGAATTCCTTGTGCAGCTTCCCGTTCACAAGGCTCCATCCCTTGACTGTGTGAAGGTTCTTCTCAATGTCTGCATTGCTCAGTTTTTCGGCGCGCATCCATTCCTCCCCCGCTCGGGTCGCGGCAGCCCCCATTATGCGGCGGCCTCACCAAATGCGGCAACCGTCTACGCCGGGCTCTACTCCACTCTACTCCCGATGATTGCCTGCTCTCCGGAAATCCAGTAGGCTTGATAGTTCGCTCCCAGCGAAATTTCGCGCTGTGTGCTCTCTACAATCCATGGATCGGAGACAGCCGTGAAAAAGAAAATTCGTGCCATCCAATACGGGATCGGGCCTATTGGTGCCTCGATTCTTAAGTTGCTCCGCGAAAAAGAATCCATCGACATCGTCGGTGCCATCGACTCCGACCCCGCAAAGATCGGCAAAGACCTCGCCGAAATCGTCGGCGCTTCGGATGGACCCTGGGGCGTGAAGGTCTCCGGCGATGCCAAGGGCGTCTTGGATCAATCCGCCGACGTGGTTATGCACACCACCTCGTCTTCACTCCCCAAAGTGATGGACCAGTTGCTCGCCTGTCTCGATGTGGGCTCCTGCGTCGTTTCCACCTGCGAGGAACTTTCTTACCCACACCGCAGCCATCCCGAACTGGCCGCCAAGCTCGACAAAGCTGCCAAGGAATCCGGCGTCGCTCTTGTGGGAACCGGGATCAACCCGGGATTCGTCATGGACAAACTCGCGATTACCCTCGCCGCCGTTTCTCAGCGTGTCGATCACGTCAAAGCTCTCCGCATCGTCGACGCCTCAAAGCGCCGCCTTCCCCTTCAGAAAAAGATCGGTGCCGGCATAACCGTCGAGGAATTTCTTGCCAAAGTGAAGGAAGGCATCATCAAGCACGTCGGTTTGCCGGAATCGGTGGCCATGGTTGCGGACAGCCTCGGCCTTCGCATCGACGAAATTACCGAAACCATCGAACCTAAAGTCGCCACCGATCGCGTGCAAACCGAGTTCCTTACCGTCGAACCCGGCCAGGCCGCTGGAGTTCATCAGATTGCTCGTGGAACCGCCGAAGGCAAAGAGCTCATCTACATGGAACTGCAGATGTACGTCGGCGCCAAGGATCCCGTCGATACTATCGAACTTCAGGGTCATCCCAATATCCGTTTGGTCATCCCCGGAGGTTCCCACGGCGACATTGCCACCGCTTCCGTAGCCGTGAATTCCATCCCGGCGATCCTCGAAGCACAATCTGGCCTGCGCACTTCACGCGATCTGGCGATCGGCTTTTTCCCGGCGAAACCTCTGAAGTAAGCCGCGCGCTTATTTCTTCCAGAAGCGCATCACCGCGGAATAGTCCTGGTCCTCTTTCACTTCGCCCATGACGTAGTTATAGACTTCTCGCACTGCGGCCGTCGTCGGCAGTGCCACACCCAGTTGATTCGCAAGATCTAGCGCCAACCCCAGATCCTTGTGCATTAGCCGCAACGGGAAGCTCGGCTTGTAGTCTCCCTTGAGCATCAGCGGCGTCTTCAGATCCAGCAACCCCGACCTCCCCATGCTCGCCTGCAGCACTTCCTGCAACTGTTCCCCTTTCAGTCCCGCCTTCGTCACCAGTCCGATCGCTTCCGCCACCGCTCCCACCTGCAGCGCCAAAATCGCATTCATTGCCAATTTCATCGTTTGTCCCGCGCCGTTCGGGCCCAAGTGAAAGAACTTCTTGCCCATCACTCTGAGAATCGGTTCCGCATCTTGCAACGTCGCGCCCTCTCCCCCGATCATGAATACTAGGTTCCCTTCCCGCGCTCCCCAATCCCCTCCCGTCACCGGCGCATCCAGGAATCGAACCCCGCGCTCTTTGCAGGCCTTGGCAATCTTCATTACCAGTGAGGGCGAAATCGTGCTCGAGTCAATGTAAATGCTCCCCGACTTCAATCCTCCTAGCGCCCCCTCATTTTTTCCGTCCTGCCCCCACAGCACCGTTTCCAGCGCTGGAGGGTCGCTCACAATCGTCAACAGCACATCGCTCGCCGCGGCTACTTCTCTCGGCGTTTTGGCCAGTACAGCACCTGCGGCCACCAGTTCGTCCGCACGCGACGCCGTCCGATTCCACACCGTCAGTGAATGACCCGCCTTCAACAGGTTCATCCCCATCGGCCGGCCCATCAGACCCAGTCCGATCAATCCTATTTTTCGTGATACGCCGCCAGTGCTCACAGACAACCTCCTCGCGCGCAGAAAGTTCTGCTCGTTTGATGCTTCGCTAGGAATTAAGTGTAGCCGATTCTTAGAGGAGTGGCAGTTCAGCCCAACTCAATCCAGGGGCGTAGGAACATTCAGGAAAGGAGAAAACGTAGCGGGTCCAGCGGAAGACTCTCCGGCTGCCGCTGCCGCCGCCTTCGGTGCGGTGTGGACGACGGGCTCGGCAGGTGCTTCTGCCTCGCGCTCCGTCAGCCCTTCTTCTGCGATCCGATGAATATACGGATAGGGAATTTCCCAACGAAAATACTTGCGTCCGCCCCGTTGCTCCAGGTGTTGCTCGAGGAAAATTGATCTCCCGGAATCCGCCGCAAACGTTCCCGTCGCGGACAGAAGCACTTCCCCCACGCGATACCGCACGGTTACCCTGCAACCTAAAAATTGGGAATACCTTGCCACCCTTGCGAGTTTCTGAGGGGTTCACAACTGGGTCAATAGTACCGAGGGTCCGTTACTTGTGGGATTGTGGAAAATGCCCCACGCCTGGCTTCGGCCGCACTACTAAATCGGATAACAGGTACAGCACAAGCGCCGCTCCGATTCCATATCCCAGTACGGCCGTCAGTACCGGCACAACCCATCTCCCGGTCGGGCTTATCTCCAGAAATGCCTGTGCTGCCAACCACCCAAGAAGCAACCCTGCCACGGCACTCATCACCCGGCTGGCCCGCGATAACTCCAGCGGCGCGTGGCACGAAGGGCAAACCAGTTCATCTCCTCGCGTGAGCACCAAGATCCGCGGCAGTTTCACGAAACACAGGGGGCAGGTGCGATTCCACATGATGACCGTCTCCTTTTCCTGGAAACTTATCGCGATAAATCAGCCAGCACCGCTTCCGCCGCTCGCCGTCCACTTACCATCGCCCCTTGAATCGACGCATTGTCGCGATGGTCGCCGCACACATACACTCCCGGCCTCACTCGCACTGCACGCTGCGGCGGTTCCAGCGCGCCCGGAAATTGCTGCGGCTGCGCGTGCGTCAGGCAGTAGCCGCGCAGGAACTGCCACGTGCTCGCCACTTTGCCGAACCAATTCTTCATCTGCGCAATGATGAATCCGCTCAACTGCACATCGGTCAGCTTATGCGTGCCGAGCACCGAGGTTGAGACCAGATGCTTTCCCGCCGGCGCGTAGGACGGCGCCACCTGCGAAATCACGGCAAAATTGTTCACCGGTCCGGCACCATCTCCATTCAGAAAGAGCAATGGCCCCTTCACCGGCGGTTCCTCGGCCGCATAGTAGAAGCAGGTCACGCTCCGCGACGCCGGCTCCACTTCCCCGATCAGCCTCGCGGCCGCAGGTCCTTCCGTCGCAATCACTATCGCCTGTGCCTTTAGCACCTCCCCTTCCGTCAACTTCAGCTCGCTCTCATGCAATTCTTCCACGCGGGTATTCAGTCGCACCGCCCCCACGGGTAACTTCTCCGCCAATTGTGCCGGGATCGCGCCCATCCCGCGTGACGGCAACGCCACATCTCCCTCCGACATCATTTTGAATACAAATTCGTACATCCGGCTCGACGATTTCAGCTCGCCATCCAACAGAATTCCTCCGAGAAACGGCCGGAAAAACCGGTGTATCATCTGCTCCGAAAAATGGGAGGACTCCAGCGCTTCTTTCGTCGGACGATCCGGCCCAGCAAAAATTTCTTCGATCAAAGACTTCCCCAAACGGCTGCGCAATCTGGCAATCCGCAGCTTATCGCGCAAAGTGCCGAATTCGGATTGCCACGCCTCTTTCCACGCTCCCGGAGTCCGCCACGGATCCACCAGTTTGTTCATCCGGCCCGCGTACCAGGAAATTGCCCCCGGCGCGAACGCCTTCAAGTCCAGCCGCCGGTAGTTCAGAACCCGTTTCGCTTCCGGATACGCGGTCAACAGCACCTGAAATCCGCGATCCAGCAGAAATCCGTCTACCTCATCTGTCCGCACTCGTCCGCCAATCCCATCCGCGGCTTCCAGAATCTGAAAGCTGGCGCCCTTTTCCTGCAGCGCGCGCGCGCAGCACAAGCCGGCAAGGCCTGCACCCACAATCAGCACATCTCGGCTGTTCGCCATTCGAAAACTTCCTCACACCGTCATCAGTCGGGTTCGGCGTCTACAATGCAATTCCATATCCTGCGGTAATCGGGCAACCCGGCGCAAGTCCAAGCCTCTCGAAAGGAGATTCTATGCCGCCGTGGCCAGCCCCATGTAATCCGGGCGGTCGGAAAGCAGTTTATGATGGTAGACCTTATTGCCGTCGATCAGAAGAAATACCCCGGGCATCCGCCGCATATCCAGCGCCGGCAATCCCGCCCAGTGACCCTCCAGCCACGCCAGCAACATCCGCAACCCGCTTTCGTTTTTGATTGTTCTGCAACCCAGTCCTGCGAAAATAGCCCAACAGAAACCCGCAGCGTAGTTTGCCAGCCCGGCTGTTCGATGCTCCCGGTCCGTCGAATTACATTCGTTGCAGCCTTTTCCGCGTGTACGTCCCGCCTATCAGCTTTCCCTGCCAGCCCAACGGAAATTCATACTCCACACGGTCTTCCAGCCAGCTCGACTCCGAGCTCTCACTTTGAAACTCATGCGTATGTTCCCACCGGAGGAACGGCCCGGACACCATCACGTCGCGGAACATTTTTCCCGGTTCACACTCCGTATGACGAACGCGATCCCGTTTGCGTGCGATACGAATTTCAGAATCCCTGCTTCCATGCGATCCGCCATTTTACTCTCGGCTTTCCCGCTTCCGCGCTCTCAAAATCTCACACGTCGTCTTGTGCCGCCAAGAGAACACGCGCCTTCTCCCATGGCGGTGTCAAAAGTTCCAGCACCCCCGCTTCCACGTGAAACCGGTACACCTCCACGGACGAAGCGGGCATCCAGCTGCGAAATTGAAAGAGTTCACTCATATCCGCGGGCGCGGAATGTTCTTCCATTCTGCTCAGAAGCTGCAATGTTCCTGCGTCGAAGCCGCCTCCGTATATTTTCGTATGTAACCTTTCACGGACACTTTTCTTGCTGTGTTTTCCGAGCTCATATACCGGATCGTTCCGAAGATCGGCCGCTCCGGTCCCCACGGCCGGTCATACCTTCCCAATACCCAGAAGATTCCGCTGTACGAATTCGGATTTCGCCCATCCACCGCATACTTGTTGTTCAGGTGAATCATGATTCTGGCCGCTTCCTTCGGTGTTCGCGACCACTCCAAAATCTTCTTCCCCCACAGCATCCTTAAATAATTGTGGATTTTCCCTTCGCGCACCAGCTGGGTCTGCGCTGCGTTCCATAGCGCGTCATGTGTCTTTGCGCTTTCAAATTCTCCGAGGTTGTACACGGGCTCCCGCTCGTCCTTGGCGTGTTCCTTTCAGAGTCTTCTTCGCCCAATCTGGCAATGCCTCATATTGATCGTAATCCGCTCGGTGCGGCACACCACTCACACAACTCTCCTTGTCTCACGGGCGCCGCGCCCGCTTTTTCCCTCTCTGCCTTGACTTTTTTCCAGTCGCGATACAGTCTCCCATCGACTCACACTTCCACTCCCATCGAAAGGGTTTCATGCATACACGAATCCTCTTGGTTCTTCTCGTCACTGCAATCTTCGGGGCGCGGTTTTATGGACAGGGACAGAAGCCGCCAGACAAGACGTATGTCCTGAAGGCGGCCGCCATGTTCGATGGCAAGAGCGACACATTAGTTACTCCGGGGCTCGTCGTTGTTACCGGTGGCCGCATTGCCGCGGTCGGCCAGGCCGCGGCGATTCCCGCCGGCGCGGAAGTTATCGATCTCGGCGACGCCACACTTCTTCCCGGTTTCATCGACGCTCACACGCACCTCACCTTCCCTTATTCTGACGACTACAATCGGGAAGAATTGGAAAACCTGCAAAAAACCGTTGCCGAACGGGCCCTCGACGCCAGTGTCAACGCGCGTGTCACGCTCATGGCCGGGTTCACCACCGTCCGCGACGTTGGCTCTAGGGAGTACCTCGACGTCGGCCTCCGCAACGCCATTGCCCACGGCGACGTACCCGGCCCGCGCATGCTCGTCACGGTTCATGCCCTCGGTTCCACTGGCGGTCACTGTGATTTTCAAGATGGTTTCCGGCAAGGCCTCTTTGGCCATGAAGCCGGTCCTCTGGACGGTGTTATCAACGGTCCTGATCAAGCCCGCTACGCTGTGCGTCTCGACCATAAATATGGCGCGGACATGATCAAGGTCTGCGCTTCCGGCGGCGTTCTCTCGCCCACCGACGACGTCGACACTCCCCAGCTCACCCAGGAAGAATTAAACGCCATCGTGGACGAAGCACATGCCCTTCATAGAAAAACTGCGGCGCACGCCCACGGAGCCGAAGCGGCCAAGCGTGCCATCCGTGCCGGCATCGATTCCATCGAACACGGCAGTTTTATGGACGACGAGGATCTGGACATGATGAAGCAGCGCGGCACCTATCTTGTTCCCACTCTCATGGCTGCCGAGGGTCTGCAGGAGAAATTCGACCGCAACATTTATATTCCGCCAGCCATCGCGGTCAAGGCTCAATTGGCGATTAATTCCATGCATGGTACGTTTCAGCGCGCGCTCGCCAAGGGCATCCGTATCGGTCTCGGCACCGACGCAGGCGTTTATCCTCATGGTCGCAACGCCGAAGAATTTCACCAAATGGTCGATCTCGGCATGAAACCTGCCGCCGCCCTCAAAGCCGGCACCTCCGCCGACGCCGACCTCCTCGGACTCGCCGACAAAATCGGCTCCCTCGAACCCCACAAGTTTGCTGACATTGTCGCCGTCCCCGGCAACCCGCTTCAGAACATCCGCCAAACCGAGCATGTCTTCTTCGTCATGAAGGAAGGCGTAATCTACAAAAACGACAAACCCGTTCTCGCCCACTAATCTGTCCCCCTGAGGCGACCCGATGAAAATCCTCGCAGGATCTCAAACTAAATCCGGCACGGTGCATATCTTGAAATCCTTCGGTTCCCTATAAAGGTGGTAGCTTCTCTCGAGGTGCCTTCATGAGCGATCTAACCCAAACCATCTCCGCTGCCTTCGCCGGCGAATATCGCCAGCGCGCCGCAGACCTGCATCGATGGGTCGATCCGCTGTCCGACGATCAATTCTGGCGAAATCCCTTTTCCTACGGCAACAGCGTCGGACACTTGGTTCTTCATCTCACGGGCAATCTCAACTATTACATCGGCGCCAGAATTGCCTCCACTCGTTACATTCGCAACCGCGATTTGGAATTTACGGAATCCCGCCGCCCCGCAAAAGCCGAACTCCTTCGCAACTTCGACCAAACCATTGCCATGGTCGTCACTACCATCGAACGACAGGCGGATGCCGATTGGACCTCATCGTATTCGGCGGAACGCGAACCCGAGGCAAAGAACCGGTTCACGGCGGTTCTCCACTGCGCCACCCACCTCTACCACCACATTGGCCAGATTAGTTTTTTGTCCCGCGAACTCACAAAAACTTAGCGGGTTTCCTCAAGAAAGATGCGACTCTGCTCAGTTGCCGGGGTTACTCTCATCCTGAACCGATTCGATAAGGTTCGCTGAAGGATCTCCATTTTAAAGCCAGCACAATCTTTCAAACCTTCACGTTTCCAACTTGAATCGCGTCGATGCCAATCGATACAGTCTCCGCCACAGCACGCGATTGATTAACACCACGATCGTCGCCATGATCAACGTCGCCGCCAGCAGCACATTAAAATGTCCCGCATCACTCGCCCGGCTGATGGTGCTCCCCAACCCCGGCGCTTCTACCACCTTCCCCTGAAAATGAAAATATTC
The DNA here is from genome assembly GCA_963775865.1 of Candidatus Acidiferrales bacterium. Taxonomy (GTDB): domain Bacteria; phylum Acidobacteriota; class Terriglobia; order Acidiferrales; family UBA7541; genus Acidiferrum. The sequence continues at coordinate 60,146 of CAVZKU010000011.1, read as the reverse complement.
CGCGATGATGCTGGCGTTCCACGCTCCCCCCGAAGCGGTTACCAGTCCCGTCACCAGGTACGGGAAAATTCCCGGCAGAATCAAACGCCGCCAACGGTCCACTCGGCTGAACCGGAAAACCTTCGCCGCCTCCTTCAAATCCGTGGGAATCGCCATCGCTCCCGCGATCACGTTGAACAGGATGTACCACTGCGTCCCCAGCAACATCAGCGCCATGGCTGCGATTTCCACTCCTCCGCGTAGACGGATCAGCACCAGCAACAAAACGGGAAACAGCGCCGTGGCCGGTACTGACGCTGCCAGTTGCACCAGCGGCTGCATCAATCGAGCAAACCGCGGGCTGAATCCGATCGCTACTCCCACCGGAATCGTCCACAGCGCTCCGATGATCAGGGCGAGGTTCACTCGCAGAAACGTCAGACCCGCGCTTTCCAGCAGCAGTACATACTCATGTCGGTTCAGCGAAGCCAGTTCCCCCATGGCTCGGTAAATCTCGTAGCTCAGGAACGCCCCGCCCACTGCCCCCGCAACCCAGCCCAGCCAGCGCCTTGGCCGCCTTGCCTGGGTTGAAGAAAACGTAGCGGCCGCACGCTTCGCCCCGCTGGCAAATTGCATCGTCAGCCAATCGACGATAGGATGCAGCACCCGCCGGTAGCCGCGAATTAGAAACGATTCTTTCCGGATAAAATTCAGAATCGAATTCTCCGCAGTGCCGCTGCTTTCCACCTGCTCAAACTTGAATTTATCCGCCCAGGCAATCACCGGCCGCCAGATCAATTGGTCCATCAGGACGATAACCGCCACCATCATCGCCAGTCCCCAGAACATCGCCCGCGTATTTCCGCTGCTCGCCGCCGTCTGCAGAAACGATCCCAGCCCCGGCAAGCGAAAGTCCTTGTCCCCTAACACGAACATCTCGCACGCCATCAGGAAAAACCATCCGCCTGCCACGGACATCATCGAGTTCCACACCAGCCCGATTGTAGAAAACGGCAGGTCCAGTTCCGTGAACCGCTGCCACCGGCTAAACCGGTAAATAATCGCCGCTTCCCGTAAATCCCGCGGGATCGTTTTCAACGATGAATAAAAACTGAAGGCAATGTTCCACACTTGCCCCGTAAAAATCAGAATGATGGACCCTAATTCCACGCCGACCTGTCGGCTGGGAAACAGCGCCACCATCGCCAGCATCACCCCGGGCAGAAAACTCAACACCGGAATTGATTGCAGAATGTCCAGCAGCGGAATGAGCACAATTTCCGCCCGCTTGGACTTTGCCGCCGCATACCCATACGCCAGTGCAAACACAAGGCTGATCGCATAGGCCACCAGAATCCGCACCAGCGAGTACAGCGCGTAGGCCCACAAGCTCCGCGGATCCTGCGAAATTTCCGATTCCACTTTCACCGGGCCGAGCCACGACCGCCCGATCGAGTACACTCCGAAAATCACGCCAATCACCGCGGCGAACACTGCAATATCGATCAAGAACGCGTAAGCCCACCGCGCCCCGAGTGGCCTTTTCGCGGCTGGTGGTATCGGACCAGATGGTTGGGATAAAACGGGGGGAGAGGGCACGGGAGCTTCAGGTTTCCGTTAGCGTCAATTTCCCGCTCGCGGCGTCGAAATCAAAAATCTCCGCGTAGCGGCCCCATTGGATCGCGGTTTCCAGTTGCCGCCGCGCTTCGTCTTCGCTGAAGTGTTCATCCAGCAGGTCCTGGAAAAATTCCGCCGGGAGCGTGCGGTCCGCCTTCGCCTTCAGCGACTGCTCCATTTGCCGAAACAGCGGAATGTGTGACAACACCGCCTTTCGGAAGATCGCTTTGCGCCCCTGAATGTCTCCCCGGGCGAACGCCTTTCCCTCCTCGGTGATAATGGCGTCTCCCTCTTCCAGTTTCAGCATCCCCAGTAACACTGCCGTGTCCACGCTCGGCAGCAGTGCATCTACTTCTAGGCTCAATTCATCCGCAAGCACATGCAAATCCGCACGCCCGCCCTGGTCCACCAGAATCTCCAGCAACCCTGCCAGTCCGCCCGGCCGCGTGTGCGGCAACATGATGTGCGTCTTCCGGCTGGTTCCCTCGGTTCCTGGCAATCCCGTGCCGGTGGGTCCCGCGTGATCCTGTCGCGTCAACGCCCGATAGATCAAATCCACCAGCTCGATGAACCGAGGATCCTTGTGATCCCGCGGGTGCGCCAGGTCCACGTTAAATTCCGCATGAATATGCGCCGGATTTCTTCCCAGCACGATAATCCTGTCCGCCAGGATTACTGCTTCTTCGATATTGTGCGTGACGATGAAAATCGCCCGCGTCGGGATCTTTTTCCCCTGCCACAACTCCAACAGTTCCCCGCGCAGCGTTTCCGCGGTGAGCACATCCAGCGCGGAAAACGGTTCGTCCATGAACAAAACTTCCGGCTCCACTACCAGCGCCCTAGCCACGCCCACCCGCTGCTTCATTCCGCCCGAAAGTTCTTTCGGGTAGGCGGACTCGAACCCGTCCAGTCCCACCGCGTCGATGATCCGCAGCGCGCGCTTGTGCCGTTCGAACTCTGCCATCCCGCGCGCTTCTAGCGGCGCTTCCACGTTCTCGATTACCGTCAGCCACGGGAACAACGCAAAACTCTGGAACACGATCGACACATTCGGCGTCTCTTCCTTCACCGGTTGCCCGTGCCAGTAGACGCTTCCGCCCGATGCCGGCGACAGTCCCGTCAGCATCCGCAGCATCGTCGATTTTCCGCAGCCCGAGGGGCCCAGCAGTGCAATAATCTGTCCGGGATAAATCGCAATATCCGTCGGAGAAATCACCTGGATCCGGTTTCCATCTGGTTGCGGATAGAATTTTTCCAGCTGGCGTGCCTCGATGATCGGCTCGACCGCTGTCGCTGTGTTGGTTTGGCTCATGAGTGCCCGTATTATCGCTCAATTTCTTCGACTGGAAAGCGGATTCCGCTCGATTCGTCCTTCGCCCATCTCTCCGGTTACAATTTCATGAACACTTGATGACAGAATCGCCTCTATCTCCCTCCGCTTCGTCATCCCGGCGCCTCCCCGCTTGGCTCTGGCCACTCTGGCTTTCCCTGTTGCTCTCGGTTCTCATCATTCTGCCCTTTTTCTGGTTTGGCACCGCCTCTGGCCACGATTTCGAATTCCACGCGGCTTCCTGGCTCGATGCCGCTTACCAGTGGAAGGAAGGCATCCTCTTCCCGCGCTGGACCGCCTGGACCAATCACGGTTTCGGTGAGCCGCGCTTCCTCTTTTATCCCCCGCTCTCCTGGATGCTCGGCGCCGCTCTCACGCTCCTTTTACCCGACCCGGCCGTACCCATCCTGTTCATCGTGCTGGTGCAAACCTTCGCCGGACTTTCCGCCTACTTCCTTCTGCGAAATCTCACGACTCAACGCGCCGCGGTTCTCGGCGCCGCCGTTTACGTCATTAATCCCAATGCGCTCCTGATGACCTACATCCGAAGCGATTTCGCCGAACAATTGGCCTGCGCCTTTTTCCCCCTGCTCCTTTTGGCCGCGCTCCGCTTGTGTCGTCTTCTGGACGATTCCCCGCGAAACCGTTCCTCCCTCGCGCTCTTCGCTATTCCCTACGCCGCAATCTGGCTCTCGAACGCCCCTGCCGCCGTCATTGCCAGTTATTCCATGGCTCTCCTGTTCGCTTGTGCTGCGCTCTTAGAGCGTTCCTGGCACCCGCTTCTCCGCGGTGCCGCGGGCTTGGCTCTGGGCTTCGGCCTCACCGCTTTCTATCTCATCCCTGCCGCCTACGAACAGCGCTGGGTCAACATTAGGCAGGCTCTCTCGAGCGGTCTGCTTCCCTCTCAGAATTTCCTGTTTACTCCCATCGATGACCCGGAGCACACCTGGTTCAATTGGATTGCTTCCATCTGTGCGCTGGTGATGATTCTGCTCCTCGGACTCGCCGCTCTGGCCTCGCGCCGTCTCGCTTCCCCCGCAAACACGGCCCCACGCTCTCGCCAGATACCCCTCGCCCTCTTAGTCTTAGGCGCTGCGGCCACGCTCCTCACCTTGCGCCTCACTCTTCCTCTCTGGACCTACCTGCCCAAGTTGCGCTTCGTGCAGTTTCCTTGGCGCTGGATGTCCGTCATCGCCCTCGTCGCCGCCTGCTTTGTCGCTTTCGCCATGGAAAAACGCCGTGCGTGGCTCTGGTTCTCTGCTCTTCTCATGCTTCACGTCGCTCTCGCCTATTTTCAGGTAACCAACACCTGGTGGGATGAAGATGAGATGCCTACCATGCGCGACGCCCTCGTCAACGGCCACGGGTTCGAGGGCACCGACGAATATGACCCGGTCGGCGACGACCACCTTGACCTCCCTGTCGACGCCCCTCCCGCCAAGATTCTGCAGTCGGATTCCGCTGAATCCTCAACTTCGCAAGCCCGTTTCCAGGTTCAACGCTGGTCTACGGAACAAAAACAAATTCGCGTCGATACTCCCTCGCAAGCTCGTGTCGCCTTGCGCATTCTGAACTACCCCGCCTGGCGCGTCGAGGTAAACGGCAAGTCACTTCAGCCGGAGCGTACGGATGACGTCAATCAGATGGTCATCCCCGTTGCAGCAGGCACCTCGGACATCCGCGTGCGCTTTGTCCGCACCAGGGACCGCAAACTCGGCGATGCCCTTTCGGCCGTTAGCGCTCTATTCACCGCATTCTTGTTGTGGTTTGGCCGCAGACTGCCCCTCAAGGCAAACTAAGCGCAGTCTTTTTGCACGGCTCACTCGTCCACTTTTGATTCCGGGAGGACCGTTTGTCATCCTGAGGAGCGGGACTTCTCCGCAAGGAAAGCCTTAACGTAGGCGTCCGGGAACACTGCTTATAGACAGGTCGGACGCTCATAATTCTACTCTCGCGTAAACGACTTCAGCGGCGGTCGATCGACGGGTGTCGGATATCCAGTCCTTGCACGATGTAAATCACGTCCTCTGCGATGTTCGTCGCGTGGTCGCCAATCCTCTCGAGATTCTTCGCCACCAGGATCAGCTCAAACGCCGGAAATACCAGGCTGGAGTCGCCCATCATATACGTCAGCAATTCCCGGAAGATCTGGTCGCGGTAGTGATCCACCTGGTCGTCGCTGGCCATCACCTTCTGCGCCAGTTCCACATCCCGTCTCACCACCGCGTTCAACGCGCTGCGCACTTGCTCTTCTACAAGTTCCGTCATTCGTGGCAGGTCCACATAGGGCTTCACGCGAGGATGCCGCAGAATGCGCAGTGCCCCTTGCGCCACGTTCACCGCCTGGTCGCCAATCCTTTCCAAATCGTTGTTGATTCTCGAAACCGCCAGCACGAACCGCAGGTCCGCCGCCATCAACTGGTGTAGCGCCAGCAATTGCACCACGCGGTCGTCGATCTCCAGTTGCAGTTCGTTGATCGCATCTTCCTCATCCAGAACGCGCTTCGCCAATTGCTCGTCGGAATCGAGCACAGCGTGCACGGCCTGATGGACAGCGCGTTCCGCCAGGCTGCCCATCCACAGCAGCCTCTCCTTCAGCTCGTTCAGGTCCTTCTCAAAATGACGTTCCATGAATGCCTTCCCATTCGCATCTTAATCACTGCCCGGCCCCGGACCATCGAAAATCGCCCGCCTCTTATCCGAAGCGGCCGGTAATGTACGCTTCCGTTCGTGGATCGCCCGGGGTCGTGAACAGCTGTGGTGTGGAACTGAACTCGATCATCTGGCCCGTCAACACGAATGCCGTGAAATCGCTCACACGCGCTGCCTGCTGCATGTTGTGTGTGACGATCGCCAGCGTGGTTATATTTTTCAGTTCCACCAGCAATTCTTCGATTTTCGCGGTGCTGATCGGGTCCAGAGCCGAACAGGGCTCGTCCAGCAGCAATACTTCCGGTTCCACCGCCAGCGCCCGCGCGATGCACAACCGCTGCTGCTGCCCGCCGGAGAGCTCGTACGCAGATTTATGCAGGTGGTCCTTCACTTCCTCCCACAATGCCGCATTGCGCAGGCTCTTCTCCACAACCTCCGCAATCGGCCCTTTGAACCCATTGATTCTTGGCCCGTATGCTACGTTCTCAAAAATGGATTTGGGAAAGGGATTCGGCCGCTGAAACACCATGCCTACCCTCCGCCGCAACGCCGTTACGTCCTGCGCCAGAATGTTCTGCTGGTCCAGAAGAACTTCTCCCTCCAGCCGCGCGGTGTTCACCGTTTCGTGCATCCGGTTGAGGACCCGCAACAGCGTGGATTTGCCGCAGCCCGATGGCCCGATCAACGAGGTCACCTTTTTATCAGCTATCCCCATGTTGATATCGAACAGAATCTGTTTCGGGCCGTAGTAGAAGTTCAATTTCGATATCGTCATGCGCATCGGCGCAGCGCTGGCATGTTCCTTCGCCCCGGCCGTCCCTGTTGGCGTTTTGATGTTCACGGATAGCCCCGGATTGGACGACGCTTGCATCCCTACGACCTCGGCACCGCTATGCCCCGCGACAGGATTGTCCGTGCCAGTATGTTGATGATCAGAACGAACCCGAGCAGCACCAGTCCCGCCGCCCACGCTTGCCGATGCCAGTCCTCGTACGGGGACAGCGCGTAGTTGTAGATCACCACCGGCAACGACGCCGTCGGCTCGCCCCAGCCCCGGCTCCAGTATTGGTTTCCCAGCGCCGTGAACAGCAGTGGCGCCGTTTCGCCCGCCACCCGCGCTAGCGCCAGCAGTATCGCCGTGAGAATTCCACGATACGCCGCCGGCACGATAACAGTTTGAATCGTTTTCCATTTGCTTGCTCCCAATGCCATAGCGCCCTCGCGCAACATCCGCGGCACGGCGCCCAGAAACTCTTCGGTGCTGCGCAGCGTGATCGGGATCATCATCAATCCCAGGGCGCATGCCCCCGCCACCGTCGAGAAATGCTTGAACGGCAGCACCGCCAGGCTATACGCAAAAATTCCGATCACGATCGAAGGCACACCGTTCAGCAAATCGGCGGCGTATCGCACCACCGACGCTACCTTATCCCCGCTGAATTCCGCCAGATAAATTCCCCCCAGAAATCCCACGGGCACTCCGAACAGCGATGCGGCGAGCAGCAATTTCCCGCTTCCCACGATGGCATTGGCCATTCCGCCGCCTGCTTCCCCGACCGGCCGCGGAAGTTGCGTGAAGAACGCCCAATTGATCGACTTGCTTCCGTTCACCAGCAGGTAGCCCAAAATCAGGAACAGCATCAATACGGAAACCACCGCGCAAACCCCGGTTAGTGTCAGCATGAAATTGCTGACAAATTTCCGCCAGCGTAGCCGCCCGCTCATTGGTTGCCCTTCCCGCTTCCCTTTTGCGTGGTCACGACAATCAGAATCCGCGCCATGCCGTTCAGGATGAACGTCAGAAGAAACAGCACCAGTCCCAGAGCAATGAGCGACTGCGTGTAAAGTTCACCGGTCGCTTCCGTGAATTCGTTGGCGATTACTGCCGCAATCGAGTATCCCGTCGCGAACAGCGATGCGCTGATCTTCGGCGTGTTGCCGATCACCATGGTCACCGCCATGGTTTCTCCCAACGCCCGCGCCAGCGCCAGGAAGATGGAACCCATGATGCCCGTCCTCGCAAATGGCACCACCACTTTCCAGGTGGATTCCCAGCGGGTTGATCCCAGTGCCAGTGCCGCTTCCCGCTGATCTCTTGGCACGGACAGCAACACTTCTCGCGACACCGAGATGATGTAGGGAATCACCATGATTGCCAGTACGATTCCCGCCGTCAGAAATCCCACGCCGTAGGACGGCCCTTTGAAAAGGGGCAGATAGCCCAATGGTTTGTTCAGCGCGGGGTAAATCACGCTGCGCATCAGCGGCACCATGATGAACACACCCAGAACTCCGTAAATCACGCTGGGCACCGCCGCCAGCAGATCGATGAAAAACTGCAATGTATCGGAAATTCTGGGCGGTGCTAGTTCCGCCAGGAAGATGGATGCCCCGATCCCCAGTGGCACGGCTAACAGTAACGCCACCACCGAGGTCACCAGCGTCCCGTAGATAAAGGGCAAGGCGCCATACTCACCCGCCACCGGATCCCACACCTGCGTCACGAAAAAGTGCAGGCCGAACTTATGCCGCGGCAGCGCAGAGTTGCTCCACAGTTCGTACACCAACAGCACCGTGATCAAAACGACCGAAGCCGCGAACAGAAATGTGATCAGCCTTGCGATCTCATCGCCGTCTCTCAGCTTCGACAAAAACGAGCGCGAGCCTGTGATCGGACCCGCGCTCGGCACCGTTGGATTTGCTGTCGCCACGTCTCTCTTCGATTTCTACTGAATCTTGTTGATCGCTTTCAATTCCATGGCCACCACTTCCTTCGGTAATTTCGCGTAAGAAAGCTGTTCCGCGTACCCTTGCCCGTCCGACAACATCCACTTCAGAAATCCTTTGATCGCATCGCGCTTCGCGCCGTCCTGAATCTTTGAGGGAATCAGCAGCCACGTGAAACTCGAAATCGGATACGACGTCTTGCCGGGTGCGTTCGTGATGCTCACCCGGAAATCTTCCGGCATTTCCTTTGCTACTCCCGCCGCCGCGGCGCTGACACTCGCCAGGTCCGCCTTCAGGAACGCCCCTGAGCTGTTCTTCACCGTTCCATATGGAATATTATTCTGCACAGCGTAAATCAGTTCCACATAACCCATCGAATTCGGCGTCTGCTTGATCAGTCCGGTTACGCCTTCATTTCCTTTGCCGCCCAACCCTACCGGCCAGTTCACCGACGTCGATTTGTTCACCTTGCTCTTCCACTCGTCGCTCACTTTGGACAGGAAGTCGGTCCAGACATAAGTCGTTCCACTGCCGTCGGAACGATGAATCACCACAATGTCCTGTGCCGGCAGGTTCACTCCCTTGTTCGGGCCCGTGATCGCCGGATCATTCCACCTCGTGATCTTTCCCAGATAAATTCCCGCCAGAGCCTCCGGCGTAAAGTTCAATGGTGCGTTTACCCCGGGCAGGTTGTACGTCGGAACCACGGCGCCGAGCACGGTCGGAAAGTGCAGAATGTCCGAGCTGTGCTTGGTCTGAAATGCCTTGATCTGATCATCATTCATCGGTCCGTCGGTCGCCCCGAAATCCACGGTCCCGTCCGTCATCTGCTTGATTCCAGCTCCCGATCCCACCGACTGGTAATTGAATTGAATCGTGCCGTTTTTTTGGTGATAGACGTCAAACCACTTCGAATAGATTGGAGCGGGGAACGTTGCGCCTGCTCCGTTAATCAGCAGGGCGTTCTGTGCGGCGCTTACCCACAACGCAAGTCCAAGAACAGCAGCCAACAACAGGGCGGTGCGTCTCATGCAAGTTCTCTCCCTCAGTTCTTCGAATGAGTCGTAGAACGGATTAGTCTGATTTGCCCAGGTTACAGAATTGTTACATCTGCAAGTGAGTCTGTTAAAAATTGGAAATATCACTTCCCGTCGAGTAACCACCTCTCCTTATAGATAGTTACGGGGAACCGCCCGAACATGAAAAGGCGGCTCGGTTAAAGAGCCGCCCCCCGTCGTCTGCGATTCGACTATGCCTAGGGTAGGTAATACCGGAACGACGTCCAGATCATGTTATTCACGGCGTGTGGTCCGATACTGGTCGTCCCCGTTATGCCGTTACTTCCCGACCAAGCCGTCCGGTAGAAGTAGGAGTATTGGATGCCCCACTGCACTCTCCCCTTCTCGCCCTGGTAGAACTTCTGCCAGAACCCGATGGTCGCTTCCTGGATGTATCGCGTGTCTCCCGCGCAAGTGCCTCCTGTGCCCGGTGTGCTCGTCCCGCTCGGCGGAACTTCGACGGAGCAGCCGGAGTTGTTCGCGTACGGGGAGCCGTATCCGCCAATCCCTGTGAGCGAGACGCTCGTTGATGTGAGCGCGGGGTAAGACGGCTGGATTCCTCCACCTGGGCAGGGCTGCTGGCCAACCGCGCCGCAACCAGGTATGGCTGGAGTATGCGTGACACTCACTGACTGGTAGCCTCTGTACGCTGTGCGGGCCGCATATTCGCCGCCCAGGTATGCGTAGATGTCAACCTTCGGTGTCACGTGCCATTCGAGCCGGCCCAGCCAGTGTCCGCCATGGATCAACGCGTAGGTGCCGTCCGGCCGAGCCGTTACATCCTGAAGCTGCGCCGAGCCAAAACGGCCCTCGCCGTCTCCATAGAAGCCCTTTAAACCAACGTCCAGTTTCTTCGAGAACACTGGCACGTCCAGGCTTCCCCCGACTGCTCCTCCCGTGCTCGAGTTGTTGTATGCCCCCGCCGCGCTTGGCGTGTACGACGGAACGACCGAGACGCACGACGAAATTGCCGTTGGCGTCGTGGGCTTCGGGAAATTCCCTGCGGTCGTTCCGACCACCGCGCAAGGATACACGCGGTTGCGGAATTCGCTCACGATGCCGAACACTTCGTAATGGCCCCATCCCGGGTCCAACGCCCCCTTGACGATGAAGTCCGGCAGTTTATTGACGGAGTAACCCGTGGCGTCGAATTGGTTAAACAATCCACCGCCCGCGCCGGGCGCCAGCCCAAAGAAGTTTTGATACGTCGTCACTACGCCCGTCGCTGAAGTGCTGGTGTATGTGCTGAACCCTCGTCCGCCCACCGTAGCCTGCGGGTTCTCCGCGGCCAGTGCCAGCGTCAGTTTGTTGTTGAAGCTCTTCGACACGCGCACGGCATCGGCTCGCTGCCAGGTAAACCCCACGACGTACTGCGGATCGATCTGCATCGGCAACCATTCTTGCCGGTTGACTATCCCTTGCTTGTTTTCTGTCGCCAGGCTCCACATCTGCCCCGCGGAAAACGCCCAACCGTTTGCAAAGTCGGCGCGTCCCCAAAACTGCCGGTACCGCAGCACGTAGGAGTTGGTCTGCCGGTTATTGGATGTCGTGCCCGCGCCGAGGAAGTCTGTTTCGAAGTAGCCGCTGACTTTCGTCGTGCCTATGTTGGCGCCAAATAACATCGAGATGCGTGACTGCCGGGCCGAGAAGTTCAACTCCGAAAGTTTCCCGACCGAGTTGCCGCCGTAGGGAATCGCGTTGAACTGTGTGTTAATATCATCGCTCAACGCCCGTTGGCGGTTCACCGTGGCAGCTTCCACGAACCCTCCGGGGGTGATGTCGATTCCTTTATACCGGATCGTGAGTGGTCCCTTGTCGTCCGGACCCTGTGCTCCGGTTGTCGTTACCGGTGAGCCCGCGGCGTTTCCCGCTGAACTCGAACTACTGGATCCCGCTGCATTGCTCGCCGCCATGCTGGCTACGGAATTGTTCAGCGCCGACGTCGTCGTCTTCACTTCCGCCGAAGTTGCTTCCGCTTCCGTCGCCTTCACGTTCGCTTCCGCCGCTCGCGAATTCGCCGCCGCCGCTGCTTCTCGGGCTTCTTCGATCTGACGGTCGCGCTTCGCCAGTTCTTCCTTCAACAGTTGCAGTTGCTCCTGCTGCGCTTGCATTGCCTGGCGCAATTCCTCCATCTCTGCGGCAATCTCCGCGTTCGTTTTGGCTGGGGCCGACTTCGCCGCCGTGTTGTTCTTCGCTGGCTGCGCGTCGGTCGATTTCGGTGAGTCTTTCGGTGAGTCCGCGAGCGCTGTTCCCACGGACAGGAACAGCGACAGTGTTAGTGCTGCAAGTTTTTTCATTGCCTCTCTCTTCTTCGAAAGAAATTTCAGATAAGTTACCTTGGGAAAAAGCAAAACACTCCGGTCCAGAAGGTAGAGGCGCACTCTTACGCTTACATCAATTACAAGTTAAGAATCTGTAACAATTACCCCTCCATACCGCTTATCCCTATTAGTTTCAGCGCGTTATGTTCGTAACAGAAATACCTGACACTCCCTGAGCCCCTTTCCCCTTTTTACCGGACGTCGCCTGTTTCTTCGTTTTCCTCTCGGATTGTCCAAACACACCCCTGTTCGAGACCCGAATTCCGCCATCCTCGCCAGATTTTCCAATGTTGGGTAATCTACCGACTCAATCCCATTTCGTATGCCAGCACAATTTGCGTGACGATATAACGGTAGTGCGCGTCCGTGTCCTGGATGTCGGCATCCGTCTTTTGTAATTCCGCTTGGCTAAACTCGACAATCGTGGACAGTCCCAGTTTGTACCGTGCCTGGGCCAACTGTAACGCCAAGTCCGCTTGCTCGCGCAGTTGCCGTGTCACCGACAATCGTTCGTATGCATTTTCCGTGTCCAGCCAACTATTGCGCACATCCCGCGCGACGTTATCCTGCAAGTCCTGCAGCTTTTTCTGCTGCGCTTGGGTAGCCAGGTCTGCACTCTTGGCTCGCGCGCTGAACAAAAATCCGTTGAACACAGGAATATTTACATTCACTCCCGCCGCCCCATACCAGCTTGTGATGTTCGGATCGCGCACCGGAGCTCCTCCGACCACCCCCAAGGCATTCACCGTCGGCCAGAACAAATCATGTTCCGCTTTTGCGAATTTTTCCGCTGCCAGCTCTTCGTCCCGCAGCGACCTCACTTCCGGCCGCAGGTCCAGTGCTTGCTGGATTAGCGGTGCGGCATCCGGCGCCGGCGGCGCAACCGTCATGGCGGGCTCTACGGGTGCAAAATCCTGCCGTTCCGGATACCCCAAGATCGCAGACAGTGTCGAAAGCGACGCTTGGTAATTGTTCCGCGCGTCCAGTAACAGCAAATTGGCCCTTGCCAGATCCACTTTGGCGAACGCTAGGTCCACATCCGACTTCAATTTCGCAGTCGTCAGTGCTTGGACCTGATCCACCAGCAGTTGCCGCTCTTTGACTGTCTGTTCCGCCACTACCAGCAGCGCTTTCGTTTCCAGCGCGTTATAAAACGCTTGATCCACGGCCAGCACGATCTGCTGCTTTGTCGCCACTGCAGTTTCGTCTGCCGCCTTTGCCTGGAATTGCGAGTTCGCTACCAGGTTTGGCGTGCGCCCAAAATCCGTGATCAATTGGCTCGCTGTCACTCCTCCGGCCAGCCTGGGGTACATTCTTCCGTTCGTCAAATATCCTGCGGCAAGCCGGCTTCCTGGGTCCGCCCCCACTCCGGTCAGATTTACACTGACCTGCGGCATCAGCGCCGACCGCGTTTCTCGCACGTACTCATGCGCCTCGAAAGCCAGGAGTCGGCCGACGGTTATCTGTGGATTGCCTCGTAGCCCGATGCTCTCCGCCTGTTCGAGCGTCAGGTCTCGCGCGTTGGACGTGCCTGTTTGCGCTGTCGCTGCGGGTGGTGAAGCTGCTTGCCCTTGCGGGGGCACGGCCTGGGGCGTACCTTGCGTATGCCGAGCGGCCGGCGCAAGGATGGCCACGAACAGCGCCACACTCAGTCTTTTCCTCACGATGGCACCTCCACCGTGTTTGCTTTTCTCCTTCCATGAATGACCAGGTACACTGCGGGGACCAGGAACACCGTCACCACGACGGATACACCCAGTCCCCCGATCACCGCGCGTGCCAGCGGCGCATACTGTTCGCTGCCTTCCTCGATCCCCAGCGCCATCGGCAGCAACCCCAGTAAGGTCGCCAGCGAAGTCATCAGAATCGGCCGCAAGCGCACTTTGCACGCTTCGATGGTCGCCGCTTTCAGGCTCATTCCCCGCTCGTGCAGGATCCCCGAAAATTCCACGATCAAGATGCTGTTCGAGACCACAATGCCGGTCATCATGATCACGCCCATCAGCGACATGATGTTCAACGTCGTGTGCGTCATCCACAGAAACAGCACCACCCCTGCCAACCCCGGCGGGATCGCAGTCAAGATAATGAACGGGTCGATGAACGACCGGAATTGTGCCATCAGAATCAGGTAAACCAGCATGACCGAAAGCATCAGCCCGACCCCGAACCGGAAGAAAGACTCGTGCATCCCCACCACCGCTCCACGCACCGTCACAATGGCGTTCTTCGGTAGTTTCAACTCTCCAACCAGTTTGTTTACGTCCTTGCTCACTCCGCTCAGGTCTTCGCTGTTCGGCATAACATACACGTCAATCACTCGCCGGATCTGGTAATGGTCCACTTCCGTCGGTGTGTTGATGGGTTCGATCTTTGCCACCGACTGCAGTGGCGTGTATTCCGCGGATTTCGCCGCACGCAGCGGAATGTTCTTAAAGTCGGACATCGTCATCGAGTCGATCTGCTTGTTGAAGTACTGCACCGTCAGCATGTAGTTGTTTCCCGTTTTCGGGTCGATCCAGTAACTCGGCGCGATCATTCCGTCCGAAGTCAACGCGGTAATGACGTTGTCCACCACGTTCTTCGGTGTCAGTCCAAGCAGGCTGGCTTGCTCGCGGTCGATGTTTAATTCCAGCCCCGGATAGTCGATATCCTGCGGAATCAGTACGTCGCTCACCAACTTCGATCCCTTTAATTGCAGTGCGAGCTTGCGAGCGATTCCGTAGCCCTGCGTCAGGTCGTTGTCGCTTACCTGGATGTCGATGGGCGCGGGCAGTCCTTGGTTCACCACGGAATCGACCAATCCTCCTGCTTGAAAGTAAACGCTCAGCTCCGGTAAGTCGTTGGCCAGTTTTCTCCTCACCCTTTCCATGTACTCGTAGCTTCCCACCTTGTGATCTTCGGACAAGTTCACCTGTACAAACGCCGTGTGCATCGCCGAATTCGTCGTGTAAATCGCCGAAAGGTCTGGCGTGATTCCAATGTTGGACACGATCATTTGCAGTTCATCCTTCGGGATCACCGAGCGGATATCTGCTTCCACCTGCGCAACGTATTTGTCCGACACTTCCAGCCGTGTCCCCGAAGGGGCCTTCACATCAATGACGAACTGTCCTGGATCCGTGCGTGGGAAATACGCTTGCCCCACCAACGGAAATAACACGACCACCAGCAGCGCGATCGCTCCCAGGATCAGCAAAGCCGTTCTTCCGGGCCTCTCCAGGGCGCGGGTCACTTGCTTTTCGTAGTAGGTCAGCAACCGATGGAAGTGTTCGTTGAACTTACGCACCACCTTCGCCAGCCATCCCGTCTGCGCGTGCGACTCCGGCTCACTCTCCTGCCCGTGTTTATGCGCTTGCGGGTCAACCCGGATGAACTTGGCGCAGTACAACGGCACCACCGTCATCGCAAAAATGTACGATGCGAAGATCGAGATCACTACGCCCAGCGCCAAGTCCGTGAACAAATACTTGCTCACCCCATAAAAGAAGGTCACCGGGAAAAACACGATCGATGTCGTCGAGGTAGCCGCCAGCACGGCCAGTGCGACTTCCATTCCTCCCTTTTCTGCCGCTTCCTGCGGCGGCGCTCCGTTTTCCATGAATCGGAAGATGTTCTCCAGAACCACTACCGAGTCGTCAATCAATCGCGAGAATGCCAGCGCCAGTCCGCCCAGCAACATTGTGTTGATGGACCCGCCCAGGGCGTTCTGCACCAGCAAACACGTCAATGCGGACAACGGGATCGACAGCAGCACCGCAAACGTCGCCCGCGGGCTCCCCAGAAACAGCAGGATCATCAACCCCGTCAGCGCCAGCCCGATGCCTCCTTCCTTCATCAGATTGTACAGCGCCACCTTCACGAAGATCGACTGGTCAAACACCACCGCCGTCCGCAAACTGTCCGGTATGTCCACCAATCGTGTTATTGTCCTCTTCACTCCGTTCACGATAGCGATCGTGTTGCTATCCCCGCCCTGCTTCAGAATCGGGATGTAGACCGATTTCTGTCCGTCGATTCGCACGAGGTTCGTTTGAATCGCGCCCGCATCTTCCGCCTTCCCGATATCTGCCACCACCACCGATCCCAGTCCCACGCTTCTTAGCGGCACCTTATTCAGGTCTGTCGGATTGTCTACTTGGCTGTTCGCGTAAATGTTGTAGTCCCGGTTCCCAATGCGTACGTCTCCGGCGGGCAAGATCAAGTTCGACTCATTGATCGCCTGCACCACGTCCGTCAGGCTGAGTTGGTGCGCCTCCAATTTCACCGGATCCACAAACACCTGGATTTGCCGGTAAGTTCCTCCGAAAGGCTGGGGCACCGACGCTCCCGGCACGCTGGCGATCTGGTTTCTCACTTGGAATTGTGCCAGGTCCTTCAATTGCGTTTCGTTGAGCCCCTGGCCTTTTAACGTAACCAGGCACACTGGCAAGCTCGAGGCGTCAAACTTCAGGACCACCGGCGGGAGCGTCCCCGGCGGCAGCCGTCTTAGGTCCGCCATGGCCAGCGTTGCGATGCTGCTCAGTGCCGCGTTGGCGTCCGACCCCGGCGTGAAATAAATTTTGATCAGGCTCACCCCAGTCAACGAACGCGATTCCGAATGATCGTAGTTGCTCGCCAGCGTAAAAAACCGCTCGAAGGTATTTGTGATGTCCGCTTCAATCTGTTGGGGGGGCATCCCGGCATAAAACGTGGCTACCACCACCACAGGAATATGCACCGCCGGAAACAGGTCCAGCGGCATGCGCAGCATGGTGGTTACTCCCACTACCGCCACAACTAGGCAAACCATGATGATGAAATACGGGTACGCCAGCGCAAATTTCGGCATTACTTTCCTCCCGCCGCCCCAGCCGTCCCGTTATCAATCTCTTTCGGTTGCACTGTCATTCCGCTGCGAAATTCATTGCGGCTTCCCACCACGACCTCATCGCCCTCCTGCAATCCCGAGGAGATTTGGATGCGCGTGCTTCCTTGCATTCCCAGGCCAACCTTCCTCTCCTCCAGCACATTTTGTGGACCAACCAGCAGCACCGTGCCTTCGTCACTGCCCTTCATGTCCACCGCCTCGAGGGGCACCGTCAGCACATTCGCTTGCCCCGGTTGCGGCACCGTCGCCACTACGTACATCCCCGGCATCAGCTTTCCGTCCGTATTTTGATAATCAATTTCCGTGTGCATCGTTCGCGTACTGGGGTCCAGCGAATCCGCAAACCGCGACACTTTTCCCACATAGTCCTGATTCAGTGCTTGCACGTGTACCTTGATCGGATCTCCCAGCCGGATACTCGCGGCAATCGACTCCGGTATTGGTAACACCAGCCGCAGCACCGAAATCTGCGCCAGCCTCACCACCGGGTCGGCCTGCTTGCTCTCGGATGTCCCCGCGGCGATCAAGGATCCCGTATCGGCATAACGAATCGTCACTACGCCGTCGTAGGGTGCGGTGATTCGCGTGTAGTCGGAAAGCGCTTGATACTGTTTCTGCGTCGCTTGCGCCACTTCCAACGCTTGTTCGGCCGCGCTCAGCGCCGATTCCTGGCTGGCTACCTGTGCCTCCGAGGCAAGATCTTTTGCCTGGGCGTCGTCCACTTCCTGCTGTGCTACCAACCCCGCTTTCTCCTGCGCCGCCTGCTTCAACCGTTCATACATCGCGTGCACTGCCGCATGCGTCGATTTCGCCCCTTGCAAATCACTCTGCACCCGGCTGATCTCTTCTTTGGCCCGGCGTACCGCCGCATCCGCGCCCAACAATTGCGCTTGTAACTCCGGCACTTCCAACACCGCCAGAGTCTGTCCGGTGGTCACATGGCTTCCCACATCCACAGAGATCGCCTTGATATATCCTGCCACCTTGGCGTGTACGTCCACGTCCTGGAATGGCTTGAACGCTCCCGCGAGCGTCAATGGTGATCCCAATGTTCCGCGCGTCACCCGCACCACCGCCGCTACTGGTACGCTCGTTCGAACCGGGTGAGCACCATCGTCCGCCTCCGTTTTCTCACGCCGCAGACCGAGCCATGCCAGTAGGACAACCAACGCTACAATGGCCCCGATCACGAGCTTCTTTTTCGCTGTCATACGTTTTCCTCAGGCAACGTGCTTCACTTCATTCGCCGTTTCCGACGCCCTGGAAAGGCGCATTCCGCTGCAAAGTCATACATTTCCAGTCTTCACCGGAAATCTCTAGTTTTCGGGCCTGTTTTCGTGAATTGTTACGCCGCGGGAGGAGGGCGGAACCAGACGCTGACTCGCAGCTCCGGCCGTTGCGGCAATGCTTCGTCTTCATATCTGTGGGAAGTGGATTCCTTGTTCTCCACCACGATTCCTGGGAAGACTGCTTCTACATTTGCTTCCAGTTGCGCGTTTTCCCCGGGCGCCGGTGCTGCATAATGCTGCATCTCCGACGCGCCCACGGTCGCGCGATGGCGTGCCAATGCCTGGTAGGTGAGTCCGTCTGAGTGGCTGATCAGCGCTAGAAACGGATTGTAGAGTAGCAACCCGACCAACAGCACCGGAACACACACCTGCCAAAACGCTCGGCCGCTCCTCGGCTTGTGGCTGCTGGGCACTCAGAGTCTCCCTATCCAGTTAACAGTAGTTTGAGTCTGTCTTGCGGTCAAGGGGATGCCCATACTCTGTTTCCCCTAGGAGGAGGAGAAGGGGACCGGTGCCAGGGGTGCGCCGGTCCCCCAGGTAGGACTTGGAGTGAAGACTAAACGCGTTGAGTCTCGCAGCCCGGAGTCACTTGCGAATGAAGGTCACGTGAATTCTTGGTGACCTCCTGCGCTCCTTGTGACACTGTCTCCTGCTGCTCCGTGCGCACCATCAACCCACGTCCGTGCCGCACGTCCAGCCCGCGCACCCAGAAAATGATATCCTCGGCAATATTCGTCGCGTGATCGGCGATCCGCTCCAGGTGCCGCGTCGCCAGCACGAATTGCATCCCGGGTGTGACCAGCGCTACATCCTGCGTCATGCTCTGCAGCAGGGTCTCGAAAATCTGATCGCGGTATTGGTCCACCACGTCGTCGCTTTCCAGTACCTGGGCCGCCAGGTCCGCATTCCGGAAAATCAGCGAACCCAAGCTGCGGCTCACCATCGACCGCACCGCTTCCGTCATGGGCAGCAGCTGCTCAGGCATCTTCGCGTCCGGCGTGTCCCGCAGGGAGATCACGCGTTCCGCCAGGTTTACGGCGATGTCTCCGATACGTTCCAGATCATTGGTGATCTTGAGCGCCGCCACGATCAACCGCAGTTCGTCGTCGCTGAAACTCCCGCGCCGCAGCAGCCGGATCGCGTGCTCATCGATCATGATTTCCATCTCGTTGATGCGCGGCTCAAACAGAAACACTTCTCCCGGCAACCCTGCAGTCCGCGGGTTATCGAACCCCGTGATCGCGTCCAAGGCGCGATTCATCGCGCTCTCCACCACCCGCGCCATCGACACCAGGTAATTGATCAGCACGTCGTAGAGAACCGCCTCGGTCAAGCCAGGAGCTGTTGCCATGCACGCCTCCGCGGCGCAACGTCTAGAAAAACACCGGCGCTCGCGCTATCAGCGTGCGACGCCATTGTTACAACGTGTTCACGGGAAGGTAAATAGATGTAAAGTAAAGGGGTTTACAAGTTCGACGAAGGACTTCCGCGGAATGCCCGCGAAATCGAGCTGGCCGAACTTGCTCGCGCCGCCGCCCGCTCCGAATCAAACACCGGCACCGCAAAGTGGAATTTGGACCCCACTCCCACTTCGCTTTCCACCCAGATCCGTCCACCCTGCGCTTCCACCAGATGCTTCGAAATCGACAGCCCCAGCCCCGTTCCTCCGGCTTCCCGCGATCGGGCTACGTCCACGCGGTAAAAGCGCTCGAAGATTCGCGGTTGGTCTGCCTGCGGAATCCCAATGCCCGTATCCGCCACAGTAAATATCACCTCCTCGCCGCGTGTTTCCGCGCTCAAAACGATTTTTCCGCCTGGCAACGTGTACTGGATCGCATTGTCCAGCAGGTTCTGCAGCACTTCCTGCAGCCGCCGGTTATCTGCTGCGATGTCCGGCAATTGTGTCGGCACGTTCAAGGAAAGCGTCAGCCCTTTTTCCGCCGCACGTCGTTGCGCGGTTTCGTAGCACGATTCGATCAACTGCGTCACGCTCACGGCCCGGATTTCCAGCTCCAGTTGCTCCGCATCCATTTGCGAAAGCCGCAGCAAATCCTCGGTCAGCCGCGCCAGCCGGCGCGAGTGTTCGAGGATGATCGCCAGGAATCGCCCGCGGTTTTGTGGATCGTCGATCGCCCCGCCAATCAGCGTTTCCGCGAACCCCTGAATCGCTGTCAACGGCGTACGGAACTCGTGTGACACATTCGCAACAAAATCTCGTCGGATGCGTTCCAGCTTCCGCAAATCGGTAATGTCGTGCAGCACAATCACCGCGCCTGACGTTTCCCCCGCACGCACCGATGCCACTGTCGCTGCAAAATAATGTTGACGCAGCGTTCCTGTGACGATTTCTGCTTCCACCCGCGGTTCGCCCGCCAGCACCTGCCTCACCGCTCCAATCAGTTCAGTCTGTCGCACCACTTCGAGCAACGAACTTCCGGCCACTGGTGGCACGTCCAATCCCAGAATCGAGGCGAATCCTGGGTTCGCGAACGCCAGCCGTTCCCCCGCGTTCACCACCGCCACGCCTTCCACCATCGACCCCAAGATTGCCGCCGAAAGATTGCGTTCCTCCGTCAGCGTGCGAATCGTGCGGTCCAGCCGCGATGCCGTCAGGTTCAACGAAGTTCCCAACGCTTCCAGCGAGTCACCCGTGCCATCCGGCGACAGCGGCCGAAAGTCGCCTTCCGCCACTCGCCTCGAAAACTCCCGCAGCCGCTCGATGCGGTCCGTGTACCCGCGCGACATCAGCATCGCCAGCGCGCCCGCTAGCAGGAAAATCAGGAACGACCACAGCCACAGCCTCCGCCGGAAGCCCCACAATTGCTCGCTAAATCCCGCCATTGGCAGCGCCAGACGCAAAATCACCGGAGTGCCGCGCGGCAAATCTTCACGCACTGCGTAATACATCAACTCGCTGCGCAACGAAACGCTTTGTCTGGTTGCCCAGCCTTCCCCACTTTTCAATGCCGACACAAACTCCGGGCGTTCCGCGTGATTCTCCATCGTCGCGGTTTCTGATTGCGAGTCCGCCAACACATGCCCGTCCGCGGAAATGACCGTGATCCGCACGCCGCTCGACCCGTTCGCCGCTACCCAGGTATTCAACGCGGCAATTTCTTCCGGCGTTTGGGGCGCCGCGGAACTCATCGGAAGGGGATGGAGTTGGATGATGCGCGATAGCGCTCGCAGTTCCTGAAAGCCGTCGGTTTCGTAACTGTTGCGCAGCGCGCGTTCGGCAAGAAAATCCACGGCGAGCAATACGCTCAGCAGTAGCGCGAGGAACGTCAGCGCCAGTTTCCCGAAGAGTTTACGTTGCACGAGTCTCGAACAAATAGCCCGCACCGCGCACGGTCTTCAGGTGCAGGGGATTTTCCGGATCGCTTTCAATTTTCTCACGCAACCGCCGCACATACACATCCACGCTCCGAGGCGTTACGAACCGGTCGGTGCCCCACACGGCATCCAGCAACTGGTCGCGCGTGAACACCCGGTTCGGACGCGACGCCAGGTAATACAGCAAGCGGAATTCCAGGGTGCTCAGCGGCACGGCTTTGCCCGAATGGCTGACCCGGTACGACGCGGGATCGATTGCCAGCTTTCCAATTTCGAGTATCCGCGGCGCGTCTGCCGGAGGTTCCGCCCGCCGCAGCAGCGCTTTCACTCGCGCAATCAGCTCCCGCGGACTGAATGGCTTCGTCACGTAATCATCCGCGCCCATTTCCAGCCCGACCACCCGGTCCGCTTCGTCTCCGCGCGCCGTCAGCATCAGCACCGGCAAGCGGTTCAGGGATTCTTCCTTCCGGATTTCCCGGCAGATTTCCAACCCGGACATCTTCGGCAGCATCAGGTCCAGCAGCAACAGGTCGGGAGGTGTTTTCTTGAGCGTGGCCAAGCCACTATTTCCGTCAAACGCGGCTGCCACTTGAAAGCCTTCATTGGCGAGGTTATAGCGGACGAGTTCGACGATATCGCGATCGTCCTCAATAATCAGGATGCGCTTCATATACAGCTCTCGGGCTGGCGATCGCATCGGTAGAAGTTTACCGTAGCGCGCAGGATTGCGATACACATGATCAGGTTGTGGCACCTCGTGGCTCATAAGAGTCGCCCGTATTGTGACAAGCCCGTGAATGCCCGTGGTAACACCCATGTGACAGCCATGTGAATGCGCTGTAAAAGTCCGCACCTCCCTTAATTTCAACCACTTGTAACATTGCTCGCTTTTTTTAAGGAGTCAGAGCTTCAGCTCCGACCTTTTGAACTCCATCCCGAACGAACGGAGGAATCTCTTTCGCCTGTGCACTGGCGGGTGCTTAGCCTCCGCTTTTCTCGGGTTTCTCTTCCCGGCCGCACAGAGTCATCCCGACGTTCACTTCACTTTGGACCGCAGTTTTCCCCGAAATACCTGCAGCTCTGCTTGCGCATCTCAAGCTCTTCTTGCGCTTCGGCGCACTCCTTCTTCGCCTGCTTGCAGAAAGCGTTGCGATAGTCTTCCTGATCCCGTTTCGCCCTTGCTTTTCTTTCCGCGTCGGTTTCCCCTAGTTCCGGCACAACCAGACCGCCAGCAAGCAGCACAGCCAGTCCCGTGGTCATCCAGAACGTCTGCGCTCTCCCCCTTTTCGAATCTTTCTTTTGCGCATACTGGTATTGCGAAAGGGTGGACCATCCATGATGTGCGCGGTTCGGTACTCCACGGCAGGCCCACCGTTGCCGCGAGTATAGTCCCGCATCACGCCACCACCTGACCGGATGTCGCAGCATGGCCTGCGCTGCCACGAGGTCGAGCCCTCCGCAACGCACGCCAAAGTCGGAGAAGTCATCCCCAAGAATTGCCTCGATTGCCACATGCCCACTCTGGAATCAAAAGTCGTTTAGCTCGATGTGGACGGAAAGAAAATCCGCCCGCGTTTCCGCACGCAGTGGATCCGGATTTACTCGGAAGAAGAACGCAACTGAGTGGGGCCAACGAAATTAATTGTTGACGATTCTGTTACGGGTGTATGCTGCTCCGAACCCCGCCCAGGATATGAGTCAACTTCCGATTGGCGACTCGAGGAGATTTATGAAATTTGCTAGATCGTTCGCATGGGCAATTGCACTCTTGTTCACCGTCTGCACGCTGACCTTTGAGCAGTCGGGCACCGCCACACAATCCGCTCCCGCCAAGACCACGACGCCACCACCGGATCCCTCCAAGATCCAGCAAGCACCGGGAGGCGGAAATGGCAAGGTGTGGGTCAACACCGAAACCAAGGTCTATCACATGGAAGGCGATGAGTGGTATGGCAAGACCAAGAAGGGGAAGTACATGACCGAAGCGGACGCCATCAAGGCCGCTTATCACAAAGCCAAAGAGCCCAACGCCAAGAAGCCAAGCACCACTCCCCCGCCCAAGTAGTCTGTCCCGGCAAATCTCCCGGACGTCCCTGTAGGACGAGGCCAAGGCTCTCCCCTTTGGCCTCTTTTTTGCCGCGAGGCAGTACTAGTTCCATAGGTCTCGCGTGCGCCCCAACTCTGGAAGTTTGCCTAGGGTCGCGTGTGAAATCGAGAGTAGAATGAGCGCGGTTCAGCCCAGGGCCGCCACAACCGTCCAGGCGGCGAACTCAAGAACAGGAACGGTGTGGAGGTGTCGAATGGCAACAGCAAATATGGCGGAAGGTTTGCCGAGCCCGGTGGGAGCCGTGAAGAAGATCACGGGGTGGTACATCGCGGCGGCGGTGCTGTTCATCCTGCTGGGAATCTTTGCGATTATCGAACCCGGCGTTGCCGGGCTCGGCGTAACGTTGCTTGTAGGATGGCTCCTGGTCATTGGTGCGGTGTTCCACTTCATCGCTGCGTTTAAAGGTGGCGGCGCAAAGCAGGTGATTTTCCAGGTGCTGATCGGAATCGTGTACGCGATCGGGGGCATTTACTTCCTGACGCACACCATCATGGCCACGGGAACACTGACACTGCTGCTGGCGGGAATCATCCTGGCGGAAGGCTTCATTGAGGTGATTTCATATTTCCGGATGAGAGGCGAAGGTGCCTCGGGTTGGTTGCTGTTGAACGGAATTATCACCCTGGCGCTGGGCGCGCTGATCTTGTTCCACTGGCCGTCCAGTACGGTATGGGCCATCGGCACCCTGGTCGGAGTGAACCTGCTAATGACGGGGATCACGCGGCTGATGTTTGGGATGGCGGTGCGGAAGATGGTGGGACACGTCGCGCGCTAAAAAGCGGATCCCAAGTTTCTCCCCGGGCTCTTCGCGCATCACTGTGAATTCTGGAGCGAATTTCCGCGCTCACAATTACCTTAGGGTTAATCGTCGAGGATAGGCGTGTCGTCCTTCCAATGAATTTGTTCCAGTTTTGCCGGCGGAGTGGGTTCCTGCACGGGGATGCGCAGGATGAGTTTGCCGTTCTTGGTGTAGGCTTGGCCGCCGTTCGCTAAGACAACGTTGAGTCCAACCAGAGCGGTGTCGCGGGAGAGCGCGTCGATTTCATACGAGTCGGGAAGTCCGGCAAGCGTTTTGTTCCAGTACGTGTTGTGCAAAGGCTCGCGGTAGTCGGCGGGGATGGCGTGGGCCCCGAGGAGCGTGCCGAGAATACCGGCGGCGTTCGCGGGATTGCAGTCGGCGTCCTGGCCGCAGCGGGTGGCGAAGTTCATGGTCTTGTAGAAATCGCCATTGCCGTAGAGCAGGCCAATCACGACATACCCTCCGTTGAGCTTGGCGTCAATGTTGAACGGCTGCTTGTAGCCGTCGGGACAATGATCAACTTCGCCCCACTTGGCCTGGACCAGGTGCCAGGTCTTTAGCCAGTCATTGGGATTTTCGTCGTGCCAGCGAATGACGTCGCGGATAAGTTGCGCGTAAAGGCTCTGCCCGGGAATGGCTTTCAATCCATTCTCAACGACCTCACGAATGCTTTTGGCGAAAAATGCCTGGGTGTACATGGCGGAGATGAACATGCCGCCGTACACGCCGTCGCCGTAGTTCATGATGTGGCCCATGCGGTCGTCGAAACGGTTGGAGACCTGGGGCATGCCGGGAGAAATCATGCCAAAGACGTCGGACTCGATCTGGAAGTCGATGTCGTCGGCGTGGAGGTTGTAGCGGGGATTGCCGGAAAGCGGGGGGAGAATGCCCTTGCGGATGTTGGCGAGGCCGGCATCGTTCGCGTGCCAAACCTGGCGGATTTTGGCGTCCCATTCGTGTGCGACGGTTACGGGGTCGACGTCAATCCCATAGCGGCGGAGGCAGTAGAGGAAAAGAAGATTGATGTAGATGTCGTCGTTGTCCGGCGCGCCAAAGCCAGGGTGCTCTTTTTCGGAGGTTTCGATGAAGCCGCGGTTGATGTGCACCTGCTGGCTGTCCGCTTCCTGAATAATCGGTTCGTCGTAATCAGTCTTATTGGTGGAACGCGCGCGGAAGCCCTGCATGCGCGTGGAAGAAAGCGTCCAGTCGGTGATATCGAAACCGATGGGAGCACCGAGGTACTCGAATTCCCAAGGCTGGCCGAAGGTGACGCCAATCATCTTGCCCATCCAGGCCCCCTGAACCTTGTCGACGTAGGTGTCCCAATCGAGTTGGCGCGTGGCCGGGGCTGGTTCTGGTTGCGCGGAGGCTGCACCGCAAAGGTGGGGAGCGCCCGGTTCCCAGGCGGACGTGGGGAAGACGACGGCAAGACAAAACAGCAAGAGCAGAACCGCAGGCAGGCGACTCATGATGGGCACGGATTCTCCTGGAAAGGAATGCACGCGGAGCGGCGCAACAGGAAGAGTGTAGCGCAGGAAGAGGCCCTTGTGCTTCGCCAGTGGCAAAAGCAGCAGCGGGCCAGAACACTCCAGAATGCCGGCCGCGAAATGCGCGAGTTGTGGGGAATAGACAGTCGACAGTTCACAGTCTCGAAAAACCGTTTCACAATTTTGAGATTCCTCGGAACGACAAGTGCTGTCGAATTGGCGATTCGCGCGGAAATTGCGACAGCAGGGCTGCCGCACTCCCAAGGGAGTTGCGGGATTTGGAACTTGGGAGGGGAAAGCGTTGACCGCGGCAGGAAGGGGTCCTTACCATAGAGCGATGCCCCGAAGGGCCAAACGCGGTGTCGTTCTGAGCGCCGGATGCGGCATGCTGGTGCTCGTGTGGTTGTGCGGGTGCGAAGACGCGACCAAGAAGCCAGTGCAGGCCAAGGCGCCGGCGTTGAGTCCGGTGCAGCCGCAGAAGCCGGAAGTTGCGGCGGCTGTCGGGGAATTGCCGCAGCGAAAATTGGCGCCTGACGAAATGGTCTCCTTGCTGCCAACTCCGCCGGGGGGAATTCCCTACTTAATCGAACAGGTGAAAGCGAAATTCGCGGCGGGCGAAGCCAATTATAAGGAAGGGCATCTGGCGGCGGCGCGACGGGATTTTGATGATGCGGTGGACTGGATACTGGAAAGCGGATACGACCCCAACAGCGACCCGAAACTGCGGGAACTGTTCCAACAGGTGACCGACAAGGTCTACACCTATGAACTGCAGGCGTTCCGGGCGGGAGACGGTTTCACGGAAGCGCCAGCAGTGCCAGCGGCGATCGACGAAGTAGCGGAAATGACCTTTCCGGTGGATCCGAGGCTGAAGGAACGGGCAGAGGATGTAGCAAAGAACGTTTCGCACGACCTGCCGCTGACGGTCAACGACGTTGTGGTGTCGTATCTGAACTTTTTCCAGACACCGCGGGGCCGGGCCATCGTGGAGACGGGGCTGCGGCGTAAGGGAAAATACCAGGACATGATCGCGCGGGTGCTGCGGGAAGAGGGTGTGCCTCAGGACTTGATCTATCTGGCGCAGGCCGAGAGCGCATTTCAGCCCCTGGCGCTGTCGCGTGCCGGGGCGCGAGGCATCTGGCAGTTTGTGCAGTGGCGCGGCAATGAGTACGGACTGAAACGGAGCTGGTGGGTAGACGAGCGGATGGATCCGGAAAAAGCCACGCGGGCGGCGGCGCAGCACCTGCGCGATTTGTACGGGTTGTACGGAGACTGGTATTTGGCCATGGCCGCGTACAACTGCGGGCCGGGGAACGTGCAAAAGGGGATCGAGCGCACGGGGTACGCAGACTTCTGGGAACTATACAAGAGGAACGTGCTGCCGAAGGAGACCAAGAACTACGTGCCGATCATCCTGGCGTTGACACTGATCGCCAAAGACGCGCCGCATTACGGGATTTCCGTGGAACCTGACGAGCCAGTCCCCACCGATACAGTAAAGCCAGGACGAGCGATCGATTTGCGGCTGGTGGCGGAGACCATCGACGTGGACGTGGCCTCGCTGCGGACGCTGAACCCCTCGCTGCTGCGCATGATTACGCCAGACGACTCGGAGTTTGTGCTGCACCTTCCGGTGGGAACTTCAGAGAAATTTTCCGCCGAGATTGCGGACATCCCCGCGGACAAGTGGGTCAGTTGGCGCCGGCACCGCGTGGAGGCGGGGGAGACGCTGACGTCGATTGCCAAGACTTACCGGGTGACGCCTGCGGCGATCGCCGATGCCAACGATCTGGAGCGCGGCGCGCAACTTGAGGCCGGAGAAAAGCTGATTATTCCGGCGGCCCGTCCCTTGGAAGAGACCAAGCCGAGGCTGGTGCGTTACCGGGTAAGGAAGGGAGATACGCTGGGAGGGATTGCCGACCAGTTCAGCGTGACTTCCGAGGATGTGCGGAAATGGAACGGATTGAAGACCGGCAAGGTAAGCCGCGGCATGGTCTTGCGGATCTACACGGTCGGGGGAGGTCCGGAGACGCGGACGGTGCATCAGACGGCCAAGCGAACGAAGAAGAAGCCCGCGGCGTCGACCACACAAGCAAATTAGGATAAGGCGCGGTGGGAAGAACGCCCGGGGCGGCCCAGAGCATATTTCTGAGCCGTTTGCGGGGGCTTGTGAGCAGAACGCTTGACAAGCACGATGGAGTGGGATAACAAAGCGCAAGGACGGAGCGCGGTCATCTCCGGCTGTCAACGTTTCTAAAATCCGAGGATTGCGGCTTCGTAGGAGCCCCCAGGGGAGGAGAGCATGGATTTCGAGAAGGATCAGTTCGAAGACGACGAAGAGCTGTCGCGGCTAGAGGAAGATGACGAGCTCGGCAGCGGAGGAATCGTAGAAGAAGAGGAGATTCTTTCCGTGGAAGAAGAGCCCGCGGAAGAGGCCGAAGGGGAAGAGCCGGCGCGTCCGGCGCCGAAGGCCGCAGTCAAGAAACCGGCTCCCAAGTCGGCTAAGAAAGCGGCCAAGAAGGCCGCGAAGAAGCCCGCCAAGAAACCGGCAAAAAAGGCCAAAGCGAAGCCGAAAAAAGCGGCAAAGAAAGCAGGAAAGAAGCGCCGCCGGTAGACCTCGCGAAGAAACTGTCGAAGGCCCCCCGATTTCGTCGGGGGGCCTTTTTTTGGGATCGTGCCGGGATGGCGTAAGGGAGAGGGGGAAAGGAGTGCAGAAAGAGCACGGGCAAATTCCGGACGGGAAAACGGGCGGAAAGACGTGTCGGAACACTTGCCGAGGAAAGTAGGTGCCGATAGGATAATCCCGGAGGCTACGGGCAACCGTGCAGATTCGGCGGATGCGCGGCGGCGCACAAGCCCACCTGATAAGACCGCAACAGCCACGACTCAGGCCATCCCGTTTCTCGTGTTCCAGTCCATCAAGACGGTTACGGCTGTGTGGCTTTGCCGGGTCTTGGCTGATTCGCTTTATCCCGAAAACCTTGAAGTATCTGGCGGCGCAAGTCCAAATACATTTCAGAAAGAGTGATCTCTGACCGCGCAGCCTGTCGCGGTTTGGCATGTCTTCGGCGATTCAAAAGCACCAAAAAACCGCGATCAAGCGGTTGATCGGGTCGGACATGCGAGCCGGATTGCGTCCTTCACACACGCGCAGCGGGTCGCAGAAAAGACGTCAGCCAGCGCAAAGGAATGCAACCAATTGCCGTGATTGGTTAGACGAGCGGTTCGGACCAGTTTTCCAGTGTTTCCTTCACTTTGTGCAAAAACTGGTGGGCGATGGCGCCATCGACGACACGGTGGTCGTAGCTCAGCGTGACATAACACATCGAGCGGATGGCGATGGAATCGTTGATGACCACCGGACGCTTTTCGATGGCGCCGAGGCCGAGAATGCCGACGTTCGGCTGGCTGATGACCGGCAGGCCAAACAGGCCGCCAAACACGCCAGGATTGGTGATGGAGAACGTCCCTTCCTGCACTTCCTCGGGCTTCAGCTTCTTGGAGCGGGCGCGCTCGGCAAGGTCGTTCAGGTTGCGCTGGATGCCGAGAAAATTCTTCTCGTCCGCGCTCTTGATGATGGGAACGATGAGGCCCCAGTCGAGCGCCACAGCGATGCCGATATTTACTTCCTTGTGCAGGACGATGTTGGTGCCGTCGAGCGAGGCGTTGAGCGTGGGATACGCGCGCAAGCCGGCGACGGCGGCCTTGACGAAGAAAGGCATGAAGGTGAGTTTGGTTTCATAGCGTTTTTCGAATTCGTCCTTGGACTTGGCGCGCAGGGCGGCGATCTTGGTCATGTCGATTTCGTCGACGGAGTAAACGTGCGGAGAAACGTGCTTGGAGGCGACCATGTGCTCCGCAATCTTCTGGCGCATGACGCTGAGCGGCTGGACTTGGTAGCTGCCGAAATAGATGCGCTCGCGAGGAACACCGAGTTGAAGCGCGGGCAGGAACTGGCTGCCGTGAGCGGCGGGGGCCCCGGGAGTGGCCGGGGGAGGCGGAGCGGGACGCGCGGCGGCAGGCGCCGAGGAGGCTGCGGCCGGAAGTGCGCCGCCAGATTGCGCGGCAATCGCCGCTTCGATGTCTTCTTTCGTGATGCGACCGCCGGCCCCGGTGCCTTCGAGCGCTCCGAGATCGACGCCATGTTCCTTGGCAAGACGGCGGACGAGTGGAGAGGAGTGAATTCGTTCGGTACCCGTGCCGGGGGTGGCGGAGGCGGCCAGAGCTGAGGACGCAGGCGCTGCCGCGGGTGCAGGAACGGGTGCGGCAGGCTTTGGCGGTACAGCCGGTGGGGCCGAGGCAACGGGAGCGGGAGCAGGTTTCGCCGCGGCGGGAGTAGGTGCGGGTGCCGGAGCCGCGTCCGCTGCTCCAGCACCATCAATCACGGCGACAACCGTTTGGATGGGCACCGTCTGACCTTCGGGGATCCTGATCTCCTTCAGCACGCCCGTGGAAGGCGAGGGAATTTCCGCGTCGACCTTATCGGTCGAGATTTCAAAGAGCGGCTCGTCGCGCTCGACCTTGTCGCCGGGCTTTTTCAGCCACTTGGTGATGGTGCCTTCAAAGATGCTTTCGCCCATCTGGGGCATCACTACATCGACTGCCATGAGAGTCTTCTCCTTCGCGAGCGGGCCGGAATAGCGGCGGATGAAAACGGAAACCGCCCAAGTGCTGTTGGCGCGAACCGCGGAACCTTGTTAGTTTACCGCCAAAGGTGCAATGACGGATAGCCGTCCGTGGCGAATCCGTTTTTGGAGCCACAGCGCGGGGACCGAGGGTTGAAAACTATTCGTAGCGTAGCGCTGCAAGCGGATCGAGCCGCGCGGCATGGCGGGCGGGGACCAGGCAGGCGGCGGCGAAAATTCGCATGAGCACAGAAGAAGCATGGTCGTCAAGCGAAGGTTCAGAGAGGACAAAGAATCGATGAAGTTCTGTTCAGGATGTGGAAACTCAATTCACGCCTGGTGCTCGCACGGTCTTCAGACTAAAACCGGCGCATCAGCGATTCCGGCCATACCAAAGATGCGGCGGTACCGTTCAATGTCGGCGGGAGAACCCAGGGCCTTTTGAAAATTGTCGGAAAGTTTGACGGCGGGGCGACCATCAGCTTCGTTGAGTTTGCAGACAAGGCTGAGGGGATCAAACGCAATGTCGCCCTGCGGGTTACAGTCACGAAAATCATTCGTAAGCAAGGTGCCCCAGCCCGCGCTGAAACGGATGCGGCGCCGGGGATGCCAGCGGTGTTCATCGAGAAAATCGCTGGCCTGGTGAAAATCAGACGGCGCGGCGCCATTGCGAAGGGTTCCCGCAAAGTAGGCGTGCAGGCCAAGGATTGCGTCGACGTCGAGCGCGTCCGATGCGATGAAAAGTTTTTGCTGGGGGTCCCGCTCGTGGCGCTCGAGCCAGGCGATGTATTCGTCGCCGGCAATGTAGGGGTCCTTGCTATCAGCGCGCTGACCGGTCCAGGACGCCACCCAATCAGGAGCATCGCGGAGGAACTGGGTGGTTCCGAAAGTGTCAGGCAAGAGGATGAGCAACTCGCCGCGGTAGGTCTGCTGCCATAGTTCCAGCAAACGGTACTGCGAGCTCTTCAGTTCTTCGTTATCGTTGGCGAGAGCGGCAAGAGCCATGGGGAGTTCATGCGCGTTTGTGCCGATGGCTTCGAGGTCATGTTTGTAGGCCAAGTAGGTATTGGAGGTACCTTTGAAGGCGCTACCCAGCACGTCGCTCATAGCCTTCACAACGAATTCCTGCCACAGGAAACTGTGGCGGCGGCGCGTTCCAAAGTCGCTGACACTGAGACCGGGGACGCCGCGCAGTCGGGCCATTTTTTGCCAGAGTCTGGTTTTGGCGCGGGCATACAGAATATCGAGGTCAAATTCCGAGAGATTCTTCAGGCTGGCGCGCGTTCTTAGTTCGCTGACGGTGGTCAGTGCATAGATTTCCCACA
This sequence comes from Candidatus Acidiferrales bacterium, assembly GCA_963775865.1. Lineage (GTDB taxonomy): Bacteria > Acidobacteriota > Terriglobia > Acidiferrales > UBA7541 > Acidiferrum. The sequence goes on along the minus strand of CAVZKU010000011.1, from coordinate 28,627 downwards.
TGGTGGTGGCCGTCCAGAGGCCATGAAACGAGAGGGAAAACTGGCCGTCCTGAACGGACAATTCGTAATCGGACAGCTGGAAATCGCGTTCGAGCCATTCAAGGAACGCAGGTTCAAAGATGCCGCGGTGGCCGTAGAACGTGTTACCGGCAAGCCAGATGAGTTCGGATTTGTGAAAGCGGCGCTTACGGGTCTGCTCCAGTTGTTCCCGAAGCTGGCCAACATCAATGAGGTCCGCGAGTCGCAGATCGGTGGAGCGGTTACTGAGGGAAAAGGAGGCTTTGGTGCGTGGGAAACATTTCCAGATGAATTGCAGCATAAGGAGCTTGTAGAAATCGGTGTCGAGCAGAGAGCGAGTGATGGGATCGATTTCCCAATTATGGTCGTGAGCCCGCCGCGCGAGGTTAATAATCATGAAGAAGTAGATTACCGCACTTGGGGCGCGCGAGGCTTCCGGAGTTGTCAGGGCGAACTGGTGAGTTTGCGGATGAGGTCGACCTCATCCTGGCGGTACGGCTTACCATCGGTGCGGAAGATCTCGTGGAACCACTCCTTGGGCTGGCGATCGGTATACGGCTTTTTCCAGGAATCCCAGGGGAGCCAGGTTTGCGTTTTTCCCGCGACCAGGCCCCAGTTGATGGCCGCCACCTTGTATTCTTTGGCGATGGGTAGGATGCCCTGAAACGTGCTGCCTCGCGGACGGGCCATGTATTCGGTGCAAACAATGGGACGATGGAAATTCTGCAGTTCGCGGACATGCTTCAGGAAATCCGGAGGTTTGCTGTAGTTGTGGAAAGAGAGAACGTCGGACTGTTCCAGTTGGATTTTCTGAATCGGGTCCAGTTTTTCGGGCTTAGCCCAATCGCCGCTCCACAAACCGCTGGTAAGGGGTTGCGAAGCGCCAGCGGCGCGGGCCCAGGCAAAGACCCTGGAGAGCATGGCGCGAACGAGATCGCGCTTGTTGGATAATTCCTGTTTTTCGTAGCTTCCCTCGTTGCTGCCACCGGGTTCGTTCCAAACATCCCAGCCGAGGATGCGCTGGTCGTTCGCGAAGGCTCCGACTACACCTTTGACATAGCCTTCCAGGCGGGGGAGTTGCTTGGGATCCTGGAGTGCGGCGGCGCCAGGACTCTGCACCCAGCCGGAATTGTGCACACCCGGACGCGGCTCGCGCTGCTTGCCAAGATGCGGGTAGGGATCCCAGCAGGAATCGAAGAGGACAAAGAGGATGCGGAGGTGGTGTTTGCTGGCGATGGAAAGAAACGTGTCGATGCGCTTCTGAAAGCCGGAGGCGTCCTGCTGCCAGAGAAGATCGTGGAGGAAGACGCGCATGGTATTGAGACCGATGGATTCGGCCCAGCCGAGTTCGAGATCGATGCGCTGGGGATCGAAGGTTTCCCCCTGCCACATTTCGAGTTCGTTGATTGCGGTAGCGGGAATGTAGTTGCTGCCCACAAGCCAGGGCTGCTGCGCGTACCAATCATTGGCGCGCTGTTCGGTCCAGCGGGCTGGTTGCGCAAAAGAAAGTGTGGCGGCGAGAAAAAAAAGGATAACTCCAACGGGGATTTTTTCCATGGCAGAGAGCTTTTCACTCGCGCCCAGACTACAACATTTTTGCAGAAGCGCACAGGTGAACTGCTCGAACTTGAAGAATGCAAAGGGGCGAATCTTACGCAGCGGAACAGATTGCAAGGGGAACTCGGATAGACTCCGCGGCACATGTTGGCGGAACCGGGAGCACGCACAGGGTTGCCCTTCGTGGCGTCTGCAACGGGCGTGGATGAGGGCGACGTCAGGGTTTGGCGAGGAAAGTGAAGTCGAGGGAGAGGGACTCGCCGGCACTGAGGGTGATTTCTTTGCTTTGCGTGCCGTACGTCTCGTGCCAGGCGGTCACGGTGTAATGGCCGGGGGGAAGGCTAGGGAGAGAGAAACGGCCGTCGTCGCCGGTGACGGCGAAATGACTGGTTTTGAGGACGACGAAATACCCCTGCATCCAGGGATGTATGTTGCACTTAATGGGAATGAATTCCTCGTGGTCGTACGCATAGGAAAAGGCAGGCGTGCCGGGGGGCTGCATCTTGTTCCATTCGCGGTTAATTTTGGCCTGCGGGTGAATATTGTGGGCAAAAGGATCGCTGTTGGAGATGCTAACTTCCTGGCCAATGCGCACAGCGAGCACGTGGGTGGTGTAGTGGCAACCTTGCTGATCGAAGGTGGCGGCAGTGGAAGGAGCGAGAGTGGTGTCGGCTGCGCCGGCAGAAATATACACCACCACATTGCGGAGGGAATTGCCAGGACCCGTGAGGACGTTTTCGGGGAAGAGCGGATTGGAGGCGTGCATGCGGACACAATCCGGTTCTTTCGAAAGATCCAGCGGTTTGGACTTGGGGGGAGTTCCCAAGAGCGAGACTTTGCCGTTGACCGTCCCACCAGCGGGTGGGCCGGCAACAGCCAGAACAGAACCACTCAAGAAGAGCACGGCGACGATTGCGGCTTTTGCCGGAGTCATGGCTAAACCTCCTGCGTTCCGAACGAAGGGTTTCGGAATGAATATGATCTTGCGACGCTGTTTGGACGCGAACAACGGGAGAGGAGGGAACGTCCGAGCGTCCCTGGTGCCCGCGAAATCCTACCCTTCTCAATTCTAGGATTGCAGAGAAATGTCGGGTCAGGAAATTGGCGGGTCGCCACCAAACAATAACGGCTAGTTCCGTGAGTGCGTACCCTCTAGAAGCGTGCCAGGGCTTTGGCAGCAGCAAAGACCTTTTGCGCGTTGGGGAGGAAAGCTTCCTCGAGAGTGGGGGCGTAGGGAACAGGCGTGTCGAGGGAGGCGACGCGGACAAGAGGGCCGTCGAGATCGTGGAAGGCTTTTTCGAAGAGGATGGCGGAAATTTCACCAGCGATGCCGCCGGTCTTGGTGTCTTCGTGAACCACAAGACACTTGTTGGTTTTCTTGACGGAGCTGAGGATGGTCTCTTCGTCAAGGGGAAGGAGCGTGCGGAGGTCGATAACTTCGGCGTCGATGCCTTCCTTGGCGAGGGCCTCGGCAGCTTCGAGAGAAGTGTGCATCATCGCGGCGTAGGAAAGGACAGTGAGGTGCTTACCTTCGCGCCGGACGATGGCCTTGCCGAGAGGCACGGTGTAATCGTCGCTGGGAATTTCCTCCTTGATCCGGCGGTAGAGGAACTTGTGTTCGAAGAAGAGCACCGGATTGTTATCGCGAATACTGGATTTGAGGAGCCCCTTGGCGTCATACGGCGTGGAAGGGTAGACGATTTTGAATCCCGGCGTGTGCAGGAAATACATTTCGGGATTGAGCGAATGGAATGGGCCTCCATGAACGCCGCCGCCGGAGGGTCCGCGCACGACGATGGGCGCGGGCGCATTCCAGAGATAGTGACCCTTTGCGACGAAATTGGTGAGCTGGTTGAAGCAGCAAGCAATGAAATCGATGAACTGCATTTCCGCAATGGGCCGCAGACCAAGATAGCTCATGCCACACGCAGCGCCGATGATGGCGCTTTCGCTGATGGGCGTGTCGATGACGCGTTCCCAGCCGAATTTTTCGAGCAGGCCTTCGCTGGTTTTGAAGGCGCCACCATAGACACCAACATCTTCGCCGATGAGAACCACGCGGGGGTCGGCGGCCATTTCTTCGAACATGGCCTGCCGGATGGCTTCGAGGAAGGTGATGGGAGCCATGATCAGCGGCCACCCTTCTTCGCGATTTTCTTGGGTGGAGATTTTTTCACGGGAGGCGTGGGCTTAGTGGGTGGCTTAGCTGGAGTTGACGCTTTCTCCGCGGCGGCGGCAACGGGGACATCGCCAAAATGAATGGGGGCAGTGCCACGCGAGGAAGAGACGCCGCGGCCAAAGCCTTCGACGACCCAGACCGGTTCCACGGAAGATTTTGGCGGCAGCAACTCCTCCACAGGACGTTCCCACTTAGGCTGAAGGTCGTGGCATTCGGGGCCGGTGCAGTAGACACCCTGAGGGGCGGTTTCTGCTGGAGGCATGGGCGAATTTTCGGCAAACTCCCGTTCCTTTTCGAGGAGCGTACTGATTTTGTCCGCGATTTCTCTTTTGCCCTTGGCATCGAGAAGCTTTTCTTTCGTGAGAATTTCTTCGTAGAGGGCGATGGGGTCGCGCTTTTCCCAGTAGTCGCGCTGCTCTTTGGGAACGTATTCGGCGGGATCGTGCTGCGCATGGCCACGGCGGCGGAAGGTTTTCGCTTCGATGAGAATGGGACCTTCCCCGGCGCGGGCGCGTTCGACCGCTTCTTTGGCCGTGGTATAGACCGCGACGACGTCATTGCCATCGACGATATAGCTAGAAACCCCGTATGCTTTGGCGCGGTCAGCAAGATTTTCGATGGGGACCTGGCGGCGCACAGGAGTGGAGTAGGCCCAAAGATTATTCTCCAGAATGAGAACAAGCGCGGCTTTTTGGGAAGCGGCGAGGTTGAGACCTTCGTGGAAGACGCCAGTGGAGCTGCCGCCGTCCCCGATCCAGGTCATCGCGACAATTTTCTGGCCGAGGTACCGGCCGGCCATGGCCACGCCGGTCATGACGGGGATGAGGTCGCCGAGCATGGAGATTGGCGAGACGATGTGCAGGTTGTCGAGGTCGCCGAAGTGACTGGTACCGTCCTTACCCTTGGTGGGTGAGGTGTACTTGGCCATGTGCTGGGTAAAAATGTCGCGCGGGGGAACACCTTTGACAAGAAGGGCGCCAATGTTGCGGATCATTGGAGCCATCCAATCGCGTTTTTCCAGGGCATAGGCGGTACCAACGGAGATCGCTTCCTGGCCGAGGCTGGCGTAGAGGCCGCCGACTATCTTGTTCTGGCGGAAGAGCCGCGTCATGGTGTCTTCGACCTCGCGATTGAGGCGCATGTAGTAGTAGAGGTCGAGGTATTGCTGGCGGGAAAGCTTTTTGGGCTTTGCGGGAGTTTCCGAGACAGGCATCGTTGGTGGCTCTCCGAGTCGATCGGGTTTCTATCTTAAGGCTAAGACGGGGTTAGAGGCCAATTTCGGGATGAGGTCTCAGAAGTCCAACCGCGCATGTTATTGTGAGCCGCGCAGTCTACGGGAACATTTCACAGAATAGGACACCGTTTGGGAGAAGGAGCAGCGATGCGATTTGTGATGGCCCTGGCGTTCATTTTCGGATTCGCGCTTAGACCCGCGGCGGCGGACGACCGGCAGGAACAAGTCGATCGTATTTTTGCGGCATATGCCAAGGGAGGCTCCCCGGGCTGCGCGGTTGGCGTGATTCAGGATGGGAATTTCGTGTATCGCAAGGGCTATGGCATGGCCAGCATCGAACTGAGCGTCGCGCTAACGCCGGAAGCGGTGTTTTACATGGGGTCGGTATCGAAGCAATTCACGGCGGCAGCAGTAGTGCTGGCGGCGGAGCAGGGATTTTTATCGCTGGACGATGACGTAAGGAAATACATTCCGGAACTTCCGGATTACGGACACGTCATCACGCTACGGCAGATGCTGCACCACACCAGCGGGTTCCGTGATTTTTTGACGCTGCTTGTACTTGCAGGGCGGAACGCAGGAGAGATTCATTCTGAAGCGGAAATCATCGACTTGATCGCGCGCCAAAAAGCCTTGAACAACAATCCCGGAGAGAATTGGTTGTACAGCAACTCCAATTATTACCTGCTGGGAGTGGTGGTTCGTCGCGCCACCAAGAGATCGCTGAATGACTTTGCCAGCGAGACTATTTTCAAGCCGCTGGGGATGACGCATACGAGATTTTACGATGATCACACTTTGGTATTGCCGAGCCGTGTCGCCGCCTACGATCCGGGAAGGGACAGCACTTTCCTTGTGGATTGGTCGACGAGTTACGACATCGTGGGGGCCGGCGGAATGATGAGCACGGTGGACGATATGCTGCTGTGGGACCGGAATTTTTACGCGAACAAGCTGGGGAGAGGGACGCTGGTGAAAGAATTGCAGACACGCGGAGTCCTGAATGATGGAAGACCGATCGGCTATGCGCTCGGCCTGCAATTGGATACGTATGGCGGGTTGCCGATTGTTGAGCACGACGGAGCGCTTTACGGATACCGCACGGGCATCTTGCGCTTCCCGGAACAGCGGTTTAGTGTGGTTTGTCTCTGTAATTTATCGAGCGCGGGCGTGGGGAATCTGTCCCGCAAAGTGGCGGATATCTATCTGCAGAAGTATTTGCGAACGGAAGCAACTGCCGCGCAACCCTCAAATGCGCACAACCTTCCCGATCCGAATCAATTTGCGGGGAAATACCTGGATCCGAACAAGCATTTTGCCTACACGTTTACGGCTTCCGGGAGCGATCTGATGGCGTGGGGCGTGAATTTGCGACGGATCGGACCCAATCAGTTTCAGGACCTCGGCACGGGCACTATCACATTTGAAGGTTCGGGGACTGACATGAAAGCGACTCTGGTAATGGATGGCGAGGCATTTTTTGCGGGGAAGCGCGTGGAAGCACTGCAGATGAGCGATCAGCAGATAGCGGCTTATGCCGGGGCGTACAAGAGTGAGGAACTGGATGTGACGTATCAATTTTCCGTCGAGAACGGTACTTTGCTGCTCCGGAGGAATTGGGAACCACGGATGAAGCTGACTCCTCTCACAGAAACTGAATTTGAGTGCAGTGAACTGGGCTTAACAATCGTATTCCAAACAGACGCGAGTCACCGGGTAACCGGGCTGAGCTTGTACGAGGTAAATGCTCGCGATATCAGGTTCGACAAAGTGAACTGAACGAATGGCCGGCAACAAAGCGCGTCCGAAACAAATCCCTCACGAACATGCACGTTGCGTAACGCGCTTGATGAGTGTCTGAGCGTCGAACGGGGCACGGACTTTGACGTCGTTGTCAAAATAGACGTAGACGTCGCGGGGTCTGGACTTTGGAGCTTTCTTCTCCAGGATCCGTTCCGTGGGCGGTTGGCCGCCGTGAGCCCAGGTCAGAACCCAGTCGGCCCATTGATCGAGGGAGTTCGTATCGTAACCGCTGGCATACAGCTGTTCCGATCCGTGCAGACGGCAATAGATAAAGTCTGAAGTGACATCGGTAATCTTGGGCCACTCGACGGTGTCAGCACAGACGATGGCAACATCGTACTTGCAGAGAAGTTCGAGGAATTCCGGAATCGCAAAACTGGCGTGGCGGATTTCGATGGCGTGGCGCAGCTTGTGTTTGGCATCAACGTCTTGAAAAGAAACCCGCTTGCGCATCCACTTGTCATGCTTTTTCGCCAGACTCTTGGCGGTGCCGGCATCGTGGGGAAGCATTTTCAGAAACGCTTCCATTTTCACAGCGTCGAGTTTGAAATTCGGAGGAAACTGCCAGAGAAAGGGACCCAGCTTTTCCGCCAGGAGCAAAACGCCGGAGGCGAGGAAATTGGCGAGCGGGATCTGGACATCACGCAGTCGCTGAATGTGCGTGATGTAGCGCGGACCTTTAACGGAGAACTGGAAATCGGCGGGGGTCGAGGAATACCAGCTTTGAAAACTCGAAGGTCTTTGCAGTGAATAGAAAGTGCCGTTGATTTCCAGGGAACTGAGAGTGCTGGAGGCGAATTCTAGTTCCTGGCGTTGCGGCAGTTTCGCAGGATAGAAGACCCCCCGCCACGGAGTGTAGCGCCACCCGGAAATACCGATGCGGACTTTGCCAGGCTTGGGCATATAAAGCGAAACCGCAGCGGCAAGGTTGCCTTATGACGCGGGAAAAAGGCAATAGGGAAGACCTGTTATCTGGGCCATCGCAACTTGCGGGATCCGAGCCGTGCGGGACTCCCCAAGTCCGGAATGGCGGAATTTCGGCGGATCAGTTCCGGACCGCCGCCGCGACACGACTCAGGCCAGATAGGTTTGGAGTTGCTCGAGGCAGCCGTGCCAACCGTGGTTGTGCTTATCTCGCGTTTTCGCATCCGGGAATTGGCCGTGCGATAGGACCATCTCCGTGGCGTTGCCCAGATCGAGAAAATCGAGGCTGACGAGAGTCTCCTGGCCTGGAGGATCGTTGGACCAACGCCAGGTGAAGGCAAGCTTTTCGGGCGGCTTGATTTGCTGGTACGTCCCGCTTAGCTTGTGCACGTTCCCATCCTTATGGTGCATCTCCAAGCTGTAATTGCCGCCGACTTTCAGATCGAGCCGGGTGATGACGGTAGTGTGTTCCATGGTGGGGTGGAACCAGAGCGCAAACTCCCTGGCATCGGTCCAAGCGCGGAAAACACGTTCGCGAGGTGCAGCGAAGGTGCGTCTTAGCTGGAGCGAATTTTGCGGTTGCGGTTGCGGTTGCGGCGTGGCCATTGATTTTCCTCCTTTGTTTCCGATCGGGCTGATTCGGCGAGATAGCGTTCGAGCGAGTCGAAAGTTCCTTCCCAAAACGCTCGGTATTGGGAAATCCACTCTTCGGCATCGCGTAAAGGTTTGGCGGCAAGCTGGCAATGGCGGGTGCGTCCTGTTTTTCGCTGCGAGACGAGCCCGGCATGTTCAAGAACATGTATGTGTTTCATTACCGCAGGAAGCGACATGCGGTAGGGCCGGGCGAGATCGGAAATAGAGGCTTGGCCGAGCATCAGTGTGGCGAGGATGGCGCGGCGGGTGGGATCAGCGAGTGCGCCGAAGGTGGAGTCCAGGGATGCGGAATAGTTAACCATATGGTTTAGTATTGAAGAATGCGACTCGCTTGTCAAGCGGAAAATCGCGGACTCCCTGATTAGCACTGCTCGAGGAATTTAATTTGGTCGTCGGAGAGCGCGCGGGGAGTTACAAGGCCGGCGAAGCGTTGAGGATGGAATCGATTTCCTCGCGGGATGTGGGACGCGGCCTGAGGGAAAACAAATTGGCGAGGTGATGCGTGAGGTGCGGTTTCACTTCGGCGAGAGAGACGGAGCGCTGGAGAAGCTTTTCGAGGGAGGTTGCTTTGCGGTCAGCGATGCCGCAGGGGACGATCAGATCAAAGTAGCGAAGGTCGGTGGAAACGTTGTAGGCGAAGCCGTGCGAAGTGACCCAACGACTGATGTGGACGCCGATGGCCGCAAGCTTTTCTTCCGTGGGAACCGACTGCACCCAGATGCCGGTTTTGCCGGGAACGCGATAAGCGGTAACGGCGAACTCGGCAGAGGCGCGGGTCATGACTTCTTCGAGGGTGCGGACGTACCAGCCGACGTCGCGCTTGATTTTCTCGAGATTGAGGATGGGGTAGCCAACGATCTGACCTGGGCCGTGATAAGTGATGTCGCCGCCGCGATTGGTGGCGTGAAGCTCGACATTTTTCTGACGAAGAATATGTTCCGTGGCGAGAAGATTGGCACGATTGCCGCTGCGGCCGAGGGTGATGACGTGGGGATGTTCACAGAGGAGGAGCACATCATCGATAGCGTCGGCTTTTCGGGCCGCGACGAGGCGCTGCTGGAGGGCGTAGGCGTCGGTGTAGCCGAGCAGGCCAAGGTCGGTAATCAGCAGGTCAGGCATCGCGCAAGAAGTGTAAGAGCTTACTGGTCTCAGAGTTCAACAACTTTTGCAGTTGGGATCATTCTTCGCAAACGCGCTCCTCAGGATGACCCCTCGTGCGGCGCAGCATCTAGACGTTGATCTGGAGGCCGCGGACAGAGGCGAAGGCGTCGCCCATCGCTTCCCAAACCGTGGGGTGGGCGTGGACCATATGCATCATGTCGTCGATGGTGCCTTCCAGGTTCAGGACAGCCGCGGCTTCCGAAAGAATTTCTGTGGCCAGCGGGCCGATGATGTGGATACCCAGAACTTCGCCGTATTTTTCGTGGGAAACCACTTTGATAAAGCCGCCGTGATTGCCGAGGATGGTGGCTTTGCTGTTGCCGACGAAGGGGAATTTTCCAGTTTTGACGGCATAGCCCGCGTCCTTGGCTTGCCTTTCGGTAAGGCCGATGGAGCCGATCTGCGGCTCGCAGTACGTGGCATTGGGGATGCGCGTTTTGACCAGCTTTTGCGTGGGCAGGCCCTTGATGTGGGTAACGGCGATGATGCCTTCCATCATCGCGGCGTGAGCGAGTTGGGGCATGCCGGCGACGATGTCACCTACAGCGAAAAGGCCGGGTTCGGCGGTCTCGAAGTGCTCATCGACATGAACAAAACCGCGTTCGAGCTTGCCTTTGGATTTCTCGAAACCGCAATTCTCGGTGAGGGGCTTGCGGCCGACCGCAAGCAGAAGCTTTTCGGCCTGCAGCGTCTGTGGTTTGCCGTCCTTATCCTGGAAGGACACGGTGACGCCCTTGGCGTCTTTCTTGACACCATCGACGCTGCAACCCGTGAACACATTCATGCCCTTTTTCTTATAGGTTTTTTCGAGTTCGACGGAAATCTCCTCGTCCTCGACGGGAACGACGCGCGGCAACGCTTCAAGAATGGTGACCTGCGTGCCGAAAGAATTATAGATGGAGGCAAATTCCACACCGACGGCACCAGCTCCAACGACGATCAGCGTCTTGGGGATGTCCGGAAGTTCGAGAATGGAGCGGTTGGTCAAAATTTGCTTGTGATCGGGTTCGATGCCAGGCAGCGATTTTGCTTCGGAACCGCTGACGAGAAGAACGTTGCTCGCTTCGATGGTGGATTTCTTTCCGTCTTTTTCGACGGAAATTTTCCCGGGCCCTTCGTAACGGCCCCAACCCTGAACCCACTCGACCTTGTTCTTTTTGAAGAGGAACTCAATCCCCTTGGCGTGCTTGGTGACGATTTTGTTTTTGCGTGCCAGGATGTTGCCCCAGTTGATTTTCAATCCGGAAACTTCGAAGCCAAGTTCTGCGCCATTCTTGAAGTGATCGTACACGTCGGCGTGGTGCAGCAGGACCTTGGTGGGTATACAGCCGACGTGGAGACACGTTCCGCCGAGGAAGGGATCTTTTTCGACGACGACGGTTTTCAGGCCGAGTTCCCCGGCGCGGATAGCGGAAACGTAGCCACCCGGACCACTTCCAATGATTGCAACGTCATATTTCGCCACGCATATCTCCCTTCGCGATAAACGCAAACTGGTATCAGCCCGAACCAACTCAGTGGCCGTAAAAGGCACAAAACGAATTAGATGCCAAGCACGAGCGTACGGGTAGTAACTTGCTGGAGCAGGACAGAATCCTGCGAAAGAAGAATTGTAGCAGCGGGTTACGGGAGGTCGCAATGCGGGAAGACGCGAAATGGACGGTGCTTATGGCCGGATTCGCGTTGGCGCTGTCGAGTTTTCTGCTCGTTTATCTGGTGTCGCCGCGGAGACGCTTAGAACTGCTCGACGAGAGCGCGTGGCACGCGTAGAGGCGAAATGGAAAGGGCCCGTGTTGCCGGTGTACGGAGAGACGGTCCATCGCCGCATCATGCAAAGCGGGTTCTGGGCGCCGGAAAACACTTGCCGAGTGCGATGTGAGAAATCGGAGTTCAGGCGCGCACGAAGGCTGGCAAATAGTGCTTTTCTAAAATTATGCGGTGATGACGATCGTGCCCTGCGATGATAAACGCTAGCGCAAGGACACTCACTTCTTTTTGACTAGCCGTGCCGCGGCGGAGCCACGCGGCATCGTCGAGCGAGCGAATCAAACAAATGGTGGCCTCGCGAACCGCAGAAAACTCCTGGAGAAGGTCTGGAAGTATGCGGGCCGAGAAGTTTCCATTCGTGATGTAACCATCCTGTTCAAAGCTGGCGAGCGGTGTCTGATCGCCGCGGGCGATGCGCAGGAGCCTGTACGCGAAAATACGCTCGGCATCACTCACGTGGCCAATGACTTCCTTGATGGACCATTTTCCGGGAGCGTAACGGAACTCGGCTTGCTGTTCGGAAAGCGGAGAAAGCAATTGGATTAATTCCTGAAGTTGGCTTCGAAGAATTTCCAGAAAATCGCCGCTGGGAACGAGCGCGACATATTTTTCATAGTACAAGGCGTAGTCGCCCTGCTGCGGGCGTTTCTGTGTCATGATTTCGGTACCTCCGGGAGGTCTGGGGAAGAAAAGTATAGCGCGATGCAGTACCTGGAGAACATGTCGGAAACGAGAGAAAGACGGATGGGCGGGCTGCAGTTCGAGAAGATGCGCGTGGCGTTCCAGGGAGAGCCCGGAGCGTTCAGTGAAGCGGCCGCGGTGCAACTGCTTGGAGAAGGAATTCACACCGTGCCGCGAGCGACGTTTGATGCCACATTTCGTGCGATTACCGCTGGCGCGGCCGACGCGTTGCTGGTGCCGGTCGAAAATACGTTGGCGGGTTCAGTGGTGCGCGTGTACGACTTTTTGCTTGAAAGTCCGCTGGAAATTTGTGGAGAGACGATTCTGCCGATTGAGCATCACCTAATGGGCTGTCCGGGGGCGACATTTGCGGGTCTGGGCGCCGTGGCCTCCCACCCGATGGCCCTGGCGCAGTGCGAGCGATTCTTTGAAGCAAATCCCGGATTGAAACGCGTTCCGGCGGAAGACACGGCGGGCAGCGTGCGGGAGATGATGGAGACAGGAGACACGAGTTACGCGGCGATTGCGGGCAAACGGGCGGCGGGCCACTATGGAGCGATTATTCTGCGGGAGAGCATTCAGGACAACGCGGAGAATTTTACGCGGTTCGTGTTGTTGCTCCCGCGGGAAGAAGCGCAACGGTATCGGGCGAAGGATGCAAAGAAAATGTCATTGGCGATGCGGCTCGCGCACAAGCCAGGGGCGCTGCTAGCGTCGCTGGAACCGTTTTCCCGGCATGGTGTAAATCTGCTGAAGATCGAGAGCCGGCCCATTCATGGAAAGCCGTTCGAATACCAGTTTTATGTGGATGTGGAAGCGGAACGGCGCGAGCCATTGGAGAAGGCGCTGAAGGAAGTGCGTGGCGCGACGAGTTATTTGCGGGTGCTGGGATTCTATGCGGCGGCGCGGCGGTAGGATTGCGGATTGTGCTTGTAAATTAAAATAGGTTGAGATCCGATCCTCGGTCGCGCAAAAAGCGCATTCCAGAGGATGACACATACGCTTCATCAGAAAACTTTGCGTACGTCCGATTGCGTAAGTTCACTTGACTGCAAAAGCTGGAGCGGGGCTGCCGGACTCCATATTAGTCGCTGGCGGTGGTGGACTTGGCTGGGACTAGATCCGGTGGTGGACCGATGTTGTCGGGAAGCTTGCCGTTGAGCGCATCGAGGAATGCCAGGAGGTCATCGCGCTCATCAAAGGTGAGGCCGTCGAGCGAATGGAGTTCCTTGTCAAGATGGGGATTCCAGTTGCCGCCGCCAATGTAGTGGGCGAGTGCGTCTTTGACCGTGGGGAAACTGCCGTCGTGCATATAGCGGCCCCGGTTGGCCAGATTGCGCAGGCTGGGAGTCTTGAAGCAGCCCATGTCCGCATCCACTTTGGTAACGGCGTAGCGGCCCACGTCGTTGAGTTCTCCCTTGGTGTCCGCGCCGACACCGAGATTGTGAAACTTGTTGTCCGTGAAGAGTGAGTATTCCTTACCGATGGTGTGACACACGGCGCAATTGCCCTTCTTGGCGCTCATGAAAATCTTCAATCCGGCCTGAGCTTGCGCGGACATGGCTTGGGAATCGTGGCCGTAGTAGAACCGGTCAAAAGGAGAATCGCCCGCAATCACGGTGCGCTCGAAGGACGCGATAGACTTGGCCACCAGGTCGATCGTGATCTGGTCGCTGCCCCAGGCCTTCTGGAACAGGTCGGGATACTTGGGGTCGCCTTGCAGCCGCTTCACCACGCCGTCAAGGCTATGCGCCATTTCGACGGGATTGGCGATGGGGCCTTTGGCTTGCTCTTCGAGGTTCGGTGCCCGGCCATCCCAGAATTGCAAGGTAGAGTACGCAGAATTGATGACCGTGGGCGCATGGCGTGTGCCGGTCTTGTTGCCCACCCCTTCCGAGACAGGCCGTTGGTCAGAAAAGGCAAACTGCGGGGCGTGGCAAGAGGCGCAAGAAATTGTGCCATCGAGCGAGAGGCTAGGGTCGTAATACAGGCGCCGGCCTAGAGCGATGGTCTCTTCGGTGGGCGGGTTATCCTCCGGGATCGGAACCGGTGGCAAACCAAGGGGAGTTCTAATTTGCGCAGGCTTGCCGATAGGCAGTGCGGGAGTAGCGGGAGATTGCGCGTGAGCAGAGAGATGGGCGAACGCTGCCAGACAAAGTGCGCCGAGAACCAGAGTGACGGAGATAAAGACACGAAGAGTAGGCTTCATGAGGAGGGGCCCTCCGATAAGAAAAAGGGTAGCAAAGGAGGGCGCGGGCCTCAGTGACGCGAGACACAAAGAGCCTTAGTGGGTCCGGGGGGCGGAGAGGAACCACCAAGGCTCAGAGAATGCCCCTGTTAGGCGAAACGGGTCAGCAATAACTGCAGGCTTCGTCACCGCCGATGTTCGTCGACATGTCGTCCTTGATGCGCCGGAGACGGCGGCCGAGGCGGTCGGCGAGTTGATGCCGCGCGCGCCACAGGCGAGCCTTCAACGTATTCTCGGTGACGCCGAGTTTCTTGGCGGCTTCCCCGGTGGAATACCCCTGGACTTCGCGAAGAACGAAGGCCGTGCGCAGGAGCGGAGAAAGTTCGTCGAGATTTTCGTTGATCATGTCGCGAATCTCCGTGCCGGCATAGAGTTGCTCCGGGTCTGGGCCATCGTCGGCAAAACGCTCGGCGGCGGGCAGTTCGTCCTCATGATGGGTCTCATCGAGAGAGACGGCTGGCCGAGCCTTTGCGCTGCGGCGCTTCATCAGAGCCGCATTGATGACGATCCGCGTGAGCCAAGTGGAGAATTGTGAGCGGCCCTCGAAACGTTTGAGATTGCGATAGGCCGACAGCAAACCGTCCTGCAAGGCATCTTCCGCATCCTCGGCATTGCCAAGGACACGAAGCGCAGTCTGAAACAGCGGGCGGTGATAGCGGCGAAAGAGAGTTTCAATCGCTTGCGCATCCCCACGCTGACCCGCGCGAATCAGCTTTTCCTCGCTAACTTGCGTAGTACTTATAACTTGCGTTGCCAGTTGCGTTGCCATTTGCTCCCCCCATGTAGACCCGTAAGAGTCCATTAGACGAAAAAAGTTACAGAAGTGTTTCTCCCTTAGTGCACGGGCACATTCCCTCCACCCATCTTCGGCCGCTTTAACAAGAAGAAAAGCGGGATGATAGCGAAGAAAACGATGCCCAAGAGCTTGAAATCGTCCAGAAACGAAAGCATGGCGGCTTGACGCTGGATCATGCCGTAGATCATGCCCTGTGCGCGTGCTGTCGCGTTGGTGACTGTGGAACCGGAAGCGCTGAAGCTCGAAGTGAGGGCGGTGACCATGTTGCGGTATGCGCCGTTATAGTTATTCGCATGCTCGCCCAGTTGCGCCATGTGGAATTGCGTTCGGCGCTCGAGCAGCGTGGTCACCGTGGCGATGCCGACGCTGGCGCCGACGTTGCGAGCGAGATTGATAATCCCCGTTCCCATGTTCGTTTGTTCGCGGGGCACGTAGGCGAACGCCGAAACGTTGATGGGAATAAACAAGAAGGCCAGCCCGAAGCTTTGGAGCATGCGTCCATAAACGGCGTGGCGATAATCGAGTTGCAGATTCCAGCCAGCCATCACGAACAACGACAGCGCGGAAACAATACAACCAAACGTGATCAGGTACCGCGGGCTGACTCTTGACACCAGTATGCCTACGACCGGCATCATTAGCATGATGACCGCCCCGCCGGGAGAAAGCGCCAAGCCGGCGAGTTCCGCCGAATAGCCCAGCAATTCCTGCAAGAGTTGCGGGATCAGCACCGTGCTGGAATACAAAACGAAACCCAAAAAGAACATGGCGGTGGTGGCAATGGCAAAATTGCGATTTTTCAGCATCCGCAAGTCGACGATGGGATCTTTGGCGCGTAATTCCCAGATGATTCCGGCGATCACGCCGATCAACATGGTCACGACGAAGAAACGGATGAAATTCGAGGCGAACCAATCTTCGCGCTGACCTTTGTCGAGAATGATCTGCATGCTACCGAGGCCCAGGCTGATCAAGCCGAGGCCGATATAGTCAATTCGGAAACCCTCTTTCACGCTGACGCGCTTCATGTACGGCGGATCGGAGACCAGAAAATAGGTTAGCGTCAGGGAAATAATGCCGACTGGCACATTGATATAGAAAATCCAGCGCCAGGAATAATTGTCGGTGATCCAGCCGCCAAGCCAAGGTCCAATGGTTGGCGCCACCACGACAGCGATACCGTAGACAGCGAACGCCATGCCGCGCTTGCTGATGGGAAATGTGTCGTTGAGGATTGCCTGTTCGCTGGGCTGCAAGCCGCCTCCGCCCACCCCCTGCATGATGCGGAAAGCGACCAGCATGCCAAGGCTGGCGGAAAACCCACAGAGGAAGGAGCTCACGGTGAAAATTGCGACGCAAACCATGTAGAAGCGCTTGCGGCCTACCAAGGACGAGAGCCATCCGGAGAGCGGCAAGATAATCGCGTTGGACACGAGGTACGAAGTGAGCACCCAAGTGGACTCATCGGCGCTGGCGGATAGACTTCCCGCAATATGCGGAAGCGCAACGTTGGCGATGGAAGTGTCGAGCACCTCCATGAACGTCGCGAGCGTCACCGTAATGGCGATCACCCAAGGGTTGATCGAGCCATCCGGCATCCGCAGCTTCGATTTGAGTCTGTCCAGCATGGCGTTCCGTAAATCGACTCCAGCTTACTTCGTGATTACAGTCGCTTCGACGTTCATGCCCGGGCGCAGAACCGCCACGTCCGGGGAAATCGGATCGAGGACAATCTTTACGGGAATGCGCTGAACAACCTTGACGTAGTTGCCGGTAGCGTTTTCCGGCGGGAGCAGGCTCAGTACGGCACCCGTGGCGCCCGCGATGGAATCGACATGCCCGCTGAAGGTCTTGCCGTAAGTGTCGGATTTGATTTCCGCCTTCTGGCCCGGCTTCATGTTGCGCAACTGCGTTTCTTTAAAATTGGCGGTAACCCAAACATTCTGCAGTGGCACGACGACCAGAAGCCCCTGGCCGGCTTGCACGATCTGTCCCGGCTCGACGGATTTGTGCGTGGCCACGCCATCCACTGGCGCGACGATGTTGCAGTAACTGAGATTGAGCTGGGCGGCATCCAGTGCGCCGCGAGCGCGATCGACACTGGCGAGTTTGGCCTGCGCATCGGCAGAGCGCATCGCGACGCTTTTCTGGTTCGCCAGCGCGGAGCTGACACCGGCTTTGGCGCCTTCAACGCGAGCCTTGGCGGCATCCAATTGCGCGCGAGTGATATCAATGTTGCGTTTCGCCTGGGCGAGACGTTGTTCGTCGGCGACCAGCGCGCTGGCGGTGGCATCCGCATTGGCTTTCGCGGCGTCAAACTGCTGCTTGGAAATTTCCCCTTTTTCCATGAGGGGCCGGTAACGCTCCAGGTCCGCCTTGGCAAGTTGAGCGTTGGCGCTACTGTGCGCAATGTTCGCTTCGGCAACGGCGAGATCGGCCGTTTGCGCTTGCTCGTACATTGCCTGGGCGCGCACCAGGTCAGCTTGGGCGCCAGAAAGTTGCGCATTGGCATTCGAGGTACTGCTGTTCACGGTTTCACTGGTGCGCGGCACATCCACACCGGCGGAGCGGGCTTCGTCTTCAGCGAGAGCCAGGGCGGCTTTGGCCTGGTCCACCGCCGCTTGATAGTCTCCCGGGTCGATCTGGACGACCACTTGTCCCGCTTTCACGGGCTGGTTGTCGTCAATCAGAACCTTGGAAACACGGCCGTAAATCTTGGAGGCAACCGGCGTAATGTGGCCGTCGACTTGGGCGTCATCGGTGGATTCCCGGTTGAGGTAATAAAGAAAAAGCCCCACAGCCAGAGCGACGAGAACAATCACGACAAACATTAGGCGGCGGCGCAGCTTTGGCGTGGTCAACGGTTTCGCCGGCGCTTCGGGCTTAGGCGGCTCAACGGGAGACACTTTTACATTTGCCGCGTTTTCCAGTCCAACATCGATCTCCACACTCATCGTGTCCTCACTTCGCGTACGTCTTTTCCATCTGTCCGATGGCGCGTGCAAAATCCGCGCGGGCTTGGTTAAAGCGGTACAGCGCGGCAATCTGGTTGTCGTTTGCTCGGGACAGCGCATCCTGGGCGGAAATAACCTCAATGTTGTTGGCCACGCCGGCCTTAAAGCGATCGCGGGCCTGATCCACTTCCTCTTTGGCGAGTTGCACGCCAAGATTGGCGACCTGCACTTCATTGCGGGCGGATTGCAGGTTCAACAGAGAAGTCTTCACGTCGAGCGCAATCTGGTTGCGAAGATCGGCCTTCTGCTGCTCGAGTTTCTGCAATTCGATTTCCGACTTGCTGACTTCGGCCTTGATGCGTCCACTGGTAAATATCGGGAAATTGAAAGAAGCCTGGTATTGGTACGTGGGAATGCCATTGTTGATGGTGGTGCCGAGATAAGCCCAGTTGCCGTCGAACCGCAGGGAGGGCAGGCGTTCATATTGGGTGGCTTGCTTATCGAGTATTGCCACTTTTTCGCGGGCTTCGATGGCTTTCCATTCTTCGCGGCCGGATAAGGCTTGGTCGATGCTGGCTTCGACATCGGGCTGCGGCGTGTCAAAAAAGCTTAGGGAATCGGCGAGCTCGATTTTCTGACGCGGATCCAGATTGAGCAGTTTGTTCAGACCAAAAAGAGATGCGTCGCGATCATTTTCCGCTTCAATGAGAACTTGCCTTTCGTTTTGCAGTTCGACGTTGGCGCGCAGAGTGTCGATACCCGTGCCCACCCCTTCTTTTTGGAGGTCGGCCGCTTGGTCATAAAGCGCTTGGGCGAGGTCGACGCGGGATCGCGAAGCTTCGACGTTTGCCACCGCGCGGAGGCTCCCGATGTATTGCGAAACGACCAGCAGGATGACTTGTTCGCGGGTGGAAAGGCTGTCGGCCTTCGACGCATCCACATTGGTGCGCGCAGCTTGATAACGCTTCCAAAGCGAAAGATCAATGATCGAGCTTCCGAAAGTTGGTCCCGCGGAGAAGATCTGGTAGGGACCGATGTGTCCCGGCAATTCCGCTCCCGGCACGAGAGGCTTCCCGCCAAACTCGGCATGGAGGTTCACCCGGTTCGCGGAATCTGCGACATGCATATTCGCCTGCGGCAGGAGGTCAGCGCGCGTAATATTTTTGTCCTGCACACTCTCAGCGGCATTGAGGACAGCAATCTGTTGCGTCGGATTCTGCTTAATCGCCAGTGCCACCGCTTGCTCGAGGGTCAGGCGTTGTGTATCCGTGGAGGCATTGGCGGCAAGAGCTGCGGCTTTCCCCTGGGCACGCGAAAAAGAGGGTCCCAGGATGAGACTCAGCAAGACGACATAGAAAATGATGGGTGCGCCCTTGGGCTTCTTCGGACTTTTGTCAGAAGACTCATCCCCGGTAGAAATCTCGTCGACGATGGCCTGGTTCAGGCAACCCTCGGCTTGCAGTTCGGCGCCGAGCCGGTGCATCTCGCGCAGCAGAATTTTGCCGGCATTGTCAATGTAGCTGACGCCACACAAGTTAATAATGAATTTCTGTTTGGGGGAGGCGGCGTAGAGTTCGCGCCAGCATTGCTCGACAGTGGCCACGGAGGCACCGGCAACTCGTCCCTCCACGGTCACAACGGTCCTGGCACGTTTGGTTTCGGTGGAGATTCTAAGCATGGTTACCTTCTTGGAGCACTGGGAATGGAGCACGGAATAGGCCAATAGATGCACGTTCATATTTTCCATTAAAATAAACAATATAAATGACTTAGAAAAAATAGACAAAGAATCAAAGATATGTCATACGCCCTATTATGGGCATTTGCCTATATAATTTCAAATCATGAATGCCTATATATGGTCATCTGGCTGGGCGTCGACGCAAGCCGAGCGGCAGACTTTGCCCGGGACCGACTCCACGAGAGTTTCCAGAATCTTCGTGTCGACGCGTTCCCTTGGCTCGTCGGTGCGGACATTTTTGCGGCCCAGGATCCTGTCGACGCGGATGATGTGTCCGGTGAATTTGCGGGAACCGTAGGCCTCCGCGGTAACGTAAGCGGGCTGTCCTACGCGCAGGCGCGCGACATCCGCTCATCAACATCGAGGCGGACGCGGAGAGAGGAGTCGTCGGCGAGCGTGACGACAGGAGAATCGAATTGCGTGGACACATTCTCGCCGGTGTGCCGCAACTTGCGGAGCACAACTCCATCGAGAGGCGAAAGGATGTAGGTTTTTGCCAAGTAAGCGCGCGCTTCGGCGAGTTGCGCTTCTGCCGTGGCAACAGCGGCTTCGGAGCGACGACGATGTTCGACACGGGCATCCGCATCGACGAAAGAAAACTTTTGTGAAGTGCGCTCGTATTCGGCTTGCGCGACTTGGTAAGCGCGTTGGTAGCGTTCGGCTTCGTCGCGAGAAATCATTTCGTGATCGGCCAGAGTGTTGGGGCGTTCGGCTCCCCGTCGGGCGTTTTCCAGCACAGCTTTAGCGGCTTGCACGTTAGCCCCGGCGGCCCGTCGTTCCTGGTAACGCGACGCGTTGATGGTGCGCCATAGTTCGGCCTGGCGCTGCGCAAGAGTGGCTTCGGCAGCGGAAACACGGGCCATGTGGTCCTCGTTTTCAATCTGTGCGAGCACCTGGCCCTTGTGAACGCGGTCCCCTTCTTCGACGGAAACACTGCGCAGGCGGCCACTGAGTTCGGAGCTGACGCGAATTTCTTCGGAGACGGCCTCAACACGTCCGGGAGCGGAGAGCAAACCGTCGCGCGATATGGTAGAGACAGCAGGCGAGGCGCTCACAGGGTGCTCGCGGCTGCGGAGAAATTGCATCGTCGATAAAAAAAGAGGGTGAGAGCGGCGAACAGAATGTAGATGGGGCGTTTCATCCGAAGTGCTCCTTGGTCAGAATTCAGCGGGAAATTTTTCCGATAGACTGGGGATGCCGTTGGCATGCGGAAAGTGTGGCAATGCCGGCCGGTGCGTGGAGGGTGGGTTCTTCGCGAATCAACCGGCCATCTTCCAAATGGAGGATGCGATCGCCGTAGGCGAGCACGCGAGGGTCGTGAGTGACCATGACGACCGCACGTCGATGGTGATGGCGCAAAGCGCCGCAGGAGTGCGATCACGGCGCAACCGCAGGTGGAATCAAGCGCGGCGGTAGGTTCGTCAAGCGAGCAGAATGGCCGGATCGCCCGCGAGAGCACGGGCAATGGCGACGCGCTGTTTCAGTCCGCCGCTCAGGTCGGTGGGCAATTCGGCGGCACCTTCGCGTTTTGCATCGGCCAATTCCGTGCGCGGTCTCAGTGTTTGACAGCAATTCCCTGCATCTCAAAGTGCCCCCCGCCCAACAGCGAGGAGACGCCGATGAACTCACGCGCGGGTAGGTCCTTGGTGAAATAACCTTTGTAGATGCTGTTGAACTTGTCGTAATTTGCCAGGTCCGTGCAGGAAATCTGGACGTAGACGAGATCGTCCATGGTAAAACCGGCTTGCTCCAATAAATTCTTGTAGGAACTGAGAAGATTTGTAACTTCGTCCTCAATTTTTTCTGGAGGTTTGTGTGACTTCGGGTCAAATCCGATATTTCCGGAGATATACAAAGTGTCGCCGACACGAATGGCGCTACTAAAGGCCGCTTGAGGCGAGCGATCGGGCAGGTTGATGACTTGTCTTCCGGGCATAATGCCACTTTGCTGCGAGAACGCGCCGTGAACAGCAAAGAATCCGGCAACAGCAAGCAACGAGCCGAGGATAAGCACGCGACGATTCATACAATTCTCCCTGTAGTTGAAAATTTATGGAGCCGGAGGACCGCAGTGTAAAACGCGCGCGGAGGAACAGCAAGAGCAAATGCGTTCTGCTAAGATGCAGAGCTTCTGCAGGAGGGAATGCGTTGATGAAGAAGAGTTGTACGCGATGGATCGTGCTGGTGGTGATAGCGTTGCTTATGGCGGGACTGAGGGCAGCGGCGCAAAGTGACCTGGATGAAAAAATTGATAGCAACATCGGCGACTGGGTGGGAACGTACAAACACTTCCACGCAAATCCAGAGCTCTCAGCGCAGGAGAAAGAAACCTCGATGCTGATCGCGGGTTCATTGCGAAGGCTGGGGTACGAAGTCACCGATCATTTCGGGAAATATCAAGATCCGGACTTAGTGTCCTATGGAGTGGTGGCGGTGTTGAAGAACGGGCCAGGGCCCACGGTGTATGTGCGGACGGAATTGGATGCGTTGCCGGTGCGGGAGAATACGGGGTTGCCGTATGCCAGCAAGGTAACGGTAAAACGGGCGAGCGATGAAGTGGGTGTGATGCACGCTTGCGGACACGATCTGCACATGACGGTATTTCTCGGCACGGCAAAAATGCTGGCGGAAGAAAAAATCCATTGGAGCGGGACGCTGGTAATGATCGCGCAACCGGCGGAAGAGACCGTTGGTGGGGCGGCGGCGATGCTGCGCGCAGGCTTGTACGAGAAATTTCCGAAGCCGGATTATGTGCTGGCGCTGCACGATTCGGCTGTGCTTCCCGCGGGAGAAGTAGCCTGGCACGAAGGCACCCTGTTGGCCGGAGCGGATGCGGTGGACATCACCATTCGTGGATACGGAGGGCACGGCGCTGCGCCAAACACAACCAAGGATCCGATTGTGATCGCTTCGGAGCTGGTTGTCTTTTTGCAGACGATCGTCAGCCGGGAAGAAGATCCGCTGCAACCCACCGTGGTCACTGTTGGTTCGTTCCACGCAGGGACAAAACACAACATCATTCCCGACGACGCACATCTGCAACTGAGTGTGCGGACGATGACGCCGGAGCAACGGGAAACGACGCTGGCGGCAATCACGCGGGCGGCCAATGGAATTGCGGCCGCGGCCGGCGTGGCGGCGGATCGCGCGCCCATTATTACGGTTTCCAAGGATGGCGTGCCGGCAACCTACAACGACCCCGCGTTGACACGACGCGTCGCGGCGGCGATGGAGACTGCTTTGGGAAAAGAAAACGTGGTGCCGGGCAAGCCAGTTATGGCCAGTGAGGATTTCAGCTTGTTTGCCCTGAGCGATCCGAAGCCTCCCATCAGCATGTTCTGGCTGGGGGCGGTGGATCCTCAAAAGATAAAGGATGCGCAAGAAAAAGGATTGCGGCTACCGAGCTTGCACTCCGGCGAGTTTGCGCCGTTGCCGGAGCCGGCGATCCGTACGGGTGTGAAGGCCATGACCAGCGCAGTGATGGACTTACTAAGGAAATAGGTTCTGCGGTAGAAATCTGGACTAGAAAATCCGTCCCCGGTTTCGAATCAGGGCTGCGGTGCGGACGCCGGAGCTTGTGGGGCTGGACCAGGCTCCGGAGTGCTTGTCGCGGCGGGAGCGGGCGGAGCTTCCGGCTGAGGCTTCGCTTTGCCGGCCGAGACTTCCTTCACAATCGCAGCGGTGCGATCCATGCTGATTTTACAGGCGGGATCGTAGATACGGCATTGCGCCAGAGTGAATTGACATCCACACGTGCAGGCTTCGGCGTTGAACTTGTGGAGCGCGGCGGCACGCTGTTCGGAAGTGAGACCCTCTGTGTTGACGCCGGGCAGCATGGTTGCGCGATCGGCGTGTTTCAGGAAAACCTCACCGGTGTCTTTAAAGGTTTCGACTTTGGCGGCAATGGGCAGATCAAGAAGAGCGCGCACCTCGGTTTCGTAGAGAGCGGGATTGAATAAGCCCACATGCTTCTGGACCACGCGGCCTTGAGTGTCGATTACGAAGACGGTAGGAAGTGCCATGATGCCGCCATACGCCATCCGAACCTGCGGCGTAGTAAGCGCGACGGGATAGTTGATGTTTTCGGTTTTCACGACGCCGCGGAGGGCGGTTTCGTCGTCCTCATCCACCACCATGCCGATGATCTGCAGGCGGTCCTTATATTTGTTCTGCAATTCGATGAGCCCGGGAATTTCCGCGCGGCAGGGTCCACACCAGGTGGCCCAGAAATTCAGAAGTATGACTTTCCCCTTGAGAGCACCCAGGCTGACGTCTTTGCCTTCCAGGTCCTTTGCCTGGAAATCGGGAGCGGGGTCCGGATCCCGCACGAAGCGGATGACGGGAAGTTGCGCGTCCGAGGCCAATGGCAAAACGCTGATGGCGAAGCCACCAAGGAGACAGACCAATAGGGCAAGTCGGAGCGTCTTTGGCGATGAGAAAAAGAGTGCCATGGTCCCTATCAGGAGAACACAAAGGGGGGAGGGTGCCAAGTCTGACGTGGGACTAAATAGGGCGCTTGATGCCTAGTTTGCGCATGCGGGCTTGGAGGGTGGTGCGCTTGATGCCGAGAATCGCGGCGGCACCGCGAGGGCCGGCGATGCGCCACTGGGTTTGCCTGAGGACCTGGAGAATGTGCTGGCGCTGCGCGTCGTCCAGCGTTCGTGGAGAAGCAGATGAGTTTGCGGGCAAGGAAGAAGCCTCGATTGTACGCGAGAAATCCCCGGAGCCAGCCCCAAACGCGGTCGTCAGGGCGCCTTCCTTAAATTCGGCCAGGGGAACGCGCAGCTCTTTTCCCGGAGACAACAGCACAGCGCGTTCAATCAAATTTTCCAGTTCGCGCACATTGCCTGGCCAGGAATAGTTGACCATTGCTTCCATCACGGGGGCCGGAACGTATTCGACTGTTTTGTTCTGGCGGCGGCTGAATTTCTGAACGAAATAGCGGACCAGCAGCGGCACATCTTCGGGACGCTCTCGCAGGGGCGGGATTTGAATTGGAAATACATTCAGTCGATAGAAAAGGTCGCTGCGAAATTTTTTCTCGGCGACGAGCTGCGTGAGGTCGGAATTGCTGGCGGCGACCACGCGGACATCGACACGGATGGTGCGGTTTCCGCCAAGGCGCTCGAACTCCTGTTCCTGCAGGACCCGGAGTAATTTGGGTTGCAGCTCGAGCGGAAGGTCACCGACTTCATCGAGGAACAGCGTGCCCCGGTCGGCAAATTCGAACCGGCCGATTTTCTGGGTGAGCGCGCCCGTGAAGGCTCCACGTTCGTGGCCGAAAAGTTCGGATTCGAGCAAGCCGGCGGGGATGGCGGCACAGTTGACCTTGACGAAAGTGCGTTCGCGGCGAGGACTGAGATTGTGGATGGCCCGGGCAATGATCTCTTTGCCTGTGCCGGTCTCGCCAAGAACCAAAACTGTGGTGGCAGCAGGCGCGGCGAGTTCGACTTGCGCAAGCGCGCGACGAAGAACGGGACTTTCCCCGATGATTTCATCGAAACTGAACTCGGTGCGAATTTCTTCTTCGAGATAAAGCTTTTCGACAGCGAGTTTGTCCTTGAGCGCGTCGATTTCCTTGAACGCAAGCGCGTTTTCGAGAGCGATGGCCACCTGCGAAGAGACCTGGCGGAGCAGTTCGACGTCGGGCGTGGAAAAATTCTGCGGATTGCGACTGGCGAAATTGATAGTGCCAAACGTGCGGCCGTTTGTAGCGAGCGGAACACAACAGACCACCTGGACGCCCTGCTCGCGAAGGTAGCGGACAACTTCCGGATGAAACCGGTCGATTTCCGCACCTCGGGCGATGAGGACCTCGCCACGGGATATGGCCTGCCCCGCCGGAGAGCCCTCCAGCGAAACGGTGAACTCCGTCTTTGCGTCGGCAACCGGAACGGGCGAATCCAGTGCGTGGATCTTTAGCAGGCCGGAGGTCTGGTCGAGAAGGGCCAGGCTGGTGTAATCGTGTTGGATGACGGGTTTGAGAGACGACACGATGCCTTTGAAGAGCGCAGTGACATCGCGCGTGCTGACCAGAAGGTTGTTGATCTCGAGAAGAACCTTTAGGCGGTCGCGTTCGCGGGCAAGTTGTTTCTGATACGCCTGGGCCGTTTCGAAATTCAGGGCATTGTCGACGGCGACGGCAACGTGCGTGGCAACGCGTTTCATGAATTCCACTTCGGGGTCGCCCATTCCTTGCGGCACATAGCGGCCGAAGCCGATGACACCCAAACGATGCTGCGCGGTAGTGAGAGGGACGGCCGCAAAGGAGTGCACGCCCTCTGCCTGGAGACGCTGCATGAAATCGGGATAGCGCGCGTCTTTGGAAGTATCCAGAGTCACAAACGGCTGCTGGTTCTGCCAGACCCAACCCGACGGCGTGTTTTCAACGGGGAATTCGCCGGACGATTTGATTTCCTGGGGCTCGTGCGTTTCCAGGATGTGCAACCGCATGGTGTTGGTGGCGGGGTTGTGGAGAACGAGTGCTAGAAAATCGAATTGCAGAACCGCGTGGAGTCGCTGTGAAAGTTCGTGGAACAGGCCTTTGAGGTCGCGCTGCTGGGCAATAGCTTCGCTGACTTCCAGGAGCGCTTCAAATTGACGGCCGGAGTGCTCCAAGCCAGGGGCAGCAGTCGCGCCGCCGAGAATGTTCTCCGCATCCTGCATGAATTTCAGAATAGCATCCGGTTTGGCCAGGTCACAACCAGAGTGGGGCATGCGCAAACGCGTGAGATTTTCGTATACTCGGTGCGCAGCGGAGACCAGCAAGACGGCTGGGAAAAGTGAAACAACCGGTTCGCTTTAGTACGTTCAGTAGTTTGGCTCTGGCGTTGTGTGCCCTGGTTTTGCTGGAAGTGGGTGGATGCGGGCCAGCTTCTGCGCCTGGTGCGGCACCGAACACTGGAGAGCAGCCATCGCGCGCGAGCAAATTTTCCGTTGCGGTTACAGTGGATCGCTACGATCTTGCCCGCGATGAAGAGCGCGGCGGACATACGCTGAAAAAACATGTGGGCCGGAGCGATGAACAACTGCAAGAACGCCTGAGGCGAGAACGCAACATTTCGGCGGCGTCGACATGGACAGACCGCGAAACGGCCGAAGAAACCGTCGCCAAAGCGCTGCGTGCGGAACGAGGCCGCCTCGAAAACTGGATGAGGCGCGGGTACCCGCGGGCGAATCTGGCGCTGCATTATGACGCCGGCATGCCGGTCGGACGCAGTCTGAGGCGGGGCGACACGCAGACCGTAAATTGTACGAGCGCGGTGATTGTGTTGCGGGCAGACGCGCCAGACAGTTTCTATGTCTTGACTACCTACCCGGAGGCGCGCGAATGACCCGCGAGCATGCGCACGAAAAGAAGCCATTTGATCCGGCCGACTATCCGGCACTGGGGGAATTTTTTCCGGCGTACCTGCACCAGGATTTTGCGGAAGAGTATGCGTCGGCGGCAGAGGCGACGAAAGGGTTTTTGGCTGAGGCCAACGGGGATGAAATCCTCCAGGTAAAGGATGAATGGAAGGCGCTCCGCATTGCGTTTCGCGGCCGTCCTTTGCAGGAAATTCAGGCGGCAGTGGGTAGACTCGGAAGCGCGTGGCTCCCGGAGACGGAGGCCCAAGTTAAGGAGTTGGACGAAATTCTCAGTCGCGCCGAGGCGTGATATTCTAGTCAGGTTCTAGGCCCGTAGCTCAGTTGGTTAGAGCGCTACCTTGACACGGTAATTTGGGCTGTTTGTGCAAGTCCCCATTTCTCAGTTATCTAGACGCTTTTTGAGTCGTTTACGCCTGTTTTCTTCTTCTCTCACTTTTGCTCGTTTTCGCTGGTTTTTGGTCCTTACCAGCCCCCAATCGGCCCCCGCTGGTACAAAGCGCTATTCGACGCTCAGATGTTCCCAAGAAAGCGATCAGTTACTGTGTGGAGGATCGAAGCAGTCGCGTTATCAGACTTCTCTGGTAACAAACGCGTTAGACATCCAACTGAACGCGAGAGCGCTCCGAGGGGTCATTACTAAACACCGGAAATCACGCACGGGTGTAGACTGCGCGTGTGGCTGCCAAGAAGAAGCAACCGAAGTCGAAGAGAACTGCGAGCAAGAAGGTGTCGCCGATGAAGAGAACGACTGAGAAAAAGCTAGCAAAGACGCGGGTAACTCCTAAGAGGAAGTTGGCGAAGAAGAGGCCAGCTCCGAAAAAGGCGAAGGTGAAAACGAAAGCCGGCGTGAAAACGGCGAGCGTACTCAAGAAGCAGGTTCGGGGGAAAAGCCAAAGCGTAAATACGGTGGCATTCGCGCCGGAGGGACTAGGAACACAGCCAGGTCAGCAATCGGGAGATCTACAGGGATTATCCAACGTCCAAGGTGCGGATTCAGAGAGTGTGGACGAATTGCTCGAGCAAGGAAACGCGTTCGAGGCCGACGTCGTGAAGGGTGTGGAAGAAGCCGGGGATGCTGACGAGGGAGAAGTTCGCACACATGAGGTACCGCAGGACGATGTTCCCGGTGAATATCTCGGCAAAAGTAGTGAGTGAGTAGATGACTGTTACTCTTGTAGGCTGCCTTTTCCAAGTTTTTGAGCGCGACGAAAGACGCAGCAATTCATGACGATCGCTTTCCCGGACGCATCAAGCCAAATCAAAGCAGAATCTGCCAGAATCTAGGCCATTTTCTACAGTCGCCATGCAGTCATTTTCATGACAGAGATTTCGCTGAGAACTCGCAATTTGCGGAATTCACGGCTCCCTGAAACAACTAGCCGTTTTCTGTCGAGAAATGAGGGCTCCACGCCGCAAAACTTGGGGCGCCCCTGTATATCCAAAATATTCCGGGTACCTCTGGATCTGACACCGGTGACGTCTGCTCATCACTGTTTAGAAGGACATCCGGAGTACTTAGTAACCACGCATTATAAAAGGGCA
>CAVZKU010000010.1:0-229974 GCA_963775865.1 Candidatus Acidiferrales bacterium | reverse complement strand
AGCTTTACCGAACGCGCGCAGAACTCCCTGCCCTCGTTCACTCCTAAGCCAGAACGCGCCTCCGGTAAAGCGCTAACGTTTACCAGGCATTGACGACTCTTGTGGTGCCGAGGAGCTCTATTGGTGATCGAGTGCGTCTCGTTTACTTGAGTTCGACAGTCGTTCCCAAACCCGCGTACAAGTAGTTCTCCCCGTACGCCTTCTTCAATCGCGCAAACGCCGGCTCACCTGTGCAATGTCCCGGCGCAATCCTCTGCACCTTCCACTTCGTCTTCAAATTCTCCACCAGAGCATCGATCTCTTCCACCGGTGTCGTCACCAGATGCAATCCCCCAAACACAATCTCCGTCCTCGGATCCACGGCTCTTGCCGCCTCCAGAATCGCTTCAATGCCCGCGTGTGAGCACCCATCCACCAGCAGCAATCCATTCGGTCTTTTGATCGCCAGCGTCAATTCCGGCAGCTCCAGCGTCCCTTTCTTCTGCGAAACTGTTCGCACCAGAAAAATTCCCGGCAATACTTCCGTCAATTGATTCACCAACACAAAATTCCCCGTGTCATAAAGCTTGCCCCATGTGAAATGTTCCGGCTCCGTTCCCCCGAAATACCGCATCTTCGCCGGCAAGCTCTCATCCGCCCGCAAAAACGTCTTCGGAAGTGGCGCTCCTCCAAATCCATTTCCGTCATCCGCAGGCACATACACCGTAACGTTCGGACTGACGCTTAGGACATATCTCAACCCCGTCGTGTGGTCTGCGTGCCGGTGCGAGATCACCAGAAAATCCAATTTCGTCAGGTCTACGCCCAGCGCCTTCACGTTGTGTTCGAAAATCGCGGCATCATTCCCCGTATCGAACAAAATTCGCTTTCCGTTGTGTTCCACCAAAGCGGAATATCCCCAATCCTTCGTCAGCTCCTTCGATTCCCCGAACCCGTCATAGAGGATCGTCACTTTATCCTGTGCCCGGCAGGGAACTGCCGCCACACATGCCAGCACAAACGTCAAAATCCGCAAAACGTGGATTCGCAAAGAACACCTCCTGACGGATTTTTTCGATTTAGACGTTCGACTTGCGAATCGTACGCCGTTTCGGCCATCTACACAACGAAGTGGCCGCCCCTGCGTAACTCCTGATAAGTCCGCAAATCGGGTGCGCCGTGAAAGGTGGTGGTCCATAGCGGGAGTTAAACCCGCCCGGGAACTGGTTCGCTCCACCCGGTAGCAATCGAAGCAGCGGCGGAGGCAACGAAGCCGCTGAAGCCTTCGGTGTAGAAGGTCGCATTGGCGACTCGGCGAGCATGCAGGCCGTAACGTGAGTAAACGCTGAGCAGGCCTCGAAAAGACTAATGCAGGAGCCGACCCGCCCCGATTTCGGGGAAGGCCGAAGCTAATGGAATCGTACGAGCGAACAAAATTCCATCAGACCTGCCGGGGTATTGGCGACGGCATGCAGGCAAAGTGGACCATACGCAACACGGGAAGTCCCAGCGGTGATTACAAGATGAATCAACTGGCAGCTCGTGAGAGAAAGGCCGGGCCGTTTGGGATGGCGGAGAGGCTCGTAGTACCGATGAAGCCGGGTAACTCCGGTGGAGGGAAGGGGCTTCAGTTGAAGGCGGACGCAAGAAGCGACGACAGAAAGGGAGATTGGCGATGAGCCTGACAACTCCCGAGTTGTTTTCAGAAGTTGCAGACGGCGTCACATGCAACGGCTACGGCGATTGCGTGAGTCTTCTCCGAGAGCCGGATGCGGCAAATCCGCACGTCCGGTTCGATGAGCGGGGTGTGGAAACGGAAGCATGGCGGGACTAGTGAGGCACCGACAGACGAAAGGGTCGGCAACCGATAGGCCCCGCCTCAACCACCGCGCCACACCTCGACTCCACAAAGGTCCTCCCAGTACTCCAAGTTTCCGATTTTGTCGTTACCAGGGCTCTCGCTTGATTTCGTTTCAGGAAACAACGTGGAGAGTTCTGGGAGCCGCCTGAGATGCAAGGAGATAATGCTGGTAGGCGGTCAGCCATCAGTACATAGACGCCAGCACAACCAGTGCAACACCAGGATTTGAGAGCCGCCGATTCGCGGGAAGCAGTCCATTTGTTTGCTCATGGTCACATTGGTGCGTGCGTGGGTCACTGACGATTGGTGTCCGGGCGCACTAGAATTATAGGTCGAGAGCAACTAATCTGCATGCGGCGTGTTTTCCTATACATAGAAATGGGGTAGCAACTGTCGTCATCGATTCGCATTCTCCTAGTTGACGATTTCGAGGATTGGCTACGCCAAGTCCGTTTGCTGCTTCAGCCGCGCCCAGAATGGCAGATCATCGCTGAAGCGTCGGATGGGTCAGAAGCCGTTCAGAAGGCCGAAGAGCTGAAGCCGGATTTAATTCTGCTGGACATCTGTCTCCCGAAGTTGAATGGAATCGAAGCCGCCCGGCAGATGCGACAACTCTCTCCCAACTCCAGAATAGTCTTCTTAAGTCAGAACAAAGACCCGGATGTCGTGCGAGCAGCTTTGGGCACGGGCGCGTTGGGTTACGTTCGTAAGATAGATGCCAGACGCGAATTACTGCTTGCCATGGACGCGGTTCTTCGTGGTGAGCAATTTAGCACAAACGGCTTCAAGTTCACCGATACCTGAAAAGCAAAGCGTCTCATTGCCATGAGGTTTGATTCTGTTGTGATGACGCGAAGATTCCGTTCCACGTCACCCTGCAGCAGCGGAGTCGCTTTGTTCGAGTTGGCGCAGTTCATCTTTCGGCACAGAGAACTCCGCCATGCCACAATCCAAGCAGACAATGACCTCGGGGAACACCCACACCGTGGGCTTGTCAATGGTTTTCAGTCCTAGAAAATGGATGCCCATCTCCGCGCTGAATTTCTTCTGGTTGACTGACCCGCACGACTTGCAAAGCATACCGGCCCGGATTCTCCTTTAGGACACGTCTCTGTATGCGACGCAGCTCCGTATGGGAAGGGGTACAACCCTTGAAAACCAAAACTTTGTTGCCAACCATGCACGTTATTTGATTTGAGTTTCGGGAGGTGCGGAGCGCCTGAGGGTTGATGGGTTGTGATCTTACGCGTAGCTCACCCCGAAAGAGCCGAAGTGATTATCGGACCAAGATTAGCGTACTGTTTTCCGTATGTTCGGTAACCGTGCTTAGTAGTCCCGAATCGCCATGTTGTTGATCATCGCGACTTGTTCATCAGTTGGTCGGCTACACTCCTCAAGTTCAAAGTCCTGCATCCAAACATCAGGGAGTGTGTATTTCAATCGCGAGTCTTGGTGAAACAGAAAGCTAGCGTGATCTCTATCAAAACGGGCCGCTCTGATAGTCCCTATTCGGGTATTCGGGGTCGCGACTATGCGGACATATTGACCAATCATGTTGCACCCACTAGTTCCTGATCGGTTTCGACGGTCTGAACTGTACCGGTGTGTTCCTCAGCGTAAGGCATGAGTTCTCCGGCAGCCTTGGAAATTCGGCGTTGACAGCTAATCCATTCCTCTGCTGAACACGAGGTGCGCCGACAATCAAATTCACAAAGACCCAAATCAGTCGGCACTTCACCTACAACCTGTTCCTGCGCCCAATGACCGAGGCGACTAAAGCAAAAGCGAAGTTGGGCAAGGTTCATCGGCATTGGTACTCACCACCCGGCAACACCAAATCCACGGTCTCCGCGGACTCGACAGACAGAGTGAGAGAGGCAATTCACGGGCCACAGTTGTTACACAATGAGACGTTGATGGATTAGGAGATAAAGAGCTAAACCAGCGAAGAGATGGGTGGTAATACGCAGGCGGATTGATGCAAAGGCGTGAAAAGTCCATTTAGTTGTACCTGAATGAACAAATGTGCCGTTGCGGAACCCGAAAACTCCGCTAGTGCGCCGTCACTCGGGCACGATCGGCAACGGGATTGCAGCAAACTGAGCAAAGCCGTTACCGAAACATCTGAAGTGCAACGAAAGACTGTTCCATACAAGAACGAAAAAATGGCTATAGACTAAGTCCATGTCCAAGATGAAGAAAGTCGTCATTACAGAGTTTGGTGACGAAAGCAAACTCACGATCGTGGAAGCTGATCTTTCCGAACCTGGTGCTGGAGAACTTCAACTCGCGGTCGAATATTCAATCGTTTCAGGGTCCGACGTTAACATGCGCCGTGGTACTCATCCTTTTCAAAAAAAGGCCCCACTCACGCCGGGTTATAGCGTCCTCGGCAAGGTGCGCGTTAACGGTAAAGGTTGCTCGAAATTCAAGGTCGGTGATCTCGTTGTGTGTCTTTCAAAATATGAGGGGCAGGCAGAGTTGATCAATCTTCCCGAACGATTTCTGGTGCGCGTTCCGGAAGGAGTGGATTTGAAGGCTGCTGTCGCTCTGGTGCTCGACTGGGTCACGGCTTACCAGATGCTGCACCATGCTGCTCATATCAGATCCGGTCAGAAAATCTTTGTCCATGGTTTGAGCGGGGCTGTGGGAGGGGCGCTCTTGAATCTCGGACGGATTCAGGGAGCTCAAGTCTTTGGCACTGCCTCGCCCTCTAAGCACGACGAACTTCGCAAACTCGGGGCTGTTCCCTTCGGTTACTTCAATAAAGACTGGATCACCGCCATGCAGGAACTCGGCGGAGTGGACGCGGTTTTCGATCCACTCGGCTTTGAAAGCTTTGACGAGTCTTACTCGGTTCTCAAGAAAGGAGGCATTCTGGTGGCTTATGGCATGAATCTGCCAGCGTTGACGAACACTCCTCGCCCTCCCGCGTTCCCTGCGATTCTCAAACTGCTGTCCAAGAACCTGCTGTTCTGGTCTGGCAAACGAACCACCTTCTATGGCCTGCGCCGCACTTCGAAACACTTCATACCTGATCTCGAGTTGCTCCTGAGCTGGCTTAAGTCAGGAAGAATCTCAGTGCCGATTAAGGCTACCTTCAGGCTGGAAGAGATTCAAAAGGCACACCGGGAATATGCGAGCAGTGCACGCATGGGCTCCATTGTGATTGAGATTAGCCAGTAGTGGCTGTTGGCTGAGCCGCCCGACCGACTATATAAAAACGTATTCATCCCTTAGGAATGCACAATCCCGGTGACCCCCGTCACATCGAGAAAACGGGCCAGAAGTTAACCTATTTTCGTGAAGCTCGGACTGCATCGTGCGACCAATCTTCCCCCAGCCGAGTCCCAGATCAAAAATCCTGTATCTAGCAATGCTGGCACCAATGCCCAAAATGTCGAAAAGATTGGTTTCGTCAAATAAGGAGACTTAATGGCAGATTACTACAATTTTCAGCAAGTAGCCCAGGTATGCGGGATTGCCGAGACCGCCCTTACACAACTGCAGGGCAAAGGGCTTCTGGAGCCCACCGTAAAGGGGGGAAGGTCTTTCCTTTCTTCGCAGCAGGTTTACCGTCTGCGTGTGGCCGTTCGCCATGCACGCAAAGACAAAATAGATTTGCAGGAAGCCCTCAAAAGAGTTGAAGAACGTTGGAGTGCTCAGACCATCGCGCCGTAGGATTGCACTGAACCTAGGAGTAAAAAATGAAATCGAGAGGATCGATCACCCAGTTGGTTCGAAATCAGCGTCCGGGTTACATCCTTAGCGAAGACGGTTGCTTGGTGGCCTTTGATGCATCGTCCTTCGATAGGCAGAAATCGCAGAAGCTCTGCGTCGGGGATTGGGTGGAGTACGACGAGTTGGAACCGACGCAGGGGAGACGAGCTGCCAACATTAGCCCGGTTTCAAGTACCAGCGTCAACAGCCAATTGAAGTAATGAAAGCGGCGAGCGGAACTCGGCGGACGAGGCCTTTTACCTCAAAAACACGAATAGCGCTCGATGGATCAAGAGACTGAATGCGATCGATACTTATTAATTTACGCTGGAATCCGGATTGAATGCAGACTACCGGACGGCAGAGATGTTTTCGACGGTTGAACGACGCCGCTGCATTATGCCGCCAGCTATCCTTTGCAGCCTGATGAGGATTAGCAAAGAAACTGGATTATTCCAGGCTGATAAGTGTTCTGTAGATGGCCCTGGCTTTCTCTTCGTATCGATCGCCAGCGGTATTCGATTTGGAGATTCAGCCTCGCGCGTAGGCCCATAAAATGAGGAAGCCTCCCCGTGATGGGAGGCTTTTCGTGTTTCAGGTTGACGATTTCGCTATCCGATTTTAGAAATGTCGGCTCGCGTGTTGGCTAGCTGCTTTTATCTTTCCTCGAAATACAATTTCGGCCCGAAAAGTAACCCGCTTGCCTGAATTGCATCGCCTAACCAGGCATCTCCAGTCCGAGTACTCACTCTTCCGATGATTGACCAGATGGGCGGCGTGTAACAGCAAGTCTCTGGCAAGGAGAACAACGCCACAATGCTAGGTTGATGCTGAATTCGGAATTCCCATCCCCCGGAATCCGCAATTTCTTAATGGCTTTCGCATCAAGGCTAAATAGGTATGTAGGAGTCCAAAATAGGCAGAATCTGTTTTGCGAACGTAACCGCTTGACGTTCAGCCACTGCCTCCCCATCCACATTGGTAAACGGCTGGACGATCCGAACCAGGGCACTGTCTGTGCGATTCTTCAAGACAGCATCTCGCGCTAGAAAATATTTCGCCCAAAATTCACTGGCCGTCACACGACCATGTCCTTGGTACCAATACAGAACTAGCACTCGATCGGGTCCTTTGCCAACTATGAAACGATTGACCTCAATTGTGGTCCCGTTGGCTCGCTGTATCTGCATTCGACCGGATTGAATCGGCGTCCAACCCGCACCTGGAAGGCAATTCTTGGGTGAATGGATTTCATTATTCCTCGCCAGTGAAGGGTAAAAGATATAAAGATTCGTTGGGGGCATGCCCTCTGCACGGTAGTCCCTTAACAGAAACTGACCCGGTCCAAGCGTAGAAATTACATCTGACGCGAGCGCAATGTCCTTGCCGTGCCGGCCTCCCAGTTCCATAGGAAACTCCGACAGAGACAGATGGGGAGGCAACACTTGGCTGGTTCCTTCCCTAACGTGGATTGCCAGTGATGCGCACACCAGAACGAGCAATACAGACACGTAATGCGGCCACGCCACCATGTATTTCATGTGGTCGCCCTGCGTCGGAAGATGTTTAATGCCCATTGGAACGTCTGCCCCACTAAAATCAGAAGCAAAAACGAAAAAACAAAAACTACAACACCAGAAAAGCTATGAAAGAAGCCTTCCGATTTGTCGCGTCCCCAATACTCGCCAACCACGCCGCTGCCCATGATTCGGAAACCGTTTGCCATGACGGCGACCGGTACGGCGCAAATGACCAGCAGGACCCGCTGCCATCTTTTGAACTCGAACACATACCCATAAATCACCGAAACGGTGACCAGCGACATTAGGGATCGTAAACCGCTACACGCCTCCGCCACATCCAGAGTCAGTGAATGCAAGTGGATCAGGTTGCCCTCGCGCAAATTCCAGATTCCCGCCAGATCCAATAACCCGCTTCCAAGACGCGACGATAAGAACTGCAGCGGCAGAGTTATCTGCGCGAAAAGGATTCTGGGCAGCGGAACCATCAAGAAGAGGGCAGCCCACGGAAAAAGGCCAGCCTGGAAGCAACGCCATCCATAGAATTGGATAACGATTCCAGCGAGAAGAAGCAGCAAGGAAATGCGCGACAGGAAGTTTTCGTCCGCAAAGACTCCTAAGATTAGCACTCCCACCGAAATCAAGGTAACGATGATCCCGGACCAATTCGCTTGTATCAAGACGTTCTGGAATTTGTCCCGGCTCTTCCAAAGCACCCAAGCACTAAACATGGGAATTAAAAAACAGTGGGAGTAGGACGGGTCTGTCCACAACTGCTCCGTCCAAGAAACAAGGACATGGCGATACAAAATAGTGACGAGAGCGGCTAGAACTAAGATTTGCAGCCATCCAAGCCAATCTAAACGTGAGGTCCCCACGTCGATTGTTGAAATTCTCAACGCTTGCCTTTCTGTCAGGAATGTCTGTATGCAGTGGCTTCAGTGCACTCCGATGACGAAATCCTACTCCGAACTTGGCACGCGCAAAAGACATCGTCTAGTACCGGGACCCACGAAACCCCCACAGAACTCCAACTTTATCCCAAAACATTGTAACGTTCGCTGTGGAGACGCGGCGTTAGATAAAGAGGACTCGACTGTGCAGGAAAGAGTTCGCGGTTTCGTTGAGAAAGATTTTTCCCTAGAGAGAGAAGTGAGTGGGGAATGAGGAGTTTAGACAGCAGTAACGAAAATCGTACTTGTTTAGCGCGTAGGGACAGTTAAGTCCAAGGGCTTGGGCTGAGAAGCACAGATCAGCTTTTGAAGAATAGAAGAAGCGGAACGGAGTTGCTGACGGCAAGTTTGCAGTACACTTACGAGAATGCTTTGCGTGTGCGCTCCGCGCGAGGTTCGATTCCCGCCCCATACTTTGCGGGTCACCACCATCGGGCGGATGGCCTGTTCGGCTCGCCAGTTGGTCGCTTCCAGACCGGGACAGCTCAGGAACGTAAATAGAGCCTCCCGCTCCCGTAACAGATGGTTGGCGAAACGGCGATTCTGCGGTGAGCGATAGCGCCGTTCCAAGGCCCGATCCATCCGTACTTCCAACCTTCCCCGGGCCACCGCTAATCCGTGTTCGCTGATCTGTCGTTGCTGACGACGATCGCGCAGCTGCAAAGATTCCTGCAAGATGGTTTCGATGGTGCGCGGGAATTCCGCTTCCCGTCTTCTTGCCACCAGAAGCATCTCCCGACAGCGCCGCAGCAGGTGCGCTAAGCAGGTTTGGTGCAGAGCATGGATAAACTGACGATAGATGCTCCACCCGTCGCGCACCAAGAATCCTGCAAAGTCCGCTCCCAACACCAGGGCCGCTTGTTCGAATCCGCGTCCTGGCTGAATGCTATAGACGGTGACCTGCGCAGTGCTGAAGGCCCACATCCACCATAGCTCTCCACCCACTCTCCAGCCGGTTTCGTCCGGGGTTACACTCGCACTGCGGCGAACCTCTTCTAGCAAAGCGTTATACGTTGGTGCTGCTTTACTCGCCACCCGCGCCAGGGCCTGGCACAAGCCGCCGCGACTCACCTGTAATCCGAAGGCTTGCTGGAGCACCGTGACCGTCTTGCCGTAGGGCAGTCCTAGACCTTTATTGAGTTGCGTGGCCAGGGCCAGCGCTCGCGGTCCGAGTTGCGACGCGGCACTGCCGAGGGCATCCGAGGTTTGCCGTGGATGTCGCCCCTGTACTCGCCGTCGGCAACGCCGACAGCGCCCGATAGCAATGCGAAACTCAATGCGCTGCACCCGCGGTTCCGGAATCTCGGTTTGGAACTGCGAAACGGTCTGGCACTCTTCCAGCCCGCCTCCGCATCGCGGACAGTGGGCTGGCAGCGGTACCTCGACAACTTCATCAACGGTGTCGGGAAAGGGCCGGCGATAGCGGCGCCCATACTGCTTTCCTGCTTTGCGTCCGGGTCTTTGGGGCTGGGCTTTGGGTTTCTGTCGCGAGAAGGGGGCCGCCTGTCGCTTCGCGGCTCGTAGCGCCTCTTCCAACAACCGCCGCAGACGTTCGTTCTCTTTCTTCAATAATTCAATTTCTTGCTCGAGCTGCGCGATCTTTTCTACGGTATGCTCTTCCGCCACATCGACAAAATAACCGCTTCGCGGATGCAGACAACTACATTCTTGAGAAAAAGTGTCTAGACGCTAAACAAATACCGAAAATCAACACCTGCAACTCATGTTCTTAGGAATCAACGACATCTCTCGCCCCTGAGACATTAATAGTTGGATGTTGACGTGCACGTCTCATACCGGGGTTGTCTATCCAAAGCCTAGCGAGGGGGGCCCGCATGGCCAATACTTTTTCAGTTTCGCGCTCGATTTGTGTCCTGACCGAACCGGTAGTCTATCTCGTTCTGCTCTTCGCGCTATTTGCTCTGCAGTTGAAAGCCCAAACCACTTCCTCCTGGAATGGCGGAACGGGCAACTGGAGCGTTACCTCCGATTGGAGCCCAGCTGGGGTGCCCAATAACATCGGGACGACCACGTTTAACGTGAATATCGTCGCGCCCAACTCCGTTGTCTCCATGGACATCTTGAACGCGACCATCGACAACCTTACCCTTGCTTCCGCGAACTCCCTGACCATCAACTCAGGCAATAGCCTCACTCTAATCTCGGGTACAAGCGCAAACTACGGCACGATCGCCAACAACGGCGGGTTTCTCCTCGGTGAGAACTTTAACCCCAGCAGCCCCACGTTCAACAATTACAGCACGATCATCAACGCGAATGAATTTGGGAACGAGATCGGCTTGAGCACCATCAACAACTACGGCACGATATCCGGCCCAGGTGGTTTAATCAACTCGCCGGGCGGCACTTTCAACAACTATGGCACGTCCTTTAGCGGCAACTTCAGCAACTTCGGCATTGCTACGAATTACGGAACGCTTTCCATTAGTGGACAGTCCGGGAACCAAGGCACCCTTACAGACTACGGCACGTTATCGAATGCGGGCACGCTCATTAGCGTGACCGGTAGTGCTCAGATCACGGTCGCTGCGACCGGCACACTATACAACACCGGCACGCTCCAGAACGAATCTCTCTTCACCAATGCGGGCACGATCTACAACGCACCTGGCGCTTTGATTACCAACGCGGATTTACTCTCTGGGCATATCGAGAATACCGGGACGATCATTAACGCTGGTTCAATAATAAACTACATCATTTGGCAAGGCAGTGGAACCATCGCAAACCTCTCTGGCGGCAGCCTCACCAACTACTTTAACCTATCCGTCAACACCCTTAACAATGCCGGAACGGTGACTAATAACGGAACATTTTCTCCCAATAACTTCTCCGCCGGGACGATCACGAACTCGGGCAACATTACGAATGAAGGAGCTAGCGCCCTTTTCTCCGCCGGAACAATCATCAGCAGCGGGAAAATCAACAATACCCTTGGTGCTACCTTCGGCGCGGGAACATTCATCAATACCGGTGTAGTGAACAACCAGGGCACAATGGACAGTGGATCCTTCACGAACTTCGGTAGGGTGAGGATCTCTGATACGGGCGTCTTCAATTCCAGCACGAATTATAATCAGTTCTCCGGCAGCACCCTCGTCAATGGGACACTCACCGCAAGTAACGGCGCCATCGTCAACAGCCTGGGCGGTTCCCTCAGCGGCGGAGGCACCGTCAACGGTAACGTCGTGATGGGCGGTAATATAATCGCTGGAACTCATGGCAACCCCCTCACATTCAATATCAACGGAAACTATACGCAAAACGCGACAGGCGTCTTCACGGAACTAATCGGTAGCAAAGGCAACGGATTGCTGAACATCAGCGGTACTGCCGCGCTCGCTCCCGGCGCTTCCCTTAATGTGCAGCTTGTTGGTGGATTCGATCCGAAGAATGGAACTAGTTTCACCATCATGGATTACGGCTCTGAACAGGGCACCTTCACCATCAGTGACCCATACTTCGATAACGGCAAACAAGAATGGGTTACTTCATACGCGGGTGGTGCCGGTAATGATGTCGTGCTAACCGCCGAGGCTTCCAACGTGGTGACGCCGGAACCCTGCACCGTGCTCCTGGTCGGCACGGTGTTGCTTGGGATGGGCGGCTACGCCAAGAAGAAAAGAGCCTCAGAAGCACAGTAGCCGAAGAAAATTCACCCTCACTCCACGAGGATTTTCTGGGGTAACCACCAAGGCGAGCTACTGATCAGCTCGTTGAATTTATCGGGTCGTGAGAGCACGCGGCCTGGCTCAGCGAAAGAAACTTACTGAAAGTGGGTAATTGTCTGCCCATATTCCTTTCAGTGTAAAACTAGCATCGTAGCCAACAGATGCGTTTTCAGAATGATAACGAAGTGCCTGGGTGGCCTTGGAACTGCTCGGAAGAACCTATCACTCCTAGGCTCCAATTGTGTTTTGCGCAGGAGGTCCCCCATGCGCGTGAGGCGAGTTTTAGTACTTCTCCTACTTGTCTGTGGATTTCAAAGCATCAAAACCTATGGCCAGGTAGTTGCCACTTGGACCGATAGCAGCGGCCATTGGAGCAATCCCGCGAACTGGAGCACCCTGACCGTCCCCGACAACGGCGGCGGAACCTACTACAATGCCGTAATCAATGGCACCGGGGCTGATACCGTCACCTTTGATGCCAGCGGTACGGTTGTCAACAGTCTGACAATCGGGAACGGCGAGAATTTCAAAGACAATGGATTGGCGCCCACTCTGACGGTAGGCGACCCGACCTTCCCTGCTGGAGGGGGCCTAACGAATGCAGGAATAGTCAATTGGGGGAACGGTTCCAACCTCACCGTAGGAAACGGCGGAATTCTCAACGAGGGCTTAATCTCTGTCAATAACAGCAATCTTGTGGCTGGCGGGTACACGAGCCCGGCCGTTGGCGGGGGTGGCATACTTCAACTTCAGAATGGCAGCACGGGCATTATCACTGGCGCGGTGACGGGCAATGACGTCGGCGGACAAATTCTCATCGATAACAGCAGTCTGAACGTTGTGGGAACTTTCGGCATGTACAGCACAACCGTAAATCAAGGCACATTGAGGATTCAGGGAGATGTTCAACAGCCGGATGAGGGGCTGTTGAATCTGCGGGCAGGAAGTTCGGCAGTCGTAACAGGTTCCTTCGGAGGTTATCGCGCGCAAACCGTCCTCGATAACAGCAGCTTGGTCGTGCAAGGCAATTTTGGCGGTGAGAGGTTCAGTATGACAGACCTCACCAACGGTTCAATTTTGTCTGTCAGTGGTGATGTTAGGTTGGGTTCATCGTTTGGTTTCAATCTGAAAAGCGGAAGTTCCGCTCTGGTCGGTGGAAATTTCACTAACCTTGATTCTCCGCTGTCCATTAATAATTCCACGTTACGGATAGCGGGCACTTTTACAAACACTCAATTCGGCAAGGTAACTGTAGGCCCAATGGGGATCTTGACGGCTTCGAGTTATTCTCAATTGAATGATTCGCCCAGCCCGGGCTTTTCCTTCACCGACGTTTCAGGCACACTCGTCGCCACTAATTCATATCAGCAGAGCGGGGGCTCAACAATCATCGAACGCGGCGGGTTGATTAAGGCGGGTACCTTCCAGGCAACCAGCGGCACCGTCACGGTAAACGGCATTCTGGACCCAACTGTTGTCGAAATCGAGTCGGGGGCCAGACTCAGCGGCGGCGGCACCGTCAACGGCAACGTCGTGATGGGCGGTAACATGATCGCCGGAACTCGTGGCATCCCCATGACCTTCAACATCAACGGAAATTACACGCAGAACGCGACGGGCATCTTCACGGAACTGATCAGTGGTAAGGGCAACGGTCTGCTGAACATCAGCGGTACAGCCGCGCTCGCTCCTGGCGCTTCCCTTAATGTGCAGCTTGTTGGTGGATTCGATCCGAAGAATGGAACTAGTTTCACCATCATGGATTACGGCTCTGAACAGGGCACCTTCACCATCAGCGACCCATACTTCGATAACGGCAAGCAGGAATGGGTCATTACTTCATACGCGGGTGGTGATGGAGACGATGTCGTGTTAACCGCCGAGGCTTCCAACGTGGTGACGCCGGAACCTTGCACCGTACTTCTGGTCGGTACGGTGTTACTTGGGATGGGCGGCTACGCCAAGAAGAAAAGAGCCTCAGGAGCATAGTAGCCGAAGAAGATTCTCCCCCACTCGACAAGAGATTTCTGAGGTAATTACACGGCGGGCTTTGATCGGCTCGCCTTCTTTTTGAAGGAGGACCTCCAAAATGCCCAAGAGGAGTGCACGGAACGGTGAACGCGGCTTCGGCAGAACCGCCGTTCTGGCAATGGCTGCGGTAATACTCGTATTGGTTGTGGCCGTGGTCTCGCTTTTAGTCAGAGGGTCTTGGCATAAATCTCTGAAATTCGACACCGCCTATCAAGCCATCCTGCTCTCCAACGGAAACGTCTATTTCGGCAGGTTAGAAGGTTACGGCGACAAATTTCCTGTGTTGACGGACGTCTACTACATCCAGAGCAGCGTGAACCCGGACACCAAGCAAACCGTGAACGTGCTTGTAAAGCGCGGTAAAGAACTGCACTCCCCGGACCGCATGTATTTGAATCCGAGCCAAATCATTCTCGTGGAGCCGGTCGGTCCAAACTCCAAGGTGATGCAGTTGATCCTGGAGCAGAGAAAACAGCAATAGACTGGAAACCAAGGCCGAGTATGCAGGATTTGCAGTAAAAGACTTGAACCAGTTCGAACAAAACCATTTCAAAATCAGAGGAAGCGCACAAATGATTAGGTATGCCATGAAGGAAGCTTGGCTTGCGGGTTTTAAAGAGGGCCGCAAACATCTGGTTGAATGAGTGCAGTGGCCGGATCCTCATTCCACCCCGCTACCGTGCCCGATTTATCAGACTCAGGCCACCGCTTGTTGATCCTCTCCAGTACAAACGCAGCCTCATTGATCGCCCTGTCCACACTACGCAAATACTCCACGCATATAGCTGTCAGGATTGTGATTAATCCACCAAAGAAGATGCTGAGGGCCACTTCCATTAATTGGGATTCTAGCAGGGCAACTTGTCAAGTCAACAACGCGCACAGAGGCTCGCGCGTCGTCTTCCGCTCTGTTCGATTCCGCTCTGTTCGATTCCGCAGGCTCGTTCTGCGCAGCCTGTGGGTAATCGGTGTTGCCGGGGATTTTTTGCGGGAGTGGGCCTATCTTCGCAGCAGACCCGGTAAGATTGGTCGGGCTTCACGCCTCGGATTCCCTGATTAACCGACCCAAATCCTCCAGATCGACCGGAAACTCCTTGTGTTCGGTTTGTTGCAAGCGACTCATTCGTACCACTGCGAAAGCCTTGAAGACGGCGTTGCTGGGTTTGTCATCTTTCAGCGCCTTCGGC
This sequence comes from Candidatus Acidiferrales bacterium, assembly GCA_963775865.1. Lineage (GTDB taxonomy): Bacteria > Acidobacteriota > Terriglobia > Acidiferrales > UBA7541 > Acidiferrum. Next base: position 215,031 of record CAVZKU010000010.1, on the reverse strand, counting down.
AAATTCATATGCGTCAACTCCCCGCTTTTGGCTATCTCCTGCATCAATCCGAGCCACGTTAACCTGTAGAGGATGGTCTCGGCATTTGCGCCAGGACTGCAGGCACGCTCAATGTCAGGACCGATAGCAACAGCGGTAGCGGTACCCGGATTTAGATTAGGATCACTCTCTGGCACGTGCTTATTAAGTTCGTCCATCACCGCCCAAGCGCTTTTGAGATCATTAGGATCAACAGGTGGAGTGTATTCTTCGTCTGTCATAGTCACCTCACAAGTCATCTTGCCGGGGTTCTCGCAGACTCGCAATAGTACTGGGACAGAGAAGGCCCGAAAGCCGGGGAAGCTCTCGAGCCCTCCGTGTTTCTAATCATCTTTTCTGAATCTGTCATAAATCACAAGAGCTTGCTTGAACTCAGCATCCAACGCTAAGTAATCCAGAACGGCTTGAGCAGTCAAGAATACAAAAATCGTGGTGAATCGCACGACATCGAGCACGTCTTCATCGGAGTAAGTAGGAACGATGTCTGCTCCGTTTCTTCTTCGCCTAAGTTGCTCCGGTCCGCCGTGAGTAAACCCGTGGAGAATATTGGTGCTTTTTGCGAAGAACGGACCCATCAATGGTTCCACTCCCAGCTTCTCATCTATCTGTTTTCCGATAGTTTCGAATTCCGTTCTGTAAGAGCCGTTCCTAATTGATTCCAACTGAGGCTCGGTACCGTGCATAATCACATGGAGCCGGAGAAACGTCTCCGCGATGGGCCGCATCAGCGCAAACGCTGGTGCGTAAAACATCTGACGCAGCAACAACAGAAGACCTTGGTGATGTTCGAAAATTAGAGACCAGTGCAAAAGACATAGTTCGTCCCGATTGTTCCTGATTCGGTATTGCTTTTCAAAGAGCAGGCTTTCCAGAGAAACACTCAACTCCTCGGCACGTCTAATCTTGTCTTCGACACTCACTTTGGTTCCTTTCCTATTCCGAAGGAAGATTAAAACGAGCGCAATGCCTCCTAGACAAATCGCGAGCCACTCATGACCTTTGAGCCAGTTCCAGACAACCGCCGCGGCATACCACATGTGCCACATGAGCGACGTACACGGGGTTCATTTGATGTCGTGCTGGGTTCCCAACTGCTCATGCACCATTATGTAGGTCTTGTTATACATCGTGCTTCGAATCACCACGACCGACTTCTCTCCGCATACAATCCAGACATTGTGAGAAGTCGCGTCGGGGGTGGTATTTACGCCAGCGGTAAGCTCGCAACTGCGGAATCCATCCTTGTTAAGGGAGTTGACGGCCCCAAACAAGGCTGTGTCATTTTCGCCGGTAGCCCAATACCGTTCGGTGAAGCTGAGCCTCCCGTTTGTAAACTGAACCAACGGGCCGGCACTTTTCTCGGGACCGGCGGCCCAATTATCATCGTTCACCTTCCAAAACTCTTTCCCCGCCAGCACGATGGTGATGTAGACATCGATTTCATGACGGACTCCACCAACTTCGATGATTTTCTTCTTTTCGACTCTCGGCTTTGCGGCAGATGCGGGGGACTTTTTCAATATTTCTTCCTCGATTGCGGCGACCGCAGCTTCGAGTGCATCGCCCTTTTCTTTTGGAGTTACCATGCAATGCTCCTGCCGGTGAATTTATTTTTATAAAGGTCAAATCGTTTATGTGCTTCTTCGAATGGTGGCCTTTCATTGAGCGTATTTTATCATGTGCCACGCGGCACACCTTATTAACCGAATCTAGGTTGGATAGGATTTGTGATCGAACACGCTGACCGCGTGTTCGCGCGTGGTCGTTGTAAGTTCCGCGCCCGTGGGGAGGATGACATTTTGTGGTAGGCTTCAGCCAGAAAAGGAAACGATGAATGAAATAGTGTCGATGTTTTTGGGGCTAGCGACAGGTATGCATGACAGCTGACTTGGCTTTTCGGGACAGGTATACTCCACCAAGGAAGTTTTTGTTTCGCCTCAAGAAAGTGAGGAATATAAGATGCTCACGCAACTAGAGATCAAGAATTATCGGTGCTTTGATCATCTGAACTTGCGTGACTTCGGACGGATAAATATTCTCCTAGGGAGCAGTGGTAGTGGCAAATCTGCCTTCCTAGAAGCTGTTTTCGGCATGACCGTCGGGGGAATCTTGAGCGCGTTATATTTGACGCCCTGAGCAATATCGTTCCTCATTTGATTCCCTGTTTGGAGACTTTCCGAGACTGCTGTGGAGCACAGGAGAGAACCGAGAGCTTGCAGGCGAAGATGCTACTCCGATGCCTTATTACCGCACTAAATCCCCACGATCCTAGCGAGACACTTACGAACTTTCTTAAAGCTCCGGTAGAATTCTGTCCGATCGACTACAATCACGCAGCGTTCTCGCAAATGGCTGATTTCCTCGCCGCTTTTTCAGACGAAATACTTAAATGACGATGGTGGTGCGCATCGTGATAAGGGCGGGATGCTGATACATGCCGCCCTGCGTGCACCGCGTGCGCCAGAGGCTAGCGGTACGTCGGAGATAAGGACTCTGTCTGCTTTAGTAGCCGATTGCTACGGCGTCCCAGTCGAAGTCATTAACCTCCCCGCTGCGAACTTCTTTGCATCTCTCGACCAATCTATCTTCGGCGGCCGAGGTCCACAGTGGATTCCCACCTTTCATGGATCGGCGGTCTTTTAATTTTTGGTCAAGCTGGTCACACTTGCGAAGCGTCTCTGCCCGTGCCTTAGCCGCTGCCTGTTGAGCCGCAGATTTTGCCGCCGCTGCTTTGATTGCCTTTTCCGCTGCCGCTTGTTCAGCGTTGGCTGCTCTTATGGTTTCTAGCTGCTGTTGGGTAGACCGCGTAACCGTCGGCGTCTAGTTCAAAAGCCTGCTCGGCTAAGTTGCCAGCGGCACCGCTTACTACTATTTCATTGAAGAACGCCGAGCCCGGAGCACTTTGTGAAATATGTCCGTGGACATGATGCGTGTACTCGTGCGTTACAACAAACGTGAGTTGCGTTTGAAACATTGCTGTGAGGATTGCTTCTTCGCGCTCTGGAGTGTCTGGCACTTCCAGCAGTGCCCCTACAGCGTTTGATTTGCTCAACTCAACACACGCCTCCCAAAGCGTATTGATGAGTGGCATCGTGATACCGATAAACGAGTAATCGGGGACACCGAAGGCGAGAGCATTTGACACGTCGGAATCAATATAGTCGAAGTGAAAAGGCGGATGGTTTACATGCTCCAACACATTTTGTTTTTCATTACGGAGGGCTTCATTAAGCGCGTTCTGGACGTCAGACAGAAAGGCCGCGAGCGGTTGGGGCAAGGTGTCCAAGTCTTGCTTGCCCCGGTACGCCCGGCGGTTGTCGGGATGACGCGCAGGGTTCTGGAAATATCTGTGGAACAAAACCTCTGGCGGGACTCCCACTTTTTTATGCCTCTGGATGTCTTCTACGAGCGAATCTAGTCCTTCACAATCTGCCACTCATGAACCAACGCTTTTTGGTCGAAACCAAAATCAACCTGATACTTTACGCCGTCAGTGGAATCGATTATCGCCTTGATCGTCGCATCCACGATTTTCCCGGCGTGCATATTGACTTTAATTTTGTCGCCGACCTTGGGGTGTTTATCAGATGGCATGTGCGGAGTCTATCACTCGAAAGCGAGCATTGGCAGTGAACCGCATTCGCGCAATGCAACCGCCAACCGTCGGGGCGCATTTGCCGAACACTGAGCGGAATCCTCACGCTTTAGTGCACGAGTCATGGTTGCTCCCCCGAGAACGCAGTTCTAGAATGTCTACATCATGTGCGAGTTCCTAAAAAGGACTTTTCTTGATCCTGCGGTTTTCTGGACGATGGTTACTGCGCTCGCGACTATACTCCTCATTGGTGTCGCCTATTGGCAACTTAGGAGCCTAGCGCAAACCAGTCGATCCGACTTTCTATACCGTTTAAAGAGCGACTTCTTTACCGACGAGGCGCGGCGATTGATATTTCTGGCTGAGAATGAACTATTGAAGTTTCATTCTGAGCACCAGATTCCGTTCTTCGAAATCCTCCGACGCGAGAGTCATGGCGTCGCTGACCGCATGAGAGAGCTGGGCATCGAAGGTAACTCGATCAGTGTTTACTTGGTGGATGACATACTACTCGGACCGATGGAAGACATAGGCGTCTTCGAAAAGTTAGGGCTCGTGAGTCTGAAAGAAGTCTATGAAGTATTTGTGACGTACATCAACATCTGCGTTGAGAGTCCTGGGCTGAAAGAGTATTTGGAGTGGTCGCGAAAGGATCCAGAAGATTGCGACGTTTACGACAATCTATTGCATTTATATGAGAGGTTGAAGGCTGAAACTCCAAAAATCCGTCGAAAAAAAAGGGCAAACAGTTCAACCTAGCAAGTACCTCTGTGCACGAACCCACCCCTCCGAGGGTGAAAGAGTGCTATCGTAGCCAGTCATGAGCACCACAAAATCGGGGAAGAAAAGGCACAAGCGTAGAACTCAGAACACACCGCGCCAGAATATATTCGTGAAGGAACTTGCGAAGGGAAGCACTCTAACGGACGCTGCTATCGCGGCAAACTATTCCCCAAAGAATCCCGGGCAATCAGGTTATCAAGCACTCAAGAATCTACGTTGGCGCGGTTCCGATCTGCTCGCGAGGCACGAACTCGACGAAGATATTCTTATTGAAAAACATTTAAAGCCTAAGCTCACGAAGAAGAAAACAGTCTTCTTTCAGCACGAAGGAAAGGTAACAGATCAAAGGGAAGTGGATGCCCTCGAGACACAGAATTGGGCGCTCGATGCAGCGTTAAAGATTCACGGGACATATGCGCCGACGATTTACGACAACAAAGGCGCAGCAGGACCGAATGTGCAGATCATTGTGGACCTGCCAGGGCCGGACTGGTCGAAGCCGCCGAACAACAAGACGACGATCCGCGACCCCGCGATTGAATTTCTAATTGTTCATACGTATATACGAAGGTATATACCATGGGACATTGATAAGCTGCTCGAGAGCGTAGCTCGTAGTGCGGTTGATTCCCCATCGGCCACGAGAGAGAAAAGTGCTTTGGGACTGCAAGAGCGCAGCAGATTGGGACTGCTTTGTGAACAGACCGAGGCGTTAGCGACCCTCGGGACTAGATATACGAATTTTCTGGCGAGGGCGCGCTCCTTTACGAAGCATCGGCGGAACTGACCTTCCGTCTTTCAACCAAATACGCCGCGATGCGTGATCGCAATTCTTCCTTGTCCCTCATGGCGCCAACATCACAGAACTCGCGCATCGTGCCCTTCCAATCGGTCACCTGGCGGATCCCCCGAAATCCAACCCTCCTGCCCCCCTCAAATACTTCGCAAAGCACCACCAGATCCCCTTCTTTGATTTGCTGGGGAATGCCCGAATCGCCGTGGAGTAGTGCGTGGATAGGATAGCGCCCCAGAAATCCCTCTTCCTCGGGCACACCGAGCCTCGGTAAGTCAAAGTAGACGAGTACGGCCATTTCCGCACAGGACTGATTGATGTACTGTTGTTCCGTTCTCATCCTTCGTTCTCCTTTTTCCTAGGCCTTCCGCCCTGTTTCGACCACGAAAATCACTGTATCGCCGCCGATTCGTTTCTCGCTGCCTTCGCCTCTTCCGCTTCCGCAATTTCGCGTTCCGCGCGATACTTCTCGATCTTGACCTGAGCACCGCCCAAGTGACGCTTGAATATTCGTCGCGTCGTATGTCATGTTATAGAACCAATCCGGCTTCGTGCTCGGCAGCTATTGATTCTCGCCAGACAAAGTCCAGCATCCACCGCTTCCCACGGCGAAGCAAAGACAAACGGTTCCCAAGGCCCCGGATTCGGTCTTCGTAGTAAACGTGAGAACGGTTTAAGCTCGGGTAACAGCCGACGAATAAACAACGCTTGCCCCTCAGATGAATAGCTGAGACCTGCGCACGATCGGCACAGCCAGCGAGCCGGACTGACATTGCGCGACTCTTCATTGGCTTCCCATCCATAAAGAGCAGGCTCTCTCCGATTGGCTTAGCAGGTTGCTTCCGAACAAGCACGGAGCCAACCTTTCCGGCTTTCGACGCTTGTTTTCGCGATTTGTCAGTTCGCATATTCGATTCCAGATGCCTCCCAAGGTGCGATCTAAACAACCAAACAAGTCGGACAATTACCGGATTTCAGATCAGCTCGACTGTCCCAAATGTCCAGATCCGCTTGGCATCGACGCCAACCCATCGGGTATTACTTTTTTAGGACAAGCCTTTCAAGAATGCTCAACTCTCATTCGATACCACACCGAAAGGCATTTCTAAGTTCCTGCGTGATCTTGGAAAGAGGAGCCACCAATTTGAGTGCCTCACTGTAGAGAGCCCACTCTTCCTCTTCGATGTAGTAGCCGCTTGACGAGAATGAATCGATTACCTGTATGTACAAACCTTGATGATCTAGACACTCTCCAGCCAAGTCGAGAAGAGCGTTTACTTGCCCGCGATTAAGAACGACTCTTAGCTCTTCAGCTGACTCCGTCAGTCTTGCTTGCAGACGCTTCAGCTTTCTTATCTCTTCGTTGCCCTGCGGGTGATAGTGTGTGGAGTCCCTCAGCTCGACCCTTGCAGCAGCGGAATGACCGAGTCCATAGAACGAATCACCAGTTTCGTTTAGTCCGATAAGGGACTCTTCATCCAGCAATTGCAAAGGCAATTCAACATTGCCCCATGACGTGTGTATCTCATAACCCTTCCAAGTGAGCCAGGCGATAGCCTGACTTGCCTTAGACTTTGCCAAGACGAAGTCATCCATGTCGAACTCGAGCCGCCACCCACCGACTGTGCAATCAAGGTTTTTAGCAGCTAAGCCAAGATGGTTGATCAAGCCAGTGACTGCCGCAGGCTCACGAGACACCGATGTAGGACCATCGGGGGGAATCGTAACGGAAAGCGACCACTTGGCCGCGGTGCGCACTATCCGGTGATCCTGCGCAAACCTCAAATGAGCCCAGATTTCACCTTTCGATGCAATCGGAAAGCTGTCTCCCACAGTCGTTCTGATTTCCCTACTGACGAGCCAACGCTGAATTTCTTCAGCGAGTGCCTTCATCTTATAGAATTCACCTGACCCCAAAAAGATCACGCAGTAGCCACACTCCAGATACGCATTCTCGGGTCTAGTGCCAATCTCCGCCAATAAAGTCAGAGCGGTTTCCATTGCGCTTTCGTAGCCGTCGCCTGCTCGCCTCGGAATGTAGACACGTAGATGCCAATTACCGAACACGGAAATTGTTTCAACCTCACAGCTTGGCTTTGCTTTTTCCTTGACGCAACTGGCCTCGTTGAACCACTCGTCCATGTCGGCCCATCTTCCGAACCGCAGTTCTTCTTTTTCGGTTGATTTGTTCATTTGACCTCTCCTTTGGTTTCTCAAAACTTTGAGAATCGCAAAGCTCTCTTCTTTACTAGCTCTGCCCTATATTTCTTCTTTGTTTGCCACACACTCTCAAGCGCTGCGTTAATGCCGTCTCTTTCAGCCACCGTGTCGCCCAATTTTCGACGATCTCGCCGAAGGGCATGTCCAACCCGTAGCCACCGCGTTGTGACGTGGCTGTGAAACCCTGATTCATCCCTTCGCGCGTTTGCGTTGCTCCACGTGAATGTGTTCCAGAAACTCCATGTATCGATGCATGGCCTCTTGCTCTTCGTGCGCCACCAAGAATTCGCCTCCGATCATGCTGACCTCGTCAGGCTTCACGCGGAAGGTTTGGGCATTTTTGCCGACTGGTAAGACCTCACATTCTCTCGCGCGGACCGTCAGCAGCTCGCCTGGTCCCTGCGGCGTCATTACCTGTTCGCCAATCAACGGAAATAGCCGCGCGTACGGAAATTCAAACTTCTGCTCGCTCTCTTGGATCCTGGCGTGCAGGTCGGAATTTAATCCCGGGAAAACGACTTTGCGGGCCTGGCTGGCTTCTCCGCGCAATCGCTTGAGTTCTTCCAGCTCGGCGTTCTGCTTTTCTATGTCCATCGGATGGGTCTCCCGGTTTTTTTCTTAGGCTTCCAGCCTCCGCATTTGCCCGGGCCTCAATGTCCAGGCCATACCCATAGCCGAGGAATTGACTCAGCTTCCGGTTGGGTCTTCACCCCGATCGTCGTCCGGTATTTTTGCTTCGGGTAACGCGGGACGAGATTTTTCCTCCGCTCTGGCCTCAGCGTTTTTGGCTTCGAGAACTTTTGTAACCTTGATGGGGAATTCTCGAGCTGCACCCGTGAGCCCGGCTCGCGCGGCGGCAGGCCTGAATCCGAGGGCTTGCTTCGCGAATTGCGACGATGTAGGCGCTCCGATCTGGCGGCAAGCGCCGCTGCGTAGATGCCGTCTCTTTCAGCCACCGTGTCGCCCAGTTTTCGACGATCTCTCCAGAGGGCATGTCTAATCCGTATGAGTTGCGCTTCGGCTCTATCCAGGTCTCTATGGTCGTATTTCTGCCTTGCAGTTAGTTTCATATGGCCTCCTCGAACTGCTCGTATTTGGGGACTAACCGTTGAGCACTTGAGCAGATTAAGAGGCAAATCCCTATAAACCCTCTCGCGTGTGCGCGTATAAGAAGTCTTAGGGAATTGCCTATTGATGTGCTCATCTGCTCGGGGTTCCGTGTCAGATCGAACTCCCTCCTAACCGGATGTTGAACCAGAAGCGGTCTCCAGGGTCGCCGCTAATGCCTAACCGTCGCAGTTCTGACGCTAGCTTTTTCGCGGACATAGGCTTTAGGTTGTTTTCCTTCGACCATTTGAGGTATTCGGCGTAGATGTCCTTGCGTGCCACGCGCCAAGGTGGGTCTTGCTCGAGGCATTGCTCGCAGCACTCTCGCAGGAAGTTTTGGACAATATCTTCGCTGCTGCGGTACTCCGCCACGGCATCGGTGACGGCTTCTGGTTCCTGCAATCCGTTCAGGTGCCAGTCTCGGTAGCCGGTTATGGCCCAGTTCAGGATGCCTGCGCCTTCCTCGCTGAGAAGTTTTTCGGCTAATCCGGGTATGCGTTTTTCTTCCGGCACGCTAATGGTGAACGGGAGGACCCTCAGCCGCCGCCACAGCGCATCGTCGCCAGCAGGAACGTGGGGCGGATAGTTGGTGACCAGTACCAGTTTGCACTGCGGCTTGAACTCGAAATAGTTCTGATACTTGAGCTGCGCCGAAATCATGTCCTCGCCGGTGATGGCCTTGATTCGCGCAACGTTCAGTCGCCTTCCCTCATTCGTTTCGATGCAGGTCGCCAATCGAACACCTGCCAGATTCGCGGTTACAAAGTCTGTGGTGTCGTGCTTGGAAATTAGGAAATAGTTTTCAGGTAGCGCCAGCGCATACGGTCCCAGCAACCCATGCAAGATCTTGATGAATGTGGATTTGCCGCTCGCTGTCGGGCCATGGAACAGCCACCATTTTTGCTCACCAGTGAGCCCGGTGAGGAAATATCCAGCGAGCCGCGTCGCATAGCCGATGAGCGGCACGTTTCCGCCAAAGGTTTCGGCCAGGAACCTGTTAAACTGCGGGCACCTCGCCGTCGGATGGTATCCGATGTCCACCTTTTTAGTGATGAAGTCCTCTCGCCGGTGTGCCTGGAACTCTTCCGCTGGCAAATCTATTGTTCCATTACTGACGTTTAGCAGAAGCGGATGCGTGTCGAATACTTTGGAAAATGCGCAAACTTCCAGCTTGCAACGCGCCTGGTCCATCGAGCCTGACTGTACGCTCCGGGATTCCGAACTCCGCGCCCACTTCGCGAGTTTCCTCCGTAAATCCTCATTCGGTTCTTCCGCGGCCTCGAAATAGAGGCCACGCGCAACCTCTTGCATGCAGCGGTTGACACCCATCACATCATTCACCGCCCAGTGCGTTCCCTTCCATACGCACCAAGTCCTTCGGTCGGACGCATAGCGGATTTCCTCTGTGAATCGTGCAGCCAATCGTTCGGCGTTGCTTACTTCGGTGATGGGCAGCCGGCCCGGGATTCTCTTAGCCTCCTGCGGTTCGGTCGCGCTTCCGTTCATTAGGAAGCTACCTGGCGGGACCTTCGCTTTTGGTGGTCCTTGTGATTCGGCTTCCGGTTCCGCAGTGGGCGCATATCGACCGACACTGTTCGCGATAGTTCGCAGTTCGTCATCATCCATAGGTGGCTCATGCGAACATCGGTTCGTATAATCCATTTTGATTTTCTCGAAAATTGCTTGCGGCGTGTCGCCCGCTCTACGGTATCTGCCTGCACATTTGGTCAACCAAGTGTTTCTTTTTCCGGTTTCGATTTTCAGGCTGGTGGCCCCGTAATTCTCGGGCGCGGATTCCCTATGTCGTTCCCTGAGCAGTGCTTCCAACCAAGTGGGCATTTCCGACACTCTCGTGTTGTTCGCCCACGCGTATCGATTGCCGGAAGGATGTGGCGACGGCGGAAGAATCACATAACCGCCTTCTGCCTTGATGTCGATTCCGGGAGCAAGTTCTCCGCTGCGAATCGTTAACCCGTTCACTTCAAAGAAATAGTGTTTCCCGCAGCCACCGGTGATTGCGAGCAAGGTCTCAGGAAACGGGCAATATTTCTCAAGCAGAACGTCGAGACTCTTGTCGCCCCCGTTCCGCGGATCCACGTCGATCACCAGTTTCCCGCTCACTACTCCCGTGGGCATGCCGATACTAGCGTCCGGCCACCTCTCCCACCAGATGCGAACCTGCTTTTCGTCTGTTGTGGCGGACTTGAATCCGTTTTTGATTCTCGGTTTCTTGTCTCGGGTGCAGGGGAAAATGGGAACAATGCGAGCTAGGCTGACGGCAGCCTCGCGAAGTGCGTTTGGGGCGTCGACCGCCGATTCTAAACCCTTACTTCTTGGCTGGTACGGTACCACGCTCGATGACCCTTTCTATCTCTGCATCCGTTATTCGGATCGCCCTCCCTAACCGAACATAACCAATCCGTCGCTCGGCTATCCATCTGCGCCAGCACGCCTCTGACATAGCGGTCCTTTCAGCAGCCTGCCGGACTGTATTCATTCCATGTCTTCCTTTGACTACGTTTCTATCTTGAGAACTCATTTCTCCCTCCACGACAGCCCTTTTTGTACTCTGATCCATGTGATATGATCAATGACACAGACTATGTCACAGCACGCTCTCTTCACCTTGCCCATGCTCTTTACCTACAGGCAACTCGCGGCATATGGGAGGTGGGAAGTACAAGAGGATGGGCGCGTGATTGGTAAAGGACTATTGGATGTGGATCGCATAGTCGATGCCTGGGATTTACGCAAACAGTTCTTAGAGACTGAAAGCACCCCTGAGGCAGTGCAAGATTTCTTGAATCGTGCCCTTTGGTGGGGCCATCCATTAAGAACAACTTTTGAGGATTTTTGTAATTTGCAAATAGTTGTCCGTAAGGCTTTGTTAGTGCCTCTTCACCAGTATGCAGAAGTGATGGCTGAGCTCGGAGTTGACCGGTCAAGTTTCTTGCTTACTGGATTCTCCGTTAGGGTCGATTGGAGTGGTCGCAAGCCCGTTGGCCGGATAATTCCGCGTGGGAGTTTAGAAGCAATTCTAACCACAGTGGAGATCGATAGGCTGAGGAATGTCCAATTCGGAGTCTGCGTTCGACCTGATTGCAGGGAAATCTATGAAATAAGATCTAAACATAAGCGGAAGTATTGTTCCCAATCTTGTGCACACGTAGAAAATGTCCGGCGGTTACGGAAGCAGAGCTCGAGAAAAAGGAAACTGGACGCGGTATAGGAGGAAAAGAACACATGAGCGTTTATAGGCGAGGGATGACTTGGTGGTACAAGATTCGATTTGCGGGACAAACGATCCGCGAGTCCTCGAAGAGCAAGAGCAAGACTATCGCAGAAAAAGCGGAACGCTCCCGCCGCCGGGAACTGGAAGAATCCTTCAATCGTATTTCAAGACCGCGCACGGCCCAACTTTTTTCGGCTGCGGCTGAAGCTTGGTTAAGAACCAAGATCGCTCACCTGTCGCCTCGAAGCATGATTATTGAACGCACAAACCTGAAACACATCAATCCATACTTCGGGAAAATGTTAATCTGTGATGTCGCTGCTGACGACATCGCTTGCTATCAGGCAGAACGCCTCGAGCATGGCGCAGCTCCTAAGACAGTCAATCTTGAACTGGGGACCTTGCGAGCGATCCTGCGGAAAAATCGTCTTTGGGCTTTAATCCAGCCCGACGTGCGGATGCTCCGAGCGCCCGAGGACGTAGGACGGGCCATCAGTCGGGACGAGGAAGCTGAGTTACTGGAAGCGTGTCGAGCAAGCCGGTCCCGATCACTATATCCAGCCGTCTTGATTGCTCTTAATACCTGTATGCGTTATTCAGAGCTTCGTTTGCTAACGTGGGGACAAGTTGATCTAAATTCCTGCACGCTAACTGTGGGCCGCAGTAAGACCGATTCCGGCACAGGTCGCATGCTTCCCCTAAATGATCGAGCCGTTGCTATTCTTGGTTTTTGGGCAAGTCTGTTCCCACTACGTCAACCAAGCCATTTCGTTTTCCCTGCGGAGCGCTACGGAGCTTCTGGCGACGGGGCGATGGTCATCTATGACAGTGATCCGACCAGACCGATCGGCCGCTGGAAGGAAGCGTGGGAATCGGCAAAAATCCGAGCAGGGGTTTCCTGTCGATTCCACGACCTCAGGCACACCGGATGCACACGGATGCTTGAAGCTGGCGTGCCATTCTCCGTTGTTGCCACAATCATGGGATGGAGTCCGTCCACAACGGTACGAATGGCGAGGCGCTATGGCCACATCGGACAGACTCCTCAGCGGCAGGCTGTTAACGCTCTAAAAGAGGCTGGTTTCCAGGATGATGGGGCACAAAACTGGGCACAATCTCAGAAGGTACGGACCAAGCAACTCGCTAACTGATTGAAAGAGTTGGCTCCCCGGGCTAGATTCGAACTAGCAACCCTTCGGTTAACAGCCGAATGCTCTACCATTGAGCTACCGGGGAACGGATTGATTGCTCAATAGTTTACAACAGTTGCAAGCTTCGGTAAATCGAAGCCAAGTGCTACATGCTCAACGACGTCTCTGCGGTAGTCCACATCGTCAGAAACCTTGCTGTATCTGTCGGTTATCGACGAGGAACTATGCCCCAACCAAGCACGCACTAAATCTTCTGGTGTACGCTGCTTTCGCAGATGGGTGACACGAAATCGCCTGAAAGCATGGAAGCCAACAGGCTCTATGTCCAGACCCATCAGGGTGGGATGAAGGTGCCTTCTCAGGGTATTCGACTGATGGAGCGGCTTACCTGTGCGAGTTGTGAAGACCAGACCATTCTTCCGGTCTCCGACAATCTCTTTCAGCAGTTCGGCCAATTCACCATTCAAATCCACTTCTCTGATTGCGCTGTCAGTCTTTGGGGACTGAATCACCCCGTTCCACACGCTCTGACGAATTGACAAGGTGCGAAAGTCGGGAGAGATGTGCTCCACCTGAAGCCCGAAGGCTTCTCCGATGCGGAGACCAGTCCCGGCCAACAGAGCGTAGAGAACAAACGGAGTCCCGAGAGATGCGTTGAGAAGTTTGGAAATGTCCCCACCCGATAGGGTCTGCACACTCGCATGTTTTATGAGAGGCAACCCCATAAAGTCGGAGTTGATTCCGTCAACCTAATTTGGCCCACTTTGATCACCTATCTGGCCACCCCCTGGGTGAATCAACTCCCGCATCCCGGTCGGAGCGAAGCCCTGCGGCGCCCGTAGGGCGGCGCGTTTAGGGCTTAGCGTAGACCGGGATGCGGGAAAAGTTCTAGAAGCGCGGCGTCAGCGTCTCCCAGGAACGACGATCTCCAACTCGGTCGACCCGTAGCATCCCCGTTTTCCGAGGAGCTCGCTACCCGTTGCCTCATCCCTTGCCGCCTTTCTTCTTATTCAGGGTTCTGCGGAAACGATACGACTCCGTGCCGGTCTCTATGATGTGCGCCTGGTCAGTCAACCGGTCGAGCATGGCCTTGCACAACCTGGCGTTCGGGAACATCGTGGTCCACTCCGAAAACGGCAGATTCGTTGTCACGATCACCGCCGCTCTCTCGGCCCGGCCAGCGATGATCTGGAACAACAGCTCGGCAGCTGCTTCCGGCATCGCTACATATGCCATTTCGTCGATCACGATCAACTCATAGCGCATCCACCGGTTGGTCACACGATTCAATTCGCTCTTGTTCTTGGCTTCCGTCAGTTCATTCACCAGCTGCGCCGCCGTTGTGAACCTTACCCGTTTTCTCTGGCGACAGGCGGCAATCGCCAGCCCCGTTGCCAGGTGCGTTTTGCCCGTACCGGTCTCCCCGAGAAAAATAACTGGCTCGCTGCGGCTCAAGTACCCGCCTTCGGCCAGGTTCCGGATCTGGGCCGCAGGAAGGTGCGGCGCATCAGCAAACGCAAAGTCCTCCAGTGTTTTTACCTTAGGGAAATGGGCATCGGTTATCCGCCGTGCTACCCCATGCTGAAAGCGATCTTCCACTTCCGCTCCGAGCAGCGCTTCCAGATAACTCAAATGCCCCTGCTTCTGCTTGGCTGCTTCTTCGGCCATCGACAGAAACTGCCCTCCCACCGTCGCCAGCCTCAGGTCTTTGGCATACTGCCGAATCGTCGCCTGTTGCACGGTAACCGTCGCGGTGCTCATTGAATCACCCCGTTCCCGGAATAGTTCCCGAGCAACTGGTCGTAGTTCCCGGTGGTCGGTTGTGGCCGGTCATACACTCGCAAGGCCCCGACCTCCACCGCTTCACGCGGCTCTCGTTTCCCGTTTCGTTCCGCATCCAGGAGCAGGCGCACGGCTTCCACATCGAAACAACTCATCTCCAGAGCCTTTTCGATCGACACTTGCAGTTGCGGGTAGCCGTGCTGCCGGCCCAGCAAAAGCACCTCGATCATGGCGCGTGTTCCCGGCTGCTGGCCCCTTCGTTGCTTCAGCATCTCCCAGTAGCGATCGAAACTGGCCGGCCAACGTCCTTGCGCCCGCCACTGTTCGAGCGGTGTCGAACCAGCGAACGCTCCGGGCTTCTTGGTCAGCGCCTCCAGGTAGTGCTCCAGGTTGAGTACTTTCTGCTGGCGGTTGAAGCACCGTTCATGCCGCGCCACACACTCTCCCTGATGCCATATCTCCACGTAGGACGAATGCACCTTGGCCTGCACTTCCACTCCGACGGGAAGAGGAGCCGAGTAGAAGTTGGTAAGCACCTTCACGCAGCCGCTGGCGTTTACGTGCGGAAAGTGGACCGCAGCGAGGTCGAAACCTTCCTCGGGCAGCGTGCGCAGATGTTCCCGTTCAAGGTTCATCCCCATGCCGACCGTCTGTGTCCGCCCGTTGATCATCCGTTGCTCGTCGCTCTTGGAAGCCTCAAGCAGCAGGATGTTCAGTTCCTCCCAGCTGTCGACTTTCGGCACGGGCACCAGGTGGTTCCGGCGAAAGTAACCGCCTTCTCCCTCCACGCCGCCTTTTTCGTGCCCTTCTCCTGGTGTGCAGAACTCTGACTCGAAGCCCCAATGCGATCGGAAGGCGATGAATCGCGTGGTCTCCTCTCGCTGGTGTCCTCGCAAAATCTTCTTCACTGCACTCGTGAGGTTGTCATAACGGCAGCGAGCAAATACGCCGCCAAAATAGGTAAACGCCCATTCGTGCGCTTCCAGAAACGCTTGCTGACTTGCGTGTGGGAAAGCGCAATGGAACGCTCCTCCGCTGGCCATACTGCGCATGCAGAAGACGTAGGCCAGCTCCCGCTCTCCGCAGATATCTGCGTAAGCTTCATACCAATCCACCTGCGCTTCTCCTCCCCAAGCGTAGGACTGCGGAATGAACGTCTCGTGCCCGATGAGTTGTAACTGAATCTTCCGCTCGCGCACATAGCGACGAATTGATGACTCGGCGATGCTGACTTCCGGAAGTTCCTTGCGGATCCGGCACCAGATCCGATGTGCGGTGTGTCGCTGCTTTCTCGGTGCCTTCTGATCGGTCTGCAGAATCGCTTCGATGAAAGTCGCCGCTGCTTCCAATTTCGGCTTCGGTCGAGTGTTGATTTTTCGCTCCCTCGGAACCGCGTCAGCCAATGCTTCCCGCACCATGCGCCGATGAATTCCAAGCTTCCTCGCCACCCCTTGGATAGTCCCCACGCCGTGGTTGTACTCCCGCCGAATCTGCTCAAATAGTTCCACTTTGGCTCTCCTGTTCAACCGGGTCTCCTTGGGGGCTCGCGAGCCCGAAACGAGATCCACGGTATATGGTTTTCAGTAGGTGGGCCAATTTAGATGATCGTTGGTGGGCCGAAATAGAGTATCGAAATCAGGAGTTCCATTTCCGTTCAAACAGCGGTTCTCCTTCCTCATCAACAGCACTGCTGACCACCAACTTGGCCAACATGATGTAGCTGTTGATGCTTTTGGACGACAGTCCTGCCTGATGCATTGTCGAAACCAACGAACGAAGCTTGGCATTGTTCACTTCTGCTATTACCCCGGGCACTAAATTGGTGACACTTTTCAACTGGCGGCGTATCGGACGTGGCGTTCGCAAAAGTAGTTCTTCACCACCGTGGGCCTTGCCTGTGTGATCCGAAGGTAGGAGCGAACGTTGTCCATCATTTCTTGGACGTTGATTGGACGGACTCGGCCGAGCGCGTTCGTCTTCACATCCTGGTTCAGCAATTCATCCGGATTCAACTCCGGACTATATGACGGAAGGAAGAAAACCCGGATTTGTTCACGGTGCTCGTCCAGCCAACGTGTTACTGATCGCGCCTTGTGGACTGGGTGACCATCCACAACCAGAAACACCTTCTTTCTGGTCTTCCGCGTCAGGCGTAGAAGACGGCCAAGAAAATTCAGAAACACCCGCGCCGTAAAACGCTGTCGGAAAATCATGAAGGCCAACCGCCCCCGGTTGGTAATGGAAGAGATCATGTTGCAGCGAAAGCGCTGACCCGTACCAAATACGACTGGCGTCTGCCCGCGCCGTCCGTAGGATCGCCCCGCTTGATGGTCTGCACGGAGCCCCATCTCGTCTAACCAATGAATTTGCGCCTTAAACTGTCGTGCTTGTGCTCGAATCGATGGATATTCTTCCTCCAGCCATTTCCGCACCGCCGGCGGATTTTGTTCGTACGCTCGTCGCACCGGCTTCTGCGGGGTCAGACCCCAGGCCCGCAAATAGCGTCCCACCGTCCACACCGAAACCTGCACGTCGAACTTTCGCGACAGCAACTCTTGCACCGCTTCCCGGGTCCACAGCGCAAAGGGCAAGCTCAACTGGTCCGGGCAACCGCTGAGAATGTGGCGCACCGTCGTGGCTGCTTGATGCGGTGCCAATCGCGAAACCGGCGGTCGTCCTCGCCGTTGTGCTTTCAGCGCCCGTCGTCCTTCCCGTTCCACCATCCCCATCCAGCGGCTCACTGTACCTCGAGCTACCCCGAAGACTCGAGCCACCTCAGTTTGCGAAAGACCTTTCTGAACTGCATCAACGACTCGTCGGCGAAGATCTTCTTGAGCTTCCGCCGGCAGCGAGCGAGCATCTTGGTTTCCCATGCCCGACACACTAACACATTATTTTCTGAATGTCACCTATATTATGCTCCGATTAGTAAGACACAATCTCCGAGATGAGGCAACAGCCATTTGTTTAGATTCGACCTGAATCCTCGCAAAGTGGCTGGCTTCATCGGCTTTCGTATCCTATTTTCGCCTTGCTTGAGAAATGACTTTGCTTGCTGCCTGAAGGTAAGACGGCGAACCATAAAAGGCCCTTTCCGCCTCTATCTGATTTAATTCTAACACTCAGGCAGCAACTTCTTCGATGGACGCGGTTAAGGCACACTGCTCCCCGGCTACCGGGAAGTTCAGTCTTGCATATTCTTTGAACAGTTCGCGTGCAGCAGTGTCATACGCCTGCGCGGCTTTCATCTCATCTCGAAAGTATCCAAGATGCGTTTTCTTTCTGTTGAGTTTGATGTAGGCAACCCACTTCTTTGTTCGTTTGTTCCACGATACACCTTTGAAGTTGCTGGAGAAGTTCCCATACTTGCGTTTATTCATCTGATTCTGTGAGCGAGTCGCCGCACGCAGGTTCGCCTTGCGGTTGTCGAGTGTGTCGCCGTTGATGTGGTCAACAGCGGCTTCGCTGTTATAGATGAGTTGATGAAGACGCAATCTATTCTTCAGCGCGACATAAAGAAGTCCCGATTCTTTCTGGACGATGTAGAATCTCCGATTCTGTATCGTCAGATACACGGCGGTATCGACGAGAATCGTCAAGACTTTTCCTTTGTACGGGATGTATATTTCAGTGACACCATCTTCGCGGTATTTGAACAAATTTGGTTCACGCTTTCTAAGCACTTGAGTGTCCTCATAAGATGCGAAATCGCCATTATTTATGAGGCGATTTGCGAGTTCGTAAATTTGGGGCGACTCAGAACGAATGGCCCCGGGGTGAGTTTTACTTCTTTCCGTTTCGGGAAATGGGGTGATTCTCGGTTATTGTGGTACGTCTTGGGGCCTGTCAGCCACTGGTTCCTGTAGGGAGGGGCTACTTACGGTAGCCAATCGGCTAGACCGAGTGAGCGAAGCGTGCACGTCAATTCCCCAAAGTAAGCAAGAAATCGAGTCGGCAATCGCGACTACTGCTTGGTGACGTTGGCGCAGTTGCTGTCCTGCGGGCAGCTGGTAACAGCCGTAGCGATCCGTGACGTTGGAGCCATCCGCGTTCATGGTGAAATGTCGAAGGTGCCGTAGGCGCTAGCCTGAATTTCTCATAATGAATTGAAAAAGGCTGTTGCTTCATGGCATAACTCTTTTGTCTGGAAAGAAATCCTGCCAAGGAGGAGCAACAGCCTTATGACCACAGAGTGTAACCAGTTTGTCTTCGGATTTCATCCCCAAAAGCGACGCGAGATCCGGGCACAGTTTGACGGTGGAGCGATCACCAGTGACGGCGGTGGTCTGCTGCTGCGGGAGGTCGAGAAACGCGTCGGGATCCTCCGCCGGTTTTCCGCCTGCTTCACGGATTATCGGAATCCGGATCTGATCGAACATACGGTGGAGGAGTTGGTGGCCCAAAGAGTTTATGGACTGGCATTGGGATACGAAGATCTGAACGATCACGAGGAGTTGCGGAACGATCCCTTGTTGGCGGTGTTGGTCGAGAAGGCGGATCCCGGTAACCAAACCTTAGCCGGAAAGAGCACCCTGAATCGCTTGGAACTGACCAAAGAGACGGCCAGTCGGAAGGAGCGTTACAAAAAGATCGTGCTGGATCACGGAGCCGTGGATCGCCTATTGGTGGAGGTCTTCCTGCAGGCCCACCAGGAGGCGCCGAAAGAAATCATTTTGGATTTGGATGCCACCGACGATCCGCTGCACGGGAAGCAGGAAGGGCGTTTCTTCCATGGCTACTACGGGCACTACTGCTATCTACCGTTGTACATCTTCTGCGGAGAGTTCCTGCTGTGTGCGCGGTTGCGATCCTCGAACATCGATGCGTCGGAGGGAAGTGTAGAGGAGCTGCAACGCATCGTCGAACAGATTCGTTCCGCGTGGCCAGGGGTGCGCATCGTGGTGCGCGGGGATTCTGGATTTTGCCGTGAGGAGCTGATGGCTTGGTGTGAAGCGAACCGCGTAGAGTATGTGCTGGGACTGGCGAAAAACGAACGTCTGACAGCCGAGATTGCCCAGGAGATGGGGGAGGCGAAAGCACAGTACCAAGAGACCGGACACGCGACCCGGCTATTCAAAGAGTTCGTCTACCAGACGAGGAAGAGCTGGAGCTGTGCGCGACGGGTGGTGGCCAAAGCCGAGCATCTGGAAAAGGGAGAGAACCCGCGGTTCGTGGTGACCTCTGTGAGTGCAGAAGCCTGGCCGGCGCAGGCTTTGTATGAAGAGCACTACTGCGCCAGAGGAGATATGGAGAATCGGATAAAGGAACAGTTGATGCTGTTCAGTGATCGCACCAGCACGCACTACCTGCGCAGCAATCAACTGCGCTTGTACTGCTCTTCGATTGCCTATGTGTTGTTGCAGATGCTGCGGCGACTGGGACTGGAGGGAACAGAGTTGGCCAAGGCCCAGTGCTCCACCATTCGGCTCAAGTTGCTAAAGATCGGTGCGCTGATCCGCATCACTGTACGAAAGGTATGGATTTCCCTGGCCGGCGGATATCCTCACGTCGAGCTCTTCCGACAAATCCATGAAAAGCTGTGTGCCGTACCCGTAAGGCATTGAAAAATAAAGATCCCAAAACAACTTTTCAGCGCTTCAGTCAACCGGTGGTGAAGTGTGCGCCGAAACAGCTCCGGAGAGAGAAAAACTCTCCCGCTAAACGAAAAACGGTCAACTACACAAAAGCAACCCGCGAAATTAGCTCGCAACTCCCAATTCGAACAAAGGTTATGCCCCTTGTGCCAAGCTGTGAGAGATTACGGCTAGCGCTATCGCTCCTTCCCTCCACCGGAGTTACCCGGCATCATCGGTACTGCGAGCCTCTCCGCCATCCCAGTCAGCCCGGCCTGTCACTCGAGCTGCCAGTTGATCCACACCGCGATCACGGCGCAACCGGTAAATGCGAACCAGGCGAGTGGAGTCAGCCGGTAATCAGACACTGCGATTGCAGCATTCGTTCGGCGCTTTGCTCGGACCAATCCGACCTTCAAGATGCTGTAACCGGATCTCAATTTCCACGCTTTCTCTCGCGGCACCGTCCAGCGGACCTTGTACGGCATCTCTGTTTTGTGAGCCCATCCGAGCCTCAGCCTCGGCGTCCCTTGGCTTCAACCGGACTGCGCTCCCGCTTAACACCGTCCCGCTATCGGTCTCAATCCAGTAAACCCTACTCCCATCCGGAGAGACCACGAAATCGAAGTGTTGGGTGCCGTTTGCTTGGGTTGCGGACCCCGTGCAGTCGCTGTTCACGGTGTAGGTGCCGGTCGCCGTGACTCCCCTGAAGATCGTGCCGTTCACGCTTGCAGTGTAGGGGTTACTTAGGTTCCCTTTTCCGTCGTAGGTGATAGTTCCAACGGCGGTAATGGGGCCAACGCCGATGATCGTACCCATTCCGTGCGACATGTAGGTCCCAAGTAAGGTTGCGTTCTGCTTCGGGCACTGCCCATCCGTATCGGCCGCCTTTACAGCCTGAGGCGCCGCCGCAAAGGCCATTGCTGCTAGCGCGTAAGATGCCAAGAGTTTTGTCATGATTGAAATGGCTCCCTTTAAGATACTTTTGAAGTGACCGAAAGCCGGTGCTAGAATCTGCGTTCATCCGGCGTTCGGCTGGTTTCTGCGCATAGTTAGCCTGCGGCCAGTCCAGGAAGTCCTCTCGGCGGGCTCACAGAACCCTCTTAGAATTCTCACAAGGATTTGGGAGACGGCCATGAGTGACGAAATTGCCCGGCGAGGCGGGTCTCAAAATATCCGCGATTCTCTCTTTGCTACCAAAGAGACGGTGAGCCGGGATACCCCACAACTCTACGAATTTGGTCCCTTCCGACTCGAACCTGCCGAACGAAAATTATTGCGCGGCAATGACGTTGTGGTCCTAACGCCGAAAGCGTTCGACACGCTGGTGCTTTTGGTTCGCAATAGCGGCCGTCTCATCGAGAAGGATGAACTTATCAGGATGCTTTGGCCTGACACGTTCGTCGAAGAGGGGACCTTAACCAACCATATCTCTTTGTTGCGAAAGGCCTTGGGCGAGGAGCCAGCGTTCATTGAAACAGTTCCCAAGCGCGGGTACCGCTTCGTCGGCGCCGTGCGTCAGCTGCCGGGTGCGTCACTCGCTGATAAGCCGGGAGGTCAACGCGAGTTTGCAAACGAGGTTTCTACGGATCGGCGTGCGCCGGATCATCTTGTGGCCGCGATTCCGTTGAGTGCTCGCCGACCCAGGCGCACACTCGCTGCATTTGCGGCAGCGGCGTTAGCGATACTCGTCATTGGTGCTGTCCTGTGGTTTCGCAACTCCGCACGCCCACCAGACCGCTCACAATGGGTGCAGCTCACGCAGTTTCCCGATTCAGCGAGCGAGCCTGCGCTTTCACCGGACGGGCGGATGCTGGCTTTTATTCGCGGCGGGCAGGTTTATGGCAAAATCCTCCCCGCTGGCGAGCCAGCACAACTGACGCACGACAGCTTATTCAAAATGAGCCCAGCGTTCTCACCGGACGGCACGCGCATCGCGTATACCACCCTAGATACGCAGTTTCACTGGGACACTTGGGTGGCACCCATTCTCGGCGGCGAGCCGCAACCCCTGCTGCGAAACGCTTCTGGATTGGTCTGGTCCGGTCCGCAGCAGGTGCTGTTCTCGGAGATCAAAACAGGGGTCCACATGGGAATCGTGACGGCCGATGAGAATCGGCTCGGAGCGCGTGACGTTTACCTCCCGACGGACGAGTCAGCTATGGCGCACCGCTCCTATTTGTCGCCTGACGAGAAATGGGTGTTGCTGACTGAAATGGATCAGGACCATTTCTTTCTGCCCTGCCGCCTGGTCCCCATGGACGGCAGTTGGCCGGGTCGGCATGTGGGCCCTCTTGGAGGTAGCTGCACGTCCGCGGCTTGGTCGCGCGATGGCAAATGGATGTATTTCACTGCAAATCCTGGAGGAGTCAATCACATCTGGCGGCAGCCGTTTCCCGATGGTCAGCCGGAACAGATTACGTCCGGCCCCACCGAGGAGGAGGGCATCGCCATGGCGCCGGACGGCCACTCCTTCGTCACCGCGGTGGCGCTCCAGAACACCTCGCTATGGGTTCACGACGCGAAGGGCGAACGTCAGATTTCGCTGGAAGGCAACGCCGCGAACCCGAAATTCACACCGGATGGCAAAAAACTGTGCTACCTGATCGTAACCGAGTTTCCAAATCAATTCGCATGGAGAAATCCCGGCGAACTTCGGATAGCGGATCTGGAATCGGGAGGTTCTGAGCCCGTAGTCCGCGGCTTTCCGGTGCTTGACTATGACATCTCGGGTGATGGCAGGCAAGTCGTGATGTGGACCACGGACCGTGAAGGAAAATCGCGGCTCTGGTTGGCGCCGTTTGACCGTAGTTCGCCGCCCGTACAGATCCCGAGCGTGGAGGGCGGGCAACCCAGATTTGGTCCGGGAGGCGATATTTTCTTTCGCCATGGGGAAATCGTCTACCGCGTTCACCCGGACGGCGCGCGACTGCGAAAGGCTCTCGCAGAACCTGTGTTCCTTCTGTGGGGTGTCTCACCGGATGAGCGGTGGATTGTGGGATGGGGTCCGCTTCCCAACAACGGACTACCGGCGATCCAGGCCTTCCCATTGGATGGGGGATCTCCCATCCAAATCGGTGGCTCCTTCACCTTCTTGAGTTGGTCGCTGGATGGACGCTCCGCGCTTCTTGCCGGATCTTATCTCGTTCCACTGGCCGCGGGCGAGTCCCTCCCGCCAATCCCAAAAGGCGGATTTCATTCCGATGAGGAAATAGGCCGCCTGCCCGGAGCGCGCCGGATCAATGTCTCAGGAGTGGTACCCGGTCCGTCTGCTGACGTGTATGCATTTTATCGCGGAACAATCCAGCGGAACCTGTACCGGATCCCGATCCCATGAATCACGGGTGATGCCCGCTCCCGTCGGTGAGCGCGGCATTGGATCCTTGCAGTGCCACGTACCTGCCACAAGCGAGGAGTGTGTCGCTGTCTTAGGATTCATTTCTATCTCTGGCCGCAAGAGCAGATTCTTGCCTGGTAAACGCTGACCGGATAAATCGTAATCTCGTTCTACACTTGAAATATGAATTCCAAAAGCTTCGATTTGGCTTCAATTTCGCTTTTGGTGATCATCGTTCTAAGGGTAATTATACGTGTTCACCAGTAGGCATTGGCTGTGGGGGCGTCATTCGGCAACGTTACTTGCATCGCTTACTAAACACTCCTTGGTTGCAAAATAGGGCAGTTTCGCTGGCTCCTATCCCCTATCCCCTTAACCGACTGAGAGGCCCAGAAGCCCGCGTTTATACTGCTTTTTAGACGACTCGAATTTTCAATTTTGAATTTCTTGTCCCGGGAAAGGGGACCCATCTGGGTGGAAAGACACCCAGACCCAAAGCTTCAACTCGCAGTGAAATTCCTCGAAATCGGCAGCCTTCAGTCGCGTTGTCCATTCCCGGATATGGAGGGTTGTTGGGGTAGTTCGCTCCGGTACCTACATGGACGCTTTCCCCGTTACCGGGACCTTGGGCCCTTCTTGTTCAAGACCAGATACCGTGTTGTTCGTCAGTTAGGACTAATCAGCACATCGAACCGCGCTGGTATCGTTGCGGAGGTGATCCCTGGTACGAGCCAAGAAACTGTCACTGTCGATGGGCGAGCCCTCAGTTCCAAGAAGCAAACCGCGTTGCACTTAGGGCGGGACTTCGAGCAGTCCGAGAATCTTTTCGTTTACCAGCGGTTCCGATCGCCGCGGTCTCCGCGATCTCCACCACGTCCTCCGCGATCGCCGCCACGGCCCCCGCCGTAACCGCCACCGCCTGTGCCACGACCGCCGCCGAAGCGATCGGCTTGCGGTCGCGCTTCGTTAACGACCAGGTTCCGGCCCCCGAAGTTTTGACCGTTGAGGGAGGTAACCGCACGGTTCGCTTCTTCATCGTTCGCAATCTCGATGAAGCCGAAACCGCGGGACTGTCCCGTAAAGCGGTCGCGAATTAGACTGATTACCGAGGGATTGACTCCAACCTGCCCGAACCATTCCTGCAGCTGTTCTTCCGATGCATTGAACGGAAGATTGCCGACGTATAGTTTCTTCATCTGCGGACTCCTTCTGCCCGAAACCCAGCCACGATCACGGAGCGAACTGAATCACCCAGACCGCCAAAGAGGCAAACCGGAGTGTGTGCCACGGTGGGCAGAGGGGGCTTTCAGTGGTGCGTTGCATCCTCTCGAATATCACCCAGTTTTGCAACCTAAATACGTGCAGCATAAGAATTAGGTGGCCTGGGGCCGACTCTGAGCATGCTTAGTAGAAAGTGCCCAACACAAATCTTTTTATGGTCCATGGTCCAGCTTCTTCTGCCGCAAAAATGAGGATGCGTTTTGAGTCGGCGCTGAGGGGTACTTCGACCGGCCCAGTGACGGGTTGCCCGACGGTTCTTATGCTCTGTATTTTCTGCTGAAAATCTGCGACAGCGTCCATTGTTCCACCAAAGTCGGGTAGCGACGGTCTCATTCTCGCGGAGCACGCCCAGTAGCAAATGCTCACTTTCGATAAGGGGCTACCGCTCGCTTCTTCGCGGGCGTGAAAAATGACACGCCTAGCACTTTGGGTATAACGCTCGAACATCTAGCTCCTCATTGGGTGCACGGCTCAACATAGCACAAATGAGAATCGGCACCTTGAAAGAGCATCATCCATGTTGCTTAGGTCCCGATTAGTTCCTCATCAGCGTTGGACTCCCATAGAGACTTCGTGGCCGGTTTTCTGACAACGGATGACATATTCACTTGAGTGGGTTGCGACGAATTGCCGTACTCGCGAGATTGCATCGAGAAGGGTTAGCGCCGCATCTTTGCCAGACGGGTTGACCGTCGTCGATACGGAATATGTCGAATGTCGCAATCACTGGAAGTTTGCCGCCATTGAGGCGATTGAGGCGAAAAGAATTTCACGTGGTACCGGACGTCGATAAATCCCCTTCTGACCAACGATCCGAGATTTACGGTAGTGCGCTTTGTTGTCAACAGTATCTGGAAGAATGCCGTTTTCCGATAGTTGCGGAAGTTGGTACTTACTCGTGCAGAACGACGGTCAAAAGAGAAGTGTTGATCTGAAGACCGCCGTTGTACTTGATGAAACCAAGCTTCCTGAATTTGTTCATGAAAAAATTGACTCGCGAGCGCGTCGTGCCGATCATCTCCGCCAGCGTTTCTTGCGACATTTTGGGGAGTACTCCTTGAGGCTGGTCTTCTTCACCATAACGCGCAAGCAATAGAAGAGTGCGGGCGAGCCGCTTCTCGCTTGAGTTGAATAGCTGATCGATCAAGTCCTCCTCGATTCGAATGTTCCTTGCCAGCATGAAAGTGAGGAACCGGTCGGAGAAGGTATGTTGCTCATGAAGAACCTTAAACATTTCACTCTTCTCGATTTCGAGCACAGCGGAAGGCGAAATCGCGGTAGCCGTCCCCACGCGAACGGACTGACCTGCCAGACAGCCCTCACCAAAAAAGTCGCCCGGCTCCAGAATGGCGACGACCGCCTCCTTGCCGACTTCATTTACGACGGATAGTTTTACACCGCCTTTTTGCAAGTACATTATGCTCTTAGCGGCATCACCTTGAGAGTAGACGAGCCCCGCTTTCTTAAACTCTACGACTTTCTTGCCAAACCGGCCGAATCGAGAAAAACTTGGGCGTTGAAAGCGAGTTTCTGCGTGGATTTTCTTTTAGATTTAATGCTGCGGGAACTCGCGATTTTTTGCATAACGCCACCGCTTAATAGTAAGCGTATCACAATGATGAGGCTCAAAACACGATTAGCGATTGTCGGTTATGGCACAGTTTGAATCGGCCGCCCGGCGGATAGTGTTCCAAAATAAGTGGTACTACTTCTTTGAAAGCTCGCCCTCGAAATGGCTTTCAACAGCTTCACGACTCAGCGGGTTTCTTGCTTTGGTCAATACGACCGAATAGACGACCTCATTCCCTCCAATCTGCGCGGTGATAAATGCTCCGTCTTCCGGCAGCTCTTGGTAAGTGAATTTTACCTTCCTGCCGTCTTCAAGTTTCTTGACCCACTCTTCGTCTCGCATGTTCGTGGCACCTCAGGCGGGGTCAGCGTGTCGCAAGTACACGTTGTTCGGTTCAAGAAATTGCAGTCGCGAAATAGCTCGTGAGTCGCGAAACCGGATAAAGCTCGCGAAATTCGGATGCGTGGAAGCAACCGCTTGAGAAGTCAAGATCAGTCGGGTCTCCCACCGATAGTTTGTACAAACCGCCAATTTCCTTTGGCGTCCATTCGATGAATCCTGATGGGCGGGACACCTCTGACGTGGAGATTGGTGGCACATGCTGGGCAATTAAATGTGTACACCGAGGACCACTTGGCTTCTCGCCACTGTGCGCGGATTGACAAGCTGTATTGGGGACAGATTATTTTCTTGTCGGCCATCAGCACCTCTCTGCTCTACCTAGTTCTGTGCCGCACGAGAGGTCAGGTGATTGTTTCTACGGCAGCCCTAGAACAACGAGCCGTAAAGGTGCTGGCCGAAACTGACGCAAGTCGAAAACACTGACGGTCCCGCAGTGGCTGCAAAACCGCTCGGTTGTCCCTTCGGGAAGCACTTCTTCAATTTTCGCTCCTTGTGCATCGACGATGTATCTCACATCCCGATACCCGACCATTCCGCTGCACTTTTTACATCTTGCAGCCCAGTACATTTTTTCTGGCATAGAACCCCCAGCATACAGTTCGCGCAAGGGGTGGCCCGGTCCACGCCCCCGGTTCGATTGGTTTATCCGTGCGCAATGGATGCTTTCTGACCAAGGTGCGGTCTTACGAGGAAAAACATGGGGCTGCGAGAGAGAAGTTGAACCAAGGGGCCCGTGAAAAACAAAGGTTTGATTCGGGCAGCCCCATCAAACCGTTGGCCTGAGCCTACTCGCTATTGATGCGGCTAACAAGTGATTAAACGCAAGGTCCGTCATTGGTGTCGCTGTGAGCTGAGCGCGACATGTGACGGGTAAGCGCACGGCGGCGCAAGTAAGAGGTTCAGAACACATCCCCTATTCAATACCGCCTATAGAAGATTATTTTTCGTGGCTCACTCGGTAGGCCCAATCCCCATGAATCTCCTTCTGGTCAAAACGGGCACTCCATATTGAACGCCCTTCGGTGACCCCTCTGCTGAATAAAGCCACCATGTTACCCGCCCACCACAAGTTCGACTTATCATGAGGGCGGTTGAGAATCCGCTGGCCTTCCGGGTGTTTCATGAATTTGGCAACTATCTTCTCGTGCGCCATATAGCCCTTGTGCCTCTTGCCGTAAGCTTCGACTACGTTGGCAATTATCGGGAAGACCTCGGTCTGAGTGAAAAACTCTTCAGTGTTGCCCGACCGGGGGAGCCGCAGTCGTGCGGCATGTAAAGCACTTTGCTCGGAAAGAATGTTGCGATGAATTCGCCATTTTATTTCGGTGTTCCCTTCATGCCGCATTCCGTCCGCGTACTCAAAAACAAGGCGGTTCCCTTCGATACAAATGACCTGATATTTGCCCAGACGGTCCTGAAAGGTTTCGCCGATTCTGAAGGAATGATTGAGAGGATTAGCCATATAGCTGGACGGCCTCTGGAAGCCAACCTAGCACAGAACGGTTCGATAAAGAAGACGTCTTAGAACAACTTGTTGATGACTACCTGAAGTTTACCCGTCTGAATTTGAAATTTCTGTCGGGGGTATAGGGGACCCACTTGGGGTGATTAGCTCTTCTTCGGGCGTATCGGACGTTGAGACCAAGTTACCGGTTTTGCCGTTAATCAAGACCTTCACACGATTTCCTGTGCGGCGACGTTTCGGGTGCGGAATACGACTTAATATTCGACCTAATTTCAGGGGGTTAGCTCGGAATCTCAGCTGGATTTAGAAATCAGGATTAAGTCCAGCCCCGGCCATTGAGGTCCCTGGACATTCGCCGAAGCCTCGGCGCATGTCAAACCTACGCTGCTGTTTCTTAATCTTTTTTTCACTTTCTATCAGCCAACCCAATCCACTTTCAGCCCAGGAAGCCCCCGTGCGAGTCGAGATCCACGACTTCGCGGGACTCAATACTACAACCCTTCTGGAGCTTGCGAAGCGAACCGAGTCCGTCCTTGCCAAGGCCGGAGTACCGGCACAGGTTGACATTTGCCGGGGAAACGGTGCCCAAACGTGCGATGGCGACCGTAAGTCGACGCGCCGCTATCTGATCAGGGTGCTGCCCGGGCAAGCAAAGGAACGGAAGAACGCGAGGCGTCCGCCGTTGGGCCAATCATTTATAAACCAAGAAGGCGGGAGGTATGCATCGGTCTTTGTGGAACCGGTCCGGGACGTATCGGAGGAGGCCAGCGTTCCGTGGGTTCTGGCGTTGAGCTATGCCGCGGCACACGAGGTGGGACACTTGCTGAGCGGCAATGAGGACCATGCCCCCAGCGGATTAATGAAAGCCACCTGGGGGCAGAAAGACCTTCAGGCCATGGCGCAGGAGCATCTGAGCTGCACGTTGTTGCCGGCGAAGCGTGAGACGGCTCAGGTGCGAGAGGCCAAAGGCAGTCAGCAGATGAGCGAGACGAGGAACTCCGCGAAGGAGTGTGCGAGACGAATCAGTTCAGCTGCAGCATGTGGAGAGTTGAGTGGATCTGCGGCAGAGAAATGAGCATGCGGTCGAGTCCTACGGTCAGGTTTGTCCCGTTAATGAGAGCGGGCCAGGCCGCGGCATCGTGTCCCATGGCATTGTGGAAATGCTCGAAGGCGACAGGTGGTCCAATGGGGTGTTTCGTCTGAGGGTCAAGTCGTTGGGCCCAAATACAAAGGTAGCCGTCACGTGTGGAGAGGAAGTAGAGGGTCTTGCCGTCTGCGGAGAACTGAGGTTTGTCGTCGGTGTACTGACCGTTGGTAACGGTCACCCATTGCTTTTCGTCAGCGGCCACGCCATGGCGCATCGGCGAAATCAGAATCCTGGCATTTCTAGAACCGGACAGGTAAGAGTCCTCCAGCCGTTTGAAGCTGACCCAACGGTCGTCCCAGGAAAAGTAAGGGTGAAAGACGAGTCCGTCGGGAGTCGTCAGGAAATCCCTTTCGGTCTTGTTCTTCAGATCTATGGCGACAACTTTTGCGAAGAGACCTAACGGCCTATCAGGTGCGGCGCGATATTTCTGGGCGAGAAGGATCGATCCATCCGCAGAAAATCCTCGCGGGGTGCAAGACTCGCACACCTGCGCCGGCGCCCCTCCTGCAGTTGACACCATGAACGCACAAGCCAACGTGGACGAGTCGTTTATGCTGGTTATGCCAGAAATACAATCGCGCTCAAAGATGATTTTTGAGCCATCAGGAGAAATGGAGGTTTCTCCACCGTTGCCTGGCCGACGGCCTCGATCGTCCAGCAATTTATCTGTCCCGTTGGTCATATCCCGCAGGAGGATAGAATTCTGCTTGTCGCTGGTGGTGGTGTCATAGGCCATCCATCGTCCATCGCGCGAAACCGAGGGCGATTGATCGTCGCTCCCTTGAGAGACGCGGAGTTGGTCGATGGGCCCCGAACGCCTGCCGTCGCGAGTCGGAATGTCGAAAATAGAGTAGGTTCCGCTCGAGGTTGAATAGAGCAGCTTGCCGTCCTCCGAGACGGAACCGCCGTCGATTTCTTGGTCGGTGCCGTTGGTGGCCAGTTGCTCGGGGGCACCGACAATCGTTGGCTGGCGTGATACAGCAATTCGATAGAGTTTCCAGGAGTTGCCGTCAAAATGGGAATAGAAGAGCCAGTCTTTGCCATTCTTTAAGCGAACCCATCCACGTAACGACCCGGTCGCGGCGACATCCTGTTCGATGCCGGGTAGATCCACGGAGAACGCGTCGGTGCCGTCGATTGGACTGACCCAAACGCGGTAGTTCCTGGTTGCTTGCCCTTTTTTAAATCCGTAGAAAATCACTTTGTCACCATCCGGACTCCAAAAGATCGGTCCGTCCACCTGGAAATTTTGATTGAAGGGTAAAGGCACCGGTGGGCCGCCTCGGGTCGGCACAGTCATCACCATGCTGTTTTTGTCGATAAACAAGATGGCGTCTCCGTTGGGCGAAAAGTGAGGTACGCAGTTCACCGAGCAGGGCGCCAAGAGTCTAGCCGGGCCTTGCAACGTCGGTGAAAGGTAAATACCCCCGCCATTCATGTCGGAGTAATAGGCGATCAAAGTTCCGTCCGGTGAAAAATCAGGGTTTCTCTCAAGAGACGTGCCACTGGTAATGGGAATGGCGGAACCCCCCGCGGTCTGTCGCAGCCATATGTGGAAATGGCTTTCGTTCCCTGCCGAAGAGACGTAGGCAAGTAACTTGCCGTCGCGCGAAAGTACCGGAGCGAAACCCGGGAGAATCGATGTTGGCTCCAACAGTCGTGGTTCCGATGTTTTTCTCGACCATAGCGCGATTGCGACCGCTACGAGCAGAGCGGCGGCAAGCAAACCCGCGGTCCACGTGTGGCGTGAGAATCTGGGTATCGTGGAATTGGCGGGACCGGTCGGTGTCTGGGCTGGGTGTTCGCTGGCGAGTCCCACGGCGGTGACCGGGGCGATGAAGCGGTAGCCGCGTCGCGGAATGGTTTCCACGTATTTCGGCTGGTTGGCGTCGTCGTTGAGAACCTCGCGGACTCGATTGACGGCCTTGTTCAAGGACTGGTCAAAATCGACGAAGGTATCCTTTGCCCAGATGCGCTGCTGCAATTCTTCGCGGGTAATGACTTCACCGGGCTTCTCAAGGAGCGCCACCAAAACGCGGAACGGCTGCTCTTGTAGGCGGATGGGCCTACCATGCTTGCGCAACTCCATGGCCGGCCAGTCCAACTCGTAGACGCCAAACTGGAATTTGGCCGCCATCCTGGACCTCGTAGTGCGTACTGTACCTCAAGAAATGTCGGAATTGCTATTTAGCATCCCTGCGAGATGCAATTGTCTTTGGTTCGCGGGGTGAAACAAAACCGCTAGCAAACTGCCATAACTCCTTATTTGTCGGGTTACCGGTAATGTTCCTCCCAGTACCCCCGCTAGGCAGCGCACAACACAGCCAAGAATTACGGGGTGCCCGTCCGAATTTGAAATTTCAGTAGGGGGTATAGGGGCCCCATTTGGTGGAAGGCTACCCCCTTGGCTGAAGCCTCAACTCAGGGGAAATTTGTGAGAATTTTCCTGAGGGTGAGGGCCAATGTCTCACCCACTTCCCAAGATAAAAGCACCGTTCCAACTGACGAAGATGAACCGTTCATCTCAGCCCCTGCGGTTCTGGTTATGGTCGAGGCGCGGAAATCGATGGACCTTGGATCAGGAATTGCACTTGGACAAAGTTCGGAGCAGCCCCCCACGCGAGCTTAGCCACAAATGAGAACGGCAATCTACGCCAGGGTGAGCACGGCTAATGCTGGCCAGTCACCGGAAATGCAGTTGCGGGAATTGCGAGAGTACTGCGAAAGACGTCACTGGACTGTCGCTGGCGAGTACGTCGATGTCGGCATCTCAGGCTCAAGAGAGAAGCGTCCAGAGCTTGACCGTCTGACAGCCGACGCACACCGCCGACGGTTCGATGCAGTTGTAGTTTGGAAATTCGACAGGTTCGCCCGGTCCGTCTCACATCTCCTGAGAGCCCTGGAGACTTTTCATGCATTGGGGATTGAATTCGTCAGTCTGACTGAGGGGGTAGATACCTCCACACCAGCCGGGAAAATGGTCTTTACCGTTTTAGGTGCCGTAGCTGAGTTGGAACGGTCACTCATCTCCGAACGAGTGAAAGCCGGATTGCGCAACGCGAAAGCCAAAGGTAAACATGTCGGTCGCCCAAGAGTTTCGCTGGATAGCTCTGAGATTGCCCGCCTGCGCGCTGAGGGACTGTCTTGGCGGAAGATTTCTGAGGACTTGAGAGTTGGTGAAGGAACCGTTCGCCGGGCTGCTAGAGCGTCCGCCAAAACCCTGTCTGGCGGGACACCCGCAAACGATTGATTATGCGACTCGACTGCCAGCGTTTTTCACCCGCCAAAAGGAATTGGTTTTGGCGCAAGTGGCGTCCAAGTCCAGGGTCACCGAGACGGGAGCTAAACATTAGATGATTAGGTTTTGCTGAGACGATAGTGTTCAACTGGAGTTCTATCCTTAGGAAGAGACGATATTGTGCGCCCTCAGGACTCATCTCTGTTTCCGAGGAAAGATTCCCCGAACTCGGATAGGGTCACGTCATTGCGAATTCTGCTTGTGGATGGCCGCGACCTCGCTTAACCAGGTTCTTGTAATTGAAGCTTGTTCTCTACTGCGCCACCACCATCAACCGCGTGATCGGAAAGCAAGTAATCATTGTACGCTATCGCCGATCGCAGGCGGGATTACAGTCACTCTGTCATGTCGTCTGCTTGGTGGTATTGCTGGCCGATTATTGCTGGGATTAAGCGAGGGTGAATATCGCTTGAACAGCCAAATAGAACCGGGAAAGATTTCACACATTGTACAAGAAGGTGCAGTGGTCGTTACTTCTTGCCTGCTTGAGGCTTTTTTGGCTTGCCCTATGAAGTGTTACCTTCTTTCCAAGGGGGAGATAGCCACAGGCAGTGATTACACAAATTGGGTCGCCACGCGGACAGAATCCTATCGCAGCGAAGGAATCAACAGGGTAACGGCTGGGCATACACTTGAACCGAGGGGTGGCTCCCTCGAATCGGGTTGCCGCGAAAATGCCTCATGGCATTTCACCCTTAATCAAATTGTTCGAATCCAGGACTGGGAGGCCAGCCTTCAGGTTGTACAGCGAGTGCCACAGGAAGGGAGAAACTCATCTGCCAAACTCGTTCCAATCCGTTTTGTGCCTGCCAACAAACTGACAAGCTCCGACAAAATGATGGCTGCATTCGACGCACTGGCCCTATCGAAGTCCTTGGGGGTAAAGGCCAGCGTGGCGAAAATAGTCCATGGAGAAAAGTGGTCGGTTGTCACGGTAAAAGCCAATACATTATCGCGTTTCGTCCATAGGGCTATCAGCCAAGCAGCCGCACTTTTGTCCGCTACCGCTCCACCAGATCTGATCCTTAACAGGCATTGTCCCGAGTGCAAGTTCCAAGACCGTTGCAAAAGCCAAGCTCTCGAAAAAGATGATCTCAGCCTCCTCACCCATCTATCAGACAAGGAGAGAATACGGTTTAAGGGTAAAGGCCTGTTCACCGTCACACAGCTCTCATACACCTTCCGCCCACGCCGTCGCATCAAGCGGTCGTCGGGGGATCCCGAGAAGTATCATCATGCTTTGAAAGCACTCGCGATTCGCGAGCATAAGATACATGTCGTCGGGAAACCGGACTTACACATCGATGGCACACTTATATTTTTCGATGTCGAGGGACTTCCAGATCGCGACTTTTATTATTTGATCGGGGTTCGCTTAGAAGGCAAGGATGGCGTTGATCACTATAGCCTTTGGGCCGATTCGATGCCGGATGAGGAGCGCAACTGGAAAGAGTTTCTCAATATTGTATCCGCAGTCGATCACCCGATCCTGATGCATTACGGCAGTTTCGAAACGACGTTTCTAAAGAGGATGTGTGAACGATACGGCGGGCCTCCGGCAAATTCCGCCGCAGCCAAGGCGATCACATCCTCGACAAACTTGCTGTCCGTGATTTATGCACGGGTCTATTTTCCAGTGCATTCCAACGGACTCAAGGAAATCGCCCGATCACTTGGCTTCGAATGGACCGACCCATCAGCCTCCGGTCTTCAATCAATCGCTTGGCGTTCACAATGGGAAGCGTCACGAGACACCACCCTGCGGGATAGGCTGATCGCTTACAACAGAGACGATTGCGAGGCCTTGAGTCTGGTTACTCACATCATTACATCGTTCTTGGCTCCCGAAGTTGGCCCCGGCAAAACCTCAGAGGCATATCCCGAAGTCGTCCATACGGAAGCATTGAGCCAAACCTTGACGTCCAAATGGCGAGTTTTCAAGAGTCCGCTGGCTGATATGGAACACATTAACCAGGCCGCCTATTGGTGCTACCAGAGGGATCGCGTTTTCGTTCGGTCGGGGGTGCCAAAATCGAATTCGAGACGATCACAACGGACAATCCGGCGCCGAAAAAGTCCGGAAATAATCGTTGTACTCAAGGCCCAAGCATCATGCCCAGAATGTGGCAAGCTCGGGCGAAAAAAGTGTCGGCTATTGACACGGAACGTGCAGGATTTGGTTTTCGGTCGGGACAGTGTGAAACGACGAGTCGTGCAGTACGTGGTTCAAACATACAGCTGTCGAAGTTGTGGTCACGAGTACGGCTTTCATGAATGGTATCGGCATGGACGGAAATGGGGTTGGAACGTCGTGGCCTACTTTGTCTACCACATCGTAGGTCTGCGCGTTCCGCAACTTACAATGCAGCACAGCTTGAACCGATTATTTGGTTTCACCTTGCGACGGAGCACATTGAATAATCTCAAGATCAAAGCAGCCGACCACTATTCGGTCACTAAAAGCACAATTCTAGATCGGATCATTCATGGCGATCTCATCCATGCCGATGAGACCCGCGCGAATATAAAAGGGCACTTGGCATATGTCTGGGTTCTGACCAACTTAACGGAAGTGGTATATATCCTTGCAGAGAGCCGCGAGGGTGAGTTTGTACAGACTTTATTGAAGGACTTCAAGGGCGTTCTGGTGTCTGATTTCTACGCAGCCTACGACACCATAGCTTGTCCGCAGCAAAAATGCCTCATCCACCTCATGCGTGATCTGAACGATGAGATTCTGCATAACCCGTTCGACCAAGAGATGAAATCCATTGCCATTGGATTCGCAGAGTTGTTAAGGTCGATAGTACAAACTGTCGATCGACGCGGACTGAAGAAACGTTTTCTACGGAAGCATCAGGTCGAAGTTGATCGCTTCTATAAAGTTCTCGACGGCACGAAGGTCACAAGTGAGGCGGCCGCGAAATGCAAACGGCGATTCGAGAAAAACCGTGACACACTTTTCACTTTTCTGCACTACGACGGGGTGCCTTGGAATAACAATAATGCTGAACACGCCATAAAGGCGTTCGCACGCCTGCGCGACGTAATCTCAGGAACATCTTCCAAGAAAGGCGTTGACGAATACTTGACCCTTTTGTCTGTGGCCGAAACTTGCGAATACCGAGGACTCGACTTCCTTATCTTCCTCCGATCCGGGGAAAGGGATATTGAATCGTTCGCTAGAGGGCGTCGCCGATACACACGACAGAAGATTTAGGATACGTCGATATGAAATGGAGGTACCCAGCTACAGTCGGCTGGTGGTTTGCGTGACAACTGGGGCAACGTTTCCTCGACCCATTGCTTCAGCGATCCCAGTAAGGGACTGGCGCGTGAACACGTCTACGCCATTTAGCAAATGGCCACCCCCTTGGCTGAAGCCTAAACTCTCCGGAAATTTGTGACGTAGTTTGTGATGCAGACCTTTCACGTGATGAGAATTGTTTTTTGGTTGCGGTTTATAGTGGACCCCGAAATTTAGACCACCCGATAAGTTAAGATTTTGACGAAGTCGTTGGCGCAGAGGGAAGCGATGAAAACGACGAGGAATCGTTACAGCGCAAAATTTAAAGCGCGGGTGGCATTGGAGGCAATTCGCGGGGAGAAGACCCTGAGCCAATTGGGGTCACAGTTTCAGGTGCATCCGGTGCAGATTGCGCACTGGAGGAAGGCGGCCCTGGAGCAACTGCAAGAACATTTTGTGGATGGTCGTACGCGGAAAGCTCGCGACGGTGAATTCGAGGCGGAGGCGCTATACGAGCAGATCGGCCGGCTGAAGATGGAGCTGGAGTGGCTGAAAAAAAAAGCTGGCATGCTCGAATGAGGATCGACGCGTCTGGGTAGAACCGGAGCATCCCCAAATCAGCATTCGACGGCAGTGTGCTTTGTTGGGGTTGAGCCGTGCGAGTTTGTATTACGAGCCAGTGGAAGAGAGCCAGGAAAATCTTTGGCTGATGCGGTTGATCGATCGGCAGTACACGCAGGTGCCATTCTATGGGAGTCGACGGATGACGGCGTGGTTGCAATCCCAGGGTTATGCGGTAAACCGCAAGCGGGTGGTGCGGCTGATGCGAGGGATGGGCATCGAGGCGGTGTACGCGAAGCCGAAACTGAGCCAGCCTGGGGAAGGGCACAAGATCTATCCCTACCTGCTGAGACGGCTGAGAATCGAGCGGCGCGACCAGGTCTGGTGCACGGATATCACCTACATTCCCATGGCCCACGGGTTTCTGTACTTGGTAGCGGTGATGGATTGGTTCAGCCGATTCGTGTTGAGCTGGGCGTTGTCGATGACGATGGAATTGGAGTTCTGCCTGGAGGCCCTGCGGGGCGCACTACGACGGGGCCGTCCGGAAATCTTCAACAGCGATCAAGGATCGCAGTTCACCAGCGAACGGTTTCTTGGCGAGTTGGAGCGGCGCAACATCGCGATCAGCATGGATGGGAGGGGGCGATGTCTGGACAACATTTTCATCGAACGCTTGTGGCGTTCCCTAAAATATGAGGAGGTGTACCTGAGGGACTACCAATTAGTTCCGGAGGCACGCACGGGAATCGAAAAATACTTTCAGTTTTACAATTTCGAAAGATTGCATCAGAGCTTGGATTATCAGACGCCAGCGGCGATGTACTTTGGAAAAGACCAATGCGCCTGAAGAGAAGCAAAACCGGGGATACTATGGCTCGACCGAGCTGGCGATCGTCGTTCCTAAGCGATGCTGGCGCGAAGTTTTTCTGTGAAACTGAGCAAACCGGCCAGGATGCGGGAGTTGTAAGAGAAACAGGAGAACCAAACAAACAAGCCCAACCTCGTCCAAAGCTAACTTATTGCAACAGAAAAATGGTCTTGACTTTGGGGTCCACCGCCGTTGGCGACATATAGTACTCAATACTTATGCCTTAAAACGAAAGCCCCCGCCTTGTAAGCGAGGGCCATTTCTTTTTCGGGAAGAGATAGAGGCTTAGAAGATTTGTTGCTCCCCGATTCTAAAGTTAACAGCCGAATGCTCTACCATTGAGCTACCGGGGAACGGGCAAGTTAGGCTTTATTTTACAGCAGCTTGCACTATCGTGCCACTCTCCGTATCGCGCCATCTCCTTGGATAGAGAAGGGAGAATGCGTCTTGGTGAGCCCTGTATGCGTATATCACGTATTCAGATTGAAAACTTCCGGAATTTTCATCGGCTCGACGTTGCCGTTAGTTCGCATGCGGTGATCGTGGGAGAGAACAAGGTTGGGAAGTCAAATCTCGCCCCAAACGTTAGTCGTGTCAAGACTCGGGATTTGCGCCTAGGCGAGGAGGAGTCGTAAGGGAGCGGCTCCTTCTCTTCGGAGAACTTCTTAGCGTCCCAGAGCTAAGCGTAGGAGCTTGACTCCCAACGATGCAGAAATTAGCAACAAGCCAAGGAGTCCGACTAGAGGCAGGTTGCTTGCTGTCTGCGGTAGCTTTTTCTGAGGACCCGCCGCTGTTTCCACAGCTGCAGGAGCGGGAGTGGGTTCTTTCTTAGCAATCAGGAGAGGGACATCTGCGGGTGGCGGCTGTGGGGGAGTTGGCATAGTCCCCGAAACATACTTGTGTTGAGACACCGCGATTTCCGGAACCTCGACGATCTTGGTGGCGGTGACAACCATTCCCTTTTTCAAGCCGAAGGCATCGACCTGCTGGCCGTCGATCGTAAATTTTTGGCCATTGGGAATCTTGAAGGACTGATTCGTTCCGTCTTCCAGTGTGAGGATCACCGAGTTAGGCGGCGTGACGTGCCACACCTTCCCGGTAACCGTCTGGACGGTCGTGATGGTTTGAGGAGTGGATGAGGTAATAATTGCTCGCGTAAGTTGCATGCCCGGCTTCAGGTCATGAATACCGAGTTGTTTGTCATCCACGGTGACCTTGGCGCTTTCCGGCACATTGGGGAAGTGGCGAATGGTGCCATCCTCCATCTTGACGAGGAGGTCGTTGCCGTCCACAAGCACAACTTCCCCACGTTCCATCTGAACTTGCATAGTGGTGCGGCCCACCGACGTGGACTTTTCGGTTTGTATCTGCGCATTGGTAGACACCGCCAACGCGAAACAGAGTGTTCCCAACATCGAGACCAGTGCTGTTCTTTTCCAACTGCTGCTAGACTTCATTTCTTCCTCCCTAATTGAATTAACTGATGATTTGTTGAACCCGGGTCGCTCGTTCTCGAACTCACTTCATCACTTCTCTCGACCTCCTCCGTCGTCCAAAGGCCGTAACACTAGAGCAGAACGCGGCATGATGCCCAACTCATCCGCCCTCTGAGCCCCATTTTCATAGCAGCGCGTTAATCAAGACTTTCGGTTGATATCTACGCGCCCATGGGAGTCAAGTTGTAGCATCGCGCAAGGTCATTGACATTCGCGCGCAAAGCGGCCCAGTATTTTTCTGCCTGACTACCGTAATTCCCCTTCGTCATCACCTGATTGAGGCGTCGCGCACTATCCATGACCTGCTCCATTTGTGCCTTTGTTTCAAGATAATTCGACGTTGGGTCGAACTTGCGTCGAAGACGGTTTGTCGTGCGATTCAAATCGTCCATGGCATTTTCAAGGTCGTCTTTTGTTTGCTTGGCTTGGTTAGCCCGAGCGTCTGTGTTTGCTGAATTTGAACCCTGGCGTCGTGTTGTCGCTCCGCTGCTATTAGCCGAGTCGGTGCGGTTCTTGGCGTCTTGTCCGCGATTGTCGAGATAGTTGCGGAATTGGTCCACTCCGTCTTCCACTTTGCGGATGCGGTCGCCGACCTGCGCCTTTGTAAAAGGATTTGTTTGAGCTCGTGCCACGGTGGAAAGGCTGACCACGGCTAACATTGTCATGCACCAAAATGCAGTTCGCTTCCTGCAATTCATATCGCACCGCACTGATACAGGCAATTTACGACGGCGCGTGGCTCGCGCGTAACTAGGGATCTCCCTAGCGGGTGTGACTCTCAGCCAATAGGGTTAATTCATCTCTGGGAATAGTAAATTCCGCTTTCCGCAATTAAGGCACCAAGAGTTCGGGGAATAGCAGGACAGGGCTCTTTTTTGTATTTCTCAGTCGCATGGCGTCCAACCACTAGGTCCGTGTCGGCACTCAAGGTCCCGGTGATCTAGACAAAATCGCACTGCGGTTTAAATCAACGCCCACGAAAGACTTTAGGTTTTGAGGCTACTGCGAGCAGACCCGCGAGCTTTGAGCCCACCGCTAAGGCATTGCCAGCTTCTGTACCTGACGCGTCACCGCGCGAGAAGAATCAACCATGGCGTTCCGGTCGCGAGGAACACGAGCAGACAGAAAAACGTGGTCAGGAGTCCAAGTCGGTAGAGTTCAGGTTGAGTGAGATAGACCTTGTCACCGTTCTCGTCAGTCCACACAGAGCGGCCCTGCATGCCAGCGAGACTGTCGGAGAAGCCGATCACCTTCGCCTGGAATCCCACTCCCAGCCCTCGATCTCCGGTCAGGAGCAGCGACCCGGTGAGATCAAAGATCGACGAGCGGTGATTCGTCTCGAGATTGACCGTCTGGCGAGTGCCCGAGGCGGACCAAGTACCTTCAAAGGTGTGCCACTCGCTTGGCGGTTGTATCTGCGGAGATTGAACTGTCTATTGGTTGCATCCGGCGGCAAACAGGAGCAGAGCGAGCGCAGCCCATCGTCGTCTAGTCGAAATCACTGAGCCTACGTAAGAAACTTTCACATCTCCTTCGAATAAGAGCATGGCTCCCTACGCGCGCCCTATAGAGTAGGCGTCCCAAGAGCTTCCAGCTGATGACAGAGAGCTTGCGTTTTTGTCTACTGTGTTGCCCCGGGTACTTGCTTTGGGACGGCCCGTGCGGGCTGCTGGCGATTAGGAGCAGAAGCAGCCGGTGTAGCGGCAGCCGGAGATGCCGCGGCCTGACCGACGACCATGAATTCGAACGATTTTCCGTTAACCTTGAACTTTACTTTATTTTTGTCGAGGGTGAACTGGACCGCTGTGTTTAGCGGAATGATGGTCTGATCGGAGGGCTTCGGCTGACGAATGGTGTAGTCGGTGGTGCCGGAGCGGACGACATACTGCTGGCACAGCAGATCGACGTCCTGCTTCTTAGATTTCTTTGAGCCACACGCGACAGAGGTGTGCGAAATAATGTTGCCAGACTGTGGTTTGGGGCCAGCGGCGACTACCGTTGCACTTAAAAATAGAGCGGGGAGAAGGATTAGGGACTTTTTCATGTAGACTCCTAGCAGAAAAACGGTCGCGGGCGGCTCCGCCCAAGGCTTGTTTCTCTCGGAGGCGTGTACGTTAATGATCGAGTCGTTTCCGAAAACTCTAGAACGACCCTAGGCTTAACTCCATTTTTGCACAACTAGGGGAATCCCTAAGTTCACCCCGGAAGCGGCAGCCTAACTCTCGGGGAGCGCCGGGAGTGGCTGAGGAGAGTGGGGCATACCATGCCTGATCGATTGAATGCAGCAAGTGAGACTGACGGAGAGAACGTCCCGACCGCCAGAGAAGATATCTGGCTCGGGCTGTGCAAAAAGAAGTACTTCAGGTGCGAAAAGCAGGCAGCACCGCGGCAAGAATATATCTCAGAGCTATCTTCACTCCTGGCAGAACCTCCGTCCCATGGACCGCGAATCATGTCTCTATTCGCATCGATGGACGGCTTGAGGCACGATATAAACAGTTCGCTCCCAAAGAATGGAACACGGGCATTCTTGTTTTCAGCTAGGCAAGTTCCCAGTAATGGGCCGACTGAGAGGAAAACGGTGAGTCGAGGCCTCGGAGGCACGCGCATGATCCTGCCTCTTCTACGAGACTGGACCATGCGCACTGTGCTTCACGTCGTTCGCGAATTGAGCGGCTCAGCTTGTAGCTCTCGCCGCAAGCTTTGCTTCGATGACGTGACGGATCAAACGCTTTGTCCTTTCGACGAAGGCCAAATGGTCGGCGAGGCAGCTTTCGAGCAGCACACCGACGCCATGGTGACCGGAAAGATCGGCGGCAGCGACCAGCGTGACGTATTCCGCCGTGCGCATGTGGCTCAAGTGATTGGCCTTTGCCAATACAAAGAGCCGCCTCGCCTCCGGCGACTGGATCTCCGCAAACTCTTTGCGAAAATCCTCGACAAACACATCATGCAGCCGCCCGGTGAGGTTCATCGGTTTCTCTCCGATAATTTTGAACGCTTCGTCCAGCTTCGCTAGGGTTTGCTGAGACACGAAAGCTCGTGCTTCGAGGGCTTCTTGTATTTCCGGATTCTGGGCCAATTCACCCAGCTCCTTGTAGATTGCTGCCGAACGCTCCGTGCCTTGTCGCACCTGGCTCAGAATGGTCATAAATAGTTCTTTTGGATTCTTAACTGGCATAATCGATTTCTCCTCCTCAAAGCTGTTTGGGGTTTTTGTTTGTTTTTTGAATTGCGCCGCTGCAACATTCTTAAGAAATGGGCTGCCATCTTCCCCGCCCAGAAGTCGATAGCAGCCCGAGTTCGGACGGTCAGAATGCCACCTCCGATTCGGAGATTTATAGCGTTCAGGTCTCGGCCGCTACTAGGGATTCCGCTAGTTGTATGGTAACGGGGCCAAGCCTAAAAAGTTAGGCACAGGTCACACGCGAGCGGCTGATGCAACGTTGCCGCCGTGGAACCACATAGCAGGACTCGGTGACCCTCCATTCACCCCAAGTCTCTCCGAGTCCTGGCGTGGGGCGGCAAGATCTTTTTTCGGAACTGCGCATCGTGGGGGCGACCACGGGAGTTTAATTGAGATGCAGTATCCTTCACCACTCCCGACAAATCTTCAAAGACCTCGAAAAGGAAGCGAGTAACGTTCTGCATGGATACACGGGGGATGCCGCACGAGCCGCCTCGAACCGGTTGGGCGATCCGGGCAGGCGACGTAAATGTTTTTCGCAAAACTGTGCGGTTCTCATTTGCTCTTTGGGCGGCGTTTCAATCCTAATAATCGTCGTTGACCACAAGAAACTTGCGGGAGAACTCGTTGAGCGGTTTCGTGTGGAGATGATCATTCCGTTGGGCGCTGATGAGTTTCTCGCATAGTTTCCGCAGCGTTTTCCGTACTTTAGCGATCCGTTCTTGCGTGGATTCCTCAGAGGGGCCGATGGCGGCTGCCACTCTCAAATTTTAGACATTCATCACGCACTGGTTCACATGCGGTGATTCCGGCCAATTCGATGCGCGATCATTCCATGAGTGAGTGGGATTGCCGCAATCCGAAGACGGCCACAGTCTTGGGCGTC
Source organism: Candidatus Acidiferrales bacterium (assembly GCA_963775865.1). Lineage (GTDB taxonomy): Bacteria > Acidobacteriota > Terriglobia > Acidiferrales > UBA7541 > Acidiferrum. Next base: position 172,008 of record CAVZKU010000010.1, on the reverse strand, counting down.
CCTACATACACCTTTCCGTCGGCAACAATCGCCGTGATGAATTTGTGGTTGCTGAAGAAAAACGGCTGATTCGCGATAGACGCGAGCGCGCAGAAGGTCCTGCGTACTTTTGCGCAAAACGCGAAGCCAGGAAAACTGAAGAAGTGGGTGATTCCCAAGCAGGCCTACACTCTTGTCGACGGCAAGGCCATTGGTCCCGGCAATCGGACCATCAAGCTCGACCTCGGTACACACCATGTGATTGTCGCCAACCATGGGCACCACTTTGTTGGGTCGCCTGCTGTAAGTGGTAGTTCTGACAGTCAACAAATGCTGGATCGCAACCTCCTGGTAACGTTCTGCAATGAAAATAGCCGCAGCGTGTGTTGAAAGTAAAAGACTTGCGAACAGGTCGGCTATTAGTGGATTCGTCAACCGATGTCTTGGGGCCACAGCCCTTGTATAGCTAGGGATTCACCCAGTTGTTCAAAGATCGAAGCAAACATAATGTCGTATCAGGCCTGCCCCTACGAGACAAGGGCGGCAAGCTGTTAGAGCAGATTTACCGAAGCGGCCCGGGTCAGAGTTGTGCTCGGGTTCTAGGACAACTCGGCATCACCGCTGTTTCTTCTTGAATTGGTAAATGTGGAATGGCCTAAGTCGCTGGGAGTCACAATCAGCATGGCAGAGAATTCAATTGATAGGAAGAAGGTTCGCCACGATCTGAAAATCGCCCGGTCCAAGCTGTTCGAGCAATCTTTAAAGTATCCTAAAGATGCCCGCCTAGCATTGGCAGTCAAGATTATTGACGGTCAGATTGCGAACTGCACTGAGTGGATTCGAACGAAGGAGCGTTGCCCGCTTCTGGGTGCCGATGCATATTATCGGAACGCTGGAGATTGAGCAAAATAAACTACATTTGAGGAACCTAGATAACGAATGGCTGCGCCTTGAAGTCCCGCCTCATCACAGTGCCAAGCGCCCAGGATGACTCCGGCGAATATCTCCTCACCCGCAAACGGCAAACAATTGAAGGCATTTGTGGCGTCCCTCTCAACCAATCCCAAAGCGTTTTCAGAGCAACAAGACCTGATCCGTGGAATCTGCTTCCGTTCAGCCGGCCCGCTTCTGTCGCCATCCTTCCATCCCATTTTCCAGGGATTCCCCTAGTTGTGCAGAGGTGCAATCAAACTTAAAGTATTGGTGGAAACCAACGTTTGGCCAAGGATAGGGCAATTGCTGGGAAATTCTCCGCTGTGAATTCTGATTGCACCTTAACGTAAGCCACGTTGCGAGAGACTGAATTTGTAAAACAGGTGTAGGTCTGCGGGGCAACAACAGTGGCGTACCTGAATTGTCTCGACGTGACGGGGCACGAATTAGAAGGACGACGACCTTAATAAGACGTGAGTGCCGATACACAAGGTGGCCGTGATGGACGAGATTCAGGACAAGGTGGGCGTCGATCCCAAGGTCTTAAATGATGTTGAGTTGATCGCCTTGGTGCGTGAGACGCAGGAAGAAATAGAGGCGCACGGCGAGTGGAATGAGTTGAACGTTCTGTTGCGCGACTTTGCGGCAGAGCTGGTGAAGCGGCGTGTGCTCTCAAGAGTGCAATTCGTAAGGTTGATGGAGTTGCGCCGGCCAGAGTAGGGGAATCTTCAAATAGGCAAACTCAAGACGCCGATACACGGTACAAGCCAAATGTGACCCATGGTACCGACCCTTTAGTGTCGAACGACAAGGACAGCAGCACGACTCACATTCCATATCTGGGAGGTTTCCTATGAGACTTAAGAGGTCCTTGGTTCCAGCAGGCTTCCCGTCCGCAAGCGCATCCAGCGCCAAGGATAACCCCAGGAAAAAGGGAAAACTATCCTCACCATGGCGGTCCAAACCCTACAGGATTTATACAAACGATCCAGAAACTCGATTTGGCCAACATAACTAGCACGACGAAACGCAATTTGAAAGTCGCTGGAATCGTCCTCCTGGGGTCGTTGGTTGTCTTGGTCGCATTGCTCTTTCTTATTAATGTCAACCGCTTCCGTCCTGCATTGGGGCGGCCGGTGACGCTAGGTAATCTGAGCCTATCCATCCTGACTGGAACGGTTGGTGTGGATAACATCAACATCCCTGACAATCCTGCATTTAGCAAGTCACCGTATTCTTCACCCAGGAAATCGCCGGTACCCTCCAGCGCGATGGTTGCTTCCTTACCCAGCTTGGAGATCACGCTGAGCCGCATCCTCCCTTCCTGAATGTAATAGACAGCGTCCGCAGTCTTCCCTTGGGCAAAGATGGTTTGTTTCGGGCCACACTGGCGAATAGTCCTTCCGATGCCAGCATTGGCTAAAAATTCCTGGGGGTCAAAAGGCTTGTTTGCCTTAATAGGGCGAAGTTGTCGTTTCCGGAACCGGCGAGGAGGCGGCATGCGAAGCTCCCACAGCTTAGTCCTGCCTGTATTGACCTATATATATACTGTCGGCATTTCCCGTGAAAATCACATGCCTGATTAGCGCGGTGCATTCAATGGGTCGACGCAATACTTAATCGAAGTCTACTGGCAGGAGTTTCAAAACCCAAGGTCTTCCGAGGGCGTTGATTTGACGCATAGCGATTGCGTCCAGCTCTGATTGCGCGCAGCCGCGCGGGCCGGTTCTTCTGGGAAAGCATTATCGCAGCAGCCGATTTCTGTTTTCGTTTGTGCCGCGCTGCCAAGGACTTTGCGCATCACAGAAGTACACTTTCACATTCGTCGCGCTACAGTGAATCGGCTTCTCTTGTACACTGGGAAGACTGGAACGCCGGGAGAGCCAGAGTGAGGAAAATGGCGATCTCGGGATACTGTCGGAGGGTTGCAGCAAACCAGGTAAAGATGAACATCGTCAACCTCCTTAGGCAGGAACCTGAGCCTTCCAAGCATTAACCGCGACTTGCATCGCAGTGGTGAGTTGTCCGCCGATTTTGGAGTAAGCCTCGTCCGGCAAATTGGCCAGAGACACTCGCACGGACCAATCGGGGCCAGCAAAACCGCTTCCATTGAGGAGAACCGTGGAGAATTTCTCCGCAAGGGCAAATAGAACATCAAAGGGGTGGTAGTTTTTCTTGAGGAATTCGACAAATGCAGGGCCGTGCATCTTTTCCGCCCAGACCATGATGTCGAGTGTGGCGTAGTAATCCGCGCGCATGGGATCCGGAGGAAGCGGCAGATTCATGCCAGCCCACAGGGCTTGCAAGCGACGTTGCACGATTTGCTTCGTAAGTTTTTTGTAGCGGTCGTCCTTGTCCAATAGAGCAAACAGAGAGAACAAGGTCATCTGGACCTGCTGAGGCAAGGACAGGCCGGCAGTGTGATTGAGAGCCACGCAGCGGCTATCGGCGACCATACGATCGATGAACTTGATCTGTTCGGGATGAAGGGTCAATGGCCCGTAGCGAGTATTTAGTTCCCTGCGGACCGCTTCGGGTAACTTCGCGATGGCTTTGTCGAAAATATTATCCTGATGAATCGCAACGACGCCCAAGCGCCATCCGGTGCAGCCGAAATACTTCGAGAAGGAATAGACACCGATGGTGTTGTGTGGAACTTCGGCCATCAAAGAGCGGAAACCGGGAACGAAGGTGCCGTAGACGTCATCGGTGACTACGATGAGGTCCGGACGTTTTTTCTGAATGAGGGTCGCCAATCGCCCCATGGAGCTTTCGCGCATGGCCACGGAGGGGGGATTGCTGGGGTTAACAAAGAAGAGCGCTTTGATGGAGGGATCTTTGAGCTTGTCAATTTCGGCATCGGGATATTGCCAAGTGTGTCTCCCGTCGGTGGGAGCAACTTCGCTGGCATTCATCTCAACGATATCGAAATGAAATCGATCGAGATGGCAGACTTCGATGTAGGGGGTAAACATCGGGAGAGCGAGAGCGACCTTGTCGCCACGATGTAAGAGGTGGTTCACCAGCAGCGAATCGAAGATGTAACACATGGCGGCGGTGCCACCCTCGACGGCGAAGATGTCGAAAGTTCCGGCGGGCGGATTGCCACCGCACATTTCTTTGGCGAGGTATTCGTGAACGACGCGCTCGGCATGCACCAGCATGCGATCCGGGGACGGGTATTGGTCGCCGATGATGCTATCGACCAACTCGTGAACGAAAGCGTCTGCGTTGAACTTGAATTCGTTCACTGCGTATTCGATGGCCGATTGAAGGAGGCTCGCCCCTGGCGCATTGGGATTTGAGGCCAAGAAGTCCGAGAAACGTTTGGCTATTTGGCTTTTTTGAGGCATTCCGCCCAGATCAGGCTCGTCCCACACCCTCTTCGATTCGTGAATCGCAAATGTACCCAGAGTGAAGAATGCGTCACGGGGAGTCGTAGCAATCCAATTGGGATTGCCGCGGCCGGCATTCAACATGGTCTCCGCACTGTGCCGAGCGGATTCGTGGGCCAAATGGATTAATTTGTCTTTCAACTCAAATGGGCTGAGCTTTTCGAGTTGTTTTTGTTGTTCGAGAGTCACCGAAAGGCGACGCACCACTGGAGTGGCCATAGCTTTCCTCCTCAGACAAAGCGAGATTTATTGCAACTTCGAATTTCGTTGGCACAAGCCGGTGGCGAAGAAGAAACCACCAGGCACCTTAGTCGCCCGACGCGGCGCGGGCAGTTTTTGGCTTTCCGTGCCTCGCCGTATTTGTGATTGGTTCCTTAGCAGGCACATTCACTGATTGCAGAAACGACGGATTCAATAGCTTCAAACCGAGTGCCGCACTGAATCCGTGTATCTCCTTAACGTCCAGCTTGCGCATAAACTCAATGGTCTGAGCATTGATGACCTGACCCGGCACCATGATGGGAAAGCCCGGCGGATACGGGATGACGAAGTTGGCAGAAACCAATTCGGGGCCTTCCTTCAAGCGCTTATCGATTTCAGGGCTGGACAGTGTCAGATGCTCACACTGGTCTTCGCGGTAAGCCGCGAAGAAGGCAGCGCGGATATCGCCTTCACTCGTCCTGCTAGACGGGTTTTCGCGGAAGCGGTCGAAGAAACGACTGAAATTGGGAAGGTCCGGGACATCAGTCATCAACGATTTGACACGCGCGTCAAAGGCCGACTTTGCAGCCTTTCCGCCTTCGACAAGTTTCTTTTCGACTCTCTGGGAAATCTGGACAAGAACCTTGATGAGTTGAGCGATGTCGCTGCGCGTGTTGTTAATGTTGGTTTGGAGCAAGACGCTGTTGCGCGAGGTTTTGTTCAATTGAATGTCGAAATCGGCCGCAAGCAGATTCTTGAATTGCGTGCCATCAAATCCGGCCGAACCGCACACCAGCGTGAGGCGGGTGACGTCCAGCGCAAATTCGTCTTCTCTGAGGGCTTTCACGACGGTGGCCCAATTGACGCCCGAGCCGAGATAGTCCACGAATCCCGAATCGCGGAACTCGGCAGGGATCATCTCGTCGGCGCCAAGCACACGGAAGTATTTTGAAATGAGCGGATGGGAATTAACCTCACGGCGGACATCGAGCGCCAATTGGATGGCGCGATTCACGAGTTCGTATCCTTCCAACTCCATCTGGCGTCGCGCGACATCCAGCGTGGCAATGATCTGGAGGTTGGGAGAGGTGGAAGCGTGGGTGAAAACCGCTTCGTGGAATTGCTCCTCGACGGTGTGGTAGTCCTGATCCTTGACCAGCACCATGGAACCCTGGCGCAGACACGACATGGATTTGTGAGTCGAATTGGTTTGATAAACGCGCAGCCGCACTTTGTTGGGGTTTGCGAGGAGGCGAGTGCCGAGCAGCGTTTTTTCGTCGGCCGCAAGGTCGGCTCCAAGCTTCTTTTCCTGTTCCTGATAGGCAGCGCGATAGGCGGGATCCTTGAATTTCTTTTCCAAAATGGCGGCCGCTCCCATTGCGGTGCGCCGGCGATAGAAGGGACTCCACCGTGCAAACCCAAACCACGCTTCATCCCAAAGAAAGATGAGGTCGGGCTTGATAGCGAGGCATTCCTCCATAACTCGTTCGGGATTGTAGATATGTCCATCAAAGGTGCAGTTCGTGAGTACCAACAGGCGAGCCCGATTCAAACGTCCCTCGGCCTTCAAATCGAGCAGTGCTTTCTTGATGGTGCGGAGAGGAACGGCTCCGTACATGGAATATTGTGTGAGGGGATAAGCTTCGACATAGAGGGGATAAGCACCGGAAAGGACCGCGCCATAGTGGTGGGATTTGTGACAGTTGCGGTCAACTAGAACGATATCGCCGGGGCCCAAGAGAGCCTGTTCCACCATTTTGTTGGAGGTGGAAGTGCCATTGGTGACGAAGAAAACGTGGTCGGCGCCAAAAGCTCGAGCAGCCTTGTCCTGGGCCACCTTGATGTTGCCCGTCGGCTCGAGAAGGCTGTCGAGTCCGCCGGTCGTGGCAGACGATTCAGCGAGAAAGAGGTTGATGCCGTAGAACTTGCCCATGTCGCTGATCCAATTCGATTTGAAGATGGATTTGCCGCGGGCAATTGGGAGAGCGTGAAAGGTTCCTATTGGTCGCTGGGCGTACTTCTGCAGGTTGTCGAAGTATGGCGTATCGAAACGGTCGGCAACACCATCAAGAATGCTGAGATGAAGTTCCAACGGTTCTTCGACTTGATAGAAAACTCTCCGGAGGAAATCCGCGTTTACGTCCCCCGCCACTGCTTCAACTTTCCGGTCACTCAGAAAATAGATGTCCAGCTCAGGCCGCAACTGTTTCAATTCTTGGGCGAGCGTCATGCTGTAGTCAGTGGAATTGGGGGAGATGCCGCTGACGGCCAGGTGGCTGGTGAGAAACTCACGCAAAACTGGACTGTTGTGGGATGAATGAAGCGAGATGCCCTCGTAAACAATCACCGCTTCAATGCTGCCGTTCAGAATCGTTGCAAGTACGGCGTCCTCAAATGAAGCTACGAATACCGGTTCATAGACAAATTTGTCTTGCGGTCTGCGCAGTCTGCGCAGGTCCTGCGCCAGTTGCTGCCATGCTGTCCTGCGCGCAGGACTTACCACGAGCACTTCGAAATAGGGTGGATGTGTGGCGGCATCCTCGCCCGCAACGGGGACGCGTTCGCCGAGATTGACGGGCGTCTCCTCCTCACTCTCCCAGTCCCCGATGTTGGCGCGATAGGAATGAGTGAGCAGTGCGTTGCCGATGGATTGAATTAAGCGGGCAGCACCGGTGGCATCGCCGGAAAAGATGCGATCCTCGAGCGAGGCGAGTAATTTTTGTCCCGGATAGGCAAAGAAATCTTCCCATTGCCGTAATTCCTGGAAGATGCTAGTCACAGCGGTCTGATACTGCGCCTTGTTGGAATCCTGCACGGCGAACGACCTGTCCCACAGGCGCGACGCTTGCAGCAGGTTGCGCCAGCGGTCGAACCTTGATTCCTCGGCCATGAAGAATTGGTCAACTCGAGGGGCTTCGGTTTTTGATGGAGTATTCATGATTCCTCCGCCTGCGATCGCCGGCGTACACTGGCGCAGGAGAATGGCCCTGTACCCTGAGGATTCAGATATGGGCCGCCGGTTTCCTTTGGGCTGGGGTGATTGTTAGCAGTGGTGAAGAATCCCAACAACTAGGGAAATCCCTAACCTCGAGCGAAACGGCCTCGTCGCTTGCGACAAGCAACTGCAATTGCGCGGATACGGCGCTGGGCTTTTGGCGCTGGCGCGAACTGGGCCGTCTGAGTGATCTCGCCGAGGTCGAATCGTCGATGGCTTCAAACGGTGATTTCTGATGCGTTAAGGAGCGAGCGAAGGGTGGGAAAAACCCGACCGAAAAACTGGGCGCACAATCCAAGAAGTATGGTTTGAAAGATTGCAAAAACGATGACGGCTGTGACTGCGGCGGTATCTGGAGAACTAGTGATTGCGATCACGAGAGCAACCCCCACATTGCGAGCCGCGGTAGTCAAGCTCATGGCTGTGCGGACCGCGATTGCCTGACCACCCAAAATCCAGCCGGCGGCCAGACAGAGAAGAACGAGAAGGCAAATGGGACGTTGGTGAGTTTATCTAGCCAGAGCAATTGTCTCTCCCTCGCCGGTTGCAGCTCCAGACATTGAAGCGAGAGTGCGGGTGAGCGGGCGCTAGGCGCCTACCACTTGTTCACGAGTCATGCGCGACACAAGCTCGTCTTTGGAGGTCTCGAGCACCTTTTGGGGTGTGAGACGAGCGAACAAGTCCAGAGTGCGAGCAATGACGCCCGTCCATCCGGTCTGATGGCTGGCGCCGAGACCAGCACCATTGTCGCCATGAAGGTATTCATAGAAAAGAATGTAGTCCTTCCAATAGGGATCTTATTGGAACTTGTTGTTGCCGCCGTACACCGGACGGTGGCCCTCGGGATCGCGCAGGAAAATGCTCGATACTCTGCGGGCAATCTCTCTGGCCACTTCGAACAGAGTCAAACGGTTGCCGGAACCGGTGGGACATTCCACCTTAAAATCGTCGCCATAGAACTGATAGAGATTGATCAGTCCACGAACGAGCAGCGCATTTACCGGCATCCAGACCGGTCCGCGCCAGTTGGAGTTGCCACCGAACATTCCGGTGTTGGATTCGGCCGGCAAATACTGGACGTTGTACTGTTGCTGTCCGACCTGAAAGACAAACGGATGATCGAGGTGATAGCGGGAGAGGGAGCGAATTCCGCAAGGCCCAAGGAATTCGTTTTCGTCCAACATATATGCGAGAATTCGTTCAATTTTCCCCTTGTTTCAGACCGAGAGAATTCGGCGGCCCTTGTACCCGGAGAAAGACTCATCGGCGGGAGCGATGTGTTTCACCAATTCCGGGTGGCGCTTGCGGAACAAATCGATCAATTCCATAAGACGGGGGTGGCGTGCAGCGACGCCGTGTTCGAAAACAGTAGAAGCGCACAAGGGGAGCAAGCCGACCATGGAGCGAACTTTCAACCGAACAGCGTCGCCCTTGGGAAAGTGGAGGAGATCGTAGAAAAAACCATCTTGGGTATCCCACATTTCGTCGTGGTTGACGCCGATTCTGTCCATGGCATAAGTGATCCAGAGGAAATGTTCCAAGAAGCGGAAAGCAATCTCTTCGTACATGGGATCTGTTTCCGTGAGGATCAATGCAATCTCTAGCATGTTCTGACACTAGAAGGCCATCCACGCGGTTCCGTCGGCTTGGTCTAAATGGCCGCCCGTGGGAAGTTGGGCGCTGCGATCGAACACTCCGATGTTGTCCAAACCAAGGAAACCACCGGCAAAAACATTACGACCCTCGGGGTCCTTGCGGTTGACCCACCAATTGAAATTCAGCATCAGTCCCTGGAAGGAGCGTTCCAGGAAGCGTAAATCGGCAGCCCCAATTCTTTTTCGACGTTGTAAAGAAACAGTGTGGCCCAGGCATGCACTGGGGGATTTACGCCGCTGAAATTCCACTCATAGGCGGGGATCTGGCCGTTCGGGTGTGCGTATAAATTTCTCAACATGAGCAGACGACGCTGTTGCAGATTTCTGCTCCGAGGTCGTCGGAGCGGACAAGATACCACGGCGCATGCTTGGAGTCCGTGGCAGCAAGCATGTTGCGAGGACTGACCCGTTCGGTGATGGCGCGGATGGTGCCGCCTTTGCCGGCGGCATCACGGCCCTCGAAGTCCTTTGTATTTGACCCAGTCCTGCAATCTGCAGAGTTCTCCCTGGAGGCGACGCAACTCTTTTTCGTATTTCTTGCGCTTCAGGGATTTTTCTTCCGGTGGGGCATCGTTCTTGGCCATAGAAAGGCGCTCCTCTGTCGCAATCGAGAAGCTTAGGGAGTAGGTGACTGCGCGGGCGCGGAGGTGCCACTCCCGCTCATCCACTGCGACTCATTCAGATTCCAGCCGCCGCCAAGCGCGCGATAGAGATTCACGAGGGCAACCTTGCGGCCGAGGTCATAGATAATTGCGGCGCGCTCCGCCGGATACATCTGGATCTCCGCATCAATGATCTCGAGGTAGTTGGCGAGGCCACTGTCATAGCGAACGCTCGACAGGTGAACCGACTCTCGATAGGCGTCCACAGACTTGAGCTGTTCTCCATAGGCCTTAGCCAGCTCTTCGTGGGCCGAGAGGGATGCTGAAACCTCGCCAAAAGCCTGGGTAACGCTTTTCTCAAAAGCAATCTTTGCCTGGTCGCGTTGCGCCAAAGCCGCGCGATATTCGTTCTTCAAGCGGCCAGCGGTAAAAAGCGGACCGGCCAAATTTCCGGCGAGACTCCACGCCCTGCCGGCACCTGTGAGTTCCGAAAGTTGCGGGCTCACTCCGCCAAACACGCCGGTGAGAGAAATCGTCGGGAAAAAATTGGCTTTGGCGACGCCGACGTTGGCGTTCGCAGCAATCAGAGCCTCTTCAGCCTGCTCAAGATCAGGCCGGCGCTCCAACAACTGTGAGGGCAAACCGGTAGGCACCTCGGGCGGATCAAACTGATCTGCCAAGGCACTGCCACGGACAATCGGGCCCGGGTCGCGGCCCACGAGCAAATTCAACGCGGCCTCTTGAGCAACAATCTGTCTGTGGATGTCCGGGATTACAGCGGCAACGTTCTTGAGAGCCGCTTGTGCCCGAGCAACCTCCAGGCCGGAAGCATCACCACCTTCAAACCTGCGCTGGAAGATGTCCAGAGTATCCTGAAAACTCTTGACGCTCCGTCTCGCAATTTCCTCATCCGCATCGAGTGCCCGCAATTGAAAATATCCTTGAGCAACTTCGGAGAGCACGAGGAGACGAATGTCGCGTCTGGCATCCTCGCTCGCAAAATACTCCGCACGTTGTGCCTCGTTTAGTTTGCGGATGCGCCCGAAGAGGTCCATTTCCCAGATCGTGTTGAAGTTATAGGAATAATAGGTATGGTTCGCAATCAAGGGGAAGGGCGCCTGCTGCCCGGAAATGCTACCTCCGTATCCAACTTGAGGGTAATACAACGAACGAGTCGCGCCGGCGAGGGCACGCTGCTGCTCGACCCGCGAGAAGGCTACTTGCAAGTCATAATTGTTCTGAAGGGCATCGCGAATGAGGCCTTGCAGTACGGGATCCTTGAACAAATCCCACCACGCCAGGTCGGCCTCGGAACTCACGCTTATCTGTCGTTCCGCATAGAACTGGGTTGGAGGCTGGAGCGCAGGGCGCTTGTATTTGGGGCCCACGGTGCAGCCCACCAAGAGAAGTAACAGAAGCGCAAGTGGGCTGGTTCTTCGCATCAGTCGTGGCCTCCTTCGAGCGTGGCGGGTTGAGTCACTTCCAGATGAGGCTTCTTTTTAGCGATGCGTTCCACGACGACAAATAAGACAGGCACCAGGAAGATTCCCAGGATGGTGGCAGCACTCATTCCCATAATTACGGAACTGCCCAAGACCTTTCGGCCGATCGCACCAGCGCCCTTGGCGGTCCAAAGAGGGACGCAGCCCAAAATAAAGGCGAAGGAGGTCATCAAGATCGGGCGTAAGCGCAGGCGGGCCCCTTCGAGAGCCGCGTCTACAATCTGTTTTCCTTTGGAGTGTTCCAATACCGCGAACTCGACGATCAAAATGGCGTTCTTGGCGGTCAGACCGATTAACATGATGAGACCAATCTGAGCGAAAACGTTGTTGTCGAATTTACGCAGGAGTAGTCCGCCGTAGGCACCGAGAACCGCTACCGGAACGGACAGCAGGACGCTGAACGGCAGTGACCAACTTTCGTAGAGAGCGACAAGAATCAAAAACACAAAGACAAAGGACATGGCGAAGACCATCGCTTGGCCACCTTCGGCCTTTTTCTCCTGATAGGACATGTCGCTCCAGGCGTAGCCGAAACCGGCGGGAAGGACCTCATTCGACACCTGCTCCATGGCAGCCATGGCCTGCCCGGAGCTGAAGCCGGGAGCGGGGGAACCATTAATCTGGATACTTCGATAGAGGTTGAAGCGGTTGGTGTACTCCGGTCCGGAAACTCGTTTAATGGTGACTAGAGAAGCCAAGGGTGTCATATCGCCCTTGGAGTTTCGAACGTAGAAGTTGTTTATTTTATCCGCGCTGGTGCGATACTCGGGTTCCGCCTGGAGATACACCTTCCATTGGCGGCCGAATCGATTGAACTGATTGACGTAGGCACCGCCGAGGAAAGCCTGAAGAGTCTGATAAACCTCGGTGAACTGCAGACCCTGCTTTAGAACGCGGTCCTGGTCCACTTCCACATAGAGTTGAGGCACGGACGGGCGGAAGGTGCTTACGACCGAGGCAATCTCCGGCCTCTTTCGAGCAGCGAGCGCCAACTTATCGAGCATTTCTGAGAGCTGCGTGACGGTACCACCGCTGCGATCCTGAAGCATGAAGGTGAATCCACCGGCGGTGCCGAGGCCGGGAATGGCCGGAGGGCCGAAGGCGAAACCGATGGCTTCGGGTATTTCGCTGGCCATTCTTTTGTTGAGGGTGCGCATGAGCCCTTGCGCAGAAAGTTCGTCGGTTAGGCGATCATGCCAAGGCTCCAGCTGAAGAAAATAAAAACCGGTATAGGAGGCAGAGGTATTGGATAGAAGGCTAAAGCCAGAGATCCCGCTGAAGCTCTGTACACCGTGAGTATGTGTCAGCATGTCATCAATCTTGCGCATGACCGCGTCAGTACGTTGCAGTGAGGCAGCATCCGGCAATTGGATCTGAAGGAAGGCATAACCCTGGTCTTCCTCAGGGATAAAACTGGCGGGGAGTTGTCTGCCCATGCCGACGGATACGACCGAAATTCCCAACAGCAGCAACAGCGAGAAGACCCAGCGCCGGATGAGCCCACCGCTCCAGCTAACGTAACCCCCGGTCATTTTTCCGAACCCGATGTTGAACCAATCGAAGAACTTTCCGAGGGGACCTCTGGTTTTCTTACGAGGGCGCAACAAAAGCGCTGAGAGTGCCGGAGAGAGTGTCAACGCGTTGAACGCAGAGATCAGCACAGAGATCGCGATGGTTACGGCGAACTGTTGATTCAGCAAGCCCTTGATACCACCCATAGCTGCCATCGGCACAAAGACCGAAGAAAGAATCAATGCGATACCAATTACCGGAGCGGTGACTTCTTCCATGGCCTTAAAGGTGGCGTCCTTGGGCGATAAGCCATGCTCGATGTGATGTTCAACGGCTTCCACAACAACGATGGCGTCGTCCACCACAAGGCCGATGGCTAGGATGAGGCCAAACAGAGAGAGCGTATTGATCGAAAAGCCGAGCATCGGAAAGACGGCGAAAGTACCGATGAGAGAAACGGGCACGGCAAGGAGCGGGATGAGAGTGGCGCGCCAATTCTGGAGAAACAGAAACACTACGATGATGACGAGGACGATGGCCTCAAGGAGCGTGGTAACGATCTCTTTCATGCCTTCCGTAATGGGCAAAGTGGTGTCCATCGCGACGGTGTATTCCAGACCATCCGGGAATCGCGATTTCAAATCCTCCATTTGCGCTTTGACCTGTTTTGCGACGGCTAAGGCATTGGAACCAGGGGCTTGATACACGCAGATAATGACCGCGGGCTTGGCGTTGAACCGGCCAATCTGCTGATAGACGAGAGAACCGAGCTCGATGCGGGAGACATCCTTGAGTCTCACGGTGGAACCGTCAGGGTTTTGGCGGACGATGATCTTGCCGAATTCTTCGGCGTTGATGAGTCGCCCCGGAGCACGGACGGCGTAGGTGAATTGCTGACCCTTGGGGGCAGGCTCCGCACCGATCTGACCCGCCGGGTTCACCGCGCTCTGTTGCTGGACAGCAGTGGTCAAATCGGAGACGGTCATGCCGAGCTTGGTTAACTGATCCGGCTTCACCCAAACGCGCATCGCATAATCGGCCGCGCCGAAGTTAGTGACCTGGCCAACTCCGGGAACGCGCAAGAGCGCATCGTTAACATTGATGGTGGCGTAGTTGCCGAGGAATTGACCGCCGTAAGCCCCCGTGGGCGAGTACAGAGATAGGACCAGGAGCGGCAGGCCCATCAATTTTTTTACCGTGACGCCATACTGATTGACGGAGGTGGGGAGGTTCGGGCTAGCTTGCGAGACGCGATTCTGCGTGTTGACCTGATCGATGTCGACGTTGGTGCCGACGTCGTAGGTAACCTTGAGAGTCATGGTTCCATCGTTGGCGTTGGTGGACATCATGTAGAGCATGTTGTCGACGCCGTTCATCTGCTGTTCCAGAGGCGTGGCAACGGATTGTTCAATGGTGAGGGCGTCGGCGCCGGTGTAGGTGGCCGATACGTTGATTTGGGGAGGGACGATATCCGGCAATTGAGCGACCGGCAGTTTTGCCATGGCCACCAGTCCGCTAATAACGGTCAGAATGGCTATAACGATGGCGACGTTTGGGCGATTAATGAAGAATTTAGACACAGCTAGTTCCCACCGACGACGGAGTTGGCCTGAGTATCGTTAAAAGGTTTAGGTGCGACCGTGACGCCGGTGCGCACGCGTTGCAGGCCGTCAACGATTACTTTGTCGCCAGGTCGAAGGCCGGACTCGACCACCCACATGTCGCCGAAGAGAGGGCCGAGCTTTACCGTCTGGATGGTGACTTTGTTGTCCGCGCCCACGACTCCAACTTGATAGACGCCCTGCAATTCGGAAACCGCCTGCTGCGGAATGAGGAGAGCATCTTTGCGCAGTTCGGTAATTGCGCGGACGCGCGCATACTGTCCTGGCCGAAGCACGTTTCCAGGATTTGGGAATTCGCCACGGACCTGAATGGTTCCAGTTCGCGAATCCACTTCGCGGTTCAAGAAGAGAACCTGGCCACGGCGCGGATACAGAGTGGCATCACCGAGAATCAATTCGAGATCTTGTTTGCGAGTGCCAGTCGGTTTCTCCCGCTGGAATCGCATGTAATCCTGCTCGGCGATGTTGACGTCGACGTAAATAGGATCGACATTCGAGACCGTCGTCATGACGGTGTTTGGGGTCATCAAGTCTCCGACGGCCACCTTGGCAACTCCGGCAATCCCAGAGATGGGAGAAATCACGGTGGTCCAAGCGAGATTCAGTTTGGTATTATCGAGGGCGGCTTGGTCAGCGTCCACCGTAGCGGTGGCAGCTCGCTCTGCACTCTGCGCCTTGTCGAGCTCTGCCTGGCTCACCGCCCTTTGAGCCACCAACGGCGTGTAGCGGCGGACGTCGATCTGAGTCTGCGATAATGCCGCGCGTGCGCGTTCGAGATTTCCGGTGGCCTGTTCTACCGCAGCTTCCGCTTGACGCTTATCGAGCTGGAACAGGGGCTGCCCTTTCTGAACGAAGGAACCTTCCGTGTAGAGGCGGGTCAGCAAATATCCTTCAACTTTCGGGCGAATCTCCGCGTCCACGTTGCCCGACATTGTTCCCACCCATTCCTGGTGGATAGGCACTTGCTTTTGCACAACCGGAGCCACTGTGACGATGGGAAGGGGTGGAGGCGGTTTTTCTTGCTTGGAGGAACATCCACCGACTGTGCCGAACGCGAGGACTGATGCAAAGAAGAGTTGTGTGGCGGCGAGTGACAGGCTGTGGATCGTTCGATGACATGAGAGCGGGCGTGACGCGGTAGATGTACCTTGGGAAGTCGGCCGAACAGGCATACGGAAAACAATTCCTGTGGTCATTCGATTTGCCTCCGGACTGCCGCGTCCGTCGTGTAATCATCGTTCGCACGCCTCGATTCAGTTTTGCGCTGAAACCGAGGCATTCAACGCATCCGGCGGCCAAGAATCTTCTGTAGGACTCCAGGATTTATCTGGGTTGTACAGCTCCATGTCTCTGAAGATCTTGAGAGTATCCGGACCTAAATCGTTTTGGTAAACGACGCCGTCATAACCAACGATGAAGGTTTTTACGCCCGTGACGCGATAATCCGCGGGAGCCGCAGCAAGCGCGAAACCTCCAATCATTGCGCCTTCCACGACGAAGTTCAGTTGGCCGAGAGGTGCAGCGGGGCCCTGCCCTTTCAGGATTTTGAAAAAGTATCCGTGATAGGGCTTGGCTTTGTCGGTGTAGCCCTGCTGCAAAGCATCCGCTATATTCTCGGCGATCGGTCCGCCGAGGCTTCCATCAGAATTGCGCCACACTAAACCGTCGTGCGTTCCCGGAGTGCTGATGACGCGCTGGGCGTACTGATTCACCTCGGTGCCATCGTGTTTCGTCATGGCGTATTCGTGTTGTGCTTCTACGTATCCTCTGCAGATCTGGATGGCATCGAGTTCATTCGCACCGATACGCCGGTAAAGCATCTCTTGCTTACCGGCCTTGGTATCGAAGAACCAGGTTCCGTTTTTGTGTACGATTGGGATCGCCAGCGGAAAATTGTCATTGCCGACCAGCAACGTGGCACGATTCGCGTTATTGGGGTCGACGCTGATCGAAGTATGCTCGTGTGCCTTCGCTGCAAATTCAACTGCAATACTCTTATCGCGAACGGGGTCCTCCGAAGAAACCAAATCCTCTCCCTCAGGACCCAGAATCTTGGTCAAAGCCGGTACATCGAAAGTTTCGCAGGCCTGAACGAGAGCGGCAGCCGCTTTTTCTGGAGACGCGAAGGTGAGTTGCGACGAATTGCTCTGTTGCCCGGAAGCCAATGCGAACGGGTTAAGCAGAGCCAGCGCAGAGAAAAGCAAGAACATCAGAGTTATTCCCAAAAGTTTCGTAGTGAATCGCGAGCTCATCTGTTTTTCTCTCATGGTTCAGTTACCTCCGGCGTCCGCCGCCGCCACCGCGAGAGCCCATACTGGAACTGCCGCGGGAACTGCTGGCACGAGCGGCACTGCCGCTGCTGCCACCTAGAGCGCTGCCACTGGACCGCGAGCTTGAACTCGGCGACACGCTTCGATTTCCGACGCGATCTCCGCCGGCACCCGAGGAAGCGCGATTTCCTCCGCCGGAACTGCGATCGCTGGCACGAGGCTGTTCTCCACGCGATGAGACATCGCGTGTGCTGGCTTGCGGCCGGTTTCCGCCTTGTCTCTGATTTTGCCGCGCAGCCGCTTGGCGGTCGGACGCGGAGGCCCCGCGAGTTGTGCCGCCATATTTCTGCGCAGTGTCTCTGTTCCCGTAAGGCGTCCCGCCGCGATGCTGCGGGTTGTGTTGCCAGCTGCCGCCGCCGGAGCCGCCGCGAGCGGGCTGTGTCGACACGCGATTGCCGCCATTTATGTTATTGCGGTTGCCGCCGTTTATATTGGAATTGCGATTATAATTATTGTTGTTGTTGATGGTGATGTCGTTGTTACCGCCCCAGCCGCAGCCATATCCCCAACCTCCGCCCCATGCCGCTCCCATGGCGAGCCCAACGCCGAAGGAAATCGCCACACCTGCCGCGTAATATCCGGGAGGCGGATAGGTAATGGGAGGATAGGGATAAACTGGCGGGCCGTATACGACAGTGGGATTGTAGGTTGGAACGTAAACGACTTCTGGATTGGCCTGCTGAACGACAATGACCTGCTTGGATTCCACAACTTTTGTTTCGACTTTCTGCTGTTCCGTGGATTTCAAGTTGCCAGAGTCTTGTGCCTTTTTCCTCATGCGCTGAACCGCATCCATCACGTCCGATTGCTGCGCCAGAAAGGCGTTCCCCAGATCGGTTGTCCACTGAATATCATTGGCCAGGCGCTTCACCAGGTCTGGCATAGCGGCCAAACCCTGCACGCTGGGATCCCAAGGCTGCTTCTGAACGGCATCAGCGAGGGCCTTATCCTTCAATGTTTTGTTTTTCTCCAGCCATTGCTGGAGTTGAACAATCTCGAGGGGGTACGTCGAACCGGCGAGCACTTGCGCGAGCATCGGGTCTGGGTATAGCGCGATGGGCGCGACAAGAGAGTCGAGTTGATCGGGCGGAATCTTGGCCGCCGGTTCCTGCTGGTCCGAAGTGCCAGCGGCAGGCTGCTCTTGCGCCTGAGCCACTGGAACCACGTTAATCGGCAAGAGCAGAAGAGAACACAGCACCGCGACGGAATTTCTGGCAAGTGTCCTGAGAAGCTTGTAGCTAAGGCTTTTTTTCATCATGACTGGAATTCCCCTAATCACCGCATGCGGGAACTCGAAGGGGGTGAGGAGGAATCGACCGCATGCGACTCCTCCTCGTGGGAATTAGAGTCCCAGGTTTGCGCGAAGGAACTTGACTCCGAGCGACGCGAAAATACAGAGAAGGCCGAGGAGACCAACCAAGGGCAGGTCGCTGGCTGTCTTGGGGAGTTTCGCTGGGGCCGGAGTGGAAGCTTCTGGCGCGGCTGCGGGCGCGGGTTCTGCCGTCGCCACAAGAATTGGCACGTCGGCTGGCGGAGCCGGTGGAGGCGGAGGCATGGTTCCGGTTACTTTCCGCTGTTGGGATACGACGGTCTCAGGTACTTCAACAATTTTGGTGGCGGTGACGACCATGCCCTTTTTCAAACCAAAGGCATCGACCATCTCGCCATTCACATTGAATTTCTGGCCCTTGGGAATCTTGAAGGACTGGTTAGTGCCATCTTCCATTGTGAGGATGACTGAGAGAGGCGGCGTGACGTGCCAGACCTTCCCGGTAACAGTTTGGACGGTGGTGACCGTCCGAGGTGTGGTGGTGGTGGTGATGGTGCGCTGGAGTTTCATACCCGGCTTTAGGTCGTGAATGCCGAGTTGCCTGCCGTCTACGGTGACCTTGGCGCCTTCCGGCACATTGGAAATATGACGAATGGTGCCATCTTCCATTTTGACGACCAGGTCGTTGCCCTCGACGAGCACGACCTCGCCGCGCTCGACGGTGACGTTCTTGGTGGACGGCCCGGGCGTCGTGCTCTGCTGCGTCTGAACCTGAGCGACAGAAGACACGGCAAAAACGATACAGACTATCCCGACTGCCAGTACGATCCCGATTTTGATCCGATTGCCTGACTTCATCATGTTATCCTCGCAATTGAATTGAGCTGAGATTTCTCGAATCCTTACTCACGCGGAGCCGACTTCAGTGCGAATCCTTGGCGCTACGCTCCTCAGCCTGAGAGCGTGATTGCCGAGAATTCGCAAGATTGTTTGGATCGGTGGCGGTCGCGCGCACGACGTATCGCAATGGAGCACTGCCAACGAAATAAAAGGGGTAGCAGGTTATGAGAGTGAGACCGGGCTCAGCCCTGGGGGCGAGGACCGAAACGTCTTCTGGAGAGACGATGACAATCTCGTCCACCACATAACGATAGTTTCGGTTTTCAGTGAAAAGGTCCAAAGTATCGCCAGGATGAATATCCTTGAGCCCCCGGAAGAATCCATCCCGGTGTCCAGCGATGCCGACGTTGCCGATTGCACCGGGAACAGCGGTACCTTCGATGTGCCCAACAGCACGATTTAGGGTCAGTTCGTCTGTACCTTCGAGCACGGGAACTTCGAGATGGATCGCGGAAATTCTAAGCACGCCCAGAGGACGGGGCACCCGGACAATCAGGCTGGCCTGATAAGCTTCGATACGTTTTTGTGACCAGAAACGGAAATCAGGGATTGCGGGGTTGTGTTGAGGCAAATCAGCGTGAACACGCCCGGAAGAGAATTGATTGCTCCAGAATGCGCGAATGGCAGCATGTGAGAAAATGGAGGTATAGACGTGAGCGGCAGCAAACAACAAGAGCAACAGGAATCCGAGGAAGAGCAAAAGACGTTCGAAACCGCTAATGGCTCTTGGCATGCTGGCTCGCACCATACGCTCACGTCTCCGCCAAATGGATTGTACGTCTTTGTGCCCAATTCTGGCCAGTTAAACCCACACTGGATATTCATTTAGGCTGATTCGGCTGAAGAGACAACTAGGGAAACCCCTAAGCGAGTTTTGAGGCGAGTGAACAAGTTCGGGGAATCACATCGAAGTGGAAGAGGCAACGTAAGGCAGACCATCGAGCACCGCATAGATGGCGGGAATCAAGTGGCCTTTCATTCGGGATTTGGTAATGAATCCACGAGCACTTTGTTCCAGGCAAGCGTCAACGTATTCCTCACTGGAATGGATGGTAAGGAATACAAACTTGGCGGCTGAGCCAGACCGGACTAGTTCGTGAACCGCATCAATTCCGGTCATTATGGGCATGGTGATATCGACGACAACGACGTCTGGTTTAAGACGAAGAACTTCCGAAACCACGGAAGCCCCGTCGGTGGCCGTGCCGACAAGTTCAAAATGGGGCTGCAAAAGAGCCGTTTCCTGTTTTAAGAAATCGGGGTGGTCATCAGCTAGAAATACGCGCGGGCGAATCAAAGTTCGCCTCCGTCGAAACCAGTCAGATATTCACGTCAGATGCAGGATCTAGCGGAGCTGTATCCCTGCAGACTCAAAATAACGCCCGCGATTGTACTGAACCACTGGGGGAATCCCTAGGCCGATGATCCAGGGCTTTCTTGAGAATTTATCGCCGATTGCCAGTTGCTCGTCCCTCTCCTGGGAATTCCGGAATAACCGAGATTAAACCCTGTTTCAGCGCAAACAAAATCAATTCAGCATTATTCTTGAGGTTGAAGGCTTCCATGATGTGATGTTTATGGAATTCGACCGTTTTTTCACTCAGGCTGAGCATGTCCGCAATCTGTTTAATGGCCCTTCCTTCGCCGAATAATTGAACGATGTCTTTCTGGCGGGGCGTCAACTCCTTGCTGAACTGCTGAACCCGAGCCTTCGTGGTTACCCAGTCCTCACCCCGCAATTTGCGAGTCAAATAAGACTCTCCGTGCAAAACATGATGGATCGCGTCCAGCAGTTCCGGCCCCGCGGACTGCTTGAGAACAAATCCGACGGGCCCGAGCTCAAGAGCTGCAGCAGCCAAGTTCGCTTCGTCTCGCATGGTCAGAAAGATGAACTTCATGTTGGGAGCCTGCTCTTTGATTCTGCGCACAGCGTCGAGTCCGTTTAGGACAGGCATAGCCACGTCCGCAATGATAACATCGGGCTTTAGCCGAAGGGCTGCCTCGATTAAGGCTCGGCCGTCGCTCACCATACCGATCACTGAGTATTTGTTCTCCAAGTAGGTCTTTAAGGTTTCAGCGAAGATCAGATGATCATCGGCGATCAAGAGTCTCGGGCGGGACCTGTCCGTAGAGATACGTTCCATGAGGGGGCACTTTCTGGGCGACCACAGCGAGGCCGCCCTGCGCAATATCAACGATAGTGGGCGGACTGGTAGTATACGCTTGGGTAAGCTGTGACGGCAATCCCATTCCTAGCGCTGGGTGCGCGGCGTGGAGGTGGTATCTAGCAGGTTTCCTTTTTTTATGGCATTGTTCTGAGCGTATCTATACGTACAGGTTGGATACGGTACAGAGAGAGGAGATCCCCATGCCTAACGACCTAGCAACTCTGGAAACCCAAAGATCGAAGCTCTTGGAAGAGTTCCTCGGCTTGCATGATCTTCGACCGGGTTCCATTACCGCTGTGGCCCGACGCTGCGGCAAGCCTTCTTGCCACTGCGCCAAACACAACGACCCTGGACATGATCCGCAATTTCGCCTCACTCGCCGCGTGTCCGGCAAGACGGTCACAGAGAGCTTTCCCAATCCCACGGCGCTGCGCAAGGCGCAGCAAGAGGTAGCCGAGTTTCACCGCTTCCAGAAGCTCAGCGAAGATCTAGTCACCCTCAACGAACAGATCTGTCGACTCCGTCCGGTCGAGCGGCAACGGGGTGGCTGGACCGAGCAGGAAAAAAAACGGCTGCTGCGATCCATCAGGAAGTGGCGCGGGAAGTAAACCAACTGCTCGGTCGTGTCTTTGCGCAACGCCATAAGGACGGCCGGACCGATCTCGAAGCGATAGAGTCGGCCATGCGGGCTGCTCTCCACCAAGCCGGCGCGGTGGCCTTAAGCGAACTGCTGCAGTTCGCAGCCCCGGCCGCGGATCAACGCCAGTTGCCGTGTCGTTGTGGCCATCACGCGCAATATCAGGAAGTCCGTTCTAAACCTGTGCTGACGATTGTCGGTCCCGTACGCCTCTCCCGCCCCTACTACTTGTGCTCCCGATGTCATGTCGGCCAGTTTCCGGTGGATGTCGAACTGGACATCGAGAATACGGAGTTTTCTCCCGGGGTACGCCGCATGCAGGCCCTGGTGGGCCAGCAGGTCCCGTTCGATCGCGGTCGCGAGCAAATGCAAATTCTGGCCGGCTTGGAGGTGACGACCAAATCCGTGGAGCGTACGGCAGAAGCCATCGGAGACGATATCGTCCAGCGTGAGCAGGAAGAGATCCAGAAAGCCCTGCAGTTGGATCTGCCGGTCATCACTGGCGAACCCATTCCCATCCTGTATGTGCAAATGGATGGGACCGGAGTCCCGGTGGTGAAGAAAGAGACCGCGGGTCGGCAAGGCAAGACCGAGGGCCTACCCGCGCATACGCGGGAGGCCAAGTTGGGATGTGTGTTCACCCAGACTACCTGGGACCGGGAAGGCTACGCGATCCGCGACTCAGATTCCACCACC
Source organism: Candidatus Acidiferrales bacterium (assembly GCA_963775865.1). Lineage (GTDB taxonomy): Bacteria > Acidobacteriota > Terriglobia > Acidiferrales > UBA7541 > Acidiferrum. The sequence continues at coordinate 149,611 of CAVZKU010000010.1, read as the reverse complement.
TACACCGGGGCCATCGAAACCGCGGTAGAGTTTGGCAAGCGCATCTATCGAGAAGCGTGGAAACGTGGTTGGAGCCGTGCAAAAAAGAAAGTGGTCATCGGCGATGGCGCCGAATGGATCTGGAATCTTGTCGCCGAACACTTTCCGGGTGCGATTCAGATCGTTGATCTCTACCATGCTCGCCAGCACCTGTGGGAGGTGGCGCGCCAGCTGTATCCCCATGAGGAAGTCAAACAGAAAGTTTGGATGAAGGTCCACCAGAAGCGTCTGCTGGACAAAGGGAAAATCGAAAAACTGGTGGGCGTGCTGCGGTCCATCGACACCGCCAATCCCCAAATGGCCGAGAAGATTCGCACCGAGGCAGACTACTTCGAAAGAAATGCGGAGCGTATGCGCTATCCCCAGTTTCGTCGCCAGCATTTGTTTGTTGGCTCGGGTGTAATCGAAGCCGGATGCAAAACGGTGATAGGCTCTCGTCTCAAACAATCGGGCATGTTCTGGACCGTCCGGGGAGCCAACGCCATCCTGGCACTACGCTGCTCTCATCTCAACGATCGCTTTGAGGACTATTGGGAGGAACGCAGAGCGGCTTAACTTCCACTTGTAAGTCGCGCACCCCCTAGCGCATTCCTAGCGCTTTTCCTAGCGCTGCCCCAACTTTGCGTGCACCTCCGCCGCGAGTTCGCCACCGCGCCTTAGCTGGTCGTTGCTTTTCTTGCCGCGGGCTTGAACGGCACGGACGCGGTAACCGTGGTCCCTTTTCCAGACTCCGACTGAATCTCGAATTTTCCGCCCAATAGACGTGCGCGCTCTTCCATGTTTCGAATGCCAAGCCCTGCGATGCCGCGCGGGTTCGCGAGATCAAATCCACGACCGCGGTCGCGCACCGAGATTTCCAATCTTTCGCCGAGCATTTGCAGGTCCACTTCCGCCTCACTCGCTCCGCTGTACTTCTTCACATTCCGAAGGGCTTCTTGAACGATTCGAAAGACACCAAGTGCTGCACCGGGATCAATCGACCGGGGAACCTCATCCGAGGTAAAGTCGACCCGGATTCCTTGCTGAACCGTGAACTCCTTGCACAACGCGTTCAGAGCGGGAACCAGTCCTAAGCTCTCGATAGTGGATGAATGCAGCCGGTGAGACAAGGTATGGAGATCATCGCCGAGCTGTATTGTCGAATTCAAAAGCTCACTCAATTGCTTACGAACATCATCGAATGCCGCTGGCGTGGCCTCCTGCGCATACTCCAAACCCAGGGCCAGTATCGCCACTCTCTGGCTGAAGTCATCGTGAAGCTCGGACGCCACCCGGCTGCGCTCTTGCTCCTCCGCGTTGATCAGCATGCCGCTAAGCTGCATTTGCCTGTTCCTGGCATCCTTCAGTTGCGTTCGGCTGTGTTGCAGGTAGCCGGCCAAAGCGGAAAGACCGAAGATAATCGCTAGCACCGTGGCCCATGTCCATTTAGTGCGCTGCCAGAGGCTGGGTTCGCGAAACATGATGACACTTCCTGCAGGGAGCTTGCTCTCCGGGATGTCCCAAGTTTGCAGTTCATTCCAGTCGAACATGTACACGCCCGGGATTGTCTGAATAGGAATTTGTTCAGCTTTTTTCCCGTCCAGTAGCGCTGAAACAATTTGGGCAGTGATCTCCCCTTGCTTCTTAAACGGCATCACGTACCCGCCAACAATCCCATGTCCAATATATGTTTCGGACATACCAAAATCCGGAGCAGCAGAGGCTGCTGCGATCTTCGGGAGTGCCTGTGTTGCATTGAGAAATTTGTTTCCAGCGGAATCCTGGAAGAAAGAGGTATACAGCTCGACGGAATGACTAGGTAGTTGCTGCAGTTGTTTCAGCAATTTGTCCATTTCCAGATCAGTGAAATAAAGAATTTCTTGTTTCGTGTGAAAGGAGGTGAATGCTGATTTTGTCAAGGACATCACGACCTTGTCGAACGAGGAACTACCCCCCACCACGAATACGTGGCGCGTATCCGGGAAAAGACGCAAGGCCACGTCGAGGGTTTTTTGGGGTTCAAGTTTCATCCACGTTCCAGTAAATCTGGAATCGAGTTTAGAATTACTCAATTGATCCGGAGTGGCACCGCAAATAACGATGGGAACGTCCAAGAAGAGGGACTGAGTGTACTTCGAGAGAAAGTCGATCGCGCCCGGACCTACCGCTACTACTACGTCCAACTTATACGAGCCGTACTTCTTATCGATCCAGGCTCGCGCCTCTTCCCTCGAAGGCCTAATTGGAAATGAAGATAGATCGAGACTCTCCGAATAGAACTCGACGTTACGATTTGGCGCCTCTAGTACTCCGCTGACAACCTCCTGCGTCATCTCGCTCGTCATAGGATAAGACAAGCCCACCTCGCTGAGAATCAAAACGTTTTTCTGGACTGAAGTTTGGGCACTAGAGAGAGAGCACAGCAAACTCGTGAGTATGAGCATCAGGAGGGCTGACGCACACGTCACACAGATGCGGGAGCCATGAACCTGGCAGGGAAAGGCCCACGACTGACCGTTAAGGTGGGTCAGCTGCACGATCCCACCCCCGAAATTACTGAGTTGCTCACTCTATACGTCAAACGGATGGTTATAGCAAGCGGAATAACACCGGGCCAGCGTTTTGGTTTCTTCACGCTCAAAAAATGCTCGGTGAATTCTTCTCCAGTCTTTAAATTTCGGCCAGCCGATCCAGGAATATTACCAAGTGAAAGAAATGTTCTGGTAATTTCCGCCCTACCTGATATAGGCACCGTTGCTATAACTGCTCTAGCCATCTAGATCGCTACCTATCTTGCCGGACAGATTCTTGGGCCTGAGACATTTCATTCGTCGCTGGAAGATTCACACACTGAGATTCGGCTCGTCTCGCAGACATTTCCGCGCATTTCGCTACTGCCAATTCGAGACTGAATTGCATTCTCTCGCGCCCGAGTACCGTACCTAGAGGCGATCTCTGGAGCATTTGCAACACTCCGGGGTTGAGCCCCACGAGCCAGAGCGACGCGCCCAGCTCACGTTGTCTCTTCTCACCTTCGCTCAACATCTTAAGGGCGGTATATTCAAGATCAGGTACAGCGCCAAGGTCGAGCGCAACGACGGTGGGCTTCGCTTCGTTGATGATGAATCGTATCTTCTCTCCGATGGACTGAGCGTTGGCAAAGAATACGCGGCCCTCGAGACGCAGCAACAACAACCCAGGATAGGTTTCGTCCTCCGGATGTTCCTTGGAACGTGGACGAAAGACATTCGTTCCTGGTTTGCGGCCCAGCACATAAACCGGTGGATCGGCGACCTGAGACGCCAGAGCTACAAGCGACAACACGATGGCAAGGAGGATTCCTTTGAGTGTGCCGAGGAGCACGACGCCAATCAGCGCGACAAGGGCCCAAGTAAATTCTGTGCGTCGAATTCCTAAGATGATCGAGAACTCGGCCGGCCGAATCAATCCGATGGAGTAGACGACGACCACAGCCGCGAGCGTGGCCTGCGGCATAAGCGCTAGGACTGGCGCGAGCAGAAGAATCGTGGCTAAGCCGACCACGGCTGTTACGATCTCCGCGAACTGAGTGTGCGCCCCGGCAAGCCGGTTCACAGCAGTCTGGGTCGTGCCACCGCCGGCAGGCATAGCCCCGAAGAACGAGCCCCCCGCATTTGCCAGCCCCGTCGCGAACAACTCGCGATTGGCTCGAAGAGGCGGTTCTTCGGTCTTGGCAAACGCTCGCGCGGCCGCAATGCTCTCAGTAAAACTCATGAGCGCAATGCCCAATGCCCCTGGCCACAGAGCTGCAGCAAGGGAGAATTCCGGGCGAGTAATCGACGGTAGACCTTGGGGAATTCGGCCGACCAATTCCACTCCGTGTGCCTGCAACCCCAAGAAACGCACGCCTAGGATCCCGACAGCAACGGCGATCAGCGGTGCCGGTGCCTTTGGAAAAAATCGTTCGATACCCACCAGCAATGCGATCATGAGGAGCCCGACGACCAGTGTTGGCAGCGAGGTCTCTGGAACACCACGGGCGATGGCCAGCACGTTACGGAAGAACGTTCCTCTCGGAAAATGCACGCCGAGAATCTTAGGAACCTGATCCAACATGATTACAATGCCGATACCCGCCTTAAAGCCGACCAACACCGGTTCGGAAATGAAGTTGGCGATGAAACCGAGGCGCAGCAAGGAAGCAAGAACGAGAACGCCTCCCACCATCAACGTCAACATTGCGGTGGCCCGAACGAGCGTGGGCAGATCTCCACCGGGCACGATTTCGCCGAGTTCGGCTGCGGTTAAAACCGCGATCGTAGTGGTGGTGCTGACGCTCAATGGGCAGGAGGTGCCCAGCACGGCGTAGATCACCATGGGCACTATGGCAGTGTACAATCCGACCTGAACCGGTAGTCCCGCGATGGTTGCATATGCCATCGCCTTCGGAATGACCACGGCAGCCGCTGTCAGGCCCGCGATCAGGTCGAGCCGCAACCGGTCTTTTGGGTAATTGAACAGCCAATCGGCGACTGGGAAAAGGCTGTGACTTTGACGTTCAGTGGACAAGTTTTTTCCCCACGGATCAGAATGCTAGCAAACCGAATTTCCCCTCAACACCTAGGGATTCACCTAGCGATTCACCTAGCGATGCTCCACTGCCCTGATAGCAGAACCGAGACAGCCGAAAAGACGATGGATTCGTACCGCGCGCGCCTTGCTTGGTATGCGTTCCGTATGTAGTGATGGATGGCGCCGAGACTAAGCGTTGCCGGACTGGGATTACGCACAAGAAACTGGAATTCACAACGAGTGTGTACAATGCCGGGTGGACCACACCCACAGTTGTTGTGGAAGCGAACGGGACCTTTTGATGCTGCCGGCAGTTGGGCTCGCAGGTCGAGGATTAAAGCTCTGTTCAATCTCGCGCTGCCGCTTTACCACGTCCCAATGCGGACAACGGCCTGAGTGGAAATTTTCAGGCCCTCCTGCGGCCTGATTTGTCCAACATCGTTCATCCACGAGTGGGTACATTCTAAATTCAGGACACGCGGGACAAAGGGTTGCGTTACTACCTCGATAACGGAGATCTATGTCCAATACAGCAGTAGAATGCCCGCCAACGGGCATCGAATGTTGTTGTTCATGTCGGTTTGATGTTTGTGCTCTGAATAGGTTCACAGATTTCTCCTTCTAGAAGACAAAACAGGGAGCACACCTGTACTAAGGGAGAAATAGGTCTAGGAAAAGCCCTAGCAAATGGTCAAGACACGAAGCGCCAGAACCGCAAGCGGCTCTGACCTAGCTTGTCTGTCCGCTCCGTCGGGAACTGCCTAAACCCTGGCGATCCTCCACAGACGCTTCGAGTTTGTCCAGTTGGTCGCTGAACGAGCGCTCGACCGTCGATCGGAGTCGCTCCTGCCATTTTCGAAGTGCGGGTCGCCGCTCTTCCGGTAGGATTTCAATCAGCTCATTCAGCAGCGCTTTCATACGCCGCATGACTTGAACGCTGGTGGATCCATAGAGACGGATTTCATCAAATGCAAGCCGAAGAAAGTCTTCCCACGCAGGAAAGCCGATCAAGAGGCGAAGGTTGTCTCGCGCATCGCGAAAGGCTCCGATCTCCAATCGTCTTCGCCCCCAGCCGGATGAGTAGGTCCTCAATCTGATCGAGGGCTTGCACTGCGGTGGTCGGATCGTTGACAGCGGGTGACAGCGCCCTTATAGCAATATCGACTAGCAATCGGATCGCATACTTGGGATCCTGCTCGAAGGTCCGTTCGCCACCTAGTTCGATGGAAGACCGCAAGCTTTCTTCGGATGGTGAAGAACCGGCTCCAAAAACTCGGAGAAGGGGGGTCGAGTCCAAGACGGCATCACCAACAGAAACAAGAAAATCGATCATGCAATGGTTCTTGTTGGCAATCTCTGTCATGAGGGGTATGTCTACGGCCTGGACTACGCGTGGATGCCCACGACGCAACAGAGTCTGAAGGCAGGGCATATGTGGTCTTTCATTCGAGCTCGAAAAGAGTTAGGCGCGTCAAGGGAGGGATAGAGACCCTCAATTTTTTTCCGTCCTTGATCGCCGGTGAAGATGAGCATGCGAGTAACTTGAAGCCGTCCCACGCGTTGAATAAGACTGATGAACATAACAATGCTGATCACAAGTAGCCCCGTCAGAACGGCGACGCCCAGTAAGTGAGAACACGATGCCGGTGAGCGCAATCATCCCGGAGGCGACAGCAGAGTAAATGCCGATGGCGGCGTTCAGGCTAATTGATGAGACGAAGCCAGGCAGAAAACTATATGCGAGACGGGGAACCGTAAATCCGAACACAAGAGCAGCCGCTACGTACAGCAACGGAATAAGCCACACCGTGATTTGGGTGTCACTAAATCTACGGCTGGGAAACATTTTGCTTTACCGGAGCAGATGCCCCGCGCTACGTAAGTTCACTTCTGCTTGGGTGGAAAATTCTTCAACAGTTTCTGGACAGCTTTGCTGATGTTCTTTTCCTTCTTCTCTGGCTTAGCTTTAGGATCCAAGGTTTTAGAGGCGACTCCCCGCCAAACGAGCTGTTTGCTGGCAGAGTCGTACATACTGAGATCCAGCTGGCCGACATAGACAGTTGATGTGGAACCGTACGTTGTCGTGGAACTCATCCCGCCACCATATCCATACCATCCCGCGCCCCAGCCAGGTCCGTAACCCCAGCCTGTATTATATGACGTGTACTGTTTCTCAGTGCCTATCGCCGTCTGGTATGCAAGGTACAGATCGGCAGTGTCACTGTCTGTCTTCGTCAGCCCCTTCGTGGCAAGTTCGGCATCGACGGCGGACATGATGCGTTTGCCGGTCAACTCATCCGGCTGGTCGGCGCCCTTGATAGACACCCACTTATAGGACTTGAATTTCGAGAAATCCTTGTCCTTGTCGTAATCGTAGCGAACATCCTGCGCCATCGTAGCGGTAACACTACCCGCGAGCAGGGCGATAGCAAGAAGGATAGAGCTCTTCATAGTTTCTCTCCTGTGCGCCGGTTAAACCGGCGAGGTTGTAGTGAATGAAAAAGTCATACGAAAGTGGATTAGCGACCCATATCGGCCCCGAGTCATGCGGAGCTGCTCGCGAGGGCGGCGTCGAAGCGTTGACAGTGGAACGTGCGGGCCGGGTATTCAGCCGCGTAAGAGATTTACTCCGGGACGTCGACGCCGTAGGAGCCCTTGGGGGAAGGCCGACGATATGGAGGAAGTAACGAGCAAGAGCACTCCGTATCCCACCGTGGCAGAGGTCCAGACATCCAAGCAAGGTCTCGCGGAGATAACGTCGGGAAGGCCCCACTCTCAGCAAGAACTGGCAATAACCTGCAAAGATCCGCCAAACGAGGCCAAGGCCGAAGTAGGCGGAAGGGAGTCGCGCTGACGCGTGCGCCTCATCAATCGCTGGCCGCCTCTGCCTACGGTCTGTCATCCCTATCCCCTGCGCCGCATGGCGTTGTGAGTAATCATGATCCCTACTCCGACTATACCCGATTTGTCTGAACCGGTTCTCAAGCCTCCACGCTCTGGCCGGTGAATGTCTGGTTTAGACAACGCATGCAGGCGAGCCGGTTTAATCGTTTCTTACCTGATCGCTATCCGACTCAACCCTCCCGAAAATAACGCTGGCTCAGACCTCGGCGCACCTAGGGAAATTCCTAGTGCGTCTGACTTCGGAGTTATTCAGTGCCTGGAGTGGTGCGAGTGGAAACCAGAGTGTAATCTGCAGTGCTAACACGACCACACGAAGAAGTCATGACCGTGGTCTCGTGTTCGCACCACATGTCAACTAGTAACGATTTACATTTAATGGCATGCGCCATCATCGGAGAATTGCCCGGCCGCGGCCATTGCTCGGAGCGAATGGCCACAAGCTATGATCCTCTTATTCAATTCGTCGTCGTGAAGGGCATCAGGTGCTATGTACGTCAGCCTCGCGCGCAGGCTAATGTATTTGTCACTCAGTTTCGCCATATTCTGGAACTCGTTGCTCAAAAGCTGATAGGCACTGTGATCGGAAGTGGTATTGGCTGCAACCGAGGCTAAGTGCAAATTTGTTGTTGCTTGCGCACGGTAGAATGGCACTTCGAGGAAGTGGTCGTCAGCAATCGAATTCTATCCGGTGGAGGAACTACGCGACCGACCTTCTCGGCGAACAGTTCCGTCGAAACCGTCGAGCTCTGGTACAACAAAGAGCCTTGGGGCCAAAATCCGGCTTGAACCGACGTTAGATCGATTGGTGGGTGACTTGCTGTTCAGTACCGATAGCAGCTCGAGCGCGGACGATGGCGGCGAAACTTCACCCTGGAGGACGATTGCTTTCGCGCTCACATCTTTTCCATAAAGTTTTCGGTTTGCCCGGTTGTCGGGCCGGAGCGTGGAACCTTCCAGCGAGACACCTGCAAAGAGTCCGCGAGCGCGTGAGTACGAAAGTATCTCTGCGCGTAGGAATACATCCGTGGCGGCAGTTGATTCACGTCCAACGGGCCCGCCGGCAGCCGACGCTGTAGCGCCGATCTTCACTTTGCTGGTCAATATGCTGCTGGCCGCACGGTCATTCATCAGGAGAAGAACAAAGTCCGTGGCCTGCCCGCCGACCTGCAAGCCAAAGCTGCCTCCGCCGAGCGCGATCATTGACGGAGCGCCCCACGGCCCTTGAAAGCCGGGACCCCCGCGGCAAGTCATTACGCCGCGCCCGTAGCTTCCACCAACGCCAGCAGCGAACTTGAGGGTTGAAGGCACAACGATGACACATTCTGCCTTCTGTAGCACCGCCGCGGGTATGCCACTCCGCAGTTGCAGGACTTCCCTCATCACCATGCCAGAATTTGCGACTCGATCGCTTTCCTTGGTGTGGGCCTGGATTGTGGCCACAGTAACCGCGACACCCGACCCGCCGTTATTCATTACTCCGGAGAACGTTGCCGTCACATGGTAGGTACCGACGGAATTTCCAGCCGCATAAAGGCCAGTTGCTGATACCGAACCGCACTGCGGGCTCGGAGTGCAGGCCCAGGTCGCCATGGAAGTTACATCAAGAGTGCTGCCATCACTCCAATAGGTTGTGGCCGCCAACTGCACCGTGGCTAACGTTGTGATGGTATAACCTTCCGCCGTTTTGATGGCGTAACCGGCTCCCGTGACGCAGACGGAGCTGCCGCAGGGGCCTGAGCCGGTTAAGCCTGCGGGCGTGATCATGAAGGAAGTTGCGGCGGTCCCCCCTCTGACATCGGTTACGGTTACGGTGGTCTGCTCGCCGGTGATCCCCGTGGGTGTGCCGTTGATCAAGCCACCGCCCAAACCAGTGGACATCGATATGCCACTTGGGAAGCCTCCCGTGAAGGCATAGCTGTATGGTTGCGCGCCCCCTGTCGGAGTAATTTGGCAACTCACGGCGATGTACTGCTTAACCTGAGAGATACAAGGCGGGGCGTACACGTTGAGAGGACTCGACGCGGAACTTGAACCACCGCCACCGGTTTGGCCAAGGCAAGCCGCAGGGAGCCAAAGCAGCAAAGATAATTTCAGCCGACGAGATCGATGCCACATCATGGTTGCACCTCCAGCCCTCCTAGGGCAGCTCCGATATTTCGACTCGGGAAAGCACTCGTCCAGATTAAAGCGCAAAGCTTACCTTGATCGCACTGATGAGATCCGAAAAGGATGCTACCTTCCACTCGATCACCTCACAACTAGGAAAACCCCTGGGCTACCTATCGGTGACGTTGCCGATTATCGCGTTTTCCCCGGCGGCGGCAGCGCGTCTTCTGGGCATCCATTCGCGCGCGTTACGGAATATGAATAAATGCCGAAAAGGGACAAAATTTGCGAAGAAAATGTACTCCGCAATTCGCAGGTTTCCGGTGAGACGCCTGATCTTACATTCACCTTGCGCCTCCTCGCGACTGATGAAAGGCAAACCATTTCTGTCAAGGTGCAGAATTTCACTTTCCAAGAGAAATGCATCAATGGTGAACTGCGTTATGTTGGCTTCTGAGACGCCGAACAAATGCAACGCGTTGGGATTTGCGACAATAAACCGGCGGTCAATGTTGGTCACAACAACGGCATCGACGGAGCTCGCCAGTAAGTCCCGCAAATCATTTTCTCGTACGCGATGTGCTTCCTGTAGTCTTCGGGTTTTCTCGAGAACATTCTTTCCGCGTTCCGTGAACGGATGCAGTGGCCGAAGGTGTGCCGGCGCTTGTTTCAAAGCGAAAAGAAGCTGCGAACTGAATTTGGTGATTTTGCCATTCACCACAAGAGCTGCATCCACGGAGCTCGCCAGTAACTCCGGCATTTTCTGGACAGCACCCTTTCCGCGTTCTGTGAGCGGGTTCAGTGCCTGTCGAAAATGTAGCGTCGCCTGTTTCAAAGCGACCAGGAGTTGCGAACCGAATTGGGCGATTTTGGCGTTCGCCACGACCGCTGCATCGAGAGAGCCTGCGAGTAACTCTCGCGTTTTCTCGACGGCACCCTTTGCGCGTTCCGTGAGCGGGTTCAGTACCTGCCGAAGATGTAACGTCGCTTGTTCCAAAGCGACAGAGAGTTGCGAACTGAATTTGGTGATTTCCATAGCGTGGTACTACGACGTCAACAAAAGACTCAAAATGGGCAGGGCCAGTCCGATCAAAACGACTATCGCAAGCACCGAGGCCAACGCCTCAAGAAATTCCTTTGGCGGAATCACCTTGGACCTTGCGTTATGAAGTGGGCCGACTTGGCTTCGCATTTCATCATCTTCCTTGGAGGGGACAGGTCATACTCCTCGAGGAACGTCTAAGCTTGGAGGCGAATACCCATTTGTCCTCTTCCCCTTGGATTCTCCGAACCGAAGATGAAATGGGCTGCCATCTTCCCCGCCCAGAAGTCGATAGCAGCCCGACCGTTCGAACAGTATGGGTTACTCCCGATTCCGGTATTTACAGCGTTCCGCTCCCCACTGCCACTAGGGATTCCCCCAGGGTCTCGGGATGTGGCTTAATCCAAGCGGACAACGAGTTTGCAATCTGCGATTTCACTGAGCGGGTGAATCGTAGGAAACTACCAAAAACGCGGTTCCTTTCCGAAAGGGAGGAGCCGTTCTTGTTTTAGGATAGTGAGCGGAGGGCGTACTGGCGGCCTAACTCCCCGTAAGTTTGGATGTATAGGCCAAGGTAGGAGCGCTTGGTCTACAAAAGCTGCACCCAGCGGACGCTGATTCAGAGATGGCAAGGAGTCTCCGCGATGCAATCCATGTCTTACAGAATCCTGGATGTTGCTGATTGCAGCGGCGCGAAAGGTGGTACATCCCTGGACCAGTGGACCTTATCTCGTGAAATCCCCTTCAATCGTTACGGGATGAATTGTCAGAACGCAAGCTTTAGAGCCAGTTGGATAACACGAGGGTTGACAGCCGTGCTGCTGATAACGCCAAACGTCGGTGAGGTGAAATTGCTATCGGGATTGGCAAACTGCGGATGATTCAGTGCATTAAAGAACTCGGCACGAAATTGAACGCTACTTTTCTCTATCGGCCAATTGACGATTGCAGTTTTTGAAACTGCGAGGTCCAGATTCGCTTGTCCGGGACCGTCTACAGTTCCGGTCCCGCTGTTGCCAAACGCAGTTCCGATTCCGTCAGCACCAATCACGGGCGGAGTTGTAAAGCAGGAGGCGTTGAAATAGTTGTTGAGTTTAGACCCGATCGGGCCCTGTGAGACAAATTGGCTCCTGTTGCACGTACCGGTCAGCTCCGCCCGATCTTCGCTGATCCCAAACACGTTTTTGGCATTCGTATCCGCAATGGTGAGCGCACTACCAGATTGAATCGTGACTACCGCAGCGACCTCCCAACCTCCGAAGAAAGGACGTTCAAACCCATGGGAAGGCCCAGGGAGGGTCCAAGTTTCACTGAACACAAATCGGTGCGTGCGATCAAAACTGGCTCGGCCCCATCTTTGACCTGGAGAGTTTTGGTCTCCGAGTGTCAGTGCATTATTTGCCGACGTGGAGTTAATGTCGGCGCCATCGGTGTCCAGAGTCTTCGAGAAGGTGTAGGAGGCGAGGAACTGAAGGCCATGCCCCAGCCGCATCGTTAGGCTCGTTTCCAGGCCGTTGTACCAGGAACTGCCCTCCGATTCCATTTCGCGAAGGGAGTCGGGGCGTACTCCAGGAATGGGGACCCGCAATCCGATGTTAGCCAATGTGTTTGAGGTCACGCCATTGATCGGATGGCTTGGAGACGCATCGAGCGCCTGATTCAGCGAACGGAAGCGCTGCAGGTGTGTTCCCCGGGCACCCACATACCCGACCTCTAACAGCCAACCTTGATGGACTTCAACCTGCGTGTTCAGTGAGAACTGTTCGACCATTGCCGGCCGAAAGTTGGGGGCTGGAGCATTGACCGAGGAATCTGTGGTGGGAGAATAGGCTGGGAACATTGGAAATGAGTCCGGAGTGGGGAATGGCTGTGCGAAAGGTGCTTGAAACGTCGCAGCCGCGTTCGTCAGTCCGGTGTTGATTCGGGTCAAGGAAAAAGGAGCAGCGAGCACGGATAGTGTAGAGGTCTGGCCGGTTGGCCGAGAATAGTAGATGCCGTACCCGCCTCGCAGCACCAGCCGACTTGTCTTCGGCAAGACTTGCCACGCAAAACCTATTCGGGGAGCAATCGTGTTTTGTCCCTCGCCATAATTTCCAAAGGTATTGTTTACGCGAGTTACTCCCGGCGGAACAGCGGCCGGAAAGTTGCAGGCCACGATGTAGCCATCGAGACTTCCACTTGGCGGTGGGCTTGTATCAGCCTTGTTGACATCGAAGCTCGAGTTCCTGCCGAGGTCGTCGCCGAATTGCCCCAATCGTTCGTATCGTATCCCAAGATTTAGGGTCAACGAGCGCCTGACCCGATAATCATCCTGCACAAATCCCGAGCCCTCCCACACTCTAAACTCACGATTCAATAGGCCAAAGGCATCAGCGTTAGGCCGGAAGTTTCCTTATGTCTGTTTCGCATCGTCCAGGAAGGACTTCAGAATATGAAGAAGCACAGTGGAGCAAAAAAGGCCCGAGTGAGTCTGAGAAACTTTGGCGGCAAATTATTCCTTTCTTTGTGCGACGAGGGTATAGGATTCGATGCGAACACCCCGGAAAAACCTGGGCTTGGCATTCTCAGCATGCGAGGACGCGCCCGCCTCATAGGCGGAGAATTCGAGATTCATTCGACGACTGGCAAGGGAACAAGAATTGAGGCGTGGGTACCTCTCGAGTCGGTCGCGGATCGATTGAATGTTTGAGTTTGCGCGACTCCGCGCAATATGCTGCCTTCAGGCCGCTGCCACGGCCCCGCAGATAAAACGCGTTGTGAAGACGCCGAGTCACACTTACCCCTTGTTTCCGAGAAAAAGCGAAAAGACCTGCAAATGGAGGACAGGACTCGGGGTATTGAGGAACGGTCAGGCCTCGAGTCCTGTTGTGTCTTCTAGGGCGGCAGGGTGGACCAGCCGCTCCCGTGTGACTTGTGCGTACCTTCTTAGACTCGGTGAAGGATCCCAAGCAACTGGGGAAATCCCTAGCGATGCTTTTCCGGCATTTTCCTCTATCGCCGGCTCGTAAGTATCATTAAGGGTTGTTTGCGAGTCTGCTTGAACAGCTTGGACATTTAGGGCTTGATCGAGACCAATCCTTGCTTCACCGCAAACAGGACCAGATCAGCTGTGCTATGGAGGTTGAATGATTCCCGGATCTTGTGTTTGTGAAACTCAACAGTTTTTTCGCTTAATGCCAAAAGGTAAGCGATTTCTTTCATAGATCGCCCCTCAGCTAGCAACTGAGTAATTTCCGTTTGTCGCGGGGTCATCGCCTTCGAGTATTGGCGCGACCTAGCGTTCGTCGCCACCCAGTCTTCAGCTCTCAGTTTCGGGGTTAGGTAGGATTTACCATGTAGGACATGGTCGACGGCCTTTAGCAGTTCCGGTCCGGTCGAGTGCTTCAACACAAACCCAATGGGGCAGAGTTGTAGCGCGGCAGCGGCAAGGTTTGGGTCGTCTCGCATCGTAAGGAAGACGAACTTGATGTTGGGGACTTGTTCTTTAATTTTTCTCGCCGCATCCAGCCCATTCAACAGCGGCATACCGACGTCTGCAACAATAAGGTCCGGTCGGAGTCGCATGGCTTCCGCTACCAAGGCACGACCATCCATAACCACCCCAACAACGGTGAACATTTTTTCCAGATAGACCCGCAGTGTTTCGGCGAACAAAGCATGGTCATCGGCGATTAATAGGCGCGGACCTGTCCGGCGCTCAGATACGCTTTCCATATGTGTCCTTCCCTAGGCGGTCAGCGAAAGGTTGACTCGTGTGTGATGACCAGGCAATCAAGCTAAGGTCGGTGGCTAACTCACAACCCTTGCCGCGGCTGCCCGCGACGACTGCGAGTGAAGCCTCATATTCGTCCCGACCTGCCTTGTCGGCAACTAGGGAAAACCCTAGTTGCTAAGAGGGAGGTATTGGTGGATTCTCGCGATTGCACTGGATGCGAGGAAGGGAAAAAAAGACAGGACCTATCGGATTCCGTTGTCTGAGTGTTTTCCCAAAGACCTGCGTACCCGGGCCTTCGTTGACCGTCGACACACGAGCTTACATGACCTGGATCATGGGTGGGCCATCGGAATGGATTTCTCATTGTGACTCCTCGTTCGAGCCACGCAGGAATTCGTTCATTGTCTGCCGGTAGGCAAAGCCAAGCGCTATGAGAATCAGGCGTGGTATCCCCAATGGATCCACGCCCCCACGATGATACACACCGCAGCGGGAATTCTTGCCACATAGGGATGGTTTTTCAATTCTTGGGTTCCAAGAATGGCGGTGAGTACGCCGATAAGGACCAAGCCCAGAACGATTAGTAGGATGTTGTGAAGCATCACGCAGAACCGTTCATCGACTCGGATGTCATCATACGAGACGAAAAACCTCTGTCCACTTTCCATCGCTGTCTTTGGAAACTTAATCCGATTTGTGGCATCGACGAACCTTGTTGCCTGGCGCAGCGTCCTCCAGAACACAACCATTAGAGTCAGTTTCAACAGGCAGGAGATGCTACCGTGAAATTTCCCAAAACTGCGGACGACAGGACCCAACTAAAGCTCGCACTCGAAGTTTCCATCCACATCGGACTGGCGCTTCTACTATCCACCGCCTGTCTCCTGATTTTGCTTCCCTTCATTCCTCTGATTACTTGGGGCGTTATCATTGCAGTTGCTGCTTACCCGAGCTTCCAAATGGTGCAGCGTGCACTAGGTGGGCGAGGAGTGGTGACCGCTGTCCTTTTCGTGGTTTTATTTCTGGCCTTGCTGGTTGTTCCCGCGGTATTGCTCGCGGACACGCTGATTGAGGGTGTCCAGACCCTTGCGTCCCACTTGAAGGAAGGAACCGGGGTCATACCGCCTCCTCCTGCAGGGGTCGAAAACTGGCCGATTATCGGGACTTGGTTGAACGGTTTGTGGAGCCAGGCATCCCGGGACATAAGCGAGGCGGTCAGAAGTCTTGCCCCCCATATCAAAGCGGCTGTCCCTGGGATACTTTCAGTTTCTAGCGGATTCGGCCTCGCCGTAGTGCAGTTCGCTTTTTCCTTTGTAGTGGCTGGTGTCCTTCTGGCGAACGCTGAGAGCGCGTGTAAAGTGACTTGCTCTTTGTGCAATCGCCTTTTTGGGGGCGAGGGGCCCGAATTCCAGAAACTCATTGGAGCAACAATCCGCAGCGTCACCAGCGGCATTCTTGGCGTAGCATTGATCCAATCGGTTCTTGCGGGCCTTGGTTTTCTTGTTGCCGGGCTGCCTGGCGCGGGCTTATGGGCCGTGGTCTTTCTCATCGCCGCGGTGCTGCAAGCGGGGGTCCTCGTGCTCATCCCCGCAGTGATCTACATGTTTATGATCTCGAGCGTCACCAAAGCTGTGATTTTCCTGATTTGGTGTGTCTTCGTAGCCCTGGTGGACAATTTCCTGAAGCCCCTCCTCCTGGGGCGAGGAGTCGCGGTTCCCACCCTGGTGGTGTTCCTTGGCGCGATTGGAGGTTTCGTTGCGTTGGGCCTCGTTGGCTTGTTCGTTGGCGCCATCGTCCTGTCGGTAGGCTATAAGCTCTGCCTCGCTTGGCTAGATCAGGTTCCGTCTGCCACTGAGGAGGCGTGATTATGCAGCCGGAAGTGGGCAGTCCTACCGATGGCTCAAGCGTCAACCTGGCGGGTGTCGTGCAAACATATTTGCATCATCGCTATACCACCTTGTTCTATACGCTCCTTGTAACAATGGTGGCGGCACCGATTTTCAGTGCCCTAAACTTTAATGGAACCCTGATCGAGTCATTGCTCGCGGCCTGCCTGCTCGCGGCGACATTGCCAGTTGGCGCGGTGAGAAAACGCCCTTATCTGTTTATGGCCATCGTCGTGGTCTGGCTGGCGCGACTGGTGACAAGTGGGCTTGATCATCGCGCGCTGTCCGAGATGACTCTAGGAATTTGGACGCTTATCGGGCTGCTTGCCGCTGTAGCTGCATTACGCTTCGCAATTGGCGCGACGCAGGTTGACGCAGAGCATCTATACGCAGCCCTCAGCGCATATTTGCTTGCAGGCATATACGTAGGGCTCTTGTATTGGGTTCTCGAACAGATGAAGCCAGGCACGTTTTCCTTCACGGGCGAGTTTTCCCAAGCCAGCGCAATCTATTTCAGCTTCGTGACATTGGCAACGCTCGGTTATGGCGACATCGTGCCGCGAGCGGAGGTGGCGCGTAGTGTGGCAATCGTTGAAGGTGTCGGTGGTCAACTCTTCCTCGCAGTTCTGGTCGCACGATTGGTTAGTTTATATTCGAAGCCAGAAAACGAATCACGTTAAAGTCCCGCAGTTGGCGGCAATAAATCCAGCGATTTTCCTGGACGGAGTATTCTCGGGGCTTAGTTGAAATGTTGAGTAGGGCGAAGCAATCGACAGGTATCGTAAATCCAGAGGATTTGAAAAACGCTCATGATTGGCGCCATCCACAGGCTCATGCCTACGCTCGATGGACTCTTGAGCATCACGATCGGTCCGGCAGAGCTGCAAAAAGTCAAAGACCTCTGATCGGTGAAGTCCCAAGCCTTCAGGGTTGAGGTCGCCACTTCGGAACTTCTAGGGTTTTCCCTAGTTGTCCTCGACCCGGAATCAGCCTACAAACGAACCTGCCGACTTCGTGGAGTCGTCAACAGGACGGTTCATGTCCTGAGTAAAATATTCTCAGCACCTCGGTCACTGAAGTTTGGGAAGGGAGGATTCCGATGAAAGCCAAGATGATGATCGCCTCGATTCTCGGCATGACGATGCTGTCCGCAGTTATGTGCATGGCCGCAGATGACAACGATGAAAAAAGGCAGAAAACCCGCAAGATGGCAGCCGAAGCCCTGCAGGATTTGTACAAGCTGGAACCCACTTCCCAAGCAGCTATCCAGAAAGCGGCGGGATACGCCGTTTTCGACAACATGGGGGTGAACGTATTGCTGTTGAGCACGGCACGCGGTTCGGGACTGGCCGTCAACAACAAGACCAAGCAAGAAACCTTCATGAAGATGGGTTCGGCCGGTGTCGGTGTGGGCGTCGGAGTGAAAGACTATGTCGTGGTGTTCGTCTTCGAGAACGATAAGGCCCTGGCACAATTTCTGGATTCCGGCTGGTCTGGTTCAGGGCAAGCGGACGCTGCCGCCAAAGCGGGCGAGAAGGGCGGAGCTTTCTCGGGAGCGGCTGAAGTTGCCCCGGGAGTATGGGTCTACCAGATCACCAAGAATGGCCTTGCACTTCAGTTGACCCTGCAGGGTACGAAATACTACAAGGACGACGACCTTAACAAAAAGTAGGTGTGGATCACGTAGCGCGGCCAACGACGAGCTGACCAGAGTTCACTAAGTCGGGTGCGTTCTGGCCGAGCGTAGCTCTGCACTAGGTGGCAGTGATGCAGGGAGAAGGCCGAAGTTGATCAGAGGGTTCCAGATGCTGAGTTGATTGCCTTGATTGCCTGACGCGCAGGAAGAGACAGCGGACATGGTGGGGCAAATAAACCGAATCTCCTGTTGCATGATTTTGCATGGGAATTACTGAAAAAGCGGCCGTGGATGATGAAGCTGAATCGGCCCTGATCATGAAACAAGAACCGTCCATTTTTGTCAGAGGACGCACGACACCGGGGTTGCTGGCAACTTTAACGACTCACCACCACAGGCGATGTCCCTACTGTCATGGAGCAGTGTATAGAGAGAAGCGGAAGGGACTCTCAAAGTTGACTCTCGTTCTCGGCGTCCGACGATATCGGTGCGCTGATTGCGACAGGCTGCACTACGGCTTGTGTTTTTAGTATCGCGCGATCACCTCAGGGTTCAATTGTATCGTCGCAGCAAAAACGGGTGGGAAGACGTTTCTGCAATGAGTGGTCGAAATGCTCTTTGATCGGGTTTCTTATCGGCCCGGTCAGCTCTGAACACAACCGATGCAATCAGGCGGGGAAATCCGTGTTAAACGCAGCGAAGGAGATCAGAACATGAAGTTAAGAAGCAGTTGGAAGAACAGACTCGTACCGGCTATAGGGACACTTTGTGTTGTTTTTGCGCAGAGCACCGGAGCTCAAGTACAGACAACAACAAGCGTACATTCCGGCCAAAGTAAGGAAGTAGTCAGAGTGGACCGCGGCGAGGTTGTCGCCGTGGAAGGAAATGATTTGATTGTGAAAATGGAAAATGGCTCCATGCGACACTTCGAGAACATTCCAGAGAGCGCCAAGATTACAGTTGATGGAAAACAGCTAGGGACTCACGACTTGAAGCCCGGAATGAAACTGCAGCGCACGATTACCACAACAACTACACCGCAGGTCGTTACCACCATCGAGACGGTGAAAGGAAAGGTTTGGTATATCGCGGCACCGAGCATGGTGATCCTAACGCTGGAGAACGGAACGAATCAGTCGTTCAAGATCCCCAAGGATCAGAAGTTCAATGTGGATGGGCAAATGGTTGACGCGTTTGGCCTGAAGAAAGGAATGGTACTCACGGCGACAAAAATCGTGGAGGTTCCGTTGTCAGTTGTATCGCAGGAGAGGAGCGTGACGGGCACAATGCCGACACCCCCAATTGCTTCGGAGAGACCAGCGGCGGCCGCATCCCAGGAGAATAGTATAAGTACTCCGACGCCGACGCCCGTTCCAGCGGACGCTCCTTTGCTGATCGCCGAGGGAGCACCTACGACTACGCCGACGGAGGCGACGGAAACGCCCGCGGCGCCGGTGAAAACGAGTCCGATAACAGGAAGCGACCTTCCGATTGTAGGTCTGGGATTGCTGCTGATTATTGTTTTGGTGGTAGCGAGGTTCGCTCGCAGCAAGTCCAAAACTTAGGTGGACAACTGAAACTTCTCAACTTCCAGGAGGAGGTCGTTGGCGTAATGCTAGCGATCATAAATGGCAATAGTGACGCCACGGATTTGTCGAGTGCTCGTTGTCATGTCCATCGGGCACCTCCTTCAGACAGTCCCCATGCCCGAGAGCTCTGGCGAGACGTGAGCGTGCGTCGAATTCACAAGGGCAGATTAATCTTATCTCACCCGTTTACGGAACCTCTACCGCCCACGCGACTACTTTCCATCCCGGTTGCTCTTTGGTCCACAGCAAGAGAAGCGCTGGTGACTGCTCCTCACCGAAATGCAGTCGGCTCGCGGACAAATAGTATGCGCCGTACTTCGCTTCCCCCAGCTTCAACTCCTGCGTTTTTTTAGGCGGATCCCGCATCTGGCACAAGAAGCTGTCCGCCTTCTGATCCGGTACAGCCATAATTGCGAATGCCTGTGAGTCTTCGTGCTCTACCGGTCGCAGCAAGTCGTTCACCGGTTGGACACTCGACATCAAGTTGGAGAGATTGTTCCCTGTCGCAACTCTCTGCAGGACCCGGTCTAGGGCCAACCTTATCCGTGTCGCCGGCGCTAGACTCTTCTCTGCCGCAAAAGAGGGATCTAAACACTGGTACGACCGCTGCGACACAAACTTGGAAGCCCGCGCACTATCCCGTTTCACAACCCACGTCTGATAGAACTCGGTAATGTCTTTCACCGCGTCTGGATCGCCGGAAATAGACTTCGGCTCTTCGTCTGCGGGTGCGCTGACTGCAGTCTGCTTTGGGAGAATCCCCGCATCGCTGCTGTCTTCGATGCGGATGGCTATGATCTTCCAGTAACCTCCTTCCTGCGCCCAAAGTAGCGACATCATCTTGTGGCCGCTACCGTCCTGCTTCTCCCTGAATGCCGTGCCGTAGTACTTCTCTTGCGGATGTTTTCCTTCCTCATCATCCGGCACGGCCACGCACTCCACATCCGCTCCTATATCTGATGGTATGCTTACCAAACGAAACTCTGAAGCGTATGCGTTTTTGGCCTGTTTCAATTCCGGCAACCATTGAGCGGCTGGCTCGAAGACGTCTCCAACAGAACCCACCGTAGCCGTGGTCGTGTTGAATTTGTTCATTGCCGATACTACGCCCAGCCTCATCATGCCCGGCGCCATCGGCTTTCGGTTTTTTTTTGTGATGACCTCCAAACACGGATAGCTACGGCGTGAAAAATACGCAACAGATAGATTCGGCTGTTTGTCTACCACCCAACTCTTCAGAAAATCGTGCGCGCTCTTGTCAATCCCCTGATTCCCTTTGATGGCGGGATTCACCGGGATGTGGCCCAGGCGTCCAGTGGCCTCTTCTTTTGGCTGTTCCCCTCCTCTTCCCAATAGTCCGAACACCTCGCGCCACCATCCGTTCAGCCCGGCCCATCTTTGGTCATGTTTATCTAGATTGTTCCCCGCGCGGACGTCTGAGTTCGAAGCCGTCAGGTGCCCGTTGACAAGGCTCTTCGGAAAACCTGAAGAGCGGTAATCTACGTCAACATCTGCCATTTTGCTGTCGCGAGAGATCGAAAATTGAATCGACGGTGGGCCGTTCTTCAGGCGGTAGCAGATTGGAAAACCTTTGTGATAGATCGTGTTGTCGCGATCGCGATAGAACTCCTGGCTCTTCATGAGAATGTCAATCGCGTTGGGCTTCAGATAAACGTAGATGCGAAATTGACGGTCACTTCCAACTGAGGATTCCTCTCCCATCACTTCGTCAACGGCGTCCACAAGATCAATCGCACAACCAAGATTCTTGCTGTTAACGTCCGTCAAATTCGCTTTCAAGAGTGCGTGAGTCACTGCGTCAAACGTCGTTCGGATCGACAACCGGGAGTTATCATACGCTTCTTGCGGTACAACCTTGCTTCCGGTGGCTTGGTTGTAATGCTTGATGTAGTCGTCGACCAGACGTTTTTGCTCAGGCAGCAATTTCGAGTAAGATTTTCCGATCTCCTGACTGCTGTTTCCGTCCTGCGCCGGTTTGGGTGCCTTTTTCTTCGGGTCGGGTTGTATTTGGCCTATTGCCAAGTTCGCCGCCACGACTATGGTAGGAACAACTAAGAATGGGCGGATATTTAGTTTCATCTTGAGCCTCCTCGAAGCGTCTATGAAGGCAGGAGCGCAGGAACCATCTGTGGCGGGTGGCACGTTGTAGTTTGCTGACTCTGATTAACCTAGATTAACCTTAGATTCACCTCATCCAACTTCGAATGCCAATCTCGACGGCCGGAGCTAGCAACAATATGAGGAAAGCTACCTCGTATTTCTGCGCGAAACGTTTCTGTGGAGCATCCCAATGGTTGTACTCGGGATGAGAGATGGAGTTGTTCTACGTGCCCATTTGGCTTGCCGAGTCCTAGAGTGGATAATGCGTTGACGATTTGCATTTCTGAATCCTGAGCGTCCCTTATGTACCGGAGATACCTTTGTTTACCAGAACCTTCACCTCAACACGACGGTTCTCAGCCCGACCTTCCTTGCTTTCATTCGATGCCACTGGTTGGGATTCGCCCATAGCGCCCGGCGCAACGACATGCCGCACCGGCACGTTGCACTGCTGGATCAGGTAACCGATCACGGCTTCAGCGCGCTCCCTGCTGATTTGGGCCGCTCATGATGAACGTCTCTGCGGTGCGGGAAATGATCACCCCTTTGATCTCGGCCTTATCGCCAGTTGCTCCCAATGCCGTTGCCGACGCCAGTAAACACAGGGCTATAAGATTCGCGACAGTTGTTATTCGGACGCCTCGCATGATTTGGTCAACTCCTTCAATTTTCAAAATGAAACCTGGTTCTGAGCGGTGGTCGATTTTCATCCTTAGCGCTCCTGCCCAGCTGATTTGCCTTGAAGTTTAAGGGCGGGATAGCAGCAGCTCCACTGGGAGAATCCCTAGGTACCAAGAGATTTCCAACTCGACGAAGGAAAGCTTGTCCTGCAGGTGCTATGAGCGACGCAATATAAAAGGGTGGTTCGCCGCCCGCCGTGGGCCTTTTCTTTATTACCAGCATGATAGTGCTCCTACGGCGCGAACGTGCTGCTTTACAAAGTGGTGCCCATTCCGTAAGGGAAGCGAATCGCTCAACCAAGAATCCTGGCGTTGGCAGAAAAGGGGCATGCTGCAATCTCTCGGTTTTTGCCATACGTTTTTGATGTTAAACAACGGAATGAAATTGCGCGACAGTTGAACGACCTTCGTTCGACCCTGGACGACGCTCGGCATCAATTAATCCGGCCGTAGCCTCAGAGAAACCGACCAGCTACTTTCCCTCATGGTGGCACTTCCGCTGGAGTCACGTCTCAGAAGCTTGCTTCCGCAACTCGCCCGTACGATGCGGTGGAAGGCTCCAACTCAATTCAACGAAGCAACACACTGAGTGTCGCGAACTTACCGAAACGTGTCCGGCTTGCTGACTAACTCGAGTGGCAATGATGAAGGTAGTTCTAGATTAGCTGCTTTCCGAAGATACTGTTTCTGGTGCGTAGAACTACTTTTTTCCTACTGACCTTGGCTCTGCAGCGGTGGAAGCAGCGATGCCACCTCTACATCCAGCAACATTTCGATCCGGCGTTCTAGTTGGAAGAACGTTGCCGTCTTTTTTCCCGGTAACACTTGGTTCACGAGCGGCACATATCTCTTCCGCAGCTGGATCACGGACTCGCTAATTTCCTCGGATCTTTTCAAATAATCCAGCGCCTGCTCGTCCGTGGCCGTATCCAAGTTCTGAGCGTACTCCTTGATCAGCGCCAATTTTATATCACCGATCTTCGTGTACTCAGCCTGGTATTGATCATAAATCGGCCAAAATTTTGTTGCCTCCGTTGCAGTCAAACTTAGATTCGCAGCAATGAGCTGCTTTTTCTGCGACCGGATATCCTTCCGCAATAGTTGTATATCTTGATCGCTCGCCACCTGCTCGCTCTTGGTTGACGCCGCCGTTTCCTGCCCGGTCGCTGTCTGCGCAGTAACGTGAGAGCCAGAGAGAGAACAAACCCACGCCAACATCAACACCATTGCCGTCTTATTGTTCACAATGATCTCCTTAACAATCTACAGTGTGCCGATACCACCGTGCGAACCATTCCGCCCACGACTCTGAACCAGTCCGCTTCGATAAATCTGCCCTACAGCTTGCCGCCCCTGTCGTAGAGGCCGAATACAACCTATGTTCGGTTAGATCTTCGAACAACTGGGTGAATCCCTAGCTGATGGTGGAGGGACCGGATTTACTTGGTTATTGTCATCGAGGATGCGGAACCGGGTCTGTTTCTCGCACGCTCCTATAACGTTCAGTAGAGTGGCGCAAGCTCAAGCGACGAACAAAAAACTGCTGCGGACCATCGGGGTCTTGAGGTCGATGGCCGGATAAATCGTGGGCAATTCGCCGGCTCCGCGCAGTTTTCGCCAGCGCAAGACAATCCCGACCGGGATCAGCACGAGGCCAAGGTCGAATACTCTGGGCAGCAGCAGGAAGAGGAGGATTCCGATATAGGGGTGAGGAGGTCCGGGCAGCATGAAATCGTAAATCCAGAATCCGATGAGCGTGATGGCGCTGCTCGTCGTCAGAACCACACCGATCAGACTCAACCTGTTCTGGCTAAGTAATACAGCAGTCTTGCCCAATCCCGGACGATCTTTTGCGGACTCATTGGGGGTTTGCCTCGTTTTCATCTCGAGTTTTGTTTCGTGCACACGGATGGCAAGGCTCTAGCGATAAGGATTCGGGCAGGGCCTGGGCACCGCACAATGTGATGTGTGCCTGCGATGCTGGCCCATTGGCGAGTCCATTGCCTCTATTTCAGGGTCGCCAGATAAGCAGCGAGATCCTTCACTTGTGCCGGCGTCAAGCTCTTTACACCAGAGTGTTTCGGCGAGGTGGAGAACGCGTTCGTGATTTCGTCGGCACTCTTGCCCTTGATCGAGGGCGACTTCATTGCCGGCTTGCCTTCTCCGTTCGCGCCATGGCAGCCGACGCACTTTGCCTTGAAAGTCGTTTCCCCGTTCGCAGAGTCTTGAGCGCGCGAAACGGACGAGGCCAGACACAAAATTGCGGCGATTGCGCTTACTGATAGAGCCTTCTTCATTATTTCCTCCTTTGTTTGTTCTTTGCACCAACCGTGTAGGAATCCCCGCGCTCCGTGCCAGAATCCGACCCCCGGCGTTTACTTCTTGGGTGAGCTTGAACACGACCATATCTTTCAGTTGGTCGCGGCTCATGGTCTGATACGGCAGAGTCTTACCTTTGCCATTCGTGATGATCCCCTTAGGTCCACATCGCTCTGTTTCCGCACATCCGCGGTCGCGAGACCCCGGCTGCCCGGAAACTATGCTGCTAACATCGGCACGACCGAGCACTTTCACTTCTCTCTCGCCGTTACTTCCCTATTAAATTTCGGCTGGGGTCTAACCCGCTTACCTCCCGTGTCAGAGTTAAGCTGTGTTCTAACATAAGAATGGCTCCTCCCTTTCGGAAGGAGCCATCTCTTTGCGATTCTCGCCCTAACGATTCACTTTTCAGTGGAGCGCATATCGCAAACCCTTTCCCAACCTTTTTAGGCTTTAACCAGGTCCCCCCGCAACTGGGGGAATCCCCAGCTATACAGGCGCGCATAAATAAAGGGACATACTAATTACAAAAAAGATTGCAAGTAGGGCCGGATGAGTTCCGGATAGGTCTGCATCTCACCAAAGACGCGACTCAGCGTGCCGGTCAATTCCTTCTCGTCCGGAAAGTATCGATTGTGAGTTCCTGTTTGGCGCGTGTATCTCCACAATCGCTCAGTTGGATTCAACTCCGGTGAGTAGGGCGGCAGTTGATGAACTTCCAGCCAGTGGCGATTGGCATCGAACCAAGCCCATACGTCGCCGTCTTTGTGGTACGTCGCGTTATCCTGAATGAGCACGGCTCCCTTCTGGCGATAGCTGCGAGCCAGTTGTTCCAGGAAAGCGAAGTACGTGGAAGCATTGAAGATGGTGTCTTGCCGGTAATGGAATCGAGCCTTCCACAATTCAATGGCCCCAAAAATCTTCACGCTCTTGCGCTGTCCGGTAACGGGAACCGCCGGGGGGCAACCAATCCGGCTCCAGGTGGCGTGCAGGGTTGAATCTTGGCGAAAGCTGGCTTCGTCGCTGAAGATCAACGCCCAGTTTTGCCGCTGCGTTTTTTTTTAAGGCTGGGATAGGTATACCGCTGCCAGCGATCTTGCTGGTCAGCGTTGGCTCGGGCCAGCACGCGACGTGGGCGCTGCACGGAGAAGCCCAAACGATGGAGCAGCTTGCGCACATGGCCCGGATGATAATGGATGCCGAATTCCTCCTCGATGACCCAGGCGATCATGGGAGAAGTCCAGATGCCCGTATCCAGGCCGTAAGCTACCGGGCCGCTTTCGAGAATGTCGTCGAGCTGTTTCCGTTGCGACGATGTCAGCTCCAATGGCCGTCCTGAACGATGCCCTTCGAGCAGTCCTTCCACGCCGAAAGTTTGATAACGTGCTAACCACTCCGAGACCCGCGAACGTGGAGATCCGAGTAGATGGGCCAGCTCACCGCTGGTACGCCCCTCCGAGTTCAGCACCACTGCCTGCAATCGCTTGGCAACTCGGTAGGCTCCGTCTCGTTCTGCTTGCTGGCGCAAACGGATTAATCGCTTATACGCCTTCGGGTGTAAGTAAAGGATGCGCGGAACCATGGCACCTCCTTCAAGGAGTATGCCAGATGTACTTACCTTATGTCCTGTTAATTATGCGCGGCTGTATAGTAGTAGCGGAGACGCGAACGCTATAAATTTCTGAATCGGACGTGACATACGCCCGAACTCGGGGACTGTGTTGTCAGAATCACCAATTGCGCAGCCGCCACTGGTCATCCACTCTGCTCCGCAGTCAGGGCAATTTGCCTGAGGGCGCGTAGAGCTGTCTGGGGGCTTTTTGTGAAGTTGGAGCTGGCTGAACATCTGAATCAGGTACCAGCACCTACTGAACGAGAACACCCACCTTGCACCGGCGAATATCGCTCACAAGAGTGCGAATGGAAGGATGGCGACAGAGGCGGCTTAGCTGAATGGGAACAGACTGGAAGAAAAAGTGTGCCTTGACATTGGGGCACATCTGGACTCTAACGAATGTGACGGATTTTTGTCTAAGCGAGGGAGTGCATGCTCATTCCGAATAAACGGCTGAGTGTTCTGCACAAATGGTTCTGATCGCATGTTCATCTTCGTGTAAGAGAAGGCTTAACGGATACGCACAAAGGATGTCCACTTTGTAGCTTTTCGCAAGAATGTTGGCGAGCTGTTCGAGGCGAATCGCCGCCTCCCTTTTACCTTCCGCCCACAAGAGAGCAACACCTTCGCTGCAAATTGCAACCCGGGGATGTTCTGCCTTCGCTGCATTCGATGCTGACTGTATGAGATTCCTGAATCTCTCAAAAAATCGATTCGCGTCAGGCCAGCCATTTACCATGGTGTGGAAAGTGTGTCAGCGGCATCCAACGAAACGTAGGCTCCCTGTAGAATGGCAGCCTCAACATCCACGCCTTGCGCCTTCAAACCTTGAAGAAGGCTATCTCGGTGTGGTTTCGTAGCGGCTACAATAGCCGCGTTCCCGGTCTTCAAAGCGGCACCAATAAAGTGAGTGACGCCCTGCAGAAAAATTGCATCGTCAGAATAGAACTGAGCCTCGTGACGGCGAATGGTCTCCGTTGTGCTTTGTGAGGCCGGTGCTGAATGCCATCCGAAACCCTCACTACCGCCGAGGTGGTTGGGCGCCTGCGTATCCCCAGATTCAGCAGAAGTGTATCCCTGTACACTGCTACTGATATACCGCTTGCCCTCAAAGACTGCTACCACGGCCTTCGCCAATTCCTTCCCAGCATCCACCTTGATGACGTAACCGCTCGCACCAGTGTCCAAAGCCCCTTCTGCAATTTCCCAAGTGGCATAGGTGCTCACGAAAAGAATTTTGGAGTTCGGAGCAACCTTGCGGATTTGTGTAGCAGCTTCGATTCCATTGAGCTTTGGGAGGTTGATGTCTAAGAGAATCAGGTCCGGCCTGAGTTCTTCTGCTTTCTGCACGGCTTCCAGGCCATCCGAGGCCTCGCCGATGACATGCCATCCCGGTCCTATCTGCGCAATCGTGGAAATGAAGCGACGCCAGGGTTCAAAATCGTCCACTACTAAGATACGGACAAAGGACTGATAGCTGATGGCCTTCTCCTGTTTGCAGTTCAAGACCAACCTGACCCGCTTAGAGTCTTGAACTGATTGCCACAGTAAAAGCTTCCCTTGCGAGATTGACTCTGTCGTTGCCTCCAGGCAGCACTGAGCTTGCTCAAACGCTATCACGGGATTTAATAGCAGAGGGAAAAGAGGATGGAGATTTAACCGGTCACACCATATGCAAGAACAGCCGTGCAGGGGACAGCAGCAGAATCTTTCCGCGACGCTTTACTAAGACGCGGTCACGTCGCCACTGGCTAATCAGGCGGCTTACGGTGAAAGGCGTGACCTTCGCGGCGTTCGCCAACTCCTCGTTTGTCAGCAGTAGAGCAACGCCATCTCTGGTTTCCTGACCGATTGTGCGGGCAAGAGTAACGAGTACCTGCGCAACTCGCTGCCGAACCGTGTGGCTAACTAAGCTTATGTTAGCCATCAGATACCAAGCCACGTAGTCTGACGCCGTTAACAACGCATTCTCCAGCAACCTGGGATACCGTGCAATGAGGCCTCGGATTGCGGGGCGATCCCATACAAACATTGAGCTGTCTATCACTGCCTCTGTGCTAGCGAGATAGGACGAAGGAGTCGACAAGACAGTTTGACCACCGAATAGATCTCCTGGCCCAAGCCACTGAAAGAGAAGCTTCTTGCCCGCTTTTGTAACGAAGAAATATCTGACAAGGCCTTTAGTCAGCAGGAAAAGATGATCGGCAGGATGATTCTGGTTTGTGATTACAGAATTGGCGAAGAATCGGCGTTGTGTTGCACCTGCCAAGATTGTCTTGCGATCAGTCGGAGTCAGTCCATCGAGTAATTGCGGTCTCAGGCCTGAGAATACACGATCAATCCGCGACGCAGGCATAGGTGGATCTCCGTCAGTGGCTTGGGGATTACACTTGCATCAAGCATGGGACCTCTCTAAGACCCCTTGGGAACTATCAGTACGTTCCCCCCGTCGTCCCGTACTGGGAGTAGCGAGTCAACCAGGGAAGGATTGCCTTATCGCTTGTACCGGTGTGGGTACGGTTAGGGCGACATGCTATCTGTGCCATAGAGAATCCCACTACAGTTTTTTGGCACCTCGAACTTCGTTCTTCCGGCCACCCTTGTAGGCTGATTCCTTCGCGAATACTACTAGGCAAATGCCTAGTAGTTCCGGAGTGGGTATTCGGGCGCATAAAGTCGGGTCCAAAATGGGGTCCAACTTGCCCGTTCTTGGAGGCCAATTTCGAGGTTAAACGGTGCAAAAACAACGGTTAGCTAGAAAGTTAACAGACGAATGCTCTACCCTTGAGCTACCGGGGACCGCGCAACACTATTTGTTTCATTGTAATAAAGACAGCAAAATGGAGCCACTCTTGGGTGGGGCACGCCTTGAGTCTAAAATCGCGATTTTTTTAGTGCCATCGGCGAAACCAACAAATTGGCTGGCTCATTGTGAAGGGCTTAGGCCAGGATAATTCATGACCATTCGGAATCTTACCGAGTGTTAATGCACTCCCCAGTTGGGATTTCGTTGCTGACTGCGTTTTCACTGCGCTGGCCTAGCCGGGCCTAGCTGCTAATGACCTGCAAAGAAGCAGGGATAAACACGGCCTCTCCCATCGATTTGCGGCGGCGATCTGATGCTGAAAGTCAAACTTGCGTCGCGACCACAGGATTACGCAACAGGCCGAGGTTCTGAATTTCTATCTCCACGATATCGCCCGGCTTCAAAAAGATCGGTGGTGTGCGGAATACACCGACGCCCTCAGGTGTTCCCGTAGCGATGATGTCGCCCGGTTCTAGAGTAATGGCTGCGGAAATGAACTCAATCAGCTCCGGCACACGGAAAATCATTTTCGAAGTGTTGGAGTCCTGAAGAGTCGTCCCATTTACACGGGCGCAAATGGAAAGCGCGTGTGGATCCGAAACTTCATCCCGCGTGGTCAGGCAAGGCCCGATAGGGCAAAAGGTGTCACACGACTTCCCGCGCACCCACTGCTTATCGGCGAACTGCCATGTTCGCGCCGAAACGTCATTTAAGGGCATATAGCCTGCGACATATTGCAGCGCATCCGCTGCGGAGATCGCTTTTCCTTTACGCCCGATGACCACGGCCAATTCTGCCTCATAATCCACGCGGGAATCGCCAACCGGAATGACGATGGCATCGCCTGGACCGGAAATGCTAGTCCTAAATTTTGCAAACAAGATAGGAGTCGTCGGTGGCGCCTTGGCACCCGCCTCCATGGAATGATCGCGGTAGTTCAGCCCCACCGCTATAATTTTTCCGGGGCGAGGGACTGGCGCGCGCAAAACCACATTAAATATTGGGATCAATGTGCTTTGGGGCGCGTCTTGAATCAGCTTCTGGGCCAGATGCAACGCGGCCTCTCCGGTGGATAGAAAGGACTCGATATCCGCGAAGCATTCCGTCGAAACACCTTGGTTTTGCGCTGCGGCATACAGATGAATCACACCTCTGTCGGTCAGCGCCCCCAGGCGGACTGCTCCATCACTTCCTTCGTAACGCACAAGACGCATCTCTGTCTGTCTCCTGAAGGCCGGTTGAAACTTGTTTTTCCTCAGAGGGAACAACAAGTCGACACTAGCATTGTAGTCAGACTCGCAAGCCTTGTTCGAGTTAAAAAGTGCACCTGACCAGACGTGCGCCAGTCCCATCAGGCGCCACCAAGACTGCTTTTTCCCGAGTTCGCGTGACGAATGACTTGGCCGTCATGCGGCTATCGCGTTATTCTAGATTCTCAGCAGGTACGTCTCGTCCACCCTGCCGCCGGATCCCGACGAGCTCAAGTGACCTGTCGCCCAGCACAGCCGAAATCGGATGGAGGAGGTTTCTCGTGCCGGAAGATGAGGGGAAATTGATTGTCATTACAGGAGCAGGTGGTTTTATCGGTGGGCATCTGGTTTCTACCTTTCGTACGCGGGGCCACAAAGCAATCCGCGCCGTCGACATCAAACCGCTCCAGGATTGGTATCAGCGCTTCGACGATGTGGAGAACCTCTCGCTCGATCTCCATCGGCGAGAAAATTGCGAAATCGCGGCCCGCGGCGCTCAGGAGATTTACAACCTCGCCGCCGACATGGGCGGCATGGGCTTCATCGAAAGTCACAAAGCGCTCTGCATGCTTTCTGTTCTGATCAATACGCACATGCTGCAAGCGGCTGTTCAACACAGTGTGTCGCGCTATTTTTATTCCTCCTCGGCGTGCGTTTATAACGCGGATAAGCAGAAAACCTTCGAAGCCCCTTCCTTAAAGGAAGAAGATGCCTATCCCGCGATGCCGGAAGATGGGTATGGCTGGGAGAAGCTTTTCTCCGAACGCATGTGTCGGCACTTCCGCGAAGATTTTGGCCTACGCACGCGCATGACGCGTTTCCACAATGTCTATGGGCCTTGGGGCACATGGTACGGTGGACGTGAGAAAGCTCCTGCCGCCATCTGCCGCAAAGTGATCGAAGCAAAAATCACTGGAAAGCACGAAATCGAAATTTGGGGAAGCGGTGAACAAACGCGCAGTTTCATGTACATAGAAGACTGTGTTAAAGGCATCGATCTCATCATGAAATCCGACATTCTGGATGCCATCAATCTCGGTTCGAGCGAAGCCGTCACCATCAATCAACTGGTGGACATCACGGAAGAGATCGCGGGAATAAAACTCAAGCGTAAGTACGACCTGGCAGCCCCGAAAGGGGTGAATGGCCGCAACAGCGACAACACCTTGATCCAGAAGTTGCTTCACTGGGAGCCGAACACCACGCTCCGCGCCGGCATGGAAAAAACGTATCGCTGGATTTATGACCAGTATCTTGCCCGCGAACGGGGAGATTCGGGAGTGGTTCGCGAAGTGTTTGTTGCTTCCAACTAGCGGGTTACCGGAGATCAGGCCACATCCGGATTTGGAATCAGAATATCCCGTACGACGCCATCCAGGTCGTGGCACGCCGCAATAAACTGGCGTAGGGTGCGCCGCGTCGGCGGGAACGCATCAAATTCGTCCACCGTCAACCCGCCTTCTTCGTGCGCTTTTCGAAAATCCACGAACTCTTTCTTTAACTCCTCCACGATTCGTGGCTCCACTGGCTTTTCGATTCGGGGCAGCACTTCAATATCGCTGGCGTTGAAGCGCACTTGCCACGCATACGGTGGCGAAACCACAACATCGCCTCCGATGAATTCGCTCCAGTGCATGTGGTTTCGAAAAGCAGCAGAAAGCAGCCGGATCCGATAACCCCGCTGTTTGAACAACTGATAGGTTTTCTTAAATACAGCTATGCCCGCCCATTCAAGATATCCGGGATCGATCGAAATATTTTCCTTTTCGGCTGCTACCTTCAACCAATCATCCAGTCGGCCCACCATGATGGTGCAGACGGGGCCCATGCTGACGATTTCTTTGCCTTCGCGTGCTCTCCGTTCCAGGCCGCGTTCGACCGCCTCGGCAACGGCCACGCACTGGGGCAATGTGAAACTGACCGTGGCATTAATGCTGATGCCACGATAGGTCGCCTCCTCAATCGCGGGAATCCCCGCGCGCGTCACAGGAATCTTCACGATCATATTGGGCGCCAGTTTGCTGAACTCTTCGGCCTGGCGCACGATGGCGTCGGTATCCCGGTAGAGTCGAGGATCGGTTTGAATCGATAAACGCCCATTCCGGCCACGCTGCGCGTCAAAAATCGGTTTCAGCAACGCGGCGCTCTTCGTTGAGATTTCCCGCACCAACTGCCAGGCAATCTCATCTTCGGTTGCCTTTGGCCATTGCTGAATCAGCGCCTGGATGCGATCCTTCCATTGCGCCATCTCCTTCTTCAGAACGCCCAGCACAATTACCGGATTACAGGTCGCTCCAACGGCTCCATGCTCGATGGAATAGGTCAGCTCCTGAATTGAAGCGGAGTCATTCCACAAGCAAGTGGAAGTAGTCTGCGTCATTTCATGCAGCGGACTTTTGAAGGACGCGCTCGTCACTGTTCGGGTCATATCTACCTCCGGAGCAAAAATTCGCAGCGGCTAATGCGCCGCCTTTTCCTGGGAAACTTTACAGGGTCGGCCCTGCCGATGGGAATTCTCGGCGGCCACTGCGATTTCCAGCCCCCGTAATCCGTCCTCTCCAGTCACCAGCGGAGCACGGTCAGACAACATGGCCTTCACAAAATCTCGAATCTCTATCAAATACGCTTCCGCAAACTGCGACAGGAAATGATCCGCCAGATTTGCGTTGCCTCCTTGAACTGTCAAGAAGGTCACTGGGGTTTTGTGCAACGTGCCGACAAAGATCGATCCCTTCGAGCCAATGATCTCCGTGCGGACGTCGTAGCCATAAATCGCTTGCGCATGCGATTCAATATTGCCGATCGCACCGTGCGCGTATTTCAGGTTGACCACCCCGGCTACGATATCACCGTAGTTCGCGAGTTCGGGACGAATCGCCGTGGTGCTGTATGCCTGAACCTCGGCTACTTCATCCTGCATCAGCCAGCGCGCAAGATCGAAGTCATGAATGCTGTTCGTGTAGAACAGCATTCCATTGACACCAGATTGATACGCCGCAATGGGTGGCTCGTCTTTATCACGACCCACGGCTTTGAAAACTACAGGAGTGCCGATCTCTCCCGCTTCGATACGTTTCTTCGCGGCGGCATACGCGGAATCGTAATGCCGCATGAAACCGACCTGTAGACGTACGCCTGTACGCGAGACTTCTCGCAGCGCCGCATAAGCATCTTCCAGAGTCATCGCCAAGGGTTTTTCACAGAAAATATCCTTGCGCGCCGCCACGGCTATGCGAATAGATTGAGCGTGAAATTTGTCCGGCGTGGCGATCACCACCGCGTCGATATCCGTGCACTGTGCCATTTCTTCCAAGCTGCCGTATGCGTGCTCGATTTCCAGTTCGTCTGCCACCTGTTTCGCGCACTGTGCGGCGGCGTCCGCAATGGCGATCAGTTGGGCCTCCGGCACCAGTCGGCGTATGTTTTCCGCGTGACGTTTGCCCATTTCGCCGACGCCGAGTACTCCTACACCAAGCTCCCGCATGAAAAATCCTCCACGCAAATCTTAGCGCTTTGACGTTGAAATGAAAATAGCAATTGTTGCCGAAACATTCCACCGCGACACTCGTATTCTCGCTTGGATCGCGGAATAAAGACCAGCCAATCAACGTTTGTGCCGTAAATTCGGCGACTTTCGTGTTTCGCAACGGTCGCCGGGCAGGGACTTGCCAGCCGCCACTTTGTCAGCAGGTTGGCAGATTCACGGGCGAAATGTGCGCCTTCGACTGCGGCTAACCCCTAGATAGATAACCGCTTAGAGAAACTGACTGGAGATTGTCGTGAAGGTAAGGTACACTCGGCCCGTCTTTACACCCATGCAGCGAAAAAAGAAATCTTCTGGAACTGCTAAGGCCGCCAGTATCTACGATGTGGCGCGCGAAGCACGCGTATCCGTTTTCACTGTATCCGCCGTCGTCAATCAAAAAAGTCACGTCGGCAAAAAACTGCGAGAACGCGTGGAAGCCGCTATCCGCAAACTCAATTATCGTCCTAATCTTCTCGCGCGTAGCCTAGCAAAGCAGAAAACGCATACCATCGGCATGATCGTTCCGGATATCGCTAATCCTTTTTTCCCAATGGTCGTGCGAGGCGCCGAAGATGCGGCGCAAAAACGCGGCTACAACCTTTTGCTCTGCAATAGCGATGACACTCAGGAAAAGGAAGAAAATGCCCTCGAGCTCCTGCTGTCCAAACGTGTCGACGGCATTCTTCTCACCAAAGCGAGTTGTGATATCAGCTCTCCCTTGCGGCAAATGATGCAGGAAATGAAAGTGCCGATTGTTTTGGTGATGCGCACCTCGCCCAAAATCTCCAAGGACGCTGTGATCACGGATGACTACCGAGGCGCTTACGAAGCCGTCTGCCATCTAGCCCGCGCTGGAAGAAAACGAATTGGTTTGATCGGTGGTCCCCGCAAGGTCAGCAATGGCAAAGCTCGCTGGGAAGGGTTTCATGATGCCCTAAAGGCCAATGGACTCGCCTATGATCCAGCGCTTGTCATCGAAGGAGATTATCGACTGGAGTCAGGCTACCGTGCCGGCAATCTGCTGCTTTCTCACCGGCCGGATGGAGTTTACGTCGCCAATTTCCTGATGACCGTAGGGCTTCTCAAAGCGGCGGAGGAGATGGGCCTGCGCTGCCCCGAGGATTTTGGCCTGGTCAGTTTCGACGACTATCCCTGGTTGGGCATCTTCCATCCCAAGCTCACCACCGTCGAACTGCCGAAGTACCAACTCGGTCAAGAGGCCGTCGAACTTCTCGTCGATCGCATCTCTGGGAAAAATGGCCCTGGCGTTCTAAAGAAACTCCAACCTGAACTGCGAGTCCGGGAATCCTGCGGGTTTAAACAGCAAGTCGTACCCGCCACCGACAAGTCATAACAAGACCGAATTGGGAGAGCTTCCCTCGCACCATCCGAACAGCTGTGCTTTCCAGTGTTTTACCTTTCTTTCATCGGATTCGCTTGCACGCACCATCGAAAAAACCGCTACATTGCGCTTAGGCACTCGGCTTGTCAGAAAGCAATGGACAGACCAACAACGTCAATCTCGGAGACACAAAAACGTTTGGATCCAGTTCCGTTAACGAATTCCGCCTCGGTTTTTTCCGTTTGAATACCAAATTCAACCAGCCATTAGGCGGTAAGGGAACCACCCTCGCGGATCTGGGATTTGCTTCCGGCAACGGCGGAGCTCCAGGAATTTATGTCGGCACCCCCAGCGTCGAGGGCATCCCTGAAGAATGGGAGCACGCCGAGCAGATCGTGGCTGACGCCGAAAAAGTTGTCAACGAATTCGGTCTGGACCTGTCTTCCATCCTCACGTCGCCACTTATGTCGAGTCGCCCGAAGAATGCGAGCGATTCTTCGAAGTCACCTCACATACCAATGTTGGTCTGTGCCTGGATACAGGCCATTGCTTCTACGGTCACGGTGACCCTGTCAAGGAAGCCGGCAGGTTCAAGAGCAAACTGCGTTTCGTCCACGTGAAGGACTGCGACAACAAGGTTCTGGAGCAAGCCCGCCGAAATAAGTGGATTTTCGAAGAAGCCATCGAGCACAAGGT
Organism: Candidatus Acidiferrales bacterium; assembly: GCA_963775865.1. Classification (GTDB taxonomy): domain Bacteria; phylum Acidobacteriota; class Terriglobia; order Acidiferrales; family UBA7541; genus Acidiferrum. The sequence goes on along the minus strand of CAVZKU010000010.1, from coordinate 113,809 downwards.
GTTCACCATTATCGGCAAAAAACATCGATTTCCCCGCGTTTTTTCCGCACTCTACTGAAAAACGGCTACTCCGGATGGTCGGTCATCGAACAGATTTGGTCACACGGAAATTCCGCCTAAGGTCAGCGTTGCTGCCAGCATGAAGTATTTGAATGGTGTGATCGACCAAATGGCAAATTCGGCAAAGGCCTGAGTTGGCTCGGCCATCGTGGGGGCCGCTTGGTGAGCGGCGAGGGCATTTTATTTCCAGGGGAGTTGGGCCGACCGCCTAGAGACCGCTAGGCTCCTTCATGTCTCGCTGAAATCAAATAGCTTTGGCCGCAGCTTAAACCACCGCGTCTTATACGCGGCGTACGCAACTCCGATAACCAGCCACGCCACACCGGCATACACGGTCCACGTCTGCAAACTGACCAGTAAACCGAAGCAGAACACAAATCCAAATCCTGGCACAAAAGCGTCAACAAAAAATCTTCTCCGGCCCACTGTCTTTTTCGAAAACCAGAAATGCTGCAGCGCCGCCAGATTCACGCCCATGAAGGCTAGTAACGCGCCGAAGGTCACCAATTCCGCCGCATGTTCCCACGGAATAGATAATACGCCAATGTATGCGAGCGCTCCTACGATCCATACGTTGTAGATCGGGTTGCCTCTTTTGGCGCTCAAATGGCCAAAGATTTTCTTCGGCAAAACGTCGTCGCGTCCCATGCTGTACAGGAGGCGCGCGGCTCCTACATGCCCGGCAAGTCCACACGCAATACTCGAAACCAGCAGCATCACCCCATACGCCATGAAGAGGAGCGGACCACTTGCCTGCCGCGCCACATCCATAAACGCTGTTTCCGGATTCTGAAATGTGGTGTGGTCCGGCCAAACACGCTGGGCAAGGTAGACCTGCAGGCCGCTGAACAATCCCGTAAACACGCACACCAGCACCGAAGCCAGCAACACATTTCGTTTCGGATTCTTCACTTCCTCCGCCAGGATGGAAACGCCGTCAAATCCGATGAACACCAGGGCAGCAAGCGAGGTGCCGGCGGCCAACGCCCGTAAATTAAATGTCGCCGGATTGTATAGCGGCTGCAACGATATCAGCCCACCATAGCTTTCATGTAGCACCACGTAGCGAAATGCCTGGACCAGAAACGCCAACGTGACCAACACCATAAAGCCAAGCAGAATTTCGTTTGTCCGGGCCGTAAACTTGATTCCTTGCACCGTCATTACGGTGATGAATCCAACTGCCACAGCCGCCAGAAACCAGAAAGGTAACTGCGGCACCATCCGTTGAATCGCCAACACCGCATACAAGGCGTTCTGAATGGGCTGGAACAGGTATTCCAGGAACATTGCCCAGCCCACCACGAATCCGAGGTGCGGATTCAGTCCACAACTGATGTACGTGTAAACCGACCCTGTGGACGGGTATACAGTTGCCATTCTCCCGAAACTCACCGCAGTGACCGACATCGCCAGCATCGCGAGGAGCAAGGTTGTGACTGTGTGCCCGTGGGAGAGGACTTGCCCTTCCCCAAAGAGCGGCACTGCCGCAATGGGAGAAGTGAGGATGATGCCGTAATAGATCAGGTCCCAGAGATGCAGAACCCTCTTGAGGTGCGGCTGTTCCGCGGTCCCCGTTTGGACTGCCTGCGATGTTTCCACCCTGGCCTCTTTCTCTACTACTTTCTGGAACCGGCAGACCGACCACCCCGGGAACAGCTTTCTCGTAGAAATTGTCTAGAAAAAGATCCTTTCTTTCTTCCGTGCCTTTTGGTACGTTTTGCGCGCCGCTTTCACAGCCTCGCGTTCGGATACCTCGGCAATCGCCACATCCCACCACGATTCGTAGCCGGGCACGCGATGGTCGTATGCGGTTTCCACGACAACCACGCTCGTCCGCGGTTGCCTCCGCCCCTCGGCCAAAGCGGCCGCTAGCTCTTCGCGCGTCTTCGCTCGAGTGGCCCACGCTCCCAGGCTCGCCGCATTGCTCACGAAATCGACGGGCAGGAGATCGCCATCATAGTTCCTGTCGCGTCGATATCGGTAATTTGTTCCCAGGCCCTCGTTACCGCAGCTTCTGCTCAGGGCCCCGATGCTCGAAAAGCCATGGTTATCCAGCAGCACAATGTTCAACTTGTAGCCTTCCTGCAGCGAAGTCACGATTTCCTGCGCCATCATCAAATACGACCCATCGCCCACCATCACATACACTTCGCGTTTGGGATCCGCCATCTTGACTCCCAAACCGCCAGCAATCTCATAACCCATGCATGAATAGCCATATTCCATGTGGTAGCCGCCGGCTCTTTTGGTGCGCCACAACTTATGCAAATCACCCGGCAAACTCCCCGCCGCACAAACCATGGTGTCCTCTGCTTGCACAGTGGCATTCACCAAGCCAATAATTTCGCCCTGGCTGATGGGTGGTTCTTTCCGTATCGCGTAAATCCGATCCACCTCTTTTTCCCAGTCCGCGCGGAATTGCGCGACCTGCAACCGGTAATTCTCGTCCACCCTATAGCCCGCCACCAGATTCTGGAGCTCTTGCAGAGTGGCTTGGGCGTCACCGGTCAATGGCAACGCGGCATGTTTGTAGGAATCAAATTCCGCCACATTGATATTGATGAATCGCACCTTCGCGTTCTGAAACGCGGTCTTGGAAGCGGTGGTGAAATCGCTGTAGCGCGTTCCGATGCCGATCACCAGGTCGGCTTCGCGCGCCAGGATATTTGCTCCAGGTGTCCCCGTTACGCCTACTGCACCGACTTCCTGCGGGTGATCGTACGGCAGTGCGCCTTTTCCCGCCTGCGTTTCGCTCACCGGAATGCCGGTTGCTTCCGCGAAGTTCGCAAGCGCGACGCTGGCTTCCGAATAAAGCACGCCTCCGCCCGCGACAATCAGTGGATTCTTGTTGACACGGATCCATTCCGCCGCCTGATTTAGGGCGGCTCGATCACTCCGATTTCGGGCAATGACCCACACGCGCTTCCCGAAGAACTCCTCGGGATAATCAAATGCTTCCGTCTGAACGTCCTGTGGCAGACTGAGCGTTACGGCTCCAGTTTCGACCGGTGACGTTAAGACGCGCATCGCCTCCGGCAAGGCCGTCAGTAATTGCTCAGGCCGTTGAATCCGGTCCCAGTAGGGAGAAACCGGCTTGAAGCAGTCATTCACTGAAATATCTTGCGAACTCGCAGACTCCAGTTGCTGTAAGACCGGTGCCACATCGCGTCGCGCAAAAATATCTCCCGGAAGCAGCAACACCGGCAGTCGATTCACGGTGGCCGCCGCCGCTCCGGTCACCATATTCGTCGCCCCCGGCCCAATCGAAGTCGTGCACGCCAGCGTCCGCATCCGGAAATTCGCTTTGGCAAACGCCACCGCTGTGTGCACCATCGCCTGCTCATTCCGGCAAAGGTGATATTTCAGCCCGGGATCCTGCTCCAGCGCTTGGCCCATCCCGGCGACATTTCCGTGACCGAAAATTCCAAAAATTCCTTCGATGAATCGCTGTTCCTTCCCATCGCGAGCGGAATACTGATTTTGCAGATAGGCAACAATTGCTTGTGCCATAGTCATCCGGCGTTTCATGGAGAAATTCTCCTCGTGCGCTTCGCTCCGCTGCGTACCAGCTTGCCGCAAACTCCACAGCAGATTCCCGTGCGCTTCCTGTGAATCAACGATTCCTTACCTGTCTTGGCAAGTCCCTTCTCGTACCCGGCTTTCTGGGATTTCCAACGCGATCCTTTTCCAGTCAAGGATTCTGCCTGTCCTATTTCACCAGCGGCAACCGCGGATCTGTTTCCTTCCATGTGGACTTGAGCCACACATGATGCGGATCTTCCGTCACGGACAGCGTGCGTGAAGTTCCCGCAAGGAAGTTCAGGTAGTACACGTTGTAGCCGGGGCCCGCCACCACCGGATGGTAGCCCGAACGCACCAGGACCGCATCGCCATCCTCCGCGCGCACCGTGAAATCCTGCGATTTGTCCGGGGCGTACAGCCTCTGCAGCGCAAATCCCTCCTGCGGATGGTCGATCCGGTAATAGTAGATTTCGTCTAGGTCCACTTCGACTGGAGGATTATGCACGTCATGTTTGTGCGGCGGATAGCTCGACCAGTTTCCGCCCGGCGTATACACCTCGATGACCACCAGTTTGTCCGCGGGAAAATCGGGCCGAACAATGTCCACAATCTGTCGCGAAGCGTTTCCTCCGCCCCTCAGGTTTGTCACCACATCTTTCGGTGTAACCAACCGAGGCTCCAATTTTGCCAACGACGGCACTCGACATTCCGCGATCTCGCACACCGTTTCTGCCTTGAATTTGACGGAATGTCCGTTGGGTAGGTACACGCAGTAGGGCAATCCATCAAACACATTTTTCCGGTTCCCGATAACCTGTTCGCCTTTTCCCCAGTTGGCGGTACATCGGCCTCCCAAAATGACGAATGCCGCTTCTTCATCCTGAGTCGCTGTTTCATAGAGTTCGCCGGGGTTCAGCCGCCGCGCCGACATACTCATCCATTCCCACTGTACGCTGTCCCGCGAAAACCGCAGAAGTTCGCCCGATTGGCCATCGGGGAGATGTTTGGAATGGATGACGAAAGGGCGAGAACTCATGGAAGACTCTCCTTGGTGAGCGCCATGGGGATGGTCTCAGACCGCAAGCTGTTTTCACCCCTGTTGTCAAAGCGCTTTTTTATTCAATACATCCAGCCGGGGAATGCGCCTGAAAAAACACATAGGAATCAACGCCTTCTCAGTTATTTTTGCGAAATAACCGCCTAGAGTGTAACCTACCTGTTGGGCCACTTTCAATGCCCCTGCCCCTTTGGCACATAGCGTTCGCTCCTTTTCCCTCTTCAGGCAAGGAACCGCAAGCCGGGTTTGCTGACGTCCGCTTCTTCCAATAACCTGTCTCGCAGCCGAATTCCCTTCGTTCTCTCCGGTAAGGGGGGCGCGCCCGATGAGTCTTGCGTGCTTATGGATATCTCTTTCGTGGACATACAACTTCAAGGCCAGTAGTCTCGGCTGCGGAGAGGAGAATCATTAATCCCATCATGATTGCTATCTTGGCATTTCTCGAAACGCAGCGGCTGGTGCATTTATCCACGGTCGATCTGGTCATCATCATTTTTTATTTTGCGCTGGTGCTGGCCATCGGCTTCTATCTGAAGGAGCAGGCTAACACCGGCGAAGATTTTTTCATGGCCGGGCGGGAGATGACCGCGTGGATCGCCGGCCTCAGCTTTCTCTCCGCGAATCTGGGTTCGCTCGAGCTCATGGGCTGGGCCGGGGCTTCCTACCAGTACGGCATCCTGGCCGCGCACTGGTATTGGATCGGCGCCATTCCCGCGATGTTGTTTCTCGCCCTGGTGATGATGCCGTTCTACTACATCAGCAAAACGCACTCGGTTCCCGGCTATCTGAAACTGCGCTTCGGCGAAGCCAGCCGCGCGCTGTCCTCCGTCAGTTTCGCTTTCATGACCGTGCTGATGAGCGGCATCAACATGTATTCGATGGCCCTGGTCCTGAAGATCGTTCTCGGCTGGGACATCAACTTCAGCATCCTGATTTCCTCCGTCACCGTCGCTATTTACGTGGCTCTCGGGGGGCTGCGTTCCGCCATCTTCAATGAAGTTCTGCAGTTCATCCTGATCTGGGCCGGTGCGCTGTTGATTCCCATCCTCGGCTTGATCGAAGCCGGAGGCTGGAACGGCCTGAAAGCACGCATCGCCACCAATGCTTCGGCGGAATACACGCACCTGTGGAGCACTCTCGGAAAGTTTCAAGATAACCCCATGGGCATTCACTGGACCGGCATCGTCTTCGGTCTCGGTGCGATCATCTCCATGGGCTACTGGACGACAGACTTCCTGGTCGTGCAGCGCGTGCTCTCGGCCAAGGACCTGCGCGCCGCGAAAATGGCTCCCATCATTGGCGCCGGCTTCAAGATGCTGGTGCCCTTCATCGTCATTCTTCCTGGCCTTCTGGGTCTCGCGCTTCTCCCGATCAAACTGGTTGGCGAAACACAGGCCGTGGCCAGCGGCGGGCACAGCTACAACGAAGTGCTTCCGCTGATGCTCGCGCGGTACTGCGGCCCGGGCCTGCTCGGGCTCGGCATCACGGCACTGATCGCTGGATTCATGTCCGGTATGGCCGGCAATGTCAGCGCGTTCACCACCGTGTGGACCTACGACATCTATCGCGCGCTCCTCAAGAAGGACGCTTCCGATGCGCACTACGTCCGCATGGGCCGCTGGTCCACAGTTGTGGGTGTGGCCATCTCCATCGGCACCGCCTACCTGGTGATGGATTTCAAGAGCATCATGGACTACGTCCAGGCGCTGTTCAGCTTCTTTATCGCGCCGCTCTTCGCCACCGTACTGCTCGGCATGTTGTGGAAGCGCGCCACGGCAGCGGGTGGTTTCTGGGGCCTGCTGGCCGGCACGGCGTCGTCGGTGGGGATGTGGGCCTGGGTAAAGGTGGATCCTTCAGCGCTTCGCTATGTGGCGCTATCTCCCTACGCGCGAGACATGGCGGAGAACATGTACCGCGCGCTGTGGTCCTGTCTGATCTGCGCGTTCGTCACCATCGCCGTCAGCCTGGTCACCAAGCGCAAAGCCGATGCGGATCTCCAGGGCCTGGTCTATGGCGTTACCGACATTCCTTCGGAGAGTTATGTTTCCACGTGGCACCGGCCGTGGTTCTGGGCCGTGGTGGTCGGAGCCATTTTTGTGGCTCTGAATCTTATTTTCTGGTGAGGCGCTATGAAACGCGGCGGATCGATTTCCATCTGGTTTTTCATCGGGATATCCCTTCTCGTGAACGGCGTGCTCATCTGTGGCGCGGGTGTGTACCAGCTCTTGTACCCGCCGCTGAAGGAGGTGGTGCTGTTCCGCCTGCACGCGGGGGTGTGGTGGGGCGCCATTCTGGCGGTGATAGGAGCGGTGTACAGCGTTTACTACGCGCCGGGAAAAGGCCGTAGCTGAACCGTTTCGAGGAGTTGCGGAGCTCAACATGGCAAGCAAGAAAAAAATGACGATGGGGTTGATAGTAGGGAACCGGGGGTTCTTTCCCGATCACCTGGCCAAGACGGGCCGCGAAGAAATGATCCAGGCCTTGCAGAAAGCCGGCTGGGAGGTGGTGGCGCTGACGCCGGAACAGAGTAAATACGGGGCGGTCGAAACGCACGAGGAAGCCAAACGCTGCGCGGAACTGTTTCGTTCGAAGGCCGGCGTTATCGATGGCGTGATGGTCACCCTGCCCAACTTTGGCGATGAACGCGCCATCGCCGACACGCTGCGCCTGGCGCGCTTAGCAGTGCCGGTCCTCATGCAGGCCACGCCGGACACACCGGGTAAAATGGCCATCACGCATCGCCGGGACAGCTTCTGCGGCAAGATGTCGGCCTGCAACAACCTCAAGCAGTACGGCATTCCGTATTCCCTCACCACGCTGCATACCGAAACTCCCGATTCGCCGGAATTCGCCAGGGACCTCGACTGGTTCGCGGCCGTGTGCCGGGTGGTGAACGGCCTGCGCAACCTGCGGATCGGCGCTCTCGGCGCGCGTCCCACGGCGTTCAACACCGTGCGTTACAGCGAAAAGCTGCTCGAAGCCAGCGGCATCTCCGTCGAAACGCTGGATCTTTCTGAAGTGCTGGGCCGTATCAGCCGCATGAAGGATACGGACCCCGCGGCGGTTCAGAAACTGCAATCCATCCAGAAGTATGTTTCGACCACGGATATTCCCCAGGCCGCGCTGCTGAAAATGGCCAAGCTCGGCGCGGTCATTGACGATTGGATGAAAACCACGGACCTGCAGATCAGCGCGGTGCAGTGCTGGACTTCGCTGGAAGAAAATCTCGGTGTGGTTCCCTGCACGGTGATGAGCATGATGAGCGACTCGTTGCTCTCGAGCGCCTGCGAAGTGGATGTTTGCGGGGTGCTCGGCATGCACGCGCTGCAGCTCGCTTCGGAAACGCCCAGCGCGTTGCTCGACTGGAACAACAACTACGGTTGCGACCCCAACAAGGCGGTCTGCTTCCATTGCAGCAATCTGCCCAAGCACTTCTTCCGCGAAGTGAAAATGGACTACCAGGCCATCATCGCCGGCACGGTCGGTAAAGAAAACACCTTCGGCACCTGCGTTGGCCAGGTGAAATCCGGCGCCATGTGCTTTGCCCGGTTTTCTACGGACGATGCCCACGGCACCATCCGCGGCTATTCCGGCAGCGGCCGTTTCACCGACGACCCGCTAGAAACCTTCGGTGGGGCTGGCGTCGTCGAAATCCCCGGCCTGCAGAAACTCCTGCGGTACATCTGCGAGAACGGCTTCGAACATCATGTCGCTGCCAACTTCTCCGCCGTGGCCGCCGCCGTCCACGAAGCCGCAACCCGCTACCTCGGCTGGCCGATGTATGCCCACACCGCATAGTCTTCAAATTAAGTTAAGAAAGACACATGGCTTGAGACACATTCCTGTTTTGACGAGAGGGAACGTATGAAGCTCAAAACTCTTCGCGAAGAAGTTCTCCACGCTAATCTTGAACTAGTCTGCCGCGGTCTGGTCCTTTTTACCTTGGTAACGCCAGTGGCATTTCTCGCCGGGAGGGCTTCGTAGTCATCAAGCCCAGCGGTGTCTCCTACGACACGATGAAACCCGAGGACCTTGTGATCGTCGATCTCGAAGGCAAGTCTGGCGGAGGCGACCTCCGCCCCTCCTCCGATCTCCCGACTCACCTCATCCTCTATCAATCTTCCCTCACCATCGGCGGCGTGGCCCACACGCATTCCCGTTCGGCCACTTCCTGGGCCCAGGCGCAGCGCGAAATCCCCTGTTTTGGTACGACTCACGCCGATTACTTTCGCGGGCCGATACCCGTTACCAAGCCGCTCTCCTCCTCCGAAATCCGCGATGACTACGAACGCAACACTGGCCTCGCCATCGTCCGTGGCATTGCCAAGCGCGATCCCCTGCATGTCCCTGGCATCCTAGGCGCCGGGCACGCTCCGTTCTGTTGGGGCAAAACGCCGGCCGATGCCGCGTACAATGCCGTCCTGGTTGAAGAAATCGCTACCATGGCGTTGCAGACTCTCACTGCCAATCCGAAAGCCCGCTCCATCTCCAAAGTGCTTCACGAAAAACACTTCTTCCGCAAGCACGGAAGTTCCGCCTACTACGGTCAAAAATGATTCTGCATTTCGGGATTCTTATTGCTGTATCTGTCGTGTCTGCTTCACGCTGTCTGCGAATTTGCCTGGTTCTCGGATTCCAGCTCGTGAATCGTCTGCTTCAGCCATTCGCGCAGAGCGCCTTCCAACTCTTCCTCGGTTCCCCATTCATAAAACGTATTGACGGTCTCGCCACGCTCGGTCAGGTGAATGTGGCGGCAGGGAAAGCGCGTTTCCCGTTTTTCTGCCGGGACGAAATCCACCAAGGGGCATTCTGTGCAGGGTTGTCTCTCCTCTTTATCGTGGAAGTTGATACAAGTGGGGGAATCTTCGAACACAAAGTTAGGTCGCCACGGATATCTCGGCCCTCGCCGGTATCCACCTTGTTCCAGGAAGGCCAATTCCGCCCTCAAAATCGCTGCAAGTCGATTTGTGTCCTGCATGGTTCTACCTTGCCACCCTACGTTTCCCACCAAAATGCCGCAATGTCGGTGATTCATGTCACATTCGACCGTGATAGAAGTCACGGGAACTACCACCCCCACCGAGCGCAATATCACACATGCAGGTGATTTCATGCTTAATGGTTGGCGTCGCAACGGCAATCGGTTCCAGTTCGTGACTAAGGTTGAGCGCGGGTTACTCCCCGAGGGAATCAGTATGCGTACTCCTTACGGCCTGGAGATTATTGAAAACTGCCTCGCTTGCCCTCACCGGGAAGAGCGGCTCTTCTGCAATCTCTCGGATGCTGCGGTCAAAGCCATGGCTTCCATCACTTCTTCCGCTGCCTATCCCAAAGGCGCCACCCTTTTTGTTGAAGGGCAACCTTCCCGCGGGGTCTTTATCCTTTGTAGCGGCCGCGTTAAACTTTCCACTTCTTCCGCGGACGGCAAGACTCTCATTCTTCGCATCGCAGAACCCGGTGAAGTTCTCGGTCTTCCCGCCACCGTCACAGGCACGTGTTATGAGCTCACCGCGGATGTGATCGAGCCGGCCCAGGCCAATTTTATCGGCCGCAACGAATTTCTTGGCTTCCTGAAAGACCACGGCGAAGCCGCCCTCCGGGTTGCCCAGCAGCTTGGCGAAACCTATCATTCCGCCATCTCCGAAATGCGCACCATTGGCCTCTCGCACTCCGCCGGCGAAAAATTGGCCCGCTTCCTCCTCGAATGGGCTTCCAATTATCCGGAAGAAAAGGGGCAGATTCGCATCAAGCTCACGCTGACTCACGAAGAAATTGCCCAAATGATCGGCTCTTCCCGCGAAACTGTAACGCGTCTCCTCGCCGACTTCCGCAAGAAACAGATCCTCCAGGTCATGGGCTCCACCTTAATCATCAAAAACAAACAAGGCCTGGAATCCATCGTCGACAATTGATCCCATCATGCCGCGCGTCTCCTATGGCAACTGCACCGCACGGTCATACCCCGTCATTTCCAGATAGCCCACTCCGCTCACGCCTACTTTTCCCTGATGACCCTTCAACGCAATCGCCCCTTCCCAATAGTTCGGCACTACCTGAGTACCACCCGATAACTCCTGCGATTTCAGTGCCGTGGTTGCTTCGAGATCGATCTCCAGGTTCGGCACCAAGATCCGCCACCGCACAGGGTACACCGCGCCCGTCGCTGAACTCTTCCAACTTTCCTCGGCCGGCGCCAGCGAAAAATCGTCCTTGCGCAGATGCGTCGGATGGCCCTTCGCATCGATATATGTCCCCGCGGAATACGGATCGACCGAGCCGTCCTTCCGCCGGATTCGGAAAAGCATGAGGTCCGTATCATCACTGAGCTGCACGCTAAACCAGTCCCACCCCACCTGGTCACTCATCAATTGGTTGGTGAAGAATTCGTGATCCATCCACGCCAATCCGGAAACCGCATAGCTCTTTCCGATCACTTGAATGCGTCCCGTTGCCTTCAACCGCGTCATCGAAATGTAGTGCGAAGCCCGGCCCGCTCCTTCCGCTTTCTGGCTCACTCCATTTTCTCCGTGGATCACCGGGGGCTTTTCGGGATGCAACGTGAGAGAGAACGAAAAGCGCTCGTTGACAGCTTCCAGCACCTGGTCGTCGCCATTCCACGTTACGTTCCAATTCCCATTCCAGATGCGCTCTTGTTTCTGGTCGATCCCCGCAATCCCCGGCCCCGCACGGTTGATCCGTTCCGTGTGATAAAAGGCGTTGCCATCTAGATCGCTCAATGCCAGATGCGCAAGGTACAGATCCTGGAGATCCCAGGTATTACGTTTTGCCGGATTTCGGCTCACGCCTACCCGAAAAAACGTTAACTCAAGCCCAAACCGCTGCCCATCGCTCGCGGTTACATTCCCGGTGTAGTACCACCACTCCGTCTGAAAATCCGGATGATTGAAGAAGTCGCGCGGGAATTCATACTGGTAACCCGGCACCGCCAACTGGTAGGGGCTTTGGGCGGCCAAGGCAAACGCCCAAAACAACAGCAGTACCTTTGCCGCTGCCCTACTCCTCATGCACAACCTCAAGCGGGTTCAGCTTCACTGCTACTTCCGCCGGATACAATCCCGCCAATACCGTGGCTATGTAGACAACCGTCAAAGCGCCGCACAATATCGCGATCGGCCAATGAAACCGGATCGTCCACCCGAACGATTGCTTATTTATAACGAAGACCAAAATCAGCGACAGGAAATACCCCAACACAAAGCCAGCCAAATTTGACAGTATCCCCAAAAGTCCCGCTTCCACCAGAAGCAATTTCCGAATTTGTTCCGAAGAGGCGCCCAGGAATCGCAACAGTCCTAACTCACGTCGCCGGTCAATCACTAGGGCCAACAGCGCTCCCGCAATTCCCATAACGGCAACCAGAACCGCGATTGCTTCCAGCGCGTACGTGATCGCGAATGTCCGGTCAAATACCCGAATCGCCTCTGTTCGCAAGTCGCGATCGGAAAAAATCAAAATGCGATGTCCGGCCGCAGCATCCTGAATCTCTTGACGCACGACTTCCGGTTTTGCTCCGGCTTCAAGGAATATCGCAACATTGGTTGGCGTTGGGTCTGGTAGATATTTCAGCAGTGTGTCGCGGTCCATCAGGATAGTTCCGCGTTCACTCGAGTAGTCGTAGTACACATCCACAATGCGGAAACGGGCGCGCCTGTCCCCGACCGCGAGTTCAATCGAATCCCCCGTTTTCACGCGATGTTTGTACGTGAACGGCTCACTTACCAGAATGCAGTTCTCCCCGCGAAGCTCCGCAAGCACTTTTTTCGCCGGTCTACCGGATAAGAAATTAGATTTGTCGTAAGGCCCTAACACTTGCACGTCCATCGAAGCCAGCGTCACCGGCATTCCTTCATAACTGATTTCATACGCGTGCATACGGTCCACTGCCGCCACTCCCGGCAACTTTGCAATTTGTTCGGTCAATTCCAGAGACAGCGCGGGATGGCGATCCGCGGCTGGTTCTCCCGCCGGACGCAAATACAAATCCGCCGGAAGTTGATGGTCCATCCAGCTCACCACTGTCTGCCGGAAGCTGCCGACCATGATTCCCACAGAAGTCATCATGGCCACCGCCGTAGCGAGCGCACCTACCAGAACGGACGTGCGTCCAAGCGAGGCCACAAGACTCCGCGATGCCAATAACGCTTCCACGCCGAGAAACCTTCGCAGCAACCCGGAGCCTACCGCCGAAACAGAGTTGACCAGCGCTGGAATGGCATACGCCGTTGCTCCGATCAACAAAACTGTCGCCAGATAGCCGAATAGCGGCTTGGCTCCTACCGCAGGCAACCGCGAAAGTGCCGCAGCTGCAATCGCCAGCACAATTGCAATCCACAAATCCCGCCCCTGGTCCATGCGCGAAGCAAATTCGCGGCGCCCACGCGACATGGCATCAACCGGCGAAACTTGCATTGCCTCTCGGGCTGGCCCCAGTGCAGACGCAATGGACACGCCTGCACCAATCAGCACAGCCAGCAAAATCGAAGAACCAGTGAGTGCAATCGTTCCGGGTCGGCTGCTCACATACAGCATGTTCACGGTTAACGCCATCAATTTCACCGCGCCACTCGCTAGAAGCCTTCCGAGCGGCAGTCCCAGAAGTGCTCCGGCGAGTCCAATTCCGACTGCCTCTCCCAAAAACGCCAAGCCTACCTGCGTTCGGCTCGCGCCAAGTGCACGCACCACACCGATCTCCGTGCGTCGCCGAACAACCGAAATCGAGATCGTGTTGTAAATCAGGAATGCTCCAACCACGAGGGCGACGTAACTCAGTAAGCGCAAATTCCAGCGAAACGCGGCAAGCATTTTTCGGTTTTCGTGGGTTCCTGTTCCTTGAGGACGAAGTTCCACTCCAGCAGGAAGCAAAGAGCCGATGCGCCTCTGCCACGTGTCCGCATTCGCCGATTCCGGGATCTTTAAGAGTATCCGGTCCACGCGGCTTCCTCGTTTCAGCGCTTGTTCAGCGCCGGCGAGGTCCATCAAGATCACACTTTCGTTTCCGCTGGAATCCGGATACACACCTCGCACCGTGCAAATCTCAGTTTGATCGTTAAGTTGCAGCTCTATCTGATCGCCTGGCCTTTTTTTCAGGCTCCTTCCCACCCAAACGTTGGTGGGATCACCGAGATGCTGCAGTGCGAGCGACGCTGGCTCAGGTGAAGAGTTCGCCAGGGATTGGGGATGATCCGCAGAAACGTAGTGACTTCCCTCCACGATCATATCCATCCCGATCAGTGGTAGTGTTTCCTTGGACTCGACAATCGTGGCGTAATCCTCAATGCGCGCGGAATAGTTGAGTGGAATCGGCTGAGTTGCCAGCATGGCCACCACCGAATCCGGCACTCCGCCTACGGCCACGATTTCCAAGGTGTAGTTTCCCGCAAGTGTCTCCATGGAGGAGTGAAACGAGCCCGCCGCCGCATCGCCCGCCAGTTCGATGGCCAAGACCACGGCTACGCCGATCGCGACCGCTAGGATGGTCAGGCCCATGCGTACCGGCTCGCGCAACAGTGGCCGCAGCATCAAACGGTAGAAAAGTGTCACCCGTCCCATTTCAACGTCGCGTGATTTCTTCGATGTGGCCGTCGCGCAGCCGCACCAAGGTGTCGGAGATTTCCGCAGCTTCCAGGCTGTGAGTGGCCATGATGGTGGCCGTCTGACATTCGCGCGTCAGACGTTTCAGCAATTTCAGAATGAGTGAACCGGTTACAGTATCCAGATTTCCTGTAGGTTCGTCCGCCAGCAGAAGTTTAGGCGAATGAATCAGCGCTCGTGCGATGGCCACACGTTGCATCTGGCCACCGGAGAGTTGATGGGGAAATCGCTCGCCCAGGCTCTCGAGCTCCACCCACTTTAGTCTCTCGCGAGCTTCTTCTCGTGCCGCAGCATTCCCCGCTAGGAGCAAAGGAAGTTCCACGTTTTCCAGGGCTGTCAGCGTATGCAACAGTTGAAAGGACTGGAAGATAAAACCCACTTTTTCCCGACGCAGCTTGGTCTGCCCGGCATCACCCAGTCCGGCTGTGGAAACGCCATCGATGAGCACGTTTCCCTTGGTGGGAAAATCCATCGCCCCGGCCAGATTCAGCAACGTAGATTTTCCGCAACCGCTACGCCCAACCAGCGCTACGAATTCGCCGGCCTGGACCTCCAGCATAACGTCGCGCAAAGCTTTAATGGTCTGGCCATTGGTCAAATAGTTCTTGCTGACAGTTTGTAAGGAGAGAATGGGCATCAAAGTTGAAGTCACTCGCGCAATGGGATGGAGTAACGGTTGGCGCGATCCCCGTCTCTAATGCAGTTGGATGTTCACCCGCGCGGAACGGGTTCATCGTTATCGCGAATATTTTTTTGGCAACAGCTTATTTTTTCAGGCCAGCCAAGGCCTTTTCTACTGCCGAAGTCACTTCGGGGGAGTCTGGTTCCACCTTGGAGTCAAAGCGCGCGATCACTCTTCCATCCGGCCCGACCAGGAACTTCGTGAAATTCCAACCAATGTCGCCGCCGGTATCAGGATGCGCGTTCTTGTCGGTCAGGAATTGGTACAACGGCGTAATGTCACTCCCTTTTACGGAAACCTTGGCCATCATCGGAAAGGTGACGTGATATTTTGCACTGCAAAACGTCTTGATTTCCTGGTTCGTCCCTGGTTCCTGGCCGCCGAAATTGTTGGCGGGAATGCCGACGATCACAAATCCGCGGTCCTTGTATTTCTCGTACAACGATTCCAATCCCGCATATTGCGGCGTAAACCCGCAGCGGCTCGCCACATTCACCAGCAGCACCACCTTGCCCTTAAATGTGGCAAGGGGAGTTGGTTGCCCGTCGATGGAGTTTAACGTGAAGTCGTAGACCGTTTTATCCGCTGCCATCGCGCTCACTCCCAGAAGCGCCATCAGTAGAAAAAAGTTCTTCATTGTCCTGCCCCCTAACCATCACAGAATAGCGATTCCTCAAGCCTAATACTATAGACCTACTGTAGCGAAAAAACCGAGAGGCTTTGCGGTTGAAGGACCAGTTTCAATTGTCGCCCGGCGAGATCCGCTTTGCCCGTTCCGAATAGTGGAGAAATACCGGCCGCTCCGTCCGCCGGCGTACCGAGCAGCGAAACTTCAACTATTTTTGGGCTCACGCCATCATAAAACGCAACTAGCAACTTTTCTTCCTCCGACTCACGGACAAAAATGTAGGTTGATTGGTCCGAGGCTAGATCCCAGAGCTTACCGCCCCGCAAAGCATCATGCTCGCGCCGTAGCTTCAGTAGAGTTTGCACATACTCGAAGATCTCCTGCTGCTGCGGAGTTCTTCCCTCGCGCGTGAACGCGTTCTGCGCATCCTCCGCCCAACCACCCGGAAAATCGCGTCGGTTGTCAGGATCGCCTCCGCCGGCCATCCCAATTTCGTCACCATAATAAAATTCCGGAATACCCCGGACCGTGACGGTCAATCCAAACGCCAGCTTTAATTTGTCGGGGGTTGCTCCGCTTGCTCCAGCAAAGCGCGTCGTATCGTGATTCGCAAAGAATGGCACCAGAAATTCCGGATGCGGATAAAGCGAATCCTGCCTCAATACATTTGTGATGCGCCCGGCGGGGGCGCCATTCAGCAAAACATCGCGCATGGCAAAGCACAGGGGGAAATCAAACAATGTCGTGAGCTGTGTGTCGATGTCGTCCCAACCCTTGCGGCCTCCCGCAAAAAATGAGGTGACCGTTGGATCGGGATGAAATACTTCGCCAATCGTCGAAAGTCGGGGGTAGATCCGTCGCAACTCCCGATGCCATTCGGCCCAAAAAAGCCGCGAAACATATGGAAATGTATCAATCCGGTAGCCATCCAAGCCGGTCATTTCTGCCCACCAGATACTGTTCTGCACCAGGTATTGTTCTGTGACGGGATTCTCCGTGTTCATGTCCGGCAAAACCCCGAAGAACCAGCCGTCTGTCAGATTTTTCCGCATCTGTTGCGGAGTGTGGGGATCAGCCAGCGCTTCAAATAAGTCGATGGCGGGTTCGTTGGGCTGTCTTTTTTCAGTTTGTCCGTAAAACCCTGCGGTCAGGGGCGAGTGCGAGGTCAGATGTTGCTCCGTCGTTCCATGAAACCAGTCCGGCATCGGCGGATCCTTAACCCACGGATGTAGCGGCCCGACGTGGTTCGGCACCACATCAAAAAAAACCTTCATGTGCTGCCGATGCGCTGACTCTACCAACTCCTGGTAATCCCTAACTGTTCCGAGGTGAGGGTCAACCGCGTACAGATCTACGGCGCTATAACCGTGATAAGCAGCCGCGGCTCCATTCTTGACGATCGGTGTCAGCCACAAAGTAGTCACACCCAGATCCTTCAGATAGGGAAGATGTGCTTTGATTCCTCGTAAATCTCCGCCGTGATACGCGCGAGCCTTCGTCCGATCGTGCGAGCCAGGAAATTCTGCTGGCTCATCGTTCGTCGGGTCCCCATCGGCAAAGCGATCCGGCATGATCAGATAAAGCACGTCATCGGTAGAGAGTCCCTGGTTCCGACCCAGAATCTGCTTTCGGGAAACAACCGGAAATTCGAACGAGGTCTGCCCTTTGGCGGTGGCGATCCGGCAGACGGCTGTCCCACTCTTCAATTGCGGTAGAAATTTCAGCCAGACAAACAGATAATCTCCGTTCGCCGATGATTGTGTTCGGCTGACGACCACCTCCGGCAGATTGCATTGCGCATGCGTCGCCTGCAAATTCTTGCCAGACAGCAAGACCATCACATCTGGCGTCAAGCCAACCCACCAGTTTGGCGGTTCCACCTTGTTGACCACAGGTGCGTTGGGATCGTTCGACTGATGTGCATGTACGGACAGCACCCCAAAACACCCAAGAACGGTCGCGAGCAGGCATGCGCGCACTGAGCAAGACATATGTTCTTTTCGATGACTCATCCATCCGCGAACTTCACAGCACCACGCCCCGCTGGGAGTCAACAAGCTTTTTATTGTTCGCGAAACTCGAGCGTTCCGAAAGCGGAAGGCACGTGAAAATTCGGCTTTGGGGAATATGTCGGGCTCCATGCTGAATAGAATCGTGGTTCTGCATCTCCCTCAATGCGATAGAAATTTACACGCCAAGAGTGTTTTGCATCGAATTGCGTGGTCAAGTACTTCATGGGAATCGCTAGTTCGGCAGTCCAAGTTTTTGCCTTCTCATCCATGACCACGCGCCGCTGCAGACCGCTGTGCAACTCTGCGATCTTTCCATGCGATACGGCCAGATCGATCCAATATCCGTTGGGGCTGACTTCAAATTCACGATACACCAGTGGGTCGCTGGCATCCGGCTGCAGAAATGTTTCCGCCACATCGCGCTCCCACAACTCGTAACGCCATCCATCGGCGCGGGCATCACTGAAAATAAAAATGTTCCGGTACTTGCAATGGAAGCGAAGGAATAAGGTTTGCGAGGTCCAAAGCGCTCGAACCTCCGTGGCCCGCTGCGGATCCGGGTTATCGCCATTCCAGTCCTGATCAAACTGAGAGGCTGGCGCTTTCTCCCATGCCTCCGCCGCCGGAAATCCCCCTGCCCCGGGGGGGGCCTTCAATTGCAGCGCATAAGCAGTGGGGGGTGCCCGGCGTTCAGAAGCGTGGACAGGATTCATTGTCCAGATAGTGTAGTTCAGAGCTGCCGCGAAGCTCACCCACAAAACATAAGGCGGGAACAGACCTGCGGCGAGACGATCAACCTTCCTCGCATTCACAGGGAAAAGCAGCAAGCAGAGCAGGAGGGCGAAAATGATTGCGACTGCTGGTCCGATGAGATGCAGATTGAAAAAAATGGGAGACCAGACAAAGTTCAGGGCCAACTGAACGCCAAAAAGAACCAACGCCATCGTTCTCCAATTCGAAGCAAATGCTCGCTTAACGCGCCAACCCGCCACTGCCATCATCCCATAGAGAATCGTCCAAACCGGCCCAAAAAGCCAGTTCGGCGGACCCCACGACGGCTTTGCCGGCAAGACGTACCCTGTGGCAATCTGCGGCTTGGTGAGTGTCTACGATATTTTTCCCGGGTGTGGGCCGGCAACCACAAAATTTGCCGCCAAGAGTATCGCGGCACATGCCACAACGGCCAGCCGGTTGGATTTGTTTTTCACCATCATTGAGTCATCTCCTTAAAACTTCGTTCCTAACTTCACCGATCTTCTGATGGTTTTCCTTACCACTTCGCATACGACGCCTCGGCTTGGGCCCAATCCTTTGCTTCTTGTACCTGTGGGATGGAACTTTTCTGCGAGAAACTTCATGCTTCCCAATCACCTTTTTCCCCAAGAGAAACAAAATCGCCTGTCTGTGTATCTCAGAAAACAGCCGTTTTCCGGCCTTCCCGGACGAAAGGACCAGCGAACTCATTGCGCACCATGTCTCCAACCTGGCGCACATCGGCTTCCACCGCGTGCTAGCATCAAATTTCGAAGTGAGAACCGCTCGTTCCGGAAGGAGAATTCCATCGTGCCAGGCCGTCACTCCGTTGAAGTTCGGACCGAACCGAAACGCCGCCAGCCAGAAGAATTCCAATTCATCAAACATCAAATCGAAGCCGGCGTTGCCCGCATGACCCTGAATCGTCCGGAGCACAATTTACTTAACGAGGCTATGCTCCGTGAACTCGCCGACGGCATTTCTTTTGTTGCCGAGCGCGAAGACGTCAAGCTCATTGTTCTCGATTCCGCCGGCAAAGTGTTTTGTGGCGGCATTGATGTCGGCGAATACACTTCGGAGCGCGTGTTTCAGATGCTCGACGCCTTCCACTCCGTCTTTTCCGGCATTCTGGAAACGTCCAAGCCGGTTCTTACGGTTGTAAATGGTCCTGCCATCGGTGGCGGTGCCGAGCTTGCCGCTTTCGGCGATCTGGTCGTCGCCACGCCCAAAGCGCGATTTGCTCAGCCGGAAATCAGCATTGGCGTCTTTCCGCCGCTGGCGTCGACGATCCTGCCGTTTCTTGTAGGACCCAAGGTAGCCCTCGAACTGGTTTTGCTGGGAGAACCTGTGACTGCCGAGCGCGCCCTCGAACTCGGTCTGGTAAACTGGCTCGTACCGGAAGCCAAATTGGAAGCTACCGTGCACGACCTGATCGCTCGGATCACCGGCCATTCCGGGCCTGTCCTTACCATGGCAAAAAAAGCGATTCTCGGGGGAATGGGTCTGTCTCTCCGCGATGGCCTGAAGAACTCCATGAACATTTTTCTCAATGAACTTTATCGCCTGGAAGATTCCCAGGAAGGCCTGCGAGCCTTGGTGGAAAAGCGCAAGCCCAACTGGAAGAATCGCTAGGCGTTGGGCGCGTTTTATTTCGTTTCGTTGACACCTCTGCGCGGTCACCGTACACTAAATCTTCAATTTGCAGGCTCGGGAAGTGGGGAAGTGCCGTGTAAAGCGGCCGCGGTCCCGCCACTGTGATCGGCAAAGTTGCCGTAAGCCAGGCTACCCTCCCAAGCTGCAGCGGCCGCGTGTCCTTCGCGAGAGAGAACACGGTCCAGAAATGCCCCGGCTCGCACGGGGCTTTTTTATTGGCGAATTCTCGCGGGCTCTCGTTAGGGGAGATTCGTGTTTCAGTCAAGCGCCAACTTTATTACACGCGGTTTGATTCTTTGCGCAAGTCTGTTTCTTCTTGACGCCACGGAAATCGCCGCGCAGGTGAACACGCCTGGTTCGACCGCGATGCATGAAGTCACTGATGGCTACGGGCGCACCGTTCGTATCCCGGTGAATCCTTCCCGAATCATTTCGCTGGCTCCCAGCCTGACGGAAACGCTATATGCGCTGGGTGTCGAAGATCGGCTCGTCGGCGACACGGATTATTGTGACTATCCGCCGGATGCGCAGAAGAAGCCGAAGGTGGGAGGTGTCATCAATCCCAATCTTGAGGAGATCGCCGCACTGCACCCCGACCTGGTTCTTCTGAGCAAAGAAGGCAACCAGTTAGAAACAGTCCGCGCCCTCGACACTCTTGCCATCCCCAACTACGCCACGGATATTCGCACCATCGATCAAATTCTTTCCTCCACAGAAAAGCTTGCAGACGTCCTGAACGTCTCCGCGGCGGGAAAATCGCTCACCGACGATCTTCAGCAGCGCTTGGCGACTTTGCAGGCGAAACTCAGCGGAGTGGCTCCCCGCCGGGTGCTCTTTGTTGTCTGGCCGGAGCCACTCATGTCCGTTGGAAAAAACACTTTCGTCGCTGACGCGATTCGCCGGGCGGGAGCTATCTCCATCGTGGATTCGAATCAGGACTGGCCTCAGGTGAGCCTCGAAGAGGTTGCGCGTCTTCAGCCGGATTATCTTGTTTTTGCCGCTTCTCATGCCGGCGGTAATGATTTCGAAGCCCTGGCAAATCGCCCGGGATGGCAGATTCTCGACGCTGTGCACAATCGCCGGTTTGCCGTTGCCAGCGATGCCATTATTCGTCCAGCTCCGCGCATGATCTCAGTCATCGAGGACCTCGCCCGCCAGTTGCATCCGGAGGTCTTTGCCGGAGCGCCAGGAACAGAAAAAGAGACTGCACCCCCGAACGCTCCTGCTCCAGCACCGGTTCAGCCAAAGCCCCTGGCCTGGCGCTTTGCAGCGCCGGGCTGCTCCCTGGAGATTCCATGCGCCCTCTGACACTCGGCCGGCTCTTCCTGCGTTGTGGCATTCTGGCTGTGATTCTCTTCTTTGTCGTCGTAATCGCCCTCAAATTGGGTGCCGTCCAGGTCTCTCTTTATGGGCTGGGCCGCGATTTGATCCGCGTGCTGTTACATCAAAGCGCCGGAATTTCCACTGACTACGGGATGATCGTCGTGGATATTCGTTTGCCGCGTATCCTTCTCGCTGTTGTGGTGGGCGCCTCGTTGTCGGTTGCCGGCAGCAGCTTCCAGGCACTCTTGCGCAATCCTCTCGCGGACCCCTACGTTCTCGGTATTTCCAGCGGGGCTGCCGTCGGTTCCATCGTCGCGTTGATGATTGAAAATCAACTGGCCATTTCGCCGGAGTATGCCGGACTGATCACTCCCTTTGGCGCATTCCTTGGCGCGGCTATCACCATCGCCGCTGTCTACTTCCTGGGCCGCCGTGAAGGACAAATTGACAGCACCACATTGCTTCTCGGCGGCGTGATCACGGCGTCCTTTCTTTCTGCCATCATCATGTTCTTGATGTCCACGCTAGCCGGAAGCAATCTGCGCGGAGCGTCTTACTGGATGATGGGAAGTCTCTCCACGCTACCGCCCAAAAGCCTTCTGTATTTTCTGGGAATTGGGTTTCTGATAACTGCCGGCGCGATCTATACCACGGCCCCTGATCTCAATCTTCTTCTTGCTGGCGAGAAGGAAGCCATGCATCTCGGTGTCGATGTGCCTCGTGTCCGCATTGTCGTGTATCTTGCCGCCTCCATCCTTACGGGGCTTGCAGTTTCCGTCAGTGGCGCCATTGGCTATGTCGGTTTGCTGGTTCCCCATGCTATGCGCATGATTTTCGGCTCGGACCACCGCATGCTAATTCCAGGATCAGCCCTCGGGGGAGCGATTGCACTCGTTATTGCCGACACGCTGGCACGCACCGTGGTGGCCCCCTCAGAACTTCCCGTCGGCGCTGTCACCGCCCTGGTCGGCGCGCCCTTCTTCATCTATCTGCTTCGCAGGAGGCTTGCATGAGCACGCCCCTTCGAACACCCATGGTGAATCCCTCGATGGATCAGCCCCGAGGCAATCCCGATGTGCGCCTCAGTGTTGAACAAGCCAGCTATGTTTACGCTCCAAATCCGGCGCAGGCGCCTCTCTTCACACTGGAAGCGCTCAGCTTTCAGGCCAAACCCGGAGAAATTGTTGCGATTCTCGGCCCAAATGCCAGCGGCAAATCCACTTTGCTCAAACTGATTTCTGGCGCGCTGGAACCCCTTTCGGGTCACATTTTCTTGAACGGATTCGCTGCGCACTCCCTCTCCGCAAAAGTCCGTGCCCAACGCATCGCTCTGGTTCAGCAGGAAAGTCGCCTGCTCTTTCCTTCTCGCGTCTGGGAATTTGTTTTGCAGGGGCGACACGCCCACGGCCGTGGCCTTCGCTTCGAATCCGAAGACGACATCATCATCGCAAAGAATGCGCTGGCGCAGGTTGGGGCTTTGCATCTTACTGATCGCTGGATGGACAAAATTTCTGGAGGCGAAAAACAGCGCGTGATTCTGGCACGAGCCCTGGCGCAGCAGCCGCTTCTGCTTCTGCTGGATGAGCCGACGCTTCACCTGGACATCGGTGCCCAAGTCGATTTGCTCGACGCGCTGCGCCGACTGGCAGCGGAGAATCGCTACACCGTTCTGGTGGTCACGCATGAATTGAATCTCACCGGAGAGTACGCGGACCAGGTTGTGTTGCTGCAGAAGGGAAAATGCCTTCGGGTGGGACCGCCCGCCAGCGTGTTCCAGAAAGATCTGCTCGAACACGTGTTTCAAGCGCCGCTCAGCGTGGAGATGACTTCTTCCGGCCGGCCGCGCGTCACGCTTTTCAACAAAGAGTAGTCTGCTGAATAACCTCGGCCCGGTGGTCTCGCGCTACCGAAATTCGTCACCCATAGCGGGCATCGCCCCTCCACCTCAACCGCAGACTTCGTGCTCGGGAAGACGGTGCAAAACCGTCGCCGCCGCGCGACTGTAAGGCGAACTTTTCGCTTGCCCGTCACTGCAGCATTCTTCGCTGCGGGAAGGCCGCAAGCCTGCTGTCTGCGATTCTCTATCGCCGACAGCGAATCGTCGCCAAGCCAGGAGACCGGCGAAGTCTGCAGCCCGCGCAAGACCTTATTTACGCTGGCCAACCTTTACTCTCCCGCGCGTGAGGGAGCGGAGGAACCATGAAAAATCCAAAGTTTGGCTTTCCTGCATTCGTCTTGCTCTGCCTTGTTTGTGTGATTCCCGTATTTCCTCAGGCACAACTCCCGGAGGCTCACCTGACGGGGATTCTGACCGATCCTTCCGGGGCGGGTGTCGGCAGCGCACGGGTTACGGCTCAGCTGGTTGGTGCCCCCGCAGGTCGGGTAGATTCAGAGTCCGCGGTAGATGGAAGATATGCCCTCACGCTTCCGGGGGGCCACTATCACATTGTCATCGCTAAGGAATCGTTCCTCGCGTGGGAAACCGATCTAAATCTTCATTCCGGTGAAACGCTCACGCTTAGCCTGCGCATGGAGTTGGCTCCCCTGTCTTCCAGTGTGCTGGTTACCGGACAAATCGCCCCCACCGCCCAGGAAGAATCGCCGGCACCAAGCTCCATTCTAACGAGGGAACAAATTGTCCAGCGCCAGGCGATTTCTCTCCCCGACCTGCTCTATACGCAACCAGGAATCAGCATCGCCCGTACCGGCCCGATCGGCGGCTTGACGACACTTTTCCTCGATGGCGGAAATTCCAACTACACCAAGATTTTTATCGACGGCACACCCGCCAACGAACCCGGAGGCAATTTCAACTATTCTAACCTCTCCTTGGACAACGTCGATAAGGTGGAAGTCGTTCATGGCGCAGAGAGTGCCCTCTACGGTTCCGACGCCATGTCGGGCGTCATTCAACTGTTCTCGCATCGCGGGTCCACGCGCCTGCCTTCCTTCGACCTTTTCGCCGATGGCGGCGACCTTTCTTCCGCGCGCGGTGGCGGACAGATCAGCGGTCTTCTCGATCGCTTTGATTACTCCGGCGCCGGTTCTTATCTCACTACTTCCGGCCAGGGTCCCAACGACGCGTTTATAAATCGCACCTTCGCCGGCAATTTCGGGTACAGCTTCTCAGACCACGATCAGCTTCGCTTAACCGTTCGCAGCAATTCTAGCTGGACGGAATTACCCGGGCCCACGCTCCTTGAGCCCCCCACCCTCGGCCAATATGATGCCTTGCAGGACCTGACCGCGAACTTGGCTTGGAAGTTCCAGACTGGCGAACACTGGCAACATCATCTCGCCGGCTGGGATTCCCGCATCGTCGATACGAATTTTATTCCTGGTTTCGGACCGCCATACATCGATCAATACAACCTTGCTGGTTTCAACGAACAGTCCAACTATTCCTTTACAAAGGGCCTCGTAGCCCTTGGCTACGAATACGAAATCGAAAACGCCTACCCCAGCGGAATCGTCGGTGGCACGCATGCGCGGCGCAACAACCAAGGTGGGTTTGCCGACGGGCGCTGGTTCCCCATTCGCCGGGTAACACTAAGCGCTGGCTTCCGCGTGGAGTCCAACACCACTTTCGGCATTCGCACCGTCCCGCGTGCCGGCATTGTCTACACTGCGCGCTACGGGAATGGCTTTTGGGGAGATACGAACCTGCGTTTCTCCTACGGCGAGGGCATCAAAGAGCCTGCCCTTGAGCAGTCCTTTGGTTCGGACCCTTGCTATCCCGGCAATCCGAACCTTAAGCCCGAGCAGAGCCAAACCTTCAATGCAACTCTCGACCAGTACCTTCTCTCCGACCGCGCTCGTGTTTCTCTCACGTTTTTCGCCAGCCGTTTCACGGACATCATCAGCTTCGCTCCTAATCCGCAACCTAACCCAAATTACTGTGGCACGTATTTCAATACTGATCTTGCTCGTGCTCGTGGCTTGAATCTTTCCACAGATCTACGACTGAAAAAGTGGCTCACCATCAATGGGTATTACACTTACGATGCCACACGCGTTCTGGCAACCGATAACCCACCATCCGATCCAGCGTATAGTCCCGGTGAGCCCCTTCTTCGCCGTCCGGAAAACTCAGGCTCGGTAATCCTGAATGTGTTCTGGGCACGGTTAAACTGGAACTTTATCGGTTACTTCAGCGGTGTGCGAACCGACATCAACTTTTTCACTCTGGCTCCTGCCAACAATCCCGGCTATGCCCGCTTTGACATGGCTGCCAGTTACAACGTCACACGCAGCTTGGCTTTCACCGCGCGTGTGTTGAATCTTTTTAACAAGCAGTATCAGGACGCGCTCGGCTATCCGGCTCTTGGCCAAACTTACTACTTTGGCCTGCGCTACTCCTACAGCGGCAGGAACTGAGCCATGCCGGTTCCCCTGATCTTCTCCTGGAGTGGCGGAAAAGACAGCGCGATGGCGCTTCACTCCCTCCTTCGCGGCCTTGAGTACGAGGTGGTCGCGCTGCTGACCACAGTTACCGAAGGTTACGAGCGCATCAGCATGCACGGTGTACGCAGCGAACTCCTTCGCCAGCAGGCTGATTCGATCGGGTTGGCGGTGCAGGAGGTGCGCATCCCTCCGCAATGTCCCAATGCCGTGTACGAAGCCCGAATGGCCGAGACCGTCCTGCACTTTCGGGAACGTGGAGTTCTTCACGTCGCATTCGGTGACATTTTTCTGGAGGACTTGCGCGCCTACCGCGAACAAAAGCTTGTGCGTGCGGGCATGACCGCACTCTTTCCTCTCTGGAAGGTGGACACCCGCGAACTGGCTGTGCGATTACTCCGGGATGGGTTCCGCGCAATCGTGACTTGCGTCGATCCAGGAAAACTCGACAAATCCTTTGTCGGCCGCGAACTGGATGCTGCGTTCTTTCGCGACCTTCCCGTTGGCGTTGATCCCTGCGGCGAAAACGGCGAGTTCCACACCTTTGTGTTTGACGGGCCCAATTTCCACTCACCCGTCCGGATCCAGGTGGGTGAGGTAGTGGAGCGCGATTCTTTTGTTTTCTGCGACATATTGCCAGTGCTCAGCAGCAACGGTTGATGGCTGGGTACAGTCTGGCTGCTCCACCCTTCGCTAATCCTCATACCGTCTCTGGTATACTTTTTCTTCCGGTATGACTAAGTTCGTCACAGAATCTGCCATTACTCCCGAGTTTCTCGCCAAATATGAGCCAGTCATCGGGCTGGAAGTCCATGCCCAATTGCTGACCAAAACGAAAATTTTCTGTGGTTGTTCGACGCGCTTCGGCGATGCCCCCAACTCCAATGTATGTCCCGTTTGCCTGGGGCTTCCCGGCACGCTTCCGGTCCTTAACAAGCGGGCCGTGGAGATGGGCATTCGTGCCTCGCTGGCGCTGCATTGCACCGTGCATGAACATTCCCGCTTTGCGCGCAAGAACTACTTTTATCCCGACCTTCCCAAGGGCTACCAAATTTCTCAGTACGAGCTTCCGCTGGCCACCGGCGGCTGGGTGGAAATCGAGCATGACGGTAAGACCAAACGCATCGGCATCACTCGCTTGCATCTCGAAGAAGACGCCGGTAAATCGCTGCACGATGGCTTCCCCCGTTCCAGCGAAAAGACATACGTCGACTTCAATCGTTGCGGGACGCCTCTCAGCGAAATTGTTTCCGAGCCGGACATGCGTTCCCCCGGCGAGGCGTACGCGTATCTCACCACTCTTCGTCAGATTCTTCTCTATACCGGTGTGAGCGATTGCAACATGGAGGAAGGCTCTCTGCGTTGCGACGCCAACGTCAGCGTCCGGCTTCGCGGCTCAAGCGAATTTGGTACCAAGGTCGAGGTCAAGAATCTGAACTCCTTCCGCTACCTTGCCAAAGCCCTCGAATATGAAATAGAACGCCACATCGCCGTATTGGAATCCGGGGGCCGAATTTCTCAGGAAACTCGGCTTTGGAATCAACCGGCGGGCAAAACCGAGCCGATGCGTTCGAAGGAAAAGGCCCACGATTACCGGTATTTCCCGGAACCGGATCTCCTTCCCGTGCACGTCAGTGAGGCATGGAGGGAAGAGGTCCATTCCTCTTTGCCCGAGTTGCCCTCCGCCAAGCGCGCGCGCTTTGTTTCCGCCTTCGGCATCACTATGTATGATGCGGAAGTTTTGACGGACACGCAGTCCCTGGCCAACTATTTCGAATCGGTTGTGAAAGCCGGGGCGCCAGGCAAGGCTTCCGCGAATTGGATGCAGACCGAGTTGCTCCGTCGTCTGAATGATTCCGGTAAGGAAATCAGTGCCAGTCCGGTTTCCCCCGCGGCACTTGCCAAACTGGTCTCTTTGATTGAATCCGGAAAAATCACTGGCACCGTCGGCAAAAAGGTGTTCGCTACCATGTTTGAGACCGGCCGCTCGCCCGCAGACATTGTGGAGGCGGAAGGCCTGGGCGCCCAAGTCACTGATTCCGCGATCGAGCAAGCTGCACGCGAACTCATACAGAAAAACCCGGACAACGTCGCCAAGTTCAAAACCGGCAACGAGGGCGTCTTCAAATTCTTCGTCGGCCAGGTGATGAAGGCCACAAAAGGTCAGGCCAACCCTCAAGCAGTGAACGAGATTGTTCGTAAACTGCTGACCCAATAACTGTGAGCTTGCTGAAAAGTTTTGTTCCTCTGGTAGCCGGCAAAGCGCAGGAGTGGATCGAGTCGCAAAGAGCAGCACAGCTCCCGCGTTCGCGCCCGCTGATAGACTCAGAGCGCAGCGCTCTGGCTGTTCATTTTTCGCAGGAGTCTCTATCCGCTGCTCGTTTGGTCTATGTGGACCGGATTCCAAGTCCTCCGTTCATTGGGGGCCTCCTACGGCAACTGCAATTCATCGGGAAACGTGTGCACTTTGATTTTTCAGCCGGGGCCGGAATCACCTTTGGGGAATGCATACTGGTCGCTGTCCCGGGACCGCCTATCGATTTGCTGTTCCACGAAATGGTTCACGTCGAACAATACCGGTTGTTGGGTGTAAAAGGATTTGCCAACGCCTACGTGCGGGGATTTGTCGACTCCAACTTTGTCTACGAAAAGATTCCGCTTGAGACGATTGCGTTTGAGATGTCCGCCCGCTTCACCGCGGGAGAGTCCTTCGTTGTCCACGATGAATTGACTGGCTGGTTGGGCCGGAAGATCCCTTCATCATAAAAGCACGTGATTTGAAGCTGGTAGATTACAATCTCCAACAGAGGTGGATGGTTATGCTGAAAATTGGTGACAAAGCTCCCGACTTCACGCTGAGTTCCGATGAGGGGAAAGAACTGTCGCTGGGCAATTTCAAAGGGAAACGCGTGCTTATATTTTTCTTTCCCAAAGCCAATACGTCGGGTTGAGCGATCGAGGCGTCCGAGTTTCGTGACGCAAAAGCGAAATTTGACAAGCACGGCATAGTCATTCTTGGCGCGAGCGCCGACCCTGTGAAGCTGCTGCAGAGTTTCAGAACCAAACAAAAACTGAATTTCCCGCTCCTCAGCGATCCTACGCACAAGATGATCGAATCTTATGGGGCTTGGCGCACGAAGAAATTCATGGGCAGAACCTACAAAGGAATCGTGCGTAGCACGTTCCTCATCGGTCCTGAGGGGAAGATCGAAGACATCTGGCATGAGGTAAAAGCCAAAGGTCACGCCGCGGAGGTATGGTCTAAATTGTCCGCGTGAGTGGCGCGCGCTTACAATTCGACAACCACGTCGTCGCCTTGGGGTTGAATTAGCATATTGTCAATCAATCGCGTTTTGCCAATATGCACGGCCAGCAACGCATAGCAGCGCCGTGCCACGCGCACGACCGGCGCAAAGGTCTCGGCGTCTACAATCTCCGCATAGTCGACGCGCGCCCGAGGCTCACTGTCCAGGACAGTTCGTATGGTCCGCTGCAACTCCAGCGTATCTCTGACCCCAGCAGATAACTCCATCTGTGCGGTTTGCAGCGCCCGGAACAGCGCTGTCGCGGCCCGGCGTTCTTCCAGTCCAAGGTACGTATTCCGTGAGCTCATCGCCAGCCCATCCGGTTCCCGCACCGTGGGGCAGATGACTACCGCAACATCCAGATCCAAATCGCGCACCATCTTCTGGATGATTTGTACCTGCTGCGCGTCTTTCCTACCAAAATAGGCATAATGCGGCTGCACAATCTCCAGCAACTTCAGCACTACTGTGGCTACCCCGCGAAAATGCCCGGGACGCGATTTTCCCTCGAGCCGTTCACTGATGCCTTCCACATGTACGTACGTCGAAAAACCGGCGGGATACATTTCCTCCGCAGAGGGAAGAAACAAGCCATCCACTTTCGCCTTCGTCAGCTTTTCCACATCTGCTTCCAGAGGCCTGGGGTATTTGGACAAATCCTCCTTTGGCCCAAACTGCGTCGGATTCAGGAAGATCGAACCGTACACGGGCGAACACTCTTTTCGCGCGCGCTCCACCAGCGCCAGATGCCCGGCGTGCAACGCGCCCATCGTGGGCACCAGACCGATCATTCGCTGCTCCAGTCTCGCTGCACCGGACTTTTCTTTCATCCAGGAGATCGTTCGGATTATCTCCATTTCGTTATGCTTAAGCTTTTGCCGCTGCCTTGCTCTCCCGGTAAAACGAGATGAGGTCAGTTCCTACGCCTTTTGCTCCCAGTTGACGCAGCATCGTGGTTACCTGGCCTCGATGGTACGTTCCGTGATTCACCACATGCTGCAGTATTTGCCAGCGCGGATCTCGCGAAGGTCCAAAGCTCAGGGTCTGGTAATCGACCTCTTCCTCTAACTCACCCTCATCCAGACGGCCTACATATTCCAGCCAGTTTTTTTCGATTTCCGCCCATCCGGGCCGCATGCTCGAGAGGTCGGCATATTCCTGCGCTTTCGGAAACGAAGAGGGCGATCGGCCCTGCAAACGTTCCAACCAGATCTCCTCCACAGCCCAGATGTGTACCAATGTATCTCGAACAGAACTGAAGCTTGACCCCATCGCTTTCGTGAACTGCTCTGTGGTTAAGGTCTCGGTAGCCTGAATGATTCTGTGATTGGCCCAAGCATTGAACGCAAACAGCGCTCGCATCTCCACTGGCTTCATCGTAATCACCTCGCGCCACAAAATTGAGGGGCGCCCCGGTCTGCTCAAGGCGCCCCTAGGTGCACTGTCTCTCCACTCGCTCAACGGGCAATGGGAATGGTTTTGCGGCCCTTCAGATTGTTTGTCGCATGATACGACTCCGCGTCCGTGGGAAAACTTCCGTTGTGCACGTCTGCGCAATACTCCCGAACCGCGTTGGAAATGATTTCGCCCACATTGGCGTAGCGTCGCGCAAATTTTGGCGTGCCCTGAAACGTCAATCCCAGCATGTCGTGCAGCACCAGGACTTGTCCGTCGCAATCGGGCCCTGCGCCAATTCCGATCGTGGGGATTTGAAGGGTGCGCGTAATTTCCGCGGCCAACTCCCTGGGCATCGCCTCTAGCACAATTGCAAAGGCTCCCGCTGCTTCAACGGAGCGTGCGTCGCGCAGAAGCTGCTCCGCCGTTCCTGGCGTCTTGCCCTGCACCCGATAGCCGCCCAGCGCATTCACCGATTGCGGCGTCAATCCCACATGGCCCATCACGGGGATCTCCGCTTCCGTCAGCCGAGCGATTAACTCCAAACGGCGTTCGCCGCCTTCGACCTTCACCGCTTCCGCCCCGGCTTCCTTCACAAAGCGCATGGCGTTGCGAACCGCCTCGCTGATCTCTCCGTGGTAGGAACCGTACGGCATATCGGCCACGACCAGCGCCCTCTGCACCCCGCGGCGAACTGCTTTGGTGTGGTGCAAAGACTCATCGAGCGTTAGCGGCAATGTACTGTCATGTCCGAGTGCCACCATGGCGACGGAGTCGCCCACCAGCACTACGTCCACGCCCGCTTCGTCCATCAGGCGCGCGGTCGGATAGTCGTATGCGGTCAGGCAAGTGATTTTCATGTTTGCAGAATTCGCAGCTAACGTCTTTCGCTGCATCAGATCGGGCACGGTGATCTTCCCGTTGCCCTGGTTCGGCAGGATACTCATGTCGGCCTCCGGTGCCGTCCCCTAACCTCGGGGTACAGCCCTCTTCCAGACAACCCCACTATAGCAAAAAGTGATACAGGCCACCAATATTTGTGAGGTTTGGCAAATCTCGCCATCCTACTTACCGCTTCGCCTGCGCCCTGCCCTTCCATTGACCACCTCGTCCTAGCCAGTAGCGCACCGCGGAGAGGCAGGTTGAATAGGAATAGAACAGCGCGGCCGCGGGCAAAAGGGGAGCCCATAGCGGCGAAATTTGATAGAACCGCACCGTCGGCAGGTACGTCGTCGTCATTAGGGCCCACGCCGCCAGACCCAGGCGCGAGACCAGTGGCTGCCTATGAAATGTCAAAACGACTGGCGCGAAATAAGTCAGCAACATCCCTACGACCGTGCCGAACAGCGCCAGGCCCGAGTATCCCAACTGCGTGAACGCCGTTCGTGCAATCAAATCGCGTATTTCCCCAAACTTTTTGTACCCGCGCAGGCTGATACTTTTCCGCGTTAACCCCAGCCAGATCGTTCCGCCGCTGCCTTTCACCGCGCGCGCCAAGGCGCAATCGTCGATCACCTCGCTGCGAATCGATGAGATTCCGCCCACTTGCTGCAACGCCGTTCTCCGCAACAAGATGCAGCCGCCCGCGGCACCGGCCATGCGCGACTTGTCGTCAGCAGTCCATTTCGGCGGGTACAACATCAGGAAGAAATACAGAAACGCGGGAATCAATAAGCGTTCTGGAATCGTTTTTGCCTGCAGCAGAACCATCAATGAGGCCAGATCTAGTCGCTGGCTCTCCGCTTGCATGACTAGCCTCTGCAACGTGTCTGGAGCGTGCACGATATCCGCATCCGTAAACCAAAAATAATGTGGCGAAAATGCAGTGGCTCCGGCTACTCCTTGCTGCAACGCCCATAACTTTCCCGTCCAGCCCCGCTGCAGTTCGGCCGCTTGGAGAATCATCACACGACCCGCCCCGTCACCGGATTGCGCGGCCGCCCGGGCCAACTCACCGGTTCCGTCCTGGCTCTGGTCATCGACTACCATAATCTGAAGTTCGCCAGGGTATTTTTGGCCCACGAGAGATTCCACGCAGCGTGTAATCGTTTCCGCCTCGTTTCGCGCCGGGACTACGGCTACAACTCGCGGCCAGTTCCGCGGTTGTTCGCTGCCACCGCTATCGCCATCAAACCTGCGTACCTGCCAGAACACCCCACGAAAAAATGTGAGAACAATCCAGACAAGGAAAGAGAGTCCAGCCAGAACTAAGGGCAGGTGAGCCACGTCTTATTTTGTCACGCGCTGTGCAGGGCAAGTCTTTGAGTCCGGCCGCATTGTCTTGATCGGCACCGCTGTTGCTTACGAATCCGCCGGCCGGCTAGGCCAGATCCTCTGGCTTAATCGGTAACCGGCGGACCGGTTTCCCGGTTGCGGAAAAAATCGCATTGCACACCGCTGGCGCGATCGGCGGCGTTCCCGGCTCCCCTATGCCGCCCGGGCCATCTTTGCTTTCCACAATATACACTTCGACGATGGGCGCTTCATTCATCCGCACCATGTCGTAGTCATTGAAGTTGGATTGCTCCACGCGACCGTTCGCGATGGTAATCTCACCTTTCAGGGCTGCGGTCAGACCATAGATAATCCCACCCTCGATCTGCGCGCGAATCGTTTCCGGATTCACATACCGCCCGCAATCCACAGCCGCAACCACGCGATGCACTTGCACGGTTCCACTCTTGCGGTCCAGACTAATCTCCGCTACTTGCGCCACGAAGCTGCTGAACGATTCCACGATGGCAATGCCCCGATAGCGTCCCTGCGGCAGCGCTTTCTCCCAGCCCGCTTTTTCTGCGGCGAGGTTGAGCGTACCGAGCGGCCTTGGTTCCTTGGCCAGCAGCGCGCGCCGGAATTCCAGGGGATCTTTTCCCGCCGCCTTGGCCATTTCGTCCACAAAGCATTCCGCGATGTAGCCGTTGTGCGAGCATCCGACGGAGCGCCAGAAGCCGACCGGCACCCCCGGGTCTGTCATGACGTAGTCCACAAGAAAGTTGGGAACTTCGTACTTCAGCGTGGCGATGCCTTCCACCGCCGTTTCGTCGATTCCGTTCTTCACTGATCCTGGAAAAAACCGCGACATGATGGAGGGCGCCACGATCCGGCTTTTCCACGCTACCACTTTTCCCGAGCCGTCTAGCCCCGCGGCAAGCCTGACCGCCACCGCTGGCCGGTAATAATCCGCCTGCATGTCGTCTTCGCGGGACCACGTCACTTGCACCGGCACGCTCATGGCTTTCGAGAGTTCTACCGCTTCGATGATGAAATCCTCTTCCGCGCGCCGTCCAAACCCGCCGCCGAGATAGGTCGTGTGAATGCGCACTTGCTCCGGTTGCAATCCGGCTACTTTAGCTGCAGTAATCTGATTGATGGTCTGGAATTGTGTTGGGGCGTACACGTCGCAGCCGTCGGCCCTCACGTCCGCGGTGCAATTCATGGGTTCCATGGTGGCATGCGCCAGAAACGGTACCTCGTACACCGCCTCTACCTTCTTTGCGGCCCCGCCAAGCGCAGCGTCTGCGTTGCCGTCCTTCCGCGCAATCGCCCCGCTCTGTTCCAGTCGCTCGTGATACAGCTTACGGATTGCCTCGCTTGAGTTTTTCGCGTTCGCGCCTTCGTCCCAATTGATCTGGAGCACCCGGCGGCCTTCCATCGCAGACCAGGTGTTATCTGCCACCACGGCTACACCGGTGGAGATTTGCATTACGTTCATTACGCCACTGACCGCTCTTGCCTTGCTGGCATCGAAGCCCTTCACTCGGCCGCCAAATACAGGACACCGCGCCACCACCGCATGCAGCATTTTCGGATGCCGTACATCGATGCCGAACTCCGCTTTGCCGTTCACCTTTACCGGCGAATCGATCCGGTTCGTGGCCTTGCCTACGATCTTGTAATCCTTTGCGTCTTTCCGCTTCGGGTTGACCGGCACGGGCAGTTTTGTCGCTTCCTCCACCAGCGAACCATAGCCGGCGCGTTTACCTATGGCGGTATTGACCACCTGGCTGTTTTCCGTGTGACACGCATCCGCCGCTACGCCCCACCGTTTCGCTGCTGTTGCCACAAGCATTTCTCTCGCGGCCGCCCCCGCTTTGGCCAACGGTTCCCAAGACCCGCGAATGCTGCTGCTCCCTCCCGTTCCTTGCATACCAAAGATTGGGTTGAAATATTGCGGCGCGGCCGGCGCAAATTCCGTACGGATTTTCCTCCAATCCAGGTCTAGCTCCTCCGCAAGAATCATCGCCAGGGCTGTCGAGATTCCCTGGCCCATCTCCGACTTGTCGATCTGCAAAGTCACGGAATTGTCCGGCGCAATCTGCACCCAGGCATTGATCGGGCTGCCTTCCTTAGGAGGAATTCCCGCCAAAGCCGCTTGTTTTCCTGGCAGGTAAAATCCGATAAGCAGCCCGGCGGATCCCGCTGCACTTTTCTTCAGAAATTCACGGCGATTTACGGGATCCATTGTCGGCATGAAGCCTCCTGTCAGGACAAACTCCCAGTGCGATTCAGTTCAGACCAAATCCCCTTGCATGTTTACAAGCTGTCAAAGAGTTTGCGTGGCTCTCTCGTTGCGGAGCCTGGCGGAGTGGATTTACTTCGCCACTTCCATTGTGGCAGCCCGGTGGATCGCCTTGCGAATGCGCTGGTAGGTGCCGCAGCGACAGATGTTTCCGCTCATGGCCTCGTCAATATCCGCGTCGGAAGGATTGGGTTTCTTTGCCAGAAGTGCCACGGCAGACATAATCTGCCCAGACTGGCAGTATCCGCACTGCGGCACATCCTCCTCAATCCAGGCTTTCTGCACGGGATGCGAAGCATCGCTAGACAGTCCTTCGATGGTGGTGATTTTCTTCCCCGCAACACTCGAGATCGGAGTGATGCAAGAACGCGAGGCTTCCCCGTTGATGTGTACGGTGCAGGCGCCACAGAGAGCCATCCCGCATCCGAATTTTGTGCCTGTCATGTTCAATGTATCGCGCAGCACCCACAGCAGCGGCATCTGCGGATCGACCTCGACAGTCTTTGACTTCCCATTCAGCACAAAAGTGACAGCCATGGTTACCTCCTTCGGGTGGGAAATTATCGTACACCATTCTGGTCTATAGATGGAAATCTCCGAAAAAGTGCAGTGGTCGGTCATCCGCGCGAAACAGTCCGAGGGGCTGCCGCAACCCTCAGTGAACTGCTACCATTACCATGCTTTTGGGGCCTCATCGAGCTCCCCCTAGGCTTGCGCACGCTGCATGAGGTAGCAAGGTGGATTCGACCCGCAATCTGGTTCTTTCGTTGTTTCCAGCTCAGGTGCATGCCAATCGTTCGTTGCAAACCCTGGCTGATCTCCTCGAAGTCTTCACCAGAGCGGGAACACTGCGCACCCGGCTGGACGCATTGGTCGATCTCTATTCCTGGCTGCGCCGCAAGGACCACCGTTTACCGGAGCTTAGCCCAGCCACGGGCTCCTTCGCAGGAACGGGCTCGGAGTGGCGCCGCGAGCGCGTCTGGCTTTCTATCCTCGAATCCTCTCCCGAACTCCGCGACCGTTGCCATGCCGGCATCGCTTCTATCCTGGAGGAGACCGACGCGATTTCGCTCTTCGCTCAAGCCGGCCTGCCGACCGACCGGGGACTCCTCCCCGAGACATTTGACCGCTTCTTCCGGATTGTGCTGCCTGCTCCGCGCGAGGAAACCGAGCTGGCCAAACTTCTTGTCCGGCTGTTCCCCACGCAACAAGAAGTCGATCGATTTTTCAGCCAGACACCCGATCAACTTAAAGAATTGGCCACGCAGGTCGCTCCCGTGGAAATTCCAGAAGCTTGGGAGAAACCGCTTGCGGCTCTGCGCGATGCTTTCTACCTCTTAGCAGCTCGTGCCCAGGGCCTTGGCTTATCCGAAAACCTGCGCATCCGTGGTCAAGGCGGGCCCGTGCAGCAGTCTCCCTTCCATCATCTGATGCTCACAACGAACGCTTTGCTCGAAGCGGTCCAGGACAAACAGGGCGCTGCGGACGCAGCTCAGAACTGGAAAGCTGCTGGCGCGGATTGCAGGGCTGAACTGCAAGCCATCGTTACCCATCTCGACACGCGCGGAGTCAATCTCGATGTCGTATATGCAATGGACGTAATTGAACAAAGCCTGAAACGCATGGAACTCGTTTGTGGTGTTCTCGTCGCCTTGCCGGGGCCCCCAAAAATGGTTACATCGCTTCGACTTTTGCGCGACGTGATTCGCGGCCGCGTGCACGACCGGAGTTTGCGGGGTCTCGCGCAGAACAGTTTTCGTTTACTGGCAAAGAAAATTGTGGAGTGGGCAGGAAAAACCGGTGAGCACTATGTCACCAACAACCGCGAAGAGTATCGCCAGATGTGGTACGCCGCTCTCGGCGGTGGCCTTCTTACCGTCGGCACCGCGGCGATCAAGTTAATGGTCACCCATCGTGGGTTGCCGCCCTTCGTCGAAGGCTTTCTTGCCGGGCTTAACTACGCGGTTAGCTTCGTGCTTATGCATATTTTCCATCTTGCGCTGGCTACGAAGCAGCCTTCCATGACCGGAGCGGCTCTTGCCAGCATTCTTCACCGTTGCCAGGATAGCTCCCGCATCGATGAACTCGTCTCCTATGTCCAGCGAATTGTGCGCTCCCAGCTTGCCGCGGCCTTTGGCAACATCATCGCTGTAGGCGCTGGCGCGGTGGTGTTCAGCTTGATCTGGAAAATGACCTTTGGCTCGCCATTTCTGGGTGTGGAGACTGCCGAGTACGCGGTGAAGTCCATGAATCCAATTCGCAGCGGCACTCTCTTTTTCGCGATTCTCACAGGGGTCATTCTCTGGCTTTCCAGCTTGGCGGGTGGTTGGATTGAAAACTGGGCTGTGTACCACCAATTGCCTCGCGCCATCGCCGAACATCGCCTTGGAGCTTCGTTTAAGCCGGATACCCTTCAGAAGTTCTCCGAATCCTTTGCACGGAATATTGCACCGTGGGGAGGCTCGATTGTGCTCGGTTTTATGTTGGGGATGACGCCATCCATCGGCCACTTCTTCGGTCTGCCTTTGGACGTGCGTCACGTCACGCTTTCCACCGGCACCTTGGCTCTCGGAATTACCTCGCGTGGGCCGGAAGTCCTGGGCCGCGGCGCGCTGATTTGGGCCAGCTTAGGGATTGCGGTGACTTTCCTTATGAACCTGGGCGTTAGCTTCTATCTGGCTCTGCGTCTTGCCTTACGCGCGCAGGATATTTCGCCCAGCGAAAACCATGTAATGCTGCTCACGCTGTGGCGCCGCTTTTGGGCAGCCCCTCGCGAATTTTTTTTGCCACCAGGACGAGATCCTACCCCCGCCGCGGAACCGGCGCCATAATCAAAATTCACTTGCTTGGAACTTCCGGGAAGGCCGCTACGCTACGGGTGTTGCCGGCTCCGGTGTTGGCCGCGGTGGCTCATGTTCCACGCCTCTCCAGCCCACAGGGCGTCCACTCACCGCTTCCTTCACGGAGCGGAACAGAACGATATACATCAACTGGCGGTAATAGAAGCGCTGAAGCAGTACGGGAATCAGTAGCGTCCAGTCTTCGTGACGCTCCAGTGCAAACGCGATCACGCACGTCAGCACGTCGATGATCAGAAAGCCGAGAAAGAACACAACGGAGCGTTGCACGTCCGCCGAGGTCCACAATTGCGGGATCTGCGTAATGTGTAGTTGGGCCAGTCCCCACAACACCAGGCTGCCGAAAAACAGCAGGTCCAAAAGCGGCGAGATCAGGGGTAGCACGATCTGGAAAACGAATATGTTCGGCAGGGCAATAAAGCCCAGCGTCCCATATTTCGGCCGAAGCAATGTGCTACTGTGTTTCCAGAAGGACTGCAATGTCCCAAACGTCCAACGGAAGCGCTGCCGGATTAGTGCGCCTGGTGTCTCTGGAGCTTCGGTCCAGGCGATTGCCTCTTCATCGTACGTGACGCGCCAGCCCAGACGGCGAATCGCGATCGTCAAGTCGGCATCCTCTGCGACTGTATCGGCCGTGATTCCGCCTGCGTCCTCGATCGCCTTCTTGCGCCATGCCCCCAAAGCTCCGGGAACTACGGTGATGCAATTCAGCAGATCGAAGGCGCGTTTTTCCATGTTCTGGCTGGTCACATACTCCAGGGCCTGCCAGCGCGTCAGCCAGCGCGAACGATTTCCCACTTTCACATTGCCCGCAACAGCTCCCACGGTTGCGTCGGAAAAATGACGGAGTAATTTGCGAATGGCGTCGGATTCAATTTCCGTGTCCGCATCGATGGTAACCACGATATCCGTGTCGGCATGGGACAACGCGTTGTTTAGCGCCGCGGCTTTTCCACGGTTCACTTGGTGAATAATCTGCACCGCTTCGTTGCGGCCGAAATTGCTTTGCAGCAACTCCAGCGTTTTATCTGCCGAACCGTCATCCACCACAATCACGTGTATGTCCGGCAAGTCGGATAACAACACAGAGGTGACTGTTTGCACGATCACAGATTCCTCGTTGTGCGCGGGGATGAGCACTGTCACCGCCGGTGGCGGATCCCACAGCTTGCCATGGTCAGGCCGCAATTTTTCGATGATCGCCAGGATTCCGATAATCAGGGCCCGTCCGCTCACCAGAATAATGCCGAGGATAAACACGGTGGCAATGGCGAATCGGGACCACTGGAAAATCCCAAAAATCAGGCCATCGGCCCGCGCCACGAGGCGCTCGCGGAACGTTAGCGGCACCATCACACCATCCCGGGATTGACCGAGCAGGTCGGCTACGGATGTAAGTTCGAAACCTTGCGCGCGCAGGCTGTCAATGATCTGAGGAAGGGCTTCCACTGTTTGTTCGCGCTGACCGCCACCGTCGTGGAGCAGAACAATATTGCCATTCTTGGCTTGCTGCAGCACATCCTCAACGATTTCTTTGGCCGGCCGTTGTGCCTTGTCCCCATCCACTCGCCAGTCGTCGGGATCGATTCTCTGCCCTACAATGATGTATCCCAAGTCCTGCGGGTAGGGCAGTTGCACCACTTCCTCGGCATACTCCGGCTGGTGATCAATGCCATAAGGTGGCCGGAACAGGATCGATTTCACACCCAGAGTGCTTTCAATCAAGCGCTGCGTAAGATTGAGTTCCCATCTGAGTTGCGTATGCGAGATTTCGTCAAACTGCGGATGTGTGAATGTGTGATTTCCGATCTCGTGCCCTTCGTTATATTCGCGACGCAACAGATCCGGGGACTGGTTGGCCTGCTCGCCAACGACGAAAAATACGCCAGGCGCATGCTTCTGTTTCAGAACATCCAGAATTCTCGGTGTCCATCGGCGGTCCGGCCCATCGTCAAAGGAAAGAACAATTTTATTTTTCGCCGCGCCGATTTGGTCGATGTCATAGGAAAGAGGAATGGCGTCGTATTTTTCGCTCGTGATCAGGTCGCTGATGTTGTCATACGTGAAACTGCGCCGGCCTGGCTTGGGCACGTCGATGATCCGCCAGATGTCGCCGGCCCCCTCGAGAATCAAATCTGGCCCCGGGGGAAGATCCTTCAACTTATCGCGTGTGGCATCGTCGGCATGAAGCGCATCCCAAATAGGCCAGAGAGAGGTGTCGGCGGAACCTAGGCGCCATAGCGCCGTTCCTTGCACCCCCAGCCGTTCACAGGCGCGTAATTCGTTATAGGCCGTGACTGCATCCAGCATCCAGACTTGGTGCGTATGGTTCTGTTCGTCTTCGTAGGAATAGTGTGGATTCAGTGACGCAGAATCAAAGTCAATATCCGTTTCGGATTCATGGGCATGCAGGAGCGCTTCCTGAACGCTGAATTCTTCGGCGTGGCGCTCTTTCTTCTTCGGGGACTCGCTCCAGTCGTACGCGTAACTGGCAATGCCCACCACGATTTTTTGCGCAGGCACTACATCCCGAATCTGCCGCAGGTTTTCCATGAACCAATCTTGCGCGGCAATTGGGCCCGGTGGAGACGTCAACCAGTGCTGGTCGTAATTCATGAGAATGATCGCATCGGTCTCTCGCCCAAAAAAAGCGTAGTCATAGTCGTCATCGCGCGCGGGCAAAGCGATCATCAGCTTCAATCCCGCCGCGTGCAATCCTGGGCCCAATTCAGCGATGAACTGTCGGAAGTTGGGTTGGCTCTTTAAGGGGACTTCCTCGAAATCCACGACGATGCCTGCCTGACGCGCTTCTACCGCATATTGCACCACGTCCGACACTAAGTGCTGCCGCGCGGTCGGATTCCCCAGCATCTGTTCCATCTCGGGCACCCGCCACACGGTGCCATCGTAATTATTCAGGAGCCCCATCATGGGAAGCTCCACAGGCGGGTTCAGAGAACGCATCCACTGGTGCAGCTTGTCCTTCTTGAGCAGGGAAATTGCTTGGGTCGGGGTGGCCGTCACCCGTTCGCTACCGCGTTCGTAATCGACTACCGTAATCGCACCATCTGGTGTCACGGAGTGAAGCTGCTCTGGCATGAGCAGGTCCAAATCCCTGTAATGCTTTTTCAGCGTTGCCAGGCTGTTCGAATCCCAGCTGACGAAGAAAGCTGCGCGCAACGGGTCGTAACCCTCCGGAATCTGGCCGATGCGGGCAACGCGGCGGTGGCGGCCCTCCCGCGTGGCCACCGGCTTCACGGTTTTCTTCTTGGCGGAGTGATAGGCAGGACGCGTGTCCGGAAGCAACGACGAAGGGAGTTCTACACTGCCCGCCACAGTGACGAAGAAATACACCAGTAGCAGTGTCAGAAGCACACCACTGATTTCCAGAATCCGGCGGGTGCGACGCCAGCGCACTTTGTCCGAATCGTAAAAGATCGGTTTACGTTCTTTCATGCAGCGTGGGCGCCTCGTAGCGGGTGGGGAACCGGCGAGGCAAAAATCACTCCGTCGAAGGTAACTGAACCTCTCTATTGTAAGATGCGGAGGAGCGAATGAAACGTTTTTTCTCCAATCCCCTCCTTCCGCTACTTTCCGGAGCCTGCTTGCGCCTGCTGTTCGTCCTCAAATACCCTGCGGTCACCGGCGATACTATGCTGTACGAGCAGTTCGCCGCCAACTGGCTCAAGTTGGGCAAATTCGCCATGGACATCAACGGGCAGGCGACGCCCGTGGACCTGCGCATGCCAGGGTATCCCGCATTTCTAGCCATCATCTATGCGCTGACCGGCCGAACCGGCGAAGGTGCGCGTCTGCCCGTAATGTTGGCGCAAGTGCTGGTGGATCTCGCTACCTGCATGGTGATTGCGACGCTGGCGGCCCTTCTGGCGCGTTTGTGCGGCGAACGGGATAAGGGCAAGAGGGTGTTCCTGTTTGCCCTGTGGCTTGCAGCGTTGTGTCCATTCACCGCGAATTATGTGGCGGTGCCGCTGACCGAAGTTTGCGCGGTATTTCTGACGGCGGTCGCGTTCCTATTGTTGGTGACGGTAGCAGAGCGCGAGAGCTGGCGCCCGGTTTCAGCGCCAAGCGGCCGGGAACGCGAGGCGAAGGAGGCCGGGAAAGTGGCAGTGCTCGCCGGATTCGTTGTCGGTGTAGGTGCGCTGATGCGTCCGGAAACGCCGCTTCTCCTGATCACCACATTTATCGCGTTGGCCTTGTGGATGATTCCTCATGGCCAGGCGAAGCGCTGGGTGATGCTCTGCGCGCTCATGGGCGGCGCGTGTGCCCTGCCGCTGGTGCCTTGGACGATTCGGAACGCTCTAACCCTCCACGAATTCCAGCCGCTGACGCCGAAAGACACCACCTTGCCGAGCGAGGTGGATCCGAAAGGATTCATGGCTTGGGAAAGAACATGGCTGTATCGCTTTCGCGATTCCTATCTGGTCACGTGGAAATTGAACGATGACGAAATCCACATGGAAGATATACCGGACTCGGCCTTTGACACGCCCGAGGAGCGGGAACGTGTTGCCGCGGTTCTGGACACGTACAATGACGAGACCACGTGGACGGAGGAAGAGGATGCCGTACTTGCGCAATTGGCCCGCCAGCGGACCGCGCGGCACCCGCTGCGCACTTATTGGTGGATTCCCTTGCGCAGGGCGGAGCGCATGTGGTTTACCCCGCGCATTGAACTC
Organism: Candidatus Acidiferrales bacterium; assembly: GCA_963775865.1. Lineage (GTDB taxonomy): Bacteria > Acidobacteriota > Terriglobia > Acidiferrales > UBA7541 > Acidiferrum. The sequence goes on along the minus strand of CAVZKU010000010.1, from coordinate 71,329 downwards.
GTGCCCGTGTCCGGACACGTCTTTCCGCTGGCCTATCAGCGCGAAGAAGATCCCGTGGATCAGCAAGTGACCATTCTGTTTTTTCTAGGCAATGTGCTGTACGTGGTTCTGGCCTTATGGGGCGTGTGGAAATTGTGGAAATGCCCGGCGGCACGGGCACCTTTGTCAGTTTTGGCGCTGTACATCGTAGTGCGAACGGCATTCCTGACAGTCCAGGAAGCCCCGGAGCCGCGTTATGTCCTCGAATGCTTTCCTGCCGTGCTCGCGCTCGGCGCGCAGGTAGTCGCAGGAAAGCCTGCCTCTCGGGATTGCAGGAAAGCTAACGCAGCATCTTAACGCAAGGCGTTGTTTACGATTTGTTGCGCTTCGCTGACGATGGCATCCAGGTGGGTGGCATCCTTAAAACTTTCCGCGTAAATTTTGCAGATGTTTTCCGTACCGGAGGGGCGAGCGGCGAACCAACCACTTTTGGCTACGACCTTCAGGCCCCCGACCGCAGCACCATTGCCAGGTGCCCTGGTTAATTTCGTCAGGATTGGCTCACCTGCCAAATCGGATTCTTTCACGTCTGCCGAGGAAAGCTTCAGTAACTTCACTTTCTGTTCGGGGGTGGCGGGCGCGTCGATGCGCGTGTAATAGGGCATGCCAAATTCCGAAACCAATTCCTGAAAATGTTCGCCCGGATCTTTGCCAGTGACGGCGGTGATTTCCGCCGCCAACAAATCCATGATGGGTCCGTCCTTGTCCGTGGTCCACACCGTGCCATCGATTCGCAGAAAGCTGGCCCCGGCGCTTTCTTCCCCGCCGAAGCAGAACGAACCGTCAAACAAGCCCGAGACAAACCACTTAAATCCCACAGGAACCTCAGAAAGCTTGTGGCCCAGCTTCTGGACGACGCGGTCGATCAAGCTGCTGCTGACAAGCGTCTTGCCCACGATAAGCTGCGTAGACCACTGGGGCCGGTGCGTAAGGAGATAACGGATCGCCACCGCCAGATAATGGTTCGGGTTCATCAGACCGGAAGAAGGTGTCACGATTCCGTGACGATCCGAGTCCGGATCATTCGCGAAGGCCAAGCGATATTCATCCTTCAGGCTTACCAATCTCGCCATGGCGTAGGGGCTGGAGCAGTCCATGCGAATTTCACCATCGTGATCCACTGTCATGAATGAAAAGGTGGGATCGAGCACAGGATTCACGACGGTGATGTTCAGTCCGTACACGGAGTTGATCGGCTCCCAGTAGGGTCTGGCGGCACCGCCGAGCGGATCCACGCCGAGCTTCAAGCGCGCATCCCGAATGGCGTCCGTGTTTACGACATTTCGCAAATCTTCCACGTAAGGAAGAACGAAATCCTCCTGATGCGTGGTGCTTGCCTGGATTGCGGAAGAAAAGGGCGTGCGTTTTACTTCGGCATTTTTGCTTCGCAGAAGATCGTTCGCACGGTTCTGAATCCATTTCGTAACATCCGTGTCCGCGGGCCCTCCATTCGGCGGGTTGTATTTGAACCCGCCATCCCGGGGAGGATTATGAGAGGGCGTGATGACGATGCCGTCGGCGAAATGGTCCTTGCGCCCTCGATTGTAGACAAGGATCGCGCGCGATATGACTGGGGTGGGCGTGACACCGTCGTCGGATTGGATGACCGTTTCCACATTGTTGGCCGCCAGAACCTCGAGGGCTGTGCGCTGTGCAGGACCGGAGATAGCATGGGTGTCTTTCCCCATGTACAGAGGACCGTCGATCCCTTGGCCGCGTCGGTATTCGCAAATGGCCTGGGTGATGGCCAGGATGTGAGCTTCGGTGAACGTGGACTGGAAGGGGGAACCACGGTGGCCGCTCGTGCCGAAGCTGACCAACTGATCGGGGTCGTTGACGTCCGGGCAGCGTTCGCAGTAATCGCGTTCCAATTTCCCCACATCAATGAGCATAGCCTTCGTCGCGGGCTTGCCCGCAAGAGCGGATACGCCTTTTTCTCGTTTCCCTTCTGCCGCCATAAGAGAACTCCGCTAGGGTACCGGACAAGGTGTCACATTCCAGATTTCCGAACTATATTGCGCGATGGTGCGATCGCTGGAAAATTTTCCTGAACTGGCCACATTCAAGATGGCTTTGCGGGCCCACGCATCGGGGTTCGCAATCAGATTGCAAAGCTGCAGGTCCGCGTCGAGATAGGATTTCAGGTCTGCAAGGTGCATGTAAAAGTCCCCATGGGTCAAAAGTGTATCGCGCAAGGGAGCGAACACCCCGGGCTCGTTGCGGCTGAAATAATTGGAGAAGATCAAATCCAAGGCGGCGCGGGTCTCCGGTTCGTTTTCGTAATGCCAATGGGGATTGTACCAGCTTCGGCTATCGACGACCTGTTGAGCGGTAAGGCCAAAAAGGAAGAGATTATCCACGCCCGCCTCCTCGGCCATTTCGATCGTGGCGCCGTCGCGTGTGCCAATGGTGAGGGCCCCGTTCATCATGAATTTCATGTTGCTTGTGCCGCTGGCCTCATAGCCGGCAGTGGAAATCTGGTTGGAGATGTCGCTGGCGGGAATCAGGCGCTCGGCAAGGGTAACGCGGTAATCCGGAAGAAAGAGAACCTGCAGTCGTCCTTTCACCGCGGGGTCGCTATCGATGGTGGCAGCGAGGTTGTTGATAAATTTGATGATGAGTTTGGCGAGTCGGTAGGCCGGCGCAGCTTTGCCAGCAAAGAAGAACGTGCGCGGCGGCATCGCAAAATGGGGGTTTTCGCGGAGCCGGTTGTAAAGCACGACAATGCGCAGCGCGTTGAGCAACTGCCGCTTGTACTCGTGAATGCGCTTCACCTGGGAATCAAAAACCGTTTGGGGATCTACGGCCAGCCCCGATGTGGCCTTTAGCCATGCGGCGAACTGCTTCTTGGCTTCGCCTTGGGCTTTCAGGAAGGTGGCGCGGAAACCCGCGTCGTCAGCAAGTGGCTTCAATCGGGAGAGCTGGCTGAGATCGGTAATCCAGGCATCGCCGATGGCGTCAGTAATGGCACGCGCGAGAGGTGCATTGCAAAGACGCAGCCACCGTCGCGGGGTCACGCCATTGGTCTTGTTATTGAAACGCTCCGGAAAGATCTCCGCCAGATCCTTGACGGTTGTGGTGCGAAGAAGCTGAGAATGGATGGCGGCCACGCCGTTGGTGCTGTGTGAACCGACGATGGCGAGATTGGCCATCCGGACTTTGCGAACCGGGCCTTCCTCGATCAGGCTCACGCGGGAAACCAGTGCCTCATTGCCAGGAAATCTCTTGCGCACATCCTCGAGGAAGCGCCGGTTGATCTCGTAGATGATTTCCAAAAGACGGGGCGCGACACTCGTGAACCAATCCACGGGCCACTTTTCGAGCGCTTCGGGAAGCAGCGTGTGATTGGTATAGGCCAGAGTTTTTTGCGTAATCTCCCAGGCCTGCTCCCAGCCAAGATGTGCGTCATCCAGCAGAATATGCATCAACTCAGGAACGGCCATGCTGGGGTGTGTGTCGTTCAGTTGAATGGCGACTTTTTCAGGAAAGACGCTCCAATCTTCGTTGTCGTGACGGAAGCGGCGAACCACATCGGCAAGCGAACAGGCAACCAGGAAATATTCCTGCACAAAACGCAGTGCCTGGCCCATGCCCGTGGAATCATCGGGGTAAAGCACACGGGTAATGGACTCGGCTGCGAGAGTCTCGGCAAGAGCGCCCACGAAATCACCCGAGCTGAATTCCTGAAAATCAAAATAATCCGGTGCCGCTGCAGCCCACAAGCGAAGCGTATTGATGTTCTGGCCTCCATAACCGACCACAGGCCTGTCAAAAGGCATTCCGTAGAGGTAGGAGTCACGACCAGCGATGGCTCGTAGCGTGCCATCGCTCAGGATGAAGGAGCAATTCAGTTTGACGGTCACACGCGCGTAGGGGCGGGCTACCTCCCATGGGTCCGGATGGCGCAGCCAGTTGTCCGGCAACTCGTGCTGCCAACCGTCGTGAATGGTTTGCTTAAACATGCCGTATTCATAGCGGAGACCATACCCCATCGCGGGCAGCTGCATGGTAGCCATGGAATCCAGAAAACAGGCAGCCAGCCGGCCAAGTCCACCATTGCCCAAACCCGCGTCAGGCTCTTTTTGCAGCAAGGCCAGCCAGTCCACATTTTTCTGATCGATGACATACTCCAACAGAGGATCGAGCATCAGGTTGGTCACATTATTCGCCAGCGAACGCCCAATAAGGAATTCCATTGAGAGGTAGTAGATGCGTTTGGGGTTGACGCGATGGTAGGTCTTGTGGGTAAGCACCCAGCGTTGCGACAGAATGTCGCGGACAGAACGCGCGAACGCCTCGTAATGCTCGCGAGCATTGGTGGTAGCGGGGTCGATATCATTGTCAAACAGAAGGTGACGCTCGTACAGTCCATGGAGTGTGGTGGCAAAGTGTAGCGGGCCAATCCCGTACTGGGAGACTAACGTGGAGATGGTCTCGGAGCCAGTTGCTTTTGAGACCAGTGGCAGGCTCTCAGCGCTCATAAAATCCCCCCTCTCTCGGCGGTATTTTCATGCACAGAGGTTAGATGCTTGCACCAGCTATAAACTTTCAGCCGAATTTTGCCTCGTCTGCATCGTGCCCATGCTTTCATACCCCCATTGCAGGCACATTACACCTAGGCAGAAACCCGTCTTGATGATTGCTTCTCCCGAGGCTAGGAGGCGTCGGGAGGTTCGGGGTGAATGGTAACCCGGGAGATTTGGGGGAAACGCTCTTTGACGAGGTCTTCGAGGGCCGCAAGCACATCGTGAATGCGCGTGATGGAGTATTCGCTTTTCATCACACAGTGGCAGGAAACCAGAATGTGGTGATCGACCTGGCGGACGCGCACATCGTGGCAATTCAGAAGTTCGTCGAAGTTGCGCGGCATATGATTGAGAAAAGCTTCGACGGCCAGCTCGAGTTGGCGCATTTCCCCGGCGCGGACCTCCGGGGTGGAGATGTGGCGGCCGAGCGGCTCGATATGGATGTTGACGTCAAGTTTGTGATCGCCGTTGCCGATGGCGACGATGGCGTTTTCGAGTTCTGTGGCTTGCCGATGGGCTTCGCCGAGAGAAAGATTCTCATCCACCTCGAGATGGAGCTCAACGAAAAGACTAGCGTCCTGCTGGTAGGCCGAAATGTCGTGAATCGGATGGCCCATGCGCTGCGCCACGGCGCGAATGGTTTCAAACAGGTCTTCGTTATCGGGGGCGCGCGGTTCGGTGTGGACAACGACATCAGCCGGGACGATCTCGCTGACGCGCTGTTCGATGGCGTCGGTCAGCGCGTGAACGCGTTCGAGATTCGCGGAGCGAGGGACGGAGACCGTGGCGTCCACAAAGTGGCGATTGCCCGAGCGACGTACCCGCACGCGTTCGACGTGAAGCACGCCATCCATGCGGCCGATGGCGTCGATGATTTCGTTTTGCAAGCCTTCGGGAGCGGCATCGAGGAGAGCATCGAGAGTGCGGCGGCCGAGCTGAGAGCTCAGCCACAGGATCACGCCCGCCACGGCCAGGGCAGCCAGGGAGTCCGCATACGCCAGCCAGGGGAGATCCCAGGTATTGCCCGCCCAAACAAGCGCCACGCCAAAAATGACTACGATCGTGCTCCAGACATCGGTCGAGAAATGAAGGGCATCCGCTTCAAGTGCTTCGCTAATGTGCTTGTTCGCTACCTTGTTGAGGGCACGGGCGCGCGTGAGGTCAATGGCCAAGGCGGCGCAAAGAATCAGAATGGCTGTGAACCCGGGCTGGATGTGCACGGAATGAAAGAACAAACGATAGAACGCTTCGTAGATGATGTAGAACGCCGTGACGACGAGAAGTCCGGTTTCCAGGAAAGCGGAGAAGTTTTCAAACTTGCCGTGACCATACGGATGGCGGGCGTCTGCCGGCTGGTCCGAGACACGTACGGAGAGAAAGGTAATGACCGCGGCCACGAGGTCCAGACCGGAATGGAGCGCTTCAGACAGAACGCCAAGGCTGCTGGTGCGCCACACAAGGAAGGTCTTCAGGCAAAGGAGTAGCGTCGCAGAACCGATACTCAGCAGGGCGGCGCGCTTCTTCTCCTGTATGGCCGCTTGTAGGCGGGGTGTAAGCACCATGGAGTATAAGACTATCGCAAGTTCCAGGGGCCCGCTTACTTACCGGGGGTCAGGGACATGGGCGGTTCGGGAAGAATGGGGAGGCGCTTGGGCTCGCCGCGGGCGCCACGGAATTCAACTTCGTCGAAGAGCAGAGAAGGAGCTATAACGGTAGCTGGCAAACCGGTCTGCCCGGGTGCAGCGCTGCCGAAGGCCCCGAGCGCGGTTCCCGCAACGCCGTTGCTCTGGTTCTCCATGAAGTTGTAGACATAATCGTCGTTGCCAATCGCCGAGATATTGCGAAGTGAGCGGGCGTTGAAGCCTGTGATTCGTGCACCGCGGACCAGTTCTTCGCGGCCATCGGCGGGGAAATAGCGGTAAACGACGAGGGGCAGGCGATCTGTGCCGGCGTTGCCGCCAAAGCTGGCGAGTAAATCCCTGAAGTCTTCCTCATGCATGATGCTGATGGTGGGATTGTCCATCTGACGGACGATCAGGCAGTAGTCCAGCTTCTCGCCGCGGCAGGCATCGACGAATTTTTTCTTCATCTCGTCCTTGGATACAGTTTCCGAAGACGTGAGGAACAGGTTGCTCATGGTGGCTTTAGGCTCGGCGAGAAACGCCGAGCGGCCATGACCGTTGGATTTATCGGAATCCGGACCGGGGCGTCGAGACATGAGCAGTGCCTTGAGCTTGCCGTTCTCGACGATGGTGACTTTTTCTGCCGGGACACCTTCCTCGTCAATCGCGTAACCACCGATCAGCGGCGTGCCTTTGTAGTCTTTGGCGGAAGGGTCGTCAATGAGAGTTACCGTGGGAGGAAGCACCCGCACGTCTATCTTCCCGGTCCAATCGCTGCGCGCGCCAAGACTATTCATCAACTGATCGACCACTGGCTGGAAGGCAACCGGAGGACGCGCACCGTTCAGCGACGGCCCAAGCACTTGGGCGATAAGCGCAGCCGCAGCGCGAGATTCGAACAGGACAGGCCCGGTGTAATCGGAAGCAGGCGGAGCGGCACGCATGGCCATCAACTCTGTGCCGGCTACATTCAGATCCTTGCGGACAGCATCCACAGAACGGAGATCGGCCGGACGTGGGGCGTACGTGGCATAGAAGTGATTCAGCCCCATCCCGTCGGCGGCCAAGGTGCTCATGGGCGCTTCAATCGCGGCATAGGAACGATTGGTGCGCAGCTCCGTGCCTTCGCTGGTGAGGAGATACTCGGTCATGTAGATGAGATAGTAGGTCACACGCGATTCATAAATCTGCGGAAAGGCGCGCAACGCGGCGGAAGTGTCCCGGGCTTCCTGCTCCCAATTCCGATTGGACCAATCAGAATTAGCAAGAGGCTCGACGTGCTGGATGACCTGGACACGAGAGAAATCGTCGATGTCCGAAGGACGTGCAAGGCTGCTGAGATACGCCTGCTTGCGGGAATAGGTTTCCACAGCTTCCTTGAAGGCTTGGTCCGTGGCGATCCAGAGATCCTGCCGTAGCGAGTCGTAATCGCGATCGATACCGACGCTGCCGGAAGGGCCTATAAAACCACGGAAATTTTCGTCACCGATGAAGTTGGAGCTGTCCAGCTTGTAATCGCCTACGCGAGCTCCCACATTCATAAAGCGGGTCCGGCTGTGGCCGGTGGAAACCAGAGCGCCAAATTCGGCCACAACTTCGCGAATATCCACGTCGAGCAAGCGATATTCGACGTAATAAGGGCGCACGGGCTGATTCGCCGGAGGGATGGAGAGTTCGAGCCGGGATTTGGCGCGATCCATTTCATCCTTCATGGCCTGCAGAGTGTGATCCTTGTCCACAGGTGCTTGAGCGGCGAACACCGAGGAAGCGGCACAGAGGGTGAAGAAAACTGCCGCGAGACGAAGTGAGTGCATTACTGAAGGCCTCCCGATTTCACGGTGTCATGCGCGGGCGGCGGCAAGATGGGCGGCCGATCCGTGGACGTCTGCTTCTTCTGAACTTCCAATTCGGAAGTAAGGATGGCCGGGGCAGCGGCGGAAACGGGCACGTAGCCAGATTCAGCACCACAATAACCGTTGAAAACTTCCGGGGTGTCGCCAGTGGCCACAATCTTGGTAAGCGCAGCGAGGGGCGTGCCTACAATGTCCACGCCACGGACCAGTTCATCGGGACGGCCGTCGGGGAATACCTTGTAGACCACCAGAGGTTCCACCTGGAATGCCTGCGGCTGGCCACGACCCGTGAACGTGAAACCGCCGGCGATATCGTCGATCAGAAGACCATAGGGTTTGTTCTGCTGCTTGATCAGTTCGATCAGCTTGGCCCGCAGTTGTGCGTTGTTGACCATTTTATTGCTCTCGACGATGAGATTTCCCTGCCGGGAAACGGGGGTTGCCCCAATCTGGCGACGGCCATGACCGTTCGAATGCGGGAAGCCGACGAGTGGGGAACGAGACATTTCGAAATTCTTCAGTACGCCGTGATCGACAAGCATGGTTCGCTGGCCAATCACGCCTTCGTCGTCATATTGGTAGTATCCAAGCAGATCCTGCTTGACAAGCTTCTTGAGCGTCGGATCATCCACGACGCTGAGAAAGTCCGGAAGAATGGGTTCGCCAACTTTCTTGGCGAAGGTTTGCCCCTCATTGACATCTTTTTGGCGATGCCCTTCAGCGCGATGGCCGAATACTTCGTGGAAGAAAACGGCAGCAGCGCGGCCGGTGAGGAGAGCCGGGCCGACCGTGGGATCGTTGAGCGGCGAAACGACCAGACCTTCCATTTCCTTGCGTAACTGAGCGGCGGCGGCGTAGACGGCTTTATCGTCCGGTGCCTCCGAAGGATTGACCCAATCAAAATTGTAGTAGCGGTTGATGTCCATGCCATCGCCCGCTTTGCCCTGGATGAAGAGTTCCAGGCGATAGCGAATCTGGCCGTATTGGAGTTGTGTGCCTTCCGAAGTGAGCTGCATCGTATTTTCGGCCAAGGCGGTGAAGGTAACGATGGAATTAATGACGGCGGTCGACTGGCGGAAGTACGCGGTGTAATCGCGAACTTTCTGCTCCCAGGGTTTACGGTCAAGAGTGTAGGAGACCCAGGGACCCGTAAAGTCCTGGGGCTTTTCACGAGAGAAATCAGGGGCGTTGCCCTCCACGGTTTGGACCTTTACCTCTTTACCCGTTTTAATCTTGATCAGGGCTTCCGCGGCAGCGCGGTACTGCTTATCGGTTTCCAGCCAGATGGCGCGGCGGAGAACATCGGGATTGTCGTCGAGAGGGGCGTTGGTACCCGGCCCGCCGTTCGGAGCCTGGCGTCCGTCGACCTTGTGAGTGTCGTCGAGATCATAACTGCCAGTGCGGACAGAAACCTCCAGCCAGCGGTTGCGATTTTCGTCGCTCTGGAGGAGCGCGCCGTTCGAACCCGATACCGTAGAGCGCTGGGAATCCGTGAGCGTGTAACCGATATAGTACGCCGGCGGATCCAGACTCCCCAAGGTTTTGACAGAACGATCCAGCTCGGCTTTCATTGCGGCAAAGGCCGGAGACGGTTTGGCTGTACTATCGGGCGGAGCGGCGTCAGAGCGCGGCAAGGCGCTGATAGCCGGACCGCAGACCAAAGTAAGTGAAAGGAGTACTGGGAAACAACGGCGGCGCCAGGTGGCGCGGGATTGATCGTTCAAGGGTGCCTCACTCCGGATTAGACGCACTTGGCAAAAGTCCAGTGTACGCCAGTGGTACGCAACAGACAAAGGGGCGTTCGACGGGAAAGCGGGACGAAAGCGGCCACGTCGGATTGGATGTTGGCCAGAACAAGGACGTTGCTACTACGCAAGAATCTAGTCGATTTGCATTCGTCTGCGCGTTTGGCGGATGAGCGACGAAACAAAAAGACCCGGTGGCTGGGCGGCCCCGGGTCTTCCTGTACCGCAAAGGCAAAACGCAAGCAAAGCTAACAAGCGGCAGCCGGAGTTGGGCATTGCGGATTAGTCGGGGTTTTGGGTTGAGAGGATCCGTGAGAAATAACGATGGGAATAACGATGATCGGCACCGCGACAATGACGCCCAGAGCGATTGCCGTGCCTTTGCTGATGTGACGGGCCTGTTGTGCCCCACTCGGAGGTTCGAGAGCAGTACTGGCAACCGCGTCAGAGAGTACGGAGAGCGCGGCCTGCGTAACCACCGGAGGTGAAGTATCGCCATTGCGAACCGTCGTCATCTGTCCGGCTTTTACAACGACGCAGACACCCTCCAGATTGCAGACGCGAACAAAACCCTCAAAAACAATAACGGTCATGATGTTGTTTTCGTAGGAGCTGTAAAAATCCGTGCCTACCACGCCGGCGACCCCGGCGGCAGTATGCACTTCAAATTTTCCGTTGGCCTGTGTGATCTTCTGGGCTTGCGTACGGACCTTACCCAAACTGAGTTCGAGGTCAGTTTGTTGGGCACCGACGTCATGCTTGACGATGTGCATGGAGGAATCCGATCCGACGTTGAGAACCGAACCGTCGTCGAGGGAAACGCGGGCACGGCCATTCGGTTGTGTGTTCACATAATCTTGCCAGTCGACAATCGTTTTGGCAGAAGCGGAGATGGACTTGGAACCACGAGCGATATTCACGGCCGGAATCACCCGCGAAATCTCGCCGGCCCTTTGAAGTGCGGCAGGGGATTGCGCAAGCAGGTCAAAGGGAATCGCCATGGAGCCCGCCATGACGCAGGCCAGTGCCACTATGCAGGGTGACTTCATATTCATTCGAAGACTCCTCAGGGCAAGAAACCGCTGTCTTCCTTAGTTACGTGAGAAGCGGGGGAGGGTCAAATGAAAAGGAGAAGAAGTTGCCCGTTTAGCCACGGGAAAGAAGGGGAACGCTTCAGGGAAACGACGGAAGACAGTCGCAGCCATGTTGTTGTCGAAAGCACCGTATACGTAGAAATGCTTGTCGAGCGTGTTGCCTGGGGACAGAATCTACCTATGCGACCACTGGCAGGATTACTGGCTTTCGTGGCACTGGCCTTCGGGGTGTACTACTACTTTTCTTTGAAGAAGATGCCCACAACGGACGCGGGGACCGCGCCCACCCAGGCCATTAGTTTAACTGGCGTGCGCGGGGATTTGTTGCAGATTGCCCAGGCAGAACGGGGAAATATCGCCCTCAATGGCAAGTGCGTATCCCTGGATGAGTTGATTTCGTCGGGCGGCCTGACCATGAGCCGGAAAGAGCGCGATGGCTACGCCTACGACGTGAGCTGCTCGGGTTCCGACTTCCAGGTGGTCGCGGAGCATCCTGCGGCCCCTCCCGACTCTGGGGTCCGCTACCCGAAACTGGCGATTGATGGAACCATGCAGGTTCGGGAAGTCCAGTAAGCCTCGTTTGTCCCCACTTTTCTGATTTTTCTCTAGATCCCACCAGGAACTTTTCCTCCTGCGCTTTCGTACCTTTCTGTGAGACCGCAAGAAGCGGCCGAAGCGCAAAGCCGCGGAAGGAGTGGCATATGGGCGGAGATGTGATTGGACTGGTTGCCGTAGTGCTGACGTGTGGATTGCCGGTGGCGGCGTTATACACGTACTACCGGGTGCGGAAACTACGCACAGAGGAGAGGTTGGCAGCCCTGGCGCGTGGAACGACCATTCCCATGGAGCCGGAGCTAACACAGTTTGCCCGCTCGCGTCGTGCAGGAATTTTGCTCGTGAGTGGCGGGCTGGGTTTCATGGTTATGTTCGCCGTGATTGCACGCATCGTTGGAGAGCCGCAGACGCTGGTGGCGTCGGCGGTCGGGATTCTGCCTTTGGCGGTGGGAATTGGGTACTTCCTGGATGCAGCGCTCATCCACCGAGACATGAAGGCTGTTTGAGCCATTGAGTTTTCCGTCTGTTCTTTGCGGTGCGACCTGGGCGGAAGCGAGAAAGACCTTCTGGGAACGCGAAATGGGCGATTCCTGTCGAGGAGGGTTGCCTTGCTTCCGCTGCTTCGCCGTGGTTTACTCGCCGATAGATCCCGCCAGAAATAAATTCATTCTCCGATTTCAGCAACTTCAGGACGAGTAGCATTTTCGAGGTCCTTGGAAGCGCCCCAGTGTGAAACCGGCCAGTACAAATGCAAGGCAACTGAAGGAGGCGCAAATGAAGCGATGGATCCTGGCGACGGCGTTCACAATATCCGCTGGAGTGGTGCTGTTTGGCGTAGGGGACGCGCAGGATCCCACAGGAGGGCAGATTGCGCGGGTGGAAAGCAAGCAATCGCCAAACCGCCAGGGATTCGATCCTTACACCATTCCGGAACTGATGAAGCTGTTTCATATACCTGGCGTGAGCATCGCCGTTGTGCGAGATTTCCAGGTCGCGTGGACAAAGACTTATGGTGTGGCAGACGTAGTCGCCAATGTACCCGTGACGACGGAAACGCGATTTCAAGCGGCATCGATCAGCAAGCCGGTGACGGCATTTGCGGTGTTGCGCGCTGTAGATGCGGGGAAGCTGTCGCTCGATGAAAACGTAAACGAATATTTGAAGAGTTGGAAAGTGCCGGAAAACGAGTACACGCGGGGAGGCGTCACTCTGCGTGCGTTGCTGAGCCATACGTCCGGCACAGGCGATGGATTCGGATTTCCGGGGTACAACCCGGCGGCGCCATTGCCGACGCTGGAACAGATTCTGGACGGAAAGCCGCCTTCAAATGGCGGCCCAGTGTTTTGGGAGAGGCCGCCATTCACTGCGCAAAAGTATTCCGGCGGAGGAATCGTCATCGAGCAAATGGTTCTGCAAGATGTGTACGGGAAGCCGTTCGTGCAGATCATGCAGGAACAGGTGCTGGGGCCGGTAGGCATGACGCACAGGACGTATGCGCAACCGTTGCCGGCCGCAGAGGATGAGAACGCCGCACGAGCTCACGCCGGAGATGGAAAGGCCGTGGACGCGAAGTGGCACGTATACCCGGAGCAGGCTGCCGCGGGACTGTGAACCACTCCGACGGACCTGGCGAAGCTGGGAATCGAGGTGCACAAGGCGTTGCGGGGCGAATCGAAGCTCCTTTCGCGCCCGACCGCACTGGAGATGGTCTCGCCGACGGGGACCGGACCATCTGCCGTCGGGTTTGCCATCGAGAAAAGGGGCGAAGGATGGTATTTCACGCATAACGGGTGCCAGCTCAACCGGTCGATGCACCGGCTGAAGGGTTATGGAATTGCAGTCATGACGAATAGGACAGTGGCGGACAGATTATCGAGGAGATTGAAGCACGAGTCGCGAGGGCCGCCAATTGGGATGCGCTCGATAAGCCTGTGCTGAGGTGAAAGCGCGCAGGTGGCGTGTGCTAGAATCGGCGCCATGCATCCTGCCATCCCCCAGCTCATCGCATTACAACGGTTGGACCAGATCATCGCGTCCGCGCGGGCGGAGCTAGACGGTCTGCCCAAGCAGTTGCGGGAGGCGGACGCGAAACTGAATGGCGCGCGGTCGGCCGTGGCCGCCGCCAAAGAGGCCCACACGCAAGCCCTGACCAATAGGAAGAAACTGGAATTGGATGTGGAGCAGTGGAAGGGGCGCGCCAAGAAGTACCGCGACCAGGGCAGTTCCGTAAAAACCAATGAAGCTTACAAGGCACTCCAACACGAAATCTCGCTGGCAGAGTCGGAGGCCGCGAAGGCCGAAGACCAGGTATTGGAGCAGATGATGGCGCTCGAAGAGATCGAACGGCGGGTAAAACATGCAGAAGCGGATTTGCGCGAATCCGAGCAGGCCATCGCGGGAGAGAAGAAACAGATGCAAGTCCAGTATGGGGGAAAGAAGAAGATGATGGAAGCGGCCGCGGCGGAACGCGAGGAAGTTGCAAAGAAGGTGCCGGAAGACTTGCTGAATCTTTACGCGAGGGTCGAGAAGCGACATCCCGGGTCGGCAATGGCAGAAGCGCGGGGGGAGCAGTGCCTTTCGTGTGGAATGCGCGTCTTGCCTCATGTCCTGCAAATGCTCAAGACGGAGACCGACGAAGAAGTCTTTCGCTGCGAAATGTGCGGGCGAATTCTCTACACCCTGGAGCCGATTCCGCACGCCGCTCCCAAGGAAACAGCGAACGGTGCGGCGAGTTCGTAAATGACGAGACGAGCGCCAGTGCCGAGGGGTGGAGGCTTGTTTGGCGATACTATGCCTGAACCGCAGAAACATTCTACGGCCGCGTTTCAAGCCAATATTGATGGGGGATCGCGAGGGAATCCTGGACCGGCGGCGTATGGCGTAGTGGTGCGCGACGGAAGTGGAGCGATCGTTGCGCGGCTGAAGAAATACATCGGTCAAAACACGAATAACGTGGCGGAGTATTTTGCATTGATTGCCGCGTTGGACTACGCGCAGACCCATGGAGTGCGCGCGCTAAGGGTCGAGAGCGATTCCGAACTTATGGTGAAGCAGATGCGCGGGCAGTACAAGGTGAAGAGCGAGGATTTGAAGCCCTTGTTCGAACGCGCGAAGAAAATGTCGCAGGGACTGGAATCGTTTCGCATTGAACACGTATATCGCGAGCAGAATCGCGAAGCGGACGCGCTGGTGAATCAGGCGCTGGATGAAACGGGGCGTCCGAGTCCAAGCCCCCCTGCGGAAAAGACGAGCCGCCTAGAAAACACCATGCGGTTTCTGGCGCGCTCTAAAGATGGACGATTAGAACCGGAGGAACCGTTGAATTTGCCGGACGGGACCGAGGTGGAGATTCTGCTGCGGTTAAAGAAGTAAGCCGCAAAAGCAATTCACGCAACTAAAGACAAGAAGGTCATTTCCGAAACTCACTCCGCGGATAAATCCCTCTGCTGTTTGTCAGGCGGCGTTTGCCTGTTTAGGCGCATAGGGCGACTTCAGGACATAGGAACGGTATAAGGTGTCTCGCTGGGCCGGAAGGAAACCAGCGTCGTAGATAATACGCCGGAGTTCTTCTTCATTGGTGCGGCGCTTCACGCCTGCTGCATAGACCACGTTTTCCTCGATAAGAATGCTGCCAACGTCGTCGGCGCCGAATTGCAGACCCACCTGGCAAACCTTAATTCCGGGCGTAAGCCAGCTCGATTGGATATGCTCGATGTCGTCGAGGTATAGACGGCTGACTGCGAGGGTCTTCAGGTAATCGACGGCCGTGGTTTCCTGGACGCGCTTGCCAAGCGCGGTATTTTCCGCCGCGAAAATCCAGGGAATGAACGCTGTGAAACCGCCACTTTCTTCCTGAAGCTGGCGAATGCGTTCGAGATGATTCACGCGATGGCGCAGCTCTTCGCCACACCCGAACATCATTGTGGCTGTGGTGCGCAGGCCGAGAGAGTGCGCGGTGCGATGGACTTCCATCCAGTCATCACTGGTGCATTTCAGGCGGGCAATCTTGGCGCGAATTTCGTCATCGAGAATCTCGGCGCCGCCGCCGGGGATGGATTGCAGTCCCGCGTCTATGAGGCGCTGGAGGGTGTCGCGGATGCTGAGTTCGCTGACTTCGGCGATGCATAGAATTTCCGGAGCGCTGAAACAGTGCAAATGAACCTGGGGATAACGCGATTTCAGCGAGCGGAGCAGATTTTCGTAGTAGCCGATTTGCAGATCGGGATGAAGGCCGCCCTGGAGGAGTACGCCAGTGCCGCCAAGAGTGAGCATTTCGTCAATCTTAGAATAGATTTCCTCGAAGGGCAGGATGTAACCGTCCTTGGAGCCGAGCGGGCGATAGAAAGCGCAGAACGAGCAATACTCCGTGCAAAAATTCGTGTAATTGATGTTGCGATCGATCTGATAGGTGACGATTCGAGGATCGTTTTTCTGCAGGCGGATCTGGTGCGCGGCCATGCCAATGCCGACCAGGTCATTGGATTGGAGCATATCGAGGGCTTGCTGTTTGGTGATTCCCACGGCTGTGCACCCTTCCTCGTTAAGAACGGCCTACGTGTGCCGCGCGACTGCTAATTCCGCCGGTGATTCGAAATGGGCAATCTGCAGCGGCCTCACCTGCGAAATCAGTTTCAATTCAGCGGCAAGATCGTAGTAGCGCTGCAGGCCGCACAGATTCTCGGCATCGAGAGTGTAATCGATGTTATCGGTGAGATAACGTGCGATCTTCGGGGCAGGGAGACGCAGTTCGCGGGAGGCTTCCGCGCTGATTTCGTGGAGGTGCTGCATGCCGAAGGTCAGAGAGTCCTGAAAATCGCGAACGACCTCGCGCGTGGCTGCGTTCGCTCTGGCGGCCCAGACGGCAAGCACCGCGGGGAGACTGGTGAGCGCGCGCCACTTTTCCACCATGTCGTATAGAAAAAGTGCAGACGCCGACGAGAGCCCGGCATGTTCGGCGGAGAATATATCGTTGCCGGAGGCGTCGCGGGTCATGGCGGTCTCGGAACTGAGCGCGAGTCGCAGCGCCGGATCACCAATCAGGAGAGCCGCATCGGCTTGCTGGAGCATGGCGGGCAGGTCCGGATCGTCTTCAACGAATTCGGGAGCGATGTGCCATCGCTTTGCACAAAGGATACGCACAAGGGCTTGCGTGCTGCGGGAACTGCGATCAAGAGCAATGTGGCGGACCTCGTGGATTGGCTTCTTCGAGACGAGCAGAAGGCTGCGAACGGATTTCTTGGAAGAGATGGAAAGATTCGGAAGGACGACCAGGCCCTCGATTCGTTGCAACTCGATAGCGGGAATGATGGCGATGTCGACTTGGCCAGTGCGCAATGCCTCCGCACACTGCGCAGGGACCGTGAAGGAAAGTTGATATTTGCCTTGCAGCGGACCGTGAGTGAAGCCACGGACGAGTGGCGCAGTGTTCAGGTACTTCACAATGGAGATACGGAGCGAGTTCACTTGGTTTTAGTCCGGAAATTGTCCCTTCCAGTATAACAAAGCCTTTGGAATCGCGGGGTTTCGCCGTGATGGGCGAAAGGTTCGATGCATTTGAAAACGACGAACGCAGGGTCGCAAGACGGGCGACGCGATGTCACGTTCATGGACTTGCCAAAGAGACGCCAAAGAGACGCCAAAGAGACGGATGTTTAGAGGACAGACTTGTTGTGTTTTGTGTTTTTGGGGCCATCTGCTAGAATTAAGGTTCTTGTTTTCTATCCTTTGAAGCTATAGGAAGTGGGACGTCATGGCATTGAAGTGTGAAATTTGTGGCAAAGGGCCAAGCTACGGAAACGTGGTGAGCCACGCGAACAATACGCGCCGGCGCCGCTGGAATCCAAATTTGAAGAAGGTGCGCGCGGTGGTGAATGGCGTGCGCAAGCAAGTAAAAGTGTGCACGGCGTGCATTCGATTGGGCCGCGTCAAAAAGGCAGCCTGAGCAAATACCCTTGAACTTTTCCCTGAATCCCGCAATCCGCATGCAGAGAAACGGCAGCGCGGTTCATCGCGGAGCGGTGCTTTTGCCCGCGGCGGTGCTGGTGGTGTCTTTCTTCGCGGGATGCAAACAGCCGGAACGGCATGCGCCGGATGTGTGGGCCGTGGTGAACGGTACGGAAATCAAGCGGGATGAAGTCGAGAAGTACTACCGCACGCGGATCAACCCTGAAGCGCAGGAAACCTCGCCGGAAGAGGTGCTTTCCGGCAAGCTCAACGTCGTGGAGCAACTGATCAACAACGAGATCCTTCTGGAGCGCGCGAAGAAGTTGAACCTGGAAGCTAGCGACGGAGAAGTGGAAGATAAATTCACGGAACTCAAGAGCGGTTACACCGAGGACGAATTTCAGAGAAAACTGAAAGACGGGGGGATGACCGTCGACGATCTGAAGAAAGATTTGCGACGGCAACTGTCGATCCAGAAACTTCTGAACCGCGAAGTGGCGTCAAAGGTCACCATCACTGATCAGGACGTGACGGATTTCTACAATACGAACCGCAACCAGTTTAATGTCGCGGAAGCGCAATACCGCATTTCGCAAATCGTGATTACGCCACGCAAAGACCAAATGGTGCGCAACCGCAAAAACGATGACGCGACAAACGAAGCGGAAGCGGAACGCAAAGCCAAAATGCTGCAGGACAAGCTCAACAGTGGCGCCGACTTTGCGCAACTGGCCATGGATTATTCCGAGGATCCAAACACCGCGGCGACCGGTGGAGATTTGGGATACATTCCGGAGTCGTCGCTGAACCCGCCACAGACGGACCCGGTACTGAAGCGCGTGGTTATGAGTCTGAAGCCGGGGCAGGTAAGCCCACCAGTCCAATTGAAAGACAGCAGTATCCGAATACTAAAATTGGTGGCGCGCGAGGCTGCTGGACAGCGCGGCATCAACGATCCGCAGGTACAGCAGATGATCCGCGACACGCTACGGAACCGCAAAGAACAATTGTTGCGGAACGCCTACTTGGCGGTAGCGCGCGATGAAGCGCACGTGACGAATTATCTGGCGATACAAGTCATCGAATCGGCCGGGAAGTTGCCGGATGCTGCCAAGGCCAACCCGCTGCCGGCCGCCAGCACTCCTGTCGGACCTGCGCCGACGCTGCCCAGAAATACGCAGTAGAATTTAGCCAGCGTTCTCTCGAACTGCTGGACGTTCTCACCTTCATGTTCAGTTAGGCTAATCGATCCAGGCGAGCACATCGCCGGCGTTGACGGCTTGCCCTTCCTTCGCTTGCAAACGCTCGACTTTGCCCTTCTTGGGAGAGCGCATTTCATTCTGCATCTTCATGGCTTCGACGACCACAAGCCCTTGTCCGGCTTCGACGTCGTCGCCCACCTTGACGAGCAAACGAATGACTTTGCCGGGCATCGGAGCGAGGATCTGCTGGCGGCCTTTGGGCTTCAACGCCCCTTGTTTTCGGCCGCGCCAGGCGCGAGGATCGCGAACATCGGCCTGGAATTCGTGCGGCCCGGTTTGCAGTTTGTAAGTACCGTCGAGAGCTGGGGCGATATGAATTTCGAATACGCTGTCGTTCAAGATGACGGAAACCGCGTTGGGCGCAGCGAGAATGACGTCAGCATCCAGCGGATGGCCGTCGAGGGAAACCTTATAGGACGAGCCGTCCTTTTCCAGATCCACTACATGCTTGGTCTTTCCCGTCACCGAGTCGAGATGGACTTCAAATTTCATGGCTGGCGATCCAGTTGTGTTCGCCGCCCCTCCTGCTTCCAACGAGAAGGCCCAGTGGATGGCGTCTGGCTACCCGACGAAGAACTGCCGGGTTGAAGGCTTTCCCAATAAGCAGCCGCAATGGCTGCGGCGACTTCCGTGCCGGGACGCGGCGGAATGGCAGGGGGCCGTGGCTGAGCGAGCAATTGATCCAGCCACTTTGTATGGATTTCGCCGCTGAGAAATTCAGGCTCAGCAAGAATCCGGCGGAACAAACTCACGTTGGTGCGAATACCGCTTATAGTGTATTCCTCCAGTGCGCGGCGCAAGCGAGAAAGGGTTTCTTCCCGGCTATTCCCCCACGCAATGAGCTTGCTCAGAAGAGGATCGTATTCGATCGGCACTGTCCATCCGCGGTAGACGCCTTCATCGAGGCGGATCCCCGGACCGGTAGCAATCCGGCGGGCCACGATCTTTCCGGGGCAAGGAAAGAAATTGTTATCGGGGTCTTCGGCGTAGATGCGCACTTCCATTGCATGACCGCGAGGCGAGATTGTCTCCCAGGCGAATGGCAGGCGATGCCCAGCAGCGATAGCGATTTGGAGTTTAACGAGATCAAGGCCCGTGACCTGTTCGGTGACGGGATGCTCGACCTGCAAGCGCGTGTTCACTTCCAGAAAATAGAAATTCAGGTTGGCGTCGACAAGAAATTCCACGGTTCCCGCGTTGACGTAGCCTCCCGCGCGCGCCAGGCGCACCGCGGCTTCTCCCATCTTGCGGCGCAGTTCGGGTGTCACGACGGTGGAAGGAGCTTCCTCAATCACTTTTTGATGACGGCGCTGAATGGAGCATTCGCGTTCCCCCAGCGAGACCACGCGGCCGTGCGCATCCGCAAAAATTTGGATTTCAATGTGACGCGGCGCATCGAGGTATTTTTCGAGGAACAGCCGAGCGTCACCGAAGGCGTTAAGGGCTTCCGAAGAAGCATCCCGCCAAGCGGAAGAGAAGGCTTCATCCTCGGGAACAACGCGCATGCCCTTGCCCCCTCCGCCGGCCACGGCCTTCAACACAACGGGATAGCCCATGGCTTCGGCCAATGCCTGGGCTTCCTCAAGACTTTCGATTGGTTCGTCTCTGCCAGGAACAGTGGGCACATCGGCCCGTCGCGCAAGCTGTTTCCCCGCGGTCTTGGAGCCCATCGCCTCCATGGCTTCGGCAGAGGGACCAATGAACGTGATACCCGCATCCGCGCAGGCTCGGGGGAGGGCAGGATTTTCCGCAAGGAATCCATAACCAGGATGAATGGCGTCGCATCTAGAGCGGTGCACGACATCGATCAGCTTATCGATGCGAAGATAGCTTTCGCGCGAAGGAGCGGGACCGATGAGATACGCTTCATCGGCAAGGCGGACATGCAGAGCCGTGCGATCGACTTCGCTGAACACGCAAACCGAGGGTATGCCCATTTCGCGGCAGGCGCGCAAGATGCGTACAGCGACTTCACCGCGATTGGCGATCAGAATCTTTCGGAACATAGAAGATTGATTAGACACGCGAATTCTATCACGCGGCCGAGTGGCTCCGAAGGTTACCTGACCCTTGCGTGTCGTATCGTTGGCGGTGTATGAAATCAGCCACGGCTCAGGTGAGGGAAACGTTATGAAACGATCTGCCTGGTGGTTTGCTGGAATTTTCTTGTGGTGTGCCATCGGGATGGTGGCCCAGGAAGCGGTGGTGACCCTGCCAGAGAGCTTAGTGGTGGAGGGTGTGCCAAAGATTCCTGTAAGCCTGGCGGAAAAGGCAGGAAGATATGGTGCGTACCGCAGCGCGGGAATGGTGGATTGGCATCCGACTGAGCGCAAGATGCTCATCAGCACACGGTTTGCAGAAACGCCGCAATTGCACCTGGTCGGCGTGCCCGGCGGCGAGAGGCACCAGATGACGTTTTTTACGGATGCGGTCCGCGTTGGACGCTTTCATCCGAATGGTGGCGATTACATCGTGTTCCCGAAGGATATCGGCGGCGGGGAATGGTATCAGCTTTTCCGATTGGATCTGGCGACAGGAAACATCGCGCTCCTAACGGACGGAAAATCGCGAAACAGCATGGGAATCTGGTCGAACAAAGGCGATGAGATTGCCTATACTTCAACGCGGCGCACAGGAAAAGATACGGATCTGTGGGTGATGAATCCAGCGGACCCGAAGTCCGATCGACTGCTGGCGAAATTAGAAGGAGGGGGCTGGGAACCGCTCGATTGGTCGCCGGACGACAAGGAAATTTTGCTACAGGAAGGTCTATCCATCAACGAGTCGTATCTATGGCTGGTGGATACGGCAACGGGAGAGAAGACCGCACTGACCCCGCGGGATGCGAAGGAAAAGGTTTCCTACGGAGACGGACGATTCAGTAAGGATGGCAAAGGGATTTACGTCACCACGGATAAGGATTCCGAATTTCACCGGTTGGCGTATGTGAGTTTGCGCACAAAGAAACATGCGTACTTAACGTCGAAAATTCCATGGGATGTGGAATCGTTTGACCTGTCGCATGACGGCAAACGTATCGCTTTTGTGACCAATGAAAATGGACTGAGCGTTTTGCGCGATTTCAGCGTGGCCGCGAAGGAAACTTTTCATGTCCCCAAAAATCTACCGGCGGGCGTGATTGGAGGCGTGCAGTGGCGGCAGAACGGCCCGGAACTGGCGTTTTCACTGATGAACGCGCAAGGGCCGGGCGATGTGTATTCGCTGCATGTGGCCACAGGGAAATTAGAGCGATGGACAGATAGCGAGAACGCGGTGCCGACCAAAGAATTTCCTGCGGCAGAACTGGTGGAATGGAAAACCTTTGATAGCAAAAGGATCAGCGGATTTTTGTACCGGCCACCTGTTAAATTTTCCGGGAAGCGACCTGTGCTCGTGGTTATTCACGGGGGGCCGGAAGGGCAATCACTGCCGAACTTCTTAGGACGGCAAAATTACTTATTGAATGAACTAGGAATTGCGCTGATTTATCCAAATGTGCGGGGATCGACTGGATATGGGAAGACATTTACATTGCTGGACAACGGTTTCCAGCGGGAAGACACGTACAAAGATATCAACGCGCTGTTCGACTGGATTGCGACGCAGCCGGAATTGGACGCGAGCCGGGTTGGCGTAACTGGCGGGAGTTACGGTGGTCATATGACTCTCGCGATTTCCACCTTTTACAGCGATCGGATCCGGTGTTCTGTGGACATTGTCGGCATGTCCAACCTGGTGACGTTCCTGGAACACACGGAAGCCTACCGCCGGGACTTACGGCGTGCGGAATATGGCGATGAACGCGATCCAAAAATGCGGGAATTCCTGGAGCGGATCGCGCCAATGAACAACATCGAGAAAATCAAGAGGCCAATGATGGTGGTGGCGGGAAAGAACGATCCACGCGTGCCTGTCAGCGAGAGCGAGCAGATAGTCGCAGCCCTGAAGCAGGCGGGTACACCGGTATGGTACATCCTGGCCAAAGACGAGGGCCACGGCTTCCAGAAAAAGGCGAATCAGGATTACCAGTTCTACGCCACGGTGGAATTCCTGCAGGAGTTCCTGCTGAAGTAATGCTGGACAGACGGCGATGTCCCCGGCTGCGACCGGTTGAGTCTCTCGCTCAACCAGAATTAGATTCTCTGGCGCTTCCACGTGCCGCGGCGGAATAAGAGCACACCCGCAACTGCAATCGCCGCTTCGGCAATCACGATGGAGAAGTAGGCGCCATTCGCCTGAAATTTCAGCGGAACGGCCAGGGCATACGCCAAAGGGACCTCCAGCACCCAGAAACCAAAGAAATTCACGATCGTGGGTGTTATGGTATCGCCAGCGCCGTTGAACGCTTGCAACATCACCATGCCATAGGCGTAGCCAATGTTGCCGTAGCTCAAAATGCGCAGGCAGGAAGCGGCCAGCGGCACCACTGCAGGGTCGTTCGTAAAGAGCCGGATGATGGGCCCCGCAAAGAAAATGAACGCAACGCCAACCGCGCCGAGGAAGATCATGTTGTAGAGACCAGTGCGCCACACGCATTGTTCCGCGCGTTGCGGCTGCTTGGCGCCTAGATTCTGCCCGACCAAAGTAGCCGCGGCATTGCTGAGCCCCCAGCTTGGCAGAATCACAAAAATCACGATGCGAATGGCGATGGTGTAGCCGGCGAGTGCGGCGGAACCGAACAGGCTGACGATGCGCACGAGGCCGATCCAGCTCACGTCCGCGATAGCGAATTGCAAGATGCCCGTTAAAGACACACGCAACAGGCGGAGCAGAACGCCGAGATTTATCCGCAATTGCGCCGCGAGAATGTGAATGCGCTCCGTTCCACGCAGGAGTCGATAGAATTGGTAGAGCAAACCAATGGTGCGACCAATCAGCGTGGCGAGTGCTGCGCCGGTAACGCCAAGCTTCGGAAACGGTCCCCAACCGAAGATGAGGCACGGATCGAGGATAAGGTTGATGATATTCGAAACCCACAACAAGCGCATGGCCACCGCGGCATCCCCTGCCCCCCGGAAGATCGCATTGTTCAGAAACAGCATTAGAACAACTCCGCAGCCACCCAGGGCGAGACGCGCGTAACCGGAACCTGTGGCTACAATCTGCGGCGAAGCACCCATGATCTGAAGCAAATGAGGTGCGTAGACCCAGCACGGCAGGCCGATGGCAAGAGAGGTGAGGAAGCCGATTACAATGGCTTGCACGCCAGCCACCGCCGCACCCGGCGCATCCTTCTCGCCAATGCGCCGCGCCACCATGGCCGTGGTGGACAGACCAAGGCCGAAGCCCACAGCGAAGATCAGACTGAGGAGCGATTCGGTCAAACCGACTGTAGCGATCGCGTCCGCGCCTAGGCGGCCAAGCCAAAAAACGTCTACCACAGCAAAGAGCGATTCCAGCACCATTTCCAGAACCATCGGAATGGCCAGGAGAACGATGGCGCGCTTCAGGCTGCCCGTGGTGTAGTCCTGGTGGGAACCGCGAAGCGCTTCGCGGATCGAGCCCCAAAATGTGGGGGCTGGCGAAAGAAGAGAAGTTTCCGGCGAACTCATCGCATCCTGTATATTTCTCCGCGAGCCCGTTTGCGGTGGAAAACGCTCGCGCCGCCAAAGTAGAAAAAGAGAGAAAGAGTAATTCAGGTCCGCGTCAGAAGCGGATTAAAGGACAGGGAGGATACGAGGCTGAAACATGTTCTTGTCCGGATGAAGGCCGAAGTCAAAGCCATCATCAATGATGCAAAATTGTACCGTAGCCGGGGCCGGAGTTCCAGCGCATTCCGCCCTTAGGGAAGAAGACCGAAGACCATCACACCGGTCAGGGTTCCGACGAACACCCTGCCATTAGCGATCATGGGAGTAATGAATTTGTTGTCGGCGAAGGCGTCGCGTCCACCGGCTTGTGCGCTGTTATATAGCTCATTCTGCAGATTGCTTGCGTCGTATGCATGTAGGATGCCGGCATCCGAACCGCGGGCTTCGACGGCCCAGAGAATGCCTTCGGAACTTCCGTTGGCGGAAATACTGGGAATCGCGCCTGGATAAGCGAAATGCGCGGAGGTTTTGGAGGTGGGCTCAGGCACGAGTCTTGCATCCTTGATGGAATACGCTTTCAGGCAATCGTTAACAGCTCCAAAGTAAATCGTATTGTTGTAATAAGCGGGCGTGCCGAAAAATTGGACCGTGAAAGCATGATCGATTTCCTGATAGATAGAACTGTTTTTCTTGTGATGGAACTTGCCCATCTCGTTGCGATTCACAACGTAAATGCGTTTATCTTTACCGGCGCCCACCGCGAGTTGCCATATCTTTCGCGAGGAATCCTCGGAGTCGGGTAAAACGAGCGCCCCGCCTGAACCCAGATCGAGGTCTTTGCCGGATTGGGCCGCGGTGTCGTGCGTGTTGAAGTAGTCAGCAACGGTTAATTTACCGCCTGTGGTGCGCAGCTTCAGAAAGGCGTTTCCAAAATCTCCATGAATCGGGAAACCGGAGGAATCCAAAGTCTCGTCGAAGGTTCCGTTGCCATCCAGAAGATAGATGTTGCCCTCGGAGTCGGCGGCGGGCCCCGCACCGGACATCCAGATGGCTCCGTCATCGCCATTCGGCGTGAGGTTGAGAACACTCGCTTGTTGAAGAGTCGCAGCGTCGTACCCGATGATCCAGCCGGTGTATTCCCCTTCATCACAATGGGACGCCCAACTGGCATAGACGATTCCGTTAAGAAGCAATAATGCGGCGCGCTCCTTATACTGTTTAGCATCGAATGTCGCTTGGCCCTTGAGATTGGGGAATGTGGCTTGGATGGTGACGGGACTGCCGGGAAGGTCGGCACCTGAAGTAAGGTCGAGAGCGTGGAGACGCTGAAAATAGTTGCCGCCCGTGTCCTTCGACATCGCCACAATGTAGAGGATGCCACCGTCTCCATTCAAGGCAATTACCGGCGTGGAGGTGATGCCAATCTCCGGACTGACCTGGGCGCAATTGCGATCGTCGCTTGGCGTTTCGTTCGGGGAAATAACGGAAACTTGCCAAAGCTGAGCCAGTGTATCAGCGTCGAAGGCGTAGACGGAATCGTGTTCGGTGGCCACGAATACAACATTGTGGGAGCGGCCGTCAATGGTGAGGTTCGAGACGTAGAGCGGTTCGGCATCGACCAGACCATCCGTGTTGAGAAAGCCCACCTTGCCGAATTTGCGGGCATTTACGTTGCCGAGTGTCAGGATTCCTTCCGCAAGGTTCTGGCCGGTGCGGGCCACGTCGTTATGGTAGGTGAGAACCCGGGCGGTGCCGGGCGGATTATTGGCAAGCGCAGAAAGCCACCGGCTCCAGCGTGAAGGGGGAAGATTGTCGCCCTGCAAGGTCCTTTGAAGGCCCGTTGCCAGGAAAAGAGCCAGCAGTGTACTTCCCACAGATACAACAAAGACGCCCGAGCGTTTCTCCAAAATCGTTCTCCGATCAGGTACTTGTAGTTGACGCCGGGCGGGGAACAAGGGTTACAGGGTTACACCGGCTGATGGTGTATGGGCTAAACTTTGCTACGAGACTGCGGCATTGCTGCCAGAATCAGAGCGGGATGTTTCCGTGTTTTTTCTTGGGGTTGCTGTCGCGTTTGTTTTCCAGCGCGCGCAGGGAGTTGACGACGAGCTTGCGGGTTTCCGCGGGCTCGATCACGCCATCCAGATAGCCGCGCTCCGCAGCCACAAACGGATTGGCAAAACGGTTGCGGAATTCGGCAATTTTCTCCTGACGCAATTTGGTGCGCTCGCTCGGAGGGGCGGCATTGAGTTCGCGCTTGTAGACGATATCCACCGCGCCTTCCGGCCCCATGACTGCAATCTCGGCGGTTGGCCATGCATAATTTACGTCAGTGCGGATATGTTTGGAAGCCATAACACAGTAGGCGCCGCCGTAGGCCTTGCGGGTAATTACGGTAATTTTCGGCACCGTAGCTTCAGCAAACGCGAAGAGCAGTTGTGCGCCGTGCTTGATGATGCCGCCATATTCTTGCTGCGTCCCCGGAAGAAACCCAGGAACATCTTCGAAAGTGATCAGCGGAATGTTGAAGGCATCACAGAAACGAACGAAGCGTGCGCCTTTCACGGAAGCATTGATGTCCAACGTCCCCGCCAGGAAGGCGGGCTGATTGGCGACGATGCCGACGGGTCGGCCAGCGAGACGGGCAAAACCAACCACAAGGTTCTTAGCAAAATGCTCGTGGACTTCGAAGAAGTAATGCTCGTCCACAATTGCGTGAATCACATCTTTGATGTCGTAAGGCTTCTGCGGATCTTCAGGAACTATGCTGTTGAGCGATTCTTCGCGGCGATCGATCGGATCGTTCGTGGGTCGGCGTGGCGGATCTTCAAGATTGTTGGAGGGCAGAAAACTGAACAGTTCGCGGATCATGGCACAGCATTCAGCGTCATCGCGGGAAACGAAGTGAGCGACTCCACTCGTTGCGTTATGAGTCATGGCGCCGCCGAGTTCCTGCTTGGTAACTTCCTCATGGGTAACGTTCTTAATGACATCGGGACCCGTGACGAACATGTAGGAAGTGTCGCGGGTCATGAGAATGAAATCGGTGATGGCGGGGGAATACACGGCACCGCCGGCACAGGGACCAAGGATGGCGCTGATCTGTGGAATCACGCCACTGGCGAGAGTGTTCCGCAGAAAAATGTCAGCGTAGCCAGCGAGCGAAGCAACTCCTTCCTGAATGCGTGCACCGCCGGAGTCATTCAGACCGATGACCGGTGCGCCGTTGCGCATGGCCAGATCCATGATTTTGCAGATCTTGAGGGCATTGGTTTCAGAGAGAGAACCGCCAAAAACCGTAAAGTCCTGCGCAAAGACATACACAAGCCGCCCGTCGATTCGCCCAAACCCCGTGACGAACCCATCCCCCGTGGGGCGATGTTCCTCGGAGCCAAAATCCACGCAGCGGTGGCGCACGAACTTGTCTAATTCCTCAAAGGTGCCTTCGTCGAGAAGGATCTGGATACGTTCGCGTGCAGAAAGCTTTCCCGCCTTGTGCTCGCGCTCCCGGCGTTCTGCCCCGCCACCGGCCTCTGCTTCCGAAGACATGCGCCGCAACTGGTCCATGCGATCCGCGTTCAGCGATGACTCCCAAGTCACATGATTCTTGTCAGCCAAGACTGCCTCCGTCAGGGGAAGTGGACTTCGGAGCGAAGATCAGCACAGCGAGATGAGTGGCGAGCCACACAGTGCCCAGCAGTAGAACCACCCCGAGTAGGAGCTCCGCCGCGATGGCGCCGCCGCGCGCCAAGGGCGATTCGATTCCCGTGACGTAATGCGTAGCCCGCACCAGAATAACCATGGAGCTAAGGGTCATGGCGACAATCAAAATTGCCGTAAGAATGGACAGTAGAACATGTTTCATATGGGTGGTTCCGCAGTTTCGCGTGCTGCAGCCAAAGAATAGCGCAATCGGGAGGAAATCGATATGCGAGCGAACTGCTCCAGGCCCGCGCGAGGTCAGCTACCGCAAGCCAGACCAATCGTCGGCTACGAGAATAGAATCGCTGGGATTGGAAGGATCGTACTTCACGCTGGCTTGCTGTCCGGCCATCAAGCGGTCAAACCGCACCTGGCTTTCCAGGCCCGTGATGTCCTGGGCCGTGTGATAGGTGACGCCGGAAATAGAATAACTATACGAAACCATGCACCGCGGGCGCATGTCCGGTAGCGGCCGGGAACGCGACGGCAAAAGTCCACGTCGCTCCTGGTTGGGTTCTGCTGGTTGTTCACTGAGTTCCACCACCTGACCCTCCGCAATCCGGCCGATGTGGTTTAGATGCAGTCGGCGTTTGCGTTCAGCCTCTTCGGGATCGACCTTGGGGCGCATGAACGCAAAGACGATCAAAGCAATGGCGAGGATGCCTCCGCCGCCTAAAGCGAGGACTAACTTCCAATCGGCGAGCACTTCTTTCAACGCTTTACCCCTTGCAGAAGGAATTAGATTTTGGGATTGGAAAGGGCAGCTTTCCCACAGGTAGCAACCCACGGCGGTGCAGGCCCCGATTTCCCCCCTGAGAAGTATTTTAGCGAAAGCTGCCTCTGTACGCGATGTTCTCCGTGCTGGCATGCACTGGATTACGCAACACCCCGATTCCCGCCACGGAGACCTCGACGGTGTCGTTCGGCACGAGGGGACCCACTCCGGCCGGCGTGCCGGTGGCAAGGAGGTCGCCCGGCAAGAGTGTCATCATCCGCGATATCCAGCGAACGAGGACGGCGACAGGGAAAGCCATCAAGGCCGTACGGCCGGATTGGCGGGTTTGGCTATTCACCCGGCATTCGACCAGAACATCGCTCGGGTCGAGTTGCGTTTCGATGTGCGGACCCACAGGGCAAAAGGTGTCAAAGCCCTTGGCGCGAGTAAATTGCCCGTCCGCTTTCTGAAGATCCCGCGCGGTGACATCGTTGAGACATGTGTACCCGAGAACGTAGGAAAGCGCATCCGCGTCGTCGGCGAGATGGGCGCACTTCTTTCCGATGACTACGGCGATTTCACCTTCATGCTCCACGCGACTGGAAAGCGCCGGTAGAAGTATGGGTTCATCCGGCCCGACTAGCGAGGAAGGCGGTTTCAGGAAAATGAGAGGTTCCTTCGGCATGGCGTTGCCGAGCTCAGCGGCATGCGCGGCGTAATTGCGGCCCACACCAATGATCTTGCTGGGATCGCACGGAGCAAGCATGCGAACGTTCTTCACGTCCCAGATCGTATGCCCTTCCACCCAGTCGCCCCAGGGGATACCCACGATTTCCCGCACAACATCCACGTCCAGCAGGCCATAGGCGGGCGCATGGCTGCGCCCGGCCGCATTGGGAAGAGGCAAAAACCGGCAAAATTTCATGAGATGCTGACTCGCTCAGTGATGCGTATGAGAGCTGCTGGTAGCGTGGACTCTCCAGATCATCGTACCAATCCACGAGACCGTAGCAAAGATCAAATAGCACACGGCACCGAGAACGAAGACATGGAACGCGCTGTAGTATTCTTCAAGCAAAACAAATTTAAAACAGAAGATCCAGTAGGTCAGTGCAAGAAGGCCCCAGGCCAGCACACCAGAGATCAACAACTCGGCGGGCGAACGGTAGAACCGGATGAGAGGCACGCAGGCGAATAAAGCCAGAAGGGCCGACGCACAGATATTGCGCTCCACTGCCAAGGGCTCGAGAAACGGCGCGCGATTCGCAATCAGGAGCCAAGCCGCAAAAACGAAAGAGAGAGAAAGGCCGGCCAAAGTGCCGATTCGCAGCGAAGCATCCTTGAAGAAACTGAACCCATGGAGAACGCGAATTTTGCACAAAGCTGGCATGGGTTGCACACTCCCAACCGGGTCTACTCCTATTGCGTGAACCCAGTTTGAGCGAGAAAGTTACGGTATTTCCACGAGGGTAACAACGCTAGGAGTACTTTCATTTCCGGCGCGATCAACGGCTGTGACCGTGTACCAATAGCGATGCCCCGGCAGGACAGAGGTATCACGGAAGGACGGAGTGGGCAAGAGATCCGGTGTGATGAGCTGCCCCTTTGCGTTTTCACCCTCACTTCTGTAGACGCGATAACCCACCACGTCGGTTTCCAAATTTATGGTCCAGGAAAGGTCCACCACGAATGGACCCGGATTTGCTCCCGGTAGAGCGGCGGCAACCACGTCCTGTGGCGCGGCGGGCGGATAAACGTCCTTCGGAGTCAGAATGATGGGCCGGGAGTCACCTGATTCCAGTTTTGCCCCACCTTCACTGATCACCGTACGCACAACATAGGCATAGGTGCTGCCGAAATCGAAGCTGGAGTCCTGGTACTCGGGCGTTGTTGTGACCGCAATTTGCGCGAGGGGCACTCTCCAAGCGGCCGAGTGCAAATCTTTTTCTGCAGCTGATACGGAAGTTGCGTCGAGCTCACCCCGGTAAACATGAAACTCCTGGATGGGAGGGAGCTCGGCGCCCGCCGAGGTGCTCGTTGGAGTCGTCCACTTCAGCCCAATACTCTTTTCCGTGGCTTCGGCCTCGAGACGATCGATGCGTCTTGGCACAGGGTATAGGTCGACGGAGACTTGATTGGAATCTGCGGAGCCTTTTCGCTCGCTGACTCTGGTGCGCACGCGATAGAGAGCGGTTTCCCCGGTCCGTGCGCGTAGTTCTTCCGGCTGAACAGGGTCAGGGAAGGAAACCTTGCCCTCCTGGAGGTAGCTGTTGAGGATCGGTCCCGGAACTGTATCGACTAAGTGAAAGGATCTTGGGTTCGGCGTCCCGTCGGGTCGTAACCCCCCGCGCCAGACTTCCAGCGTCGGAATCTCCGTGAGTCGTAGACCCAACGTGCTTTTCTTGGGAAGCGTAAACGTCAGAAGAACGGCGTCGCCGAGTTGGCTGGCCTTGAGGTCGGAGACTGGCAAGGGAATGGGCGGGGACGGAGGCGTCGGTTCGCCCGGCGCCCCGCAGCCCAGGGCGAGCAAGGACACGAAAAGGCAGACATGAAAAGGGGCATCGTTCCACCTGCTCGGACGCTTAGCCGCCTTGCACGAGTTTCGAATTTCCATTTTCGAGTTTCGAATTTTAGAGGATGTAACGGCTGAGATCCTGGTTCTTTACGATATCTGCAAGTTGCTTGTTGACGTAGACCGCATCGATCTTCACTGTTTTTTTCTTGAGTTCTGGAGCTTCGAAGGAAAGCTCGTCCAGAACCTTTTCCAGAATGGTATGCAGCCGGCGTGCGCCAATGTTTTCCGTCTGCTCGTTGACGCTGGTTGCAAAGCGGGCGATGGTCTGTACGGCGTCTTCGGAGAACGAAAGTTTCACGCCTTCGGTATCCAACAGAGCGATGTATTGCTTGATCAGCGCATTTTTAGGCTCGGTGAGAATGCGGACGAAATCCTCTTCTTTGAGCGATTGCATTTCCACGCGAATCGGAAGGCGGCCCTGAAGCTCCGGGATCAGATCCGAAGGCTTGCTTACATGGAATGCACCGGCAGCGACGAAGAGAATGTGATCCGTGCGGATCATGCCG
Source organism: Candidatus Acidiferrales bacterium (assembly GCA_963775865.1). Classification (GTDB taxonomy): domain Bacteria; phylum Acidobacteriota; class Terriglobia; order Acidiferrales; family UBA7541; genus Acidiferrum. Next base: position 39,661 of record CAVZKU010000010.1, on the reverse strand, counting down.
TAACGCGTATTGACCGTGGTGCCTTCGATGATCGGCAGAATGTCGCGTTGTACTCCTTCGCGAGACACGTCCGGACCGTGTCCGGATTCACGCCCTGCCACCTTATCGATTTCATCGATAAAGATGATGCCCATCTGCTCGGCTCGTTCCACCGCGACGCGGGTGACCTGGTCCATATCGAGAAGTTTGTTCTCCTCTTCCTGAATCAGGTATTCGAACGCGTCGGAGACGGACATTTTTCGCTTTTTCTTTTGCTGGCCGAAGATCCCGCTGAAACTATTCAGCATGTCCTTTACGTTGACATCCATTTCCTCGATGCCTTGGTTGGAAATGATTTCAAACGACGGCATGGAACGTTCACGAACTTCCAGGTCCACCATGCGTTGATCGAGCTTGCCTTCGCGTAACTGCGCTCGTAATTTTTCGCGCGTGCGCTTGGTCTGTTCGCGCTGGGCAGCCAATTCGCTTTCAGGCGTACCCTCCGGAGAAGGAGGCGGTGCCGGAAGCAGTAGATCAAGGATACGTTCCTCGGCGGACTCTTCTGCCCGATCGGCGACTTCATCGAGTTTTTCCTCGCGAACCATATCTATGGAAGTCTCGACGAGATCGCGGACCATGGACTCGACGTCCCGCCCCACATAGCCCACTTCGGTGTACTTCGAGGCTTCCACTTTCACGAACGGGCAGCCAGCCAGACGCGCCAGTCGGCGGGCGATTTCCGTTTTGCCGACACCGGTGGGGCCAATCATCAGAATATTTTTCGGCAGAACATCTTCCGCGATTTCGGGTGGAAGCTTTTGGCGACGCACGCGGTTGCGCAATGCCACCGCAACAGCACGCTTGGCGGCAGCCTGCCCGACAATATATTTGTCGAGTTCCTTCACAATCTCGCGCGGTGTCATATCGTCAAGCGCGGGAAGGAGTTCTTCCTCTACTGGGCGTCCGTTTCCGTTTGCCGCCGGGAGAAGCGTGATTTCTTTGTCAGACTTGCTGCTCATTTTGTTTCGATTCCTCGCTTGCGCCGCGGGCTTTTGTTGCGACGCCTCCGTTAGATTTCCTCGACGGTAAAATTCGCGTTCGTGTAGATGCAAATCTCGCTGGCGATCCGCATGGCTTCGAGAGAGAGATCTTTCATCGCCAGCTTGGAATGTTTCAGAAGGGCGCGCGCAGCGGAGAGCGCATACATTCCGCCGGAACCGATAGCACATAAACCATCATCGGGTTCGATCACATCGCCATTGCCGGAGAGCACGAAAGTGGCCTTCGCATCGGCAACAATCAGGAGGGCTTCGAGATGGCGAAGCGCGCGGTCTTTGCGCCACTCTTTGGCCAATTCCACGGATGCCTTTTGCAGGTTGCCGGAGTGCTCCTGAAGCTTGCCTTCAAAGCGTTCAAACAGTGAGAGAGCGTCCGCTGTGGAGCCGGCAAAACCGGCAAGAACCTTGTCGTTGTACAGGCGGCGCGTTTTGCGGGCGGTGTGTTTCAGGACGTGGTCCCCGAGTGTAACTTGGCCATCGGCAATCAGTACGACTTTGCTATCTTTCCGCACACAGAGTACGGTCGTCCCGTGCCTCTGTGGGTCTCCAGCTGAATTTCGCATCTTCCAAGTATACCGCGACAGCGGATTTGGGTCATGGCGACCAGTTACGCTGTTCTAGAGCGGGAGTGGCACTTCGTGGAAGGACAGGACTTTGTACGTTAAGGGTCCCTTCGCACTATTTATAAAACAGCTGTTGTAGTTGATGCCGTAGCCGGGATTACTGCCAAAACTTGTCTGGCTTCCATAAAATGCCGAGCCGAGAGCCATACCTGGCAGCAGGTTGCCGGAACTGTCTCGCGTTTTGGCCACAAAAAGTGCGCCATTCAACACTCCATTGCCGTTCTTGCTGGAAGAGAAAATACCCTGTCCCACCACTAGGACAATTCCATCCCAGCTCGCATCCGGGTCGTAGTTCAAAGTTCCGGTAACCAGGAGCAGCCCGTAACCGATGTTGTGCCAACCGTTCAGATTCAAATCGCCATTCACCACGATGGTCATCGGATTGGACGCGGACATCAGTGGCGCGCGATTGGAAATATCAGTGCCAGTGGCAGGACCGGTAATAATGACATCGGCGCTGTTTACGATGTCTTGCATAACGGTGCCGAGTGGGGCTGGTTGCAGCCAACTTTGCCGCAAGCCCACATTCGGTATGCCCGGATTCACGTTGGCGAGGCTGGGAGTCGCGGGCTGATAGGGTGGTGGTGTAGCCGAAAGCGGAGCGCCGGGATAGATTGGTTTTTCGGATGTTTGGTTCACTAAAGAGAATACGGTTCCATAATCCCCGGAGTTGGTTAAGCCAAGGGACGGAACTGCTCCCGGAAGGGCAGGGGGTGGGGGCGGATTGCACGAATCAACGCCCCGGAGAAAATAGTTCGCGCCGCTGGCCAACTGAAAAATGACATTGTTTCCATCCAGCGTCAGCGTTGCCGGATAATTTTGATCTCCTGCGTCGGGAGAAATAATCAGCGGGGCCACAACGTATTGCAACACGCGTCGTCCTCCATTTGGGGCAACGGCGAGCACCGTGACCTCCAGGGCTTGTACCGACGTTGGCGTGGGCGGCACGGGTGGCGATGCTGGCGTAGACACCCGCAAACCCGGCACAGGCTTGCCAGTCGAGGGATCGATATGAGCGGGGTCGTAAAACAGAACGGCTGCCGCGTCCTTCACGCCGTTCCCATCGACATCGATGTTTAGGGAAGCTTCCGTGATCGCGTTGATCCTCACCCATTTGTAGCTCGGCCCGGGCAAACCAGCCACGGGAGAGACGGATGGAACTGGTGGGTACACGGTGGCGCCGCTCAACCCCCAGGAAAATTCCTGGCCATATTCGGTGTCCGGGTAGTTCGCGGGGTTGCCACCCGTGGGATCCACAACCTCGCCCTCCCCTGCATTCGGATTCGTGATGTACATAACTTGCGTCAGGCCCCACGTAGGCACTCCGGAGCTGTTCAGGAGATTGGAGTAGCTATTGGTGATGTTGATGTAATTCGGGTTTTTCCAGAGCAGGCGGCCGCGGGCCTCCTCCAGGCCAGCTATACCGGCGTAGTAAGCACTCGTCGAGGTTCGGTAATTTCCCGCAAGCGAACTGTCCGTTCCTGAGGAGACCACCAGGGCGATCGCTACCACACTGATCAGCAGCAGCGCAAAAATAGCAATCAACATCGCTGCGCCCGATTGTTCGGGTCGTTTTGCTCTGCGCGCTGGCTGTTTCCTTTTCATTTGCGCTTCGTTTCCTCAATTCGAGGGATTCGACACGTGGCCCCGGCCGGTCAATTCCATTAACTGTATAGATTGTGTCTGCAAATCTCCATGCGGGGTTTTGACAAGCAGAGTCACATCAATGTCACTGATGTTTTTTGGCGTGTTATATCCCGCGGCCAAGGTGCAAGGTTGAGGACCGGAGGGAGTGCCGCAGGTGTATTGAAACATGGGCACAGGTCCAATGGGAAACATCGCAGGGTATTGTGTCTTAATCTGCGTGAGGAGTGGATCCGGCACATTGTTCATCACGTTTTCGACAAACGGCGTCATTTGATTCGCAACAGAGGTGGCAGAAACCGGATCTGTCCCTGGTGTTTTTGGGACAACAGTGCGGTACAGCGTCGTTCCGACAAGCTGGTAACGAATCCAATTCACGCCGCTGCCATTGCCAAAGTCGGTTTCCACAATTAAATCGAAGTCGCCCGGGGTAGGGTTGCAATTCAGGCCGACCTGGCAGGGCGAAGGGGTCGGTGAGTTTAGGTACCCGGGCTCCCATGCGAACGGACTGAAGGCGTAACTGGCAGGGGAAGCGGGGTTTGAAAACATGCCCAGGGAAGGATAACCGGAGATATTGATGTCCCGCACAATCTGATCGACGCCCAGCCTGGCTTCCTGAAACGAGCCAGACATCTGCGATTCGCTACTATATCTTTGCTGGCTGAGTTGGAGCAGGCCGAACATGGCGGTGCAGATCACCAAAAAAATTCCCATAGCCAACATCAATTCAAGGACGGTGAAACCCCGCCAAGTTCGCGTCCCTGCGCTCATTTCTACTTCTCCACCATCACGTCGAGGCTGACCGGGTAAGTAGGAGAGCGCATGCCGCGGCGAAAAACACCGAGGATGATTCGCCGTGAGATCACCACGCGCGCCGGGTTTGTGTTCATAAGCACGGCCCAACGCACGTCCATGGTGGACCCGGCAGGATCATTTGGGTCGGTATAGGTGAAGCTATAACCCGCCACTGGAGCCGCCGTAAAATCAATGATAGGGGAATTCTGGAAAAGCACGACTGGGCTTCCCACGAGTTGGTTCGGTTGCGTGGGGTCCCCCAACGGACATTGCTGGCCTAACGGGCAGAGAACGCCCAATGGGTCGGTGAAGTACGTTGCCAAAAGGGGTTGCTCGCGCATCGCTTCCATCTCTCGCTGCGCGAAGACCAGCGCTGTACCGTCATTGCGATTGTTGGAGTTCAGCATGACCGAGGACGGAACGAGTTGTGCCACAGCTACCAGTCCCACGATGACGATCACGGTAGCCATCAACATTTCCACCAGCGTGAATCCCCGCTGGTTGCCGGTCTGCATAGCGAATTTGCACGCTGCCTTCATTTCGTGTACTAGCGAACTTGCTGCCAATTTCCCGTGGCATCCGCCGTCCATATCTGGACTGAGCCCGACGGCATCAACAAAACCGCACGATATCCTGCTTCAGGCGCGACACTGCTGGCCAGATAAAAAATATTGATATTCGTCGGCGGCACCACAGCTCCCCTCGCGTCAAACCCAATCACCGATCCTCCAGGAGGAGGCGCCGTGGTTGCTACGGAACCAACCGCACTCGCGATGAGCGCGGAGGTACCTGGTACCCCTCCTCCATCCACTAGGTTCCCGCTGTTCCCCAGCAGGATCATCTTCTCCGTTGCGTCCAATGTCCCATTCCAGTTCGAATCCGCCCAAAGGTTCGTCATTCCGGGATAGGCGCCCGATGGCTGAATCATGCAATCCACGGACTTGTTCAACCGAATCGCCTCATAACGGGTCAGACGTAAAATTTCCGCTACCTGGTTGGCGGCGCTCGACAATTGATAGGAGTGATAGGCACGCAGGAAGGCGGGTAATCCCACGGCCATCAAGACCAAAGCGACCGCTAACGCGACAACTAGTTCTGTCAGGCTAAAGCCAGTGTGCCGCTTCACAACATACGCGTGCAATGCGAGACCTTTCCCTTGTGCTGCCGAAATCACTCCCCCGGGACAGACCACGACCGACGACCCACTGGCCGGACTGGGATCTATAAGCTATCAGGCTTTTCGCTGGTTAGATAGGCGTTACTGCTCTGGCTAATATTCACTTTTTTACCAGTTCCCTAGCATCTGCGAGCGGTTTACTGCTGGGTTTTCACCTTACTGCCGGTCTCTTTGAACTTCTTCTGGAGGGATGGCTCGGTAAAGAAATCTGCTGGAAGATTCGGTGCATTGGTGCAGGAATTGTAGAAAATCTGGTGAGTGCGACGCCCGTTGTGCTCCCGGCTTACCTGCATGGCCGTCTGCACGCCTTCCTGTTCTCTGTAGTTCGAATAAATCGTTACGTCTTCGTCCTTATCGTGCATTTCTTCGTTAGGGGTGACGGCCACCGTCCGCACGGGAAGGTGGGATTGATGATCCAAGGCCACACGAACTTTGCGATCGTCCCTGTCCGTGAAGTCGACCCATTCCACCTCACGCATGTCCGCTATGCCAATCCCCGCGTAGTACAGGAAAACACCGTCTTCGTTTGCTCGGTTCAACAGGAGATTGCGGACCTGCCGTCTCAAGCCGTCCTGAAACTCTTCGACGACCGTGGCATCCGCCTCATTGATGCCACTCTTGTCCATCGTCCAGCCCTTATCTCCATTGAACAACTGGATGAACTCGCCACCCTTGACGGGCAAGTTTCCCCAAAGCACGGCAAAAAGACCGCCCTTCGTCGTTTTCACGATGTACTCGGTGCGGTTTTTGTCTGGAAAGTGCCAGTATGTACGCATCATCGAATAGCCTAGAGTGCCGCCATTGCGGTCGAATTGGGCAACGCGCCCATCACATTCGCTCTCCGTTTGATCCTTGTATAGCCCTCCCCCTAACGCATCGATCGCTTGTTTCAACAGTTGTTTGGCTTTGGCCTTATTTGCGTCGGGATCCATAGAGTCTGGATTCTGCGCAGACGCGGCAGCGATCAGCGACGCGGAGATCAGAAAAACAAGCCCTATTGGTACAAGCAGGCGGGATTTTCGCAATCTTAGCCGCACAAGACAGAGCCTCCGTTCACGTTCAGTACTTCCCCCGTGATGAAATTGGCCAGATCCGATGCAAGAAAGAGAATTGGTCCGGCCACTTCTTCGGCTGTTGCAGGTCTCCTCAGTGGGATCTCGCTGGAAGCCATTTTCTTTCCGGCTTTGGTGTCCAGCACGCCATTCGACATATCGGTAGCGACCCAGCCGGGGGCGACGCTGTTTACCAGGATGCCGTGCTGCGCCAATTCCGTGGATAATCCCTTCGTCAGACTGATAATGCCGCCTTTGGACGCGCCGTAGTGGGTGTGCAGCGACTCGCCGCGCTGCCCGGCGGTGGAACTGATGGGAATGATCTTGCCCGACTTCTGCTTGATCATTTGCGGCACGGCGAAATGAATCACTGAATAGACGCTCTTTAGATTAATGCGGATCATCTCGTCCCACTGCTTTTCACTCATTTTCTCGATGGGGAGATCTTCCAGATTCCAGATGCCGGCATTGGGCACTAGGATATCCAGACGGCCGAGGCGTTTGATGCAGTGTTCGACGAGCTTGCGATTCTCTTCATGCTTGCCTACGTCGGCCTTGAACGCTTCGACTCGCGTCCCGTGCTTGCCAGCCTCCAGCTCAATTTGACGCGCGGCGTCCTTGGCGGAGTTGTAACTGAAAACCACGTCTGCGCCCGCCTGCGCGAACAATTTGACGGCGGCTGCGCCGATACCGCGCGAACCTCCGGTAATGAGTGCCGCTTTTCCTGCCAGTGAGATCATGTTTCCCCCGTATTCTGATTCGTAAACTCAAACAGTGGTTGGACCTGAACTACGATTTTAAGGTTGTGGGGAACTTGCGGGCTCCCCGAGCGGCCATCACCAACTCCGAAAACAGCCGGTCGGCCAACACATCACCGCGCATCCGTTCCGGATGCCATTGCACGCCAATTACCCAGTTGGCGTCGCCGGTCCATTCGAGACTCTCCACGATGCCGTCGTTGGCTTGGCCGGTCACCCGCAATTGGCGACCCGGCAACGCGACGGATTGGTGATGCGAACTATTGACCACAGCTTGCGTTGCGCCCGCCAGTTTCGCCAACTGGCTCTCGGGCGTAAAGCGTACTTCATGGGTTGGGTCATCCGGTGGTTCCGGCTGGATGTCCTTCTTGCGATGGGCGAGGGTCGTACCGGTTTCCGTGCGCAGGTCCTGGAGCAGTGTGCCCCCGAGGAAGACATTTAGTAGCTGGCACCCATAGCAGATGGCAAGAACCGGTTTTTGTTCTCCGAAGGCGTGGCCGAGAATGGCGCGATCGGTGTCTTCCCGTGCGCGGTCGGGCGGTTGGGACTTACCTCGGTTGCAGGCACCATACTCCGCAGGATTGACGTCCGCTGGACTCCCGGGCAACACAAAGCCGTCCAGTTCAGCCAGTTGCTGGGGCAACTCCTCCGGATGGGCAAGCGAGAGCAGTGCGGGTTCCCCCCCGGCCAGGCGCACGGCATCCGAGTAATTCTGAATTCTCGGCAGGCTTGCCGCGACTTCTTCCTGCGACGTCCGCCACGGGATACCTATCCTTGGTCGGTTGGGGACTGTGAGCGTCATGGAACTCAGAATCGTAACATTGGGCGGCAAGACCAGCAACCGAACCACCTGAGGCCACTCCTTCCCCGGCCTTCCGCCCGTTGGGGGCGTATCGCAGGGCACGCAGCACCGTCCGATCGCATTCACATGGGCGACGGGCGGTCGAGAATCGGCTGATCGAGGCCAAGCAACGTGTACGGGAGGTCATGGGCGTCCAGTTCGAAGACAACGACGGAGTAAAACCCCGGCGGAGAAGGGAGGAACGGGCCAGGCACGTAAAGAGTTTGTTGCGGACCGATATTCCAGATGCGGCCCAGGGGTTGCCCGTTTCGCCATCCGAACCACAAGGCTCCTTTGCTGAACGCACCGGTATCCAGGAACGTATCGCCACGCGGACCGCCGTGGAAGAAGCCCCGAAAGAAACATGGGCCAATGCAGGACGTTCTCGTGAAGGGAAGTTTTTGAACATCCATCATGGGCAGGGAGTAGATATCCCAGCCAAGGAGAGGTTTCCCTCCGAGAGTGACCTTTTTGGTGATGCCTTTGCGTTCTTGCCGCAGAACAATATGGAAATTAATGCGACCACTATTTTCGACGAGGATGTCCAGTTGCGCACCGTTTACTGGAACTTTGATGGCTAAGCGATTCTGGTCCAGGCGCCGGTCCAGAGTCCCGACAAGTTTGCTATCCAGGTAAACCTGCGCGTAGTCATGGAGTTCGTCGAGTACCAAATCGCCCTCGACAGTTCCGTCAAGCTGCTTGCGATACAGAATGTAGCCATACGCTTGATCAATATCTTCCATGCTTAGGATTTGCTCAGAATGGAGGGGTTTTGGCAGCACCTTCCACAAGGAAACGGATTCCTCAAGCTTGAACTCCGGAATTGTGATGGCTGGCGGCACAACTGGCACGGAAGGTGGAGTAAGGCCAGTCGCTTTTGCGATAACATCGCGAAAAGCAAAATACTTCGGTGTGGGCCGGCCACTTTCGTCTAGCGGCGCGACGTAATCGTAGCTCGTGACGTCGGGTTCGTAATTTTTGCCGTCGCTGTTGGCGCCGTTCATCCAACCAAAGCTGGTGCCGCCGTGAAACATGTACAAGCTGACGGAATAGCCTTGGCGCAACATCCAATCCAGATTGGCGGCCTCGTTGGCGGCGTTGGTTGCTCCATGTTTGCCGCCCCAATGATCAAACCAGCCGTCCCAAAATTCGCTGTTGAGAAATGGACCGTGGGGACGGACCTTTTTCAGTTTGGCGAACTCTTCCTGCGCCGCTCTCGCATCCCCGCCACCAAAATTGATCCCTGCGGGTAAGTCCGGAAGCGAACCTGCCGCAACCTCGTCGGCCCCATCTGCTGTGTACAGCACGGATTTTGTAAACCCTGCTTCGACGAGCATGTGTCGGATTTCCTTCATGTATTCGTGATCATCTCCGAATGAGCCATACTCGTTTTCAACTTGAACCAGCAGAATCGGACCGCCATTGCCAATCTGCAGCTGAGCCAACTCCTGGCCCAGGCGCTTGATCCAGCGAGCGGCAGGCTCTAGGAATTTTGGATCGCGGCTGCGCACGATCGTGGAATGATCCTTCAACAACCACGCGGGAAAGCCGCCAAACTCCCATTCCGCGCACGCGTACGGCCCTGGGCGCAGGATGACGTACAGGCCCTCCTGCTGCGCTTCGCGAATGAATTCCGCGACATCGTGATTACTGGAGAAATCGTAGACGCCTGGGCTGGGTTCATGCGCATTCCAGAAGACATATGTGGTCACGGTATTGAGTCCCATGGCCTTGGCCATGCGAAAGCGATCGCGCCAGTAAGCCCGAGGGATGCGCGCGTAATGCATCTCGCCGGAAATGATGCGAAACGGTTTTTCGTTCAGAAGGAATTGGCCCTGGCGGACGCGGAAGCTGCCTGACGCGGACTCCTGGGCCTGCGCGCTGGGAACTGGAATCATCAGGATTAGGAATAGGAAAACATACAGCCGCTGGGAATGCATGGTGCCAGTTTGCCAGCCGGAACGCGCGCTGCCAAGCTTACGTGCGATTGGCGAAGGTTTCCGTGCGTGCCTCTGGAAGGCAAAACTCGGGGCGTTGAAAAAAAGCGGGTAGCTCCGTCAATCGTTGCTGCAATTTGTCCAGCTTGTCGGCGCGCACGGTAACGTGACCGACCTTGCGTCCAGGGCGCGGCGATTTTCCGTACAGATGCAGGTGCGTGTTCGGCACAGCCAACACTTGCTCAGCATCTGGAAGTTCGCCAATAAGATTCACCATGGCGGACTGTCCCATCGTGGCTGTAGATCCCAGCGGCATCCCGAGAATTGCCCGTAGATGGTTTTCAAATTGGCTGGTGGCTGCGCCTTCGATAGTCCAGTGGCCGGAATTGTGCACGCGCGGCGCAATTTCGTTTGCCAGCAGTTTTTCACCCACCTGAAAGAGTTCGAGGCAGAGGACTCCTGCATAATCCAGGGCCTCCAGAAGTTTGCGCGCTGCTTCTTCCGCGGTTTGCTGAAGCCCCGCGGAAAGACGGGGCGCGGGAGCCAGGGAGAGCCGCAGGATGCCCCCACGATGATGATTTTCGACGAGAGGGTAGAACGCTGTTTCCCCAGTCCGGCCGCGCACTCCCAAAATCGATAATTCGCGAGTGAAGGGAACGAACTTCTCGAGGATGAGCGGCACATCGGGCAGTTCCAGACGCGCCTTTTCCATGTCTTCGGGAGTGCGCAGCAACCACTGGCCTTTGCCATCGTAGCCGAGTCGACAAGTTTTCAGGACGGAGGGCAGACCTACTTGTCTGAGGGCCGCGTCGCACGCTTCGCGTTTGGAAATTTCCACGAAGTCAGTGGTAGGAATTTCCAGGCGCTGAAACAATCGCTTCTCACGCCGCCGATCCTGCGCTTCCTCGAGCGCAACCGTGGCGGGATAAACCGGAACCCGTTGGGCGAGGAAGCGGGCGGCTTGCACCGGGACATTTTCAAATTCGTATGTGACCACTTCCAGTCCATGGGCGAATTTTTCCAGGGCTTGTTCGTCGGTGAATTCGGCGGTGACGCGGTGCGCGATGCGGCCCACGGGTGCTTCGGGTGATGGATCGAGAAAACGGAAATGTAGACCAAGCGGATAACCGGCCAGCGCCAGCATGTAACCGAGTTGCCCGCCGCCCAGAATCCCGATTGTCATGCGTGCTTTTTCCTTTTTGGCTTCTTAATGGACGCAAGGATAGCGGTCCGCGCGGCCTTGGCAGGATCCGGCGTGGCGAGGACTTTCGCGGTTTGGGATGCCCGGAAGTTGCGCAGCGCTTCGCGAATTTCCGGATACTTGGTGCCGAGAATCGCGGCCGCCAGTAGCGCCGCGTTGATCGCTCCAGCTTTTCCGATGGCCAAAGTACCCACCGGAATGCCGCCGGGCATTTGGGCAATGGAGAGAAGGGAATCAAGGCCTTTGAGCGCTTTTGATTCAACGGGCACGCCTAGCACCGGTAACACCGTCTTGGACGCACTCATGCCGGGTAGATGGGCTGCGCCCCCTGCACCCGCGATAATGAGTTCGATGCCACGCTGTTCGGCGGTGGAAGCGTATTCGAAAAGCAGGTCGGGTGTTCTGTGCGCAGAAACCACACGGGTCTCATGAGGCACGCCAAGTTGCTCCAGCGTCTTTGCTGCGTGCTCCATGGTTTCCCAATCCGAAGTGGAACCCATAATGATGCCGACAAGCGGCTTTTCATCGGGGGCAGGGCGGTGCGCGCTGTTCGTCATGGTGATGTACGAAATTCGTCCTTGGTCGAGTCTTTCAGAAAAGAGAACGCCGGCCATGTGGCCGGCTTACGCTCACAACGAAGTTCTCATTCTACGGCGTTTTTCCGCCTGGTGCGACTTTTGTCCGTTGCTTATACGCCTGTCGCAGTTGACCGACCAGGTACAGGGAGCCGGTGATGAAGATGGCGTCCTCCGGGTGCGCACTGGCGAGGGCCGTGTCCAGAGCGGCTTCCGCGTTGTTGCTGACGCAGAACTGTGCAGCGTGGTGGCCAGACATTTGGGCTAATTGCGTTGCACTGACGGCACGGGGGTTGTTGGGTTGCGTGAAGATAACTTGGGTGGCTAAGGGAAAGAGGATACCAGTGACTTCATCCACTGCCTTATCCCGCATAGCCCCATAAATCAAAATGATGCGCTGGCGGGAGAAATTTTCCTCTAGGAAACGGGCGAGTTCACGGGCTGCGCCGGGATTGTGCGCCCCATCGAGATAAATGTCCGGATGCGATTGAAGTTTTTCGAGCCGGCCTGGCCAGTTTGCTTCGGAAATGCCTCGCTCGATGTTTTCGTGGGAAACGCGAAAATGTTTCTCCTGGAGCAGACGCGCGGCGGCCACGGCATTCAGGGCATTTTGCAGTTGGAATCTCCCCGGTAATTGTGGAACGAGAGAAAATTGCGTGCCTGTGCCAATCTCGGTCACTTTTGCGCGCACCCGACCCGTCTCCACACTCTCGTAGCCGGCGCGAAACGCCTCTCCTATCTCCACTAGTTGGCAATGCAATTCTGCCGCACGGGCACGCAGAATTTCCCGAGCCTCTGGCAATTGTGGCGCACTGACGATCGGTACTCCAGGCTTCAGGATGCCCGCCTTCTCTCCGGCGATTTCACTCAGGGAATGGCCAAGGAAATTTTCATGATCAAAATCGATGTGCGTGATGATGCTGACGACTGGTGTGATGATATTGGTGGCATCCAAGCGGCCACCCATGCCGACTTCGATCACGCCGAATTCCACGCGTTCGCGGGCAAACACCTCAAATGCCAAGGCGGTGACACATTCGAAATAAGTCGGATGAGCACGCAATTTGCCTTCAGCGAGAAGTTCTTCGATGACCGATTGGATCCGCGTGAAGGTTTCCGCAAATTGTTCGTCACTGATTTCTTGGCCGTTGATGCGAAAGCGTTCGTTGATACGCTCGAGATGAGGAGACGTGTTGAGTCCGGTGCGAAATCCGGCTTGTCGCAGAATAGACTCAACAAATGCCGCGGTCGAGCCCTTTCCATTGGTTCCGGCAATGTGAATCGTGGGATAGGCGCGGTCGGGCCGGCCCAGGCGTTCCAGCACAACGTTTGTATTTTCGAGGTCGAACTTCGCGGCGGTCGCTTGCGTGGGTGCAGCCAATTCGCGACCAAGGGACAGGAGAGACCGGACCGCGCTCGGGTAATCCATCTCAGGACATCAGCAGATCAAGAGTGTTGGAGAGGAAGCCCTTCATATCCTTACGATGCACCACGGCATCGAGGAACCCGTGCTCCAGCAGAAATTCAGAGCGCTGGAAACCTTCGGGGAGTTTTTGTCGAATGGTCTGCTCGATCACGCGCGGCCCGGCAAAACCAATCAGCGCGCCGGGTTCAGCAATGTTCAGATCGCCCAGCATGGCAAAGCTAGCGGTCACCCCGCCGGTCGTGGGATCGGTGAGTACGGAAATATAGGGCAGCTTTTCGTCGTCTAAACGCGCCAAAGCCGCTGCCACTTTGGCAAGTTGCATCAGGCTGATGGTGCCTTCCATCATGCGCGCGCCGCCGGAACAGGAAACGACAATCAGCGGTTGACGGGTGTCGATCGACATCTCAATCGCCCGCGTTACTTTTTCACCGACCACCGCGCCCATCGAGCCGCCGATGAATCCGAATTCCATGGCGCAGCAGATGACCGGCTTGCCGGCGAGCTGTCCCTCCGCGGTGATGATGGCGTCATTCATCCCCAGTTTCTTTTGCGCTTCCTTAATACGTTTCGAGTAGGGCTTGGTGTCGACAAATTTCAGCGGATCGGCGGAGACCATACCGGCATCGTGCTCGGTCCATTTCCCGTCTAGCAGTATCTCCAGCCGTTGTTTGGAGCCCATCCGGAAGTGAAATTGGCACTTGGGACAGACGAGCAGATTCTCTTCGAGGTCCTTTCGAAAGACGATGGCGCGACAGGACTCGCATTTCATCCACAGGCCTTCCGTGCGCACGCGCCGCTCTTCTGGCGGTGTGGGCTGGCCGATTGATTTTTTGTCTCTTTTAAACCAAGCCATGTCAAAAGTCTTCAGTCTTACGTTATCAGCTCTTCGCGAAACCGGCCAAATTCCCCTGGAGTCGGGATTGCGTTGCTCGACGACTCAACCTCGTTCCAACCTATCCCTGCGCCCGGTGGATACTCGCAAACTGCTTTTCCTAATCTCACGACGAGAAATTACACAAAATACATCCCAGAGAATTAGAGCGTTTCTCACTTAGATCTGAAAACTCAGAACAGAAGATCTCAGTAGTCAATACCCCGCTGCGCCAGTATACCCTTGGTGTACGGGTGTTTCACTTCTTTCATTTCCGTGACCAGATCCGCCTCTTCCACCAGCAGCGGATGCGCGTTTCGCCCGGTGCAGATTACATGCACCTGTTCTGGCCGGCCTTTGAGCGCCTCTGCGACCTTCTGGGCATCAAGCATTTTGTAGCTGATGGTGTAATTGATCTCGTCCAGAATCACTAAGTCATATTTCCCGCTATAAATAGCGGCACGGCCCGTCTCCCAACACTCCTCCGCCAAGCGAATGTCTTCCGGGTCAGTCTCCGCGCCTCCAACCTTCACGAAGCCGCGGCCCATGGGACGAATCTCGAAAGTATCGTCGCCAAGCAATTTTGCGGCGTCCAGTTCCCCATAGTGCCAGGAGCCCTTAATGAACTGAACCATCAAGACGCGCAAGCCCTGGCCTACCGCGCGGAACGCTGTTCCAAGTGCGCAAGTGGTTTTCCCCTTGCCGGGGCCGGTATAAACAATCAGCAAGCCTTTTCCTTCCGGCATCGTATTTATCCTTAATAATGTGAGCGCAGACGCAGTGGAAGAATTCCAGTGTGCGGAGTTGCCCGCGAAAGGTCAAGCGGATGACAGCACGCGAGGTCAGGAAATTACAAACCTAATTTCCTCACCAACGCGCTTACAATCACCCGTACGTGTTCCAGAGCCAGTTCGTTCATCGCTTGATTGGGTGGCGCTTGCGTATCTTTCAGCACGATCCACAGACCCGGGCGATACACTTCTTCGTCTCCGGGACAGATGGCCCCGGTTAATTGCGCGATTTCTAGATGAGGCACAGTCAAATCCAGGTCCACGAAATGCGATCCCCCAGCAATGGCGGGAGGGTGAGCCAACAGATCAGTCAGGATGCCCCGCGCATCATCGACCAGGTCGCGGAAACCTTGCGAAACGAGAATCCCGTCAATGTCTCGCGGTGTGGGTTGCTCGACCTGTTCGAGATCATAATCCGGTAACGGCTTCGTGAGGGGAATTTCGATGGCTACCGATGGCTTGTTCTTGTCTGGGGCAATGCGCATGGACATAGAGTGTCCCGCCCCTCACGCATTCACGCAACACTTAAAAATCGGCATTTGCCATGGCAGAAACGCGCTTCTCCGGTTTGCCGTTACTTGGGGTAGGGACTGCCGGAAAGGATGGCCAATGCGCGATAGATTTGCTCGGCAAGCATCACGCGAGCCAGTTCGTGGGAATAGGTCATCGCGCTCAGTGAAATTTTTTGTCTCACACGTTCGTGCAGGCTATTCGGGAAGCCGTCAGCATCCCCACATACAAAAATAAGTTCGCGTGTCCCGCGGTCCCGCTGCTCGCCCAGCCATTTGGCGAAACTATTGGAATCGTACACTTTGCCGCCAGCATCGAGCAGCAGAATGATTGCGGCGCGATCGGCGTCTATTTTTTTGAACGCGGCTTCCGCATCCCGGACTTCCGTGACTTCGATGGGGCACGTTCTGCGGATGCGTTTCACGTAATCGACTAGCACTGCGTTCATCTCCGGCCGACGCGTCTTTCCCAACATCAACAAGCGGATTCTCATGACGCGAGTCTACCTCGCCCATCTTTTGAAGGAAGCGCATTTTGATTTGGAAGAAGCAATCTCTGCCACGAGTTTACGGCTGGAGATAATTCTCACTCGAGGTGTTCCGGCGCTCGCTAGCATCCGGCTCGTCTGGCAAAACCAACGATGGAGCCGCGCGCCACAGCCGTTCCAGGTCGTAATAGCGGCGCGCCTGTTCGCCGAATACGTGCACGATGAATCCGCCGAAATCCAATAGCGCCCAGTCGGCCGAGCGGTGTCCCTCGCGGTGCTGCGGCGATCGCTTCAGTTCCCGGTGCAGCACTTCTTCGATTTCATTGCAGATGGCCTGCAGTTGTGGCGTACTATAGCCCGTGCAGATCACGAAATAGTCCGTGAACGCGGCGTGCCCGTTCAGATTCAGCACGGTGATTCCGCCGGCCTTCTTGCTTTGTGCGGCTTCGACGGCGAGGCGCACGCCTTGAGGAAGCGATTCCAGTTTCACCGGTACAATCCCTGTTTCAAAATGTATTCCTCCACACGGGCGGAGACAAGTCCATGTACCGACTGGCCACGATTCGCCTTCCGGCGAATGTCGGTTGCGCTTACTTCATTCGCGACATTTTCGAGCAGGTACACTGTGGTCCGTTGCAGCCGCGCTACCACTGGCGAACCGTGTGCCACGGCGTCCTCATCCTTCTTATCCCGAGCGCTATCGGGAGCTGCGTGCAGATCAGGCGGAATCACCAGCCGCAATGCCTCCAGGCGAATCCCGGGGCGATTGGCAATCACAAAATCGCACAGCCCCAGCAGCGCTTCATATTCTTTCCACATCGGAATATCTAGGAATGCGTCGGCACCAACAATCAAAAACACCCGGTCGCCAGGCGCGTTGTACGCATGGCGAAAATACCGGACAGTATCGATGGAGTAATGCAACTGCGTGCCGCTAAAATCTTCTCCTGCTTCCGCAAGCGAGGGCACGAAATGGGGATGATCCGAGCACGCCAGCGCCACCATTGCGAATCGGTGCGGGAACGGAGCCAGGTGCTGCTTTAATTTGTGTGGCGGCCGGCTCGCGGGGATGAAATGAATTTCATCGAAGTTGAATCGCCTATCCGCGGTGCGTGCCACGGCAAGATGCCCGGAGTGGATGGGGTCGAACGAACCGCCGAAAAGTCCAATGCGCCTGGGATGCTGTTTTGCCGCTGTACGGTGAGCTTGCGCTGTGGTCAATCCGCCTCCCTCCAGGGTACGGGCTTAAATTCTCTCACGAAATCTTGCTCGGAAGCGTCTTTCATTCGTCATTCTCCGGACCGTCTGCCATCTCCGGCGCTTCGGATTCCTCCACTCCCTCAATGTTTGCTTCTTCTCCGTCTGTTACCTCATCCAGCCCTTCCTTCGGGATCTTCTCCAGCGCGTCCGCGATGCCGCGAACCAACTGCTTTACGCCTTCCCCTGTCGGAGCTGAAATGGCATGGAACGCAAGGCCGCGCTCCTCGCAAAAGCTGCGCAACTCCTCCAGCTTCCTGCGGTCGGTAGTGGCATCCAGTTTCGTGGCCGCCACGATCCTTGGTTTATGTGTAAGGGTCTCGCTGAACGCCGCCAGTTCGCCTTCGATAACTTCGAACGCCTTTATGGGGTCCATTTCGGCGGTGTCGCTGGTGTCGATCAAATGCACCAACAGCCTCGTACGCTCCACATGGCGCAGAAAGCGAATTCCCAGTCCCGCTCCCTGGCTGGCGCCTTCAATCAGTCCCGGCAAGTCGGCCACCACAAATGTGCGGCCCAACTCTGTACCATGGCCACCAGTACCGCCATCGGCGTTAACCACACCCAGGTTGGGCTCTAGCGTGGTGAACGGATAATTCGCAATTTTCGGCCGTGCCGCACTGATCACCGAAATCAGCGTGGATTTGCCTGCGTTCGGGAAGCCCACCAAGCCTACGTCCGCGAGAAGCTTCAATTCCAGCCGCAAATTTCGTTCCTCGCCCGCTTCCCCTTCTTCCTTTTCCCGTGGTGCCTGATGCCAGGGTTTGGCGAAGTGTTGATTCCCCCGGCCGCCCTTTCCGCCTTGCGCGACCAGCACGCGCTGACCCGGTTTTTTCAAATCTGCGATGAGTTCGGAATGATCGCTGTCGAACACGAGAGTGCCCACTGGCACTTTCAAGATCATGTCCTCGCCGGAAACTCCCGTGCAGTTCGAGCCTTCGCCATGGCGGCCGCGCTCGGCTTTGAATTCGCGATTGTAGCGGTAGCGCAGCAACGTATTGTCATTGGGATTCGCTTCCAGATAAACGCTTCCGCCCCGACCGCCATCACCGCCCGAAGGCCCGCCACGCGGGACGTACTTCTCCCTGCGGAACGCCACGCACCCGTTTCCACCGCCCCCCGCCTTGACTGCAATTTTTGCTTCGTCAACAAACATGATGCTCGCTACTCGTTCTTTTGCTCTTTGGGAATAATCCCAAGGGATAACAGGAATTGATCCAGTTTTAAGAACCCATCGTATCTGGCCTTCGCTTGGCTCGCGTCCTGAGTACCTTCCTTGGCGGGCCGATCCAGCATATGCCCGACTCCCAGGAAAGTCTGCAGTTCACAGCGATTGTGCGCTTCCCTCATCTTCGCGCAATAGTCGATCAAGAATGTGGAGGGAATCAGCGGGTCCAACTCACCCGTAAGAATAACGGTCGGCGGCATATTCCTCCGAACGTTTTGCATTGGAGAAATGCTCGCCCCCTGCCGCGTTCCTGCCAATTTCTTGAACCGCTCATTCTGTTCGATGTTCAATGCAGGCGACAGTAAAGCTACCGCGTTCGGAACTGAGTTCAGTTCCTCTTTCGTGGGATTCTCCGTCGTAATCGCCGTTGCTGCGGCCAAAAGACCACCGGCCGATTCCCCATAAACTGCAATCTTTTTCGGGTCTACGTTCAAAACTCCGGCTCGTCCTCGTACCCAGCGCACGGCTGCCTTTGCATCCTCTACGGCATCGACAGGTGTCACTACCTTGCCATCGGACAGGCGGTACTCCACCGAGATCCCCACCATGCCGAGAGACGCGAAGTAGCGCGCCTGGCCAAACGTCCATGTGGCGGAACCAGCGCTCCATCCGCCCCCGTGAAATGCCAGAATGGCTCCGCGCGGCCGCCGATAATTGCTTTTTGCAGGCGCAAAGACATACAGCTTCAAGTCCTTGCCATCGATTTGTTTGTATACAAACGGGTCCGGCGGGGACTGCTGGGCGCTTCCAGGACTGGCCTGCGCCCATGACGCAAAAGCCGCACCGAGCCAGAGTGCATTAAACAAAAGAAAGCAAAGTATTTTTTGCATATGCAGAAAGGAAAAGGGCGGAAGTTGTCCGCCCTTTCAAGCTCAAACTGCCCAGAGACTCTCTACTCAGTTCGCGGCTTTCGTTGTCTCCACGGGCTTCACGTTCACAAAGCGTCCGCTGCGGCCCCTGTCCTTGAACTCGACATAGCCAGTGACCAGCGCGAACAACGTGTCGTCCTTACCCTGCGCCACATTTTCGCCGGCCTGATGCTTGGTGCCGCGCTGCCGAACGATAATGGTCCCCGCATTCACCAACTGCCCGCCGAACCGCTTTACGCCCAGCCTCTGTCCGTGTGAATCGCGGCCGTTTGTAGACGAACCGCCACCTTTCTTATGTGCCATGAGTAAATTCCTCTCGTTTTAAAGCTTGATCTCGCTGACCTGCACAGCGGTGTAATTCTGCCGGTGGCCCCGCTGAATCTTGTATTGGTTAGTTTTTTTGTACTTCAGAACGGTGAGCTTCTTGGCGCGGCCCTGCTCCACGATTTTTCCGGTGACTGTGGCTTGCGAGGCATCCGACCCAGCCAGCATCTTCTTGTCCTCGGTCTGCACTGCGAGCACGGTCCCGAATTTTACCTGTTCGCCCACATCGCCCTTTACGCGCTCAATGCGGATGGTGTCGCCGGGTGCGACACGATACTGCTTTCCCCCGGTCTTGATAACAGCGTACATCGCTCCTCCAAGGCTTAAGACAAACTCTAATTATACGGGTCCGTGCGGCACAGCGTCAACGTGCGTATTTTCCTGGTTTTAGCGGTTCCGTGCCTACTCGTGCCTACTCGCCGTGGAGATGGCGGGTACGGCTGACTGCGGACCCGTCGCTCTCCTTTAGCTCGCGGAACACGAATGTGGACAGAATCGTCATCCCTCCCAGCACATAGAAGGCTCGATGGATGCCATGGATAAACATGGCCGGGTTGGAGCGAAAGCGATCCGGGAGGAAAAAGGCGGTAACCAGGGATGCCGAAGCCACACCGAAGCTGATGGACATTTGCTGGAAGGTGCTGGCAATGGAGCTGGCACTGCTGGCTTCTTCATCGGAAATGTCCGCATACACAAGGGTGTTCATACTGGTGTATTGCAGTGAAGTAAAAAATCCATAGCCGAAGACCATCAGTACGATGAGCCAAACGGGGGTGTGCGGCCCAATGGTGGAAAACAGCAGAATGATCAGTCCGATGATGATGGTGTTGGAAACGAGCACGAAGCGGTAACCGAAACGGGCAAGGATTTTTGGCATTGTCATTTTCAGACTCATCGCCGCGATGGCCTGCGGCATCATCAGCAAGCCCGATTGAATCGGTGAGAATCCCAGGCCCACCTGATACAAAAGGGGAAACAAAAAAGGAATTCCGCCAATCCCCAGGCGCGTGACGAAACTCCCGCTCACCGACGCGCGAAACGTCCGGATGCGAAATAGCATGAGGCGCAGCACCGGATGGTCAGTTTTCGTGGCGTGCAATCCATAGCCCGCCAGGAGCACCAGGGAAATCCCGAGGAGTCCGCAAATTTCCGTTCTCGAAAGGGTGTGTTCGCCAAACACTTCCAGAACATAGGAGAGCAAAGCCACCCCAGAGCCAAACAGAATTAAGCCGATGATGTCCAGGGGAGCAACGTTCTCTTCGCGGTAGTCCGGCAGGTGCTTATAGACGAAGTATAAGCCAATCAGGCCGATGGGGATGTTCACGAAGAAAATTAATCGCCAATGAAAATAACCGACGATCAAGCCTCCAGCGATGGGGCCAAGCATCGGTCCGATCAATCCAGGAATGGCAACGAAGCTCATTGCACGAATCAACTCGGACTTAGCGAAGGTCCTCACCAGGGTCAGACGTCCCACGGGAACCATCATGGCGCCACCGCAACCTTGCAGGATACGGAACGCCACCAGCAGGTGGATATTGCTGGAAATGCCGCAGAGAAAGGATCCCAGGGTGAAGATGCCGATGGCCGAGCCGAACACGCGGCGGGTTCCGAAGCGGTCCGCCATCCACCCGCTGATGGGAATAAATACCGCGAGGCTCAACGTGTAGCTTGCCAACACCGACTTCATGCTGAGCGGAGCGACCTCTAGAGCCTCGGCAATTGTCGGGACGGCGGTATTGAGAATGGTGGTGTCCAACGACTCCATAAAAAACGCCACCGCAATCAACCAGGGCAGCAGTCTTTGCGTGGCATGAGGCAATGGGAGAGGACAAGAGGTGGCTGGAATGGAACTGGAAGAGGTTTTGTTTGTGGTGTCCGGCTGCATGGTCCCTGTCAACGCACTGATCGCGGGCCATCCAGCGATTCGCTCTTAGAAATCAAACCGGTAACCCAGAATCATTTTTGTGATCAGGTGGTCCGTTGACCGCGTCAGGCCTATTCCTAAGCCAAAATTGATCTCCCACTTTGGAGATAAATTAAGGTCGATCGCCGGAAAAATCTGTTGTTGCTGCTGCGAGATCGGATCGAATCCGGTCACTGGCCCGAGTGTTCCATAATATTCAATTCCACCGGTCACCTTTGTCGTGAAGTCGTAGCTGATTTTGACATTCGGCGAAAAAATGAATCCTTGATTGGCGTTTTGCCCATGAAGCGATTTGTCGAACGCTGGATTGAAGGCAAAATACCAGCGCCCCAATTGCTTATCCACAATGGGCCGCAGTTCGTAAGTCCAAGTATCCACGGAATATTGCCGCCGTTGGTAGCCAATTTCTTGCGACAGGCTCAGCCCTACCGGCCAGTTCCATTTCTTGGGCACGCTGAAGCGTGGCCGGATGTGATCTCCTACCCAATCGATACCCAATCCGTTTTTCGACGAGGTGAAAATATAGAATCCAGTTTCGAACCAGTCGTTAAACCCATGAGTGATTTCGATGGTTTCGTGTAATTGATGATTGGTGGGGTACGTGCCATCCCTGGTGGATGTGCTCCCCTCAAAGGTAAAATTGCTGTGTAACTCCACCATGGTGTGACCGGGATCGACCAAGTCCGATCCATACACTTGAATTTCATAATTACCTTGTGCCTGAGCGGGTCCAGCGCCGGCGTAGCAAACGCCAGCGAGAACCACCAGTTCCACGATCCACCGGAACCCCATTCGCTTCGGCAAGTTCCACTCACCCCGTAGAGTGATCTTTGCTATCTTTCAATGCAGACGTTTCCCAAAAGTCTTGAGTGTAAAGAATTGTTTTGGCACCCGGCACTCCCTACCCGCTCCTGCGGCGGGCCTCAAGCGTGTGGATGAGACTTATCGTAAATATCCATCAATTGCCGGATGGAAGCATGAGTGTACTTTTGCGTTGTCGAGAGCGACTGGTGACCCAGCAACTCCTGAATGGCGCGCAAATCGGCGCCGTCGGCCAGCAAATGTGTGGCGAAGGCGTGCCGCAGGGAGTGCGGGTGCAAATCCCAGTTGATATTTATTAGGCGGACGTACTTTTTCAAGATTCGGCCCACGCTGCGCTGCGTCAGCCGCCTTCCCATGTAATTCAGAAAAACCGCTTCGGGATGAGTGCCACCGGGTTGACGAGAATGTCCGCGCAGGAGTTTTTCCCGCTCTGGCCAATACAGAGCCAGGGCCTCGGCAGCCTTCGCGCCGTAAGGCACGATCCGCTCTTTTCTGCCTTTGCCGAGGACGCGCACCACGCGGTCCTTCTGATCCATATCCACAAGGTTCAGGCCGGTCAGCTCACTTACACGTAGCCCGGCGGCATAGAGCAGTTCGAGAATGGCCCGATCGCGGCGCAACAGTAAACCGTCCTCCAGCTTCAGAAGCGCATTTGTGGGCATCCATGCGGCCATGTCCTGTCCTTCCTTTTTGCGCTTTCTTCCTGCGCCCGGATTTTGCATCTCGGCTAATTGATCTAGGAATCCGCTCATTTCCTCCGCGGAGAGCACAGAAGGGAGGCGCTTGGGCAATTTGGGAGTCGGCACTAGCCGCGCCGGATTCTCCTTCAACATTCCTTCCCGGACACAGTACTTGAAAAACGAGCGCAACGCGGCGAGCTTGCGTGCGATGGAGCTTTTTTCCAGCCCGGTTTCATGCAGGTGGCCGACGTACTCGCGAATGATCTGGTGACTAACCCTGTTTAAGGCTGGCGTGACCGTGCCGGGTGGCGTCAGATAGTCTTGGAACTGCTCGAGGTCGTGGCGGTAACTCGAAATCGTATGCGCTGAGGCATTGCGCACCGACCGGAGATACTCAAGGAATTTATCGATCCACGCTTTCATCCCGCCTCACACTTCGATTATAGGTGCACTTCTGGAAGGCTGGGTCACTTTTGAAATAAGGTTGACTGGGGAACCCTGTCGGCGGTAGGGCCGCGGCCAATTACGACTTCACCGTCACGGGGGTCTCTTCGGGCTGCGCGGTGTTCACCAGCGGTTTGTCTTCGGGTGCCAGCTTTTCCCAGTCGCATCCTTCTTTGATGCAGGAGTACACCGTGCCGATTTTGGATTTCTTTTCCACGACGAACGGCGCGCCACACTTCGGGCAGGGCTGGGCGATCGGCATGTTCGGAGTAGTGAAATCGCAATCTGGGTAGCGCGAACAGCCATAGAAGACGCGGAATCGTCCACGCCCGCCCTTGCCCATGCTCCCGCGCTTCACAAATTCGCCTTCGTTGCATTTCGGACATTTGATGCCCATGGTGATTGCTCGTGTGTACTTGCACTTCGGGTAGCCCGAGCAGCCGATGAATTCGCCGAACCGACCATGTTTTTTCACCAGGCCGTTGCCGTCCAACGGGCACTTTTCGTCCAGAGGTTCATCTGGTTGGTGCGCGATGCGCGTACCCGCCACCAGGCGCCGGGTGGTTTTGCAATCGGGGTAGCCCGTGCAGGCCAGGAAGGCTCCAAAACGGCCGCGCTTCAGCGCCATTTCCTTACCGCAATTCTCGCAGTATTCCACTTTGTTTTCGGCGTCTTCCGGAATTTCTTCCGAGAGATCCTGGATAAAATCGCAATCCGGGTAACGCGAGCAACCCAAGAAGAATCCATGGCGGCTGATGCGTTCCAGTAGTTCTCCCTCGCCGCATTTCTCACATTTTTTCCCCGTCGGGATGCCGGCCTTGTAGGAAATCATTTCATCGCCGGCTTTTTCTAGGTCGATAATGAACTTTTCCCAGAATTCCTTCACCGATTCGCGCCAGGGTAGTTTGCCTTCTTCGATTTCGTCGAGTTCTTCTTCGAGGCGTGCCGTAAATTTCACGTCGAAAACGTCTTCGAAGCTTTTGATCAACAGGACGCAGACGCGCTCGCCTAACATCGTCGGCGTAAAACGGCCTTGATCCTTCTTGACGTACTCACGCTCCACAATGGTGGAAATGATCGAGGCATAGGTCGAAGGCCGGCCAATGCCGTCCTCTTCCAGTTCCTTTACCAGCGTCGCTTCGGTATAGCGAGGCGGCGGTTCGGTGAAGTGCTGGTCCGGCCGGATGGAATCCAGTTTCAAGATCTGGCCTTCCGTTACGCGCGGCAACGCCTTGCCTTCGCCCTCGTCGTCTTTTTCGTCGTCTTCGCGGTCCGCATTTACCGCGGGTATCTGGTAAACCTTCAAATAGCCGTCGAATTTCAAGATCGAGCCGGTGGCCCGGAACGTATAGTCCCCCGCTGAAATGTCGATAGACGTCTGGTCGTACACCGCCGGGAGCATCTGCGAGGCGGCGAACCGCTGCCAGATCAGTTGGTATAGCTTGAAAACATCATCCTCCAGGTATTTCCGCACATCTTCCGGCGCTCGCGTCACATCGGTAGGTCGAATCGCTTCGTGAGCCCCTTGGGCGTCCTTCTTCGATTTATAAAAATTAGGCTTTTCCGGGAGGTAGGCGTTGCCGAAGCGATCGGGGATGAGTTCGCGGACCTGAGCGAGTGCGTCATTCGACACCTGCACGGAATCCGTGCGCATATACGTGATGAGCGCGACAGAACCCTCTTCACCGAGTTCCACGCCTTCATACAGTCGCTGCGCCAAAGCCATTGTGCGTTTCGCGGTATAGCGCAGCCGGTTGTACGCGGCCTGCTGCAGTTTCGATGTGGTGAATGGCGGCGGTGGGTTCCGGCGCTTCTCTTTCAGCGTCACGGTTTCTACCCGCCACTTAGCCTTGTTTACCGCCGACACGATCGCGTCCGCTGCAGCCTGGTCCTTTACCTCGATGTCTTCGCCCTTTTTTTTGCTGAGCTTCGCCTCGAAGACAGGCGGTTCGCCTGCATCCAGCATGGCGTGAATTGTCCAATACTCCTGCGGTACGAACGCTCGAATTTCCTGCTCACGCTCCACGATCAGCCGCAAAGCAACCGTTTGGACTCGCCCGGCGCTTAATCCGCGACGCACTTTGTCCCAAAGCAGCGGCGAAATCTTGTAGCCGACGATGCGATCCAGCACACGCCGTGCCTGTTGCGCATCCACAAGCTGCGCATCCACCTGGCGCGGTTTTTCAAACGCCGCGCGGATTGCCTTGGGGGTAATCTCATTAAACGTGACGCGGAAGATCTTCTTGGGATCGATCGGTTCGATTTCGATTCGGTCCTTTTCGGCTTTCTTGACTGGCTTGCCTTTAGCTCCTTTCTTGCCTACCGGTTCCGGAGCCTTTTCTCCGTTAGTGGTTTCCTTCTTCCCGTTGGTTGCATTCTCATCTTCTTCAGGAATCAGGTACTTCGCTGGCTTCGACAGCACCATGGCGAGGTGCGCGGAAATCGCCTCTCCTTCGCGGTCCGGGTCTCCTGCCAGGTAAACCGCTTCCGCGGTTGTTGCGGCTTTGCGCAGGTCATTTATGACCTTGCCCTTGCCCGGAATGATCTGCAGGGTAGGCTCAAAAATTCTCGGGTCGTCCAGCGAAATGGGCTTCAATGGAGGTTTTGGAGCCGCTGCCTTCCCCCCCTTCTTATTCTTCTTCTTTTTTTTCCTCTGATTAATTTCGGCTTCATCAACGGGCAGACGGATGCCGATGGTTTTCGCCGGCAAATCCATAACGTGGCCAATGGACGCCTTGACCATATAGTTCTTGCCTAGATATTTGTTTATCGTCTTCGCCTTTGCCGGCGACTCAACGATGACCAGTGATCGTGCCATGTGTTCCTTTGTAACCTTAGTTGCTTCCGCTGGAAGGGCGGGTAGAGCGGAGTGTGTCCTTCTCGCTACCTTTATAAGTACAGTGCGCCGACTCGCAGCTCTGGCGCAACTTCGCTTCCTTCCGATGCATCGGGCGGCTGCGGCGGTGCATTCCCCACTTAGAACAATACTTTAGCGAATTGCTTCCCCGGCAATGGCCGAAGGATGCCTTTTCTCTCCAAGTCAAAGAGGGTAGCGAGAACTTCGCTCGAATTCAATCCACTCGTTTCCACGAGGTCATCCATATGCCCAGGCTCTTCGGTACTAATTATCTCGTAAATCCTTTTTTCAGTTAGGTTTAGCCCATCGGTAGCAAGTACATTGCGCTGCTCTAGTCCGAGCGCCTCCGCCGGCACCAGAGCCGCCCGAATCGGAGTGGGCAACTCCTCAATCACGTTTTCGGCGCGGGTGACCGGTTTCGCCCCCCTGCTTGATCAACAGGGTTGGTTTGAAGCTCATCTCTTGCGTTACCTTCCCCCGGTACCCCAAAGACCTCTCGCCCAAACTCCATCGCCAGCCGGGCTGTGATGAGTGACCTGCTGTATTGCTTACCCTCAACAAGCACCACGCCCAGCGGCATCCCTCGTTTCTTTCGTTGTTCCTCGATACAATCTCCCCCATGCGATTCAGTTCTCGATTCCTTTTCCTATTCATGTCCCTCTTGGTTCTTTTTACTTCTCCGCCGGCGGAAGCTCAAAACTGGTCTCTGCAGGACATCACCGTCATCACCGACATCAATATCGTGGACGTGCGCACCGGTGAAATTCGTCCCGACCAGGTCGTCATTATCGACAGGAACCGCATTACCGCCGTTGGACCGCGCAAAGATACGCGCTATCCGCGAAACGCTCCCACGATCCTGAATGGCCGGGGCGGCTTTCTTATTCCTGGATTGTGGGACATGCATGTCCACCTTGTCTTTGGCGACTGGTTTCCCCGCGCTCAGGAAATTTCCTTACCTCTGTTTGTGGCCAACGGCGTTACCGGTGTGCGAGATATGGGAAGTGAGCTGGAGACCGTACAATCCTGGAGAAATGAGATCGAAGGTGCCCGGATGCTTGGGCCGCGCATCATGACCTCGGGGCCCATGCTCGATGGGCCAAAGCCCCGATTCCCGAGTTCCATTGCCATCACCACCCCCGAGGACGGCCGGCGTGCTGTCATTCAGTTGAAACAAAGCGGTGCCGACTTCATCAAACTGCAATCGCTCATCCCGCGCGAGGCAGTTTTTGCGATCGGGGAAGAGGCCCACAAGCAGGAAATTTCTTTCGAAGGCCACGTTCCCGATTCCGTACGCGCCAGTGAAATGTCCAATGCCGACATGCGCAGTTTTGAGCATCTCATTGGCATATTCGAGGGTAGCTCGCCCATGGAAGACGAATTCCTGAAAGGCGATAAGACCGAGGCCAAGTTTCTTTCGAGCTACGATCCGGAGCGCGCTTCGGCCCTAGCCGCTGTGCTGGCCAGGAATCAAACCTGGCAATGCCCCACTCTAGTCTGGGAGCGCGGCGGTAATCTGATCGACGTCACCGATTTCTCCAAGGATACACGGGCAAAATATGTCCCGGCTTACTGGAAAGATCAGACCTGGAAGAAATTCACTGAGCAAGTGGAACAGGAATTCAATACCGACAACCTGGAAACCCGCAAGAAGTTCATCGAAAAGGAGTTGGAGGTTGTCCAGCTCCTCCATAAAGCCGGTGTGCCTTTTCTTGCCGGGACAGACACACCGCCGGGCGTCTACATCTTTCCTGGTTTCAGCCTGCATGAGGAACTGCAGAGATTCGTTGCGGCTGGATTCACACCCTTGGAAGCTTTGCAAACCGCCACACTGAATCCAGCCAAGTTTTTCCAAATGGAGGATCAGCTCGGCACGATCGAAAAAGGGAAACTGGCGGACCTTGTGTTCCTCGAGGGCAATCCACTCGAGGACATTCGCAATACTCAAAAAGTCACGGCTGTCATCCTGAATGGACAATATCTTTCAAAAGCCGACCTGCAGAAAATTCTCCAGCGCGTGGAAGAATCTGCAAAGAAAGAGCCGTCGGCGCAGCGCTCTAACAGCGGGTTCTGAACGGAAGGTTGGTCAGGCGTAATTGACGTTTGCCCCCATGTTTCGTTCGCTTCTTTCCCGCGCGACGCGTTCGAGGTAACCGCTTTCGCGAAAAGCCTGCATCGGGTCTTCCGGTAGGCCTTTGCAGTTCCGCCATTCCTTTACGATTGGGCGGGTATCCTGCCAGAACGCATGGCGCAAGGTTTCTTCCGCGTCCACCAAAGAGCATTTCTCCTGGCATTCCTGTAATCGCGCGTGATCCACCAAGGCCGCTCGCACGTAGAGTTCCTGGGCGGTACAAACCGTCTGAATCATGGCCTCGATCTTCCCCTTCAGGTTATGGCTCTGATCCACCATATAGGCTATATCCGCGGAGATTCCCTTCTCCCATTCATACGCGTGGATCTCATGAAAGATTCGAAATACCTGATAGGGATCAATCGAGCCGAGAGTGAGGTCGTCGTCCGCATAGCGCCTATCGTTGAAATGAAACCCACCGATCATTTTGTGGTGCAGGAGCCATGCAACAATTTGCTCGATGTTCTGTGCCTGATAATGATGTCCCGTGTCGACCAGGACCAATGCCTGTGGCCCTGCTTGCTTCGCCAACTGAAATGCCATCCCCCAATCCGCGATGTCGGTGTGGTAGAACGCAGGCTCGAAGGGCTTGTATTCTAGAAGCAGCCGCTGGCCAGGCTTTAAGGCACCATGGACTTCCTTCAGCGCTTCTTCGAAAAGTCGGATTCTTTGTCGGATATTCTGCGTCCCGGGGTAATTTGAGCCATCCGCGAACCAAGGCGACACGTCACGCGAACCGAGAGCCTCGGCAATGGCCACCGATTCGAGAATATGATCAATCGCCATGCGGCGAATCGCGGGGTTCGGATTGCCAACCGACCCGTACTTATACTCCTGGTTCTGAAAAATATTGGGATTGATTGAACCTGCGCGGACACCGAACTTCTGAAAAAGTTTCTCGACTCTGCTCACGTCTTTCAATCCGTTGGGCAGGTCCCACAGAACGTGCAGGGCAAGTGTAGGGGCTGCCCCCGTCACAGCATGAACCTGAGCGGCATCGCTGAATTTTTCTTCAACAGTAGTCGCCGCCGCCGGCTGAAGGAATTTGCCGAAGCGGGTGCCGGTGTTCGCAAATCCCCAGGAAGGTAGCTCGACTTTGAGTTTGTCCAGCGCTTTCCACGCAACTTCTGTTTGTTGGCTGTTCATCACAAACTCCGTTACGCCCTAATCTCTGACGCCACCACCCTGTTTTACTGCATCTCATGATTTCCACACAGGGCCATGGCAGGATGTGACAGCGCCTGCGCCCATTTTGCCACCGCCGAAGCGGAAACCCCTGTGAAAGTATTCCAATCGCCCTGCAATGCGGCCAGTTGTATCGCAAGATTCCCCACTGTACTGCTTTCCGTGAGTCCGGGAATCACTCGAAGGCCAGTGCGTTCCGCGGTTAACCGGTTGAGAAGGGCGTTTTGGCTTCCCCCGCCGACGATGAACAAACGTTTCAACTTCTTCTTCGTCAATTTGGCGATGGAGGAAAGCACCTCGGCGTAGCGAGCCGCAAGGCTATGGAGAATCGTATTTGTGATCAAGGGGATGTGATCATTGTCGACTGCAAAAGTCGTTTGCTGCGCACGTTTCAACTGCGAATTAATCTTGCTAAACATGTTTCCCGGAAGCATCAATTCCGGCGCATCCACGTCGATCAGCGCGCTGGGGACACGCAACGCAGCGCAACGTTCCAGCAGTGGTTTCATCGGCCAGTGGTACCCGTGGCTCTCCCACTCCTCCATGCATTGACGCAGCAGCCACATACCGTTGACGTTTTTCAAGAAGTAGATCTGATTCCCGACGCCGCCCAGATTTGTAAAATTCAAGTTTCGCGATACTTCGTTGACGCAGGGAGAGTTCAAAACGGTTCCGACGAGAGACCACGTACCCGAACAGATGAATGCCCAATCTTCCCCGGTTGCGGGAATCCCTGCAATGGCGGAAGCCGTATCGTGGCAGGCGGGGAAAATTAGCTGCGTTTTGCGCAACGACGGATGACTATTCAGCTCCTCGTTAACAGCGCCGGCCGGTGATCCGCTCGATACGATTTCCGGAGCGGCACGCACGTCCAGTCCCAGCTCCCGGAAAAGTTCCTCGCACCATGCGTGAGAGCCGAGTTTCACCAGTCCCGTATGTGTCGCATTGGTGTATTCTGCCGCTCTTTTTCCACCTAGACGGTGTGTAAGATATTCCGGTAAATTAATCCACAATGCTGCCGGATCGAAGCCCGCCTGCTTGTCCGCATACAACTGGTACACAGTGTTCAGCCGAAGAATTTGTATTCCTGTCGTGGAGTAAAGGCGACGAGGAGAAACAAGCTCGTGCACCAGTTCTTGGGACTTTTCCGTCCTTTCGTCCCGATAGCAGAACGGGTCCAGACTGCAGCTTCCATCTGCGGCAATCCGGACGTAATCCACCGCCCATCCATCCACGCCGATACTGGCGATTCCCTCTGGAGCGGCATCCGCACACAGCTCTAAACCAACCTTAGCCTGTGCTACGATTTTTTCGAAATCCCAGCAAAGCCCGCGGGATGTCGCAACGGGAGCGTTAGGGGATCGTTGCATCACATCAATTTGGGGAACTCCTCGGATCCAGCGGAGAAGCGACAGGCGACAACTCTGAGCGCCCAAATCTATCGCAACAAGTGCTTCCCGATTTAGTGACAACTCCATCGTATTCTTCCGTTCGTCAGCGGTCCAGCCTATGTCAGTTCGTTAGCAATTTTCCGGGCTACCTGAGAAAGGCGTCGGATAAGCCGCCGTCTACTGGAATAAGGTGGCCCGTGGTGCAGCGCGACTGCGCCCCGGCAAGAAATAAGATGGCTGCTGCACAATCCGCTGGCTCAATCGCCTGGTGGGTGAGTGTACGCTTCGCATAGAACTCCGCAAGTTGCGTGCGTAGTTGCTCATCCGTGGCAGCCACATCATGCGAGATTCCGTACTTCTTCAGCGAGGCGATCACGCGATCGCGGGGAAACATCGTCGAGCCTTTCACTACCGTGGCCGGGCTGATTCCATTGACGCGAACCTTTGGTGCCAAAGAAACGGCAAATTCGCGCACGAGATGGCTCAGCGCTGCCTTGCTAGCGTCATACGCTTCACTGCCGCGCTTCGACACTACTGCATTTGCGGAACTGACCAGCACCACGCTGGCGTCCAGGTCCTGCTCGGCCAGAATTCTGGAAACTTCTTCCAGTAACCGGTGATTGCCGGTCACATTGATGTCGAAGGTCTGTGCCCATTGTTCATCGTTGATCTTGCCATCGGACCTGGAAGGGAAGATCGCCGCTGTATTA
Organism: Candidatus Acidiferrales bacterium; assembly: GCA_963775865.1. Classification (GTDB taxonomy): domain Bacteria; phylum Acidobacteriota; class Terriglobia; order Acidiferrales; family UBA7541; genus Acidiferrum. The sequence continues at coordinate 8,111 of CAVZKU010000010.1, read as the reverse complement.
ATGACGATATCGACTCCGCCATACGCTGCTACCGCTTCCCGCAATGCGCACAGAATTGATCTGCGATCTCGGATATCCACCTGCACAGAAACAGCCGCTTCTCTCCCCGCCGCTTTTTGTGTTTCGACCGTTGTCTGCTTTGCCGCCTCCGCGTCACGATCCGCAACAACTACGTGGGCGCCTCGCTGGGCTGCGAGCATCGCCGTTTCTCGCCCGATCCCGTTTCCTCCACCCACAACCAGGCATACCCGACGACTCATTTCTTTTTCGGGGGATTGTCGCCGGATTTTAGCTTCTTCCAGCTTCCAATATTCGATTCGAAACGCTTCCGACAGCGGAAGCGCCGCATAATTAGAGTGGACGCTGAACCCTTCTGTGCTCGCTGCCGGCCCCGCTTGCGGCAAAACCGCAGGTTTCGCAGAAGAGCCCAGCGCGTTGGCTCCTTCCATCACATGAATTGCGTTTGTGTAGAATTCTCCCGTGATCCGCGCCTCGGTTTTATTTTTGCCGAAACTGAACATGCCGATTCCTGGAATTAACACCACCGTAGGATTCGGATCTCGCATTTTGGGTGAATCCGGCTTCGCAAATGCTTCATAGTAGCCACGATATTCTTCACGATAGTGTTCCAACGCCTGGTTGATGTTCTGCTTCAACCCTGCGAGGTCAGCCGAAGGCTGCCAGGGCACGAACAGTGGCCGAATCTTTGTTCGGATGAAGTGGTCCGGACAGCTCGTGCCCAAATAAGCCAGATCTCTCGCGTCCGAAGAATTTACAAATCGCAGAACTTCCGGCAGATCGTTGAAATGTCCGATCATGCGCTGATGTTTCGAAACGCGTCCGCGAATGTACGGGAAAAGATCCACGGCCAGTTCGCGATTGTTTCCCAGAGTGGAAAACTTGCTGCCGCCGAACAATTTTGTTCCCTGCTGTTCCAGATGGCCAAGAACAAATTGCCCGAGCTGATCGATCATCGTGATTGTGTTCAGATAACACTCGCGCTGGGTTTCTCCCCAGGTGAACAACCCATGCCCACCGAGAACTACGCCATCGCTGTCCGCTGTCTGACCCACAGCTTCGCGCAGCATCATGGCCAACTCGAAGCCTGGACGCTGCCAAGGCAGCCAAACCAGCTTGTGACCGAAGGCACGGTTAAACTCCTCCATTTTGTCTCGCCCGTTGGCCGCAGCCGCGAGGGCAATCCCCCAGTCCGGGTGCAGGTGGTCGATATGCGCGAACGGAAGAAATCCATGCAACGGCGTGTCGATCGAAGCGGCAACAGGATTGTTTCCGAGGGCACAAAGAGGATACTTCTCAACCATCTCGTCTTCGGCACCGACGCCGCGATAGCTAGCCTCCAGAGACAACAATTTGTCGAGGTACAGTGTCGCAAAGCCGCTGCGTTGTATGCTCCCGATATCGCCGCCGCTTCCCTTAATCCACAGTACAGTTTGCTTTGATCCATCCAGGGGATCGCTACCGGAGATCTTGGAACTGGTGTTTCCGCCGCCGAAGTTGGTAAGGCGAAGGTCGGAACCAAGAAGGTTAGAACGGTAACGCAGAAGTTCCGGCGGGTCCAGGTCGCGCGCGATGCGCTCGTCCCAGAGATCCTCTAGGTATCGCAGCTTTTCTTGAGTCTTCATAAAACTTTCTACTCTTATGCGACTATTTCAGGAAGGGAAGCAAAACGATACTGCCTCTGAGGGATGAATACAATAGAGTATGGACCTGCCGTTCCCTGCTGCCCCCTCGGGCCGCCGAAAGGACACACGTATTGGGACCAAATCCTCTTCTCGGAGTCCTTTTCCATTGGCTTGGTGGACTTGCCTCCGGCAGCTTTTATGTCCCGTTCCGCCGGGTGAAAAGCTGGGCCTGGGAAACCTATTGGCTGGTCGGCGGCTTCTTTAGTTGGATTATCGTTCCCTCGGTCCTGGCGTTCGCGATGACCAGCGACTTGAGCCGCGTGCTTCACGAAGCCCCAGGCCGCAGCCTGTTCTGGACCTACCTCTTCGGCGTCCTTTGGGGTTTGGGTGGCCTCACCTTTGGGTTGACGATGCGCTATTTGGGGATGTCGCTTGGCATGGCGGTGGCCCTCGGTTACACAGCGGCGTTCGGCACCTTGCTCCCTCCAATTTTTCGAGGCCAATTCGCCACCGAAGTCCTGCGTACCCGGTCGGGCGTCACGATTCTGTTTGGCATCGCTGTGTGCCTGCTCGGGATTGCTCTTGCCGGCGCAGCCGGTGTTTCCAAGGAGAAAGAGCTGTCCGTACTCCAAAAGCGCGCCGCAATCAAAGAATTCGATTTGAAAAAAGGGCTTCTGCTCGCCACATTCTCGGGAGTAATGAGTGCTTGTTTTGCCTATGGCTTGGCTGCCGGGGATCCCATTAAAGCCCTAACCGTTCTTCATGGCACGCCAACGCTGTGGCAGGGGCTTCCAGTTTTGGTGGTTCTCCTGTTCGGCGGATTCACCACCAACTTCTTTTGGTGTGCCATTCTGAATTTCCGCAATCGGACCTTCTATCAATATTTCAATGCGGAAATTCGATCCGAAGTCTCCACTCCTGCTGCGGAACCGATCCTCGAGAATGTCACCGACGCCCTCGCGGAGGAAATGGCAGCAGCGTCCGGCAGTGCGGAAGAAGCGGCAATACGCTCCCCAATGCTATCCAACTATTTCTTTTCCGCACTCGCGGGAACCACTTGGTATATGCAATTCTTTTTTTACACCATGGGCGAAACCCAGATGGGGCGTTTTAAGTTTTCGAGTTGGACGCTGCATATGGCCAGCATCATCATCTTCAGCACGCTCTGGGGAATCGCATTGAAGGAATGGAACGGAGCAGGCTCACGCACAAAATGGCTCGTCGCTTGCAGCCTCCTGGTTCTTGTCGGCTCGACAATGATTGTCGGTTATGGAAACTATCTCGGTACGACGCATTCTGTTTTGCGCGCGTCGTTCGCGCGATGATTTCGTCGAATGTTCCTTGTCAGATTTATTTTGTCTCCCTCACGGAATCCCCGACGCGGATGGGTCCGCCCGAGACGATATTTGCCCGCAAACCCCCTCGGTGAATCAGCCCAGTCAACAAGCCCTTTGTCGTCAGGTCTTCCAGATATTGGCACGGCTCGCACAAGCGCATCCCCATCAGTCGTGCTGCGCCAACCTGAAACTCGCGTCCGACCAAATGATTCAGCGGAACTCCCCGTGTCACCACATTTCGTCGCGCGGTTTCGGGCGTGATTTCGATGTTCTTTTCCCGTGCCAGCGCCTCGATGGATTCGATCTCCACCAGAGTGATTTCGCGGCCTTCTCCGGGTGTGTTCGACCAGTATCCCGACCTGTCAAAGTACCGGTCACCTTCGATCCCGCGCCCGGCAACCGCAACTACCTGCGGCCGCGACTCCATCGGCATTCCAGCCTTCTCCGCCACGAAGATCGAGACAACTTCTCCCTGGAACATAGTCCACCTCGCATTGCCGTGTATGAACCAATTTTCTCTGGCAATCCCGTTTTGTCCAAGCTCCATTTGGGAGCTTCGCCCGTCCTGAAAGGGCGCGAGTTGCCTGCAATCGAATAAAGAGATCCAATCAGGGAATTTGCACCCAAATGGAGCCACAACAGACACCACTTGCAGAGGCGAAAATGAAGTTGGTGGACGTGCGGGGATTCGAATCCCTGGCCCCCTGCTTGCAAATGCAGAAAGCCAAGTCGGATGCAGTGAAGCCGGATGAGAAGGAATCGAGAGAAGCGGAAAGTCTCACAGAATCAGGCATCGTGTTATAAATCTTGAATGACCAAACCAATTGAGCAATGGCTGCTCTTCAAGTACGTCGATGGAGATTTCACGCTTCTCTCGAAGCCATTCAAGACGAGACAGCTAGCAGAGAAGGCGCGTCTTAAATTGCCGGAGCGCGAGCGCAAAATGGTTGCAGTCGGCGTAATCCAGGTCAAATCGTAGCGAAACGAACTTCAGCGAGGACTATGCTGAGAGAATGGAAGTCGCGCCCGTCGCGTCGAGCGCTCGGTGGGCTGTTTTGCTGGTTCGCCTACTGTAGGAACAAGGGACGATTTAGTGGGATCGTTCTATCCTGAGTGCGAAAATAAAAGGCGGTCTTATGTATCAACTTCTTCTAGTTCGCCCAGGGCAGCCTTGTAATCTACCGACAAATCAGCACGGAGGGCAAAGGCCAGAATTGCGGCGCGGAGCGAGACGGTTTCTGACTCGACCGGGCGTTGAAGGTCCGATCGAAGGATTCCCGGCGAGCCGTTTCCAGGCCTGGTGCTTTTTGCTCTTCGTCGGTGAATCCGCCGCACCTACGGGCGCAGGTATCGCAGTGCATCGAGCTGCTGGTTGTAGAACTCCGACCGCCGGGCGCACCCTCGGTCGCTGGTCTTTGCAGGCCACTCGGCACGATGGCGCGATGCATCACCGTACTGGGACCTATTTGTACGACAAGGCAATGGGCCGCTTATCCTAGGAAGTTGTCTTGACCACTGTTGCGAAATGGACAGTGCAGTTTCCATTGGGATATTCTAGGTTCGCTGCAGTCCCATTCCCCGCATCAGGAGATTCGATGGTTGCCGCATCCCTTCCGGCGAAAATTCGAGGTATTTCCTGCCGAAACTGTGGTAGAGCTATCAAACTATCGCTGGCAATCCTCAGCAGAGAAACGATTATCAAGCAGGACGAATTAAGTTTTGGACAGGAATTGCATTCAAGAGTCTTTGCTGCCAGATGCAGGGATTGCCGTGAAGAAGGAATCTACAGTTTGAATCAAGTCATCGACATAGAAGAAGACTCGGGAAGGAATAAGCTTCGATATTGAACCGTTGGCCTAAACCGAGAGTCTCCTGGTAAAGGATTCAGGCCCTCGCTTACTTGCAACTTCACGATATTCGAGGGGGCCAAACGCACTCACGCGGAAGTCATTTTCGTAGATGGCTGTGACCAAGTTATCGAGCGGCAGGGCAAAGACGAAGACAGCAGCACGCATGGCTTTGGAGCGACTCCTAATCCGTACAGCCCACCCGTTTTCATCTCTCTTGTTTGTGAGAATGGACGTCCTCCCGCCATGCCCACCTTTGTAAGCGAGGAAATCACGGAGTTCCGACCGTTTGAGGCTACCCATGGAAAGGACAGACAACCCAGAGGTGCTTGCCATCGTGCCGCTGCCCTCGCAGGAGGAGCGCAGACGACGGGAGGTCATGCCCGGCGATGGTTTAGAATCTTCTCGCCCGCCACTCGCACTCGATTGTCGTCGTGATCCAATCGTAGCTTGATTGCATAGTTGAGTCTGGGCGCTTTCCTTTGTGTGTTCTTATCTATTTTACCCACTCCAGCCATGCCCATCCCACGATCAACGTCATCACGGTGATCGGCAGCCCAACGCGGAAATATTCCCAGAACCCGATCGTCGTCTCCGGCTTGGCGCTCTCGACCACAATAATGTTCGCCACGCTTCCCGTAATCGTAAGGTTCCCCGCCAGCGTCGAAGCCATCGCTAGTACCAGCCACGCCGTATGCGGATCCGCAAAGTTCTGCGCCAGCGACTTCAAGAGCATCACCGCTGGCACGTTGCTCACAGTATTGCTCAGCACCGACACGGCAACCGTGAAGACCCCCAGATTGTGTAGATTCCAATGCTCTGCGACCCGCAGAAACTTCTCTATGATTCCGGCATTTTGCGCTCCTCCGACAATCAGGAACAACCCGACAAAGAACACTAGAAGACCCCAGTCCACTTCCTCATACATCTTTCGCGGCTCCAGTGTTCGCGTAATCAGCAACACCGCAGCGCCTAAAGCCGCTGCCATTGCTGGAGGCACACCTGCCAAAAACGCGATCACAACTGCGGTTACCACAATCACTGGTTTAGTCAGCCGAGAAAGATCGAGAGGCGGCAATGGAATCCCGTCGTTCACCTGCCCCACATGCTTCACCTTCCGTTTATGCATCCAGTGCAGCACCATCCAATCGAGGAACAAACCCACGATAGCAACCGGACCGAGATGTAGGAGGAAGTCACCATAAGCTATGCCGGAGAACGACCCGATGAGCATGTTCTGCGGATTCCCCGTAATAGTCGCCACGCTGCCGATATTCGATGCGGTTGCGACCGCCAACAGGTACGGCAACGGCTCCAGCCGCAGCCTGCGAGTGATGCTCAGCACAAACGGCACCATCACGAGGCAAACAATGTCGTTCACGAAAAATGCGGAAAGCACTCCCGACGTAAACACCACCGCAGGCAACAGCCGCGACGGCTTCAGCCGCCGCAGCACCATCTCTGCATTCCACTCGAAGAATCCCACCAGATGAAGATTGCCAACAATCAGCATCATCGAGAACAACAGGACCAGCGTGGAGAAGTCGATGAACCGCAGCGTGTCGGCGGGCTGCACAACCCGGAACGCCACCATGCCCACAGCGCCGATAATCGCCGCGCCGGGACGGTCAATCTTCAGTCCGGGAAATTTTCCCAGTGCAAAGACAAGGTAGCTCGCGAGAAAAATGACGTAAGCCGCCAGAGTCTGAACGTCGGAGACTGTTGTCGGCGAGAGATGAACCATGTTATTCGCTGCCTCGGATTGGGAGATTCAGTGGTGCGATGTACGCCATCCGGCCCTAGCACATTAAAAATCGTCGTCCAACCGCCCGGCTCCATCGGGTATCCGGAAAAATATCCGTTTGTATCCACAAAATATCCCGTTGTCGCGCCGCCGCAGTTGATTCCTCCGACATACGTAACCGGCGCAGACGCTGAGGGCTCGATCGTATTGAACGCCCCGTCTGGCCCGCGCACAAATCCATATTGATTGGAGCGCGCGTAATACCAACCGACGACCGCCCCCCTTGCATTGAGCCCTTCTTCGAGCGCCACCATTGTCCCATCCGTCGCGTTCGGATCGTCAACGGGTCGTATATTCCCCATTTCGATTTCGCACGAACCCGTGTTGTCCCCCGCTTCCATCAAAGTAGAATCCCGCAATCTTTCCCTGATCGTTGATCGTCGTCGGCCAGGTTCCCTGATAAGCCTTGGTCCCTGCTGCCGGATCCACAACTTCCACATAGGTTCCGTTTGGCTCCCTTATGAATCCTTGAAGCACCTCCGACGCGCTCTGATAAAATCCCGTCACCGCTCCCCATGAATTTATGCTGAACGGATACGTTCCATTGCAGTCTCCAGGCGTTGTGTCTGCGTTCGGTTCGCTCAAGATCATGACCTTGCCGTCCGGCAATCGCAAAAATCCGTAGTACACGCCGCTGTCCGTTATGTACATCCCCACAATGTACCCCGCGTTGTTGTTCGCCATGGGGGTCGTCCCGAAACAGCTAGTGAGCGGGAAATTACCACATCCTTCCGCGCTTCGAGTCTTCCCCGCGCCCGGCACGTCAAACGTCACAATCTTTGGATCGTCCGGTTGTTCCCCAAGACTATCTCTGGATGCAGAAGCAAACTAATCACCGCAATCGCCGACAACACTTTGCACATGCGAAGTCTCGGCACGCCCCGCCGTGGGGCAATCTTCACAACACCCATTCCCTCTCTCGTGAGATTACCCCTGGGTGAAACCTCTTCGCGGAAGCGGGGTAACATTGGTTCGTTTTCTTTTGACATGGCGTGTGCCCCCATTTATCAGCCTCCTTGCAGGCAAAGCCCATTTTGGAGGGATTGAGAGTTCTGAAACTCTTGACTTGAAAACCTCGGCATGAACGGAATGAAGTTGCTCCCAACAACCCGATGGGGCGCATCCTAGCGGAACGCCCTGGGAGGAATCAATGATAGGCCACATGAGAATCATCTGAGCGTATATGTCTATGTGGCGTCGACAGTTAACATCACTTCCTTCTTGGCCTGAGAATCTATCCGGCTTGGCCACGGCTAACTGTCCGTGTAACTCGCGTAGCTGCGAGGAGAGTTGCAAAGTATCGGACTCAACTCCTTGCCGATTTCCGGGATCAGATACTCCATCCTTCTCACGCTTCACCGTCCGAGGCGATTTGTTGTACTGACGGATGTATTGCAATCGTTTTTTTGTTCTGATCAGAGAGGGAACGGACGTGATTTTAGTCCATATACTGCTGTTACAGTCCACTAGGAGCAACGCA
>CAVZKU010000009.1:0-592434 GCA_963775865.1 Candidatus Acidiferrales bacterium | reverse complement strand
GTTACTAATCCGGCTTACTACCGAGTAGCCAGGCGGCCTTGCGACTGCCCGGCCCTCTCAGAACTGGGCATGAAAGTTTCCCTTCACCCAGCTCAAGCCCTTCGAACGCCTCTTTAAAGGAGACGCGGCTTCGAAACGGAAAGATGCTGACCATGAACCCGATCATGGCACTCTGGATGAAGCAAACGCAGTTCGTGGCACCTGTGGAACCGCCCTTCACGCGGGCGACGCAATAATGAAGGCGCCAGCCGGTGATCCGGGTGATTTTTGTATTACACAGCATGCAAAGCCCACGTTGCTCATACCAGAGATAGCGAAGAGTGCGAGAACCCCGAAACGTGTCCAGCATGTGAGCCCCTTCTCGTTCTTCGAAGTAGGTTTCATAGGCGGGATCGTAAGGGTTCGCTTCGCCCCTGACCTTAACGTGCCGTTTGATGGGAGTGCTCTGAGCGTGGAATAGCCAGACTTTCTTTGGCCGTCCTTCGTCATCGCAGGTTTCACCGAAGAAGGTCCAATCGCGGTCCCTTTGCCGTTCAAAATATTTCATTTTGATCCAGCGTGAGGGCTTGTTCGGATGCCTTCGTCGTGCCCATTGCCACAGGCAAGAGGAGATGTTGTGATCCACGCGTCCAAAGATGCGTTTACTCACCACGTGCCGATGATAGTTCGCCCAACCGCGAATCTTGGGGTTGAGTTGATCGATCAGATCGGCGGCAGACATGCTACGTGCGGCGTGGATGATTCCTCGGATGCCATTCAGGAAGGTTCCAACATTCTTCTTGGAAGGCTTGATGAGCAGTTTCCCGTTAGGGTATCTGCGCACATTTTGTCCGAGGAAATCAAAGCCGTGCTCCACGTGCGTAATGACGGTCTTGGTCGGGGAAAGTTCAAGACCTCGTCCTTGCAGGAACTGCTCAACGAGGGGTTTGATTTCTCCTTCCAGTAATTCTTTCGATTTACTGGCGATGACGAAGTCATCCGCATAACGAACGAGATGGACACAAGGTTTTTCACCTCCAAAGGATCTGAGACGTTTCTTTGCAGGAAACTTTTCCTGCAGGACGCGTTCCAGTCCATCCAGCGCGCAGTTAGCGAGCGCGGGAGAGATAATTCCGCCCTGGGGAGTCCCGTCCGTCGATTCGTGGAGGACGTGTTTTTCCATGTACCCGGATTTCAACCACTTTTGGAGGATGACTCGATCCATAGGGACGTGAGCCAACAGCCAGTCGTGTGAAATCTTGTCGAAGCAACTCTTGATGTCACCTTCCAGAATCCACTGCGCGCTGGCGCGTCTCAGTGCAAGAAAGCACTGTCCAATCGCGTCGGCGCAGGACCGCTTCTGACGGAACCCGTAAGAGTTTCTGTCAGCAGTGGTTTCCACAACGGGATTCAGTGCAAGCAAGTAAAGTGCTTGCTGCGCTCGATCGATCATTGTGGGAATTCCGAGCGGCCGCATCGTTTTGCCATCTGACTTGGGTATATAGACACGCCGCAGGGGTTGAGATCGATAACCCCTACGCTTGAGTGCATGTACTGCCTGTGTCTTCTTCTCTGGTGTATCCCAAATTTCTTGGTCCACACCCGGGGTTGCCTTGCCATTGTTTTCCGTCACTCTTCGAACGGCGAGAACTTTGCCGCTGTAGGAGTGGGTCAGCAAACGTTGCAGGGCTCGCACCCTGCCCCATCTGCGTTCCTTCGTTGCCTGCACGATACGCACTTGGAGTCGGCGAACGTTGCGGTGAATGGTTGGCCAATCAATGGCATACCATTCCGCCGCCTCGCGTGAGACCGCACCAACAGCTCGCGCTGTTGTCATCTGCCTTGCCTCATTGAGCCGATTAGCCAAGTTCTCTCGTGTGAAGCACCATAAAGGGAAGTCAGCCCGCTTTCGCGTCCGGTGATGTTGTCGATGTAGCTGACACAACCGGTATCCGTTCCATTACAGAGCGGCATTCGCTTTCTCCCTCATCTGTTGTCCGCACCGCCATGGGTGCATCTTGCGATGCACTTTCCCTTGCGGGGAGCGATGTGGATTTACCCTGTTCCGTTGGAATGACGCGATAGGTTAGGTCTGTTCTGTGCGCCGGCAGCGTTGTTTACCCATGACAGAGTACGAGGAAGCCTCTGTGCTCACTGCAAAAAGAGCCGCTCAGCATGTTAGGCTCTCTCGGCGTAACGACGCTTACGAACATTTGTGTATTCTGACCCTGCCATCAAGCCTAGGCCCTCTCCACCTTATGCTGGCAGATACACCGTGGCCTCACGGTTTCGGTGCCACTCTTGCGAGTGTGGGTACATTGTCCGAGGGCTTCGAACGGTCTGTTGCCTCGCCGCTCCAACCTCGTAGGCTACGTGCGACGGGACGCACGGTCTGATCGATTTCCTCCTTGTCAGACAATCATTTCCAACAGCTTTACAGGTCGCAATCCTCGAACGCCGTTTCTGGCCCGCAACTGGCACTCATGAGGACTTGGTCGTCCGTCCGTGTGACAGCTTCGCATGGCAAGAGAGTGGATTCCTCGAAATTCTCGCGAACTGATGAGGCTCGGTCGCACTCAGAATTTCGCCGCAATTATCCTCGGTGGTACTGGGCAAGTCGGTGGTGCAGCGGTCGCGGAGTTGCTAGCAATTCCGGAGTGCCGAGAAGTGGTGATGGTCACAAGAAAGCCCATTGCGGCGCGATCGCGGGTGCGCAACGTCGTTCTTGATACCGGCGCCGCTGACTTTGCCGAGCGCACTGCCGCCCTTGCCCGCGAAGTCTTAAGCCAAGGTCCCGTCAGCGCCGTGAGCTGTGTGGGTGTCGGTTCTGGATCGATGCTCTGGAGCGAAGAAGAATTGAAACGACTTGAACTCGGCGTCGTCGGTGCATTTGCGTGTGGCTGCCATGACGCCGGAATCGCCCAGTTTTGCCTACTTTCTGCGGTAGGAAGCACAGCCCGCAGCCGGTTTCGATATGTCCGCGTAATGGGCATGAAGGAAGACACCGTGCGCAACATCGGTTTTACTCGCCTCGCCATCTTTCGCCCCGGCATCATTGTAGGCAACGCTCATACCCCGGCCTGGGTCGGTTTGTTGGGAAGCCTCGTGCCTGGGCCGTTCGGCAATATCGATCAGCGAATTCTCGGTCGCTCAATCGCCGCAGAGATAGCTTTGCACAGTCGAGAGGCCGGCGAAGTTATCCGCGAAAATACCGCAATGAAAAAACTCGCTACACAGCTCAATAGCGTGACTTTGGCATTTTTACGTGAGGTCTAGGCTAAATTAATCGCGAGAGATAAAACCGGAGAGCCGCACTATTTCGAGCTGATCGCCGAAATTTTGCTGGCCTACCCCATCGGCGGTACTCTTGCGTAATGCGCCCCCTTCGGTATTCCATCAACGTCACATTGGATGGGTGCTGCGATCATCGAGCAATCATCCCGGACGAAGACTTGCATCGCCACGCGGTCGAGAACCTCAACCGGGCCGATGCCCTTCTCTTTGGCCGGGTGACTTACGAAATGATGGAGGCAGCGTGGCGGCAGCCGGCGCGGGCTGGGGCGAGGCCTGAGTGGATGGAACCCTTCGCCCGGACGATCGACGCGGCAAAGAAGTACGTCGTGTCGAGCACCCTTGACCGGGTCGATTGGAACGCGGAGCTCGTGCGCGGGGATCTAGGGAAGGCCGTTCAGCAGCTCAAGCGAGAGTCGGGTAAGGGACTGTTCGTGGCAGGCGTGAAGCTCCCGCAGGCGTTGGCGGAGCTGGGATTGATCGATGAGTACGAGTTCGTGGTGCAGCCCAGGCTAGCGGGTCACGGGCCGACGTTGTTCGCGGGGCTATCGAAGCATGTCGACTTGAGGCTCCTGAGCCGGCTGGAGTTCGGCTCGGGGGCGGTGGCGATGCGGTATGAGCCGAGAAGTTAGCCATTGGGCTTGTTAGCCCAAGGGGCCGCACCACTCACCCAGCAGAACTTGAAAAAGCTCGCCAACCTAAAGCCCAGAACGCTCGCTATCATGGATGGCTCTAGCTTTAAGGGTGACTGCGCCCGAGCACTCGATGACCTCAATGTCGTGTTGCGCGAAGTCTTCGGCCCGCGTGAGTAGAGGCGGAAATCTCCGATGGCTTTCAAGCATCTTCAAGGTGAGGAGGAATGAGCCGTGAAAGCAGCCAGAATTCATAGCTTCGGGCCGCCCGATGTCGTAGTGGTCGAGGATGTGCCGATGCCGTCGCCGGGTCCTGGCGAAGTTCTGGTGCGCGTGATGGCTGCAGGCGTCGCGGCCTGGGACGCGATCATCCGTGAGGGTAAGAGCAAGGTCAGCCCGCAACCTCCGCTCACCCTCGGTTCGGACCTCTCCGGTGTCGTCGAGCAGGTCGGCCCCGGCGTTACTGACTTCGCGCCGGCCGACGAAGTCTATGGCGTCACCAACCCGCAGTTCTGTGGCGCCCAGGCCGAGTTCGCCGTAGCCATGGCCGGGATGATCGCCCGCAAACCGCAGTCGCTGAATTACGTCGAGGCAGCATCGGCTCCCGTCATCGCCGTGACCGCCTGGCAAATGCTCTTACAGTATGGACAGGCGACTCGGGGTCAAACCGCAATGGTCGTCGGAGCTGCCGGGAACGTCGGGGCCTACGCCGTACAGATGGCCGTAGACGCCGGGATCCACGTCGTTGCCATCGCCCACCTCGCAGACCAGGACCTGCTCCATTCCTTGGGCGTGAAATCCATCATCGACTCGAGCAAGCCCGCCTTCGAGCAGGACCTACCGCAGGTGGATGTCATCCTCGACACGGTCGGGGGCAGTACATTTCAGCGCTGCGTCGCTGCGTTGAAACCCGGAGGCAAACTCGTCACCTCGGTCTCCACGCAGCCGCTGCCGGCCGGGGCCATCTTCTTCTACGCTGAGGTGACCACCGCGCGCCTGCAGACGCTCACACCATTGTTTGAGGCGGGCAGAATCACAGCGCGTGTGGGCTCAGTCCTGCCGCTTTCCGAGGCGCGCCAGGCGCAGGGCATGCTTGCGGGCGCACCACACAAGTCCGGCAAGATCGTCCTGCAGATCGGACACCCGCGGTAGTGCCGATTTGCGCGGCAAAGCTCGTAGTTCCCCTAAAGTCGGCTTCTCTCCAGCGATTGGTCGGTCACTGCTGGCGCGTTTGAACGCAGCCGCCCGGCGGCAGACGCTACGCGTGAGGTAGTGGAGCGTTGGTTGCTTTATGGTTTGTGATGTAAGTGTGGGTCACAGGAGGTTTCCCTATGACCCATTTGCGAAAAATGATGCTGGAAGAGCTCCAGCGTCGTAATTATTCTGAAAATACCATACGCAGCTACATCCGCACAGTCGAAGATTTTGCTCGACGATTTAACTGTCCGCCGGACCGCTTGGGCCCTCAGCATATTCGTCAATATCAGGCCGAGCTGTTCCAAAAACGGAAGTTGTCTTCGGGCACGGTTGTGATCCATCTGGCGGCCCTGCGGTTCCTCTACACCAAGACTCTCAGAAGGCATTGGAGCATCGCAGACACTCCGTATCCGAAAAAGACCCATCGCCTGCCGACGATCCTCAGCCAGGAAGAAGTTGCTCAACTCATCGATGCGGCCTGTACTCCCTTCCATCGCACTCTGCTGATGACGCTCTATGCCACCGGAGCCCGGAACCAAGAGGTGACGCACCTGAAGTTCAGGGACGTCGACAGCAAGCGCATGGTGATTCACATCAAAGGCGGCAAGGGGCGCAGAGACCGGGACGTGATGCTTAGTCTTAAGTTGCTCGAGGAGCTTCGTGAGCATTGGCACCGCGTAGGACAAAGACCCAGGGTCTGGCTCTTTCCGGGCAACCGCCGCCACAGCGCGGATCGGCCGATCATTGCGAAAACGGTTTGGAATGCATGCCAGAAGGCCGCCAAGAGAGCCGGTATCCAGATTGGTGCACATCCCCACATGCTTCGGCATTGCTTCGGAACTCATCTGCTCGAGGCGGGTGCTGATCTCCGCACCATTCAGATCCTGATGGGCCATAGCAGCCTAAGAGAGACCACCATCTACCTGCATCTTTCACAGCGCCATCTACAAGCGACCGCTAGTCCGTTGGACTTACTGAAGCTCAAAGACAGGTCACCGCAGGAGAAGTAGATGAGCCGGCCACTCCTCGAGGTGGCCGATCTCGTCCGCGCTGCGGGAGAAGCATTCATCGAAAGAAGCCGTCACTGGATCCGCTGGAAGCACGTCAAAGTCCTGCGGGCCATTGCGCGGTGTCGCACCGCCGCTCTCGGCGGTCACATCGACGAGTGCACTGGCTGCGGGCATCGGACCATCTCTTATAACAGCTGCCGCGACCGACATTGTCCAAAGTGTCAGACGGCTGCCCGCGACCGCTGGATCGAAGCGCGTCGTAAGGAACTGCTCCCGACGCGCTACGCCCATGTGGTCTTCACGCTTCCCCGTCATCTGGCCCCCTTGGTTTTGCAGAACAAGAAGGTCCTCTACGATCTCCTGTTTCGCACCAGTGCCGAAACCCTTCTCGAAGTTGCGCGCGATCCCCAGCATCTCGGTGCAGAAATCGGCTTCTTCAGCGTCCTGCACACCTGGACGCAAAAACTCGAAATTCACCCGCACGTCCATTGTGTCGTTCCCGCCGGCGGTCTTTCACTCGATCATACCCACTGGATTCGTTCACAACGACGCTACTTTCTTCCCAAACCAGTTCTGCGGAAAGTCTTTCGCGGCAAGTTCACCGACGCTCTCGAGCAGGCTTTCCATGACGGTCAACTCCGTTTCGAGGGAGATCTCAAGCTCCTCGCTCAGCCAAAGACCTTCGCCGCCTGGCTGCGGCCTCTGTTCCGAAAAAAGTGGGTGGTGTACTTGAAACGCCCCTTCGGTGGCCCCGAATATGTGCTGCAATATCTGGGCCGCTACACCCATCGCGTGGCGATCTCCAATCACCGCCTGATCTCGTTTGCCGATGGCCAAGTCACCTTTCTGTGGCGCGATTCGGCCCACAACAACGAACAGAAACCCATGACCCTACCGCTCGACAAGTTCCTGCGCCGCTTCCTACTGCATATCCTGCCGCAAGGCTTCGTGCGCATCCGTCACTTCGGGTTTCTGGCCAACCGCCGGCGTGCCACTCTCCTACCGCTTTGCTTTCACCATCTCGGCTCCGCCCCAGAGCCGCAAGCCGAACAACACGTTGCCTCCACTGAAGACACGTTTGGTCTTTGGCGCTGTCCCAAGTGCGGTGGTCCGATGAAGGTCGTCGAGCGGCTTACGGCTGCCGAAATCCAACTCCGTTCTCCGCCGGTGCTCACGACTGCAGCATGAAATCACTCTCTCCAATTCGAATTCTTCGCGCGCCTCGGCACGGTCCGCATTCCTGCGCCTTCCCGCCGGATAGCTTCTTTTTTTCATTTCCTTCAGCAACCTTCTTCGCACGACTTGCCACCGCAAACGGCTGCTCAGTCCACCGAGACCATGGTGTCCCGGCTTCTACTCTGCCCTCGCAAACCGCAACCCGGCTCCATCCCAACATTGAATTTGCATAGAGCCCGCGTCTGCCGCAACCACGGGCGGCCACGTTCAAACGGCTTAATCGAACGCGCGAAGAGCCCCGCGTCTGAGTTCGGTTCATCCTGGCAACGCGCGTCCGATTAAGCACTAGCGTTTGTTGGTACTAATCCGGGGAGGCATTGCTTCCGGGTTCCCCGTGATCCAACCACGATTGCTCTCTCTGGCAGTAATATCTACCGGTTGCTGATACACAGACATGTGGCTGGCGGAGTAGCATGTTGGAGATTCTGATCGCGAAGGAATATCGATGAGTACCACTCAGAAGGAAAAGGCAACTCGCTTCCAGGCGCTTCACGACGGCCCCGGCGTCTTTGTAATTCCAAATCCATGGGATATCGGCTCAGCGCGCATCCTCGCCGGCCTTGGATTTCAGGCACTAGCCACATCGAGCGCAGCGTCAGCCTCCGCCATTGGTCGAAGAGATCATGGGCTGACACGAGATGAGGCGCTGTCACACTCGCGTCATATTGTCGATGCGACTGATTTGCCCGTCTCTGCCGATCTTGAAAAAGGCTTCGGCGACGCGCCGGAGGTGGTGGCGGAAACAATCCGGCTAGCGGCTGATGTGGGACTTGTTGGATGCACTATTGAGGATGCGACTGGCAACCCAGACAGTCCGTTTTACGATTTTCGCTTGGCTGTCGAGCGGATTGCTGCAGCGGCGGAGGCGGCACGTGCACTCCCGTTTCCTTTTATGCTCACGGCGCGTACGCACAATCTTCTTTTCGACAACCCGAGCCTTGATGAAACCATCCGCCGTCTTCAAGCCTTCGAAAAAGCCGGAGCCGGTGTCTTATTTGCTCCTGGCCTCTCTGACCTTACCGCAGTAAGGACAGTCTGCGCAGCGGTGTCAAAGCCGTTCAATTTCATGGTCGGAATCAAGGGAAAATCATTTTCGGTGAGTACACTCGCAGCATCCGGAGTCAGGCGCATCAGCCTAGCGACCTCACTCTACCGAGCCGCAATGACCGGTTTTCTCGAAGCGATATATGAGGTGAAAGATAGAGGCGAATTCGGTTTCCTCGACGAAAGCGTGACCACGCCAGAACTGAACAAACTCATGCAGCTTTGACGCACCGCAGAAAAGAAATATTTCCAGTCGCGTCCGTCCGAATGGTCGGCTAACCGGGGGTATCCGGCTTCTACTGTGCGGATTAGTCCTGTGAAGTCGGCATCTCGTCAGGAAATCAAGCACTGGCGAGAAGGGCGTTTCTCGGTACCGATCTACAACTGACCTTTACTGTCCGCGAGGCCGGAATTAACTAGGGGCAGGCCGTCCTGAATCTTGGCTCTGAGTGTCAAGACATAGTCCGAACCGCAGTCGCTTAAAACTCTGAATGGCCTTATTGCTTCCCTCCGGAATCGGTTGGGTTAGCATGAACGCGCTGAAGCAGAAGAATCCACGGGGTGTCGGTCAATGGATCGGAGGGGACTTGGAAGTCGATGCCCCGATGACGCAGGTCCGCCGTGAAAATCTCCATAATGCGGTCAAGAGTCAAATGGTCGACGCCGGGATTTCCGTTCCGAACTTCGGCCTTCCAGAGAACGGAAAACCGAATCGCATGGCTTGGGTAAGTGGCGCGGATTTCTCCATTCTCTACAATGATCCAGTTGCCCTCGCCATCCGGCTGAATGTGTGCCGAAGCCGAAATCCGAGGCATTACCGCATTGGGGTCTCCGATGGGGCCTATGCGGTGATACATGCGATCGTTATCTGCCATGAGAGCGACGTTGCCGAATGGTGCCTGTTCGCTCAGCATTGGACCATCAAGCCCTTCCGGCCAGTAGTCAAAGCTGCCACCCACTCCGTCATAAAACCAAGAGATCGCTCCTGCCTGGATCACGCGCCATGCCTCGAACAGTCCGGAACTGCCCATCACTTTCAGAAATGGCAATGAATATTGTTCGCGTCGTGCTCCGTCAAAGGAAGGGACGTCAACGTGGGTCGCGCCGGCGTGCATGGGAGCATTGATGTTGACGACAACGAATGAAGGATCCACAAGCAATGTGCCGAAGAGGGTTTTGGCGGCCTCAAGAAACTTCTTATTGTGCAGTATCACTTCAGCGCCGTCTACGAGAAGCTTCCCGCCCACGGCCCAGTTCCCCCGGAACAAAGGAGTAACGGACTGCTCCGCCCCAGATGAGGTTGTCGATTGAAACCAAGCATCTTGAGGCAAGTAGGCAGCGATCGCAGGATAGGGAGCGTGTCGCTCAAACATCACGCGGATTTGCTCCCGATCGTCGAATGCGGGCTCGATGCGAATCGGCTTAGGAATGGGCCTCATAATTCCTCCTGGAGTGCGTTACGATTTGTTCCGAAGGTTAAGTCGGTATCTACGGATTGTGAATCAGGGTCCGGCAGGGCACGCTTGGGGAGAAACAAAGCCAAGCTTGCTGATACCAGAAACGAAACTCCCGAACAGATCAAGCCGTAATATAAGTTGCCAGTCTTTTGGCGAATCAGGCCTACCGTATAAGGTCCAACGAACCCGCCGAAGTTCGAGACGGCGGTGACGAGCGCGATCCCCGCAGCGGCCGAGAAGCCAGTGAGGAATTCGGCAGGCGTCGACATGAGGACTGGCAAGAAGCTGTATGCACCGATAGCAACCGTAGAAAAGAGAACGACGGACAACAATGGCGAGCGCGCCGCGCCAACCAGCAGCATGGCAATTCCCGCTAGGGCCACCGATGCTGCCATGTGGTAGCGCCTCTCCAGCGTGCGGTCGGAATGGCAAGACACGACAACCATTGCGATCAGGCCAAGCAGATTGGGGATCATCACTACAAGACCCACCATGGTATTGGACTGCCCCGCCAAGAGCGACCGCATCATCTGCGGCAGCCAGAAGCTGAAGGTGTAAGCGCCAAAGCCGCTGGCAAAACCAACACAGGCCAGATGCCAAACTCCTGAATTAATCAGAGTCTGTATCACTGACAGGGATTGCGCTCCTGTCTTCTGCCGTTCTTCCAGTTCCAGTTGCTCTGTGATCCATGCCTTTTCTTCAATAGTGAGAAAACTCGCCTCGTGAGGCCCGTTTGGCAACAACAGCTTCGCCAGATATGCGCAAGTGACGGCTGGCAGTCCCTCCAGAATGAGCAGCCATCGCCAACTGCTTAGACCAAACCAATGAATATGATCCAGAATGAAGCCTGAAATCGGGGCACCCAGCACGCTGGCGAGGGGAATGCCCACCAGGATCAGGGCGAGAGCCCGTGCCTTTTCTCGTTGACGAAACCAGTAGCCCAGATACAAAACAATGCCGGGCCAATATCCCGCTTCCGCTAGCCCGAGCATGAATCGCGCAATATACAGTTGGTCGGCGGACTGCACAAAGCCGGTCAATGTCGCCACCGCGCCCCAGGTGATCAGGATGCGCGCGATCCAAACCCGCGCCCCGATTCGGTGCAGGATGAGGTTGCTTGGAATCTCAAACAGGAAGTAGCCCCAGAAAAAAATCCCAGCTGCCAATCCGAACTGCTGGCTGCTGATGGCCAGATCGCGATTCATCGTCAGGGCCGCAAAGCCAAGATTGATTCTGTCGATTAAGGCAACGACGTAGAGTGCAAACAGGAACGGCAGCACCCTGATTCTGAGTTTCCGGATCGTCGCCGTCTCGATTGCGCTTGAACGAATGAGGGGGCTGTTCTCCATACTCACCTTCCCGTGACGTAGCCCAGCCATGGCAGCGCAAAGTATTCGATGTCGTGTTGTAGATTCACTTTCCTGATCTGTATCTTTCTGCCGCTCGCTCGCGGATTGTATGTTTGGGCGATTTTGACCAGTGTCGGCTGTAGCAGCCTGTGAGGTATCGGTGGCCTGCCAAGCTATTGGTGGCGCACCGGATGCCATTGCACAAGCGTGTCGCAGAGTGCACAGGTCGATGCTTGTCAAGATCTATACATCCTGTTAGTGCCCTAGCTATTTCCCATGTCTAGTCGTCACGACCGCTAGATTAGCTGCCACTGCAGATAGAACAATGGCTTCCGTGTGACCAAAATATTGACAGGCAACTGACTGAAAGCAAGAATGTTTGAATGTTGATCGGTGTGCGCTTCGGGGTATTTGAAGTTGATCTGGAGGGCCGGCGCCTGCTGAAGAAAGGAATGCCGATCGCCCTCAGGGAGCAGTCGTTTCAGGTGCTCACCGCTCTCATGGAGCGTCCCGGTGAAATCGTGACCCGCGAAGAACTGCGCAAGCGGCTTTGGCCTTCGGATACGTTTGTCGATTTCGAAGTAGCGCTGAATTCCGCAGTGAGCCGTTTGCGCGACGCGCTGGGCGATTCTGCCGAATCGCCAAGTTTCATCGAAACAATTCCGAAGCGAGGCTACCGCTTCGTCGTCCCCATCCCCAGGCGTCCTGCAGTGGCAGTGATGCCCTTCGTGAACCAAACCGCAGACCCCCAGGATGAATATTTCGGTGATGGATTGACTGAGGAATTGATCCGCGTGTTCTCGCGGGTCGAAGGCTTGCGGGTCACTGCGCCCAGCGTGGTCTTTGGCTTCAAAGGGCAGCATTGCGATGCCAGAAGGGTCGGCCGGGAACTGGGCGTCGAAGCCGTGCTGGAAGGATCGGTTTGGAGATCCGGAGACCACATCCGCGTCACCGTCAACCTAGTCGGTGTGAAAGATGGATTCAATCTATGGGCACACCGCTTCGACGGCAATTTAGGAGACCTGTTCCGCATCCAGGACGAGGTCTGCGCTGCCGCTACTGAAGCGCTGCATGTCCGTCTTGGGACTGGGGCTCTCCAAAGTCATCCAAAGAGTGTCACAGCGTACGTGCAGTACTTGAAGGGATGGCACATGATGAAGAAGCGAAGGCCGCACGACGTTCGGCGCGCCTTCGAGTACTTTCAGGAGGCAATTCGACTGGAGCCCGATTACGTCCAGCCGTATCACGGTGCGGCCATGTATTACATCGTGAGCGCGGGCTTCGGAGCCTTGCCTCCCCGATCGGCCCTCCCCCAGGCCGAAGATCTGATCGCGAAGGGCCTCACTCTGGATGCAAATTCAGTCATGCTTCACGACATCCTGGGAATCGTGCGCATGTATCAATGGCGTTGGGCGGACTCGGAACACGCGCACCGGCGAGCCATGAACTTGGAACCTGACAATGCGTTTCCCCACATGATGTATCCCATTCTGTGTAGTTTCCTTGGCCGGCATGACGAGGCTGTATTGCATGCCGCCAAAGCCGTCGAGCTCGATCCGCTGGACCTGATGACGAACTTCCGCCTCGTGCAGGCCAACTATTATGCGCGGCGCTATGACGATGCCGTCCGTACCGGCCGCATCGCCATCGAGTTGACGCCCGACTCGCCCTATACTTATTTTTATCTATACAGCCGCGCATAATTAACAGGACATAAGGTAAGTACATCTGGCATACTCCTTGAAGGAGGTGCCATGGTTCCGCGCATCCTTTACTTACACCCGAAGGCGTATAAGCGATTAATCCGTTTGCGCCAGCAAGCAGAACGAGACGGAGCCTACCGAGTTGCCAAGCGATTGCAGGCAGTGGTGCTGAACTCGGAGGGGCGTACCAGCGGTGAGCTGGCCCATCTACTCGGATCTCCACGTTCGCGGGTCTCGGAGTGGTTAGCACGTTATCAAACTTTCGGCGTGGAAGGACTGCTCGAAGGGCATCGTTCAGGACGGCCATTGGAGCTGACATCGTCGCAACGGAAACAGCTCGACGACATTCTCGAAAGCGGCCCGGTAGCTTACGGCCTGGATACGGGCATCTGGACTTCTCCCATGATCGCCTGGGTCATCGAGGAGGAATTCGGCATCCATTATCATCCGGGCCATGTGCGCAAGCTGCTCCATCGTTTGGGCTTCTCCGTGCAGCGCCCACGTCGCGTGCTGGCCCGAGCCAACGCTGACCAGCAAGATCGCTGGCAGCGGTATACCTATCCCAGCCTTAAAAAAAAACGCAGCGGCAAAACTGGGCGTTGATCTTCAGCGACGAAGCCAGCTTTCGCCAAGATTCAACCCTGCACGCCACCTGGAGCCGGATTGGTTGCCCCCCGGCGGTTCCCGTTACCGGACAGCGCAAGAGCGTGAAGATTTTTGGGGCCATTGAATTGTGGAAGGCTCGATTCCATTACCGGCAAGACACCATCTTCAATGCTTCCACGTACTTCGCTTTCCTGGAACAACTGGCTCGCAGCTATCGCCAGAAGGGAGCCGTGCTCATTCAGGATAACGCGACGTACCACAAAGACGGCGACGTATGGGCTTGGTTCGATGCCAATCGCCACTGGCTGGAAGTTCATCAACTGCCGCCCTACTCACCGGAGTTGAATCCAACTGAGCGATTGTGGAGATACACGCGCCAAACAGGAACTCACAATCGATACTTTCCGGACGAGAAGGAATTGACCGGCACGCTGAGTCGCGTCTTTGGTGAGATGCAGACCTATCCGGAACTCATCCGGCCCTACTTGCAATCTTTTTTGTAATTAGTATGTCCCTTTATTTATGCGCGCCTGTATAGCTCTATCGTTGATTGCGGTCGGCTTAAAGGACGAAGGCTGGGCTATGGCGAATACGGCCAGAATGCTCAACGATGGGCTGCCACTAGGCGAGGGCTATTTTGGCTACATTGCTGGCGTGCTAGGGCATAGTCTCGAAGCGCGGAGCGTCGTCGCAGCACTGGAGGCACGCCGCGTAGGGGGCTATTGCGCTGCGATACCCATTGCATGGACCTATCTCGGCTTGCGTGAAACGGCGGACGTCCTGCGTTGGTTGGACACAGCTCTGGCTGAACGCGATCCGTTCTTGGGATCAATAAACGTATTCCCCGGCTACGACGCGATCCGCGATCAAAGAAGATTCAGACGACTGGCGCATCAACTCGAACTTTCGCCCTAGCGGAGCTTAAGGCCCACGAACAATATGCGCGGATATTTTAGGCCAGAAACTACTCCCGCATCGTAGCCAATCCGGAAGTAATCCAGCAGGCCACCGAGTGGATCAGTACCGCTAAGTCGGCAAGTGTAGACCTATCCAAGTTGTTGGGTTCCTTTGGGCACGTTACGGCCTGTCCAGACAACTGCAGTCTCTCTCGCTGGCCAAGTCGCGTTGTGGGAAATGTAAGATACGCCTGGTTAGCCGCGGAGACGTCTCGGTTAAGCACTGCTATCTACAGAATCCCAGTCCGATCACCAGACGTTCAGAAAACCCTTTAGCAGATCAGCCTGGAAGTGATTGATATTTCGAGGCGAGTCAGACAGATTTCCAGTGTTCGTAATTCATGTGTTTTGCGAACATCAACAGACCGCAATGAGGGCCGAATTGCTCGCGGTTTCTAGGGAAGCTTGGGAGCAAGAATGATGAGCAGTGTGACACCCTGTCTTGGCGGCTCAGGCTTCGGAGGTGGCGCTGTCCCCGTACGCACCACCTCTTGTGACACGACCGTTTCAGGTGTCTCGGTGACCGCGGTTGCCGAAATGTTCATTCCTTCTTTAAGGCCCCAAGCGTCGGTCTCCTGGCCGTCGACATTGAATTTCTGGCCCTTGGGAATGTTAAAGGACTGGTTCGTACCATCTTCCAAGGTGAGAATGACTGAGTTCGGTGGACTGACGCGCCAGACTTTACCGGTCACGGTCTTTACCGTAGTGATCATTCTCGGTGTGGTGCTGGTGATCGTGGTCCGCTGCAGCTTCATGCCAGGTTTGAGATCGTGAACCGTCAATTCCTTGCCGGCGACAGTCACGGTTTTGTCGTCCGAAACATTCGGGAAATGTCGAAGCTCCCCGTCGTCGGTCTTGACGACGAGATCGTTGCCGGAAACATACACCACCTCCGCAGTCTCGACCTTGACAGTTTGTGAAGCCATGCCTTCCTCGACATTAGTCTCTGTTTTCACCTGCGCGTTGGCGGTAAATGCCAAGCTGATGCAAAGAAAGCCTGCTCCGGACAGACCAACTTGGATGCGTTGCCAGACTTTGCGTGAAATCATGATTGGTTCTCCTCATTGCTGGATTTCTCGTCATTAGAATTCGAGCCCTCGAAGCGATCTTCCCTTTGGATACTGGAAACAACTCGCTTGTACAACGAAGGGGAATGGCTATTGCTGGTCGTACACCGCCGTGCTTTTGAACGTTCTGCCATGGGCATCGGTTCCGAGCGTGGTCACCGTTCGGCTCTTCCCGTCGTCGGATACGACAATCCTGCCCGTAGTCGTAACTTTCGTGCCCTTTTTCACCGTGAAATCTAACTCATGAATGCCCTTTCTTGTGTATGAGCGCGAGTCTGAATTGGGGTCGTCGGTGACGGGATAGTCCTTGCCATCGAACTGGCCCTTCCACTCGCTATGCGTCGATTTTCCGGTGCCGTCGGTTCCATCTGTCGTGACTTTAAAATTGATGCCTTCAGTTTCGTAGACGACTGTGTTGTTCTGCGGTGCCCCAGGTGCAAGTTTCGACTTGGCCTCATTCAGTTTCCAGGTGCCGATAAAAGGGTTCTGGGCAAAGCACACTGACACTCCAATAAAACACAGGCCTAGAGTCAGCGCGATTATTCTTGCTTTCATGTTCCCTCCTGATTGTTGATTCAACATGACCTCCTCCCCTGCTTCTGCCTTCATCGACGCCTCAGCCGTGTGATGCCTTAGCGTCGGGTCGAATTGGAACCGTGACACAAAAAAGAGACCGGCCGATCGCGAACAAGAGCACCACGAAGCACAGGAAGGCGATTCCAGCGAGCTTCCATGTCCCGCTACTTCGGCTTCCTCCTGCCGAGGATACCGCCGGTCTTTTCAGTGACAGATTTCTGTATTGCACCTTTTGCAGCGTCACCGGCCACGCTCCCTATCTCTGGAACAAACGTTGGGTTCGATGTCGTCCCTTGAATCTTGAAGGGCACGCCTCCTCTGTCGCCCCCACGGGCAGTCCGGTCCGCTCGTGCTTCGGACCTGGCTGTCTGAAGGTCGGCAACCATGCTGAAATCCAGCGCCCCCGCAGGGCTGATTGTGCCGGCTCCAGTCAGCACGCCGAGCGAGGGAATCGTCACATTGATGGCGTCGGCCCTGGTCATCTCAGGCGCGATACGCGCATTCAAGCTGGCATTCTGAATCGTTGTGTCGGGACTCGAGGGAGATTTTCCACTAAAGGCTGATAAGGCTCCTAATTTCGAGCCCATATCGAAACCGGCCAGCTTCGTGTTCGACATCCGGACGGGGCCGACGATCACAAGTTTGTCGAGCGGACCACTGATGGCCAAGTCGGCCGAAAGTGTTCCTCCTTTTAACTTCGATCCCGAGGGAAGCACGACGCCAAGAGCGGGAAGCATCGACTCTAGTTCGTCGACCGACAAATCTGGTGCGCTGAGTTTTAGATTTAGTAGTTGAGCCTCCCCTTGCGTCTGAAATCCACCCGTCAGCCGAGCGGTGGCCTGGCCGATCGCGATGTCGCCTTGGGTGACGGTTCCGGCCTGTCGGTCGAGGTCTGTGTCGACGGCGTATTTCACTGACACAACTTTCGGAGCAGGAGGACCGTTCGGTGAGAGCTTGAGCTTTTCACAGCTAAGGCTGCCAGCTGCCTTGGCCTGGCTGCCGCTTGAGTTTACGGATCCATTAAAATCCACCGAGCCGCCAATGCCACTGGCTGGATCAACGAATCCGGACGCTGCGATGTCCATGTCTTTCACATTCATGGTCGCATCGAAGGGAGTCTTGGCCGTGTCCTGCGGATTGATGGGTCCCGCGTTGCCCGATACGTTGGCAGTGCCGCCTCCAGGCAACTTGAGCATCAATTGAAACGGGAATTGCGAGGTGGAAGAAAAATTCGTCACTTGAATATTGAGGTCGTCGTATACCCGTGGCTTGGCCGTGGAGTTCGCTTCTCCGATCGTCAGTTTTCCATCCTTAATCTCCAACTTGGCGATGGATAAGGCCTCGGACGCTCCGGACTTCGCGGGTTCGGGCGACTTCTTCGCGTTCCCTCCGCCCAGGCTCGAGACATTCCAGGTGCCACTAGCCAATTTGAGCAACGTAATCTGCGGCTCGTCCAAGACGATGCCGGTCACGTTTAACTGCTTGGAGAAGATCAGCGGCATTAACTCGACCCCAACTTTCACCGACTTTGCCGTGATGAACGGTGACTTGCTGAAGGCCGGATCGTCAGCGATGTTGATGTTATCCACACCAACCGTTCCAGTCAGGATGGATAGGCTCAGGTTTCCTAGCGTCACCGGCCGCCCCAATGCATTCGTTACTTCCGACTCAATCTTCGGACGGAAGCGGTTGACATTAACAAGAAAGGGCAACGCGACCAAGACGACCAACGACCCCAGGAGGACGATTCCAGCGACTTTCAGATTGCGTTTCGTCGTGCTAGTCATGTTGGTCAAATTGAGTTTCTGGACCAATCGCTTGTATAAATCCTCTAGGGTTTGGACCGCCATCGTGTGGAAAGTGTTCCCTTTTTCCTCGGGGTTATCCTTGGCGCTGGATGCGCTTGCGGACGGGAAGCCTGCGAGAACCGAGGACCTCTTAAGTCTCATAAGAAAGCTCCTCCCAGATGTGGAATGCGAGTCGTGCTGTTCTTGTCATTCGACACTAAAGGGTCTGTACCATGGGTCACATCTGGAACATCTGGAACTTGTACCGTGTATCGGCGTCTTGAGTTTGCCTATTGAAGATTCCTCTACTCTGGCCGGCTCTACTCCATGAACCCTACGAACTGCCCTCCTGGGAGCACACGCCGCTTCACTAGCTCTGCCGCAAAGTCGCGCAACAGACATTCAACTCATTCCACTCGCCGTGCGCCTCTATTTCTTGCTGCGTCTCAGGCATCAAGGCGATCAACTCAACATCATTTAAGACCTTGGGATCGACGCCCACCTTGTCCTGCATCACGTCCAACTTGCATATCGAAACTCACGTCTTATTAAGGTCGTCGTCCTTGCAGTATTTCGTGCCCTGCAAGGTCCATTGGAGGGCGAGGCCATTCTTAGTGATCTGATAGACCCATACTCCCGGGGCAACTAACCTCGACCGCTCCCGAGTAGGCTGCGCCCTTCTCTCCAGACTTTGCGGCTGCATCAGTTTGTGCTGAACCGGCTCGGTGCAACCCGCCGACCTAAAACAGAGAACAGGCGTCAACTGCGGTTATCTTCTAGACTTGGACACGTTCCCATACAACTGGGGGAATCCCTAGTAGCGGCCTGAACGATCTCCTTTTTATGTTCGGCGTACCGTGCATGTGCCCAAGACCTGTTCGCTTTTGGTATTTGTCTGTGCGGTTGCCGCTGCAATTATGGCCCCTGCGGTTCTCGCGCAATCTAAACCCCCACAATCTAAGATGCCCCTCGTGAATGCGCCTACAGAGACAAAGAAGTGGACAGGGGACCTCGATGCTCTTTTGGAGCACCGAGTGATCCGTGTCGGTGTCCCTTATTCCAAAACGCTCTACTACACGGTCAAGGGAGTACAGTGGGGCGTGGCTTACGAAGGTGGCAGAGCGTTCGAGCAGTATTTGAATAGGAAATATCCCCAGGGTAATAAGAACCTCAAGATTCATCTGATGTATTTCGTGGCGCCCCGCGAAAAAGTATTGGAAAGGTTAAATGAGGGGACACTTGATCTTGTAATTGCCGGCCTGACGATAACGCCGGGGCGGCAAAAGGCCGTGGATTTCTCGATTCCAACAGTACAGAACGTGAACGAGGTGGTGGTTACCGGACCAGATTCCCCGGAACTTGTGACCATTGACGATTTGGCAGGGAAGGAAGTGTTCGCCCGGAAGACTTCGAGCTATTGGGAGCATCTGGAAGAATTGAACGCACGGTTTCAGAAGGAGAATAAAGCTGCTGTAATCCTGCGCGCTGTTCCGGAAGATTTAGGAGACGAAGACCTGTTGGAAATGGTCAATGCGGGTTTGCTGCCGACAATTGTCGTGCACGAGTGGACGGCAAACCTGTGGAGTAAATTGTTAACGAAGGAGAAGATTCACGCAGACATCAAGATTGCCACAAGTGAGGCATTTGGATGGGCTGTGCGAAAAAACTCGCCTAAGTTTCTGGAGGCCATAAACGACTTTTTGAGCACGCACCGTCAGGGTACGACCTTTGGCGACGAGATACTAAAGAGGTATACCGGATCGACGTACATGCTCAAGCAAGCGGTTTCAGAATCGGCAATGAAACAATTCGAGGAAACTTCCAAGATCTTTCGCAAGTATGCGGCGAAATATGACACTGATTATCTTCTTATGATGGCCAAAGGTTTTCAGGAGTCCGGGCTGAATCAAGCCGCCAAAAGTCCGGTGGGCGCTGTTGGTGTGATGCAACTCATGCCCGATACTGGGGCCGAAATGAAAGTGGGCGATATTCACCAAGAAGAACCCAACATTCATGCAGGTATCAAATATTTCTACACGATGATGCAAGAGCGGTACGGGGATGAGCCCATGGACAGTCTGAACAGAATCCTATTCACATTCGCGTCCTACAACTGCGGCCCGAATCGCGTGAGGAAGTTGCGCACAGAAGCTGCCGCCACGGGCCTCGACCCCAACGTCTGGATAAACAACGTGGAGGTGATTGCGGCGGCGCGCGTTGGCGCGGAGACAGTGAACTACGTCTCGAACATTTACAAATATTATGTCGCGTACAAGCTCATCGCTGTGCATAAGGAGCAGAGCGACAAAGCCAAGGAATCACTCCAGAAGAAGCCCTCTTAACCCGATCCCTGAGGAACCGATCTGTTTGGCTGCACGCGGTCAAAACCTAGCCAGGATAACGTTCCGGCTGATCTAACCTAGCGGGCGATTTTAGCTTTTGTTTTCAATGCAGGTGGGTTCGGGCTAAGTGTTGCATCGACCCCTCGTGGACTCCAAAACGGAAAGCTTTTACCATCGCTAAAACGGTGCATATTTATATGTTCCGAGTTATCGGTGTTGGACAAACCAACTAAAGTAATCTTGACCGGGGCAAAACTACTGGTTAGGGTCGTAGAGCCTGCCGCCCAAAGACGGAAATGTGAGAGGTTCACATGAAAGTTCCGCGCTTTGACATCTTTTCCGGCACCGACAATAACGCTCAATGGATCGAAGTAGTGGAGGGGTTGAACACTGCATCCAGACGAATGGAGTTCTACGCCGCAAAATGTCCCGGTAGATACTTCATATTCAATTGCTCGGAGCATGCTATAGCCGACACTATCGATACGTCGCCGCCGGGAAGCGCGACGATAGAGAACGTGAAACGCGGGTGGGAAATATCTGCTGTTGCATAGTAGCCGAGCCCCGTTCACAGTCGTTCCTACCAAGAGCGGCTTGGGCGGACGGGATTTAACACTTGGTGCACACTCACCGTCTGCGTGGAGACGTGCAATTGTCCGCCAATTTCCTTATTGGCGAGTCGTTAGATGGTCTTCGATCCCACGCCGGCTGCTACTGAAGCGGTACGCGAGAACGATCCGCCACCGGGTTCCATCTCACCGCTCTTGTCGATCTCGACGGAGCCCTTGAAATAAGCCCCGTCTTCAATGACGATGCGCGCCGTCGTCAGATCGCCGTTGACGGAGCCGTCCTTCTTAATCTCGATCCGATTTTTCGTCTGCAGCTTGCCTTTTACCGTGCCGTAGACCACCACTTCCCGGGCGGTAATGTCGGCGGTCACCTTGGCCGAAGCGCCCACGGTCAGTTTGCGCTCGTCCAGTTGGACCAATCCTTCCACCGACCCTTCGATCACCAGGTCTTCATTGCCGACGATTTCGCCTTTCACATGCAGACTTGGACCGAGCCGGGCCGTAGCACGGTCAGCGGTCGCCACCATCGGACGGATAGCATCTGTACTCATAGTGGTAGTTCCCTCCCAAGTAGCCGCGGCGGGTTTCGACGCCGGCGGCGGATTCACTGGAAAATTCTTGATTTCCGGTTGCGCTTGAGGCGTTTCCGGCTTCTTATTCCCCCACATCGGTCCTCCTTTAATGCCAGCGCTGGGCTTTTGGATTGAGACGTCCGCCCCGAGCCAGGGCGACGACCTGGTGTTCGCGTTGCCGGAGTCTAAGGGCAATCTCCGCACCTACGAAGCAAGTGGAGCGTACAACGAGGATGACCACAGCGACCTCCAGGGGAAACACAGCGGGCAGATATCGGCTGTCTACCTACGCTAACTCCTGCTAATTTCTCGTGTCCAGAGATGAAGAAAGGGGCCATCCTCCGCCCACGGAAGTCAAGGGTGCCCAAGTTCGGACGCAATAAGACCACGTCCGATTCGGGAGTGTAAAGCGTTCCGGTCTCCGCTGCTACTGGGGATTCCCCCAGTTGTGTAGGGATGGCCGCTCATTCTAATTAGGTGCAACCTTCCCCCCGTGGAAGACACAGCAGGACTTGGGGCGGTCCCCTGACCATTCCCTGCGACTCCCCGAGTCCTGCCCTCGTTTCTGACCGCTGTGAGATCGCAGGTACGTGCATCTACCCGTTGCCTATCGTGCCAGACGCGCTCATAAAACCAGAGTTCGCTGAACCACTAAAACCAGGAGACAAACTTGAACTGCGACGGCCTGATGGTTCAGTAGCCTATGTGATTCTTCATTCAAGCTCTACAACGACCCTTGAGCGAAAATGCAGGGCTGTTTATTGAATTGGGACCTTCAATCACAATCCACGACCTCCCGATCGGCACTGAAATTTGGAAGGTCGGTCGCTTGCCAGTTCGATTGCCGGCTAAGAGCGCTTACCGGCCAAGTGGGTTCTGGAACGAACGCGTGCGATAGGCCAAGACTGCAACTCAGGCTAAGAACCGGACCTGCCCAGTGGTGATGTCGTAGACCGCTCCCACTAACTTGACGCCCATCTTAAGGCCATTCTGCCCTTCGGGGGTCTCCAGGAGCTGGTGCATCGACCATCGGACATTCGCTTCGATGGCACTGGCGAGCTTCTCCTCTTGCGACGACTGTGCATCAAACTCGGGTAGCCCCGGCAGAATATTGTTGACCAGGATTTGAATCCGAGAGCGAAGTTGGACGGCATTCAGCTTGTATTCCAGCGCAGCCTTTACGGCACCGCATCCGGCATGGCCAAGTACGAGAAATAGGGGCGTTAGGAGATGCGCCCCTGCATATTGCAGACTCCCCATCACTTCCGGCGAGATCACATTCCCGGCGACGCGCACAATGAACAACTCACCGAAATTCGCATCAAAAATTAATTCCGGAGGTACCCGTGAATCGCTGCATCCCAGGATCGTCGCAAAAGGCTTCTGCTCCCTGGCCAGGTCAGCAAGGGTTTCCTTGCACACGGTCGGGAACTTAGCCTGGCCCCGCATGAATCTCTGGTTGCCGGCGATCAATTTCTGAAGGCCTTGCTCAGCTGCAATCTGAACTTCAGACGCGTCAGGAGTTTCCATAAGGATAGGTCCTTCCCTCCATTCAAAAGCAATTCAAGCAGAACTCTAACCGATGCGATTTACTGTAAAAGCTCTCTTACATCACTCGCACTAAAGCCTCGGGCTGGCCATTGGCCGAGCAGCGAGACTGAATAACGCTGCGGTTACCAGACACTGTTATGGTGCAGCAACGCTAGCTGTCATTCCAAGGGGTGAGAGTTCCTTCGACACAACAGTCCAGTGACGTTCGCAGTTATAGCTATACCCAGCGGCGAGAAGGGTGACCGACTCGTCGGAAGAACTCTTTGAAGAATAGTCGGGAGAGCCCGAGCGATCGCTCACGGGGCCCACGGAAGGTAACCATATGTTCGACCTGCGTACAATCCCGCCAAAGGCCCTGATCGAAAGAACTCGCCGAGACCGTGGCTTTAGAGGGCCACCATGGTTACTGCTACTATCGATTTTTTCGATCTAGATTACCCGCCGGATGTCAGGCATCCACCTTGTTTGACGTTTAGAAGCTTTCCTTAAGCGAACCAACAAAACCGCAAACAGGATTCCGGCAAGCGACCCCATTAGAAGAAGTTGATACATAAGACCGCCTTTTTATTTCGCACTCAGGATAGGACGATCCCACTAAATCGTCCCTTGTTCCAACAGTAGGCGATTCCAAGGGCGAAGTAGCAAATATTCGTAGTCGTGTTGCTTATAAACAGCCCCCGGCGCGATTTACATTCTCGAGCTTGGGCAACCAATCGTTGCGCGCCATCAGAATTCCGGCGGCAAACAATAGAATGTATTGCGGGAAATCGCCAAGATGTATGTTGAGAAACGAGTAGCCCGAAGGGAAAAACAAGCGCGTCAGAAAAGTGAACGCGGCCAGGCACAGGGCGAATGCGGCCAATGTGGCAGAGTCGGGCGGTTCCCGTGATCGAAATACCAATTGCCCAGTGGGCTGTAGGTTTCGGCGGCGAGCATGCTGAGGACCAGAATGATCATGGTCCAGCGCAGGTTATCCACGAAGAACAGGCGGGAGTGCGAGGAGACAGGAGCAGCTTGCGAGTTCAAAGGAGATGGTGGTCATGGGGCGACGAAGGAGAAAAGGATAACATTTTTTGCGCTGGTGCGCTCAGGCGTCCGTCGAACTTGGTACTATGAGGAACTTTTCCGATTTCCCGTGCCAACTCAAACGGTCGACGCAACACCATCCAATGCGTTGATTTGACAATGCTTCCCCGGAAGAACCCATCTGTTTGGCTGTACGCGGTCAAAAACCTAGCCAGGACGGTCGCGCCATGGTCGAGAAAGCCTTGCAACTGCGGCCAGACCTAATCATTGTCGACTTCGGAATGCCACTGATGAATGGGCTAGATGCGGCGCGGCGAATCAAAGTACAAGCTCCCAAAATCAAGTTCGTCTCCTAATAATGAGAGACGACCTTAATCTTGCGGCCGCGACTCTCGCGCTATAGCTGATTCAAGAGCAGCACAGTTTCTCGCAATCGAATTTCGGGTCACCCCAGATGACGCAGGACACACTACGCAGGAGACGACGAGCGAGTCCGACTCGGTACCACTGCCGCCTGCTGAATCTTTGGTTCCTGAGGGGCAGTCGGTTCCCGCAGGTTCTTATTGTCTGTAGCCCAAGTAGGAGCCCAATTAACAGAGGGGTTTGCACTGTAAAGAGACGCCGATTCAACGACTTAGGTAAGATGAAAGCGTGCTTGCAAAGCAAGTGCTCTCGCTCCTTCTCCCTTCTCCTACAAAGGTGTTTGAAACCGTTGTGGGGCAATGAACGCTGTTGTCGCGCTTGATTGTTTTCGAGCGTAGGCAATTCCTTCGAAATACTGGTGATTGCTGAACGTCTACGGAACTCTCGTCTTGTTGCTATATTTCAAGCAAATACGCAAATTACGAGGGTTTTAAGAACGATTCGATAAATAAGTATGTAATTCACAGCAAGCGTGGTGCACCCGCGGGGAGCGTACCAGGGATGGCGGGCCGGAGATTTCATCTTCGTGAATGGACCTGGTCCCATCGACCCTGTTACCGGAGAACTAATGGGAAAGAGCATCGAGCAACAGACAGAGCAAACCATCGATAACATATCGGCCATTCTCGAAGCTGATGGCGCTTCTCTTGACGACGTGGTCAAGGTCACCGTGCATCTGAGCGACACCCGCCTCTTCGCCAGCTACAAAACGGTCTATGCTGCGTTTTACACAGCCCTATCCAGTGCGCACCACGGTCGGCAGCGATCTTGGCCACGCACCTGGCATTCTGAGCGGCCGAGTACGGCCAGCTCTGACTGAGATTCATTGGGTGGGGGTTTTCGCTTCGCGTCTGGGCGGCCTGCCTGTCCGTTTGGATAGTTGTGACAACATGTGGCGGGCTGAAAAGGCTTCAACTCGAACTCATTTTCTCGTGGCAAACAATCTAGTTTGACATCAGTGCTATTTAAGTGTTACACACGTGCCAATTTGGAGCTGGCGGTGACGGAAGCGACTATTCAAGGCGTCTATTCTCAGGTTAAGGGCTCCAGTGCCTCTGTTTGGGACGCAGTTCCGTATTTTTACCTGCTCAGAGTTCAGTTCCTCACGACTGTGTTATTGCTGTTGTTCCCCTTCATCGCACTCTGGGCTGCGCCAAATCTTCTCCGCGGGATATTGGACGTTACGCCAAGAGGAATGATATTTGTAGCCCTTGCTGCAATACTTGCGAGCTGGACTGTAACCGTTACAGCATCGCAGGTCCTTCTCTACGGTCCCGAGCGTTTTCACATCCAGCCTTTTCCCATTCGACGTCCTTTCTTCAATGAGTCTCCAGGTGGCAGGGGACAATCTCTGGCTTTTGCCATTCTCTCCCTGCCTACCATTCTTGTCGCTCTATATGTTTCCAAGAACGATGGCACGTCCACTTATTTGTGGTTGGTCCTCGGTGTGGTTGGTGGTGGAATCTTCGCAGCGGTCATCTTGGTCATCGGTGAGCAGTCCAAGCGACGCGGATGGTCTAAATCCCAGGGTATCACGGCATTTCTCAACTTTTTCGGGCCCGGCTTTAGAAAAGACGGCGAATGCGCTCACGACGGCCACTATGTGGCTCTGTGGTCGTTCTTGCTCTGCTTGCTTGTGTACGTCGCTATTGGCATTGGAAAGTTTTTTCAGATTGGTTACCCAGCGATTGTTCCGACTCTCGCCGATCTTCTCGTTTTCCTAATGATTCTTTGTTGGGGGTTGTCCGCCGTTACTTTCATACTGGACTACTACCGGATACCGCTGATAGTGCCCTTTCTCCTAATCGCGGTCCTCTCTGCTCATTTCCATGCTACTGATCATTACTTTCACATGTTTCGTGCCAGAAACTCTCTCTCTCTCAGCCCGGCACAAGTGATTCGCGCCGGCAAACCCGGAACCAAGGTTATCGTCGTCGCTGCCAGTGGAGGTGGCATTAAGGCTGCCGCATGGACCACCCGCGTTCTCATCGGGCTGGAAGAGAACAACCCGCGCATTTTCGGTGATTCCGTTCGTCTCATCAGCGCTGTATCTGGCGGGAGCGTTGGCGCCATGTATTTCGTTAGCGAATACGACGCAGATGGGAAAGGTCTCCCGTCGGACACACCCACTCTCGAAAACGCTGTCGCCCGATCTGAAGCTTCCAGCCTTGATGACATTGCCTGGGGCCTTGTCTATCCCGATTTTTTCCGCATCTTCTTGCCCGTCTTCAAACGTCTCGATCGTGGCAAGGCTCTCGAAGCTGCCCTCACCCGCGAACTGCCAAACCGAAAACATCATCTGTGGAGCCCCTTGGCAGACTGGCGCGAAGGTGTCCTCGAAGGGTGGCGCCCCGCCGTGGTCTTCAACGCAACGGTCACGGAAAGTGGAGAACGATTTCTCCTCGGTACAACGGATCTTTTACACGCTCCTGGGCGCACCAGTCTGCGGGATCCCGAGTTCCCTCAATTTGCAGATCAGGACATTTCTCTTGTTACGGCGGCACGCCTGTCGGCCAGCTTCCCTTACGTCTCTCCAGCTGCGCGCCCCGATATTGCTGGCACGCAAATCCACATCGTCGACGGCGGCTACACTGATAACTATGGGATGGCGACCCTTCTCGCCTGGCTTGACGCAGGTCTTTGGTCTCCTGGAAATCCGGTCAGGAGTGTGCTGGTCATAGAGATTCGCGCTTCACCTCCTGCTTCTGAGCCTCCGCCTCTTTCTTGGCGGGGCTGGCCCTTTCAGTCTTATGCCCCGATTTCCACCATGCTGAACGTCCGAGATATAGCGCAAATATCGCGAAACGAAGAACAGCTCGACCTGCTGCGCCGCTATGCCGCCTCCTGCAACGTCCATATCGAAGACGCGGTATTCGAATACCCTCCCGAAAATGCTCCGCTCTCTTGGCACCTCTCACCAAGTGACAAGAGAGAGATCGAAACCATCTGGACCTCCGACGCGACCGAGAAATCAAAAGAAAGTGTCCGCACCTTTCTTAAAGCGTCTCCACCCCAGTCGGTATCCACAACGGCCGCTTGTCAGTAGCAGTCACAACGTTTCAATTCGTTCCACAAATACAACCCCATTGGGACAATAGCCAAGCTTGCGCGGAGTCGATGGGCATTGGCTCAAGCCGACAGGATCGATCCGGTGATCGGAGGCGCATTTCTGACGTCCATGCGAGACGAGGATGAGAATCTGGGTATGTGAGACTCGTGTGTGCGACCGACCTTAGGTCGGACCCTGGACTGAACCCCAAACTTGAGACACTCGGATAAGGCACACTTTGCAGGGAAAGGAACTGCAAGTGGCAAAGAGACGAGTGGGAAAATACCCGAAAGAATTCCGCCGGATGGCTGTCGAGCGATTGAAGACCTGCGACAACATTGTGGAATTGTCACAGGAACTTGGTGTGCATCGACGGCTTCTCTACAAGTGGCGAGATCAATTCGATCCTTGCGACTCCGGCGAGGAGCCGTCTCCGGGGAACTCGCGTGAGACCACCCTACGCAAGGAAATCAACCAGCTGAAGCGGGTGGTGCTTGACAAAACGCTGGAGCTGGATTTTTTCAAAGGTGCCTTGCAAAAAGTAGAGGCTCGACGCCAGAAGAGCGGTATCAGTGGCGAGAAGCCATCTACGACGAAATCCAAGAAGTGATGCCATTGCAAGGCAGCTTAAGCATCGAACGCATGTGTCAGTTGGCCGGGGTCAGCCGTGCTGGTTTTTATCGTTCTCTGCAGGAACGAGCACCCGGCGAGGAAGATATGGAGGTGCGGAGCGTGATTCAGCAGATTGCTGTCGAGCACCGACGCCGCTACGGCTATCGGCGGATCAGCGCTGAGTTGCGACGGCGTGGGATGCTGGTGAATCACAAACGTGTGTTGCGGATCATACGGGAAGATAACCTGCTGGCCGTACAGCCGCGGGCCTTCGTGGTGACAACGGATTCCGATCACGAGTTCGAGGTCTATCTGAACCTAGCCGGTCGCATGAAACTGACGGGGATGAATCAGCTCTGGGTAGCGGATATTACCTATATTCGTTTGAAGCAGGAGTTTGTCTACCTGGCGGTGGTTCTGGACGCTTTCTCACGCAAGGTGGTGGGATGGGCTCTGGATCGCACGCTGGCGGCCCGTTTGCCAATCGCAGCCCTGGAGCAGGCCCTGGCGCAGCGACAGCCGCCGCCGGGTCTGGTGCATCATTCCGACCGTGGTGTGCAGTACGCGTGCGGCGACTATGCCCAGATCTTGCAACGGCACCAGATGATTCCCAGCATGAGCCGGCCGGCGAACCCCTATGACAACGCCAGTTGCGAAAGCTTTATGAAGACTCTCAAGCGGGAAGAGATTAATGCGAACGACTATCGAGATTTAGAACACTTGCTGGGTAACATCGAAGTGTTCATCGAACAGTACTACAATCGGTGCCGTTTGCATTCGGCATTGGGCTATCGGTCGCCGGAGGAGTTCGAGCAGGAAGCGAGTCCAGGGATAAATTCTGCTGGAGCGACAATGAGTTTTTTCAGGCATAAGGAGATCTATCAGTCCGATGTTGGAGGAAACAGTAGTGGGGAGCGACCCAAGAGCCGCCCCCCGGCTCATCGTTCCGATGAGTCTCCAGCTGGTTATTCCTCGGCGAGTTGCTCTCCAGCAGAGCTCGCCTCCGCTTCACCAGCCGAGGGCCATCCTGAAAGAGAAGAGAAAGAATGAGAAGGAAAACCCATTGAACCGCATGTGTGCCAATTCCAAACTGTCTCAACAGAGGGGTTCACCCCAAATTGATGTGCCCAATTTTGTGCCCACCCTGGATCAAGAGCCCCAGCCTGAAGCAGCTCAGCCGCGAATGGCCAATGAAATCTGGGCGAGCGATCGGAATCGAACCGCGTCTGGAGCTCGGGAAACCCGTACAAAATCTATCCTTTGATCTTACGTATTCTTGTTTTCTGTTCGTCAGAAACTGTACTGTGAATTGTACTGTGTCACCCCAAAACCTCGGTGTACGTTGGACCACTAGAGGTCACACCTGATCACTCCGTGGCCTGTAAACCCATGATTCTTCTGGTACTCGAAATACTCAAGGTCACTCCTTGTCACTCCTGATTGCGGGCTGATCCGTCCTGTCACGGCAGAGGTCGCGAGTTCGAGTCTCGTCGTCCCCGCCATATTTTCTTTAAGTTACAAGCCTCTAGTTTTTCACCGTTGAACAATCGTTGAACAACTGTTCCAGCCGATTCATGGCTTGGAGCGTGTTTTCTGGCACATCTTTGATGTAGTGCCGCTCAGTAGTCGCAAGGCTGGAATGGCGCAGCAAGCCCTTCGAGGCCAACGGGTCCTTCGAGATTCCCGCTAAGGTAGTCGCAACTCCGCGGCGCAGGCTATACCACCCATGCCACTCAAGTTTCTTGGCCTGAAGCAATGGAGCGAGGACCCGCTTTGCGAGGTTGTCCAAGTTCAAAGGCTTCTTGGAGGGACCGCGCAGAATCGGCCCGTCCACTGGATTCCCTTCCGCTTCGCGGAGATCGGCCAAGATGCTAGCCAGTGATTGAATCACCGGGACAAATTTCGAGGACTCTTCCGTTTTCGTAGTGGTGACATGTGTGTGCCAAAGCGATTGCCGTACGGAAAGGCGCTTCCCATGGTAACGCCCCGTGCTTCGCCAGGACGTAGACCAGCAAAAAACTGCAGTCCTACCGCTGTCTGAGCCTGCACCTCTGCAGATGTTCAATTTCCCTGTCTTCGGGCTCCGCTTTCTCAATAGCATCCAAAATCGCGACAATTTCCTCGGGGGTGGCCGCGTGCATCTCGGGCGGCGCGGCGGCTTTCTTCGGAATCATGGTCCCCGGTATCGGGTTCGGTGCGTCGGGGACGCCTTGATTCCGAGCCAACGTGAAAATACCGCTCAAAATGGCTTTGGCCTTTTTTACCATCGTCCGGCCGAGATTGTTCGTTCGCTGCAACTCAGCCAGGAGATTCGCCGCGTCCACCGTGCGAAAGTCGCGAAGGGTAATCATTTCAAGCCGGGGAGAAAGATACGAGTTCCAATAAAATTCATAGCCGGCAATCGTGGACGGTTTGCAGTTTTCGCGCACCCAAGGCAGCCAGTGATCCTCTCCATAGTCGGAAATGCTCAGGCTGCTTTCTGCTTTCACTTTTCCGGCATTGATTGGCCCGAGAATCTCATCGAGCAAGGGCTGGACGTCTTTCTCTCTCCGATAGGCGTCACAAACGGGCGCACGATCGCGGAACTTAAGCTTTCGATTCACATGGAATCGGTACGATGGCCGGTGATTTTCATCGCAACCGCCTGGGGAACGCCAGCCAACCGTCCTGCAGTTTCCATTCGAGAACCCATCATTTCCATTCGAGAACCTTGACTTGAACTACCCCGCACTCTAGAATCTTCCGCCTCAGGCGTTCCCTCCATAGGAGGGGATTTGTGAACCACTTCACGCGCATTTTCGCCGAGTTGGCCCTCGCAATCGCACTGCTAGTCCCAGTGGCATTGGCACAGAAGGCTCCGGCTCCTCCTCCAGCTCCCGCTCCTGCGCCTTCGCCTGGCGGGTCAATTCCAAGCCGTTCTGTGGCCGCGCCTCCCCCGAGTTCGGAGCCAGACCAGCAAGGTGATCTCGTTCTGTTTCTCCACGGCCAGATCGCCACCAACGACGCCACCGCCCTTCCCCACGATGCGATGGTTGAGCGCGTTTGCAACGCCATGGTACGCCAACAGGTCTACGCAGCACCCAACGGCTCCTTCAGCATGCAATTGGGGTCGAGGACCAATGCCCTCATTGACGCCAGCGGTGACCAGACTTCTCAAGTTGGCATCCCTAACAGGGATTCGGTCATGGGCGTTCCGCGACGCGAGTTGGCTAATTGTGAGCTGCGCGCCTCCGTTTCCGGTTTTCGCTCCAATGCCATCAGCCTTATGAACCTCACCCCGATCTCCAGCGCCATTGACGTGGGCTCCATAGTGGTTCGGAGAACGGCGAAGGTCGAAGGCATGACGGTCAGCGCTACCCCCTACAAAGCACCCAAAGATGCCGTAAAAGCTTATGTGAAAGGCATCGAGGCCGAGAGGAACGGCAAGCTTGCCATTGCACGCAGGTATTTTGAACAGGCCGTGCAGATCTACCCCAAGTACGCGAGCGGCTGGTACAAGTTGGGCTCCGTGCTCCAGCAGGATCACCAAGACGATTCCGCTCGCACCGCTTATCTCCAGGCCACCACTATCAATCCCGAGTTCCTGCCGCCATATCTTTCGCTCGCAGTCTTGGCCTTCGAATCACAAAATTGGACAGAGGTCCTCCAATTCACCGGCCATATCTTGGCTCTCGATCCCTTGAATCAGCCCAACGTCACGGGTTACATCGTGGATCTCGATCCCTTGAATTACGCGGACGCCTATTTCTATAACGCGTTCGCTAATTACAAGCTCAACAGGATCGCTGAAGCTGAGAAAAGCGCGATCAAGGCCGAACACGCCCTGCGCACTCATTTTCTGCAAGTGCATCTCTTACTGACTAACATTTATATCCAGAAAAAAGACTATGCTTCGGCGATCTCAGAAATTCAAACGTACTTGGAGTTGGTTCCTCATGCGAAAGACGCGGATCAACTACGGGAGCAGTTGGCACAATTGGAGAAGCTTAACGACCCAGTCTCAACCAACGAACAACCCGATCAAGACTGAGTATGCA
Source organism: Candidatus Acidiferrales bacterium (assembly GCA_963775865.1). Classification (GTDB taxonomy): domain Bacteria; phylum Acidobacteriota; class Terriglobia; order Acidiferrales; family UBA7541; genus Acidiferrum. The sequence goes on along the minus strand of CAVZKU010000009.1, from coordinate 560,363 downwards.
AGCAAAGTGCAGTTTGGCTGATTTCACCACTGCGAGCGGTTGAACAAACCGTTGAACAAAACCGAGCCAACCCTGCCCAACGAAGCCAACGGTTGCCTGTAACCGCGCCTCTAACCTTTTGATTCTGCATACGCCAACGGCTGAATTTACACCTGTCACGGCAGAGGTCGCGAGTTCGAGTCTCGTCGTCCCTGCCATTCTTTCTAAAGGAGTTACCGGACGGGACACCGAAAATTCCGACCCACAACTCAACCCACAGCTTTTAATTGACTGCTGCGCTCATCCCGCGCGTCTGGTAAGTCGTTGCAAAACCTAATATCGTCCATTCCCACCGTATGGCATGGGCGAACAAGGTGCTCATGATGCCAGATTTGCAACGCATTTCCAGATCGCGTCCCTATTGCTCAAATGCAAACGAAGCGTACACCAGAGGTACATGGAAAGGCCCAACGTCCCAATTGATTTATTTTGAATCCGTTAGGTTGGTAGGGTGGTGGGACTCCAATTGAACTGAAAAGCGGGCAGTAACGCCTTGTTTTGGCTGATTGGATTGGTGATGGCAGCTACCGTATCCGCCCCATCTACGTCGAGGACATGGCGCAACTGATCACCGATGCCGCGGAACGCCGCAATCCCAGGACCGGCAGGAACTACGCCTGGATCGTGAAGTCCACCGCTTTGGTGAATCATTACTCTTAATTGTGTGGACCAAGTTCGTACGGGACGGTTACCGCACTAAGGTTGCGCGGACTTTTTGGCGGCGTCTATATTGGCCCACTCTGCTTTCTTTTCTTCGATGGCCACTGCTGTGGGAGGATAGTTTTTGAACGCCTTGATTATGTTCCTGTCTGCCGTCTTCCAGATCTTGTCCGGGTCGCTGTGAATGATCTTCTCACTCACAAACAGGCGCCACGCAAGATCCCGCGTTTTCGCGTCAATCATTTCAATGCCAAGCAAGCCTTTGTGGGTCACCGGCGTACTCATCGTGGTGTACATGACTGTCCAGTAACCATAATAGTAAGAACCATACGTGCCCCAATGAGCGGTACCGGTCACCTGCGCGGTCGACTCCGCCTCAACCCAGTAGCGCACCACCAGATCCGGATTTTCTTCTGGCTGCACCTCTCGGAGTCCTTTACCCGTCAGTTCACGCACCACCGCGCGGTGGATCCGATTGTTCAGTAACTCTGGGTTCAACTGCAGCCTGAGTGCGTTCCAGCGCCTGAATTCTGCTCTTCTCATCCACACACAAAACCACAGCATTTTCCGCGGGGATTTAAATACAGCCCTACAATATCCCGTGCTTTTTCTACAAAAAATGGATCGCTCGAGAGCTTGAACTGTTTTTGCCGATGCGGCTGCAAGCCACACGCTTGCAAAGAAACACGATCACTCTTGCGCCGGGTTCGTCATCCTTGGAATCCAGTGGATGGCGTTATCGTGGTAAAGCTTGTGGAGGACAGAGTCCGGCAACTGGAGGCCTTGGACCTTTCGTCCTTGAAATTCGACCGTTTCGTTCGTAGAAAAAAACTTCCAATCCCGCAAGTAGGTTGCCAGCCACTCTTGCAGGCTGCCTGAATCTCCTTTCCGTCCATATTCCAAATCGGTGCCGTAGAGGACGCGATCCTGATACTTCAGCAAGAAGGCCCGCACCTTGTCGCGCGGTTGAAGTGCGAAGTAGGCTACGCGGGCGGCCGTGTCGACGGCAAAGTTGGGAAAGCGATCGAAGCGTTTCGCCATTTCGTCTACATCCACTTCCATGCTGCCAAGATGTGCGCCTACGACACGCAACTTGGGATTCTCCGCGAGCAAGTGGTCGCGAGCCGCAAGTATCTGCTCTTTGGAAGGGCGATCGGTCTTGCCGTACATGTACCACTCCGGATGTTCTTTGTAATAGTCGTAGTCAGGACTTGCCGGGTTGGGAGGCTCCCAACAGGAATTCGGCTCCGCCACGTGAGCGATCAGCGTCATATCATGTTCGGCAATGACCCGGTAAATGGGCACAAACACGGCATCGTCAGGCATCACAAATGTACCTTCCGGAGTTTTGAGCTCCATGCCGATGTTTTTCCAGATTTTCACGGCGACGGCACCGTTTTTGGAATCTCGATCGAGCTGCTGGATGGTGTCCGCGGCAAAATTGGGAGAGCGAAATTTGAATGGATCGAAAGTCGTACAAAAGGACACATGACCCTTAGAAGTGCGGGTTACAGCTAATGCGGAGTTGATCTGGGCCTGCAAGGTGGCAAAGGAGGGTTCTTGGTCCGTGAAAACACAGATGTCCACCAGGTGCATGTGCAATCGGTTCAGCATGGCATGGAAGGCTGGATCATTCTCGAAGACGTGAGTGTGCGTGTCGATGGGATCGAGTGCGGCAAAGTGTTTTAACTCGCCGTCCAAACTCTGAGTATTCCGCTGGGTAGAAAGCGATGCGGATGCGGAGAGACTGAGTAGCCAAGGCAAGCTTGAGAGTGTAATTAATACGCCGATCATGACCAAGCCGGACAGTTTCTTCACGGTTCCTCCGTGGGTGTCTTGAGAATCTCGCGCCAGCAGATTCTAGCTCAGAACCAACAAGATCAGGCTTCGTGGTTTGGGCAGGCAAGGGTGGTTGTGAACCTGTCGAAAAACATACAGGACAGTTAATTCATTTTGCTATGCACCTAGCTGAGCGATTTCGCCTTGCGCGTGGAGCCAAACACCTCTCACAAGCGGATATTGAGAGGCGGACCCTCCGGCTGCACTTCTCAGTGGGACTAGGCAGCCGAATACCTCGCCAAGCGGTTATGAGGCTATAATCCCTGCACTTATGACCCTTGCACCAGGCTCAAAGCTCGGACCGTACGAGGTTCTTTCCCCACTGGGCGTCGGGGGCATGGGTGAAGTGTACCGTGCACGTGATAGTCGCCTGGGCCGCATTGTTGCGCTGAAGGTTTTGCCCGAACGGTTGTCGCAGAATGCGGAACTTCGCCAGCGGCTCGAGCATGAAGCACGCACAGTTTCGAAACTCTCCCATCCCAATATCTGCACCCTTTACGACATCGGGCACAATGGAGGTATCGACTTTCTGGTGCTGGAGTTCGTCGAAGGGCCGACTCTGCGTCGGTTGTTTGCCGACGGCATTCCCCCAATGCGCAACGTAATTTCCATCGCTGTGCAGATTGCCGAAGGACTCGCCAAGGCCCATGAAATGGGCGTCATCCATAGAGACTTAAAGCCAGAGAACATCATGGTCTCTGCTGAGGCGGTCAAGATTTTGGATTTCGGCCTGGCTAAACTTCGGCTGGATAACGAAGAACAGTCCGACACTTGCGACAGTGCCACGATGCACTCGGGGCTAGGTGCAATCTCCGGAACGCCGCGCTATATGTCACCCGAGCAGTCCAGCGGGCGTTCGCTCGACTTTCGTTCGGACCAGTTCGCGTTCGGTCTCGTGCTTTACGAATTGGTTACCGGAAAGCACGCCTTTCGAAGGGCAACCCAGGCACACACACTTTCCGCCATCGCCCACGAAGAGCCCGAACCAATCAGTTCCCTGAACCCCCAGGCGCCTCCGCCACTCTGCTGGGTCATTGAGCGCTGCCTGGCAAAAGAGCCTCAGAAACGTTACTTCTCGACCCGTGACTTGCTGCGAGATTTGACCGCAATCCGTGACCGACTCTCGGACCTTAACGCGCACCGCACGGACGCTCGTCCGAGCAATTTGCCGGTGCCCACGACTGCGTTCGTTGGACGCGACAAAGAACTTGCCGCGTTGAAACGGTTGTTGAGCCGTCCGGAGGTGCGGCTGGTGACAGTCACCGGGCCCGGCGGAATTGGCAAATCCCGTCTGGCGATTGAGGTTGCTCGCGGTCTGGCGGAGCAGTTTGCTTCGGGCGCGTATTTCGTTCCACTCTCTGCAATCACTGATCCTGGGCTGATCATTTCGACGATCGCTCAGACCCTGGGTGTTCGCGAGACGGGTGGTGAGGCACCGATGGACACGCTAAAAGAACGCTTGTGCAATTCCTCAGGGTCGGCAACGCTTCTGCTGATTGACAACTTCGAACACCTCGTTGACGCCGCGCCACTCCTCGCGGAAGTTCTTGCGCTGGCTCCCAGTCTTAAACTCTTGGTCACCAGTCGCGCGGCGCTGCACGTTTATAACGAGCATGAGTTTCCCGTGCCGCCACTCGCACTGCCCGATGCTAAATCGGTTGTTTCCGCCAACGAACTGTTGAAGTTTTCGGCGATTTCGCTGTTCGTTCAACGCGCAGCTGCCTTGAGACCTAGTTTCGAAATCACCGAACAGAATGCGCCCATCGTCGCGGAGATTTGTGCGCGGCTGGATGGCCTTCCGCTAGCCATCGAACTTGCCGCTGCTCGAATTAAACTGCTGTCCGTCTCTGCGATGAGGACAAGACTGGCGAGCCGACTCCAGCTCTTGACCGGCGGTGCGCGAGACTTGCCCGCGCGACAGCAAACTCTTCGGCAAGCGATCGACTGGAGCTACGACCTTCTCACCGAGCCCGAGCAAAAACTTTTCAGAAGGCTTTCCGTTTTTTTTAGTGGTTGCACGCTGGAAGCTGTGGAAGCGGTTTGCGACACTAAGAAGGATCTCGGCGTGGACGTGCTCGATGGTATGTCCTCCATGGTGGACAAGAGCCTGGTTCGCCAGACAGAACAAGCCGACGGTGAGCCGCGTTTTGTGATGCTCGAGACCATTCGTGAATATGCCCTTGCTAAAATGACGGAATGCGGCGAAGAGCCGCTGACCCGTCGTGCTCATGCCGCGTACTGTCTTGTGCTGGCCGAGGAGGGGGCTACCGAGGACATAGGTACGAACCAGACCGTCTCGCTGGATCGCTTTGAAATTGAACACGACAACTTTCGCGCGGCGCTCGACTGGCTTACCGAGACCGGCCACGCGGAATGGGGTCTGCGCTTGGGCGTGGCTCTGTTTCGTTTTTGGGAAATGCGCGAACACCTGAGCGAAGGCCGCGATCGGCTTGGAAAGCTGCTTAAACTCGAAGGTGCGTCAGCACCGAGCAACGCGCGGCTGCGGGCCCTATTCGCGGCTGGAGTTCTGGCTGCAGAACAAGGTGACTTCGTGGTTTCCGACGCTCACCTGAAGGAGAGTTTGGAGATCGCCCGGCAATTAGGCGACAAGCAGAGTATCGCCATTGCGCTGAATGCACTGGCTGTCGATGCGCGTGACCGAGGCGACTTGCTGGCGTCGCGGGCAATATTCGAAGAAAGTCTGGCACTGTGGAGAGAGCTCAATGATTCACGGGCTGTCGCGCGAGCGCTGAGCAATCTCGCAAACGTCGTGAGACTACAGGGCGACTTTTCCTACGCTGGAGTTCTCAATCAGGAATGCCTATCGATTTTCAGCGAACTCGGCGATGGAGCGGGATATGCTTGGGCGCTCAATCATCAGGGAGATGTCGCACGCGACCAAGGCGACTCCATTGCCGCAAGGATGCTTTACGAAAAGAGCTTAGCAAGTTTTCGGAAGCTCAACGATAGCTGGGGTGTCGGCGGAACGCTCGCCGACTTGGGAAACCTCGCGAGAGAGCAACAGGATTATCGTACGGCAGATGCCCTTTACCGAGAGAGCCTGCAGATTTTCCGAAAGTTGGAACATAAGCGAGGGATAGCGCGACTTCTGGAATCGTTTGCCTGTTCCGCGGCAGCACAATCGGAATCGGAGCGCTCGTTACGTTTGGCAGGTGGGGCGGCAGCGCTCCGACAAAGCATTGGTGTATCGCTTGTGCAGGCAGAACAAGTTAAGTTGGAACAGAGTCTTGAGTTGGCTCGGCGGGCTTTGCCCATCGCGGTCGGCAGAAATGCGTGGCTGGAGGGTTGGGTGATGCCAATCGAAAAGGCCGTTGAAGACCTGCTTCGTCCTGTCTCGGGCTCGAAGACAATCGAAGACTGATTCCCTCCCGTGAGATCAGTGAACGAGTTCGGTGATCTAGTCCTACGGGATCACCAGATACTTACTCTGCCGTGGTGGGATCGATGAGCCGCCGCACGGCGGAAATGCGATTCGCGGGTAAGCCACCGCGTTTAGCGTGTTCTCGAATGGTGGCCTCGTCGGGGGCAAGATACACGCAGTACACCTTGTCGCCGGTGACATAGCTTTGCAGCCATTGAATCCCCGGGCCCATCCCCTTGAGAACCTCAACGGACTTCCGGGAGATCTCCTTCAGTTCTGCATCCGATAGATTTCCAGCTCCTGGTATTTCTCGCTCGATTACGAACTTCGGCATATGGTACCCTCCGCGCATGGGAATGCTAGCAAGCCCTGAGACTTGCTACAATGCTGTCTTTATGCGCCCAGTCTCGGAGGTTGTCGTGGATCTCAAGTCTGTTCAGAAGCCATTGAAAGACCAATACCGGAACGATCCTTCCGCCTCACGGATCACCTTGAAAGCCCGGGGCGGACAAACCGAGACGCCGATAGCCTGCACCGTTGCGATCGGGCGGAGCATTCATAGTGCCGAAGCTCACCCCGGTGTGGGGGGCGCAGGTACCGCGGCTTGTTCCGGCGACATGCTGCTCGGCGCGTTGTCGGCCTGTGCTCAACTTACTTGCCAGATGGTGGCCACGGCTGTGGGAATACCGACGGAACGCATTGAGGTGACCGTCGAAGGAGATTTGGATCTTCGAGGTACGCTTGGCATTGCAAAGGATGTACCGGTCGGATTCGAACGAATCCGGCTACGATTCGATGTTGATGCCCCTAAGGCAACACCGGAACAGTTGCGTAGTTTGCAAGAAAAGACGGAACAATATTGTGTCGTTTTGCAGACCTTGGTACAACCCCCGAAACTGCAAACCGATTGGGTCAGCTCGCGAGAAGTTCAGCCGAGTGGCACGCAATGAGGCGTCAAAATTGAAGGTCAAGTCCCGATGAGCCCTAACTGCGTCCCCAGCGGCTGCACGAAGCAAATTCGAATGGCGACGTCGGTACATGCGCCTGGCGCCTTCGAGCTTCGTGTTGCGTCGCCCCTTGGAGAACGCCGTGCTTACCGAGGCCGGAACGGGGGCCACCCATCTGGTAGAGCGGACTGAGACTTCCCAGAATATTATCACCGCCGAGAGAATTGTTCAGCGTCGAGCGATCTTCGCCTGCCCGCACTCCGCTCCAGGTGGCGAACTCGCCTTGCCACCGCCATGGGCGGGGAGCCAGTCCCTGTAAGTCCTTGAAATTCCAAATCAAGGCCCTCTGTCACGGCGATCGCAAATTCGAGTCTCGCGTCGTCCCCGCCATTCTTCCTTTAGCACTTCCCGGGCTCAACCCCGCAACTCTAACCCCTATCGCAACTCACAACTTTTTGCTGCATCGCGACGTTCTCCGCATGGGAGTTCACCACTTTTCCGATCGCGCGGATCACCAGGTCGGGCTGCTCGTGCATGATCCAATGATTGCTGTTCGCAGCTAAGACGTATTCCCCAAGAGGCAGGCGCTCCGCCATCAAAGCATGCTCCTTGCGCCGCCTCTCGGGGGCGGTACGCGCCGACAGAATGATCACCGGCTTCTGGCAAACATTCTCCAGTTCACTAACACGCGCCGCACCCACCGCAAGATTTTCCAATTGGCTCGCGATGGTAAGCGCGAATTTCGGCTGCACCCAGAACACGGATGCCATTGCCTTCTCCTTTGCCGGAAGAGCCGAAAACCATGGACTCGAAACGGTCCCCGATTCGGCGGGCGTCCCCCGACTGATGAGGCGCACGAGATAGGCACCCGGCTTCTTTGCCATGTTGGTGCTCAGAAGAAAACCGACGAACCGGATGAGTCCGATTCGCGACAGAAACGCCGTACGTCGGCACACCTTCGCTCCAATGCGGGTGAGCTTCCGATCATGATCAGTCGGTGGATTCCATTCCGCTGGCGTTACCGGATCTACCAGCACCATCCCAGCTAGCTCGTCCGGGTACCTCGCCGCAAACAGCGGAATGGTCAATCCCCCGAAGGAATGTCCCACCAAAACGTAAGGAGGAGGGATCCCCGCTCGCTGCAGCAGCGCATGCAGCTCATCCACGATCTGGTCCGCCGTTCGCGGCATTGGACCTACATCGCTCCATCCCAGCCCTGCTCGGTCGTAGCTGACAACCCGAAACGAGTGCGACAATTCCCGTTGCAGATCGCTCCAGCTCAGTACGGTCGACATGAGTCCAGCTTCCAACACTATCGTTGGACCGCCCTGGCCCGTTTCAAGAAGGTGTAGTCGATGACTCCCTAAATCCACCAGTCTGCCCGGCGGCGGAAATGTCTTGCCATCTCTGCGGGTTCCCAGAGTCTGGTACACCACGCCTGCCAGCACCCCAAGCAGTGCAATCCCGCTAAGCCACATCACGATTTGCATCAACTCTGCGGCTCCTCAAATCATTCGTCGGAGGTTCAGATGGCCTTCCCTCCAAGATGGCGATGCACATCCTCTGCAACACAAAACGCAAGTTCGATGCAATCCCCGATCGACCGTCCTCTGAGAAAGTTCCCCGTGAGATACAGCTTGGGAAGCGTGCGCAAAATTCTGTCGATCACAGTTACTCGTTTCGCGTGTCCAACATTATATTGGGGCAGCGCCCGAGCATCGCTCCAAACCAGCCGGTCCACTGGCTTGCCCGTGATTCCTAGGATCTTGGCGTTTTCCGCTTCTACAAGCCCCGCAGAATCTTCCTCGCTCGTCCCCATTCGGACAAAACTAGTCACTAACACTTGGCCTTCAGGGGCCCGCTGCGGAAATAACGACGAATTCCAAAACATACAAATGGTTTGTAACCCTTCCCGCCGCGGAACCATAAATCCAAATCCATCCAGCAGATTGGCCACGTGTGTACGCTCGTAGACAACGCAGACCGCGCCTATTGCCGCGTACTCAATCGCTTTGAGATGGGAGGCCAGTTCCGGCGCGTCATTTGCTACTAGCTGTGCGGCCACATACGCCGGCACCGCCAGCACCAAATGCTCCGCAGCGATTTTTTCCCCACCGGCCAAGCCGATTTGCCAGCCAACTCCAGGCGCGCCATTTTCGCTTTGGCCAGGGGTGACGCAGGCGATCTGTGCTTTGTACTGAATCTCCGATTGCAGATCCTCTGCGAGTCTCTCCGGCAGTGTCCCCATGCCTGAGGCAAACGAACCAAGCGACGGCAGAGCGTCCGTGACGCGCAAACTGCTGCTGTTTCCATTTGCATTTCTGTGGACAGGCGAGTCATTTGCTGTGTCCGCGACTCGCTTCGCTTTACGCGCTCGAATCGCACCCCGCACAACGCTTCCCTGCATTCGTTCCCATTCCACCAAAGCAGGAAAAGCGCTTTCCATCCCCATCTTGTGCGAATCGCCAAAAAAGATCGTAGAAATGAACGGATCTACCAGATTGTCCAGCACTTCTACGCCGAACTTCCGCTGAACAAACTCGGCCAGACTTTCCTCGTCCACGGGAGGGCGCGACGAACGGAAGACCTCGCCGAGGATTCGCATCTTGGATTCAAGTCCAACCAATCGCGTCGTCAGCAGTCCGGTTGGTGAGAATGGCGCCGGATGCAGTTGTCCGTTCCGGACAATATAGCGTTTTGCTTTCGGATCCCCCGGTACAAAGCTGCTTTCCAGGTTCAGATCGCGGACAAGCTGCCATACGGGAGCAGGAAATCGCGGGCATTGCGGCCCAGTTTCGAATAAGTAGCCATTTCGGCGAATCGTTCCGATTACGCCACCCGCACGCTCCTTTGCTTCCAGCACGAGCGCACGGATTCCCAATTGCTTGAGGCGATGCGCGCAGCTCAAGCCCGAGATTCCAGCGCCAATAACCACGACTTTTTCTGTGTTTCCCACCCCGGCCAATACTATCAAAGGTTAGGGAGCTTATGCCGTGCCTGGGATTCCCCCACTTCTGGTATATAGATGTCTGGGATACTTGTGGAGTCACTCCTCACATTCGCTAAAACCTACGCGACACAGAGCAACGAAATCGCCGTCCGACAGCGCCGCGGCTATCGCATGGAGAGTTGGACGTATGCGCGCATAGCCGAACAGGCGAACCGCGTAGCCAGAGAGCTCGAACTCCGCGGCATAGCCAAGGACGATACCGTTCTCCTCTGGGGCGAAAACTCGGCGGAATGGATCATCGCCTTTATGGGCTGTTTGCTTTGTGGCGTCGTGATTGTGCCCATTGATCACGCTTCTCCTTTAGAGTTCGCAAGTCGGGTGGCGCAGGAAGTGAGCGCAAGACTTGTCTTTCGTTCCCGCACCCATCCGGACTGCGCAACGATCCCCTCCCTCCCCTTGGAGTCGCTCCCTGCCGTTACAGCACGGCATGATTCCTCCCCCTATCCTTCTCCTCCTCTTTCGCGCGCCGATACCTTGGAAATCATCTTTACTTCTGGCACCACTGCTGAGCCTCGGGGCGTTGTGATTTCCCACGGCAATGTGCTCGCGAATATCGAGCCGTTACAGCGGGAAATCCAGAAGTATCTGCGATATGAAAAAATCTTTCATCCTTTGCGTTTTCTGAACCTGCTTCCGCTCAGTCATGTCTTTGGCCAAATGCTCGGGGTGTTCATCCCTCCGATGCTGGCGGCTACAGTTGTCTTCCTCGATTCGCTCCGACCCGTGGAATTCATGGACACCATCCGGCGAGAGCGGGTCTCCGTCCTTGTAGCGGTTCCTCGTTTCATTGAATCGCTCCAACGGGAAGTTGAGCGTCAGCAGGAGCGCGATGGGAAGCTGGAACAATTCCGCAAGAATTTTGCGCTCGCTGACGGCCAGCACTTTCTTCGCCGCTGGTGGCGCTTGCGCCGGGTCCACTCGCGTCTTGGCTGGAAATTCTGGGCTTTCATCTCTGGTGGAGCCGCGCTCCCCCCGCAGGTAGAGACGTTCTGGAACCGATTGGGATACGCCGTGATCCAGGGATACGGGATGACCGAAACCACTTCGCTCATCAGTCTCAATCATCCATTCCGGGCTACGCGAGGATCCATTGGCAAAGTGTTCCCTGGCATGGAGGTGCGTGTCGACGAAAACGGCGAAATCCTCGTGCGTGGAGAAAATGTGGCAAAAGCCTATCGACATGATGGCCGGATTCAGTCGGTTGCCCAATCCGATGGCTGGTTCCGCACAGGCGATATCGCCCAAAAGGACGAGACGGGAAGTCTTTATTTCAAGGGCCGCCGAAAAAACGTCATCGTCACTCCCGCCGGCATGAAGGTCTACCCTGAAGACCTCGAAAAGGCACTACGCGCCCAACCCGGGCTTCGCGATTGCGTCGTCATCGGCCTCGAAAAAGACGGCAACGCCGAGCCTTGCGCGGTTCTCTTGATGGATGGTTCGGCCAGTATACCGGCGGCGGTAATCGAGTCCGCCAATCAATCTCTCGCTGAGTATCAGAAACTGCGCCACTGGTTTGTTTGGCTGGAACCCGATTTTCCACGCACGCCGACCCAAAAGCCAATTCTCCCTCGCATTCGCGAGGTGGTCCAAAATGCCAAGACCGGCACGGCAGTGAACACTGCCGCCCCGGATTCCCTGGCGGGATTAATCTCCCGGATTACGGGCCGCCCCGTCCAACTGGCCCACGACGCCAATCTCGAATCTGATTTACACCTTTCTTCTCTCGATCGCGTCGAACTGATGAGCGTTTTAGAAGAGCGCCATCAGGTCGATCTGAATGAAGCGCAATTTCAGGACGTCGCCACAATTGCCCAGCTTGAGAAGCTGCTCGCCCAAGGCACCACCTCTCCCGTTCAACATGTCTACCCGACCTGGCCACAACGTTGGCTCACAACTGCCGTGCGTCTTGCCGTTTATTACTCCCTCGCTTGGCCCGCAACCTATCTGCTCGCCGCTCCCCGCATTCGTGGCCGGGAATATCTCCGGGGACTGCGCGGACCGGTTCTCGTGGTCTCCAATCACGTCACCTATCTCGATATCGCCTGGATCCTGCCCGCGCTCCCCGCCAGGTTGCGAAATCGCCTTGCCACCGCCATGGGCGGGGAGCGGCTCGCAAGAATGCGCCGTCCTTCCTCCAGCCTGCCTCTGTTCGAACGGTTTGTGGAGCACTTGAGATATTTTCTCGCCTTAAGTCTCTTCAACGTTTTTCCGCTGCCCCAGCAGTCAGGATTTCTTCAGAGTTTTGCGTTTGCTGGCGATCTCGCCGACCGCGGCTGGAACGTCCTGGTTTTTCCTGAGGGCAAAACAACCGAAAGTGGCGACATGTTTCCGTTTCGCTCCGGGATTGGCCTTCTCGCCAAGCAATTGAATCTTCCCGTCGTGCCTGTACACCTGCACGGGCTTTTTGACTTGAAACAGGAGGAGCGCATTCTCACGCGTCCCGGACACGTGCAAGTTACAATCGGTGCTCCGCTGCGGTTTACCGCCGACCAGGACGCGAACGAGATAACGCAGCAACTGGAGCGCTGCGTTCGTGACCTTCAGTTTGTCTGAGAAACCGCGGTCCGCCGGAAGATGGGCAGACGGCGAATGAGAAAGAAAACCAGCACCAGCCCAAGAGCGAGAGCAGCGGACGCCCACTTCTGGTTCACCAGGAATTCCTTCGCCGCCATTCCATAGTGCGCCCCCACAAAACCTTCGAAGAAAAACAACAAGCCACGCCCAACCAGAGTCCAAATCACAAATGTCACGAACGGCACCTGAAAAACGCCTTGGGCTATGACAAAGGGTTTGAACGGCACAGGGAACGGAGCCACCGCAGGTAGGAATACGCTCGCCACGGGGTACGCTTGGATCAAGCTGCGAATCCTGCTAGGCGGGTGTCCCTCCCTCCTGCGAAAATAGGCTTCCCCGCCCTTGCGAGCCAGCCAGTAGATCCAGATGCATCCTCCCAGGGATCCCAGCGAAGCCATACTCGCGTAGTACGGCATGCGTAGGGGATGGCGGCTGGAAAGTCCCATCAGCACTAAATCTGTTACCAGGGGAAGCGGGACGAACGTCGAATCCAGGAATGCCGATAGCAGCAGGCCGAATCCGCCGAGATTCGGCAGAGTTAACTTCAGCCAGGACCTGAGTTGGCCAGCCAACGCAATCGACTCTATGCGAAATCTCATGGAAACAGTTCTCCAACAGAACCCGTGTCCGCTTCGGTCATGTACAGGGTACCCCCCCGTATAGATGCATTGTGCTACCAAGCGGACTCCAATTATCCGGCGATCAATTCTCGACATTTTTCCCTTTTCGATGTATCTATACTTCACGTTTACATATCCAACATTCTGTTACGAGGGGGTTACCACTACTTCTTGCCATTTTCTTGCCGGCTGAGCGGGGAGCCGAAAGAGGATTGTGTGGTGCCTTTCTGTCACGGCTGGCGAAGCAAGTGAGTCCGCCTATCTTCTTAAAAAACAGAGGCTTAATTCATGTCCACTATGGAACAACCACTTCCGACGGTCCCCAGCCAGCCTTTTCGACTCGACGTACCGCTACATGATTTGCTCCAGCAGCCTTCGCCACAACCGCAACCCTCCTCTTCGCAGGACCTCAAGCCCCTCCCCGAGCCAGTATTTCCACAACACCCTGAGTTGTTACACGAATTAGACATGACGGACATCGCGGCCCACGAACAAGTGATCCGGACCGGAAAACGCCATTGGCCCGTATCCCGCATTCTCAAGTGCATGCGTGGGTGGATGGTCCCTTACTTCAAATCCCGTCTTCTTCCGGGGGATTTTCAACCCATCATCGCCTACCTATTCACGGAGTGGAAATGCAATCTCGATTGCCACTACTGCTGGTCCTATGACAATCGCGTCAAGGGCATGACCGAGGATACGGCGAGACGCGCCATTGACTGGCTGGAATCCACCCCTTGCCGCGTGTTGGCTCCGACCGGGGGTGAGCCTCTGCTCCGCCCCGACTTCGTCCACAAGGTGATTTACTATGCCGCGAAGAAAGATTTCTGGGTCTACCTGGCAACCAACGCCCGCTTGCTCCGCCCTGAGGTAACCGATCGTCTCGGCGATGCGGGAATCGCCACGATTAATTTTGCCGTGGACGCTATTACAGAACGTCCCGGTCTGCCAAAAGCCTTCGAGCACGTGCGTTCCTATTTCGACTACCTCGTCAAACGCCAGTATCGCTACGGCTACACTGTCTTCTTCAACACCAATATCTGCCGCACCAACATCGACGACGTCAAACAACTCGTGGAGATCGCCCACGATAACGGCATTTCTCTCACCTTCCATATCAATGAAGCTCCCATGATGGAGCAATCCCACTTCAAGCATCTTCATGAGAATGACACCTACATCCGCCCGCAAGACTTTTCCATGGTCGATGATCTGTTGGACTGGCTGATCGACAAGCAACGGCAGGGCTATAAAATGGTCGATTCCATCCCGCGTTTGCAGAACATGAAGGGCTTCATGCGCGGAGTTGGCGAGCACTGGGGTTGCCGAGCCGGTCAGAATTGGTTGATTATTCGCACCGATGGCACACTCGCTCCCTGCTTCCCGATGTACAACGCAAAATATAACTGGGGTACGGTCGAAAAACAGAAATTCGATCTCAAACAGCTCGCCGCAATGAAGAATGGCTGTGAGCCACACTGCTTCTCGACCCTGGGATACAACGTCGCCTACTGCTACGACGGAATGCGCGTCATGAAGTGGCTGCTAAAACAGGCGATGAACGGCTTCCAGGGCGCAACGGGCAGCTTTGAATAGTTGCCATAAAATTGGAAGCCCAGTGAGGTCGCGACTCCGAAGTCATTCTTCGGCGCGTTCACCGGAAGCTTGGTATCGTAGTTCTTGTACAAACGAAAACTCCGGTACAGGTCTTTCCCCAATTCAATTTTCAAATTCCCGCTGGCGACGAAACGAACGAGAGGTGCGTTCGCGGCCCGCACCCCACTGGTGAGCGTGATAACGAAGGGGTCCTTTGAAAGGAAAGGAGGTCGTGATCGAGCTGTTTGATTTCTCCGGTCAGTCGGTCGCCATTCTTCATCACCACAACATCGTTTTTGTTCTTTACAGAACAGGTTTGCACCAGGCACCACACACAAAGCACGCACGACAAGCTTTGTCGAGCACGAATTCGAGCTTGCCTGAAAACGCTCATGGGCATACACCTCGTCGCCAAAACCAACAAGCCAACCCTACTTGGCAACTTTGCTAGTTGCGTGATTTAGGTAGGACCGCGTTCGTCGCGGCGGACCGCGATGGGTCCGGTTCGCGGCCTTTCTGGGCAAAGGTACGATGCCGCGCATTCGGCGTCTGGATACAACCCTGAGTTCCCTCGGCTTCCTTCGAAGTCCACGATCCTTGGAGAGGGTTTATGGATGCAGGGCGATTCTCCGCGAATCGCTTTGCCTTCAAGCAGCAATCTCGGTGTTACCTACGGAATCCTCCACCACCAAAGCTGCGGCCACCACCGCCACCCCAACTGCGTCCTCCGCCGCCATATCCGCCATAGCTGTGATTGCCGCTTCCGTAGTGTTGGCTCTGCGTTGCGCCGCTCTCTCGGTTTTGTTTCTCCGAGTCGAGACTTTGTGTGGACTCACTGCCAGACGGGTGGCTCTGATTATAATTCTGCTTGTCCTGCTGCGCGGTTGCCTGGCTGTTGGGATGTTGTTGCTCATAGCTCGATTTGTCCGACTGCGCGGTCGCTTGACTGTTTGGATGGGACTGTTCGTAGTTCGACTTATCCTCCTGCGAGGTGTTCACGTTCGTCCATCCGCCACTCCCGTTGGACTTCTGCCAGCCAGAGCCGGTGTTTTGATACACGTTCCCGTCATGCCCTGCATACATGTCGCCGCTCGAGTTCTTCCCGGCATAGGTATTTCCATATGCGCTCGATGTGGCGTAGCCTTTCCCGCCCTGCGATCCCTGCGCGGAGGCCACGGTTCCATTGGCCGTGGAGTAATGCTGCGTGGTCGCGGACTTGTTTCCCTGCGAAACGTACGATTGCCCCCACTGCGCTGTGGGGCTCGACCCTTGATGCGTTGCGCCATAGGTGCCCGTGTACGGGTTGTAGGCTTGCCCAACGCTCTGTTTGCCGTACGCCGTCGTAGTCGAAGCAGTTCGCGTCGATGTTCCGGTGTAGGGATTGTAGGACGCTGTGCGAGTCGCCGATCCGTACGCTCCATAGGTTGTTTGCGAAACACCGTACGCGCCCGTCGAGGTATGGTAATAAGACGTGCCGTAGGCGCCATAAGCCCCGTAGCAGGTGGGATACGGATGATAGACAGGATAGCCATACGCGGGATACCCAATGTACGGCGGATAGTAATATCCAGTGCCGCTCGTCACGATCGCCCCGACAGCCGCACCCATGACAAAGGCCCCGAGATACCCAGCCGTATAACTGGACTGGACATACCCGGTCGACGTGGTCACTTGCGTCACGTACGTCACGTTGTAGACCGGCGAGCTCGGTGGAATCGTGTACATCACTTGGGGCACAGAGCTGGCAGTGGTCCACGGTCCTTGCGGTGTTGTCGACATAAACCACACGCCCTGCAGGCACAGGTAATAGATATCGCCGACCTGAATGACTTTGTCCGGCGTATTCGTTGCGTAGAGAAGTGTCGTGCCTTCAATCGGAGCAAATTGCGGCTGTCCCGTATATTCAACTTTTGCCTGAGCGGCCGCTGTGGTTGGGTTGAGTACCATAACGGTTGGGATCTGCGCAATCAGCACCGCATCCTTCGCCTGCGTCGTGCCCGGCACCGACGCCAAGATCGCGCTCGCTGGGCTCGAAAGCGGGATCCTGGCAAAGTCCGCGGGCAGGCTCAACGACGCAAACGTCCATGGTCCGTTCAAGCTTTGCGCGCTGAACCAGCGTCCTGCCGCCAGGTAATAATACGTTTGCATCGCGCTATAGACGAACAGGGGACTGTCGGTGTTGTTCGCGTATACCAATTGCGTTCCCGGAATTTGCGTGAACGTCGGCTGCCCATCAAACAACAGCACTTCCGCTGGAACTGTGCTGTAGAAAACTTGAGGAATAATGGGATTGGCAAGCTGCGGAGGTGGCACCATTTTCTTTACGTCAGAAAATCTGCCGGAATCTGGTAGCTTGCTGAACTCTTTCGAAAGCGTGCCTAAGCGTGCCCATGGGCCATGCAAGTCGCTCGCACTCAGCCACAGGTTGTTCACTAGCAGGTAGTATTGCGACTTGGACTTGTCAAAGAACAATGGCCACATGGTGTTTACCACATACTTTAGATTCGTTTTCGAAATATCGAAAAGCACCGGCTCGCCATCGACACCCAGCAGGATTGCCGGACTATAACTGACAAAAATAAAAGGAGGATCATTCTTCAGTTCCACCGTTTTGACGGACTGCGGCTTCGGCATGTACGCGATTAACCGATCCAGCGACGCGTTGAACGTCAGTGGCACAAATGACCGGAATAATTGATCCAGTTGTGCCGACGTGGCCGGGTCCTGCGATGGGAAATACGTATTCAGAACCTGGATGTTGAACATGAACACCGTGTGGGTATCGGTGTTGACCTCGGTCGTTCCTTCGAAGCTCGCCGCACCAACGACTTGTTTACCACCCGCAGGTGTCAGTTGAAACGCCTGCCGCCACTTGATGTCCGTGAAATTCTGCCATTCATCCACCTGTGGCTGATAAATGATCACTGTGCCGCCCGGCTTTACCAGTTTTCGCGGCCAACCGGGATCTTGTGCCCAGGTGCTTGAACTTGCCACCAGAAGGATTCCGAGAAGCCCGAGCCATATTCTTGTGGACTTCATGATGTTCTCCTTGTCGGGCATCTACAGGCCCGGCTTCGCTCCGCCCTTCGCTTCTTCCAACGTAAGTTTGTATGCGACGTAATACTTATAGATATTGCTGACGTACTGCACCGTTTCTTGCCCCAGTTCCTTGGCCACAACCAGTTCGACATTGCCGAACCATACGTTCGAATCTAGCCCTTCTCTGGCAGCTTTTTCTCGCAGACGCGAGATTCGCGTTGGCCCGGCGTTGTACGCGGCAAACGTCATGAGTGTTCTGTTCAACGCATCAAGCTTGCTGTCCTTGAAGTACGTATCCGCGATGTTGTGGAGCATTTTCGCCCCAGCCTCGATGTTGTTTTCTGCAGTGTCCACGCTCGTAATGTTGATCGGAGGAGCCGCGGCATACTTGGGAACCACCTGCATGATTCCCACTGCTCCACTGGGATTCTTTCGGCTTTGATCCAGGAGAGATTCCTGGTACCCCTGGGCGATCAGCATCAAATAGTCAAAGCCATATTGAGCCGCATATTTCTGGAAGTATCGGACGTACTCCTGGAATTTCTTCATCTCCTCAGTCGAGGTCGCATCCTTCACCCACTTCGTGTTTTCCAGGTACCGTCTCTGCAAGGTGTTTCCAAAACTCGTGCCCATCTGCCGTCCGTGGATGAACTCGTTGAGCATCCCTTGCAGCTTTGGGCTGTCCTTGCGTACGACCATCGCCAGTTGTCCGTCTTCTTTCAGGACCATATTGGAATGCGTCGTCAGGCCTGGCAGCACCTTGGACCAAAAATCGGCGCGGACGGTGATGGTTACCGTCGCGGGAATCAATCCGGCATTCACCATCTCCAGAAGATCCTCGTCGGTCAGGTTGAGATCTGCCTTTCTTACAAGGATCGGTGGTTTTCCTTCCTTCTGAAAGGACTCGCTGACAGCCTGCAGGTTTCCGAAGTACACCGTCAGTGGATTGACGTACACCTCTTTCCCGCTCAAATCCTCGAGCCGGGTCATCGGGGGCGCCTTCGGCCCGGTGACAATGACTTGCTTCACGTTGGTTTCGACTGGTGTCGTGAACGATACGACTTTCTCCCGCTCCGGTGTGACTTCCACCCCGTAGGCCACAACGTCGCCGACCCCCTCCAGAAGCGCCCTTTCCAATTGATCCGGTCTCATCGGAAGGAACGCCACATTGGTCTTCAAGTTTCCTGTTTTGAGCTTTTGGTTCACAAACTGTTCAAAGTTGTTCAACGCTTCATAGAAAATCCCTTGCGGACGGCCCTGGTCGTAGAAAAATCCCGAACGGCTCGGCACCACCAGAGCCCGAATCTGGTGCCTTTTTACCATTCCATCCAGATCGCCAACGTGACGCGCGAAGGTGACCGGTAGTTCTAGCGTTCCCGTGCCCTGCGTCTTCTTCTCCGGCGTCGCCTGAGTCGCTCCTGCGGGCACGATGCTTGGCTCGTTTCCCCCACCGAGACCAGCCGAGAATGTTGCGCTTGTCACGGTGAGCGCCAACAGTAGCCTGACAAGCATCCCGATCATCGTTCACTTCCCATCGGCTTTACATCGGTTTCCCGTCACCAAAGCGGTCGACCTAGATTCAGCCTTAGTTTGGGCCATCTACCTGAAATGAATCGACATCCCTCAAGGCACCACTCTTGTCCGTCTGGTACAAAAATCCCCTATCCGGAAACAATGTAGGTGCTTTGATACTCGCGCCAGGCGCTTTGCGGCGGAATTGTCAAAAGTGACATGCCAGCAGCCGTCTGTCTGCACCACTCGGGCTTTATTTCTTCTCCACGGAGAAATACAGGTACAGTGCCAGCCCAGCGGAATTGACTTGCTGGATTGGGTGCTTCCCGGTGTTGTTGTCATGCTCGTAGTAGGTGTTGAATTCGACGTGTTTGCCTATCGGAAACAAACTGCCTGCATAGAGAGAGGTGGTGCTCCACTTGCCGTACTGGCTCTCGTAAAATGGCTCCACAGCGACATACGGGATGAAATGGTAGGAGTGGATCGCAAAGGTGCGTTCTACCGTCAATCGATTCCGGTACCGCCACGTAAATTTGCCACTTTTCCAGTCCAGATCGAACCGGTTCCGATCGGAGAGAAAAAATCCTGCCGCCAAGGGAAAGTTCGAAGTTGCCGCTTCCACAAGGCGATTCTCCGGCGGAGCCCGCGGTGCCGTGATGTAGCGATACCCCGTTTCCAGTACCAGAAACCTCTGCTTCGAGTCGTCCAGGTCAAACGTGGTTACTTTTTTCAGTTTGAGGAGCGGTTTCAGATACAACTGCAGGCTGGGTCCAATGGCCAACTGAGTTGGGTCCCCTCCATCTCTGTCATCCTTGGCTTCCAGGTACGCCCGAAACATGGAATTGAGCTTGAGATACGCGTCTACTTCCGGCAAGAATTGCGTTTCTTGCGCCCGTGCCGGCAGGCAGGCCAGACTAACCCCAGAATTGCGCATTTCCCTAGGATCAGGTCGGCGCGTCACATTTTCAATTACTTGATGTTATAGGTCGCGCCGATGACCACGCCCGGCATACTCACGTCGTACACAATCTGCGCATGCCCGTTCGGCCGGTAATTCACGCTCAGATACCGGTATCCTGCCTGCAAAACCCATCGCCGGCTGCAAAGAAGGGCCACGCTTGGTCTGGCGGCAGAAGCCCGAGCAACAGCAATGGCTCGAAGCGCGAGAGGGAGCCTATCTGCTACGCACGAATCTGACAGTCGACGGTGCTGCAGATCTCTGGAAAAAGTACATGCAACTGACGGAAGTCGAAGCCGCATTTCGCACGCTCAAGAGCGAGTTGGCCATCCGCCCGCTGTTCCATCAGCTGGAAAAGCGGGTGAAGGCACAATGTGCTGGTAGCGTTTCTCGGTTATGCACTGCAGGTGACGCTCAAGCACCTGCTGAAGCGGAGTGGGTCAGAGTATTCACCCTCGCAAGCGCTGAAACGGCTGGCGGAGATCCGTAGTGTCGACATCGTGCTGCCGACGGTGGGAGGGCGAGAGATCTGGCTACGGCGCATCGCCAAACTCGACGAGCAGCAGCAAGGTATTCTTCACCAGCTGAAAATGACACTGCCCGAGCATCTGGAGCCGCTACAAATTCAAAAATGTAGTGAAAACTCAGCCATAGCCTAAACTGATTTGAAAGGACTTAACCCTCTTTTGGCCCTCTCAGTGACGAACCTGGCTAGTTCCCTACCCTCCTGCAAGGAATTGTCAAAAATGACAGGGTAAGGCCGCGCTTTGCAGCCAATTCGTCGGACTTTCTTGGGAGCGAACACAGCCGCGATAGAAGCTTTTCGTCCTGCCAAAGTGCCCGCAAATGGGCAGAGGGCGGCCCTTACGAGCCGCCCTCTGAACTCGCTTTTATTAATTACTGGGGCCTTTGGACGCTGCTTCTGCCTCGGCCATTCGTTTCCCCATCTCCGCCTTGATAGCGTCAAGGTTGAAGCTCGCTCCCCGCTGCATTGGCGGGAAATCGAGGAAGGTTTGGATTTCCTTGCCCATGACCTGCTGTACGAACACGAAACGCCAGAATTGGTATTTAAACCAATCGAAGTACTGCTGCGCCCCGTCCTTCGTCCCGTTGCTCGGCCAGCCCGTGCGCTCGAATGGGTCGAGACGCAGGTTTGTGATGTACGGTACGTCTGGATGAGTCTTTTCTCCGAGCCAGCCTTGCGGTTGGTCGATGAAGCGGAACTTGTAATCATCGATCCGCACTGCGCCGACCGTGCTTTCGCCGAGATAGAAGATTTCATGCCGCGCCGATGGCCCTTTGCCGGTAATTGCCGCTAACTGGTTGTAACCATCCAAATGGTTCTTGTAGGTACGGTCAGCGATGGTTTTGCCTTTCAGCAACTCTTCGGTGATGTTCGGATTTCCGGCAGCGGCCACGAATGTCGGCAGCCAATCCATGCCGGAGAAGATGCCGTTCTGCACTGAATCCGCAGGCACATGACCGGGCCAGCGCAAAATCGCGGGCACGCGGAAGCCGCCTTCGAGAACGGTTCCCTTAGACTGTGCGAACGGTGTCTGCCCGCCATCCGGCCACGTGAAGAGCTCAGTACCATTATCGGTGGTAAACAACACAATCGTGTTGTCGTCCTCGCCCATGGTCTTCAGCTTATCCATAACGATACCGATGTCGTCGTCCAGTTGCGCCATCCCTGCTTCTTCTTCTGACCACCCATTCTCTGAGTTCCGCAGCGCTTCATACTTCGGCGAGAGGTGCGTCACAATGTGCATGCGCGTGGGGTTGAGCCACACGAAGAAGGGCTTGTTCTCGCTCTTGGCCTTGTCGATGAACTTGATGGAAAGGTCGCGAATCTCGTCATCCACGGTCTCCATCCGCTTGGGATAGAGCGGACCGGCATCCTCAATCCTCTGTTTGCCGATTTTGCCCCAGCGCGGCATCTCCGTCGGATCGTCCTTGTCAGTGGCCCAGCAATGGACCATGTTGCGCGGGCCGACCACATTCAACAGATTTTGCGGATAGTTGGGATGTGCCGGGTCTTCCATCGCATCGAGGTGATATAAATAGCCAAAGTATTCGTCGAATCCGTGCACGCAGGGCAGGAACTCATTCTTGTCGCCAAGGTGATTCTTGCCAAACTGGCCGGTGGCATAGCCCATCGACTTCAAGATCGTCGCGATCGTCACCGCTTCGGCGGGCAAGCCAACCGACGCGCCCGCCTGGCCTACCGTGGTCATTCCCGTACGGATCGGCAGTTCCCCGGTGATGAAGTTCGCGCGACCCGCCGTGCAACTCGCTTCGGCGTAATAATCGGTGAACAACATCCCCTCTTTCGCCAACTTGTCGAGATTTGGAGTCTTGCCCGCCATCAACCCCCGATGATAGGCCCCGATATTCCACATGCCAATATCGTCGCCCATAACGACGACGATATTGGGTTTCTTCTCCTGCGCTTTGGCGGCTGGTGGTGTTGCTGCACCGAACAGTGTTGCGACTGTCGCCAGAGCTAGACTTACTTTTCCTGACCACTGCATAAGTTCCCTCTCTTTCTTTTTTCCCTACAAAGAAGACGATTCGATCTGCGGTTCCCGGCAGCCCGAGTGCAAAGCCCCCCGCGCACACCGGATGTTGGCCCTCTTTCCTTCCATTCGTAAGTGGTAAAAGTAACAATAGCCCCCGGAGAGCACGCCTATCCGTGGGGCCCGACCATGACTCCAGATTCCTGCCCTGGATAGTCAGGCGCGCCATCCCCACAGGGAATAGCGCGCTTTTGCGTTACTTCTTCCCGGGCGCCACTATTTGTGCGCGTAATTGCTGTTGATCACCTCGATGGTCAGTTGTTTGCTCACCCCATTGATGGTCTCTGTGGCCACGTGAAATGGCCCCCCGTTGGGCATTTTCACAAACTGTACATTCACATTTACGGCATCGCGGCTATCGGTCAGATATGTGGATAGGATCACGCTCACCACCGACAAAGTCGCCTTATCCAAAACAATCGTCATGCTGTCGCCCGCCTTCAAATAGTTCGACACCACGAAGCGATACTGGGTGGGCTGCCCCGCAACCGGCCCAATCATCACGTTGCCTTGCTGATACGACTGCTGCAGCATGTCTTTGTCCGGCGGAACGTACTGCTGAATCAATGTTTTGATCGATTCGGCGTAGTCCTTGTACTCTTCGGTCTTCTTCTCGATAATGCGGCCCCGCAGTCCGTGCCGCTGGCGCTCGCTGTCGGAAACGGAGCTCGGATCTAGGGGCGTCTTCTGTGGTTTGCCATCCGGACCCAACTGCACGTTGTACAGCTCTTCTTTCTTCTGTTCGCCTTTGACGCTGATGATCTGTTGCTCGAGCCAGGTATAGTTGCCCAGCACTTGTTTGTTAAAGGCCAGCGATTGCTTCAGTTCCGCGAGCCGTTGTTGCAGTTCCGGGTTCTGCGCTCGCCCGCCCGGCCCAAGCGCAGCCGTCAGCGCCACAACCCCAACCACGACGGAGATCGCGACGAAACTCTTGTTCCTCAATGTCTCTTTCTTCCTCATGTTTCTCCTTGCGCAGGGCATTTCTTGGACCACAAATTCGCCTTCTTCTGCGCACAACCACAGCACTGCCGCCGATGATGTTGCCCTGCCGAGACTCTCCGGCGGAATTGTCAAAAGTAACAAGCGGCTACAAATGCAAAGTCGCCCCATTCTGCAAGGAGCGGCGTGCCTTTGGACTGAACCCAACTGTTTGAGTTGCCGGTTGGCAGCGGGATGCTTATGCCGTCTTTTTCTGTAGTTTGCATCCGCCGTGGCGGCTTCCCTGCAACGGCAAAACTCTTCTCAATCCAAACTCGCTTTTTGACAGTTCAGATGCGGCTTCCGCCCCTTCTCTGCTAAACCGTACGCAGCGCTTCCCCCCGCGCCAGTCGCCGGCAGATGTCCTTCACGTCTTGGTCGATGTGTCGCCAGTATTTCTGCAATCCGCTGCACAAATAATTCAATCCGGCCTCCCCATCTCGCGTCCGGATCAAGCGATTTTTGGGACATTCGCCATTACAGGCAAACAGGAAGCTGCATTCTGTGCATTGGCGCGGCAGCGAATTGAACTTAGCAAACCCAAATTTCTGCTGCTGGTCAGAAAACACCATCCGCGAACTGGACGTCTCTAGGATGTTGCCCAGTTTGTACTCGGGATAAACGTAGTGGTCGCAGGAATACAGGTTTCCGTCATGCTCCAGCGCCACGCCTTTGCCGCAAAACTCATGATAGATACACAGCTGGGAGTCCAAACCCTTCCATTGCGCCACGGCCGTCTCAAAATGGTTGACGAACACCTTCCCGATATCCCGGCGGTACCAGTCATCCCAGACTTTGCAAAGAAAGTATCCCCAATCGTCTGGTTCCACCGACCAGTCCGTTACCACGGAATCCGGCGTGCCCGGATGCGCCGCCGGAGAATCTTGCACCGGCAACATGGCCGGGTCCCACTTCTGCGGCGCCGTCTGCGTGAATACTTTGGGTTCCACGCAAGGAATGAACTGCATTTGCCGGGGGCGAATATCATTTTTCAGGAACCGGTACACATCCAACGGCCGCTTGGCATTCACGCGATTCACAACGCATAGTGCGTTGAAGGGCACACCATGCCGGTGAAGCCTCTGGGCAGCGGCGAAGACCTTGTCGAACGTGGGCTTTCCGTTTTTGGCCACTCGATAACGGTCGTGGAGCTCTTTCGGTCCGTCGATGCTCAGACCCACCAGAAACCCGTGTTGCTTCAGGAACGCTCCCCAGGCGTCATCGAGCAGAATCCCGTTGGTCTGAAGGTCATTCTCCACACGTTGATGAGGTTTTTTGTACTTCTGTTCCAGTTCAACCACTTTCTGGAAAAATTCCAGTCCAAGCAGGGTTGGCTCGCCACCCTGCCAGGAAAACACCACTTCGCTGCGGTCCTGCCCTTCGATGTACTGGCGGATATGTGTTTCCAGAATTTCGTCGGAAATGCGGAATTTGTTGGGGGAACCCAGCAGGTCCTTCTTATGCAGGTAATAGCAGTACGTACAGTCCAGATTACAGATCGACCCGATGGGTTTGACCATCGCGTGGTACGTTCGCTGCGACCCAGCCGGCGCCGGCCATGGGGACAAGTCCCAGGACGAATTCTCGCTCTCCGCCATCTCGGAAGGACTCCGATCGACCCAGTCTCCCTGCAGTGCCCTCATATTGCCGGGGATCGCCGACGGATGTAATTGGCAAAAGTGACAGACCTGCCCGGTCTTAGAAGAGTGACTTTGGCACCCCTAGTGGCCATTTCGCACGTCGGATTGCGAAGGAAAATGCGACACAAATTCGCGGCCGGCCAGGGCATCATTCAGCGCAGGAATCAGGTCCGTTTCCATGAGTACCTTGACGACGTACCCTAGCCCGCCCGCGGCAAGACACGTTGCGAGAATGTCCGTATCCTCATGCACTGTGAGGAACACGATCTTCGCCTTGTTTCCTTGTTTCCTCAGCTCCCGCGCGACTTCGATTCCACTCAGCCCCGGCATCGAGATATCCAGCACCACCAAATCGGGCTTGAGCGCGAGCGTAGTGTTCAGCGCATTTTTCCCGTCGGACACCATTCCGACGATTTCAAATGTTCCCTCTAACAGCTTGCAAATCGCATGCAGTACCGGAGGGAGGTCATCCGCCAGGACTACGCGCTTGCCAGTCATCGCAACTCACCTCGGAACTGTTCTGCAGTTCCAGGCACGGCCACGGAGATGTAGAGCAATTTCGCTTGTACCGTTTTCTGACACCTGTACGCACCTCGTTGACGCGTGCAGACCCACTTCTATAATCAAATTGCTTGAGATTCGCGCTCTTGGCTATTGGTAGTAATTACAATGAGGCTCGAAAAAAATACTGCGGGCTATCTAGAGCGAGATAATCCTGTGCTTGATGGCGTACTGCACCAGTTCGGCATTGGTTTTCAGCTGTAAAAGCTCCATTACCGCATACTTATGCGCCGCTACCGTCCGCTTGGTAATTCGCAGGATAGAGGCAACTTCCTTCATCGACCGCCCTTCCGCCAGGAGTTGAATGACCTCTTTCTGTCTGGCAGTAGGCTCAGGAACATGCATGCGGGCCCTGGGCTCTCGCAACATGATGTTCGCCTGACCCTCCGCCGCGCTGGGGGTCACATACGATCCACCCTTCAATACCTTGTCGATTGCCTCCGTTAGCTCGAACGCCGCCGCCTGTTTCAACAGAAATCCCGAGCCCCCCGCCCGAAAAGCCTCCCCAACCAGGTCAGGTTCTTCGTTCATCGTCATAAAGATCAGCTTGGACGCGGGTACCGTTTGTTTGATTTGCCGCGCGGCGTCCAAGCCATTCAGTTGCGGCATGGCAATATCCAGCACAATGACCTCAGGTCGCAGGCTCGTTGCAGCTTCGACGAGGGCGCGTCCGTTACCTACAGTACCGATGACCTCGTAACGCGGCTCCAATACCTTTTTCAGCGCATCCAGCAACATCTGATGGTCATCGGCTAGTAATACACGTGGGCGTCTCACGCTTTATCCCCGGGCGGCCTGGGTTCTTACTTCCTTCTGCTCCGCCGGTGCCGCTAGCGACACCTCAGCGAAAATCTCTGTTCCTTGATTGGGCTCCGACTTCACCTCAAACTTGCCTCCGACCAGCCGGAGCCGCTCCCTCATCCCGATCATTCCAATTCCGGCATTTGGCTTGGGAAGAGAAACGTCAAATCCCTTCCCTGAGTCAGAGATGCGAAGCGTCACCACCTCTTCGCTCCCCCCAAGCTCCACCAGTGCGCTCTTAGAATGACTGTGTTTCACGACGTTCGCCAGCGCTTCCTGCGTAACTCGGAATAGGCACAACGCCACATCTTTCGGGATATTAGGTGATTTTTCATTCTGTGTGAATTGGATTTCCATCTTATACTTTACTCCAATTTCCTTGCATAGCCCGGTAAGAGCTGGCCCCAATCCCACATGCTCCAGCTTGCTGGAGTGCAGCTGATGGGACAACGTGTGCAGGTCGGAAGACATTTCCTTTGTGCTCTTCAGCATCCCCAGAATGTTCTCGCGCTCCTCTACATCGTCTGGCGGCAGTTTCTTCCAGAGTTGTCCCAAGCTGATCCCCAGGAGCGCCAGCCGCTGGCTGAAATCGTCGTGAAGCTCCCTTGCGATGCGGGCTCGCTCTTCCTCCTGTGCGGAGATCAGCCGGCCGGTTAGATTGTGCAGAATTTCCTCTGACTTCTTCCGCTCGGTAATGTCCAGCCCAATTCCTCCGACAAAGAGCTGCCCAGAAGCGTCGTGGAACGGAAACTTATACGCCAGCCAAGTGCATGGATTTCCGTCACCATCTACGGATTCCTCGGTAAATTCCACGGGTTGACCGGCAGCCAGGGCAGCCGCGTCATTCCTCTTGAATTGCTCGGCGACGGGACGTGGATAAATCTCGAAGTCGGTCTTCCCCTGCCGGTCTTCCGGCCGGATACCGAAATGCTTTAGGTACGTCTCGTTCATGTAGATGTAATGGCCCTGCCCATCCTTCAGCCAGGCGACCGAGGGACTGTGGTCCATGAACAGCCGGAATCGTTCCTCGCTCTTGCGCAGATCCTGTTCTGCCCGCTTTTGTTCGGTAACGTCCCGAATGATGACGGTAAAGAGCATCTCCCCGGAAGCGTTGCTATAGGAGATCGATGCCTCGATGGGAAATTCTTCGCCACTCGCCCGCAGAGCCCACAATGTACCCAGGGTGCCCATGGTTCGACTGGTGGCGCCGCCTTCGCCGAAGTGCCGAATGTGCGCGCTGTGCCGCCGGCGGAAACGCTGCGGGATGAAGCGTTCAATCGAAGTGCCAACGGCCTGCTCACTCCGGCAACCGAACATCTTCTCCGCGGCCGCATTGAACAGCACGATCCTTTGGTCTTCCTCGATGGCGATGATCGCGTCCATCGCGGATTCCACTATGGCTGAGATTCGACCCTGGCTTTCAAGCAGTTCGTTCTGCAATTGCTTTCGATCGCTTATATCTACCGCCGTGCCCAGCATGCGCTCGGGCTCACCTTTCGCCGAATACTGGAATTCTCCTTTGGCGGTCACCCACCGCCGAATGCCGTCCGGCCGAACAATACGGAACTCCCCGGCATAGGACTGGCGGCTCTTCCGTGCCTCCGTTACCGCTTCCAGAACTCGCTCGCGATCCTCCTCGTGTACATAACGATGAAAGAAGTCTGTGGCGCTTTCCACAAATGTATCGGGATCGATTCCAAAATTTGTCTTGAGGTCCCCGAACCAGGAAACCCGGCCGCTTCTCACATCCCATTCCCATCCCACGGCCCCACCAGATCCCATGGCCCAGTGAAGCCGATCGTTCGCTGAGCTCAAGTGCGAAGCCAGATCGCTCTTGACAAAATACTCCTTGATGAACGCTACGCTGGCCAAGCACACAATGCCCGCGATGGCCACCAGCATGCGGAAGGTCCGCAGGTCAAACGCCTCTTCGGCTCGCAACAACTCCCACACAATCGGCACAGTAATCACTGCAACCACAAGCATGGCCCATTCGGAACCCTGTGGGCCCGAGATGCTTTCCCTTGGTAGCGCCCTTACCGCGGTTTTTTCCAACTGCCGCCCCCGCAACGGTATCCACACATACCAGCAAACGGCCGCCGTCAGTCCCAGCCCGTACAGCTTTCCGTTGAGGTATCCTCCGGTATCGATCTGGATATTCGCGATGGTGGAGCTTATCGCGTACACAGTCGATGCGCCCAGCACATGAAAATAGACTGCCTTCCAGGCCGCCTGCGCGCGAATAGCCAAAATTCCCACCGCCAGGACGAGTGACCAATTCTCCACCGCGTAGAGAATGTCGAATCGCAAAGCGTAGCGACTGGCGTTCCAAAACAATTGGTACGGAAACACCGCGTAAACGTACAAAAAACTCCAGAAAATGAAGATAAGCACTGCATTGAAAACTGAGGGATGCCGCTTTCGCTCCGATACATTCCGGTGAGGAAGAGTCGCCACGGCCATCATGACCACGACCACATGAAGAAACAGGACAGGATCCGCAATCGAAGCGTCCGGTACGCCCTTGTGGGGACCCAAATGGTCGTACAGAGAAATGGCCTGATCCAAGGCCCAGAGCCCGTAGGCGGTTGCGAGCACGAGCCAGAAGGGACGGCCCTGCAGCGTGTCCTGGATTCCATTTCGGACCGCTAAGCCCGTCGCCAGCATCAGAAGCAGAAAATACGGGATACTGCTGTAGGAAAGCAGCAGAGAGTCGGGTTTCAGGGCCAAGGAAAGAAGAGCCTGGAGCACGACAACGCCAACCAGCGCTGCAGGCCATGCGACAAATTTTGACCCACCTCCGAGGTGCCAGGAGGCAGACCTTGACATGGAGCCCGGCGCACTTGGCACACGAACGTCGACCTGGACGTCTTTGTTCTTACCGACCCTAGGCGAGAGAGCGGTCATCAGTGTCCTGCTTTTGGGACCTTACTTCGAAAGTTGAACCTGGAAGCCAGGTGTGTAGATGGACAAAGGCAACTTCGTATCAACCATCACGAAGGCCCTTCACTTTGATGAGCTCCATGGGCGCTGGAGTGTGGTAGCTCAACTGGCTCAAGCGGCCCACGGACCGCTCAATAAGTTTCGCTAACGACCTGGACCCCGCAGTTGGTAGTATTCTATCAGAAGTGTCATAGTCCTATTCACCAAACACAGTGACATACGTCACAAGTCCGCTTTCGCACTCCCTCGTCCGTCAACCCGGTCCACTTCCTCTTTTCCGCTCCCGACCCCTGCTTCTTTCACCCAACACGATCAGTTCGCCAGACCTGTCATTAGTGACAATTCACTCCCTCTTTCTTCTTGGGCATTCTTCCTCGAGTTACTTGAAGAAGTGTCTTCGCCACCCCGGTACAGCTCGGCGTCCCGAGCCTAAGTAATCTGTGGCGCACAAGTGAGTTGCATGAAAACTGGGAACCTCGCTCCTGAACAACGGAAAGGCGGTCAGTCTCCGCACGGCGATTCCCTTTTCACCCCCGAAAAAATCGCTTTCAGTGGCTTCCTATCCCTGGGTCTTGTTCTCGTTTGTGCGAATGTATTTCATTCCAGCCCATCCTTGGCTCAGGGCACCCCCAAAACACCGGCTCCCGCAAGTGCCACGTTCGGCCCCACAATTCCGAATCCCACGCCGCCGCACCTGACTCCCCCAAAGGGGATGGTCTGGATTCCTGGCGGCGAATTTTCCATGGGGGCGCAGGATGCTCCGGACATGAACATGGTCGGCATGCAAGCCACGCGAGACTCTCGCCCCATCCACAGGGTTTATGTTGATGGCTTTTTCATGGACAAAACGGATGTGACCAACGCGCAGTTCGCCACGTTCGTCAAAGCGACTGGTTACGTCACCATTGCCGAAAAAACTCCTTCCGCGGAGGATTTTCCCGGCGCTCCGCCGGAAAATCTGTTCGCTGGCGGCGTTGTGTTTTCTCCCCCAAATCATCCCGTCTCCCTAACCGATCACTTTCAATGGTGGAGCTACGTCAGGGGCGCAGATTGGCGTCATCCCACAGGCCCGAAGAGCTCCATCAAGGGGAAAGAGAACTATCCCGTCGTCCAGGTAGCCTACACGGACGCGGAAGCCTACGCGAAGTGGGCACACAAGCGCCTCCCTACCGAAGCGGAATGGGAATTCGCCGCGCGTGGAGGACTTGCCGGAAAGCCGTATGTCTGGGGTGAAAAATTCAAGCCAAATGGAAAGTATATGGCCAATACGTTTCAGGGCCATTTCCCCGACAAAGACACAGGCGCTGACGGTTTCGTTGGATTGGCACCCGTCGCCCAATATGCCCCCAATCAATACGGCCTTTACGACATGGCCGGCAATGTGTGGCAGTGGACTTCGGATTGGTATCGACCCGATTACTACTACCAATTGGCTCAGGTAGGCGGTGTCGTGCGTAATCCCCAAGGCCCTGACGCTCCGTTCGATCCGGCCGAACCCAATGACAAGAAAAAAGTCCATCGCGGCGGTTCTTTTCTCTGCACCGATCAGTACTGTTCCCGCTACATGGTGGGAACGCGTGGCAAAGGCGAGATCAGTACGGGCACAAATCACCTTGGCTTTCGCTGTGTTTCCAATCCCGGAGAAAAAGAATGACCCTGCGCTTCAGACCGGCGGCTACTTTTCTTCTGTGCAGCAGCAGCCGCAGTAAACCGCAACGAATTTTTGATCGCCCGGGTGAAAGTCGCTGAATCAAATTTCGCAGAGACAAGGAGACGAACAATGATGCGTGAATCAAGAAGTAGATTGGCAACAATCGGAATGGCCCTCGTACTGGCACTGTTGGTGTGTGGTTTGGCGTCTGCGCAGGACGTGACCAGCAACTCCATGCCTGGAACTGATTTCACCAAGTACCACACCTACAAATGGGTCAGCATCGAAGGGGGAGCTCACCCGAACCAGATCGTCGATGCGCAAATCAAGCAAGCCATCGATGCCCAGCTTGCTGCCAAAGGCCTTACCAAAACCGATAGCGACAAAGCCGACCTCTACGTCGGTTACCAGGTTTCCGTTGACCAGCAAAAACAGTGGAATGCCTACGGCATGGGCGGCGGCCTGCGATGGGGTGGTGGTATGGCCACTGCGCAAAGCTCTACGATCAACATTGGCACCCTCGTCCTCGACATGTACGACCCGACAAGCAAGCAGCTCGTGTGGACCGGGCGTGCCACCAAGACCCTCGACCCCAGCAAAAACCAGGAAAAAAACCAGAAGAATCTGGATAACGCCATGAAAAAGCTCCTGAAGAATTTCCCACCGAAGTAAAGTTACGTGGGCAGTCGTACTACCTCGCAAGGCGCTTGAGGAGGCTGTCATTTTCCACAGGTTGCCTTCTCTTCGCGCTGATCTGCCTTCAGGGTCAGAGAGGAGTCTTTTCTCCTCTGACCCTGTTACTTTTAACAATAGCCAGCAACACTGGCATGTGTGACCATACCCTGCTAATTTCTCGACTCGTCGATTGTAGGAGGAGTTCCATGCGATTTGCTGTCCTCTGCCTCTTGGCGTCAGCCTTTCTGCCGTCACTCTCTCAAGCCCAAGGGCCTGTTTTCAAAATTACCACCGAAGAAAGCGACATTAAGTTTTTCGTGAAAGCCTCAGTCGCTATTGACGGAAAGTTCAACAAGTGGGACGCCACGTTGACCTTTCCCTCGACGGACGCCACGTCTGGTGTGCTTGACATCAAGATTTATGCGGACTCCGTGGATACCGGAAGCGGCATGAAGGACGACAAACTCAAGAGCAAAGACTTCTTCGACGCCGCACAGGACCCCTACATCACGTTCCACTCCACCAAGGTCGTGCAGACCGGTCCGACCACGTTCGACGTACAGGGGACTTTCACCATCCGTGGCGTCTCCAAGACGGAAACCCTGAACCTCGTGCTTACCGGCAAGGGCACGGGCCATGGCGAGATTAAAGGGACGATGGCGTTCGACCGCAAGGAATTCGGCATGAACAGCGGTATCCCGTTCATCAAGATCGCCGATCGCGTTGAGGTCGACGTCGCTCTCAAAGGCGATAAAGTCAGCGGGCCTCCCCTGGTTTTTAAGGAATAGTCAGGTTGGCGAACACCCATGACACTCCGCCCAGGGTGTGCCCCGTAGCGAAAGCTATTCCTCTTAGCGCAACCTCTTTCGAATCTGTCTTCGATCTCGACGCCCAACGGCTCGCGTAGTCTGGCTGACTTCCTCCCATCGCCGAACTTCCCGCCAGACATTCAGCCCTCGCGCGACGTAACCGTACACCATTCCCAGTATTGTCCCTGCCACGTGCGCTTGTCAGTCTCTTTGGCGGGCATCGTTCACGCAACCTTGCGCTGGCGATGACTCACAGTGAATCCTTAAGGTGCAGAATATGGCTTCGCAAAGACAAAGAACTGCCACTCGCAAGAACATCAGAAAAGCTGCGGCTGCCGCAACAAAACAACGTACGATCGCTCATCTGCCGAAGGCGACACGAATCGCCCTCGCCACACAGGCTGCCAAGGTGAGAAAGAGCCGGCACTCATCGTAAACTGAGCGGGACAGAACGAGCCGCTCCCTGTCTGAGCTGATCTTTGGCCACGAGTCCCAATGCGCTGCGTACACGGTGTTGCATTGCCGGCGGGGGACCCGCGGGCATGGTGCTGGGCTACCTCCTTGCCCGCGCCGGTGTGCCTGTCACCGTGCTCGAAAAGCACCCGGATTTTTTGCGCGACTTCCGCGGGGATACGGTGCACCCTTCCACGTTAGAAATCATGTATGAACTCGGGCTTCTGGATTCTTTTTTGCAGCGGCCCCATCAGGTTGTTCGAGAGCTTTCTGGCATTGTCAACGGCCACGCAATTACCATTGCCGACTTTTCCCATTTGCCCACTCACTGCAAGTTCATTGCGCTCATGCCGCAATGGCATTTTTTGAATTTCTTGGCCGACAAGGCAAAGCAATTCCCCGACTTCCATCTGCTCATGGAGACGCGCGCGGTTCGCCTCTTGGAAGAGAATGACCGCGTGATCGGTGTGGTCGTGGACACCAAACAAGGTCAGCGGGACATCTACGCCGATCTTGTGGTGGCGGCCGATGGCCGTCATTCCGATATGCGTGAATCCGCCAACCTGGATGTCCTCGATCTGGAAGCCCCGATCGATGTCCTCTGGATGCGCCTCTCCCGGCTTCCCCAGGATCCGGAAGCCACCGCTGGTCGGTTTGCCGATGGCCGCATCCTCGTCATGCTGAATCGCAACGACTACTGGCAGTGTGCCTACGTCGTTTCGAAGGGATCCGCGGATCGATTGCGCTCCGAAGGTCTTCCTGAATTTCAAAAGCATATTCTGGAACTCGCTCCCTTTTTGGCCGAGCGCGTCCGCGAACTGGATGATTGGGAGAAGATCAAGCTGCTCACCGTCAAGGTCAACCGCCTTCGCCAATGGGCCAAACCGGGCCTGCTTTTTATTGGTGACGCTGCGCACGCAATGTCCCCCGTCGGCGGCGTTGGCATCAACCTCGCCGTCCAGGATGCCGTCGCGGCCGCCAATCTCCTTTTTTCACCACTGCGCTCTGGTGCTCCTTCCTTGGCTCAACTCCAGACCATTCAGAAACGCCGCGAATGGCCTACGAAAATGACGCAGTCCGTGCAGGTCCTCCTTCAAAACAATGTTCTTGCCCGGGCGTTGTCAAACCCTGCTCATCACACAGATGCGCCGCTCTTGCTCAAGATTCTGCGACACCTTACCGTCCTTCGACGTCTCCCTGCGCGTATCTTTGGTATGGGCTTTCGCTCCGAGTATGTCGCTCCAGCTCTTCGTGCCAAGATCCCAGAATAGCTGCCAAAGGTTCCGGTACTCCTTCTCGGGATGCTCCTCCACCTTCAGGAATCTTTGGTCTACTGTCCAAATGACGAGCCCTCGTGCGTCATTATAGTAGCGGCACAGATCGCGCCGCAGGTCGGACCGATAAGGGAGTCTCAATGAAATACATTCTGATGGATTATGTGCAGGAAGGCGGTTGGACGCAGTTGACTCGGGCAGAACAGGAACACTGGCTGGGCGCCTATAGAGCCTTCATGGAAGCCATGGCCAAAGCAGGCATCCTTCAAGGCAGCCATGGTCTCCAGCAGACTTCCGCCGCCACCACCGTGCGCGTCACCCATGGCAAAACCCATGTGCTCGACGGCCCCTATGCCGACACCAAGGAAATTGCCATTGGCCTAGAACGTGATCCGGCGGTTCGGCGTTTCCTGCAGCAGCGTCGGTCGGCTTTAGCCCAGTGAACTCTGCTCGAGAAACCCCTGTTAGACCGCTCGCTGCGCGAAAATACCTGCAAAGTTCCGCCGGTGGTAGAAAAAGAGCACGAACCAAAGAATCGCTGCCACGCACGCCAGCGGCAAGCCGGAATGTTGCATGAAGATGTGGAAGCACAAAATATTCACAATCACAGGACCAAGGATCGTCAGCGCGAACGGAACAAACTGGTTCACCAGCAGAAGAATCCCCCCGATGAGCTGCACTGCAAAAATCACCACCGTGTAGTGCGACTGCATCAGGGCCAGGAGGAATTGGCTGGCCAGTCCCGCTGGCAAGGGAGGCATGGGAAGAAATGGGTGCAGTCCATTAGCCCCGAGCACCGTGAAGGTGATCCCGAGCAGAATCCGAGCTAGAAGTGCTACGATCTTCATCCAACACCCCATTTCTTCAGCGCGCTACTCTACCAAATCACTTCTTTGTGACAAACGCCGCGAGCCTTTCCAGGCTCTGCGTCCACCCAACCTCCATTCCAGCCAGATAGGGCGCCGCCGATGCAGTCATCGAAACCACGCGAGCGTGCATCGTGAGCTTCGTTTTGCCTGCCTGTTCAGCGAGGGAAATCGTGTTCCGTACTTCAAACAGCCGATTTCCTGCCTTATCCATCGCCCGGCTCAGGAAAACCAGTCGTTCTGGCGCCACGACTTCCTCAAACTTCCCTTCCATCGGATAAACCGTTCCATCAGGAGCGCGCATGTGAATCAGAATTGCTCCCCCAGGACGCAGGTCCACTTCGCACAAGGGAGCCGTAAATCCCCGTGGCCCCCACCACTGCGCCAGATGTTCGGGGTCCGTCCACGCTTTCCAGACCAGATCTCGTGGCGCATTAAGCTCACGCGTCAGCACCAGTTCCTGCATTGCTGCCTCCTTCGAATTTGCGCTCCATTGCACCAACAATTCCTCCAGCATGTCCCAGCCTTCGTTCGCTCCCATTTCCATGCCGGACTGGATCATGCCGTCGCGATCCTCAATCGACTGGTACAGCGCGCTGACCGTCACTTTTGTCTTGCCCTCGTACTCCTCAAACATCGCCGTATTCAGAATCACGTGGCCTGGCATCGGCTCATACTCAAAAGTCGACACAATTCGTTGCAGTGGCACAATCTCCCGGTACTCCCCGCGGAACGCGAATTCCTTGCCGTCCGTAGCGTGCTGCACAAATCGCCACGCACCGCCCGGTCTCACCTCCATCTTGTCTACCACCGTCTTCATGCTGCGCAGGCCCCACCACTTCTCAATATGACGAGGATTTGTGTACGCCTCATACACCAGCTTGCGTGGGGCATCGAACACACGGGTAAGAATCGTTGTTGGCTTGCCCGGGTCCGCAATCAGCACCGTTTTGCTCACTCCCTTGTGTGAAGACGATTCCAGTTCCGCCGCTAGTTTCGGCAAGAACTCCTCCAACCGCGCCAGCGTCTGGTTGCCGCCTTCTACTGCCCCGTACGTTTTGATCACCAGGTCGCGGGCTTCCGCCGACGGGAACAGCATCCTCATCGTCAGCTTCGTCTTTCTACCTGGCTCTTCGAATGTCACCGTTGTTTCGAAATTTACAGCCAACTCTCCCTCTTTCTCGCCACCCTGCAAGTACACCAACCGCTCGGGCTTGACTACCTCCAGATACACCTTTTTGTTCGGGTAGTCCTTGCCATCCGGCCCGTGCATGGTGTGCTTCCATTCGCCTCCCGGCCGCACATCCATCGCTTCGCTCGTCGTCGTGAACCCGTTCGGCCCCCACCACCGCGCCACGTGCTGTGGGTCGGTCCACGCCTTCCAAACCAGGGCGCGTGGCGCATCAAACACGCGCGTAAACACAAGCTCCCGCTCCGATGGCATCGCCGCGGCAAACGCTGCACTATTTCTTGCGGACATTTTTCTTCTCCTTTTTCTTCTCTTCGGCTTGTAATTCCTGCAGATAGTCATCCAGGCGAGCAAAACTCTCCGCCCAGAAGCGGCGATACTCTTCCACCCACTCGGCAACCTCTTTTAACGGTCCAGCGTGCAGTTGGCAGGGCCTCCACTGGGCTGACCGTCCGCGCGTAATCAATCCCGCGTGCTCCAGCACTTTTAAGTGCTTGGACACTGCGGGAAGGCTCATCGCAAAAGGTTCCGCGAGTTCCGTAACCGACACAGCCCCAAGAGACAGCCGAGCCAGGATGGCGCGACGGGTGGGGTCGGCCAGGGCAGAAAGGGTTGAGCTGAGTGAATCGGTCATCGTATTTAACCTACTGGTTAAATACAGCGCGTCCCTCCCTTTGTCAAGCCTTTTTTGCCCCGCCACTCCCTTGCTCCGTTCCCCTTCAACCACCACGCCCCCACCCGCTTTGTTGGCGGCAAAACCGCCGTAACAGTTCGAACTTCTGAGATTGGAGATGGCTACGTCCGCATACAGATTTCCACTCATTTTCAGGGGCTGGGGCAGTCCACCGAGAAAGTGTCGCCTCAGCCCGCCACCGTCTGGCCTCTGACTTTCCAAGGCGTCATGGAACAGGATCTCGTTAAGACCCTGCAATCGGACTACAAGCCTCCCCAATAGACCCAATAGAAATGATGCCCCGAAGGGACGTCCGCAACACTGGACTCCCGTACAGCTTTCGTGGCATCGCGATTCCCTGTTATTTCTTATGAGGCAAAGTGGTCAGTACATCACCAAGGTATCGCTGTTATTGAGTTAGGAAATCGGATTCCACCGTCCACACGGAGGGACTGGTGCACCAAGGCACAGCCGCCACGCCGCAGTCCGGCGCAATCCGGAGCGTTTTAGCTCAGGCCATGGCCTCGGCGCTGCTGGTCGCCAGCATTCTGTTCCTTTCCCCTTCTCCCTCGCGCGCGCAAATCTCTCCTGGCCCCCTCTCCCACGTGCATTCCTCGCTCAGCGGAACAACTCAATGCAATTCTTGCCATGTGTTCGGGACGAGTACGCCTACCTTCAAATGTCTCGATTGCCACAAGGAAATCGCCGAAGCCCTCGCCAATAAGCACGGTTACCATTTCCGGATACAGATGCAGAATCCCAATGGCAAGGATTGCGTGCGCTGCCACCTGGAGCATAACGGTGAAAGTTTCAACCTGATTCACTGGGAGCCTTCGGAGAAAAAGTTCGACCACCATTTAACCGGATACAACCTCGAGGGCAAGCACGCCGCGGTCTCCTGCGAAAAGTGCCACACCTCGGCCCATATGCTCCCGGCCAGCAAAGCACTCCTTCAGTACAAAGATCCGTCAAAATCCTTCTTTGGCCAGTCCCCCGCCTGTACGCCCTGTCACACGGATCCGCACAAAGGCCAGTTGGGCAATGAATGCACCAAATGTCACAACAGCGAAAGCTGGAAAGCTGCGAAGGAGTTCCATCATTCCAAGACGCGCTATCCGTTGACAGGTTTACACGCCAAAGTCGAATGCGAAAAATGCCACAAGCCCGATACCCCGGGCGGTCCCGCTCGCTACAAGGATATGAAGTTCGACACCTGCAACGCCTGCCATACCGACCCGCATCGCGGTGAATTCAAGAAGGCTTGCGACTCCTGCCACACGACCAGAAGCTGGAAAACTATGTTGCCCGGATTTGCGTTCGACCACTCCAAGACCAAATACCCTCTCCTCGGAAAACATGCCCAGGTCGCTTGCTCGGCCTGTCATGTCAGGGACGACTTCAAGAAGGAAATCCCCTTTGCCACTTGCAAGGACTGCCACACTCGCGCTCCCCACAAAGGTCAATTCGATGCGCGTCCGAAAAAAGGCGAGTGCGCCGAGTGCCACACGGTCGATGGATGGAAGCCCTCACTCTTTGCTGTGAAAGAGCATGACACTTCGCAATATCCACTAAAGGGCAAGCACGCTCAGGTCGATTGTGCGAAGTGCCACATCCCTGCCGGCAAAGACACCGTATACAAAGTGAAGTTCGCGCTCTGTTCCGACTGCCACAAGGATGCCCATGACAATCAGTTCGCCGCGGCTCCTTACAAAAATCGCTGCGAGGATTGTCACACCGTCCAGGATTGGCACCGGACCACCTACTCCATCGCCAAACATCGGACCTCTCACTTCCCGCTCCAGGGCGCTCACGTTGCCGTACCTTGTTCCGACTGCCACATGATTGGTCTGGGCGGACGCACGGATAAGATTCTGCCTTTCCATTTCGAGGACCGCAGTTGTACCGCTTGCCACAAGGATCGCCACAAAGGGGAATTCGACAAGCCGATGGCGCGAAAACGAGGCAACGGCACCGCGTTCGGTTGCGAAGCGTGCCACAGTGTGAAGTCCTGGGGAGACATCAACGGTTTCGATCATTCGAAAACGAAATATCCCTTGCTCGGGGCCCATCGCACCGTCGCCTGTGCCGATTGTCACAAACCCACAGTGAACGCCGAATCCCGATTCAAGGGTACGCCCACGCCATGTGAAGCTTGCCATTCCGAGGCCCACGACAAACAGTTTGTGGCTAAGGATCATCAGACCCACTGCGCCGATTGTCACAATACCCAGCGTTGGGTTCCTTCGAGCTTCGACCATGACAGCAAGACGCATCTCCCCCTAACCGGCGGTCATGCCGATGTTCCTTGCGCCAAGTGTCATATCCAAACCCGCATGGTGGCTAACAAAGAGATCGTGGTTTACAAAAACACCCCGAACAAGTGCATTGACTGTCATGGAAGTGACTTAGATAAACAGAAGAAGAGTCCTGGGTCTCCCGCGATCTAAGCACTACATCCTTCCCATAAGCAGACTATGGGACTTACAGTAAACAGGAGAAACCGTCTCAAATTGCACTTCTAGCCATGAAAATTACCTGTTTTCCTCGCCACTGCCGCACTCACTGGTCTTCAACTGACCTCCGGTACAGTTGTTTGGCGCTGTAGTTAGTCCCGATACTGTGTTGAGAATTTCATCAGGGTCCCCAAAGCATTTGACTTTGCATCGGTTGGGTGAAGTCTACGCTCACACTACTCCAGTTCGCGCTCTGGGCGCTCCTCTCCTTCCCTACCGCCGGCCCTGCGGCGGGAATCCCCTCCCTTTCCGCTCGCTTCAACACTGTTGATCCCCAGAAAGAAACCACCCGTAACCCCCACGGCCCGCTCACCATTCCTTGTGAAAATTGTCATACCGCCGCCAGTTGGCGTCCGATTCGGGCTGTTCCTGAATTCGATCACAACAAGACCAACTATCCACTGCGCGGCCTGCATGAAAAAGTGAAATGCACCGAATGTCACATCAAGCCCGTGTTCACCAATGTCGGCAAGAACTGTGCTGATTGTCACGCCGACCTTCACCGGCGCCAGATGGGTTCCGATTGCGCCCAATGTCATACCGTCCAAGGCTGGAACATCGCTGTCCAGCAGGTGAAGGATCACCAAAATCGTTTCCCGCTGCTCGGGGCTCACGCTGCCGTGCAGTGCGAAGAGTGCCACAAACAATTAGCCGCCGGAATTTTCTACGGCCTGTCCACTCAATGCGATTCCTGCCATCTTAAGGATTGGCAGAGCACCACGAACCCGCCTCACGCCAGCGCTGGCCCCGCCTTCGCTTCCGGTAATTGCCAGGGCTGCCACAATTTTGACTCCTGGCTCGGCGCCAATTTCGACCACACCACCAGCGGCTTCCCGTTGACTGCAGGCCACGCGAATGTGCCCTGCACCAGTTGCCACATCCACAATAATTACAATCTTCAGATTGCTCCCACCGATTGCGGCAATTCCGGCTGCCACCTCTCCACCTGGCAGCAGACCAACAATCCCACCCACTCCTCCGCTGGCTCCGCCTTCGCCGCCGCGAATTGTTCCACTTGTCACGACACCATCACCTGGACCGACAATACCTTCAATCATTCCGTCACCGGATTTACACTCATCGGCGCACACGCCACAACCCCCTGCGCGCTTTGCCACGTCAACAACAACTACAACCTCACCCTTCAGGCAACCGACTGCAGCAACTCCTCTTGTCACCTCACCCAGTGGAACAGCACGCAAACTCTGGGCGGCAACGTTCCGAATCACGTTACCGCAGGCTTCCCCATCACCCAGTGTTCTTCCTGCCATGACACGGTCAACTGGGCGGACTCCACCTTCAATCACACCACCACTGGATTCCCTCTGGCCGGCCAGCACTCCGTTCCGCCTCTTCAGTGCGCACAGTGCCATACCAACAACAATTACAATTTGCAAATTGCTTCGACAGACTGCGCGAATTCCGGTTGCCATCAGACCGATTGGCAAAATACGAATAATCCCGTGCATCCGGCCGCCGGCGCCACATTTGCCGCTGCCAACTGTTCGAATTGCCACACGACCGCTTCGCCCTTCACCACCACCTCCTGGAACCATTCCTCCACGGGTTGGACCTTGGCGGGGAACCATCGAATGTCCCCGGCTGGCGTAGTCACGAACTGCAATCAATGCCATGTCGGCAACAATTGCAGCCTCACCGTCACCGATTGCTACAACTCCGGCTGCCATACCGCCGACTGGAACAGCACCGCCACCCTCGGTGGTGCGGTCCCTAACCACGTGGCCGCGCAGTTCCCCACTTCTCTATGCTCCACCTGCCACGACACCCTCTCTTGGGCCGATGGCAAGTTCGACCACAGCACCACGGGTTGGGCTCTCACGGGCGGCCACGTCATGCCCACCGCTGGCGGCGTGCAAGCCTGCACAGATTGCCACGTTAACAACAACTATTCCCTTACTGCGGCGAACACCGCCTGCTACGGCTGCCACGTCACGCAGTGGAACAGTACGCAGACGCTCGGTGGTTCCGTCCCCAACCACATCGCCGCCGGATACCCCACCACCTGCGATACTTGCCACACGACAAGCAGCTGGCTAGGCGCCACGTTCGACCACACGTACTTCCCCATCCCGCATCACGGCTCCGTTTGCAATGATTGCCACCAGGTATCCACCGATTATTCCAGCTTCACCTGCATCAACTGCCACACCACTACCGCCCACCAGCAAACACAGACGGTTAACGAGCACAACGGCGTTAGCAACTTCCTCTACGGCCCCACAACTTGCTACAACTGCCACAAAAACGGCGGAGGGGGCTGATATGCGTGACACCGTTGCCCTCGAACCTCTCCTGCTCTCGCTGGTTTGCTTCTTCCTCGCCATCTTCCCCAGCAGGTTGAAAGCGCAGTCCGCCAGCACAACCTCTCCGCGTCCAAAACAGGCGGTCTTCCACGTGAAATACATTTCCGAAGGCACTCTGTACATTGATGCCGGCAGAAATGCCGACCTGCAGGAAGGAATGAAGCTCTCCGTCATTAATCCGCCACCCGATGGCATGGTCAACGACGGCATACGTTTTCGTGGCAATCCTCATGTCGCGGAACTGAATCTTGTTTCCGTGGCGGATTCTTCCGCAGTCTGTGACGTCATCTCCACAAATGGCGAACTCAAAGTTGGGCAATTGGCCTTCCTGACTCCGAGTAGCGTAGAAGACCGTCACCTCGCGGAGAATGCGCGTGAAGCCGAAGACTATCCCATCAGGATCAGTTTCACTTCAGGCGATCCCATGGATCAGGAGCTTCGTTCCACCAAAGTCGAAAATCCAGACCTCCTCGAATCTCCCTTGGGCGTCATGCGCGCTCGTGTCGGCTTCGGTTACGGCGACATCAACGAATCCGGCATGAATTCCGCGCAACTCGGCATGATGGTCGACGCCGACATGACTCACCTTGGCGGCACGTACTGGAATTTCAGTGGCTATTGGCGCGGTAATTACGATGCCAGCACGACTTCCCTTCCTGGTGCCAGCAACCAGACGCTGACCGACCTCATCAACCGCACCTATCACATCGGGTTTGTCTACGACAGTCCTTACTCGCCCAACACCGTCGGCATCGGTCGGTTGTTCCTTCCCTGGGCACCGAGCCTCAGCACCATCGACGGCGGCTATTATGGTCGTCATATTGGCAATTTCTTTACCGTCGGCGCGTTTGCGGGTTCCACTCCCGATCCCACTTCCTGGAGTTACAACCCCGACCAGCAAATCGCCGGCACTTTTGTCAGCATGGAACGCGGCGAATTCGACGGTTTTCACATCATCAGCACCGCCGGCTTGGCCATGACTTCCATCCGTTGGAGAGTCGCCCGCCAGTTCGCCTTTTGCGAAAACAATTTCAACTGGAAGCGTTATCTTTCCGTGTACAGCTCCCTGCAGGTCGATGCCGCCCGCACCTCTCCTCTTCCCGGGGGTGGCAGCAATCCCACGGGAATTTCCCAAACCTTCAATTCGGTGCACGTTCAACCGGTTAAGCTCGTCACGTTTGGCGTCAACTACAACTACTTCCGCAATCTCCCCACTTTCGACCCCAGGCTCATCGGCACGGGTCTGCTCAACAATTACCTATTCCAGGGGTTTAGCGGCGACGTTCGCTTCGATTTGCCCAAGCACATCAGCCTTTACGCGGCGTTGGGTCAGAGCAAAGCCTCGACGGATAGCAAGAGCTCCCTCAACGATGCGTTCGGCGTCACGTTCGGCAATCTCTTCCGCACCGGCCTCTCTCTCGATTTGCACTATTCCAAATTCGATAGCTCCTTCGGCAGCGGCGAATACGAATCCATTGCCCTGTCCAAAAGCCTTACGGAAAAATTGCGTGTGCAGATTCTCGGTGGCAATCAACGCTTCAACTCCCCGCTCACGGCCAATACCAACGCCAAATTCGTGAATGCCACCCTCGATTGGTCCCTCGGGCGCCGCTATTTCATGGAAGGTCTCTATGGCTGGTATAGCGGCAACGCCCTCAGCTACAACCAATGGTCCACCATGTTCGGCTACCGCTGGGGAGGCCTCAGCAAATGAAACCGCGCTACCCTCGCTACCCTTTCCTGTTGGCGCTCCTTACGTTCCTCATCGCCATCCTGGCCTGCGCCGCGCTTCTCAAAGCGCAAGTCCCGCCCACGCGGCAATCCGCGTCGGATGCACCGGTCCCAGCGCCGGATCCGGCCTTTGTCGCCCGGGCTAATGCCACCATCGTTCATTCCAGAAAACTGATCGACAGCTTTTTCGAACAAACCTCCAATGTCGTCTGCACCGAAAATGTCTCGCAGACCGTCGTCGGCGAGAACAACAAACCCATGTACCGCGAAGAATCCGTCTTCGAATACCAGATGCAGTCCAACAGCCGCAGCGGCTCTCTCCGCCTCACCGAATCTCGCGATTCGCTGAAAGCCGCCTTCCGTGACCCCTACCGAACT
Organism: Candidatus Acidiferrales bacterium; assembly: GCA_963775865.1. Lineage (GTDB taxonomy): Bacteria > Acidobacteriota > Terriglobia > Acidiferrales > UBA7541 > Acidiferrum. Next base: position 516,152 of record CAVZKU010000009.1, on the reverse strand, counting down.
CTTCTCATCACCAACGGCTTCGCGAGCATGCTCCTCGTCCTACACGAGAGTTACGAGTCCAGCTATGTCTTCGAGCCCCTGGCCGAAGAAACTGTAGACGGCCGCACCGTCCTCAAGGTTCAGTTCAAGCCCGTTCTCGGTGCTTCCTCTCCTGCCGCCGTGCAACTTCGCGGCCGTAACTACCCGCTCCAACTCACGGGCGACATTTGGATTGATGAGCAAAGCGGCGCCGTCATGAAACTCATCTCTTCACTCGACGGCAGCCTCGAAGACCTCGGTCTTCGTGAACTCCGCAGTGAGATTCACTATTCCGTCGTCCAGTTCCACGCCCCCGAAGAGGCCTACTGGATGCCCGCCTCCGCGGTCATCGACGTAGAAACACCGAAACAACATTGGCGCAACGTGCACCGCTTCACCGACTACCGCCGATTCCGCGCCACCATCCAAGTTGACCTGGGGGAAAAGCAGCCATGAGTGTGGGAGTCACTGTAGGAAGTAACGTCCTCGTCCGCGAGGATCCGGAACGCGGACACCGTACGCGCGTAGTCTTGGCGTGGTTGCTCGCGCTGGCGATCGTTCTCCTTATCGCCGGTTATGGCCTCAACTATTACTCCTTGAGCGCCGCCGACCGTCCCTTCTCGCCCAAACACAGCACCTTGCGTCCCAGCGGCCCCATCGGCATCAAGCTGGGCATGTTCGGCGTGTTCCTTTTCTTCCTCATCTATCTGTACCCGCTCAGAAAAAAATGGGGCTGGCTCGCGCGTCAGGGCAATTCGCGCCATTGGCTTGATTTTCACGTGGTCCTCGGCACTTTGGCCCCCATCATCATCGCCTTCCATGCCACCTTTAAGTTCGGCAACATTGCCGGCATGGCTTTCTGGAGCATGCTCGCTGTCACTCTTTCCGGCTTCGTCGGCCGCTATCTCTACGCGCAAATCCCCCGCAATCTCAACGCCGCTGAACTGACCATGAAAGAAATGACCGAGATCGAAGAGTCCATGCGCCGGGAACTCGCCGCCCAGAATCTCGCTTTCGGCAAAAGAATGGAAAGGCTGTACGACCTGCCAACGCCGCAAGACGTCGAGCACATGCCCATGCTCCTTGCTCTTCTCTATATGATTCTGATTGACCTCCGGCGCCCGTTCAGACTCTCTCTGCTTCGGCTGCAATCCACTGGTTTTGCTTCCTGGATCAGTTCGTTGTTCGGCTTTCTCCGCACTCGCGACACCAAGCTCGAGCACGTCATCGGCGTTGCCCAGAAACAGGCCAAGCTCTCCAAGCGCATTTTGTTTCTCTCCCGCACCGAACAAGTCTTTAACCTCTGGCACGTCGTGCATCGCCCCTTCAGCTATGCCTTCGCTCTTCTCGCGCTGATTCATATTGCTCTGGCCCTCTACATGGGCTACCGGATTTAGGATGGCCTCGCCATGGATACTCTGATCTCATTCCTGATCGCCGCATTCATCATTGGGGCTTTTCTTCTCTACTACCTGAAGCAGGAGAAGAAAAAGGCCGCGCAAACACTGGCGGCCGCGGAAAAAGGCAAGCTGCGCTCCGATGGCCCGCAATCTCAGCACCCGCACATCGACAGCACCAACTGCATTGGCTGTGCCACCTGCACCATGGTTTGTCCTGAGGGCGACGTTCTGGGCATGGTCGGCGGAAAAGCGATGATTATTAACGGATACAAATGTATCGGCCACAGCATCTGCGCTGATTCCTGTCCCGTCGGCGCCATCACCATGGTTCTCGCCAGTCCCAGTGTCGGCGCCAATCTCCCCGCGCTCAGTTCCGAATATGAGACCTCCATCCAGAATATGTTCGTCATTGGCGAACTGGGTGGCTTAGCCTTGATCAAGAACGCCGTAAAGCAGGGCCGCGACTGCATCGATACCATCGCCGCCCGTCTTGCTGCGGCCAGATCTCCTGTTTCCACCCCGGATGTCGCCGACGTCCTCATCGTAGGCGCTGGGCCCGCTGGACTGACTGCTTCCCTTCGCGCCATCGAGAAACAAGTGAAGTACATCACCATCGAAGAGTCGGATATTGGCGGAACCGTCGCGAAGTATCCCCGCCAGAAATTGGTCATGACCAGTCCGGTGGAATTCCCCCTTTACGGCAAATTCAAGAAGAGCGAACTGCCAAAGGAAAACCTGCTGGAATTCTGGCAAAAGGTCATGCAGCGCGCCGATTTCCAGTGTCGCACGGGAGAAAAAGTCGAAAACATCAATAAAGGAGCAGACGGTATCTTCACTGTTTCTACCTCAAAGAACGAGTATGGCGCCCGCTACGTCGTTCTCGCGCTCGGCAAGATGGGGAGCCCTAGAAAGTTGGGGGTCAAGGGCGAGGAATTGCCCAAAGTCATGTATCGCTTGATCGAAGCCGATCATTACGTCAACAAAAGGATCCTTGTCATCGGGGGCGGTGATTCCGCAGTGGAAGCCGCCTTGGGCCTCGCCCACCAGGTCGGCAATTCCGTCACCCTCTCTTACCGTCAAGCCGCTTTTTCCCGAATCAAGGATCGCAACGCAAAGCGAATCGAAGATTTCATCCGCAAGGGCAAGGTGAAGGTCCTTTTTAGTTCCAATCCCATCGAATTTCGTCAGGACTCCGTGTTGCTCGACGTCAACGGAACTACACAAACCTTGCCGAACGATTACGTGTGGATTTTTGCCGGCGGCGAGCCGCCCACCGCGTTCCTCAAGAAAATCGGCATTAGTTTCGGAGAGCGTGACCTCACGAAGGATGGCATGAGCGCCTTCACCCAGGCCCTGAAGGATAAAGAAACGCTCGTCTCCGTCTAAACTTCTGCAGGCTGCTCTCTTCCTTCAACTTATTGATTCCCTCTACCTTGATGCCATCTTGGTAATTGCCCTCGCCTTTGCTATGCTCTCAAGGCAATTTTGAGTAAAGGAACCCCCATGGCCCGCAGAAAACTTTTTCGCGTTACTCTGCTTTTGATCGCCGGTCTTTCTCTCTCCGTCTTCGCCGCCGAGAAAGACAAGAAAGAAGCTGCGACAAAGGAACCAGCCAAGCCTTCCTACGAACTGCCTCAGCCGGCAACGGAAACGCTGGATTATGCCGCCTACGGCAATATCCGTATCGAAGCGCTCAGCCACTCGCACGTGATGGAATATGCTTCCGCTTTGACTGACGGTATCGGATCGCGTCTCACTGGTTCGCCCAATCTCAAACGCGCCAATGAATGGACTCGCGACCAGTTCACCGCTATGGGCTGCAACAACGCGCATCTTGAGGACTGGGGCGAATTCGGTATGGGCTGGGTGCAGTTGAATACCTGGGTTCGCATGACTGCCCCGGACAAATCTGTTTTCATCGCCCAGGCTGCGCCGTGGTCCTCCGCCACAAAAGGTCCTGTCAGCGGCTCCGCTATCTGGGTCGACATCAAGGACGAGAAGGACTTCGAAAAGTACAGGGAGAAGCTCGCCGGGAAAGTTGTCCTCTTCGGCGACATGCGTGAGGTGAAACCTGTCGACAAGCCTCTGTTCACTCGCGATGACGATGCCGAACTGAAAAAGATCGAAGACTATCCCGTCAGGCTTGGCGGAACCCCGCGTGATTTACAAGCCTTTGTTAAAAGAACCGAATTCCGCGAGAAACTTAGCAAATTCTTCGCCGACGAACAGACCGCTGCTGTCCTGCTTCCCAGCCGTGATGGCGAAAATGGCGGTGGCTCCGGTGGCACCATTTTCGATGACAATGGCTCTGCCTTTGGCACCCAGGTCTATCACCGCGATCACGGCAACCCCGTTCCACTTGCCGTGACCGCCATTGAAAACTACGGACGCGTCTACCGCCTTCTCAAAGCGAACGTTCCCGTTACCCTTGAAGTCAACATCGAATCCCAATTCACCGGCGACAATGAGCACGGTTTCAACACCATCGCCGAAATTCCCGGCACTGATCCCAAGTTGAAAGACGAAGTAGTCATGCTCGGCGGCCATTTAGATTCCTGGATGTCCGCCACCGGCGCTACCGACAACGGTGCCGGCACAGTCGTCGCGATGGAAGTCATGCGCATTTTCAACACGCTCCACATCAAGCCACGCCGCACCATTCGCGTCGCTCTCTGGACCGGCGAAGAACAAGGCCTCTTCGGCTCTCAAGGCTATGTGAAGCAGCATTTTGGCGAGGTTCCCCGTTCCACCGACCCCGATCAGGCCAAACTTCCTGAGTTTATCCGCAAAATCACTGGCCCAATCCAGGTCAAGCCCGAGCAGGATAAAATCTCCGTTTACTTTAATGTCGACAATGGCAGCGGAAAAATTCGCGGAATCTATTTGCAGCAGAACGGCGCCGTTGGCCCCATCTTCAAACAGTGGATGGAACCTCTGAACGATGTCGGCGTAACCACAATCACTCTCCGCAACACGGGCGGCACCGACCATTTGAGCTTCGACGCCGTCGGCATTCCCGGATTCCAATTTGTCCAGGACCCCTTGGACTACTCTTCCCGCACGCACCATTCGAACATGGACACCTACGAACGGCTGCAGCCCGAAGATTTAGCCGAGGCCGCTTTCATCGAAGCTATTTTCGTTTACAACGCGGCTATGCGCGACCAGATGCTTCCTCGCAAGCCATTCCCGCATCCCGAACTCGACCAGCAACTTCAGGAACCCCTGAAAAACGTGATGCCCGGCGCTCAACCCAAACCGTAACGCCCATCAGTTCCCTCTGCTGTTTCACAGGCCCCTTTCTTCGCGTGATGTACAATTGCCTCCATGCGAAAAGGGAGGATCCCATGCGCTATTGGATCGTTTTAATACTAGCTGCGGTGCTTGCGGCACCAGGTGGTACGCACGCCCAGACAAAACTCTCCACTAAGTGGGAAGAACTCACCGCCGGAGACTTTAAGGATGCCATCCTGAAAGCCCAAGGAACGTGCCTCTTGCCCTTCGGCATCCTCGAAAAACACGGTCCGCACCTCCCGCTCGGCACCGATCTACTCAACGTTCGCTACGTCGCTGAGCACGCCGCCCAGCAGGAATATGCTGTCATTTTCCCCGACTATTTCGCCGGACAAATCTTCGAAGCCAAGCACGAACCCGGCACCATCGCCTATAGTCCCGAACTCCAGTTGCGCCTTCTTCAGGAAACCACCGACGAAATGGCTCGCAATGGTTGCAAAAAAGTGCTCATCGTCAACGGACATGGCGGAAACGAAAACCTTCTTCCCTACTTCGCCCAAACTCAGCTCCACCAGCCTCACGACTACGTCGTTTACGTTCAATGGGGGCACGAAGCCACTAAGAAAGTGGGCGGCGAAAAAGCCGGGCCGGACTGGCACGCCGGCGAATCCGAAACCTCCAATGTCCTTGTCACTCACCCCAATCTCGTCCACCTAGACCGTGCGAACAATGAGTCCGGCGCCGATCAAAGGCGCTTGAAGCTGCCAGAAAATGTCTACACGGGAATTTGGTGGTATGCCCGTTTTCCCAACCATTACTCAGGCGATGGTAGCGCAGCCACCAAAGAGCAGGGCGAAGCGGACATGCAAAGCTGGATCAATACTGTCGTCCGCGCCATCAAAGCCATCAAGGCAGACGACGAAAGCCTCAGACTACAAACTGAATTTTACGAGAAGAGCAACCACCCGCTGGACACGGCTCACTAAAACCGGGGCTCCGGCGAACAGGCCGCGCCGCACCTTTCACCGAATGAACTCCTATTTTCTGATTTCCCGTTTTACCGCGAGCGCCGCAGAGACTCAATCCAAGCCGTGAGCATTTGATCGTTCGGTGGCTGCAGATCGAAAAACTCGATCCCCAGCCCGATCCGCGGTTTCACAATCCGCACAATCACAATCGTATCGAGCACTTGGCCCTTGCGCGTCAGACGCAACCGGGCTCGCGTATTGACGGGCAGCGGCTTACTGGTGCACACAAAGCATCCGCCTAGCGAAATATCGGAAGTAACGCCGGTTACTTGCTTGCCACTCTCCATTTCAATCAGTTCAGCATCGGCGGCAAAAGGATAACGGATGGTATAGCGGCGATCCCGGACGCCGCTCAGACGGGATTGGGAGACTGGGGAGCGGCCAGTCATGGTGATCACTTTATTCATCGGACTCGTTCTGTAAGCCGGCTTAATTGCGCGGTGCCCCAAAGCGGTTGAGGCTCCCAATGCCCTCTAGTTTCCCCTACTCTCGTGCTTCTGAAAACTGGCTTAACCCATAAAGCTGCGTAATGGTAACAGGCCCAAACTCCTGGCCCACCGCGCTATTAGTGGGTACGACAAAGCTGCCGACCGCCTTGTCCGCAGGCTTCCCTTCGCATGTTAGCCTGAACACGTAGTCATCCCACTTTCGCCCTTATCCAATGATCGCCGAAGGCATTCGTCAGAGCGACCGCGTCAGCCTGCAATTGCAGGTCGAGGCCTCTTGGGTTGGATCCTCTGGTGGCTCGGTCCGGCAAACTGCGCAGACCCTTCTCGTGAGCCGCAATGGCGGCGTCCTCCGCCTCCAGGAAAAGCTGTTTTCTGGTCAGGAACTCACCCTCCATCGAAAACTCGAGGGTGACCAGTGTAAAACCGTCCGCGCCCGCATTGTTGCGGAAATCGATCGCGATCCGGAAGGTTTCATCTACGCCATTGCGATTCTGGACCCTCGGATCGATTTCTGGGACATCGATTTCCCCGCTCCCCACAAAGCCGAGGAAGCGCTCGCCCGCCTTCTCATGGAATGCAGCTTCTGCCAGCGCCGCGAAGTCGTGTATTTGAACGAGATGGAGCTCAAGTCCTTCGAAATTCGCAAATGTGTTGCCCGTCTTTGCCGGCATTGCGATTCCCCTGCCATCTGGATTGAGGCGCAATCGGAAACCAAGGTCGATGAGGCCCTTCCTTCCCGGAGCGCGGTCGAAGAACGTGTCATTCCTCGCCGTAACCGCACCCGCGTCAAAGCTCGCGTACTCGCCTGCATTCGCCGCCGGGGTTTCCAGGAAGAAGTAGCCGTCTGTGAGGATTTATCCAAGGGCGGCATCAGTTTCCGCAGCCGCAATCATTATCCCGAGGGCACTCGCCTGGAAGTCGCCGTCCCTTATACTCCAGGTGCTGGCGCAATTTTCGTTCCCATCCGCATTGTCTTTTCTCAACCGATTTCCAGTGCTGGACTCTTCCGCCACGGCGCCACCTACCTTCGGCCCCCAGACTAAGCGCATTTCTCAAAGTTTTCTCGCGCAGTACAACCGCCCAAACACTATGGTCTTTTTCATCCTGAGCGCGCACGTCTTTCGCGCAATGCGCCCCACACACATCGCCTTAGGAGATAAGAAAAGAGGGGAAGCAGGGTGCATGATCTGCACCCTGCCACATGGACTGGACCTTAGGAACTCTCAATCGAGCGCGGGCACAGCCGCCTGTTCACGCCGGCGCCGGTGCAGGTAATGCATCGCGATATTCAGATAAATCTGCCCACACGGCGTCTCGATACACAACACCATTGCTTCTGTGTCTACGCTGCCACCCAAGCCTTGCTCGCTCATGTGGATTTCCGGGGGAAATACTTTGAAACGGAAGCCCTGGTCATTCAGCAGCGTCACAGAATTGCCAATCACCATGTTCGCCAGTTCGCACACCGTCTCGCGAACCACTTGCTCGCTCTCCGGCATCGGGCTGCCCGCTAGGTGGCCCGCCACGCGCATTGCCACTTCCGGAGCCAGGTCCAGAATCACTCGCCCCTCGATATCGCCTTTAATCGAAATCAACGCCGCCACGCCCTTGCGCCTGTACGTATTCTCGTCCATCGTCAGGTCTACGATCTTGGTCGGCGCTTGCAGCGATTCCGCAAACACTGCATCCGCGGCATTGATAAATGGCTGAATCAGTTCCATTCTCATAGCTCTTGCTCTCCTGCGAACGCCACAGGTACGGCTGCGGCATTTGGATCGTCCCCCAGGACGTACCGAAGAATCTCATACAGCACTTCCGGCTTTACCGGCTTCTGCACAAAGTGCTTCGCGCCCTTTTGCAATGCCGCCAGGATGTTCTCCTGGTAGCCCACCGACGAGACCATCACTATCCGCGCATCCGGATGTTGCCGTACGATCCGCTCCACGGCCTCAATTCCTTCCATCTGCGGCATCGTGATGTCCATCAGCACAATATCCGGCTTGCTGCGGTTGTATTCCGCGATGGCCGTCAGCCCATCTCCGGCTTCCCCCGCCACTTCCCCGCCGAACAACTCGATCATCTTGATCAAGTTCTTGCGCGCGAAGACAGAGTCGTCCACCACAAGATACCGGACGGGCTGTTGGTCTTTCCGAAGTAGCGCTGAAAACTGTTGCATGACCTTCTCCTTTGCTCCGCCGGCCCGGTCAGGCACGCGGAGTTGAAACGGGAACTCTTTCGACCTTCTCGTTCTTCTCTGTAGAATCCGTTCTTTCTACTCCATGTTGGCTGCCGAATTGGCTGTTTATGTATGCCGCCATGCCTTCTAGCGGCAGCACCTTCGCGGCATATCCCTGCGTAATGGCCGCCCGCGGCATTCCTCCCACGACGCAGGTCTCTTCGCTCTGCGCTATCGTGATTCCTCCTGCCGCCTTGATCGCCCCTAGTCCTTCCGCGCCGTCATCACCCATCCCTGTCATCAGGATGCCCACGGCATTCAATGCAAATTCCTGCGCCACTGAGTGAAACAGGACGTCTACGGATGGACGGTGCCCGTTGATCGTTGGTCCATCCGACAAAACGACCATTTCTCCTCGCGGCATACGCCGTACCATCATGTGGCGGTTCCCCGGACAAATCAGCACGCGCCCCGCAAGCAACAAGTCACCGGACTTGGCTTCCTGCACATCCAGCGCGCAACACTCGTCCAGACGCCGCGCAAACATATCCGTAAATCCCTCTGGCATATGCTGCACAATCACAAAACTTGCCGGACAGTCTCCCGGAATCTGCGACAGCATGTATTGCAGCGCGTTCGGCCCTCCCGTGGAAATCCCGATCGCAATAATGCGATTCGGCGCGATCGCGGCTCTCCCTCGATTTTTCTGCGGCGTCGACAACTCCGTTTCCACTTTGGGCAGCACTTTCGGTCCGCCCGCGCGCTTTGCCACTTTGATCTTTTCGGCAAGTTGGTGCGCCACCGGATCCAGATTCCCCGCCGCGGCGTCCTTCGGTTTCGCCACGAAATCGATGGCTCCCAACGCCAGTGCCTTGAACGTGGAATACGCCCCTTCCCGGGAATGCGTGCTGAAGACAATCACCGGCAGCGGCGCGTTCCGCATGATCGTACGCAGGGTCTCGATTCCATCCATCCGCGGCATTTCCAAATCCAGTGTCACCACGTCGGGCTGCAATTCCTCGATCTTCTTCAATGCGAATGCGCCATCCATGGCTGTCCCAACCACTTCTATCTCCGGATCCCGTTCGAGGATCAACGGAATCAGCTTCCGCATCAGGGCGGAATCATCTACAACCAAGACGCGGGCGCGTTCCTTCATGCGATTGCTCCCAAGGGTAAGGACCGCGACAACCGGGTCAGAATCGCCGGTACGTTCAGGATCAACACCACTGTCCCGTCTCCCAGAATGGACGCTCCGCTGACCAGATCGCTCGATACGATCTCTCCGGGCAGCGCCTTGATCACCAGTTCTTCCTCACCCACCATGCTATCTACCATTAATCCGAACCGCTTCTCCGCCTGCCCGATCACCACAACAAAGCTCTTTTTCTTTTTCGTTTCGCCAGTTTCCACAGCGTGGATCCGGCTCAGCTTGCTCAGTCTCACCAGCGTCAAGACCTGTTCCCGCAATCGAAGCACTTCCCGTTGATCTACCCGGTGAACTTCCTGCTCACTGATTCGCGTAATCTCGAGAACAGACGAAAGTGGTACGGCAAACAGACGTCCCGACACCCGGAAAAGCAATGTTTGAATGCTCGCCAGCGTCAGTGGCATCCGCAATTGAATCGTCGTCCCTTTTCCTTTGTCGGTGGAAATGTGCACCGTGCCCTTCAGCCGGTCGAGCACCGTTCGCACCACATCCATTCCCACACCGCGTCCGGATACTTCCGTAATCTCCGAGGCTGTGCTGAACCCCGGCTCGAAAATCAAATTCAGAATGTCCTGTTCGAGCAATCGTTGCGCATCTTCTGCCTTCACCAGTCCGCTGCGCACAGCGTGTTCGCGGACCAGGTCGAGATCAATTCCTCGGCCATCGTCTCGAACTTCCACGACCACTTGGGTTCCCTGATGAAATGCGTTCAGGGAAATCGTGCCGCGTGCCGGCTTTCCTGCAGCCAACCGGTCGTCGGCGGGTTCAATTCCATGATCCACAGAATTACGAACGATGTGTGTCAGCGGTTCAGCCAACGCATCCAAAATTCCCTTGTCCAAATCTGTGTGCTCGCCCGTAATCTCCAGCGCTACATCCTTGCCACACTGCTTGGCTACATCCCGCACTACCCGCGGGAACCGCCGGAACAACTGTTCGACAGGCACCATCCGGATTTTCAGCACGCATTTATGTAATTCGTCCAGCACTCGCGACTGGAACGCCAGCGCTTCCGCAAACTTGCCTCGAATCGGATCCTTCGCATGCCTCTGGTCAAGCTCCGAAAGCGTCCGGTGCAGCATCGATTTCCCGATGATCAGTTCCCCCACCAAGTTCATTACCACGTCGATGCGCGCCGCATCCACTCGCAATGAGCTTTCCGCCACCGCCGCAACCGCGGAAGCACCCGCCGTCTGCTTCGCTGCGGATGTCGACTCATACCCCTCTTCCGCGCGCGAATTGATTTGCGCAGCCTGCGCTTCCAGCAAATCCCCCAGCAGTTGATGCTCCGCCCCGTCTTCTTGTTCCGCTTCCTCAATGCGTAGATCAGCCACCACTGACGGGATCCGGCAACGATGCGCAATATGTTCCACAGGATGCGTGCTGGCCAACGCCGCTTCCACAATCTCCACGGATGCCGCGGCTAGGTTGTCTTCTGGGCGAAGGGCAATCACTGTGCCGCAAGCATGAAGTACGTTGCGCACCAACTGAAACGCCGCAGCGCGCATGGCACTGTTCGGATCGATACGTAGCGCGATGTTATAAACCGCCTGCCCGCGCAACACTGCCTCAGAAACCATCAGCCTTTCGTACTCGTTCCAACGGAAACTGGCAGGTATCGTTGCGCTAGAGCCATCACCACTCACCCGCGTTCCTGCCGGCGCTTGCAACAAACGGTGAATCAACGTGCGAAACGCCTCCACAGAAGGCGGCTCCGCTTCTTTCTGATACGCGCTCAGCATGTTCTCGAATAGGTCCACCGCGGCCAGCACCACTTCGGCCAGAGCGGCACCGTGCGCCTGCGCAACCGGCAGCGTAAGAACATCCTCCAGCTCGTGGCTGATCTCGCTCAGCTTGGTAAACCCGCACGCCGCGGAATCCCCCTTCAATGTGTGCACAGCGCGTCGTACACTCCGGATCAACTCCTCATCCGCTGGACGCTTCTCCAGTTGCAGACCGGTGTCGTTAATCACCTGCAGCAGTTCCGCCGCACTCTCGAAAAAGAGTGCACGGAGTTCTGCCCCGCGATCCTCTGGTAAAAAACTCAAGCCGTCACCTCAAGCCGTTTGTAAGCAGTTCCATTGTTCTCGTGGACCATTCGGAACTTCTGTGTCAGTCCGAACAGGCTCTCCGCATGTCCCACAAACAAAAATCCGCCGGGATTCAGGCAGTGCCAGAACTTATCGATCAGGCGTTTCTGCTCCGCCTCGTCGAAATAAATCATCACATTCCGGCAAAGGATAATGTCGTTGCGCCTTGGCAGGAATTCCGTCTTTAGGTTGTGGAAGTCGAATTGCACCAGGTCCTTTAATTGAGGCTTGACGCTGTACTTGTCCCGGGACTTCTCGAAGTACCGCAGCCGCGTCGTATAATCCACCGGCTCCATTTGGATTTCCGTGTAAAGCCCTTCCTGCCCTGATCGCAAGCTTGCGTAGCTGATGTCTGAAGCCACGATTTCCAGCTTCCACGGCGGAGGAATCAGCGGCTTCGGCGACGGCATGTCAAAAGGCAGTGGGTTCCGGAGGTAGTAATACGCCAGCGCATCGCAGATCAGAATGGCAACTGAATAGGGCTCCTGTCCTGCGGAACATCCCGCGCTCCACACCCGCAGGTTCCAGTCTCGGCGCTCCTGCTTGTGATGCAGAATTGCTTCGAGCACTGACTTTTGCAGCAAGTCCAGTTGCGGCCGGTTTCGAAAAAAACTCGTTTCATTGACCGTCAGATTCTCAAGCAGCAGAGCGAGTTCGTTGCGCCCTTCGCGGCTAGTCAACAACCGGTAGTAGCTGTAGAAGGATTCCAGTTGGCATGCCTTCAGCCGCCGCTGCAGCCGGTCTTTCAGAAAATGGCTGCGGCGTTCGTCAAAATACATCCCGCATTCCTGATAGACGAGCGTCTGTAGGAGCTTCAGTTCCGCTTCCGTCAACTGAATCTGCGCCGTAATCGTTCCCATACTCAGTGATGGCGGCCCTTTGGTACCCCAGCGCTTCGCATCCGCGAAGAAATCCTATCTGGCGCTCCCGACCGGCTCCGCCGCCTCCTCAAGTTTTTTGTATTCCGGTTGGCGCAGCAGTCTCGCAATGTCCAGGAGGATGACCAGTCTCCCCTTCAGCTTGCCAACTCCGGTCACATAACTCGATTCGCCTTCAGCGAACACCGCCCCAGGAGGCTCAATCTCGGAGGGTGGAATCTTCAGTACCTCTGACGCCGAACTCACAATCAAACCCAGCAGCCGGTTTTCCAGTTCCACGACCAGAATGCGGTTCTTCTTGTCGGATGGAGTCGCGGCACTTCCAAATCTCTTCCTCAAATCCATCACCGGGATGATTTTCCCGCGCAAGTTGATTACTCCCTCAATCAGTTCCGGGGCATTCGGCACGGCGGTGATTTCCGGGACGCGCACGATTTCCCGCACGGAGCCGATCTGCACTCCATACGTTTCTTCACCGATGCGAAATCCTACGAGTTGGCAGTCTTTCTGCATGAAGCGCTCCGTTAGGAACGGCCTACTTCCGCGAACTCATACTCGCGGGCTTCCTGTCCGGAAGCTGCTCGCCGCGGCGCGGCGCCTTCGCGGCGATGACGCATCTGCCCCGCGCGGTCGATGACAAATCGGTCCATGTTGTCCAGCAGGTTGCGCGATAGCTTCAGCATTTGCTCGGCGGCCGCCGAAAGTTCCGTCGAACTGGAAGCCGACTGCTGCACGAGTTCGCGCATCTTGTCCATTGCGCGCACCACCGCTTGCGCGCCCGATGCCTGTTCTTCCACTGCGGAGTTGATTTCCTGGGTAATTTCCGTCAGCCGGTTGGTCGCCTTGGCGATCTGCGAAGAACCCACGGATTGCTCGTTCGTCGCTGCCCCGATTTCCTGCGAGAACTTGTAAACTTCCGTCACCACGTCCGAAATCTTGTGTAGCGCCGAACCCAGGTCGTTCCCCAGGCTCAATCCCTCTTCTACGATCCGCGTGCTGTGCTCCATATTTTCGACAGCCTGCCGCGCTTCCCGCTGAATGCTTTGGATCAGATCCGCAATTTCCTTCGTGGACTGTGTCGACTTTTCCGCCAGCTTGCGAACCTCGTCGGCAACCACGGCAAACCCGAGTCCGTGCTCTCCGGCGCGGGCCGCCTCAATCGCTGCGTTCAATGCCAGCAGGTTCGTTTGTTCGGCCAGATCGTCGATCACCTCGATGATTTTTCCGATGTCATCCGCCCTGTGCCCCAGAATATTGATGATTTCCGCCGAAGACTGGATCGCACGGTTTGTGCGGTTCAATCCATCGGTGGTCTTCTCCATCGTCTGGATGCCCATCACCACTTCTTCGCGCGAACGGTTCGCGATATCCAACAATACCTTTGCCGTATCCGCGACGCGCTGGATCGACGTCACCATCTGGTCGATGGACGCGGACGTCTCCGCCACGCTTGACGCCTGCACCTGCGTATTCTTCACCACGTTCTGCACGTTGATGCTCATCTCATGCATCGTGCTGGTCACTTCTTCAATCGCCGAGGACGCCTGTACGCTCACCTTCGCCGATTCGTCTGCCGCCCCAGCCACCTGGTTCGAGCCAGCCGAAACCTGCGACGCACCATCGCGGGTCGTGCGCACGATCTCCTGCAATCCCTGCGACATGCGCAAGAATGCGTTCCCCAGGGTGTCCCGCTTCGAACGCGGCGCCACTTCCATGGTCAGGTCGCCTTCCGCCACGGCCATGGACACCGACGCCATTTCCTTCAGGTACGCCACCATATTGTTGAACGTCGTCGCCAGTGCTCCGATTTCGTCATTCCGGTGAATATCAATGTTCTGATCCAGATCCCCCGAATCGCCGATTTCGCGGGCTACCGTGATCAGGTGTTGCAGTGGTTCGGTGATCGACTTGGCTGTCCGGTACGCTCCCAATATTCCGATGGCAATCGCAAACAACGTTCCCAACACGACGACAAATCCGCTCATCAAGCTCGCCTTCGAAGCAGCCGCCTGCGATTCTTGGAGCGCTTTGCCGATGTCCGCGTTTGCCTGATCGAGCACGGTCGAAGACTTCGTCAGCCACGATGCCGGATCCTTCTGCAGGTAGAAAATCTGCAAATCGGAAACTGTCGCGTCGCCAGAATCCACTTGGTGCCGTTTCGCCAGCAGTGGCTTGGCAAAATTGTCCGCCCAACTCGCTTCCGTGCTTTCTACTTGAATCAAAGCCGTCCGAAGGATATCGTTGTTCGCTTGGGATTCCCCGCGCTTGGCCAGGTCACTCAAATCTGTGAACCCGCGGTTCACTTTATCCTCGTCGCGAGGATCGCCGCTGAGCAGGAAATTGTTCAGGTTCAACCGGTTCTGCATAATCTGGTAACGCACGTTTTCCGCCATGCGTACGCTTTCCAGCGTCGCGGCGGCCTCGTGACTCGCCGATCTGGCCTTCCACAACGCCGCCAGATCCACAAACAGTAGAAGCGCCAGAATCGCCAGCACTACCCCAAACCCTTTGTAGAGTTGCCTTCCGATCGTCATTGCGTCACTTCCTCCACTCCCGCTACTCACCTCTTCGATCACTTGCACAGCGCGGCCCCCGCCGCGGGTTTTCACTGCTACTTAAAATCAAATTCGATGATCTGCGTCGTTTCTTCCGGACCCGCCTCGAATTTCCATTCCTTCACCGCGTCCAGGCAGGATTGCACCAGCACCGGATGCCCCCCAACGGCCCGCGCTGTCTTGATGTGCCCGTCCGGCGCGATCACCAACTCAATCTTTACCTTGCCGCTTAAACTCATCCTCCGCGCTAAATCGGAGTACTGCGGATTCATCTTTGTTTTGATTTTCCGCTTGCTGTCATCTGCCGTACTCTGCTGCCCGGCTCCGATTCCCACCGCTAAGACCGCAACTGTGATCGCACCGAGAAACCGCCGACTCCAGGAGACTCCCATGGACACTACTCCTCCCGAGGTGGGAAACGCACCCCAAGACAGAAAGGCAAGTGGATGGCCATGCCTAGGAACCGATCTCGCGCTCTTCCCCTCGTCCTTGAAACCCTCGTAACATTTGCTTTATCAGTATTTTACGCGGCGACTCGGAGAGGATTCCCTGGTCTCCGCGGCCTTCCACTCGTCTCACTCGAGCCCCTCACCCCTTCTTCGCGGTCTCAGCGTGAGATTCTTCCCCCGACTGCCCAAACGGACAGGTAACGCATGCGCGTCACATTTTGCAACGCTGATTGACTCAGTTTGAGATTGCCCAGTAGCGTTGTTCTGTTGACTTTCTTATTTTGAGACGCACCTCATACCTTTGACCCCAATGCCTAACCGCAAGCCTGCCCTGAAGCCGCTTCCTCCGACCAAACGCGCCCGTGCGGTAAACGCTGCATCCTCTTCTCTCGATGTCTCCCACGCATTTATGGACCTCGCTTTGGAAGCGGCCCAATGCCGCGAATTGCCCCCGTTTCTGGCTGGTCTCGCGGCTCGGGCTTCCCAAATGCTGAAGGCGACCTGGGGCGCTCTGGGAGAGATACATCGGAATAAGGTCGAACTTCACCGCAAGGAGCTGTCCATCCCCGCGAACGAACCCGAGCAACAGTGGATCACGGCAAAAGTACTGGTGCGCCGCCCCGGGTTGGAGGTTCTCCCCTGGCAAGGCAAACATTCCTTCGGCGTTTTCTATCCTATCTATGCCAGCGACCACGAACTCATGGGCACTCTCTGTCTGCAGTGCCCCACCGCGGACCTTTCTATCGAACAGGAGCGGCTCCTGGCGGCCCTCGCCAGCTATGCCGCTTTAGTCATGGAAAAGGTCCGCCGTTTCTCCCAACTCGAGCGTTCCAAAAAACAATGGGTCGAAGACATCGACGCCATCAGCGATTACATCGTCGTCCACGATCAGTCTTGGAACATTGTCCGGACCAACCGTTCTCTCGCTTCGCACATCGGCATCCCTCCCGTCGCTCTCGTCGGTGAAGCCATGCGCAGTTTGCGCCACATCGCGGAAACCGGCAGCGCTCTTCCCTGTCCGTTCTGCCAAAACACGTTTGAGTCCCGTGAAGAATACATTGCCACCGGCGAAGGACGCACTTTCCTCGTTTCCACTTCGCGCACGCGCGGCGCCACCGAAGAAGAAGGCCGCACGATTCACGTCCTGAAAGACATCAGTGACCGCCGCGAAGCCGAGCGCCGGTATCGCGAGCTGTTTGACAACATTCAGGAAGGCCTCTTCTTCGCTACGCCCGAAGGCCAGTTTATCGATGTGAACGATGCCATGGTTCGCATGCTTGGCTACGAATCCCGCGAAGAACTTCTTCGCGCCGATGTAAGCGCCCATCTCTATCCCACGCGCGCCGCCAAAGAACGCCTGGTGCGCACCATTACCGAGCGTGGCGCTCTCCGCAATTACGAGGAGATTCTGCGCCGTAAGGACGGTAGCCTGCTCCACACCCTGCAGAACATCAGTGCTGTTCGTGATGCACACGGAAGGATCGTGCAGATCCGCGGGCTTATGCTCGACGTCACCGAACAGAAAATGTTCCAGTCCCAACTGCAGCGCGAGCGCGATTTCAACCAGAAAATTCTCAACACTACGCAGAGCATGATTCTCGTTCTCGATACCGCAGGGCTCATCAGTTATGCCAACCGCCGCTGCTTTGAAGCGGGCTACCGCCAGGAAGAGCTGATTGGTCAGCGCCTCGTGCGATTGCTCGAGAATTCGGATCGCCAGGATTTTGAGGCGGCCTTGCAGACCACCGCTCATGGCCAGCAAGTCGAAAACCTGGAATTGCGCGTCAAGCGCAGTGACAGCTCTATGGGCCATTTTTCCGTCAGCCTGAGTCCCAGCCGCGACGAGTCCAACCAAGTCAACAGCGTCGTCGTGGTCATGACCGACATCACTGACGCGGTTCTATTACAAGCGAAGCTCGCCCACGCGGAGAAAATGGCCACGATCGGCCGCCTCGTGTCCGGCGTCGCCCACGAAGTCAACAACCCTCTTGCTGCCATTCTTGGGTTCACCGATCTTCTCCTCGAGGATCCCCAGGTTCCCGCCTCCGCGCGCGAGGAACTGCAGATCATTCTTCGCGAAACCCAAAGAACCAAGGAAATCGTTCAGGGCCTTCTCAGTTTCGCCCGCCAGCGTCCCGCCCAGCGCGAGCCGATGCAGGTAAATTCCATCCTCCGCCAGACCATCCGCCTTCGCAGTTATGACTTTTCCAGTCATGGTGTCGAGGTCTCTGAAGAGTTCAATGAAAATCTCCAATTGGCCATGGGCGATCCACAGCAACTACAGCAGGTTTTCTTGAACATCCTCAATAACGCCTATGACGCCATTCAGGAGTCTGGCAATCACGGCAAGATCCGTATCCGGACGCGCCAGACCACTGACTTCATCGAAGTCGCGTTCATCGATAACGGTACTGGCGTCAGCGAGACCGAACGCATTTTCGATCCCTTCTTCACCACGAAACCTGCCGGCAAAGGCACCGGCCTGGGCCTGAGTATCTGCTACGGCATCGTCCGGGCCCACGGCGGAGAAATCCTTTGCTGGAACAATGAGGGCGAAAGTGGCAGCACCTTCGTCATCCGCCTTCCCATCGCTACTGAAACCGCTCTTGCTGCTGCCGCGAACGAAGGTGCCCAATGAGCGCCAGTCAGACCAATCCCGCCCTCGCCCCCATCCTCTTGATTGAGGATGAACCCGCTGTGAGCGCTTTCGTGCGGGCTGCGCTTGAACGCAAAGGCTACCGCGTCGTCCAGGCTTCCAACGGGGCTGAAGGCATTCATCAGCTTTCCACGGAAACCTATGCCGGCGTCATTTCCGATATTCGTATGCCTGGCGATGTGAACGGCGCCGATGTCCACCAGTGGATCCAGCGTCACCGCCCGGAACTCGGCGATCGCATCATTTTGATTAGTGGCGACACCGCGAACAGCGAAACCCAGTCGCTTCTTTCCGGCAGTTCCACTCCTTGCATTGAAAAGCCTTTTCGCGTCCAGCAACTAATTACGACCGTGGAGAAAACGTTCGGAAAGCCATGACCGACGATATGAAAATTAAGCTTTTGGTAGTGGATGATGAACAGAGTATCCGCCGCCTCTGTATGACCATCGGCACCTCCCTCGGCTTCGTTTGCGATGAAGCCGAAAGTGCGGAAACCGCCGCCACTCGTGTGGAAACCGATCCCCCCGATGTGGTGCTCACAGATTTCAAGCTTCCGCACCAATCGGGTGTGGAACTCCTCAAACAGATTAAGGGCGCCTTGCCGCGCACCGAAGTTGCCATCATGACCGGCCATGGCTCGATCGAGTCTGCCGTCGATGCCATGAAACTGGGTGCCTACGATTACATCGAAAAACCTTTTCGCGTCGAGAAAATGCGTCTGCTTCTCCAGCGCATGGCCGAAAAAGTCCGTCTCGTCAATGAGAATGCTTTCCTCCGCGATAAGGTGAACACCGACGAAAATCTTGACGGCATCATCGGCTCTTCCGTCGGCATGCAAGACGTTTTGCGGATGATTTCCCGCCTGAAGGACACCCGCACCCCCGTCCTCATCTCCGGCGAAAGCGGCACGGGCAAAGAGCTCGTGGCCCGCGCCATTCATTTTCGCGGAGCCCTCGCCAAAGCCAATTTCGTCGCCGTGGATTGTGGCGCCCTTGTGCCAACCCTCATGGAAAGTGAACTGTTCGGCTACGAGAAAGGTGCCTTTACCGGCGCCACCAAGACCAAAGCCGGCCTGTTTCAGGCTGCCAATGGTGGCACCATTTTCCTCGATGAAATTGGCGAACTACCCCTGGAGATGCAGGCGAAACTCCTCCGCGTCCTCCAGGAAAAGGAAGTTCGCCCCGTCGGAAGCAACGAAAAATTTAACGTGGACGTTCGCGTGGTGGCTGCAACCAACCGCGACCTCGAAGCTGCCTATCGTGCTGGCACCTTCCGCAAGGATCTCTATTTCCGTCTCAACGTCGTCACCGTTCACTTGCCTCCTCTCCGGGAGCGTCGCGCCGACATTCCCATGCTCGTGCATCACTTCTTGAACCGCTATACCCCCGGCATGCACCTGCAAGTTACGGCCGCGGCCATGAAAAGCCTTCTCCAGTATGATTGGCCGGGGAACGTCCGCGAACTTGAGAACTGCATCGCCCGCGCCGTCACTCTCGGCGACCACCAGACCATTGATGTTCAGGATTTGCCGCCGTCGATCCGCACCGAACAGGCCGTCAGTCAGGAGATGACTCCCCAGGACGCTACCTCCATCTCCACTACCGCGTTGGCCGAGATGGAGCGCATGACCATTCTCCGCGTTTTCGAACAAGCCCATGGCGACAAAGCCCTCGCCGGCAAAATGCTCGGCATCAGCCGCGCCACCCTTTATCGCAAACTCAAACGCTATAACATCACTCCGCACGCAGGCGGCGAGAAGGCGGAAACTCCGGAAGCAGAAGCTCGCGCTGCCGGCAACTAACCCCCAGCTCGCTGGCTCTGTGAAGGCGACCGCAAAACCCATCGCGTAACAGGAATTGTGGCTTGCGCCGCCGTGAAGAGTCTTCTTTTCTCCAAGTCGGTCGATTCCGAAAGAACCGTCGCCTCTTCTACCTGTACCGATGGCCGGGCCGTCTCAGCCGCCAATCCTCTTGCGGCAATTCGACCTGAGACGAATTGTTTCAGCGTGAGACATTTCCCCCTCCACAGCTCCACAGGAAATTCCTAAGCCCTTTCCTTCCAGTCCTTTCTACGCCTTCCCCCTTGCCCTCGTCTTTGGCTTCCCGCGTGCAATTCCCTTCTCGGGACATTGCGCCCCACGTTCCACCCAGTGTGTACCTGCACAGGATGCAACCAGGGTTCTCGTTTGGCGCACTCCCTCTGGCTAGGGGCTATTCGCGGATGACTCTCATCGCTGATGAACGGGAATGTACGGAGCAACTCGCTCGGTTTTTTCCAAAACTTCCCGCCGTTCGCATTCCGGTGCGGGTCAGTTCCTTGCGCTCCGGCCAGCTCAGAGCGCAGGAAGCCGCCATTGTGGAATTCGGCACCGGCGATTACGCCATCTTCCTGTCGAAATTGGCCCTGGAGTTTGATGATCGTGTCCGACTTGTTCGAGATGGAGGAGGACGTCCCGCGGAGGCAACGGTGATTGCTTTGCAGTATCACGAAGGCCGCAAAGCCGTAGCCGTTCGGTTTCTCGATCGCCCCTGCGAATGGATGATGTGCCCGTGAATAAAATGATTACAACTCTAAATCTGTCCGCTCCGCCCAAGTCTGGTGGTGCGTCGCCGGCCCAATGGGAGGAAGCTCGCTCCGTTTTCCCCATTTATCTCGCCCTTGCCAAGCATCTTCAGATCGAAATCCCGTTTCCCCAGAACCAGCGTGTTCTGCAGGAGAAGCCGGCGGAGGAATTTTCCAAGAAGGTCCATGTCTGGTTGGATTCCATGGATCAGCAGGTCCATGTCCACCAGTTGCGCCAACTCCTGCAGACCACCACGCTCAATGCCAGCGAAAGCGGGTTGCGCGCCCTGATCATGCGGCACCTCCGCAAACCTTCCAAGACCACCATCGACCGGGACAAGATCGATTTCCTTCTCGTTCAGTATTTCGCTTTGTGCGCGCCGGCCAAGATTTACCATAAACAGATCGAACTCATTGATGTTGCCCATGTGATGAAGCCCGTCCTCGGCGATGTGGACTGCACTCCCCTTTCTTGGTGCGATCCTCTCGAAAAAATGATCCTGGCTCTCCGTGGATTCAAAAGTCTCCGCGACATCTTGAAAACCAATTTCATAGAGCAGGGTCGCCGCGTTAAGGAAAGTGCTGGCGGCATGTTCTACGACCCCGCGGCCATGATTGCCTTTGTCCGTTTCAATTTCCTCCTCCGCCGCACCTTGATCGAATTAATGCACGCGGACTTAATTTACATCCGCTCCGGCATCAATCACCTCGAAAGAGCCGGCGCGAAAACTGTCAATTGCCAGGTGTTCGGTCTGAGTTCCACCGAGCCCATCAACAAGGTTCGCCAGATCGCCGATGAATGGAAACAGCCCTTCCAGAAGGAATATAACGAACGCAGTGTCAATCAAGGCTTTGAGAAGCTCCTTGCCTTGCGCTCTGACGTGGAGCGCACCACCGAGCGCGTTCTGGGCAAGCCCCTTGACGTCAGCCCCAGCCAGCCCGCTCCGGACTCGGCGTCCGCCTCCAGTCCCGCTGCGCCTGCGTCGATCTCGGCCATATTGCAAGGCGAGAAATCTGTCGCCCCTCCCGCAGTGAAGCATTCGGACGCGGAACCTGCTCTCGACTTTGAAAGCTGCATGGAGCAGGTGTGGGAACAATTGATTTCCGCTCCGCCGTCTCGCGGTCGCTCCATGACCACCGTTCGTGTCGGTGCCGCTCGTTTGCTGATGTCTTCCTGGGAAGTCGCCGCCTTCGTCAGTGAAGATGGACCGGCTGCCGAAGACTTGCGCCGGGCCGTTGTCGCCAGGGCCTTGGTATCCGCCGCCCTCGAACAAGCTAAGGCGCAAGGAACCGCGACTTCGCTCGATCGTGTTTTGCCTATCGCTCGCGTCGAAGTCTCTCGCTTGCAGGAACGTGTCGAAGTGGCCAAGCAGGCAAAAGATACCGAAGCCGCCGTGAATCTGGGTATCAGCACCAAGCGCCTTCTGTCGGCGCTCGACGAGGCCGAAAAACTTTAATTCCCTGCTGTGCGGTTCGGGCAGGTGTGCAGAACAGTCAGGGAGCGGACTTCCTTTGCGAACGACGAACACATTAATCCTTACCGATGATAGTGAATTCGCCCGTCTGCTCACCGCATGCTGGCAGATGGAGCGTCAACTCCCCGGCCTTTCTGTAGTCACCAGCGATTTGTGGGATGACCGCAAGACTGTGGTCTGTGATCTCGTCGTGATTGGCCCCCTCAAAGGACAACGCATCACCCAGATCCTGGCTTGCATCGCGCCGAGCACCGCCCTCATTCTTTGCGCACCTTCTGATCCCAAGGAACTGGGCGTTCTTCGCAAACGCTATCCCCGGCTATTGCATGTACCAGTTCGCGAAGACTGGACTCAGGTTGTCCTGCTCGTCGCGGGGGAGTCCTTGCGCCGCACCGAAGCTCTGCGTCTCGCGAAGCAAGCCGAACAGCGCGCCGCGCAAAACGCCAACGACGCGGTCCTCGGCCGCTACATGACGGACATGAAGCACAGCGTCAACAACGCGATGACCTCGCTCCTCGGCAACGCCGAGTTGCTTCTCCTCGAACCCGGCGAGCTTTCTACGCAGTCTCTCGCGCAAATTAAAACCATTCACGCCATGGCTCTGCGCATCAACGAAATCATGCAGCGATTCTCATCCCTCGCCTTAGAAATGCGGGGCGTTGAGACGTCTTCTCAAGCTGAGACGGAAGACGCCGCAGCCGCCCCCAGCCCGCGTCGGTGATGTGCCCTATTTTCCCTCTATCTTCCATATTCTGAATCACTTAAAAATATGGACACCCTACCTCAGGAAAGCGCCAAGCTGGCCGCTGACGTGCAATTTTCTTGTCGTGGAGAACTACGCGGAGTCTACCCTCGTGCAGAAAAAAGTGCTCATCGTCGACGATTCACCGGCCCAGGTCAAACTCATCCAGGGCTTGCTCGAACCCGAGGGGTATTGGCCGGTTGGCTTAAGCGATCCTAAGCGGGTTGAAGAAGCCATCACCGTCGAAAAACCAAACGTCATTCTCTTGGACGTCGTCATGCCCGAGCGCAACGGTTTCCAGGTTTGCCGCGAACTGAAGGGCAACATCAAGTTCAACGCGATCCCCGTG
This sequence comes from Candidatus Acidiferrales bacterium, assembly GCA_963775865.1. Classification (GTDB taxonomy): domain Bacteria; phylum Acidobacteriota; class Terriglobia; order Acidiferrales; family UBA7541; genus Acidiferrum. Next base: position 492,881 of record CAVZKU010000009.1, on the reverse strand, counting down.
ATTCTCGTGACCTCCAAAGACACCGCGAGTGACCGCTACTGGGGCCAGCAGCAGGGCGCCGATGGGTATGTCACCAAGCCGTTCACCCGCGATGAACTTTTGCGCGCGGTTCGCCGCTTCATCTGATGCTGCACAAGGAACAGTCCGGAATGAGCGAAGACTTTCAACTGACTCCGATTCCGGCCGACGCCGAACTCGGCGAATTGCTCGAGGCTCTGGCTCCGGTCGCCGAGCGTCCGCCCGAATCTCAGTTCGTTGTCTTTCGCAGCGGTCGCGAACGCTTTTGCCTTCCCGTTCTCGACGTCGAAGAAGTCCTCGAGTGGCCACTCGTAACCAGAGTGCCGCTCGCCCCGGGTTACATGCTCGGCATTTTCAATCTCCGTGGGGCCATTGTTCCTTTGATCGATATCGCTCTGACGGAAGGCCGCCGCGCTGGCCTGCTCCCCAAGCACGTGGTTGTCGCCTCTCTCCGCGGCGACGCTCAGCACGATGACTTGCGTTTGGGCATTGCCGCCGACGAGGTAGTTGGCACCTATTCCGTCAATGACGCCGAAGATTTGTTGCAGGAAGCACCAGAAAATGTGCCGCATTGCGTTGGCATGTTGCGGCATGAAGACCGCCTGGCTCTGATCATTGATCTGCGCCGGCTGTTGGAAGTCTATCCGGGACCCAGTATCTAAAGAGTTTAGGAACGAGTTTGGGGAGGAAGTAAATGAAATCGCGACTCAGTACCACGATCTGGACGCTGATCATCGTCAACGGCTTCGCACTTTTTGTCGTCCTCGGCCTGGCCTACAGCGCTGGACGACAGGCCGCCAACACCACGGGGTTTGATGCCACTGGCCTCATCCTCCCCGCCGTCGTGGCTCTGGCCATGACCATCATTCTCGCTTGGCGCCTCGGCGGCGGCATTCTCTCTCCCGTCAGTGAACTCTCGGCCTTCTCGGAGCGTCTCGCTGCCGGCGACGGCAAGGCCCGCGCCGACGTGTCCTCCAACGATGAGTTCGGCTACATCGCGGAGAACCTGAACCGCGCCGTTGCGAAAGTCTCGAAAGCCTCCGTCAACCAGGAAGCCAGCGAGTCTCTGCAGCGCAGCATCACCGACCTTCTCGCCGTCATCAATCAGGTCGCCCGTGGTGACTTGACCCTTCGCGGCAAAGTCACCAACGACGCACTCGGCAATGTCGCCGACTCCATCAACTACATGCTCGACAACTTTACCAAGGTCCTCGAGCGCGTCCGCAAGGCCGCCATGGAAGTCACCGCCTGCTCCAATAACATTCTTGTCGCCGCGGACGAAATGCAGGCCGGGGCCACGCAGCAGGACCAGGAAATTACCAACACCTCCAGCGCCGTCGAAGAACTTACCGTCTCTATGAAGCAGGTGTCCAACAACGCGGAAGCCAGCGCCGAAGCCGCTCGACGTGCTCTCGACGCCGCCGAACAGGGCAACCGCGCCGTGCGCGATACCCTCGACGGTATGCAGCGCATCCGCTCCTCCGTGCAGGCCACCGCCAAGAAAATCAAATCCCTTGGCGATCGCTCTCTCGAAATCTCCGAAATTATCAACGTCATCAACGACATCACCGAGCAGACCAACCTCCTGGCTCTCAACGCCGCCATCGAAGCCGCCCGTGCCGGGGAAGCTGGTCGTGGGTTCGCCGTTGTCGCCGATGAAGTGCGCAAGCTCGCCGAACACTCCCGAAGCGCTACGAAAGACATTGCTGCTCTCATCAAAGCCATTCAGGCGGAGACGAACGAAGCCGTGGTCGTCATGGAAGACGGCACGAAGGAAGTCGAATCCGGCGCCACTCTCGCCGATCAGGCCGGCCGCGCCCTCGATGCCATCTCCAGCGTCGTTCGCCAGTCCGCCGAACTCGTTCAGGAAATTTCCCTTGCGTCCAAACAGCAGGTGCGCGGCACGGAAGGTGTTGCCCACGCCATGCAGATCATTTCCAACATTACGCGCCAGACTTCCCAGGGCACCCGCAGCACGGTGACCACCGTCAGCCAGCTCGTAAAACTTTCTGACCAGCTCAATGAAGCCCTGGCCCAATTCCGCGCCAATGCCAAGGGCGCTTCGGCTGAGGACACCGACCATCGTTTGACACCGGTTGGCGCTGTTCGGTAACGGTGGACTTCTGCCCCTTCAACGCAGCGGGGCAAGAGCGGGATGACCATGAGTGAGCGCCACGGCCCGGAACACGGTTTGAGTGAACACGAACTGAGCGAGATCCGCATGCTGATTGAAGAGCGGACAGGCATTCATTTCGATGCCTCGCGCGAGAGATTCTTCTCCACGCGAGTTCGCGAACACCTGCGTGAACGCGGTTACGCGCGGGGCACAGAACTTCTGCGCGCTGCCCGCAAAACCAACGTCGAATACGAATCGCTGCTCGAAAAGCTCCTCACTCAGGAGACCAGCTTCTTCCGCTATCCCGCGGTCTTCGAAGCCTTCGAAAAGCACGTCCTGCCCGAACTTCACGTGAAAAAGTTTTGGCGCAATCCCCGCACCTTGCGCATCTGGAGCGCCGGCTGCTCCACCGGGGAAGAACCGTATTCCATCGCCATCACTGTCTTGGATACCCTTTCCTTCGCCGATGCCTGGGAGGTGGAAATCCTTGCCACCGACGTCGGCCGTCAGGCTCTCAAGACCGCCGAACGTGGCATCTACTGCGGCCGCAGCATCGCCAGCGTCAATGAACGGCAGCTCGCCTCCCATTTCTCGCCCGTTTCCGCTGGCCACCAAATCAAAAACCGCATCCGCAAAATTGTTAGCTTTGCCCAGGTGAATCTGGCTTCCCCTGTTTACGTCGGCCGCATGGATCTCATTTTCTGCATGAATGTCCTCATCTATTTTTCTGAAGAACGCCGCCGCGCGCTGGTGCAGCGCTTCTACGACGCCCTCGAACCGGGCGGCTATCTCTTTCTCGGCCACTCCGAATCCATTTCCAAGATGCCTGTGAAATTTCAGGCCATCGTGCTTGGGGACTGTATCATGTACCGCAAGCCCACTGCCGAAGAACTGCCCAAGCCAGAACTCGTAACGGAGGGACGCGCGTGAGCACGCCGCATCGCGAAGCCGTCGAACTGTTCCTCCAGGAAGCCTCGGAGCACCTGCAGTATCTGCGGGAGTATGTCGGCGTCCTGCAGGAAGTCGCCCCACGCCGCGAAGATCTCGAACGTCTCTACATCGCCGCGCATACCCTCAAGGGAACCTCCGCAAGCTACGGCTTCCCTCGTTTCTCGGAAATCGCGGGAAAACTCGCCCACGTTTTCCAGTACGCCCTGAATGCCCCTCTAGGCGACGATCTCCATGGTCCCCTCACGGAGTTTCTTTCCGATGGCATCTCGCTCCTCGAGAACAGCCTCCTCGAAATCAGCGATACCGGCCAGGAAAATCGCGAAGACATTTCCGCTTTCAAAGAACGCTATCGCTTCGCCTTTCCTCCGGAGCCGCCTCCTCTCAACCTCAGCATGACGCAGCCGCCGCCTCCGACCATCGTGGAAACGGGGGCTCTCGAGCCTACGCCCATGCAAACCGGCTTGACCGGTTCCTATTTCGACGCGCTTCCGTCCGACGATGACGTCCCCGACGAAATCTTGGAATTCTTCCAGCCGGAAGCCGAGGAGCATCTTCAGATCGTTAGCGATTGCCTGCTTTCTCTCGAAGGCAACAATAATCCTGAAGAGATCAATCGCCTCTTCCGCGCCATTCACACCGTCAAAGGTTCTGCGGCGCAAGTTGGCCTGCGCCGCCTCGGTTCCATCGCTCACCGCGTCGAAGATTTGATTGGCCGCTTGCGTGACGGCGAACTCGAGCCCTCCCCCGCTCTCGTCGATCTCTGTCTCGAATCCGTCGACATCCTGCGCAAGACCTTGCGTCGCGAATGGCCCGGCGAAGTGGAAATGCGGGGTGGGGTCGATTCTCTCTTGGGCCGCATCGCCCAATACGCTCCTCTCGAGGCCGAAGAAGAGTCCGCTGCCGAGCCAGTCATCGCGGAAGCCGCACCACCAGTTCGCGCCGCAATGCAAAAACCTGCCGGGAAATCCGCGGTACCTCCGACACAGAAACAGGCTGCCGCCACGAAATCGGTACGCATCGCTCTCGGACGTCTCGACCGCATGATGAATACCGTCGGCGAACTCGTTATCAGCCGCACCAAGATGGTTGGCCGCGTGGCCGAACTCGACAAAATGATCGATACCCTCAGCTTCTCCAAGGAGCGCTTGCAGGGCAAGGTCAATGAGTTTCAGGAAAAGTACGAGTACAACCGCATTCGTGCACAAATCGGTCTGCCTTGGGCCAATAACCAGCGCCAGAAACTCCTGACCAGCGCTGCTGCCGGGGAAGGCGGTTTCCTCGACGAATTTAGCGAGCTGGAGATGGACCGTTACGACGATTTCAATATCCTCTCCCGCTCCATGACCGAAATTTCTGCCGACGTAAACGAAGTCCTCTCGCAACTGGAAGGCTACGTGGGCCGCGTTGAAGGCGACATCGACGAATTCACCAAGCTTGCCCATCATCTCCAGGACGAAATCACTGCCGCCCGCATGGTGCCCATCGGCACTCTGTACTCACTGCTTTCCCGCGCCGTCCGCGATGCCGCCAAATCTTCTAAGAAGAATGTCGAACTCGATTTCTCCGGCAGCGAAACCGAACTAGACAACAACATCATCCAGCAAATCTCCGATCCTCTCGTTCATCTCGTGCGCAACTCCGTGGCCCACGGCATCGAATCCCCATCCGACCGCCTCGCCGTCGGAAAAGCGGAACAAGGCCACGTCACCCTCCGCGCCTACCATCGCGGCAACCACATCTACATTGAGGTCGAAGACGACGGCCGCGGCATCGACTATCCGCGGGTGCGCCAGAGCGCCATCGACTGCGGCCTCGTCTCCACCGAGACCGCCGATCGTCTCACCGAACGCGACCTTCGCGAAATGCTGTTCCATCCCGGATTCTCCACCGCCACCGTCAAGACCGAATTGGCTGGCCGCGGTGTTGGTCTGGACGTGGTCCGCTCCAATCTCAATGCGCTCAACGGAGAAATCGAAGTTCAAAGTGAAACCGGCCAGGGCACCAAGTTCACCTTGAAGGTCCCTCTCACCCTGATCATCTCGCCCGCGCTCTTTGTGCGTTGTGGTTCGAATCACTTCGCTCTGCCCCTTGCCGTCGTCGAAGAAATTCGTCGCCTGCGCGCTGATGAAATCGAAGATGTGGGCGGAAAGCTCCTCACCAAAGTCCGCGATATCGTCACGGAAGTCGTTCGCCTGGATTCCTATCTCGGCCTTCCTCCCCTCGAGCCCATCAACGGCTATTTCCGCATGGTCGTTGCCAACGCTGGCAACCGCCAGGTTGGTCTCGTGGTCGAAGAAGTTCTCGGCAAAGACGAAATCGTCATCAAAAACCTTGGCGAGTACCTTCGCCGCGTCAAGCTTTTTCCCGGCACGACCATCGCTCCTGATGGCAGCCTTATCCTGCTCATCGATTTGAACCGCATGGTCGCCACCGAACCGCAGGAACGCCGCTCCGTCCAGGCCAGCGCCAGCGCCTCCCGCGTCTTCGCTCCGGGCTCGGCGGCTGTCGCTCGGGGCACCATTCCGAGCGAAGCCATCGATCGCGTCGAACAGGAGCGCGTCATTGTCGTCGCTGACGACTCCATCAGCGTGCGCAAATTCGTCGGGCGCATGCTCGAAAAGAATGGCTATCGTGCCAAGCTTGCCGCCGACGGCCTGGAAGCCGCCGAACTTGTCTCCCAATTCGGCTGCCACTTGGTCATCACCGACCTCGAAATGCCTCGCATGACCGGCTACGAATTGATGGCTCAGTTGCGCCAGAACTCCACCACCAAGCGCATTCCCGTGATGGTGGTAACTTCTCGCGCGGGCGCAAAGCATCGTGATCGCGCTCTCAAAGAAGGAGCCGCTGCCTTCCTCACCAAGCCCGTTCAGGAAGATCAGCTCCTCGCCGCGATTGAACAATTGATTGGATCGGAGGCGGCACGTCCTGTCGTGCCGGTTGGCTAACTCCTCATGGTCAGCGCTGCCCACAAAAAATTCCGCGTTCTCGTCGTGGACGACTCTGCCTTCATGTGCAAAGTCCTCGAATCCATTTTCAATGCTGACAGCCAGCTCCAGGTCGTCGGCCGCGCCCGAGATGGTCGCGAAGCCATCACCCTCTCCGAATCTCTCAAGCCCGACGTCATCACCATGGATTTGAACATGCCTCACATGGATGGTCTCCAGGCTACCGCCAACATCATGACCAATAATCCGCGGCCCATCGTCGTCGTCAGTTCCGAAAGCAAGGAAGGCGCTTCCAGCACGCTAAAAGCTCTCGAACTCGGCGCCATCGATTTTGTCACCAAGCCCAGCAGTGGCATCGACCTCGACATGCAGAGCATTAAAGAGGAGCTTGTCCGCAAAGTCCGCATCGCTGCCAAAGTCCGCGTGGTGCGCACAGCTTCCCGACTCGCCAACGCTGTCCAGGCCCCTCCCCGGAGCGTTCCCGTTCCCCCGCCGACGGTGGCAAAACCGCTTCGTCCCGCCCCCACGGAAAATTCCGATTTTCGCTTCCCTGTCGTTGTTCTCGCGGCCTCTACCGGCGGCCCGGCCACCGTAATGCGTCTCGCCCCTGGCTTCACGCGCGATTTTCCTGCGGCCGTCATCCTTGTGCAGCACATGCCGGCCGCGTTCACCACGCAGTACGCGTTGCAACTAACCGAGTTCACCAGCATTCGCGTCAAAGAAGCGGAACAGAACGAGGCCATCCAGCCCGGTACTTTCTACATCTGTCCTGGTGGCCAGCATCTTCGCGTCTCCTCCACCGGCCGCATAGAACTCGACGCCATCTCCGGCCGCATCGAAGGCTACCTCCCCAACATCGATGTAGCCATGGAATCCGTGGCTTCCTTCGCGGGTGCCATGAGCATCGGCGTTGTCCTGACCGGCATGGGCTCGGATGGTGCCCGCGGCGCTCGCCTCATCAAGAACGCCGGCGGTTTCGTCCTCGCGCAAGATGAAGCCACCTCCGTCATCTTTGGAATGCCTGCGGAAGCCGTCAAGGCCGGTGTAGTCGACCAGGTCCTTGGCATCGATGAGATCTACTCCGCCATCGAAAAGCGCGTCCTTGGCTTGAGCAGAGCCACGCCCGTGGGAGCACGCTGATGCGTCTGGCCACGGCCCAAAAATCCACTCCCGTACGCACGGAGCAGGTCATTCTCTTTCGTGTCAGCGATCAGATCTTTGCAATCTCTTCCGCGTCCGTCCAGGAAGTCCGCAGCGTCGATAGCCTCGCCGGAGCTGCGGTCGAAATCAACGAGCATAGCCTTCCCAAGGTTCGCCACGCCATTCGCCGTAACGACCGCAATCTCTATGTCGTCAACGCCCCCCTGCACTTTGGCCTGCGCCCCAATCCTGCTGCCTTGATCTTTCTCCTGCGCAAATCTCGCGTCGCCCTTCTCGTCGACGGCATTGAGAAAATGACTTCAATGACGCGTCTCCAGGCCCTCCCCGGCGCCTTCTGCCACGAGGAGCGCGCCTGGTATCGGGGCGTCACTGTCCTCGACCAGAACGTCATTCCCGTCGTGAACCCTGCGGGCTTCTTGACCGAGGACGAAGTCTCCCTTCTCGACACCATCACTGCTCAACAAGATATTCTTGAAGCAAACGCCGCCGCGCGGCCGGAATTGAGCGTATGACCCGCAGCGACCATCTCGACGCCTGTTCCTGCGTTCTGCTCCGTCTCGGCGAACGCCGATTCGCCTTGGCCGCTGACCAGGTCGCCGAACTCGCTGCCCCCAGCCGCATCTTTCGCTTTGCTCACAAAACTCCCGAAATTGATGGCGTCATCCTTCGTCGCGGCCGTGTCGTTCCCGTCTGCGATGTCGCCGAAATACTTATCGGGAAAAAACTCAATCAGCGACGTTTCTACCTGATTGCCACACGGCGCCAACCGCAAGGCCTCGACTGGATCGCTCTGCCGGTCAGCGGCGAATGCGAATTGATTCAGGCGGATCTCACGTCCGCTAGCCCGTCCGACTCTCCTCACGTCTTTGCCTGGCTCTCACACAAAGGGGAAGTCATCGAGGTCCTGAATCTGTACGCCCTCACTCCCGGTGCGAATCCACACCCCATCCCGCAGGCTCCTTTGCCGGAGGCTCACGCATGATCATCCCCGGCAAACCCGCGCGCATTCTGTTGATTGATAGCAACGTTCTCTTCGCCAAACGTCTTGGCGATGCCCTGAAGCGCGAAGGCTTCGATGTTTCCTCCACCACGCAAGCTACCTTCGCCCTTACCGCGCTCGAATACGACGCGCCGACCGCCATCGTCTGCGCCACCAATATGCGCGAAATGGGAGCCCTCGAAATCGCGCAAATCATCCATGCCGACCCCAAGAACGCCAATCTTCCCATCATCGCTACCGGGGATGGCAGCCAGGGTGCTCTCATGGAAGCGTTTCAAGCCGGCTGCGACGACTACATCGACCGCCATCTTTCTCCCGGCACCATCGCCAATCACGTGAAGAACATCATCATCAGCAAAGTCGAAGGCTTTCAGCCCACGCAAATGCTTGGCCAGGCCGACACCAGCCTCAGCGGCAATCTCACTCATCATGATTTGACCGGAGTCATGCAGATGCTCGGCCAGGCCCGTCAAACCGGCGCGTTGACCATCAACGCCGGCGAAACCGACGCTGTCCTCTTCTTCGACGCCGGCGAAATTGTTCACGCCGAATGCGGCTCTCTGTTCGGCGATGAAGCCGTTCTCGACATTCTCAAAAGCTGCGTACGCTGTGGCTCCGGGGTCTACAAATTTGTCTACGGCGCCACCACCGCCCAGCGCACGGTCTTGCGTTCCGCCACCGATCTCATGCTCGATGCCATGCGTGAATACGACGAAACCGCTCGCGATCTTTCCGATCAGCTCGCGGATAAGGAGGCCCTATGAGCGAAACCATCGCTATGCCCCCGCTCGGCTCCACGGAGTCGAAGCCAATCCCCACTGTCTATTTCATTGACGACAGCGCCACCATGCGCGAGGTCATCAAGATCGCTTTCCGCCGCGAGAATATTCACGTCATCACCTGCGCCGACGCGGCGTCCGCCCTCAAACAGTTCGAGCAGCATCCGCCCGACATCGTCATCACCGACGTCATTATGCCCGACCAGGACGGTTACTCCGTCTGCAGCCAAATTAAGCAGAATCCCCAATTCGGCAAGACTCCCGTCATCCTCATGTCCGGGGTCGTCAACAAATCCGTCGCCGATCGCGCCGTCGCCGTCCAAGCCGACGAACTCGTTCGAAAGCCTTTCCAGCCCCAGGAACTCATCGGCCGCGTTCGCAATCTTCTCAACGCCTCCAAGCCCGCGGAACCTCTGCGCCTGGAACAACCTGTTCCCTCCGCAGCCTTGGACAGCCTTTTCGCTCCGCCTCCAGTACCGCCCCGCCCTGCTCCCGTTACCGCCTTGCCCGTTTTGCCGGCAGCGATTCCGGTTCCTCCGACAGCCCAAGCGGAAATCAGGCCCAGTGAATCCATTTGGCCCCGCGCTTTGGCCGAAGCCTTCTCGCAACAAAACAACGTTGCCGCTCAGCAACCTCCGCAACAGAACGCGCCGCCCGCACATCGCCCTGCTGCCACCGCATCCGACATCCACAAATTGCGCGCGGAAATCTCTTGCCTCGAACTGCTCATCAAGAAATTGCAGACCGAACTGCAGATCGAGCGCCAATACAACCAGGCCCTCGAACTCCACGTCCGCGCCCTCACCCAAGTGGATTAACAAATTTCTGTTTTGGACCAGGGCCGCCTTCCGGCAACAAAACTCCCGTGGCTCAGGCCTCGCGTACTTTGTTAGGAATCGCATCTTCAGCTCCGACATTCCGGCGCCGCGAGATGTGGGACTTTAGCCCCTGAGGAAATCCTACTCTTCGCACCGGGCTTCCCTCATCTAACTTGCATTTCTTATTTCTTCATTATTGTTGAGGAAATGCGTACTCGCAGCCGCCTTGGCGATTTTGAGTTAGTCGTGATGCTAGCCTTGCTTCGCCTCGGTGAGAATGCCTACGGCGTCCCCATCTCCAGAGAAATCGAAGAGCAATCTCGCCGTCAGGTGGCCTTGTGGCGTGGTCTACGACAATTGAAAGGAGAGCGCGCATGAAATCCCCCCAGCCACCGTTACTAGCCACCTGGCTGTTAGAGATGTCTTGCCTGCTGGAAAGTATGATGCCCTCGCGGGTGATCTCTTCGAACAGTTTGGCCGGGGCCGGTCGACTGGCTGGTATTGGTGCCAAGTTCTCATGGCGATTTTGGTCAGTGCGTATTCGGAATTACGCTTGAGATGGCTCACTGTGGTGTTCGCGATTGCGGTTTGCTGTGCTCCCCCTTGGCAGCAACTTTGGCACAGTGCCCAGTTTCAGTCCTTCGTCTACTGGGGGATAAAGTTTCCTTGGCCGACCTCGTTCTTTGTCGTAGCGGCTTCTTTGTCCGCGTTTCACGCTTCTTTGCTTCTTCCAGGGCTGGCCATTTATCTGGGCGCGTCGGATAGTCTCCAGCGTTGCCATTTCTTGAAGGGGTTTTCGCTTGCCCTCCTTTCTCTCGTTGTTGGAAATCTAGGGGTGATGGTTTTGTCAGTTTTTCGACTGCCACCCCCCGCTTTCTACTACGTCATTTGGCGCCTGCCGCTCTTCTTCGCTCTTGTGCTCGCCACGTGGGTTGCCCGCCCTTTGGCCCCGCGACACTTTCCTCCTACCTCAGCATCGGAGCTATCTCAGACTTAGCACGGATTGCGAACCAACTGCGATGGGAGGTTCCCGAGTTTCTTTTCTCCGAAACTTCTCACTGTAAACGGACAACTGGAGAGTCCCTTACCCCGCATGCGCCATCGGCTCCCGTTCTTGCTCGACCACCACTCCATCCCGAAAACTCACATACCCCCGCGAATTCGCCGCTACCTTTTCTCCCGGCACCACGATTCCCGCAAGGTTCAACGGATCCGCCGCCGACACGGTAACCACCTCCGCACTTGCCGTCTCGGTCCGCCCCGCACGCAGCGACTCAATCGCCATGGGCAACGCAAACTGCTCCCCCACAAAGCCGCTCACAAATCTTCCCCCGCGAATCTCCCCGCGATCCTCCAACCGTCGCAGCGCCAGAAGCACTTCCCTCCACCGCGGCAAAATAGACTCGCGCGTCAGCAACTCCCGAAACACCACGCCATATCGCCTCAACAGCATCCAACAGATCCCTTCCATTTGCGCGGCGTGCTCCCCCGCTTCCCCGGGAAACAGCAGCGACCATCGCCCCACGCTGTCCCGTGGTCGTGTGCTCTTCCCACTGCCCTGCCCCGACCGTCGTTTCGGGTCAAGCAAAGCTCGCAAATTATCGAAGCCATCCGCGGTAATAAATCCAACTGCCACAAGTTCCCACAACGCCGTCTCGATTTCCGCCTTCAGCATCCGCGTCCCCCGCACAATGTCGGGAAAGAACGATGCCCCGTGCTGCCGCAAATATTGCAATACATCTTTGGCGCTCGCACTGAGTCCCGAATGTTCCGCCGCAGCCCATTCACGCCGCGGATACGACATCCATTCCCCATCTTCGCGCACAAAAAACGTAATTGGTGCCACGCTGCTCGGCGTTACCCGGCGCCCTCGTTCCGCAGAATCCGTCAACATCGCCGGGTGCGGCGAGACTCTTCCCCATCCCACCGCCCCGCTCAAGCACAACAGATCCAGGTCCTTTTGATCGTACCGAATCACGCGCCGCCCTAGGATCTGGTGCTCCCACGTATTCGCTGGTGCTTCGTAGCCCTGCAACTGCCGCAACACTTCCAGCGTTCCGCGTTCCCCCACAAGTTGCGTCCCCGGCACCACGTGTTGCCATCGGAACAGCCACCGCATAAATTGAGCCGCTGTCACCGGCGCAATCTCCCGCCTCAGCCTCCCGAGGGTCAGCCGGTGAATCCGCGCCAGCAATCGCCGGCCGCACCATTCCGTCTCTGCCCCGGCCGCGTCCGTGAATTTTCCACGCAGTACTGCCCCGCTGCCCTCAATTCTCAGCAGCGCGCGATCGATTTCACTCTGGGGCATACCCAAGACATTCGCCAATGTTTGCGCGGTCACTGGCCCGCAATGCTCCATCCAGCCCGTCACAAGCTCCCGCAACACCTCGTCTCGCGCCGGAGCTTCCTTCTCCACGTCGGCCAACGTCCCATCGAAACGCGCCTCAGGAAAGATCTGCTTAAACCGTTTCGCTCGCTCTGCCGCCACCCAATAGCGCCCACCGGAAGCAAGAGCCACCGCCGCGCGTCCCTGCGCAACCAACTCCTCGAAGAATCCTCGCCATGCCGCCACAGCCTCGCGCACCGCCATCTTTAGCGCGCTCTCCGGCTGCTCTCCCCGTGCAACGCTCTCCGGCAGCGCGATCAGCGTTTGCAAGACATCATGCAGCTCGTCCCCCTCCCGTGCATCCGGCCACGCCTCCGCGCGCACTTCCGCAATCGCCTCTGGATCCAGCTTCCCCACTTCCGACAGCACAGTTTCCGGCAGCATCCGCCGCATCTCCACGGCTCGCGCCCGCCGTTCCTCCAGAGGAGCATCATCCAAATACGCAAATGGATTTGCGTTCAAGATTTCATGGGAGAATTGCGATGGTATTGGCGTATCCACCGTAAGGCATCGGATGCTTCCGTTCAACACGCGTTCCAATACCAGCTTCAGTCCCTCCACGTCCATGGCTTCCGTTAGCGCATCCTTCATTACTTCTTGCACCAGCGGATGTACCGGAATTTGTGGCTGGGCATCTAGGTTTTCCGGGCACGCCGCCGCATCGGGAAACACCGACGCCAGCAGATCGTCCGCCCGCATCCGCTGAATCTGTGGCGGCACTTTCTTCCCGCCTTGAAATCGCTGGAGCACCAGCGCGCGCGACGCAGCCCATCTCCATCTTGCAGTAAAGATGGGAGAAGCCAGCACCGCCTGTTCCAGCACTTCCGCTACCGAAGTCGGATGCAAAAATCGGAACACATCCGCCAGCGGAAAGCTGTGCTGTTCCGACAACGCAATATTAATCCCATCGTCCGTTGCCGCCGCCTGCAATTCCAGATTGAACGACCGGCAGAATCGCTTGCGCAACGCCAGTCCCCAAGCCTTGTTGATCCGCCCGCCGAACGGCGCATGCATCACCAACTGCATCCCGCCGCTCTCGTCAAAGAACCGTTCCGCAATCACCGTGGTTTGCGTCGGCACGGCTCCCAAAACCGCGCGCCCAGCCACCACATGTTCCACAAGCTGTTCGGCTCCCGCCTGATCCAAGCCACACTCTTTCTGCAGCCACTCCACCGCCACAAGTGCCTGTGCCGAACTGCGCAAATCGCTTCCCGGCGCAACTTCGCTCGCCAATTCCGCTACTTTCTCCCGTACGGTCGCCACGTGTGCGGAAAGCTCCGGGGTCCGCGCCGGCGCCTCTCCGCGCCAGAAGGGAATGTTCGGCGCCGCACCGTGTGCGTCTTCCACAATCACCCGCCCGGCCTGTACTCGCCGGATCTTCCATGAACTGTTACCCAGCAGCATGATGTCGCCGCTGAGGCTCTCCACCGCGAAGTCCTCATCCACAGTTCCCACCAACGTGCCTTCCGGCTCCGCGATCACCGCATACAGCGAGTTGTCCGGAATCGCCCCGCCGCTCGTAATCGCCACCAAACGGCTCCCGCGTCTCCCGTGCAGCCGACCATTCACGCGGTCCCGCATCAAATACGCGCCATATCTGCCTCGCCTCGCGTTGATTCCCTCCGCAAGCATTTCCACGATTGAATCAAACTCGGCTCGCGCCAACTCGCGGAATGGATATGCCTTGCGCACCAGGGCAAACAGCTCATCCTCTAGCCAGTCTTCACAGGCGCACATCGCTACGATCTGCTGCGCCAGTACATCCATCGGTTTGTCGGGAATTTCAATCCGGTCCAGATCCCCTTCGTGCATCGCCTGCACCAACGCCGCGCTCTCCACCAGTTCGTCACGTGTCGTGGCGAAAATCCGCCCTTTCGGAATTGCTCCGTGCCAGTGACCGGCCCTTCCAATCCGCTGCCACGCCACCGCAATGGCTCGGGTCGAACCCACCTGACAAACCAGGTCTACCGCCCCAATATCGATCCCCAACTCCAACGAAGCCGTCGCGACCAGTACCTTAATTTCTCCAGCCTTCAATTTCTTCTCTGCTGCGAACCGCAGTTTCCGCGAAAGGCTGCCGTGATGCGTGGCCACAGCCTCCTCTCCCAGCCGTTCCGCCAAATGATGCGCCACGCGTTCCGCCAGCCTCCGCGTATTCACAAACACAAGCGTCGACCGGTGTTGCCGCACAAGTTCTGCAATCCGATCGTAGATCTCGCCCCACATCTCATGCGTAGCCACCGGGCCCAGTTCGCTCCCCGGCACTTCCACTGCAATGTCTACCTGGCGTCGATGACCGATCTGCACAATCACAGGATCCGGCCGCCCGCCCCCCATCAGAAAATGGGCAATCAGCTCAATCGGCCTTTGCGTCGCGGACAACCCAATCCGCAAGAGCGGCCTCTCCGTCAGCGCTTCCAATCGTTCCAGCGACAGTGCCAGGTGTGCCCCGCGTTTATCGTCGGCCATCGCGTGAATTTCATCCACGATTACCGTGTCAACCGACTTCAAAATCTCGCGGCTTTTCTCCGCCGTCAGCAAAATGTAAAGTGACTCGGGCGTTGTCACCAAAATATGCGGAGGCCTCTGCAGCATCGCCCGCCGCTCCGGCAGCAACGTATCCCCAGTGCGCACCGCCGCGCGAATCTGCGGCATCAACAACCCGCGCGCCATCGCCAGTTGCTGAATTTCTCCCAGCGGTACTTCCAGATTAATCTTGATGTCGTTACTCAGCGCCTTCAGGGGCGAGACGTACAGCACTTCTGTGCGGTCCTGTAATTCCCCGGCCAGCGCCTTGCGCACCATGCGATCAATACAAGCCAAGAATGCTGCCAGCGTTTTCCCAGAACCCGTTGGTGCCGAAATTAACGTCGTAGTCCGCCGCAGAATATGTGGCCAACCTTGCTCCTGCGGCTCCGTCGGCTTCCCCAGCTTGCTCAGAAACCATTCCCGAACAATCGGGTGCGCCCAATCCAAAGTCCCTACCCATGGGTATTGTGCGTTGGAAACGTCCATAGAAAGTCCGATGCCTCGGTCAGCGGAAAATGTATCTACAGGTAGAGGTTCTGCGCGGGAGCCCTCAGTTTAGCCCAAAGTTCAGCGCCAAACAAAACACTTCGGCAACTGCTTCCCTTTGGCTCCTCGCCGCACCTATCCCTTCGTCCAGTTGACGCCCTTGTCCGGATTGGATAGCCTCGCTTTAGTTTTCTTCCAACGCCACACGCTCAGGGGTTCATCATGAACAAAAAAAGCGGCCCGCTGCTTTCCCGCAGGCAGTTCGCGCGTCATGCCGCTGTCCTTTCCGCCTCCGCCACCCTGGTCCCCGCCGAAGCGCTTCTGCCATCCGCCGCTTCGGCCGCGGCGCCGCCGAACGCACAGAATGAGACGAAACTTTCTCCCGAAGGCCAGCTCGAAGCCGATTCTCGCTACCAGCAAATTCTCAGCCTGTACGGTGACCACTTGGACGACGCGCAAAAGGCCAACATCAAAAAAATGTGCGCTGACCTCCAGCCTACCCTCGAAAAAATCCGCAAATTTAATCTGGAAAATGGCAACGCGCCGGCCCTGTACCTCAAGCCTCTCGTCGAGCGTGATAAGAAGCCGCAACCTGCGGTCCCCTCAAGAAAGTCCTGATCGGAGCCCGCATGCTGAAGGAATCCGTTCTCTATGCCACCGTTGGAGAACTGGCAAAACAGATTCAGGCCAAGCAGATGTCTCCCGTTGAGCTCACCGAAAGTTACCTCGAGCGCAGCCAGACCCTGGGCCGCAAACTCAACGCCTACGCTCGCATCACCGATACTCTCGCCCTTGCGCAAGCCCAAGCCGCCGAAAAAGAAATTCATCGCGGACATTACCGCGGTCCGCTTCATGGCATCCCCTACGCCGCCAAGGATCTTCTGGCCGTGAAAGACATCCCCACCACCTGGGGCGCCAAACCGTTTGCCAATCAAGTCTTCGAGTACAACGCCACCGTCATCGATCATCTGAACCACGCCGGCGCCATTCTCCTCGGCAAAGCCGCGATGATCGAACTCGCAGGCGGCTTCGGCTACATGTATGCCTCTGCCTCCCTCCAAGGGGAAACCCGTAATCCTTGGGATACGACCTGCTGGACCTGTGGCTCTTCTTCCGGTTCCGGCGCCATCGTCGCCGCTGGACTGGCCGCCTTCGCCATTGGCACGGAGACTTGGGGCTCGATCATCTGCCCTTCCGCGTTTTGCGGTGTCAGCGGTCTGCGCCCCACTTACGGCCGCGTCAGCCGTTACGGTGCCATGGCGGTGTCCTACTCCATGGACAAAATTGGCCCGCTCGCGCGCAGTGCCGAAGACTGCACTCGCATCTTCGCCGCCATCGCTGGCCACGACTTTCTCGATCGCAGCACTCTCCCCATCGACAAAGCTGCCTTCACCTTTTCTCCTGCCGCCGAACTCAAGCCCAGGGTCTTACGTATCGGCTGGCTCACGAACGCCTGGCAACAAAAGGATCTCGACCCATCTGTCGCCAAAGTGATCGACGCCACGCACAAAACCATTCAGCATCATTTCCCCACCATGAAGAACGCTGCGCTCCCGGAAGGCCCGTGGGAGGATGCCGCGGGTGTCGTCCTTTCTTGCGAAGCCGGGTCTGCGTTTTCCTCGTTCATCCGCTCTGGCAAGGCCAGCGAACTCACGGATCCTTTGGCAAAGATCGGGGGCTATCCCAATCTCACTATTTCTGGTGCCGACTACAATTCCGCTCTTCGCATTCGGGAGATTCTGCAGGAAAAAATGGCCGACCTCTTCGACAATTTCGATGTGCTCGTCGCGGCCTCCCTGCCTGTCCCCGCCACTCCTCTTTCTATGGACATCTCCAAGGGACTCGCGTTTGCCGACCCGCTCGGCGGAATCGGCAATCTCTGCGGACTTCCCGCGCTTTCCGTCCCCTGTGGTTTCACAGACAAAAAACTACCCGTCGGCCTGCAGTTTGTCGCCCGGGCCGGTGATGACGCAGCTGTCCTGCAAGCCGGACGCAGCTACCAGCAATTCACAGACTGGCACCGCAAACATCCCAAATTAGATTGATTGGATTTCTAGCGGGCCTACTCTTGCACTCAGTTCTTCCCCACTGCCCGCAGTATCTCTCCCACGGTCCGCAGGATCGCCGACCGGCTGAACGGTTTGGTCAGCAGTCGCACCGTAGGATCCGCGTTCGCCATTTCCGTCGCCGCGTGCTCGCTGTACCCCGACATGAAAACCACGCACAGCCCCGGATGTTCCGACTGCAACTGCACCGCCAGTTCCTGGCCAGTCATTCCTGGCATCACCATGTCCGTCACAAGCAGTTGAATCTTGCCCCGGTGCTTCGCCGCCAACTGGATTGCTTCTGCGCCATCCTTTGCTTCCATCACGCGGTATCCGCCGGACTCCAGAAACTCTCGCGCGATTTCCCTCACGTCCTGCTCGTCCTCTGCCAGCAGCACCGTCTCCGTACCTCTTGGCAATTCCACTCTGCCGATGGTCACTCCCACGTGATCTTCCACCTGGTCCAATCGCGGCAAATAAATCTTGAACGAAGTTCCCTTTCCGAGTTCGCTGTACACCCAGATAAACCCGCCACTCTGCTTCACGATCCCGTACACCGTGGCAAGTCCCAGCCCTGTGCCCTTGCCTTTTTCCTTCGTTGTGAAAAAGGGTTCGAATATATGAGCCTGTGTTTCCGCGTCCATGCCGGTGCCGCTGTCGGTCACCACCAGTTGGATATACGGCCCCGTCTTCATCAGCGGGTGGCTCGCCATATATCCTTGATCGAGTTCCGCGTTCGCTGTCTCAATCACCAGCTTGCCGCCGTTTGGCATGGCGTCCCGCGCATTCACCGCCAGATTCATGATCACCTGTTCCATCTGGCTGGCGTCCGCCCGAACCGTTCCCAAGTCGTCGTCCGTTCGAATCATCAATTCAATGTCTTCCCCAATCAGCCGCGGCAGTAGCTTCCCCATTTCCTCCACCACCGCATTCAAGTTAATAATCTGGGGCTGCAACACCTGCAGCCGGCTGAACGCCAGTAACTGCCGCGTCAATGCTGTCGCCCGGTCCGCCGACCGGTCGATCTGCTCGATTTTTCGCGTAATTTGATTCGACGGCTCCAGCGCACTCAACAACAGCTCCGTGTGCCCCTTGATCACCATCAACAGATTATTGAAGT
The DNA here is from genome assembly GCA_963775865.1 of Candidatus Acidiferrales bacterium. Taxonomy (GTDB): domain Bacteria; phylum Acidobacteriota; class Terriglobia; order Acidiferrales; family UBA7541; genus Acidiferrum. The sequence goes on along the minus strand of CAVZKU010000009.1, from coordinate 474,524 downwards.
CGTGCGCCACTCCGCCGGCCAGCCGCCCCACCGCTTCCATTTTTTGCGCCTGCCGCAGTTGCCCTTCCAATTGCCTTCTCTCGCTGATGTCCTGCGCCACCACCAGCCGCACCCGTTTTCCGGCATAGTTCAATCCGTGCGAGATCGTCTCCACTTCAAATGTTCGCCCATCTTTTGCCCGGTGTAGCCAGAACTCATGTTCTTCCGCATCGGCTCCTAATTCCCGCAAATAGTTCAGTGCCTTCGCCCTCTGCTCTTCCGGCCGAATTTCCAGTACGGTCATTTGTTCGAATTCTTCGGTCGTATATCCGTAAAGATCCATCGCCGCCTGGTTCACCTTCAGGAATCGCAGCGTGTCGATTTCATGCAGCCACGTGGGCAGCGGGTTATATTCGAACAGCAACCGCAGCATCGACTCATTCTTGCGAAGCTCTTCTTCCGCCCGGCGACGCTCAATCGCCAGCGCGATATGCCCTCCCACCGATTCCAGGAACTCCAGGTCCCGCCGGTCGTACGCATTTTCGTTTTGGTAATGCTGCACCACCAGTACGCCAATTGTCGCCGTCGGCGTTTTCAGCGGCACGCCCAACCATGCGGGGGATGGTGACCCCACCAGTTCGACTTCTCCGGTTGCCGCCAGCCGGTCGAACTCGCTTTGTGGAATCAGGCTTGCCCGGCCCGTACGAAACACATACGCCGTGCAGCTCCTTCCCACTTTCTGCGGGGGAGGCACCGTGTCATATTCATCCACTAGAAATGGAAAGTAAAACGTTTCGTCTTCCGGATTGTGCAACGCCACGAAGCAGTTTTCTGCCGGCAAAATTCGCTTCAACGAACCGTGAATTCGTGTCAGCAATTGATCCAGGTTGGCCGTCTCGTTCAGCGCGTGTACGATCTCGGAGTTTACCGCCCGTTCGGACTCCATTCGGTGCAGATCGGTCACGTCCGTCGCGTGAAACAGGATTCCCTCAAACTGCGGCTCTTCCAGCCGGTTCCGACAAGTGAACTGGATCCATCGCCACGAGCCATCCCGGCAACGGAACCGGCAGCGCTCGGTTACGTTCGATCCGGCTACCGTCGCGACCTCCTTCAGCCTCTCGCGCACTCCGTCCAAATCCAGCGCGTGCACAATCGCCTGTAGGCTTCGGCCCAACAGCTCGTCCACCCGGTATCCCAGCACAGCTTGGAAGGTTGCGTTTACGAATTGCACGGTACCATCCGGCCCAAGGATGGCGATGAGTTCTCGTGAGGAGTCTAATAGGATCGTGAGCTGTTGAGAGCCCAGCGCTACCCCGGGCTCAGAAACGGTTCGTTGTGCCATGAGCTTTACGCTTCGCACCGGGCGGGCGAGCAAACTGCCGCCTAGAGGACGTTCGGAAGCCTCCTGACCTTAACGTGCCAAACCTAAGCGATCGTGCGAGCTAAATGGAACCTTCTCCCACCATAGTGAAATTCCACTTCACCGTAAATCAGGAGTCCATCCCGCGTTGCCTAAACATGACTGTCCTTTCGTACAGGTCCTCTCCCACCTGCTCCTGCGGTCCTTTCCTTCCCGTGTTACTCTCTCCCCGAATGTTTCTCCCTGTAGCTTGAATTCGCATCTCCCAAGCGCCATTTTCCGGAGGACTGCGCCATGCACGATATGTGGAAAGACATGTTTGTGATTTCCCTCCGGAGCCTCGAAAAAATCCTGCGGCCTGTCATTGTTTATCTCTTTCTGGTGATCATGCTGCGTCTGTCGGGCAAACGGGAACTCGTCCAGTTGAATCCCTTCGATCTCGTTGTCCTGCTTACTCTATCGAACACCGTCCAGAACGCCATCATCGGAGACGATAACTCCATCTCCGGGGGGCTTTTGGGCGCAACTTCGCTCCTCGCCACCAACTACCTGGTGGTCCGCTTCCTGTACAGTCACAAGAAACTGGATCAATTGGTCGAAGGAAAGGCCGATGTTCTGATGGAAAACGGCCAAGTGCGCACTGAGCACCTGAAGAACGAACTCATCACCTTGGCGCAACTGGAGGCAGCTGCCCGCAAACAAGGCTTCGCTTCTCTCTCCGAAGTCGATCAGTGCATCCTGGAGCCCGGCGGCACTCTTTCCTTCATCGGTAAGAAGCCCGACCTCGAAGCCGTTCGCCACAAGGAGCTTCTTTCCCGCATGCAACAACTCCAGGACGAGGTCACCTTGCTCCGCGTCACTCCCCCGCCCTCTGTCGCATCGCTCCCCTACACCTTGCACCATTTCACTCTTACACTTTTTCTCTTCTCGATCTTGTCCTCTGGAGGAGCGCGCCTTTTGCACGGCGAACGACCTCAACCGATCGCCAGCGATCCTCAATGCAGCAAAAACCCGCTGGCTGTAACCACGAACCCCACTGCCCCCAGCGTGATCCCCGAAAGCCAGAAAATCTTCTTCTTCGTCAGCAGGGTAAGCGAACACACGATCAACGCAATTTCCAGGATCACTTCCCCGGCGTCATACCGGTCACCCCGCCGGCCCACTAGGTCTCGCTCCGCTTCCAGCTCCTTGGCTTGCTCGCTCGTTTCGTCCTTTTCTTTGTTATACCGCTCGGCTTCTGCTGCGTACTTTTCCCGCAGAGCCTCCGCCTTTTCCTTTTCCATCGGCGTAAATGTCCCCAACATGTCGGCCACGCTCTGCATCTCATGCAGCCGGATATTCTTGGCCTGAAACAGGGCCCATTGGTCCGTCGCCTTATTCTGCAGAATCATCTCTTCCGTGCTCGCGCGATGCCCTAACAACGTGGCAATCGCCACCAACACCGCCAGAATCGATAGCGTCACCGCCACCGGCATCAGAAATGGATTTTCTTCATGGTGCTCTTCGGCTTCATGCGCTTCCATGATTTCATGCATCCGGAATTCTCCCTCTCTTCTGGTATACCCTGCGTACGGAAATCCCTCAGACTCCTCAGACCTGTCATTCCGAGGGCGCTTTTGGCCCGCGAAATCTGCTCTCTCTGGTATCGCCCCTGTTAGGCGGAAGGTTGGGCGGAAATCGCTTTAAATGCATCACTGGCCGCGAGGATCGTCCGGTCAATGTCCGGACTGGTATGCGCCGCGGACACAAACGCAGCCTCAAATTGCGAAGGCGCCAAAAATATACCTCGATTCAGCATTTCGCGGAAGAATCGCGCATATACTTTGGTGTCCGACAGCTTCGCTTCGCTGTAACTCGTCACCGCCTGCGGTGTAAAGAAAATTGTCGAGAGCGACCCTATGCTGTTCACCTGCGCTGCCACCCCCGCCCCGGCCAGAGCCGCTCGTAACCCGGCGACAAGCTTCTTCGCCCGTTCGTCGATTCCTTCATAAACTCCCGGCTTGCTCAATTCCTTCAAGGTGGCGATGCCCGCCCGCATCGCCAGGGGATTCCCTGCCAGCGTTCCCGCCTGGTAGACAGGTCCCAGCGGCGCCACGTTGTTCATCAATTCCGCTCGCCCTGCATACGCCGCAACCGGCACTCCCCCACCAATGATCTTCCCCAGGGTGGTCAGATCCCCTTCCACGCCAAACACATCCTGCGCGGATCCGCTCTTCAGCCGGAATCCTGTAATCACCTCATCGACGATCAGGAGCGCCCCATTCTTCCTCGTCACCTCGCGCAAACCCTTCAGGAATCCTTCCTTCGGCAACACTACGCCCATGTTCGCCGCCACGGGTTCCACAATCACCGCCGCGATCTTTCCTTTATGTTCCGCGAACAGCCGCTCCACAGCGGCCACATCGTTGTACGGTACGTTCAACGTTAGCGCTGCCAGTCCCTGCGGCACTCCCGGACACTCTGCAATTCCCAGCGTCGCCAGGCCCGACCCCGCCTGCGAGAGAAAGCTGTCCGCATGCCCGTGATACCCGCCTTCAAATTTCACGATCAAATCCCGCTTTGTTACGCCACGCGCCAGCCGCACGGCGCTCATCGTCGCTTCCGTGCCGCTCGACACAAACCGTACCTTCTCCAGAAAGGGAATCGCCTTGGTAATCAGCGTCGCCAATTCCAACTCAAGTTCCGTCGTCACGCCAAAGCTCGTGCCCCTTCGTGCTTGATCCGCAATCGCCGCTGTCACGGCTGGATGCGCGTGCCCCAGCAACATCGCTCCCCACGAACACACATAATCCAGCAGCATGTTCCCGTCGGCGTCATACAGGTGTTGCCCGCTTCCCTTTTCAATGATCAGGGGCTCGCCACCTACGGATCGGAACGCTCGCACGGGGCTGTTCACGCCGCCGACCAGCACTTTTTCCGCCTGCGCGAATATTTCCCTGGAGCGTTTCCGCTCCGGAATTCCCATTTTCGCCGCTTGACTCATCTTTTCACCTTAACTCTTCAACCACCGCGCTGCGTCTTTCGCATGGTAGGTCAGAATAATCTCCGCACCCGCTCTCTGAATCCCCGTCAAGATCTCCAACACGATGCGCTTCTCGTCAATCCACTGTTTCGCCGCCGCTGCCTTCACCATCGAGTATTCGCCGCTCACGTTGTATGCCGCCAGGGGAACAGCAAAGCGCTCTTTCACCCGCCGGATCACATCCAAATACGCCAGCGCCGGCTTCACCATCACGATATCTGCGCCTTCTTCCAAATCCAGCACTACTTCTTTCAGCGATTCGTTACCATTCGCCGGGTCCATCTGATAGCTTCGCCGGTCTCCAAATTGAGGCGCTGATTGCGCAGCCTCCCGGAACGGCCCGTAAAATCCCGAGCAGTACTTCACGGAATATGCCATGATCGCCACATTCTCGAATTTACTCTCGTCCAGCTTCTTCCGGATCGCTCCGACTCGCCCGTCCATCATGTCCGACGGGGCCACCAGGTCCGCTCCTGCCCGAGCGTGGGACAACGCCTGCTCGCTCAAAATCTCCAGCGTCTCATCGTTCATCACTTCCCCGTGACCAATCACGCCGCAATGCCCGTGGTCGGTGTACTCGCACAGGCACACATCCGTAATCACCAGAAGATTCAATTTCGCTTTCTTGATCCCTTCGATCGCCCGCTGCACCACTCCGTCTTTCGCCAGCGAACTCATTCCCCGCGCATCCTTGGTCGCAGGCAAACCAAACAAAATCACCCCGGAAATTCCCAGCGATTCCACTTCTCGGCATTCTTCCACAATCTGATCCACCGACTGCTGGTAGACTCCCGGCATCGAGCTGATCTCGTGGCGCATTTTCGTTCCGGGACAAACGAACATCGGATACACAAATCCCGCCGCGTGCAGCCGATGTTCCTGCACCAGACTCCGTAGCTTCTCTGTGCGGCGCAAACGACGCGGCCGATGCAATGGAAAACTCACTCTGGTTCCGCTCCTGCTGGCAATTTCGTGCTCGCCTGAAAATAATCCCTCAAAGCCGCAATGATCGCATCCACCGTCGTATCCTTCGCCATCACCAAGCGCTCCACCTTTGCCCGGCGCAGCGCTCCCTCCGTTACCGGCCCGATTGCGGCAAACAAGGCCCGCCGGGAAAACTCCAGAAATTTCGCATTCCCCAGAACATCTTCCAGATGGTGCACAGCCGACGGACTGAAAAACAACACGGCGTCTGCGCCCTCTCTCACGAGTTCTCCCGCTTTATCCAGACTTCCTTCATCTGGCCGCACCGTCTTGTACGCCACGATTTCCTTCACCTCTGCGCCCAAACTTTCCAGCCTCTTCACCAGTTCCGGATTCGCTCGATCGCTCCTCGGCAACAAAATCCGCTTCCCTCTAACTTTTTCCCCAAGCTCTTCTGCCAACGCCGCTCCATGGTGCGTTGTCGCCACGTACTGTATGTCCAATCCCGCGTGCTTCCCTGCTTCCGCCGTCGCCGGTCCCACCGCCGCAATTTGCATCTTCCCCAGTGTCTGAACCAAACCAATTCCCAAGACCTCGCAGCGTTCCTGCACGGCCCGCAACGCATTCTGGCTTGTCAGCAGCAGCCAATCGTAGCCTCCAGTCCCCCGAATCGCCTCATCCACCACCGTTACATCATCCGGCGGACCAAACGCCACCATCGGCATGAGCACTGCTTCCGCGCCCATTACGTGTAACGCGTGTACCAACGTCTGGTTTTGTTCCACCGCGCGCGTCACCACGACGCGCTTCCCCTTCAACGCATTCGGGCGCTCCTCACCCACGCGCCCGGTTCACCTCATCCAAAATGTTCCGGGCCCCACCCTCGATCAACAGCGCCGCCATCCTCTGTCCTAACTCGGCCGCTTCACTCGGTGGTGCCGTCGCTTTCTGTCGCACATACTGCGCGCCATCCACCGAACACACCACAGCTTCCATCAACAATTCCCCGCGTTCCATCCGCGCCCACGCCCCCAGCGGTACTTGGCAGCCTCCCTGCAACGCTGCCAGCAACGCCCGTTCCGCAATGATTACCGTCCGCGTTTCCTGATCATCCAATTTCCCTAGTATCTCCGCTGCTTCCTGATCCTTTACCCGCGATTCAATCGCAATCGCTCCCTGCCCCACGGCCGGCAACGAAATCTCCGTCGCTAGCGGCTCTGAAATCTTGGCGCTCCATCCCAGCCGGTCCAATCCCGCTTTCGACAACACAATCGCGTCGTACTCCCCACTCTCTACTTTTCGCAGTCGCGTATCGACGTTTCCCCGCAATTCTCGTATATCCAGATCCGGACGGTAATGGCGCAATTGCGCCTGCCGGCGCAAGCTGCTCGTCCCTACCCGCGCTCCTTGCTTCAAGTTCGCCAGCGGCGTCCCATGATTCGAAACCAGGCAATCTCTCACGTCATCTCGCCGGCACACGGCGGGGAAAAATAGTCGTCCCGGTGTTTCCGTTGGTATGTCCTTTACGCTGTGCACCGCCAAATCCACTGACTCTTCCAGTAGTGCCTCCTCCAACTCTTTAATGAAAATCCCTTTCCCGCCAATCTGCGTAAGGGGCGCCTGCTGCATCTTGTCGCCCGATGTCCTGATAATCACAATTTCCGCTTCCATGCCCGTAAGCTGGAACAATTGTTTGCGCACGAACTCCGCCTGCCAGCGTGCCAAAATGCTTCCTCGACTGCCTATGCGGAGCGGCCTCACGGTTTCTCCCTGTCCGATAAGTACAATTCCCGGATCGCTTCCACGCTTTGTATCTTCTTTCGAATCTCTTTCTCCGCCCGCAGCCGTTCCGCAGGTGCGATCAGCACTCGCTCAATCAGTTCATCCATCATTTTCCCCAATTGCTCGCGATCCCCCGCGCTATACCGTTCCATCCCATTCAATTTTTCCTTCAAAAAGGCGGCGCGCTGCTCCTTTAACCTGTGCCGCAGCGTATCTAGCACCCCGATGAGCTCCACGCTCGCTTGCCACGAAATGAATTTCCCCACGTGCTCTTCCACCAACGCTTCCGCCTTCGGCACTTCGCTCTGTCGCGCGTCGCGGTTCTGTTGCACAATTTCTGTCAGATCCTCCATCGTATATAGATATGTGTTATAGAGTTCCCCCACCGCCGCCGCAATATTCCGCGGCATTCCCAAATCCATCAAAAACAGCGCCCGATTTCCCCGCGCGACCATCGCCTTCTCCATCAGCCCCTTCGTCAGCAGCGGCTCCTGCACTCCGACCGCCGACACAATCACGTCGGGCAGTTTCAGCGCCGAGTCCCACTCGCCCCACTCGATCACCATCCCGTTGTATTGCTTGGCAAATTCTTCCGCCTTCTCCCGCGAACGGTTCGTCACGTACAAATGCCCGATATTCCGATCCCGGAGTTGCGACACCACCTGCTCGCTAATCGTTCCAGCTCCCAGCACCAACGCGCTTCGCTCATTCAGCTTCCCGAAAATCCGTTCCGCCAGTTTCATCCCCGCCGACGCCACTCCCATCGGCCTCGTCCCCAATTCCGTTTCCGCCCGCACCCTCTTCCCCACTTCCAGTGCCGCCTGGAATAACCGGTTCAGCACCGGTCCCGTGGCGTGTCCATCATGCGCACGCAGGTAAGCTTCGCGCACTTGCCCCAAGATCTCCGCCTCCCCCAGCAGCATCGATTCCAGCCCAGCAGATACGCGAAACAAATGCCGCACCACGTCATGGTCGTAATGGTGATAAAGCGAAGGATTCAGCAGGTCCGGCTGCAACTCGTGAAACCTGCTTAGATACGATGATAGCGCCGCCGCCGATTCCCTTTTGGAACTCGGATTGACGCCATACACTTCGCTTCGATTACAGGTGGAAAGGACCAGAGTCTCTTCCAGGATTCCGCTCGATCGCAACTCTTCCGAAGCGCGCAGCGCCTGCTCGTGCGAAAAGGACACCCTCTCCCGCACCTCCACCGGCGCAGTCCGGAAATTCAGGCCAACGAGTACAATCTCCATGCCGCGTTCCGCGCGCTCCTAAAAATACCGGTGGTGCTGCGAAAAGTAGAGGTTCACCACGGTAAAGCTCAAGATCACCAACACAAAATTAAACACGCACAGCTTCGACGCCCGCGCTCCTCGCCATGCCGCCGTCCTCGCCAACTGAAAATATGCCACGTACAGCAGCAGTACCACCAGCGTCACCACATACTTCGGATCAAAATAGGCCGGTGTCCCCGGTTGCCGGTCTGCCACCAGGAATCCCAGCGCCGTTCCCACCGTAATCGTTATCAATCCCAGCAGCACGCTCGTGTGGCTCATGCGTTCGAGCAGTTCTAATGGTGGCAATCTCCACACCACGTCGCTCAGCTTCCGCACCTTCAGAAACCGTTCCTCCGCCAGATACATCAAGCTAAGCACACAGGAAAGCGCAAACGCTGCATACGCCAAAATGCTCAACGTCACGTGAAGCGCAAATGCCACTCCATGCGCCGCCGCGGGCGGACTCGGATGGTCCGGCACGAGATTGGCCGTAAAAAAGAAGGCCAAAATGATCGGTAGAACGAACGCTCCTACGGTCCTCTGCCGGTGGTATATCTCCAGACACAAATAGGTCACCGCCAGCAGCCACCCGAACAGTGACATCGATCCCTGCAGGTCATGGTACGGCACCGTGTGCGTGCCCTTTGCCCGCATCAGTAGCGCCAGGTAATGCATCACTAACCCTAGGAACATCATTGCCGTAGCCAGCCTGCCCGTAAACTCTTTTCCGGTATTCAGGAAACGCAGGTACAACCCCATGCTCGTGAAGTAGGCCAACACCGTTACTAGAACGAAAATGTGGTTCATCGGCTATGTGCACGCCAGCTTAGGCTTTAGCATCACCCCGGTTTGCCCAGTTTGCGTGTTTACGCGCCGAGTATAGCGCACTCTCCCCGCTTCTCGCTGTGCGGTATCGCACAGACAAATCTCGCGTGCTTTCTCGGCTTTCATCGGATGAGATGCAGCGCTTTACCGCCACGATGCACTGCGCTCGCCACCAAACGGCGGTCAAAAGTAGCCAATTGCCCCTGATGCGCGCAGGCCAGGGCAAGCAGGTAGGACTCGGTCACCTGCGGTCCAGTCTGCAGTAGGGCGGTATCCACCTGCCGTTTGTCAAACAAGCTGATGTCGTCGGCCCAGAATACATGTCCCGGCATTTCCCGCAATTCTGCCAGGATTTCCCCCACCGCCGCTGGTGTGCCGGGTGAATTGGGATAGCGGCTGTCTCCCACAATACGCAAAACAGCATTTTCCGTCAGTGGACAACTTGCCCACGCCTTCTTTCCCACGCTAGCAAACCATTCGTGCGCGGCATCGTGATGGATATGCGCCGGATCGATCAAGGCGATCAACACATTCACGTCGAGCAGGAACGCCATCATGGCATCTCATCGCGCAACTGATTCACCAGTTCCAGTGTCACCCGGGTTGTTCCGGAACGCACCGGCAAAAGTGGCACGCCATTGCGTGTGCGTCTTCCTGTCTTCTTAGGACGTAGTGCTTCCCGCGCTAGCGCTGAGATCACTTCCCCTACACTTTTTCCCTCTCTCGCCGCCAATTCCTTGGCCGCCGCAAGGACGTCGTCCTCGATGGAAAGTGTGGTTCGCATCGTCGCTTTCCTTGATGAAACGCATCAAACATCTAACATCATACATCACTCGTGCCATCGCGGCACCTTGCCGTCCGACCCCTCTCTCCTCTCCCCTTGTCCTGTCAGTGAGTTTCCTCACAGGCAAGAACACCTCCGATTTGCTATTCTGCTTCCATACCTATGACTTTCCAGGCCCCTTCGCTGACCCGCAAAGAGCTGTTCCTGCGAGCCTGCCGTTGCGAACCTGTGCCTCGTCTCCCGGTTTGGATGATGCGCCAGGCCGGCCGCTATCTCTCCGAATACCGCGACATTCGTGCCAAGCATTCTTTCCTGCAGGTTTGCAAGACTCCCGAATTGGCACTTGAGGTTTCCGTCCAGCCCTTCCGCCGCCTCGGCGTTGATGCCGTCATCATCTTCTCCGACATTCTCATTCCCGCGGAAGCCATGGGCCTTCCTCTCGAACTCGAAGACAAAGGGCCAAACCTTCCCGAACCGGTTCGCACCGAAGCCGATGTAAAAAAACTCCGCATCTTCGATCCTGAAGTCGAAACCGGCTTCCTCATGGAAGCGCTTCGCCGCACGGTCAAATATGTCGGTCCCGACGTACCCGTCCTCGGCTTCGCCGCCTCTCCCTGGACGCTTGCCTGCTACATGGTCGAAGGCCGCACAAAAGAAGGTTTCGCCACGGTAAAGAATTTCCTCTACAGCGAGCCCAAAGTCTTCCGCGAGCTTTTGCACAAAATCGCCAAAGCCACGATTCTCTACCTGAAGGGCCAGATCGCCGCCGGTGTCACTGCGGTTCAGCTCTTCGACACCTGGTGCGGCGAACTCGATTTCCAGGACTACACAGAATTCGTCCTTCCCGCCGTCCAGGAAGTCATCGCTGGCCTCGCCCACACGGTTCCTGTGATTTACTACACCAAGGCCTCGCGTCACTTGCTCCCCTCGATCGCCAAGGCGGGTGCCAACGTCCTCAGCGTTGATTGGCGAGTGCCCCTCAACGAACTCCGCGCCCTGGTGGGCCCGCGCGTCGCTATCCAAGGCAATCTCGATCCCGCCATCCTCTTTGGTCCACAGGAAAAAATTCGTCAGTCCACTCTGGACACCGCTGCCTCGCTTGGTGGCCACGGCCACATCCTGAATCTGGGCCACGGCATTCTTCAGCACACGCCGGTGGAAAACGCGCAACTCTTCATCCTCACCGGTCAGCAAGCTGTGCTCAACGCCGCAAAACCTGCGGTCCCCACGCGGCCCTGAGCGCTATAGGAGGTAGTTGTCGTGCCGTTCATCAATCCCACCCTTCGCGAAATGCAGCAGGAACTCTCTGTCGGTGAAGAGTTCGTCAATCGCTACAATCGTCCTGGCCCGCGCTACACGAGCTATCCGACTGCCCCGGTTTGGGTAGACACCTTCGGCCCGAAAGAATATGAAGCCGCCATCGAAGACGCCGACCGCAAAGGGTCTCCCGTCTCTCTCTATATGCATCTTCCCTTCTGCGAGAGCCTCTGCCTCTTCTGCGCTTGCAACGTCATCATCCAGAAAGACAAGTCTGTCGCCCCTCCCTATCTCGCCACCCTGAAAAAAGAAATCGATCGCATCGCCCAGGGTGTTTCCCGCCATCGTCCCGTAGCGCAATTCCACTGGGGCGGCGGCACGCCCACGTATCTCTCCCCTGAACAAATCGAAGATTTGTTCACTTACACGCGCGAGCGCTTCACTTTCGCCCCTGACGCTGAAATTGGCATCGAAGTTGATCCCCGCGTCACGACCCGTGCTCACCTCGATACCGTTCGCCGCATGGGCTTCAATCGCCTGTCCATGGGCATCCAGGATTTCAAGGAAGACGTCCAGAAAGCCGTCCATCGCGTGCAACCCTTCGAGGTCACCCGCGACCTCATCGCCGACGCGCGCGAACTCGGCTTCGACAGCATCAACGTCGATCTGATCTATGGCCTTCCGTATCAGACTGGCGAGAGCTTCGCCCACACCGTCGAGCAGATTGTCGGCCTCTCCCCTGATCGCATCGCCATGTTCAGCTATGCCCACGTCCCCTGGCTCAAAAAACAACAAGGTTCATTCGTAAAATTCCTTCCAGAAGGCATGGAGAAATTCGATATCTTTCGTAACGGCCTGCTCAAATTCCTGGAATCCGGCTATCTCTACATCGGCATGGATCACTTCGCCAAGGAAAATGACGAACTCGCCGTCTCCCAACGCAACCGTACCCTTCATCGCAATTTTCAGGGATACACCACCAAAGCCGGCGCCGATCTCTACGGTATGGGCATCACGGCCATCAGCGGGATTCAGGAAATCTATGCGCAGAATTTCCGCGATATTCCCAACTGGGAAAAAGCCGTCAACGAGCGCGGCATCGCGACCATGCGCGGCTATCACCTCTCCCAAGACGACGTCATTCGCCGAGATGTGATCAGCCGTCTCCTCTGCCACACGGTTATCGTCAAAGACGAAATCTCCAAACAGTACGGCATTAACTTCGACGAATATTTCGCTCCGGAACTGGAACGCCTGAGAATGCCCCAGGAAGATGGTTTGGTCATCTTGAATGACAAGGAGATTCGTACCGCCTGGCTCGGTCGCATCTTTATCCGCAACCTCGCTATGGTCTTTGATCCGTACTTGGAAAAACAGCAACTGGCGTCGCGTCCTTTGTTCTCAAAAACCCTGTAGCCAGCGAGGTCTCTTCTCATGTCCACTCAGGTCCAGGCACTCGTTGTGGGCGCAGGTATTTCCGGTCTTACGACCGCGTACGCTCTCCAAAAATCCGGCATCTCCACGTTTCTCTTTGAAGCCTCTTCTCGCCCCGGCGGCGTCATCCAATCCGTTCAGCGCGACGGCTTCCTCCTTGAATGCGGGCCGCAGAGCTTCGCCGGCAACGCGAGCCTCACCGCCATTTGCAAGGATCTCGGCATTCTGGACCAGCGCATCCTCGCCGATCCCAAAGCTCCTCGCTACGTTTTGCTCGATGGCAAGTTACAGAACGTGCCCATGGGGCCGGGCCTGCTCGTTTCTCCATTCCTTGGCGGCGGCACGCTCTTCGGCATTCTTCGCGACCTCCTTGGTTCCAGCCGGCCTCCGGAAACCGATGAATCCGTCGCCGATTTCATTCGTCGGAAATTCTCCCCCACTCTTCTCGACCGTCTTGTCGGGCCCTTCGTCTCCGGCATCTACGCCGGGGATCCCGAAAAACTCAGCTTGCGCGCCGCTTTTCCCATCCTCCATGAAGCGGAAACGGCAAAAGGCAGTATCCTGCGTGGCGCAATCGCCATCGGCAAAGACCGCAAAGCCAAGCGTGGCAACACCCCGCGCGAAAAACCTACTCTTCAAACCTTTCAGGAAGGCAACGACACACTCACCCGCGCTCTCGCCAAGGACTTGCGCGACCGGCTCTTATGCGACGTCGAGGTCATGGCCATTGACGCCCTGGATCCCGGTCACGAAGCGAAGGCTCCCCGTTTCCACATCATCCTGAAAACTCCTCGCGGCGAAGAGCGCATCGAAGCCGAACGCCTCGTCCTCGCAAACTCACCTGCCGCTGCCGGACGGGTGCTCTCGCGCCTCAATCCCGCCTTCGAATCCGAATTAAGCAGCGTGGAATACGCTGCGGTTGGTGTGGTTTCTTTGGGTTATCGAAAAGCAGATGTCGGTCAGGACCTGGCGGGCTTCGGCTTCCTCGTTCCCCGTTCCTCCGGCTTGAATGATCTCGGCACTGTCTGGAACTCCTCCCTCTTTCCTGGCCGCGCCCCGGATGGTTACGCTTTGCTCACCAGTTTCGTTGGGGGCGCCACCAATCCTGCCATTCTTCAGAAAGCCCCAGAGGAACTCGCTTCTCTTGTCCACCGGGAAATCTCGCCCATTCTCTCCATTCGAAACCAACCCGTCTTTTCGAATGTCACCGTTTGGCCCCGCGCGCTTCCGCAATACAATCTCGGACACGTCACCCGTCTCGCTGCCCTGAAAAAACTCCGCGCCTGTTTCCCCGGCCTACATTTCGTTGGCAACTACCTCAATGGCCCGGCCATCGGCACATGTATCGAGCACGCCCTCAAAGTAGCCGACGAAATTCGCATCTCTTTCGCCAACTAAGCTTGCATACGTGAGCCTGGCTCCGCTCTCGACCACCCCACCGAGCGCAACCCCCCCGCCATCTCCATCGTCCCCTTGACATTCTATTCCTAATGGATTACCCAAAATGTGGAGAGCCTTGTCCCCGTCCTCTTCGGGCCTTGCTAGTTCTTCCGCTAAGCCATTGCTCTTGAAGCGCTTACGCGAACTTCAAGAATTCGGCTCTCGATGGCCTGACCAACCTACTGTTTCTCGCTCACACGGTGCGCTAGTCGAATCTCTCGCCGATTCGCCGCTTCCCTCCAGCGACGCCTCTCCCCTGCCGTCTTCACGATCAGCGGCGGCACTGGCTTGGGCTTTCGCGTGTGCTCGTCGATGGCCACAAACGTCACAAACGCCGACGTTGTATGCTTTCTTTCTCCCGTCAGAATATCTTCCGAATACACTTCCACCCCTACTTCAAGAGAGGTGTGGAACACGCGGTTCACGTGCGATTTCAGCAAGACTATTTCTCCTAAATTCACCGGGTTTCGAAAATCAATGTAGTCCACCGACGCTGTGACCATATAACTGTTCGCGTGCCGACTCGCCGCCATCGCTGCCACAATATCGACCATATGCATCACGTGCCCCCCCAGCAATTTTCCCAGCGCATTCGTCTGCGCCGGGAGCACCACTTCCGCCATCTCTGACGCCGACGCGCTGACCGGCTTGCCCTTCAGTGGTTCTTCCCGGAACTTCCCAATGACGCCCTTGCCTGATCGTGGCATTGCTCTCCTCTTTCCTCTCGCTTGGGTTACCTTCTTCGTACCACGTATAATACGAGACGTTACCATGACCGAACAAAAGAAAACCCGTCGTCAGAAGCTCGAAGAATTCCTCGTCAGGAATCCCACCGATGCCTTCACCCTCTATGGCCTGGCCATCGAATGCATCAACACCGACGATTTCCTGTCAGCCGAATCTCACTTCCGCACATTGCTTCAGTCCAATCCTGATTACGTTCCTGGCTATCAGATGTACGCGCAAACTCTCGCCCAACAGAACCGCTCCGACGAGGCAAAGTCCATCCTCTCTCAAGGCATCCAAGCCGCCACTCGCTCAGGAAACCAACACGCCCGCTCCGAGATGGAAGCCCTCCTCTGCGAACTCTGAACTGCACCTTTGCGCGAGGACTCTGAACGTAGCGAACTCGAAACGCTGCTCTCCTTCCCCACGGAAGACTGCCCCCTCTTGTGATATCTTTTTCCGCCGGAGACCGACGATGCCGATTCAGGCCGCTCTTCAAGAACAAACCCGCGCCGCGGAATCGCGCATGGCCTGGGCAATCGGGGCTATTGGTTTTGTGCTTCAGATGCTGCTCAACGGCCGCTACGGCTATTTTCGCGACGAACTCTATTACATCGCCTGCAGCAACCACTTGGCCTTCGGCTACGTCGATTTCGCTCCTCTCGTTGCCTGGCTCGCGCGTGCCTTTCGCATGGTCTTCGGCAACTCTCTTCACGCCATTCGCGTGCTTCCCGCGTTGGCGTTTGGCGCGGAAGTCGCACTTACGGGTTTCATCACTCGCGAACTAGGCGGCAAGCGCTGGGCCATCTTCCTCGCGTGTACTTCCGTGCTTCTTGCTCCCGTCATTCTCGGCAATGGCACTCGCCTGGCCATGAATCCCATCGAACCGCTGTTCTGGATGGGTTGCATCTATGTTTTACTTCTCGCCATCCATCGCGAACAGCCTCAATTTCTTCCCTGGTGCGGCGTTCTCCTTGGCTTTGGCCTGCTCAACAAGCATTCCACCATTTTCTTCATCGCCGCCCTGGTGATCGGCTTGCTTCTCTCTTCCGAACGAAAACTCCTCTTTTCAAAATGGTTTTGGATCGCCGCTGCCATCGCCTTCGGCGTCGCCCTGCCCAATGTCATTTGGGAGTATGTGCATCATTTCCCCACCCTGGAAGATCTGCGCAACGTCAAAGCCACTCACAAGAATGTGGAGCTTCCTCCCCTCGCTTTTCTTCACCAGCAAATAGCCATGCTCAATCCGTACAGCGCCTTCGTCTGGCTCGCCGGACTCTTCTGCCTCCTGCTCTCTCCCAGTTCCAAGCGATTCCGTTTCCTTGGGTTCACTTATCTTGTTTTCCTCGCCATCATGATGTATCTCAAAGGCAAAGATTATTACCTCGCTGCGATCTACCCCATGCTGTACGCTGCGGGCGCAATTCTCTGGGAAAAGGTCATCCGGTCCTACAAGCCGCTCCGCTGGCTGCGTTATGCCATTCCCATTGTCATCATCGCTGTCGGAATCCTCGCGGCCCCCCTTGCCATGCCGATCCTTCCGCCGGACAGAATTCCTGCGTACATGAACGCGCTCGGAATCAAAATGACTCGCACCGAAAACGGTATGGTCAGCCCGCTGCCTCAACATTTCGCCGATCAATTCGGCTGGCTGGAAATGGTCGGCAAAGTCTCAGAAGTCTACAATTCCCTTCCTCCCGACCAGCGCGCCAAAACAGCCATCCTCGCCGGCAATTATGGAGGCGCCGGCGCTATCGATTTCTTCGGCTCGCGCTTCGGCCTCCCGAAGTCCATCAGCGCTCATCAAAATTATTATTATTGGGGACCGCGCGAGTACACCGGCGAGAGCGTGATCCTGTTGGAATGGAGTTTAGGTGATGCGCAGGATTGGTGTGGCAGCGTCGATGTGGGTCCGCGAAATGCCCCGTCGCTGGGCATGGGCTGGGAGCACTACTACATCCTGCTCTGCCACAATTTCAAAGTTCCTCTGCAACAAGCCTGGCCTGACCTGAAGATGTGGAACTGATGTCCAGAAGTTACTCGGCAAGAAAAAGACTTCTGCGGTTGGTGCGGGAGAGAGGACTTGAACCTCCACGGGTGTTACCCCACAAGATCCTAAGTTCTGTGATGGGCATTGCAGCGGATTGCATGAGATTGCATCTTGTTGCATAAATTCTTTGATATCAGCGAATCGCTTCGCTGAGCTTTGCAGTGAATTGCAAGAGATTGCACCTGAAGACCATCGCAACTGACACCAGAACTGACACCAGATTTGACCGTGACCTTCTGACGACAGGGCCGCTTTTCTCCTCGATTGCCGATAGATTTCCGATGTTTCGCTTCAAGCAAAGCAGATTGAGCGACCGCGAAATATTCCTCCGGCCGTTTGCCAATCCTACGCATAGGACGTCGCACGGCAGAGAGACCCAAAACAGTCCGTATATCGGTTCCGGCGCGCGGACGTGCGTTGTTACCAGCAAGCTAAAGCGGCAATTCAGAAGCAATACCCAGGCAACATCGTGGCCATTACCGATAACTTCCGTTCTCGGAAACCGATCCTCGGATTTGTCAATCAACGGTTCGCGGCTCCGTTGAACTCGATCGGGTACGAACCACTGGTTTGCACAGTCCCATACTCTGCCAAGGACGCCTCGTCCATCGCGCGCATCCCGATCGGTAAGGTAGGCGCCGAATACAATGTGCACGAGTGGCGCGAACTCGAGGCCCAAGCGGTTGCACAGCTCTGCCGACAACTGATCGGAGAGTTCATGGTTCGTGAGAACAAGGAGCAGGTCCCGTGTCGCCCTGGTGATATCGCGCTGCTGGCGCCGACTGGAACTGACCTATGGATCTACGAGCGAGCTCTCGAGGACCTCGATATCCCCATTGCCACTCAGGCCGGCAAAGGATTCTTCATCCGCCAAAAGGTCCATGACTTACTGGCGATTGCGCGCATCCTTTCGAATAACCGAGACACGCTTGCTCTTGGAGCGTTTCTTCGCGGACCTCTTGTCGGTCTTACCGAGCAAGAGCTTTTGGACATTACCGCCGAACTACCACTGCACGACGGCGAATACGGCCGGTTACGCCTTTGGACAGAGCCCACACAAATCAATCATCGGCTCGCAGCGGAATCACTCTTGGAAAAGGCCCCCGAAGTCATTGCACGAATGGGGATTACCCTCGAGTCCGTGGTTGAGAATTATTTAATCCCGCAGATGAACGCAGTCGAGGTGAAATTGGCTCAGCACGAAGGAAAGTTCACAGACTCTGCGGAGCTGGCAGCCTGGCCGATTCAACAGAGAGCGACGCGCACTATGCTTGAGCTCATGGGCGCGTTTCCTAGCGAAGATGAAAAGCTTGGTTCAAAGCCAAACGTCGATGTGATCGTGCTGAATATGCCGGAACCACCTCCGCTGCCGCCACTGATCAGGAAGCCGAAGCCAGAGAATGGAAATTCCCCGCAGAAAGCAGTAGACCCGCGCGACGATCCGAACTATGATCCGCGTCCGAAGGATTGAGCCGCTCATCAGTTTCGTACCCCAAATCATGGCCGCAATCGTTGTAGCGGTGGGAGCCAAGTTACCGATAACGCCACTTGAACGAAGCAGCAGTGGCCAATGGAACCAGCGTTTACCCCGAAAATCGGTACTGGGCGAGGGACTAGAATTACGTTGTGGGGCTTCCAGTGAAAAAACTCTGGCCAAAGACTAGTCGAGAGCCATTCCCTTCGACGTACAACCCCAAGAATTGGAGGCGTTCATGACTGAAGCCACTCCACCACCCTCGTGGATAGGAAAATTCAGGCAAGTAGAAACTGCTCTCCTTTGGGCGCTTTTCAGCCCCGCAAGCCGGAGCCAAGTCGGCAATTTTTCGAAGGTGAGTATGGGCCGATTCAATAAAGTGGCACTCGTTATTCTTCTCCCGAGCCTGATCACCCTTTCCGGTTGTCAGGACCTAGCTCCACATGACACACGGAGTTTATTGATCCCCAGTCTTCACCGGTCAGAGGTCTTTGGCTTTTTGGCGGGATTTGGAACGACCTTTGCATCTATGCCGGACTTGATCGCGATGCTCAGGCGTCGATCAAGCGCAGGTATGAACCCAAGTATGGCGGCAATCATGGGCGCTTTTCAGATCCTTTGGGTCTACTACGGCTTATTAATTGCTTCGCGACCGGTGATTCTATGGAACGTGGTCGCGGTGTTGGTCAATTCCCTAAACGTGGTTGCGTACTTTTATTTTGCCCGCAAAGAAAAAAAGTGACCGCATTCCGCGTTTCGATTCGAGCCACCACGTGACTTGGTCCCGATTAGCATTGACTGCGTCTTCGACGCGTCGCTAGTGCCAGAAACTTGTCTAGAGTTCTCCGCTTTGCCAGTGTGTTCTGGGGATTCGATTCGGCAAGCTAAGGCCGATATCCGAAATGGCGCTTCGTGCCCGACGATTAGCATGGCTCCGGTATTGGCGATCACTAGTTTGGTGGCAAGGACCTCGTGGTAACGGTTCTTTGACCCCGTTGGAGAGTTTCTTAAACCGTTCGTCACCGGGCCGAGCCGGATCCCTATTTTCATGAAGGAGAACAGGGATGAGGACGGACAAAAAGTTGTGGCGAAATCGAAAAGCGAAGAAGGAACTCGCACGGCAGTTGCAATCGGAGGACCCCGGTCTGGCGGTACTCCATCCACACGCCGCGGGGATCGATGTAGGCAATGGCGCACATTACGTGGCGGTGCGACCGGACCGCGATCCCCAACCGGTGCGCCGCTTTGAGTGCTTCACTGCGGATCTGTACCGCTTAGCCGACTGGTTGCACAGTTGTGGTGTGAAGACCGTGGCCCTGCAGTCGACCGGGGTGTATTGGATTCCCCTATACGACGTTTTGGACGAACGTGGGTTCGAAGTCTATTTGGTTAACGCACGGCACACCAAGAATCTGCCAGGACGGAAGAGCGATGTGCAGGAAAGCCAGTGGCTGTTGAAGCTACACACCTACGGATTGTTGAACAACTCGTTCCAACCACCTTCCAAGATCCGGACCCTGCGTACCTACTGGCGACAGCGGTTACAACATGTCACGGGCGCGGCGACCTGTGTGCAACGCATGCAGAAAGCGCTGACGCAAATGAATATTCAGCTCGCGAATGTGATCAGCGACCTGAGTGGGGTGACCGGACAGCTGATTGTGCGGGCCATCGTGGCCGGAGAACGCGACCCGCGAAAGCTCGCGGAACTCAGTCACCCGCGGATTCAGGCCAGCCGCGGGGAAATTGCCAAAAGCCTGGAAGGCAACTGGCGCCCAGAGCTCATCTTTGTGCTGCAACAGGAACTCGAGATGTATGACACCTACCAGCGACGGGTGTCCGAGTGCGACAAAGAATTACAGAAGCACCTAGCTGGTTTTGCCGATACCGTCCCGCCACCAGTGAAGGAAGCGCTGCCCATGAAAAAGAAGAAGAAACAAAACAAGAACAATCCGCACTTCCATCTCGCCGATGAACTGCAGCGCATCGCCGGAGTCGATCTGACGCGCATCGATGGCGTCGATGTGATAGTCGCGCAAACGGTCATTAGTGAAGTGGGACTGGACATGAGCCGATGGAAAACCGAGGCGCACTTCGCTTCGTGGCTGGGACTCTGTCCAGACAACCGCATCAGTGGAGATAAAGTGCTCGCACGAGGAACCCGTCATGTACTCAACCGCGCGGCCAACGCACTGCGGCTGGGGGCCTCGACCTTACTGCGAAGCCAGACGTACCTCGGCGCGCAGTACCGACGCTTGCGCAGCAAACTCGGCGCCCCAAAAGCCATCACCGCCATGGCTCATCGGCTTGCCCGATTGGTCTATCGAATGCTGAAGTACGGCCAACAGTATGTCGACAAAGGCGCAGAGTACTACGAGCGAAGAAATCGCCAACAACAAATCGAGTTCCTCAGGAAGAAGGCCGCCCAACTCGGCATGCAGGTCACCCCGGCCCACACTTGAACTATCAATCAAGAAGTTACTGGAGAGTTTGAATGGATAGGTGCAAGGAGGGGCGCTTGATGTACAAAAGCTGGACTCAGCGGACGCTGATTTATTCAAAGGGTGGAGCGGCCCACTGATTATGACAGGCGCGTTGATGGCCTTGTTGCTATTGCTTGTCGTAGACGGCGACGCTGCTGACGGTCCTGCCGCTGGCGTCCGTGCCCTTGGAGGTGAGAGTAAGCGTCTTGCCATCAGCGGAAACCACGGAAGTGCCGGAGCCAACCGTTTTGCCACCCTTCGTCAATTTGAAGGACAGGTTGTTGGATGCGCCAAGAGTTACGGCAATGGAATCTGCTCCGTAAGGCGCCATTCCGGTGATGGGGTGGGGCTTACCATCGAAGTTGGTGGTGTAATTGAACTGTTGATTGCTGCCGTCGGCATTAGTGCGGTCGACGCTAACTTTCATGCCGGTGGGAGACGATTCAATGATCCGCGTTTCACTTTTGCGCTCAGCGCCGGGTCCAAATTTGGATTTTGCTACGTTCAGTTTCCAGGTGCCGACAAAAGGATCAGTCTGCGCCAGCGCCGCGCCCGAAGCAAAGAAAAGCAAGGGGAGAATGGCGGCAGCGGCGAGCAGCCAACTTCGCGAATTTCCCTTAACCCCGTTTTCTGGAGACTGCCGTATGACGAACTGCGAGAGTAGCATGGGCCGAATATAACTCACGAATGACGACGAGGAATTCATGTTTGCTGCCTCCTAGAATCACTGCTTCTCGACCACCACATCCAGCTCGCCCGTCTTATTGTTCACCACCGCTGCGCCGCACTCCGTATAGTTTCCGGAACCGTCGAATTTGCAGCCGAACGTTCCGGCTTTTGCCACGCCACACTGTCCCGCATTCAGGCCAACAACGTACCACCCCGAGCCTACGGGTCTGCCGGCTGGGTTGCCCTTCGCATATATCGCCATCAGGATGCTACCGGTTTCCGGCTTGCCGTTGGCACAGCTAAAATCGTCTTCGCGATAGGTGTAGAGCACGCCGCGCTGCGCATCCCATAGGAATTGGTTGTCCTCTACTGTGCCGTCATCATCGATGTCCACTGCGTCCGTCCAGAATGACGCCGGCGTGGACGATTTCACCGACGTTGCGCCCTTGCCAATGTTCGACTTCTGGCTTTGGTTCTTTGCCGTTGCGCTTGGCGCAGGCGAGTTTGCCTTGGCCGCCACTGTTGGACCAACGTTGACCTTCGGTGCAGTTCCTGTAGTCGTCTGCGATTGCGCCACACCTAGCGCCAACAACCCAGCACCAACAATCAGTGTTCCCAGTAATATTGATTTTTTCATTGGATACTCCTCAGACCCTTTCAATTAGTTAGCGGAGACGATCAACTGGGTGTCGGCATTGCCACACATGCCGTAAACGGTGCCGGCCGTACAAGCGCCCACGGAATACGTGTAGCAACCTGGATGCTTGGCGGCGACGGTGATGGGACGATCGGCGCCGCCCATGATCGCGCCATCGTGATCGAACGGATCCGTACTGCCGAAGTCGATGACGAAGCCAGTGTTCTTAGAACTGCTCACAAAGGTGACCGTGGTGCCGACTTTAATGCAGAAGGCTTTGTTGGACTTGGCATCGGGGATGTTGGGGGTAGCGGTCGCGTAGGAACCCTGGCTGCGCTTGATGTCGATGGAGCAAGGAGAGGAAGCGGAACCGCAGGTGTTCGCCGCGGCACAAATGCTAGCAGGATTAGAAGCCGAGCAAACGTCGCTTTTGATTTTCTTCTGGGTGTCGTTGCCAGCGACGAAGTTGGTCAGCAGAAGCGGCAACACGAACAGACAACAGAGAGCTACAAGATAGCGATAAATCTTCATTAGGCACCTCACGCCGTAGAAAGGAAAAACAAGAGCCCGGCACAGCAAAAAGCAAGGCCGAAAGACTGTCGTGGGCGGAAAAATCCGCAACGGCGAAGAGCGAATTCGGGAAAAACTAGTTGACGCCGGCTGTGCCCTTCCAGTCGATGACATCGACCAATTTCCAGGGATTCTGATTGAGCTGGAACTGAACCTGCCCTTCTTTGTCCATTGCGAGTTGACACAGGGGATAGAGAACGCCGGTGCTCTTGCTCTTGTCTTGATCGTTGAGATCAAATTCACCGGCAGTGAGGTTGAAGGACTGAGATTGCGTGTCCCAGTAAACTTCTCCGAACCGGAGAAGGCGATTGGTAATCCAGCGGATTTTGCGTCCCGTAGGAGTGGGAATCATATGAATGTACGCGACGTCGTAACCGAGAGTGCCGGTAATGGAGCAGTGGCCGACCGCTCTCATCTTGGAGAGAGCGTTGACCAACCCCTGATTCTGGCCCTTTTCAAAGGCCTGCACGAGCATCGCGCGATCGTCGGGAGTGGAGAAGTCATAGATTTCTATACTCACGCCCACGATAGCGCCGAGTTGAGTTCCAGTGCCCATGGCGCTGGCTTCGATGGTTTCATTCCTGACGCGATCACGAGAGAAAAAGGGAAGCGAGCCAATCGTGAGTAAAACCACAACCGCGATGGTGATAACAAGTTTGTGGGTCTTTTGAAACAAGAAGTTCCGTAGACGCATGTTCACTCCTTAATTCGTACGTTAGGATACAGTTCGATCCCCGTACGTGGACAAGCGCGCGATCGGTACAGTGCACGATGGCGGAGCTAAAACTCCGACCGCGTGTCCAGGCGCCTCTCCGCTGAGTCCATCATTCACTGGCAGGACATTATGGAGAGTCCTGCCCACCGCACAACTGTCGCTTGCGACAGGTGGGGCAGGATCCCTAAGATCAGCGAGCGCTACGAGCAGAGGCTGCAGACTACAGATCCCCTTTGTCGTAGACTACCTCAACCCATTTCCCGCCCGGGAAGGACTCTCCGTATGGGCGGTCCCTTTGTACCCGGCAGGACGAGCAAGCAGTGGCGTCGGATTCGCAGCTGTTTCTTGTCTTGCTCGAGCTTTTTGGAAATCGCAAACTTAACTGGTAGCCCTGCCCGCGGCCAGACGGCTTCGACTGGAGCCCTTGCTGGGGTTGTGCTCGACCCGTCCGAGATCGCGCTCCCCGGAGTGGCTGTTCATCTGGTTAATCAAGAGACCTCAGAGGAAGAATCCACGATCTCCGATGAACAGGGCAGGTTTGGGTTCCAGTTCCTGTCACCCGGCAGGTACGAATTGCAAGCCAGCAAACCATCGTTCGAGCCGCTCCGCGACGTGGCCATAAGTATCGCCGTAACAGAAGTGCTTCGAATTGAGCTTCATCTTCGGCTCGCAAAACTCCAGCAGAATGTCCGCGTGTCTTCTGATGTTTTGATGATCCAAACCGACAATTCTGCTCTCGGAAGAGAAGTTAGCGGCAGCTCGCTGACGAATCTTCCCTTGGTAACAAGAAACTACACACAAATCGCTGTCCTGTCGCCGGGTGTCGTCGCCGGAGTATTCAATGCCGGGGAGCTAGGCACCGGGGGAATGCCGTTGTCACAAATCAGCGGGTCCAGCGACGGGATATATGTCCATGGAGGAAGATCCTACGACAATAATTATCAGTTAGATGGGATCAGTGTGAATGACGTTCAGGGAAGCGGATCCTCGAGCGGAGGGCTTCCCGTTCCCAACCCCGACACGATCTATGAGTTTAAGGTTCAGACCGGACTCTACGATGCGTCTTATGGACGTTTTGGCGGCGCCAATATCAGCGTCATTACCAAATCCGGCGGAAACGCCTACCACGGAACTTTCTTCGAGTTCTTCCGCAACGACGTCCTGAACGCCAACGACTTTTTCTTGAACAGCACTTCCCAGCCGCGACCGGCTCTCAAACAAAATCAATTCGGGGCAACTCTCGGTGGGTCCATTCTCAAGGACAAGTTGTTTTTTTTTGCATCCTACCAGGGGACACGCCAGGTGAACGGGCTGGCCGCCGGACAGGCACGGATCGCGTGCACTGCATCGGTAAATACGCCTCCTCTCACCAATGACAGATCCCCCACGGCACTCGGCAAGCTTTTCGCGGGCATGAGCGGAGCCTTAGGAGGCACGGCGGTCAATCCAGATGGCTCGAACATTAATCCGGTAGCTCTGGCATTGCTCAATCTAAAGTTGCCCAACGGTAGTTTTCTTATTCCAACGCCACAGACTGTTGATTCCAGCGCACCTTTTGCCGCGCAGGGTTTTTCGGTTTTTACTGAGCCCTGCCGCTTTGACGAGGACCAATTTTCCACGAATTTTGACTACCTGATTTCGCCGAAAAGCAAAATCGCGGCCAGGTTCTTCTTTGCTAACGATACGGAGACCGTCACTTTCCCAGGAAACGGGATCAACCCCTCAGGAAATATCCCTGGATTCGTCAGTCCAGACAATTCTGGCTATCGCGTGTTTTCTCTCGCTCATACGTACACCTTTAATAGCACGCGGCTGAACGAAGCCCGGTTTGGCTATGTCAGGACAAGTGGCAACACATCCGCCACATCCCCGTTCACCTGGTCGGATATCGGTGTGACGGCTGGGCAAATGAATGACACCAACGCGTTGCCCAGCTTGGGCATTCTTGGCTCCATGAGCATTGCCTCCGGATATCCCAGGTCCTTTGTGCAGAACAGTTTTGTTTTCACCGACGTTTTCAGCGTGATTCAAGGAGCTCATTCCGCACGATTGGGCGGTTCGATCACCAGGCTGCACGACAACCTCAATATCGTGGGCCTCGGATCGTATTTGCTATTTCTGAGTTGGCCCGACTTCCTGCTAGGGCTCGACGCCCAGAGCAATGGTACCGGAACATTCAGCAACGTATATGCCTCCGCCGACGACTACGGCCTTTTCCAGCGCAACTATCGCGCGTGGGAGGGCTCGGCGTTCGCCCAAGACGACATTCGAGTGCGGAAATCCCTCATGCTCAGTCTTGGACTGCGTTACGAGCGCTTTGGCCAATTCGGCGATGAATTGGGCAGAAACTCGAGCTTCGACATCAACAAGATTGATCCGAGCCCTCCGCAGAGCGGAAGTCTCGCCGGCTATGTGGTTGGTTCGAATTTTCAGGGGACGCTTCCCACTGGTGTCCGGCGCGCGAGCAATACCGCAGGGAATTATGGTGATGGACAAAACACCATCGCACCCCGAATCGGTTTTTCGTGGCAGGTTCTGCCGCGCTTGCGCCGGGTCGTACTTAGAGGGGGCTATGGGGTCTATTACTCGCATCCTACCGGTCAGGCCTTCTTTCAGAGTGTGTTCGGCGCGCCATTCTCCGAACCCCGGTTTAGTATCGGCCCACCCAATGCAGCCGCCACCTTTCAAACGCCCTTTCAACAGCCCCTTCCGACTCCGAATTCTTTCCCGTTGTTTACGCCCTATGGTCCCAACTCATCAACCACGATTTATACCGTATCACCCAATTTGCGGCCCTCCATAATTCAACAGTTCTCCTTGAATCTTCAGTGGGAACTGCATGAAGGCTGGTTGTGGGAAGCCGCGTACGTCGGCGCTCGAGGTACCCATCTATTGCGGCAGCGATCCGCAGATCAAGCTGGAAATGCTACTCCAGAGAATCCTATCAGGGGTCAAACCTCCGATACGTTAGCCAACATCTCGTTGCGAGCTCCTATTCTCGGCCTAGCTCCGGACTCCATGAATATAGTCGAGTCAGAGGGGAGTTCCTGGTACAACGGGCTGGAGGTTAGTCTAACGAAGCGAATCAGTCATGGTTTTCAATTCCTCGCATCTTACACATTCTCAAAAACTCTGGATACCGATGGGGCTGACATCAATTCCATTTCAGCCGGCAATACGCTCACCCTCGGAGACCAGAACTCGCCGCAGCAGCGCTGGGGCCGAGCGAGTTCCGATCGCACACATCGTTTTGTCATCAGCGGAACCTGGATGCTTCCCGGTCCATCTCGCGGCCTGGAGCACGCCATCCTCGGAGCGTGGGAGTTGAACGGAGTCGCGATTGTCCAGTCCGGCAGTGCGCTTACAATTGCTTTGACAAATGCCACGAATGTTTTTGGCATCAGCGAAGACCGGGCACAGCTCACTGGCACCTGCGCGAAGAATCAGCTGCTGACCGGCGGTCCCACCGCAGCAAGCCTGACTGACTATTTCAACAAGCCGTGCTTTACCACTCCCCCGATTATCGGCGCTGACGGCAAGGGCACAGCCTTCGGGGACAGTGGCACTGGTATCGTCGATGGTCCCGGACAGGCCAACGTGGATCTTTCCATCTCAAAACTACTGGCCTTTCGCTGGCCCCATGATGGTAGTAGTTTTCAATTTCGTGCCGAGTTCTTCAATGCCTTCAATCACCCCCAATTCGCCAATCCGGATGCGAATTTTTCTTCTCCAACTTTCGGCGTGATATCCCGCACGGCTGTCAACTCGCGCGTAGGACAATTCAGCCTGAAGTTCAGCTTTTAGGTCCCTCGAATGTTCCCTAATCCAGTTACAGCGACACGAACAGAGGGGACAAATCAAGTTGATCTTTTCAGTTGTCTATGAGTAGGTTTTGAGGCAGAATCTCACCTCAGGAAAGTCCGCTGTGGGAGTAGCACCTTAAGTCTACTTTGCTCGGCGTCGTCTCCTCCTGTTAAGGTCATGAGCCTACTCCCACACCGCCCAAGGTGGCCGAGTTGGCCACTATCGGGTCGCTCATCCATCCTGGCTTGAGTTAAGCCGAAATCTCTTGGTTCGGAAGTCAGCCACAGCTAAGCAGAATTTAAGGCTGGTTGCTTGATGCGCCCACTCCGAATCAGAAAAGGCGAGGGATGTCCGGCAACGATCCAATCGTAGCGCCTCGCAGATTCATCGCGCAGCGGGTGAGTTGCGGGCGATTTGCTCTACTGCTCCTGCTTGTTTTCTTCCTTACTTCTTCGTGCATTTCGGCGCCTCCCAAGGAAAAGTCCAGTCCTAAGAACGTTCTGGTGCTGTCCAGCTTTACCGAGCGCATTGACTTCATAGAACTTGAGCCCTTGAAGTCAAGTTTACGGTCGCATCTCACCGTGCCTGTGAATTTCAGCGTCGAATATCTTGATTCCGTGCGCTTTGAAGACGCCGGCTATCGAAAGAGCCTAAGCGAAACGCTTCACCAGGCTTACAAGGATGCGAAGCTCGATCTTGTGGTCGTCCAAGCCTATCCGGCGCTTCGCCTCCTTCTAGATTATCGAGACCAGATGTTTCCGGGTGTCCCTATTGTCTTCATTGGTGTGGTTCCCAAAAGAATTGATGGCGAAAGGATTTCGCCCGGTGTTACTGGTGTTACGACTTTCGTGGATATTCGAGGTTCACTGAATCTTGCACTTCGCTTCCATCCTGATACCCAGAATGTGGTACTCATTAGCGGCCTCTCGGAGTTTGAGCGCTATTGGGACGAAGCATTTCGCAAAGAGTTTCGCCTCCATCATGGCGACTTGAACTTGATCCAACTTGTTGGACCTCCTGACAGCCACGTGCTCGATCAGGTCTTCGCACTTCCCTCGCACACCATCGTTTTCGTTCAGCTCGCCACGCAGGATTCTGCCCAACCGGTTCTTAACGCCGATGACTTGCTTGCAGCAGTCAGCCGGCACTTCCCTACGTACTGCATTTTCGACTATTGCATCGTACACGGCGGCGTGGGTGGATCGTACCCGGACCAAGAAGCAGAAGGGAGGGAAGGCGGGGAAATTGCCGCACGCGTGCTCTCGGGTGAGAAACCGGAAAACATTCCTGTAAAGGCCGGCGCCGGAGTTCGCGACGTCGTTGACTGGCGACAACTGCGCCACTGGAATATTTCCGAAGGGCTGCTAGCGCCGGGAACTCTTGTCCGTAATCGGCCCCCAGCCATGTGGGAACTTTACAAATGGCGCATGATCGGCGTGGGATTGCTTCTACTCATGCAGACTTTGCTGATTATTGGCCAGGTCCTTCACCGTCGGCGTCGGAAGCGGGCCGAAAAGTCTCTCGCGAGACAGCTTCGCTTCGAGACCCTGATCTCAGACATATCCTCTGAATTTATTAACCTCCCCCTGAGCGAGATCGAATTCGGAATACAGAGAAGTCTGGTGCGGTTGAGAGACTTTCTTGGCGTTGACCGAATCAGTATATTCGAGCTCGCCGGTAATGAAACGAGCTTACGACTGCGTCACTTCGCGACAGTCGAGGGGATGGCGGGGCCGCCCGAGGCGCTGAGCAGAGAGGATTTTCCCTGGCTCTTTGCGCAGCTTGGCCGGACCGAACCCGTTGTCATCTCTGGACTGGATGACTTGCCGATTGATGCAAAGGGAGAACGCGAATTATTCGGAAAGACGAGTCCCTGCGCGGTCGCGGTGTTTCCTCTTAGCGTTGAACATTGCCTTGTGGGTGTCCTGAGTTTTGTCATTATCCGGGCCGCCAGGTTCTGGCCGACGGACTTACAGCCGCAACTTAAAGCGGCCAGCCAGGTGTATGCCAATGCTCTTGCCCGGGAGCTAAGCCAGAAAGCTGTGTTAGAGAGCGAAACCCGATTCCGCATCATGAGTGACACTGCGCCGGCATTCATTTGGACGTCAGATCGAGAAGGCAAACTCACCTACCTGAACAAAAGAGTCTTGAGTTTTACAGGAGCGAAGGCCGAAGAACCGAACGGAGACGGATGGTACAACTATATTCATGTGGATGACCTTGTAGAGGCCCTCCGGGCCAAAGAGCGTGCCCTGCAAGACCACCAACGATTCGTCAGGGAATACCGTGTCAGGCGCTCTGACGGTGCCTACCGCTGGATGTTCGATGTGGGAAACCCGCGTTTCGATGTCGAGGGTTTCTTCGTCGGATTCATAGGATCAGCCGTTGATATTACCGATCAAAAGTTGGCTCGAGAGGCATTGGAAAAGGTGGGCGGCCTACTGATCGCCGCCCAGGAAAAAGAGCGCAGCCACATCGCCAGAGAATTGCACGACGACATTTGCCAGAGGCTCGCCATGCTCTCGCTCAGAATTGAGAAAGTGACCAAGGCTTGGAGCTATGGGCAAGTGCCTGTTGGCGATCAGTTGGAGCAAATCTGGCAACAATGCTCCAACCTCACGGGCGATGTGCAGGCCCTGTCCCATGAACTCCATCCCTCCGTTCTCGACAATCTCGGCCTGGTCACGGCGATTAAGAGCTTTTGCCGCGAATTCTCCGAACAAAGCGGGGCCACGGTGCACTTTTCGCAAGCCGATATTCCGGATTTTTTGACCCGCGAAGTGTCGCTCTCGTTCTTCCGCGTCGTTCAAGAAGCGCTGCACAACGCGGCAAAGTACAGCGGCGTGAAACAATTCGAAGTGAATCTGCAGGGGAAGTCCGACGGGATGGAACTGGAAATCGTCGATCGCGGAATGGGATTTGACGTCGAGAATAGCAAAAACATCGAAGGACTGGGGCTGGTCAGCATGCGCGAACGCATCCTCATGCTGAATGGCAAAATCAGCATCGAGTCCAAACCAAATGCCGGGACCAGGATCCGCGCTTACGTGCCGCTGACTGCGAAGCCGACCGTCTTTTCTGCTCCTGCGGACTAAATGGGAGAAAGGGGAAGGAAAAATGAAACGAATAAGGATTCTCCTCGCGGATGATCACACTCTGTTCTGTTCACTGCTGCGAGACTTATTGGAACCTGAGTACGAAGTCGTGGGCAGTGTCAGCGATGGCCAGGAGCTATTGAAGGCTGCACTTTCCCTACGGCCCGATGTTGTGCTTGCGGACATCGGAATGCCTTCACTGAATGGCCTGGATGCCGGACGGCGGCTCAAGCAGGAGAATCCCCAAGTGAAGCTGATCTACCTCACCATGAACAACAACGTAGAATATGCCCGGGAGGCACTCCAGGCTGGGGCCTCGGCGTTCGTGCTCAAAAACGCGCTCTCCTCCGAGCTCCTGAAGGCCATTCGCGACGCGTTGCGCGATGTGTCCTATGTGGCTCCGGAAATTCGACAGGCCATGGCCGAGACGTTCATTCGTGACCCGAAAGCGGTAAACCGTCCGCAACATTTGACGGATCGCCAACGTGAGGTGCTGCAAATGCTCGCTGAAGGGCGCTCGCTCGGAGAGATTGCCAGCCTCCTGCGGATTTCCTATCGGACGGTGCGGTTCCACAAACTGAGAATCATGGAAGAATTGGGCATATCCAATAGTGCTGAGCTCGTGAAGTATGCCATGAAACACGGGATAATCTTGCCCGCTTAGCGCCCCCTCCCTTAAGCCAATGCTTCTTTCGAGATTTATGAATTTTCCTCTGCACCTGTCGCTAGCGACAGGTGCAGAACTCCCCCCGCAAAGCCTATGGTCACAGAACAGAGGCGCCAATAAGCGCCACCTGTCCCGTGAGGGGACTTTTGTGGCGACAATCAGGGTATTGCTTGCGGATGACAGTGAAGACGTCCTCGCGGAACTTCGCGAGGAGCTGAGCAAGGACTTTGACATCGTAGGAAGTGCAGGGAATGGGGAGGAAGCCGTACGGGCCGTTCTCCGCCTTGATCCAGATGTCCTTGTAATCGATATCGCCATGCCCGTCTTGAACGGCATTCAAGCTTCGTCGCGTATTCGCAAAGCCCACCCACGCACTAAAATTCTATTCCTTACCATTAACGAACAGGCAGAGTACATTTCCGCCGCGTTTTCCGCGGGGGCTTCCGGCTACGTTACGAAACGGCGACTTGCAAGCGATCTGGCCATGGCTATTCGCGAAGTTTTTCTTGGTAATACCTTCCTGTCTCCCTCTCTCGGGAAATAATTTCTGAATCCATTTCGCACCACCTGTCTCAAGCGACAGTTGCACTCTTCATGACTGCAAATAGACTCCTCACCGCGACTGGCCCATGGCTCTGTTGGGCAAAGTCCGCCGTGACGCTCCGCTTTCGATTCAGGCATGTGACCCGTTTCATTGAAAGGACAACACCGTGACATATAGTAACAAATCGAATTCGGCAGTCTGCAAGTTTGGCTACGGCGCTCTTCTATTTGCTGTTCTGCTCATCACAGGCGTCACCCTCGCTTTTTCCGCGGATGACAGACAAGTGGAGACGATTGACGCTACCGCGATGGGCACCAGCACTCAGTTGGGAAAAACGGTCAACGTCAAGGTGACTATCTACGAGTTCTCTACCCCGGAAGACAGACAAATCCTCCTGGATGCCTATAAGAAGGGCCAGAATCAGGGGTTGGTCAACGCCCTGACCAAGATGAAGGCTGTTGGCCGCATCGCCATCACTGGTACGCTTGGCTATGACCTCAGCTACATCGGCCTTGTTCCCTCCGACACTGGCCGCAAGATCCGCTTCGTCACCAACCGCCTGCTTAGATTCGGTGAAGTCTATAACAACAGCCAAAGCATCGCCTACAATTTGACGGCCGGAGAAATCGAGATCAACGACAAGGACAAGAGCAAGAGCGTCGGCGTTCTCTATCCTGCGGCGCAATTAGTGATCAACAAAGAGGGCCAGTTGCAAATTGAGCTCCGCAAAAACACCTGGAAGCTCGTCAATATCATCGACTGGAACAAGGCCGGCGTCCCCAAGTAGCGCGGTAGCGCATATTTTGTATTTGCTGCTGAGATGCCCTCAGGAGTTGTGCAAAAGTGGATTTTCATAAGTGCTACTTAAACGGCGGGTAGTTCCCCGATCGCAGTTATAACTGGCGGATCTTCCATCGAATGTGGCGTCGGGCAAATCCACTGACGGTCTTTCCAGCCACGGGCTTGAACCTGAAGTCGTACTGGCAACTCGCAAACGCTTTGGCTTTCGCGATCCAGGACGTCTTTCAGGGCCGCACTTTCCTTTCTCCGTCCTCGAGAAATAGCATCTTGAAGGCTTTCGCACCACCTGTCGCAAGCGACAGTTGCGCTCTTGATGAGCGCAACTAGACTGCTCACCCATGACGCGTTGCTGCTCCAACATCGCGAGCAAACTGCCAGTGGCGATCGGCAGACCGGATAGCAGCGCCGACGTTGGTATTGCTGTGCAGCGAAACGGCAGATTCGATGGTTGAAGAGCCGCGGCGCGAATAGCCGAATTAGAACGAAGTCCAATAGCCGCAAGGAGGGATGGATGATTTGTTCGAGATTTGTTCGGGGTTGCTCCCTAGCGGTCCTTGCACTCTCAAGTTTCTTAATGTTGGGCGCGACGGCAACCAGCGCCCAAACAGCAGGTGCTGGCGCGAAAAAGCCTAACATTGTGGTTATTTTCGGCGACGACGTCGGCTATTGGAACATCAGCGCCTACAACCAGGGCATGATGGGCTACAAGACTCCCAACATCGACCGCATCGCCCACGAGGGCGCACTTTTCACCGACTATTACGCCCAGCAGAGCTGCACCGCCGGACGCGCCGCATTCATCACTGGGCAATCCCCGATTCGCACGGGTCTCACGAAAGTTGGACTGCCAGGTGCGGACCTTGGCATCCAGAAGGAAGATCCCACCCTTGCCGAGTTATTGAAAACGCAAGGCTATCTGACCTTTCAGCACGGCAAAAATCATCTTGGCGATCGCAATGAATTTCTTCCCACCGTGCACGGCTTCGACGAGTTCTACGGCAACCTCTATCACTTGAACGCGGAAGAAGAGCCGGAAAATATTGACTACCCGAAGACTCCTGCATTTGGTGCCAAGTTTGGACCGCGTGGCGTTCTTAAATGCAAAGCCACGGCCACAGAAAATCCCGCTCCCCCCGATCCCCGATTCGGCCCCTGGGGCAAGCAGACCTGTGAGGATACAGGTCCACTCACCAAAAAGCGCATGGAGACCGCCGACGATGAGTTCCTCACTGCTACGGTCGACGCTATGGATCGCTCTGTTAAGTCGGGCAAGCCCTTCTTCATCTGGCACAACACCACGCGCATGCACATTTGGACGCACCTTGAGCCGAAATATCAGGACATGATCCCTGATAAGGGCTTCTACGGTGCGGGCATGACCGAGCTAGACGACAACGTTGGCGTCATCCTGAAAAAGATTCAGGACCTCGGCATCGCGGACAACTCCATCGTCATTTTTTCTTCGGACAACGGCGCGGAGACCTTTAGCTGGCCCGACGGTGGCACCACGCCGTTCCGTGGCGAAAAAAATACAAGCTGGGAAGGCGGCTATCGTGTGCCGTTTTTGATCCGTTGGCCCGGTACCATCAAGCCTGGAACGATCGTCAACGACATCGGTGCGCATGAGGACTGGGTTCCCACGCTCATGGCTGCCGCGGGCGAACCCAGTATCAAAGAGAAGTTGCTCGTGGGCTATCCCGCCGGAGACATGACCTACAAGGTCCACCTAGACGGCTATGACTGGTCGTCCTATTTCAAGGGTGAAACCCAGCATGGTCCGCGAAAAGAGTTCCTCTACTGGACCGATGACGGCGACCTGGCCGGATTGCGATACAACAAGTGGAAGCTCCTATTCCTCGTTCAACGGGCTCATGGTTTCGATGTGTGGCAGGAGCCATTCGTCTCACTTCGCGTGCCCATGCTGGTGGACTTGCATGCCGACCCGTTCGAGCGCGCCGAAGAGGAAGCCGCGGACTACTCCCACTGGCGTATAGATCGCGTCTATCTGCTCGTTCCGGCGCAGGCCTTTGTCGGACAGTGGCTCCAATCGTTCAGGGAGTTTCCGCCGCGGCAGAAGCCGGCGAGTTTCAGCCTGGACCAGGTCATGCAACAAATCTCCAGACCGCAAAACGGTGACAACTGAAAGTAGGTTTTTGCGAATACGTTATGGAGAGCAACTTGACACTGCTAGACACTACTCGATCTTGTGCAATGGGAAATCCGCCCTGTGGTTCCTTTGGTTGATGAGCCCGACTGCCCCCTGCGTGCAAGCGGCAAATGCCGGGACTGTGCAGACCACGGAGAAGTTTGGTGAAATTTAGAAAGAATAGGAGACCAGTTATGAGGCGCATTACGCTGAGGATTATTGCAGTGGCACTGTTCGTTGCGATGGTGGCCTTGGCCACATCGCCTGGCAGTTTCGCGCAGGAAAAGAAACCTAACATTCTGTTCATCATGGGGGACGACATCGGCTGGATGCAGCCGAGCATTTACCATAGGGGTTTGATGGTCGGAAGAACGCCCAACATCGACCGCATCGGGAATGAAGGCGCGCTCTTCACGGACTACTACGCCGAGCAGAGCTGCACCTCAGGACGCAACGCCTTCTTTACGGGCATGCATCCCTTGCGGACGGGCATGATACCGCCACAGCTGCCCGGTAGCCCGTCCTATCTGCGGCCTGGCACTCCGGCGCTTGCATGGTTCCTGCGCGATCTCGGCTACACCACTGGCGAGTTCGGCAAGAACCACCTAGGAGACCACGTGGAGGCTTTGCCGACGGCCCACGGCTTTCAAGAATTCTGGGGCTACCTCTACCATCTCGACGCGATGCAGGGGGTAAGCTTCCCCGACCTCAACAAGACCCCGTTGGTGCAGGGTATCGCGCCGCCTTGCAAGAACACGCCCATCCCGGGCCTGCAGGAAGTTCCTGGCGCGATTGATCCCAAGGACGGCAATTGCCTGACGCCCCCGCGCCCGGTTCTCTGGTGTCATTCTTCCGATGGAACGCAAGCGAACCAGACCTGTCAGGATCAAGGCCCACTGACGCTGGAGCGTTCAAAGACCGTGGACGAGGAAATCTCCGCCAAGGTCATCGACTTCCTCGACCGCAATGACCCCAAGAAGACGAACAAGCCGTTTTTCGTGTGGTACAACCCCGCGCGCATGCACGTCTCAACCGTGCTGTCAGACAAGTACCTGGCGATGATTGGAGAGCCTGGTGGCAAGGACTGGGGTGCAAACGAAGCCGGGATGAAACAGATGGACGACAACATCGGCTACGTCATTAAGAAACTCGAGGACATGGGCCAGCTCGACAATACCATCATCGTTTTCACTACCGACAATGGTGCCGAAGTCATCACCTTTCCGGACGGCGGCGTCACCCCCTTCAAAGGCGGGAAGCTGACCACTTGGGAAGGCGGCATGCGCGCTCCGTGTGTCATTCGCTGGCCGGGGCACATCAAGCCGGGCACGATCTTCAACGACATATTCGCGTCACTAGACTGGGTGCCGACGTTTGTTGACATCGCCGGCGGCCCCAAGAGCGACGGTCTAAAAAAACAGATCGAGGCGGGAAAGTACCCCGGCATCGTCAAGACCACGCTCGACGGTGTCGACCAGCGCGCCTATCTCGAGGGTACGTCGGATAAATCTGCGCGTGATGTCTTCTTCTACTACTCAAACGCGACACCGTCGGCGGTGAGGTACAAGAACTGGAAGATGTATTACACGATGACGGGCACCGGCCCGACTGCCGCGATGTTGGGGAAGACGACCTATGGCTGGACTATGGTGGACAACATCAGACGTGATCCCTTTGAGATCGCTGGCGGGCTGGACGATATAAAGACCGCTTTGGGAGTTGGCGGTGCAATAGCCTCCCCAAGCACCGCTTACCTTTACGACTGGAACATGTTGCCGCTCGGTCAGATGCTGTGGCTGAAGGAACTCATGTCGTACAAGGAGTTTCCTCCGCTCCAGGCGCCGGAAACCTACAACCTTGATGGGATCCTAGCGGAAATGAAGGCGGCCAGAACTGCGAGTCACGTGGGAGAGTAGCCGTCTGAAACAATCGTGGAGTCACGTCGTGGGCGCTCCAACGGGGCGCCCACGACGCGCGGGCCAGGCCGCCTGCCGCTGGTGGGCTGCAAGGGCGTTGTGACATCAAGATGGAGTAATTCAAATGATCGCGAAAAATATGAAAAAAGGTTTATCCGTAGCGCTCACTTTAGTTTTGATTGTCTTTTCCTTTCAGATACTGAACGGTGCCCAAACCCCGGCTGCAACAACAGCAGCGGAGGGTGGGAGTCCTACAGAATCTGCTCCGCAGACTGCCAGCGAACTGCAGGCGTTGGTCGCGCCCATCGCACTGTACCCAGATTCGCTGGTGGCACAGATTCTCACGGCGTCGACTTTTCCGGACGAGGTTGCAATTGCTAATTACTGGATTGGACAGAACAAGAGTCTCACCGGGAGCGCCTTGATGCAGGCCGTCGACAAACAGTCGTGGGATCCGAGCGTGAAGGCACTCACGGAATTTCCCTCCGTCCTCGAGAATATGGCCAAAAATCTCACCTGGACGTCCTCCCTCGGCGAGGCTTATCACAACCAACAAGCGGACGTGATGACCGCAATCCAAACCTTGCGCGCCCAAGCGAAAGCAAAGGGCAATCTCAAGACCACTTCGCAAATCAAGGTCGTTCAACAGTCGCCACAGGTGATTGTTATTCAACCCGCCAATCCACAGATTGTCTACGTTCCTCAATACAACCCCGCCGTGATTTACGGAACGCCTTATGTCGTTCCGGGGTATGTAGCTCCCGCGTATACCGCGGGCGACGTGGCGGCTGCGGGCATCATTGGATTCGGTGCCGGAATCGCGGTGGGTGCGATGATGAGCGGTGGGTGCTGCGGCTGGGGGTATAGCAGTTGGAACTGCGGCTGGCACGGTACCGCTGTGGTGTATCACGGTGGTGGCTACTACGGAAATTCTGCCTGGCACGGTGGCTACTACAATGGTGGCTACCATAGCACCTATGGCTACAACAACTCCTACAACCACAGCAACTACTACAACAACTCTTATAACCACTCGAACTACAACAGCAATTACAAAAACGTCAGCGGAAACACTGTAAATGTCAACAAACAGAGCGCTCAAAACTTCCAGAGCGATCATCCTTCGGCATCGAACTCCTGGGCGCAGCACGACAGTGGCACCAGCGGGCACTCCGACGCCTTCAGTGGCTCAAGTGGGCACTCCGGCGGCTCCAACGGATGGTCCTCGAGGGCAGATAGTAGTCGAGGCTGGGGAAGCATGCGTTCCAGTGGGTTTAGTGGTGGCCGATTCGGTGGTGGCGGTTTCGGCGGCGGCGGTTTCCGGAGGTAGCGTTAGCTTGTGCGATGCCGAAAAACGATCAGGAGGCAGACTTGGAGGAATGTGTATGTCGCACGTGATTGGATATCAAAGGAATTTGGCTGGGCGTCGCTGGATATTTTTCGCGCTTTTCGTGTTGGTTGCCACACTCACCTCTTGCAAGCAGCCGGAGGCCCCTAAAGCTGTTCAAAAAACATTCGTGTCTCCAGAGGATGCAGGGACCGCATTCTATCAAGCTGCCAAGTCTGGCGACCAACCTGCGTTGCTTGCAATCTTTGGTGAAGATTCCCAGAACGTCCTATTCTCAGGGGATGCTGTAAAAGATAAGGACGCGTTGCAGGGGTTCGTCGGATCTTATGACCAGATGCACCGCTGGCGGGAAATTAAGGTAGGTGGAGAGGTTCTGTACGTTGGAGCGGACAACTATCCATTCCCAATTCCGCTCGGGAAGAATGCAGCCGGACAATGGGTGTTCGATACGGCAGCGGGCAAGGACGAGATCCTTGCACGCAGGATTGGCAGAGACGAATTGACCGCCATCGCTGCGAGTGCCGCAGTCGCCGAGGCGCAAGGGAAATACTTCAGCATGCAGAAGCAGTACGCGCAGAAGTTTATCAGTGATGAAGGAAAGAAGGACGGTTTGTACTGGCCGGTTGCGGCCGGCCAGACCCCCAGTCCACTGGAGGACGTTCGCGACTTTGCCAAGGCTGCGGGTTACACCAACGCGGGCGAGAAACCGCAGCCGTTCGATGGCTACTACTTCCGAATACTCACCAAACAAGGGGACAAGGCAAAGGGTGGTGCGAAGGACTACATCGTGAACGGAAAGATGACGGGTGGATTTGCCGTGTTGGCCTATCCCGCGGAATACAGGAATTCGGGAATCATGACGTTCATCGTAGACAAAGATGGCGTTGTCTATCAAAAAGACTTAGGCGGAAAAACAGTAGACCTTGCCCAAGCCATGGCGGAGTACGACCCAAGCGATAGCTGGAATCCT
This sequence comes from Candidatus Acidiferrales bacterium, assembly GCA_963775865.1. GTDB lineage: Bacteria > Acidobacteriota > Terriglobia > Acidiferrales > UBA7541 > Acidiferrum. Next base: position 435,825 of record CAVZKU010000009.1, on the reverse strand, counting down.
GCGCTTTAGCCTCGTGCGGGAACAAATCACTTGGTTTTCGTAGAGTCGCAGACAATGGAGAAAGAGAATGGGTAAGCACCGTTTTCAGAATGCAACCTTCTTCCTCTGCATCTTAATGTTGACATTCGCTTCCTGGGCCTGGGCGCAGGAACAAACCAGCCCTGCCCCTCAGGCAGGAGCTAAGCCGGCTAAAGAGCAATTAAAACCAGAGGAACCTGAAGCCAATACCAGCGCTAGTACGGAAGCCTTGCAGAAAGCGACACAGAACCCCGTCGCTAGCCTCATCAGCGTGCCGATTCAGAACAACAACAACTTTGGTATGAATCCAGGTTATCGAACACAGGACGTTTTGAACATCCAGCCCGTGATCCCGATCGGCATTTCGAAGGACTGGAACCTGCTCGTCCGATGGATCACGCCGATCGTCTGGCAACCATTGCCAAACCAACCTTCCACTCCAGAAACGGGCGTCTACGGCTTGGGAGACATGTTGCCTACATTTTTCATATCACCAAAGAACCCCGGAAGGTTGATCTGGGGAGCAGGTCCAGTCTTCCAGTTGCCCACAGCAACCAGCACCTATCTGGGACAGGGCAAACTGGGTATCGGGCCATCCATCGTTGTGCTGATGCAACCGGGCCACTGGACTTTGGGCGTCCTGGTAAACAATGTTTGGTCGGTGGCGGGTTCGGGCAGCCGCCCGGATGTGAATCAATTCCTGCTGCAATACTTCATCAATTACAACCTCAAAAAGGGCTGGTTCATCACTTGGCAGCCAACCCTTACTGCAAATTGGGAGGCTGCCAGTGGGAATCAGTGGACCGTTCCCTACGGCGGAGGAATCGGACGAATCATGAAACTCGGTTTTCAGCCCGTGTCACTTACAGCACAGTTCTACGGGAACGCCGTGCATCCGGTGAATACTACGTCCTGGACGATGCGCTTACAAATTGCATTTCTGTTTCCCAAGTTGACCAAGGAACAGCAGGAGATGCTCATGGAAAAGAAACTGAAACAAATGGAACAGCAGCCACCGACCAGCAAGTGAATCTGATCTTAACCTGACAGGCGAGCTGAAAAGTGTGAATGAGAATGATTGGTAGTTCCGACCGAATCTAATGAGAAGGGACGCACAATGTCCAGGTCTTTTCGAGTCGTAAGCTTGGCACCTACACTTTTGTTTGGCCTAGCAGTGATAACCACTTTCTCAACGGTGTTCGCCGCACGGGCTTTCGGGCAGGAGGAATTCGATGAGTACAAAATCCGCTTCAACACCGGTTGGTTTTATTCCTACCCGTCCGGCACCATCCGTGCCCAGGGCGATACCTATCCAGTTGACCTGACCAAGGACCTCAGCTTCAATTCCTACTCCACGTTTGCCGGCAAAGTAGACTGGAAATTCACTCACAAAAACCACTTCTATTTCGTCATTGTCCCGCTCTGGACTTCTCGGACAGCTACACTTAGCCGCGACATCGTCTGGGCTGGCAATCCCATCCATGCCGGTTCTGTCGTCCAGAGCGAGCTTCACGCTTTTGAGGTCGCTCCGGGCTACCAGTACGACATCATCCGCCGCAGACGCGGTCATCTCGGCCTTGCCGTTCAGTTCGATCTTTTCCATACCTACGCGAAGATCGCCGCTGCCGCGCAAGTCACTGGTGACGGCACGCATCAGGCCGCCGTCTCTGCCAGTAGAACGCTTTGGGCTCCCATCCCGGTTGCCGGCCCGCAATTCCGGTTGTACCTGACAAATTCCCCTCGTGTCTTCATCGAAGGGAACGTATATGGAATGTATTTCTTTGGCTACGGCAACTTTGTGTCGTCGGCTGGTGATCTCGGATTCACCCTGACCAAGCACATCACTGCCAACGCCGGCTATCAGTTGGGAACTCGTTTGAACGTTAACGTCACGTCCAACCGCATTGGCCTCGATTTGACCCAGAAGGGTCCTGTCGTCGGGCTAGAGTTTTCTTTCTAGAAGAGCGAGGTTGCATTTGATTCCGGTTTGCGGCCACGAAGTGCAATAACGTTCAACAAATAGTTAGTCGGAGTAGGGATCATGATCGCTCACAACCCCCTCCACGGATCCGGACGAGCGGATTTCCCGCATCCGGCTCTTGCCTTAGGTAAGAACGCCCATGCGGCGCAAGGGATAGGGATGACAGACAGTAGGCAGTGGCAACCAACGGGTGATGAGGCGCCGCATACAGTCCCAAAGGACGCGGCCGTTCTGGCTGCGCCTCGACAGCGCGCGATGCCAGAGCCAGCCGATTCGGAACCGAAAAAGCGCCAGCGCCGGGTGATTCATGGGCACGCCGTAATACCGAAGGTGCCCACGCACCACCGCTTGCAACCACTTGCCCTGTTCGGGGATGGGTTCGTGCATACGACGCTGAAGCTCGGCTTTCACCTCGTTCAGCTTCGTCTGCAACCTTTTGCGAATGGTTTGCCGCAACACGGTATACATTCCATTGCTTCTCTTCTTTACGCATATGTGCGTAAAGCCAAGAAAGTTGAACGTCTCCGGTTTGCGTTCGCCACGTTTCTGCCGGTTGTCGATCGCGAACGGACCGAACTCCAGCAGGCGCGTCTTCTGGGGATGCAGCTCCAGGTTGAACTTCCGCATTCTCTCGGTGAGTTCCGCCCGAAACTGATCGGCATCCGCTTTCCTCTGAAATCCCAGCACGATATCGTCAGCAAAACGCACCACGATCACATCGCCATGCGCCTGCTTCCGTCGCCACGCTTGGGCCCACAGGTCGAACACGTAGTGAAGATAGACGTTGGCCAGAAGCGGCGAGGCACTTCCGCCCTGGGGCGTTCCTTTTTTCACTCGTATTCGTTTCCCCTCCTCGAGCACGCCGGCGTTGAGCCACTTCTGGATCAATCGCACGACGCGCCGATCTGCAACCCGGTGTTCGATGAACTTGACAAGCCATTCGTGGGAAAGCCCATCGAAAAAACTTTTGATGTCAAGATCGAGCACCCAGTTCACCTTTCTCGTCAGCAGTCCGGTGTACAGCGCGTCCAGCGCTTGATGCTGGCTTCGCCCTGGTCGGAACCCGTACGAGAAGCCGAGAAAATCCGTTTCGTAGATGGCGTTCAACACCTCAACCGCGGCACGCTGGACGATCTTGTCCTCCAGCGCCGTTACTCCGAGCGGTCTTTGCCGCCCGTCGGCCTTTGGTATGTACACCCTACGCACCGGCTTTGCTCGGTACGCCCCGCGCTTCAGCCTTTCGGAAAGGCCCTGGAGATTCATTGCCAGTTCCTCGCCATAGTGCCGCCACGTCTCCCCGTCTACGCCTGGCGCAGCTTCCCTCTTCAAACTGAAGTAAGCCACGCGCAGCGTTTCCTGGTTGTAGATGTGGCGCAGGAGCGCTGTGAACCGCAACTTCTTATCTTTTCTTGCTGCTTGACGTACCCGCTCCAGCGCACTTTGCGCGTCGGTCCGGCTCGGTGTCCGGGACGCGTTTTGCTGCAGCAGGTTCCCTTTGGCCAGACCGTTTCCCTCCATCCCCTCCGCCGCCGGTTGCCCGGCGTTGTTCGGGGACTTCTCAGGTACCACCGGTCTGTCCGACTTCCCAAGTTCGTCCGTCATCGGCGTACGTCCTTAGACTTCCCGATGCGTCCCAAGGCAACTGCAGCCCTGGGCGAACCTGGGATCTCCCGGTTCCCATGCGAGGTGTTTCCGCACGTGCACGGGGTCTCTGACCGCGCGGGATTCTCGTGTACCTCGCGATATCGGAACACCAGATGGGGCCTTCCGCATCTCCTTACGGCGTCGGCATCCCGGAGTAAATGTCTTACGCGGCTGAATACCCGGCCCGCACGTTCCCCTGTCAACGCTTCGACGCCGCCCTTGCGAGCGGCTCCGCATGACTCGGGGCCGACGTGGGTCGCTAATCCACTTTCGTGTGACTTTTCCATTCACTACAACCTCGCCGGTTTAACCGGCGCACAAGGAGAATCGATGATGAAAAAGCTAGGGACTTTGGCAATTTGCACCATTCTCGCTGCAGTGGTTTGCATCGCACAGGACGTGGTGAGCGTCGTCCATGGAACCGTCACGAAAGTGGACAAGGTCACGAAGACTGTTGTCGTTAAGACCGCGGATGGAACCGAACACACCATTAAGGTCACAGGCGATACAGCCTACAAGGGAACGAAAGAAGGACTGGACGGCCTCAAGGAAGGCACGGAAGTCGTCGCTCGCACCACCGGCAAAGGTCTTGACGAAACGGGCGTAGAAATCGGCAAGATCGGCAAGGATAGCGTAAAAGTGACTAAGGGAACGATCGTGAAAGTTGATCAGGGCGCAAAAACTGTGGTGGTGAAGAGTGCGGATGGAACAGAAAAAACTTTCGACTTCACCGAAAATGCCGGAAAAGATATGGGCCAGGCCGTCGGTGCAGGCACTGAAAAAGGCGCCAAGGTGACAGTGTATTACACCGAAGAAACCGGGAAAAAGATTGCTCACTTCTTTGAGATGTAGGCGAACGAGCGGAACCAACAGATATGCGGGAGTGGTAGCTGGCTAAACACTCCCGCCGATGCTGGGTGGTTCAGCTGGCATTCAAAAGACATGACCTCACTCTCGAGATCGTTCTTCGCAGTCCCGCCTTTGTGCGCCGTGCTGTTGGCAAACTGGAGTGGCCAGACTAAAACTTTCGCCCCAACAGGTTCGGGGATGGTGAAAGTCGCAGCGCCTTCAACTTCAGTGCCCTCCAAATCAGTTCAGCAACCTTCGACCGGCCAGCAGCAAAGTCCTTCGGCTACCCTCTCGTTGCCGCTCAATTTTCAGCGGCACACCGGCGACCTGGATGGCATGGTCAAGAGACAGGAGATTCGCGCTCTCGTCGTGTACAGCCGCTCCGGTTTTTTCTACGACGCGGGACATCCGGAGGGAATCTATTACGAAGCATTGGATGAGTTTCAGCGCTTCGTGAACCAGAGGTACAGAACCGGCGCCTTGAAGATCAATGTCACGTATATTCCGGTCAGACCCGAGGAGCTGGAACAAGCTCTCCTGCAAGGAGTGGGCGATGTCATTGCCTTTGGCCTCATTGTCACGCCTGAGCGGGAGAAAGAGGTGTTGTTCACCACTCCGATCGATTCCCACGTGAGGCAGGTTATTGTGACGGGACCTAAGGCGCCCGCGATTACGAGTCTGGAAGATTTGAGTGGAAAAGAAATCTATGTCAATCCGTTGACTGCTTACTACGAAAACCTTCAGCATTTGAGCGAATCACTTCAGAAAGCAGGGAAACCGGCGATCCTTTTGAAATCAGCCGACCGCGACCTTACGGATGAAGACCTACTCGAAATGGTTGGTGCTGGCTTGCTTCCTGCCACTGTGACCATAAACATCCGGGCGGAATTCTGGGCAAAGGTATTTCCTCATTTAACTCTCCATCCCAAAATCATCTTGAAAGAGGAAGGGCAACTGGCTTGGGCAACGCGGAACGACAGTCCGCGGCTGAGACAACTCCTCGACGAGTTCGTCCAAGGCCGCCAGCTGGGCACCGTGTACGGAAACATCATGCTCAGGCGTTATCTCCAGAATACCAAATGGGTAAAGGATGCTACTTCGGCTGAGGAACTGAAGAAATTTCAGGCTTACGTCAGTTATTTTAAGAAATATGCTTCCGAATATGATTTCGATTATCTGATGCTAGTAGCGCAGGGATATCAGGAATCAGGGCTGGATCAAAGTCTAAGGAATCCGAGTGGAGCGATGGGCATTATGCAGGTGATTCCGGAATACGCGGCCGCTCCTCCCATCAGTATTCCCAACGTGGATATCGCAGAAGGCAACATCCATGCCGGCGCAAAGATGATGCGCAACATCGCGGACACCTACTTCAAAGACGACAAACTGGATGCACTGAACAAAACTCTCATGACCTTTGCCTCTTACAATGCGGGGCCCACCAGGATTGTGGACCTGCGAAAGAAGGCAGCGAGTGAAGGCTTGGATCCCAATCAATGGTTCGGAAATGTCGAACTCGTGGTGGCGAAGGAGATCGGGCAACAAACCGTTCAGTACGTCAGCAATATCTACAAATATTACGTAGCCTACAAGCTCGCCCTAGAAGAAGCTAGAGTCGAAAAGTGAGTGCAGGAGCCACCCAAGGATTACGCCCGGGAACTGCTCTTGCGCAACATGGTCACGCGGCCGTTCTGGTCGACAGTGGTCGATTCATTCATTTCCATCGGACGCCTCACTTTCGCTGTGCCTGGCTACGACTAGACGATCAACACACAGCGCTTCGTTGTGACGGAGCGCGTCAGGATTCACCTCGGGATCGACGACGTGATTTGCAACGTCGAGATCGGAACCAGCGGAACGATCACGTACGGCGTCTACGGCCCGATCATGATCACCATCGTTTACAGGTTCATCACCGGGCGCGGTTGCAACCGGGCCCTGAAGCTTAAAGTCCTGCAAGATATGCAACGACGTCGAAGGGATAGTTCGTCTGGTTCCGCTTCTATGGCCCGAAGGAGCCTTCTTCAGCAAGACCAGGAAGTTGCCAGACTTTGAACTCGTCAAATAAAAACCGAGGACGACTGGACAGACTCCGACCACAAAAACACCACGCTCCTAACCCGCACCAAAACCGTTCAGTTTGATTCTATCGTAGGACGTGATGGCAACTGCATCACTCCACCATTTCAAAATCGCCGGGGCTCCAGCTCTGATCGATGGCTGCTTCCGTCGGACCGTAGAGCCGAAGAGCAGCACGACGAAACTTCCCACAAGCGAAGAAAGACTGAGCGTTATCGTCCAGTGGCCCGAATGAAGTCAGAAGTCATACCCGTTCGACACTCACCTGAAGGCAATTGCCATCGGCCCGGGCTAGATTCGGTCTAGTAACCCTTCGGTTAACAGCCGTGGAGTGAAATCAAACAACTCATTTCTCTGGTGTCAGTTAGGGAACGAGGGCGCAAAATACCCAGTATTCCCCATCCATCAGCGCGAAACACGAAGGCCTAGATTCTGAGTTAGGAATCTGGGCCCCTTCTCCGTCTCTCGCTGCATAGAGTGTTGACCCAGGCCGCTCAGGCCCGATTCGTTGCAGAATCTATTTTGGATTTTATGCAATTATTTCTTGTGTTTGTGGTGGTCTTCCTCGAGAGCCAGCTTCTCGCCGGCGTCAATCTTGTGTTGTTCGAGGTCTTCAAGCAGCCCCTCGTCTGTCAAATCCATGGGATGCGAATGCTCCCAGTCGTGATGAGCGATCTTCTTCATCCGCTCCACCACTTCCGCGGCGTGGACTTCGATGGCCAGCTCGCGCCGGCTATCGAAGCTGCCCGGTGTCAGATTGATGGAGCCGACGATTGCGCGGGAATGGTCCGCAAGCAACATCTTTCCGTGAAGCTTTAGGTGCTTCAGCTTGTGTATCTTGATTCCTACGTCATCCATGATGCGCAGGCCGCCAACCCCTTCGATGAGCTTCTCAACCTTGAGCGTATGCGCTGGCCTTGCCAGCACATGGATTTTCACGCCCCTCTCCTTGGCGCGCACCAGCCGTTCGATAATCAACGGATCCTGATAACGCTCGTTCTGCACAAAGAGAGTGTGCTTGGCTTCGTCGATAAAATGTGCGAGACGGTCGCGGCCGTTGGCGTTGCACCAGATTAGGAGCGAGTGTCCGCTCACCCGGAATGGCTTCCGCGCCCAGTCGGCCTCGAAGCACTCGATGATTTCATCGACTTCTGGCCGGTGCGTGGTGACGATCGCGTAGTCGCGGGTTTCCGTCAGGTTTTTTGTGTCCCAGTTCAACGACTGGACGAACGCCGTCTCGTCGTCCACGACCATGGACTTCTCATGGGTAACATCGAACTCGGGATTGCTGTCGAGAACGTCAATTTCCGCCGCCTTCAGTTTTTTGGTTGTTCCTTCGTTCTCCGACTCACCGCTCCGGCGGGCTGGATTCAGCATTACCCGCACGTTTACTCCCCGTTTTCTGGCTTTCTTCACCGCCTCCAGAACAGTCGGATCGGAAAAAAGAAACATCTTCACGCGAAGTGATTTTTTCGCGTTATCGATCGCATCGAGGATGGGTTGCGCCGTGTCATCCGGCAGAACAATCAACGTATGAGACATACTTCCTCCAGGGCACAAATAGCCGCTCACAGTTACGACAAACAAGGTCCGCTCTCTAGGAACCTGCGCCCATCGGCGATTTCTGTGGTTGCTTCTCAAACTGTATCTTGTACAACTCCGCGTACACGCCTCCGATAGCCATCAATTCTTCATGACTACCCTGTTCCGCCACGACACCGTCTTTCAATACAATGATTTTATTCGCGTCGCGGATCGTGCTCAAACGGTGAGCAATAGTAATCACTGTCCGCCCTTTCATGAGCCGTTCCAGCGCTTCCACTACCTTCTTTTCGGATTCGGTGTCAAGCGCGGCCGTTGGCTCATCCAGGATGAGTATGGGATTATTGCGGATCACAGCACGTGCTATGCCTATACGCTGGCGTTGTCCACCCGATAGCGTGTCGCCCCGGTCGCCCACCAAAGAGTCGTACCCATGCGGCATTTTGACGATGAACTCGTCGGCATTGGCTAATTTGGCCGCTTCCACGATTTCCTGTCTGGTGGCACCACCGCGCCCATAGGCTATGTTATCTGCCACCGTTCCGCGGAAGAGAACTGTTTCCTGGAGCACATATCCGATCTGATTGCGAAGCGGGTATAGCTCGAAATTGCGAATATCCACGCCATCAACAAGGACTCGGCCCGCATTCGGATCATAAAAGCGTGGGATCAAGCTCACGATCGTGGATTTACCTCCGCCAGTCGGACCCACGAGTCCGACCATTTCACCTGCTTTGATATGAAAATCAACGTCCTTCAGAATTTGCTGATCTTTGTTGTATCCGAAGGCTACATGTTCAAAGGTTATTTCGCCCTTGAGCGCGTCAGGGGCGCGTGCTCCCGGGCGTTGCGGGATTACGGAATCGGCTTCCAGAATTGCCCGCACCCGATCCACTCCGACTGCCGTTTGCGCGATGGTATTGGTCATTTTGGCAAGATCCTGCACTGGTTTGAAAAACATGCCGAGGTAAGAAAGAAAAACGGTCAGCGTACCTACGGTCATGGCTTCTCGTAGAATGAGCGACGACCCGCGCCAAAGTACTACGGCTGTGCAGAGCGCTACGGTTACTGTCACAATCGGAGAGAGCATCGCTTTGATCTTCCTCGCTTTAAGCGCGGCCTGTACTGTCGCTTTGCTTACTTCGCTCAGATCTTCCTGCTCAAGATCTTGGCGGCCAAATGCTTTCACCACCCGCATGGATTGCAGCCCTTGTTCCACCACGGCGACAATCGCGCTTTGTTGTTTCCTTACTTCGTGCGTGGCTTTTTTCACCGCCTTCTTGAACCGCGACACCAGCAACAGCATGAATGGAGTCACTGCCACAGCGATCAGCGTAAAATCCCAATTTAGCCAGAACATGATGGCTAGCATGGCGACGATGGTGAACATGTCCACAAGAATCCCCAATGTGGACGAGGATGCGAATCCCTGAATTGTCTGTACATCCGCCGTGATGGTGCTCAGCAGCGTACCTGTTTCGTGGGTGTCGTAGTAACTAAGCGAGAGCTGCTGCAAGTGGTGGTACGTGCGCATCCGCAAATCGTTTGCGACCCACTGGCCAACGCTGGTGGTGTAATAGTTCGCGACATACGAGGCGACCGCTCCGACCAACGCGATCAGCACGACCGCAATCGCTGCGGCGGCTGCAATTTGCATCTTGCCCGTTCCGCTCAGCAGGGGCTGCAGAAAATGGTCCAGCCAATGCGGAAGTTTGTGGCTGCCCGCAACGTTGTCCAGAACGACCTTCAGCGGCCAGGGTCCTGCGACGCTCGCTGCGGTCTGAAACATCATCGCGGCCAAAATTATCGCCAGGATGCCCCGATAAGGGCGAAGGAGGCTTTGAATCAAGCGATACAAGTGAACGTCCTCTCGGGAAGAGCGTGATTCCCATTCTTTGTTTTCATTTTTTCTGTACGCCGAACCTAATTCATAATCATCTTTTGTTGCTCTTTTCAGCGGTCCATTAAACCCAATCGCATTCCTCCTTGCCTCAGGAAAACTTCTTTGTCGGAGCATTAAAACGGTGTCTTGGTTAGATATACTTCCTGAGATACTCCATCTGTCCCCCCCACCGTCCCTCATTAACCACTGAAACTGTTCTCCGTTTAAAGCGAAGCAGAACGCCTTAGAACGGGGTCCGGGGCCGACCGTTCCTGAGGAGCGGCTGGAATCCCCTGAATGAAAACCAGCCGCCGTCAGGTTTGGAGGCAGAGCGCGGAAAAGGCAGCCACGCAATATAGACAGCCGAGGTAAAGGAAAACGATTGGACTCCCAGTGACGAACACTACCCAGAGTAAAATCGGCGCGCAATTGTCAGAAGTAACAGATCGAACCAGAAAATGTGCAGGTTAACGGCCACGCACGTTCTAGGTGTGCATAGTCAGCACTAGGCGAGTGCATCATTTAGCAAGTACCGGTACTTATGTCTTCGACCAGCACTTTGCAATGCGGCTCAGACGGTTTGACAGGTGGTAGTCATTCCCTCAACTAAGTTGCTGGGATTCGTCCTCTGTCATTATTTCAAATTTACTCCTTTGGTAGTTTTGACAATGGAAGTCATGGAGGCATCGGTGTAGCGTCGCCATGGCTTTCAATATTCCTCGCTCCCCTCCACGCATCACCAGCAAGGGAGGTTTTGCTGTGCTTCGGCGCATCGTGATTCGGACGTACTCTTGGTTGAACTGGTTGTATCCACTTCAATCCTGATGCGAGTGCTTTTAATGGTGTGTTCTTGAAGGAAAAAACTAGCATATATTGCGCGTGCTGCCTGAGCACCATGCTATTTGTTTGCGGTGTCTGCTTAGCGCAGCAGCGATGCAGCGCCGAGGTGAAGCTCCTCCTCTCGCCGGCAGAAATCCCTGTGACATTGGCCACCCTCAAAGCCCAGAAGGAATCCCCGGGGAACGTCTATTTCTTCGATACGGAAAGAAGAGAGCTGCTGGCGCAAGGTGTGATCATACGATTAAGGCGAGGTTCGGCCAACGACCTGACGGTCAAGCTGAGACCTACCCAGAAGAAGGAATTCGAGGACCCCACTAACGGGAAGGAAGACTTCAAATGTGAAGTGGACATGGCGGCGAATGAAACCAATATTTCTTATTCCATTCGCAATAGCTTCACCGGCCTGCAGATCCCGGAGACGGGGACGGATATTTATCTGGCGCTCAGCGATGGCCAGCGTAAGCTTCTGAGCGCGGCGCAAGTGAGCATCGATTGGAATCAGGTGAAACGGGTGGCTGACATTCAGGTGACCGAGTGGCAAATCAAATTCGATTCACTATCCACGAAACTCACGCTGGAACTTTGGAAATGGCAAGGAAGAGCAATCCTAGAGCTTTCGAAAAAAGCAGGGAGTGAATCCAGCTCTGAAGCGTACGAAGCGCCCGCACCGCGCGGAAGGGACTGGCGCGAATGGTTCGAGGACGCGGTCGAGGCCGCGAAGATTCCGGACTTTCGATTCCACGATTTGCGCCACACGTTCGCAAGCCGCTTAGTCATGGCAGGCGTTGATCTACGCACAGTGATGGAATTGATGGGACACAGCGACATCAGCATGACGATGCGATATTCGCATCTAGCGCCGGCTCACATACAGGATGCCGTGGATCGACTCGTGGAAAGATCTACTGACACCAGAACTGACACTAAGTCAGTTTCGTTCGTCGCGCATGATCGTGCATTTCTGAACTAAATCCAATCGAATCTTTGGTGCGGGAGAGAGGAGTTGAACCTCCATGGGTGTTACCCCACAAGATCCTAAGTCTTGCGCGTCTGCCAATTCCGCCACTCCCGCACCGAGAACAACCGACTGACTAGGAAGGTTTTACGTTCGTCATCTGTTCCGGCCCTGACTCGTTTTGAGGCTCAACTATGAATGAACTATGAATTGAGCCCGACACCGCGGCCTTGGCGCCTTCCTCAATCTTGCGGGCCGCATCCCGGATGTCTGCTTCGGACACGATATTGTAACGCGAGAACACCGCATCCGTCTTGTGGCCGGAAATTTCGCGGGCGGTCTTTTGCGGGATTCCGCGGCGCACCCCATGTTCCGCACAGCAGAGCGCCGCAGATCATGGAACAGCAGGCCAGGAATACCCGCCGCACTGACCAACAGTTCCCATGTTTCGCGAAAGTCTTTCACGGGCTCACCGTTTGCGCGAGTAATCAAAAAGTCCTCGGGATGCTTCTCCCGGCGCAGTGTGAGCAGGTCCACTTGCTTGCAGCGCATCTCGAGCAGTTCGGCCTTGCGGAAGCCGTAAGTGTATCCGAGGGCCAGGAGCGTGCGCAGCCAAAGCTTGCCCGCCGCCGCGCCGTCCGCCAGTTTCCGGTATTGATGTTCTTCAACAAATCCCCGCCGCTCGTTCCCCTTTTCCGAAACGATGTGCTTGTGAAACTTCGGCACGCGCACAACCTTTTGCGGCTCTGCGGCGAAAGCGATAGAGAAAGCACGGCGCAGCAGGGCCAGTTCGCGATTGATAGTGGACTTGGCCGCTCCCTCACCCATGCGCTTCTCGACGTAACCTGTAATTTGGTTCGTTCCGAGATGTGATGCCCGCATTCCGGAGAAAAAATCCTTCAGGTGAACGTTCCAAACCCGCTCGGCCCATTCAACGGTCTGAGACTTAATGCGATAGTCCTGGAGCAAATCGTCATAGAGCTCGTCGACGGTAATTTTCTCAATGCGCGGCCCGAGGAAATTGCCATTGCCGATAGCCAGCAGGCGGTCTTTCAGTTTGTTCGCCGCTCCGGTCTTGGTCAGCTCCCCGCTCGATTCGCGAATTAGTTTGCTGTTAAGCTGATAGGAGATCCACCAGAATCTTGAGCCCTTGACCCGGAAGACTCCGCCATTTCCGCGTGCTCGCTTGCTCATAAGTCAACCACCCTCCCGCTCAGCTTCCCTTTCTCAACAAATTCGGCATCTGCTCCAAATCCATAATTTTCGCCTGGCGCCGCAGAAACTCCGAAACAGTGAGGCCCTGCGTATCGGCCAACTTCTTCAGTTTTCTGTGCTCTGTTTCAGACATCCTCAGCCTCACCGTCTTAGATTTACTGTCGGCTTTGGATTTTCGTGGACGGCCCATACGCTTCGGTTTCATGCTGCACCCATAATAATTTTTGTGGCTACAAAAAGTCAAGCACTATTTTCTGATTTTTTCGCGGTCAATCCACTCCCTCAAATCGGCGGGGTCAAACAGCATCGGAGAAGTGGGCGCCCGCTGAATATAGGGCAATTCCCTTTCGTGCGCCAGTTTGCGAAGGGACCACTCCGACATCCCTAGCAGGCGTGCCGCATCACGGCTGCGAATCAGCCCTTCCGTTCAATCCGCCGCTACCGTTTGTCGTCGTCATATCAATTTCTCGTTAGAGGCCGTTTCTAGGCGCGGGAACGCCGGGGTAGAAACCTTCCGGGAGCGCTTATGCGAGACACTCGGCTACTAGTCCCAGCCACGCGAGCAGCGCGGAACCTTGGCATCACCAGGCGGACGCTAAGGAAGCATATAGAGGCAGGGGTAGTGCGCTCCGTAAGAATGTGTTCTAGGACGTACATCCCACAAGGCGAGATAGATCGGATCGTTAACGGCGAACCTAGCCAAATATCGACACCTAAGCCCGACACGGCAAATTCAGTTTCCGGCGAAAGTACAAAAGCGTGCGAAACCCGAGCAAATCGGTGCAGGTTTGACCGCAAAGAGCCCTGGAGAGCGCTTGGATGATCTATTGGAAGGGTACGCGGACTTCTTAGCAGCTTACGAGGCTGGCGATCCTGATGTGCTGGCCCAAGTAGCCGCCGCTGGGAGCCCGGAAGCGAACGCTCGCGCCAAAGAAGTCTACGACCACGCGATCAAAGTTTGGAGGGAGTACCGCGAGTAGCGCGAGCTAGCGTGCAACGGTCGTGCAACGTCAGGGCGTTACGAACGAACCCCGCGGGCGGAAGCTCTCTAGGGCGTCAGTCTCATCCTCGAAGGTAGGAATAATATCTAGCAAGCGAAACACTCTCAACACATTCAGCACTCGGCCTCGCGGAGAGAGCAGCTTCATCTCGCCATCACTACGTTTCAGAGAAACGTACATTTCCACCATGATGCTTACGGCAGAACTATCGATGTGCGATAAGTTCACCAGGTTCAGCAACAACTTGCGCTTACCGGTAGCCGTCAAGTCGCGTAGATGCTTACTCAGCAATTCGCTCTCTCCCGCGTCAATCGTCGATCTTCCCAGAAGATCCAATATGCTAACGTCGCCGCATTCCCGGATTGAGATTTGAAGTCCCACAATACCCCTTTTCTCGGATGTTTCTGTGCCTTGGTGGGTTACTTCGCTATAGCCGAATACACGCATGAAGCCGAACTATTCGAAAAATTGCAAAATGTCAATTTCTAATCTTCAAACCAAGTTCAACAGCAGACAAATCTTTTGCAAACCATCCGTTACCGTCACAGCGTGCAACACGTCCTACTTCTGTAAGAACGTACTGAAGGGACAAATTGATTATGGTGACTGCAAACAGAGGACCGCTCGTGGAACTGGAGGCGGAAATAGTTGAGCTGGAAGAAGAGATCCCGGACCGAGCAACGCGAGATGGTCTCTTGGCCATCCCGAAGAAACTTTTCACTGAAGCTCAAGACTATATTCGTACAGGGAATGCGCGAGAAGCGCGCCTAACGATCAATTGCGCCTGCAAACTTCTGGAACGGGCAAAGAACGAGTTCAAGAAGTAGAACCCAGCCGAATCGTCTGAAGCGACGATTCGAGCCGAGGTCGAACACACGGATGGCGTCAAAATCCAGGTGGATTACGGAAAAGACCACACCGCGTTAGTTCACGTACGTCTGGCGCAGGCCTTAAAGCCCCGAGCCGATCTCACGGAACGTTGAAAGGTCGAAAACTGTAAGTGGTGCCAAAAAGTCCACAAAACGGTCTCAACCGTATCCTAAAGCAGATTCAATAGGGTCGATTAAATTATGCGCAGGCAATCCTGAGAATAAGCCGCACCCGGTGCAAAAACACTTAGGATTGGACATCTAGCGCGGGAGTCTTAGCACAATCGAATGAGAAGATTACGAGTAGCTATGAAAGAACTATGAATAAAGCGGCGAGGTGAATCAGGGAGCCTCAGGCTGGTGGCTTTGGATTCCGGCCACACCGCCGGCCACACCGTGACTCAAAATTTTCAGGCCTACCCGATCCGGGAGTGGCTCCCTCTATCGACAGTTAGGCCACCCGACGGATGTCAGGCAGCCATCGCTTTTCGTTCTTAGAAGTCCGTAGCTTAGCGAAGGCAGTCACAAGCAGAATTACGCCAGCCAGCAACACCAGAAGTTGATTCATTTAGAACTCCCAAACTCCCTGATCTGATTGATCCCTCACAATATCGGGCCGAGTTGCAGATGCGCAATGGATCAGTGGGACCAAATGACGGTGTTACGCGAGCCCTAGTACTTTCGCGCAGGGGATTTTGAAACGGCCAGATCGAAGTGGCGGACCAGGGTGCCGGGCTTGTTTCTCAGGCAAGGTAAAGCATTGCGAACACGGACAATTTCGGACCACAAGCAACGGCGAGGGAAAACGATACAGGTGCCAGCATGGCCCTTCAGCACCATGCCATGCTGGCGTACCTGTCGGGCGGGCAAGACCAAGAAACCGCCACTTGGTTTTGGATCTTGACACACACGAGGATCTGCTGTCGTTGCTCCAGAGCAACGTAAACGCTCGGCTCATACATCGGCGTGCTTTGCGGCTCATACTTCGGCGTGGGAATCAAGACAGTGGTGGTGATCCAGCATTGCGGCAATTACGAAGTCCTACGAAGTAATTGGGTGAGTGAATATCGGATAGTCTATCAGCCATTTAATGAATGGGAGTGCAGCTCAGTTTAGGTGGATCACGTGAACAGGTCTCCCCCTGACAGATTCCGTTTTTGGATTTTTTGGCCTATGCTACCCCCGTGGAACGCCCCCAGCCGGTAGGTACCTCACCCGGAGGCAGGGCCTTAGATGCAGCGACAGGCTCCCGCACCGAAGGAGCCGCACTACGTCTACGACTTTACTCGCAATGTTGAGCAGAAATGGATGGCAATGAGAAAGACACGCGAGTCGGGCAGCAAGAACCATTATGTGGAGAAAAGGAACCCAAGAAGCACAAGATCAATGATGGTGACGGTCCAGAGGATGATAATACAAAGGTTTCTAGTCCTGATGCACGCTGTCCCCTTGAGTTGTTCGCGAGTTGCAATGCATGCGGTTAAAAGCCCGCACCCAACCTGGCCAGCAGGTCAAAGCCACGAGGCTTGCTGCGTTCCGCAGCAAGCCTCGCCTCGCCCATAGTTCTGCTGGAAACAGGCCGTGTCACCATGGATAATGTGGTACATGCGCAGACAGGATGCTCAAAAAGGCTGACTCTTGATCCTTCAACAGAACGATCCCATTATCGTCATCCGCCAGACCGACCACGCTTTTCTTTCCGGATTTTTCGCACGGGAATGGGGCAATGACGCCTTTTCCCGCCCCGAACCCTTTAAGTCCTTCTGTCTCGCGGCCGCAGAACACGATAACGGTTGGCAGGAATGGGAACTTGCCCCTGGAGTGGACCCGAAAACCTTCATTCCCTACAGTTTCATGACAGTTCCTACGGAAGAACATATTTTTCTGTATCAGCGCGGCATCGATCGCATCCTCAAAGTCGATCTCTATGCCGGCTTGCTCGTGGTCTCGCACTGCATGGGCCTCTATGATCGCTCCCGTGCCACCATTCCCGGCTACTCGGCCAAATACGTGAAGTCCCAGGAACAACACGTCGCCAACGATTTCGTGCAGCGTCTCCGTCTTCAACAACTTCGTCTGAAAGTCGATTTGCGCAACGATCTCGCCAGCAAACCCTTCACCGACGAAAAGTTGATCAAAGCCAACGTACAGCGACTCGAAGCTCTGGATCGTCTTTCTCTCTATTTCTGTCTCGGAGCCGCGGAGGACGCCTCTATCGAAGCCGTGCCCACCAACGATGAAGGCAAGGAAGTCGATTGGGAAGTGCGCGCCGCGGGCCAAAACCAGTTCACCATTTCCCCGTATCCCTTCCGCCGCGATCCCCTCGCATTTACAATTCTGGCGCGTCGCATCCCCAAGCGACGCTATTCTGACGATACAGACCTACAGTCAGTCATCGCCGCTGCCCCCTTCTTTAATATTCGCTATACCGTTCGCTCTCGTTCGGCCCTGAACTCCTCTCACGCCGTAGGCGCCTGATTTCTCACGGACCGCCCGCCATCCCGGGTTTTCCACAACGCCACCATTCTTTCCTTGTCTCTGTTATCATGGCCTTCTGTGGGACTCATGGGGCCGGACCGCATTTCGCTCTTCCCTCTCAACGTCGTACTTTTCCCGGGTGAGCTTCTGCCACTGCACATTTTTGAACCTCGCTACCGCCGCATGGTTCGCGAGTGCCTCGACGAAAAAACGCCTTTCGGCATGCTCCTGGCTCTCCCCAATGGTGTTGCTCACGTCGGTTGCAGCGCGGAGATTCTGGAAGTTACCAAACGCTACGACGATGGCCGCATGGACATCCTTACCGTGGGCCGCCATCCTTTCAGGATTGTGGACCTGTCTACCGACGATCCCCTCCTCGAGGGTTCGATCGAATACCTGGAAGATACGGATTCGCTCCTTGATCCGCAGAATCGCGAAAAACTCATTGAACTGTACGAGGTGTGCTATACCTTACTTTTCTCGGGAATGCCCCCAAATCTCGCGAACTCTTCGCCAGAATCGCTCACATTTGCCATCGCCGGTGCGCTCCCTCTAGACCTTTTGTGGAAGCAACAAATCCTGGAGTTGCGCTCGGAAGCCGAACGTGAGGACCGCTTGCTCAGGTATCTCCGTGAATGGGCGCTGCATCTACACAAGATAGACAGCCAGCGCTCTCGCGCCCGTGGCACTGGTCAATCTTTGAACTAGGCGATTGGCGGGTCTCCCAGGTCACCCGCGGATAGGGGCAGCATGACAGCAAGTAATTCAGGGTCCAAGCCGCGCACTCTCGGGGAACTCAAGCGCATTCCGGATTTCGATGCGCACTCCAGTTCTCTTCCGGTGAAGAACGAAATTCGGCGCAACCTGCTCCGTTCCATCGAGCGCGGCGAGCCGCTATTCCCTGGAGTGCATGGCTATGAGGATAGCGTGATACCCCAGATCGTAAATGCCGTACTTTCCCGCCACAATTTCATTCTGCTTGGTTTGCGTGGCCAGGCGAAGAGCCGCATCCTGCGCGGTCTGGTGCAGCTTCTGGATCCGGAGATCCCCGTCATCGCCGGTTGCGAAATCAACGACAATCCACTTCGCCCGATCTGCCGTTCCTGCCGGGAACGGATCGCTGCTGAAGGCGACAACACTCCCATCGCCTGGCTCCCGCGCGATCAGCGCTACGTCGAAAAGCTCGCCACCCCCGACGTCACCATCGCCGACATTATCGGTGACGTCGACCCCATTCGCGCGGCACGTGGCGGGCGCGATCTATCCGACGAGCTCACGATTCACTATGGCCTGCTTCCCCGCGCCAATCGCGGCATTTTCGCGATCAACGAACTTCCGGACCTCGCCGGTAAAATCCAGGTTGGCCTGTTTAACATCATGCAGGAAGGCGACATTCAGATTAAGGGTTACCCGTTGCGCCTGCCTCTCGATGTGTTGCTGGTTTTTACCGCCAATCCCGAGGATTACACGGCCCGGGGCAAGATCATCACGCCACTCAAAGACCGCATCGGCGCAGAGATCCGCACGCATTACCCGACGACGGTTCAGGAAGGCATGACCATCACCAACCAGGAAGCGTGGACCAAGCGCGATTCCCACATCAAAGTCGAGATTCCGGACTATCTGCGTCAGGTCGTCGAGGAAATTGCCTTTCAAGCCCGCGAAGACAAACGCGTCGACCGGCGTTCCGGAGTAAGCCAGCGTCTTCCCATCACTACTCTGGAAAGTGTGGTCAGCAGCTCAGAACAGCGTGCCGCTCGCACTGGAGAATCGTATGCCGTCGCCAGAGTAGCCGATATTTACGGCGCGCTTCCCGCAATGACCGGCAAGCTGGAACTCGAATATGAGGGCGAACTCAAAGGCGCGGAAGTCATTGCCCGTGAGCTGATTCGCACCGCCGTCGGCCGAGTCTTCAGCAAACATTTCGGCGAAGTTAGTTTTCAGCCGGTCATTCAGTGGTTTGAGGGTGGTGGCGAACTGAAGATTCCGGATGACGTTTCGACCAACCAGCGCTACCAACAGCTTTCGCAAGTGCACAGCCTGATGGATCACATCGGCAAGCTGGGAGTCGCAAATCGCAAAGACGAAGCGGCCGCCTCTGCTGCTGCGGAAATGGTTCTGGAAGGATTGTGGGCGCATCGACGCGTCGGACGCAGCGAAGAACGCGGTTTCTACGCCGAAAAACCGCAACGGGTTGCAGAGCCGCGCGAACGCGAAAATCCTAACCGGCCACGCCGTACATACAATTAAGTTCGCCGGCATGCTGAATCGATTTGGCTTTTGAGGTTACTCGATGAAGATCGTCAAATACCGCAAATATACGGGCGAACCGGCCGACGAAGTCGACCTCGACGAGCTCATGAAGCGTCTCGGCGACTTCTTGCTCCAGAGCGGCTTCGAATCGCAGTACTATGGCATGTCCGAGTTTGATGCTGCCCAGTCCATGGAGGCGCTTCGCGACGCTATCCTTAGGATCCTGCAAGAAGGCGAGTTGATCCCAGAAGACATGATGAGCGAGGAGCTTCAGCAAATGCTGCAAGATCCCGGCGCTCTGAATAATCAAGAAGTACGCGACCTGATCGAAAGAATCATCCAGCGTCTGACACAGGAAGGATTCATCAATCCGGAGCAACCGCCTCAAGTCACTCCTCCTCCCCAGGTAACTCCTGGCGGTCAGTTGGGGCTGCCAACTGAACGCAATCCGGATGCACGTTTCGAGATTACCGATAAAGCCATCGATTTTCTTGGCTTCAAAACTCTTCGGGATCTTCTCGGCTCGCTGGGCCGCAGCAGCTTCGGGCGCCATGACACGCGCGATCTCTCGACCGGCGTCGAATCCGGCGGAGTATCACGGCAGTACGAGTTCGGTGACGTGCTGAACCTGGACATCAGCCAGACGCTATCGAACGCCATTCGCCGCGAAGGCGCCAAGGTTCCCATCGATATGCAGTATCGGGACCTGATGGTCCATCAGTGCGAATACCAGAGCTCCTGCGCCACAGTGGTTCTGCTCGACTGCAGTCACAGTATGATTCTTTATGGCGAGGATCGCTTCACCCCGGCCAAGCGCGTTGCCTTGGCGCTTTCGCATCTGATTCGCACGCAATATCCGGGAGACACACTGAGCCTTGTCTTGTTCCACGATTCCGCCGAGGAAGTGCCTTTAGCCCAGCTGGCTCGCGTGCAAGTGGGACCCTATTACACCAATACGCGCGAAGGACTGCGCATGGCCCAACGCATTCTCCTTCGGCAGCGTAAGGATATGCGACAGATCATCATGATCACGGACGGCAAGCCCTCGGCGCTTACGCTCGAGGACGGACGCATCTACAAGAACGCTTTCGGCCTCGATCCATTCGTCGTCAGCGAAACTCTCGAGGAAGTGAACAAGTGCAAGCGGGCCGGAATCATGATCAATACGTTCATGCTTGCCACGGACTACAGTCTGGTGCAATTCGTTCAGAAGATTACCCAGATGTGTAAAGGCAAGGCCTACTTCACTACACCCTATACGCTTGGCCAATATCTGCTCATGGATTACATGCAACGAAAAACGAAAACCATTCACTAGTCGCCGCCACGGGTTTCTCTCCATCTACACGTCGGCTTTAGGTTATACGCAAGGGTCCGGTCGATGCCTCCCTGCGCTCCCAGATACATGAAAATATTGATTTCAGAGGATTTGTTATTTTCTTTTCCAAAGCAGATTTCCGCGTACCTCGTATATGTCCACGAACGTCTAACCTACTAACAGACAAAATAAATTGATCCCGCTTACGCGCCTGTCGTGTCCTGCAGAACGCGCGGGCGGAAAAATAAAAGGAGCTGTGAATGAAGTTAATAAAACTGTCGAGAATCTCAATCGCGCTCTTCGGTGCCGCGATTCTCTTTTCCTCAGGCGCATTTGCCAAAGACGCAAACAAAGCAACGCTGAACCTTTCGGAAAAAGTCAGTGTCGAGGGCAAGACCCTTAATCCTGGTAGATACAAAGTCGAGTGGGATAGTTCCGGACCCACAGTTCAAGTCACCCTTTTTCAGGGGAAACACACTGTGGCAACTTTCCCCGCGCACCTGACAGAACAAACCGCCCAGAATGCAGTAGATGCCTACGGATCCGCCCAACAGGCGGATGGCTCCAAAACGCTAACCGCGATTTACCCTGGGGGCAAGCACACGGTTCTGCAGATCGACCAGAATGCAACCAGCCAGCAATCTTCTAATCAAGGGTCGAATTAACTTCACAACCGATTCGCCCATTCCTTCCCGGAGCTAACGGGAGGGAGTGGGCACTTTTTGCTAACACGATGCCGCCTGTTTTAGCATTCTGAGACGCGCTTTACGCTAAAATCAAGACATGTCGTGGCACAAAGTCGCTCGAAAACTCGGGTTGGAGGCAGCTTTGACCAACATCCAAACTGGTAACACCGCTCCTGGCTTTTCTCTGAAAGCCCTCGACGGGCAACCATACTCGCTCGATTCCCTGCTCGCGCGCGGTTCCGTCGTCCTGGCGTTTTTCAAGATTTCCTGTCCTGTTTGCCAGTTCACGTTCCCTTTCCTGCAGCGGATTTCTGACCGGTTTGCCGGGGCCTCTGTAATCGGAATTTCCCAGGATGAGGCACGCAGCACGAAGGAATTCAACAAGGAATATGGCATTACTTTTCCCATCTTGCTGGATGACGCTGGTTACCCGGCTTCCAATGCGTATGGCCTTACCAATGTCCCGACGATTTTTCTGATTGCTCCAGGCGGCACCGTGAAGGTGAGTTGCATGGGTTTCGATAAGGCCGAACTGGAAAAAATTGCCGCGGAACTTGCTGGCCAGCAAGAGAGTTCACTCCCGCCTCTTTTTCTTCGCGACGAGATCGTACCAGCTTACAAACCGGGATGAGGGTCCAAAAACTAGGTCCGGTCGGGCCTAACTAAAATCAAGTCTCGAGCACTTCTTTCAGCAGGTCAGGTTTATGTTTTGGGGCTTTCTTCCGCTTGTCAGGGATAACACGCGTCGCGCTCGGTGCTCGCCCGGACTTTCGCGCCACACGTCGTGCCTCCGTGCCCTTATCCAGCTTTTTCTCGCGAGGCTTCATCTCAGGCCTTCTTCTCGACAATCTCCTGCACCGCCCGGTAACCCTGATCAATTGCCTCATTTGTGTACGCAAATGCTCCCGCATCTGAGTTCGCGATATGAATATTCCCAAAGGGCTTTCGACCAAGTTCATTCGGCGCTTGCCCTGGAGGCCAAACTGGATCGTAGAGCGAATTGTATTCGTAGGCGTAGCCGTGCGGCCAGCGGTTGACTGTGATCGCCTGAATGTCGCTTGCCGGATCAAAGCCCGCGTTTCCCAGGATCCGTGCCAACTGGTCACGAATATTTCTCTCGAACACTTCGAAGCTTGTGGTCATCAACCGCATACGCCCGGTCCGCTGTTTTTCCCGCGCCGTTGATCCCGAACCCACGGGAACATACTGCATGTGTATAACGCAGGACTCGTCAGGCTTTTGCGTGAACTCGTATCCACCCATGCTCACCGGAAAATCCATTTCCACTCCGGAGAAGAATGCCCCCGGGCAATGCACGGTGTGCACCTTTAACTTCTCGAACGCTCCCCAGTTCTTCAACAGCACGTTCGTGTAGACCAGCGGCACTTTCACGTTGTAGGCCAGCGCCACCTTCTGTGCGTCCGACATTTCGGGACACATAAAGGGAATCACCGTATTCCAACAAGCGAGAATGCAGGCCGCTCCTTGGACCGCGTACGCCTTGCCGCCCTTCACATAGGTCACGCTGACGCCTTCGCGACCGTTTGCGTTTTTGCTGTTCGTTACATGAACCACCGTCGAATTCAACCGCAAGCGCACGGCGGAGCTCTCATCATCGAGCTTGGCATAATTAAACTTCGCCAGGACCACGTCTTCCATTGTGTTGCCCGGCGCAATCCCAGGAATCATTGACCGCACAAGTAATCGCGGAACGGAACCGATGCCATCTGGAAAGTGATAAATGTAAGGTTCGTGATCTTGTCGGGTCACTTCCAGGCCCATCCCTGGTCCGTCCGTATCCTTGATTCCCAGCCCCGCGAACCCCGGCAGGTATCCGAGCCCCGCCATGTCCCCGGCGGGAACTGCGTCAATCCCGACTCCATAAAGGCCGTACATCGAGCTGTAGAAGAACGGGATCACTTCCGGAACCACCTTCACATTCTTCAGCAGGTACTCCTGGTAACTGGTTTTCGCCAGATAGTTCTTCTTCTCTTCCGGAGTCATGCCCGCCAGGTAATCCACCTTCTCGCTGAAAAGTCGAACGATATCCTTTTGCGTGGCGGGGGAAAGCGGAGTTTTCGCTAGAAATTCAGGCCATGCTGTTTCGTAAGCCCTCGGCACCAGCCGGTCGGCTCCGAACGTCTCCTTATCGAAGAAAATGGCTTGTCCCATTCCGCGAGACTTATAGAACTTCTGGTCGTAATACTTCTCGAACCTCTTCACCTCAACGCCCAGGTCTTTCAGCAACTGCTTCGCTTGCGGGCTATACAGGTTCGGGCCCGTGATCGTTTGCGCGCCCCCGTACCCGATAATCAAACGGTCGCCGCCATGGAACTCGTTCCGCTTGGCGTGGCCGCCAAAATCGTCGTGGTTATCGAGGACCAGAATTTTCGCGTGCGGCCCTGCCTTCTGCCGATAGAAGTACGCAGCGGAAAGTCCGCTGATGCCTCCACCTACTACGATCAGATCATACGAATCCGTTTCCTGCGCCGGATTCTCCCACGTTTCTCCGTCGCGCATGGCATGGGCCACTTCCCACGATCCGTCGTGACTGCCGCGCATCCCGGTTTTTGCGGGTGGACAGTATCCCGGTTGTTTTTCCGGAGCATACGGCTCGTCGGAATCCCCAAGAACGCGCGCCCAGAAACTGCCCGGTTGTACCAGCGACGCCCCGAGGGCCACGCTTACCCCGTTCAGGAAATCCCGCCGGTGGATCGGTCGATCCATTCCCAATTCGCGTTCCCTGCGATCGTCAGCCACGTAATTCTCCGTTGATGTAACTTGCGTGCTCGATCCTCGATGAGAGCAACATTTAAGAGGAACCTGAAAAAGCTTATTCCACTTTGCCCGAATTCGAAAGTCAGGCACGGATTTCCCCAATAAACGCCCCGACTCGGTCGGGCGTAGCGCTTCGTCTATTTTTGTATTGGCGATTTCCCTGGTTTAACCGCTCATCAAAAGCTGAACGTGACCTGCAGATCGATTCGGCGATTGGAGCTCGGGTCGCTATATGGACGACCGATCAAACCATTCGATTCTCCAAACAGTGGCGAACCAAGATTGCCGATGGGTGTCAACACATTGACGTTGTTGAACACATTCCTAGCCATCACACCGAAGGTCAGCGCATAGCGCCGGTTCGTGGCGCCTGCATCCATTCCGCGTCCGCCACCGCCGCCCCGTGGTCCACCACCAGGCCGGCCAAACGTTCCTCCGCTCGGTCCGCCCAGACCGGTGTTAGCGCCTTCGATCACCGGGCCAAATCCAAAGGTTTTGCTGAACCGCAGCATCAACGCAAATCGTCCAGGTCCGTCTCCGTAATACGTCGGTATCGGCATATAGGTAGGAACTGCGGAATCTGAGGGAATGGCGAAACAACCGAACTTCGTCTGCGTCGTTGGGGTGCATGGCGCGAATGCCGGTCGCACATTGTATGCAAAGTCCCCGTAAGGATCTGTTCCCGTAGTGATGTTGAACGGAACCGCCGAGCTGTAAATCATGAACGGGCTCAGGCGAAACGCATGGGGCAATCCCCACGTACCACCAAGAAAGACACGATTGCGAATATCAAAGCTGGAGCGCCCGTAATCCTTCCAAGGTTCGCCAGGAATGGAAGGCATACTCGTCGGAAGATTAACATCGCTGTCGGAATAATTGAGCGTGTAATAGCCAAACAGCGAGAGCTTGGCGCCCATGCGGATGCTGCCATTCACGATGAACTGGTTCTGCTTGAAAATTCCTTCCGATTCATACTGAAAAATCGGACTTGGTGGATTGACCGTTGGATTCGCGGGATCGATCGGGTTGATGTTGTCGGTATAAAACTGGTGGACTCCGCGAGAATTCAGATACGTGAAAGCGATATTCGCGATTCTGCTGAGTTGCCGTTCCAGCGTCACACCCGTCTGTATCGTGTACGGGGCATGAAGATTCGGATTCGTTTTATAGTCGATCGTCTGGCTGTTGGTCGTGGTGACGCCACACGCCGGAGGAATGGGCACGGCAATCGGGGGCACACAGTTTGGACTACCCGAGAGGAAAAAGACGGGGTTCTGAATGAGATACTGCTGTTGGGCCGGGGAAACGACGTTGAATCGCTCCTGCGTCAAAAGCAGATTGTAGGTAAAGCGCTCATAGAACATCCCAAAGCCGGCCCGCAGAACGGTCTTGGGAGGATTTTTCGCACTGCCGCCAATTCCCCAGGCAATCCCCAGGCGCGGAGCAAAGTCGGCCTTGTTGGCGAGATTGTTCTGAGTTTCAAAACGCAGCCCGTAGCTCACGTTCAGATTCGGCCGAACCTTCCAATCATCCTGGGCGAAGAGAGCACCATCCACCAGCGTCACTGAAGTGGATGGAATACCGGCAGTTTGCGAGTAGTAACTCGCGCCGCCTCCCTGCGCCTGGATTTGCGGGATCGTCAACCCGTTCGCAAAGCCCTGCTGGGTAATCTGATACGCATCGATCGGGGTGATGATGCAGTTGTTGTCTTGTAGCGTGGGGACGCACGTAGGGTCGGGATTCGTCCGGCTCCCGAACACAAATGTCCCTGTAAAGTTCGCCGCCGTGGAATTGGAATCGGCGGTGGACCGCAAGCGGCCGCCGAACTTAAAAGAATGCTTGGTGAACGTCTTATAGACAATGTCCTGAATCTCATAGCGATTCTCGGTATCCGAAATTACGCCGCCCCCTGTGCCGAGGCTCTGAAAGGCGCCACCCACGTTCAGGTTCGTGGTGCCGCTCACCGGTGTTTGCAGCGTGTAGTCGTGAATGTATTGGAATCGAACTTCGTTGATGGTAGAAGGATTGACCGTCTGGGTGTCGGTCAGTTGCAAGGTACTCTCTGTCTCGAGTTGATTGATTCCGGCCTGCGCCAAAATGAATTGCCCAATGCCATTATTAGTTTCCGAGTCGCGAAAGTACTGATAGCGTCCGGTCAGAGTATTGCTGGGCGTCAATTGATAATCGATTCGTGGGCTCAAATTCGTCCGCATTTGCGGGTTGGTGATCGCCGCGCTGTACGGAACGATACTTAGCTTGGGTTGTGAGGCTGTGCAAGGAATCAACAGATACGGATCGTCACAGAGCACGGTAGCGCTGACGACTCCCAAGGCTCCGATGTCTCGTTGGTCAATGTTAAAGAAGAAGGATGCTTTCTTTGTGATTGGGCCGCCAATATTCCCGCTGTATTGCTCGGAATTGTAGCTGGGCGGCGAAGTTCCTTCCGGCAGTATTTCGAAGGGATTGCGCGCATTGAATGCCGAAGTATTCCCATCAATGAGGATTTGGCCGTGGAGTTTGTCCGTACCCGGTTTCGTGAAAATCTCAATCCGCCCGTAGCCCAGCTTGTCATATTCAGAAGAGAACGGGTTCTGATTGATGCGGATTTCGCGAATCGACGCTTTTGGAGGCAATTGTCCGGCAGTGAATCCGTCGATATAGATCTGGCCGCCATTCGGTCCCGCCGAGGGACCTGCGAGGGCCTGTAATTCGGATTGCATTTCATCCGGATCGTCGGAGAGCGCTTCCAGATCCTTCCCCTGCAGGGTGATCGAGTTGGCGTTGTTGGAAGGATTTACGTCCACCTGCGTGGTCGTGGAGCTGACCTCCACTTTTTCCTGCTGGACTTCAATCTCTAGCGCAATGTTCACTCGCGTGACTTGTCCTTCCGTGATCACCACGTCACTCTTCGTGAACAAGGCAAATCCCTGTGCCACTGCCTTGACTTCGTACTTTCCCGAGGGAAGGTCCTTAAATTCGTAGTTACCGTCCTTGTTCGTCGTGGTGTTCATGGACGCGCCGATTGGCGTTGTCAATAACACGGTTGCGCCCGCGACTGCAGCCCCAGATGGGTCTGTAACTTGTCCTCGCAGGCTACCACCCGCGTTCTGTGCCGTTGCCAGATTCACCTGCAACAGCACTATCAGGCACGCAATGCATAACCCGTGCCAGAGAATTTTCCAATGACTTGTTCTCATCAACGATTCGCTTCCTGTCTCCGAAGAGGGATAGTATGTAGTTCTGTTTTCACGGGGTGCCCACGTCGCCTCCACCACCTTGGTTGAGGCTCCAGGGGCTCAGAATAGAGGCTGCCTGCCCTTGAGAAGTAGCTTGCAAGATCGGCTCTACACCGCCGAGAAGGGTGATGACCGTGGACGGTCCATCTCCCTGACCTGATGTTGCCACTACCATCACTGCATCCCCTTTTTGAAAGTCGCTGAGGGGGCTTACCGGGAGGTGGCTTAGCATCTGCTGCAGATCGCCACCGCCGCTCCTGGCCGCACCGCCGCCCATGCCGCCCGCACCAATGCCGCTATTGCTGCTGGCCGCGCCTTGCCCTGCAGCCGCCGGAGGATTGCCTCCAGGCTGGCCCACAGGGGCGGCCCCGGCAGTACTCTCCGCGCCATCGCCCTTCAACCGCAGTGCAATCCGCTGTGCCATGGGCTGCGGC
Organism: Candidatus Acidiferrales bacterium; assembly: GCA_963775865.1. Lineage (GTDB taxonomy): Bacteria > Acidobacteriota > Terriglobia > Acidiferrales > UBA7541 > Acidiferrum. The sequence goes on along the minus strand of CAVZKU010000009.1, from coordinate 407,767 downwards.
AACTTTCGCATCTGGGATTCTGTTGTGACTTTCAACTCCACTGGTTTCTTGGTAGCCAGATCATTCAGCGTGAGCGTGCCGACACCTTCGTTTACTCCCACAACAATTCCAGCAATATTCCGGAAAGAGCCAGAGACAATTTCTTCGGCGGTAAATTCGCCACCATCCGCGCTTCGTGTTCCCCGTGCCCGCAGCTGATCCCCTAGCTTGACCTCCGTGATCGGCGCGACTTTAGCTTCATCAAAATTCACGGAGCCGAGGGCATAGCGGCGAAGAATCGTGTTTTGGCCTGCGTGGATCACAACATCCTTGGAACCAGATGCCGTTAGAGTCTTAATCGTGATGGAATTCTGGGCGGTATCCAAACTGCTGACGAGGCCGCCAATCCCGTGTTTCTGCCATTCCTCGCGGTCCTTCTGCTGCTTTACGGAAATGTCTTCTTTCTTCATCGCTACGATGGTAGCGGCCACGAAAGCCGTGGGGTCTTGACCCTGCTTCGGACGCACAAGAACCCGGTCACCGGGCTGTAGGTCGCTCATTTGGATCGGGGTGGCTTCCTTCAAATCCTTTGAACCCGGCGGCACCCGCAGCACCTTTATCTCGGTGGGAACTTGTACCTTCACTTCGGCCCCGCTGTCGGTCTTCAGTGTCAGGATATTTCCGGAAATAGACTGGATAGTGCCAAGGGCAGGGGGAGTTTTGGGCGGTGCTGCCGTCTGGGCGTACAACGCTGGAATCGCTAGCGATACCATCACCCAGCAGAGCAATGCTGGCAAAAAGCCCTGGAATGGGCGAAATCCATTCAAATGGTAAACTTGCATCAAATTCTCCGACAACCCAGATTCTTCCGAATGGTTGGAAACGCAATTCCGGCTGATTGACCCGGCACCCGATTGCGCTGGAGCGGACGTCCCCAGGTCTTAGACGTTCCCCGTGCGACAAAGCGTTACAAGAAAATAACGGGAAGTCGCCCTCCCGCCAGCCTCCCGTGCCAACTCAAAGCTGCCTATCGAGAATGAATGGCTTGGCGGAGGCGTGTGGAAGTCGAATTCCAGCTTCCACTTTCTAAGTCTCGGCGACTGATAACGCTACCGCTTCTGCCAAGCTCACATTGGAGTCAAATGGAGCCAGACTGAGTTGTTGAAAATACACTGTAAAATGGCCGATTTTGGACGCCAGATGCGGACGGTGTATGACGAGATCGAGCTACAAGCGTCGGATGCCTGCGCCTCAGAACAGGCGATGAACAGGCTTTTCGACAACTTGCTAGGTCGGACGTAATTGTTAATAAAAGCTAACGTTTTCAAGAAAGTGTGCGGAGCCAAGAATGGGACTTCCGAGTCGGATAATGGAGTCGCTGAGAACAACGGTAGATCAGCGGGTTTTGCGTGAATTTGCGTCGGACGCTTTTGAGTCGTCCGAGCCGCTCAGTTCACAGGAACAGCTGGAAGCGCGAGGGTCGGAACTTCGCAACAGCCTAACGGATATGCAGCAGTTGATTTTGTTCGGTAAGCTGAGCGGGATGAACGACAAAGACGCGGTGCTTGCGGCGGGTTATTCTCTGAGCGTGGTTGAGAACACCAAACAGAGAATCTAGAAACCTTCGGTCCGTGCAGAGTTTGAGCGACTGCAGCGCGGTCTGCGGATTGACCTAACTGATTTTGGCTAGGATGATGAAGCCGTTGGCGGGGATCACGGCGTTGATCGCGCCATCGTTCACCTGCAGAGCGGCGCCGCCATTGCCAATATTGTTGCCGCGGTAGATGGTAGCGTCGCTGTTAAAAACCTCCTGCCATTGTCCCGCGCTCAGACGCGATGGATCGGTGGTGATGACATAGCCGTGATCGAATGGCGAATCATTTAGGCTGGCTAAAACCAGGAGCTGCTGGTCAGGAGAAGTACGGGTGAAGGCGATGAGGCGATTGCCGTCGTGGCGATAGATGACATCGATTGCAGTGGAGCGCGCGGCGGTGCTGGAGATGACGAAACGGATGAGGTCTTGATAGAAACGGGAGAGGAATTGCCCGTCAGCGGTGCGTTGTCCGATCAGATCTTCTTTTTCTGACAGAAAACTGTTGTATAGAAAATAATTTTGCGCGCCAATTTCTTCGCCCATCAAAAAAAGAGGAGTTCCCGCGGATAGTGCGGACATACCGAAGACGAAGCGGCTACGGGCTTCGGCATATTGGCGGGTGGTGCCAACCAGAGGAGCAAAATTGACGGCGGTCATGATGGTGCGCTCGGTATTGGGATCATTCCCAGCTTCATCATGATTTTCGTGATAAACGATCTTGTTGTATTGCGTGGCCAACAGCGCACCGGTGAAATCGTCCAAGTTGAGTGGACCGGGAACGCCGTAGCCTGCGATCTTCAAGAGGTTGGCGTAGCTGTCGCCGTAATTTCCATCGCCGATGAGGTGATGATAGAAGTCCGCATACCAGACAGCATCAAAACCAATGCCGCCCTGAGTGAGAGGTTGCGTCATGGCGGGCCAGCCGGTGTGGTCTTCGGCGATAAGGAAGGCGTTGGGATTGACAATTTTGACGGTGCGAGCAAGTTCGCGAAGAAACTTGATTCCATAGAGATTGGCGGCGGGGACAGCCGGCGCTCCAGCGACGTTCAGGGTATTGTTCTGGTGGATAGCGTCGGTGAGGTCGACGCGGAGTCCGTCGATGTGGAAGTCGTCCAAGAGAGCGGCGGCGCTGCTGGTAAAGGCCTGGCGAAGATTTTCCTCGCCGAACCGCGGAGTCCAGCCGGAGGAACCGTTGTTGACGTAGCCGCCCTTGGGATTTCCAGGGTAATCAGAAGGAACGCCTTGATACCAATACCAGGTGTTGTCCTGTGGAGTGAGGTTGGGGTCGCTGTCGTAGCCCCACTCGGAGCGCTCGTTGTCATTGGGGGGGAAATGATTGTAGCAAACGTCCAAAATGACGGCGAGGCCACGCTGGTGGCAAGCGCGAATGAAATGCTTAAGTTGGTTGGCACCACCAGCGCTGGTCTGTAAACAAAAGAAGAGGGACGTGCCGTAGCCCCATTCCGCGTCGCCATCGAATTCCAGCACGGGCAAGAGTTCCACCGCGTTTACACCGAGGTCGACGAGCTTGTCGACGAAGGCCATGGCATCCGCGAAGGTTCCAGCAGAGGTGGAAGGATATCCGAGGGAGCCCACGTGTAATTCATAGATGACGAGATCCTGGAGGTTCTTGGGCACGGATTTTCCGGGAGTAAATTCGTTGGCCCAGAACTGTGCCACCGGAATGAGGCTCTGTTTCTGAATGGCCGTGTCGTTGAAATTGGCAGTGGCCAGGTCCGGATCGGAAACCACGGAGCAACTGACAATGCCGTCGAGATCGACATAAGAGCCGGTGTAGTGGGCGCCGGCGGGATTGCTGTTGCCGCGGCCGACTTGATTGCGGGAGAAAATATCGACCTTGTAGGTTTGCTGGCCTTGTTCGTTCGTGATTTTGTACATATAGAGGCGGTTGAGCCAGGCACTGAAATTCGAGAGAGTAGGGGTGGCGGCGAAATCACTTTCGAAGATGCCACCAGGCTGCGAGGAAAGCGGAATCATGGGGGCAGTGAAGTCGATGCCGGTGCCGTCGTCGGAAATGTAACCGGTGGGAGCGCCCTGGGTGAGATCGAATGGCGCAAAGACAACTTGCGCGGCCGTGGCGTGGGGGGCCCAGACGGAAAAGCGCAGCCCAGGATTTGCAGCGTTCGCGGGAGTCCACTTTTGCGCGCCAAACCTGCGACCGGTGACGAACCAATACTGTTGTTGAGTCGCAGCGGGAGACAGAACAAAAGTGCGATAACACTGGCTGGAATTTTGATCAGGCACTTCCGTGACAATGAGCCAAGTGTTTGGAGCACCAACGATATCGGCGAGAACGCCCCATTGAAAAGTCGAACCTGATTGCGAGGAGTCAAACGAGACAGTGGCTTGAAAGGCGTCACAACCAGTTTCGTCCTGGGAGGCAGTCATGGGCTGTTGCGTCCATTGATTCGAAAATTGTCCGTTGGCATTCCAGCTTCCGGATAGGCGGACGTTGGTAAAGAGATGACGTTTTATGCCGCTGTGGAAAGTAAAGGTGATGTTGATGTTCGGCATTTTGTGGTGTTCCTGGTCTAGGGACAGCGGAGAGTACCGCGCGGTGGCGGGACAGCTGCAACGTGCCAAGAAACAGGCTACGATTCGTGGCCTAAATAGGGACCACAACCACGACCTCACAGCCATGAGAGCCAGCACCGCAGCGGGACCGCTGCACGATTTCTATGAGAATTTGCTGGCCAAGGGGAGGAAACCCACGATGGCACGCCTGACCTTGGCCAGGAAAATTGCCGCGATCACCTTGATCGTCTGGAAAAAGGAGGTACGTTTCGACGCCAATTATTTGAAACCACAAGCAACTTGAGCGCCTCTGGCTGAGAGTCTGTCCATCTTTGGGAACCATTTCCCGGCGGTGACCGTCGGGCTCTTTGAGACGCTCGATTTCGGGGGGAAGTAGCAACCGGAAAAGTCAGGCCCGTGCTTAAACACGCGAGTCTCCGGACCAACCCTATGCCCCCTCGGACAATCGAAGAAAGCCATAGGCCAAGAGTCTCCGATAGGACCATGCATTGCCACTCCTTGAGTGGACAATCGTCCGGCTTGTAGTCTCAGAAAACGATGGGCGCCGTCACAACAGCGAAATGGGCACCACAGGGGAGAGAAAGCGGAGCACACGTCCAATCAGTTGGGCTGAATGCCGAGAAAAAAAGATCGGCATTGAGCCGAAGGGGAGCACTTTGCTCTTGACATTCCTTTTTATAGGACTTTACCGGCACGACTAATCGGGCAAGTAGAACGATTTACTTTTTCCGGAACTTGTCCTGTGAGAGTTTCTCCGCTGTCACCAACGCATCCGGAGCGCTCACCTTTACATTGGGCTCAATGCCGATCTCTGCCCAATCGTTCGCCGCAAAAGGATTAATCGCTTTCGTTTCAGGGATGGCCATTCCGAAGTGGTCGTCAATCCGATGCCAAACTCCTGAGTGCGCAGCACCCCCTGTTGTCTCGCCCACAAGCGTGGCCCGTTTCAGCATCTTCAAGTCATAGGAGAAGTGCTCTGCACCGGAGAAGGTCGATCTGGAGGTCAATATGTAAGCAGGCTTGTCTGCCAGGTTGTTTCCTGGAACTGGCGAGCGAGTCCAGGACCGTTCCGTCGTATTTTCCCTGGGGTTGTACAAGTACTCAGGATGGCCAAACAGGTAGGCGGCAATCAGCATGACCATCGCTGGCTCGCCCCCGCGGTTGTCCCGCAAATCAAAGATGATCGCGTCTGCGCCGTTTAGAGAAGCCATTGCAGCCTTCGCCGTCGACTCGCAGGCAAAAGGATCAGGAAACGAGTTGAGCTTCAAATATCCGATATTGTCCGGCAGGATCTCGACTTTCTCAAAGGTACAGTTTAGTTGTTTCATGGCCGCGCTGTAACGCGCGCGGTCTTCCGGTGTTTCTCCTGCAGCGTGTTCAGGTAAAGGGTCTTGGCTGTAGTCCAGCGTCAGATGCCTGTCCGGACTCACGTCCCTCATCTGTCGAGTCAGCAGAGCGGCAAAAGCTTCACCATCCGTCACGTTGTCATCATCACCGCGCTTCTCGTGCGCCAATAGTGCATCGGCCATCTTCTGTGCATTCTCGCGTTCAACGTAATACTCTCTGAGAATCACGACTGCGGCATCAATCACGCGCCGGCGATCCACCGCATCCATCTTAAAGACCTCTGTATCATTCGTTGCACGGATAGCAGTCTGCCGGTCTGTTTGCGAAGCATCCTGTTGAAAGAACTTGGAATCATTCTGCAAACCGCCAGTTGCGGTGATCCCTAGTCCCACATAGCTTCCGACATGGTTGAGACAAAGCCAGAATGTGGCGACGGCAAGACACGACAATACGCTTCCGAAAAACATCGCTCCACGGCGGGGTGGTCCGACTTCAAGAACGTAAAATACAGGCACACTGTTCAAACGCTGTGGGGTTGAAGCGCCGTAGGACGTGCCTTGGGCATATCCGTACTCTCGTGGGATGGAATTGCTAAGTCAACTAGTAGGTCAAGCCAAAGCCGCAGGCACGGGAAGAATCCTTTTTCGTCGCGGACGCGGTCTCGGAAGAGTTGTAGGGCTTCGCTACCGTAAGCCTCGCGAAATTGAGAAGGATAGAGGTGCAACAACCAGGCATAGATCTTCTCAGACATAACGCCCCCTCAATATCTTTTTGGCGCGAGCGACTCTCAATAGATCGGCAAGTCTCCCTGCCTCTGAGCGTGCCAGTTTGCGTCCAGCCGATGTGATCCTGTAATAGCGCCGACGCTCTGGCCCCAGTCTCGTGTCCTCACGTGAGTCGACCTGGTCAATGAGCTCCGCTTCGAGCAGAGTCTGGATGGAACTATAGAGCGTCCCTGGGCCTAGGCGCATGCGGCCGTCGGTCTGCTCCGCAACCTGGCGCATGATTGCGTAGCCATGGAGGTCATCATCCACCAGCGAGAGGAGGATTTGGAAAGCGGCCGAAGGGAGTGGGTCGAGTTTTCGTTTTGGCACAAAGTAGTATCGATAATCAGTATATCGATGAACGACTATACGCCAAATGCTACCACCTCTGCAACCCTAGTCCCTGGTAAACGCCAAAACCGCCCATGTGGATATCTCACTCGGACCGTTGTTCATCACTGCAACCGTCAACTGGGTCGCCGTAGGATTCAGGCGGCCGTTGAAAGAGAAGTGTCCGAACCGCTTACGGGACGAAAAACACGGCCGACTGTTCATCGGCTGCCGTGATTCGGAAACCAGTAGCGTGATTGTGGTGATCGACACCAACACTCTACGTGCCAGAGATAAACAGGTTGTATGTTGCAATATGGTGACACGAACGCAAAGATACGGGTGTATGCAGTCAATTGGTACCACTGTGTCAAGCGGAGGCCTAGAGAACCACAATTCGTTGCGAAACTCGGACTCAGGGACTCGCGGGCTTGCCGCGAAGCACGACGATGGACGCTTTGGGAAGGTCGTAAAGAGTTTCCGCGCCAGTTGCTGTTATGGTCGATTTTGACGGCGGCCCGTCCGGGTCCGCGTGGCCACTCAAGCCGCGCCTGCGAGCGGCGCTCTCGTCATCGCCGTCTGGTGGAGGCGCGACGGATCCGGCCACCACCGCAGGAAGAGGATCGGGATCGGGATGCCATTGATACTCGGCTGCGCCGAAAACGACCCGGTCGACTGTGCCACAGAACACGCGATTCTGTTTGGTGACGGGATCGGTAAATATCAGTTTGACCGAATGATCGTTGTTTTGATCTTTGTTGATCAGCATGACGGACCATTGGCCGTCTGGCCGTTCCACGGGGTAGGCGGTGACTAGGACATTTCCGTCTTTGTCGATGACGTTACTGGTCGCTTTATAAAGCTTGTGGACGGCGTCAACAGGCTGCACCCATTCAGTGGTAATTACCTGCGAAGCCAGGTACTGAGGCGAGTAGACCGCGTGGTTATCGTCGTCAACCGAGACTAGGCCGCGTGCGCGCTTGCCCGGCGAAGCAATGTAGTGAAAGTAGTACGTGCCTCCAGCTCCTGCGGTCATCATGGCGCCAACATAGTCAGCCAGCCACAGCGCGGTCTTTACCGTTTCCGGACCACCGTCGTCGAAGTCGTTCCCTTCGGTCATGAAAAACGGAATGTTCGGTGGCAGACCGTTGTCTTTCCACGCCTGCACCACGTGATTGACCCACTGGGATTCGTAATAAAGAGAAGTCCAGTCACCGCACAGGTGCGTGCCCATGCACGGATAATGCTCGAAGGAAAAGAACGTGAAATCCTTCAGGTCATTGTGAGCCTTGAGATACTCGACGAACCTACCAAGGAAAGACACTCTTCCGTTCGCATCGGCCCAGGAGTCGACGTCACCCGGAGTGCCTTCGAAAGCTGGCCCACCCAAGAGCGCATTGGGAACGAGTTTATGTGTGGCTCTGGCAAATTGTATGTACAAGGCGGCATAGTCTTCCGGCAGCATACGCTGGCCATCCGCCTCTTCTCCCATCTCGATCCACGAGATTGGGTATTTCCTTTTGTAGAGATACGCGATCTCGTTTGCCGCATCCTCGGGAGTTGCATAGAGCACGGCGATAGGCACCATGGTGGGAAGGCCGCGAGTCACCCCTGATTTGAAGAAGAAGTCCAATCCGACTTGATCGCCTCTGCTGTAATCAAGGTCGGAAGCGGAATGCCAGGGATCTACCGAAGAAGGCCACGTGATGGTCTGTTTCCGGCTCGGCAGATGCTTGACGATGTCAATGAATTGTCCATCGGCAGATAAGGTGCCGATATAAAGTTCGTTGATGGCATATCCCATACAGTTGCGTCTGTCTTGAGGACCATGCGTGTCGCAGGTGTTGGACGATTCGGTCATCCAGATGCGCAAGTATCGCACCGGGATATTCCAATTCGCGAGCCGCTGTGTTGGCGATCCGCCCTGGCCGTTGGTAATAGTGCCCATGGGAAAGGTCTGCCAGGTTCCCTTGTTGATTCCCGCGTAAAAAGGTTCCAGCTCGCCAGTCCAGAACTGCACGTAATAGCGCCTGGCATAGGGATTGGCCCAGGCGATACGGATGGCATTTATATCGACCTTCGCGCCCAAGTCGATCATCACCCATTGCGGATGCAGTGAGTCATCTTCTCCCGTATAAGCTGTGGTCAGGTATGGATTGCTCTTCCAGTAGGAATTTGGGTCGCCGTCCGTCAGGCGAGACCAACCGTTTCCGTCACCGAGCGTAGCGCCGCGATGCGGAAGCGGATAAGCCCACGAGTGGACTATGTCTTCGCTGGTTGGTTCGCTACTGCCGGTAAAGTACCCTTCCTTCTTAGCTGCATTGCTCCAGGTGCCTCGCGGGTTCCAATGCCAAGCCTCAATCTGCAATTCCGTATTCTGGCGATACGTGACCGTTTGCCATCCGGAACCCAAAAGCTCTTTAAGAGCTGGACCTCTCAGCGCCCACTGCGTATGCTTTTCAATCTCCTCCTGAGTGATACCGCCGCGTTGCCGATCTACGGCTCCGCCGAGCGCGCGCACTGGACTGAAGGAATTCACCGCATGGGAGACGGCAGTATCCACGACAATATCCTGCGCGCGTGTCGTTCGCGTGACGCAAAGTAATGCAGCCAAAAAAATGAAAGAATTTACGGCCCGAATTCTGGACACCTTCGCTACCTCCGCTCTTAGTCTGCGCGCCATATTAAACATCGTGGTTTCCAACACGGGTTCGTTGCTGCCGTGCTGGCACAACGAATCTACCACTGAACGGAGACTGGAACAGTGACCAAAGACGAGGTCGTTGCTGTCACGCTCACTCGGCAAATGTTCCGGCAAAGTGGGTTAGCTCGTAGAAAAGGGGAGCGCAGCGACCCGCTGATTCAGAACCACCAAGGACGTTCCCTCGCGCCAATCAGCCCTTCTGGGACGGTTGCCCACAAACATGTGATTTTGGGCAGCGGAAATTGGTGAATCTCGATCTCCTGGAAATGAGTGAGTTGGCAAACGCGGAGACACGTAGGTTTTTGGGCAGCTAAAATATCTCATGTTTCTGAGCTACTCTTCCAATCTCGGTATTCCCACTTCCCCGAACGCCCTTTCTGGCCAGTGACCAGCACTTTTCCGAGTACGCGACTTACCATCCATTAGATACCACTGCGGCAGCGCTCACTCCCGCTGCGCGGCGATCCGCGTCAGAGCGATTGAGACGCCTGTCAGTGGAGTCGCGATATGTCGCCGCCGTCCCCTCGCGCTTGGTACACGCGATTAGCGCTTTGAATGATAGCTCTCTCTTGGACCGGGATGCGATAATCGGCCTCAGCATGAGGGGCAAGCGATGATTCCCATTCGAGATCTTTTTGAAGGTCATCTGACGGTTAGAAATCTGCAATGCTCAATGGCGTTTTTTAGCGGGGTTTTGGGGCTGGAGATTGCTCAAGTCTTTCTCGAGCGCAAGGTTGCGTTTTACTGGATCGGCGATCGGGGCGGGTCCATGCTGGGCTTGTGGGAAGTGGGTACGGGTCCCCAGCGGCTCAGCCTTCACATTGCATTCCGAGTAGACCTTCCCGACCTGCTGAGAGCGCCGGAAATTCTTAGGGCCGCCAATGTAACTCCCCTCGACTTTGCGGGGAATCCGACCCAGGAGCCCGTGGTGATTGCGTGGATGCCGGCTGCTTCACTCTTTTTCCACGACCCAGACGGAAACTTGCTCGAGTTTCTCTCTATGCTGCCCGATTCCCCGGACCTCAATCTGGGAGTCGTTGGTTGGAGTCACTGGACACGCCGTCGTGACCTCGCTCAGCCTCACGGCATCCGAAAATAACTCTTCTCGTGCCGCTTCCCAGCCAACTTTTCGAAGGTGGCTAGTTTCCGGTTACGCGCCCACCTAGACTTGACTTCGCAATCGAGGGCGCTATTGCTTTTGGCAATCAAAGTCGAGACTCTTCCTGTTAGCTTATCCTGCTTCTGGTTCTTCGAGACGGAGCCTTGACCACGATGGTCGGCGTGGCTATCGGGATTGCTGGCTCCTTCGCGTTGACTCGAACGATGCAATCGCTCTTGTTCGACGTTAGCCCCGGCGATCCAAGCAGCCATTCAAAGACGAGCACGGAAATGTAACGTCGCACGGCGTTGCCGCTCGACACTACTGTCTGTGGGTGCTGCTTTACGGCGTGCTGGAAAAAACCACCGACGACGGAAATCCCCACAAAAACAGCAATGAACACAATGGTGTGCCACGCCGGGGCAATTAGCGTCCGGCTCCCTGGGCGAGAAGTTACGTTCGCGTCCGCAGTCACGTGCCTCCTATACTCGTCTTGAGACTGAAAAGAAGAACGTTTAGTTATGTTTCTGTGACTAAACAAATGTGGATACCCCTTAAGACTACGACTGAGTCCAGATAAGCGTAGATCTCATCAATGTGAATTCGGCTAAACGAGCGTGAAGCCCGGTTCGAGGAGGTGATGATTGTGGCAGTCGCTAGTGGCGCGATCTTTTCGAACGCCGTTTGGATAGTTTCCGGATTGCCGACATAACCGGCCAAATCTCTGCCCGTTCTCGTGGCGTCTAGGATGATGGACGTTTTGTGGAGTGACCTGCACATGACGCACCAGAGCAGATCTTCAAAGAGCGGCGATCCTTTTTATCAACCTTTCCGCACCGCCTGAACTCAAAAGATCTTAGCCGGAAGCGGAGATCCTTCCTCATGAAACAAAAATCCGACTGAAAAAGAATAACACTTCTCAGAAAAAGCTCTTTTAAAAAAGAGATCAAAAATATTGGCCGGTTATAACCGACCATCTTGAAGCTATCGCGCGTGGTACTAGGATCGAGGCTGCCAAGTCCAACCACTTCCGCGCATAGCACGTTCACCAGGTACTGACTTACCTGTGCCGCATAGCTCCCCGAAGCAACCACGTCCCGTGAGAGCACCTTCAGGAAAACGAGGGCATGTGCATCGCGACCCAGGCCGCGAAGCTCTGCCAGGCAGCGGTGCGGCCGAGCGGATAGCAAATTTGCTGTACGACGACCATGTAAATCGCCGACCAGATCGTTGCGCGCTGCACCTTGCCAGTCGACCACCAGTCATAACCGATTATTAGCAGGAGCAGCGGTGTGAAGCAGATGAGGTGGACAACCGGAAGCGAGTAGGGATCAAAGACCGGCCAGCGGTCGAAACCCGCGTCCAGAAGCGAGAGCGTCGCGAACAACATCAGCCGCTTGTGCACCGCCGGTTGGAAACGGTTGCAATAACCGAAGTAGACAAACGTGGAGAACATGAGCATGTCGGCGAGCGGGACGGAATAGAACGCGCGCACTTCCTCGGTCGTGTCCATACCCGGTTGAGCCACATGGCGAGCAAGGCGGTCGCTCGCGGTCACCGTGCCCAGCAAGATCATTACAACGGCGAGCACGAAGCCGAGCAGGCCGAGACGACGATGGAGATCCACGCGGCGCGCCGTGACCAGTGAGATTTGCGTAATGAAGAGGATGATCCAAAGCGTGAACGCAGCGCCATGGATGTGCACGAACAGGTTCGGCAGTGGAGCTCGAAACAAGCCGGCCAGAAAGTACGTGCGGGCAAAGCCGACCAGGACGGTGAACAGCGCGACCGCCGCCATCCCGGAGAAGAAGAGGTTGTCGCAGCGCAAGTACAAGCGCGGGCGCGCCGTGGCGGTGGCCATGTGTCCTCCAGCGGAAGTCTCGGAAAGACCGGCTATCTTCTAGCCCTGGCTCGCGCATCTGGATGAGCCGGGGCGGCATCGCGACTGAGCTGTGCACCGCCGCAATCATTCCGCAGTTCGTCCGGGACCCCTGCCGGCGGTGTGCTAAACGTGTTGTCGATGCAGGGGACGGCGCTTAGATACTCATAGATGGCTTCGATCTGATGGTCGGTCATGTTGTGAAAAAGCGGCCAGGGCATAACTTGGAGCTTGCTGCCGTCCACGGGAGGCGGGACGCAGACGCCGAGCGCTATATTGGGGTCCGTGTCTGATTGACAGGTTGGGTGAATATTATCGAGATCAGTGCCGTTCCTCAGAATTTGCTTAAACTCCGCAAGCGTGCGTCCTCCTTCTGAACGCCCGTTCCTATCCGGGGTCAGGTTGCGGGAAATGATGACCGGGCCGGCATACGAAAATCCGGTTGTGGGATCGATCGGATATCCGTCTGGCGGATAGGATGGTGGTATTGAACCACTCGGAAACCCTCCCACCGAGGCGCTTGAGGGCACGGCCTGACCGAAGGGTGTGCCGCCGGCCAAGTAAGTAGTGGGATCTGTTTTTGTTCCTAGGGGCTGGTTCAAAAAGTATGGGTTCCCGTCGTTCGCGTAATTGAAGTTTGGCGGTCCTCCGGCGGTGTGGCAGCCATTGCAGTCCGCCTGAGCGTTGACAATGAAGCTGCCTAATCCCACCAAATCCCTGTTTTTCCCTTCCAGATTCAACGGGACCGGCGCAATCGCGAAACCGATGTGGATCAGTGACGCCTCATCGTCCTTTTCATTGCCTTGCGCCTGAACGCCATGTGGGGTATTTAGCATTGCCGCCAGAAGAATCCCCGCCAGGCCTAAAGCGGCTCCCGCTGCCATTCTGGAAAGTTGTTGTTTTTTCATTTGCATTGCTCCTTGTATCAGGAAGTGTGCCCGGATAGCGCTCGGGTTGTCCTGATGCTGGGCGAATGATGTTTCGAGTTCGACCAAGCGGGCAATGGAGAAGGTCTGGAGAATCGTGTATTGGCCTGTTTTTTTCTGGAGCGCTAACGTGTTGAATAGCTTTGTCTTATTGACCGTCCAGGAAAGAATGTAGAATTACAGCCTCGTTTGTGGAGTGGCCAGCCTTGTCTGAAGACCTCATCAGATTTGAGGATTTTGAACTGGATCCTCGCGCCTACCAAATGCGACGTTCGGGCCGAACGCTGAAACTCGAACGAATCCCCATGGAAGTCTTGCTACTGCTGGTGGAGCGGCGGGGCCAGCTGGTGACACGGGAAGAGATCATTGAAAAATTTTGGGGCAAGGACGTTTTTCTCGATACCGATAACGCAATCAATACCGCGATTCGGAAAATCCGCCAAGTCCTCAAGGACGACCCTGAGCAACCTCGATTCGTTCAAACGATAACTGGGAAGGGATATCGCTTCATCGCGCCAGTCACCGTAGCCGGGATTAAGACGGGAGTTCCTGAACGAGAAACAGATTCAGCGCGCGCCGCCAAGACAGAGGAGCTTGGAACTGCAACCTATCTGCGAAAGCGCTGGATGTTGGTCGTTGCTGCTACCGTAGCTGTGCTGGCGCTTCCACTGGCTGGTTACTTCTATTTTCATCGTGCGCCTAAACTCACTGACAAAGACACAATCGTCCTCGCCGATTTCGCGAACTCGACGGGCGACCCGGTGTTCGACGATACGCTGCGGCAAGGCTTGGCGCTGCAACTTGAGCAGTCGCCATTTCTCAGCCTTATCTCCGACGAGCGTATCCAGCAGATGCTGAAGCTGATGGCCAAGCCAGCCGGTACACGGCTTACCCCGGAGGTGTCCCGGGAAATTTGCGAACGAACTGCGAGCGCCGCCGTTCTTGACGGCTCGATTGCAAGCCTCGGTAGCGAATACGTGTTGACGCTGCGCGCAAAGGACTGCCGGGGTGGGGATGTTCTAGACCAGGAGCTGGTGCAGGCGGCAAGAAAGGAAGACGTTTTGAACGCCCTAAGTCAAATCGCAAGTAAATTCAGAACTCGCGTTGGTGAATCGCTCTCAACGGTTAAGAGCCATGACACACCGCTCGCCGAGGCTACGACTCCCTCACTCGAAGCCTTGAAAGCCTACAGCGCGGGCTGGCAGGTTTCGTTTTCGTCTGGTTCGGCTACCTCCGTGCCTTTTTTCCAGCGCGCCATCGAAATTGATCCCGACTTCGCCAGTGCCTACGCAGCACTCGGCCGCATGTATGGCGACATCGGCGAATCGGCCCTATCTGCGAAGAATATTGGCAAAGCCTATGAACTGCGGGATCGCGCGAGCGACCAGGAGAGGTTCTTTATTTCTCTCAACTACGATTTGCAGGTTACGGGAAACTTGGAGAAAGCGCAGCAGACCTGCGACTTGTGGATTCAAGCTTATCCACGTGCGTGGATGCCTCACGCGCTGTTGTCAGGTGGGGTTTACCCTCAACTGGGCAAGTATGGGAAGTCGGTCGAGGAAGCCAAGATCGCGATAGGGGTCGACCCGGACTTTTCGATCGGATATAGCCTTCTTGCGGCCAGCTACGTGGCGCTGGAGCGCATCGGCGAGGCGGAGACGATCCTCCAGCGAGCGACCGAGCGCAAACTTGATATCCCTGATTTCCATGTCCAGCGATACGTCATTGACTTCTTGAAAGGCGACAAGACGGGAATGGACCGGGAAGCCGCTCAGCCTCGGGAAAAGCCCGGCGTGGATGATTGGATGTCCAACGCCGAAGGGTTCGTAGCTGCTTATTCAGGTCACTTGGAAGAGGCCAGGAAGATGTCACGGCGGGCAGCAGATTTGGCTAGGAAAGCGGACCGGCGGGAAACGGAGGCGCTCTACGAAACGGATGCAGCGGTGCGGGAGGCGCTATTCGGAAACATGTCCACGGCAAGGCAGAGAGCTAGGGATGCGCTTGAGCTCTCAACAAGCAGGGATGTGGAATATGGAGCGGCTTTCGCGCTTGCCCTTTCGGGAGAGTCTTCTCGATCTCAAAAGCTGACCGATGACCTCTCCGGGCGCTTCCCCGAGGATACGATAGTCCGATTCACACATTTGCCGACGCTCCGCGCCCTTCTGGCTTTGAACCGCCGCCAGCCGGCGAACGCTGTCGAACTGCTGCAAACCACAATTCCTTATGAGGGCGGCGTTTCGATCGAGGGAGGTTCTGAATACCTTCTGGGAGAAGGTATTTTCTACCCCGTCTACGCTCGTGGCGTGGCCTATCTGGCGGCACGCCGAGGTCAGGAAGCCGCTGCCGAGTTCCAGAAAATTCTAGATCACCGCGGCATCGTTATAAGCGATCCCGTTGGTCCGCTGGCCCAGATGCAACTTGGGCGCGCCTACGCACTCGCAGGAGACAAAGACAAGGCCCGTACTGCCTACACAGATTTTCTCACGCTTTGGAAAGACGCCGACCCCGACATTCCCATCCTCAAGGAAGTTCAAAGGGAGTACGTTAGCCTGCAATAACCACGCACTTGAAAAGATCTCACTCGGTCCTAGATTCGACGGATGACGAGCAAGCCGGAAGTTATTCCGGTTGTGGGAAGTTTCGTTGTGCCAACGGGTGATCGGACCTGCTGCTGGAACTGAACCCGTCTGTCCACTGTTGAACCTGCCTGCCCAGAAACCAGCGAAAATCACGTAATCGATGCGGAATGAGACGATTCTAGCCGGTGAAACTAATGGCCGCAAAGCATACGATTTTGGGCAGGCCTGCCACGGCTCTTTGTTCTCATTGTACGGTCCCTTTTCCTATACCCAATTCCTCGGTTATGATTCGCCAAGACCGCCAGTGACGCCTCTCCTGTTCTAAGCATTTCCCTCTCGCTGCGATTCTGGAATCTCACAGTGATCGTAACCGGCTTACTGCTGCTAGGCGTGCTCTCGGTTACGCCTTTGTCGAG
The DNA here is from genome assembly GCA_963775865.1 of Candidatus Acidiferrales bacterium. GTDB lineage: Bacteria > Acidobacteriota > Terriglobia > Acidiferrales > UBA7541 > Acidiferrum. Next base: position 391,594 of record CAVZKU010000009.1, on the reverse strand, counting down.
AATTTTCAGGCTCGTCCAGGAATTTAGCCGCACTGCAGGATTGAGCGCCGCGACTGCCTGAGAACTTCTGGAAGTCTCGGCGCAAGCGTCCAATCGCGCGTTAACCTGGGATTAAAGCCATTGATTGGTCTGCACCCGGCCGAAGAGAAGCGTTGTGGGACTTGTCCGATTTTCGCGTCCGGCGGCGGACGCTACGCATGAGCGAGCGGAGCAGTGATTGCCGAGCGGTTTTGATATATGTGTGGGTCACGATTGGGGAGGAGGTGCTCCAGTGACCCCGCCGGCGCTCGAGATTGCCGATCTCATCCGCACTGCTGGAGCTGCCTTCGTCGAGCGAAAACGCCAGTGAATCCGTTGGAAGCATGTCAAAGTGCTGCTGGCCATTGCGCGGCGTTGTACGGCTGCGCTCGGCGGACATTTCGATGAGTGCACACGCTGCGCACATCGGCTACCTGCACGTGGTCTTCACACTCCCCTGCCAGGTGCTGCAAAACAAAAAGGTGATCTACGATCTCTTGTTTCGTGCCAGCGCGGAAACTCTTCTCGAACTCGCTCGCGATCCCAGACACCTCGGTGCAGAGATTGGTTTCTTCAGTGTGCTGCACGTGGCGTCCGCAGTGGTACTTTTGACAGTTCCCAGCGGAGCTCGGTGGTCCTATGCTCCAGTCCATTGGAGCCTACCGGAGGATCCGGTTCGCGAGACACCTCACACCCCGGAAGAATGCCTCTCCAAGGCTCAATTCTTTCAGAAGGTCGGCCAGATCCTCCACCCCTAGCCGCCAGGACAGCTAGGAGTAGGCTTTACTCCAGGGAGACGCGCGTATGCCTGCCTCGGGAATTGCTGCTGTATCCGTGGACGTGAGATCGCTATTTCTGACTGGATTGATTCCCGCTCATCGCGAGACAATCTTGACGGCTGCAACACAACGCCGATTCCTCGCCAATACCGTGATCACGAATCAGGATCACCCTGCCGACCATTTTTACCTGCTGACGAAAGGACTGGCCAGATTTTTCTTTGTTACAGAAGAAGGCAGGAAGCTTCTCTTTCAGTGGCTTGGACCAGGAGATCTGTTTGGGGGTCGGACCGTTTTGTCGAGCCCTTCTTCTTATCTGTTCAGCACAGAAACGGTAACGGACAGCTCGGTGATGGTGTGGGATCGCCGAACAATTCGGGGTCTTGTCGCACAGTATCCCAGATTGCTGGAGAACGCCTTGGTAACAGCGTCAGACTTCCTGACGTGGCATATCTCGTCCTACGTTGCTTTAGCGTGCTACACCGCTCGACGTCGGGTTGCTCAAGTACTCGTCACTCTTGGCCGGACTATTGGTAAGAAAGTTCAGGGTGGTGTTGAAGTCCGGATCACAAACGAGGAGTTGGCCAGCGCGGCAAACGTCACGCCTTTCACAGCAAGCCGCCTAATGAGTGAGTGGCAACGTGACCGTGCGTTGGTTAAGCGTCGCGGCTCGATTCTTCTGCGATCGCCAGATCGGCTGTTCTTGCGTATGATGTGACCGCGGTTAAGTTTCCCACCTCTTTTCCCGCTACTGTTGAATTTCCGAAATTGCGCTTGAGCAAGCCCAAGGTTGCTTAGAGGCAATGACGGAACCAATCTCGCATGTGATGCTTATGTTGCACCAATTACGGGAGCTTCTCCGCCCAGAAAGAGCAACGAGAATAGTAGGAAATGAAAGACCGCAAGATTCGCATGAAGAACAGCGCGCAGATTAAGGTCGTGTCTAAGGACATCCGCGAACGCCTTGAGTTGATCGACCTGGACATGGATGTGAAACTGCAAACGCTCAGCTACATCTTTTCCGGAACCAAAGACTATGCGGAAGAATTTCACCAATTCTATGTCCAGCCTTTGCTAGAGTCCGGCCTCACTTTGGAAGACTCGCTGGAGATGTTGGTCGAAGGCGTGCTCCGCCCCAACTGAATCACCCTCAATCCCGCCCCTAGCTTAATACCGACCCCGGACGACCCTAAGGAGAGTGAAAGATGATCGGCAAAGTGAAATGGTTTAACAATGCGGAGGGATATGGCTTTATAGGACGGAATGATGGTCCGGACTTTTTCGTTCATTACTCGGCAATTCTAGGCGATGGATTCCGGACCTTGGCGGAAGGAGACTCAGTCGATTTTGAGATCGTACAAGGCCCAAAGGGGCTAGAGGCGGCCAACGTTCGCCAAAAGACTTCACCAACCCGCGGGCTGCGTTCACCAGGGCCGTTCGCGCACTTACCAATTCCGCTCGCGCACGGATCACCGTCAGGTGGATTTGCGCCTTGGCACTACGATGCCGCACCGGCCCCAATAGCTCAGGATCGAAGCGCGCCAGTCTTGCCAGGGTCCGCGCATCGTGTCGATCGTCTTTTCGATTGCTCTTGGTGATCAATTCCACTTTTTGTGCGTGCGCCACAATCACTTCGTATCCCAACTCTGTTAACAGCCGGCTTACCCATGGTGAATGTGTTCCTGTCTCCATGGCGATGAGACTCCGCGGTATCTTTCCAAATGTCTGCTTCATCGCTTCCTGTGTTGTTGCTACTTTCTGTTCCAGAATGATTTTGCCTGCTTCATCTAGGACACAATAGAACGACCAACTATCTCCTAGGTCCATACCGATCGTTAGCTTTTGCTCCTTCAAAATTTCATTACTAAATGCCTGCATAGTGCTAATCTTCTTCATAGCCGGTCTCCTTTTCATTGTGCTTCGAGCACGTCGAACATTGGGAGCGTATCGCATCCCGCGGGAGACCGGCCTTCTCATCCCATCTTAGTACTGGGAGCCAAGTTACCGGTTTGGCGACATTACTGGCCAATGTGTGCCCATTTTCAGGGTGCGGCGAGCTTGCGCGCTTCGCGGAGGATCTTGCTGAGTCGGTTGGAGAGTTGGCGGAGGCGACGGCGAGAAGCTCTGTTCGGCAAGGTGCGACGAAACATCTCGAGCACATGTTGAGCGGTGCGCAGAGAATCGAGCACGCCGTTGAGGCCGGAACGAAGTGAGGCGGACGGCACGTTAGGTTGCGGAATCTGATGGCGAGGTTTCGAGCGCGCCAACTCAAATTCGCGCTGAAGATCCGTCAAAGCTACATCAAGGTATTGCATGGTCATCTCGGGAGAGGTGTGGCCGAGCAGTTTCATCAGGGCTGGAAAGCTAACGCCAGCTCGAAGCATTTCTGTGGCATAGGTATGCCGCAGCTGATGTGGGACGATGCGGATGGAAAGGCCAAGCGAATGGCAGACCTGATGTAAGTAATCACGAAGGTGGCGAAGGAGCGTGTCTTTGGCACCCGGACGGGCCAGGAGCCGACCATCGGCGGGCAACGGATCCAGAGAACGAAAGAAACGGAGGCGCTGGACAAGTTCACGCACAAAGGCATCTACGGGAACCATCCGTTCGGTTTTGAGTTTGCCGAGTGGCACATGAATCGCCCATTGATCCGGGCCGGTATAGCGAAGGCAATCGAAGGAATACAGCTTCTCGACTATGACTTTTTAGAGGTGTGATTCAAAGCATTGGCCGGTAATAACCGACAAACCGGGAGTTGAGAATCCTCCAGACGGAATTGCGATATGGTTTCCTGGCTCCGGAACCTGAGGGATAGTAGATGCGCCGCCATGTGGCCGACGCATGCGGCGAGACACGTGATCAGGATGCGTCGCGACGCCCGATTCTTTCCCTGTCTGGAGTAAGCTTGGTTTGAACCTTTGACTGCTCTCCTTCGACATAAGAGACGAGCATGCCGGATAGGCCGAGCCGAACGCAGGTAGCCCTGTTTTTGCCCCACCAGGCGCGGTGGCGGCTGGCTCGGCAACTGCAATTTCAACTTCTCGATGAGTATCTTGGTGTCTGTAGAAGGTTGCGTGTAGCGTGGCAGAATCAACCATCGTTGATCGACCGTAGGAATCCACACGTCAATCATTTTGATTTCCGCCAACTTCTCCAACACCGCCGTAGGCGTTAACCCTGGTGCGTGCAGCAACAGACGCTGCTTCAGCGTCACTTGTAAGCAGTAGGCGAGAAAGGCGATCAGAATGTGCGCGTCGGCGCGATGCTCCCGTTGATGGCGGATCGGGCGGATGCAAAGTTCGCTTTTCAGCGATTTGAATACCGATTCGATCTGGGTCAGCTGCACGTAGCGTGTCCACAGCACGCTGGGATCTCCGGCGGTAAGGTTGGAGCGCAGCAAGTAGTGTCCGTCGCGCCATTCCGCCTCCTGAAGTTTTTTCTTATCCACACGAAACTGGAAGGTCTCCCGCGTGACCTCCTGGCCTTCCCCAGGTACTTGCATCTGCACGAAATGGAATGCGCGGCCCGCGGCTGCTTTCGCGGCGCCCAAACGCATCAGCAGCTGGACCAGAGAGGGCAGGCTTCGCCGCATGGCGCGGAGCTTTCTGAGCAATCGAGCCAGACGCTTGCGACGCATGGCGGTCTCTTTGGCTCTTCTTCCTTCACTCTTGGCCAGCACATAGAGTTCGCCGTCCTGCTCAAACAGTTTCACATCCACCGAATCTCGGACCTGCTGCCAGGGCAGATCGAGCCACTTCTTTTCATACTGCTGGATCTTGCCTTTCGGCGTTCCCACCAGATAAAAAATCTCGCGTGCTGGATCTCGCATCTCCTGTAAAATCTCCTCGGTCGGAATGCCGCGATCCATCACCCACATGCGTTTTGCTTTCCCGTAGGTCTTCTCAATCTTGTCGAGAAAATCGCGCAGTGTGGTGCGATCACTGGTATTGCCGTCCAGGACTTCGTAGGCCAACGGGAAACCATCGGTGGTGATCACCAGCGCAATCACCAACTGCAAACAGTCGGTCCGTTTATCGCGACTGTGACCGTACTTGGCCTTGGGGTTCTCTTCCATTGCGCCTTCAAAATACGTGCTCGTCAGGTCGTAGAGCAGCACTTCGAACTCCGCTTGAAACAGATCGGCCCACTTCTGTCGCAGCCACAGAAAGAGATCCTGCTTGTGCTCCAGCACGCGATCCAGGCAGCGATACAAGCGGTTTTTCTCCGCCACGGAGAAATCTGTCCCGAGCAATGCATCCATGGCGGTGGTCAGATACCACTGGTGATGTACACGAAACTCGCTCCCCGGATCCAGCAACTGGCTCACGACCAGTAGCTGCAATACTTTTTCCCAAGGAACTTCTTCCCGTGTTCCGGCAAGGCGAGAGTCCCAAAACTCATCCAGGCCCAGTTGGCGCCACAACGCGCACCCCAACCAGCAACTGCCGAACAGGCGAGGACACCGCAGTTCGAGACCGCTCAGTTTAACTTGCAGACTGTCGATCGCATCGGCGGGAATCTCGCGGTCATCGGGAAACAAACTCAAGTTTGCATACTCTTGCTCCTGTTCATCAAACACCGACAACGTCTTGCGCCATGCCGCTTGTTGTTGATCGTTGATCTCTCCGAGATAGAGAACGGTTCGCTGCACCGTTTTGTCGGGCGCGATGCGACGGTTTTCTACAATGCTGAAGTAGCGGTGATCTTTACCGTCTTTCTTGCGATGGATGCTGCGTAGAAACATGACAAGCGAAGAGTGCCAGAAGTCTGGTCTCGGAGGGAAGACACTTGGTCTTCACTCTACCGTTTTTTCACAGCGCGGCGATGGAAACACGCGGTTTAACCTTCAAAATTATGGGGAAAATACCAAAAATCGCCTGCAGCTGGTCAAGCTGGGTTAGGAACGACGATCGCGAACTCCGTCGACCCCTAGCATCCCCTTTTTTGTGAGGAGTTCTTCACTTTAGGCCACGGCACGCATCGCTTGCTGGCTATTGCGCAGTGGTTCGTACACCTCTCCACTCACCCACAACTTATGCAGCAGGACCGCTAGCTTTCTCGCCTGATTCTGTTGGATGTCGGGCTGCCGAACATGAATGGAATCGAGGCGGCTCGACGAATCCAAACGCTCTCTCCCAAATCCAAAATACTCTTCGTGAGCCAAGAATTCTCTGCCGATGTGATGCAAGAAGCTTTCCGCTTAGGGGCAATGGGCTATGTAGCTAAAACAAACGCTGGAACCGAGCTACTAGCTGCCGTGGAGGCGGTTTGTCAGGGCAGGCAGTTTGTCGGTGCTGGATTGCCCGTCCAGTTTGCCGAACATGCTAGCGCCCAAGCGTTTCCACCCCGATGAGGTTCTCGCAGAGCCAACTGAGCCGGGTGACTAAGTCCTTTTCGAGGCGCGTTCTTACCCAGCCGCCCGCATGGAATCGCTCCCCGAATTGAGAGGTACGCGAGCGTGGATGGTGGTGCCACGCTTCGGTTGCGAGTTGATTGAAAGCGTTCCCTTCACCAGCTTCAGCCGCTCCTCCATGCTGATGAGACCAAGACCACGGCTTTCCTTTGTTGCTTCGCGGTCAAAGCCCGCGCCGGAATCCTTAACCGTGAGATGAATCTCATCCGATGTTCCCCACAAGCGCACTTCGAACTGCCGCACTCCACTGTGTTTCGCCGAATTGTGGAGGGCTTCTTGCAGGACTCTGAAGAGGCACAGAGAAATGTCCGGCGACAAGGGGCTGGGCAAATCGTGGGTTTTGAAGTCAATCTCCATTTTTTGCTGCCTGCCGAACTCTTGGCAGAAGCTTCTCATTGCCCCGGCAATACCCAAGTATTGCAACTTTGCCGATTGCAACTCGTGTGATAAGGATTGAATATCGGTGGCTATCTCCGAAATCTGCTTCTGGAATTCCCCCATACGGCTGCGGACTTCAGGCAAAATGAGAGTGTCTTCGTGGAGTTGCTGCAACTGGAGAGCCAACAGGGCGAGACGTTGACCGATGTCGTCGTGAAGCTCTCTGCCAATTCGGGCACGTTCCTGCTCCTGTGCCTCAATCAGCTTGCGGCTGACGTTAGCGAGCGCGGCGTCGGCCAGCTTGCGCTCGGTGATGTCGAGAAACGCCACCACTGCTCCGACAACCTGCTGCCCTCTACGCTGAGGATACGACCAATACTCAGCGGGGAAACTCGTTCCGTTCGCTCTCCAAAACACCTCGTCCTCCGCGTGGACTCCTTCCCCAGTCCGTGTTACCCCGTGAACTCGACACTCCTCTACGGGGAACAGTGTCCCGTCCGAACGGGTGTGATGTATCAGATCATGCGTATTCTTGCCGAGGACTTGGTCAATGTGCTCGTATCCCAAAGTGCGGAGGCAGGCAGGGTTGCAGAACGTGCATCGGTGTTCGAGATCAATCCCATAAATGGCTTCGGCGGTCGAGTCGAGAAGAAGTCGGAGTTTGTCCTCGCTCTCGCGCAGCGCCTCTTCCATCTGCTTGCGACGGGTAATGTCCTCTGCAAGGATGAGAATTCCTCCCACTGTATCTTCGGGGGTCTTCCAAGGGCGAACTTCCCAGCGCGCCCAATTAGGGCCGTCTTGCCCATCCCAACGGTCTTCGTCAGCTCGCAGGGTTTCTCCTTGAAGGCCGCGGCGGTGAACCTCCTTCCAACGCTCAGGCATGTCTGGAAAAATCTCATAGTGCGAACGCCCTAGTATCTGCGCTCTGCCATGCAAGTAATCAGTACACCATCGGTCGCTGACTTGCAGATAACGCATGTCACGGTCGAGCATAGCCACTGCGGCTGGTACATGCTTAACGAAGATTTTCAGCAGTTCTTCCCGAGATTGCAGCAACGACGTGCGCTCTTCTAAAGCCCGATTCATCTGTTGGAGCGCCTGCTCTGCCATTCTGCGGGCAGTGACATCTAAATTGACGGCGATCATGCGTGCAGCCTCACCGGACTCGTTCATAAGAACCTGCCAGCGTCCAGCTATCCAATGAACGCTCCCGTCCGCCCAGACTACCCGCCATTCTCCCTCCGCTGGCTGCCCAGTCTTCAATGCGCGGTCAACCAAATTGATGACGCCTGCGCGATCATCGACATGAACCAGATTTTCAAAGGCCGTCTGTGTTCCGGTAAAGCCACCGGGCTGCAAGCCATACATTGCCTCCAGTTCTGGTGTCCAAGTGTTCACGCCTGTCTGGACATTCCATTCAAAACTGCCGATGCGAGCAGCCTGCTGAGCCAATCGCAACCGCTCCTCGCTGGCGCGTAGTGCCTCTTCTGCCAGCTTTCGCTCGGTGATGTCACGGGCTATTCCAGAAATGCCCACAGTTCTGCCAGTTGAATCCTTGATTGGCGAAATAGTTAGGGATACGTTAATTCTTTTCCCCGTCTTGGTAACACGAACCGTTTCAAAATGCTCGATGCGATCCCCCGATTTCAACTTTCAAGAATCTTGTTCTCCTCATCCGGTAGCTCAGGCGGGAAAAGCATGCTAATCGGCTTACCTACGGCTTCAGCCTCCGTGTATCCGTAAATCTTCTGCGCACCTGTGTTCCAACTTACGATAATTCCATCCAAAGTCCCCGAAGCAATCGCATCGTCAGAAGATTCGATAACTGCGGCATGCCTGAACAGCGCTTCCTCTGCCTTCTTTTTGTCTGTGATGTCCTCCACCATCGCAAGTACAAGCGGAGATGCACTACTCTTCAATAAAGAGATGCTTAAGCTCCCCCAGACCAAGGAACCGTCTCGCCGAAAATAGCGCTTTTCCAGTTGGTAATGATCTATTGAACCTGCACGCAATTGCTGAAAAAGCGCCCAATCCTTCTGTGCGTCTTCAGGCGGAGAAAAATCGACACAGTGCTTATTGCGCAGTTCCTCTTCGCTAAAACCTAGGAATGAACAAAAGGCAGGATTTACGAAGAGAGGCTGCCCCTCTAGGTTTTCCACGGCAATCCCAATGGGACTCGCGTTGAAAACGTCACGGAAGAGCTGAGTGTCGGGCGTCACCGATTGTGCTGCATCTGCCATGGCAGAAAGTGTATAGCACCATACATGTCTGACCACAACAATGAGCATTTGACCAGCCCCGGTTCAACGCTCGGAATCGTGATCCTCACTGATGCGCTAGTCAAAAGGTATACTGGCTGATCATCGCGAAGGGACACAAACGCCCGCCAGCCCAAGAAGCCTGAGCGTCAGACAGCCCTGAATAAGGCTGTCAGAAGCACTTGGAGTTAGGCAGATATACGGCAGACGACCCGACCTACATCGTTAATACCCGCATAAACACTGCATTAAAATGGCGGAGGCGTGTGGAAGTCGAATCCACCACTCGTTCCGCGAAGGAACGCGTCGCCGGCTTTGAAGGCCGGGAAGGTCACCGGACCCCGTTCGCCCCCGTTGCTAACAATATCATCATTCTAAAAAGCTTAGTTGAGGTAACGATCCGCATGAGTTTCGCGGTTTGGCTCTGGTGTCAGTTGTGGTGTCAGTTCATTTTCGATCTTTGCTACGGCCTCTCACAATTCCCGGGTGACGCTAGTGATTTATCGGACGCGCGTTTCACCGAAACGTAAAATTGGGCAGGGTGTTCTGCGCGCGCTTGATTAATCACTCACGTCAACCAGGCATTGAGCCCATTGGGACTCGACTGGGGCCAACCCATTCAGCTTGACGTGCCCATGCTCTCGACCTAACATGCGCTGAAATGACAGGTATTAACGCACTCCGTTCACCTCTCAGCTTTCTGCAGAGCAGGCTTCAAGATATTCCGCACTGCGATGTGCTCGATGCCGAGGAAGTTTGGTGGAAGAACGAAGGGATCGCCATTTCGGACGCAGTTGACCGCGCCGGGACACCGTGGTTGCGGATGTTCGATCGTCTCGGAAAACGCGTCGATGAAATTCTCTATCCTCGCGAATATCAAGCGATTTTGAAGAGGGGTTACCGATCCGGCGTAGTTTGGCGCGCTCTGGAAGAAAAATCGCTGCTCCCTACTTATCTGCTGATCTACAACATTTCGTTCCACGATCCCGGCATTTGCTGCCCTTACACCGTGTCACTGGGCACGGCGGTACCGCTTGCAAAGTATGGAAGTGCTGAATTGCAGCTTCGCTTTCTGCCTCAACTCTCGAAAAAGGATGATTCCGTGTGGCAGGGTGCAACGTGGATGACGGAGATCAAAGGCGGCTCGGATTTGGGCGCTGCTGTCGAGACTATTGCCCGGCCCGCGGGCGATTGCTCGCTTTTGAGAGGCGATAAATATTTTGCGAGCAATGCCAGCGCAGAGTTAGCTGTTGTAGCTGCGCGCCCGGCCGGAGCTGCGGCGGGTGTGCGCGGGCTGGCATTATTCCTGGTGCCGCGATACCGCAAGGATGGTGAGCTCAACTATTTTATCCGACGGCTGAAGGACAAGATTGCAACTCGCTCTGTTCCTACGGGAGAAGTAGAGCTGAAAGACAGCGAAGGCTACCTGCTCGGCTCGGCTGACTCGGGAATTTATCTGATCCTCGAAGTGTTGAACCTCTCGCGCGTAGCGAACAGCGTCGTGAGTGTGGCGTTGGCACAGCGTGCGATGGCGACCGCGCTTTCCTATGCCGAGCACCGCACCGCGTTCGGCAAGCGGATACTCGATCATCCACTGCTTCGCTATCAACTTGAAAATCGGTTGAAGGCACTTCGATCAGCGTTTGCGCTGGCGTGGGATTCAGTTCAGCTCCTGAACGACGTGTGGATGGAGCGGCCGCCTTACTCCGATCGCTATCATCTATTCCGTCTGGTGGCACATCTTGCGAAATACTGGACGGCCGAGTTTGCGGTGGAAACTGCAAAGTGGGCCATGGAAGTGCAGGGCGGGCTGGGCGTCCTGGCTGAGTACGGCGCGGAGCGCTGGCTTCGGGAAGCGATGATTCTCGCGATTTGGGAGGGAACGTCGCATCGCCAGATACTGGACGGACTGGAAGTGATGGAGCGGAAGCGAGCACACAAGATGCTTTTCCAGCGACTGGCGGAAGTCGCACCCTCGAAGGAACTTCAGGACATGGAATCGGAAGTCGAGCAGCACTTGAAACTCGCACCGAAAGAAAAGGAAGAGCTCGCCGAACCGCTCTTCAGAAGGCTTGCGGCTCTGACCGCTGAAACACTCGCTCGTATATCGAAATAGCAACTAGAAGAGCGGCGTCGGAAGCTCGTTCTTAAACCCTTCGCGGGTTCCATTCGCATCCCAGCATACTGTTGCCAGGTGGATCAGAATAGAATCGAGGTAATCACGACCAGGCAATCACATGTTATTACCCCGGGCACTAAATTGGTGACACTTTTCAACTGGCGGCGTATCGGACGTGGCGTTCGCAAAAGTAGTTCTTCACCACCGTGGGCCTTGCCTGTGTGATCCGAAGGTAGGAGCGAACGTTGTCCATCATTTCCTGGACGTTGATTGGACGGACTCGGCCGAGCGCGTTCGTCTTCACATCCTGGTTCAGCAATTCATCCGGATTCAACTCCGGACTATATGACGGAAGGAAGAAAACCCGGATTTGTTCACGGTGCTCGTCCAGCCAACGTGTTACTGATCGCGCCTTGTGGACTGGGTGACCATCCACAACCAGAAACACCTTCTTTCTGGTCTTCCGCGTCAGGCGTAGAAGACGGCCAAGAAAATTCAGAAACACCCGCGCCGTAAAACGCTGTCGGAAAATCATGAAGGCCAACCGCCCCCGGTTGGTAATGGAAGAGATCATGTTGCAGCGAAAGCGCTGACCCGTACCAAATACGACTGGCGTCTGCCCGCGCCGTCCGTAGGATCGCCCCGCTTGATGGTCTGAACGGAGCCCCATCTCGTCTAACCAATGAATTTGCGCCTTAAACTGTCGTGCTTGTGCTCGAATCGATGGATATTCTTCCTCCAGCCATTTCCGCACCGCCGGCGGATTTTGTTCGTACGCTCGTCGCACCGGCTTCTGCGGGGTCAGACCCCAGGCCCGCAAATAGCGTCCCACCGTCCACACCGAAACCTGCACGTCGAACTTTCGCGACAGCAACTCTTGCACCGCTTCCCGGGTCCACAGCGCAAAGGGCAAGCTCAACTGGTCCGGGCAACCGCTGAGAATGTGGCGCACCGTCGTGGCTGCTTGATGCGGTGCCAATCGCGAAACCGGCGGTCGTCCTCGCCGTTGTGCTTTCAGCGCCCGTCGTCCTTCCCGTTCCACCATCCCCATCCAGCGGCTCACTGTACCTCGAGCTACCCCGAAGACTCGAGCCACCTCAGTTTGCGAAAGACCTTTCTGAACTGCATCAACGACTCGTCGGCGAAGATCTTCTTGAGCTTCCGCCGGCAGCGAGCGAGCATCTTGGTTTCCCATGCCCGACACACTAACACATTATTTTCTGAATGTCACCTATATTATGCTCCGATTAGTAGCACGCCAAGCAACACCTTATCTGCAACTTGAGTTGACTAGGATGAATGATGGCGGTTTCGGCGTGGCGTGGACGGCACGGTGAAAAGTCGCTTGAGATCGCTGTCACAGGATTTGTGACCTGTGACCTGCATCATTGTTTCCATGCCTTCATCTTGGTAGCTTATCTTTTAAGCGCTAGCTATGGGTTTTTTTTGGTTCAGGCTGATGATCCCCGCGGTCGGCGCTTTCATTTCTTTGACGAGGAGAAGAAACCATGACGGAAACTGCAGCAGTGAGGCGTGCTGAAGAGTCGACGAAGCCGATCAAGTACGGATCTGTATTTGACGAGATCCAAGACACATTCAACGCTATCTCACACCGGGCCTATGAAATTTTCGAGGCTAGCGGCGGTTCATTCGGACGTGACCTCGAGCACTGGTTCGAGGCCGAGAGGGAGCTACTTCATCCGGTTCACGTGAGCATCGAGGAGTTTGATGATTCACTTGCCGTGAGCGCCGAAGTCCCCGGTTTTAACGAAAAAGAACTCGAGATCAACCTCGAGCCGCACCGGATCACAATCACCGGCAAGCGGGAAGCCAAGAAAGAAGGAAAAAAAGGCAACACGGTCTATACGGAGAGGTGCTCCGACCAGATTCTGCGCATCGTCGAGCTGCCTGTCGACATCGAAACGAATAAGGTGAACGCGACGTTAAAGAACGGTGTTCTGGAGTTCACCATGCCGAAGGTTGCCAAGGCCCACGCAATCCGCATTCATCCAAAAGGTACCTGAAGGTTGAAAACGATCCAGTTGGGCAGGCGAAGGTCCCGTCCGACTGGAGCAAGGAATGCAAGAACACTGCATGATCACCAAGGACGGTCCTGATGGTTACGAATGGTGATTTTGTACAACTGGTGAGATCAGACGTGTGTCCATTGGCGGAAGCTGCCTGGACTGGTTTTAAGCGGCGCGGAGGTACCCATGTTGAAGCCTGGCGTAATTCAATCTCTTCCTGTAATTGCGGGGCCGGTTTTGACTGTTTACTTGGATACAGATCAGGCCAAACAGATTAATCGAAGGCCCAAGCCAGGTTATCTAAGCCGGTTGGAGTCTCAGACTAAGTGGATCGCTCAAACAGTTTCACCGGACGAGCAAGAACTCTTCCGAAAACAACTGCAGCGAACCGGGACCTATCTGGACAGACAGTCACCGCGTTGCCGAGGCGTCGTAATCTTTGCCGGAAGAGATAGCTGGGAGTTTGTTCCGCTGCAGGTAGAAGTGGAGGACGAGATCCACTGGGGCGCTCCGGCCGTGGCGCAGTTGTTGTGGCTGCTAGATGAGCATAAACGGTACGGGGTCGTCGTTCCCGGGCGTAAACGGGCGCGATTTTTCCTTTACTGGCTGGGGGAAATTCGCGAGTTGGAGGAGATGGAATTCCGGCTCGAACCCTCAAAGAAGAAAGAGATGGGTCCCATCGCACGTCTTGGAGTGCACATATCTCGTGGGACGAATCGGGATGTCTTCGAGCATCACGTGGCTGCTGAATACGCACACTATGACCAGCAGATTGCCCAGCGCATCGGGCGTTGGGTTGCAGCGGAGCAATTGGAGTCGGTTTTCTTGGTTGGTCTGACCCAAATGGTGAAGGCCATTCGGAAGGAAGTCGCGCCAACTCTGATCGAAAAAATAGTCTCGATCGAAGAGGACCTCGGCTGGGTCTCCCGGACGGAGCTGCTTGATCGCGTCGAACCAGCTGTTGTCAGCCACACGCGGACGTGCGAGATGGCCTCGGTCAAGGCGGTGCTAGGTGGCGCCCGGAACGTTGTGCTGGGAGTCGACGAAACTTTGGTTCAACTTCAGCAAGGAAGGATTCGCAGCGTTGTGGTGGTGAAGAGGCTCAATGGAGGCTTGCAGCAGTGCGTGAAATGTTCCTGGGCGGATCGCACGTCGGACCCTGTCTGCCCAGCCTGCGGCGGGAAGCGGGAAAACGTCGAGCTACGGGATGTGTTACCGGAACTGGTGCGACGCTATGACGCCTCTCTACAAGTCGTGTCTGGCGAAGGTGCGCGCAAGCTGCAAGAAAGCGGCGGGATAGCTGCTTGGCTGCGGGAGTTTGAAAGGAAAGAGAACTCAGCGTCCGCATAGAGCAAGCCGTCCTTGACGCGATTGGCGGTAATTTTCAACTGAATGAGGGAAAAGTCGGGGTTAGAAGGGAGCAGAGACCGTGTTTTGAACGGAATTCCATGTTTACCGCAGCGGAACTTAAAGAGGGAATGGTCATCCGCATCGAAGGACAGATCTATCGAGTTCTCGAGGCGGAATCGAAGGCCGGAACGGCGAAATTGGGCGGGGTCGTTAAAACCAAGCTAAGCGATGTGAGAAGCGGTCATATATGGGAGCCGCACTTCCGCCCACAAGAGCGCGTCGAAGAGGTACAGCTCGAACGGCGAATACTGGAATTCGTGTACGCCGCACGGCACACATGCACGTTCATGAGCCCGCAGACCTTTGAGCAATTCGAGGTGCCCAAGTGCGTGCTCGGACCAGTGGAAAAGTTCTTGCGATCGGGGATGCAATTGCCCGTGGAGTTCTTTGAGGGTGAGCCACTCAGTGTGGCCTTCCCCGAGGTGGCGGAGATCCGTGTTGCCGAGACAACGCCGCCCACACACGCACAGCAGGAAACGGTCTGGAAAGAGGCAAGGCTCGAGAACGGCTTGAGGGTTCAGGTGCCGCTGTTCGTCGACCCAGACGAAATGGTGCGGGTTGAAGTGAAGACGGGACGCTACATCGAGCGAGTGCGGGCCGAACGCAAGCGCGGCGCATAAGTATTTTTTGCACACTGAAGCGGAGGAGCCATGCTTGAGATCAAGGCGGTACGCATGGAGTTCCCTGACGATGCCAACATCATTGTCGGCCAATCACATTTCATCAAGACGGTAGAAGATTTGTACGAAGCGGTGTGCACGACCGTTCCGCAAGCCAAGTTTGGACTGGCATTCAACGAAAGTTCCGGGGCATGTTTGACGCGGGCGGATGGGAATGAGGAAGCGCTTCGCGATATCGCCATTCGCAATGCCCAGGCGCTGGGCTGCGGGCATACTTTTGTGCTGGTCATTCAAAATGCGTATCCCATCAACGTGTTGAATGCCATCCGCAATGTGCACGAGGTGTGCACGATCTTCTGCGCGACGGCGAACCCGCTGGAAATCGTCGTGGCGCAGAGCGAGCAAGGCCGGGGCGTGCTCGGTGTGATTGATGGGAGTTCCCCAAAGGCCACAGAAGCGCCGTCAGATGTCTCTTGGCGTCACGATCTGTTGCGGAAGATTGGTTACAAGCGATAGTCGGAAGCACTACACCAGAATTGGATGGACGTAATGTGGGGAGAAGCCCGACGGAAGCAGGAGGAACCATGAAAATTCTCGTCGCCATCGATGATTCGAAATACTCGGAAGCCGCGATAAATGGGGTGGCAAGTTATTTCAAGCCGCAAAACGCGGAAATCAGAATTTTGAATGTCCTTACTCCAGTCGTCCTCTCCCCTCTCCCTCAAATGTCGAGGGGATATGCCCCCGAACTGGAAGAGCAGGCGAAACAGGCACGGATGCTTGTCGACAAATGCGCGCAGCAACTGCGCGCCGATGGCTACAAGGTAGACTCCGCAGTTGAAACTGGCGACGTCCGAGAGTCAATCATTGACTCCGCCGCGCGCTGGCACGCCGACCTCATCCTCCTTGGATCTCACGGACACAAGGGCATGGGGCGGCTGTTGCTTGGAAGCGTCGCCGAATCTGTTGTGCGGCACGCGAACTGCTCGGTTCTTGTCGTTCGTCTGCCTGTAGGTCAATAGCTGGATCGCGAGCGGATATTTGTCTATCAAGAAGAATCAGGAACATGGCCGCGGGGAGCCTAGGTCCTTTCAATTGTGCATCCGCGTGCTTCCGTCCAGGCTGCGTGTGAAAGAACCCCCTGCTGTCAATTTCGGCGGTTGAGGCCGCACCCGAGCGACAAGCGCGTCAGCAGACGTGTAGACTCGAAACAGAGTTGGGCCTCTACATTTGCTGAACATCGCGGGACCTCACCCGAGAGGTTGCATCGGCGCTGGCACGCCTTCGCCGAATTCCGCTGTACAAGGAGGAACTCTTGTCATTGAAACCTAGCCCCCAAGAGTCTCTTGTCATGCTGTGGGCCGGCGAGAATCCGGCCCTGCACTGGGTGTTGCTCGAGCGGCTCCAAGCGGCGGATATACCGTTTTCCGACAAAGCTCTGGGTGACGATCAAGTCGCCCTGACTGCCGATCCGCTCCCTATCGATTGGAAGCCTCGCTTTGGCTTCGAGGTTGCCGTTTTGTCGCTCGATCTCCCCGCCGCGAAAGAGATTCTCGAGAAGCTCCTGGATGAAGATCTCGAGAACGTCGAAATTCCAGCGCAGGACGGTCCGCCTCTCGAAGAGCCGCCCCCCGCCGTGACCACTGAAAGACAGACCACGGTGGAAGTCTGGAGTGGGAATGACGACCGGATTGCGCAGTTCCTTACTGCAGTGATGCAGGAAAACGAAATTCCAATTCACCTGGAGAATCCGGGGGAGCAAACCAGGATTTGCGTGTCAGCAGCCAACGAAAAGCGGGCCAGAGAAATTGTACGCCAGATTGTCGAAGCCGCACCGCCGGAGTGAATGCTCTGGCTGCAAGGGTTTGATCTCTCCCCAGCACCATTCCCTTCGTGTACCCAGCTAGAAAATTGTGAGCACGACTTTGCCAAATTGCTTGCCGTGCTCGAGATAGTGGTGCGCCACGATGCAGTCGTGGAGGGGCCACACTTTGTCCACGATAGACTTCAGGCGTCCTTGCTCAACCAGGTTCAGAACCGTGCGCAATTCAGTTTTTGTTCCCATGTAGGAACCAAGGACGGAAAGCTGGTGGGTGAACAGGAAGCGGATGTCCAATTTTGCGTCGTAGCCCGTGGTGCAGCCACAGGTCACCAAACGCCCACCCGCTGCCAAGCTCTTGATGCTCTCGTTCCAGGTGGCCGCGCCCACATGCTCGAAGACGACATCCACTCCCTTATTGTGGGTTAGCCGCCAGACTTCCTTGGCGATCGGCATGATGCCGTGGTGAATCACTTCGTCCGCGCCAATCTCTTTTGCTTTGGCGAGTTTCTCATCATTCCCCGCCGTGGCAATCACGCGCGCACCCAAAAACTTCGCGATTTGAATGGCCGCGCTGCCCACGCCGCTGCCTGCGGCAATTACGAGAACTTCTTCGCCGGGTTGAAGCTGGGCGCGGTTCACCAGCATGTGCCACGCGGTCTGAAAGACAAGCGGAACCGCCGCGGCGTGCACCCAGTCCAGATTCTCCGGATAGGGCAGGCAGTTGACCTCCGGGCAGCGAACATATTCCGCGCACCCGCCGTCCACCATGTAACCCAAAATCGTGGAATCGCGGCACCGATTGTCGTGCCGGACAGGCAGGACACTCGCTGCAGGTGACGCAGGGGGCAAGCACAACCTTCTGGCCTATATACACCGTACTCACTTCAGGGCCGATCTTGGCAACTTCCCCGGCGATATCGCTGCCCGGAATATGCGGCATTGGAGTCTGATAGCCGGGCAACCCGCTCCTGACCCACAGGTCGAGATGATTGAGGGCGCAGGCGCGCACGTGAACGAGGACTTCATTATGTCGGAGATGCGGTTCAGGTACGTCGGTGTAGTGCAAAACACTGGTGTCACCGTGCTGATGGAAAAGAATAGCTTTCATGAAAGGCCTCCTCAAAAGAAAACGCACAACTGCGAGTCGGCAGACGTATCGTTGCACGATATGTTGGAGCTACCTGCTCAGGCTGTCCAAAGGAGAACGCTACGCCTGAGTTGTGACGCTGTCCAGCCGGGGGCAGTTCCCGATTATCTGACCTCCGGGAGGGACGGGACATAGGCCGTTGTTTCCCCAAGCCGTTTTAGCAACGTGCGATTGCAATCCCCCGAGGAGAGCTATGTCGCTTAGCCTTTGGTAGCAAACGAGCACACGGTAGGCTTGGCCAGGCTGACGAAGTCATCGTAGGTCATGCGGATGGCGTCTCTGTGTGTGCCGGCGTTGAAAATGATTTCTTTGTCGGCGGCAAGGGACTCGTCGACAAAAACGCGTAGACCGTAGAGCTCGCCAAGGGGCGGAATGGCGCCGATTTCACAATCAGGGAACACACCTGAGAACTCACCTTCAGTCGCCAAACGAGCCGGGTGGCCGATGGCGCTGGCAAGTTTGTCAACGTTCACGTGGTAGGAAGCCGGCATCACAGCGAGGACATAGTCACTCCCGGCTTGCACGACGACGGTCTTGGCGACTTCTCGACCCGAGACGTGCATGACGGCCGCAGCGCCCTGGGCGGTGTAGGAAGACGGGTGAGTCAGAGGTAAATAGGGGACATGGTGTTCTTCTAAATGATTCTTGATACGAGTGGAGATTGGCATGGCTTGACTCCCTTCTGTGGTCAAATCGGCAAAGAACTGATAACTGGATCTCTCAAATGGCGGCGTACATCCGTTTTTCTTGTTGTTGGACGGGTTGTTCCGTTGCATAAAGTTGTGCGCGCGTCAGGGGTATCCGTTGGCACGCTTTGCGCGCAAAGAGAATCTGAAAATGCTGGAGTGAACCAGAGGAGAATCCGGCGAGCGACCCGGCGAGGTAGAGACGCCAGAGTCGGACGAAGTCCGCACCGAACATTTCCGAAACCCTGGCGGATGAATTCTCGAAGCGCTCATGCCAGTGCTCCAACGTCCGGGCATAGTGAGGACGAAGATTTTCGACGTCCACGACCGAGAAGTCGCCAGGCTCAAAGACGTCCACAGCCTGACGGAGGGTCGGGGCATAGGTACCCGGAAAAATGCGTTCGCGGGTCCAAAGATTGAACGGACGCGGCTGATTGAGGCCGATCGTTTGGATTAGTCCGCGACCAGCAGAATCAAGTACGCGGTGGATCACGCGACCCATATCGCGATAATGCTGTGCACCAACATGTTCGAGAATGCCGACGGAGACGATGGCGTCGCAGTTGCCAGAGATGTTGCGGTAATCGTCTTCGATGAATTCGACTTGATGAGTTAAGTGGAGTTCAGCGGCGCGGCGGCGAGCCCAGAGGATCTGTTCATGGGAATTACTGACGGCCTGGACGTGGGCGCCATAGTGTTTGGCCATGTGAAAGGCAAGAGCGCCCCACCCGCAGCCAATGTCGACAACGCGCTCACCGGGTAGCAGATTAAGCTTGCGGCAGATGTAATCCATTTTAGCGATTTGTGCTTCTTCTAACGTGAGCGAGGGAGAAGAGAAATAGGCCCCGGAATATACAAGCTGCGAGTCAAGCCAGAGGCGGAAGAACTCCGTGCCCAAATCGTAATGACGATGGATGTTCTTGCGGGCGCCTCGCAAGGAGTTGCGCTGCAAAAAGCTTAGGAAGGGCGAAACGATCTTGGAATACAAATTGTGAGATTCGATCGCAGACATGGACCGGAAGACGGTTTCGAGCATAGCAACGAGACTGCCGTCGACGGTGACCCGCCCGGCCGTGTATGCATCGCCGAAACTGAGCTGCGGATCAAGCAACATCTGAAGAAGGGTGCGGCGATCGCGGATTACGATGGTGGCGACAGGAAAGGCAACCGCTGGCGCGACCTCGAGCGAGTCTCCCATTGTTATGCGGATTTGTGGATTGCCGATGGAAGAGTACAGGCGACGTAAGAGCCACGCGTCGAAACGGGATAAATAATTGCGAGCGATGGACTTGGGGCCGCCGATGTTTGCTTGGCGAGGAGTAGATTTGTTAACCATCGGATTCGCCTCCTTGATGCTGGGCAACTGCAGGTCGACCCCGATCCCTCAATAGAAAGCTCAAGGACCCGGCGAGATTCTTTTGAGTGTTGAAAGGCGACTACGGAGCGGCAGCCTCCGCGGGCCTGACGGGCAGAAAACGAGAGGATTCCTTGTATCCGAACCCTGTGAAAACGTGCGTGCAGAAACACACTTCTGAAAAGGTCGCCGGAGAAACTCAACAGTGTCGCGTGATTTCGACGGCACGGAAGAGACATCAGGAATGAGCCGAGAGAGGAAAATGAGGCGCGGAAACTTCATGGGCCACCTCCGCTCCGCGAAACTCGCATTGGAGCCCCACGTACTGCAGTAGCCCTGAGTTGAACCTACGCCTGGGGGAAGGGCTTCGCAAGGAAGAAGTTCCTCTGTCGGACGATCCCACTTATCGGGAAATACACACCTTTGTGGTGGTGCTGAACCCGAGTGTCTTTGAAGCGCGACTCGGCTACCCGCAAAATCGGTGCGGCAATGATCATTTCTCGCTCCGAAAAATAGTTGTTATCGAGAGTCGCCAGAAACTATTTTGGGAAATGGCAGCTAAAGGGTGGGTTTTGCCCCCTATGGGCCGCATCCCTCCAAGATTCTGGAGCTTCGATGGCGGATAAGAGGTCGGTGGCAATTGAGGCCTTTAGGACGTAACCGAGCGCACCAGTTTTGAGAGCAGCGCGAACGATATCAGGGTCAGCGCGGACTGTCAGAAAGACAACCTTTGACGAGCAACCTGCTTCCTTTAGTTGATTTACGGCCTGTATGCCGCTAAGCTTCGGCATCGAAATGTCGGTGACAATAACATCCGGTCGCAGTTTCATGGCGGCCTCGACCAAACCTGCGCCGTCATAGACGCACCCGACAACATTGACGTCTGGATTAAGCAGTGTTCGGACTTTTTCTAGAAGACCCGGATGGTCATCCGCAAGTAATACACGCATCTTTCGCAATTCACTACCTATTAGCTGGGAGGGCCCGGAAAAGCTCGGGGTAAGGTAGGGGACCTTTTCCCGGGCCCTCTGATCAGCGATTGCCCTATGCTGAGCCGTGATCTGACTCTTCGGTATTGTCAAAAGTGACAAGCACAATGATGTCCGTTTACCAGACTTTTGTGACCCACCCAAAAGTGTGCAATTTTGAACAGTCAGACGCTCATTGATTTCCTAAAATCCCGGCACGGGGTTTGGGATAGCTGTGCCAGCTAGCACAGATCGTCCGGGAAGGGGGTGCGGTATGTCTTGTCCCTCATGCGCATCGAGCAATCAGTCGGAATTTCCTGTCGAGATGATTATTCATCTCACCGGGCTCAAGAATGTGAATAATCTCGGTGTCTTGTTATTCCCGAGACTTTTGGTCTGCTTGGATTGCGGCTTTTTGCAATTTAACGTCCCAGAATCCGAATTGCCGTTACTTGGAAGAAGATCATCGAAGAGGGAAGCGAGTGATGGGCGACCCGGAAGTAATCCGATTTGCCTGTCGGGTAACTGGGCAACTGGCTCCGAGTACCGCCGTCTTGGCGAAAGGCTCGATCAGACTTAATCCTTGATCACCTGCCACAACTCGATCAACGCTGTCTGATCATGGCCAAAATCCACTTGAAGGCGAATGCCATCTGAGTGTTAGATGACAGCTTTGATTGTGGCTGGCTCGATACGTCCACCATCTATACAGGCGCGCATAAATAAAGGGACATACTAATTACAAAAAAGATTGCAAGTAGGGCCGGATGAGTTCCGGATAGGTCTGCATCTCACCAAAGACGCGACTCAGCGTGCCGGTCAATTCCTTCTCGTCCGGAAAGTATCGATTGTGAGTTCCTGTTTGGCGCGTGTATCTCCACAATCGCTCAGTTGGATTCAACTCCGGTGAGTAGGGCGGCAGTTGATGAACTTCCAGCCAGTGGCGATTGGCATCGAACCAAGCCCATACGTCGCCGTCTTTGTGGTACGTCGCGTTATCCTGAATGAGCACGGCTCCCTTCTGGCGATAGCTGCGAGCCAGTTGTTCCAGGAAAGCGAAGTACGTGGAAGCATTGAAGATGGTGTCTTGCCGGTAATGGAATCGAGCCTTCCACAATTCAATGGCCCCAAAAATCTTCACGCTCTTGCGCTGTCCGGTAACGGGAACCGCCGGGGGGCAACCAATCCGGCTCCAGGTGGCGTGCAGGGTTGAATCTTGGCGAAAGCTGGCTTCGTCGCTGAAGATCAACGCCCAGTTTTGCCGCTGCGTTTTTTTTTAAGGCTGGGATAGGTATACCGCTGCCAGCGATCTTGCTGGTCAGCGTTGGCTCGGGCCAGCACGCGACGTGGGCGCTGCACGGAGAAGCCCAAACGATGGAGCAGCTTGCGCACATGGCCCGGATGATAATGGATGCCGAATTCCTCCTCGATGACCCAGGCGATCATGGGAGAAGTCCAGATGCCCGTATCCAGGCCGTAAGCTACCGGGCCGCTTTCGAGAATGTCGTCGAGCTGTTTCCGTTGCGACGATGTCAGCTCCAATGGCCGTCCTGAACGATGCCCTTCGAGCAGTCCTTCCACGCCGAAAGTTTGATAACGTGCTAACCACTCCGAGACCCGCGAACGTGGAGATCCGAGTAGATGGGCCAGCTCACCGCTGGTACGCCCCTCCGAGTTCAGCACCACTGCCTGCAATCGCTTGGCAACTCGGTAGGCTCCGTCTCGTTCTGCTTGCTGGCGCAAACGGATTAATCGCTTATACGCCTTCGGGTGTAAGTAAAGGATGCGCGGAACCATGGCACCTCCTTCAAGGAGTATGCCAGATGTACTTACCTTATGTCCTGTTAATTATGCGCGGCTGTATAGCTTTATGTGGATGCGCTGCCCAGTTGTGAATTGCGTGTCTGGCAGGTGGAGTCTACCACAACACTTTCGCCATGTGATGGCGGTCACTGAGCCTATTCTAGGCCAAACATATTCTTCGAAATTATGCGGAAGAATAAACAGAAGATTCTGGACGAGATTCATGCACTCCTGCATACGCAAACTGAAGCCCTAAAGGGCGAACTAGACCCGCTCAAAGCAGTGGAGTACAACAATCGGAATCAGAACATTCGAGAGCTACTTCAAACACTTTATGCTGATGATAGCAATCTTCCCCGATCCACTTGAACCCTAGCGGCCTAGGATCGTACCGGCTTGGGCAGGTTTATGCTTTTCAGCTTCTTGCGTTACCGATGTATCGATTGAAGCGAGAACTGAATGGCTCATTGGACAAAATACGAAGTAGGCACCGGGTGATTTCTTAGCTAGTTCTTTCATCTTCTGACAAGCTTCTCCAAGTCCCTCGACAGCTTCAACCCATAGCGCATCCCTGCCTATTTGCCCCGAGAAAATGTCATATTGGGGAATTTTCACGGAACATCCGCCTTACTTAGCCCCAATCAACCAAGGCTGGATTTATTCCAGTTTCGGCAAGTTTGTCAATCAGGGATTCCCTGATTCTAAGCAGATTCGCAGATGCACTGAATGCTTTGCAGATGGTCACTCTTTAATGACCTGCCACAATTCAATCAACGCCATTTGATTGTGCCCGAAGTCCACCTGATACTTCACGCCGTCTGTGGAGTTAATGATCGCCTTGGTCATCGCATCAACGATCTTCCCCGCATGCATGTTGACTTGGATTTTGTCGCCGACTTTGGGCTGTTTGTCAGGCGTGCGCGGAGGGTATCACGTTCGGGAAGACCCGACGGAGCGGAAGTCGTTGGTAGCACCATGACAAAAATGTTTGACGCACTCCAACATTCTCTTACAACCATGGAGGCTACGATTTCTTGTCTTGAATGGACGCCAGATAATTGCACAAGTTCTTGATGCGTCGACGCACCTCCAGTTCGTCACCGTTTTCTAGCATGGAAAAAACCGGCCCCCAGATGGGCATGTCAGCCGAACCGTGTCCAGAAATTGGCTCTCCAGAGCGCACCATGCGGGTAACATAGTCTTCCGGGAATTTGCCATCGTGCCGGATAGCGAGTGTCCTCAGATTCGCCGGTGGTGTTTTTAGCGCCGAAGCGGCAGGGCCATGGCCCCTACCGTCGGCCCCGTGACATGCGGCGCAATAATCCATGTATGTCAGCTTCCCGGACGCGACATCGGGCGGAACGACCGGTGTCGGCTTGTCTTGAGCTCTGCTAGCCCAAGGCATCAGAGCCAAAACACTAATCAAAACTGTTTCAAGAATATTCATGGACCGCCTCCGTGCTTCCCATTTCGGGTGCGGCAATTGGTTGCCGGTCCCAAAATCAGGTCCCAGCAGGCCGCTCCGGGAGGAATGGACCGCCGATTATGGCGTCGGGAACCATCACCGCAAACTCCTGCCCGCATTTCAAACACTTAACGGATTGATGAGCCATAGACCAAATTCCGCCACGGGCCTGTGTATGGACAACCTGTTCCTGCTGGCAGTGACTACAACAAACAGTCACAACAGTATAAGGCTGTTTCAATTGCGCTTGGGGCATAACCGACCTCCTACTGACATGATGTTGGTCGTCGGGAGCTTGTCTGTCAATCGGATGGCTGTGACTCTCGCGGGAAATCCGGTCAGCGCGGTTTCTCGCTTACGTTAGTGCGGTCTATAAACCCTCGACGAGTTCTTCCAAAGAATCAGAGTCACGCGCCAGTGCCTCCACATGTTGCTTCAGTTTGAGCCAACTTGCATAGCCATACTCGCGCGCGATTACGAGTTGAGCGTCGCAGAGTCTTTGGTTTGAGGTGTCGGGCGGCCGGACATCGAAACGAGAGTAGCGTGCCAAGGCCCGAGAGTTGCCGTAGAGGAGGTCCCGCA
Source organism: Candidatus Acidiferrales bacterium (assembly GCA_963775865.1). Lineage (GTDB taxonomy): Bacteria > Acidobacteriota > Terriglobia > Acidiferrales > UBA7541 > Acidiferrum. Next base: position 366,745 of record CAVZKU010000009.1, on the reverse strand, counting down.
AAAGGTTTCTCGCTTGTGCGTTGATAAGTCAAAGATTTAAATTCCTGGGTAAAGGACGACTCGACATTATTCCTCCTTTACTGCTCGCGTCCGCTATGGAGCGGAAAAGGAGGTCGCAACTGTCGACACCGAAGCGCCGTAGCCGGACTTTCCGCACCAGCGGACGGGCTTCACTAATTTCCAAACGTCATTATACGCCGGTGCGAACGCACTTACTGTGTTCCCCCGCTACTCTCCGCGGGAATTTCTCAAGTGTCTCATTACTCGGACATGTTGCTCCCAGTACCAGACCCCGTTCGTGTGATTCTGAAATGCTCCCGCCGCGGGTCAATGGCTGAAACTTACGGTCTTTCACCTGAACGTCACAGCACGTGCACGCAAGAACAGTGGACATTGCCTTGGGGTGTTCCATTTCTGCGAATAATTATTTTTCCATGAAAAAGGGACCTTTGTGACGGCGGTCATATCCTAAAGGAACACGCGGTGATATTTCTGGCGCCAGGAGGGGGTGTCAATCCTCGGAGGAGAGGAGACAAAAGGAATGCGTCGTTCTTTGCCCTCGAATTCAAATCTTGACGACATCAAACGAGAGGCAAGAACCCTTCTTCATGCCTTGCTACAGCGGGACACCGCCGCACTTAGACTCTACTACGCAACCGACCCTTTGGTTGGCTTAGCTCGACCAAGACTTGACGATGCTCAATACGTGATTGCACGCGAGCACGGCTACGGCAGTTGGCAAAAACTGACGGAACATCTACCTAGCGCGAGCAGTCATACGAACTGCTAGCAACAACAGTCCAAGTTTGCCCCAGAGCCAATTGCTCTTGCAGCCGGCGCTCATTGCTCAGAATCACCACAAACACCGTCCTGCAGGGTGGAAAGCGTTGGCCTCTGGGGCATTTTGTTGGTGCTCCGCATGTACTCAATTCAGAGCATAGAGTTCCAGCGTTTCAAGTCGCTGCGAATCGAGTTTGATGTTACTGCAGAAATGTTGGAGCACACGGAGGAGTGACCGCAGATTAGGCCTAATCGCGATTCAAGCGCTTGAGAAGTCCGCAAACCGGTAAAGTCCTCATAGTACCGGCCCAACCCGAAGGACTGATACGTACTTGGACGATTTTGCTGTTAATCGGGACCTAGCTCTGGTCTTCCGTGACTTTAGAAAAGTCGCCCAGAGATCTGGTGGTCATCGTGATGGCGGCCCTTGACGCGCCCCGCGCAAAGTGGGAGCAATGAGCTAGTAAGGGAGGACATTATGCAACGCTTCCATTCAATTCATGTCCCCCACTTTCAGCATTTTTTTTGCGCGCAGCACACTTGTCTCGGCTCGAGAAAAGTTGATTGACCACAGCATCGAGATTACGATGGCACTTACGATCCTGTTCGGTGTGTTGATGGTGTTGGCTTTTTGGGCCGTCGTAGCTCGCTGAAGGAGATGCCGCGACTCGTGTCGCGGGAGAGGCGCGATTGGGCGCCTCGGGGCCCTGTGGATAGTGGCAATACCCAGGGCCCCCTTTTTTGTTTGCGATCGAAAAGTCGGAAAATCGGAAAAGTGGCTGCTAGTACCCCTCAACCACGCACCACCCTGTGATAAAATTCATCAATAGCTGGCGAGTCCACAATCACCGGGATTAAAAGAACGCCTTGCGCTGTCTGTCCAGATTGCTTGGCCGATTTGAGATTGAGCAGCCGATTAGGTCGTCCGTATGAAGTCTGCCCTCTCTGCGGCGCACATATCATGCCCGTCTGGTGGCAAAGGATTCCTTGGATCACTCTTGGTTTGATTCTGTCGTTCGCTGTTTCCGCATCCATTGTCTTCGGTGGGCTTGCCTTGCTATTCGCTGCACTCGTCTGTTGGTTTCCAGCGACTGTGTTTGCTTATATTTTGGTCTTTAGTTTGATGCCTGCAAAATACATGCGGCGGCGCGAAGCCGTCACGACCTTGTTTCGATCGATCCCGGGTACCTCGGAAGAAATTCCACTTGCCAGGTAAGGGCGAGGTGCGGTTACAGGTGCAAGCGGCAGGTTTGAACCGAGCAGAATTGATGTTCATCGGTGGCCAGTATGTCGAACCCCGAAGCTGCCTGCTCGCGTTGGCTATGAGGCGGCGGGGGTTGTGGAAGCGGTTGGCCCGGTTGTGATGCGTGACCTTGCCGGGGGACTACCGCCGACGCACAGTCGTAACAGCCATGGGAGTTACGATGGCGACCACGGCTACAGAGTCGCGGATGATGGGGCACTACCGGCTGCTGGAGGAGATTGGCTCCGGCGGAATGGGAGTGGTGTATCGAGCCCGCGACGAGCACCTGGCCCGCGACGTTGCCGTGAAGGTGCTGCCGAGCGCGGCAACGACGGTAAGTACGTTTGATTCCAAGGCGCGGCGAGCGCTTCGGCGGGAAGCCCTGACCCTATCGCAGCTGAATCACCCCAATATTGCGCAGGTCTATGACCACGATAAACAGGGCGAAACTGACTTTATCGTCATGGAGCTGATTCCCGGCGAGTCCCTGGCGAAAAAACTCACCGGTGGCGCGCTTCCTTTGGAACAGTTGCTTTCCATCGCCACGCAGGCGCTGGAGGGACTGGCCGCGGCCCACGCGCAAGGCATCGCGATCTGAAGCCGGCGAATCTGCAAATCACTCCGGACGGCAAAGTGAAGATTCTGGACTTCGGTTTGGCGCGATTCCTGCCTCGCAAGGGCTTGGATATCGAAACCGCGACCACGGTGACGAATGCGGAAGGGCTTTCCGGAACACTGGCGTACCTGTCCCCGGAACAATTGCGCGGGGAAGCATGCGACGCGCGCAGCGACATCTGGTCGGCCGGAGTGGTGCTGTATGAAATGGCAACCGGCGGCCTTCCATTTCCCGGGAAGACGGCGGCAGCGATCGCGGATGCCATACTGCACGATGGCATGCGGCCGATGAAAAGCTGCAGAGGATCCGCGTTGCTCCGCGGCGTCTTGGAACGGTGCCTGGCGAAAGAGCCGGAAGAAAGATACCAAACGGCGGAGGAGTTGTTGGTGGATGTCCGGCGCGCGACTTCCGGACCGGCCGGGACTCCTGCAGCACGGGCGAAAACGGCGCGAGCCAGGCACACGCGCAGAAACCTTTTAATTTTAGCTGCCGTCGCTGTACTGCTGGGTGGCCTGCTGACAAGCGGCGTTGTGTGGTGGAAATCGAGACGCGCCGGGGACTCGACGATTACTTCGGTGGCGGTGTTGCCGCTGGCAAATCTTTCCGGTGATCCGGCGCAGGAATACTTCTCCGACGGAATGACCGACGCCATCATCAACGAGCTTTCGCGCGCCAGTACGCTGAAAGTCATCTCTCGCACATCGGTAATGCGTTATGAGAACACGAACAAAGCGGTTTCAGAGATTGCCCGGGAGTTAAAGGTTGAGGGGGTGATCGAGGGATCCGTCCTGCGCGCGGAGAAACGGGTGCGAATCAATGCGCAGCTGATCCGTGCGTCGGACGAAAAGCAGCTGTGGGCCGACACCTTCGAGCGCGACGATCGCAATCTGTTGGCGCTTCAGGGCGAAATCGCCCACGCCATCATGCGGCAATTGCGGGTGAGGCTGGGCGCGGGAGAAAGCGGGGTTGCGCGGCGGAGCGTTGACCCGGAGGCTTACGATGCGCTCTTGAAGTCGCGTTTCTATACTTACCGGGTGACTGCGGCGGACAACGCAAAGGCAGAACAGTTTGCGCGAGAGGCCATCGGGAGGCAACCCGATCTGGGGGAGGCGTACCACATTCTCGCCGAGATCCTGTGGTACCAGGCCATGAGCCTGGGAAGCCCCACGGTGACAGAATCGCGCACCTTGCTGCAGGAGAGCCAGTCGGCGGCGGAGAAGGCGATCGCACTGGGGGCGAACGCGCACTCGACTTACGCGCTGTTGCTATTCAGCTCCCTGGACGACCTAGGTAAAGTGGAGAGCGAATACCATCGGGCCATTCAGGTGCAGCCGAATATGTCGTCGGTGCATGGCCATTATGGCGTGTACCTTTCGCTCGTCGGCCGCTGCGCGGAGGCGCGCCCGGAACTGCTGCGGGCGGTCGAGCTGGACCCCACCGGGGAATTTGCCCTCAGCATCGCCGGGGAATATCTGATGTGCTGCAAAGACCTGCAGTCCAGCGAACAGTACTTGCTGGCTGCCAGGAATCTGGACCCCAGCTACCAGCCGGCTCAAGGGCTTGCCGAGAAGGTCTATCTGATGCAACACAAGATTCCGGAAGTGCTGTCACTGGTGGAGAGCTCCGACCGAAGCCAAGAGGAGAAGGTGGAGATACGCCGGGCGTTTGCCGAGGGTGGCGAGATGGGCTACAGGCGATGGGTGCTGCAACAGGTGTTCAAGGATCACGGGCAGAACCAGCGGGTGCTCAACACGGCTTCAGCCTATGCATTCGCCGGCAAGCGCAAGGAGGCGCTGCAATTCCTGTGGAAGGCGTATGAGCAACGCGACCCACGGCTGAGATGGGTGAGAGCGTTTCCGGAGTATTGGTCCTTGTACGGCGATCCGGAGTACAACCGGTTGCTTAAGCAAATCGGGCTGCCGGAGACGACGAAATGAGGTCGGCTCCCGGAGGGGAGCAGGTGACTCGCCAACCGCGAAGGGAGCCATTCTCATTATTCCCTACCGACCCAGGAAAGACATCGGCCAAGAAGAAGACACAGAACGCGGTGAGGCTATACCCGGCGATGTACACTTCGAAACGATAGTGCGCCGCCTCAGTAGTGGAGTCCTTGAATCCCATGCTCCGCGGCACAGCTTCGGCGCACCTCAAAACCGTCCCTTCTCACAATTGAATTTGCATAAGGCCCGCGTCCGTCGCACCCACGGGCGGCCACGTCCAAACGGCTTTACCGGACGCGCGCAGAACTTCCCGTCCCCTTTGCTTCTCAGACGCGCACGCGGTAAAGCCCTAACGTTAATCGGGGCCTTCACGCGATTTTGTCTTTAGCCGTTCGCAGTGTAAGACGGCATCGTTGCCACTTGCGACGACAATCTCAGGGAATACCACCTAATATTCGACCTAATATCAGTGGGTTAGCTTAGAATCTCGTCCGGATTTAGGAATCAGGATTAAGTCCGGTCGCGACCATTGGGGTCGTGGACATTCGCCGAAGCCTCGGCGCATGTCAAACCTAACCTGCTATTTCTTAGTCCTCTTTGCAATCTCCATCAGCTCTTGTAGGCGGATGGGCATACCATGCTTGCGCAACTCCATGGCCGCGCAATCCAACTCGTATACGCCAAACTGGAATTTGGCTGACAACCTGGACCTCTTGGTGGGTACTCTACCTCAAAAAATGTTGGAATTGCTGTCCCATCAAGCAAACTGGCGTAACCCCCGACTTGCCAGCAGTCATCAGCTCGCCCAGCAGACAAACGGATCATCTGAGTATGCAGCCGCGTTGATACTTCGTGCTATTCTTTCGCTCCATCCACGAGGAGGACCACGCGATGAAAGAGATAATCGTAACGGACCATGCCCCGAAGCCAATCGGTCCTTATTCGCAGGCCGTACGAGCGAATGGATTTCTGTTCACCGCGCAGATCGCGCTGGACCCGAAGACGAATACACTTCTCGAAGGGAATGTGGCGCAGCAAACTGAACGCGTGCTGGAAAACTTGAAGGCGATTCTGACGCACGCTGGACTAACTCTCTCTCACGTTGTGAAAACCACGGTGTTCCTGAAAGACATGAACGATTTTGCGGCAATGAACGAAGTATACGCAAAGTATTTCCCCGTAGCCGCCCCGGCGCGTTCGACCGTGCAGGTCGCCGGGCTACCGAAAGACGCGCTGGTCGAGATTGAGTTGGCCACCGGGCTCTGAGGAGTGGCGGTACTATGAGCAACCTTACCGGTTACCCGACAACGGGGGTTTGACTAAACAAAACGCACGTATTGCTGTCTCAGTGCATTCGTGTAGGATTGCGGGACCGGAGGTGGACAAATGAAAACCGTGCTTCTAATGCCTGCCACAATCCAACCCGGTGATTGCCAAGGCCCACACCACAGTGTAAGACCACTTAGGCCCACGCAAGTTCCTGGTTGAGAAATTAAGCGAAAGGATAATCGACATGAAACCACTGATTCGCATGTTTCTGGCGACTCTCTTTGTCTTTGTACTTGGATCGCCGCCCTCTGGCCATGCGCAAACAACAACCCAAAAGACCACCAGCAAAGCTGCAACCCCTTCCGAAGCCGACACACAAAAGAAAAACGTGCAGTCTTACATAGACCTCCTGCGCAAGGACGTCCGCCAGCAGAAGGATGAAATCATGGGCTCGATGATGCTGCTCAGCGCTGCCGACGCCGCCAAATTCTGGCCCATCTACAGCGACTACGATGTGGCTCTCGGCAAGCTGAACGACCAGCGGATCGAAAACATCAAGCAATACGCCCGCAGTTACAACGATTTGACCGACGAAGAAGCGGACCGCCTGATTCAGAAATCCGTGGCCTTCCAGAAAGAACGTGCAGAACTCCTAGCTGCCACCTACGAGAAGGTTAAGCAGGCTCTCGGCGGAGTCACCGCGGCACGCTTCGCCCAAATCGAACACCAATTGCTCTTGATCATTGATCTCCAAATCGATTCATCTCTGCCCATCGCTGGGCAGGGTTCCTGAGTCTGGGCGGGAGGACATGCACATGCGAAAGACGCTTCTTTGGACAGTGACGTTATGCCTTGTAGTTTCGGCTTCCTATTTAAATTTAGTGAGTGCGGCAGCGCAAAGTAAAAAGCGCATCACCGTTCCCGCAGGAACGCGCATCCTGATTCGTACTGTCGACGCGATAGACTCCTCCAAACAAAAAACCGGCTTTCGTTTTACCGCCACCCTCGAAACTAATCTCCAGGCCGAAGACAAGGTGATCGCCCCACGCGGCACCACTGTTTACGGACGCCTCACGCAAGCCTCCTCTGCCGGCCGAATGTCGGGTAGTTCCGAGCTCACACTCGAACTGACGGACATCGTCATCAACGGCACCGCCTATCCTCTTATGACCAGCACCTATGAGGTGAAAGGCAAGGGCGAAGGTGGCAAGACAGCAAAGAAAGTGGTTGGCGGGGCGGGCTTGGGGGCGCTGGTCGGTGGCATCGCTGGAGGTGGAAAAGGTGCCGGTATCGGCGCTGCAGCGGGCGCTGCCGGTGGAACGGCGATTGCGGCGTCCAAGAAGGGACAGCAACTCCAGATTCCGAGCGAATCTTTGCTGGAATTTCGCATCGAGCAACCGGTGGCCCTGCCGGTCGCAAGCTAGACCCCTCGAATGGACTTCGTCTCCTCTCATACCGCAAAGAGAATGGGCGCATCGACACAAGGTAGCGGCGTAAGTCCCGATTAACGCGGTATCTAAGTTTCCGATTTCCCGACGCATTATAAAGGGCGCCCCTTGTGGAGTAAGGTTTGAGTGCTTCAGCTCAACCGCTCCAGAGGAGGAACGCCCTTTATGACTAGCAATATTAAATATGTCGGGATGGATGTGCACAAGGACAGCATTTCGAATGCGGTCAGGAATGCTGCCGGCAAGATCGTCATGGAATGTGTCATCGAGACGAAGGCCAGCACTATTCTGCAGTTTTTCGATGGGCTACACGGAGAAGTGCAGGTCACCTTTGAAGAAGGAACCTGGGCCGCTTGGTTGTATGACCTGTTGAAGCCCCATGTCACGAAAGTGGTGGTCTGCGATCCGCGGCGGAATGCTTTGTTGCTAGAGGGCAATCAGACTGACCGCGTCGATGCGCGCAAGCTCGCGGAATTGCTGAAGAACAACCAACTGCGCCCGGTCTATCACGGGGATCATGGGCTGCGAACGTGGAAGGAGTTGGTGCGCAGTTATCTGACCATCACCCGGGACCTGGGCCGGGACATGACCCGAGTCAAGGCTATCTATCGCAGCTGGGCGATCCCTTGTAGCGGCAAGCAGGTGTACGGCTCACGTCATCGGGCCGAGTGGCTCGGGAAAATCAATGAACCGGGAGTGCGCCGGCGAGCTGAATTTTATTATCAACAACTGGATGCGCTGCGCGTGTTGCGCCAGGGAGTGCGCCGAGAGCTACTGGCGGAGAGCAAGAAGCACAAGGCTTGGAAGCGACTGTGCCAGATTCCGTCGATCGGTCCGATCCGGGCGGCGGTGTTGCTGGGCATTTTGCAGACCCCGCACCGGTTCCGCACCAAGCGACAACTATGGACGTACAGCGGCTTAGGCATTGAGATCCACAGCAGCGCTGATCACGAGGTTGCAAACGGCCAGCTCCGACGAAAGAAGAAGCCTGTGGAGATTCGCGGGCTGAACAAGAATTGCAATCACGACCTGAAGAATCTGTTCAAGGGAGCGGCGGTGGTGGCTTCGACGAAGCCCGGCCCGTTCGAATCGTTCTACGCGGCTTTAGTAGGCAAGGGCATGCGCCCAGAAATGGCGCGACTGACCTTGGCCAGGAAGATTGCCACGATCGTATTGATCGTATGGAAGGAAGGAGTGTGCTTCGACGCCCATCATCTGAAACCACAAACAGCTTGAGTGTCTCGGATCGAGTCCGCTCCATCACGGGGATCTTCTCTGGCGGTGGCCTGTGGGTTCTCGAGACACCTTGGTTCGAGAGCGAGTCTCAGCCGATTAGTTAGGCGCTGTGTGCTTCGGGCACCCAGTCTCACACGCGACCCTAGGCCCTCTCGGATAACCAGAAAAAGCTATGGGCCACGAGTCCCAGATAGAACTATGAGACGCCACTAACTAGAGTGAGCGCCGTTCAGCTTTGCTGGTTTCGGAACTGACAGGCTTCGTTGCCGACAGGCGATGAAAACCGCTGGTAGAGAAATCCCAAATTGTCGGGCGCACCCGCCCGGCAACCGAGCACATGGCGCGGGAGATCAGAACAGATCCTGCTTATTCGTGTGGGCTGCGAAGCAACAAAAATTCCAGCCGCTGGGGACGTTTTTTCTCTTGACTTCTACCTTTATTGACAGCGAGCAGTCCGGGCGGTAGTTAGATAGCATCTGTGGCACGACTTGGCTCGGCAGCTAAGGCCGTCTGTTCTATGGAGCGTTTCTGCCCGATTTATAGCATGGCTCCGGGAGTGGCGATTGTGTGGGTGGTGGCAGGCATTGTCCTGAAAAGGAGAATGGCCTGACCCCGATGGAGAGATTGAGAAGTTTCGTCAACCGGGCCGAGCCACGTCGAAATTGAACACAAGAGGTTTCCATGAAAGCCAAGCAAAAGGAGCCAACCGAAAAATCCACTGGGCACTCGAACCAAATCAACTGGCGCCACATGAACCGCAAGCAACGGCGAGACCTGGAGCGGAAAATGCAAAGCGCAGACCTCTCCTTACAGCTCATACATCCCGATGCCGCTGGTATTGACATCGGTAACGAATCCCATTACGTAGCGGTTCCACCGGACCGGGACAGCCAGCCGGTGCAGCGCTTCGGCTGCACGACAGCGGAACTGAGAGCTATGGCCGATTGGCTGAAGCAGTGCCGGATTCGGACCATAGCCATGCAATCCACGAGCGTGTACTGGATCGCGGTGTACGACGTTCTCGAGCAGGCGGGTTTGGAAGTCTACTTGGTGAACGCGCGGGAGACGAAGAACCTTCCAGGGCGGAAAAGCGATGTGCAGGAGAGTCAGTGGCTGATGAAGCTGCACACCTATGGCCTGTTGCGAAATTCATTCCGGCCGCCACAGGAGATCCGCACGATGCGGACGTACTGGCGACAGCGCAATGATCTGGTGCGGTCGGCGGCACGGCACATCCAGAGGATTCAGAAGACACTGATACAGATGAATATGCAGTTGGCCAATGTCTTGAGTGATGTGAGTGGAGTGACCGGGCAAGCGATCATTAAGGCCATTCTGGCGGGCGAACGCGATCCGCAGAAGCTAGCGGCGTTTCGAGATCCACGCGTCAAAGCAAGTGAGCAGGACATCGCGCGGAGCTTGGAGGGAAACTGGCAAGAGGATCTCTTGTTTGTGCTCAAGCAGGAACAAGCGGCTTTCGAGTTCTACCGAAAGCAGATGGCTGAGTGCGATCGCCAGCTCGAACAGTACCTCCAGAAGATGGAGGACCGGAGCCAAGGGGCCACCCTGCCGGAAGAGAAGCGGAAGGATCGGCTGCAGAAGAAGAAGGGGAATCAGCCGCAGTTCGACTTGCAACAGCAGTTGTTTCGCATGACGGGCACAGACCTAACCCAGATCGATGGTATTGACGTCATGACCGCCACTACGATTCTCAGCGAGGCGGGTTGGGACATGATCAAATGGAAGGACGAACACCATTTTGTTTCCTGGCTGCGGCTCGCTCCCGACAATCGCATCAGCGGAGAGAGAATCATTGGAAAAGGGCGGCTGCCGACGAGCAATCGAGTGACCGTCGCTTTAAAGCTGGCGGCCAGCAACCTGCGAACAAGTCAGAGCTATCTTGGAGCGCAGTTCCGTCGACTCAGAGCCAGACTAGACACCCCGGTTGCGATCAAAGCCATGGCCGCCAAGCTAGCCCGCTTGATCTATCGTATGCTCCGTTACGGCACCAAATTTGTAGACCATGGATCACGCTACTACGAAGTTCAACAGCGCACCCGAGAGATCAAGCATCTCAAGCTCAAAGCCGCCACTTTGGGGTTCCATCTAGTCCAATCTACCGCCGCCTAAAGCACGTGGAGTTTCTGGAGAGCAGCGGCCACCGCTTTGCGGTGGTTGTATGAGCCTGAAACTCTTGTCGAGAGCTCGCCAGTTATGGTGTAACCCAACTAAAATCCGAGGCACAACCTGGTTCGGCAGCTAAGGCCGCATTTTCCCTGGAGCGTTCCTGCCCGATGGAGAGCATGGCTCCGGTTCTGGCGATTGTGTAGATGGCGGCGGGCGTTGTCCTGAAAAGGAGAACGGCCCGACCCCGCTGGCGAGATTGTGTAGTTTTCGCCAACCGGGCCGAGCCAAGTTGAATTCAGCACAGGAAGGTTAGCATGAAATCCAAGCCAGAGGAGCAAAACAAAAGAGCAACCAACCATCCAACGCAGCACCATTGGCACGAGATGAACCGCAAGCAACGACGAGAGATGATGCGGAAGATGCAGACCGAAGACCTCAGCCTAGAAGTGATACATCCCGACGCTGGTGGCATTGATATCGGCAACGAATCTCACTACGTAGCAGTACCGTCAGGCCGAGATAGCCAATCGGTACGGGAGTTCGGATGCACCACCGCCGAACTCAAGACCATGGCCGCTTGGCTGAAGCAATGCAGGATCCGAACCGTCGCGATGCAATCCACCGGAGTTTATTGGGTCGCGGTATACGACATTCTGGAACAAGCGGGTTTGGAGGTGTACCTGGTGAATGCCCGGGACACGAAGAATCTGCCCGGGCGGAAGAGCGACGTGCAGGAGAGTCAATGGCTGATGAAGCTACACACCTACGGACTGTTGCGAAATTCGTTCCGGCCATCACAAGAGATTCGCGTGATGCGGACCTACTGGCGACAGCGCAACGATCTCGTGCAGAGTGCGGGTCGGCATATTCTGCGGATGCAGAAGGCGCTGACGCAGATGAATCTGCAGTTGGCCAATGTGTTGACCGATATCAGCGGAGCAACCGGACAGGCCATCATCAAGGCTATTCTGGCAGGCGAACACGATCCGCGTAAACTGGCTGAGTTTCGGGATCCCCGGGTGAAAGCGAGTGAGGAGCAGATTGCGCAGAGTCTGGAAGGCAACTGGCAAGAGGATTTGCTGTTCGTGTTGAAGCAAGAGCATGCGGGTTACGAGTTCTGCCAGAAGCAGATGGCGGAGTGCGATCGCCAGCTCCAGCAGTATCTCCAGCAGCGAGAGGATCGGAGCCACGGTGCCCCACTGCCCGAAGAGAACCGCAAGGGACGGCGCAAGAAGAAGAGGGCGAACAAGCCGCAGTTCGACTTGCGCGAAGGGTTGTTTCGCATGACCGGTACGGACCTAACCCGCATCGACGGCATCGATGTCATCACCGCGACGACGGTCATCAGCGAAGCTGGGTACGACATGGGCAAATGGAAGACCGAGAACCATTTTGTTTCCTGGTTGCGGCTCTGTCCCGATAATCGCATCAGCGGGAATAAGGTCATTGGGAAAGGCCGGCTCCCGACCAACAATCCGATCAGTATCGCCTTGAAGATGGCCGCCAGCACGTTGCGGGAAAGCAAAACCTATCTCGGAGCGCAATTCCGTCGACTGCGAACCAGGCTAGGCGCTCCCATCGCCATCAAGGCCATGGCCGCCAAGCTGGCCCGCTTGGTCTACCGCATGCTGCGCTACGGGATGAAATACGTGGACCAAGGAGCAGCCTTCTACGAGATTCGACACCGAGAGTTACAGATCAAGCGCCTCAAGTCCAAAGCCGAAAAGCTCGGATACCGAGTCACCCCAATACCGGCGGCGGCCTAACAAGCAGCAGTTTCTGGCGAGAGAACAAATCAGGCATTAGTGGGGTTGTAGTTCTTCCTCATTGTGTAGATGTGTTTGAGGACATTGTCGAGTAGTAGCCTTGGCGCGTCGTAACCGGACAGTCCTTCGCGTTTCGTGATTACTCGCACTGCATGGTATTTGGAATCTCGGTTGTTCCCTTGGGGCACATAGGCAAGTATGTATTCATGCCTCGCCTGCTCTGTGATCTGCGAATAAAGCTTCTCTATCGTGTCGCTTTTCTTTGCGTTTTAGTTGTTTAGCCATTAGATCGCCGTTGACGATTTACCCCTGACTGCTAGGTTTTGTAAACAGTGTGAGTCACAAGCCGAGCGCCTTGGGTACCGATTCAGAATCCCCGCTAATTTGGTGTCAGTTGTGGTGTCAGTTCGTTTTTCGTTTTGGTGCGTTTTAATGCATCGATGTGCAAGCTGGCCAAAAGCTAAGTCCTGATGTTTTCAGTAGTTTGCGTTTTTATGCAGCGGCGTGCAAAAGATCAAAAGAGGCTTTGAAGGCCGGGAAGGTCACCGGACCCCGTTCGCCCCCATGGGAGTATAGCTGTCAGGCGCGGGTGGTCTCAAATGCGACAGCTTGCTTTCTTTTTAGAGTTGCGGCGAGCTCATAAAGGACAGGGTTTGTGCATACTTCGTAATAATTGTGATCAGAGGCTTTGCCAATCTTTCCGTCAGGCAACAACTGGCGCGCTACCCCCTGACGAAGTATTAGGAGTTCTACGGATTCGCCCATGGGCACTTCCCCGTAATACAGAATGACTTCTTCCTTGCTCCAGGGATATTCGAGATTGGTGTGAATCGTTTCCAGCGAGATTTCTTCGGAGAGTTTAGCGAATCCTTCTTCGTTCAGCTCGATGCCATTCATGTTATATCGGACCAGAAATTCATCCAGTTCTTCGGCAGAAGCGCCTTCCATTGCGGTGAGGAATTGAAAGATCGAAAACAGGGTCTTCTGTCCTTGGAGCATGCGCTTGGCCAGTTTCGTGCAGCCGGACAAACGGTCCGACAAATTCAGCGCCTTGGAAATCATGATGCGCGATTCTCCGTCCGTCCAATAGGTCGGCGCGGAACCCTGAAAAGCGACTCCGACCCCCAGTTCGAGAGGCGGTAATTGGGAAGACGCAGCCTGGTCGTTATACGAATTGCAGACGGCAAGAATCTGTTTGGAGAGCGCGCATGCTCTGGCGACCGGCCTGGCATACGCCCGGCTTGCTTCCGTTTCAAAGATGGCCAGCACGATCGCATCGCCCTCGATGAAAACTTTCTTGGCGGAATACCGGTCCAGCAATCGCTTGACCGGTTCGTGGAGGTTCAAGCTGAAATGCGAGGCGGGGCTAAGGCCTCGGGCCAGCAGGTCCTGCGTCATCTTCGTCGAGCCGCGCACATCCGCTTTTATGATTACGTGGGAGATGACCTGGTCGTGCTCCGGACGCGCTTCTTCTCTCAACAGGCACTCATAAAGCTTATTGTTCAGGCGCGATAGCTCGCGCACTTTTTCCGCAGTGACCAGGTTAATTCGTTCCATGCACGCTGACAGATGTTCGGCATCGTGCAAATCCCGGCGCAACCTCATAAAATCCGTCGCGAACTTGAATATCATGACCTGGGTTTCTTCCCGGGTATATCTCCGCATGCGTTTCGTAAGCTCTTCAATCGGCTTCATGGACAGGCGCTTGGCCGGCACCTGTTTCAGCAGTTCTTCGACGCGACGTGCTTCTTCTTTAGAAACAAGTGCTTTCTTGAGCTGCTGCAGGTGGACCGGAGGGCAGAAGTCGTTGGCCACCGGACGAATTTCATAGCTGGCCAGAATGTGGACGATTAATTCCCGTTCTTCCAGCTTTGTGGTCAATTGTCCCAGTAGGCGCACCCGCGCCGCGCGCTCCGATTCCTCCCCGGCCGAAGGATCGAAAAGCCGACGGGCGTTTTCAGAATCGTTTAGGAAATCACCAAGCTTGCCTTGCGTATCTTTGTTCACGAAATCGGCTTGCTGCTTGGCGTGTTCGACCTTGGGACTCAGTTGGTCCAGATGTAGTTGTACCTGTTTGATCCGTTTTTCTGTCTCGTCCAGAGACGCACGCAACTCCGCTGGGTTCGTGGAACTAAGAAATTTGTTCAACAGACCATCGCCGCGCTCCAGCTTTTTGCGCAGTCCGTCGCGTTGCTCTTCTAGAGAGGCTAGTTCCGCACTACTTTTTTCGGCTTCTTTCGACAGCTCGCGAAAGCTCTCGACCGCCTTCGTGATTGGCGTTTCTTGTGGAAGCTCCACGCCCGCTTCCTTCAGAAATTCCTGGAACAACGCATCCATGGCCTCAAAACGATCGGGGTCCCGGGCGTAATTTCCAAGCAGAACGTAGTGCTCCAGAAAGTAAAAATCGTCTTTGCCACCGTCGAGGAAAATCAGCCGGTTCTTCAGTAGCTCGTAATACGGCGCATAATCTTCGCCGAACAAGGCCCGTCGAGCCTTGGCGACCACGTTTTCCTCAATGTCAATCAGGATTTGCGCGACGGTCTGGCCAATGAGGCGCAGGACATCGCGCCGTGCCGATTGCATCTCCGACAGCCGGGCTTTGATCACATGCGCTTGCTGGGCGCGTTCAAAATATTCCCCACGCTTCCGGATATATTCCTTCCCGTCCAGAATCACATTGGCGAATTGATTCTGGAGTTCGGAGGTCAGGAATTTCAAAATCGCCAACCGGAACAGCAGATCAATTTCCATATTCTTGTGGTGCTTGGCGGTGGTCAGCGAGTTTCGCAGCAAATCGGCGAGCATTTTACGGAAGGATGAAGAATCCACGGGTTTGCTGCTGCGAAACTCAATGCCAGACAGAAAACTGTTGCTGGCATTCTGGCGGATCAGATCGAACAAATAGTCCCGCGTGATTTGGACAAACTTAGGACTCAGGAAAACATCATGGCGGATATTGTCCACCCCGATGGCGAGTGAACTCATCGGCAGGGTTACGTTATAGGGTTTGAGCGCGCTGCGGTTGGTTTCGTGCACGCCATTTGGAAATCCAGAGGACATAGCGCCGCCAAGTTCTCTCCATCCTCAACGTAGCAGGCGCCCCCGCTGGCGGCAAGGAACCGAAGGTACAGGGGTAGCGAGAGAGTAAGCGCTATAGTATTCAAACAGCGTGGGTTAGAAGCGTAATCCGGCGAGCATCGCCGCCCAGATGCTCCAGGTGCAAGCGCAACTGCGGCCAAGACATCTTCAGTGGAAACTTCTCGCTCCATTCGAGCACGACGATGGCGGGTTGCGCGAAGACATCTTCCATACCAAGTGTTTCAAAATCGTGAAAACTTTCAATCCGGTACAGGTCCGCGTGGAACACCTTTCTCCCGCTGCCGTATTCATGGATCAGCGTAAAGGTCGGGCTAGTGACCTCGTCTTCCTTCGCTGCGTGCAATCCCGCCACGATTCCCTTGGTCAATGTCGTTTTACCGCTTCCCAATTCGCCCGAGAGCAGAACAAGCAGGGGCGCGTGAAGCTTCTCGGCTAAGGTCCTTCCCCATGCGATGGTTTCTTCGGCCGAATGTGTGATGACCTCCTCAGTCACGACCCTGCAACTCCTGTAGCAATTTGCGGCGTGCAAACGGAATCGCGTGAGTTACTTCACCGGCTAAAATGCCGGAATTCTCGGACTGCTCGCTGAGCAGGTCCGCGGCTAGTCCGTGGAGATAGACACCGAGAGCCACAACGCGCAGCAGATCTTCAATGCCGAATTGTGCGATCAGACCGGCAAGCAAACCGGTCAGCACATCGCCGGAGCCCCCCTTGGCAAGCGCGGGATTTCCCGTGGTATTGACAAGAACCCTACCGTCTGGAGCAGCGATAATTGTGTGAAAACCCTTTAGGACCATAACCGCGTTCCACTCTTTGGCAGCATCGGAGGCCGTTTTCATGCGGTCTTGTTGCACCTGCGGAATAGAGTTTCCCTGTAGCCGGGCCATCTCGCCAGGGTGAGGTGTCATCACCAAATACTTTCCGGTTCTCGAAGCAAGTTTCCCCGCGTGACCCACAAACGCATTCAACCCGTCGGCATCGAGAACGACAGGTCTGTCGGACCCACACACGACAGATTGGATGAAGGTTCGAGTCTCCGGATGGTCTCCCAATCCGGGGCCGACGGCGAGAACTGTCTTTCCTGTAAGGATGCGCTGAAAGCGAGATTTCACCGCGTCGGGAGGAGTTCCGGCAGCGGCGCCAAGTAAGGGTGGAGTTTCGAGGAGGTTACGCTCGGAGGCTGTACCTGCTTCCGTGGAATAAAGAGGCTCCGTCATGTATTCGGGATGAGCTGCAGCCACAAGGGGCAAGACCAGGTCGGGAGTTGCAACCGTCACCAAGCCTGCGCCAGCGCGCAGGGCAGCGTACCCCGACATCACCGCAGCACCACTTTTGCCCAATGAACCGGCAACCACCAGCACGTGGCCGTAGGAACCTTTGTGCGACTCCGCGGCCCGGACTAAAGGCAGATCCGCAAATTCGTCGGCACCCGCCCAGCGCAAACTTCCCTTCCCGGTCTCTTCCACCAAGGTAGGAGGAGAGCCAATTCCGCGAACCACGAGTTGCCCGCAACAACCGGCGTGCGGGGAAATCAATTGACCAAATTTGGGGGCAGTGAACGTCACGGTCCAGTGGGCTTTGATCACCGGCCCCGAGGCCGCTTCGCCGTCTGATGGCAATCCCGAAGGCGTGTCCACAGCCACAACCCAAGCCGGCCGCGCGGCGGTCGCACCGTGCGAAAGGCGATTGACATCTTCAATGGCTTGCCCGATGAGCCCCGTTGCGGCACCGCGAATTCCTGTACCGAGCAACGCGTCCACGACCACTGCCGCGGTGGACACTTCTGTCCAAGTCTTCTCCCATTCTCCCGGGTTCTGGATCACGGTTACATCGCCGCCCGACTCACGCCAACGCTGGAAATTCTTGGCTGCGTCGCCACGCAGTTCCTCGGGTTTGGCAAACAGGTATACGCGTACTTGCTCGGCTTCTTCCTTCAGGTAGCGTGCCACCACAAATCCGTCGCCACCGTTGTTCCCTTTTCCGCAGAGGACAGCCACGCGTGTTGGAGGTTTGGACATTTTATGCATGTACTGTTCCAGGAAAACTTCGGCAACGCTTTTTCCGGCATTTTCCATCAACTGGTGACTGGGCACACCAAAGCGCTCCGTCGTCAGGCGGTCCACTTCCTGCATTTCCGCAGCCGTCAGTGCTTTCATATCTAGTTCCGGGAAAGCTTAGAGCATCCAGCCGCCACTTACGTTGACAACTTGGCCGGTGACATATTCGGCCTCTTCCGAAGCAAAAAAGGAAACCGCGGCCGCGACATCATCCACGGTGGGCGGCCGACCGATGGGATAGCGCGCATCCTTGAGTTTTCTGGCTTCTTCGAGCGTCAAGTCTTTCTCGTCGATGCTCGAGGGATTCACCACATTGACGGTGATGCCATTCTTTGCTTCTTCAAGGGCGAGCGAGCGCGACATCGCCACGACTGCGGCCTTCGCCGCAGCATACGCGGAAATCTTCGCTTGTCCGAAAGCGCGCTCTGCTCCCACAGCACCGAGGTTGATGATGCGGCCCCAGCGGCCTTTGCGCATCAGGGGAAGCGCCGCCCGGCACATATAGAACACCGTGGTCACGTTTGAGTCGAAAATGCTGGTCCATTCGTCCAGCGGAGATTCCGCCAATGTCCCCCAGCGAAAATCGCCCACATTGTTCACCAGTACGTCGATACGCCCGTAACGGTCGGCCACGGTCTTGACTAGCTGTTCAGCCCGCGCCGGTTGAGTGATGTCCGTTTCGACGGCCACGCAGTCGGCGCCTATGGCCTGCAATTCACGCAAAGCCATCTGTGCCGCGGCTTTATTTGCGCGATAGACCAAAGCAACCCTCGCCCCTTCTCGCGCCAGTCCAAGAGCGATTCCTCTGCCGATTCCTCGCGTACCGCCGGTTACCACCGCCACCCGGTTTCGCAACGACATTCGTTTATCCTCGTAAAAACGTGCCAGTATAGCCCACTCCGTCTGTCTCCACTACCTTACCTTAATTCCCGCTGGTGGATCAGTTTCCAATGACAGCTACGACACGCCTTCGCCCCGCCAGAAACTCAAGAGTTCACAGGGGATAAGCATTGCGCTCGGATTTTCCCTGATTGACGGCTAGTAGGAATGTTGCTATTTTGTGCGCCGTCCATCGGAGCTTGACGCGACTCCGCCTACCGCCCGTTGTTGGTTGCGCTCTGATCGTTTCCTGGAGAGGGGGACTCTGAGTGCGATTCTGTACCGCAAGGGCGTCCTACCCTTTTGTCTGTGTTGAAGGAGGCACTCCATGAAGCACGGTTCGACCATTTTTCGTTTCTCTTTAGTCTTGGCATTCGCCGCCGTCTGTGCAGTGTCTGCCTCAGCCCAATATTCCACCGCCGTCATGCCTGGACCGGGCTGGCAGGTCATCAAGGCGGAATGGGGTTCCGGCAACCGTTGGATGGATGTTACCAACCAGGTCCGCATGCTTCTTTCGGGCAATGGCATGGTGCAGGTCAATAACCAGAATATGGGCGGCGATCCGGCGGTTGGCGCGGACAAAATCTTGCGCATCCAGGCAAGAAACTACCAGGGGCAATCCCGCCAATTCACTTTCAAAGAGGGAAGCTCAATCGACGCCAGCCAGTTCTACAGCTACGGCGGTGGGGGCGGAGGAAATAACGCTCCTGGATGGCAGGTGATGTATGCCGACTGGGGTGCCGGAAATCGACGGATGGATGTGACAGCTCGGGTTCGCACGATGTTATCTGGGAATGGGATGGTGAAGGTGAACAATCAGAATCTGGGCGGCGACCCAGCCGTAGGTGCCGACAAGACGCTGCGCCTCTCGGCCCGGGACTCGCGTGGGCAGGTGCGTGAGTTTTCCTACAAGGAAGGTTCGAACATCGATGCCAGCCAGTTTTACAATTATGGCGGATATCCTGGCGGTCCAGGCCCTGGTCCAGGTCATCCTCCGCCCGGGGGTACTTACGGCAACATGCAGATCATTCGGGCCTATTGGGGATTGAATAACCGCACCAATGACGTCTCGCAAATTCTCCGCAACCAGATTCAGAACGGCACTCTAGTGATCCAGGCCAACAACCGAAACCTGGGAGGCGATCCCTGGCCGGGCGCAGATAAAGTTCTTACGGTCATTTACCGTGTGAATGGCGCGGAACAAACCGCTACGGTAAAAGAAGGCAATACGCTGCGCATTCCTTAGCAGTCTGAGAGGATTCTGGATTCGCTACCTTAGTTTTGCGACGATTACGGTCATGTCGTCGGCTTGCTCTGGACTGCCGGACCATTCTTCAGCCGCAGTCATCAGCGACTCAGCGATTTTTCGCGGTGCGGCATGGCGTACTCTATGCGCCGCCGCCTCCAGCCGCGAAACGCCGAACTCTTCGCCATAGGCATTTTCTGGCTCGACCAGTCCATCACTGTAGCCGATCAGGACGGCGTCCGGCGGCACATCGACGCACCCTTCCTGGTACTCGTAATCGTCCACGATGCCCAGCACGATACCGCCAACATCCAGGTGTTGTGGCTTCCCTTCGGAGAGGCAGAAACCGGGTAGATGGCCAGCATTGGTGTAGCGCAATTTCCGCGCGGGAAGGTCATAAATCGCAATCAAAAACGTGGCAAACCGATCGTCCCCCGTGTTGCGCACCAGGTGCTTATTCAAACGGGCGACCAGTTCCGCCGTGCTCATATTCTCGCTTCCCGGCGTGAGCAACTGGCTGCGCAAAGCCGCCTGCAAACTGGCCATCAACAGTGCCGCCGAAATTCCTTTACCGGAAATATCGGCAATCGCAATGGCAACTCGCGTGGGACTCAGTTGAATGAAATCGTAGTAGTCGCCGCTGACGCTGCGAGCCGCCTTGCAGATGGCTTCAATCTCCACACCTTCCACGTGCGGTAGATTCTCCGGGAAAAGCTGGTCCTGCACTTCCCGCGCGATGGAAATCTCGTTTTCCAGACGCTGCAATTGTTTTTGTTCGGTGATCAACCGGCTGATGGAACTCGTCATGGAATTGAAAGACTCGCCGAGCATTCCAAGCTGGTCGCGCCTCTCTACAGGTACACGCGCGGCCAAATTCCCTTCTTGCACGGCTTGTGTTGCGCGGGACAAATCCGAAATGGTACGGGTGATGGCGCGCGTTAAGCGAACGCCGATAACCAACGCGGCCAGCTCGATTAACAGGAAAATCGCCCCAATCAATCTGAGTTCAAATCCCTTGGCTCCTCCCAAATCTCCCAAGGAGGTGAAGATACGATGGTTTAATTGCGATCTTCGCGCGTTGAAGAATCCGAAGACGGGGTGGTTGCGGCTCACGACCTGGTCGCCTTGCAGATAGGTGGCGTTCAATTGGGAAAACCCGTCTACGACCGGATCCATCCACGATTGCTGCGGCAACAAAGTTCTTTTCTGTGTTTTGACCCGCGAGATCGCGCGATAGCGCTTGTCCCCGATGGGTACCGCCGACTGCGCAGAGTCGTCGCCCACGATTTCCCAGAGGGTGAAAGCCACTGGACCCAAATCCGGTGCAAGGCCTTCCAGAAACTCCGAGGTGACCGGCACGCTCAGCTCAATATATTGCCTGCCTCTCGGGGAATCTACTTCCCGAGTGCTGACCAACCTGAGTTGCATCGCGTTCTGCACCAGACCTGTGAATGACGTCGCCTCCTTGCCTGCCAGTTCCCGACAGTACTCGGGGTCTGCCCCGAAATTCACAACTAACCCAGGCAATTGCTGTTCCTCAGCGACTAACACCTCTCCCGCGAGGGCGCGTTCCATCGTAAGTTGGTCCATCGTCGCGGGCAGAGTGGATTCCGCAGCGGCAATTGCTTCAGAAGAATTCCTCAACATCTCCAGGCGGTCTTCCACATCGTGGAACAGGAGATAGGCACCCAGTTGCGAATAGATGATTTGCCCGAAGAGGCTGGAGAAGATGATCAGCAGAATGATCGGCACCACCGCGATAAACAGATAGGCGACAATCAGCCGGTTGCGCAGACTCCACAAGACTTGGCTGCGCCAGCGGGTCCAAAAGCGATAGAAAAGATAGGATACGGAAAGGAGGGCAACGATCTGCAGCAAACCGAGGCCGGGCAGGCCAACC
Source organism: Candidatus Acidiferrales bacterium (assembly GCA_963775865.1). Taxonomy (GTDB): domain Bacteria; phylum Acidobacteriota; class Terriglobia; order Acidiferrales; family UBA7541; genus Acidiferrum. Next base: position 345,139 of record CAVZKU010000009.1, on the reverse strand, counting down.
AGGTAGTCCCGGTTCCACATGGCCAGAAGGGCCAGGAGGCACAAAACGGCGGCCCCCCAGTCCAACGCGGACAAGCCTTTCCAGAACGATTTCTGATGATTTTCTTTCCCGGTCATGGCAGAAGAAGTTACTGAAACACTTTACCCGATTCGGGGAATTGAAACGAGTTGCACTTTCAGGCTGCGCGCTTATTCTTCTCGCAGTTGCGGGTTGCTGACGCGGCTATGGTGCCGGCTATACGTGAAATACACAACGAGCCCAATGACGAGCCACACGATGAGTCGAGCCCAGTTGATCCAGCCCAGCTTGTACATCATGTAGCCGTTGAAGCAGATCCCCAGGATGGGCACGAGAGGAACCAGTGGGGTACGGAAGGGGCGTGCTTGATCCGGGTTCGTGCGCCGCAACACCATAACGGCGATGCAGACAATGACGAATGCCAGCAGGGTTCCGATGTTGACCATCTTTCCGATGTCGTCAATCGGTGTGACGCTGCCGACAATCGCTGCCAACAATCCCACGAGAATTGTGTTCTTGTAGGGCGTGCGGAATTTTGGGTGTATCGCGGCGAAGAATTTACGCGGGAGCAGTCCGTCGTTGGCCATGGAATACAGCACGCGGGTCTGCCCCAACAACATCACAAGCATGACGCTGGTTAGCCCCGCGAGCGCTCCCACAGTGATGATATGGGAGGCAGTGATTAGCCCACGATCCATGAAAGCCAGAGCGATGGGCGCTTCGATGTTCACATCCTGCCAACGTACCATTCCGGTCAAAACCCCGGCCACGAGAATGTAGAGAACCGTGCAGATCAGCAACGAAGCGATGATGCCGATGGGCAGGTCGCGTTGCGGATTCTTAGCCTCTTGCGCCGTGGTGGAAACCGCATCGAATCCGATGTAGGCGAAGAAGATATAAGCCGCACCCGCTCCGATGCCACCGAAGCCCATGGGAGCAAAACTATGCCAATCGCTGCCCCAGTTGGCAGTGTTGATGTAATGGATCCCCAAACCAATCACGAATAGGACGACGGACACCTTGATTACTACGATCGTAGCGTTGAAGCGCGCGCTCTCCTTGATTCCAACAACGAGAATGGCGGTGATCACCAGGGCGATCAGGAACGCTGGTAAGTTGAAACCAATCTCCATCCCAAAAAGTCTCGGCGCATTCACCAGATCGTGCGCTCGCTGGAGAAGTTCCGGCGAATGGGCGGCTATGATCGAACTCACTTTGTCGAGGAAGACCTGGGTGCCCGGAGCGAGGGTGGGGTCAACAGCTTTCGCCATGTCCCGGGCCACGATTTTTTCCGCCGTATTCATGGCGGTCCAGTGGTCGTAGGCCAGCCACAGAGGCATCTTTATGTGAAAAATATTGAGAAGCTCGATAAAGTGATTGGACCAGCCTGAAGAAACCGTACTGGCTCCCATGGCGTACTCCAAGGTCAAGTCCCACCCGATAATCCACGCCAGCAATTCACCGAGAGTGGCGTACGCATAGGTATAGGCGCTTCCCGCCAGAGGAATCATCGCGGCGAATTCGGCATAGCACAGGCCGGCAAATGCGCATCCCAAGCCACTCAGAACAAACGATAGCATCAAGCCCGGTCCGGCGTAGTGTGCTCCTAATCCCGCAAGTACGAAGATTCCGGCACCGATGACTGCCCCCACTCCGAGGGCGGTTAGTTGGAAGGGGCCCAGGGTCCGGCGCAAACTGTGCTCGCCGCTCTCCTTCGCTTCCGAGAGCAGCATGGCCATCGATTTCTTCGCAAACAAGGGGTTGCCCATGCAACTCCTCCTTCGTTGATCAATTCCAAAAGCACAAACGATTTATCAGCTTGCGGAAGACCTGTGACGCCGATGCCACAGCCAGTACACAGGCACACCGAGTAGAACAATCACCATTCCCATCCCGGCGGTCTGGGTTTCATAGAGCAACAACACTCCCATGATTCCGGTGGCTGCCACTATATACAAGAGCGGGAGCAACGGATACCCAAATGCTTTGTAGGGCCGCTCCGCATCGGGCCGCCGGATACGGAGGAGGAAAATTCCCACAATCGTCAACACGTAAAATAACAGCGCGGCGAAGACCACATAGTCGAGAAGGTTGCTGTACAAATTTCCGTACGTGCCGTCGGGCTTGCGGGTACGCAACAGGATCAGAATGACGATCCAGATACCCTGGTAACCAAGCGCAATTCCAGGTACGCCGTGGTTGTTTAGCTTTCCGGTAGCCTTGAAAAACAAACCGTCTTTGGCCATGGCGTAAGCAACGCGCGAGCCTGCGAGAATCAAGCCATTGTTGCAGCCAAAGGTGGAGATGATGATCGCCACCGCCATCATCGCAGCTCCCTTGGCTCCGAAGATCGCGGAGAGTGCCGCGGTCGCAACGCGGTCATCCGGCGCGTTCTGGATCTGGTGCAAAGGCAAAGCACACAAGTAGGCGAGATTTGCCAGGCAATACAAGGTAATGACAATGATGGTTCCAAAGGCCATGGACAAGGCCACGTCCCTCTTCGGGTTCTTCACTTCCGCCGCAGTGAATCCGATGTTGTTCCAGGCGTCTGCGGAGAAGAGCGAACCTACCTGGGCCACTGCAAGTGCCAGCAGCAAGCCATACCAGCCGCTTCCCGCGGTGACTGTCGGCAAGATCCCCCGGAGGAACCCCACCCCAGGCGAAATGGTGTTTGCCCCACGAATAGCCCAAAAGTGAGAGAAATTGTCAGCAATCGCCGAAGCGTTTCTGGCAACGAAGATACAAAGGAAAATGACCCCGAGGAGGGAGAGCATCTTGGCCGAAGTAAAAATATTCTGAATCCACTTCCCCAACCGGACGCCGCGGGTATTCAAGAAGGTCAAAAATATGATCATCAGCACAGCCACGAGCTGCTGCACAGACAAACTGATGGCAAACCGTAAAGAGAAGTTAATCGGAGGAATGATCCAGGTATTCGGCGAAATGGATGGGAACAGAACTCCCAGGTAACGTGCAAATCCGATGGCCACGGCCGCGATGGTGCCGGTCTGAATCACTAGGAACAGCGTCCAGCCATATAAGAAGCCCCAAAGCGGCGAAAACGCTTCGCGCAAATACACATACTGCCCGCCCGCACGCGGAAACAACGCTGCCAATTCTCCGTAGGAGAGGGCGGCGGCAATCGTCAGAACCCCCGTCAGAATCCAAGTGAGCAGAAGGCCGCCGGCCGACCCCGTCTGCCTGCTGATGTCCGCAGCCACGATGAAGATGCCGGAGCCGATCATCGAGCCGACTACCATCATCGTGCCGTCAAACAGACCAATGGCGCGTACAAATTGATGTTCTGTCTTGGTTGGAGGTGCGGAATGAACGGTGCTGGACTCTGGCATTCTTCCTTGCCTCAGTGGATCGCCGTGGGCTTCGCGGCTTCCAGTCTCCGGATAAACAGCCTGGCCTGCTGCGCGGGGTCCGATGCGCCGAGAATATCGCTGATCACCGCGACGGAATCGGCTCCGGCCTCGATCACTTCCGATGCTTGTTCCAACCGGATACCCCCGATGGCCACGAGAGGTTTCTTCGTCAACAAGCGGAGCTGACGGAGCATCTGCGTGCCCACCACGGGATCGGGATTCACCTTGCTGGTCGTGGCAAAAATAGGACCAATGGCAATATAATCCGCCGAACTGGCGGCTGCGTGCTCAAATTGCTCTCGATTGTGTGTCGAAACCCCTACCCAGCGATCCGGACCAACGATGGTCCGCGCCTGCTGCACGCTCAAATCTTCCTGTCCCACGTGCACGCCGTCGGCGCTCGCGAGATAGGCCAAATCCGGACGGTCGTTCACGAAGAAGATGACGCCCTCTTTGCGGGTCATTTCCGCCAACCGCTTGGCCGTTTCCAGCATTTCGCGCGCAGATACATTTTTTGCGCGATATTGCAGCAATCGCACGCCTGCCGTCATCATTTGTCTGGCAATTTCCTGCGCTGGCCCGCGAACCAGTGCGGCGTCTAGGACCACGTAGAGCCTGGGCATCACGAGGCGCATGGATCGCTTATTTTCCGTTGTTCAGCAGCTTTTCGATGAAGTGTGTGTCAAATTTTCCCGAGACAAAGTCGGGATGCGCCAGAATGCGCCGGTGCAACGGAATCGATGTTTTGATTCCTTCGATCACAAACATCTCCAGCGCGCGTTTCATGCGGCTGATGGCTTCACCGCGGTCCCGGCCCTTGACGACGAGCTTCGCGACCATGGAATCATAGTATGGAGGAATGACCGCATCGGAATACGCGGCGGAATCCACGCGCACGCCAGTACCGCCCGGCGCCTGGAACGTAGTGATGCGTCCTGCGGAAGGCACAAACGTCTCCGGATCTTCGGCGTTGATTCTGCACTCAATGGAATGCCCGGTGAAACTGACTTCGCCCGCCGCCTCTTCGAGACGCTCGCCCGCGGCAATGCGAATTTGCGCCTTAACGAGGTCTATGTTGGTCACAAATTCGGTCACGGGATGCTCGACCTGAATGCGTGTATTCATTTCGATGAAGTAAATCGAGCCGTCCTCGTCCATCAGGAACTCGATCGTTCCCGCGTTGGTATATCCGATCCCTTCCATGGCCTTGACGACCTTGGCACCCAATTCTTTCCGTCGCTTCGGGTCGATTGCAGGGGAAGGCGATTCTTCGAGCAATTTCTGATGCCGCCGTTGAATGGTGCATTCGCGCTCGCCGAGGTGAATCACTTTCCCGTGCTGGTCGCCCAGCACCTGAAACTCGATGTGCCGCGGATGTTGCAGGAATTTCTCCATGTATACGCCCGGAGTGCCAAACGCCTGCTGCGCCTCACTGCGTGCCGTCTGGTAGGCGCCCAACAACTCCTCGCTGGTTCGCACTACGCGCATGCCTCGCCCGCCACCGCCCGCCGCGGCCTTCAAAATCAGCGGATAACCGATCCGCTTCGCTTCTTTGGCCAATTGCTCTTCGCCTTCCACCACACCTTCGCTACCGGGAATCGTGGCTAGGCCTGTCGTCTTCATCTCACGCCGCGCGCGGTCCTTCTCGCCCATCATTTCGATGACTTCCGGCTTGGGCCCGATAAAAGTGATCTCCGACGCTTCGCACACCTTCGCAAAGTTCGCATTTTCCGAAAGGAAGCCATACCCGGGATGGATGGCATCCACGTTGGTAATTTCCGCGGCACTGATGACGTGCGGAATGTTGAGATAACTTTCGCTGCTGCGCGGCGGCCCGATGCAAACCGCTTCATCCGCAAAACGGACGTGCAGGGCATTGCGGTCGGCTTCGGAGTACACAGCGACGGTCGCAATCCCCAGTTCCTTGCACGCACAGATGACTCGCAGGGCAATTTCCCCGCGATTGGCTACGAGAATCTTTTGGAACATAGTCAGGTAGGCCGGTTACCGTTTCCGGCTCGGTCGAATGCCAAACAATGGCTGCCCGTACTCGACGGGCTGCCCATTTTCCGCGAAGATTCGCAACACTTCGCCACTCGTTTCCGATTCAATCTCATTCATCAGCTTCATGGCTTCCACGATGCAAAGGGTTTGACCGGACTCCACATAGCTTCCGACTTTCACAAAGGGCTCCGCACCCGGACTTGGTGAGCCGTAGAAGGTGCCCACGATAGGGGATTTCACAAGGAACAGATCTTCCCCGCCGCGCAAATCCGCTTCGACACTGGCCTCAGATGTGGGCGTCGCCGGCGTTGGTACCGCGCCGGGTACGATGATTTCCGCTGCGGGTCGCGGCACTGCCACCACGGTGGTGGTTCCCGGCTTCTTCAGCCGAATGCGCAAGTCCCCGCGCGAGTATTCAAATTCCTCGAGGTTGTGCTCGCCCATGAAGCGCAGCAATTGCTCGATCTGCCCGATTTCCAGGTTGGCAAACGATCCACTTCCAGTCGTTTTCGACGGCTTTTTCCGTTTCATGCCTGTATTAAAGTTCGATGAGATCCCGCCTGACGCGGGTCAACACTTCACTGCCCTGAACCCCAACTGCCACATCGTCTTCTATGCGAATGCCACCGACGCCTTCGATATACACGCCAGGCTCAATGGTAATCACATTTCCTGCTTCAAGTCGAATCGCCTGGCCGCGCGCTACGCGAGGTGCCTCGTGCACTTCCAACCCCAAACCATGGCCGGTGCTATGCACGAACTGTGTTTCCAGCCCATTTATCCGGAGGACGTCCCGAGCCGCGGCGTCCACTTCCGCGCAGGCTATCCCCGCCTTGACAGTGGCTGTGGCAGCCTGGTTTGCGTCCTCGACCGCCCGGTACCACTGACGGATCCGCCGCGTAGCCCGGCCTACGTAGACTGTACGGGTGATGTCGCTGCAATAGTGGCTGAGTATAACACCCAGGTCCAACACCACCAACTCATTTTTCCTCAAGCGCTTGGAGGTAGGGCGCGCGTGCGGCAACGCGGCCCGTTCTCCAAAAGCCACGATGGTCTCAAAGGAAGGTCCACTGGCCCACTGCTTCTTCATCTGGAATTCAATCTCCGCGGCAATCTCGATTTCCCGGACTCCCGGCCGCAGCAACTGCAGCGCGCCCTCCAGAACATTTCCGCCTACGATAGCCGCCTTTCGCATCGCGGAGAGTTCCTGTGCGTCTTTCCTCATTCTCAAGTGCTCCACTATGTCCCGGGCTTCGACCGGGCGGCACTTCGACCCGCAAGCCTTTCGGAGAGCACGCAACTGGGCCACGGTCCACTGTTCGGGGTCATAGCCCGCCCGCTGAATTCCTTTGTGCCTTAGCCAATCACCCACCGAAGCGTATAGCGTGCCCCTGTGCAGTTCCAAGAGGACGCCGGGCGACTCCTCGCGGGCCTGCGTAGTGAAGCGCCCATCCGTGATGAGCGTCGTGCCCCGCGAGGCCACCAGCAAGACTCCTGACTCACCCGTAAAGCCTGTGAGGTAATACCAGTTCGCCGGACGGGTCACCAGCAGACAGTCCAATTGCAGCCGCTTTAGCTCCCGCGCGACATCCCGCCGTCTTTTTGCAAAGGAATCCATCATAAAAAAATCGAGGAGACTTGTGTCTCCTCGATTCTAGCTTATCTAAAGTGTAGACGTTCGCTGGACCCCGGAATCATCCAGGGATAATGCGAGGCGTCAGGAAGAACAGAAGTTCCGAAGAGTTGATGGTCACGGACCGTTCCTTGAACAGATAGCCGATCACGGGGAGGCTGCCGAGAATTGGCACCTGGGTGACGCTGGTCTGCTGTTGGGTGACGATAATGCCGCCAATGACCACCGTGCCACCATCGGCAACGAGGACCTTAGTTTCGGCGGATTGCGTATCGAGCGCGGGGATACCCTGAACGCGCGGGATACCATTGTCGATCTGCGTGTTCTCGACCAGAACATCCATGAACACCGTGCCTTCGGCGGTAATCTGCGGGGTTACCTCCAGCTTAAGCACCGCGTCGATGTACTGCACCGAAATAGTGTTGTTGATGGTCGTCTGGATTGGAATCTTTGTACCTTGCTTGACAGTTGCCTTTTCGTTGTTCTGGGTGATGACTTTTGGCTTGGAGAGCAACTTGCCAACGCCCTTTGCTTCCGCAGCGGTGATGTACAAATCGACGGCGAAGTTCGGCGAACGATGGCCGAAGTAGAAGCCGCTGGTCGGCGCACCCGCACCGAGGTTCACGTTGAACGGAAGTCCTGAACCGGAGGTGCCGCTGGTGGTGGAGGTAGCGATGAGTGGAGGCTGCGGAATGCCGGCGGGTGTTGTGATCGGGCTAATTCCCGTTTGGGGAGCGCCACCGAAGATCGTGCGGCCGCTGGTGGTGGTTCCCGCAAAACCCCACTGCACACCGATATCCTGGCTGAAGGAGCGCGACGCCTGAACGACACGCGCTTCGATTTCCACCTGCTGCGACTTGCGATCCAACTGGCGAATCAGGTTGTCGATCGTCGGAATGACGGACGGGATGTCGCGGATCACCAACTGGTTCGAGCGATCGTCGGAGAAAATATCGCCTCGGGCTGAGAGGAACTTTTTCAGGGTGTCCTTCATGGTGGCAGCTTTGGCATAGCTAAGAACGCGCGTCACGGTGACCGGTGCAACTGCTTCGGCTTGGGCTTTCTGGAGGTCGCGGGCGGTCTCCGCTTCCCTCTTTAAGGTTTCGCGAGTGGCGACGCGGAGAACGTTTCCATTCAACTGCTTATCAAGGCCATTGTTCACCAGCACAATGTCCAGCGCCTGGTCCCACGGCACTTCGTCCAAAACGATTGTCAACGTGCCTTTGACGTTTGGATCCAATACCACGTTGAGTCCGCTGATTTCGTGGATCAACCGGAAGAAATCCTTCAAGTCCACATCTTTCAGGTTTACGGAGATGGGTTCACCCGTGTAGCGGCCCGCTTGTGGGGTCGCGCTCGCGGTGCTGGTCGCGGCCTGCTGCGCGGCAACAGTCGATGCCGCGGTGGAAGCCTGCTGGACGGCCTGTTGCGCTGCCTGCTGGGGACTGTTGGCCGCAGGCTCGGGCTGCGAGGATTCCTTCGCCGCCGCTAACGTAGCGGTTGGTTGCGTCAGCGCGCTTGGCAGAGGAAAGTGCGCGTTGTTTGCCTCATTCGTCTGGGAAGACTGGGCATCCGAAACAACCACTTTCTTAGAATTTTCGGATGTGGTGGAAGTCACGGCTGCCGGTGCGCTTGCGCCTGCGGGTTGGATCTGCAGGTACACGACCACCGCATCGCCTTCATGCGCGATCTGATAAGGCGCGGAAGCCGTCAGATCAATGACCACGCGGGCGACATCAGGCCGGAATTGCCCCATGCGCACGCTGCGAACAGGCGCGGAAACTCCCGGAATCGTCGTCTTTTGGACGCTGAGCCGAGCTCCCGTGAAGTCCAGCACCAAGCGCTCCGGATTCTGCATCCGCACAGGATGCACGTCGAGGTGCCCAGCCCCTTCGACACGGATCGCCGCTCGCTGCGGATCCTGCGTGATGGCCACGCTGGAAATCACCGCCGCGGTCGTGTTTGCGCCAGCGGACTCCTGCCCTCGAACGAGTGCCGGGCCCCCGCCCAACATCACGCTCGTCAGTATCAGGCAGCCACACCTTAAGGCCCGCCAGTTCGTCATCATTGCTGTTCTCCTGCACTGGAGTAGATTCTCTTATTCACTTGCCGCTCGACCGGTTTACCAAATGCGTCTTTCCCAACTTCGTGGAAAGACACACCGTCCAACGCTATCTTTTCCACTTTTCCGTCGTAAAGCTGATCGCCTTCCCGCAAGAAATAGGTTCTAGACTGCGGATTGGTAACCACGGCAATCATTCCGTTCGGCGATTTCACGATGCCGTCCAGCCGGAGCGAAGCCACTTGCAAACCGGCTTTTCCGGGGGGCAGGTTCGCCGCCACTTTGGCAGCCGCATCCTGCCGGTTGGTCATCGATTCAAACGGATCTCGCCTCGCAACCTTCGCTTCGGGTTCGCCCGCCGACTTCGGCGCGGTGCTGGCTGCACTCTTGCCGGGAGACTTCGCGGGTTTCGTTGCAGGCTTCGCGCTTGCCTTTGCCGGGGCAGGCGCAGTTTGCGCTTGGACACCAACCGCCGCCACAGTTAGCAGTACTCCGATTAGCAGTGTTTTCAATCGACGCATAGCTCGCTCATTCCTGCTCACGGTTTTTTCACAGGCGGTGCTGGTGCTTTTGCCCCACCCGCTACAGCCGGAGCCGTATCAGCCGGCTTCGTGAAGAACGTTGTGATCGTAAATACACCCGTTACCGTTTCGCCTGGTCGGATTGGGTACTTGATGCCCTTCCCTGAGGTCCCAACCGGATCATCAAATTGCAGATCGCCAACGTTGATGATGCGCGACAGGCGGCTCAGCCTGGAGAAGAAATCCAGTACATTGAAATACGGTCCGTCGGCCTGAGCTTCGAAGGGCATTTCGTAGTGAAAGTCCTTCGGCACGATGTTCATGGCCGTCAACCGCCGCAGTTGTACGTTCGAGGCGCTCGCTGCGCCTTGCACCTGGCGGATGAACTCATCCACCTCTTTTTCCTCAGGCACGATTGTCTTTAGCGTGTCGAGTTGCTTGTTCAGCGCGTCCATCTGCTGCTTCAACTCGCCGTAGCGCTGTTTGTAGACCTGTAGTTGCGTGACTTCCTGCCTCAGCTTGGTCCGCTGCTGCACTGCAGCGTCATAAGCAGAGCGTTCTTGGGCCACCGGGGAAAACGGCACATACAAGCCCGCCAGCACCAGGATCACGGCAATGGCCAGAGCCACCAGCCCCTGCATGATCACCGACATATCTCGGAAAGGATTCGCCATGGCTTCCACTTATCCTTTCTTCGCCGGTGCCGCACTTGGGGCACTCTGGTCGGGCGCGCTTGCCGGCTTAGCCTGTAGAGCTGTAGCAGGCCCGCTCGGAGCAATCTCGGCATTGATGGTGAACAGGAACGTCTGCACAGCGGTATTCCTGTCGTCCTGCTTGGATTCCTTAATTTCAATCTTCTGGAAGTAGCCGGAACGCTTCAGTGCGGTGATAAAGTTCGCAACTGAATTGATGGAAGCAGCAGCCCCTTCCATTGTAACGGCCGTGCCTTTCTTGCTCATCGAGGTTAGCCAAAGGTTCTCGGAGCGGGAAACGGTGTTGGCAATCTGGTCCAGAAGCTCTTGTCCGCCGGTGCGGTCTTTCTGCAGTTGCTCGATGGTGCCGACGCGCTGCTGAAGAACCTGCTTTTGTTTCTCAAAAGCTTCCACCTGGAGTTTGATCTGTTCCAATTCCGTCTTCTGGCTCTGCAGCTGTTTGATCTGGACGTTTTCGCCGTTCAACTGAGTCTGCCAAGAATGGTAGAAGTAGAAGAGAAATAAGCCGCCCAAAAGTATGCCGGCTCCAATGAATACCAGCGGCATTGCTGCACCAGTGTCCACCGGCCTTCGTGCGGTTTTTGGCCGCGCTTGTCCGAGTAAGTTTATGCGGATCATGGCTAGTCGAAGCTCCTCAGTGCCAATCCCACCGCGACCACCAACCTAGGCGCCAATTCCCGGATCTGATCTTCACTATGCTTCCCCGGGTTGATCAACACCTTGCGAAATGGATTTAGTTCTTCTACCGGCATCGCGAACTCTTCCCGGAGCAGGTCTACCAGCCCGGGCACGCGCGCCGTCCCTCCGGCCACCATGATGCGCTGAATGTTCTCACCGCTGGCGGTTGCCCGGAAGAAATCGAAGGTCTTTTGAATTTCGAGCGTCAAGATATCGGAGACGCTCCGCAGAATCTGGCCCTTTTGCTCATCCGTCACGCTGGGTAGGGTTTCGCCCTTCTTGAGCCGCTCCGCATCATCGAAGCTGAGGTCCAGTTCTTTTTGCAGGGCGTCTGTATACTGGTTGCCGCCGACGCTGACGTCGCGGGTGAACAACGGAATCCCGCCGCGCACAATATTGATGTTCATCACACTGGCGCCAATATTCAGCAGTGCCACGGTTTGTCCCGCATCCGGCTCGTAGTTCACCTCAAAGCAGTTCTGCAAGCCAAACGCATCAATGTCGACGACTACGGGGGTTTTTCCCGCCTGCGCCAGCACGTTGGTGTGGTTCAAAATCTTGTCTTTCTTCACCGCCACCAGCAACACGTCCATTTGCGAGTCCATGGCTTCTAGCAACTGGTAACTGAGGTTCACGTCAGCAATATCGAACGGAATGTGCTGGCTGGCCTCGGAAGGGATGCGGTCGTACAACTCTTCCTCGGTCATGAGCGGCAGGGGCACTCGCTTCACGATGACAGAGTGACCGGACACGGACGTCGCTACGCTCTTGGTCTTGATCTTTTCAAAATCGAAAATCTTGGTGATAGCGTTGGCTACCTGGGGCGCATCCATGATCGCGCCGTCCACAACGGTATCTTGTGCCAACGATTCCATTCCGTAACTGACGAGCTCATAGCCGGCCTTGGTCGATTTCAACTCCACGGCCTTGATGGAGCTGGAACCGATGTCCAGACCGACCAGCTGTCTATTTTTCTTGCCCCCGAGTAACCACATATCGCGGCCTCTTTCCCTCACGCTTTGTTGAACCTAGCGGCGCCGTGCCGCCACTTGGCTCATCTTGCGTTCCATCCATCGATCCAGGATTGTTTTCCTAAGTTTCCAACGATTCCCCAGTTTAAACGCAGGTATTTCGCCCTCTGTGATGTAGCGGTACAGGGTATCCGGACTGATCCCCAAATACTGGGAAGCCTGTCGTACGTTCATCACTTCGCGCGATTCGCTCACGAGGAACGCCCATCCTGTCTATGACACGCCCCAGATTCGGACATGTTCGCACCCGCTCGGAACTCGTTACGCAGAATCCTTTCGGGGGCGACCTTGTCCCCCTTATGTCATTGAGGGCGGCTGAGCGTCAAGCCTTTCTCTCCCGCAGTTGTCCTAAAAACATAGGCAATCTTAGGGAGTTGACCTGGTATTGTAGGCAGGTACCCCAACTTCTTGGGCCTCAGATCTATCAGTACTACTATTACTTGCGCTTCTTTCTCTTTTCCGGCCTGTCCAACAGGACGGTTATTCTTTATCCGCACACTCCTTCAGAGAATGGCTGTTCCGTGCAAATCGATGGGAGGTCCGGCAATCCCCACGCCAAGTTTCTTACTTTCTATTATGCCATTGTCTTGGGAAGCGGAGAATGGGCTAAGTTATACTGTTCGCGCCAAACCAGATTCCCCTAGTTTCGGAGACTTCCGATGAGAAATTCGCTCCGGCTTTGCAGTCTTCTGCTTCTGCCCTCGACCCTCTTTGCGCAGCGTCTCCTCGTCGCCAACCAGGGAGACCATACGCTCTTGATCATTGACCCTGCCTCGCAAAACACCGCCGCAACTGTGGGAGTGGATATCAACGGACACGAAGTTATCGCGTCTCCCGACGGGAAGCTCGCCTATGTACCGATATACGGGAACTCGGGTGTAGGCAAGCCGGGAACGGACGGAAGCACCGTGGAAGTGATCGATATCGCTACCGGTCGCGCAGTCCACATCATCGACCTCGGCAAGCCATCGCGCCCGCATTGTGCCAAATTTGGTCCCGATGGAATGCTCTATGTTTCCGCAGAACTCACCAAGTCGATTGACGTGATCGATCCTCGAATGCAAAAGGTCGTCGCCCAAGTGCCCACCGGGCAGGTCGATTCCCACATGTTCGTGATCACTCCAGACGGCTCCCGCGCATACACCGCAAACGTGTTCTCAGGAAATGTCAGCGTTCTGGACCTGCACGCCCGCTCACTGATCGCCACGATCCCTGTTTCCGGCGAAGTGCAGCGCATCTCGATTTCACCAGACGGCCATACTGTCTACACTCACGATCAAAAGAAGCCGCGTATCGCTCTCATCGAAACTTCAACAAATGCACTATCGACGTGGTGGGAAATACCTGAAATCGTCTACTCCTCTGCGCCTACTCCCGACGGGCACTGGCTCATTGCGAATGCTCCCACCGGCAAATTGTTCGTATTCGATACTTCGAACGGCAAGCTGGCTCACTCGTACGATATCCCGGCCGCAACTGGAGAATCGCTCGTGGCTCCTGACGGCTCGCGTGCCTACATCAGTTGTCCGCAGGCGGGCACCATTGAAGTTCTGAACCTCAAGACCTGGCAACTGGAAAAATCCATCCGACTTACGAGAGGGGTGGACGGACTGGCGTTTGCTGCAAGCGCTTCGGCGACCATACACAGCACGCCTTTACGAACGCAATCCGCGAAGTAAAGAATACGGTTGGTTCTTTCTGGTTTTTCAATCGAAAATTCTTCGCTGCGCTCGGACTGACGGTTGCTTTTTTCCAGGTGGAAAGTGGGTTGCTCTTCCCCCGCGAGCTAGCCCCTGCAAACCCTAGATTTCCAGGCTCTTCCAGAGCGAATCGACGCGCGCCTTGGTGGCGGCATCCATCAGAATTTCATCCGGCCAAGGGCGCGTAAAACCTTCGCTGGCCCATTTGCGGGTCGCGTCCACTCCCATCTTTGAGCCGAAATCCTGCAGGCGGGCCGCATGGTCTAACGTGTCCACAGGTCCCAGACAAAATTGCACATCGCGCTCTGGGTCGATGGCACAGAGCGCTTTCCACACGACTTCCCGGGAGTCGTGGACATTCACGTCGTGGTCCACTACCACAATCACCTTGGTGAACATGGCTTGCCCGAGCGACCAGATTGCGTTCATCACCTTGCGAGCGTGGCCGGGAAACGACTTGCGAATGGCCACAATCATCAGGTTGTGCACAATTCCTTCTGCGGGCATGGCAACATCCACGATCTCCGGATGCGTCATCTTCATCAGCGGCAGGAAGATGCGCTCGATCGCGTATCCCATGTAAAAATCTTCCTGCGGGGGACGGCCCACGACTGTCGTCAAGTAGATGGGTTCCTTCCGGTGGGTCACACACTCGACATGGAAGACGGGAAACTCTCCTTCGAGCGAATAAAAACCGGTATGGTCCCCAAACGGTCCTTCGGTGCGCATCTCGTTCAGGTTGACATACCCTTCGAGAACGATTTCCGCGTTCGCCGGCACTTCGAGTTCATTCGTCTGGCACTTCACGAGCTCGACAGGCTCTTTCTTCAGAAACCCACTGAACATCATCTCGTCCAGGTCCGGAGGAATCGGCAAAATTCCACCGAGTGCCGTAGCCGGATCGGATCCGATGGCGACACTGACGGGAATTCGTCCTTCTGGGTTCGCGGCGCGCGCGCGACGAAAGTGTTCGGCTCCGTGTTTCTGCGTTTGCCAATGCATTCCAGTGGTGCGTTCGTCGTACACCTGCAGGCGGTACATCCCGACATTGCGTTTTCCCGTGATCGGATTCTTTGTGAATACCAACGGGAATGTGATGAACCGTCCGCCATCCTGCGGCCAGCACTTCAAGATCGGAAAATCGAACAGGTTGACATCGCTTCCCTTTCGCAAGACATCCTGGCAAGGGCCTTCTTTCACCGTTTTCGGGAAGAAGGAACCCAGTTCCATAAGCTTAGGCAACATCTTCATCTTGTCGAAAAGCCCTCGCGGCGTTTGCATATCCAGGAATCCGCGAATTCGCCCAGCCACGTCATCCAGTTTTTCCGCATCGAATGCCAATTCCATTCGTCGCTCGCTGCCAAACGCATTAATCAATAAGGGGTACCGCGAGCCCTTTGGTTTCTCAAACAGGAGAGCCATTCCTCCAGGATTTCCTTTGGGACCCGGGAATGCCTGCGCGCGCTGGCCCACTTCCGCAATTTCCAGAACCGGGTCCACTTCTACCTTCACGCGGCGCAACTCTCCTTCTTTTTCCAATCGCTTGATAAACTCCCGCAAGTCCGCATATCCCACTGCAAGCCTCCAGGAAACCTTCATTCAAGGCGTTCAACCGCACACACTAACACGCCCGTCGCTGCAGGCGCAAAGCATAGGGTTTCGCCGGCCGTTCCATAAATTTTGAAAGAATCGCAGTTCAAGATCACTGAACCTGGATCACTTGTAAAGGCTCTCTTGGAGAACCCCACTGAATCACAGAGAGATTTCCATCCAGCACAGTTTCGTCTCCGGTAGCGTTCGAGGTTTATGAGGAGCATTGGGGTGGTCCGCAGCGGCATGGGTCAAGCCCGAAACCTTCCTCGCATCGGACAAGCGAAATTCCCCATTATGAAGACCGTTCAACGGAAGTCTTCGGTCAACAAAAAAGGCGCCGGGAAGGCCCCAGCGCCTGTCTTTCGGTTAGTGCTTCTTGACTCTCGACCTCATCTCTCCAGGTACGTGGACAGATTCTTTTGCTGCAGATCCCGCACTTGGATGCAGGCATTCACCTGGTCCTTGGCGTTCTGCAGAATGCGTTCCGTGCCTGGCAGCTTTTGCTCCACGAAAAACTGCTGTGAATCGTCCCGCAGTTTCGCATCACAAAAGGCTCCAGCAATTTGCGCCAGGCCGACCGCGTCCGAAGCATCCACTTTCTTCATGATGGACGGAAAATCCGCCTTGAACAGTTCCCAGGCTTCTGCCTGTGTTCGGTAATTGATCAGGGGAAAGTACAAAGCGTACATGTCCTGGTTCTTGACGTCGGGGCCGAGAACCATTTCATACGTGCGTTTGGCCAGCGTCGCCTCCGGGAAAAAGCCCAACGCCTGAAGGTAGAACCCGTACTCCTCCGGAGTCTTGGCGGCCTTCAGGTGACTGACATATTGGTCGTAGAGGGCCGCGTCTCCATTCATCGCTGAAATCAGTAAGGCTTTTCCAGCCAACTCCGCATTCACCGCTTGTGGGTCTTTCATGTATTGGTCGGCCGTGGCGCGCGCCTTTGCGATCAACTGCGGGTCGCGTCCGTATTGGGCAAGCATGGCAAAGACATCGCCACGCAAGGCCTGACGCTCGGCCGGCTCGCCGGACACAGGCGTCTCACCCAGGTCCTTTGCAATGGGGGTCAAGAAATCCCGGACCCATTTCTCAAACGCGGGCCGGTCGGCTTCAGTCACGAACTTGTCGTGAATCTCCGGGATATGGCCGATCATGGTCTGCACCACTTCCCGTGACCGTTCACCCTGCATCTCCTGCAACAAGTTCAGGTAGTCTCCAATGTTGAGCCTTCCAACGCGCACGAGCGCCCAGGTATCCGCGGGAAAACGATCGCGTTCTTCGGCGGAAAACGCGGTCTCCACTTGCGAGCTCATCTTGGCGAATGCTGCTGGCGCGTAGCTGCTGCGGTAATATCCGCGCGCACCCGCATTCGCATAGACCCAGGCGGAACATCCCGGCAACTCGACGGCCTCTTCCCGCTTCGTCAGGAGGTGATAAACCGGCTGTTTGGTAGCCGAAGGCAGCAGGTTGACAGGTATGGGCCAAATTTCTTCGGAGCCGGCGTTCATTTTCGCCGCATCCGACACATAGCGCTCCTGCCTCAGGGTCACTTCGGTTTTGTCGCCTCTGCACTCGGTTTTTACACTGACCAGAGGTGCGCCCGGCTGCTCGGTAAAGCTCCTCATGATTTTGTCCACCGGTTTACCGGACGTTTCCGTGATCTGATTCCAGAAATCTTCGGCGGTGGCATTGGCATAGGCGTGTTTTGCAAGATACGCGTTCACACCTTTCTGGAACACCGCGGGGCCAACATAGGCTTCGACCATGCGCAAGACAGACGCCGCCTTTCCATACGCGATCCCGTCGAACAGGGCTTGAATGTCCGCCGGAGTGTCCGCGTTCGCCCGGATGGTTCTTACCGACGGCACGGAGTCGGCACTCAACGCACCCAATGTCTCTCCAATTTCCTGTTGCCGCATGTTCCATTCCGGCTTCCAGGCTTCCAGAGGCTTCCAAGACATCCATGTGGCGAACCCTTCATTCAGCCAAATGTCGTTCCACCACTTCATCGTGACTAGATCTCCAAACCACTGGTGCGCCATTTCGTGGGCAATCACGCTGGCCACCTGCTGTTTGGCGTCGTAGGAAGCCGTCTTTTCGTCGATGAGCAGGTCACTGTCCCGGTACGTAATCGCCGCCACGTTTTCCATGGCTCCGGCCGAGAAGTCGGGGAACACGATGTGATCCAGCTTTCCGTACGGATATTTGATGGCGTAATACGTGTCGTAGATCTTCAGGATGTTTTCCGAAGCTTCCAAAGCATACGCGGTCATGTCCTTCTTTTCCGGCAACGAGCACACGCGAATCGGGATGCCGTCCGCACCTCCTTCGCGGCAAACAAAATCTCCCACCAGCATGGCTACGAGGTAACTGGACATCTTCGGTGAGGGAGAAAACTTCACCGTGTGCTTGTTATCTCCGGGACCTGGCGTATCGGAAATAATTTTTCCGTTGGAAATAGCCGTGTCGCCTTTATCGATAGTCAGCGTGATTCGAAATACGGCCTTGAATGCCGGTTCGTCAAATGAGGGAAACGCGCGGCGCGCATCCGTGGACTCAAATTGCGTTACTGCATAATTCCGCCGGTCGGATTTGCTCAGGTAGAACCCGCGCAGCTTGTCGTTGAGGATTCCGGTGAAGCGAATGTGAATTTCCGCTGGCCCTGCCGGAAGTTCCTTCGCGACAGTGAGCGTCGCCTGTTCTTTCGTGGGATCGAGGCTTACGGTGGCCTGCTGGGTTGGCCCCGCAGCGGTGATGCTCACTTGTTGGAATGCGAGTTCCGCCGCGTTCAGCGTGACGCTGGAAGTCGCTTTGAGCAGCGTGACGTGAATGGTTTCCTCTCCGCTGAAGGTCGCCTTTCCTAGATCCGGAGCAAACGTTAGGTCATAAGTCTCCGGCAAGACGCTGTCCGGCAATCTCTGCCCGCGAACGCACAGACAAGCCCCCAAGCTCATGAGCGCTAAAACGAAAATCCGCTTCATTCTTCTTCCCCTCGCGTCTGCATGACGCCATGAATGACAACTACCCGTCCTAACTATACGAAATCCGTACGCGGATGGTTGCACCAAATTCGGCGCTTCCCAGGGTGTCGTAAGCCCCATGGATTGTGCTTCTTGGGCAGGTCGCTCGGGTCGCTGCGAGAGACGCTGGACACTGGCCCGTTCGCCCTCTATCCTGCTTGCAGGCCGCTCCATGAAGCAAATTTACTTCGATCATAACGCCACCACCCCTGTGGACCCTGCGGTCTTGGAGGCCATGCTCCCCTATTTCTCCGGGGAGTTTGGCAACGCGTCGTCCATCCACAGGTTTGGCCAGCGAGCCCGCAGAGCGGTCGAGACGGCACGCGAACAGGTGGCGGCGCTACTCAACGCACGTCCTCAAGAAATTATTTTCACCAGTGGCGGCACGGAATCCGACAACCACGTCATTTTCGGTATTGTTCAATCGGCACTCCTCACACAACCCGCGGCCCACATCATTACCAGTTCGATCGAACATGAAGCCGTTCTCAATGCCTGCCAGGCGCTGGAAAAAAAGGACGTCACCGTAACATATCTTCCTGTTTCGCGTGACGGGCTGATCGACCCCAAGGATTTGCGCAAGGCCATCCGTCCGGAAACAGTGTTGATCACGGTGATGCATGCCAACAATGAGCTCGGCACCATTCAGCCTCTCGAAGAGATTGGACGGACCGCCGCCGAGCATGACATTTGCTTTCATAGCGACGCCGTGCAGTCAGTCGGAAAAATCCCTGTGGATGTGCAGGCCGGCCAACTGGATCTTCTTTCGCTCTCTGGCCACAAACTCTATGCGCCCAAAGGAATTGGCGCCATTTACGTAAAAGCTGGCACGCGGCTACACCAGTTGCTTTACGGTGGGCATCATCAGTGGGGATTCCGTCCCGGGACGGAAAATGTTGCGGGGATTGTTGGCCTCGGGAAGGCGGCGGAACTCGCGCGCTTCTCGCTGGGCGAAGAGAGTAGGCGCATCTCGGCTCTGCGAAATCAACTCGAACAGGGATTACTCTCCCGCGTTCCCGATTCGCGCGCCAACGCCGCCGAAGTTGCGCGAACGCCGAACACTTCCAACGTCACCTTTTCCGGAATCGAGGGCGAAGCGCTGATCATTGCCCTTGACCTGCGGGGTCTGGCCTGCTCCACGGGTGCCGCTTGTTCCTCGGGTGCCGTCGCGCCTTCTCACGTCCTCACGGCCATTGGCCTGTCTGCTTCAGACGCTCGAGCGAGCATCCGTTTCAGTCTTGGCCGTCACACTACCGCTGCGGAAATCGATGCCGCCCTCGAGATTGTTCCAGCAGCCGTCGCGCAGCTACGCCAAATCGCCCCTGGCTATAAAAAGGAAGTCTCCGCGCATCACTGACGCATTCCCTGTAAAATAGATAAGGCATGAGCACGCGAACGCACTTGGATTCTCTGCCTGCGGCTATGGACGCGCAGCCCGGCCTGGTCGCGGTAGCCATGTCCGGAGGTGTCGATTCTTCGACGGTGGCGGCGCTGCTTCTCCTGCACCGTCGGCCTGTCGTCGGTCTCACCATGCAACTCTGGAATCAGCGCCGGCTGCCCGAATTGCAAGGCGATGGCCCCGCCCAGCATCGCTGTTGTTCGCTTGACGATGTGTACGACGCTAAGCGTGTGGCGCAGCACCTGAGCTTTCCCCACTATGTGGTCAACTTTGAAGAGCAGTTCGAAAAGCGCGTTGTGCGCCCATTTGTCGAACAATATCTTGCGGGGCGCACACCCATTGCCTGCACCAATTGCAACACGGATGTGAAATTCGAACCGCTTCTGCGCATGGCCCGCCAGATCGGCGCGGAAGTTCTGGCCACGGGCCACTATGCGCGCATTCGAAAGCACGAACACACGGGCCGCTATCAACTGCTGCGCGCCCGCGACGATTCCAAGGATCAGTCTTACTTTTTGTGGGGCCTGACCCAGGATCAGTTATCCCGCAGCGAGTTCCCTCTTGGCGAACTCTCGAAGGAAGAGGTGCGCCAGCTCGCGCGCAGCGTCAATCTTCCGGTGGCCGAGAAGCCAGAGAGTATGGAACTGTGCTTCGTTCCCAATGGGAACTACGTTCAATTCATTCATGCGTACGCCAAGCAAGATGGAAAGCCTGTGAATGACAAAGAAGGTGACATTGTCACCGAGGATGGCGCGGTGCTCGGCCGCCATTCCGGCGTGCACAAGTACACCGTCGGCCAACGGAAGGGACTAGGGTTTACGACCGGCAAACCAATTTACGTTCTGTCCATCGACCTGGAGAGAAACCGCGTGGTCGTCGGGGAAGACGATGCGCTACGTGCCACAACCTTTGAAATTGAAGATGTGAATTGGGTTTCTATCGAGGCACCAGGTGAACCACGGCGCGCTCACGTGAAGATCCGTCACAAGCACGAACCTGCCTCTGCGACCGTGGAGTCACTCGCCGGCCTACGGGCACGCATCACGTTTGACTCTCCACAGCGGGCCATTACACCGGGACAAGCAGCCGTCGCATACGATGGAGACATCGTTCTTGCCGGCGGCTGGATCAAATGAAAGCGGCGCGAACGCTTTCGCCCGCGCCGTAGATACTACCTAGCAAACTTCAGCTAGATGAATAACTCGTCTTCTTGTTCCAGAGTCTCGTGCAAGGGTTCGTTCTGGCCGCGCCGCGCACGCAGAAAATCCAGTCCAACCTTAATTCCCTGAACCACGGCAGAAACCTTCTGCACCGGCCCAAGAAAACTCCGGCGGACTTGTGTTCCGGCATCCTCCACGGCTTCCAGTGTGCCGGTTAGAATGCGGTCGGCGCGTACCAATTGCCCGCGGAGCCGGTCCGAAGCCTCCGTAAAAACCTTGTCCATTTTCTGCGCTTGCGTACGTGCCAGATAAACGACGTGCGCGGCATCGTCAACCAAGCTGGTGATCTTGGGCTGGGTGTCATCCAGCAGGATTTGCGTTCGCGTGAGGATGGGTCCCATGCGCGTGTGCAGGTCATTCACCATCCGGTTAATCGATTCGGTGGTGCGCTTCAGTTGCAGGAATAAACCAATCAGGATTCCCACCTGCACAACCAGCGCGATAGCGGCCACGATGCTAAAGAATTCCATCCAAAATTGCATTCACACCCCACCCTTTCCGCGCAGCGCACGAACCGCCTCGCTCAGCTAATTCTCTAGGACTTCGATTCGCGCAAGAACGCTTCCCGGCCGGCTTCGACGGCAGCCGAGAGCGAGTCCCGCTTCCGGGAAGCTACATCCTTGCCGCGCTCGATGAGCTCATCGGCGCGATCACGCAATTCCTTGGCCTTCTTCTGGGCAAATTCCCGGCCGTCATCCGCCCGCTTCCCCAGATACTCGCGGGTCTCTTCCCCCGACTTTGGCGCAAACAGCACACCCAAAAGGGCTCCGATGCCCACGCCCACCAAGAAAAAACTTACTTTGGAACCCACGTTGTCCGCCATGGTAACCTCCACAAAAAACGTAGCATAGCCGGATGCGCATCGCAAGACAACTTAACCGCTATTGCAATGTTTAGGGGTTATCACTCTGATTCGCCCTTTCCATAGTGCTCGACGATCTTTTCCGCACTTTTTCGGGTGACCAAGTGGCTCAATTCCTCTACGCTAGCCCTCCGCAAGTTGGCCACGCTGCCATATCGCTGGAGAAGCTTTTGGGAAGTCCTCGGCCCAATCCCGGGTATGTCGAGCAGCGTCGTATGGGTTTGTCGTGCCCCGCGCCGCTGCCTGTGGAAAGCGATGGCGAAGCGGTGGGTTTCATCGCGAATCTGCTGGATCAAATGCAGAACAGGCGAATGGCGCTCGAGAACGCAGGGCTCCCTCTCTTGACCGAGCACATACAGAATCTCTTCCTTTTTGGCGATGCTGGCGACCGGTTGGTTAATGATCTGAAGTTGCTCAAGGGCCTGCGCCGCCGCGTGGAGTTGTCCCAGGCCACCGTCAATCAGGATCAGGCTGGGCATCGGCTTTTGCTCTTCTTGCAGACGCTTGTACCGTCGGCTCACCGCTTCGTACATGCTCGCAAAATCATCATTTTCACT
Source organism: Candidatus Acidiferrales bacterium (assembly GCA_963775865.1). Classification (GTDB taxonomy): domain Bacteria; phylum Acidobacteriota; class Terriglobia; order Acidiferrales; family UBA7541; genus Acidiferrum. The sequence continues at coordinate 322,757 of CAVZKU010000009.1, read as the reverse complement.
TCGCGCTCTTCCCCCTGGTCCTCTGTCACCTCGAATGATGAATTTCCTGTAGTCGGACTTTTTCATCCGACCGTTTTCCCAAACCACCATGGAAGCGACTGTATCCGTTCCCTGGATGTGCGAAATATCAAAGCTTTCGATACGTTTCGGCTCTTCGGGCAAGCTGAGGGTATTCTGTAGCGCTTCTCCAATCGCCTTGGAGGTAGGCTGCAAAACGCGGAAGCGTTGTTCGAAGGAGTGCTTCGCGTTGTTTTCCACGAGGTCCAGAATTGCCGCTTTGCTGCCTCGTTGCGGTGTGAAAATTTCCACTTTGTGCCCAGCTCGCTCGCTCAGCGTTGCTTCCAATAGCTCGCGTTCCTCAAACTCCAGCGGCACATGGATCATTTTCGGAAAATATTCTGCTTCGAGGTAAAGCTGTTTCAGTAACGAAGCCACAAATTCGTGCGGGTCGAAGGCTTGTAGTTCCTCCCAATAGAATTCCCGCCGGTCCACGATGCGTCCGCCACGCAAGTGAAACACATTGGCCGCCACCAGAGGCGGCTCCGCGTAATAACCGACCACGTCCGTATCGTCACCTTGCGCTGAAGCGATCCGCTGGCGCTCTTCGATATCTTCCATCGTCCGCAACAGGTCCCGGTAGGAAGCCGCCTCCTCAAATCGTTCTTGCTCGGCCGCAGCCATCATGCGCTGTTCGATACTTTTCATCAGATCGTGCCGGCGCCCTTCGAGAAACAGGCGAACATCTTGCACTGCCTCGGCGTATCGCTCGTCGGTGGTAAGCCCGGCGACACATGGGCCCAGGCAGCGCTTGATGTAAAACTGCAAGCACGGGCGGGCATGCGTCTTCGTTAGATCCACGAAGCACGACGGAACGAGAAATCGTTTGTGGATGAAATGCAGAATGCGCCGCGCGAGACCTGCAGGGAAATACGGGCCGAAATAGAGCGCCCCGTCTTTCTTGACCTTTCTCGTGAAATACACGCGTGGATACTTTTCGCCCATGGTCAACTTGATATATGGGTAGGTCTTGTCGTCCCGCAGCATGACGTTGAATTTCGGCTTGTACTGCTTGATGAGGTTGTGCTCGAGCGCCAACGCTTCGCGCTCATTTTCCACGAGGATGGTTTCGAGTTCCGCGATTTCTCGAGCAAGAGAGCCGGTCTTGGCGTCTGCCCACCGCGATTCCAGGAAGTACGAGCGCACACGGCTGCGCAAAGAGCGCGCTTTGCCCACGTACACCACGGTTCCACCAGCGTCTTTGAATAGATACACGCCGGGCTTTTCCGGCAACAGCGCCGCTTTTTCTCTGGGTTCCATGCAGTTGGTGCTAGACCGGCCGTATGATGCCGCCCGTCCACTTAATCTTACGGCTACTCCTCATTCGATGCGAATTCCAGCCATTGGGGGAGCAATTCCGGGCAATGCCCGCGCACCATCGTTGTCGTATATACTCTGAGGGGCCGTGATCCACGGCTTCACTCCTTGAGAAAAGAGGATTCTTACTGTGCAATCAATGTTTCTTGTCCGGCAAGCCTCGGCCGCTTTGTTGGCTGCAGCGCTGCTCTGTCCTGCCCTGCCCGCGGACGAGGGCATGTGGACTTTCGATAACCCACCCACCAAATTGCTTCAGGAAAAATATAATTTCGCGCCCACGCAACAATGGCTTGACCATCTTCGGCTATCCTGCGTCCGTTTAAATGACGGTGGCTCCGGCTCGTTTGTGAGCCCACACGGCCTGTTGCTCACCAACCATCACGTGGCCCTCGGCCAGCTCCAGAAGAATTCCAGCGCTGAGCATGACTATGTCCGCGATGGCTTCTATGCCGAGACACCGGATCAGGAAATGAAGTCGCCGGACCTGGAGGTGAACGTTCTGGTGTCCACCGAGAATGTGACCGAGCGGGTCAACACTGCGGTGAAAGGGGCGAAGAACACGGAAGAGGAGTTCGCCAAGCGCAAGGCCGTGATTGCCGATATCGAACGCGAGAGCACGGAGAAGACGAGCCTGCGCTCTGACGTAGTCACGCTGTATGCGGGCGGCGAATATTGGCTCTACCGCTATAAGAAGTACACCGACGTGCGTCTTGTCTTTGCCGTTGAGCAGCAGACTGCATTCTATGGGGGCGATCCCGACAATTTCACCTATCCTCGCTACGACCTGGACATGGCGCTGTTCCGCGTCTATGAAAATGGTAAGCCGATCGACAGCAAGGATTATCTGAAGTGGAATCCCAAGGGTGCGGGAGATGGCGAGCTGGTGTTCGTCTCTGGACATCCCGGCGGCACCGAACGGCTCGTCACTTATGCGTATTTAGAGAGTCTGCGCGACGACACCCTGTCCTACATCATTGCGTTCCTCAAGAACCGCATCGCGGTGCTGAAGGATTACGCCGCCCGTGGCCCTGAGCAATCACGGCAGGCTACGACGCTTATCTTCGGTTTGGAGAATAGCCGCAAGGTCTTTGAAGGCCGCCGCGATGGACTCCAGGACAAGAACCTGATGGAGAAGAAGCGCAAAGAGGACGAGGACTTCCGTAACAAGGTGAACGCCAACCCGGAGTGGAAAAAGGAATATGGCAGCGCCTGGACCATGGAAGAAGAGGCCTTGCAGAAAGAGCGCCCGCGAATTAAGCAACAGTTCTTCCGGTCGACAGATTCGCAACTCTTTGCTCTTGCTGTGCAGATTGTGACCTATGTGGCTGAAATCAAGAAGCCGGACGGCGAGCGCCTCCCGGGATTCCATGATTCGCAACTGGAATCTCTGAAGCACAGGCTGTTTTCTCCCGCTCCGATCTATCCAGAACTGGAGATTGCCCGGATGACGGGCGCGCTCGAACTCGACGTGAAAGAGTTGGGACCCGATGACGCCTTTATTAAGGCGGTCCTCGATGGCCGCACGCCGAAAAATGCGGCGAACCAGGTCATCACCGGGACGAAAGTGGCCGACCCAGCGTTCCGCAAGTCTTTGATCGACGGAGGCCAGGCGGCGGTCGACGCCTCGACGGATCCCCTGATCGCTATGGCCCGGCGCATCGATCCTATCCGCCGCGAGCAAATCAAGTGGTTCGAGGACAATGTGCAGAGCGTGTCAGAGCGTGCCGGAGAACTTCTGGGCAAGGCTCGCTTCGCGGTCTATGGTAAGAATACGTATCCGGACGCCACATTTACTTTGCGCCTTTCTTACGGCCAGGTGCTGGGCTATCCCATGAACGGAACCGTCGCGCCGTATAAAACTACGTTCTACGGCTTGTATGATCGGGCCGCCAGTTTCGACTCCAAGGTCCCGTTCGATCTGCCGCAGCGCTATCTGGACGGCAAGGACAAGCTGGACCTAACCACACCATTCAACTTCGTCACCACCAACGACATCATTGGCGGGAACTCCGGTTCGCCCGTGGTCAATCGCAATGGCGACATTGTCGGCCTCATCTTCGACGGCAACATCGAATCGCTGGTTGGTGACTTTGTCTATGACTCTTACCAGAACCGCGCTGTTGCCGTACACACGGGCGGAATGACGGAAGCGCTCAAGAAACTCTATGGAGCGCAAAAACTGGTGGACGAACTGCTGGCGCAGTAAGGCAGGGGGCAACTCGTCGGCGTTCCTTTAGAATCGGAGGAGGAGGAGATTCCTGCGTTGCTACAGAGAAGCCCTTGTTCTGCTGCATTTTTGATTGCAGTGGCGGCTTTCTGCTTTGCGGCGCAACCTGGCTTTGCGCAGGACCCGGCTCCTCCTCCACCCAAACCGCAAGACCAGCCCAATCCCAAACCAAATCCCGATTCCGCCGCGCCATCGGACCCCGACCAGCCGAAGTGGGATCCGCTGCGGGCGGAAAAAGACATCGAAGTTGGGAAGTACTACATGAACAAAGGTGACTTGGACGCGGCGATCGACCGTTTCCTGGATGCCGCGGAAGCCAAACCGGGCTACGCGATTCCCTTTCGCTATCTGGGCGAGGCCTATGAAAAGAAGGGCCAGAAGAAGCCGGCTGTCAAAGCGTACCAGCGCTATCTTGATCTTTACCCCAAAGCCGAAGACGGCGACAAAATCCGCAAGAAGATCGAGAAACTGCACAAAGAGATCGACAAGGAAAAAACTCAGACGCGCTAACGGGCCAGGTGGTCGAGAAATTTTCGAGCGATCATAAACTGGGCAAATCGCTTTTCTTCCGCGCGAAACTCCGGCGAATGTGACAGTAGCGAGCACCCGGAACGCCGCGTCGGATGCTTTACGTGCAACATTTCGTGGTACAGAACATATTCCACGACGAACTGAGGGATTCCCGGCCGGTCCATCCGCCGGTTTAATACGATCTGGTTCGGCCCTGGATCGTAACAGCCAAACTGCCTCCGCCAGCTTCGCGTACTCCAGCCGATATGTGGCCGCTGCAAGGCTCCGTCAAAATATCTCTGATTTAACTGTTCAAACAATGTGGCAAGATCGTGGTGTCGTCCTTGTGCGAGTGTAGGAACGCGGCGAACACGCCGGCTACGCATCTGGTTGATCCTCCCACGCACGCGGTCCGAACGCGCGTACTGCAGATAGCGCTGAACAAGTGCCCGTGGGGCCTTTCGCCGATACATTCGGGAAAGAATTAGAACGGCGGCTCCCTCTAAGACGTCCAGGGGGGCGCGCTGCAGCAGGTCCGAGAAGCGGACGTATACTGATTCTTGGCGCCGCCGGATGGTCAAAACCAAGCTGCTATAGGGGTAGAACTCGACTTGAAAATGTGGCGGACGTCCGTCGCAGCCGATGCGTGTGTACATCCTCTGCATCAGTGCTTCTCCACCCGGTACCTGAGACGGATTGCGCCGGCGTGGCTTCAATTCTTACGCCTCACAGGTGGGGGTGCGGCTTTCTTCTTTGCCTTTTCTGCCTCATTCAGGGCGTCCTGCGTCCCTTCCAACGCGTCGTCCAGATTATCCTTATAAATCTCAAGTTCCGGCCCTTCGTTAGCGAATTTCTGAAGAATCGTCAGAAATTCTTTGGCTTTTGTGGCCATCAGGTCGATACCCTGGCGGATGTTTTCCTGCTTTCCGAGCGCCACCTGAATTAAATCCGCAGCGTCATCGACGCACCCACCATAGGAATTCATCAGATAATTCAGCATTTCCTTATGCTTGTTCGGGGAAGGGTGCTCCAACTCATACTGAAACTTCTTCAGGCGGTCCTCGGCAAAGGTAAGGAACAAGGTCACGCGCTCATTGGGCGTATCCGCGTCACGGATCTTGTCTGCTTCGAGATCCGACAAATAATCCTTCTCCGGCCGCTGCGCCCGCGCGGGCAAGGTCACCATCAGCGCACCGAACAGCAGGATGGCACTCACTCGCACAAAAAAATGGCTGGCCCCGCTCATGGTTTTCCTTCTGGCGCAGGCGGCACTTTTTCCGGTTCCGGCGTCCGTCTTGGAAACAACAAGCGAATCAGTTCATCGTCCATATCCAGAATATCCTTGCGCACAAGCTCCAACGGCGGCCGCAGATCCGGAGGAGCGGTAAGCAATGTATCTTCCACCTCGCGTAGACCTCGCCGCGTCTGCAGTTCCAGTTGGCGATAACCGCTGGGGTGCCGATCGGCATCAGGCTCCTGCTTCTTCAGAAGCTCCAGACAGGCGCGGACGTTGTCCCGGTATTTTTCAAAAGTGAGGCCAACTGTAATAAAGTCGCTGGCGGCACTGGCTTTGCGAATCACGTCGAATTGCGCTTCCGTGAGTTTGTCCAGAGCTTTGACCTTGCCCCCGGCGTGGGTTTCCTTGTCGAATCGCTCCTGCAATTCACTGACTTTGTCGAGCGCCGCAGCCGTCCCCGCGACCACCGACATGGCCCAGATGACTGCCCACAAGCCCCAGTGTTTGGCCCGGCCTCTAGTTCTTTTTTTCAGCCATCTTTTCCAGTACATGGATTCGTTGCGTCGCCTGCCAAACCTGATCGGGATTCCTGTTGCCATCCAGCTCCAAGAATTTTCGATAGGCATCGAGGGCGGGATCAACTTGATTGAGTTTATCGTAACAGAGTGCCCGGATAAACCACGGCCCAGCCCCCGGTGTTTCCGCTTTCGCTATGACATCCAGTGTCGCCAAGGTTCCTGGACAATTTCCCGCCAGGTAAAAGGTAGAACTTAGGTCTTTCCAGTAGGTGAGATTGGTGCGGTCGAGGTTTAGCGCCGTTTTCAATTCCTTTTCGGCATCAGGGAAATCACGCGTTTGAAGGTACGTGCGGCCCAAGCCGCCGTGCAGTTCTGGGTCATTCGGGGCTATGGCAATTGCCTGCTTCAGCGTCGCGATGGCCGCGTCAGGCTTCTTTTGCCCGATTTCAATGTCTGCTTTCAACTTGAGGATTTCTACGCTGGATGTTTGGCCAGCGCCGTTCTTATCCAACTCTGTTAATGCCGCATCGAATTGCTGCTGCTCTACCAACAGATGAATCAGCCTCGCCCGGGCGGCATTATCTTGCGGCTGCACCGCAAGGTACGCGCGATAGGCATCTACAGCTTCGGGCTTTTTCTCGGCTCCCAGGCTTAGAGCCAGGCCCTGCAAAGCCTCGGTTGACTTTGGTTGCAGTCCCAACGCGGCACGAAATTTAGCCTCGCCTTCCGCGGGACGGTTGTCTTTCATGTAGATGCGCCCCAACTCGATGAGCGACTCCACATCCTTGGGATCCAGCCGCGAAGCCCCTTCCAAGGAATCTGCCGCTCCTTTCAGGTCGCCGGACCTTTCCTGGGCCAGGCCCAGCAAGTATCTCGGACGGCTCTGAGAAGGCACCAGCTCTACGGCTTTGCGCAGAGGCGCAACTGCGGCCGCTGCATTCTTATCGAGCAGCAGAATGCCCAGATTCAACTGTGCCTCCGACAGTTTTGGATCGAGGGAGACACACTTTTCGTATTCCGCCTGCGCTTCCTCCATTCGCTTCAGACCCGTGTACGCATACGCAAGCTGAAAATGAGCGAACGCCACGTCCGGTTTTTCAGCAATGAATCTCTCTAAAGGAGGAATCGCCGCATTGTAGTCGTTTCTGTCCAGTGCTGCCTGGGCTTCGTCCAGCAGATCATTCAGGGGGTTGCGGACTTTCTGGACTGTTCCTTGGGGCGTCTTCGCAGGCGCAGTTTGCCGCCCCTGCGTCAACCCCAGTCCAGGGAAGACAAACAGCGTCGCTACTGTCAAAACGCTGCACCCGCGCATCAAGCCTCATTCGAGGGCCGTTTTCCCTCTGGCAACTTGGTTGCGTTGCGCTTCGCCTGGCCATTTCCGTTGCCCAAGATCCGTGCCAGAAACCGGCCCGTATGAGACTGCGTATTGCGTGCGACCTGTTCTGGGGTACCCGTGGCAATGATCTTTCCGCCTTCTTCGCCGCCTTCCGGCCCCAGGTCGATCACCCAATCCGCGGATTTAATCACGTCCAGATTGTGCTCAATCACTAGCAAGGACGCTCCTGATTCCAGTAATTTCCGGAAAGCTGCGAGCAACTTGGCAATGTCGTCGAAGTGCAACCCGGTTGTGGGCTCGTCCAAAATATACAAAATGCCTTGGTTTTCGGTCCTCGTCAGATGGGAAGCCAACTTCAACCGCTGGGCCTCGCCGCCGGAGAGGGTTGTCGCGGATTGCCCCAGACGCAGGTAACCTAAACCGATTTCATTCAACACGCGCAACTTCGAAACTACCTTCGGCACATTCACAAAAAATGCCAGCGCTTCCCGAACGGTCATCTGCAACACGTCGTGGATATTCTTCCCGTGATACCGGACATCCAGAACGCTGCTCTTGAAACGCTGCCCTCGGCACTCCTCGCAGATCAATTCGACGTCCGCCAAAAACTGCATCTCGACGGTCACTGTTCCGTCTCCCTGACAGGTCTCGCAGCGGCCACCAGGCACGTTGAAGGAGAAATGACCTGCCGCGAAACCACGGCGCTTGGCGTCTGGCGTCTCCGCGAACACCTCGCGAATGGCGTCAAAGGCCTTCATATACGTTGCCGGATTCGATCGCGGTGTGCGCCCAATCGGCGATTGATCCACAATCACCACGTCCTGAATGCTTTGGTCACCCTCCAAGCGGTCGCAGAATTCTTTGATGTTCGCTCCATTTCGTTTTGCCGCCAGCGCTCGAAATAATACGTTGTGTACCAACGTCGATTTTCCTGATCCGCTCACTCCAGTAATTACCGTCAACGTTCCCAGCGGCAGCATCACGTCCAGGTTCTTCAGGTTGTGCAACGTAACGCCGTATAGCCGAAGGAATTTTCCTGAGGGCTTGTGTCTGGTGACAGGAACAGGGATCTTCGTCTCACCACTCAAATAACGGCCCGTAATCGATTTCGGATCCTTCAAAATCTCCGCGTAGGTTCCGGAGAAAAGCAGTCTGCCGCCGAGTTCGCCCGCGCCAGGTCCCAGATCTAGCACGCGGTCGGCGGCCGCAATCGTGTCGGGATCATGTTCGACTACCAACACCGTATTTCCCAGATCGCGCAGCGACTTCAGGATGTCAATCAGCCGTTGTGTGTCGCGCGGGTGCAACCCAATGGACGGTTCATCCAACACATACAGCGCGCCGACCAGATGGGAGCCTAGCGATGTAGCCAATTGAATCCGCTGTGATTCACCCCCAGAGAGCGTCGAGGTCAAGCGATCCAGCGTCAGGTAATCCAGTCCGACTTCATCCAGGAATTGCAAACGCGTGCGAATTTCCTGCAGAATTTTGTCGGCAACCTTGGCCTGGGTAGGCGTCAGTTGTAAGTCCGCGAAGAACTTGCGTGCTTCTTTCACCGTCAGTTTGCACAGGTCCGTGATGGACCTGCCGGTAATCTTCACCGCGCGCGCTTCCGCCCGCAAACGCGTTCCACTGCATTCCGGGCAGCTGGCGTACCCCCGGTACCGGCTCAGGAACACGCGTACGTGCAGCTTGTACTTCTTGCGTTCGAGCCAATTGAAAAATCCTTTTACCCCGTCATATTTATTGGCTGGGTCGCCCTCCAGAATCGAGCGCCGCTGCTCTGCACTCAAATGCCTCCAGGGCACATTCGTGGGAATACCCTGCGCGCGGGCCCATTTCCGCGCCTCTTGCATCAGCACGCGGTAGCGCGGTTTCGTCCAAGGTTCAATCGCACCATCGTCCAAGGATTTGCTGCCATCGGGAACAACCAGGTTCAAATCAAAATCGATGGTATTTCCAAAACCCTGGCAACGCGGACATGCTCCATAAGGATTATTGAAGGAAAACAGCCGCGGCTCCGGCTCCTGATACAGCGTGCTGTCGTTCTTGCATTCAAATCTCTCATTAAAGGTCAGCCGTTCAGCCGGATTCCCCGCGGAGTCCGCCAAAAATTCTAAAATCGCTTCGCCGCCACCTTCGCGATAGCAAATCTCAATCGAATCCACCAAGCGGGCGCGCGATTCCGGATTGACGGCTAATCGATCCACCAGAACGTAAACGGACTTTGCAAAATTCACGTCCAACAGAGTCTCTGGGGAGGAAAACTCGTGGATCTTGCCGTCTTGATAGAGACGGTTGAATCCACGCTTCTGCAACTCGAGCAGGGTGGGGCGCAACGCCTCTGCGACTGGCGGCGTCGCCTTTTTCTTTGAGGATTTTTTCCCCGCCGGGGCTTCTGGTTCCGCGGCTTTCAACGTATACAGAACGTAGAATCTCCGCCCCGGCTTCAAGGCGAGAATGCCATGCGCAATTTCGTCCGGGGAATCGCGGCGCACCTCCGCGCCGCACTTGATGCAATAGGTCTGTCCGCATCGAGCGAAAAAAAGCCGCAGATAATCGTAAATTTCCGTTGCTGTAGCGACATTCGAACGCGGATTCCGCGTGGAATTCTTCTGGCGGATGGCTACCGCGGGGGCAATCCCGGAAATCTCATCCACATCCGGCTTTTCCATGCGTTCCAGAAACTGCCGAGCGTACGCAGACAAGGATTCCACGTACCGCCGTTGCCCTTCAGCATAGACCGTGTCGAACGCCAGCGAGGATTTGCCTGAGCCGCTCACACCCGTCACTACCGTGAGGGCATTGTGGGGAATTTCCACGGTTACGTTTTTGAGGTTATGAACACGCGCACCCCGAACAAACAAGACCTCTTGTTGGGTGAATGATGTGGGAGCGATAGTCTCGTTCGTCGCCAAGGGGAAGCCCAGTCAGCGCGGTTTCCGCGCGCTGCCTAAACTTCAAAGTATACGACTCCCACGAGATGCGAGCAAATTCCCTAAATTGCGTACAGCAAAAATGTTGGATTTGCCAGTTCACCTACGAAGACCCAACGCGAATGTGGTTGAAGGAACTCAAGAGCCCGAAGACATTGAGCAGCCACAGTACGACCGCGATGACCACCACCCCGTTCAAAATGGATTTAATCGTTCCTTGCATGGGGATGAAGCGATTGATCAGCCACAATAAAACGCCCACGACAATCAATACCAGAACAACTTGCGTTAGCGGCATTACCCCTCCTCGTCTACAGCGGTTCCGCATCGAGCTCCGGAAGAAGATGAGAATAGGTAGGTTGGTGAAGCTTTTGAGCATTTTTGGGCATGCGACAGAAGGGACGGCTAATTCGCACGGCTTTTTCGAGGGCGGAATTGAGTTAGCAACACCATGCGGAGGTTCCACAAGCAGGAAGATCGCGGTGAAGATCCCCGGGGCGAGCAGAAGTATCGAACGAGGAGAGCGAAAAACCTCAGGGCGACATGCCGGCGGGGACCACCTCACTGTAGAGTTCCGCAGCGATGAGCCTGGCCCAGAAGATTTCCGCCTTGCCCCGGCGCACGGCTGGCTTCACATTGCGTGCCAGGAAGACATGAAAAATGTTGTAAGCCAGGAAGGCCACCAGCAAAAAGCATTCGATAGCGCCTGAATCATGCTTGAAGATGTGATCAGAGTGCCATTCGTTGGCCAACTCATTGAAGCCATAATTCTCGATATCCCATCGCTGGTGCCCTAAATGGACGATGCGATCGACGGGAAATTGGGCCAGCGATAGCGTGGTCACCCAGATCCAGTCACTTTGTCGAAGATCGTCGTGCTTGTCGAGTTGCCGACGAACCGTATACGTCTCCAAGGAACGCACCACGCGCACCGGGGCCCGCACTTGGGGCCAGGTGAGTAAGTCTGGAAAATCCCACCAGTGGCACTGGCGGGAGCGATAGCTACCCGGTTTAGGCGCCACATGCTCAAATAATCCAGTTGCATCCTGATAGAGGTTGCGTCGTTCATCCTTGAGCACCACCAGAGCGTGTTTGCCGTGAGCGAGCAAAAAATTGAAAAACGGGGCCTCCGCGTAAAGCGCGTCCGCAAGCACCAAATCGAAGGCCCGCGGGTAGGCGGAGATCACGCGCGCCAATAAGCGCAGGGCCGTTTCCACTTCCTGCTCTCCGGACCGTTGCGGCTCATGATCGAGGAGCAACCGCACGGCCGCCCGTCCTGGCAGCGCACCAGTCAGCAACATCAACGTAACCTGCCGATGATAAAACTGCATGCGATCCCCGCCCGCCGTGTGGATGGTTCGCTGCAAACAGCCAGAGCAATGACGCAGGTAACTGGCGTGGCTTTCGTGACCGTCGAGAACGATGACTCCCAGGCCGTAAATATCCGGCAAGGCCTTGTTCCGTTTCAGGCGCTCGTAAACATCATGAATCCCTTGCCGCAACCCGTTGGCATCGAACACCGCATGGACTCGTCCCAGGGTGTCTGCACTGAAGGTCGGCTCTTCGAGCCAACGCTGCCAGAAGCGGGCCCGGCCGACCTGTTCCCAAGCGTTGATGCTGCCCAACCTGGCCCAGAACAGCACCAGCGACGATTTCACCACCGCCGCTGCAGAAATGCGCGGCTTTTCTCTGCGGTCAGAAACCTGAGTGACGATATCTTTGGAAAGCTGAAAGATTTTTTCCGAATAGGCGATCAGGCGGCGAAGAACGATTATCGTTTCTTTTCCTGAAGTCGTTTCCATTCCAGCTCGGAAACTTCCTCAATCAGTTCCTGCATCAGGCGATAGTCGTTGACGGCTTGGCGAACGCGTTGCTGCCAGGCCTTTGGGACACAAATCTGGCGAAGTTTCCCCGCTTGGCTCTGCACCAGGTACAAAGACTTATGTAGTTCCCCACGGGCACAACGGCAATTCGGCTTGCCACAGGTGCCGGAACGTTCCGAGAGAGTGCCACGAAGAAACCATTGACCAGAAGAGAGCTGCGAAATCCGAGAGCGGAAGTTGCGCTCCGTGGCGGAGAGTTTGCTGCGGTTCAGGGGGTCGTTCATGTCTTATATCTATACTATGTACAAGATCAAATGGAAAGTCAAGAGCAAATAGACAATGCGAATTTGCTCCTAACACAGCATAGGCTAAAACTTGAATGGAATCAGATGGTTTGGTCGGTTAACAATCTTCGTTGCGGAACCGCTGCCTCGTCTAGCGCAGTCCCTTGTAGACTCGACCATGTTCACGGAATTTTCCGGGCGCCGCTATACAGGGATAGGAGGAGGAAATGGTTTGGAATGCCTTATGATCTGCCGCAACGCTGGGTCCTAGGGAGGTAGTTCCACACTAGCCGGGTGCTGTGCCGGTTTCTTATTCTTGTTCGAGGCGGATATGGCCGATGCCGCCTTCGACCGTCAGATGAATCGTATTCGGAGCCTTCCCATAAGCGGCGTTCACGTATTGACCGTCCTCTTCCTTCAATCCGTGGACATCCACAGATCCCAAGCCACCATGGACGGTCGCCACCACGCCAATATTCTTCGGCAGGCGAACTACGGCCTCTCCGACGCCACCGTGGATATCCGCTTGAAGATCCTTACCGCGCTCCCCGGTCAGATCCACATGGGCCTGTCCGGCTCCAATGTTTAACTCCAAGCGGGTCAAGTCTACCTTCGCCAGATTCAGGTCGCCGCGCCCTGCACCTACATCCACTTCCAACTCAAGAGGCACTTCGTTGCTCAATTTCAATTTCCAGGTATTGTCCGAATTGGTCATCAACTGATTTGCGCTTTGTTGATTGATGGAGAGCGTGCCAACGCCGTTCTCCACCTCATATTCCACCGATGGTGCAGCCCAGGAGGGACCCTGGTAAAAATCTCCCTCCAGCAATCGGGTGGCTCCCCCTTCGATATGCAACTCTCCAGCCGGCATATGCACGGTCATGCGCACGGCTTTGGCGCCCCTCAACTCCACGAGTTCATTCTCATGGCCGTGACGCCCCGAGCCGGCGGAAACATGCAGCCAATCGCGGCGGTTGACGCCGCGCTCGTGCCAAAGCAGAAACCCCAGAATGACCAGGAACAGGACGGTTCCGATCGTCGATCCCACGGGAAGCGCCGGCGCTCCTTGCGGATCATTCTGTCTTTGCGACCGGTCCCAAAACATACCTGCGCCGACCAGGATGAGCAGCAGCGGCCAATACCTCCAGAGCACGGGCCATGGGTAGAAGTCGGGCAGCCAGCGCGTCAGCAGGAACAGCATCCCAATTCCGATCAAGAGCAGCGGAAACACGACGGAACTGCGAGAGATCCGATTGTTTTGAGACATACCTATCCCTTCTCCTTCCCATACGCAAGAAACCGCTCAAATGTTCCAGCCAGGCGGACCCGGCGGGGGCATCGTAGGCCCACTTCCCCAGCCCGTCAATTCCTTCTCAGCGTGCGACATGTTACAGTTCGCTTGAATGCACAGGAGCTTGGATTTATGGCCACGTTCGACCGCGTTATCTGGATCGTTCTGGACAGTGTCGGTATTGGGGCGCTTCCAGATGCCGCGGATTATGACGATGTAGGCCGCACCACTCTGGGACATATTGCAGAATCTCGGCCTTTGCGGCTTCCCAATCTCGTCCAGCTAGGCTTGGCGAATATCGCCCCCTTGGCAAACCTAAGTCCGTCACAGGTACCGTTGGCTTCCTATGGCAAAGGCGCCACACGCTCTCCGGGCAAGGACACCACCACTGGTCATTGGGAGATGGCCGGGGTCTGGCTGGAGCAGGCTTTTCCGCTTTACAAGCAAGGATTCCCGCCAGAAATCATGGCCGCGTTCGAAGCGCAAATCGGACGCAAAACGATGGGAAATAAGCCGGCGTCCGGCACGGAAATCATTCAGGAACTGGGCGAAGAACACGTCCGCACTGGCAAGCCCATCGTCTACACCTCCGGCGACAGCGTCTTCCAAATTGCCGCGCATGAGGAGGTGATTCCCATTGCAGAGCTTTACCGCATGTGTGAAATCGCTCGTAAACTTCTCGACGGAAAGCATCGCGTCGGCCGCGTGATCGCCCGCCCGTTCGCGGGAACTCGGGGAAACTTTGCACGCACGCCGCGTCGCCATGACTACGCCGTAGACCCGCCAAAACCGATGCTCCTTGACCTTCTTTCCGAGAATCATATTCCAGTTTTTGGCATAGGCAAGATTCATGACATTTACAACGGGCGTGGTGTGAACGATTACGTCACCACAAAATCGAACGCAGATGGAATAGAGAAATTGTCAACCGCAACGCGCGACTGCAAGAAAGGTCTCATCTTCTGTAACCTGGTCGATTTCGACATGCTCTACGGCCACCGTAAAGATGTCGAGGGCTTTGCGCGCTCTCTTGAGGAGTTTGATGTGGCGCTCACGGCGTATCTGCCGTTACTCAACTCCGGGGATCTGCTAATGCTGACGGCCGACCACGGTTGCGACCCGGACCCTCGCTGGGAGACCACAGATCATTCGCGCGAATACGTGCCTATACTGGCCTTTTCACCCTCGCAAAAAAGCGGAAAGAATCTTGGGGTCCGCTCCACGCTCGCGGACATGGGTCAAACCATCGCAGAAATTTTTGGCGGGCGCATACCGCACGGCACCAGTTTTCTGCCTCTTCTCCAGACAAATCACTCTTGAAAATGAGAGACGCCCCGCATCACTTCGGGCGCCCAAGAACTTCCGGATCGTTACTTGCCAGACGCGGTGGAACCGCCTCCCGGGGCGTAGTAGCCGTTCCGCGTGCGCGCCACTAACTTGCCCTGCCCTCGCGGTGGAATCACGTCGACGTGAACGCTCCGGAAGCTTCCGTCACGCGCGGTGTTAGAGGGATAGTAGGCCAAGGTGTACTGATGACGGATGTCATGAGCCACCTGCTCGCAGATCGCGTGTACGTCCTCGACGTTTTCCGGGAAATAGGCCACGCCACCGGATGCTTGCGCGATGGCAATCAATGCCTTTTTGGCCGTCTTCGCACTCTTCTTGCTTTCCTGGCTCAGCAGTCCAATGGTGTAAATCACCGTATCGGTTTTCTGAATTTCCCGGACGGTTTTTTCCAAGGTATTTCGGCTCGTATTGTCCTCTCCATCCGTGACGATCAGTAAAACCTTTTTCTCCTTGTTTCCTTTCTTGAGATGGTCGAGGGAGCCAATGATGGCATCGTACAGCGCGGTGCTGCCCCGCGCGTCAATGCGCTCGAGCGCTTCTTTCAGTTCCGGGATGTTGTTGGTGAAATCCTTGTCGAGGTCCAGGTAGAAGTCGTCATTGAAATTCACGACGAAGGCTTCATCCTGAGGATTGCTGTTTTGCACCAGCGTAAGGGCAGCCTCATTTACACGGGGACGCTTGTCGCGCATGCTCCCGCTGTTGTCGATGACCAGGCCCATACTGACCGGAATGTCTTCTCGCTTGAAGATGGAAAGCTTTTGTTCGACCTTATCCTCATAAACGCGGAAATTGTCCTGCGTGAGCCCTTCCACGAATTTCCCGCGGTCGTCCAAGACGCTGGTATGCAAAACCACCAAGTTCACGTTTAAGGCGATCTTCCCCTGCTTGTTCTCTGGTACGGGCTGCTGCCCGGGCGGGGGTGGGGGAGCCGAAGGCGCCACGGGAACCTGCCCGCGTGCGCTTCCCGCACACAGGGCAAATGCGACTAGAAACAGCGCGGCGAAACGTGCATAGCCGGACAAAATGCGTGGCTCAGTGCGCCGGTGCGTAGTACCCGGTCTTGGAGTAGACCGAGAGGGGAGGGAGGCCCTTAGGCGCATGCAGTTTAACCTTAATCTTTCGCCACCGGGCGTCGTGGACGTGATTGCTTGGTCGGTATCCCAGTACATATTGGTTGCGCAGCTCCATGCCGATCTTGGACGCAATGTCCGGCAGATCATTTAGATGCTCCACGGCGAACACCCGGCCACCGGTCAATTCTGTAATCTCGGCCAGCAGTGAAGGCCCGTTGAGCTCTTCCGGCGTACGATTCCGATATCCAAGCGGGTCATAGATTCCGATGGCATAGAGCTGGGTGTCGGCTTCCTTCACCAATCGCTTGATATCGTTCTCGTTGTACCTACTATGATTATCTCCTCCATCGGAAAGGATGAGCAAGGCACGTTTGGCGTTGTGTGCACCCCTCATCTGGCTGAGCCCTAGATAAATAGCGTCCAAAAGGGCAGTCCTGCCTTTTGGGGCAGTCAGCATCATCCGGCTTTGGAGATCTTCCACGCTGTTGGTAAACGTACTGGTCAGCTCCGCTCTCTCATTAAAGCTCACCAGAAAAAATTCATCTTGAGGATTGGCGGTCTTGAAAAACTGCAGTGCCGCTTCCCGCGCTTTATCTACTTTATTTGCCATGCTTCCGCTGAAGTCAAAGATGACTCCAATGGAAATCGGCACATCCTCAGAGGAAAAGCTCACGATTTCCTGTTCCACATTATCTTCAAACACGCGGAAATTGTCCGGTTCCAGCCCAGTAACCAATCGGTTGTACGGGTCAGTTACGGTTACATTCACCAGCGCCAGATCGACTTCGGCCCGGATCACTTTCCCCGGGTGAATCTTCAACGAGGGCGTGTCGTGGGAAACGTCGGTCAGAGGCGGGGGGGCAGCCGGCGCTGCTGTTTCATTTAATTTGGGATCGGGTTCTTGGCCGAAGAGTGGGATCGCGATGCAAAGTAATAGCACTAAGCGCGCGAGAGGGCGGGTTTTCGCTAGCCTGAACAGTACGCGAGACTTGCTTACATCGCGCTTCACGGCTCCCCCATACCTCCCGGTTCTCCGAGAAGGCCGCGCAGAGACCTCATGATAACACCAGTGCTTCCGAAGGCAAGCCCTTCCTCGACCTACACGGCTTACATTTTTTGCCTGATGGCAAGCCTGTGTTCACGGCCCTGTGTTAGCATCGCCTCAAACATCTCTGTAGAGAGTGCGTGCCATGCCTGATCCCAAAGTCGTCGTCGTCATTCCCGCCCGCTACGGTTCCACGCGGCTCCCCGGTAAGCCATTGCTCTCCCTTGGTGGAAAGCCAATGGTTCAGCATGTTTATGAAAGGGCCAAGCGGGCGCAGACAGTTCACACCGTCCTGGTCGCTACCGACGACCAGCGTATTCTGGACGCGGTGAAGGCCTTCGGGGGGCACGCCCGTTTAACTCGCTCCGATCATCGCACCGGAACCGAACGCATCGCCGAGGTAGCCGTTCACGAACCAGGCGACATCTTCGTAAATGTCCAGGGCGACGAGCCGCTGATCGATCCTCTGGCGATTGATAGGGCCGTGGGTGCGCTTCTTGAGGAACCTCCGGCACAGATCGCAACAGTAGCCACGCCCATCCGCCATGCCGCAGAGATCATGGATCCCAATGTGGTTAAGGCGGTTCTCGATTTTGACGAAAACGCGCTTTATTTCTCACGCGCTCCCATTCCATGGATCCGCAACACGCAACAAAAGGTTCACGTGAACTACTGGAAGCACCTCGGCCTGTATGCCTTTCAGCGCGATGCCCTGCTCGAATATCCCACGCTACCCCAAGGGGAACTCGAGAAGATCGAGCAACTCGAACAACTTCGTTGGTTGGAAAATGGCTGGCACATCCGCGTGGCCGAAGTTCCTCACGATGCCGTTAGCGTGGATGTGCCCGAGGACATAGCCCGCGTAGAAAAACTCTTAAAGGAAGAAAAACAGACTGAGAACTGAATTGCTCTTCGACGGCCGTTCTGCCGCTTGGATTTTCGTGAGTAACCTGCTATTGCTGCTGATAGGCGATCCCGGCGGTCGTCCGCGTACCGTTGGAGCTCACCATGAACACCATGCCGGGATTTACAAAGTACGACTGGAAAGTCACATTTATGGAAGGCGATGCGTTCAGCGCGAATTTGTATTGGTTGTTCGCTGTGCTGTCGCTGTTGATGGTCAGGCTGCCGCTCAGGCCCACATCTGTATACAGGGTTTTAGAGCTGAGACCCAGTTCCACATAGTCGCTCGCTCCCAGAATGCTGCTGGATGTCCCGCTCGCCAGCGTGTATTGGTTCACAAAATCCTCCTCGAAGGGGACTGCCGCCGAGGAACCTAACTGGACGCCGCTCCAGCTGGAAATATATGAGCCTGCACTTCCAGCGATCGTGAACGGACCCGCGGACTGTGCGTACATCGGCCCATCGCCAATGATGCCCTTGCTTGTCTCGAGCACCGCAGCCTGAGTCGGCGAGATCATGTAAAACACGTCGGAGAATGTCCCCGAGCCAGAATCCTTAAAGGTGAACGTTCCTCGCCCGCTGCCAGAATTGGCGGTATCGATTGCGTAGGTAGCCGCGGAAATATTTCCGCCTTGCGAAATGTGGGTATAGTTGGCGTCGTTGTTGTCATCCAACGAGATGGCTCCTACACCGCCACTTCCATCCGCGGTGAAGCGAGCCACACGCGACACGGGACCCTGTGTTCCGAGGGTCGATGCACCACTGATCATGTAGACAAAACTCCCGGTGAATTGTGAGTTCTGAGTTGGGATGGCACCGACCTGTTGCAATGCAGCGCCCGCGGAGCCACCCAACGTATCTTCTTCCAAGATAATGAACTGCGCCGAGCTCACGATATAGAAGGCAAAGGTACGACCGCTAAACGTCATGGTGCCGCGTCCGAAGTTTGCGCCGTTTCCGTTTGTGTCCAGCGCATACGTGCCGGGCGGAATCGCTGTTGCGCCGGAAGGAGCCGCGGCGTTTCCGTCGTTCGTGTCCATTACGCCGCTGGTAATGTTTCCATTTCCATCCGCCACGATCTTCCCAACCAGTCCTATGGGCGCGGCGTTCTGGTTGGCAAACGAAACTCCCGAGGTCAGAAACACGTACGGATTGGCCAACGCCGCCGTTGTAAAGTCCGCGCTGGTCTGCAGGTTAAATGCTCCGCTGGTGCTTGCATTCAAATCCGTTTCCACTAGCAACCCGGTGCTGTTGGTCTGTAGCCCGAAGCTCAGTTCCAGCGTTCCTCCACTTGCCGCATTTAAAACCATGGTCCCTCGCCCATTCGCCTGAACTTGG
The DNA here is from genome assembly GCA_963775865.1 of Candidatus Acidiferrales bacterium. GTDB lineage: Bacteria > Acidobacteriota > Terriglobia > Acidiferrales > UBA7541 > Acidiferrum. The sequence goes on along the minus strand of CAVZKU010000009.1, from coordinate 303,515 downwards.
TACGTTCCGCCGCTTATGGACACGACCGACGCCGCCTGCCCGGTACTAAGGCTCAATACATCCACCAAACCGCCTGTAATGTTTCCGCCGCCGTCAGCAGTAAAGGAGCCAATGCGCGCAATATACGCTGCATTTAAGTCGACCCCATTCATCGAGAAGGCATACTGCCCGTGTAAACTGGCGTTGGAGAATCCCCCGCTCGGTGGCGGCGGTTGCATAGAGCCGCCTCCGCAGGCCACCAGGCCTAGCGACACCATTACAAACGCCGTGGCTGATAAGGCTCTCATCGCGCCCCACCCGAGGAATTCGCATGCGCACCGTTCCGCGGCGCCATGTACGTCAGCGGAATTCCACGGATGCTTCTGACCGACAGGACCTGCGTCCCGTTCTGCACGATGCGCGCCACAAACTGCGATCCCTTCGCGTACGCTACCGGTTCACCAATGATTCGGAGGGAATCGCCGCTGCGGATGGTAAAGTGGTTCGCAGCCAGCAGGCGGGAATCTCCGAGATGCACATCCACCACACCAGCGCTGGTCTGCAGCATAACGTGCGCGCCAAGTGGCGCCACTTCGCCCGTTGCAGTAAAGGCCAGCACTTTGCCGAACAAGGTAACTTCCCGCTTTACCTCATAGACCGCCAGATCGGCATTTGCGCTGACCTTTGTCTGTTCTTGTGCGCTGGCCGAAGCCACCACGACTCCGGCCACTAGGCAACACCCAACGGAAAGCCTGATTCCGATCCGCATGTTCCCGCTCTTCTCCACTACTTCCGGCCCAATTCCCTGCCCAGGTAACGGAATCCAGCATAATCGTTTCTGACAGCCACGCAAACTCGCCAGATGAATATGGCACAGGCAACGGGAAATAGGTGAGCTCGGGAGGCAGTCCTAGGCGTGGATGTCGGCGAAGCGAAGCGCGGGTCGGATTTGCGCGCGTTTACCTCCAGGATTTCCTCGCCCTCGTGCCGACCGCGGAGGGAGTTGGCAGAAGGATGGGCACGGCGCTTCTAGAACGTAGCAAAAAAACGCATTGTTCGCCCTCTGAGTTCCCATTGACAGTCTGTGGGCTTCCGAACATAATTCTATGTACGTCAATCCTGCGGAGGTTCGACAAGCTCAAATCTGCTCCGAAGCGGACGCGAGCGACCTGGATGGCGCCAAAATATATATTTGTTACCGGCGGTGTTGTTTCTTCACTCGGCAAGGGCGTTGCAGCATCTTCCATCGGTTGTCTCCTCGAAAGTCGCGGCTTCAAAATCACCATCCAAAAATGCGATCCGTACCTGAACGTCGATCCCGGTACGATGAGCCCCTTTCAGCACGGCGAAGTCTTTGTTACCGACGACGGCGCCGAAACCGACCTGGACCTAGGGCATTACGAGCGCTTCACCCACGTCAAGCTTTCTCGTGACAACAACTGGACCACCGGTCGCATTTACGAAACGATTCTTTCCAAGGAACGTCGCGGCGATTACCTTGGTAAAACTGTCCAGGTCATCCCGCACGTCACCGACGAAATCAAGCGCTGTATCCGACGCGTTTCCGAAGGCGTCGATGTTGTCATTGTGGAAATCGGCGGCACCGTCGGAGACATCGAATCGCTTCCCTTCCTGGAAGCCATTCGCCAGATGCGCCTCGAACTTGGCGGGGAGAACACCTTATTCGTCCATGTGACCCTGGTTCCTTATATCGCCGCCGCGGGCGAATTGAAAACCAAGCCGACGCAGCACAGCGTTAAAGAGATGCTCGGCATCGGGATCCAACCGGACATTCTGCTCTGTCGAAGCGAACGGCACATTTCGTCCGACCTGAAACGCAAAATCGCGCTCTTCTGTAACGTAGCCGAGTCCTGTGTCATTTCCATGGAAGATGTAAAGACGATTTACGAAGCTCCTGTGGAACTCAGCAAAGAAGGACTTGACGCGCAGATCACCCGACTGCTTCACCTAGAAGATCGCCCGGCCAAAATGCAACCCTGGCTGGATATGCTGAACGCTCTGCATCATCCCAAGGGCGAAGTGCGCATTGGCATTGTGGGCAAATATGTTCAACTGGAAGACGCCTACAAAAGCCTGCGCGAAGCACTCTTGCACGGCGGCCTGGCGCACAATCATAAGACCGTTATTGAATGGATCGAATCCGAGGAGATCGATTCCCTCGAAACCGCGGAAAAGCGTTTGAAAAATTACGACGGCATTCTCGTTCCCGGCGGTTTTGGCAAGCGCGGGATTCAGGGAATGGTCTACACGATTCAATACGCGCGAGAAAACAAAATCCCGTTCTTCGGCATTTGCCTCGGCATGCAGTGCGCGACGATTGAGTATGCCCGTGACGCTGCAGGGCTGGTCCAGGCGGATAGCACAGAATTCGATCCGCAGACTCCTCACCGAGTCATTTATAAGCTGCGGGAATTACTCGGCGTCGACGAAATGGGCGGCACCATGCGCCTTGGCGCTTGGCCATGCCGACTTGAACCCGGTTCTTTCGCACACAAGGCGTATGGCACAACGGAAATCAGCGAGCGCCATCGCCACCGTTACGAGTTCAACCGTGAGTACGAGAAGACTCTGGTGGCAGCGGGCTTAAGAATTACAGGACGTACTCCCGACGAAAATTACGTGGAAATCGTCGAAGCTTCCAATCATCCTTGGTTTCTCGGGTGCCAGTTCCACCCGGAATTCAAGTCCAAGCCGCTGGAGCCCCACCCGCTGTTTGCCGCGTTTATTGGCGCGGCGCTGGAGCATAGAATCCAGAAGTCACGTCCTACGACCAATGTCGCGGCCGTGGAGTCGCAACCCCACGCCCCCGCATTCCGAGCGACCCCGCAAGCTTCCGCCTGAGTAACGCAAAACGCATGCCTCGAGCTGTGGTATCTTTCTTTGTTTGATGACCACAACACGTGAAATCTCTCTTGGCTCCCTCCGCCTGGGCGGTGCCAATCCGCTTTTTCTGATCGCCGGGCCGTGCGTCATTGAATCCGAATCTCACAGCCGCAGCATGGCTGAATGCGTCGCGAAAATCGCTGCTGACGCGGGAGTGCCTTACATCTTCAAGGCGTCATACGACAAGGCGAATCGTTCGTCGATCAAAGGCTTTCGCGGCCCCGGCCTGAGCGAAGGGCTCAAAATCCTCGCCAAGATCAAGGCGGATCTGCGCCTACCGATCTTGACCGACATTCACGAAGTCTCCCAGGCGGCCCCTGCCGGCGAGGTGGCGGACATTCTGCAGGTTCCTGCCTTTTTGGCGCGCCAGACGGACCTTCTGCTTGCCGCCGCAAAGACCGAGCGCATCGTCAATATCAAGAAGGCGCAATTTCTCTCTCCCTGGGATATGGGTAATGTCGTCGAAAAAGTCGCTTCGTCCGGCAATCAGAACATTCTTCTTACAGAACGCGGGGCTTCCTTCGGATACAACAATCTCGTTGTGGACATGCGCACCTTCCCCATACTTCAGAATTTGGGGTATCCCGTGGTTTACGATGTAACGCACTCCTTGCAAATTCCCGGCGGTTTGGGTCATGCCAGTGGGGGCCAACCCGAGTTCATCGAAACGCTGGCAAGAGCAGGGGTGGCCGCGGGCGTTGACGGACTCTTTCTCGAAACGCATGACAATCCTGCCGCAGCGCTTTCGGATGGCCCGAATGCCTTGCCTCTTGCGCAGCTCCCTCAACTTCTCTCGCGTATGAAAGAGCTTTCCGTGCTCGTCCGGCGCTGGAGCCAGGCATGAGCCTCGACAGTGCTCGTCGCGTTTTACGAATCGAAGCGCAGGCGATCAACGACCTGATGGGCCGCCTGGACTCTTCTTTCGATCGAGCTGTGGATCTGCTGCTCGCCTGCAAAGGCCGCGTCATCGTCAGTGGCATGGGCAAATCCGGATTGATTGGCAGAAAAATCTCGGGGACGCTCTCCAGCACCGGTACACCGTCGTTCTTTCTTCATCCCGCGGAGGCGCTCCACGGCGACCTAGGCATGCTTGCGCGGGGTGATTCCCTGCTCGCTATCAGTTATGGCGGCGAGACACCGGAGATCCTAAACCTGCTCGAGGCCCTCAAACGTCTGGAAATGCCCATCGTCACGCTGACGGGCAATCTAAAATCCACTCTCGCGAACGCCAGCGAAGTCGTCCTCGATGTCAGCGTAAAGGAAGAAGCCTGTACGCTGAATCTCGCTCCCACAGCGAGCACGACGGTGGCGATGGCCATGGGAGACGCGCTGGCAATAGCCCTTCTGGACCGCCGCGGGTTTAAACCGGACGACTTCGCGGCACTTCATCCTGCCGGACGCCTCGGCAAGAAACTGCTGCGCGTCGAACACCTGATGCACGTTGGGGACTCGATTCCACACGTTTCGCCGGAAACACCGATGCCTGCCACGTTCCACGAAATGTCCGCGAAGAAGCTCGGTATGACCACGGTAACCACTGCCGACGGCAAACTGGCGGGCATCCTGACCGACGGCGATCTCCGACGGCTAATGGAAACGCATGGTGGCGCCACTCTTTCGATGACCGCGGGCGATTGCATGGTTCGTACCCCGCAAACGATCGGTCCCAGCTTGCTGGCGAGCGAAGCGCTCAACCTAATGGAAAAGAAAAAGATCACTTCCGTCGTCGTCATCGATCCCGCCTCTCACAAGGTCCTCGGTGTCGTGCACCTCCACGACCTGTGGACACTCGAACTGATTTAGTTTCCAGTGAATCCTCTTTCCTAAGCGGAGCGAGGAATCCCTTTTCGCTCAGCTCACTCTCAAGCCCAACGCAACGTGAAGGTCAAGCATGATCTTAATGATCTTAATGATCTTAATGATCTTAATGATCTTAATGATCTTAATGACGGATCTCGGCTATCCGTGGCATTCCTGCTAAGATTTACGATTCGCACTTCCCCGGAGGCTCCCTTGGCTCGCAGCCCGAAAATCTCTCCCGCACTGAAGAAACGCGCCGCGCAAATCAGAATTCTCTTGATGGACGTCGATGGCACGATGACGGATGGGGGCGTTACCCTACTGTCTCAGCCCGACGGTTCGGCACTCGAGATCAAGACGTTTGACGCCCACGATGGCCAGGGTCTCACCCTTGCGCATAGCGCCGGGATTCGCACGGGATGTATTACCGGGCGGGAAAGTCCAGCGCTGCTTCGCCGCGCCAACGAAATGAAAATGGAATTTATCTACATGAAGCAACCCGGCAAAATTCCTGCGTATGAAGAGGTCCTGCGCAAAGCCGGCGTTCCCGATTCCGCGGTGGCCTATGTTGGCGATGACCTTCCCGACCTTCCGGTCCTGCGGCGAGTTGGTCTCGCGGTTGCTGTCGGCGATGCGGTCCCGGAGGTCAAAAAGGCCGCCCATTACACCAGCAAATGCGCCGGCGGGCGCGGAGCTATCCGCGAGGCCGTGGAACTGATTCTCAAGTCAAAGGGCATTTGGGAAGAGATGATCGATAAGGCGCGCGCGTGATTTTCAGGATTTCTTGCCTGCCCGGAAAATTCCGAAAGGGATGCCCTCCGGATCCTGAAGGATACTGACTTCATCTCCGCTCGGTATCAATTGCGGGGGAAAATCATTTTGCCGCCTCTGGATTCCACTCTCTGCACGTATGCCGCGACATTGTCCACGCGGATGAATAACTGCACCATACTTTGCGCGTCCTGGGGAATCTGCCAGATGCCTCCAGGAATGCCCTCGCCGCTGCCCGTTTCCACGGCGCGGCTTCCGAGCGCATCCGCAGGCCAACGTTTCCATCCAAATATCGATTCATAGAATTCAGCCAATTTCGCCGGCTGCTTGCTGAGGATCTGCCAGTACATTACCGGTTGCCCCATAGTGCCTCCCCTGCTGACCCAACTCTTGCACTCTCTTACCATTTCTCTGCGCGCCCTAGCGAACACTATTTCCACGCACTCCGTGGACTCTCCTTCGTGGCCAAGTTTTGCTGACTTAAGCTTGACTTCCCCTTGTTGTGGTTACAGACTCGGCCCAACAAATCCACGCCGGAGCCTCATGTTTGTTCTCGCGGCGCGGACAGGAAGGGACAGATTATGCGAACGAATTACCCGGCCGTTTTCGTTGCGGCGATCGCGTATTTTTTCCTCGGGTATCTGTGGTACGGCCTCCTGTTTAACAAGCCTTGGATGGCACTCGAACATATCACCGTAGAGCAGACGCAGAGTGTCAACCCTGTCGTGCCCTATATCATTGCGTTCTTGCTGGAGCTGCTGATCGCGTATTCGGTCGCGCAACTTTGCCTCTGGCGCAATGCCAACACGATTGGACGCGGCGCGTCAGTAGGCGTTCTGGTGTGGATTGGATTCGTTGGCCCGATCACCTTCATGAACTACATGTTCGAGATGCGCCCCAAGACGCTTTTCGCCATCAATGAGTTTTACCCACTGGCCGGACTGGTGCTCATGGGTGCCATCCTTGGCGCGTGGACCAAGCGAGCTGCCTGAGTTCTGCCCCTTACGTTTCCTGGCCTTCTCAGGGATAATAGGTGCTCACGGAACTGGTAGCGAGGCTCCCCTTTGATGCACCCATGGCACGACGTTTCTCCGGGCAAGGAATTGCCCCGCGACTTCCAGGCGCTGATTGAAATCCCGCTAGCTCGAACGTCAAATACGAGTTGGACAAATCGACCGGTCTGCTCAAAGTCCATCGCATCATTCACTCGGCCGTTTTCTGTCCGGCCAATTACGGCTTCATTCCGCAGACTTACGCTGAAGATAACGATCCCCTCAATGCTGGTTCTGTGTCAGGAACCGGTGCAGCCGCTTGCGCTCATCAAGGCACGGGCTATCGGCGTGATGACGATGATCGATTCCGGAGCAAGTGACGACAAAATCATCGCTGTGGCAACGAACGATCCGGAGTTTAGTGACTACATCGAGGCGCGCGACCTTCCGCCCCACCGTTTGCTGGTGCTAAAACGTTTCTTCCAGGATTACAAACAGCTCGAAGGCAAGCAGGTTCAGGTGGAGGACATTCGCCCTGCTTATGCAGCGATGAACATCATCGAAAAATCGCTGACACGTTACAAAGCGCTCCGCGACGAACTGCGCGCGGCGCACTGACTGGGACTTTCGTGCGCGTTCCGCTCAAATGGGTGTTCCTTTCGCTGGGCATCCTGCTAGTCGCGACCTACGCAGTTCTAAGCATTTTGGCGGGCGGCCCGAAAGACGCCTTATATATGGTGCGCTACGCCCTGCCGCACATGCACCGCGGCAACTTGAGAGTGGGCGATGCGGCTCCCGATGCGCGGCTCGTAGCGCTCGATGGGTCGACCCGGTTTCACATTCGCCAGAGAACCGCGGGGCGTCCGTTGGTCCTGGTGTTCGGCAGCTTTACTTGACCGCCCTTCCGTCGCCAGGTGGGCGACATCGTGCAACTCTACAACGATTACAAGGATCACGTAGATTTTCTGACGATTTACATCCGGGAAGCGCATCCAACCGACGAATGGCGGATGAAGTCCAACGAGAAAGACAAAGACAACGTCTGCTACGCCCAGCCCAAGAATATCGGAGATCGCGTCGCCATCGCCAACGATTTTACGCAGCGATTCAAATTTCCTGTCCCCTTTGGAATTGATGAGATGTCCAACAGCGCCAATGATGCCTACGCGGCGTGGCCGGAGCGGCTCTATATCATTGACGAGAGCGGGCGCATTTCCTACAAAGGCGGCAACGGCCCGTTCAAGTACGACCCGAAGGAAGTCCGCGCCTGGCTGGCACAGCGCTACGGCGAAGTAAAACATCGTACCGATTCGGCTTCCGACAAGAAATCCTAATCGATGGACCCATCAATGGTCTGCTGCAACTCTTCCGCCGCTTAGCTTTTCGACAGTACTTCCGTGGATTTGCCGATTCTCTGGCAATAAAGGAATAGCAAGAGTGGATACGCGATCCCCATGACAGTGGATGGCCACGCTGCGTAATGTTTGATGACGCCGGTCAGGATGAAGACGGGGACAGCCACATACGAAGCCGCTTGAACGAGAACGGCGCTCAGTCTCGCCCGTATCAAAAGCGCAATTCCTGCCGCCAGTAAAAGAGCACTCGCCACAGTTCCCAGCGCGCCCATGACGAGCGGTTCCGTCTCGCTCCGCAGAATGCCTAAATAAACCACCTCCTGCAATCCGGCGGCGGTGTCTACCGCTCCCAGCAGTATCGCGAACAGCGCAAGGGGTATTTGAGCGCGCATGGTGTAGCCTCCTGATTGAGGTAACTGCCCAAACCCCTACCCGACAGCGTGAAAAAATACCCAGGCGATGGCAGTCGAAACCAGGAAGGACAGCGTCCCAGCGATGACACCCGTGGATTTCACACGCGATGGCACTCCAATGCTGACAAGTTCCCACACGGCGGTACACCAAAGCGAAGCAATTCCAACGGCGCCGCCTTCTCGTGTGGCCTCGGTCAAGAGATCCTCAAACACTTCCACCATGTCCGCGCCGAATCGGCTGCGTAATTCGCGTGGATAGACATGCAAGAGCAACTCGTACATCCAGCGACTGTTTGGCATTATCGGTTTCATCGGGCTACTCCGCGGGTCGAGGCACAAGTTTCTTCCGCCTGGCTAGCCGTACCACGGAATCCATGCGGGCCAACTCGGCTTCCAGAAGAGTCTTGCCTGAGCCAGTCAGCCGGTAATTGCGGCGGCGGCTCTCGCGCTGGGCGGCCCGGCTGGCGACCCCTATCTCCTCGATGAGTCCCAGTTCGAGCAAACGCTGCAACGTGGTGTAAAGGGTGCCTGGCCCCATGCGAAACTCACCGTTCGAGAGCTCCACCATTTGTTGCATGATGGCGTAGCCGTGCTTTTCGCCGTCAGCCAGCGAGAACAGCACGAAGAACACGGCGGGGGTGAGCGGAACGAGCCGCTGCAATTCGTCGGGAATCTGATTGGGCTTCATGGGCCTATCGAAGACCTCCCTTATATCTGCGATAGATATATCTATAACTGATATATATTGTCAAGCAGAATTTGCAGAAACGTTTGACGCAGGAGTTAGTTCGCGCTCACTCAAGAGTTCGCGTTACACTCCCATCGATATCCCGTGAAACGACATGCCAGCGTCACCTCAATTGGCAGCAAAGACAAACCTGTGGGTCTTGCCCGTGCCCTCTCCAAACTTGGCTACTGTTCCCGTACGCGGGCTTTCGACTTGATCCGGGAAGGCAAAGTGCGGCTCAACGGCTCGGTGGTAAAGAATCCCGAATCTCCCGTGCGACTCGGCAAGGATTGCCTTCAGGTGGACGGCGAAACTGTTCGCGACGCCGAAAAAACTTATCTGATGCTCAACAAGCCGCGCGGAATCGTCACAACCGCCGCCGATGAAAAGGGACGCGATACGGTCTATGCCCTTCTGCCCTCTGACCTCACGTGGATTGCCCCTGTCGGCCGCCTGGACCAGGCCAGCGAAGGTCTGCTCCTGATGACGAACGATTCCGAATGGGCGGCGCGCATTACCAATCCCGCCTCTCATCTGGACAAGACCTATGCCGTGCAGATCAACGCCGTGGCGGACGACCGATTGCTGGAGGCGCTTCGGCGCGGCATCGCATCGTCCCCAGGAGAGGGGCTACATGCGAAACGCGCAAGGTTGCTTCGTGCGGGACAGAAGAATTGCTGGATTGAGATCGTCCTCGATGAAGGCAAGAATCGCCAGATCCGCCGCATGCTTCGGACACTCAGCGTGAAGGTCCTCCGTCTGGTTCGTGTATCGATTGGGCCGTTGCAACTTGGGGATTTGCCGAAAGGCGCCCATCGTTCCCTGCGCGTGGAAGAAAAGCTCGAACTGGACCGCAGCTTAAGCGAAAAAGGAAGTGTGGAGGGATGATCTCGAGGCGGCGTTTTCTCGAAACGGCAGGGGCATCCGGCGCAGTGTTATCCATGCGAGGACCAGAAAACTTTCTGGGGAAGTTGCGCTCTCCCCCGGACGAGGTTCCTCTCGCGCAGATCGCGGCGGATCCTTTGCGGCCGCAATTTCATCTACTGCCAGCTCGCAATTGGATGAATGATCCGAACGGCCCGATCTACTGGAAAGGCACGTACCATATGTTTTTCCAGTACAACCCCAAAGCGGCGGTATGGGGAGACATGCACTGGGCTCATGCGATCAGCCCTGACATGATTCATTGGGAACACCTGCCCGTGGCGCTCGCTCCCACGCCCGGTAGTTATGATCAAGATGGATGCTTTTCCGGGAGTGCGGTGGAGAACGATGGGGTGGCGACAGTTCTTTACACCGGAGTGAAAGCCGCGCCGCCGAACCAGGCAACCTTGCGGGACGGCCAACACAGTTTTCTGGAGGTGCAGTGCTTGGCCACATCCACGGATGCGAAACTGCAAAGATGGGAAAAGCTGAAAGAGCCTGTACTTTTTCCCCCAGAGGATCCCCGCCTGACTGGATTTCGTGACCCGTGTTTATGGCGCGAGGGAAAGGCCTGGCTCACGGGGGTCGGGTCAGGCATCCGAGGCGAAGGCGGGCGGGTGTTGCTGTACAGATCGCAAGATTTTCGTCGTTGGGAATATCTGCACCCCCTGGCCACCGGAAAGCGAAATGGCAAGGAGACAAATGATGCCGTGGAAGCAGGCGAAATGTGGGAATGCCCGGATCTCTTTCGACTCGGCGACGGAAAACACGTTTTACTGTATTCCACGGAACGAAAAGTCTACTGGGAAAGTGGCGAACTGGATCCAAAGGAACTGGTGTTTCACACCGAGAAGCGCGGACTGCTGGACCACGGCGCATTCTACGCGCCCAAGAGCCAATTGGATGCAAAGGGGCGAAGAATCTTGTGGGGTTGGGTCACCGAAACACGCCAAGAGGCGGAGTCTCGCGCCGCTGGTTGGGCCGGATGCATGTCCCTGCCAAGAGTCTTGACGCTAGCCGATGACGGTTCGCTCAGAATGTCAGTGCTCCCAGAGATCGCACGATTGCGGGAAGCGGAGATGTCCATTCCCCCGAAGATGGAGGATAAAAAGAGTGTTCTGGGGAAAATCGAGCTCAAGACCGGAACGGCAGAAATCGAATTGCAGTTTCGGCCAAAAGACATGCATCTCAAGATTTCAGACGGCACGCAGGACATCCTAGACGTGAGGTTTAATCCGGACCACAGCGGGCAGGAGTTTCAAATTGGCGATACCGCTGTCGCCTTTCCTGGCGCGGGTGCAGCACCTCATCGTCTGAGGGTTTTTCTGGATGGCTCGGTTGTGGAAGCCTTTCTGAACGATCAATTGGCCTGGACCTCTCGAACGTACCGGACGCCAAAAGCCAACTTGACTATGCAAATACCAGAGGAAGACCTTGCCGCCGTGGTTTCTTTGCGTGTGTGGCCTCTTCGCCCGATATCACGTGACCGGCTGACAACCTGACGATCATTTTGAAGTTTCGAGTTCGCTCGTGCCGTAAATGGGCGAATCCTTCGGAATCGGTTCGTTCCAGAGATAGTGATTGAACCAATCGAGATTGGATTCGAGCAGTGCGCGCATGGATTTTGGTTTATTGACGCCGTGGCCAAACCCCGTGTAGAGCACCATCCGCGATTCCACCCCTTGGTCCTGCAATCCACGGTAAAGCTCATAGCTGTCTGGCACAGGCACGCGCTTGTCGTTGGCACCTTGCTGGATCAGCGTGGGGGTTTTGGCTTGCTTGATCGTGGTGATCGGCGAAGTCTTGGCGTAGATTTCCGGATCGTCCCACGGCGTTGCGTGCAGATACTGACGGGTGAATGGAGTGATGTCTGTGTTGACGTAGTAAGTCATCCAGTCACTGATTCCCGCACCCTCCGAGATGGCCTTGAAGCGATCCGTGTGCGTGGTCAAGAAGGAAGAGATGTAGCCTCCTTCGGACCATCCCATCGCTCCCAATTTGTTGGGGTCCACCATACCTTTGGCAATCAGGTAATCCACGCCGCTCATCACGTCCCACATATCCCCGACGCCGAGGTTCCGTACGTTCAACGCGCGAAACGCCGCGCCATAACCCGCGCTTCCGCGGTAGTTCGGTTCGAGGACGAGGGCGCCTTTGGCCAGGAACTGTTGCACGGGGTAGGCGTACCCGACAGGGGAAAGGGTGGGCTCCGAAGTTCCTGTTGGTCCACCGTGAATATGAACCAGGAGAGGATACTTGCGCGCCGGGTCATAATCCGCCGGCTTGTGCAGCACTCCTTCGATTACGGTTCCATCCTGGCTTTTCCACGCCACGACTTCGACGGTGCCAAGACTCCAGTCTTTCACTTGCGCGGTCATATCGGTCAGCTTTTTGGGAGCAAACGGCGACACGCGAGAGACAAACAGTTCGCCCATGTGAGAGGCATCTTCCGTGATGAAAGCCACGGTCTTGAAATCCGGCGTAAACGACGCATCTTCGATCAGTAAATTGTCGGGCGAGCTGAGGCGCTGGATGTCGGCAGTCTGGGGACTGACTCGAAATATGTGCGCGGTTGTCTTTTGCTGGCAGCCGAAATAGATGCCGTCGGGTCCCCAATTCATCAGATAGGGATCCTCGTCAAAATTTACAGTGAGGTCACGGACATCGGCAGGCGCTGTGGCAGGTTTGTCGAGAACATTGGCGAGCTGGACCACCGCGATATGCCCGTTCGCGTAGTAGTAATAAGGTTGGGCGAGCGAGGTTTGAAACGCCAATTCCTTGCCATCCGGCGAAAACTGGGGATTCGAATCGGGACCGGACAAAGCCACGATCTTCGTCACGGAGTTGTTTTTTGTGAGCTGCAGCAAGTAGACGTCCTGATTCCCGCGGAAGGCGAGAAACGGATTCGCGGTTGCACTGAAGGCGATTTGCGTGGAGTCGGGCGACCAAGCAAAATCAGTGACGTGGATGGTCAAGTCGGTTATCAGCCGCTTCGCCTCCACTGGCAGATCGTTCTTCTCCGCTTCCGCAACATCGACGGACCACAGCTGATTCTGGCGATAATCCCTCTCATAGACTTCGTAATCGCTGTATTTCTCCTTTCGCTCCTTGCTGATCTTGGTCTCCGGGGGATTGGCCGTGAAGGCAATGAACTTGGAATCTTTCGACCAGTGGAATTCGCTGATCTCGGTTTCGGATTTCGTCAACTGCCACGCTTCGCCGCCCGCAGGAGAAATGAGCCAGATCTGTGCGCTGGCCGGTTTCCCAGGCTCGCTTTCCTTTTTTTCTTCTTTGGTTTCGTCTTTTTTTTCCTGCTTCTCTTCTTTTTTGGTCTCGGCCAGCGGCTCGACGGCCGCCGTTTCCCGTTCTGTCACGAAAGCTAGCCATCGGCCATCGGGCGACCAATCGGCCCCGCCCACAGACTTTTTGCCGCGGGTAAGTTGGAGGCTTTTGCCGGTGGCCACATCCACCAGCCAGAGCTGGCGGACAAACTCGTTCTCTTTCCAGTTGGCCTCTTGCACCTGGTAGGCGACGAGCCTGCCATCCGGCGAGATTTTGGGGTCACCAATGGACTTCAAGCTCAGCGATTCAGCGAGCGTCGGCGTATGTTTCGCTTGGCCTATCGCCAATCCCGGCAGCATCATCCCAGCGGCAATCATCATTGCGGCATAGAACTCAGTTTTGCTCACGTGTCCCCTCCCCAGCAAAATGCCGTTCGAACCGTGCCCACAAACTGCCACCCAAAGATACGCAAGGCGTTTCCTGGATGTTTCGTAAGCACCGGACTTCCCCCAGTACCACTCCCCATTCCCCTTGAACATTTACACAAGCGCATGTCGATTTCCCACGAATCTACAGAAGAAGCTGGTAGAGTAGATAGAGACTATGAGCATATTTTCCTCCCTGAAGCACGACAAGACGTTTTCTCAGCCTGTGAATTGGGGCGTGACCACGATCATGATCGCCCTCCATTTGTGCGCCCTCGCGGCCGTATTCTTTTTTACCTGGAAGGCGCTGCTCGTCTGCCTCGTGATGTGGTGGGTTGCTGGTAGCCTGGGCATCGGCATGGGCTATCATCGGCTGCTCACGCACCGCGGCTATAAAACTCCCAAATGGATGGAGTATTTCTTGACGACTTGCGGGACACTGGCGTTTGAAGGCGGTCCGATCGCCTGGGTAGCCACGCATCGCATCCATCACCAGAACACAGATAAAGAGGGCGACCCACATTCGCCCCGCGACGGCGGCATCTGGTCGCACATGGGGTGGATTCTCACCGGACGCGCGATGCATCGCGACCGCACGGAACTGCTGCCCTACGTACCTGACCTTCGCAAAGACAAGTTTCACCTGTGGATCAGCAAGTGGCACGTGATTCCTTCCGTTGTTGTGGCTGTGATTTTCTATGCAATTGGAGGCTGGCCCTGGGTTTTCTGGGGAGTTTTTGTGCGCTCGGTCATGAGCTTGCACTTCACATGGCTAGTTAATTCGGCCACGCACATCTGGGGTTCGCAACGCTTTGATACGGGCGATACCTCCACGAATAGTTTTTGGGTGGCGATTCTTACCTTTGGCGAAGGCTGGCACAACAATCACCATGCTCAGCCGCAGGCAGCGCGCCACGGTTTCGCCTGGTATGAAGTCGACATGAATTGGTACGGAATCTGGACCTTGCGTACCCTCGGGCTTGCGTGGGACATTAAAAGGCCAAAGCTCGAAGCGGAATCCGCCCCTGGCCGTCTCGCAGCATAACGCATCGCGTCAGAGAGTTTTCAAGCACTCTGGCGTTCTACGCTTCTAACAAAGCAAAATAAGAGTCTTCGCGAAATTCGTCGAGGTGTGTTTTCCGACTCTGTTGGCAATCCCAACATCCCGGTCGGGAAATCCAGCAACTGGACAGTGTCAATCGCTCGTAAGTCATTGAAAACCCATGTCGGCCTTGCACGTGCCTTGTTTGTGTTTGGTTGATGCATTTGCGCACGGGAGGACTCTCAAAATGTCCAACTACGATTGGGTTTTTTGGCCGAATGTAACGAACATCGCTCTGGGCGTCATTGTCGTTCTGGCGCAGATTGAGAAAGCCACTGACACAACTGATGGCAACAGTTAAGACAGTGAGCGAGAGGATAAGCTTAAAGTCGAGTCTGCGGGGCATTTGGGCCCTTCGCGCCTCATGGGTCGGCACGGCTTGGAGCAGCGCCCGACGAGAGTCACCCTGGCAAGAATGCGTGTCCGATTTTCAGTGCACCCAAGGGGTTGCGGGCAAACAGTGACTCGCAGAAGGCAAATTTGTGACCTGCGTCAAATTGGCACGTTCCGGGCCATTCCCTTCTCGAGCAGTTTAACCCTCACTTCTCTTTTGCCAGGTAGTCCCCGATGATCTTGGCGCAGGCCTTCACAAACTCCTGTTCTGATTTTGTGAATGTGTCGGCGAAATAGCTTTCGATATCGAGCTCAGCGGCAAGTCGCTTGTTTACGTAAATCGGCACAACGATTTCGGACTTTACCAGGGATGAACCCGAAAGATAACGCGGATCCTGGGACACGTCTTGCACGACGACGACCTGCCCGGAGGTGGCCGCCGCGCCACAGAGTCCTACGTTGAGGGGGAATCGCGTGTTGGGCGTGAAGCTGCCGGCAAAAGGCCCGACGACGAGGTAGCCCGCATCCGCCGGGTCGACAAGATAGAAGCCCACCCAGTTGTAGCGCGTCATCTTTTCGTGCAGGCGCTTGGCAATCTGTTCCATGAGGGCCTGGACGGTAAGCGCCGTCCGGGCAACATTCTGAAGCTCCTGGAGAAGTTCCCGCTGCACTGGCGTCATGTTCGATGACCTCATATGAGGATGAAGCTACACACCCATTCTCACGGGTGATTGCATGCAAGAGCAAGTCATGGTGTTGCATGGCAAAAGTGATTCATCGAAGCGGCGAGGCGAATCGCGTAAACCTCACGCCGGTTTTGAGGCCGTGGCACTCACGAGCGATCTGACGGAAACTTCCTCGGGAAGCAGTGTATACTCCGGAAAATTTCCGTAAAGTTTTTCGTTTGGCGTTCCTTGCGTCACAGCAAGCACCAGGTAACGACCGCCCGCAAAACAACCTTTCCAGGACTGGCCGATCCCGCCGAACACTTCTTCGCGGTCTCCGCGTGACTTTACCGCATTGATTCCGACTTTGAACGCTCTCAACTCTTCCGCGACACGACGGCTGATTTTCCTATCATCGCAAGCAAGCGAGGAAACCAGGCAGCCGTTCGAAACATTCATCTCGGAAATCAGTTCTTCCAGGTGATCTACGACCACAATCGTGTCCAACGGCCCGAACGGTTCGCTGTGATAGAGCTTCGAATTCCGCGGGATGTTCAGCAGGGTCGCCGGGCCGACATATGCCGAAATATCCTGGCCAGGGAAAATCATGCTTTCCGGCACGGTGCTTTCAAAAAGACTGATCGCTCCTTTGCTCAGGGCATCTACATACAAGACTCGCAACTCTTCCACCTTCTTGCTGTTAATGAGCGGGCCGAAGTCCAACTTGGGGAGCGGATCGTTTTCCATCTCGACCATCACGGGATTGCCGAATCGCAAGGAACGCAGAACGGGCAGGTACATCTCCAAAAACTGGGGAAAGAGCTCCCGCTGGACCACGTACCGAACATATGCAGTGCAGCGTTGTTTGCCGTAGTCAAAGCCTTTGCGAAGTTGCTGCGCCAAATTTTCCCAAGCGGAAAACTGCCATACACCGTAGGTATTTACCCCTTCCATTTCCAGCATGTAGCGTTTTTTGTCGTCGTAAAGCGAGGAAGCGATGACTCCTCCATTGGTTTTCCCTCCGACGAAAGCCAGGCAATCCACATGTTCATTGCGAACCAGAGCTTCACTCAATTGCCCGCCGGAACCGCTGACAAGAGAAACGGGCAACCCACTGCGCCGGGCAATGGCATGGGCGAGTGTCAAAGCGTAGAGCCCCCCGTCTGTGGGAGTCTTTGAAATCGCAGAATTGCCCGCAAGGACCTGGACCAGCACCGCGTGCATCAGCACGGATAGCGGGTAATTCCACGAAGCGATATTAGAGATGAGTCCGATCGGTTTGCGCTCGCCGAGCATGCTTTCCATATTCTCGACGTACCATGCGACCCCGCTGATGCAGCGGTCAATATCCGTGAGCGCTTGCGCGTAAGGTTTGCCAATCTCCCAAATCAGCAAGAGAGCAATCAATTCCCTTTCCTTGCGAAGACCTTCCAGACAAGCGCTAACTCGCTTTCGCCGTTCGTCCAAATCGGTCGTTCCCCAGGAAGCGGCTTCGGATTTGGCGAACTTCACCGCACGACGCGCGGATTCCAGGTCGATCATGGGAATGCGGCCAAGGCTGCGACCATCCACGGCGGAAGTGTAGTGCCTGCCGAAGCCGGGGTCCTGCCATTCACCTTCCATCAGGTTGAGAAGACGACCATCGGAGAGAAACGCCTCCGGAGCTTCCGTTCTTAGTCTGCGGAAGATCGTGTCCCATTCGGCTGCGGGCGCAATTAATGGCATGCAAACCTCCGAGAAAGCGGCGATTATATCCCAAAGATCAGATCGGCTTTTGGCTTTCCCTCATTGCCCAACCTACAAGCTGGGAATATGATGAAGCACGGGAGTCTATTTTATGACCCGCAATGACAAGTTGCAGTGGTTTGTATTGGGGTTTGGCCTTTCTGGACCCGAGGATGATCTTGGGCGCCCGACAGATATTTCCCAGTTGTGGCAAGGGGCCAGGGAAAAGTGCTTTGCGTGTGAGAAGGATGAAGTGTTGGATGCACTGTATACCATGCCAAGAGAACATGCCTCGCTCATTAAGTTCGTTTCCGTCGGCGAGGGATTCCACCCGGTCAGCTTCGAGCGCGTGCGGAACACGAAGGACTGGACCGACTACTTCCTGGTTGGTAACTTCAATGTAAAAGTGCTTCCCGAAGGCCGAGTTCATTATCAAGCACTGTCAGAACAGATGGGACAAGCTGCGACCGGCCATTCTGGGTGAGCCGCAGGCTCACCCGACCCCAATCGCTTCAGA
Organism: Candidatus Acidiferrales bacterium; assembly: GCA_963775865.1. Taxonomy (GTDB): domain Bacteria; phylum Acidobacteriota; class Terriglobia; order Acidiferrales; family UBA7541; genus Acidiferrum. Next base: position 285,601 of record CAVZKU010000009.1, on the reverse strand, counting down.
CCGTAACTGCAATCGTGTTCTGCAACGATTGAAAACGCTGGCTCTTTCGCAAAACGGATGCCCAGCCTCAGGCCCCCATCGGCTCCGCCGCATTGACCGACGGAGAAGTAGGCTTCGCCCCCTGCACTGTGCGGGCCGCCAAAGGCTTGAGCCAGAGTAATGCCATGAACGCAGCAATGATGTCGCAAATAATCATGGCCCAGAACACCTTGGTCCAGGATCCAGTCTTCTCGAACAGCCACGCAGCACCGGGAGCGGCAAACAGAGTCGCCAGGCCTTTCGCCGTATAAACGATGCCGTAATTCGTGGTTGCCCACTTCTTCCCATACAGATCGGCGGTAATCGAAGGGAACAGGGAATAGATGTTGCCCCACGCGAAGAAGCACAGTCCGGACAATGCGATGAACCATATCGGGTGACTGATCAGGCGGAGGAGCGCAAATACCGCAGCGGCTTCCAGCATGAACGAAATGAAAATGGCATTTTCCCGGCCGATGTGATCGGAGACCCAACCCCAGAAGGGCCGCGTCAAGCCATTCAGGATGCGATCGATTTCGATGGCCATCACTAGAGCGCTCATGCCGAAAGCGACGATGATCTTATCGACGTGGTAAGACACTGCCATCGGACTTAATTGTACGGTGACCACGATGCCGCCAAAAGCCAGCATCGTCATCATCAGGTACACCACGTAGAAGGAAGGCTGGCGCAGCATTTGCCACGGAGTCATATCGACAGCCGAGATATTCACGCGCGCCTTGATGGCGAGCTCCTTCTTCTGCCAACCCGGCGGCGTCCAGCCCGCAGGCGGCCTGGCGAGGAACAAGGCGGCGGCCATCACCACAAAGCCCTGGATGATCCCCCAGACAATCAGAGTGTGCTGATAGCCCGATGCTTTAATCATCTTGTCGATCGGGGAGACGGTGAGCGCCGTCCCGATGCCATAGGCGCCTGCGGTGAGACCGACACAGAGTCCGCGGTAGTCAGGGAACCATTTCAGCGCATTGCCGATGGTTCCTCCATAAACGATGCCGGCACCAATGCCGCTCAGAGCGTACCAGAAATACAAGCTGTGCAGAGTTTCCGCCCGGCCTGAGCCGATCCATCCGAGAGCGACGGTGATTGCGCCCACGCCCAGCATGATGCGCGGCCCGATGCGGTCCACGAGATAGCCTTCAAACGGTACAAGCCAAGTCTCGAGCGCAATGAACAGCGCGATGGTCCACTGCACTTCGACCAGCGTAGTGTGCAGATGCGCCTGGATGGGTTTGGTGAACAGAGTCCAGGCATATTGCAGGTTGGCGATGGCCATCATTGCAAAGATGCCGGCGACCAACTGGGCCCAGCGATTGACGATACGGGAGGGGTGGATCAGCGGAGCGGCGGACGTAGTCATAGGCGAACCTCCATAACGACTAGCTGGACTTCAACTGCGTTAAGGTAAAACCAATCCCAATTAGCCTTGCGATTCTGTCCTGAACCCTGCTGCGGAATCGGTACCAGCCACGCCTACCATGGTTCGATTTCGATCCACTCGAATCGAGCCCAAACACCAGCCCTAGTGGAGCATGTCGAGCCGACTGCCGCAGGAATGCCGATTGGGGGCGAACTGCCGCATTCTACCCCTGCAGCAGCAACCCGCTCCAACCACGCAAAGAAAGCGAACTCAGCGAGCCGTGTTAAACTGGTCCGATGAGTGAACCACTTTACGGCGGGCAGGAAATTAGCATTCTGCCCCCTCACTGTCAAGAACAGATTCGCTGTACAGATTAGCTGTAGCTTTGCGCTTTGTCAGGACTGGGTTTAGAGAGAAGCCAGCGGCTGTCCAGCCAGGAGTGCGAGACGAGATAGCGACCATGACGGAGAACCTGCAGGCCCAGATCGACATCTATTTGACCCACCTTGAAGGCTTGCTTCGCCGGGGGCATCAGCTCCGCGACCAGCTGGCGGCTGACCCTTTGAACCAATCGACAAGTACGGCGACCCGCGTCTGGCAGGAAGACTGCGGGGTTACGATGAATCAGTTGTCGGGAGGCAGTAAGGCTCACTGGCTGGCGAGAGCGTTCAGCGAAGCGTTCCTGTTGCGCTCGCCGACAGGCGATGCCGCTGTCGGGGCGCCGCCGGAAGCAATCGTCCAGCGACTGATCGACGTATTGGGACAGGCGGTTGCATCGCTGTCTCGAAAAGACCAGGGAGCGATCCTTTCCGTGACAAGGAATGCGCCGGCGCCGCGCCGGTTTGAATTTGTTCACAACCCAGAACTTCGGCTGATTGTTGAGCAGGCCTACATGGATAGCAAGCGTCTTCTCGAGCAAGGAGAGTTTGCCCTGGCGATGCGTACTTCTTGTGGAATCCTGGAAGCCATCGTGACCGACGCATTGGAACACAAAGGACCGAGCGGGCTGGCTGCGGCGGGTGCGCCGGAAGGGAAGATTGCGGATTGGGCGTTTGCGACGCGGTTAGCGGTAGCAGAGAAGGCAGGACTGATTCGCAGCGGTTGCGCGCGATTGCCAGCCATTGCGAGGACGTACCGAGAGCATGGGAAAGACGGCCCGAGTCCAGCGGTTTCCGAGCGCGAGGCGCGGGTAACCGGGCAGGTGCTACACGTCGTGATGAGAGATCTGAATCCAGGCCGGTAAGGAAATCCGAACTGGCCTTTGCTAATCTTCCAAGTCTTCGCGGAATACCGGCTGAGATGGATCAAGACTGCCGTCTATGATCGCAATGCGGAGATCTTCGAAAGCGCGTGTCGCTTCTGGCAAAGTGGCGTAGCCGCGCTCCCGCTGCAGTGCTCCACTGGCAGAGTAAATCAACGTGAAATAGCGGCCCGAAGCATACTGAAGTTCGAGCAGCTTGTTCGGTATGTCAGGGTCGCCCTCTTGTCCGAGCACATCCATAAGGGCGACAGTCCACTGCCTGTTTTTCGGGTCGGTGACGACCTCGCGATCAACGTATTGCCACTCGTCCATGCTCCACAAAGGCATAGTTATTTCTTCAGCAGGTCCTCAAGCGCTCTTGCGATCTGCGAGCCGCTAAACGGCTTGGGGATGAGCAAGACCTTTTGGGCATCGCGGGTGCGAAGGCTCGCGTCCGCCTTTTCCGGGGTGTCACTGATGACGACAATGGGAAGGTCCGCATGCCGAGCATCGTGCCGAACGATATCGAACAATGATTCGCTCATGTCAAAGGAAGTGCAGTCGAGCACTAGGGCGTCGATGTGTCGCTCCTGAACCAAGTCGTTGACGGTATCGGTAAAGCCCTCCGCAAATACCTCGTAACCACGATCACGAAGGGCAAAGGTCAGCAACTCGGCGATCTCCGGCGTATCGTCGATGATTAAAATGCGTGGCAAGCGTAGGCTACTTCTCGCGGGGCCCGGTGCCAGGCAGCCGCGGCTTCTTGCCGGCCGCAGGCTCCAGATCCATGACCCACACCCGCCCGCCGGCAGTGTAGTAGGCGCGATGGTCATTCTCGATCATCGCGCCCCAGGCTTCCAGGGTGCGCATGGCGAAGGTAACTCCTTCGAAGTTACTGCGCGCGTGATCCAGCACTTCATTCGTGTGCCAGTTCTCCGTGAGGATCGCATCCCCCGGATGCACGCGCAGCACCGTGTAGTAGCGGTCGAAGGCGGCCTCCGGCCGCACGTCGCGCGAGGATCCGCGCTTCTTGCCTTCGCTGACAATGTAGCTTTCCTGAGTTTCGGGAGTGCCAGGTGGAACGTTTGGATTTGTGCTCATATGGTTTGCGCCACAGCTTCGGCTTCTGCCGCAGCTGACATGTTGACTTGGTTCTTCGGATCGGCAGCCTTGATCAGGGCTTCCGGCAACTGCACTCCCATCATGGACCATTGCTGGTTGGCAAACTTCTGCAAGTTGGCGATGTGCTCGGCATGGAGATGGCCGAAGCGACCTTGCAATTTTAGGTATTCAGAGACTGGCCGAATATTCTGCGGGCGGAAGCTGTAGTCATACTCGCGCTTCTCGGGGTTCCACTCCCAAATAGGATAGAGTCCGCATTCGACGACAAGCCGGCCAAGATCGATCGAGCGCGGTGTCTCGTACACGAAGCCCTTTTGGCATGGCGTGTACACCATCAGGTAGGCGGCACCCTTGTGGTTCAGGCCCTTGCGAACCTTGTTCATCAGGTCGATGGGGTAGCCCACGCTCGCGGTTGCCACATAGCAGTGCGGATGGCCAGCGGCCATCATGCGGGCGAGATCCTTCGGATACAGCGTCTTCGCCTCGGGAACCTTCGGGCCCGGAGGAGAGAACGTGGTCATGCCGCCATACGGCGTTCGAGAAGAGGCCTGAATGCCGGTGTTGGCGTACTGCTCGTTGTCGTAGCAGATGATCAGGCAGTCGTGATTGCGATAAAGCGCGCCAGAAATCGACGCCAGCCCGATGTCGGAAGCGCTGCCATCGCCAGCCTCGCAAATAATGTTCGGAAACGTTCCCTTCCACTTGCCTTTGCGAATCATGGCTTCGTAGGCGGCAGCGACACCGGCAGTGAAACTGCCCGCGCTGCCAATCTGGGTGTGTGCCCAAGGCACGTTGTAGGGCGTACACAGATACGAACTGTTCGCGACGTACATGCACCCGGTCGGCCCGACCAGGATGGTGTTGTCGCCCGACGCCTTGCTGGTCATCCGGTACTGAATGGACGGCCCGCAGCCGGCACAGGTGCGATGCCCGGGGACAAATGGCTCGGACGCCGGCAAATCGGGATTGTAAAAGCGCGCCCCCTGATTCGGATTGTCGAGAATCGGCAGCGTTTGGCGCTGAACTTCGATCACTGGCATATCGCTTCCTCCTAAGTACAGGGCTCAGATCCCTGTGCCACGAATTTCGTACCGCAAAACTCTTCTACGGATCCCGTTCTACTCTTCGAATCCGACCCAGTGCGTGCGCTTCTCGATCTTGCCGCGTTTTTGCGCCTCGGTCATCTTCTGCGTCATCCAGTAGAATTCCTTCAACACAATCGCTTCGCCGCCCATGCCGGCCATGAAGGACATGACCAACGGACGCTTTGTACTTTCGTAGAGAGCGGCGCAGGCTTCCGCATAGAGAGAGCCGCCGCTGCTGACGCTACCGAGTCCCATATTGGTCTCGATCACGCCGACCACTTTGAATTTGCTGAGAATTTCGTTCACGCGATCCGTGGGATATGGCCGAATGGTCCGCAGGCGGACGAGGCCGACCTTCACTCCCTGCTCGCGCAGGTGCTGAATCGCGAAACGCGCCGTTACGGCGTGGCCGCCTTGTATGAAAAACACGAGGTCTGCGCCGTCGGTCATGTACTCTTCCACCCACGGGTCGTAGCGTCTTCCGAAGATCGTTGCGAACTCGTCGTGGACCTGCTCAATGACGGCCATGGAGCCTTCCATGGCGCGCGCACGTTCTAGCTGCAATGGCGGACCCTGCTCCGGCATAATCTGCGGGCCGTGCGAAACCGGATGCCGCGGATCGAGCGGATAGGGATGCTTGTACGGCGGCAGGAATTCCTTCACCTGGCCGGGGTCTGGCAATGCAACGTCGCTGGTGATGTGCGAGACGAAGAAGCCATCCTGACAAACCATCTGTGGCAGAAGCACACGCGGATCTTCGCCGATGCGGTAGGCCATCAAATGATTGTCGAAAGCTTCCTGGGCGTCGCAAGACCAGCCCATCAGCCAGCCCATGTCGCGGGTCGAGAGCGCGTCGGTGTGCTCGGAACCGAAATCGCCCGGGGGATCGAGGGTGCGGTCGGCAATCATCATCTGCACCGGCATGCGACTGCCGGAAATCGGCGAATACAACTCATAAGCAAACTGCACGCCGACTCCCGAACTTCCGGTGAATACGCGCGCGCCGCTCGACGATGCGCCGTGAGCGATGCTTAACTGCGAATGCTCGCTATCGGCCACGATGAACTCGGCATCGAGCTCGCCGTTGGCGACCATCTGCGCGAGCGCCATCATCGTCGCAGTATACGGCCGAATGGGGTAGGCGGTGATCACATCCACGTCGGCGTATTTGGCAGCTTGCGCCGCAGCAACGCACCCATTGATGCGAACGGTCTTCTTTTTTGTTTCTGTAGCGGTTGGCATCCTATATCTCCTTTGCCGGGCGGCTTGCCAGATTAGCCAACTCTTGCGCTTGTCGTCCGTGTAGCCCAGGGGTTATGGCAAATGCCGTGTCCATGCGCACAACTCCGCCATCGAAGTCGAGTTCGGGAACGCCTTCCAGGCAGCCCGTCGGACACTCCTCGATGCACACGCGACAACCTTTACAGTAGTCGACGAGGATCTTATAGAGCCCGTTCGATCGCGCCGGACGCACGATGCACGGTTCGGGACAAACTAGATAGCAGTTGTCGCAGGCGTTGCAAGTGCCGCAGCTGAAACAGCGGCTAGCCTCTTCCACTGCCTGCTCTTCGCTGAACGACTGAATCACTTCCTCCTGCGTCTTACGCCGGCTTGCCGCAGGCAACATGGCTTGCTTGACGCGTGGGAAGTGCGGGAAGTAGGTCATGTTCATGCGATTCAAGTCCATGATGACGTCGACAGGAACCTTCCGGGGTTGGAGTTCCTCCCCACGCATCACCTTGTCCAAGTTGAAGGCAACGCGCTTCCCATCGCCCACCGCATTCACCACCATCAACGGTTGGCCGGAACCCAACTGCACGATGTCGCCAGCGGCAAAGAAGTTCGTATCACCCAGCCGGCCGAAGCGGTCGATCTTGATCGTGCCGCGTTCCGTCTTGAACTCGGCCGGCAACCAACCGAGCGATGCCCGCTGACCCACAGCGATGATCACATTGTCGACAACGAAACGCTCCGCCGGTGCTTCCTTATTGACGGTGATGGGCGAGGCGTTGATCGCGCCGGAGAAACGTGCTGGGTGGAGTTGCAGGGATTCGACCTTGCCGTTGCCGATGATGGCGGTCACAGCCCGGCCATGGATCAGTTCTACGCCTTCTTCGAGCATGTCGTGTAAATCCTCGGGGACGCACGGCATTTCCTGAGGATTGCCTTCGACCGTAATCATGGTCACTTCGACGGCGCCTTGCCGAAGCGCTTCGCGCGCGCAGTCGATGGCGGTGTTTCCGCCGCCGATGACCGCGACGCGAGGCCCGACCTTCACCTTGGATGTGCCCATGCCGATGTCGCGCAGGAACGGAAGCCCATAAATCACGCCGGCTTTGTCTTCGCCCTCGGCTCGCACGCTGTTGGGCTCTGTAAGACCGACGGCGAGGACGCAGGCGTCGTAGTTTTTCTTCAAATCATCCCAGGAAACATCTTTCCCGACTTCGACGTTGGTCTTGATTGCAATCCCGAGCTCGGTGAGGCGTGCGAGTTCACGATCGAGCACATGCTGCGGGAGGACCCAGTCCGGAATTCCGCCACGATTGAGTCCGCCGGCCTTGGGCGATTTTTCCAGGATGGTCACTTGGTAGCCGAGACGCGCCAGCTGGTAGGCAGCGCTGTGGCCCGCGGGACCAGAACCGACGACGGCAACTTTTTTGCCGTTGGGCTTTCCGGGCTTGACCACATCGCGCTGAAGCGCTTGGCCAAGGTCGCCGAGAAACCGTTCGACTGCGCGAATCGAGATGGCCTCGTCGTACTGGCCACGGTTACAGGCCTGTTCACAAGGGTGGTAACACACGCGGCCGGTGACCGAGGGGAAGGGCATGTCCTCTTTAATGAGCGCGTAGGCATCCAGATACTTGCCGCGCTTCACGAGGTCGAGATAGCCCTGAATTTTTTCATTGGTCCCGCAAGCGTTGTTACACGGGGGCAACTTGTCGCGGTACACCGGCCGGATGGAACGCCAGTTGCCGGTCGGAAACAAGTCCTGGCCTTTTTCCTGCGATGGTGCAGGCGTGATACCAGCGAAAGGTACGGTAAGCCATTCCGGAATGCGTGTGCCTTTAGTCGACATGTGATCCTTCCTATGCCGCCACTGGGTTCAGCGGCAGGATGTGCAGCTCATTCAGTGCCATTTCGAACGCCTTCTTGTTGGCAATCATCGGCTCAATCGTCTCTCTCTTAACGATCCCCGTAGTCTTGACCACAGCGGCAATCAGCGGAGCAGCGATGTCTGGTGCGATCGCCTTGCTTCGTTCGGCAGCGCCCTCGGTTGAAAGACGGTCAAGACCAAGTTGTCCCAGTCTGTAGTAGAGCCATTTATGGTCGGCTAGTTTTGCCGCATCCACGCAGACAAGCTGCGCTAAGCGCTGCGCGCCAGGCACGAACCGAATCATGTACTCCGGGGTGTAGTGGGTATTAATGACCAAGGTTCCGCCGGGCGGCATACCGCGCATATAATCCCAACCCTTTACCATGGTCCCTTCCACGAGGACCACGATGTTGGGCTTGTCGTTTTCGTAAGTGAGTTCGTTTTCGAGGACCGTGTCGCCCACGCGGCAGTATTTGCGCGTCGGGCAGTTGGTGCGATCGGGGTTGTCTACATAGTTTTCCATCGCCTGCGCGTATTTGCCCTCAAGACGGGCAGAAGCAGAGATGGCATTGACGATGTCGCGACCCTCTTTGTCCATGATGATGCCGCGCGTCCAAACAGTTAGTTCCGTATAACTCATAATCAACCCTCGTCAGTACTTCTTAGATGTAAACGCATCCGAGCAACCATCCCCGGCAGTCTTGTTGAGACCGTTCGCTGAGTTCAAAGGCTTGGGACTGCCACGATCCGACTCGAGAACCCCGAGGAAATCGCTTCGCGTGACGGCGAAGGGCGTGAGCCGCGCGCCGTGCTGACATTCCACAATCGCGGAGAGCGTCGCCTTTTTACACAGGCTTTCGATATCGGCGCCGGTCATCCCGTCCATTTCTTCAGCCAGTTCTTGGAAATCGACATCGGGCGCGAGCGGTACGCGCCGGCAACAAAGCCGCAGGATCGCCGCCCGATCGGCGACGGCGGGTTTCGCGAACGGGAGTATATAGTCGAAGCGCCCGCTGCGCAAAAGTGCGGGTTCAATGCGCTCGGGACGATCCGTAGCGGCCAACAGAATCACGCCTTTTACATCGCGCAAGTTGTCGATCTCCCGCAAAAGTTGGCTGAGAATTCTTTGATAGACGTCGGTGGCCAATTGATCGGAGGCGAACTTTGGGGCCAGCGCGTCAATCGTATCGAAGAACAGGATGCAGGGGGCTGCCCTACGCGCTTTTTTGAACACTTCGCGCAATGCCCTTTCCGAATCGCCTAGCCACTTCGAATACAGCTGCGGACCATCGATGGCGATAAGCGGGAGCTGTTTCTCACCAGAAAGCGCCCGCGCCATGGCGGTCTTTCCAGTCCCTGCGGGCCCGACAAGGAGCATGCCTCTCGGCGGTGCCAGCCCAAACTTCTCGTAAATCTCGGCGTGCATGTGGGAATGCTCAACGACCGAACCGAGCAACCGCTTCACGTCGTCGAGGCCACCCAAGGAAGCAAATGTCGTTTCGCTCTTTTCGATAAAGAATTCGCGAGTCGCGCTCGGCTCCACATCTTTCAAACCAGCAAGGAAATCGTTGCGCGTCACCTGCAGGTTGGCGAGTTCGGCAGAGCTGGTTCCGTCCGTGCCGAGGGGGGCGGCGGAGAGGAAACCGCGCAGGGCAATCATGCCTACTTCTTGCCCCAGCGCTTCCAGATCCGCACCCACAAAGCCGTGAGAGAGTTCCGCGATTTCCTGGAGATCGACGTCCGGAGCAAGGGGCATGGCGCGTGTGTGAATTCTGAGGATTTGCAACCGCGCCTGAGTATTGGGCACACCGATTTCGATTTCGCGGTCGAAACGCCCGGGGCGGCGCAGCGCCGGGTCGAGCATCTCAGGAATATTTGTCGCGCCGATAACGATGACATGGCCGCGGGCAACGAAGCCATCCATCAAGCTGAGAAGTTGTGCCACCACACGCTTTTCGACCTCGCCGACCACTTCCGCGCGTTTTGGCGCGACCGCGTCGATCTCGTCGATGAAGAGAATCGATGGTGCGTGGCGTGCCGCTTCCTCAAAAACCTCGCGGAGCTTGGCCTCGCTCTCGCCATAAAACTTGCGCATGATTTCAGGGCCGTTGAGGTGAATGAAATGGACCCGGCTTTCGGCAGCCACCGCGCGGGCCAGCAAAGTTTTACCCGTCCCCGGCGGACCATACAAAAGGACACCTTTTGGCGCGAGTATTCCCAAGCGCTCGAAGATGTGCGAATACTTCAGCGGCAACTCGACAATTTCGCGAACTCGCGCGACTTCCCGTTCGAGTCCACCAATATCCTCATAAGAAACGGAAGGCGCGTGGGATGGCGTTTGCTCACCTTCTACCACGCGGATGTCGGTGCGTTTCCCGATGACCACGGTTCCCGAGGGAATCGTGCGCACCACCTGGAAGTTCACGGCTTTCGCAAACGTTGGTACGCGCACGGCGCATCCGGCAATGACTGGAACGCCCACCAGATCCTCGAGCATGCGGTCTGGGGCGATGGTCGCGGGTGCGGCTCCGACCCACATCGGCGCAAGGCGAACCGCCATAGCCTGCTGGGTCTCGACGGTCGCCACACTCACCTGCTCCTGCAGCCCCGCACTGCAATTGCTGCGGCAGGTGCCGTCGATCTGAATCATGCCTTCGTGTTGTTCGTCGGAAAGTTCAGCACGCCCAACTGCGCTTGTGCTGCCGGTAATTTTGACTACATCACCTGGCCGCGCACCAATGCGCGCCATGTCGGTGGGGGCAAGCCGCGCAATGGCGTGACCGACATCCTCGACGCGCGCCTCGGTGACGCGGAGCGTGAGAGTCGTACCTGCAGACATGGATTCCACCTGGCTGCGAGTCTCATCCGGCTCGTGAGGCGCGATGGTCCCACCCGTCTTGTGATTTCCCAGGTCTGTCAATCGACTCGTCCTTCAATCCGCAGACTACTGTCCCTTGGCCATGGTGCGGAAAACCTTACGATCGAAGTACGATCTCTTCGACGTCTTCAATGTGCCTGCGCATCGCCACCTTTGCTGCTTCCGCGTCATGGCGTTTAATCGCCGCCAGGATTCGCCGGTGGCCAGCTAATGATTTTTGCGGGCGTCCCTCGACTTGCAGACTGCGTTCCCGCGAATCGCGCAGCAGGTCCATCAGGTTGTCGAGCACTTTGAGCACAACGCTATTGCCCGAGGCCAAGGCAACCGCATAATGAAATTCGGAGTCTTCGGAAATGGTGCTGTCGCCATCGAGAAGTTTTCCCTCCTGCCGTTCGAGGATCTCTTCCATCTCCGCAATTTCTTCGGGGGAAACGCGGGTGGCCGCGCGAGCGGCGAGAGGCGGTTCTAGCATCTTGCGAAAGTCGAGAAGTTCGGCGACCAGTTCTGCTTTGCGTTTTCGCGCGTTGGCCAGAGGATTCACGAGCGAATCGGAGGAAACTTCGCGAACGATGGTGCCGGCGCCCTGGCGAGGTTCCACCATGCCCATCAACTCGAGACTGCGAATGGCGTCACGAATGGAGCTTCGGCTGACAGCGAGCATTTCAGCCAGTTCACGTTCGGAAGGAAGTTTGTCCCCGGGCTTGAGCTTCTTGAGAATCAGACGTTCAATTTGCTTGGCGACTCCTTCGTAGACTTTATCCCTGCGGACAGCCTCGAAGTCGGATTTGAAAGGGAGGGACACACAAGCTCCAAGTGGTCCGGTAAGTGGACCAGCGAAGTATACACCTCTTGTCAAGGACCGGCTAAATCTTTTTTTTGCCCGGCAAGACCCAGGGCGAGCCACACGCAAACTTCGCTGTTCCAGTTATTTTCCCGCCGCCCTACCAGTTCGGCTACGCTCGGCCAAGAGCTTCGCGCAACTATACACCGTGCGCATGTGGGCCATCGGAAGTCCCAGCTTTTCACCTAGTTCCAGGACGGAACCGACCAGTGCTTCCAATTCCAGAGGCCGGCCAGCTTCAAGATCCTGCAGCATAGAGGTCTTGTGCTCACCGACTTTTTCCGCGCCAGCCATACGCTGATCAATGGAGATCGGCAACTGCATTCCCAACTTGTGGGAAACCGATTCCACTTCCTGCATGATATTCCGTATGACGGCGGCAACGTCCGGATCTCTCACCATCTGAACCAAGGTGGCGCGCGTCAATGCACTGACCGGATTAAAGGACGCGTTTCCCAGGATCTTTACCCAGATCTCCTGCCGAATGTGGGTTGTGATCGGACAGCGCAAGCCGGAAGCGACGAGAGTTTCTGCAATGCGACGGCAGCGGTCGGAACGCGCTCCACCAGGTTCGCCAATCGAAATGCGATTCCCCTCGGTATGTTGAATCACGCCGGGCGCAGAAATCTCCGTGGAAAAATAGACGATGGAGCCAACCACGCGGCGCGGCTCGATAGCGGAAGCAATGACGCCACCGGGGTCGATGCGCTCCAAGTGAATCCCTTCTCCCGCGCCGCCGAAGCCCTGAAAGTACCACCAGGGAATGCCGTTCTGGGTGCTGACAACCGTGGTATCGGGCCCCAACACCGATTTCAGCTGCGGGGCCAATTGAGGCAAGCTGTGTGCCTTCACACCGAGAAAGACGACATCAGGGGGTTCCGCTTCTTCGAGCGAGCCAACAACTCTGGGTTGGGCCTGAAAATCTCCCTCCGCGCTTTTCACCTGCACGCCATTCTGTTGCATGGCTTTCAAGTGTGGTCCACGCGCGAACAGTGTGACGTCGTATCCGGCGCGGGCCATACGAGCACCGAGGTACGCGCCGATTGCTCCTGCTCCCACGATCAGGAGCTTCATGCCCGGTCATCCACCAGTGCCGCTGCTACAGCACGCCGACGAATCTTCCCTGTGGCGGTGGTGGGAATACTTTTCACCAGGTAGAGTTTCTTCGGACATTTAAATTCCGCCAGCCACTCCCGACAGTGCTTCAAGAGCACTGCCTCGGTGGCGCTCTGTTGTTCATGCAGGACAACCGCGGCGGCGACCTCTTCACCCAACGTGGGGTGAACGCAGCCAAACGTGACGGCTGCCGCGACCGCGGGATGCTTCAGCAAAACCTCGTCGATCTCATGAGGAGCGATATTTTCGCCACCACGAATGATGATGTCCTTGATTCGACCCGTCAGATGGAGGTAGCAATCCTCGTCAAGGAATCCTTCGTCTCCGGTGCGAAACCATCCCTTCACCAACGCGCGAGCATTGGCCTCCGGATTATTTTCGTAGCCGCGAAACACGCTCGCGCCCTGAATCACAATTTCCCCGCGCTGGTGATTGGCCAGGTGATTTCCTTCCTTGTCCATGACGCTGATGCGAATTCCTGCGCCAACGCCGACCGAACCAGCCTTGCGATGCCGCGGAGGCAAAGGATTCGAGGTCATCTGATGCGCCGCCTCTGTCATGCCATACGCCTCTACGAATGGCACACCGAAAAGGCCCTCAATCTTGTGGATGAGATCTGAGGAGAGAGGGGCGCTACAGGAACGGATAAAGCGCAGGGTTGCAGCCTCGGCGGGTTTGTGGTGGGTGCGCGCTAAGAGCAGTTGGTGCATCGTGGGCACTCCGGAAAACCAAGTCACCCGATGCTCTCGCACGGTCCGCCAGAAAGAAAGCGCGTTGAATTTTGTCGGAACAACGACCGTGCCCCCAGTAAGGAGCGTGGCCATCGTGGAACCGATCAAACCATGGATGTGAAACAGCGGCATAATGCAGAGCGAAACATCTTCCTCGGATAGCGCGTACGTGTTGGCGATATTCGCGGCGGAAACCGCCAGTTGGAAGTGCCGCAAGGGCACGCGTTTCGGCCGGCCAGTGCTTCCACTGGTGTGCAGAACCAGCGCGATATCGTCCGGACTGGGCGGGCTAGCGGAGGCACCACTGGGAGCATCGATCAGATGCACGTGGCCCTTCTCGTTCATTCCCACGGAAAAGACGGGAATCTTGCGATCGGCGGCGGCGCTGCGGACAAATTCCGCGCCCACCGCGGGACAAAGCAAGATGCGCGCTCCCGTATCGCCAAGAAAAAAGTGAAATTCTTCATACGGATACGCCGGATTCAGAGGCGCTGCCGTTCCGGCGATGGAGGCTGCCAAGAAACTCACAATCGCGGGCAAGCCATTTGGCAATGCAATGGCTACGCGGTCCCCACGAGCAATGCCCGCCGACGCCAAAGCATCAGCCATAGACAGCACCTGCTGTCGCAAAGAGTCGTAGGTAATCAGGACTCCGAGCTCGGGAATGCCAATCGCGGCACGGCTATCCGCGAAGTGCAAGAGATCGAGAAGAGTGTCTGCCGACTTGAGGGTCATGTCTTGCCACCTCTCCGGACTTCCAATCCCGGGAAGAAGCTGTTCTTCTGGTGAACAACACCAACTAAAAATTCAACGGCGACCTGGATGTTTTCCCGGGAAGCGTATCAAGGAATGACATCGAGTTTAACCGATACCCAAATTGTAGTCCCAGCGCGGGCTTCCAGGTCAATGAGCGGCAAGAAAGAAATAGGCGCTCATCACTACGCCAAAGCCGATGACCAGGTAGCGCATTTTCCGGGGATCCGCTTTCTGTGCGTAATGTGCGCCAAACCATCCACCGGTGAGAGCCCCCGCAGTCATCACCAGGCACTGCGGCCACAGCACTGCGTCCGCCCAAATGAACGTGACGACCACAGCCACATTGAGGGTGGCGGCAAGCAGAGTCCGCATGGCGCCCATGGCAAGAATGTCGCGCATCCCCAATGCCGCTAACATGCCGAGTATGATGAAACCAAACTGCCATAGACAGCAACTACGAGCTCCACGATCGAACTCACGGTGATGGCTTGCCAGGAAATATAGGGGAGATCCTCAACCGACGCCGTGCGACCCGCCAGCGCGCGAAGCTTGTTGCCGAAGGTGAAAAGCAAGGTACCACTCAGAAGCAGTCAAGGCACCAGATGCAGAAAAGTGTGTTGCGCGGTCTTGATCAGCAGCAATGCGCCGGCCCATCCTCCAACAACGCTAGTCACGAGCAACGGGAGCAGTAGGCTACATCCGTGAACAACAAGACGGGAAAGGAAACAAAGCTGCCCCCGCCGGCCACTGCATTTAGAGTCCCGGCGATCGCGGCAGCAAAAAAACAGGAGAATGGCATGGCCAAAGTGCAAGTGCCTTATTTATCAGAAAAAGGAAATTTCTGAGAAGCGATTCTCGCTGCGCATGTAGAGAACAAGCTGAAGGAAGATTGTCTAAGTCAGCTGCAGCGTGAGTGATGACAGAGCTAGACCTTGCACTTCCGCGGTCCAACGGTCTCCTTTTTCCGTGAGGTGTCCGCTGGTGAGCGTGCCCGAGCTGATGATTTCTCCGGCTTGCAACGGCTCGTTGGGGAATCTTCGTAGGATGGCTCCGCCAAGTTCCGCCAGGCACAAGGCGGGGCTGCGCAAGGAATTTTTGCCCGACCCTGCTTCCACAAACTCACTATTTTTGAACATTCGCACAGTGAATCGTGGCAACTCATCCACAAGTTTCACGATTGTTTCCGGCTGCAAATGTGTTTTTTCACCAATCAGTAGCGCTGTGTGCAGTCCGAAAGATGCGACAAAATCGCCAGGCTGGAATTGCCAACCCGCGAAGGGACAATCGATGACTTCGAATCCCAGCGCTATCCAATCCGTGCACAGCAGCGCCGCCGCAGCATCGAGGCCTGCGGAAAGGATTGGCGACTTCAAACCAAAAACGATCTCAGGCTCTATCTTCAGTGACCGCGTGTGGGCAAGAGCCAGCGCGGCGTCATTGTTATCGGCATGATGCACCGTGTCGTTATACATGTGAGCCCACACAAGAGTTTCCAGCTTAAGCACGCGCCACATCGCTTTGTTGGCGTAACCGACTTTCCGCCCAACGGCTGGATGTCCCGACGATTCGCGCAAGCGTTTGAGTGTGGATTCCACTGCATATGCCGCGTCTAGATCGAAACCAGGACGGGACGATGGGAGAGCAGAAATCATCTGTCCTGCCTCACGGGAAGCTAGCAGTTCCTGCGCTAGGCTCTCGACCTCGTGGTGATCCATGAATAGCTTTCCTTTCCACGCCTTGTTGTTCGCTTGCGCACGTCCCAAAGGGTTGCCAGTACGCGCCTCAGTGATGGAGCCTTGCCTGCTGGTCCAGCAAGGCCATCGGATT
This sequence comes from Candidatus Acidiferrales bacterium, assembly GCA_963775865.1. Taxonomy (GTDB): domain Bacteria; phylum Acidobacteriota; class Terriglobia; order Acidiferrales; family UBA7541; genus Acidiferrum. The sequence continues at coordinate 269,515 of CAVZKU010000009.1, read as the reverse complement.
GGCCGGTCCACAACCTCTTCCGATAGAAAGGTCCGCGCGGATAGCCGCGGTTATGAATTCCTTGGCCGTAACCACGCTCTCGCGAACCGTTTTTCCTCTTGCCATACCGGCCGCGATGGCTGAGGCAAAGATACAGCCGGTCCCATGGGTATTCTTGGTTTCTACATGCTCTGCCCGATACTCAGTGAATTCGCGCCCGTCATAGAGAAGGTCCGCAGCGACGTTCGGCAGGTGACCGCCCTTTATGACTACATTCGCTGGTCCCATCGCATGAATTGCCTGCGCGGCGTCCTTCATCTGAGGAAGAGTTTTGATTTCGCGACCTGTGAGGGCGCCCGCTTCATGCAGATTAGGTGTGGCCACTGCAGCCACGGGAAGCAGTTTGATCTTCAGAGCTTCGACGGCATCGCGCTTCAATAAGGGTGCGCCGCTCTTCGCAATCATCACCGGATCAACGACCACCGGTGCGAGTTTCCATTTGGACAGCACAGCTGCAACAGCTTCGATGATTTGTGCATTCGAGAGCATCCCTGTTTTCACGGCATCGCAACCGACGTCGCTGACACACACCTCGATCTGCTGCACCACGAACCCAGGATCGATCTCAAGCACTCCGAATACCCCGGTTGTATTTTGCGCCGTGAGAGCCGTAATCGCTGTCATTCCAAAAGCGCCTAACGCCGACACCGTCTTCAGGTCTGCCTGGAGGCCTGCGCCACCGCTGGAATCGGATCCGGCGATGATCAAGACACGAGGAATATTCATCGATCACCTGCTCTCCAATGAAAAGCTTGCGCACCCCTCAGGCCGGCCACTGCTCCATCTTCCAAGCCATCTCCCAAAACAGCCATTCATAGCGGCTACTCGTAAGAAAGGCCGCTTCCAGCTTGCGCAAATCGCGTTCGGGCAGTCCCGCAGCCAGAGTATCGACCAGGTCCCGGCACCAATGTGCCAGTTCGGCGAATTCGCGCGAACTGTACATGGCAATCCACTTTGCATAGCGCTCTTCAGGAGGACTAGGACGCTCGGCGAGCCGCTGCCCGATTTCGCTGAAGGCCCACATGCAAGGGAGCAGAGCTGCGGTCAACTCCGCAAAATCGCCCGTGGCTGCCAATCGCAACAAGAAATCCGTGTAGGCCCGAGTGGTAGGGGCAGGTAGTTCCACTGCAAGATCCTCGGCATTTATGTGGAATTCGGCGGCGTATTGCCGATGGAGGTTCATCTCTGTTTCTACTGTTTCCTTGAGCAGCGTGGCAAAGCGAATCATGGTCTTCAAGTCTGGACTGCGAGCGGCGGCCAGAGCGAAGAGCCGCGCATATTCAACGAGAAATACATAATCCTGCCGGAGCCAGAACTTGAATTTCTCAAGCGGTAGCGTCCCGTCGCGGATGCCTCGAACAAAGGGGTGCTCCAGTTGCGCATCCCAAATTCCAGCCGCTTGTCTTCGCAGGCGTTCTGTGAATCGCTCCATGATGGTTTCCGGTCTCCGGACTAATCCTACTCGCGTCTCCCATTGGCAGCAAAATCTCCGGAAAAATGCCTTTGCGGCTACGCGAAGCAATTGCAGGCTCTTAGTGAGCTTCGTCACCGACCGTCGTGTGCAAACTGCGTATACTGCCCGAAAAGGAAGGGAAATGTTCTTTACTGAATATGACAGGATCTGCGAACAGGTTTCGGACCTTTCCCACACAAATCCGAGGCCTCTAGACTCACTCAAACCATCCGTGGCTTCCGACTTCCTGCCTTTTCTGTGGAACGCTGAATTCGGACTAGGCGGAGAGTTGGATCAGGCCATCGCCACCCGCGCTGCCAATCTCAAGACCGTTCTTTACAACAGCCGTGTCTTTTTGATCGTGCCGCTCTATGTGACCAGCATCTGCCGGGAGCAGTGCCTGTATTGCAATTTTCGAGCGGGCAATAAAGGGGTAGGAGTTGAACGCAGGCGCTTGACCGATGAGGAACTGGGAAAGGAAGCACTCTATCTTATCGAGGAAAAGGGGCTGAGAGTTCTCGAAATGGTTTACGCCAGCGATCCGCGCACGCGCGTGGATGATATGTGTCGCCACGTGGAACTACTGCGACGATTGTTGGACAGCCATGGCGGTGGCCTGGTCGGAATCAGTGCCGAAGCGTTCGACGAAAAGGACTACCGGCGTCTGGTCAATGCAGGGCTGTGCTGGTCGGTGGTGTGGCAGGAGACATATGACAAGGCCCGATACGCCGAACTCCATCCAGGCAAGACCAAGAAGACAAGTTTTGAATATCGTCTGGACGCATATGAGCACATGCTCGCCGCCGGCATCGAGCATGTGGGCATTGGAGTTTTGTCGGGGTTAGCAGACTGGCGGCGCGATTGGGCTATGCTGATGCTGCACGAAGAATATCTGAAGAAAACTTTTGCCCGCGGCGCCACCATTCTTGGCACTCCACGTTTGAAGCTGGCTCCCGGAGCGCTGATCCAAGAGTCGCCATTTACACCGACTCGCCAGGAGTTTCACACGACGATTGCTTTCCACAACATTTTTTCGCCGACGACCGCACCCTTTATTAGCACGCGCGAAGATTGGGATCTGTGCATTGAGCTTGCCCGTGGAGGTGGGTGTCTGTTCACCCTGAACTGTTCAACTACGCCCGGTGGATACTCGCTTCATCATGAGGGATGCCAGTTCACCTCAAATTCCTACGATGCCCCTGTCTACGCGAGGGAGCTGATCTCCCAAGGGCTTGATCCTATTTTCAATTGGAAGGCGAGCGATTTGTCCGGCAGTTCCTGGTCGGTTGCGGTCGCTGGTGGAGGGCTGCACAGTCCCTGAGCCACTCCGGGAGTTTGCCCGCGAGCGAGTTTTTCATCACGGGGGTAGGCTGCGGGAACACGGGGCATCGAAGTAGAGCGAACCACATGCCACTACCTCAAGTTGGGACAAACTGACATCCAAAGCAAAGGAAGCGCTGCAAGCTGCCAATTATCTTGCCTCACAGCGGGGACACCGCGAGCTAGTGCCTCTGCATCTGCTCGTGAGCTTGCTCTCCGACCGTGAAGGGATAGTGGTACCCGTGTTGAATAAGATTGGCATGGACTGCCGAGCGGTCCAGTCAGAGGACTGTCTACCTGCGCTTTGGACGGGTGGCATTTTGAAGGCGGAACCCTCGTGGGCCGCAAGCGAAGTCCTTGAGCAAGCCTTCCAGGAAAGCATGCGATCTCAGCGATGAGCACGTTTCCACAGAGCATCTGCCGTTAGCCATTATGGGATTGGAGAATGATGCCGCCCAATCGTTGTTGGCGCGGCATGGTACGCGGCGCGAAACCGTGCTGCCGGTTCTGATGACGATCCGCGCCCCTCGGCAATCCGTTGATCACACTTCCGAGACACAAAGTGGAGCGCTAAACCTCCATGCGCGGGATCTTACGGAATTGGCTCGTCGCTGCAAACTCGATCCCGTCATCGGTCGTGACGAAGAAATCTGGCGCGTGATCCAAGTGCTCTTGCGCCGCACAAAAAATAATCCAGTCCCGATTGGCGAACCTGGCGTGGGCAAGACCGCTATCGTCGAAGGGCTGACGCAGCGTATCGTCCCCGACCTGCTATCAGACCGTCTTCGTGGCCGAGCCCAGTGTCGAGGACACCGTCTCGATCCTGCGTGGGCTGCAAGAGCGCTATGAACTTCGCCATGGCGTCCGAATCAAGGACTACACCGTTGTGGCCGCGGCCGCACTCTCACACCGCTACATCTCGGATCGCTTTCTTCCAGACAAAGCCATCGACTTGATGGACGAAGCCTGTTCTGCCCTACGCATGCAAATCGACTCCGTGCCCCGCGAGATCGACCAGTCGGAGCGACGTGCCGCGCAATTAGCCATCGAGAAACACGCCATCGAACGGGCAGATGACGCCAACTCCCGCGAAAGGCTTCGATCCATCGAGAAGAAAATGGCAGCGGTCCGTGCGCAACTCGATTCCCTCAAGACTCGCTGGAAGCTGGAGAAAGCCGCGATCGCCCGCGTCCACCAGCTCAAACAGCAGATCGGCCAATTCCAGCTGCTCCAGCAGGCGCAAGTCCAAGATGCCGAGTTGCACGAGCCGGACAGCGACGGCCACGCCACGCTCCACCAGCTCGAGCAGGAACTCCACAAGCTTCAATGCAGGTCGACCGGCAGCGCGACTTACGCATGGTGAAGGAAGAGGTGGACGAAGACGAGATCGCGCGGATCGTTTCCAAATGGACTGGCATTCCCGTGTCACGGATGCTGGAAGGAGAAGTCCAGAAACTGCTAGGAATGGAAGCGCGCCTTCGCAGCCGCGTCATCGGCCAGGATCCAGCCTTGGAGCGAATCGCCGACGCCATCCGTCGCGCCCCACCGGGCTCTCCGATCCCAAGCGCCCCATTGGTTCATTTATTTTCCTGGGGCCCACCGGCGTAGGCAAAACCGAACTGGCGCGCACCCTGGCGGAGTTCCTGTTCGACGATGAGCGCGCCCTGGTTCGCATCGATATGTCCGAATACATGGAGAAGCATGCCGTGTCGCGGCTGATCGGCGCACCACCCGGGTACGTCGGCTACGAGGAAGGTGGCCAGCTTACCGAGGCGGTGCGACGTCGCCCGTACGCGGTCGTGCTTTTTGACGAAATCGAGAAAGCTCACCGCGATGTCTTCAATATTCTCCTCCAAAGTATGGACGACGGTCGGCTCACCGATGGCAAGGGCCGCAGCGTGGACTTTCGCAACACCGTCCTGATCATGACCTCCAACATTAATTTGCTGAACGTGACTGCTGAGTCGCTGCGCAACGCCGAAAGTCCAGAGCAAGCCCGCAAGCAAGTCATCGACGCGCGGCGGCTTTACTTCAAGCCGGAATTCCTCAACCGCGTCGACGACATCCTCGTCTTCAACTTTCTTGGCAAGCAGGAGCTGATCAAAATCATTGACCTTCGCCTGGAGGAGGTGCGCTGCTTATTGGCTGAACGGAAAGTCACCCTGGAGTTTACCGATTCCGCCAAGGAACTGCTGCTTACGAAGGGTTGCGATCTCAACTATGGCGCGCGGCCGCTCAAACGTTCCGTTCAGCAGCTAGTGCAAGACCCGCTCGCCAAGAAGATCTTGCGCGGAGAGATTTTCGACGGCGACGCCGTCACAGTGGATACCGAGCAGAACGGACTGAAGTTTACAGTTTCCAGCCATATTCGAGGGAGCCGGTGGAGAAAAGCGACGCATAGTTCTGTCCTGTAATGTTGGTCACACCGGTAAGGTTATCTGTCACGTCGAAGCATGCCGAGAGTCACTGCGCTTCTCTATGCATTACGGCACAAATAGGGGCGTTTAAAGGTCAGTCATCGGACCATTCGCCGTGACTTTTGCCACACCTTCCAAATCCGCTTTGGAAACCATTCCGCGACACCGCGTTTATTCCAGGGTCGCCGAGCAGCTCCAGAACCACATCGTCAACGAACTCAAACCCGGCGACATGCTTCCGCCCGAGCGTGAACTGGTTCAGATGTTCGGTGTCAGTCGCAGCTCCATCCGCGACGCGATTCGCCGGCTGGAAACGGTGGGTTTGCTGGAGCCGCGGCAAGGCGTGGGCACGGTGGTTCGGGATGTTTCCGCAGACGCGGTGTTCGCTCCCGTAGCGGGCGCTCTTCTGCAGAAGCGAAAGGTCATCCACGAACTCCTCGACGTGCGCATGATCATCGAACCAGCTTTGGCACGGCGGGCTGCCCTTCATTCCTCTCCCGAGCAAATCGCCGAAATGGAGGCGATTTTGAATCGGCAGGAGCAGAAGGTGCATGAAGGCGAACTGGCCACCGAAGAGGACACGGGCTTTCATTACAACATTGCGCTGGCTGCGGATAACGGCGTGATGCTGAAACTTACGCTTGTTTTGATGGATTCATTGCGCGAAATGCGGGAGCGTTCGCTGCAGGTGGGAGGACGTCCGGAGAAATCCCTTGTGGCGCACCGCCGTATTCTTGCGGCCATTAAGCGGGGCGACGCGGCAGCCGCTGAGGCTGCCATGCGCCGGCATTTAGTGGAAGTGGAAAAACTCATTTTGCAAAAGCTTTAGAAGAATGGAGGTTGTCACATGGGCCAGTTATTTGCCGTTGAACTTATCTACCGTGGAGTTTTTCAGAAGACCCTGGCTAAAAACATAACCCGTGGCATTGTCCTGGCTGCCCACAACGAGGGCAAGCTGGGCATTTCCTTTGGCCGTTACGGAGATAGCCCGGAGCGCAACGGAATCCCCGCGAAGAGCTTTGCCATCGTCGCCAGCGACGAAGAGACGCTCGAAGCCGGGATGGCACAATACGAGCCGAAGACGGTCGACGTGACCGTTGTTTTGGACGACACGCTGTGCAAGGGCACCGAGTCTTGGGCGTGGTACGGACTGCGGCCGGTCAACGGCTCTTTAAAGCCGAACCGCACCCTTATCGTGGTTTCACTGCAGGACGTGCCCTCTCTTTTGAAACTCATTCACCGCCGCCAGGAACCCTACAAGCTGGCGATCCTGAGGGGCGTTACCAGCTTTTCGGGCATGTGGGTTTACAAGGATGACCATACCGATGTGCGCGTTCTCGGCGCCATCGCCAAGGCCCTCCCGGAACTCGTCAGTCTGAAGTCGGTTGAACAGTTCATCAATGACAGGCTGAAGGATCCTCTCAAGGTCACATCCGCACGGACCGCGTTTGAGGGCCTTACCGCCACAGACGTGAAACCAGGCCAGGGCAGTGCGGAAGAGATTGAACACCACACTTTGCTCAAGTGGCAAGACATGCGCCTCGGCGTCTCCATCAAGGGCCAGCCCCAAGGCGGGCCTTACAAAGATCCCGTCACCAAGGAATCCGGTGGCTTCCGTCCGGCGCGCAACGAACTTTTCAAGAAGTACTCGACTCGGACCCTTCGGCCCGTGGTCAACTTTGCTACCTGCACGAAGTGCACTCTGTGCTGGCTGAACTGTCCCGATGGGTCCTTCGACGTCACCCCGGATGGCACCTACGACGTTGACTTGGAAAGCTGCTGCGGCTGTGGCATCTGCGAAGCGGTTTGCCCGGTGAAGAATTGCATCAGCATGGTTGACGAGTCCGAGTTCCGCGATAACAAGAGGCAGTGGGTGAGCTTCCGGAAAGATCGAGATGCTTACCTGCAGTGGCTAGAAGAAACCATCAAGATCGCCGAACCCATCGAGCAGAGGTCGCAAGGGTTTCGTTATCGCGGCCAGTATAAAGAACAAATTCCCGCGGCCCTCGAAGTGGCTAAGAAAGCTTGAGCCGGGGCGCAGATTGGAGATTAGGAGATTCAAATGACAACGACAACATTGCCCGTTGAGGAGAAAAAGAAAATTCTCGAGCAGGAAGCCCTGATTACCGGTGCGGAGGCCATTGCCGTTGCGTGCAAACTGGCCAACGTGGATGTTATCACGGCTTACCCGATCCGGCCTTACGACACGGTGATGCAGTACATCAGCCAGTTGGTGGCAGACGGCGAAATGGACTGCGAGTTCATCGTGGCAGAAGGCGAACATTCACAGTTCGAGATCGTGAAGCACGCCTCCGTTTGCGGCGCCCGCGTGTTCTGCGGCTCGAGCGGCGTCGGCTGGATGTATGCCATGGAGTGCCTGACGGTCAGCCCCGCTTTGCGCGTGCCCATGGTCTGCATGGTCGGCAACCGCGCGTTAGACGATCCCGGCGCCTTCGGCGTCGAGCACAACGACGCCCTGTCCGTGCGCGATCTTGGGTGGCTTCTCAATTGGGTCGACAACGGCCAGGAAGCGCTCGACACCGCTCTCATTTCTTACCGCGTCGCGGAAGACCGCCGCATGTTCGTGCCCATAGCGATTAGCTGCGACGGCGCGTTCCTGACGCACTCTCAATCACTGGTCAAAATCCCGACGCAAGAGCAGGTGAAGGAATTCTTGCCGCGCTACAACCGTGGCGACCTGCTACTCCATCCTGACAACGTTATTTCCGTGGCGCCTCAGGCCAACGAAGACTGGGTCATGGAAATCCGCCGGCAGAACTACGCGGTCACCGAGCGCGCCTGCGATGTGATCCGCGAAGTTTATGCTGATTTCGAACGAATCTTCGGACGCAAGTACGGCAACCCCTTCTTCGAAGAGTACATGACGGAAGACGCAGAGGTGGTGCTGCTGGGCATGGGCACCATGTCTACCTCGGCGAAAGTTGCCGTTCGCATGCTGCGCGAGCAAGGCAAGAAAGTGGGCTTTGTGCGCCTGCGCTGGTTCCGGCCCTTTGCCGGCATGGAAATCGCAAAGTGCCTCGAACGCTTCAAGGCCGTCGGCGTGATCGATCGCGACTTCTCGTTCGGTTCGCCAGACCTCAGCGGCGTCGTGGCTACCGAAGTTCGCTCCGCCATGTATAGCAACGCCGCCACCAGGCCCCCGGTGCTCGGCTTTATTTGCGGGCTCGGCGGACGCGAAGTGACTGTGCCCGACGTGGAGGAAATGACCGACATTATCTTCCAGGCTGCGAAGGGCAAACCGCAACCCCTGACTCAGTGGATTGGGTTGCGTGGGTAAAGACACACTTGAAGCCAGAAAGGATATAGAACAAATGAGCACATTCGTTGATACCAAACCGACTCAGAATCTGGAACCCTTCAAGGGTGTCAAGAAGGTTCCGCACGAAGAATACTACACCTCCGGGCACCGCACTTGTGAAGGCTGCGAATCCGCGCAGATCATGAGGTTGATGGCCAAGGCTGCCGGACCTCGCACCATCGTCCTGGGCGCCACCGGTTGCATGTACGTGGCCAACACCTCGTACTACGCCACTCCGTGGGGCATCCCGTGGATGCACACGCAACTCGGCAGCGCCGGCTCCGGTGCATTGGGTGTCGCGGCCGCTTTGCGCGCCCAGATGCGCAAGGGCTTCATGAAGGACGAGCCCATCAACGTCATCGCGTTTTGCGGTGATGGCGGCGGTGCGGACATGGGCCTGAGTGCCATCTCGGCCACCATGACGCATCCCGATTACAACCTCTTGATCCTGCTCTACGACAACGAAACTTACGCCAACACTGACATCCAAGTCTCCGGATCATCCCCGTACGGCGCGAACACTTCGTTCAGCACGCCTGGCAGGGTAAAGCGCATCATGCATCATCGCTGGAAGAAGAATGTTGCGCCGCTGATCATAGCCGGGCATCCCACCGTCAAATACGTCGGGACGATTTCCACCTCCTATCCGCTGCAGGCCATGAACAACGTACGCAAAGCATTGTCCATCGGAGGTCCAACGTTCATTCACTGCCTCAATCCTTGCCCGAAGGGCTGGGACTTCGATCCCGTGCTTTCTTTTGAGCTCGGCGAACTGGCCGTGAATACGGGCATTTGGCCTCTGTACGAAGTGGAGTGCGGCAAACTCAGCCTATACGGCAAGACGGATCAGATTGCGAAAGGCAAATTCAAGCGCTTGCCGGTCCGTGAATACTTGCTCAAGCAAGGGCGTTTCGCTCATTTCACTGACGAAGACATCGCTTATTTCCAGAGCAAGGTTGATGAGATGTGGGAAAAGTGGCTCATTCCGGGAGTCATTCCACTCCACAAAGAACTCTAAGCAGACAACCCGCCCGCCCGCTTACGAACGGGCGGGTTGCTTTTTGGTCTGCTTCGAGTGCAGTTGAAGAAAGTGAGTAGTTTGCATTTAGTAGCCTCATGTTTTTTCAGGGGGGTGTCATGGTAACTTCGCCGTCCTCTTCCGCCCCGGCTAAGCCCAAAATTGTCAATCGCTGGGTTCAAATGTGCGCGGCCATTATCGCGATGATGGCTATTGCGAACCTGCAATATGCTTGGACTCTTTTCACTAAACCACTAACGGGCAACCTGCACGCGACATTGGCCGCGGTACAAATTGCCTTTGCCGCGTTCATCTTCTGCGAAACTTGGCTGGTGCCTTTCGAGGGATATCTTATCGATCGGCTCGGACCTCGGTTGGTCATCGGCATCGGTGGTTTGCTGGTTGGTGCGGGCTGGATCGGGTCTGGTTACGCGACGACAACCACCGGACTTTACATCTGGTACGCCATCGGTGGGGTCGGGGCAGGCGCCGTGTATGGCGGCTGCACCGGCAACGTGCTCAAGTGGTTCCCGGATCACCGCGGGCTGTGCGCGGGCATTGTGTCGGGGGCCTACGGCATCGGCACCGCGGTTACCGTCGCTCCTATCGAGAAAATGATTCACACTTCGGGATACCAACACACCTTTATCTTCTGGGGCATCATTCAGGGGATCATTGTGGCCGTTGCGGCCATGTTCATCGTGGCACCCCCGAAGGGATGGCTGCCGCAAGCCTGGAAGCCCGTGGCGCGAGTGGCGCAGAGCGTCCATGACGCAACCTGGTGGGAGATGATGAAGCAACCGTCGTTCTACCTGATCTACATCATGATGACCTTGGTGGCCTTTGGCGGGCTGGTGGTCACGTCGCAGCTGAAGGAAATCGCCAGCTTCTACCATGTGGACAAAGTCATCGTGGCCTGGGGCCTCTCGGCTTCGATCCTGGCCATCCAGCTGAACCGCATCGTGAACGGGGTGACCCGGCCACTGTGGGGCTGGATTTCTGACCACATCGGCCGGGAGAACGCCATGTTCAGTGCGTTCCTGATCGAAGGTCTGGCGATCTGGGCATGGCTACTAACGATTCACCGGCCAGTTTTGTTCGTGCTGTTGTCCAGTGCCGTGTTCTTCGCCTGGGGCGAGATCTTCTCCTTGTTCCCGTCCATTACGGCCGACCTGTTTGGCCGGAAATGGGCTACCACAAACTACGGCATCGTCTACACGTCCAAGGGCACGGCGTCCATTTTTGCCGCTCCGGTGGCCGCCCTGGTGATGGCCAAGACAGGTTCCTGGATTCCGGTGTTCTACGTCATGATTGCCTGCGATATCATCGCGGCGTTCCTGGCGCTATTCGCCTTGAAACCGCTGGCGAAACGTACCATCGCCCAGGTCGACCTCCTAGAACAGAAAGCCGGAGCGGAAAGAGAGTTGGCGCACGCCTCGTCGACGTAAGCGTGCTGGGCGGCCGGTTGAGCAGGGCGCAACCCTTGAGCAGTCGAAGGATTTACTCACAAGCCGGCCGCTCGTTACTGTGTTCCAGGTCTCGTGCGGTGTGTGGCAAACCCACATGCCGCCAGGGGGTCAGACGGGCGCGGCCGGTTAACTCTTATTGAACAGTTTGCCTAAAAAAAGTCTGACGGTTTGTCCGTAAATGTGGTAGTAGTTCTCCCACTATCTGCAATTTAGTTTCTACGGGGGTGGGGGCTAGGGATAGGGCTCTGACAGCCATGTGCTGCGGAGGGGGTGCATTTTCTGTTGCATCTTTGCCATTGCTTGCGCGAGCGCACACAATGGTGGCATCCGCAAAAAGTTGATCAACACATTCCATCCGTCGAGCGATGAACTCGGCAGGATGCTGCAGTTGTTGTGTGGCCAAAGCCGACGCACGAGATGCGCTAATTTTCCTGGACGGCTTTTTCCCTTGACAAGCATCTCAATTCGCGCTAAACGCTGACCGCCACCAATGGTCCGATAATCGGACCATTAATTTTGTAGGGGGAAACATGAAATCACTCAGGACGTGGTTTGTGCTCCTTGCGTTGGTTTTGGGTCTTGCCACGATGACTCCGCGCGCTCAGGCGCAAAGCGAGAAACCTGCCAGCGAAGGCGCAAACACTGCTTCCGCGACAGCGAGCAAGGCGGAAGTAGACCAGTTGCGCAAGGAATTGGCCGCACAGCGGAGAACGATTGAACAACTGAAAACTTTAGTCGAGCAACTGGCGGAGGTAAAGTCGCGAGCCCCAGACCCCGCAACAGATGGCGCTGCTCACTTGATTAACGCGAACCTGACGCAGCCGGCGACGGTGGCCGAAGCCGAAGCGCCTGCGCCGCCGCCCGAACCGTACGAGGTCCAAACCCCGAAGAAGGACAGCGCCCCGCCAGTTACTGCGGGATGGAACGGGGAACATTTCTTTATCAGGTCCGCGGACGGACAGTTTCAGATTCAGCCCTACGGATACGTGCAGACCGACTACCGCTCCTACATCGGCGACGGTGCTCCAGCAGACACATTTTCCGTCCGCCGCGGCCGGTTTGGCTTCCAAGGAAATTATGGCGACCATTACCAGTTCGGTCTCCTGGTCGATGCGGCGGCTACGAGTGGCGCGATCATCCGCGATATTTACCTGAACGCGAAATACAACAATGCGCTGCAGCTCCAGGCCGGACAGTTCAAGGAACCGTTCGCGCAAGAAGAAGTCACCGGCGTCACCAACATCGACTACCTCGAGCGCGGGTTGCAGGCTGTGTTGTATCCGTCCGCGGCCTCGGCCTTCCGCAGCCCCGGCGTAACACTGCATGGCGACATCCACGGAGGCGCATTCCAGTATTGGGCGGGCGCTTTTAACGGAAAAGGCTATGCCACCAATAACACCACGAGCGTGCCGGAAACCGTAGGTCGAGTCCGCTTCTACCCCTGGCGCAATAATAAAGACAGCGTGCTGCATGACTTTGCGTTTGGCGGGTCCGTCGCCTACAGCATGAGCCGTGGGCTCTCCGCCGAAGTTTCGCCTCCGATGTCAATCAACGACGCCGCTTATATCTGGTTCCCCCAGTTCCCCATCAACGGGAATGTCTGGCGGTACGAAGGTGAATTCACTTACATCAAGGGTCCCTTGGCTTTCCGTGATGAATATGTTGCGGCATCATTCAACCGCACAGGGGTCGGAACCCAGACTTTGGGCGGATTGGGATTTGCCAATCTTCCAAACATCCGGTACCAGGGTTGGAACACTTCTGTCACCTACCTGATCACCAAGGAACTGCGGCCGGAAAACGGCACACCACGGGTGAGTCGCCCGGTGTTTGGACCACTGAGTGAGGGCAAGGGCAGTCGCGGATGGGGAGCATGGGAAGTCGCGTTCCGCTACTCCGGGCTTCAGGGGAACGAGCCAGGCATTTTCTTCAACAACGTGTTTACGCCTCAGCTTGTGCCCACGTATAACAGGCATACTGACCAGTTCACCTTCGGGGTCAACTGGTATCTCAATTACTGGGTGAAGTTCCAGTCCAACATCGACATTGACCGCTTGAAAGATCCAAGCACGATCGGTGCGGTTCCACAAACTTATTTTGTGTTCTCGCAGCGCCTGCAGTACCGCTTCTAAGGTGCCGAGAACCGTCATGAACAAACATGGATTCGCGGATGACCAAGGTGCCTGGGAATCAGCCAGGCCTTCACTCAACCAAGCACAACGAACAAACGAAGAAAATTCGAGTGGATTTCCCAGAGGAGGTTTTTCGATGAGGCCCAGAGTCGCAAAGATCATTCTTGAATTGGTGGCGGTGGTGGCGTTCGCCTTTGTATTGAACAGTTGTGGGTCACAGCCCTACTGCCCGACGTGCGGCACCACCGTGAACGGGGCCTACGGCGTTCTCAACGTCATCCCCGTGCCCGAACACAATCCCACCGGCGAGCCCGGTGGTCCCTTCAATTCCTTCGACATCAGTTGGTTCGATCCGAATCTGCAGCGGGTCTACACTTCCGACCGCATCGGGTTGGACATCGTCGTGGTGGACGCCAAGAACAACTTCGCGGTGAACACCATTGGCGGCATCAACGCAGTAGCCAACGCCGGGAATAACTTCAGCCCGTGCGATCCGCGGATTCCGTCGATCGTAACGGGTCAAGGTGCCCTGCGCGATCCCACCGCCACAAACGTCCTGACGCGATTCGGGTGCAGAAATTCCGGAGCGAACATTGGCCCAGGCGTGGTCTTCTTCGATACCTTCCACAACTTCTTCCCGGGGTATGGCCCGAACGGATCGTTCGGTGGATTTCCCGGGGCGCAGTGTTGCGCCGCACGCGCGAACGGCGTCAACCCCCTCTCCGGGCCGGACGGAAATCTGGTAACTCCGGACGGGAAAACGCTATTTGTGGGCAGCGGCAGTGCTTCGCTGGTGGTATTCGATTTGACCACCACTCCACCTACAGTGATTGCCGCCCTTCCGACGGGCTCTTCGCCTGATTTTGACGGACCCGCGGCGCAAAACGGCACCGCCTATGGCGGCATAGCCAATTGCATTCAGTCGTGGAATGGCGGTGCGGGAAGCGATCCAACCTGTGGGGACGATCGGTCAGACGAGTTGTCCTACGGCACCGTAAACGGCCATGACATTATCGCGATCACGAACGGTGATCCCGCGCTTCCATTTGTCACGCTAGTCGATGTAACCGACCTCGTGAACCGCACTCCGGCCACGGGGAATCTGGTGACTCCGGCTGGTCTTGGCTATTGCGCCCCGGTAAATCCCAATGCCAATTACAATCCCGGAAATCCAGCCACCACTCCGCCGAGGGGTGCAAATTATCCGACTTGCATCCTTGGACAAATCTATTACGACGCCGCAGCTCAAGAAGATTCAACCGTGGCCGTGGACGTGGTCAACGTACCATGCCCGGATCAGTCCGAATCGGTGGCCTCCGGGGTTTCCGGGCTAGGAGTGGGGCCCGGCGGCTCCGATGTGCCTTGCCATCACGCTCCCATTGTTGACGTCAACACTGGCGCATTCATTACCAACAATGGGACGGCCGGAGCGAATCAAATGGGCGAGATTGCCGTAGCCGGTTTAGGCGCGAGCACATTCAATCCTTTCCACAACACGTTCTACGTAACGAACGGGAATTGCACCGCTTCCAATTCCCCCACGCAGGCCAGCACGGCTGTGGGCTGTGTAGACGAAATCGATCCGCGAATCGGCAACCCGGCCGGCCCAGTTGTCATCAATGTGATTCCTACAATCAATTGCATGCCAACCAGCATCGTCCAAGGGCCAGGCAAGGATTTCCTGATTGGTTGCGCAGGTCATGACGGAACCCAATTTCCGCCGTTAGAAATCATCGTCGACGGCAGCACGAGCCAGGTTCTGTCCACCATTACTGAGACCGGAGGCGTGGACGAAATCTGGTACAACCCCGGCGACAATCGCTATTACACCGCCGGCAGAGACATGCCCAATGGCCCAGTGCTCGGCGTTATCGATGCCGGAACACGTCAGTGGCTGGTGAACGTCAGCACAGGCTCGAACTCCCACAGCGTCACGGTCAACCAATTCACGAACCAGGTCTTCGTGCCTACACAGGCTGGCACGCTCTGCGGTACGCAGAGCGCCAATGGCTGCATCGCTGTCTACGGGCGACAGTAGGCATCAAGAAACTTGAAGGTTGAAGTGCGAGTGGGGCCATTGCGGGAAGGCCGCTGAATTCGGGTGCGACCTTAAATCACAGTGGCCCCCTCGGTTGCATGATCGGCATATCCCTATGATGTTGACCGTCATGAGTTGTCCGGGCCGCCTCCTTATGTTTCTTCTAGCTCGTGTTGTTCGAAGCGGATCCTATTTTTCAGTGTCTGTGGAAGATTCAGTTCCGCACGCTTTAGTGGCTGCGGGACCTTCTCAGCAAGGCTGCCGGGCGGTGCGTGTATTGTCTCCGGTGCTGCATTAGTTCAGACTTAAGACGGGCTGGTAAGGAAGCTCGGGGAAACGCTATTCAAGGCGACCAGGTAGTCCCAGGAGGAAGCGATGAGTGCTATTCCGCAAAGAGTCGGTTGGCTGAGCAGCTGTATATTCTGTGCGGCTGCTGTAATAGCCGTTTCTGGATCTGGCCTAATCGCCAACACAAAACCCACCGAGGTGCCGGCTAAGGTGATTGCGCATTTGCCCCTTCCGGAAGCCGCGGGAAGCGAAATGCTTCTCCAGAGCAAGGGTGATAAGCAATACCTCTATGTGCAGAAGGCCACCAAGCAGGGTTTCACGGTAATTGATGTGAGCAAACCGGCCATGCCGAACTTGGTCAAGACAAGCTCCTCTTCGAACGATGCCACAGCGGGCAAACTTGTGATGGCGGGTTCCGACGTGGCCCTCGCTGAGATTCCGGACAAGAACACCAAAGGAGTCATCCGGAGTACGGACTATCCTACGGAGACCGTCAAGGTGCTGGACCTGAGTGATCCCGCACACCCTAAGGTGCTTCAGACGTTCACGGGAGTGACGAGCATCCTGCAAGATCCCGGTCGCGGTCTCATCTATTTGGCGAACAATGATGGACTCTGGATTCTCCATCATCCAAGGCAAGGAATCACGCCAGCGAAGCAGAAGCCGCAATGTAGGTCGGAAGATTCCATCCAGGCCATGCCTCCAGACTGCCAATAAGACGGATAAGGAGCGCCATCCAGGCGCTCCGTTCCTGGTGAACTACTTAACCTTGGTTTCCTGGTAGTGCAGGACTTTCCATTGCCCTGAACGCTTCACCCAGACTTCGCCAACCAGGATTTTTTCGAAGCGTACCACCGATTTCGGGGGAAACCGGACAAAGACTTCGTAACGGACGAACGCTGCCTCCGAACAGAGCGGTGTGACTTTCAAAAACGAAAGAGTGTACTCGGTGACTGCGCTTTCCTGGAGTTCCATCAGGGCCTTCCACTTGTACCGTTCGCCCTCGCGGTCCGCCTCAACCCCGATAAAATCGTCCGTCAGGAACTCCCCATAGGCCTTTTGATCCTTCTTCTTGATGGCTTCCCATTCCGCCTTAATCTTGGCATCAAACATGTTGGTCAGTTCCGCCTGTTCCGGAGAAGGCGCAGGCGGAGTCGTCCCACTTGGAGGCTGCTGCCCGAAAACGAAGGATCCTATCCATAACGATGCACACGCCAAACCAAGAAAGTTCCGCATTCCTTTTGTTCTCCAGTCTGGATTTCCTGCCGCACAGGGAGCACCCAGCACGCTTCGTTCGGTAATGGATCTCACGAGAAAGGTGATTCAGCGAAGCCTTGGAAATTTTATAAGGCCTACCGAAGGCAGTCAAAGCCGCAATAACTAATTCGCGTACGTATCAATCTTGATTATTGCGACCCCCTCCCCAAAGAGTGACGATTCACTCAAGCCTACCTCGAATCAAGGAGTGTATGCATGATGAAACCCCCGAGGCGCACTATCGCTGTTTGGTCGGCTCTCGTCCTGCTCCTAGTCTCCTTCACACTTCCCGCCGATTGTCAGAACGTGATCGCCCTGGTAGGGAGCGGGTCGAATCTCCCTACACAGCTCTATGTCCATTGGATCGAAGAATATAACAAGCTTAGCCCCACAGTGCAGGTCCGCTATCTCAGCACGGGCACGGTAAAGGGCATCGAGGATATATCGCGCGGTGTGGGAGACTTTGCTGCAGGTGAAGTGCCCATGAACGACGAGCAATTAAATGCAGCAAGCAATCCTATTTTCCAGATCCCCACTGTGCTGGTCGCGATTGTACCGATTTATCATGTTCCCGGCGTTAAAGGCAGCCTGCACTTTTCCGGACCTCTGCTCGCCGAGATTTTTCTTGGGAACATTAAGAACTGGGACGACCCCAAGATCAAAGAGATGAACACCGGCCAGACCCTGCCTCACCTGGAGATCGCCGTGGTGCATCGAACGGAGGGGAAAGGCTCCAACTATATCCTCACGGATTACCTTTCCAAGGCCAGCCCGAAGTGGCGCAGCCAAATTGGCAAGACTCCCTCGCCAGCTTGGCCGGTAGGCACAGGCGCCAGTCGTGGCGAAGACATGATGGAGAAAGTCAAGAGCACCCCTGGCGCGGTGGGCTACATTGAACTCGGCTTCACGTTGAGCGACAACAGCGTGGGTGTCGGGACCGTCGAAAATGCCGCGGGCAAATTCATCAGCGCCACGCAAGCCAGTATTGCGTCTGCTTATCGGTCGTTCGAAAAGTCCATTCCAGCGGATTTTCGGGTATCACTAACCAACGCATCGACCAGCGACGCCTACCCAATCGTGAGCTTTACCTGGCTTTATGTCCCGGAACGAGCAAACGATCCGGCAAGGTCCAAAGCGCTCGCGAATTATCTCGAATGGGTGCTCACCACGGGCCAGCAAAGCGCTGAGCGGCACGGGTACACGCCGCTGCCCGCATCGCTTGCTCCAAGAGTTCTGGCAAAGGCTCGTTCACTACACTAAACGTGTTTCTTGCTCATTGGCGATCCTCGCCAACAGCTCGACGAATTTTTGCTTGCGCTCATCCTGCTTCTGCCCGCCACCGGCTTCGGCAAGCTGGGAGATATTCATCGAGCAGAACTTCGGTCCGCACATCGAGCAGAACTTTGCCTCTTTGTAGAAGTCGTCCGGCAGATTCTCGTCGTGCATGGCTTTGGCCGTCGCCGGATCTAGCGACAGCTCAAACTGCTTGTTCCAGTCAAACAGGAACCGCGCATAGCTCAGCGCATCGTCGCGGTCTCGCGCTCCCGGCCGGTGCCGCGCCACGTCCGCTGCATGCGCCGCTATCTTGTACGCAATGACTCCCTGCTTCACATCTTCCGGATTCGGCAATCCCAAATGCTCCTTCGGCGTCACGTAGCACAGCATCGACGCCCCGTACCAGCCGATCATCGCCGCGCCTATCGCGCTGGTAATGTGGTCGTAGCCCGGCGCGATGTCCGTCACCAATGGCCCAAGCGTGTAGAACGGCGCTTCATAGCACCACTCTACTTCCTTCTCCACCTGCTCCTTGATCTTGTCCATCGGAATATGGCCCGGGCCTTCGATCATCACCTGCACATCGTGCCCCCACGCTTTCTTGGTCAACTCGCCCAGCACCCGAAGCTCCGCAAACTGCGCCTCGTCGCTGGCATCCGCCAAACAACCCGGCCGCATGCCGTCGCCCAGCGAAAAACTCACATCGTGCTTCTTGAAGATCTTGCAGATATCGTCGAAATGCTCGTACAGGAAATTCTGCTTCTTGTGGTGCTCCATCCAGTGCGCCATCAACGACCCGCCCCGCGACACAATGCCAGTGATGCGTTTCCGCACCATCGGCACCTGTTCCCGCAGCACCCCCGCGTGAATCGTCATGTAATCCACGCCTTGCTCGGCTTGCTCTTCGATGACCTCCAGCATCAGACCGATCGAAAGGTCTTCGGGTCGCCGCACGCGCGAAATCGCTTCATACACCGGCACGGTCCCGACCGGTACCGGCGATGCGTTGAGGATCGCCCGCCGTATCTCCGGTATGTTTCCGCCGGTCGAAAGATCCATGACCGTGTCCGCGCCGTAATGCACGGAATGGTGCAGCTTCTTCAGTTCTTCGTTGATCTCCGAAGTGGTCGCGGAATTCCCGATGTTCGCGTTGATCTTGCAATGGAACGCCACGCCGATGCCCATCGGCTCCAGGTTCCGGTGATGGATGTTCGCGGGAATGATGGCCCGTCCGCGCGCTACTTCGCTGCGCACGGATTCCGGCTCCAGCCGCTCGCGCGTGGCAACGTACTGCATCTCCTCGGTAATCACTCCGAGCCGCGCCAGATGCATCTGAGACATATTGCGGCTGCCGTTCGCGGCCGCCTGCGCGGCTTCGCGCTTCTCAATCCAGCTATCACGTAGTGCCATAGGAACGCTCCTTGAAAGTCAAGCACCAGGAGCGCACACCATCCGTCACGTTTGATTTGATAGGTAGATTATGGCACTCGGAAGTACCAATGTTCGTGATCATGCGCACACAGTGGGTCAATTAGATCGATCGGCACTGTCAAACCAATAGGCGACTAGGTGGCGCGAGGTTCTGGACCCCGGGAGAATCCAGCTAGTTAAATTTACATAGCGCCAGAGGTGGAACAGAACCGCGCCGCAAGAATTCCGAAATCTATGCGCGGAATTGCTCCCGCCTGCGTGGGATGACCCAAGGAGGAACTCCGAGGCACGGAGACATCCGCGGGTGAGCTGTAACATCTGTATTATCAATAAGTTATAGAGGTGATGGCGGTCACGGTTTGGTCCATCACGTGCGCTTATAGTGGGCGCATTGTCTTGCTTATAGCTAACCTGCGGCCAGCAACCAGGAGAACTGTCATGACCATCACTAAGTCGCAAGCGCTTGCCTACCACTCGGGACTGCGCCCGGGAAAAATTGAGATAACGCCAACGAAACCTTGCCGGACCCAGTGGGACCTGAGCCTGGCGTACACGCCTGGAGTTGCTGTGCCGTGCTTGGAAATTGAGAAGGACCCGGGCTGCGCGTACAAATACACCGGAAAAGGAAACCTGGTCGCCGTAGTGACAAACGGAACGGCTGTGCTGGGACTCGGAAATATCGGCGCCATGGCAGGTAAGCCAGTAATGGAAGGAAAAGCCGTCTTGTTCAAGAGATTCGCGGACGTGGATGTGTTCGACCTGGAAGTCGGTTCGACGAATCCCGATGATGTCATCAAAGTCTGTCAATTACTTGAGCCAACATTTGGGGGAATCAATCTGGAAGATATCAAAGCGCCAGAATGTTTCTACATCGAAGAAACGCTGAAGCGCACGATGCAGATTCCAGTATTCCATGACGATCAACATGGGACAGCAATCATCACTGGCGCGGCGCTTCTGAACGCATTGGAACTTGTGGGGAAAAGGATTGATGAAGTG
This sequence comes from Candidatus Acidiferrales bacterium, assembly GCA_963775865.1. Taxonomy (GTDB): domain Bacteria; phylum Acidobacteriota; class Terriglobia; order Acidiferrales; family UBA7541; genus Acidiferrum. The sequence goes on along the minus strand of CAVZKU010000009.1, from coordinate 249,060 downwards.
CGCGTGGTGTTCAATGGGAGCGGTGCCTCGGGAATCGCCAGCGCCGAGCATTATGTGCGGCTAGGCGTGCGACGCGAAAACATCTTCCTGGTGGACACGAAGGGAGTGGTTTACGACGGGCGGACAGAGGGCATGAACCCATACAAGGCGCGCTTTGCCCAAAAGACGAACTTGCGGACGTTGTCGGATGCAGTGAAAGCCGCGGACGTCTTCGTAGGACTTTCCGTTAAAGGCGCGTTCACCCAGGAAATGCTGCGGTCGATGGCGGCAAGACCGATCGTGTTTGCTATGGCCAACCCGGATCCGGAAATTACGTACGAGGATGCGCTGGCAGCCCGTAAGGATGTGCTCATGTGCACAGGTCGAACGGATTATCCGAACCAGGTGAATAACGTTCTGGGATTCCCGTTCATTTTCCGCGGAGCGCTGGACGTGCACGCAACGGCAATCAACGAGGAAATGAAACTGGCGGCCACGAGAGCACTAGCGGCTCTGGCGAAGGAAGACGTGCCGGATTCCGTATGTCACGCCTATGGAGTGGATCGCATTCGTTTTGGACCCGAATACATCATTCCGAAGCCGTTTGACCCCCGCGTGCTGGTGTGGGAGGCATCGGCGGTGGCAAAGGCAGCAATGGAAACGGGAGTCGCAAGAACGCCGGTGGACTTGGTCGAGTATCGTGAACGATTGGAGCGGTTGCTCGGGAAGGCGCATGAAGCGATGCGGACGATCATCCGCAAAGCCCAGGCGCGTCCTCGCCGCGTGGTCTTCCCCGAAGGAGAGAGCGACAAGATTCTTCGTGCGGCACACATTTTGGTGGAAGAGAACACTGCGCGACCGATCCTGCTGGGCGACGACAAAATTATCGTGGCTCGAGCGAGGGATCTTGCGGTTCCGCTAGAGAAGATCGAGGTGGTAAATCCACAAACATCACCAAAGCGAGAGGCATACGCCGAAACGTTGTACGAGCTGAGGCAGCGGCGTGGCGTAACACTTTCGGAGGCACAGGGACTGATGAACAATCGCAATCTGTTCGGATCCCTGATGGTCCATGTGGGTGATGCGGATGCTCTTGTGGGAGGGGTGGATCAGCATTTCCCGGACACCATCCGGCCGGCATTACAGGTGATCAAGCCGCGGCCAGGCCTACATCATGTATCGGGTCTGTACGTTCTGGTGTCACGACGTGGCGATATGTATTTTCTCGCCGACTGCACGGTGAACATTGAACCCAGCGCGGAAGATCTAGCGGAAATCGCGATCTGTGCCGCACAAACAGCGAAGCGTTTCAACGTGACGCCCCGGGTGGCGATGCTCTCATTTTCGAACTTCGGCAGCACCCGCCATCCGCTATCGGAAAAAGTACAGCGAGCGGTCCAGTTGGTACGGGAAGCCGATGCAACCCTGATGGTCGATGGGGAGATGATGGCGGACACGGCGGTGGTGCCGGAAATCATCGAAGAGACTTATTCATTTTCGAAATTGCGGGGTGGGGCGAATGTGCTCATCTTTCCGGATCTAACGTCGGCGAACACCTGCTGCAAACTTCTCGCGAGAATTGGCGGCGCGGAAACAATTGGACCAATATTGATGGGAATGTCGAAGCCTGTGCACGTGCTGCACCGCGGGGCAGAGGTCGAAGAAATCGTCAATATCGCTGCGATTGCAGTAGTCGATGCACAAGAAACGGAAGCTCTGGGAAAAGTGGAAGCGAAGGCCTCCGGTCCCCGCGAAGGGGAAGGTATACTTCCGGCGCCGCTGGAGCCGGTGCACCGTTAGGCAGCGTTAGGGTCAGGACCCACATGACGCCAATGCACTTGGTCAGTGGGCTAGCCGAGTGCTCACTTTTGGATTCAAGTTCTCGATGCTAATCTGGTGACGCTGATAATGGTTGCCCGAAAAGCCTTCTTTGTCCTCATCTTTGTCGCTTGTTTCACCGGCTGGCTTTCCCCGCCCGTGGCCCTGACCTTAGGCATTCTGTTGGGGCTGGTCCTTTCCAATCCCATGGTCAACGAAAGCCGCGCTGGATCGCGAATCTTATTGCAGGTCTCTGTTGTTGCTCTTGGATCCGGGATGAATCTCCGGGAGGTGCTCAAGGCGGGTCGCAGTGGCTTTCAATACACTGCTCTGGGCATTGCGTTCGCCATTGTCATTGGGCTCGCCCTCGGAAAGTTGCTGGAAGTGTGCGGAAATTCTTCCTACCTCATCACTACGGGAACCGCCATCTGCGGTGGCAGCGCCATTGCGGCAATGGCCCCCATTCTCCAAGCCAGTTCGGAAGAGATGGCGGTCTCATTGGGAACGGTGTTCGTCCTGAATTCCGTTGCCCTTCTGATTTTTCCACCCTTGGGACACTTCCTACGTCTGACGCAGACGCAGTTCGGACTCTGGGCCGCCTTAGCGATTCACGACACCAGTTCCGTGGTCGGAGCCGCGTCCCGTTACGGGACCATGGCACTCACGGTCGGCACTACGGTTAAGCTGGCACGGGCTCTTTGGATTGTTCCCCTGGCGTTGGCCACAGCGGCGATTAAGCGCAACAAATCCAAAATTCATTTGCCCTGGTTCATTCTGTTTTTTTGCCTCGCCGCGGTTGTCAATACGTACCTCCCCGCGTTCTCTCCTGCCTCCAAAGTTCTCTTCCAGTTTGGGCGACTCGGGCTTACCGCGACACTTTTTTTGATTGGAAGCGGTATTTCCGGCCCAGTGCTGCGAAGCGTAGGTTGGCGACCTCTCGCACAGGGCATTCTTCTTTGGCTCGTCGTAGGCCTGACTTCCCTCTACTTCATCCACAACGGTTGGATCGCGCTCTAAACTCACTAGGAGCCCACGCACTTTTCGCTTGGCGGTTCTTTCTCTGCGAGCAGTCGAAAGCGGAGGCCGTGCCGTTCCGTCGCAAGCGATTGCGGTTTACAAAGAATCGCGGCAACAGGCAAAGACTTGCATCGCGGAGTGGAACCAGTTCAAGCAAAGGCAGTTGGCGCAACTCAACCAACAATTGGGAAAAGCGAACCTCGCTCCCATCGCGATTGCCGAGATTGACGGGGAGGTCGAATTCCTGATGTCGCGCTAGACGGCGGAGGAGACGCTTGCGACCCCTACAGTAAACCCCGCCGCCGGCGTACGTTTATTCCATATCCGTACCCCAGGCCTCGTAAAGGCTGGCCACCTGCTGACTCCAGGATTGTCGGCGGTCGATCCGCCGAAACCGGCGGCGACTGCCGCTCTGTGCACCCCCATCAACTCACCTTTATGACAGGGCGCATTCGACGTAATTGCAGAATCACTTCCGTCACGAGTAGCGTAATGCCCAACACGCCCATCCCAGGGTGATGCTTCGGTCTCCAACCGGTTGCAGGTGCGACGCCACCAAGGATCGGCATCGAGCCGAAGACTTCTCCGGGACACTGACTTATAAAACCCCTCTGCATGCGTTATTTCGTTTTATCCAAAGTCACCATCGAGGCAAATCACGACTTGTGACTTGTGCGCGCAACATCGCCGAGGACTAAGTGCTTTTTCATCGCACGGTAAGGATAGAGTCTCGACGCAGGTGTGGGTGAGGATTGATTTGGGTCGGGAAGAGTTTGTATGCTCGCGGCATGAAACAGGGGGTTCGTTACGGGGTATTGGCGGCGTTGCTGGGGCTAAGTGCGGGGATGGTGTGCGTGGGGGACCGAAGCGCGCCGGAAGTAGCAGGGCGGATTGACAAGCTGGTGTCGCGGTACGCCGAGTATGGGTATCTGAATGGGACCGTGCTTATCGGCAAGAACAATCAGGTGATCTATGCAAAAGGCGTGGGAGAGGCAAATTTTCAGACGCACACGCCGAACACGGCGAAAACGAAATTCGGGATTGCTTCCCTGACAAAACAGTTTACGGCGGTGCTGGTGCTGCAGCAGGTGGCCGAGGGAAAGATTCATCTCGACGGAAAGCTTACCGAGTATCTGCCGTGGTACCGGGAGGACACCGGGTCGCGGATAACCATCGAGCAAGTGCTGCATCACACGGCTGGATTGCCACCGGATTACGAGATGGCGGAATTTTCGGATACGGAAGCGGCGAAACAACAGTACGAACCGCGAGAATTTGCGGAGAAAAAGTGCGAGGCGAACCTGGTGTCGGAACCGGGAACGCAATGGAATTACAGCAACTGCGGGTACGTGTTGCTGGGGTTGGTGCTGGAGGGCGTGACCGGAAAGCCGTTTGCCGAATTGTTAAAGGAGAAACTGCTGGGTCCGCTGGGAATGAAGGACACGGGCATGGATCAGAACGACCTTGTCGAAAAGGGAGGAGCGACAGGATACCAGCGGCATGCGGGAGCGAGGTACACGGTGGGACCGGACCTGGACCGCAGCCATATTTATGCGGCCGGGGCAATGTATTCGACGGCAGAAGATTTGTTTCGGTGGAACCAGGCGCTGTCTGAGGGAGGAGCGATCCCGAAGGAGATTCGGGATCAGGTGTTTAAACCTGGCTTGGGCGATTGGGGCTATGGGTGGTTCATTACAAAGATTCCCGCGGGGGTACCTGGCGCCGGCAATACCCTGGCGGAAATGCGCGGAGACATGCCGGGAAATTATTTTTCCTGGATCTTGCGCTACCCCGAGACGGACGCCGTGATTATCGTGCTACGGAACGGGTATGGATCTACGGAAAGGCTGGAAGAAAACTTACAGGCGATCCTGTTTGGCGCGGAACCGCTAGCGGTGTCACGGAGCGTGAAGGATCTGGTGGCGCAGGGTTGGTGGATTCCGGCAGAATGGGTTTCGGCGCACAAGGGGATGAGCATGATTCTGCTGGTGCCGTTGGCGGGAATGCTGTGGATGGCGGGAAGACGAAGGAAAGCGATGGCGCGGAGGCGTTAGAGTCAGGGGCGACGGATCATTTTTGCGGGAGGGAGCACCGGAGGAAGGAATGGGGCGTAGAATACAGGGGTGAGAGACCGAGTCGACGGGTGGGATGACGGGTTTGGAGCAAGGCCATGTGGTTCCCTCGATTTCAGTTCGGGAATATTTCGTGTTGGGCAGCGATGTTCACGGCCATTGGGCTGGCTAGATGCGGTGGTTCATGCTTTGTCGCAACCTCCAATTATGGCAACGGAAGTGGCATCGTCATCGCGTCTAATCCCCCACCTACGTCTTCGCTGAATCAGGGCAACGGCACTATCAGCGCAATGGCGCAGAAGACGCCAGTGTGTGAAACGTGCACGACAGCGGCCCGCGTGGAACATCTCTATGTGACCGTGCGAGGGATTGAGCTTCGTGGACGAGGGAGCGCCGACACAGATTCTCCCGAGTGGGTCGAACTCGCGCCGGAGTTTGCGAAGGAACCGCGTCAAGTGGATCTGATGGGCAATGCTGCGGCTGAGATTCTGGTCGAGGGCGCACTGATACCTGCGGGGAGCTACAGCGAGGTGCGACTGCAACTTGTTCCAGAGTCTCCCGCGAGTGCCGAAGAGGTTGCGAGTGAGACTGTCTGCGGAGAGGGGCGACGGAATTGCCTGATCAGAGGAGGTGGACGGGTTGAGCCGCTACGCTTGCCGGGAGACGCGCGGGACGTGGTGCTGCTTCCCTTCCCGGATGGCGAGGTGGTGGAGGTTTTGCCGGATGACAAGCTGGAATTGTGGCGTAGCCTGGCGCCCGAGCAAGGGCCTACGTTTTTGAGCAGCGAAGGATGGCGCCCAGGGAACGTGCTGGTGGGACACGCCGCGTTGGTACGGACGTCTGTGACGGCAGAAAAGTCTGCCACTGACTGAAGGAGCGAGCGAGCGGGCGCTCATTTGACTCTCCTGGCCTTCCACAAATAGAGGAAATACAGAACGCTGCCCGCAATGAGTAAGGCGGTGGACCCCAAAGTCAAGACCATTTTTCTGTTGCAATAAGTTAGCTTTGGACGAGGTTGGGCTTGTTTGTTTGGTTCTCCTGTTTCTCTTACAACTCCCGCATCCTGGTCGGAGCGAAGCCCTGCGGCGCCCGTAGGGCGACGCGTTTAGGGCGAAGCGCAGACCAGGGTGCGGGAGAATTTCTAAAGCATCCTGGCCGGTTTGCTCCAGTTTCACAGAAAAACTTCGCGCCAGCATCGCTTAGGAACGACGATCGCCAGCTCGGTCGAGCCATAGTATCCCCGGTTTTGCTTCTCTTCAGGCGCATTGGTCTTTTCCAAAGTACATCGCCGCTGGCGTCTGATAATCCAAGCTCTGATGCAATCTTTCGAAATTGTAAAACTGAAAGTATTTTTCGATTCCCGTGCGTGCCTCCGGAACTAATTCGTAGTCCCTCAGGTACACCTCCTCATATTTTAGGGAACGCCACAAGCGTTCGATGAAAATGTTGTCCAGACATCGCCCCCTCCCATCCATGCTGATCGCGATGTTGCGCCGCTCCAACTCGCCAAGAAACCGTTCGCTGGTGAACTGCGATCCTTGATCGCTGTTGAAGATTTCCGGACGGCCCCGTCGTAGTGCGCCCCGCAGGGCCTCCAGGCAGAACTCCAATTCCATCGTCATCGACAACGCCCAGCTCAACACGAATCGGCTGAACCAATCCATCACCGCTACCAAGTACAGAAACCCGTGGGCCATGGGAATGTAGGTGATATCCGTGCACCAGACCTGGTCGCGCCGCTCGATTCTCAGCCGTCTCAGCAGGTAGGGATAGATCTTGTGCCCTTCCCCAGGCTGGCTCAGTTTCGGCTTCGCGTACACCGCCTCGATGCCCATCCCTCGCATCAGCCGCACCGCCCGCTTGCGGTTTACCGCATAACCCTGGGATTGCAACCACGCCGTCATCCGTCGACTCCCATAGAATGGCACCTGCGTGTACTGCCGATCGATCAACCGCATCAGCCAATGCACAAACAGCGACCGGCGGCGCGGGCCAATACAACCAATCCAAAGAAGTATTTCTTCGTTCCGAATCCCATCAACCGCTACACTTTGAGTCAGCGCAACAAGTTCGTAACCAACGCTGATGGCTCAGTTGATCTGTATTTGCAGGCTGACTCTCCAGGGAAAGCGAAGGAATCTAACTGGCTACCGCTCCGAAAGCGAAGTTTGACTCACCTCCTGGTTAGCTATGAGCCAGTTTCCCGAACTAATCAGCAAGTGCGATTGGTTTGGCCTGCTTCAACGGGGGTGCTAGTATTCGGCTCAATGAAATGGCTTAAAGCATCCTTAGTGATTCAGATCATTCTAGCAGTGTATGTTCAGGCGATTCTCTGGTTTCCGCTCGGTTCTTGGAACGATCAACCTGGGAAGCGACTCATTACACTTCTTCGCGAAGGGCAGGCATCGACTGAGTTGGGTTTTGTGCCAGCAATGCTACTCCCGGCTCTGCTCTTCGCCCTGGCCATTTGGAAGCGTTGGGTTTGGCTCATGTGGATAGGACTGATTGGTTATGGCATCTGGGCTGTGCTAGAGATTCAGAGTTGGTGGGTACCCTGGATATTCGGCGCGGATGAGCGCGCTCTTAACAAGCAGAAGTTTCTTCAAAGAACGTACAAGATATTTCCATCTTCCATTGGACACCCCGCGCCCGACGGAATGCACTTCGTTCTGAACTTGCTTCTCTTCTTTGTTGTAATGACGATCGCCCTCGGTCTCTTGGAGCCCAGACGCAAGTCTGTGGTAGAAGACAAATCTTGATGTTCTGTCTGAAATCGCGAAATCGCTTACGCGACGGTGATTTGACTGTTTAGTTGGCCCGAGCAAGTTGGGCGAATCAATCACGCAGACGTATAACGCGCTTATCAGACAAGTTGGTCCGGTACCGGACATGTGTTTTTCCCAATGTCCGCCTGAGATATACTGCGCCGAGTTACAGATGGGGCTTACGACCCACGTCAAAATGAAAACAACTTAACTCACGCGGAACGGAGGGAGCAACTATGGACGATTTCCCAGATTTCATGAAGCGCCCAGAAAATAAAATTGCGACAAGCAGTCAGGCGACGCCGGGTGTCGAAGGTTACGTTTTTGACGGAGCGGACGGAAGTCAGATGGCGTTTTGGACCTGTCGAGAAACTGCGGTTTCCGTGCCGCATATGCATGACTACGACGAATACATGTTAGTCGTCCAGGGCTGTTACAACCTCGTTATTGAAGGACAGCGCATCCCAGTCAAAGCTGGAGAAGAATATTTCGTTCCCAAGGGAGTCCTACATGGTGGTGAAGTTGTCCCTGACACTCGTACCATCCATGCCTTCGGTGGCCGACGCGCCTTCAGGGCCGCAGAATTGAGTTCCTGATTTGGCTTAGTGCCTGATTACCGCTCTAACGCGGTTACCGGAAAAGTCCCACTACCTAAGGTATGGTAAGGCGACTACGCGTCCAAGTGGCCAAAGGAACTCCGCCGCCTCAAAAAACGGCGAACCCCGAACGCTTCGCAAAAACACATTCGGGGCCCTGCGGGTCTCATTCCACTTGCATTTCCACTCTTACTTCGGCATCACCTCGCGCGCCAACTTGCTCGCCACCACTTCGCGTATCTCACTGCGCTTCTTTCCCGCTTCGATCATGGCCTCTCGCGAGCCATAATGCTTGGTGGAAATGGTCGCCGCTTTAGCGTCTATTTGATCGATCGCCGCATAGTTAGGATACATGGTGCCCACGGCAACGTCCCAATCGTCCGGCCGATCAGTCGTCACGTTGTACCAGACTTTGTAATCGCCGAGCAGGCCTTGCTTCTTCGCCTCTTCATACACTGGCTTCAGGTTCTCACGGAAATCTTTCCAGAACGCGTCGCCTTGACCGGGCTTGATATGGTAATACGTGACGCGCCACACCGGCCCAACATCATAGTTCGGACTTTGCGCATAGCTAAGAAGCGCGCTCAACAGCATGACGACGAACAAACTGGCCCATAAAACTTTTCTCATTGATTTCTCCTGAATTTTTCAAATGGATGGATTTGGCCCAGGACCGGGCCTCATTAGTTCCGGATCCTGTCAGGTCCGAATCCCGAGGCAGGCGCGAGTATACACGCCGCCTTTTGGAGGGTCAAACACACCTATCGAGCTACTTGCTCTTGCTCTCGCGGGCACAGTGCCGAACCAGAGTAAGGATGACAAATATGTTGTCCGTTAAGCAATCAATCGCTGTCTATGTCCTTCACGCGGTAATCGCCGAAGTGAAAACCCTGATTTGCGTTTTGTGCACAATAATTTCGGCGCCAATGAGAACTGACAGCGCGACCAGAAACCGTACATGTGTCTCAAGGTCCCGGAGAAAACCGAAATGGCCGTTGCTGAGCAATTGCCCGCCGTACAAGCAAAGCAAGAACATGCACTTCGCGTACGGCGTCGGCGGTGATAACCGATGTGATGTGCTGCCCACCGATCGAGATCCTCACCTGCGCCATCAAGCCGCTCGTTTTGATTTCGACGATACGCCCCACGAGCTGGTTGCGAGCAGCTCCTGATCACAATCGCTTTACTTTATTGGGACCAAGCGAGACAAGGGTATGATAACGCCGACGTAGAAGCGAGAGAGGAAATTCCGGTCAACATGAAACGAACTCACTTGAAAGTCCCCACGACGCTCATCCATCTCGCGTTTGCATCACTCGGGGTCCTTGCGGTTCTCTTTCTTGGGGCGCCATCGGCCAAGTTGGCCGCCGCACAGAACTTATGCGTAGTCACGGTCGCTGCTGCATCCGACCTGACCTATGCGATGAAAGAAATTGCCGCCGATTTTGAAAAGTCAGCCGGTTGCATCGTTCGGGTAAGTTAGGGAAGCGATCAGAAGGTGAAACGACCACCGACTGTCGGAGCAAGGTTGTTGTTGTAGAAATAGGGGACGCCGGGGCCATGAGGAATGGCGATGGCCAGACCGCCGGTCACGTAGGAACCCGCAATTCCGGCAAAAACGTCGAGACGCTTGGTGAAGTGATGATCCGCATAGAACGACCCCTCGTTGAGGGTGCCCGCGCAGGAACTGCGGAAACCGGCTGCGGGCGAGCAGGTCGACGGAACGCGGAAGTCGTTCTGCCGCTGTTGATACCAGGACAAAGTGAAGTCGGTTTTGCTGCGGTAGGTGTACTTCACTCCCGTCCACCAGATCTGCACCATCTTTTCAGAATCAAGATTGTTGTCCTCGACCCCGCTCATGATATAACCGCCCTGGTCTGTGGCGCCAACGCCCAACGGGTTCGACGGGTTATTCTGCCAGATGTATTCGTAGCCGGCAAAAAACTTGAACGGGTCCCACGTATACTTTACAGCGCCCATAATGGCGCTGTTGTCGGTCACGATGCCATATACGGTGTTGTTCGTGTCGATCAGATTGGCCCCGGTGATGGGGTTTGTATTGATGCTGTTCGTGGTCGACTGATATGACTGCGTCGGACTCTGGGGCCCCAGCAAGGGGTTCAATACGCTGATCGCCTGGTTGTAATGTTGGAAGACGACGTCGGCGGAGAACCTGCCGGAGTTTCCGCCGAAGTCGAATCCATAGGCGTTGTTATGCGCCGATTCCGGCGTACAGGTGGCGGCAGTCCAGGTTGCGGAGGCCGAGTAGCAGCCGCCAGAACCATTGGCGAATTTATACATCGCGCCGAAATGGACCCGGCCATAGGTGAGGCGATACTTCAGGGCGTCGTCCCAACGGCTGTCGTCGGTGTCGCCGCCGCCGGCCATCGTGCCGTTATACCCGATGTACGAAAAGCCATAGCCGCCGCCGACCGGATCGTAAAGGAGCATCGCATCGGTGCCGAGAGAGCGCTGACGACCGAAGGTCAGCGTGCCGAAATGCTCGGACGATATACCGCCATAGATTTCGTCATTGAAGGGTTGGCCCCCGCGCGCCCCGTCGATGGCCATCGAATAGCTGCTCCTGGGAAGGCCGTTGTTGACGGTGTTGGTGGCTGGTGCGTTGGCGAGCAGGCCGGACTGCGGATTGATGCCAGTTGAAGCGTTGAACACAACGGACCAGCCAGGCAGAAACTCTTCCTTGCCCCTGACGCCCAGACCCGTCTGCTGCAGGTTGTTCGGTGCGATGAGGAATCGATGTTGATAGCCGTTTCGGTTCACCAGAGATTCGCCTTCATAGTTATAGCCGTTTACCGGTAAGCCGTGGCTGACCCAGCCGACGCCGACGTCATACGCACCGTACAGCGTGATGCCGTGCCAGGTCAGCGTGCAATCGGTGGTGGCGAACTCGTGGCCGCTCGCGCAGGCGTCGGGGGTCCTCAGCTGCATCTTAATGTCGACCGTGGCGTCCTGGCCAACCGCCAAGCTGATTCCCGTGCGCGTTTCATCGGCGAACCCGTGTTTTGCAGCTCGAATCTCGAAGCGCCCCGGAGGCAGGCCGGACGCCTGAAAGCGCCCCCGGCCGTCGGTTGCGATCGTGCGCGTTGCACCTGTGTCGACGTTCTTGATTGTCACCGCGACATCGGGAAGGGCTGCGCCGGTTTGGTTCGTCACCACGCCGGAAAGGCTCGCTCCCGTTTGGGCCCACGCCGTGAACGCCCCCATCACAAGCCACAAAAGCAGCAGGAAGGGTTGGGCCAGCAGGAGTGAGGCAGCCGTTGGAACGTAGTCGGCGCGCGTCAAAGTTTTCCATCGCCTCCCGTACCGGAAGAAGAGGATCTGTGAGCAGAGTTTCAAGTAGTCACCCCGGGACCAATTAGAAATGGAAGCTAAAGTCGGGCGACACTTTAGCTCGTATTGATACCTTAAAGCAATGCGTTTTTATACGATTTTGCGGCGGGCTCAGTCGAGAGCCCTCCTGGGTACCTGAGGAAACGGGCTCTGTGCTTGATTAACGTTACCGGATGTGCGTTCTGGCTGAAGACAAGCGGCGGAACGCGCCATCCGATTCAAGTCATCGCGGATCGGTGCGGAATAGCTTGTCTGCTTCAGGCCACGCCGTGCCATTTTGCGCAATGGCAGTTGACTCTGCTGCTATCACCAGGCGAATGGAGAACAGAGACGCTATGAACGCTGAGAATCACGAGCCGTGTCTTCTGTCGGTCACGATTACGCACCCTTAGGAATAGTCTCTCAGAGGCCGCGAGCAAGGCCAGTCTGCCCTGGTGCGTGATGTGCAGGTCACCCTACAAGACGTCCATCATCCGAGATGCCATGAGAACGGGCAGAGATTGATGTCATAACGACGCCGGCCTCGCGACGGTCCGGAGTAGACTGTTTCGGTGTTCACCCTAACAGTGCTCGGACCGAAGGAGGCCGAGATGAGAATTATAGGATGTGACTTGCACGCTCGCCAGCAAACGTTGGCGATGCTCGACACCACAACAGGGGAGGTGGTGACCATGACTCTGAAGCACGAAGGCAACAACGTGCGGGAGTTTTATTCCAAGCTTCCACGCCCGGTGCGTGTGGGGATCGAAGCCACGGGATCGATGCAGTGGTTCGTGAACCTCATGGAAGAACTGGGAATCGAATGCCAAGTCGGTCATCCGGCAAAGATTCGGGCCGCCGAACCACGGAAGCAGAAACATGATCGGCGAGATGCGGACCTTATTCTGAAGCTGCAGGTGGAAAACCGCTTTCCGGCGATCTGGCTGCCTTCGAAGGAGCTACAAGATCTGCGGGCCTTGTTGCGGCATCGTCATCAGTGGGTACGCATACGGACGCGAATACAAAATGCGCTGCAGGCGATTGCCTTGGCGAATGGTCTACGACGAGGTCCCTTGCTGTGGAGCCAGGACGGACAAAGCAAGATAGCCGCGTTGCCGTTGGCGCCACATACCGCTTATCGGCGGAGCGAGTTGCAAGCGATGTACGCGAAGTTCGAGGCGGAGATCGAAAAGCTAAACCAGCGAGTCGAGGAGCAAGCTTGCGAACGTCCCGGAGCACGGTTGCTGATGACTCACCCTGGAGTGGGACCGATCACGGCGTTGGCAACCGAGGTATTCCTGGGCGATGCAGCACGATTCGCTGACAGCAAGGCCCTGGCTAGTTATGTGGGGATGATTCCGAGTGAATACTCCAGTGGAGGGCGGCAGCGATTGGGTGGTGTGAGCAAACAAGGCAATCCGCTGCTGCGGTTTCTCTGGGGTGAAGCGGCGGCACACGCGGTACGCCGGGATCCGGAGTTGCAGCGTTTCTACCGCCGCAAATTGGTCCAGAAAGGTCTGGGGAAGTCGAGAGTGGCGGTGGCTCGCAAACTCGGGATCCGGCTGTGGATCATGTTGCGGGATGAGATTGATTATAACGAGTTCTGTCGTCGCGGACAGAAGCAGCAGAAAAGCAGTGAAGCCTGTGCGGGGATGCCAGATACCGGCCATGGTGCGAAACAGTCACCGGCAGATTGATTAGGCTACCTGCCTCCCTTGCAGAAGAGGGAGTTCGAATAACTCATCATGGTTGATTCGTGATCGAAGAGATGTTTGGTGGGCAACACTGAATTGATGAACGGAAACGGGCTGAGCAGGTTAGGGTGCCACAGGTGAGGAGAGAAGACCGGAAAGGACACGCTTCGTGCGTGAGCGGAGAAGTGTGCGCGAATTCAGTGATAAGCAAAATAAAAAAACTTAAAAAAACTCTTGACACGGCCGGCGTCGTTAGAGATGGCCGGTAATGTCGGGTACTCGGAAACTTGAAATCCACATTGGTGGAGTCGAGGTGTGGCGCGGTGTTTTAGGTAAGGTCTATCGGTTGCCGGCCCTTTCGTACGCCGGTGCCTCACTAACCCGACCATGCTTCCGTTTCCACACCCCGCTCATCGAACCGGATGTGCGGATTTCCCGCTTCCGGCGTGCGCTGCGGACAAACAGCAGCTCAGTAGAAGGAAAGTGAATGGAATGGGGAATTTCATTCCGCGCCTCACGGGACGCAGTAATTCTATAACAAAGCGCATTGACGTTGACCGTTTCCGATTTCGGGTGCTAATGCACTCCAGCGTTAAACGGGACCTTGGCCGCTTTTCATTCATCCGTTCGCACGGCTGCAAGATTTTGGATAGATTCCGTTCAAAGGGTCAGGACTCTCTTATATTGCACCAATATGGAATGCTTGGATATTTGCAAGGGCCCGGCGCGGTATCGTTCGTTGGAGTGAAATCATGTTAAAACTACGGCGGGTAAGCCTGCTTGTATGCACGGTATTGGTGTTTTGTGAAGGGATTGAGGGGCAGAGCAGACCAGAAAGCGCCCAGGAACAGATTCTGTTTTTAACGAATGCCAATAATGGGCAACGGGTGGCTGTTGTGGTAGGACAGCGGATCGAAATCAGTCTAGCAACCATCGGTCCCGGAAGCTACGGGGACCCAATCGTATCGTCGGCGGCGATTTGTTTCAGGAGCGTGGCATGGCCCAAATCGCAAACTCCGGGTGGACCGACACAGCTCTTTATCTTCGACGCCATGGCGGAAGGGGAAGCGGAGATTCGCATTCCGCACAGTGGTCGGGGTTCGTTTTCTGTGACCGTCCAGGTAGGGGCCAACGCGGGAAAATCCGAGCAAGCACAGAAGACGCCGGACCAAGCGAACGATGCCAAATGGAAAGGCGGATGGACCAATCTGGTGAACGACGTGCGGCAGACGTTTAGGCCAACAATGCCGAAACTTGCTGCAGTGGAGGTGAATTTGGCGGTGGCGAATCCCGGGCCGGAGGAAGAGGAAGTGACCCTACGCGTGTTGAATGCAGCGGGCGAAGTTATAGCGACGGTATCGCGGAGCGTGCCGGTGAGCGAGAGCAGTCACGCACTGTTTGTGTTTCCGGAAGGCGGTTTGGCCGTTACACCGGGAGAGGTACACAGCATCCGCGTGAGCGGAGAGTACTTATTCGGCTGGAAGTGTATGGTGGGCGGATACGAGAATGGCGAAGCGTCATTCAATGGCAGGCCGTTGCTGCCCGATGCGCGGAGCACCTTCCTGTTCACGACGTTCGGTACGAGGTAACGGAGCATCTCAGCCCCAGTTTGGTTGTCACCCACGCCGGCGGTTATCCCGTTAATCAGGCTGCGGCGTCTCTGCAACATTGCGTTTTGGTTGAAAATCAGTGATTGTCGTAAAATACTGCAAAGCTAAAATCCAAGTTATTGTAATTGCCAGAGCTATTTTCTGCGAAATCGGTAAACATGCGCGATGCTGCCTTTGCTGTGGGCGCTGGTCCACTCCAGGCCATATTCGATACCAGTCCGCGTTCGATATCTACATCGTAGATTCCGGTCCAACGATATTGACCATGATTGCGAATCGCTTCCGCTACGCTCCGGGCGATTGATACTCGGTCTGCCTTCTGAGCCAGCAGAAGTCTTATGTGTTTTGGTAGTTCGTGCGGCATGAATCGTTCACCAAAGAAGAACGAGTATAGCAATTGCAAGCTGATGGCACCGAGACTTTCACCTGCGACCTGAGGCAGAGTAACCCCTAGTCCGACTATCGGACAGCTGAGTACTATGAGCCAATCGTCCGGTTAGCGTTAATCAGGCACTTCCTCGCCTGAAGAATGCCCAACCGTGGAGCTTTTTGCTGTGGTTCATTGCCGGTTGCAGGTGTATTATCCACTGCGGTCCACGATGCTCAACCGCATAGCTTTGAATTTCAGCTTCGGGCTATCGAAACAGGTCCTCTAAGGATGAACTATGAAAAAAACATTACTTGGTTTTGGATTAGCTTTCACCCTAGCTCTTCCCCTTCTCGCGCAGGACAAGGAGTCCGATCGTGTTGAGAACGCGGGAAAGGTGATGCAGGAAATTTTGAACGCCCCGGACGGCATTCCGCAAAGTGTCCTCGATAAGGCGGATTGTGTGGTGATTCTGCCATCGGTATTGAAGTTTGCGATTGGAATTGGAGGCAGCTACGGGCGCGGAGTCATGACCTGCCGTGGCGGCAGCACGTTCCATGGTCCCTGGGGCGCCCCAACGATGATGGCGCTCGAAGGCGGGAGCGCTGGGTTGCAACTGGGCGGACAAGCGACCGACTTCATATTGCTGCTGATGAATCCTCGTGCCGCTTCCAGCATTCTGAAGAGCAAGGTGAAGTTGGGTGGAGACGCGAGCGCCGCGGCGGGCCCGGTTGGACGAACTGCCTCCGCGGAAACGGACGTCACCCTACGCGCCGACATTCTTTCCTACTCGCGCGCGCGCGGGCTTTTTGCGGGCATCTCTCTTACCGGATCGACACTGCGGGCAGACAACGGCGCCAATAAAAACCTCTATGGCAAGGAAGTGAGTGCTTCGGACATCGTTCTCAAGAAAGCTGTGCCGGTGCCGGATAGCGCGAAGGTTTTGCTCGAAACACTGCAGAAAGCCACCCCCGTTAACAAGAGCAAATAAGCGTAAGAGCGCCTCCTTCGCATTCTTGCCGGTCACGACTTGAAGGTGAATGGCAACGGCCCGTTGGTCTGATCGCTTAAGCATTTGAAAGGAGACCTGCATGGCCACGAAGGGAAATGGACACGCCACGTTGGCGGTGGCATGCCTGGCGCTTACGGCGCCATCAACTTTCCGATGTGGGGATCGGATACCGGCGGCTATTTTGCTCCCCCCGACAAGGAGTTCTTCGCCCGGTGGCTGGAATTCAGCGCCTTCAGTTCCATGATGGAGGTTCTCATCGGCCCCAAACGCACCATCTGGGACGATTACGACGACGATTTGATCCGCGTAGCCAGAACCTATGTCTCCACCCATCACGATCTCATCCCCTATACTCGCTCTTTCCTCTTTCAGGCCACGGCGAGTACCTGTTCGGCAGCGAGATCCTCGTCGCTCTCGTGACTGTTGCCAATGCTTCCCAACGAAGCGTCTATCTCCCTGCCGGCCGCTGGCTCGATTACAACGATAAACACTCTATCTATTCTGGCCAGAACACCATTACCGCCAAGGCCGCTCTTCAGGACCTTCCTCTGTTCGTCCGCGAAGGGGCCCTTGTTCCTCGTGGTGACATCGTGAAGGTGAACAATAATTGGGACCAGGATTGGAAGCCCAGGCTGCGCATCGAATACTTCCCCACGGAGAAAGCGGGCAGCGAATTCCTCTACTACACCGGCCGTGTGGAGCAAAAGATTAGCGCAGAGCGCACCCAGGAGGGCTTGGCCATTCAGTTTGGCGACTTGGCGGTCCCGGGCAGGCTGGAGGTGCATTGCGGGAAGTTGGTGCTGTCACGCGAAACGGTCAAAAGTTGCGGAAGGAAAAGACTATCAGTACGACGCAGCAGCAAAAAAACTGATCGTCCCTTTCGATGGCGCCACCCAGCTCACGATTCTCGGTGCTCCCAACCTGTTCGAGTCTGGCCGCTCTCTTTGAACTAGGCCTACGCATTGGTGTTAGAGTTGTGCAAACCACGGCTGAATTCGAGGTGTTCTTCATGAAAAAACTCTGGTTAATTTGTCTGGTTCTGGTTCCTCTTTCCGGCACGACTCCGCAAGTCGCTTCGCCGGAGGGATTCAAGTGCTGGCCGGCTGCGTCCATGAATCAAGCGGCGCAAAACCTCGCGCAACAGGCTGCTGCTGACCCCCACCATTTCGCTGTCCAGCAGCTTGCCGATTTCCCCAACGAGGCTATCCTGCTTGTTCATCGCGAGGCAGACGGACAGGCAGAGTGGCATGAAACGCAGGTGGACGTGGTGTTCGTACAGTCTGGCTCGGCAACTCTAGTTGTCGGCGGCACGCTGCTCAACGCAGAGACAGTCGCACCTCACGAGAAGCGCAACGGTACAATTCAAGGTGGGTTTCGCCAGAAGGTTGGTGTTGGAGACGTAATCCGGATACCGCCCAAAACGCCTCATCAGTTTCTCCTCGATGGGTCAAAGGAACTCATTTACGTCGTGGTAAAAGCGAAAGGCTACTAATGCCATTGCAAAGTCGTGACTCCCTTCAAGCAATGTTCCGATTCCTTTCCACCTCTGCCTGCCAAAGGAGACCCTGATGCACACATATACAGCGATCCCACGGGAAAAAATGGTGTTTCGCAAGACCAACGCGCATCCGGGCCGCTCAGTAAGCGTCACACCCCTGAATAGTACCAACCGTCATTTGTCCTATGCACGAATTCTTCTGGGACCTTCGGTCCCCTCCGCCTCTTTCAGAACGGATGACCGCGAGACTGGCCTCATCTGTCTTTCCGGCGAAACAGTGGTCACTCTCCCTGGTCAGTCGTATCGTCTGGGACGATTTGACGCTCTCTATGTTCCGCGTGACTCGGTGGTTGATCTCCGGTCCTCGTCCTCAGCCGATATTGCCGAGTTTTCCGCACCTGTGAGTTCCGAATTCCCGGCGCAGTTTATTCCCTATACCTCGGTCCGTGCGGACTCTTCACTGAGTTTTAAGACCGGCACTCCCGGCCAGCAGCGGCAAGTCAACATCATGATCGGAAAAAATGTCCAAGCGGGCAGGCTATTACTCGGTTTCACGCTCTCCGACCCGGGCAACTGGACCAGTTGGCCGCCTCACGAACCTGGTGTCATGCTCGAAGAGATGTATGTCTATTTCGACATGCCGCGCCCATCGTTTGGTATCCAACTCGTTTATACCGACACCGAATATCCGGAACTCGTAACTGTGGTTCGGGACGGAGATGCCGTCTTGATGCCTGCCGGCTACCATCCCAATGTATCCGTGCCGAATCACCGCATCGGTTTTCTGTGGGCCATGGCCGCCCATCGCGAGAAGGAAGACCGACAGTTCGGCGTGGTGAATGTGCAGCCCGATTTCAATCAAGGATCATCGGGCTTGGAAGCCAGCCGGAAGTAGACTTGTCCGCACAAGCTCATGGCCAACCCCAGGGATTCAGCGATCAGGACACCGGAGACTGCGAGCGGAAGCCCGCCTTTCGCGCATAGCGCGGGCAGCGGAGGACGCCTCGGAACGGTGGGGAACTTCCGCTGGGTGATTTGCGGCCTGCTTCTACTCGGCACCACGAAGAACTACATGGATCGCAATGTCCTGGGTGTCCTCAATACCACTCTCCAGCGTGATCTCGGGTGGAGCGAAATCGACTACAGCAATCTGGTAGTCGCCTTTCAGGCCGCCTACGCAGTGGGAATGTTGGTGGCTGGCCGTTTCGTCGACCGTTTGGGGACTCGCTTCGGTTATGCGATCGCTATGATTTTCTGGAGTCTCGCGTCGATGGGAACGGCGTTGGGTAGCTCCCTGGCCTCGTTCGCCGCGTTCCGCCTCGCTCTCGGCCTTGGCGAAGCCGCCGTTTTCCCGGCGAGCATCAAAGCAGTCGCCGAATGGTTTCCAAAAAAGGAGCGCGCTCTAGCGACAGGAATATTCAACGCGGGTACCAATATTGGCGCGATTCTGACGCCGCTCGTGGTGCCATGGCTGGTTAGATTGTGGGGCTGGCGAGGGGCTTTCCTTGGCGTGGGTGCGCTGGGTTTTGTGTGGCTGGCATTGTGGTTGTTGATCTACCGTCGCCCGGAGGAGCATCCCCGTGTCTCCAAGGAGGAGCTAGACTATATCCGCGGCGAGCCCTCCAACTCCACACAGAAAATAAAATGGAGCCGACTGTTTCCACTTCACCAAACGTGGGCGTTTGCCTTCGGAAAATTCCTGATTGATCCGGTTTGGTGGTTCTACCTGTTCTGGCTTCCGGCGTTTCTCCAGCGGAAACACGGCCTTTCGCTGCAACAAATATTTGTCCCCATTATGGTGGTCTACCTGATCTCGGACGCCGGGAGTGTAGCGGGAGGCTGGATCTCCTCTTCGCTCCTCAAGAGGGGCAGGAGCGCCAATACCGCGCGCAAGACCGCTATGTTGATCTGTGCGATTTGCGTCCTTCCCGTAGTGCTGGTTCCCCAGATGGCAAGTATGTGGAATGCCGTTCTGCTGATCGGCCTTGCTGCTGCAGCCCACCAAGGATTCTCGGCTAATCTCTATACGCTGACTTCCGATATGTTTCCCTCTCGCGCCATAGGATCGGTGGTGGGTATGGGAGGAATGTTTGGCGCGCTCGGCGGACTCTTGATCGCCTCCGTCGTTGGCCATACCCTTCAGCGCACCGGAAGTTATCAGATTCCCTTTTTCGTCGCTGGCGTTGCATACCTCCTGGCGTTGGGCGTCGTCCAAGTTCTCGCGCCCCGGTTGGAGCCTGCGCACCTAGAGGAAGAATGAAGAGGCGTGGTGCTTGAGACTTTCAAGCTGACGGGCAAGAACGCTGGTCACTGGCTCGGATAGGGGCCTCGGCGCGGCCATGGCTCTCGCCCTCGCGGAGGCAGGCGCTAGTCTTCAGGCTTCATTGGCGCACCGCCATGAACGGAACCAAAACCGTAATCTCGACGGCAAAAGGATGGATGAAGCCGCAAGGACGCCCGCTCCATCCATGAACTTTCGACGCGAAAAATGGAAGGACATCTTCGCATCCCTCGTTCAGATATTTTCTGGGACTGATGGACACATCAGCGTCTCTGGTCGCCGGTTTGCTGATTTCCGTTCTTGCCTCCATCTAGGTCCCGGACGATATCTCAATAACCGAGTTCCTTCCTCACTACGTTCAACAGCGGCTTCCCGCCGCGAAATCTTTCTACCTGATCGATGAACAAATAGACGGCGTTTTCCAGCCAGTCGGACGTGTGGTCGGCACAATGCGGAGATAGCAGGACATTTTCTAGCTTGTAGAAGGGATGATCCGAAGGCAGCGGCTCCTCATCGAAAACATCCAGCGCTGCCCCTTTGATGCGCTTGGCGGAAAGAGCGCGGATCATGGCATCTTCGTCTATCACTGGGCCGCGTCCCACATTGATCACCACCGTATTGTCTTTCATAGCCGCAAATTCGCATTCGCTGATCATTCCGCGCGTCTCTTCCGTTAAAGGCGCAGCGACTACCACATAGTCGCAAAGAGAAAGCATCTCGATGCGGCGATCCGGAGTGTAGACTCGATCGATCAACTTGTCCTGCTGGCCGGGCGGTGCGGCGTGCCGCTTCAGCGCGTGGATGGTCATCCCAAGTGGATGCACGCGGGCAGCAAGCGCGCGTCCGATATCTCCGTAGCCGACGATTCCAAGGGTTTGGCCGGAGACGCTTACTACGTCGAACGGCTCCCAAACGCCTGCGATTTGGTTACGGATCATTCGGCGAAGGTCCTTCGCGAAATACAGGATTGCGGCAAGCACGAACTCCCCCAACGAGCCACTGAATACCCCCACGCCATTGGTGAGAACCACGCGACTTTCGACGAGCTCAGGGAACAGAGATCTCTCGAGACCCACCGAGCGCGAATGCACCCATCGCAGATTGGGACACATTCCAAAGACTTTTCGAAGTAGAGGAAGTGAGCCTGACCAATTGAAAATGACAGTAGCCGAGTCGGCGCAGCTTTCGAAGGATTCGAACGAATTTCCCACAACGATTTCTGCCTCACCCCGCACCTTTTCCAAAAGGGCCAGCACTGGCTCGTGAGGGTCGGCGAGCACCAGGATCGTGTCGTTTCTCATCTGACCTGTTGAACCGCCCCAACATTACACCACACTCTGCGCATGCAACGGGCCTGCAATCACAACGAAGAAAAATTAAAATGTCGATTCAAAAAGAATGGTGTTTGATGCCACGATTTAGCGCCTTTTAAAGTACGCCGATTTGCTGGTAAGATCCGGGGTTGAACGAACGAACTCTCCGGGGCTATCCTCTTCAGAAGAAATTCCATGTCTTCCAGAAATGCCAAGTCGTTGAGGAGCTTTCGCTGGTACGGCCCAGACGATCTCCGATCTTTTGGCCACAGGTCGCGAGCCGCCTCGATGGGTTGTACGCAGCTGGATTATGCCGGGAAGCCCGTGATCGGTATCATCAACACCTGGAGCGACATCAATCCGTGCCATAGCCATCTTCGCCAGCGGGCCGAGGATGTGAAACGTGGCATTTGGCAGGCTGGCGGCTTTCCCGTGGAGATGCCCTCTTTCACTCTCGGCGAGACTTTACAAAAACCCACCACCATGATGTATCGCAACCTCTTGGCCATGGAAACCGAAGAATTGCTGCGTTCCTATCCCATCGACGGATGCGTGCTGATGGGCGGTTGTGACAAAACCACCCCGGCTCTCTTAATGGGTGCGATTAGCATGAACCTGCCCGCGATTTACTTGCCTGCAGGGCCCATGCTGCGGGGCAATTGGCGAGGTCAGATTTTGGGCAGCGGCTCGGATGTCTCGAAGTATTGGATGGAGCGCCGCGCCGGCAACATAGACCTGCAAGCCTGGACGGAGATCGAAGATGGCATTGCACGGTCCGCCGGGACGTGCATGACCATGGGTACGGCGTCGACCATGACCAGTATTGCGGAGGTACTCGGCTTTTCTCTTCCCGGTTCAAGCTCCATCCCCGCGGTGGATTCAAATCACCCGAAAATGGCTAGCCAAACGGGACGGCGCATTGTGGAAATGGTTTGGGAGGATTTGAAGCCCCAGGATTTCTTACGCTTGGCCTCCTTCGACAACGCCATCGCTGCCGTTTGCGCCCTCGGTGGTTCTACGAACGCGGTGATTCACATTCTGGCGCTGGCTGGCCGGGCCGGGATCAAGCTAACGATGCAACGCTTCGATGAGCTTTCGAGAAAAACGCCCTTGTTGGCAAATTTGCGGCCCAGCGGATCTTATCTGATGGAAGATTTCTACTACGCGGGCGGGTTGCCTGCCCTGCTTCGCGCACTCTCTCCGCATCTGAATCTCGGCTGCCTTACGGTCACGGGAAAAACGCTCGGCGAAAACGTCGCGAACGCAGAAATCTACAATCCGGATGTGATTCGCAGCTTGGATCATCCTGTGCTCGGATCTGGAGGATTGGCGATTCTTTACGGGAATCTTGCACCGAACGGGGCGGTCATTAAAGTATCAGCGGCCGAACCGCGGCTTCTCAAGCACATCGGACGGGCCATCGTGTTCGACAGCTTCGACGAAATGAACTCCCGCATCGACGATCCTGCCCTGGATGTGGACGCGGACAGTGTCTTGGTGCTGCGTAACGCCGGTCCAAAAGGCGCCCCAGGAATGCCCGAATGGGGCAACCTGCCCATCCCACAAAAACTCCTGAAGGCCGGCGTGCGCGACATGGTCCGTATTTCCGATGCAAGAATGAGTGGCACCAGCTACGGCGCCTGTGTCTTGCATGTCTCGCCCGAATCTTTCGTCGGGGGACCTCTCGCATTGCTGAAGGAGGGGGACGTTGTTGAACTCGATGTGCACGTGCGCCAACTCAATATGCGCCTGAACGAGGAAGATCTCGCCCGGCGCCGTGCGGCCTGGAAGCCGAAGCAGGGAATTTACCCTCGCGGATACGGAAAATTGTTTGCTGAGCATATCCAGCAAGCGGACCAGGGCTGCGATTTCGACTTTTTGGAAGGTACCGCTCCCATCCCGGAGCCTGAGATTCACTGAGTCCGAATGCCGTCGCAGACGGCGAACAAGAATGGTCGAACTAAGTCGATTTTGCGTCCGGCGCGGAGAGGTAGTGGCGCCCAGCTCCAATAGCAAGCATCAGGATTCCGGAAAACCAAAGGTTGCCCACCAGGTACAGAAGTCCCGCGTTGAACGACCTTGTCCTATGGACAAGGTAACCCATAATCCAAGGCCCGAAGAACCCTCCAAGATTTCCGATTGAATTGATTAATCCGATCGAGGCCGCAGCCGCTGACTCGCTGAGAAACGCTGTAGGTACAGCCCAAAACGCGGGGTGGAAGGAAAAATACCCGGCGCAAACCAGGCTGAACAGGCAAACTGTGAGGACGACGTTGGTACCGAACAACACCGCCAACAGCAAACTCACTCCGCTGGAGAACATCGGGATTGCCGCGTGCCACCGGCGTTCGCAGGATTTATCGGAATGCCAGGCGTTCATTTGTTGTGCCAAAAAACCAGCAAGGTACGGCAGTGAAACGATCAACGTTACACGGAGGTCGCTTTGCCCGTACAAGCGCTTCAGGATCGTTGGAAGCCAGAAAGCGATGCCATAGCCGCCGGTGGTCGCGCAGAAATAACAGAGCGTAAGCAGAAGTACATCCCGGTGGCCAAGCGCTTGCCAAATTCTGACGGGCCGAGCCGCCTGCTTCGCTCTTTTCTCCCGTTCCAACTCATCTGCAATCCACGCGCGCTCGTCTTCCGGAAGCCAGCGTGCTCGCCGGGGCCAGTCCGTCAAATAGAAAAGCGCAATCGCCCCAAACACGACGGCCGGAATACCCTCAAGAATAAATAACCAGCGCCAGCCTCTTATTCCCAGCCACGAGATACTGAGCAGCAGACCAGCGACAGGCGAGCCAATCACATACGAGAGAGGATTGGCCGCGTAAAAGACCGCCACGGCTTTGGCGCGATCTCCATATCTGAACCAGTGCGTCAGGTAGACGATCACCGCGGGAAAGAAACCTGCTTCGGCGGCGCCTACCAAAAAACGCGCGATATAAAATTGCCGCGCGGTCTGGATTAGGGCCGTTAGCACGGTTATGATTCCCCAGGAAATCATGATCCGTGCAATCCAGCGGCGCGCACTCCACAACTCGGCAATCAAGGCGCCGGGGATTTCCAGAAGCACGTAGCCGATAAAAAACATGCCCGCCCCCAGGCCAATCACGCGGTCGTCAAAACCCAAGTCGCCCGGCATCTGCAGCGCGGCGGCTCCCACGTTCATGCGATCCAGGAAGGCGATGATGTAAAGTAGAAACAGAAAGGGAAGAAGCCGCCACGCAATCCGTTTTACTGTGCGCTGACTGATCTGCGGGTCATCCGTTGCTTCGGACATGTAGCCTCAATTCTAAGCAACTGGCTGTGGGCCGAAGTATCCTGCAACACTTTTCCTTTTTGCGACACAGAATCTTCGGCGCGTACTCGCACGCTGGAACTGTTCCGGAGAATGCCATGAAGTAGAGTGCGACGCTCTGCTCAACCCTTACCGCAGCACGGCTTGCCCTTCATCGCTTCCCAACCCTCGCGCAATATCAATGGCAACAATCCCAAGGCGGCGAGAGGGTCTGCCCAACTCACCCTCCAAATTGCATTGAGAGCGAGACCCGCCAGAGCAATCAGAGCAAGATAGCCACAGACCGTGGACTCTGTAGCATCGGCCCTCAAAGCTGTGCTGCCAGTCGCTACTGAGAGTCGTCGCTTTTGCTTTGCAAGCCAAGGCATGACCACAGCGGCAACGATGAGCAGCACGATTCCGATGGGACTTGACCGGGCTTCGACGTGTCCTAACAGCGTCAGAACAGAAGCGAGGGCAACGAATGCAGCGAGAACAAAGAGCAACATACCTGCGATTCTGGCCGCTCGTTCCTCAGCGTGGGCTTCATGAGACGGATGATAGAAGCGCCGAAGTACGACTGCCGCTGAAAGTAGCTCGACCGCACTGTCGCCACCGAAAGCGAGAAGCGCGGTACTGCGGGCTGCCCAAGCCGCTCCCAACGACACCACTGCCTCCACGCTCATCCAAACGAGCGTAAGACATTGAATCAGAACTATGCGACGTGCAGTCTCTCGCGGGAATGCTTTCGGCGGTGCAGACACAGGGACATTGTGCATCTAGGGAGGGATACTTCAAAATCAGCGCAGCTCGTCACGAGTATGAAGGAATTCTGTACTGGCTTCCAGGCTCGATGAAGTGCAGCGCCACCCATTCCGGTAGGCCCACTGATCCACTACCTGACTGATGAATTCCGGTCCGTTGTCCACCTGAATCGCTTTCGGCAAGCCGCGCTCCTGTGCCACTCTCTCCAGCACCTGCACCACGCGAAGTCCTGGCAAAGAGTTGTCCACTTCGATCCACAGTCCTTCCCGCGTGCAATCATCCATCAGGTTTAACGTGCGGAATTTCCTTCCGCTCGACAAGCTGAGCCAGCCAGACCCCATTTTTCGCGAAACCGGACAAGTCCGGCCTTGAACATGACTTTACAGATAACCGCTGCGTAATCAGGAATTGAGATTCCTGGAAGCAGTGGAATTTTCGCTTCTCGCGTTACGGAATTGCTCTCACACGCTGAAATCACTGCTTGTAGCGCTCTTTATAGAAATCGATCTGTTGTTGTAACTGTTCTTTCGTCAAACCCTTCGTCCATTTGTGGTAATCCGAGTTCATAACTTCCGCAGTGACCCCCGGCATTAACCGCTCGGCTTCTGGGATGAACTCTGTGTAGAATATCTTGGCCACTTCGAAGAAGCCGTGCCATTGTGTATAGTCCGGTCCCATCATCGCCGTGCCCATCCGTGCCCGCCGCCCAGCGTGATGCCAGAGTTCGTAATACTCCCATTCGATCTTTTCATCGAACGGCGTCCTGGTAAGTTTGCCAGAGGCGTACAGTTTGTCCATGATGGACTTTGCTGGCTTTGCGAATTTGTCGTTGTAGAGTTGTATCGTGGCCTCGTACTGTTTGTAAAAATTCTCGATCCAGCCGGCGGCGTGGCAGTTGGAGCACACGTCCTGCATGGCGGCACGCCGCTTCTCCCAGTTCTCAAGACGGATCGTGATTGCTGGGCGAAGCGTGTAGCTGATTCGGTCACCGACGTCATGGGTCACCGGCTGATTGGGAGTCGCACTCATGTGGCACGTGGCGCAGGTGGGTGCCGCCGAATAGTCCTTCCCGACGACCCATGATTTCGATTCCAGGTTCATTTTCCCAACATTGGCATGGAACTGAATGCCATGTTTTGACTCATTGTAGATCTCAATCTGCGGGTGATCCGGGCCCAGGTGGCACTTGCCGCAATTGTCGGGCTGGCGCGCGAGCGCGGAGCTGAACTCATGGCGACCGTGGCACGCCGCGCAGGTGCCTTTGCTGCCGTCGGGATTGACGCGGCCAATGCCACTGTTGGGCCATGTATCGGCATCAAACTTGCCGTCGCCAGTGTATTTCACTTCGCTGCCATGGCACTGCCGGCAGCCATTGACCGCGGCGGGTCCTCCCTCAACAATCTCGCCGAGCATATTGTCGAGCGAGCCGATGAACTGTGTCGCCGCGGCATGGTGACTCATCTCAAACTGGGCAAGTTCCTTAGCGTGGCAACGACCACAATAATTCGGCGTCACGATAACTGCTATCTTCTGCCCATAGTGGTCGAAGGTGGCAGGGTCATTCGCGTCAGCCTGGTGACATGAGTAACAGTCCACCCCCACCTTCGCGTGCGCGCTTGAACTCCATTGCGACACGATGCCGGGTGTAGTCGAGCCATGACACTCGAGGCACTTTTGCCCTTCGGGCGAGGTTCTTTGCGTTTGTGCCGGAATGGGCGCACAAAAGAACAGGGCGGCGGACAACCACATGCAAGATGTGAAACGCATGTTTCACCTCCGTGGATGTTGAACTCTTTCGCTGGCGCTTAGGCTGATCGCCTTAATGCGCGCGAAAATTGGTGGAAGGAGCGAACTCAGACGGCGCTACTGCGCCAGCTATTCCGAACGATACGCTGAGCGCAAATCTCATTCAAGCAAAACCGTCGGAAAACAGCATACCTTCGAGCTGGTTAACTCCTGAATCGTTGGATTACAGGAAACTTGGGTACCGGGACCCTCTCTACTGATGTGGGCTGGTGAGTAAAGGCAGCCGAATCAAGTTAATTTTTGAACTTTGCGGATTTATGGAGCGGGCGATGGGAATCGAACCCATCGCCAGATTTCGTTCTATCTATCAGATCATGCTGATTCGACTGCCCTTACACCCCTGACACACCCCGATTTTGGTTCACTGGCGCCGAGTTGGAATGAACCCTTGAAGTGGCACACAAGAATGGGCACAGTTTCCGGGAGAGGAAACGAGAGGATGAAGAGGAAACGATACTCCCGGAAATTTCAGAGGATGGCTGTAGAGCGCATGAAGACCAGCGAAGATGTCGAAGAGTTGGCGCGAGAGCTGGGGGTGACCCGAAGATGCCTCTACAAGTGGCGCAGGAAGTTGGAAATCATTGAACCAGGAGAAGAAGCGTTGCGGCCCAGCACGCACGCATCTTCTCACCGCAAGGAGATCCACCGCTTGAAGCAGTTGTTGGCTGAAAAGAGTCTGGAAGCGGATTTTTTCAAAGGTGCCTTGCAAAAAGTAGAGGCTCGACGCCAGAAACGCGACGAAACTGGCGAGACGGCATCTACGAGCAGATCCGAGAAGTAATATTTTTGCAAGGCGGCCTGAGTATCGAGCGCATGTGCCAGCTGGTTTCGGTCAGTCGCAGAAGTTTCTATCGTTCGCTGCAAGAACGGCAACCAGCGGAGGAGGAGATGGAAGTGCGATCTGCGATTCAAACGATTGCATTGGAACACCGCCGACGTTATGGCTATCGACGGATCACAGCAGAACTGCATCGCCGGGGAATACCGGTAAACCACAAACGGGTGGTACGGATCATGCGCGAAGATAATCTGCTGGGCGTGCAGCCGAAGCGATTCGTGAGCACCACGAATTCGAGCCACAAGTTGGAGGTATATCTCAACTTAGCCGGCCGCATGAAGCTGACGGGTATCAACCAACTGTGGGTGGCAGACATCACCTACATTCGACTGAAAGCCGAGTTTGTGTATTTGGCGGTGATCCTCGATGGGTTCTCTCGGAAAGTGGTGGGCTGGGCGCTAGATCGGACCTTGGCAATGCGGCTAACGATGGGAGCGCTGGGGCAAGCCATCGGGAGTCGACAACCAGAACCTGGTCTGGTTCATCACTCGGATCGGGGATTGCAATACGCTTCCGCAGAATATGTGGAAGTCCTCGAGAAAAACCGTGTAATTCCGAGCATGAGCCGGCCAGCAAATCCGTATGACAACGCGAGCTGTGAAAGTTTCATGAAGACGCTTAAGCGAGAAGAAATTTACGCCAACAAGTACGACGACCTGGAACATTTGCGAGCGAATATCGGAGAGTTCATCGAGCAGTATTACAATCGACTGCGCTTGCACTCTGCGCTGGGCTATCAATCGCCCGAAGAATTTGAGCAACGGAGCGAGAGTTTGAAGTTAGACTCGCGAAGTGCAACGATGAAGTTCTTTGAGAACAAGGTTGAGAACGAGGATGAGCACAGGCAGAGGAATTCGACAGCAACTCTGGGGAAGGGGGCGACGTCGCCCCCTTCCCCAGATCCCTTAGCCTGCTAGGAGATGCAAGAACGCCTTTAGAAAACGGAAACTGTGCCCAAATAATTTGTGCCACCCAAGGGGTTCACCCCAGAGTTTTGCGCCCAAATTGCGCCCAACACATTATAAAAGGGCGCCCCTTTGGAGTACGTTTTGAGTGCCGATCGAAGCGCTTTCCCACTGGCCGCCCGTTGCGGTGACGCTTGGCGCATATCGGCATAAACCTGAAAAGCGTAGTGGAGTGGAGTTGACGGTATCAGGACGTTGGATCCCAGCTGGTAAACCGATGACTCGGTTTCGGCCTGGCACGAGCGGGAAAGGACGGATCGGATGGCGACTAAGGGGCGACTGAAAGTTGAGCCGGCGCCAATAGGCGATAAGCTACTGACACCCCGTGAGGCTGCGGGTGTCTTGCGAATGAACCCGTGAACATTGCGGACCTATCTACGGCGGGGAGAGATCGAGGGGAGAGTAATTGGTGGAAAGTACAGGTTCCGCAAGATTGACCTTGACCGATTCTTTGAAGACGCCCCCGTAATCGGGATTTCAAGGGAAAGGACGAGCACAGAGATTAGATGGTAGAACACCGAAAAAGGCAGATTCGGAGGCGTGACGGGCGCTTCTACGGCTTTCGGATAAACTGCGAGCAGATTCCCATTCTTCCGGCCTGGGTCGTGAATTGGGTGTGGGACGACCCTTGGCGGATCCCGTACCTGCTTGTATGCAATAGCAGTCGGGACGGCGAAGTGAAAGAGGCGGTACGAGTAGCGCGTTTTGTTCCGAATACAAAATTCCAGGAGGCCGACGCGGTAGAGGCCCGGAGGACAGAAGGGAGCACCATGCCAATTTCTTTGGTTTGGCGAACGCAGCCTCACGGCGGCCGCACCTTGCTCTTACGATGCTGGAGATGCCAAGGGTTAAGCCGGGCATTGTTCGGCGCTAAGGTTGGGGATGACGGTCGTTTTTACGTAGCGAACGGGCCGATTGGGAATGCCGGACGTGTGCGAAGTTGCGCTACTCTTCCGAAGGCGGCTATCTTCGCCCTGGCATGCTATTCCGGGCTTTCGGAAACTTTCCTCGCCCTGAACTTTGGCTTCCCTACGTGTTCACCTCACCTCAAGAGGCTGTGGAAGCGGGTTTCTGCACTCATTCATAAACAGGAGGATTCAATGGCAAAATTCGGGCGATTTGAGTTCGGCAAAGACAAGCAAAGCGAGACTTACGAAGGAGATTGCATGACGCTAGAGAAAGGCTACATCAAAATCATGCGAGGCGGGCTGGAGCTAGTCGACTTTGAAACTGGTCAACCTATTGCTGTGATTCATTTGGACAAAGGCCAGAGTATGCGGGAGATAGGGACGGACTAAGGCGTGCATCCATGTTTGCCTCGCGCATTCCTTTCGGAGAAACTCCAAGTGACTACGGTTGAATCACGGGCAGACCGGAAGTTATTCCGGGCCAGAAGTCCCGTGCTGGGAAATCACGGTGGAGTATGGTTGTCATCTGTTTTTGGCGCATGGTCCGCTAATCGGAACTCGACTGGCCGCTTCGGGCGAACCTGATTGATTCTGTCGGATTTGCGGCGCTACAATCTTCAGTGAGGTGCAGGGCAATGAATCGGATTTTTGTTTTTCCGAGTTGTATTTTCGCGGTGGCGCTTGCGTTTGTGGGTTGCGTTGCTGCGCAGGCCAAGGTCAATGGCGACTACGTCGAAAGCCGCAGTGCTGACGTTTATACCGGCCAGTGCTTTGCGAATGGCGAGGTCGGGCTGAGCGGCGACCAGGCGATTCTTGCGTGGCACATCCGGTCCGGGAGCTGGGACGGCGTGAAGCTAGACGGCTTCAGCGTGGTGGCAGCGGTGAAGGCCAAAGCCACGCTGGGTGACCCCTATGCTGATCCTTATCCGGCGAAGTCGGTGCTGATCATTGACCAGCGGGCGAACGCGCAGGAGCGCAAGGCGCTTGCGGCGTTCGCGAAGCACATGGGCGGCAAGTTGCTGGCGAACGTGGTGGACGTGGTCAGCGCGCCGGTGGAGATCCAGGTTCAGGCAGAACATCACGGCACCGCGTTTCTGAAGGCAGGCGATTTCCTGACGGTGCAGACGCGCAGCATCAATGACAATGACCACCTCTGCGGGAATGAATCGACCTTCTACGAGCCACTGACGCACGTGAGCCATGCCATGCCCGCGGTAGCCATGACCGACAGCTACAGCGGCAGAAGTTTAGGAAGAACCTGGACGCTGCACGACAAGCGCAGCGCGTTTGTGGGCACGTTCTAAATCAACCACACCAAACGAAAGGCAGGCGCGCGCGATTGTCTCCCTCCTTATGCGGTGAATCCTCTCTGAGATTCATACGGCGGCAAGCTCTGTTTGCACTAGTGTTGCTCGCCACGACTGCCGTTTTGGCAGCACCCAAGGTGGAGACAACTGGGCCCTGCACGGAATCCGCGGTGCCGGATGCGGTGAAGCAGGTTCTAGCAGGAAAGGGCTATCGCGTGATGCTCGATGATGGCTCGACGGCTAACCTGTGGCCGGCGGCCCAGATTCAAACCGGCAGCAAGGCACGTGAGGATGCTACCTACGGGCTTGCGCCTTCGACTTTCTTTGGCGTCATCGTGCTCGCGAAGAATACGCGCGACTGCCGCGGAAATATGATTCCCGCGGGTGCCTACAACCTTCGATACGAACTACAGCCGAACGATGGCAGTCATTTGGGGGTCACGCCTACGCCTGACTTCTTGCTGCTGGTGCCTGCCGCAGCAGATGCAAATCCGGGCCAGACCTACAGCTACGAGCAGCTAGTGGCCTTGAGTAAGCGAGTGACAGGCAAAAACCATCCTTCGCCAATGAATTTGGTTCCCGCGGATGTAACCCAGTTCCCCTCCGTAATCACTGATGCCGAGGAACACACGATTCTGTACCTCAAAGTGAAGACGCAATCAGGCGAGCTGCCACTCGGGTTGGTAGTGAAGGCGCCTACGCCGGAGTAGGGCGGTGCAGGTAAGTTGTGCAGGGTTGTACCGAAGCCGGTGGCTTAAAATTTCTCCTGTTGTCCTGATCAAAAATTCAAACTGACGCACGTATCCATTTCACTGGACATCCATTTCACTGGACTGTTGACAGAGAATCGCGTCTGGAATAATGATGGAGTCCCCAAAACTTCACTCCACGGTGCAACATGACCACCAACGATGAGAAATCCGCAGGCCTTTCGCGACGAGAATTCCTGAAAATTTCCAGCATTGCAGCATCGGTTCCGCTGGTAGCGGGGCCGAAGATGATCCAGGTGGAAGGGCAAGAGGTTGCCGTCCACGGTCCCGGTCCGGTGGCAGTAGCGCTGACGGTGAACGGGAGAAGCCTGACCGGCGAAGTGGAGCCGCGGGTCACGCTACTGGATGCGCTACGGGAGCATTTCGACATAACCGGGCCCAAACGCGTGTGCGATCGCGCGGAATGCGGCGCTTGCACGGTACTGATCGATGGGCGCGCAGTGTATTCGTGCACGACACTGGCGATCGAAGCGCAAGGCAGGGAGATTGTGACCGCGGAAGGGCTCGGCGGAGGCGAGCGGCCGCATCCCGTGCAGTCCGCGTTCGTCAATAATGACGCGCAGCAGTGCGGGTTCTGCACGCCTGGGTTCACGGTGGCGACGAAGGCCTTTCTGGACGAGAATCCGCAAGCTAGCGATGCGGAGGTCGCGCACGGCCTCGCCGGGAATCTGTGCCGCTGCGGGACTTACCGCGGGATTCATGGAGTAATTGCGCAGATGAGCGGGCGCGAACCGAAAGGAAACGCTGGGACGACGATGATCGCGGAGCAGCTTGGCGCTTCGGCGAAAGGAGGTGTGTGATGCCCGAAACCGACAAGTATAGCTATCCTTCTCCAGAAGAGCGCGATTACATCGGGCGGCGTATGGGGCGCGTGGATGGCGTGCCAAAGTCTACGGGGCGCGCCAGATACACGTACGACTACAACCCGAAAGGGCTGCTTTATGGCGCGTTCGTGAGATGTCCCTACGCGCATGCGCGGGTCACGAGCATCGATACAAGCGAAGCGGAAAAAATGCCGGGCGTGAAGGCGGTGGAGATCGTACAGAAACCCGGGAGCGAAATCCATTGGGCGGGCGACGAGATCATAGCGGTAGCCGCGGCGGATGAACTCACGGTACGCGATGCAGTGCGCGCGGTCAAAGTGGAATACGAAGAACTGCCACACCTGGTCATCGATTGGGAGGAACCGCCGCGAAACATTCCGCCGGACACAAGTCCGCTGGGCCTCGATGATCTGCAGGATATGGCTGAAAACCAGATGCCCGCGGCTCAAATGATCAAGGAGATCAATGAACGTGGCATCACCTTCAAGCCCGAAGAGGCGCCGCTCGACAGCATGCCGCCCGACATCGCCAACGTGATCAAGTCAGCGAAGCAGAAGCCGCCGGAAAAGAAGGCTCCGTCTTGGTACAAACCGGCTGCCGCGGAGACGCAGGGAGATGCGGAGGTCGCATTTCGGGCGCCGGACGCGGTGGTGTCTGAAGGGCTTTATGGATTACCAGTGATCGTGCATTGCTGCCTGGAAACGCATGGCGCCGTTGCGGAATGGACGGATAACGATCATTTGCTGATGCACGTTTCCACGCAATATGTGTCCGGCATTCCCGGGCAGATGGCAGAGGTCATCGGGATTCCTGCAGCGAACATCCGCCAAGTGCAGGAGAACATCGGCGGAGGGTTTGGCAGCAAGTTCGGGCCGGACCGCTGGGGAATTTACAGCGCGAAGCTCTCGAAGAAGGCTGGCGGCGCGCCTGTGAAAATGATGCTCAGCCGCGCGGAGGAATTCGAGGTTGCGGGCTGCAGGCCATCTGCATATGCGCGCGTGCGAGTGGCGGCAAAAAAGGATGGCACGCTGACGGCGTGGGACTCGTTTGGTTGGGGTACGGGCGGTCCCGGCGGCGGAGGCTCGCCGCCGATTCCCTATCTGATTCGGGATCGCGTCCCCAACTACCAAACGCAATGGACGGCGGTGGTCAATAACATCGGGCCGGCACGCGCGTGGCGCGCGCCAAACCATCCTCAAGCTTGCCTTATCACTATGGCCGCTCTGGACGATCTGGCGCACAAGTTGGGGATGAATCCGCTTGAGTTTTTCAAGAAAAACATCGAGCTGACCGGGCCACGGGCGAACATCTACATGGACGAGTTCCCCATCGCCGACGGGCTAATGGGCTGGTCCAAACGTTGGCATCCGCGTGGCGACAAAACGCTCGGGCCCATCAAGCGCGGGCTCGGCATGTCCATACATACCTGGGGTGGACGTGGACACCAGAGCGAGTGCGATCTGACCATCCAGCCAGACGGATCGGTGACCATCAAGATGGGAACACAGGATCTAGGCACAGGTACGCGTACCGCGATTCTCGCCGTGGCGGCGGATACTCTAGGACTGACGCCGCAGCAGATCAACTTGCTTTATGGTGACACGCAGTATCCGCCGTCAGGTGGTTCGGGTGGCAGCACAACGATTGGTGGCGTCTCTTCGACCACGCGGCGTGCTGCGGTGGACGCACGCGATGCTCTGTTCGCCAAAGTTGCGCCGGCCCTCGGAGCCACGCCTGAACAGCTGGAAGCTGTCAAGGGCCAAATTCGCGTGAAGGGCCAAGCGTCCAAAGCGCTGGCCTGGAAAGAGGCCTGCGCCAAAATAGGCGCGGTGCCTGTCAACGCGCATGGCAAGAACCTCGCCGGGCGCGACCCGCTGATGAACAGTGGCGTTGGAGGCGTGCAGATGGCGGATGTCTCTGTGGATACCGAGACCGGCATCGTCAAAGTAAACAAGATGGTTGCGGTGCAGGACTGCGGCCTGATCGTTTCGCTGGAGACCGCCGAATCGCAGTGCTTCGGCGCGCTGATCATGGGCATCAGTTATGCCCTTTATGAAGAGAAAGTCATGGACCCCATCACCGGTCGCATGCTGAACCCGAACATTGAGTTTTATCGGCTTGCGCGCATCGGTGATATCGGGGAGCTGATCGTGCACATGATGTTGAATAAGTACGACAGCCGCGGCGTAATTGGGCTGGGGGAGCCGCCGGTCGTTTCGCCAGGTGCGGCGATCAGCAATGCGGTGGCAAACGCGATTGGCGCGCGGGTGCCTACATTGCCGCTTACACCCGCTCGCGTTTTGGCGGCTTTGGGCGGGGCGGAGAAAGGGGGAAGCGCATGATTCGCTTCGAGTACGTGAGTCCCAACTCGGTGAAGCAGGCGCTGGGTTTGCTGTCGGCCAATTGGGGCGAGGCCGAAATTCTCGCCGGTGGGACCGACTTACTAGCACTTATGAAGGATTACGTTGTTACTCCCAAGCGGGTGGTCAACATTAAGCAGCTTCCGGGGATGCACGCCATAAGCGCAGAACGCGATGAGTTGCGCATCGGCGCGTTGGTCACGTTGGACCGAATCGCAGACGCGGCGCAGATCCGGCGCGATTATCCGGCACTTGCGCAATGCGTGGCCGACGCCGCCAGCCCGCAAATCCGCAACATGGCCACGATTGGCGGGAATTTGTGTCAACGGCCGCGGTGCTGGTATTTCCGGAACGGAATGGGTCTGCTGCCGAGGACGGTGGATGGGAAGTCGCTCGTGGTTGAGGGCGACAACCGATACCACGCGATTCTTGGCAACGAAGGGCCGGCATATTTCGTGAGTCCCTCGACAATTGCGCCGATGCTGATTGCTTATGGCGCGCGGCTGCATGTTTCTGGCCCAACCGGGGACCGCGAAGTAGATGTCGAAAAGGTCTTTCGCATTCCAACTTCGGAAAATGAGCGCGAGCACAATTTGAAGGCGAATGAGCTGATTACCGCGGTCGTTGTTCCGCTTGCGAAAGGTGTACGCGCGGCAAGTTACGAGGTGCGGCAGAGAGCTTCTTTTGATTGGCCGTTGGCCACTGCGGCGGTTGCTTTACAGATGAACGGAAGCGCGGTGCAGAGTGCACGCATCGTTATGGGTGCGGTTGCGCCGGTGCCCTGGGTTTCGCAGGAAGCCGCGCAAGCGATTGCCGGCAAATCCATCGACGAGCGCACGGCGAGCGCCGCCGGCGAAGCGGCCGTCAGCAAGGCTCGTCCATTGGGCCACAACGATTACAAGGTGAAGTTGGCGGCCGTGGCGGTAAAGCGCGCGTTACTGGCCGCTGCAGGTCAGGCGGTTCCCGATGTGCACAATGCAAGAGGGGGTGCGGCATGATTGCCAAACCAGAGCGCCTACGGTTTGATACCAGCCATCCTCATCTGTGCTCCGCGCTTCGTTGGAAGGGACTTTTCATCGATGCCGAGCGCGACCATACCGTGCCGCCCTGCAATGATGGTTTGTTTTGGTGCATGTACACGCAGACCTGCATCGGTCCGGACGGTCAGCTTGCGGAGCCGGGTAACTGCAACAATCTCTTACGGAAGTGCCACGGCACGGGTAACTGCCAGTGAGCAGGGCCGACTGTTCTCGTAAGCTACTTTGTGGCTGACTTCCCCTCTTGCTGAGTGCTGTCATTGCGACATGCTTCCGGGCTATATCGCGAATATTGGGGTACGACACGACTCGAATCCGCAACTCCTGTCCGGGGTACGGCAACATATGCCAGTGGCGTTTGAGAGAATCTCACGGCCAGTGATCCCTACCGGAGCATTCGTACCAAATCAGTATTCATCCTAAAGGGTTACTGGGACAGCGAGACCGATAGCGGTCTATGATGTCGGTCATGTAAGCTTCGTAATACGGCGAATCTTTAAAGGCATATCGAATTTTGAAATCATTCGCTCTTGGGTTGGGGTCATGGAAATTGACAAACGGTTCAGAAACTAGGCTAGAAGCTGGTCTAGAAAAATTCAATCCAACCATAACGACATCATTCTTTAGTAAGCTCAACACGCTTTCGTTTTTGAAATGACTGACATCTCCCATATTTGATTTTGGCTTTTTTTACGCATCAGCCCACACAGCCCAACTGGCATAGCGACCATGCTTTTCTTTGATGTTTTCAAATTGTTGCATGTCAATCATCGGGTCCGCATCTTTCCAGCCGTGTTTTCGCAGCGTATTCCACAACACGCAGCGAACTCAAGTGCGGCACCCGCCGTGTTCATCGCTACTTCAGCTTCGCGTACTCCGCCTTGGCAGCGTTGAGGATGGGAACGTCAGGGTCAGCGTCTTTCCAGAGTGTAAGGAAATCCTGATACGCAGCCTTAGACTTGGCAGTGTCGCCTTGCAAGGCATAGGCTCTGCCGATTTGGAGATGCGCGAGTGCTCCGATAGGTTCGTTGACCACAATCCCACGATGGTCGAGGATTTTCTGGAACTCGGCGGCGGCTTCTTTGCCTTGATGCGCGGCCAGATAGGCTTCTCCACGCATAAAGACTGGGTACAATGCCGTCGAAACGTAGTTGCCGGACGATGAACTTCCGAGTTCATACGGCCCGGCAGCTCTGAGACTTTCAATGGCCTCAGAGGTATTTCCCGCGCTGAGCGCAAGTTTTGCGCGGAGGGTTGGCAGGTAATTGAACCGCACGATTGTGTCATCTGGGAATCTCTTGCCCAAATCGTCGGTCAGCGCTTGCGCTCGCCCGTTGTCCTGAGCATACGTGAGGCCTAGCGCCACGCAGTATTCCACATCGCGGCCTGCCGAGCGCTCCGTTGCCAAAGTGGCAAGCCGTCGCGCTTCCTCTGCCTTGCCGAACAAGGCTTCCCGCAGGCCAGACACGGCAGAGTACATTGTGGATGTTTCCTTTTCGCCTGTCCGTTCGGCGGAATCCATGGCCCGGTGCGAAATGTCACGGGCACTCCGAAGCCGCCCGGAATAGGCGGCGGTATCGGCTTCCAAGGCCAGTAGTAGGTCCTCCAATGCGAGCTGCCCCGCGCCCCAAGCTACCTGTTGCGCCATTCCCGCCGTGTCGTTCTGCAAGAAAGCAATCTCATACAGGTCACTGTGGAAGAAAGGGTGATTCAGTTTGTGTTCGAGAGCTTGTCCATACGCAGCCTTCGCCGCATCGAGGCGAT
The DNA here is from genome assembly GCA_963775865.1 of Candidatus Acidiferrales bacterium. Taxonomy (GTDB): domain Bacteria; phylum Acidobacteriota; class Terriglobia; order Acidiferrales; family UBA7541; genus Acidiferrum. Next base: position 211,090 of record CAVZKU010000009.1, on the reverse strand, counting down.
TCAGAGCGATGTAGTTGAACATCAGAATGGAGTAAGAGATGGGACTGTCGGGATTCAATCGGTTTGCCTCGGTCGCTTCTTCAACTCCCTTCTCATATCGTCCAAAGACCGGGTAAATTAGCCCCGACAAGAAATCATGCGGTATCTCCGCTCGTGGATAAGACTGTATCCAAAGCTCGCAGGTTTGTTCGGCCTTCTCCATATTCCCTGTGACCTCCATATAGAAGGAAGCAGAGATGAAATACTTCTCCGGCTCACTCGTTCGGTCGCGGAGTTCGTAAGCCTTTCGGGTGTAGTCGGCAGCCATGCCGGATTCTCCAATATCCCCATACATGCGGCCCAGCCATGCGTAGGCGAGGGCAAAATTCGGGTCGAGTTCGATAGCATGCTGATAAAACGGAATCGCTGCGGCTTCACCGGTTGCGTACGAGACTTTATTGCCCGAGCTGAGAGACTTAAGGGCCTCAAGCGAGGGCGTAGTGGCTTGCTGAAGCGGCGTATCAAACTTCTGAACCGTGCTAAGCGATTCGCCGAGCTTGTTACGGATTCCCGAGGCTGTCTTTCCCAGAGCATCGAGCACATGGTTTTTGTCGCTGGCCTGAGCTTCCGTGCTCGCCAGCGATTCCCCGCTTACGCAGTTGACCGCCTTGACGGTCAGAAGGTACTGAGTGCCAATCTGCGCAATCGAACCGTCGAGGACAGCGGCACTCCCTGTCCGTTGGCAGAGTTCCCGCGCAATCTCCGGCGTGAGCTTCGCATCCGGCTTCTGGCCCATCATCTGTAAGGTCTGCTGGATTTGCTGGTCAGAGATAATGCTCAGGAAGGGTGATTGTTCCAGTTGTACCGACAGTCCCTGCCGCAACGTGCCGTCAAACACCGTGTCTCCGGTCGTGTTTGTGAAGTCAGCGAGGACGATGGTGTCCTTGTCCGTCAGCGCGTGCGCCTTGCGAGACAAAAACAACCAGCCGCCCACGGCCAACCCGATGACCAGTATTGTTACGCCAGTGACCATCCCCCATCGAAACCGAGTGGATTTCGTGGCGGACTTCGACTCGACTTGAGTTGTCGCGAGTACTGTCAGACCCGAATCTGAATCGCGCTTCAATCGCTGCAAATCGGTGCGAATATCGGCAGCGTTCTGGTAGCGTAACTTGTGGTCTTTTTCCAGCGCTTTATTAATTATGCGCTCTAGCTCCAGCGGCAAGTCAGGATTCACTCGTGCTAGCGGGGTCGGCGCTCGATTCAGAATCGCGTCATGGATGACGGCAGCATTCTTACCCGGAAAAGCCATCCGTCCTGTCGCCATCTCATAGAGCACTGCCCCAAACGAGAATAAGTCCGTCCGCGCATCCAGTTCCTCCCCTCTTGCCTGCTCCGGCGACATATACGCCATAGTGCCCACCGCACTTCCGGGGCTTGTGAGCATAAAATCTTCGGTTGCCGTAGGCATCGCAGAGAGACCGCCCTCGGCGACAGGAGCGAACTTCGCCAGACCGAAATCAAGGATTTTGGCGTTGCCCAGTTTGGTTACAAAAAGATTTGCTGGCTTGATGTCTCTATGAATGATGCCTTGGGCATGTGCTGCACGGAGCGCATCGGTAATTTGAATTGCGAGTTCCAGCATTTCGTCGAACGGAAGCGGCTTGCCAGAAATTCGGTGCTTCAGCGTTGCGCCGTCGAGGAACTCCATCGCAATGAATTGCTGGCCATCTTGCTCACCGATGTCATAAATAGTGCAAATGTTAGGGTGATTTAATGCCGATGCGGCCTGTGCTTCGCGGCGGAAGCGTTCCAGAGCAGCGGAGTCGTGGAGCAACTCGGCAGGAAGGAATTTCAAACCCACGGGACGGTGGAGCCGCGTGTCCTCCGCCTTATAAACGACGCCCATGCCCCCGCCACCGAGCTTCTCGATGATGCGGTAGTGCGAAATGGTCTGACCAAGCATGTGGGACTGGCGCAATCTTAGGTTTCACCGTCAACCAAGTCAACGTGAGCAGAGACTTGCCGATTCCCACTGGACGCTCATGTCAAGCTTAGAACCTGCCCCCGTGAATCCACGCTTGAACATCGGCCTCCACGGAAAACGGCCTTGCGGGCACTGACACAAATCTTCCTTCCAGTTCATATGCATTCCGTTCCAGTGGTATAGCCCCGTAGTAGCCGCCGTTCAAGAAACCTGTGACATACTTGGCAGCGAACTCCATCAATCCTAGCTTCTCGTATTGGACTACGTGAACCAACTCGTGAAAAAGAACTCTGTTTGTGAACGGCCCATGGGACACCACCGTGTCCACGAACGTGATTGCAGACATGAGCGCGAAGTTCGGTAGAGAGTCTGCATCGAATCTCATCCTGATGAGTTCCCCGTAGAAAGGTGGGTTGCTGACACGCTCGCCTGCAAGCACGACGATTCGCGCTGAATCCAAGGTGGACTCCGGGAAGAAGGCTTGCATCGTCGTCTTCTGATTCTGGTTTAGAGGCACGGCCCTAGCTGCAAAGGTCTGGCTCTCTTGTGCGATGTAGGCCACAACCTGTTGGATGACCCATTCAATCTGAGCGGCGTTGATGCTAGGCAATGCCATGGTGAACCTCCGGTCGCCGCAGATTTAGGGTTATTCCATGTGCTCCGTTTGGTTGAGGCTAGTCTTTAATGCGGCGGACCACATGCAATTAAAAGGTTGGGGCGACTGGCTTGGTGTCAACGGCCCCACGCCCACTTTACAAAGCGAATAATTCCGATAATCCCGCACACGACGGCGGAGATACCAAAGACGTAGTACATCACGATGCTGAAGTAGAATTTCTTTTCCCGAGTGGACGAAAACAACGCTATCAGGAGTGCGACAAGTCCTGCCCCGATAGCGCACAGGAGCCATCCCCACCATGGTATGTCTGAGGGACTCATATCGACTCCTCGAGCATGCTGCGGAATATCCAACGCTCTCACTGCTTACGATTCTCCTTCTTTGCCTTCTCTATCCGTTAGGCCCGGAAAATCCTACTTCTTTGGATGCCCGACCGATTGAGCCAAGATGATTTTCTGGTTCGGCTGCAGATTCAAGGTTTTGGCCAGCGCGGGCTTATCAATGCTGCCTCGCACCACCGTGGCAAGCCCTTCGGAGGCGCAGTAAAGATAAACGTTCTGCGCGATGAATCCCACGTCGGCGGCGGTGTACATTTCCGCCTCGGAGGATGCAGCGTTGTCAGTCTTAGAAAGGTCCGAGACATACACCAGATTAACAGCCGCGTTCTTCACAAATGACTGCGTACCAGTAGCCGCCCGATGGTCCCCCTCCACCACAGGATTTAGCGCGTTGTCCTTGGCATCGTAAATGTACGCGCCTTCGGGAGTCGCCACGTAGATGCTCACTTCCTGCCAGTTCATCGCGGAGGGCGCAGTGCGACGCCCATCCGGCCTGTTGATTCCGAACGCCGCCCAAAGCAGGTTGGAAAGCGTCTGCGGCGAGAGCGTGCCCGGACCGAACTCGCGGGTTGATTTCCGGTCGCTGAGCACTTCCATCAGAGGACGGCCTCCCTTGGTCTGCGGCGGTGGAAGTTGGACAGACTTGAGGGCCTGCGCTGCCGAGAATAGAGAGAAACTGAGCGTTGCCAGCACAAGCCCTAGAAGGAACGATGCTTTGCATTTCATGGGACACCACTCTTCCAAAGTCTATTTCAACTTCGCGTACTCCACTCCCGCAGCGATGGATTAGGGCAAATTGGGAAGTCACTTAACATTTTTTCCTTTGGGACGTGTGGGAATCGTAGTGATGCGAACTCGCACTGGAGGTTTCGCTTCTGGAGTCGGTTTAGTACCAGCCTTCTTCTTGGCTCTCTTCCTTGGCAAAACGTGTTTCCGCGCATCACGCTGGACTGCAAGCTGTAACTGTTCCACGGACACGCCCACAGTGGCTGCTGTTTTTTCCACCAGCAGTTGGCTGGGTAGAATTTCTCCAGCCTGCAATCTTCGTGCGTGTTCGTAGGAAATTCCAAGCTGCTTGCTCAGTTCCCTGATGCTGATGTCCAGTTGGTCCATCGCACCACTGAGCATCGTCGCGAAATGACCGCGTGGGCTGGCGACTGCTCCTGTCATTGCGCACTACCTTTCTGACACTACACCTGCATCGTGTCATCACGAAGGTACAGCATTGGTGGAATGAAGTCTCTAATGTAGATTATTGCTGGAGGATTCCCAGACAGTCGAAAACGAAAACTGTTTGTCGCTTTCCTTATCGCTGCCGCAGTATCCGTTATGTTCTATCCATTTTGGCTAGCTGTAGGCCCACGATGAATGTAGTCGTAGGCCCCACTTGTCCCGCATCGCCGTTACTCAGGAGTTGTGGCTAACGAAGAGCATCTTGGAGGTCGAACGGCGGAGACTGGTCCAGCCATTCTGGATTTTGGGTTGCTGCAAGTCCCTCGAAGCGTGAGTCCTTGTAGTCCACCAAGTAGGAAACATTGGGGTCAGAAGGGTTATATCGGATTTGTATGTGGGCACCGGTGAGATTGTCTCCCAGCTTGCGAACCTGACTCTCATCACCATAAAGCGCAAAGAAACCTGCGTATCGCACTCCTTGCACGACGTACGCGTATCCCATGAAGGTCGCAGGGGAGGAAGCTCCTCTTCCAAATGAAATACTTCCGACGGCACCTTTTCGTGACGTGGCATCGACGGTGGGCCAGTGTTTGCTGCGATAACGTCGAACCACGAAACGAATCTGGACGAAATACCACCAGCTAAGGACAAAAAAGAGAATGAGTAGGGATGCCCATTCAAAAGTGTAGTTGCGGCTCATGAGGCAATTCCAAAGCCCCATCTTAGCGTTCAACTATTCCAGTGCGGACGATGAAATGAGCTTACCTAGCCTTAGGCATTAACTGTTCCGATGGACATCGGCGGCACGTCAAGTCCCGATATGTCAGCAATCGGAGATGTTCGTTCTAGAACCATACTTAAAGTTTGCGTTCACAATCTCTCGTTCGGTTTACCCGGCGTCAGCCGAATCGAAACTCGCTTTGCATCAATCGTGCCAGCGATTCCGTAGGAATCATCTAGAGTAAGCCGAAAGCCATTTTCTACCCTGTGAACTGCAAGTCCGAATAAGACATTCTGATGACTAAAGCCACTTAGGCTTAGGTCCATAATTCCCTCCAAGACAAACTCAACGACGAAATGTTTCGCCAGAACATAATAGCCGCGCTGATCCGTTTCCATAGTCATCTCCCGGGTGTGGAGAAGTAGCGACGATGTAGCAGAGCGGTTCAGGTGCAACGAAATCACTTCGGCGTCGTGAAAATTAGGCCAGTATCCAAACCAATCGCAGAGGTTTTTAGCTCCCTCCACTGCTTCCAGTTCAGGTGGAAATTCCATGAATCGCCCTCGACATGTCGACAACGTTAGACCATTCCTGCAAGCAGTTCGTCTAAGTCGCGTAACCGGAGAAGTCAAGTTCTAGAACTTTATATGGACGGTTATGCCGTTTGATCGGCATAGGGGCGGCGGTCACCCGCCGACCCCTGCCACACCACCGTGCGTACGGGTCCGTACACGGCGGTTCGAGATGGTTACGCTAGTTCACATCCTCCAAATTCGGGAGTCCGAGCGATTTGAAATAGGCTGTGGGAAGCGCGACGGATATGGCCTTGGCGTGGGCGAGGTACCAGGGACCGCGACTGCTACAGGCTGTGTTGCGAGCCAATTTTGGACGGACGCCCAGTGCCAAGAGAGCTGCCCGACGACGACGGATTGTTTTCCATTGTCGCCAGAGTGCCACACGAAGTCGCGCACGGACCCAGCTAGTAAGGTACACGAGGACGCGAGGAGTTTCGCAGAAGCCGAAATAACTGCGCCAGCCCCGCATGTATGGGGCTAGTTCCTCCATCGTCGTTTCCAGGCTGACGCCCTTTGCACGTCGTGTGATCTCCCGGACTCGCCGCTTAAAACGGACCAAGGACTTTGGCGCGATTGCGCGCTTGACCTCAGGTCCGTCTGTAAAGGTGAATCCAAGGAACTTCCGCTCCTGCGGTCTTGCCACCGCACTCTTGGACTCGTTCACTTTGAGTTTGAGCTTCTGCGTGATGAATCGCGTAATGCTCTTCATCACTCGTTGACCTGCTCGCTTGCTTCGCACGTAGATATTGCAATCATCTGCGTATCGAACATAGCGATGTCCACGGCGCTCCAACTCCCGATCGAGTTCATCGAGTACGAGGTTACTCAACAGCGGCGAAAGTGGACCCCCTTGGGGAGTTCCTTCCACGCTTGGACTGACTAACCCGTTCTCCATCACCCCGGCGTTCAGGAACGCCCGAATGAGTTTTAACAGCCGCTTGTCTTCGACGCGTTTGGCGACCTGTCCCATCAATTTGTCGTGATTGACTCGATCGAAAAATTTTTCCAAGTCGAGGTCGATCACCCAGCCGTAACCTTCCGCAATGTACAGCTGTGCTTGAGTTACTGCCTGATGCGCGGATCGTCCCGGTCGAAAACCGTAGCTGTGATCGGAGAACGTTGGGTTCCACCGCCGCTGCAGAACCTGCATCACCGCTTGCTGGAGAAAGCGATCGAGCGTAGTTGGGATACCTAGTTTTCGCATCCCTCCTCCGTCCGGTTTTTCGATTTCCACGCGCCTTACCGGCTGCGGTTTATAGGTCCCGTTCAGCAGTTGTTCCCGGATGGTGAGCCAGTGCTCCTTCAGGTAGCCACTGAGTTGGCCGACGGTCATCCCGTCGATCCCAGCGCTACCTTTGTTGCCCTTCACCCGCCGTAATGCCTCCAACAGATTTTCTCGCTCACATACTTCCTCCTCCATAAGTCGGGTGGTGTTAGCTGGGCTTTCGGGTTCATGCATCGCCTGACGCGATTCGGTCTCTTCCCTTCTGGCTTGGCGGGCTTCACCCGTCGGCTCCGATGAGAAGTCCAATTTCTTTTGGATGTTCTGCCGCTTGTCGCGCTTGAGATCCATGTCCTACTCGCCTCTCCTCTCGTTCGGGTCTTCAATCACCGTTCCCGGCTCGGCCTATCTGTTGGCTCCACCTTTCGGTATCGGAGTGCCTCACTAGCAGGGGGCCCGGCCGGTGGCCGGGGCAAAGCGGAAAGGAACTGGGCTCGACGGAGCGAATCCTGCATTCTTTGGTGGAGCAACATGCAACGGAAGTAGGCCGTTTAAGCAGTGGTGTGCTTTACAACACCGATCACTAGCGTGGTTCCAAGTTCCGTGCGCAAAGCAGTGGTTAACAGCTGGGGGCACCTGGCTGATTCCGTTTGGAAGAGTATCTTCCCTAGCGCGACTTGGCCGTTGCTTGTAGCTCAGAAAGCGAGCAACGATGAACATTCCACAGCATCTGCCGTCGAGCAAGACAAAGCCCAAACACCGGAAACGAAACAAGGGGATGTGTTTGGAGGACCGCCCGGTTTTAGAGCCCAATGCGGCCGGTATTGACGTTGGCGCACGAGAAATGTTTGTGGCCGTACCGCCAGGACGAGACGAGCATCCCGTGCAGGTGTTTGCAACCTTCACCGAAGATCTCGAACGCTTAGCCGATTGGCTCTTGCAGTGCGAGGTGACCACCGTAGCCATGGAATCCACTGGGGTGTATTGGATTCCACTCTACGAGATTCTTGAGCAACGTGGAATCCGTCCTTGTTTAGTGAATGCGCGCCACATGAAGAACGTACCGGGACGCCGCACCGACTGGCACGAGTGCCAATGGCTGCAATTCCTGCACTCGGTCGGATTACTGCGCGCTTCGTTTCGACCCGAGGAGAACATTTGCGCCGTTCGGACCGTGTTGCGGCACCGCAGTGAGCTGGTCATGGCCGCCAGTCAACACGTGCAGCACATGCACAAGGCGCTGACGCAAATGAACCTGCAAATCCACCATGTCATCAGTGACATTACCGGCACGACCGGGCTTGCCATCGTGGACGCGATCCTGGCTGGGCAACGGGACGCCGCAGAGTTGGCCAAGCTGCGGGATCCACACATCAAGGCCCACGCGGAGACGATCCGCAAATCCTTGGTGGGCAATTGGCGATCGGAACATCTGTTCACGCTCAAACAATCGCGGGGATTGTATCGGACCTATCAGCAGTTGATAGTGGATTGTGATCTGGAAATCGAGACGATGCTGCACGCATTTGAGCCGCGCACGGACCCCGTGGAAAGGCCTTTGCCATCTGATCAGAAGCGAAATCGCGCCGGAAAGAAAAGGAGAAGGAAGAACGGACATCCCAATCCTGGAGTTGATCTGCGTACAGAAACCTACAAACTCTTTGGGGTGGATGTGACTCAGATCCCAGGCTTAGAAGAAAATGCCTTGCCACTGTTCAGCGAGGTAGGCCGAGACATGTCCAAGTGGCCCACCGCAGCACACTTTGCTTCCTGGCTTGCACTCTGTCCGGACAACGACATCAGCGGTGGAAAGCTACTGTGGCGAGGAGTACGAACGGTAAAAAATCGTGCCGGCCATCTCTTCCGCTTGGCAGCCTTTTCCCTCCATCATAGCCTTACGCCCTTGGGCAACTATCTGCGCCGAATGAAAGCTAAGCTCGGCCCCCGGGCCGCTACCACGGCAACAGCGCACAAGATCGCAGTGATCTTTTACACCATGGTCAAAAATCAGGTTGAATATGACGAATCCATCTGGGCCACCAGAGACGCCCACAGAGAGAAGCGATTGGAAATGAAGCTCAAGCGGCAAGCCAAACAGTTGGGCTACCAACTCGTTCCCATCGAACACAAGGCTGCATAACGAACTAACTCACCCGGGGAGTTCCTTGGAAGCTTTGCCGACGACATGATCTACTACACCCTCTGCTGACTTCTGCCCTGCGGTCAGATTGCCTCTCGGCTCTCTCAGTCGCTGAAACGACACAGGACAGATCTCCCGGGGTAATTCCAGCTGCCTTCTGTGCACAGTCGCCGAATCTACGTTTCGCATCCTTGATGGATTGTGGACTTCGCAGTACGTCGCCCGCTCGTCCGACGCTCACGCCTTATATTCGGTTTTTGTTCATCGACTCGCACATTTGCTAGACGCTTCCTTCAGACCTCCCTTGCGGTGATAGCCCTTGCGTCATCGCTAACCCTTCACCTCCATCAGGTTGGGTAGAGGATTTGCACCTCCTAGCTGCTGGACCTGCCCGGCATACGACGTAGCCGCCCGGCGGCGGACGCTTCGCGTGAGGCAGTGCAGCGTTGTTTGCTTGATGGCTTGGATGTAAGTGTGGGTCACAGGAGGTGTTCCTGTGACCCGTCTCAAAAAATGATGCTGGAAGAACTCCAGCTTCGTAATTATGCACAAAATACCATACGCCATTACCTTCGTGGAGTAGAAGATTTTGCTCGACATTTCAACTGTTCGCCAGATCGCTTAGGTCCTCGACACATTCGCGAATATCAAGCCGAGTTGTTCGAGAAACGCAAGTTGTCAGCGAATTCCGTAGGACAACACCTGGCGGCGCTGCGCTTCTTCTACATCAAGACGCTTCGCCGAGCCTGGAGCATTGCGGAAACTCCCTATCCGAAAAAGACCTGCCGACTGCCGACGATTCTTAGCTGCGAAGGAGTCGCGCAACTCCTCCATGCGGCACGCACTCCTTCTGAGCGCATCCTGCTCATGACTCTCTACGCCACCGGCGCCCGGAACTCCGAGCTGACCCACCTGAAAGTCAGCGACATCGACAGTCAGCGCATGGTCGTGCACATCCGTGGCGGCAAGGGCCGCAAAGATCGCGATGTCATGCTCAGTGCCAAGCTACTTGCGGCACTGCGCGCCCACTGGCGTTACTATCACCGCCAATCCAGCTCCTGGTTGTTCCCCAGCAACGTTCGCAAGGATCGGCCGATCGATACGAAAACCGTTTGGTACGCGTGTCAGAACTCCGCCCAGCGCGCCGGCCTCCAGAAACGCGTCCATCCCCACACACTTCGCCACTGTTTTGACCTTTGAAGGCGCAGGAAAAGTCGTCAAAAGCAGGATTCTCATTTGATGTGTACGGCGATTCGCGGTCGATGATGTATCTGCCATACAAACAGGACCAGGAAGCGCAAGCACGCGAACTGATGGTGGACATGTTTTCACTCGTGCTTCCCGAAAAGGTCTCGCAGGAGATGGTCAATAAATACGTAAAGCTGACCTACGACCCGTCCAACAACGAGTTGATTCAAATCGTCATGCCGTTCATGACCGCAAGCCAAGTGACTACGCTGACTGTGGACAAGGGTTGGGTCACGGAAGCCTCGGTGGAGGATGTGAAATTGCTGCCGGGAGTGCACCGCGTGATGTTCCGGTTGCAAGGTGGGGATTGGGTTGCCCGAGAAATCGTGAAGGATGTGAAGAGCGAGAATGCCGAGTTTGTTCTTAGTACTGGAGACTTGGTTTGGTGGGGCAAGCAAGCCGACAAACCGTCCGACAGCCCATATTGGAAACTAGTGAACGAGGATGTGTTGAAACAGTTGCCGCATCCAGACAAAGAATTGAAGAAAGCGGGACTTGATGGGCGCGTTTTTCCCGCCGTGGGCATCATGAAGTGTGGGGCGATACCGACGTTGAAGGTCTCTTGACCATCTTTCCTTATTTGAAAAAGTTCGGAGTCACCGACAAGAAACTCACTTATAAATTCGATTTCGAAGGCGTTCGCTTTATTTTCCTTTGGACTGGCGCATACGACTATCGTGATCCGACTGGTTGGAAGGCCACCCGTCCGACTTACGAAGAACAGATGACTGAGCTAAAGCAGTGGATGGACGAAGCCAAAGCCAAGGGAATCAAGAAGGTGTTCATCTCGTTTCACAATCCGACCTTCTGCCGCTCTGGCATGGGGGCGATCCCTGAGGAGCAAAATCCTCACAAGGCAATCGCAGCGTATGCAAAAGATATGGACATTGTGGTCTTCAACGGACACGTCCACACGACCGAGGCTTACCAAGTGGATGGCGTGAAGTATCTGGTGCTCGGCGGCGGTGGTGCGGAGCAAGACCCAATCCTTCCCGGCAGAACTCACGTCAAGGTTCCTGAGGGCTATCCCCTTGACCAGTATTGGAAGGGCGAGGCTCCGAAAGAGGATTACAACTACCTGCACGTGGAAGTAAGGCCCGGACAACCAACAACGTTCACCATCAATCGCTTCCGGCCGTGGTCGGCTGAGCCGTTTGCAACTGTGGAGTTGTTCAACTCTTCCAAGTAGAGGCTGCAACGCTACTAGGTCCCGGTTAGTCGCATTACCGGAGAAGTTGGTTCCATTACCGAATGCCCGGTTTAGTTATTCATGTCGCCCGGGCATGCTGGGATACGATGAACACATGCCAAAGGCAGTTGTTGCAATCGGCGGCGGAATCATTAGAACAAAGGGGACCGCTCCCATTGATCGAGAGATCATCCGCCTTTCGGGCAGGAGGAATCCCAAACTGCTTTTTATTCCAACCGCGAGTTCGGATTCCGAACAATATTGGAAGCACGTCCAGGAATATTTTGGCGGATTCCTGAAATGTAAAACCGATGCCCTGTTCCTTATCAAAGAACAACCTTCACAAGAACAGATCAGAAAGAAGATCCTATCGGCAGACATAATCTACGTCGGCGGCGGAAATACTCTGCTGATGATGCGCCTTTGGCGGCGTCTGGGCGTCGATAAACTTCTTAAATCGGCCTACGAGAACGGAACTGTCCTTTCTGGCATTAGCGCGGGGTCGATCTGTTGGTTTGATTCCGGACACTCCGATTCCATGTCTTTTTACAACCCACGAAAATGGAAATACATAAATGTAAGGGGTCTGGGGCTCATACAGGGAATAAATTGTCCCCACTACAACAGTATGACCCGCAGAATCCCTCGCAGAAAAGACTTCCGAGACATGATTCGGAAGACCGGGGGCATCGGAATCGCGATTGAGAACAACTGCGCAATAGAGTTTATAGACGGCCGGTTCTACAAGGTAATCAGCTCCAAAAGCTACTCACGGGCATACAAAGTCTATAAGACTGGTGGCGAGGTGATTGCCGAACAAATACGCCAGGAGAGACAACTCGCGCCCGTCGAGTGCCTCGAACAGCGATCAGCCCTGTTCCGTACATCGCACTCCAGATTCCCAGCCACAGAAACAGGCGTACTCCACTCCGCCGGATGGCCGCTATCGCGCAAGCGGCCAATCCAATAAACACGAAAACTGTCCCCGAAACGATTTCGACGAGCTGGCCGCGGAGTATTGCTAGAGCCTGATCCTGCAGACGAGCACCTCCCGTGGTGGTGAAACCAAGGTACCTGAAGTTCAAAACGTGGGCAGTGACCCATAAACCTGGGGTACAGGTCGAAAGCTACTTTACCGGTTACGGCGTTTCACAGGACTTGGCCGCCTCTATACACGAAATCCCAGGCAAGACTCAGGTGAAGAACCCATTTTTCTATTAGTTTCGGTGTGGTAATTCCAAAATGATTGCCCGGCAGAAATTGAAAATCTGAACTCACAGGAAAGAGGGCAATAGTCGCGCATCCGATTATCCCGCCATTCCGGGCAATGATGTGCAACACAAACACAAAGATCCAAAACTATTCAAAAGGAGGACACCATAACCCAATCCAGTGCTACACAGCGAGGCAGCGAACTGAGCAATCTCGACCGCATGTTACAACGCAATAAAGAATTTGCTGCTCGGCAGTCTGGTGAGGGCACACTTATGCCTTCCCTTCCGCGGGCGTTGCCCAATGTAAAGGCGGTCATCATCGGTTGCGCTGACATGCGTGTCGATCCGGCTCATGTCCTTGGAATTAAACCGGGCGAGGCCGTCGTGTTGCGCAATATCGGCGGTCGAATCAACCCGGGGTTGTTGGAGCAGTTAGGTCTACTCGGGCGAATCGGTGAGGTTGCCGGAGAGATTCCTGGAGGCGGCGGGGAGTTTCACCTCGTCGTGCTTCAACACACCGATTGCGGCATTACTCGCCTTGTCGGCGACACCGACATGCTGAGGCACTATTTTCAAATACAGGAAGCGGAACTCAAGACAAAAGCGGTCAATGATCCTCGGGCGCCAGTCGCCTTCGACGTTGCTGAGCTCCGGGCGATTCCCGCATTGCCTGGCGCTTGGCGTATATCAGGCCTCGTGTATGACGTGGCGACCGGGCTTGTCGATATCGTCGTACCGCCAGCGCCGATTCGTACTTCGCAAAATCCTTGATTCACGCCCTTATATCATATCGACTGGTCTGGCCACCTTAGGGTCATGGAGGATTTTATGAGCAACAAACATCTCCCACGGCTCTTCGCACAAGCGCTAAACGAAAAAACGGGTTGAACTCTTTGACGAGTTCATCCACCCGGAGTACAACAACCACAACGCATACGTACAGCCGGGCCCGGCGGGAGTTAAAGCATTCTTTCGGCACTACCTCGACGCATTTCCCGACACGAAGGTTGTAATGGAGGACGTGATCGAAGAGGGCGATCGCATAAGCGCCCGCTTCACCTACAACGGAACCTTTAGCAAACCGTTCATGGGCTATCGGCCCAGCAGTGCTTCGATTCAAATGCGAAGCATCGATATCTGGCGCGTCAAAGACGGGAAGTTCGTAGAACACTGGGACGAACTCAACCTACTGGAAGTATTCCAGAAGCTCGGGGCTGCGACGGTGAGAAAGCCGGAGGAACAATGAACCATCTCATATGGGCGGTTTCTCTGGTCGGCATCCTAAGCACGGCTGTGGTTTTCGGCACGGACATGTTCTTTTTGACTGTGGGCCGGCCCGCTCTAAGGTTGGCTTCGCCAGCTGCCGGAACGGAGGTTATGGGATTTTTCCATTTCTACGCTGACGCACGAATGCCGATCTGGGGTGTCTTGGCTATCTTGTCGAACCTTTTGCTGGGCCTGTTGACCCGAGGTGGACATCGAGGCCTCTATTTGCTGTCGGTCTCTGTGCTGATCCTGTTCGTCGTTTTATACAATCGTTTGTCAAAGCCAATCAATCGGCTTCAAACCGAAGCGGCAAAAACGGGAGGAAGGCTCGACAATGCTCGTGAGCTGCAGTCGTCGTGGGATCGATCGGTGATGATCCGTACTCCGCTGCTCGTTGTGTCCCTGATTGCCCAGTGCCTAGCGCTGCTAACCACTTCGACGTAAATGCGCCTGCATGCTCGCCTTTCAAGAGCAAGGAGAAGGCGCACACCGACATCCTGGCTTGCTAAGTCCTTCCATGAGAAGGCCGGTGAGTGTCAAGTTTTTCTTTCATTTGTTCCCATTTTTTCTTTCTTCTTCTTTGTTTCTTCTTTTTCCAAATTGTTCCCATTGAGCCAAGCCGCCTCTGTCGCCACCCTTCCATCCGCACTCTTTGTTGAGCGATTGTCGCTCGGTGCAAGGTGGGTGTACTTGATTCAGTAGGTGCTGCCACCTGGTTTTCGACCTTACTCCCCTCTCTAGAAGGGAAGTTGGGCCAGGACTTAGTCGCAGTCACCTGATCTCGGCGGTCGAGCTCGGCTGTTTGGATACCATCTCCTTTTTCTTTGCTCCTTCTTCTTTCTTCATGCCTTTTCTACTTTTTACCGAGAAATTTCGAACTAGGATCGCTTAGGAACGACGATCGCGAACTCCGTCGACCCCTAGCACCCCCCGTTTTGTGAGGAGTTCTTCACTTTAGGCCACGGCGCGCATCGCTTTCTGACTGTTGCGCAGTGGTTCGTACACCTCTCCACTCACCCACAACTTATGCAGCAGTACCGCCAGCTTTCTCGCCACCGCAACAACCGCTCGCTTTTTTGCACTTTTCCCTCCTCGCGCTGCAAGTTTTAGCCCCCATCTCCGCAGATCACTGTCCTCTCCAAAGGGTCCCAGGATGTAGTGCGCCCCCTGTACCAGCATGGTCCTCAAATAACGGTCTCCTTCTTTACTGATGTTCATCTGCGGCTGGCTCTCCCCGGAGTCCCTGCGCCCAGGGCACAACCCCAGAAAACAGCCGACCTCGCGACTCTTCGGGAACCGATGCGGATCGTCCAGCGTCAGCACATACCTCAGCGCGATCTGCGTTCCTACTCCCTTCACCTGTTTGAGCAGTTCCACGTGCGGGTAGCTCTCCTTGGCGATTTTCTCCATGCGCACCTCGTATTCCTGGATGCGCTCGTTCAGTGATTCGATTTCTTGGAGCAGCGGTTCCAGAACCTCGCGCAACTCGGCGTGCAATCCCGCGGCCAGCTCCTGGTTCACCTGCTGTGTGCCACACTTGGGCAGGCGCTGCCCATAAGACTTCACCAACCCTCGTGCTGCGTTCACCAAGCCCGTTCGCGCACGCACCAGTTCGGCCCGCGCACGGATCACCGTCAGGTGGATTTGCGCCTGCGCACTGCGATGCCGCACCGGCCCCAACAGCTCGGGATCGATGCGCGCCAGCCGTGCTAGTGTCCGCGCATCGTGTCGATCGTCTTTTCGATTGCTCTTGGTGATCAATTGCACCTTTTGTGCGTGCGCGACGATCACTTTGTGTCCCAGCTCCGCTAACAGCCGGCTGACCCACGGGGAATGTGTTCCCGTCTCCAGGGCGATGAGACTCTGCGGTATCTTCGCAAATACCTGTTTCATCGCTTCCGGTGTCGTCGCCACTTTCTGTTCCAGAAGGATTTTCCCCGCTTCATCCAAAACGCAGTAGCACGACGAGTGATCGCCGAGGTCCAGACCAATCGTGAGCTTGTGCCCTTTGAAAATCATGTTTCCATTTACCCGAACAGTGTTAACCTTTTTCATTGCCGGTCTCCTTTTCATTGTGCCTCGAGCACGTCGAACATTGGGAGCGTATCGCATCCCGCGGGAGACCGGCCTTCTCATCTCATCTGGTTTGTCGGGAAATCGTCTATGTGGCTCATAGTACCTACTATAAGTAGACGGTTTTGTCGTTCATCAGGACCTAGCAGTTTGAATCCAGCCGTGACAGCATATCTCCACCAATGAGCGTTCGAGATTCCCGTTTCGTGTTTGCAGTTTTGTTTCTCGAAGTCGTAGAACATCCGACCCGGGAATCAGCCGTCGCCTAAAGATCCAGGAGGTATTGATGAAAGCATTGATCTTTCGCGGGACCGGTGAACCGAAGAGCGTATTGAAACTGGTAGAGATCCCTACTCCTCAATTGGCCCCTGGCGAAGCGCTCGTCCGAGTGCTGCTGAGCCCGATCAACCCATCGGATCTGCACATGGTGCGAGGGCGCTATGGTTATCAGCCGGATTTGCCAGCCAGCCCGGGCGCTGAAGGCGTGGGGATTGTGGAGGCTGTAGGTCCGGGCGTGCAAGGTCCGATTGTTGGAACTCGCGTAGTTTTCGTTAACACGTGGAACACCTGGCGCGAGCAGATGGTGTGCCCAGTGGACAGACTCGTACGGATTCCAGACGGCTTGGACGATCCGACCGCCGCCACTTCCTACACGAATCCTTTGACTGCATGGGCTTGACGAGATCAAGCCACAATCTCAAGGAGGGCGAGTGGCTCGTACAGACGGCGGCCGTATCCAGCGTCGGGAAGTTGGTGCTTCAATTGGCGCAGCAGTATCGATTCAAGACAATCAACATTATCCGGCGGCGCGAGCAGGAATCAATCATACGAAAGCTCGGAGGCAATGAGGTAATCTGCACAGCCGACGAGGATCTCAGGGCACGCCTACAGGAATTGACCGCGGGCAAGGGCATTGAACGAGCGATTGACTGCGTTGCCGGGGAACTTGGCGCTGAGATTGCCCGCAACCTCGCTCCCGCTGGAACCATGCTTGTGTATGGAGCCCTTTCCAGTCATCGGCAGACAGACCCCGCGAAATTCACCATACCGCTCTTCGCTCCGCGTTTGATTTACTCGACAGCGACAATCCGCGGGTGGTGGCTTCCGCGTTGGGTGAGTTCCCAGCCACTCGCTGAAGTGCGAGCAGCGACGAGCGATCTCCTCACCATGTTGTCGAACGGAGCACTTACGCCGCCAGAGGTTGTGCGGTATTCATTCGAGGACTACCGATTCAAAAGAGCACCTAATCTGACTCAGTAACCAATTTCCCGAGATAAAGTGGGACGTCATCGGGCACACGTCCGTCGCCCGGTACCGAAAGGGGGCCGAGAATCTGGTTCTTTTCGATTCGAGCAGTAGCCAGTTCGAGAAATGCGTGGACAAAGTTCTCCCAGTCGGTGCAGTTTTGCATAAGCTTGTCCCTGTTCAGGGTTGAAGACCGAAACTCATGAACCAAGAACAGCCCCAGTTCTGCGTCGTTTTCTTTTGCTTCGATTAACGTGGCGGCTGCTGCATGCAGGAGCTGATACCGAAGTCTTTGAATCGTTTCATCTGGCTCTCGTCCGAACAATGCCTGTGATAGCTGCCGGATTCGTGCGGGCACTTTTGACCCAGAACCAGTCTTTCGCTCGTAGTATTCTCCTATCACATCACCGAAAGGCTCGTCCGCCTTGGCTTCAACATTAATTACCATGCGCTTTGTGCCCACATTGCAGAGGAGGACGAGGTCGCAGTTTCTGTGCTCACCAGCAAAATCATCAAGCCTTATTACGTACTCGGGCTTCGCTTCATCAAACACTATTTCCGCTCCAAAGGTCCGCTCAAGAAGTAGTCGCATGTCCACCGGTGGGCATGCAAATCCCTTTCCGCACCAAGACTGAGCGAGCTCTTTTGCGCTCCGTTTGTCCTCCCACTGGAGTGCGCCCTTCTTGGGAGGCGCGTACTTAAACCAGTCTTCAACGGAAAGAATTTCGTGTTCCGATTTGTGGATACGCATGTGAACGTTCTCCCCAAGGCTTGGCGGGGAATGTGGGTTTAGTGCACATCAATTGCCATTACAAATAAACTCTAAGGCTTAAAGCTCAGAACGAGATACGGCAAGGGGTATGTCTCTCTTTGGTTACATCCTACCCGGGGAACCGCCGGTACCAGCACGCTTAGAACTCCACTTCGGGACTGCCGGGAGTGCCCACATTTACCCGCTGTGGCTGGCCAACGCGCACGCATCGTCCTGCACTTCAAATTAGAATTTCAGTGAGCAAGACGTGGTAGTCGTTCCTCGTAAATGCATACTAGGATTTCAACGTCGGACGGACGCAAGTCTCCAAGAGGAACGGGAAATTCATTGGCCGAATAAATACTCAATCTATGTGGCGAGCGAACCGAGTGGGGATAGAATCGGAAATGTGTGAAACTGGATTTTGGGTCAGGCAGTTGGGGACCGTGAGCAATCGAGGTCTCTCATGTACATTTCACCTCGTTACAGAGTTAGTGACTGGAAGGCACTCAATCTCGCA
The DNA here is from genome assembly GCA_963775865.1 of Candidatus Acidiferrales bacterium. GTDB lineage: Bacteria > Acidobacteriota > Terriglobia > Acidiferrales > UBA7541 > Acidiferrum. Next base: position 192,830 of record CAVZKU010000009.1, on the reverse strand, counting down.
ACAAAGTGTGATTGGCGAAAGGCGGTTCGTATGGTGGAAGACCGCCTGAATGCCAGATTCTTTGATGCCGTTAAGACGATTGACAAACAGGATTTCGCAGGTTTTGCAGTGCTTGCGCTGGACTGCCTTCTGATTGAGACATTGCAACAGTTCAGAGAAGGCGCTGACGAAACTCCGCGCCGGAAGGGGGAGCAGTACTTCGTAGCCTTCTTGACGACGGCCCCTTTTTCCGCATACTTCACCAAGGCCACTGCCGCCAAGTTCTACGACCATTTCCGTTGCGGTATTCTTCATCAGGCCGAAATCAAATCAAGCTCAAAAGTTCGGCGTAACGGGCAGCTCGTGGCTCTCACGCCTAATGGCAAGGGGTTAATTATCAATCGCAAGTTATTTCACGCTACGCTCCGAAAAGCGTTCGCTGCCTATCTCCGTGCACTCCGTAATCGCGGCGATGGGCTGCTATGCCAAAACTTCGTTAAGAAAATGGACTTCATTTGTAATCGGTAACCCGGCTCCACAGCTACATCTTCGCCGACCCCGCCGCAACCCACTTTCCCATTCTCTATTCCCGACGTATCATCCCGGCATGACCAAAACCACTGTGAATGAAACCTTGTTCCTCTTTCTGTTCCGCTGTGAGAAATGTCATAAACCAGTCACGGGATGGTCACGCACGCCAAAACCGGGAACATTGGAGGAAGCCGAGAAACACGTTCTGCATCTTCACTGTGTGAAGGAATGTGGCTGGTCAAGCGCAAAGATGGGAAGTGAAGCGTTAGCCAGCTGGGCTGTTCCTTGGCATTACGAAACTGAAAAATGAGATTGCTTTCAAAGTGCAGAAAATTGCTGAACACAGGCTCGTGAAGCGGGATGAAGAAAATAAAAGGGAGAGCTAATGAATAGTTACAGCGTGAAGATTTCATTCGAAGACCGGGAAAAAGGAAGAGAAGAAACGACCCCTAAAGTGGGTGCGACGAGCGCCGGAGCGATTGCAAAAGCCGCGCGTGAGTTCATCAAGGGACTGGACCGAAAGCAACGCTTCGACGCCAATAAGGGATTGCAAATTGAAGCCGCGCGAATTACGACGGCAGAAAACGATGCTCCAGAAAGCGCAAAGGGCACTGCTGCTTAGACGCAAACGGAGGTTCAATGAAATCGCATCGTCGCAGACCCAGCCGCGACAATCTCAAGCATCAATACCTCGAAAATTCTCCGTACTTCGTTCCTCTCCCTAGCCAAAAAATCTTCTGGTATAGAACTTTCTGAGCGATTGGGTCCCCATTGATTTTGGATTTGCTCCGGGTGGCACCAGCCCCCGCCCACCCCTCTGCCGCCGAGAGGCTGAGCCTCATCCGACGGGTAGTTTAGACCGAAAGTCCTGGCTCTCGTCAGAGAGGGCCCACCCGGTAAGCGGACACCTTCGTACTAAAACCGACATATCCGGTTTCGGCGTTAAGCACGAGTTTGACATTCCAGTTGGCCTTGTTAGCAACGAAATCCAGTTGAATCCTCCAAACTCGGAGAGTAGAGTTGCGTAATTCCCGGTTGGGCCCCATCCTGAACTAATCCATTGGAGGAACCATGCGTCGTTCGGCTCGACTCCTTTTATTTCCTCTCCTTGCCCTTGGGGCTAGTCTCATTTACTTCACGTCTTCCGCGCAGGAGAAGTCTTCCAAACACGATTTTGATATGACCGCCAGCTACATCGAAGCATGCAGTTGTGACATGTTCTGTCCCTGCTACTTCAACACCCACTCTACGAACCACAAGAGTATCGGTGAGCAACACATGGACGAACATTTTTGTCGCGCCAACCTCGTCCTCAAAGTGGACAAGGGCTACTACAAGAATACCAAGCTGGATGGCGCCAAGGTCTGGATTGGGAGCGACCTTGGCAGCGACTGGAGCACGGGCAAGGATTCCTGGCTAGTGGTGAATTTCGACCCCAGCGTCGACAAGGAGCAACAGGCAGCTTTTCTTGACATTCTGACTCAGCTCTATTCGGCGATTCCGTTTCAGAAAAAAGCAGTGAGCAACACTGCGTTTTCATGGGACGTTGACACCAAAACCGGCATCGCCCACGCCAAGATGAGCGATGGCAAGGGTGAAGTCATCCTGGAGCGCGTCAAAGGTGATAGTCCCGACCACGAAGTTGTCATTCATAACTTGAAATACTGGAGCGCCCAGTCCAATGATGGCTTCCGCATGTGGAAGAGCAAGCATGAAGCTTTCGAAGGAGATGGCCACAAGTTTGCCTATGACGGTACGAATGGTTTCCTGATTACCATTCACTATTCGGGCGTGGCAAAAGCAGCACCCGCGGATTAGCACAATGTCTCGTGTAGGTCTTCATCGAGGCGTCTCATCTGGTCAACCTTAGATTTCATGCCGGGATTGTAGCGCATTTCATCGCTGTTTTAGCGCCACCAGCCCGTTTCGCCCGCCCGGCAAGAGCGCGTAACGTACGGTGTTTAGCCTACCCTATTGCTATAAGGAAACGGCAGTCGTAGAGTCAATGCGCTTCGGCGAGTTTGTCCCAACCACCCGCTCGCCCCGGAGTGATATAGGCCGCGTTGGGTCCTGAACTGCCCAGAGTGCCGCACGGATTTCAACCACACTGAAATCGGACGGGAAACCAAGCTAGAGGACTACTTTTTCGACCGAAAGCCAGAATTCCCGGTCGGCGGCTGAAAATAGAATGCCCCAACTGTCACAAGAGTTCATTATTCCAGCGGCACCAGTTGACTTACCTGGTCGACCAATACGACGCGCCGCCCTGTAACTGTTGCTCCAGAGGAGCTAGTTCCCGTGAACCTGACCTTGGCAAGACCGAAATCGAGTATTTTGGCGTGGCCGCGTTTGGTGACAAAAATGTTGGCGGGTTTGATGTCGCGGTGAACGATGCCTTCGGTGTGTGCGGCATCCAAGGCGTCGGCGATTTCAATCGCTAATGTGAGCAGAATATCGGTATCGACGAACTTTCCGTTGATGTGGTGTTTCAACGTCATGCCATCCATAAATTCCATGGCAATGAATGCCTGTCCGTCCTGCTCGCCAATATCGTAAATCGTGCAGATGTTGTGGTGATTTAAAGCGGATGCAGCTTGCGCTTCGCGTTGGAAACGGGCGAGTGCCTGCGGGTCTCGCGCCACCTCCTGAGGCAAGAACTTCAGCGCGACGAAGCGGCGAAGGCGCGTGTCTTCCGCCTTATAGACAACGCCCATACCACCGCCGCCGAGCTTCTCGACAATGCGGTAATGGGAGATGGTTTGCCCAATGAGAGAGGCGGAATCCGTCACTGGAAACTAATCTTATGCCGAATGGGACAGCGAGTCAAAGAACGCGGATGGCTTAGGTGCCAGTGCTGACACAGACTTAGTGCTCATTTTCATAGAGATTGCTCTTTCATGCCAAGAAAAAGCCCATTCTCTATTCTCACCAAGGCAGAGCGTACGATGTTGCAGGCTCAGGCACGACAGTATACGTCACCGTATTGTGATGTAGTCCGCGCAAAAATCGTGCTGCTCGCTGCCGAAGGCCTCTCCAACGATGTCATCGCTGCGCGCCTGGACACCCCGCGCCAGATTGTCAGCAAGTGGCGCAAACGATTTGCCCTTGCGCGCCTTCCTGGCCTGGAGTCGCAACCTCGGGGCGGGCGTCCCGCCCTCTTTTCCCCCCGGCGTCGTCGTCCAAGTTAAGGCGCTGGCCTGTGAACTCCCGCATCGCTTGCAACTTCCGCTCTCACGACTTTCTCTGTCCGAGATCCGCCGCGAAGTCCTCGCCCAGGGATTGGTAGCGAAGATCAGTGGAGCGACCCTGTGGCGCTGGTTCAGCGCCGATGCCCTCCGCCCTTGGCGGCATCGCAGTTGGATCTTCCCACGCGACCCCGATTTCGCGGCGAAAGCTGGGCGCATCCTCGATCTGTATAACCGCGTTTGGAAGGGACGCCCTCTAAACGCGCGAGAGTTTGTCATCTCCGCGGATGAAAAAAGTAGTATTCAAGCCCGTCGTCGCAAGCAACCTACCCTGGCGCCTGCGCCGGGTCGTTCCACCAGAGTCGAACACGAATATTTCCGTGAAGGGGCATGGACCTATCTGGCTGCCTGGGATGTGCATCGAGCCAAGGTGTTCGGCCGCTGCGAAAAGAAAAGCGGCATTGCGCCGGTCGATCGCCTGATTGCTGAAGTCATGAGCCGACAACCCTACAAGTCAGCACGTCGCGTTTTCTGGATCATGGACAACTGTTCCGCCCATCGCGGCCAAAAAGCCGTCGTCCGCCTGCGCTCCCAATGGCCCAATGCGGTCCTTGTACACACCCCAGTCCATGCCAGTTGGCTCAATCAGATTGAGATTTACTTCTCCATCGTTCAGAGGAAGGTACTCACGCCCAATGATTTCAAATCCCTCAACGAGCTCGAACAGCGGCTCTTAGCCTTCGAGCGACGCTATGAGCAAACCGCTTCTCCGTTCCAGTGGACTTTCACTCGCAAAGACCTGACAACCCTCTTGGCGAAGATTGAAAACAACCGGTTGGCTTCAGCCGCCTAACGCCTTGCAAATACGTCACCGTAATTCCGAACTAGAGCACTTAGCTGGATTACTGAAGGTCTTTGGGGTCGAAATGTCCCTCTAGCAGGTAATACCCGGCTTCGTGGCCGGGAACGTCCACCCCAAGATGTACGGCATAGGCATCACAGTCACGAAAGCCGGAAGCCACTGGACGGGCTGGCCCCGTTAGCTTCGGCTCATCCTTGCAGAATTTCCATTTGTGTCGGGAGAGAAGGTTTTCTGCCTGACTCGGTGAAATTGCCCGCCAAACAGACGCACCCGCATGGTGTTCCTTGAGGCATAGGAGACTGAACATGGTTGTCAGGTACCTCGACTTTCAGTGACGCGTCGAAGACGCAATCGGGGCTTACCGGGAGTTAGCACTTGTCTACCACTAGGCGGATTCGATTGCTTTCGATAGCTTCAATAGCAGCCTTTTCCTCTCTACATACAGGACAGGTGACCGAAGATATTTGTTTGCGCGTGAGTTCGCTCTGCTTCACGGTGACAGTGTGCAATTACGCATAGCTGCAAGTCTGTTCGAATTTGAACACTGCCCGACCTTTGTCGCTAGAACGCCACTGCTAAATACCTCGCAACTGTGCAAAATGGGACTGCATGGCTTCCATCTCGATGTCAGACTCAGGGCATGTTGGATAAGAAAGGCAAGAGAGAACACGACAACTCGGCATTTGCCCGAGTCAAGAAGGAAATGGCAGAGCCACGCATGGCCAAGTCGGCAAGAATAGCGGAAAAGAATCTAAGAACTATGCGAATTTCAGAACGACTCACTAATGGCCAAACTACCGGAACGGTGGATTTTTTTTCTAACACAAGCGCCCACGCGAACCTCCGAAGGAGTGAACACGCAGCGCCCCGTCAACCACTTCGGTGAGGAACCTACACCGAGCGGGATTGCTTCCACGTTAACGCAGGCAGGTCTAAGTTTGCGGCCTTTTGAAGGTACAGTCTTGCATGCTCCGCCGCTCTGTCTTTTCCCGTTCGATATCTTCGACAGATTCGGAATTTCACGGTCAACCAAGTCAACGTGAGCTTGAGAGATGACAGGGTTCTTCGGAATTGTGATTACGGCGAACCTCGCAGCTAAAGGGGTGGGCGCTATCTGGCGGCTATTCTGAGACTTTTTATGTCCATGCTTCGTAAGCATATGTAAAGGAGGAATTGCGATGAAATCCTCTTTGACCTTGCTTGTGGTTGTCCTACTGTTGCTGAACATTCTGGCTGGATGTGCTCCGGGGCCTAACCAGTCCAAAGGAACGGCGAGCGAACACGCCGTGGTCGCGGGCTTCTGGCTTGGGCTGTGGCAGGGCTTTATTGCACCGTTCGTGTTTGTGGCCTCGCTGTTCAAAAGCAACCTCAGTATCTACGAGGTCCACAACAACGGAGCTTGGAACAACTTCGGCTACCTGTTCGGCCTAGCCTGCTTCTTCGGTGGCGGCGGCAACCGGGCGGCGCGTCGGAAGTAAATTTCTTCCTGCCAGAACTCACTCTTCCTCTTGTTGACGCGTGCTGCGCACGGCGCTACTCTCCGCTCATGAAAGCCGAAGTTCCTAAACCCACCTTGTTGAATTGTATTCTCAGTAAGGTCAGAGAACTGTTCAACAGGCCGACAGATGTACATTACACGAGCGTTCCGATTTGGAGACCATGGCGGAGATTCTGCTGGACAAAATCGGGGCCGACTTTGTGTGCCCACGTTGGCGGGCAACGTGTAAGCCCTTGCAGGTTCCTGAGGGCAGAACGCGCCATTAGCGGGAAGCTGGGCTGCTGTGAAGGTGGTTGTCCCGGGCGCGTAACAAATCGAATGATTCCAAACCTTTCCGTGTGTCATAAGAACCCAACGAAAGTTTGATGTGGCCGACGGACTGCACGCCATCGCTGGCCGTCCGATGGAGCCGCCGAGTCTTTCGAGGATGCGGTAGTGAGAGAAAGTCTTTCTGATGAAAGCTCCTCTCCAGCTCCGCGATGGCAATCCCCAAGGTGAACATCACTTCATCAATCGCTTGTCCAACTGCATCGCAATGTGCAGCAAATTGTGAAAACCGAGCAAAGGCTTGACGGCCATGACGTGCTCGTAGCGACGTTTCTCAGCCTTTACCTAATCGTTTCCGTATGCATTGTTCAGCCTGTAGCTCATGGGACGAGGATACGATGACTTATAACAAGCTTCTGGAAAGCGGAGTGGCGCACCGCCTACTGCAAATAGCGGTGCGCCGAAGGTTAGAATTACTTCTACGACCGTTACTGCTTCGCACTACCGACCGAAGCGCCACACGATGCCGCTTTGCAGCCTAAAGCTGTTCTGTGAAGCGCCACCGAAGTGCGTGTAAAGGTACTCGACCTGAATCGCTCGCAGGGAAACATGCTGCGTTAGCGTGACATCCGCCCCGCCGCCCGCCGTCATCGCAAAAGCGCTGCTTGACGCCGAGCCCAGACCCGTCACACCAGCAGAGAATCGTTCGCCGCCAAAGAGCGTCTGGACGAACGGAAACACGCGTCCATGAGTCGGGAAATAGAGCCTTGGCCCGACCAAGTAATTCAGCTCATGCGAAGTCGTGCCGGAAGGCAGGCCCGTAACTTTGCACCCTCCGAACTCTCCGACGACGCCCACCCTCGACGTCAGATAAGCCCCGAACAAGCCCGAACCACCTTGGCAATTGATACCAGATGCCCCACCGCCCGGATTGAAACGAACATACTGGTAGTTGCCGGAAACCTCAAATCCGGGGCCTTCCTGAGCCTTGCCGGACGCTGCCCACAAGAGAAGGAACCCACATGCAATCATTAACTTACGCATTCTTCCCTCCAAAAGATTTTGGGCTGGCACCTGATACTATGCTGATGGGCTGGGTGTCCTGCGGCAAGCCTGTCGGTTGCTGTGGTTTCGCGTGGAGAACTTGTCCATAAGGTCTGGTGCTCTGACCGAACGACCAGTCTGCCGCGAAGCCCGCTAACTAGAAGCTATCTTCCCCGGTTCTGGAGGGACACCAAACCCGGCGGTTTCTCTCACCGAAACAGGTATGCGTTTCACGCGGCAGCGACCGCTTGACGGTTCTTGCCTTCTTTCACGAATCGGACGACGCTTGCCCTTGAGATGCGATATTTCCGAGCGACCTGCGTCAGCGACATCCCCGAACAACGGTCATGGACGACCTGTTCCCGGTCAATGTCTAACGGCGCACGCCCTATCCTGCGTCCCTCTAATCTTGCTCGCCGCATTCCCGCCTTGACTCGTTCGACGATTAAACTCCTCTCCAGTTCAGCAATGGCTCCGACAATTACGACCATCGCACGGCCCAAAGGTCCGCCAGTGTCGATGTTTTCGCGCAAACTGATGAACTCGACTCCGAGATGATTTAGTTCATCGAGGACTTCTAGAAAATGCCGCACATTTCGCGCAACTCTGTCGAAAGCGGCGACAAGTACGACATCAAAGCGATGCCTACGGGCATCTGCCAGAAGCTGGTCGAGTCCGGGTCGTTTCGATTTCGCTCCTGAAATTGTATCGCTATACTCACGCACAATTTCATATCGGCGCTGCTCAGCTAATTCGTGGACACCGGCGCGTCCCGCTTACTTCTTGTGCTCCAGAAACTCATCAATCGCTTTGCGAATCAACCAAGAAACAGGGACGTCTTCCCGGATTGCAATCTTCGCCAGCTTTTGAAGCTGTTCAGGCTTGAGCCTGACGGCTACGAGTTTCTTTCTCACATGCACATCGTATCACAGTGTCATACAATTGTCGAATGTTTGTTTTGTTCAACGGGTATGAACTTCTGCCAAGGCGACGGCTTAGGCGATATTTTAAGCGGAAATGTGAAAAGCCACATCGCCACTATCCCGTGGATGTGAGAACTGCCGCAAATGGACGTTGGGAACGGCTGACGCCGTATCTGCCCGGGCGGCGGCCCCAAATATGGGAAGGGGTAAAAGGAAAAAAGGGAGGCAGACATGTCTGTTGCCTCCCTCTCTCAGGTCCGTTTCAACCCGCGGAGGAGAGACGGTTGTTTCATCTTCATTTGGCAGGTAGAGCGTAGTGTGAGGCAATTACCTGCCACCGACCGTCAATCATCATCCAGACATCCGTCAGCCGGTCATGGTATTCATATGGCTTGCCTTTTGCGGTCCCTTTTTCGTGGTACGCCCCTGTCACTACCGCCGTATTGCCATGTACGCGAACCTTGAGGTCAGACATCTCTGATATCAGGACGCGATTGTCGGAATCTGCACAGTGCGCCACATAACCTGCCTTGCTGAAAGTCGTACCGTCTTCAACGGCGATGATAAAATCGTCTGCCAATAGAGAATTCATCGCGGTGACGTTCCCTTGTTTGTAAGCCTCACTCCACTTGTTTTCCAGTGCAAGGATTTTGGATGCAGGCTCGGACTTCTGCTGAGGGGCAGAAAAGGTCGCGGCCAAGGTCACCGAAAGCAGAACCGTTACAAGCAATAGTCTAGCTTTCATTATTGTCAGCACCACCGAAATTGTCCCGCTGCCCTCTGGACTATTCAAGAGAAAGAACCACTATTGAGGAAGGGTGCAGGCAATTCCTCTTGCGCTGAGAGCTTGCGCAGCCAGCGGTTCGATTACCATAGGCATATTCCGTCTCCTCGGATATTTGAACTTGGGGTATCTGGGCCTGCAAATTGAGTGGACTTCTTAACACCTGAGAAGCGGCGACGAATTCTGCTGCACTGGGAGTTCTGGCACTTCTTCGTTGAGAGAGACGGCCCGGCAGTTTCTGTTAGCTCTTCTTAGACGTCACGGTGAAAAAGGCAGCGGCCTCCTGATGGACATTCTTACCACCACACTTCGGACACTTGACGTTGCCTTTTTCGTATTCGGCAAGTCTAAGTATGATTTCAAATGGCTTCTTGCAATCTTCACAGTAGAACTCATAGCGGGGCATAAGACCTCCGAGAAGCGCCACAGTACCTGCGCTCCTATTCCACCGTCTACGCTTGAGAAACGTTGGTGTCAAGGCTAGCAATCGTCAGACATTTCTTTTTGGGATGTAGGTCTTTTCCCCACGACCCTGATATTCCTATCCTAATCGCCGCCAAGGCGGAATACGCGAAGCGCTGTGAGGAGATTCTTGATGATGACGACCGCACTTGCGGAGCATGGACCATCGGCGTATAGAGATTTTGATGGGTCGAGGATTCAAGCGGACTTTTAACGGAGGGAACTGAAATGATGAAATCCAGATTCTTGAGAGTTCTTTTCGTAATCGTCGGCGTTGTAGCGCTTGGCTTTTCGCCACAGACTGCCTTTGCCCAGCGCGGTGGTCATGGTGGCGGCGGAGGCGGATTCCACGGTGGCGCGGCAGGAGGTTTCCATGGTGGCGGCGGAGGTCACTATGGCTACAGCGGCGGACATTCCTATGCCGGTTACCATGGCGGTGGCTACTACGGTGGACACGGCGGCTACGGATGGCATGGCGGATATTGGGGCTATCCGCACTACGGTTACGGCTGGGGCTGGGGATTTGGCTTTGGGTGGCCGTATTGGGGTTGGGGATGGGGATACCCGTATGGCTACGGCTACAGCCCTTGGTATTACGCTCCCTACCCTTACTATTACCCGCAGTATTGCCCTCCGGGCTACCCATGTCCTCCCAACGGGAGCGATGACCCTCCGCCTCCGAATCCCAGCCCAAAATCCGGGAGCAACCCAGCAGAGCCTTCGAGACCGCCGACGAACACTCCAAGCATCAACTCCGAGAGTAGCTATGTCACCACTGTTTCGTCGCGTGGGCCGATTCGCTCAATTGACACGATAAACGTCACAAGGGGCAATTACCGAGTCGCCCAAACCGCCACGGAGCAAAATGCGGAACTCCGCCCTGAAGTGCAGCGTGCGATGCAAGCCTTGCGCGACATGCCGCCGTTTGCGCGTGAGAGGGAAATTGAGACCGGTAGGTACAGCCACTTTTCGCCTGAGGAACGCGAGCTTTTGCGAACGGTACATTAACAACAACCTTATCCGTCGGGTGGATAGCCTGCTCTTTGACTCACCCTTGTACTTCTCCAGTGCGCTCGCAACCCATATTTTGCCCGCGGCCTGAATCCTTCCTTACTGACTTTCAGCATGTGGCTGAATAAGATGGTCATTCCTTTCGAGGCTGCCGCGCTTAGTTCCGAACTGCTTGACAAAGGTGTTGAGAGAAGTAGCGCTGCAATTTCGCATTGCGTGGAGCACTGCGGCACCGCTTTTAAATTCCATCAGAATCGACAGAGACGCCATGAGCAACTTGAATGGATTCAAGTGGGCTTGACGCTTCGCCATCACGAGTACCATCCCGCCCAATCTAAAGGTTCAGTACTAGTGGAAACAGAATCCCAACCAGCGCTCTATTCGGGCATCTGCTCAGCTATGACATAAGGGATACATGAAAGAGGTTCAGCCTAGCCTCGAAAAACAGAACGTGTCCCCAGAGATACCCTTGTTTTGTTCACAATGTGGGTGGCCGGGAACTGGCAAAATGCCAGCAGGTGTGGGCGTGATAAGGCAAAAAGGCAAGACTGTTCTGGTCGGGACGTTGTCCTACTTCTGTATAAGCACAGACTTGTGTTCTCTTTGTCAAGAAATGGAATCCGCGGTAGCAAGTCGGCCATGGTTTGTCAAAGCGCACGCCGAATACATGGACCAAGTCAAAGTAAAAAAACAGTTGTTGGGTCTTGGGTGAACCAAATCGGGTTCTTTGCTAACCGGGGGTGCAGTGCCCGTTACTGCACCTCTTACCCAAAAGAAATGCAAGCATCGCGAAACGGAGGAAGAGAACAGCGCATGTACGAGAAAATCCGTTCTCGACTCTCAGCAGCAATCAGCGCTGCGGATTTTCACATTCTTTCACCCAGGGGTTTTCACCATCATTCACCCACCCCCGGGTTTTGCTTTTAGGTTTCTAGCAGTTTCCTTTCTCCGTGGCAATCGGCAACGGCAGTTGGTCTGACTTTTGGGGCGGACGCCCATTTCTGGCTCGAAGCTCGAGAAAAATCTTGTTGGGATGATCGTGGCTGCATTTTCTGGAGGTCTCCCATGGTTCAGGTCGTGGCCTTACTGCCGATTTTCGAAGTGCCCGTCGCTCCTGGAGCAGTACGTTTCCGGTAGGACTCGCCTTCGATGACGAACTGGTGGGCGCGGTGGCAAAAGCGATCCAAAGCGCTCTGGCCGAGCATCGGATCATCAAAGACCGCCATCCATTCTTCAATGCCGCGGTCGGAGGTCAGAATCGTCGAGCTGCGGGTGTGCCGTTCGATCAACAGATCATAGAAGTCGGAAGTGGCCTGGCTGGAGAGCTTCTTCAGAGCGAAGTCATCGACGATGAGTAGATCCGGGCTGATAAAGGAACGCAACTCACGGTCGAAGGAGTTGTCGGCACGGGAGCGTGCCAGGTTTTTCAATAGCCCGTCACTGCGGATAAACAGCACCCGATAGCCGGCGCGGCAAGCGGCGTGGCCCAAAGCCTGGGCCCAAAAGGATTTGCCTACGCCTACCGGTCCGCAAAGAATGACATTTTCATGGCGCTCGATGAAATGCAAGCTGAACAGCTCCATTAAACGTGCCTTGTCGATGGAGATTTTGGCCGACCAATCGAACCGTTCCAGGGTACATTCTTCCTCGAAACCGGCATCCTGTAAGCGGTTCTCCAGATGCTTGTGATCGCGGCGCTCGACTTCGTCGGAAAGCACCAGTTCCAAGAACTGCGGGTAGTCGAGTTTTTCCTGGCGGGCATACGCCCAGCGGTCGGGCAGGGTGGCCAGGATGCCGGAGAGTCTCAAGCGCTTCAGCACACTTTTCAATTCAGGCTGGATCTGCATCTGGGCCTCCCTTGTCAGAAACGAAGTGTTCGGCGGGACGCAGGAACTTCAATTCCAGCGCCGACTGTTGGCCAGCGATGGGCTGCGGTTCGGTTTGCGATTCCAGTCCCTGTTCCAGAATGCGCTTCAGGCGGTGAACGTCCAGCAAGTCGAAGTCGAGAGCCCGCCGGCAAGCCGCGTCCAGACGAGCGGCGCCGTAGCGTTCAGCCAAGCCCAATAGCTTCTGCGCCTGGCGCAGTCGGCTCCAGGGGAACTCCCCGCTCAGAAGTTTATCGGTGAAATCGCCCGCAGCCGATCCGAGTTCACGGGCCCGCTTGCAGTAGAAGTTGGGCCAGCGCAGGGCGTAGGGAGCGCGGCCATCGGGATAATCCGCGTAATCGGTGGAGCGCTGGCCGGGAAGTTTCCGCTCATGGGTCTTAATCAACTCGCCGTGCAGGTAGATGCGCACCAGCGATCGATCGCCGCGGACATCGACCTGGCAGCCGATCCAGCGCGTGGGAACCGAGTACAACGCCTGAGCAAAGCGGACGTGGTGATCCGGATGTACTTTGCATTGCGCCCAAGTCGGGGTATCGAAGCGTTCGCCCAGCAGTGGAATCAGCTGGGGCTTTTCCTCCGCCTCAAAGACCTCCAGGGGGACTCGCCGGGTGGTTCCGTGGATCCGACGGCCGGCAACTTCGCGACACCAGACCAGGGCACGACGCGCTACGTCGTCGAGATCGATGAACGTCTCCCCTTTAAAGAAGCGCTCCCGTATATAGGCCACGCTATTTTCAACAAGCGGCTTGTCCTGGGGATGGCGCGGCCTGGCTGGATCGGGCAGAAAGCCCCGATAGTTGGCGTACTCCAGAAAGGTCCGGTTGAAGCGCGGCGTGTAGGGATCGGCTCGATCGATACAAGCCTTCATTCCGTCCAGGACCACACGCCGGGGACAGCCTCCCAAAAACAACCAGATGCGTTCGAAGCAATCGATGACCGTGGGCAGATCCTGTTTGAACACCGGGATCACGCAGCTGAGCCGGCTGTAGCCCAGCGTCAGGATGAAGCCGTGGACCATACGCGGTTGGCGGCTACCAAGTTCCTGCAACGGACCAAGTCGGCCAAAGTCGACTTCGGCCATCTCGCCCGGCAGGCTCTCCGCCCGTCGTACGGTGATCGCCGAAGCAGTTCCGAAATCGCACCACTTCCGCGCAAACCGATACAAGCTGCTATAGGAAACCACCAGGCCCTCGCGTCCCAACAGTTCGTGCACCTTGCTCAACAGCAGGTGGTCTTTGTCCAGCCAGGCTCGAATCTGCTCGGTTCGCGGCTTCAACCGCTGCTCTGGCTCGCTGCTGGCGACAGCCGTACCCGGCCGGCCCATGCGCTGCCGGATCACTTGGAGCTTGCCTTCGTCGGGCCACGGCGTTTCCTGCCCGATTCCCTCTTTCTCCGCGAAACGCACGATCCGCCGTACGGTGTTCCGGTCCGCACCGGTCGATCGTGCTATAGCTCGAATCTTCTCCCCGGCCAACCACCGCCGGATGATCTGATCAATGTCCATCCTCCTCACCTCCCGGTATGCCATCTCCTGTCCTCCTGGAGAACTGGTTGGCACACCTGCTCGTTCAACCGCAATGGGGGGTGGGTGAATGATCCTGAAAATGTGGGTGAAAGTTGGTGAAAACGGGTGGGTGAAAGTTAGTGAAAAACTACCGCCTCAGGTGGTCGGTAGATCCTGAAAATTCACAGCGCATCCCGTGGAAAAAGAAAGTATGTATTGGAAGATGTATTTTGGGTTCCTATTAATAATTGCAGTTCCAAGCATTCCACTTTCCGCCTTGTTCCTGAACCTCGCTCGGGAAAACTCGACGCAGCGAAGCATCATCTCCGGAAAATTTGGCAAATAAAGGCCGCCTTGAAACGTCTCAAGCCACCTGATTCAATTTAAGAGATTTACCAGCCCCTTGCACCCCATCCACAGTACCAACGAACAGTTAAAGCGGCGCGTTGATGAATGGAGACTGGAACGACCACCGATGTGGCTTGGCAAGAAGTTTCGGATTGATTCTCTGTGCAAAGCTGTGCAACCCTTTGGAAAAGTTGCCGTTTCAGTACGTTTGGTAATTCCAATACTGAATCATCTAAACTGACGGCCAGCTGAACAGAGGGTCGCCCATGCCCGTAGCTTCTGTTGATGATGCGTTCAGGGAACTACTCAGCCGCATCGAACTAAGTCCGTTTCGCCTCATCTTGGCGTCACAGCGTTGCAATGCCATCAAAGCATCCATCGAAAGTGTCCTACCCGGAACAACCGCCCATCCAATCGGCTCGTTTGAACGCAAGACAAAAATAAGACCTGCCGACCATAGCGACCAATTGGACGTCGAGGTTTTAGCAATCTCGCTCGGTGTAGGCATACGCAGCGTCGATTCACGCCCTCAGCAACCCGGCCAACCAGTTTTTCTTGAATCTTCCGGTTCTGGTACGACAGGTAGGCAATGTGGCTGAAAGAAATTACCCGGTAACGTGACGTTCGTTTTGAATTCGACACAACACTCTGGAAGCTTCAACTGATTGATTTTGCAGGGCTAACTTCTCCATTAGCGCCGTGGAAGCGGAAATGCTTACAAACCGAATAGCATCCCGACGGATGCCGATGAGACGTCGATTGAAGGAGGCCACGATGGAGTCCACGTTCCATATCTTCAAAGTAACTCCGGACGGCCCGTTGACTCAGATGTGCACGATGAAGTGCCCACGCTGCGGAAACACAGCTTGCAAGGAGAAGCCCGAAGAACGATTCAAGTGTGAACGTTGCGGTTGGAAATTGTGATTCACGTCGCGACATGCTCTACGTCGCGTGTACGGCTTTGAAGGGTCTCTGCCAGGTTTTGGTTAAATCGTTGAGCGACTGGGGCAGAGCTAGGAGGAAAGTAAGGATTGAAATGCGTAAGCGCCAGATTTCGCCGACTCGACCCAGTGTCGCACCTTCTGGTCAAGTCTGGCTGGACGTGGACCGTGCGGCTCTCGTAGAGGTCACATCAGAAGAAAACGGCTATCCGATTGAATCCGCGCTCTTAGGGGTAGAAGACCGGGGCTGGCGTGCGGCAAATTCCGGGACTCAGACAATCCGGCTAATTTTCGACGAGCCACAAAAGCTCAGGCGTATCTGGTTGGTTTTCGAGGATAGCGAGAATACGCGCACGCAGGAGTTCGTCCTGCGATGGTCTCCTGACGCCGGACATTCTTTCCGAGAAGTCGTGCGCCAGCAGTGGAATTTCAGCTCACCCTGCACAATACGGGAGATAGAGGACTACGCAGTCGAACTCTCCGACGTGACGGTACTTGAATTGATTATTGTGCCTGACCAGAGTGGCGGTTCAACTCGGGCATCGCTTGCCAGTCTCCGTTTAGCTTAGTTCGACGAAGATTGGATGAAAATCCTGCGCGTGCGAGTCGCCGTCTCTGCAAACGGTCTCCTTGAACACCACGAGGAAGCGTAGAGGGGCGCATGAATTCACCGTCATGGAACGGTCCTGGGAGAAGGCGCCCACTTGCAAGAGATGTGTGGATGGGGCGGAGGGGCGCGTCGGGCGGTCAGGACCGTTATTTGTCGAGTTCGCGATTATCGTGAAATCTTCCGACTGTCACATCGAAGCTGCCATGAATCCGGCACTCCATCGTGACAAGTGCATCAGAAGCAAACCGTTTAGTGTCGCTGTGAAGTGCGCCTTGTTCTCCTGTAAAGAACGGGGCTAGCCGTTCGCATTTCGGACATCGCGTGTATGAGTCCCATCGAGGACCACCACGGTTATCATTTGAAGCAATTGGCAATATTGCACATACACGAATCCCTGTAGATGGTTTATCCTGTACGCTACGGTACTTGTCCCTGCCTTGACGCGCCGGAGATGCGTCTATCTCAACGAGCCGGGTGCTGCTTTGGGAGGAAAAGGCCATGAGTGACAAATTACCCGTACCAAGCCAGCAGGTCACTTTATTGGTGGCGGATGATGCTGATGTAATTCGCAAAACGCTAAGGAACTTCTTAAAAGAAGAGCCTGCTATAAAACTGTTGGGTGAAGCCAGCAATTTCGCAGAGACAATCTCAATGACGGCGGCTTTGAAGCCGGACGTGATTCTCTTAGACCTGCACATGCCCGATGACCACTCATTCAATCCAGAGTTCGTGAAAGCGAATCTCTCTGGGGCACGTGTTCTTGCTATGTCTCTTTCAAGCGATTATGAAAGCGAAGAGGAGACCAGACGTATTGCTGAAAGTTTTGGTGCGGTTACGATGCTGGACAAAGCGAAGTTGCATGACGAACTGATTCCGGCGATTCTTCAAACTGGGAATTGAACCCAATCATCGGGACATATAAGCCAAATCGGTTAGCTGGTACGTGGCCTTGTGGCCGCAATTCGGACATTCAAATTCCTTGCCGCCTTCAGGGAAATCAGGATTTGCTGGATAGAAATAACTCTCCAGAGTGTCTTCAATAGCGAATTTAGTTAACTTCTGATTACAATTCGCGCAATTAAGAACCCATGCAGCCATAGCATAGTTTCAGTACTAATTCAGAATATAAACCGATGGAGCGGAATAGATGTACCCACATCGCTGTATCTTTGCCCAAGAGCCATGTGCCGTGCCGGGTACGGCACATGGCTTTTCACTTGCCACGTGTGCACACGGCTGATGCTTCTGGGGAGACGAAAGCGCGGTCCGCGCTTTCCCCGTTTTATACAATCCTGCAGAAATCTCCCTCAGTGGTCAGGTCAAAAGCGGCCAACGGTGGTCAGGTCAAAACCGGCCAACGGATGTGGCCCGGGACTTAGATGTTGTACTCTGCCGTTCGCTTTCCTTACAAGTTTAATCTCCGAGATTTCGAAGTGGAGAGCCATTTCCTCCTCGAAGCCCGAAAAAATCTCGTTTACAGGGCCGTGGGTGCATTTTCTCAAGGTCTCCCATAGTTCAGGTTGTGGCTTTCTGGCTACTTTTCGACGTGGTGCTCATTGTTCCGCCGGCAACTTGGTTCTCCAGCTCCGCGGCCCGCATTTGAGGATATGGCCGTGGTGGAGAAGGCGGTCGAGCATAGCGGTGACGGCCGCGCTGTCACCGAGCAGTTTTCCCCAGTCCTCGACCGGTCTGTTCGACGTCACCAACGTGCTGGTGCGTTCGTAACGGCGCATGACGATCTCCAGCAGCTCTTCTGCCGCTGTGGGCCCTAACTTGCGCATTCCCAAGTCATCGATGATCAGCAGAGGCACGGTGGACAGCAGTTCCATGTGCTCTTTGCGTTTTCCGTCCAGGGCCGCTTCGGCGATTTCCTCGAGCAGGACGTGCGCCTCCCGGTAGATCACCCGATAGCCCTGGCCGATGACCGCCTGCCCGATGGCCTGGGCCAAGTGACTTTTCCCGGTGCCGGGCGGACCCAGAAAAAGTGCATCTTCGCGGCGAGCGATGAACGTGGCCGTCGCCAGATCGAAGACCATGCTCCGATTCATCTTCTTGTTGAAGTTGAAATCGAAGTTGTCGAGCGTCACCTGCGGGTCGCGAAATTGCGCTTGTTTTCGGCGCCGTTCCAGCAGTCGGTCGCTGCGACGAGTCAGTTCATCGGATACCAGACAGGAAAGGAAGTCGATGGGGGCCATCGGTTCCGTTTGTGCTTGCTGCAGGCGCGTCTCTAGTACCGCAGCGATGCCGCCGAGACGCAGTTGCCGTAAGTAACGATTCAACTCGATCAGATTCATTCTGGTTGCTCCTTGATTTTGAGATTGATGAAATCGCGATACTCGGTGAGCTCGCGAATTAGGGGATCGATCTGGCGCAAAAACATTTGCGGGTGTGGGCGGCGCTCCAGATAACGGCGCACGAAGCGGTGTTCTGCAACGCCGATGTCCAGAGCGGTGGCGCAGGCGTCTTCGACCGCGGCGGCCCCGTATTTCTTGATCAGGGAAAGCACTCCCAGGATGCGGCGGATGCCTGTCTCTGCTTGCCGCTGATAGATCAACTGGCAGAGCTTGCCGATCTGGGATCCGGCATGTTCGGCGCGCCGCAACAGTTGCGCCGTGCTCAGCGGCATTTTCTTGGGGTGGTCTTCTTCCTGGATGCGATATCCCCCGCGTTTCTGACGCAGGTGCTCGCGAAGAAGTTGGTTGGTATTCGGATGGAGGATGCGCACGTGCAGTTCATCCCACTGCACCTTCACCGGCCGTCCGATCCATCCCGGCGGCAAGCTGTAATAGGCGGCTTCCACCTCCACGCAACCGTCCAGATGAACGACGCGTTCTCCGTATTGGTAATAGCGGAACGGTTCCAGAGGCAGAGGGAGCAAGTGCGGTTTTTCTTCGGCGAACATGACCGCTACCTGCCGTTTCGTCGTGCCATGGATGCGCGTGTCGGCCCAGCGTTCTTCCCAGCGATCCAGATACGCCTGCGCTTCTTCCAGGCTCTCGAAGCGCATCCCTTTCAGAGGTGTTTTCTGCGTGTGGCCGATCCCCGACTCGACCTTTCCTTTTCGATCAGGGTCTTTAATCCGGCAAGGTAGCGCCACCACACCGTAGTGTGCGAGGACATCTCGAAACAGGGGATTGAGAAGGGGATCGTAGATGTCGGGAAGCAGCACGCCTTCTTTCAGGTTGTCCAGGACCACAACTCTGACGCAACCCCCCAATCGGCGAAAAGCTTTCTCATGAAGTTCGGCCCAGATGCGTGCACTCGAACGCCAGACCAGCAAGCGTACGGATTTGCGGCTGTAGCCGAGTGTCAGTACGAACAGTCGCGTTCGGCGATACTTGCCGCTCTGCGAGTCACGCACCATCGGACCTGACCCATAATCGACCTGGGCCTCTTCTCCAACGGCGGTGAGGATGATCCCCACGGCTTGTGGCGACTCGGATCCGCGCAGCTTGCGAACAAAACGCTTCACGGTCTGGTAGCCGTGGGGAAAGCCGTGATCGGAGACCAAGTCCTGCCAGATGGCCATGGCATTCCGGCCACGACCGAGTCCCTGCTGGATCAGCTCGCGGTACGGCTCGCAGGCACTGGTGGCCTGCTCTTGGTTGCCAGTCGGAGGTGAAATCGGCTGGCTAAAGTCGGTGGTCACCCCGTTGGCCGGTTTTGCCGGCGCTCGCCGTCCCCAGCCAGCCGGTGGTCGTACCGCGATCCCGGCAGCCTTCAGGTAAGCGCCTGCTGTTTCTCGACGTACACCCGTGGCTTTCTCGATGCGCCGTAAGGGCCATCCGAGCTTCCCGAGTGCGATGACTTGTTGTTTCTTTTCTTCGCTCAAGACATTGCTCATGCCGAAGGAGCCTATAAGGGCTCCTGTCGGAGTCAATGTCCCGGGCTTTCTCGTTGGCCGGTTTTGAGGTGACCCTCATTGGCCGGTTTTGGGTGACCCCTGAGGGAAATCTCCTTGTAGAGTTTGCTGACTCCTAATAAATCGGATGGCCGGATACGTCCGATTTGAGCGTTCTACGGCTGATACCGACAGTGTTCAAAATTGAGTAGTTTCGCCGCTGGTTGTTATCGCATCCTGTAGAGTAGGCACAGAGGTGCAATATGCAGGAAGACATAAAACCACGGTTGGTGCGTGTGGATGATTTTGTGGCCGAAACATTGGAAGCAAAAGCTGACAAGATGCCACCATGGGCAAAATCTCAAGCTGACATCTGGCGCGATGTTGCGAAGGACTTACGGGCATCTGAGAGCACGAAGATTGTGCAGGTCTGGGAAGAACCGGAACCGAAGTCAGACTCGGCCTCTATGGGTTGATGAAGCGGGGCCACAGCAGTTTCCCGCACAAAGTAAAGTTATCGTGGCCCGTCCGCTACCCAAGCCATACGCAATCCGCTCCAAGGCACATCACTTGTCCTTCTTTTTGGAATCAAACCGAGTCCAATTGTTTTGCGTTTCCGTGGGAAGTGCTTAATTGGAAACCGCTATCCCTCATTTGTAGCCAGACAAGGAAATAGCGTCTTATCCTGATTTTGTATGCACGACCAGAAGCTCACAAATACAAAACGATGGTTGAAAAATCGGCGCAGCCAGCGGATTGATTTGAACGTTCCAGTTGTCGTCTACAGACCCCCAAGTGAAGGCCCACAGTTTTATGAGAGTACGCAAACCCTTGTGGTTAGTGCGCACGGTGCGCTGATGGCTTTAACGCAAATGGTAGCGCCTAAGCAAAAGTTCCACGTGCAAAATACAGACAGCGGGGAACAACAGGAGTGCCGCGTGGTTTCCGTGAAGAAGGAGCCGACAGGACCACCCAAGGTTGCAGTGGAATTCACACGGCCTGCACCGGGCTTCTGGCACCTCGCGTTTCCACCTACCGATTGGGCTGCCAGCGTTTAGTCTCGCGGCTTTCAGGAGTTCATCAATGTTGGAAAAAGGTGTCTGGGCCGAAATCAAAGTTGGTGGGGAACACCTGCGACTGTTTTCAGAACACAGTGCACTCGGAGTGCAGGCGTCTGTTTACAACGTAAATGCCAAGCAGTGGATTGCGCCCTCCGAATCTGTGGAAGATATCGAACGGGGAAAAGACAGAGCGACGGAGCACGCAAGACTGTACCTTCAAAAAACCGCAAACTCAGACCTGCCTGCGTTAACGTGGAAGCAATCCCGCTCGGTGTAGACTGAACTAATCTCGGCAACGAGAACTGTGGCAAGGTTGTGGCAAGAATCCTGACTTCACTGCCAAAACTGACATCATTGACAATTTTCTGCTTAGCAGAATCAGCGTTATGACTCGCAGAGCTTTTTGCACTCGGCACTCTGTTAGCTTGCAACAGGCCGAACCCGAATCGAACAGAATCACCCGGCCAGTCAGCGAAGGCAGCTAAGCCTCGCCCCCTTCTTCGCCCGGCTCGAGGACGCAGGTGTGCCACGTCTCATCCTCAGCATGGACGCCGCAGAACCATCGCCCGCAGATACCGCAGTGGATGGTTGCGGAAGAGTCGCAGGGTTCATCCATGGGCGAAACAGCCTGACAAGACCATTCGAGGTCCCGGGCTTCTGTTTGATCAGGGATGCTAGAGGGAGGTTGGCGGAGAAGGCGCGTCTCAAATATCCAGAACGCAGAGCTAAGAAGATTGGAATCGGCGTAGTTCGAGTGCCAAACCAATAGAGCAACTTTTCAAAGATTCAATTATCATTTTTTTAGAGCTTGGCGTGCTTCGCTCTTTAGGGTGCGAACCCGCGCCAGCGCTTCGCAAAGCGCTCCCACTTCCACGGAACCTAGACTGTACGAGACCGTCATGATTCGCCCGATGATAGCCACTTCTGCCTGCCGGATTTTTGCTCCCATTTCATCTGGGTTGCGTTCGCGGATTGCATCCTGTAACGCCGATTGCCACGCATAACTCGTTCCCTGCATAACTCTCCACTGGCGTCATCTACGACAGGGGATTTTATTTCGCGGGAATTTGGGACGCCGCGATACTACTAACGAAATCAGTCCGCTTGGCCTCTTCGCTTATTGATGAAACGACAAGCTACCTGACGAAATCAGTTCTTCTTGGTGCAACAGCCGCTGCCAGTCAAACGCTCTGAGGGCATCGAGCGCGTCGAACAGCGCATCCTCTTCCTTTCGGTCCATACCCGCCGGAGAAACGAGCCGTTCGAGAATAGCTAGCCTCGCTAAACCAATCTTGCTTTCGACTGTATCTGGTTCGGTTTCGTGAATCGCGCTTTGAAAAGCGCGTTGCCAAGAGAACCCACATTCTTGCATAGCAGCCTCCGGGGGCTGAGGCTTCAGAGTGGGCGGGCTTTTATGACGCTACGCTCCCGGCCAGCGCGATTCACTAGGGTATTTCCTGTAAAATGACCGCATGAACTGGTGGGAGTGGGTCTTCAGCGGCATCGGTGCATCCATCGTCATTTTTGTTCCTTCAGCGGTGGCTCAGGTCTTCTCCAGAGCGCAAGGCAAGCCTGACGGCTCACAAGGCGCAAAATTCACAGCCTCACCCGTTGAAGTACTTCCCTTAAACGTCGTCCATATTACGGCCCTCGAAGGCTTGGTCGAGATGGCAGAGCAACGGGACCTTGATATGGTCGAGTTTTTCTTCAAACGGTCCAGAGCGGACACTTCGATGAAGCTGTTTCTAAATGACTTCTTCTCGCAGTTGCCAGAGATGAAAGTCCTTCGCAATTCAGAGAGGTTCGACACGGTCCTTAGAGATAGCGAGGCGGAGCTGTCGCGCCTTCTGACCGGGAAGGACCCCGAGTGGGCCAATGACCGTGATGTTCCAGGTCATAAAGACAACTAGGCGCTGGTGTAACCCCAAAGCGTTTTGTAATCTATTTACAGCCTTTTTTTTGCTGCTCGAAATTTTGTAAGCGGTACCAGCAACACGACTTGGAATTTTGGAACCTAATGCTCATATCCCGAAGGTCGTCAGTTCAAATCTGACCTCCGCAACCAGTTTTCAGGTGATTTGAAACGGCTTGGAGGAACTCCCTTCAGGCCGTTTCCCTTCCCCCCTCCAATTGCGCCCAAAACTCCTGCATAAGGCTAACACTCACGCGGCCCGTCACGGTGTGCAGATATTCTGTGGTCCGTTGGTTCACCCATAGACACGCGCCCGCAATTTCTGAGGGAGCGTCCAATTGGTTTTATGGAATGAACCCTTGAAGTGGCACACAAGAATGGGCACAGTTTCCGGGAGAGGAAACGAGAGGATGAAGAGGAAACGATACTCCCGGAAATTTCAGAGGATGGCTGTAGAGCGCATGAAGACCAGCGAAGATGTCGAAGAGTTGGCGCGAGAGCTGGGGGTGACCCGAAGATGCCTCTACAAGTGGCGCAGGAAGTTGGAAATCATTGAACCAGGAGAAGAAGCGTTGCGGCCCAGCACGCACGCATCTTCTCACCGCAAGGAGATCCACCGCTTGAAGCAGTTGTTGGCTGAAAAGAGTCTGGAAGCGGATTTTTTCAAAGGTGCCTTGCAAAAAGTAGAGGCTCGACGCCAGAAACGCGACGAAACTGGCGAGACGGCATCTACGAGCAGATCCGAGAAGTAATATTTTTGCAAGGCGGCCTGAGTATCGAGCGCATGTGCCAGCTGGTTTCGGTCAGTCGCAGAAGTTTCTATCGTTCGCTGCAAGAACGGCAACCAGCGGAGGAGGAGATGGAAGTGCGATCTGCGATTCAAACGATTGCATTGGAACACCGCCGACGTTATGGCTATCGACGGATCACAGCAGAACTGCATCGCCGGGGAATACCGGTAAACCACAAACGGGTGGTACGGATCATGCGCGAAGATAATCTGCTGGGCGTGCAGCCGAAGCGATTCGTGAGCACCACGAATTCGAGCCACAAGTTGGAGGTATATCTCAACTTAGCCGGCCGCATGAAGCTGACGGGTATCAACCAACTGTGGGTGGCAGACATCACCTACATTCGACTGAAAGCCGAGTTTGTGTATTTGGCGGTGATCCTCGATGGGTTCTCTCGGAAAGTGGTGGGCTGGGCGCTAGATCGGACCTTGGCAATGCGGCTAACGATGGGAGCGCTGGGGCAAGCCATCGGGAGTCGACAACCAGAACCTGGTCTGGTTCATCACTCGGATCGGGGATTGCAATACGCTTCCGCAGAATATGTGGAAGTCCTCGAGAAAAACCGTGTAATTCCGAGCATGAGCCGGCCAGCAAATCCGTATGACAACGCGAGCTGTGAAAGTTTCATGAAGACGCTTAAGCGAGAAGAAATTTACGCCAACAAGTACGACGACCTGGAACATTTGCGAGCGAATATCGGAGAGTTCATCGAGCAGTATTACAATCGACTGCGCTTGCACTCTGCGCTGGGCTATCAATCGCCCGAAGAATTTGAGCAACGGAGCGAGAGTTTGAAGTTAGACTCGCGAAGTGCAACGATGAAGTTCTTTGAGAACAAGGTTGAGAACGAGGATGAGCACAGGCAGAGGAATTCGACAGCAACTCTGGGGAAGGGGGCGACGTCGCCCCCTTCCCCAGATCCCTTAGCCTGCTAGGAGATGCAAGAACGCCTTTAGAAAACGGAAACTGTGCCCAAATAATTTGTGCCACCCAAGGGGTTCACCCCATTTAGTGGCGTCCAACTAGCGTCCAAAACCGACCATTTTCCGGGGGATTTTCAGCAACTTAGCCGCATAAAGGCAATCGAATCATCAGGAGTTCTGGAGCGGGCGATGGGAATCGAACCCATCGCCGGATTTCGCTCCATCAATTAAATCATGCTGATTCGACTGCCCTTACTCTCCTGACTCACCCCGATTTTGGCTCCCTGGCACCCAGTTTTGCGCCCAAATTGCGCCCAACACATTATAAAAGGGCGCCCCATTGGAGTACGTTTTGAGTGCGTTGCTCAAACTTCTCCAGAAAGGAGCACCCTTTTATGACTAGCGTTAAATATATCGGGCTAGATGTGCACAAGGAAAGTATTTCGATTTGTGTGAGGAACTCTGTCGGCAAGGTCGTGATGGAAAGCGTCATCGAGACCAAAGCGAGCACCATTTTGCAGTTCATCGACGGGCTGCGCGGAGATTTGCGCGTCACCTTCGAAGAAGGAACCTGGGCCGCTTGGTTGTACGATTTGCTGAAGCCGCACGTGTCGGGAGTCGAGGTCTGTAATCCGCGAAAGAATGCACTGCTCAAAGATGGCAGCAAGAGTGATCGGATCGATGCCAACAAGTTGTCCGAACAGCTGTACATGAACAACATCAAATCGGTCTATCACGGAGAGCACGGCCTGCGAACGCTGAAAGAATTGGCGCGCAGTTATCTAACCATCAGCAAGGATCTCACTCGGGTGATGAATCGGATTAAGGCGTTGTATCGCAGTTGGGCCATTCCCTGTGCTGACAAGGAAGTGTATGCACCGCGTCACCGTGCGGAATGGCTCGGCAAGATCAGCGAATCGGGCGTGCGCCGGCGGGCAGAGTTTTACTACCAGCAGCTCGATGCCTTGCGGCTACTGCGCCAGGAAGTGCGGCGGGATTTGTTGCTGGAAGCCAAGAAACACAAGGCCTGGAAACTGCTGCGGCAGATTCCGGGGATCGGTCCGATTCGCGCCGCCGTGCTGTTGGCCGTGATGCAGACGCCTCATCGCTTCCGCACCAAGCGACAGCTGTGGAACTACTGCGGGCTGGGGCTGGAAACGCATGACAGCGGAGAGTACCGCGCGGTGGCGGGACAGCTGCAACGTGCCAAGAAACAGGCCACGGTTCGTGGCCTAAATAGGGACCACAACCACGACCTCAAAGATATTTTTAAGGGTGCAGCCATGAGAGCCAGCACCGCAGCGGGACCGCTGCACGATTTCTACGAGAATTTGCTGGCCAAGGGGAGGAAGCCCACGATGGCACGCCTGACCTTGGCCAGGAAAATTGCCGCGATCACCTTGATCGTCTGGAAGAAGGAGGTACGTTTCGACGCTAACTATTTGAAACCACAAGCAGCTTGAGCGCCTCTGGCTGAGAGTCTGTCCATCTTTGGGAACCATTTCCCGGCTGTGACCGTCGGGCTCTTTGAGACGCTCGATTTCGGGGGGAAGTAGCAATCGGAAAAGTCAGGCCCGTGCTTAAACACGCGAGTCTCCGGACCAACCCTATGCCCTCCCGGACAATCGAAGAAAGCCATAGGCCACGAGTCTCCGATAGGACCATGCATTGCCACTCCTGGAGTGGACAATCGTCCGGCTTGTTGTTTCAGAAAACGATGGCGCCGTCACAACAGCGAAATGGAACCACAGGGGAGAACCACTAATGCTCTGTCTCGCACGCGGAGACAAAGCAAAACCCTTTCTCTGGAGAAGACCACTCTCAGAGCAAGAGACTACGTTCAAACAGTTGGGCTGAAAAGCATAGCAACGAGGCCGGGATCGGAACATTGGATGCCAGGCGCGTCTGCTAATCCGGCGACTCGCTTTCGGCCTGGCACGAGAGGGAAAAGGACGGGTCGGGTGGCGACTAAGCGGCGACTGAAAGTTGAGCCGGCTCCAATAGGTGAAAAGCTGCTGACACTCCGCGAGGCTGCGGGTGTTCTGCGAATGAACCCGCGAACATTGCGGGCCTATCTAAGGCGGGGAGAGATCGCGGGAAGAGTAATTGGTGGAAAGTATAGGTTCCGCAAGATTGACCTTGACCGTTTCTTTGAAGACGCCCCCCGTAATTGGGATTTCAAGGGAAAGGACGAGCACGGAGATTAGATGGTAGAACACCGAAAAAGGCAGATTCGGAGGCGTGACGGGCGCTTCTACGGCTTTCGGATAGACTGCGAGCAGGTTCCCATTCTTCCGGCCTGGGTCGTGCACTGGGTGTGGGACGACCCTCGGCGGATCCCGTACCTGCTTGTATGGAATAACAGTCGGGACGGCCAAGTGAAAGAGGCGGTTACGGGTAGCGCGTTTTGTTCCGAACACAATACTCCAGGAAGCCGACGCAGTGGAGGCCCGGCGAACGGATGGGAGCACCGTGCTAGTCTCTTTGGTTTGGCGAAGGCAGCCTCACGGGGGCCGCGCCTTGTTTTTGCGATGCTGGAGATGCCAAAGGCCAAGCCGAGCATTGTACGGCGCTAAGGTCGGGGATGACGGTCGATTTTACGTAGCACGGCGGGCCGATTGGGAATGCCGGACGTGCGCGAAGTTGCGCTACTCTTCCGAAGGCGGCTATCTTCGCCCTGGCATGCTATTCCGAGCTTTCGGAAACTTACCTCGCCCTGAACTGTGGCTTCCCTACGTGTTCACCTCACCTCAAGGGGCTGCGGAAGAGGGCTTCTGCACTTACTCATAAACAGGAGGATTCAATGGCAAAATTCGGGCGATTTGAGTTCGGAGAGGACAAGCCAAGCGAGACATACGAAGGGGATCGCATGAAGCTAGAGAAAGACTACGTCAAAATCATGCGAGGCGGGCTAGAGTTACTCGACTTTCAAACTGAGCAAGTTATTGCTGTGATTCATTTAGACAAAGGGCAGAGTATGCGAGAGATAGGAACGGACTAGGCGTGGGTCCGTATGCATCTCGCGTTTCCTTCGGAAAAGTCCAGAAGAAGCCAAGCGTGAGAGAGAACTGGAGACTCGCCAATGATCTATCGGCGTGTCACTTGCCGGAGCTTTGATTTCAACGGTTTGACAAGAGTGTTGCAGATTTGGTGCATGGCCTTAGCCTACCGAAAGACTCTCTTGTGCCTACAGGTGGTCGCAGATCACTTCCTACAACGCCGTTTCTGGACCATGGCCTCCAGATTAACTTCCGCGTAATGAAGCCTGAAGTTGGGACTACGACCGACATCGGTAAGAAAGAACGATGCCAACTTGCAACGGCTCGCTAGAATACTGGAGGCAATTGTGATGGCCCCACAATCCAATGACAAAAGGAGACTTCGAGCCCGCGAGTGAAATATCGGTTCGGAAGAAAACCAGGAACCAGTTCTTGGGGCACAAAGCCGATAATATTGGCAGGACGGAAGGTAGCAAGAATTTTCGTATGCGTTTTTCTTTACCAAAAACTGCCGCCACGGAACCAGGGCGTCCGCACATCATAAGTTTGAAACTGCGCGAAATGACCCAGCTCTTCAATTCGATGGACCCTTCTCCGTTCATTGAGAAGGATCTGGACGACGACGCAGAAGAATTCATCGTAAGCTGGGCCCAAGAATTCTCCCCTGACGCTCCACTCAAATTGCGTATTTATTTGGACCAGTGGCCGGCTGAAGACCCCAAAGAACTGATAAGGACGGCCGTCCACAACCACTTTGCCCATCGTGCCCAAATTACTAACTTGGAGTTCAGGCGTCTCCTAAAGCAAGGTCGTACCAGTCTTTTCATCGGACTGCTGTTCTTGTCTGCCTGTCTAGTTCTCAGCAAGATATTGTTAGGCCGCGACGCGGACACCTGGGCTGCCATCGTGCGAGAGAGCCTCACGATCGCCGGATGGGTCGCTATGTGGCGGCCGATGCAGATCTATCTCTACGATTGGTGGCCGTTGCGCCGTCGGAGCCGAGTTTTCGTAAAGCTGAGCCACATGCCTGTGGAGGTTGTCCAACACGGGAAGAGCTGAGGGTTTCTTCAATGAAGGCTTTTGATGTGATTTTCATCTTCATCCTTTCGGTGTGACGAGCAGCGCCAGTTGCGCTTAGCACACATGCGGCTTAGGAGGGCGTCGAAGCAGCCTTCGTTTTTCCTGCCTCATTTTTCCGAATCTCGCGTTCCGCCTCCAGCCAGTCTTGATCTGCCCGGCTTTCGCCCCGGACTCGCTGCTCGTAGAGTTCGTAGGCCCGTGTTGCAATCCGTGGTGTAAGGTCGAGCGGCTTCTTGGCCAACAAGGGGGCTTTCGTAGGGTCAAAAATACGATACGCGAGGAGTTTCACGCGGTCATTCACGAGGAACCAAGCCAGAGCGTAGGCCCAAACGAATCCTGCCCAGCGCCAGCCGAGCGGCGTCATAAACAAACCATAAACCGCTATCAACGTCGCCACGATTTGCGTACCGAGCACGGCCGCCCATAGAATCCGCGCGGGGCGTATAGACCAGAACGGGCCGCGCGTGCGCGTCAGGAAAATCGTCAGATGTCCGGCCACGGACAGTTTCAGGTACATCAGCGTCTGGATGTGCGCGCGGTCGAACTGAAAAACTCGCTCGCCAAGATAAAACAGGCCAAACGCGGACACAACCCCGATGAGGCCCAGCACCGTAGAAATCCCGAGCACTAGGCGCATGTTCCAGGCCTCGGGCTTATCCTTGTAATGAACGTTGTCATAGGCGATGGACAGGATGGCTCCGTCGTTGAGCAATGCCAGCATCACAATCATCACCGCAGTCAGCGGATAGAAGTTAAACACCAAGATCGCCAGCGTCATGAAGAAGAGCACGCGCAGGGTTTCGGCGATGCGGTAGATCGCGTAGCTGTTCATCCGCTGGAATATCCGGCGGCTCTCCTTGATCGCGTCGATGATCACCGATAGGCCGGACGCCAGGAGCACGATGGACGCCGCCGCGCGGGCCGCGTCTGTCGCGCCGGAAACGGCGATGCCGCAGTCTGCTTTTTTCAGCGCGGGGGCGTCGTTCACGCCATCGCCAGTCATGCCGACGATGTGGCCAAGTTTTTGCAGGACATCCACAATGTGGAATTTGTGTTCGGGGAATACCTGGGCGAAACCGTCCGCCTTTTCGATGGCCTCGTCCGACTGCGCTGTCTCTTGACGTTTCGTATCGCCCAATCCGCCGGCATCGAGGATGTTGGTGCCCATCCCCAACTGTCGAGCAGTTTCTTGGGCGATAGCCATTTGATCGCCCGTAACCATCTTGACGCTCACGCCCATCTGCCGGGCGTTCGCGATGGTGGCTTTGGCCTGCTCGCGGGGCGGATCGAACAGTGGCAACACCCCAACAAACTGCCACTTATTTTCCTGATCTGCCCGGGCTACGCCCAAGGAACGGAAGCCACGAGCCGCAAATTCATTGACGGCCTTCTCGACGACGGGTTTCACTTCACCGACGTTGGTGGACATCTCCAGAATCACCTGCGGCGCTCCCTTGGCCACAAAGAACTGCTTTCCATCCCCGCTCTTGACTGTGGCTTCGGTGCGCTTATGCACCGGGTCGAACGGCTGGAAATGGACCATCTGATAGCCCTTCAACGCCTCATCATCCTTCACACCGCCGATCACCGCGAGGTCGATGGTGTCCTTGTCTTCCGCACGTGAAGCTAGTGCAGCGTCGAGGATGACTTGGTCGCCAGGGATACCGCTAACGCTGAATGGATCGCCCAACGTCAACTTGTTCTCGGTCAGGGTGCCGGTCTTGTCTGAGCACAGCACGTCCACACCAGCTAGTTCCTCGATAGCCGACAACCGAGTGACAATCGCTTCTTTTTTCGCTAGAAGACGTGCGCCGACGGCCATGGTCACGGACAGTACGGTCGGCATCGCCACGGGGATCGCGGCCACCAGAAGCACCAAGGCGAACTCCAACGTATTGAGGATCGGGTCGCCACGGAATAGCGCTACGGCCAATATCAACACAACCAGGGACACTGCAAGAATGATCAGGTAATCGCCAATCTTCAGCACAGCGCGCTGGAAATGACTGACGGTGTGCGCCTCCTGCACCAGTTGGGCGGTCTTGCCGAAATAAGTGTTCTCCCCAGTGGCGTACACCATCGCGTCGATTTCGCCCTGGCGGATGATCGACCCCGAAAACACCGCCTCGCCAGGTTTGCGAGTGGCGGGCAAAGATTCGCCCGTCAACGCGGACTGGTCCACCTCGACAGGGTCACCCTCCAACAAGCGCGCATCCGCCGGCACTATGTCGCCGAGACGCACCCGGATGACGTCGCCCGGCACCAACTCACGCGCCGCCGGAGTGATCCACTTCCCATCACGTTTCACTTTGGCATTGATCGCCAGCTTAGCCTTCAGAGCGGCGATGGCGTTGCCTGCCTGGTGCTCTTCCCAGAATCCGACCACGGCGTTGGAAACAAGCAGAAGGAGGATGATGAAAAAATCCAGCCAGTGCCGGACAATGCCCGACAGAATTACGGCCGCTTCAATCATCCACGGGATGGGGCCCCAGAAATAGGTGAGGAATTTCAGGAACGGATTGGTTTTCTTTTCTTCAATCTCGTTAGGGCCGTATTGCGCCAGCCGTTTCTGAGCCTCAGCTTGACTGAGGCCGTCCGGTGACGACCCCAATTTTTTCTCCACTTCCGGCAGGGGCAGGGATTTCAGATCATCCTTACCGTTGGGCTTCGATTCGGAAGCCTCGGGCTGGTCGGCATTAGTCTTCATAGTAGGTTTCCTTTCTATAATTCCTACGTCTACCGAGTATCGGTCCGAGGGGTCCTAGAAAATTGGTGGACAGGTACCGTCGAAGAAGTCTCCTGCACGGTTTTGAATTCCTTAAATCGGGCGCGTTCCAGCTCCGCAAAGGCCGCATGTCCTTCATTCAGGTGCCAGACAGGAACTCTCTGTATGCCGCGACGGGTCCGAAGTCCGGTTCGAGGACATCGCCGGTCTTCACCGAGTAGCCAGGCGGCCTTGCGACCGCCCGGCCCTCTCAGAACTGGGCATGAAAGTTTCCCTTCACCCAGCTCAAGCCCTTCGAACGCCTCTTTAAAGGAGACGCGGCTTCGAAACGGAAAGATGCTGACCATGAACCCGATCATGGCACTCTGGATGAAGCAAAACGCAGTTCGTGGCACCTGTGGAACCGCCCTTCACGCGGGCGACGCAATAATGAAGGCGCCAGCCGGTGATCCGGGTGATTTTTGTATTACACAGCATGCAAAGCCCACGTTGCTCATACCAGAGATAGCGAAGAGTGCGAGAACCCCGAAACGTGTCCAGCATGTGAGCCCCTTCTCGTTCTTCGAAGTAGGTTTCATAGGCGGGATCGTAAGGGTTCGCTTCGCCCCTGACCTTAACGTGCCGTTTGATGGGAGTGCTCTGAGCGTGGAATAGCCAGACTTTCTTTGGCCGTCCTTCGTCATCGCAGGTTTCACCGAAGAAGGTCCAATCGCGGTCCCTTTGCCGTTCAAAATATTTCATTTTGATCCAGCGTGAGGGCTTGTTCGGATGCCTTCGTCGTGCCCATTGCCACAGGCAAGAGGAGATGTTGTGATCCACGCGTCCAAAGATGCGTTTACTCACCACGTGCCGATGATAGTTCGCCCAACCGCGAATCTTGGGGTTGAGTTGATCGATCAGATCGGCGGCAGACATGCTACGTGCGGCGTGGATGATTCCTCGGATGCCATTCAGGAAGGTTCCAACATTCTTCTTGGAAGGCTTGATGAGCAGTTTCCCGTTAGGGTATCTGCGCACATTTTGTCCGAGGAAATCAAAGCCGTGCTCCACGTGCGTAATGACGGTCTTGGTCGGGGAAAGTTCAAGACCTCGTCCTTGCAGGAACTGCTCAACGAGGGGTTTGATTTCTCCTTCCAGTAATTCTTTCGATTTACTGGCGATGACGAAGTCATCCGCATAACGAACGAGATGGACACAAGGTTTTTCACCTCCAAAGGATCTGAGACGTTTCTTTGCAGGAAACTTTTCCTGCAGGACGCGTTCCAGTCCATCCAGCGCGCAGTTAGCGAGCGCGGGAGAGATAATTCCGCCCTGGGGAGTCCCGTCCGTCGATTCGTGGAGGACGTGTTTTTCCATGTACCCGGATTTCAACCACTTTTGGAGGATGACTCGATCCATAGGGACGTGAGCCAACAGCCAGTCGTGTGAAATCTTGTCGAAGCAACTCTTGATGTCACCTTCCAGAATCCACTGCGCGCTGGCGCGTCTCAGTGCAAGAAAGCACTGTCCAATCGCGTCGGCGCAGGACCGCTTCTGACGGAACCCGTAAGAGTTTCTGTCAGCAGTGGTTTCCACAACGGGATTCAGTGCAAGCAAGTAAAGTGCTTGCTGCGCTCGATCGATCATTGTGGGAATTCCGAGCGGCCGCATCGTTTTGCCATCTGACTTGGGTATATAGACACGCCGCAGGGGTTGAGATCGATAACCCCTACGCTTGAGTGCATGTACTGCCTGTGTCTTCTTCTCTGGTGTATCCCAAATTTCTTGGTCCACACCCGGGGTTGCCTTGCCATTGTTTTCCGTCACTCTTCGAACGGCGAGAACTTTGCCGCTGTAGGAGTGGGTCAGCAAACGTTGCAGGGCTCGCACCCTGCCCCATCTGCGTTCCTTCGTTGCCTGCACGATACGCACTTGGAGTCGGCGAACGTTGCGGTGAATGGTTGGCCAATCAATGGCATACCATTCCGCCGCCTCGCGTGAGACCGCACCAACAGCTCGCGCTGTTGTCATCTGCCTTGCCTCATTGAGCCGATTAGCCAAGTTCTCTCGTGTGAAGCACCATAAAGGGAAGTCAGCCCGCTTTCGCGTCCGGTGATGTTGTCGATGTAGCTGACACAACCGGTATCCGTTCCATTACAGAGCGGCATTCGCTTTCTCCCTCATCTGTTGTCCGCACCGCCATGGGTGCATCTTGCGATGCACTTTCCCTTGCGGGGAGCGATGTGGATTTACCCTGTTCCGTTGGAATGACGCGATAGGTTAGGTCTGTTCTGTGCGCCGGCAGCGTTGTTTACCCATGACAGAGTACGAGGAAGCCTCTGTGCTCACTGCAAAAAGAGCCGCTCAGC
This sequence comes from Candidatus Acidiferrales bacterium, assembly GCA_963775865.1. Taxonomy (GTDB): domain Bacteria; phylum Acidobacteriota; class Terriglobia; order Acidiferrales; family UBA7541; genus Acidiferrum. The sequence continues at coordinate 159,315 of CAVZKU010000009.1, read as the reverse complement.
ATGTTAGGCTCTCTCGGCGTAACGACGCTTACGAACATTTGTGTATTCTGACCCTGCCATCAAGCCTAGGCCCTCTCCACCTTATGCTGGCAGATACACCGTGGCCTCACGGTTTCGGTGCCACTCTTGCGAGTGTGGGTACATTGTCCGAGGGCTTCGAACGGTCTGTTGCCTCGCCGCTCCAACCTCGTAGGCTACGTGCGACGGGACGCACGGTCTGATCGATTTCCTCCTTGTCAGACAATCATTTCCAACAGCTTTACAGGTCGCAATCCTCGAACGCCGTTTCCGGCCAGTTATGGGCACTTGTACGAGTACTTACCAGATGAGAGTCTTTTTATGCAAATGTTTGCGATAAAATTACTTCGACGATGATAGCTGACCTCAGGTGTAGAAGGGCTCATGTCTTGCTGGATATCTTCTTTGCGAATTCTCTGAGTTCTCTATCTCGCTCTTCGATTGTTGCCCACTGTCCGAGGATGTGAGTGCAGTTTGAGCATACTAGGATGTAAACGAGTTCGCCCTTATTCTTAGCGCCGAAAGCGTACTCAGGAAGCGCCCTGCATTTAGCGCACAAAAAGATATATGTTCCGCTGTCGGTCGGGTTGAACATTAATTCATCGAGCATTCTGCACCTCATTCGGAATCAACCTTTATCTTCAGCGCCAATGCCGTAGGAATCCAAAACATCGCGGCGTAACACAATTCCTTCCAACTGGTGCACATCGGCGCGGCTTACCACTGGTAGGAGATCGAGGCCGGCTCCGCCCATGCGTTCCAGTGCCAGGTGAAGCGATTGATCGGCGTGCAGGTGAGGAAACGTCCGCGCATCCACCAGCTCACTAAGTTGCTTTTCCCTTCCATACTGCTGTGCAGCTCGCTGGAGGCCTTCTTTGCTCAGCATTCCAATCACGCCACTCTCGTCGCACACGGGCCAGCCGCGGAAGTTACTGGTGAGCACCAATTGCAACGCTTCACCGACGCTAATGGAGGCTAGCAATGTTTCCTTCGGGGGCCGCATCAGATATGCAACTTGGCGCCCTCCTCTCTGGTGACGCGTTGCCGCACTCGGCAAGTGAATTCCGTCTTGATATGCGAGGGCGTCGTAGATCGGTTCTGGCTGCAAACGCGAGGAAATGAAAAAACTAACAAGATTTGAAATCATGAGGGGGACAATGACGGCATAGTCTTGCGTCGTTTCAAAAATCATCAGAACCGAGGTCATAGGCGCTCGGACGATGCCCGCAAAGAGCGTGCCCATGCCCACCAAAGCGTAGGCTCCCGCCGAGGCTGTATATTGAGGCAGGAGGTTGTGGGCGATGCCCCCGACCGTGCCTCCCAACATGGCTCCGATAAAAAGGCTAGGGCCGAAAATGCCTCCCGCATTGCCGGATCCATAGCTCGTTGTGACCGCAAAGAGCTTCAAGACCACCAATAGGGCCATGGTTCCTAGGGCAATTCTTCCGTTCAGTGCTTCTCCAACATATCCGTAGCCGACTCCCAAAACCTGTGGAACAAAAAGTGCTATCACGCCAACAAGCACGCCGCCTGCAGCAGGCTGGAACCAAACGGTTTGCTTCGGTAGGGTCATGAACCATTCGCGTGTGCGCAAGAGAAGCTTTGTGAACGCCACGGAAACCAACCCGCCAGCAACCCCCAAAATTGCATACATCCCGAATTCCAGAGGATGAGCGAGCTGATACTGAGGCACGTGGAACAAGGGATGGTTCCCGAGGAGCAGCCGTAGAACGAACCATGATGTCGCCGAGGCCAATACCACGGAACCAAGAATCGGTGCATGCAGATCACCAGTGATCTCTTCGAGCGAGAAAACAACAGCGGCTAGCGGCGTGTTGAACGCAGCGGCTATCGCGGCGGAAGCTCCGACTGGGATGAGGGCTTTGACTCGTTCGGGACTCAATCCAAGGTACCGGCCGAGAACGGAAGCGATTCCACCCCCGACCTGCACCGACGGCCCTTCGCGCCCCAATGGGATGCCACTTGCCAGTGTCGCCGCCGTACAAAAGAATTTACCAAGGATCGTACTAAGAGTGATCCGGCCGCCTCGTGCAAATAGGGCGGCTTTAGTTTGGGGAACGCCACTACCGCGGGCATCGGGGAAATATCGGTAAAGCAGGTAGCCCATGGCGACAGATCCCAAAATGGGAATCAAGGCCCGTCGCCAAGCCGCGCTTCCGACAGGATAAAGTCGCATCCCCAAATGCTCGGTGAGCACGATGAATGCGACGACCGAGAGGCCAGTGAGCATGCCAATCACCAGGGTCAGCAAAAGAAAGACTTGGTCCTCGCGCTCGCGAATGCGAGGAAAAGAATCAGCCAACGGCTTTCTCCACCATTGTGATTTGCCTTCGTTCGTGATTTCCTGTGCCATCGTCGATGACCTCAGTCCTACACCCTTAAAACGGGGCATCGAGCATGACTGAGCACCTGATGAAGCATGGCCCACGGTAGATGCGCGGATATGCGCGGATGAAATGTATGGTGCGGTCCAATCACAATCAAGTCTGCACCTAGGTCTTCAGCCGCCTTCGGGATGCGCTCTTCTGGTGCGCCGAACTCGACGATGGACTGCACTCCCACTGAAGAACTCGTATAGAGAGGAAGCATTTCCAGAAGCTGCTTCATTGCAATGTCTCTCTGCGCCTCTCGGTGTTCCGAAGGAGAATCGGTGGACATCTTGAGAATATGAAGCAGAGTCAGCTGTGCGGACTCGTCCGTTGCCAGCGACAGCGCATACGTAAGCACTCTGGCCGACCCGGGCTGCAAGTCGGTCGCGCACAGAATTCTCCCCAGCTTAAATTCCGGCGTCAATTTCGGGGGAACGTGCGGCCCAACCGTGAGCACAGGACAAGGCGCACAGTTTACAATCTCTTCTGCCACCGACCCGAGCACGAGCTTCTTGATTCCACCTCGGCCGTGCATGCCAAGCACGATCAGGTCGATGTGATGCCTATCGATGAAATCCAAAAGCACGTGTGAGACAGACTCGAACCTTTCTTTGACGAACTCGAGGTGCTTGATTTCCTGGAAGAACCCAGAGTTTACAAGTGTCGCCATCTTCTTTTCAGCGGAATGTCGGAGGTAGAACGGGTCCGGTGGCTGAACATCATAGGTAATCTCCGAAGACACTACACTCACCGTGTATAGTGTCGCGTCATAACGGCGGCACATTCCAATTCCATAGGGCAGCGCTGCTTCGGAACAGGAGGAAAAATCAGTCGCGAAAAGAACGTTTCGGAGTGAAACTACCATTGCCATCGAGATATGGAAGGAAGGCGGCGTTAAAACATCCACCTGTCTGGCACCTCCGGATATTAGCGCAACTACGCCTCTTATCGAGTGCCGCGAATGAACATATCGTAAAGCGATATACACGTCAATGACGTGCCATGGTGCCATTCAGACGGCTGATAAACGCGGATCTCGTCAATGTGAATTCGGCGAAACGAGCCATAAGTCTCGTTCGGGGAGGTAAGTTCTCACTCAGACGTCTTCCAGTCCCAGATTGTCATTCACCGCGTGTCGTAGTTTCTGTTTGCATCCCAGATATCGCTTATGTGCTGCAGCACATAAAAAACATTATGCGCAGCGGATGGTTATGTTGGGTGGCTTCGGTAAGTGCTTGTCAGTCCGATCATTTCTCGTGGATCACAGCACATAAGATTTCATGATGCACCTCCTGGCGGCCACGGAGACTGCCGCTTTTCAGAGGAGGTCCGTCATGGAGCAATTCTTTTTTGGTTTTGCGAAACTTACCACTGAAGCGACTTGTCGCTGGCGCACTGGGCGAAATCGAGCTGATGGGCTGCAGCAAGGGATCATGGAAGCGACTTTGTAACTCATCGCGGGACATCCGCGCATGTCAGGTCTGAGTCGAGATTCGCCAACCAACCGAGGATATTATGCTGAGTCCAGCCAAGCACGCGCGTTGACAATCGGCGACTTAGGACACCCACTGCACATATCTACTTTCCGCACATAGTAATGCTCGGTCGTCTGAACTGATGCGTGACCAAGCAAGAACTGAATCTGTTCAAGTTCTCCCCCAGCCAAGTGGCATAGCCGTGCACAGGTGCGGCGTTTGCCTCGCAGGCTATCCCCTGATCAAGGTTCTGGATTGTTCGATGGTTAGCCAATTTCCGATCCGAACGCCCAAACGTTTAGCACCTTAACTCGACCGATTCCAGCTGCCAATTCGGGACTCAGGAGACCAGTATCGGCCGAATCGCATGCGAGTCTTCTCACTGCTGCTAACCGCACGTTGATGGTAGAAGGCGCCAGGTTCTTCTGTTCGAGAAAGAATCGATAACGAAGGACAATGGTACGGTTGAAGGCCAAGCGCGGCTCGGAACAGTACCAGCCGATAAATTCATCGATGGCATGCCCATACGATTCTTGCGAACTCGCAGCCGCTAGCGAGTTCAGAACTGCATTCTTCGACTGTTCCAAGTCGGGCAGCCGAAGTATTGTCTTGGCCCGTGAGCGCTTGCTTGTCTTTTTCCGACGTCCCATACTGGCGGCCTCCTGCGCCGCGCTCAGTATGGTCATCCATTTAGAAGGCTAGGGATCCGAACGCCGTTGCCTAAACAGGCGATGCGTATCCGTTTGGAGGGCAACCGGACAATTCCGTGAACGCACAACTCGTTCAGGGCTGACCCCAGAGGTCCACCGTATTGACAGGCTTACCTTGAAGCTTCAGATAGTAGAAAAGTTGGCCTTCGTGCCGTTCGAGATGCTGAATCATCTTGAGCAGATGGAAGCCGAGGGCGCATGCTGCGCCAGGAGCCCAGGGGGCCGCGATCTTTTTATTGGCCAGATCATTCTCACCGGCTTGGTCGATCATCTGAAGAGCAAGGATTCTGTCCATTGAGAGTAGATCCTTGGCCTTTTCCACGCTCTGAATCGAGGGCAGTTTTTCGGCAGGGGGCAACATTTCCTCCGGGGCAAGGTCTTCCCACGTCTTGCCCGCTGGGAGCCCCCAGTCACCAGTGACGAATCCTCTGCAACCCGGGCCACAGGCTTCGGTGATGTGTTTTACGAGTTGCCCGACAGTCATCCAGTTATTGCCACTTTTGGGCTTCCAATCGAAACTGTCCGAATCTACCTTGCCCAGAAGTTTTGCAGTGGTCGCGTAGGCGGTTTCAATTTCGCTCTTCAAGAGATGTGTCCAGTTCATGACGATTCTCCATTCACAGGACGATCCTGCAGAGCCACCAGCGTATGCTCGAAAACAGTTCGACACAACGCTGCGCGAGTGTCGTTTGCTGGAACCGCTCGCGATCAGTCGCCCAACATTTCTCGATTGCGCCTGGGCAGTGGTGATGAGTGGAATGTGGTCCCAGCCTTCGCGGACCCCAATGCGCATTGTTGGCGGGTGATGGTGCGCTCAGAAACAATCCATCTGGTCGTAAGACGCGCTACTCATTGAAGTACAAGGCCTGACTCCCCAAAGTCCCGTTCTGGGAAGTTACGTCGGTCCCAACTATTTCCACGTTGAAGCGCCGTTCACAGAACGGCAGTTCGGAGTTTGGCCGAGTTCACCGACGAAGTATTTTAGGATCGTCCAGGCGTTCACCTCATCTTTCCCGACTACGTACAGGTGGGTGGAGAGACTTTATACCTGCCCAAAAACCACCAGGTCTCAGCGTTTGTAACTCACTCATTCCAGGAGATCGAGCTTCGCTGTTTTAGTCGGCCCAAAATCAGATGTTTTTGGGCAGCGTCTCCGCTGTTCGAAATACAAAGCACGTGGAGACAGAAGATAGCTAGGTCCACCGTGATTTCCCACAACCGGACTTGTGGCCCGGAACAGTTTCTGAGTGTGCAGCGACTCAGGCAGAAGCGGCAGTCGCAATCGCCACTTCACTTGAAGGTAGACACTCGCCATATGCATGGTTCCAGCTTTACAGGCGACTGCGCCCAAGCACTCGATGACCTCAATGTGATGTTCCGCGAGGTCTTCGGCAGGGAGAAGTAGAGGCGGAAATCTCCTATAAAAGGCTAATGGGCGCACTGTTTCCTATGTATTGCTCTTACAGCTCGGCCAGCGCGCGGTGGACCAGGTGAATGGCAATCGCCCCTTCTCCCACTGCCGAAGCCACGCGCTTCACATTCCCCGAACGAACGTCGCCGACGGCAAAGACTCCCGGCAGGCTCGTTTCCAGCATGTATGGAGATCGGGCCTGTGTCCAGCCCGATGCTTCTGCCTCTCTCTCCAAATCCTGCCCGGTGAGGATAAATCCCTTCTCATCGAGAGCGACGCAACCCCGCAGCCACTCGGTTCGCGGCGAAGCTCCCGCCATAATGAACAAATGGCGAATTTCGTGGGTCGACGTCTCGCCGCTGGTTTTGTCCTGCCAGGTAATCCGCTCCAGGTGCCTCCCACCTTCCAGGCCAACGATTTCCGTTTTGAAATGCAATTCGATGGCTGGGTTCGCTTCGATTCGTTGAACCAAGTAGCGGGACATCGTGCTGGACAATTCACTCGAGCGTACCAGCATGTACACTTTGGGCGCCGTCTCTGACAGGAAAACCGCCGCTTGTCCGGCGGAATTCCCTCCGCCCACCACGACAACCTCTCTTTGCTCGCACAGCTGCGACTCCATGAAGGTCGCACCGTAGTAGATGCCCTGGCCCTCAAACTTTTCCAGATTTGCCAGATGCGGTTTCTTGTACTGCGCCCCTGTAGCGATGACAATCGCGCGTGCCGCGAGCTTGTCGCCGTTGTCCAGCCGAACTTTATACGGACGTTTTTCGCACTCCAGTCGCTCAACGCTGTGGGCCACGATCATCTGCGCTCCAAATTTCTCCGCCTGAGCGATCGCGCGAGCCGCAAGCTCCTGACCCGAAATTCCCATTGGAAAGCCCAGATAATTCTCGATCTTAGAGCTAGATCCGGCTTGCCCTCCCGGTGAGGCAGTCTCAATCAGCAGTACATTCAAGCCCTCCGAACCGGCGTAGACTCCTGCGGCTAGTCCGGAAGGTCCGGCACCGACAATGATCAAATCGCGCACCTGCGTTTCGTCGATAGCACTGTTTAACCCTAAGTAATCAGCCAATTCCTGAATCGTGGGATCCCGTAGCACCGCATGCGCCTGGCATATCACCACGGGTATTTCATCCAGCTTCAGCTCAAAACGGTCCAGAAGTTCCTGCGAACTCTTGTCCCTATCCAGATCCACGTACGTATGTGGATGCCCATTGCGCGTAAGAAACTCGCGCAGACGCAACGTGTTGGCCGAGTGGCGCGAACCCAGCAGGATCAGGTTGCCGTACCCGTGACTGATGAGCGCCAAACGGCGCAGGATAAACGCTCGCATGAAAATCTCGCTAAGCTCCGCATCCTTGGCCACCAGTGACCGCAAGCCATCCTCACTCAGTTCCAACAATTCCCCCGTTTCGGTCACGCGACCCAGCACCAGGTACCGCCGCCCGGAGATCATCGTCATCTCTCCCGTGAACTCGCCGGGACCGAGGGTTGCGATCAGATGCTCACCCGCAAGGTCAGACTGTACGATTTCTATCCTCCCGGAGAGCACCACGAAGAACGGCACATTGGTATCACCGGGCTCGAACAGGATTTCGCCATTCTTGACCTGTCGCAGTTTGCCACTCGAACGAACGCGGTTGATTTGCGACTCCATCAACACCGGAAAAGTTTGGGTCCGAGCGTCGAGTGCGCTAGGTATTGGTAGAGAGGACATTTTTCCCTCGCAGGCGAAACAGGCGCCGCCCCCCTTCGCCAAAGAACAATTTTACCGCAACCAAATTTCGATGTGCATCCGACCAAAAAAGGTAAGAATCACTGCCGACAGTGAGAGCGGTCAATGCCTGATTTGTCGGCTATCGGACATCTCGTTCCTAGTACTCTTGTTGAGCCCAAAACGCACTCTACCCGATTTCTGGCCGTTGAAGCCGCAATTTCCTCGGCAATCCCACCGTGCTCGTCCTGCGGATGTTGACGGGCGATCGCGCAAAGTCCTGCTACAAGCTGATCGCACTCTGCGCCACTTTGTCCGCAGGACCTCCGCTTTACGGACAGTCTGAGTTGACTGTGCCGAGCCAGCGGACCGTGTCCTACGGGGCTGCTGGCGTTGCCGCTCAGGCTGGCTACACCTCAGATTCTCAGTTGCAGAATCCCTACTTGGGAGGAGTTCCCACGGGCACAGCCAGTTCAACGGCCTTATCGCTCTCACTGGAAGACGCCGTGGCTCGTGGTCTGCAGCAAAACCTTGGGGGGCTGCTTTCTACCGATGCAGTATCTGGCGCGCAAGGCGAACGGTGGCAGGTACTCAGCACGCTGCTGCCGAATCTGACCACCGCTACTAGTTTTGGCGTTCGGCAAACCGATCTGAAGGCCACCATAGGCATTGATGTCCCCGGCCACCCGCCCGTCATCGGTCCTTTTGGGGTCTTCGACACACGCGCTTACCTTTATCAGTCCATTTTCAACTGGGAGTCCATCGAGCGCGCACGGTCTTCCGGCGCGCAAGTGAAATCGACCCAATACAGTCACAAGAATGCCCGCGAGCTGATTGCTCTTGTGGTGGTGTCAAATTATCTGCTGGTTATTGCCGACCAGTCACAAGTCGAGTCCACTTTAGCTCAGCGCGACACTGCGAAGGCGCTCTTCGATCAGACGACCGACCAGAAGGAAGCAGGGCTTGCGGCTGCGGTTGACGTACTGAGGTCGAATGTTGAGCTCCAGGCGCGCGAACAAAGATTGATCGTCGCGCGGAATAATCTGGCCAAGCAGAAGTTGGTACTGGCGCGGGCGATTGGACTTCCGGCGGGTCAGAAGTTCGACATAACCACGGACGTTGCATATCAGCCGCTTGTGACTTCAACCCTCGATGAAGCATTACAGCAGGCCTACGCCTCTCGCGCCGACTACAAAAGCCAAACCGAGCAAGTACGCTCCGCTGAGTTACAAAAGAAGGCCGCTTCCGCAGAGCGTTACCCAACACTATCGGCCGTTGCGGATTACGGATCCATCGGTACAAATTTCGCGTCGAATCATGGCACCGTGAACGCCGCCGCGGAGCTCCGAATACCCATTTTCCAGGGAGGCAGGGTTCACGGAGATAACCTTGTCTCAGATTCTCTCCTGGCACAGGCCAAGCAACGGCTGGAAGACCTGCGCGCAAGGATCGACCAGGAGGTCCGGGACGCTTTCCTTGACTTGCAAGATACCGCGCAGGAAGTTTCCGTCGAGCAGAATGCCATCCGGCTTGCTACCGAGACCCTGCAGCAATCGCGTGATCGCTTCGTCTCGGGAGTAACGGACAACATCGAAGTCGTTCAGGCGCAGGAATCTCTCGCGGATGCTAATGACGCGTATATCGCCAGCCTCTACCGCTATAACACCGCAAAAATCTTTCTGGCGCGAGCAATCGGTGTCGCGGAATCGAACTACGCGCTGTATTTGAAAGGAAAATAAAATGCCCGACCAAAAGACGGACACGACTCAGAAAATTTCATCGTCCTCAACGCCCAATACCGCAACGGAAAACCCCACCACGCCGCCCGTCGTCTATCCGAGCCGGCGTTCTCGCAAGCGCTGGATTATTGCCGCCGCCGCGGTGGTAGTTCTTGTCGCTGGCATCTTTCTGTGGCACTACCTTTCGGGTTTCGAGACCACCGACGATGCCCAAGTCGATGTTCACCTCTATCCGGTGAGCGCACGGATCTCAGGATATGTGCAAGCGGTGCACGTCGAAGACAACCAGTATGTGCAGGAAGGCGCCACACTCGTAGAGATTGACCCACAAGACTATCAAGTCGCTGAGGCGAAAGCGCAAGCTAACCTCGAAACGGCACAGGCCGCCGCTCGCGCCCTCAACATCGATGTGCCCATCAGCTCGGTGGACACTGCTAGCCAACTGAAGTTCACTTCTTCCGACATCGAAAACGCCAAAGCTGCAATCGCCGCTAGTGAAAAACAAGTTGCTGCCGCGCAGGCACGCATCCTGGAAGCTGAGGCGGAAAACGTAAAAGCTCAGGACGACGTTCAACGTTATCACCTTCTGCTGATCAAGGACGAAGTACCTAAACAGATGTACGACCACGCGGTCGCCGCAGCACAAACGGACACTGCTGCAGTAGCAGCCGCCAAAGCGGAAGAGGCGAGCGCTGAACAAAGTGTCGCGGAAGCGCGGAGCCGGCTCATCGAAGCGATTGCACGGGATCAATCCGCCCAGGCCGGACCGCAACGGGTAGCGTCCACGCGCGCCCGCGCGCTTTCAGCCGTTGCCGACGTACGGCAGAAGCAAGCCGAACTCGACCAGGCCGAGCTCAACCTCCGATACACCAAGGTATTAGCGCCGGTTAGCGGTGAGGTGACCAAGAAGGTAGTCGTGGGTTTGAATGTCGACCCCGGCGAACAACTGCTTACGGTGGTTCCGCTGGATCAGGTGTGGATCACAGGGAACTTCAAAGAAACGCAGCTTAAACATATGCGCGTGGGCCAGAAAGCAGAGATTCACCTTGACTCCAACGGCCGCACTTTCCATGGCCACGTCGATAGCATCGCAGGCGCCACAGGACCCCTCTTTAGTCTGCTGCCTCCGGAAAATGCTACGGGCAACTACGTAAAAATCGTTCAGCGCGTGCCGGTGAAGATTGTTCTCGAGCCGGGGGAAAATCGTGACCTTCAGCTTCGGCCCGGCATGAACGTCGAAGCCAAGGTTTACTTGCGATGAGCTCCCAAGCGCTGACCTTCGAGCAGGTCGTCTGGCGTCCGAAGGTAAGTCCTTGGGCGATTGCCGCCACCGTTTCGATGGCAGCATTTATCGAAATTTTAGATACCACTGTTGCCAACGTTGCCTTGCCATACATCGCAGGAGGTTTAGGTGCCAGTTACGACGACAGCACCTGGGTACTCACGTCATATCTCGCAGCAAACGCCATCATCCTGCCCATGAGCGGATGGCTTGCCGAAATAATCGGCCGCAAGCGGTATTTCATGCTTTCCCTCTTTGTTTTCACGATAAGTTCTTTGCTTTGTGGACTCGCGCCGAGTCTGCCTGTATTGCTCTTGTTCCGAGGTGTGCAAGGCCTCGCAGGAGGCGGATTGCAACCGATGGCGCAAGCGATTCTCAACGATGCTTTTCCTCCCGAGAAGCGCGCCATCGCATTTGCTCTCTACGGCATTTCTGCGGTTCTTGCCCCGACGGTGGGCCCGATGCTCGGAGGATGGATCATCGACAGCTATTCATGGCGCTGGATATTTTTCATTACCTTGCCTGTAGTTCTCCTTGCTCTTTATTTGACATACACACTTGTCGAAGATCCACCCTTCCTTCCTCGGCTGAAAAGGGGGGGCATCCGCGTGGACTACATCGGAATATCCATGCTGGCACTCGGAGTTGGTTCGCTGCAGATACTTTTGGATAAGGGGCAGGAAGAGGATTGGTTCGGCTCGCATTTCATCACCACCCTAGCGGCAACCGCGGCGGTTTGCCTAATCACACTGGTCATCTGGGAATGGTTCCGCAAAGATCCGATCATCGACGTCCGTATGTTCAAGAGCTTTAACTTCGCCGCGGCCAACCTGATGATGTTCATGATGGGCTTCCTGCTTTTCAGCACCTTGGTTCTGATTCCCGAATTTCTGCAGACACTGATGGGTTACACGGCCGGACTCGCAGGTCTTGTTCTGTCCGGAGGCGGACTTGTCTTGTTGATAATGATGCCCATCACTGGCCGGCTAACTTCAAAGATTCAGGCCAGATACTTGATTGCGGCGGGATGGCTGTGTCTCGCCATCGGACTATTCTACTCGGCTCACCAGCTCGATTTATTCATTAATTTCCGTTTTGCCATGTGGCTGCGCATCACGCAGGTCGTGGGCATCGGATTTCTTTTCGTCCCCATCACCGCGGCAGGTTACATCGGAGTTCCTCCAGAGAAAGGCAACAGCGTCTCCGGAATGATCAACTTCATGCGTAACATCGGCGGCAGTATAGGAACTTCATTGGCGACCACTCTGATTGTTCGGCGATCTCAGTATCACCAGCAAATTCTCGTCGGCCATGTCACTACTGATACCCCTGCATTTCGTTCCTCGCTCCATTCTCTGAGCTCACAAATCGCGCATTCTGGGCTTCGGGCCACGGACGCCCACAATCAGGCCATTGCGAGGTTCTACGACTTAGTGAATCAACAAGCACACGTGCTGTCTTACATGGACACCTTTTGGATCCTGGGCGTGTTTTGCTCGTTGATGTTCGCTCTAGCACTTTTCTTGAAGAAGAATGACCCAGGAGCGGGTGGCCAGGTTGCGGCCGGTTAGGCATTATCATGCTAATGCGAGCCATAACGATTGAACGTGAGTTTGGCTGTGGTGGCTCGGAGATTGCTGCAAAGCTGGCCGAACTTCTGGGTTGGAAACTGTGGGACCACGAACTAACGCAAGAGATCGCGCGGCTGACCAAAAGTACGCCGCAAGCCGTCGAGAAGCGGGAATGGAAAAATGATCCTGCGGTCTATCGCGTGTTTAAGTCTTTTCTTAGAGGAGCATTCGAAGGGGCCCTACCGCCGACCGATCGGATGGAACTGCTTGATGCGCGCCGAATCGCCACTGTTTCCGAGCTAGCGGTCAATCACGCTCTTTCGGTTGGCCCATGCGTAATCGTTGGTCGAGGTTCGCAATATTTTCTACGCGATCGCAAGGATGTATTTCGGGCGTTCCTCTATGCCTCCCGCACGTCTAAGATTCACAGACTGATCACTGCTGGAACGCCTCAAGAAAAGGCAATAACGGAAGTTGACACGATTGACAGGGATCGGGCCGCGTTTGTGAAGAGCTACCTTAAGCTGGATTGGCCCGAGTATCAATTGTACGACGCAATGTTTAATACAGAGAGGAGTGATTCCTATGTAGCAGAAATGCTCGCTCACTGCGCTCAACAAGTAGCCAGGCATGAGCAGATTTCAGTTTCCCCAAATTCTCGTCAGCACTCCTGACTCCGTCACCATTTTCTTGAATGACCTATTTCGGCAGCTGAACTGAAGATCTTTAGACCACTTGGCCGGAAAACGCGCTGTGCGATAGCTTCCTGACCGTCGACAATCCGGGGTTGTAGGAAGTCTGGTGGCAGCTCATCACTAGCGAAGAGCAGTTGCCCACAAACATGTGATTTTGGGCAGCGAAACTGGTGGAAATTGAGTGTGTGGAATCAACTACTTACGGAGGGATAATACCGTAGGTTTTTGGGCCAACAAGTTTGAGGCAAGCAGGTGTGGACGTCACAAAACGGCGTAGCACCGCCGCCCTATTCCCATTGGAGCCATTTGGAGCCGCGAGATGGTGCGTGGACTGGTATCCGAGTAATGCCTGGCTATTTCGAGCGTTTCAAGCGTTCTGATGCACGCCAAAGTCGTTCCCTGAACTTCGTCAGCTTCGGGGCCACATCCAATCGCGGAGAAGTCTGTAGTTTCTCGAATACCTCGACCGCGCGCTTAAGCACAGCGATCTCTTTTTCGATATCCCCGCGTCGGCGGTAGATGACCGCCAGCCGATCGTATGGGCCGTTGCCCTCGAAGCCATCCCGAACGTTTGCCTCGTAGCATTGGATTGTATTATCGATAAGTCCCTCAGCTTCCAATTTTAAGCCACCCAAGTTTCGATCGACGGTATCAGAGGGAACTTTTAAATCCTTGCGGAACGGTAGTTCAGCAGGGAGCTCTGGGCTCTTTTCTGGTGGGCGAACATCGGGGAACAGTTTATTGCTCCCTCCCATTGAACGATTTTTAGTCACTTTGAGAGCTCCGCCAATCGTGGAGGCTTGTTGTTCCTTTTCTATGAGGGACCGTGCCTTCTCAATTCGCTTGGCAATGCCCTGATAGGCCCCAAGCTGCATGTCGCGACGATATAAGGCGAAATAATCATTGGAGTGCTGAATGGCTTCGAACGCTATTACAAGCAATCTCTCGCCTTCGTGCCTGAGAATCCCGCAGCTTTATATGGTTTGGCCGAAGCTGCGCAAGAGCGCGGTGAACTCGAAACTGCAAAGCAATATGCGGTCAGATGCTACAAGGCAATCATCCAAGGCGATGACGAGATAATGAAACAGGGTCTTCTCGATTTAGTGATTAAGCATTGGCCAGAAGTCGCGGAGAAATGAACACCAACGGTACTGGGAGCAACTTTACCGGTTTTGCCGTTTGATCGGCATAGGGGCGGCGGTCACCCGCCGACCCCTGCCACACCACCGTGCGTACGGGTCCGTACACGGCGGTTCGAGATGGTTACGCTAGTTCACATCCTCCAAATTCGGGAGTCCGAGCGATTTGAAATAGGCTGTGGGAAGCGCGACGGATATGGCCTTGGCGTGGGCGAGGTACCAGGGACCGCGACTGCTACAGGCTGTGTTGCGAGCCAATTTTGGACGGACGCCCAGTGCCAAGAGAGCTGCCCGACGACGACGGATTGTTTTCCATTGTCGCCAGAGTGCCACACGAAGTCGCGCACGGACCCAGCTAGTAAGGTACACGAGGACGCGAGGAGTTTCGCAGAAGCCGAAATAACTGCGCCAGCCCCGCATGTATGGGGCTAGTTCCTCCATCGTCGTTTCCAGGCTGACGCCCTTTGCACGTCGTGTGATCTCCCGGACTCGCCGCTTAAAACGGACCAAGGACTTTGGCGCGATTGCGCGCTTGACCTCAGGTCCGTCTGTAAAGGTGAATCCAAGGAACTTCCGCTCCTGCGGTCTTGCCACCGCACTCTTGGACTCGTTCACTTTGAGTTTGAGCTTCTGCGTGATGAATCGCGTAATGCTCTTCATCACTCGTTGACCTGCTCGCTTGCTTCGCACGTAGATATTGCAATCATCTGCGTATCGAACATAGCGATGTCCACGGCGCTCCAACTCCCGATCGAGTTCATCGAGTACGAGGTTACTCAACAGCGGCGAAAGTGGACCCCCTTGGGGAGTTCCTTCCACGCTTGGACTGACTAACCCGTTCTCCATCACCCCGGCGTTCAGGAACGCCCGAATGAGTTTTAACAGCCGCTTGTCTTCGACGCGTTTGGCGACCTGTCCCATCAATTTGTCGTGATTGACTCGATCGAAAAATTTTTCCAAGTCGAGGTCGATCACCCAGCCGTAACCTTCCGCAATGTACAGCTGTGCTTGAGTTACTGCCTGATGCGCGGATCGTCCCGGTCGAAAACCGTAGCTGTGATCGGAGAACGTTGGGTTCCACCGCCGCTGCAGAACCTGCATCACCGCTTGCTGGAGAAAGCGATCGAGCGTAGTTGGGATACCTAGTTTTCGCATCCCTCCTCCGTCCGGTTTTTCGATTTCCACGCGCCTTACCGGCTGCGGTTTATAGGTCCCGTTCAGCAGTTGTTCCCGGATGGTGAGCCAGTGCTCCTTCAGGTAGCCACTGAGTTGGCCGACGGTCATCCCGTCGATCCCAGCGCTACCTTTGTTGCCCTTCACCCGCCGTAATGCCTCCAACAGATTTTCTCGCTCACATACTTCCTCCTCCATAAGTCGGGTGGTGTTAGCTGGGCTTTCGGGTTCATGCATCGCCTGACGCGATTCGGTCTCTTCCCTTCTGGCTTGGCGGGCTTCACCCGTCGGCTCCGATGAGAAGTCCAATTTCTTTTGGATGTTCTGCCGCTTGTCGCGCTTGAGATCCATGTCCTACTCGCCTCTCCTCTCGTTCGGGTCTTCAATCACCGTTCCCGGCTCGGCCTATCTGTTGGCTCCACCTTTCGGTATCGGAGTGCCTCACTAGCTTTGCCGACGACATGATCTACTACACCCTCTGCTGACTTCTGCCCTGCGGTCAGATTGCCTCTCGGCTCTCTCAGTCGCTGAAACGACACAGGACAGATCTCCCGGGGTAATTCCAGCTGCCTTCTGTGCACAGTCGCCGAATCTACGTTTCGCATCCTTGATGGATTGTGGACTTCGCAGTACGTCGCCCGCTCGTCCGACGCTCACGCCTTATATTCGGTTTTTGTTCATCGACTCGCACATTTGCTAGACGCTTCCTTCAGACCTCCCTTGCGGTGATAGCCCTTGCGTCATCGCTAACCCTTCACCTCCATCAGGTTGGGTAGAGGATTTGCACCTCCTAGCTGCTGGACCTGCCCGGCATACGACGTAGCCGCCCGGCGGCGGACGCTTCGCGTGAGGTAGAGGATCGCTGGTTGCCCAGCGGCTTGAGATAAATATGGGTCACAAGGAGGTCCCTGTGACCCATCTCAGAAAACTGATGCTGGAGGAACTCCAGCGTCTCAACTACTCTGCAGAAACTATACGCAGTTATATCCACGGTGTCGAAGATTTTTCTCGACGCTTCCACTGTTCCCCGGATCGCTTGGGTCCTCGGCACATTCGGGAATATCAGGCCGAACTGTTTCAAAAACGCAAGTTGGCCTCGGGCTCGGTGGCGGTCCGTCTGGCAGCCTTAAGGTTCTTTTACTGCAAGACGCTAAGAAGGGCTTGGAGCGTCGCCGACACTCCTTATCCAAAAAGGAATCATCGTCTGCCGGCGATCCTCAGCCAGGAAGAAGTGGCACGATTGATCCTGGCTGCTAGCACTTCCTTCCACCGCATCCTGCTCATGACTCTCTACGCCACCGGCGCCCGGAACTCCGAGCTGACCCACCTGAAAGTCAGCGACATCGATAGTCAGCGTATGGTCGTGCACATCCGTGGCGGCAAGGGCCGCAAGGATCGCGATGTCATGCTCAGTGCCAAGCTACTTGCGGCACTCCGCACCCACTGGCGTTGCTACCACCGCAAATCCAGTACCTGGCTGTTCCCCAGCAACTATCGCAAGGATCGGCCGATCGATACGAAAACTGTTTGGTACGCGTGTGAGCAAGCCGCCCAGCGCGCCGGCATCCAGAAAGGCGTGCATCCCCACACGCTGCGCCACTGTTTTGCGACCCATCTCTATGAGGCCGGTACCGATCTCCGCACGCTTCAGGTCCTGCTCGGTCATGAACACCTGAAAGACACCTTGCTTTACGTGCACCTCGCGATACAACGCCTCAACTCCACCGCGAGTCCTTTGGACTCGCTACCACTCAACGACCGGCCAACAGACGAGAAGTAGATGAGCCGGCCGCCTCTGGAGGTGGCCGATATCATCCGCGCTGCAGGAGAGGCGTTCATCGAACGAAACCGCCATTGGCTCCCTTGGAAGCACATCAAAGTACTGCGGGCCATTCGGCGTTGTCGTACCGCCGCTCTCGGCGGTCATCTCGATGAGTGCATGCGCTGCGGACATCGCGCCCCCATCTCTTATAACAGCTGTCGCGATCGCCATTGCCCGAAGTGTCAGACCGCCGCTCGGGACCGCTGGATCGCTGCGCGTCAAAAGGAGCTTCTCCCCACGCGCTATCTCCACGTCGTCTTCACCCTGCCTGGTCGCTTGTCTCCTGTGGTGCTGCAGAACAAGAAGGTCATCTATGATCTCTTGTTCCGCATGCACCAGTGCCGAAACCCTGCTCGAAGTCGCTCGCGATCCCAGACACCTCGGCGCAGAGATCGGCTTCTTCAGCGTCTTGCACACGTGGAGTCAAAAGCTCACCGCTCATCCACATGTGCACTGTGTCGTTCCGGCCGGCGGCCTCTCGCCCGATCGCACCCGCTGGGTTCGTTCCCGCGACAACTACTTCCTTCCCAAGGAAGTGCTAGGTGAACTCTTTCGCGGCAAGTTCGTCGACGCGCTCAAAGAGGCTTTTCAGAATGGTCAACTGCACTTCTACGGAGACCTGAAGCTTCTGGCGCAACCCAAGATCTTCGCCGCTTGGCTGCGGCCCCTCCATCGACAGGATTGGGTGGTGTACTTGAAACGTCCCTTCGGTGGCCCCGAATACGTGGTGCATTATCTCGGCCGCTACACTCATCGCGTGGCCATCTCCAACCACCGCCTGGTTTCGTTCAACGATGGGAAGGTCACCTTCCGCTGGCGGGACTCGGCTCACGACAACGAACAGAAGTTGCTGACTCTATCCTCCGACGAATTCTTGCGGCGCTTCTTACTGCACATCCTTCCCAAAGGTTTTGTGCGCATCCGTAACTTCGGTTTCCTGGCCAGCCGCAAACGCGCCACGCTCCTGCCACTTTGCTTTCACTTGTTCGGCGCCACACCGCAGCCGCAAGCCGAACCACATGCCTCCGGCACCACGGACCCACCATCTTGGCGCTGCCCCCAATGCGGGGGACCGATGAGAGTCATCCAACGCTTCACCGCTGCAGAACTCCAGCTTCGTTCTCCCCCCATGGTCGCCACGGCCGCATGAAGCACTCTCTCCAACACGAAAACTCCGCGCGCTTCGGTGCGCAAACTGCTTCTCTGTCTCCCGGCCACACAGATCCTTTCTTCCGGCCCCTTCAACCACGGCCCGGGCGATACTCTTTCCTCCTAGCCAACTCTATAGGCGTGCCGCGTCGTGGGTTGCGCCCGACAGCACAGTCTCGGCACACCTCAGACTCACCCCTTCCCTCAATTGAATTTGCATAGGGCCCGCGTCCACCGCACCCACGGGCGGCCACGTCCAAACAGCTTTACCGAACGCGCGCAGAACTCCCTGCCCTCGTTCACTCCTAAGCCAGAACGCGCCTCCGGTAAAGCGCTAACGTTTACCAGGACTTTCCGGGTCAAGTGCGCCACAATTGCGATTTGTGATGAACTTTTTGGGCAGCAAGCCCGAATAAGAGTATAGAGAGAGCAATTGGTTGAGGACATGGTTGAGGACAGCCAACTGTGGGAGCGAATTCGCCGCCGTGAGCCGCAGGCGTTCGATGCGCTTTATAGAGAAATAGGGCCGCGTCTGCTGCGTTATCTGCGACAGATCGTCGGCAATCGGCAAGCGGCCGAAGATGTGATGCAAGAGACCTTTACCCAAATGTGGAGAAGCCCTAATGGCTTTATGCCGGAGAGAGGGACTTTGCGAGCGTATTTGTTTGGAGTGGGAAGAAAGCGCGCGGCCGAATGGTGGCGCAACAGTGAATCAGCGGACAGCAACATTCTCGAGGAAGGCACCGAATGCAAGGCAGCGACTGCGTCGCTGGTGGGCGATGCTTTTCAGCGACTACCCGAAGATCAACGAAGTTTGCTCTGGCTGAGGGAAGTCGAGGGTCAGTCCTACGCCGAACTCGCGCAGATTCTGGAGATACCGGTGGGCACGGTGCGATCGAGACTTTTTACCGCGCGCGAAGAGTTGCGCAAGGTGTGGCGTTCCACACCGCCAGCTAGAAGGGAGGGCGCATGAGATGCGAGGATGCGGCGGCATTTGTTTCCGCTCTGTACGATGGAGAAAAAATACCTCGAGAAGTAGCTGAACACCTTGGAGCCTGCGAAGCTTGTGCTGCGCGGCTGGCGACCTACTCTGCCATTGGGGCGGAGTTGCGGCGAGTCGCTTGTTTGAGCGAACCAATGGACCTAAAGCCCGCCGCGTGGGAGAAGAGCCGACCGGCACAATCAAGCTGGTGGCGCAAAGGCCGAGAGTCGATACGCATCCCGCGATTTGCTTTTGTGTGCATGCTGGCCGCGATTGTCTTGCTTTCGGGAGGCCTGGTGATGGTGCGCGCCCGCGCAAACGCAGGAGGGCCGGTATTGTGGCTGGCTGCCAAACTGCCCCCTGAAGGCAAGGCTCTTCATGCGGCTATAAGGACGGATGGACCTCCGGGGAGAGACGGCTTTGCGAATGTCCAATTGTTACCGAGTGGCGGTGTCTTGTCGATGAGCGTCCACTTCCTTCGCAGAGAAGGTGACCGGGTTCAATTAGGAGTAAAAGTCCTGTACGAGAACCCTATGCCCCGGTTCTCTGGGAATACGAACGACAGACTCAATGGCGTTGCCGAACAGAGCCTTTGGATTGAGCGGGGAAAGAACGCCGAGATTTCTGTTCCAGGCTTAGGATCGATCGAATTCGCAGGAGACTTTATCGACCACGAACCGCCAAGCTTCTTTTCGCCGGAAGATACGGTCGACCCGGGGCCAAATGAATTTCGCGTTGTGTCACCTGTGCTCATCCGCGGCAAGGAGCTTGTCTTCAACATGGCTGGAGCCGCATCGTCGGTTCCCACTAGCAGTGGCACCGGAGTTTTTGTGTATTGGCCAGACGAGGGACGATTTCTCTTTTCATCCACGCCATTCAAAGGTGCGGTTAGAGGTACACTGTTTGCGAGCCAAGTCAAATTTACCGTGGATGGTCAGGATTATCTGCTTTTGACAGCGGTACCGGTAACCCGCGCAGCCGAGGTGTGGGTCCGACATGAGTCCAATTACAAACCCTCCGAACAGACCCCGGGCATGAGCGACGACGGCGGGATGCTAGGGTCCGGGAATCCGAGCGATTTTCCGCAGCAGTAATTGGCCAAGTCCTGATATGCGTCCGGAAATCGGAAAGGTCCTCATAGTACCTGCCCTCCTCGAAGACCACGGTACTGATACGAACTTGGACGATTTTGCCGTTACATAGGACTTGGCGTTTTGCCCGAGGCCCAGCCCAAGCTGTTCGGCTTACCTCTGTGACGATCATCACCGCTCTGCTCACGAAGCAAGAGTATCCATGGTGTATCGATCTGCCACGGAGTCGGTGAAGCGCTCCCGGAGGTGCCGAGCAGGATGAGTGCCCGGCAAGCGGATCGAAGCTTCGAGACTCCTATGAATACCTATGGTGCTATTCCCGCAAGAAATGACTGGGGAGCTTTCCTGGCCACGCTCATTCTGGCAATGCCATCGACCATGGCTTTTTTGTGCGCGCTAGCGCTGGTGCGCGACGTTCCGTGGCTTCCTTTCTCTGGCCTATGGTTCATATACGAAGTCTCGCGCTACGTCGCGTACGTGGGCATCGTCATTTGCGCCGGCATTGTCGTCGCAGAAGCTACCCAACACCGAACTTCACGGAAATTTGTGGTTCTCTTGGGACTCTCTCTGGCTGGAGCGGTGCTTTTGCTTTGGTACGCCGTCCAGATTTTTAAGAACTCGCCTTGGTAGCGAGGCCTCGCGAGATGTCATGCAGCGGGGGCCCCGTGGATAGTGGCAATATCCGGGCCCCCTTTTTTGTTTGCAATCGAAAAGTCGCCAAACCGGAAAGGTGTCGCGAACAGTGGACATTGGCTTGGGGTGTTCCTTTCTGCGAATAATTATTTTTCCATGAAAAAGGGACCTTTGTGACGACGGTCATACCCTAGAGGAACACGCGGTGATATTTGTAGTGGCAGCAGGGGTTGTGAATCCTCGGGGGAGAGGAGATATAAGGAATGTGTCGT
Organism: Candidatus Acidiferrales bacterium; assembly: GCA_963775865.1. Taxonomy (GTDB): domain Bacteria; phylum Acidobacteriota; class Terriglobia; order Acidiferrales; family UBA7541; genus Acidiferrum. The sequence continues at coordinate 138,046 of CAVZKU010000009.1, read as the reverse complement.
TCTTTGCCCTCGGATTCAAATCTTGACGACATCAAACGAGAGGCAAGAACCCTTCTTCATGCCTTGTTAAAGCGGGATACCGCCGCACTTAGACTCTACTACGCAACCGACCCTTTGGCTGGCTTAGCTCGACCAAGACTTGACGATGCTCAATACGTGATTGCACGCGAGCACGGCTACGGCAGTTGGCAAAAACTGAAGGAACATCTGCCTAGCGCGAGCAGTTATACGAACTGCTAGCAACAACAATCCAAGTTTGCCCCAGAGCCAATTGCTCTTGCAGCCGGCGCTCATTGCAATCACCACAAACACCGTCCTGCAGGGTGGAAAGCGTTGTCCTCTGGGGCATTTTGTTGGTGCTCGCGTCGAATCGCACAGTGACAATTTTACGCTGTTGCAGTTTTGAACCCCAATCATTTCGGGTCTATCGATTCAAGTGCTTGATAAGTCGGGAAATCGGAGTGCGACCTGGAAAGCTGCTGAAAATGATTGTCTGGAGAGGAGGAACTCGATCAGACCGTGCGTCCCATCGCACGTAGCCTACAAGGCAGAGCGGGGAGGTAACGAACCGTTCTGGAGCCCTTGGACAATGTATCCACGCTCGCAAGAGCGGCGCCGAAACCGCGAGGTAACGGTGTATCTGCCAGCATTAGGCGGAGACGGGCCTAGGCTTGATCGTATGATCAGAATATACAAATGCTCCTAAGCGTCGTCACCCGAAGAGAGCCTAAAATGCTGCGCGGCTCTTCTCGCAGTGAGTGCCGAGGCTTCCGATTCCTCGGCCATGGGTAATCAACACTGCCGGCGTATAGAGCAAATCTAACCGATCGCGTCATTTCAGCGGAACAGGGTAAGCCCGTATCGCTCCTCGCAAGGGGAAGGACCATCGCAAGATGGAACCGATGGCGATGCGGGTAACGGAAATGGGAGCAAGCGAAGGCTGCCCTGTAACGGGGCAGATAGAGGTTGCGTCGCCAGGTTGGGACAAGATCACCTCGCCGGAAACGGAGCTGACTTCCTGTTGGTGCTCAACTCGAGAACGCTTGAGGAACCGATGAATGAAGCAAAGCAAATGACGACGGGGCAACCCGTTGGTGCGGCTTCACACACAGCGGGCGGAATTCCCTCCGCCGTGCGAATCGGCAGCAAGTCTGTATCGAGTAGGTCTGATTCCGTTTTGTATCGGGCCGCGTCCTCGTTGTTCATGGGGGCGTTTTTGGGTGCTCGAGCCGGATGAGGGGAAACTTTCAAGTCCGGTTCTTAGAGGGCTGGGCGCCAGCAATGGCGTCCGGCTACTCTACAAGGTTGCTAATAGTACCCATCTTCGGCGATTACCCCGTTAGAACGTAGCGTTTAATCGGGAGTTGGGTCAAAAGCCGACCGGTGGTTTGGGCGGGCAACGTGTCACTGGGCATGGTGCCGGGTGACGCATGGTACGGCAATTGTGTACGTGTGGGACTAGCGTGATTTCAGGGGGCCGAATGAAGTTGCAAACCAATGCCCTCCGACCGAAGAACGGATGGATCAGCGACATCGCCCTCCATGAAAGAAAAGAGAGAAATTTATGTTTGCGCGTCATATCACCCTGTGGCTAAAACCCAACGTAGCAAAGGAATTCCCGGCCAGGTTTGAAAGCGAGATCCTGCCCCTGCTGAAAAAACAGAAGGGATTCGTGGACGAGTTGCTTCTGTTCACACCAGACAAAAAAGAAGTGGTGGCCATCAGCCTGTGGGAAAAGAAAGAGGACGCGGAGATTTACAGACGGGGACTGTATCCCAAGATTGAAAACATGATGGAGGAATTCATTGAGGGAGTCCCGGTCATCAAGAACTATGAGGCGGAATACTCCACTATCCACAAGATAGCCTTCGCAGCGGTGGGCTGATTCCCTCTAACGTCACCCCGGGAACAAAGCAGGGGTGCGATGAAGGAGGTGGTCGATGTACAAAAATATACTGATACCGACCGACGGCTCGGAACTCGCTGAGAAGGCTGTCCAACACGGCATCGCCCTAGCCAAGGCGATAGGCGCCAAGATAACGGTGCTCACTGTCGCGAGGCCGTTTCATTTCTTTGCCCTTGTCCCGCTGGCCGTCGGGGACATAGAGGCTCAATACACACAAGCGGTCCGGGAGTCCGCAGCCAAACTTCTCTATGCTGTTGCCGATGCAGCAAACGCGGCGGGCGTAGAGTGTGAGACTGTTCACCTCGAGCATGAACATCCTTACCAAGCGATCATCGATACGGCCAAAGCGAAGGGCTGTGACCTCATTACGATGGCGTCGCACGGACGCCGCGGCGTTTCGGCAATCGTCCTCGGCAGCGAGACGGTCAAAGTGCTCACGCACTCGAAGATTCCTGTTCTCGTCCATCGCTGATTGCAGGGCCGCAGCAGGCCAACTCCTTCCATGAGAAGGCCGGTGAGTGTCAAGTTTTTCTTTCATTTGTTCCCATTTTTTCTTTCTTCTTCTTTGTTTCTTCTTTTTCCAAATTGTTCCCATTGAGCCAAGCCGCCTCTGTCGCCACCCTTCCATCCGCACTCTTTGTTGAGCGATTGTCGCTCGGTGCAAGGTGGGTGTACTTGATTCAGTAGGTGCTGCCACCTGGTTTTCGACCTTACTCCCCTCTCTAGAAGGGAAGTTGGGCCAGGACTTAGTCGCAGTCACCTGATCTCGGCGGTCGAGCTCGGCTGTTTGGATACCATCTCCTTTTTCTTTGCTCCTTCTTCTTTCTTCATGCCTTTTCTACTTTTTACCGAGAAATTTCGAACTAGGATCGCTTAGGAACGACGATCGCGAACTCCGTCGACCCGTAGCACCCCCCGTTTTGTGAGGAGTTCTTCACTTTAGGCCACGGCGCGCATCGCTTTCTGACTGTTGCGCAGTGGTTCGTACACCTCTCCACTCACCCACAACTTATGCAGCAGTACCGCCAGCTTTCTCGCCACCGCAACAACCGCTCGCTTTTTTGCACTTTTCCCTCCTCGCGCTGCAAGTTTTAGCCCCCATCTCCGCAGATCACTGTCCTCTCCAAAGGGTCCCAGGATGTAGTGCGCCCCCTGTACCAGCATGGTCCTCAAATAACGGTCTCCTTCTTTACTGATGTTCATCTGCGGCTGGCTCTCCCCGGAGTCCCTGCGCCCAGGGCACAACCCCAGAAAACAGCCGACCTCGCGACTCTTCGGGAACCGATGCGGATCGTCCAGCGTCAGCACATACGTCAGCGCGATCTGCGTTCCTACTCCCTTCACCTGTTTGAGCAGTTCCACGTGCGGGTAGCTCTCCTTGGCGATTTTCTCCATGCGCACCTCGTATTCCTGGATGCGCTCGTTCAGTGATTCGATTTCTTGGAGCAGCGGTTCCAGAACCTCGCGCAACTCGGCGTGCAATCCCGCGGCCAGCTCCTGGTTCACCTGCTGTGTGCCACACTTGGGCAGGCGCTGCCCATAAGACTTCACCAACCCTCGTGCTGCGTTCACCAAGCCCGTTCGCGCACGCACCAGTTCGGCCCGCGCACGGATCACCGTCAGGTGGATTTGCGCCTGCGCACTGCGATGCCGCACCGGCCCCAACAGCTCGGGATCGATGCGCGCCAGCCGTGCTAGTGTCCGCGCATCGTGTCGATCGTCTTTTCGATTGCTCTTGGTGATCAATTGCACCTTTTGTGCGTGCGCGACGATCACTTTGTGTCCCAGCTCCGCTAACAGCCGGCTGACCCACGGGGAATGTGTTCCCGTCTCCAGGGCGATGAGACTCTGCGGTATCTTCGCAAATACCTGTTTCATCGCTTCCGGTGTCGTCGCCACTTTCTGTTCCAGAAGGATTTTCCCCGCTTCATCCAAAACGCAGTAGCACGACGAGTGATCGCCGAGGTCCAGACCAATCGTGAGCTTGTGCCCTTTGAAAATCATGTTTCCATTTACCCGAACAGTGTTAACCTTTTTCATTGCCGGTCTCCTTTTCATTGTGCCTCGAGCACGTCGAACATTGGGAGCGTATCGCATCCCGCGGGAGACCGGCCTTCTCATCTCATCTGGTATGTCGGGAAACCGGAAAAGTTAGCATCAGTACCGCATTACGAGAGTTCCTTACTTAGCGGATTCGGGGACGACTCCGGGGTATAAAGCTCGCAGGCATTCCTTGAAGGCATCGAACTCCGGTGTCGAAATGGTCGACCCGGCTCTTGGTGGCCGTTCCGGTCTACAGGCCGGGAGGTTCGTCTCCCTCGAAGTACGGATCGTATCCATCGAAGAAGAGGCTTTCTAACCGGTCTGCCTCGAGGAGGACTCCGTCAGGCACTCTTTTTCTCCGCGCCTCGAGCTTCTCTGCCAAGCCCTTTAAGGCCACTGCAACATCTCTGCGCACGAGTTGATCTCGACTGGTCAAGTCGATGTACCGCCGAGCAGCCTTCGCGAACGAAAAAAATTCTTGCACAGGATACTTCCGCTTGCTTTCCGAAAGCGCCATCTCGAAATCAATTAGAAGCTCTAGAACCTGCGAAGCGAGGCGATCTTTTACAGAATCGTCCATGTGACGCTTCTTGGATCGCTCGCGATCTGCAAATAGGTTGGACATGATTTCCTTTCCGGCGATTTTAACATCACAGATACCCCTGGCGCAGTCGCTCTCAGGCAAGACGCTGACCTCCTAAGTATTACGGGTCTGTGGGGTTCGCTTCCTCGCCTCTTTGCTGGCAGTGGGGATCGGGCAACCCTATAGATGAGCCTGCAAACGTCTATGGCTGAATTGCGGAATCCGGACCAATGCCAAGCCGATCATTCACGGCGTGCCGGAATCGCTGCTTGCATCCGAGGTATTTTTCCGTTGTCTGCACTGAGACATGGCCAAGCAAGAACTGGATTTGCTCCAACTCGCCCCCCGAATCGTGGCAGAACCGAGCGCATGACCTCCTGAGATCATGTGGGGCGAGTTTTGAAATTCCCAGCTTCGCGGCGTATTCTTTCTCGACGTGCCAAACCACCTTCTCGGTGATCTTCGTTCCCCAAACCACACCTCTTCGACAAACGCATCGAAAAATGCGCCCGTGCGCAATCTTCGCCGGGCTTAACCAGTCGTCGACGCTTTCCTTCACCCAATCCGGCATCGGGACGGTACGGATATGCCCTCCTTTTCCCACCAGGTCCACAATGGCCCAATGGTCTTCCCGGCGTTGAAGGTGGTCAACGGTGAGATCGATGAGCTCTCTTCGACGGAGTCCACATCCCAAGAGAACTGCCAGCATGGCCCGGTCCCTCTTTCCCTTCACGGTGTGCACGTTGGGAAGCTGCCACAAGGTGCGGGCTTCCTCCACGGTCAACCAATTTCCAAGCCTCATGCCGAGCTTTTTTGCTCCCTTCACGCGACGGATTCCCGCAGCCAAATCGGGGCTAAGCAATCCAGTGTCCGCCGCCTCATAGGCGAGTCGTCGGACGGCGGCAAGCCTCACGTTGATGGTCCCAGGTGCAAGCAACTTGTCTTCGAGATGAATCCTGTAACGCGTCACCACAATTTTGTTGAAGGACAGTCTAGGCTCCGAGCAATACCAGCAAACGAACTCATCGATGGATCGTCGGTAGCTGCGCTGCGATTCTGGTGATCGGAGACTCACAAGTACTGCCGATTTTACATGCTCCAAATCAGGGAGTCCCAACTTGGTCTTCTGTCGATTTTGTCTTCTCGCTTTTGTTCTTCTTCTCATGGACGCCACCTCCCGAAGTGGGAAGTTGGGCATGGCATGATTCGTCGTTGCGCGCAAATGTTTGCCGTGAAATAGAGCGTGAGAGATTACCGGCCGCGGGACTAGTCCGAACTTTACCGATTTCCCGACTAGGATCTGTGAAACCCAAAACCTGGAATTACATCAATGCAAACTTTTCCTGCTCGCCCCTGCAGGTTCTTGATTTACACGTTCCTTGGGAAGAGACTTTTGGCGGGTCCTGGAACTACCCGTGCGATCTTCCCGAGGTCGCTGGCAGGAGTCGGTTACATGGGGATTCAGAATGATTCAGAAATTTGAAGACGCGATGCACGGCCTCTTAATCGGAGTTCTTCTGTTAATCGAGTGTTTATGTATTGGTCCAATTGCTGCGCAGACTCCGGATTCAGTTGGTACAACGGCCAGGGCCCACGAATCTCTGGAAATTCCTGTGGGAACAGTGCTACCTGTGCGTCTAAATCACGGGTTCTCTTCTAAGAGCGTGAGGGATGGGCAGGAGATAACAGGACGCATCATGCAGGACGTACCTCTACCGAGTCACGCCAAGATTCCTGAGGGAGCGAGAGTGCTGGGCACGATTGTGTCGGTAGTGAAAGGAGGAACGGCCAGCCCGAGCAGAATCTCATTTCGTTTTGATAACCTTGAAATTCATCACCGCAAAATTCCCGTCGTTACCAGCTTGCGCGCCATCGCCGGTTTCATGGAAGTCCAGTTCGCACAAACCCCGGAAACCTCACTGGGTTTCGGTACTCCTTACGCATGGGCAACTACGCGCCAAATCGGTGGTGATGAAGTTTATGGTGTCGGCGGGCCGGTCACAGACCAATTAAGCAATCACGTGGGAACAGCCGTGTTCGGAGGTGTGCTGGTCCACGTTCGCTCGCAACCCGGATCGAACTGCCGAGGCCCCATGGACGAGGAAGATCGACTGCAGGCACTTTGGGTTTTCTCTTCGGATGCTTGCGGTGTTTACGGCATGATGGGAGTGACAATCGCACATGCGGGCCGCACCGAACCAGTAGGGGAAATTGTTCTAGCGGCTGGGCAGGGCGATGTACTTGTCCGAGGTGCTAGCGCAGTGCTATTGCAGTCGTGCGTTAGAGGTTCTTCGCGTCCTAAAATTGCCCGTCTTTTCTTGGTTTCGGTAGAGCCGGTCCCAGTACGAACATGTGTGGAGTCGAGGTTGCGCGTGCTCCGATGCTTATTCCCTTTCTCATCGGTCTCCTCGACTGGAGCTTCCAGCCACATCTTGATCAAATGCAGCATCGCTCCGTCGACGATCCGTCGAGCCACCGACTTTAGAAGGTCGGCATGCGGAATACTATCGAAGTAGCCGCTTAAATCTGCGTCTACAATTTGTCCATGGCCGCTGTTGAGCAGCTTGTGGACATGTTCTACGGCATCCAACGCACTGCGGTCTGCCCGATAGGCGTATTGTTCCGGCTGCAGGTCGGCCTCGAAAATCGGTTCGAGCACCAAAACTGTTGCCGTCTGTGCTACGCGATCTTTGATCGCGGGCACTCCTAACGGTCTCTGCTTTCCGTCCGGCTTGGGTATCCACACCCGCCGTACGGGTTGCGGTCGATACGTTCTACTCTTCAGCTCTTGTGTCAGTTCGTCCAACCACTTCTTCAACCCGTACTCTTCGATGTCCTCAAATGTTTGGCCGTCTACGCCCGCTGCTCCGCGATTCGCTTTGCAACATTCATAGGCGAATGCCATCACATCTTCTCGGTACACCTTGTCGTACAGAGCATAGAAGCGAAACTTGGGCGATCCCTTCGCTTTGTCGTGCAACGCCGTCTGCAACTTCTGAACGCTTAGTGGAGTTGTTAGGCTCATCGCCAATCCCTCGGTCCTTTGTCGCTTCTTGCGTTTCCTTTCAACTGAGGCCCCTTCCCTCCACTGGAGTTACCCAGCTTCATCGGTACAACGAGCCTCTCCGCCATCCCAGTCAGCCCAGCCTGTCTCTCGCGAGTTGCCAGTTGATCTACACTACGATCACCGCTGGGACTTCCCGTGTTGCGCATGGTCCCCTTTGCTTGCATGCCGTCGCCAATACCCCGGCAGGTTTGATGGAACTTGTCCGCTCGTACCGTTCCACCAACTTCGGCCTTCCCACGAACCGGGGCGGGTCGGCTCCTGCATTGTCGGTTTCGGGGCCTGCTCAGCGTTTACACACGTTACGGCCTGCACGCTCGCCAAGTCGCCTAGCGACTCTCTGCACCAGAGGCTTCAGCAGTCTCGTTGCCTAAACTGCTGCTCTGATTGCTACCGGGTGGAGCGAACCAGTTCCCGGGCGGGTTTTACTCCCGCTGTGGACCACCACCTTTCACGGCGCACCCGGTGACACCCATGCCGCCGCCGCCGAGCCTTTCGAGGACGAGATAGTGCGAGATGGTCTGCCCGATCAGAGATGAAGAATCCGGCATTTGGCGCTCATCTTAGGTTGCGTGCCTAAGACAAGTCAACGAAGGGCGGCGTGCGTGTCCGCCCTTATTGGTTGCGGCCCCGCTTCACCGAGCCTCGATCTCTTCCACTCTCGTCACTCGACCTGCCACTACCATTGCTCTTCGTTTGACCGCAGCCCTCTCTTCGCGGGTTTGCGCACGGATTCCCCCTCGACCAGGCGAGAACTGAAGGGACACCTTACGCTCCTGGCCGATCTTTCGCTATTGGTAATTATGACGGGTCCAAAACCTAACCTTGAGGAGAAATGGTTGCGCGTGCAGTTCGGTGCGTCCTATGAACAGTGCTCTCGAAAGGTCAAAACGTTGGTCCCATACCTCTTCTGAGGTTGCTGTTAGGAAGCCCTCCTAGACAAGGAGCCCGCTACAAATGCTGGGTTAAACGGTGAAAGAATCGATTCGGCAATAACCCTCTACGCCGACATTTTATGTCTACCGGAAGGCCAGAAAGGGTCAATAACCGAGCCGTGTAATCGAGCAGAGCCAGATCGACACCCTCAGAAGCCATGCAAGCCTTTATGGTGCTATAGGTTGCATTTATCTTTTACTCTGCTCTACCTCGAGGACGATGGCCCTCGACCTGCTCCTTATCATCACGTGCTCGTTTAGGCACTCGGCTTCTAAGCCCAAGCTATATAAGGAGATAGACCTGTAATGAAGAAACAGAAGGGTTTTTCACTTATCGAATTGCTGATCGTCGTGGCGATCATTCTGATCATCGCGGCTATCGCTATCCCGAACTTGATGCGTTCGCGCATGGCGGCCAATGAGTCTTCGGCCGTCGGCTCGGTTCGCACCATCAACACCGCCATGGTCACCTACTCCGCCTCTTATCCGGACACCGGCTTTGCGGCGCTTCTGACGAACCTCGGTGGCACCACGGCAGCGTGCGCTCCCGGTCAAGTTGCAACGACCGCCAGCGCGTGCTTGATCGACAGCTTGCTCAGCGTTACCCAGCAAAAGTCCGGCTACCAGTTTGCCGCTGCGGGTGCGCCGGTTGGTGGCTCCACGACGAACAACACCTACACGGTGACCGCGACACCGCTCGGTATCGGTTCCACCGGTCAGCGCGGTTTCTATTCCGATCAGTCCGGTGTGATTCGTTACACGCTGGATGGTACGGTTCCTACGACCGCCAGCTCGCCGTTGCAGTAAGCTAAGAACGATTCCAGCGTTCAAGGGGAGCTCTTCGGCTCCCCTATTTTTTTTGGGGCGAAAATGTACCTGGAAATAAACCTCGCAGACAGCCGAAGTATCGAATCGAGGAAAATGGAATGAGCATCTTCAAAAGAGTCTGGTGGAGAGATGATAATGAACAAGAATCTGGATTTCTTGCGTGCATTTGCTGTTTCTCTTGTTGTATTGAATCATCTCATTGAGTTCTTTGGTGGGCCGGCGAGCATAGGCCCAATGGATATCAACTGTATTGGTCGTATGGGTGTATTACTATTCTTTGTGCACACCTCATTGGTATTGATGCAGTCGCTGGAACGTGACCCAATACGATCCAAGTTCTATATGCGCCGTGCATTCAGGATATACCCGCTGGCAATGGCTACTATTGCAACGGCTGTTGTATTCAACATTCCAGGCGCCCATCTACAAACTCATCAGTTCCTGAACTATCCGGCAGACAAGATGGATATCTTTGCCAATATGCTGTTAGTTCAGGACTTCTCCACTCGCATTACATTGGTAAGCCCGTCCTGGACGTTGCTCTATGAGCTACTTATGTATCTGTGCCTACCATTCTTGTTCTCGTATGCATATACAAAGAACAAGGTTATTACCTGCTGGTTATGTGCTATCGCTTTATCTATTGGTCTACGTTCAATAAATATTGTGAATACCACTCCAGTTCTTCATACGTTTCTGTATTTCCTTCCTTGCTTTATGCCAGGTGTATTGGCCTACCAACTACTGAAGGACAAACAGTTCAAGCTACCAGCTTGGTGCTGGCCTTTAGCTGTTATCATTGTGTGCTTCATGTTCACAATGATGATACACGCAGATTATGCCGTGTATTCATTCAGTGCATTGGTTGGCATGCTGATTCCTCGATTCGAGGAGATTAGTTCACCTGTATTAACTAAAGTAAGTCATTACATTGCTAAATATTCATATGGCATCTATCTGTCTAACTTTGCCATCATTTACTTAGCATTTCAATATGGCTCACGTTTTACGTTTCACGCTCAGGTAATGCTGTTTATCATTGGCAGCATTACTATTCCGCTCTTCATGTATCATTTGATTGAAGAGCCAATGATACAGATAGGAAAACAACTGACTGCATAAAAATGTACAGCTCCCCTCTAAAACTGGACACCTGCCAAGTACCCGGCAAACTCATCTGCGCCGGGTTCAAGCGTAGGCGCGTTGGGTGTGAATTTTCAGGATCTACCGACCACCTGAGGCGGTAGTTTTTCACTAACTTTCACCCACCCGTTTTCACCAACTTTCACCCACATTTTCAGGATCATTCACCCACCCCCCATTGCGGTTGAACGAGCAGGTGTGCCAACCAGTTCTCCAGGAGGACAGGAGATGGCATACCGGGAGGTGAGGAGGATGGACATTGATCAGATCATCCGGCGGTGGTTGGCCGGGGAGAAGATTCGAGCTATAGCACGATCGACCGGTGCGGACCGGAACACCGTACGGCGGATCGTGCGTTTCGCGGAGAAAGAGGGAATCGGGCAGGAAACGCCGTGGCCCGACGAAGGCAAGCTCCAAGTGATCCGGCAGCGCATGGGCCGGCCGGGTACGGCTGTCGCCAGCAGCGAGCCAGAGCAGCGGTTGAAGCCGCGAACCGAGCAGATTCGAGCCTGGCTGGACAAAGACCACCTGCTGTTGAGCAAGGTGCACGAACTGTTGGGACGCGAGGGCCTGGTGGTTTCCTATAGCAGCTTGTATCGGTTTGCGCGGAAGTGGTGCGATTTCGGAACTGCTTCGGCGATCACCGTACGACGGGCGGAGAGCCTGCCGGGCGAGATGGCCGAAGTCGACTTTGGCCGACTTGGTCCGTTGCAGGAACTTGGTAGCCGCCAACCGCGTATGGTCCACGGCTTCATCCTGACGCTGGGCTACAGCCGGCTCAGCTGCGTGATCCCGGTGTTCAAACAGGATCTGCCCACGGTCATCGATTGCTTCGAACGCATCTGGTTGTTTTTGGGAGGCTGTCCCCGGCGTGTGGTCCTGGACGGAATGAAGGCTTGTATCGATCGAGCCGATCCCTACACGCCGCGCTTCAACCGGACCTTTCTGGAGTACGCCAACTATCGGGGCTTTCTGCCCGATCCAGCCAGGCCGCGCCATCCCCAGGACAAGCCGCTTGTTGAAAATAGCGTGGCCTATATACGGGAGCGCTTCTTTAAAGGGGAGACGTTCATCGATCTCGACGACGTAGCGCGTCGTGCCCTGGTCTGGTGTCGCGAAGTTGCCGGCCGTCGGATCCACGGAACCACCCGGCGAGTCCCCCTGGAGGTCTTTGAGGCGGAGGAAAAGCCCCAGCTGATTCCACTGCTGGGCGAACGCTTCGATACCCCGACTTGGGCGCAATGCAAAGTACATCCGGATCACCACGTCCGCTTTGCTCAGGCGTTGTACTCGGTTCCCACGCGCTGGATCGGCTGCCAGGTCGATGTCCGCGGCGATCGATCGCTGGTGCGCATCTACCTGCACGGCGAGTTGATTAAGACCTAGCGGAAACTTCCCGGCCAGCGCTCCACCGATTACGCGGATTATCCCGATGGCCGCGCTCCCTACGCCCTGCGCTGGCCCAACTTCTACTGCAAGCGGGCCCGTGAACTCGGATCGGCTGCGGGCGATTTCACCGATAAACTTCTGAGCGGGGAGTTCCCCTGGAGCCGACTGCGCCAGGCGCAGAAGCTATTGGGCTTGGCTGAACGCTACGGCGCCGCTCGTCTGGACGCGGCTTGCCGGCGGGCTCTCGACTTCGACTTGCTGGACGTTCACCGCCTGAAGCGCATTCTGGAACAGGGACTGGAATCGCAAACCGAACCGCAGCCCATCGCTGGCCAACAGTCGGCGCTGGAATTGAAGTTCCTGCGTCCCGCCGAACACTTCGTTTCTGACAAGGGAGGCCCAGATGCAGATCCAGCCTGAATTGAAAAGTGTGCTGAAGCGCTTGAGACTCTCCGGCATCCTGGCCACCCTGCCCGACCGCTGGGCGTATGCCCGCCAGGAAAAACTCGACTACCCGCAGTTCTTGGAACTGGTGCTTTCCGACGAAGTCGAGCGCCGCGATCACAAGCATCTGGAGAACCGCTTACAGGATGCCGGTTTCGAGGAAGAATGTACCCTGGAACGGTTCGATTGGTCGGCCAAAATCTCCATCGACAAGGCACGTTTAATGGAGCTGTTCAGCTTGCATTTCATCGAGCGCCATGAAAATGTCATTCTTTGCGGACCGGTAGGCGTAGGCAAATCCTTTTGGGCCCAGGCTTTGGGCCACGCCGCTTGCCGCGCCGGCTATCGGGTGCTGTTTATCCGCAGTGACGGGCTATTGAAAAACCTGGCACGCTCCCGTGCCGACAACTCCTTCGACCGTGAGTTGCGTTCCTTTATCAGCCCGGATCTACTCATCGTCGATGACTTCGCTCTGAAGAAGCTCTCCAGCCAGGCCACTTCCGACTTCTATGATCTGTTGATCGAACGGCACACCCGCAGCTCGACGATTCTGACCTCCGACCGCGGCATTGAAGAATGGATGGCGGTCTTTGATGATCCGATGCTCGGCCAGAGCGCTTTGGATCGCTTTTGCCACCGCGCCCACCAGTTCGTCATCGAAGGCGAGTCCTACCGGAAACGTACTGCTCCAGGAGCGACGGGCACTTCGAAAATCGGCAGTAAGGCCACGACCTGAACCATGGGAGACCTCCAGAAAATGCAGCCACGATCATCCCAACAAGATTTTTCTCGAGCTTCGAGCCAGAAATGGGCGTCCGCCCCAAAAGTCAGACCAACTGCCGTTGCCGATTGCCACGGAGAAAGGAAACTGCTAGAAACCTAAAAGCAAAACCCGGGGGTGGGTGAATGATGGTGAAAACCCCTGGGTGAAAGAATGTGAAAATCCGCAGTTGGGACTGGGACCAAAACGCCCCGTTTTATTATGGTCTTCCTGGGTAGGCTGAGCAGCGTAAGGGCAACAGAATCATCGAGATTTATGGAGCGGGCGATGGGAATCGAACCCACGTCCGAAGCTTGGGAAGCTTCTATACTGCCATTGTACGACGCCCGCTCTTCTCTCTAGCGAATTGATTATACACAACTAAACGACTGCTCGTACAGATCGGCCCGGCCATTTTCCATATCCCCCCGTACCTGTTCGAGTGGAATTTCTCCGGTTTTTCTTGCCGTCAATACCGCAGAGTTTCAGAGTTAACTAACCGTCGTTGAGGACGTTGCACCTCGGGGGTCACTTCAAAACCGGCCAGCTGGGGTCACTTCAAATCCGGCCAATGGAAGGTGCCCGGAACTTTAGATGTTGTACCTGTTCATGCGCTTTTCAATCAAGCCTAATCTGATCTTTTCTCCCAAGGATTTCATCTTCATTCCCTCATCTCTGGATTTTTGAACCTCTGTTCGGTACGGGGGTTGCGCCCCTCCCTCCCCCTAAAAGGATGGGCAGAGGCCATTTCTTTCTCGAAGCTGAAAAAAGATCGCGTTGCGAAGGCCATGGCTGCATTTTCTCAAGGTCTCCTGTGGTTCTGGTCATTGCTTTTCCGGCGCGGCGGGTTCCACCTGCGACTTTGTCCTCCAGCTCCGCGGCCCGCATTTGAGGATGTGGCCGTGGTGCAGGAGGCGGTCCAGCATGGCGGTGACGGCCGCAGTGTCACCGAGCAGCTTTCCCCAGTCCTCGATTGGTCTGTTGGAAGTCACCAGTGTGCTGGCGCGTTCGTAACGGCGCATGACGATCTCCAGCAGCTCTTCTGCCGCTGTAGGCCCTAACTTGCGCATCCCCAAATCATCGATGATGAGCAGGGGCACGGTGGACAGTAGTTCCATGTGCTCTTTGCGGTTTCCGTCCAAGGCTGCTTCGGCGATTTCCTCAAGCAGGATGTGCGCTTCACGGTAGATCACGCGATAGCCCTGGCCAATGACCGCCTGCCCGATGGCCTGGGCCAGATGGCTCTTGCCGGTACCGGGTGGACCAAGAAAAAGCGCATCTTCGCGGCGAGCGATGAACGTGGCCGTCGCCAGATCGAAGACCAGGCTCCGGTTCATCTTCTTGTTGAAGTTGAAATCGAAATTGTCGAGCGTCACCTGGGGATCGCGAAATTGCGCTTGTTTCCGCCGCCGTTCCAGCAGGCGGTCGCCGCGACGAGTCAGTTCATCAGCTACCAGACAGGAAAGGAAGTCGATGGGGGCCATCGGTTCTGCTTGGGCTTGCTGCAGGCGCGTCTCCAGTACCGCAGCTATGCCTCCCAAGCGCAGTTGCCGTAAGGAGCGATTCAACTCGATCAGATTCATTCTGGTTCCTCCTGTGTTTTAAGGTTGATGAAATCGCGATATTCGGTGAGCTGGCGAATCAGGGGATCGATCTGGCGCAAAAACATTTGCGGGTGCGGGCGGCGCTCCAGATAACGGCGCACGAAGCGGTGTTCCGCAACACCGATGTCCAGAGCGACGGAGCAGGCATCTTCGACCGCCACCGCCCCGTATTTCTTGATCAGGGAAAGCACTCCCAGGATGCGGCGGATGCCCGTCTCGGCTTGTCGCTGATAGATCAACTGGCAGAGCTTGCCGATCTGGGTTCCAGCGTGTTCGGCGCGCTGCAAGAGTTGCGCTGTACTTAGAGGCATTTTCTTGGGGTGGTCTTCTTCCCGGATGCGATATCCGCCTCGTTTCTGGCGCAGGTGCTCGCGAAGAAGTTGGCTGGTGTTCGGATGCAGGATGCGCACGTGCAGCTCATCCCATTGCACCTTCACCGGCCGCCCGATCCATCCCGGAGGCAAGCTGTAATAAGCGGCCTCGACCTCCACGCAACCGTCCAGATGAACGACGCGTTCTCCGTATTGGTAATAGCGAAAGGGTTCCAGAGGCAGAGGGAGCAAGTGCGGTTTTTCTTCAGCGAACATGACCGCAACCTGTCGTTTAGTTGTGCCATGGATGCGCGTGTCAGCCCAGCGCTCTTCCCAGCGATCCAGATACGCCTGCGCTTCTCCCAGACAAGGCAACGCCACCACGCTATAGTGGGCGAGGACATCTCGATACAGGGGATTGAGCGTGGGATCGTAAATGTCGGGAACCAGCACGCCTTCTCTCAGATTGTCGAGAACCACAACTCTGACGCAACCACCTAAGCGGCGAAACGCTTTCTCATGGAGTTCGGCCCAGATGCGTACACTGGAACGCCACGTTAGTAGGCGCACGGATTTGCGGCTGAAACCGAGAGTCAACACGAACAGTCGCGTCCGTCGATACTTGCCACTCTGCGTGTCGCGCACCATCGGGCCACTCCCGTAATCGACCTGCGCTTCTTCTCCTGGTGTGGTGAGAATGATCCCCACTGCTTGTGGCAGTTGCGATCCGCGAATCTTCCGAACAAAGCGCTTCACCGTCTGATAGCTGCCGGCAAAACCGTGATCGGAAACCAAATCCTGCCAGATGGCCTTGGCATTGCGTCCCCGGCAGAGCCCCTGGTCGATCAGCTCGCGGTACGGTTCACAGGTACTTGCAGAGGAAGAGGCAGTATCACCGGAAGATCCCTGGTTTTCTGAAAAAGGGGCTGCTAGGTCGGGGGTCACCGTGGCCGGTTTTGCCTCCGGGAGGTCGGGGGACACCCCATGGTTTGCCGGTTTTGCCGCTGAAAAGTCGGGGGTCACCTCTATGGCCGGTTTTGCCGATGCTTGCCTTCTCCAGGCACCCGGGAGGCACACAATAATCCCGGCCGCCTTCAGGTAAGCACCTGCGGTTTCGCGACGTACACCGGTGAATCGCTCGATGCGCCGTAAGGACCATCCGAGCTTCCCCAGTGCGATGACTTGTTGTTTCTTTTCTTCGCTCAAGACATTGCTCATACCGAGGGAGCCTATAAGGGCTCCTCTCGGAGTCAATGTCCCGGGCCTTACCCCTGGCCGGTTTTCAGGTGACCCTTAGTGGCCGGTTTTGGGTGACCCCTGAGGCGTTGCATGACGGTTTATCGATGTCTCGGCAAAATCGTCCCCTCCAACCCCAGTGAACAGAATAAACTGACCGATGAATTTAACAAGAAAGTGAAGATTAGCCATCCTGGGTTACGTTGCCCCCAAACCAGAAAAACGAAATAGAGCGTTAATCACACCTTCTGAAAAACAGTCGAGTCACAGATCTGCCCAAAGTCCCGGTTCTTCCCCAAGGACGAGGCAGGAACCCCTTATGTATTTCGCGAACGCGAATGGTTGTAATGGCCATTGTCAATTTCTCCTTCTAGCGGGCTACCAACGCCCCGCGTGGGCGCCGCCATCCACGTGGAGCACCTCTCCGGTGACTTGACCCGCCTCCGCCAGATACAGGACGGCATCGACAACGTCTTGTACTTCCGCGATATTCCCCATGGGCTGTAACGTTCGAAGATAATCCTTGGGATCATTCCTATGCAGCGGTGTGTCCACAACTCCGGGGGCTACGCAATTGAAGCGGATCCCCTCTTTTGCATACTCGATGGCAAGACTTCGGGTGACCGTATGGAGGCCTCCTTTTGTAATCATTGAAACCGAGGCGTTAATCCCCGCGATCGGGTTATCGGCGAGAGCCCCAGAGATGGTCACCACGTTCCCTGATTTCTGTTTCAGCATCTGCTTCACCGCCAGCTGAGTGATGTAAAGGAAACCCAAAAGATTGACTGAGGCCAAGGCATTGAAGTCCTCGGTCGTAAACTCCGTGAACGGCTTGACGTAGAAGATTCCGGCGTTATTCACAAGAACGTCGATGGTTCCGAAGTGGCTCATGGCGGCTTCAACAGTTTTGGCGGCGGTTTCCTGCTTGCCGATATCGCCATCGACGAGAACCAGATTGGATGAGGCGGTCAACGATTGGCTGGACTTCAGAGACGTGCCGACGACGTTATAGCCCTCCTTCAGGAAGCCCTCGACCAAACCCGCACCAATTCCCTGCTGTGCTCCCGTGACGATTGCGGTTTTCTTGACTGGCATAGATACTCTTTGGTTTCCGTGCTCCGGGCTCAATTCACAGTTGGAATTAAACCAGCAGAAGGGAGGCAAAACAATTAGACGATGGTATCGGTCATACCTTCGTAGCAGTCGACGCAACGAACATTGTTCATGCGGAACGTTCTTTATGGGGGGGAATGAAGTTCCTGGAGCCTGCTCCACGGATGGAGCGTCGATTACAACGACCGGAAGCGGTAGCAACTTATCAAATGATCGTTCACTAGTCCCGTTGCCTGCATGAACGCATAGCAAATCGTCGGCCCCACGAATCGGAAACCGCGTTTCAGCAAATCCTTGCTTAATGCAATCGAAAGCGCGCTCTTCGCCGGCACTTCTTTCTGCGCCTTCCATTGGTTACGAATCGGCGACCCGCCCATGAATTCCCAGACAAACTTGTCGAAGCTCCCAAATTCCTTTTGTACATTCAGGAACGCCTGCGCGTTGGCAATTGTCGCCGCAATCTTCAGCCGGTTCCGCACGATTCCCGGATCGCGCAGCAATGCGCGCACGTTCTTCCCATCGAAACGCGCCACTTTTGCCGCATCAAACCCGCACAGGACTTGCCGGTAGCGTTTGCGTTTTTGCAGGATGGTGTCCCAGCTCAATCCCGCCTGAGCACCCTCCAAGATCAAAAACTCGAACCATCGCCGGTCATCGTGCACCGGCACACCCCATTCTTCATCGTGGTATTTGGTATTGAGCTCGTTCGACGCCCAGGCGCAACGCACCAATCGTTTGCTTGGCGAGGTCACAGGGTCACTTCTTGAGGATGGAATGAATGATCAACGTGTTCCCGCCAAGAAGCACGGGATCGGATGCTAGTTCGCGAGTCCACCGGTCCTGCCGCCTTGCCTCCGCGGTGAAGGCGCTTAGTAAGCGGATCAGCGCTGTAATTGGGAAATACAACCATTGATTGGCCTTCACGCGGTCGCGATACACCCCCTGAATCTCGAATCCATTCAGCTCCAGGTAATACCGCAGCTCATTGTATCCAATGGGATTCGCGTGAACGGCAATCTCGTTCTTTCCCGCGGTGTCGTAGTGAATCTGCGCCTTAAACTTGTTGGAGAGCGGCTTGAAGTGCGAGGTGTAGCCGAACAGCAGCCATTTCAACCGCTCCTCCACATTCATGATATTCGGCACGCTGATGACGAGGTGCCCGTTCGGCTTCAGCAAACGGCGGTATTCGCGGAATGCTTGCGGCGGCGAATCGATGTGCTCCAGACCGTCGAGCGAGGTGATGTAATCGAACGACTGGCTCGCATACGGCAGCGTTCCGCTCAAATCGCCTTTCTTGATCTCCACGCTGTCTAACCGGAACAATTCGTCATAGAGGTCGCACGCTTGCACAGCGAACCCTGCGGCCACCAACCGTTCCACCAACGCGCCTTCCCCAGCGGGACAATCCAGTATCCGCCCGCGTGGCAAAGGACTCAGCACACCTAGAACAGTATCGTGCAAGCCCGGCCGTGACATCGCCATCGGCCCGCGTTCGCCTGCCAAAAGTGGTGGGTGATCCACGGGCTTCACTCGTCGGGAAGCTGCGGATTGTGTTGTCGCCAAGTGTCAGGGTCCTTAAAACGGCGGCGCTGAATTGCCGCGCTTATCCGATATGCCGTTCCAGCGCTTTGGTGATTTGATCCTTCGGCACGGCGCCAACGATCTGTTCCACCACCTGCCCATCCTTAAACACTAGCAGCGTGGGGATGCCGCGGATGTTGAACCGGCCCGCGGAGTTCATCGCCTCATCCACGTTTAACTTCGTCACTTTCAACTTTCCGGCGTAATCCTGGGCAATCTCCGCAACCGTTGGCGCCAGCATATGGCATGGACGGCACCACTCCGCCCAGAAGTCCACCATGACCGGCTGAGCCTTGCTCGCGGTCAGTACTTCTGTTTCAAAATTTCCATCGTTCACTGTGAGAATGTTTTCAGCCATAACTTTTCTTAGATCCTCAACCGGCTGCAACCGAGCAGCCGCTTTCCTGTGTCAATTAGATGATGGAACTGCAGTTTGGTTTCGCGCTGCACTGGCAGCTTCATATAGTTTCGCATATTCTGCCGCTGACGTGTTCCAGGAAAAATCTTTGGCCATCCCGTTCAGTTGTATGCGTTTCCAGACACCATCGTCGGAGAAATGATGCAATGCTTGCCGGATGGCGTGCAGCAAGGCCCCTCCTGAGTATTCCGTGAACTTGAACCCGGTCCCGGTTCCATGCTCTAGGTCGAAAGATTCGATGGTATCGTCCAGGCCACCGGTTGCCCGCACAACTGGCACAGTTCCGTAGCGCAAGCTGTAAATCTGGTTCAAACCGCAGGGCTCGTAGCGCGACGGCATCAGGAAAATATCTGATCCGGCTTCCACGAGATGCGCCAGGCGATTGTCGTAGGCAATCACCGCACCGACTCGCCCGGGATAATCGCTCGCGAGCGCCCGGAACAATTCCTCGTAGCGCCGCTCCCCCGTTCCGAGTACCGCCACCAGCACATCTTCCTGCAATAATTCCCGCGCAATTCTTGCAATCAGGTCGAACCCCTTCTGGTCCGCAAACCGGGAGACAATTCCCAGCACAGGGCGATTTGGCACATCCTTAAGCAGCTTGAATTCCTCCAGCAGCGCTTCCTTGCACACATGTTTTCCGGCAAGATTCTTTGCCGAATATTTCATAGGGATCAGCGTATCCCGGTCAGGACTCCATGCCGAGTAATCCACCCCGTTCAAAATGCCTACCAGCCGGTCGGCCCGCATGCGCACGACGCCTTCCAGACCAAAGCCAAATTCTGACGTCTGGATCTCCTCCGCATATTTTCGGCTGACCGTTGTCAGGTAATCCGAATAGATCAGTCCGCCCTTCAAGAAATTGACATTGCCGAAAAACTCGATTCCTCCAGGATGGAACACCGCCGCCGGAATCCCCGCACGATCCAGCACCTCGCGAGGAAAGATGCCGTGATATCCGATGTTATGAATGGTGAACACCACCGGCAAATCGCGTACCATCGGGTCATCCGCGTAGGACGTCCGCAGCAGTACGGGGACCATTGCGGTCTGCCAGTCGTGGCAGTGGATCAAGTTGGGCATCCATATCTGTTTCGCCAATTCGATCGCTGCGCGAGAAAATTCCGCAAAACGCTCGGCATTGTCCGGATATTCCCGGCTCTTATCTCCGTAAATTCCGTTCCGGTCAAAATAAAAGGGATCGTCCAGAAAAAAATACCGGACTCCGCGTTGGAGCCCCCCGCTCACGATTGCCGGAAAACGTAGCCGTGTCCCCTGAGAAATCGTCATGCTGGGCATGGCCACGGAATCGATTTTCACTTCGTGATATCGAGGGAGGAACACTGCCACTTCATGCCCCAACTTCACGAGGGCTCGCGGCAACGCCTCAATTACGTCTGCCAAACCGCCAGTTTTTGCGTACGGGAGCGCTTCGGAGGCTACAAAGAGTATTCGCATGTTCAGGATGAATTTCCTACGCTATCGGACCAGCGTCCAGCCGTCAAGCTGCCTCCTCCTGCCACCGTAACCAAGTATCGAACCGCTCCTATGCACAAGCGGGCACTCAAACACCCTCCACAATCCGGATGTCTCTCTCAACCGCGCCCACCAGTTTTTTCGCTGCGGCCTGGTAACTCGCACCTTCAAAGGTTGCGGTTGCCTTCGCCACGCTCTCAAACTCAATCAGGACGGTCCGCTGTTTTAGTCCCGCCTCGTACGCTTTTACCGCGACACCCCGCGCTAGAAATTTCCCTCCGCCAGATTCGATCGCCGGTCCAGCCAGCTTGGCATATTCCGCCAGCGCCCCGGCATCGCGGACGGTCCGATAAAATGTGATCCAGTATCCTTTCGCCATGGCTTTCTCCTCTCTTGGTCGAAATCGCCCGCGATGCTAGCACGATTTCCCTGCGAGCCGTCACTTCTGCCCCTGCTACACTCTTAAATCAACCCTATGGCGAGACAAAAGCTCGGTCAACACTTCCTCGGCGACCCTGGTTGGCGCGAAAAAATTGCTCGCGCCCTTCGTGTTTCTCCTCATGGCATGCAACCCACAAGTCCAAGCTCGGCCAAGGATTTCTGCTGGATCGAAGTTGGCGCGGGCCACGGGGAAATGACCGAGCACCTGCTTAGAACTGGGGCGCCGGTCATTGCTATTGAACTAGATCCTTCACTCGTCTCTCGCCTGCAACGCCTCGCGCACCACCAGCCTAATCTGACGGTAGTTCCCGGCAACGTCCTCGAATCCGACTTGGCTGCGCTCGCAGCGGGGCGCCGCATGCGCATTTACGGCAATCTCCCTTACTACATCACTTCCCCGATCCTTCACCATTTTTTCCAATATACGGGTCAAATCGAGGAGATTTCCATCGTGATTCAGCTCGAAGTCGCTGCGCGGTTGGCCGCCCGCCCTAGCACGAAGCCGTATGGTTATCTTTCCGTCGTCACGCAGTTCTATACCCGCCCGGAGCTTGTTTTGCGTCTTCCCCCGGCGGCATTCCGGCCTGCACCAAAAGTGGCTTCCGCCTTGGTTACCCTGAAGCCCCCTGGTGAAGGCGCAAACCTGCCCGTTAACAACCGCGCAAAATTCCTGGATTTTGTAAAAGTCTGTTTTGCGCAAAAACGCAAAACTCTCCCCAACAATCTGCGTCCGCTTGCTACGCCAGAGCGCAGTCGCCATATTTTGAGTGAGTTGAAACTAAGGGAAGATGCCCGCGCGGAACAATTAACCGTCGCTCAGCTCGTTTCTCTCTACCAAGCTATTTCTTCAACACCGTCAGCAATCGGTCCGGGTAATCGCTCATAATTCCATCCACCCCGGCCGAGGCCAGCATGCGCATGTGGGCCGGTGAATTCACGGTCCAACAGACTACCTGCAAATCCCGCTTTCGCGCTTGCTGCAAAAAATTCGGCGTCACCATATCTCCACGTACGGCGATCTGCCGCGCGCCAATCTCTGCTGCTTTCTCAAATGGATTCTCGATTTGCCCGTTGTACAGAAGCCCCGTCATCAGCGTCGGCTCGATCTTTCTGAGTGCCACCAGGATCGTCGGATCGAACGAGATGATCACACTCCGCGGAATCTCTCCCGAATCACGCAGGGCGCTGATCAGCGCATGCTCTCCGCCCCAAAATCCGCTGGGCTTCAGCTCCAGGTAGAACACCACATCATTTTTCTTGGTGAACTCCAGAATCTCTTCCAAGGTTGGAATGCGTTCACCCATAAACTCGCTGGCAAACCAGGACCCTGCATCCAACCGCCGCACTTCCGCCAGCGTCATATCATGAATCGAGCCGTGGCCATTGGTCGTGCGGTCTACCTTCTCGTCGTGAATCGCCACAAAGTGAGCGTCCCGCGTCAAATGCAGGTCTGTCTCAATGAACGAGACGCCCTGCGCGACCGCGCGTCGGAATGCCGCAAAAGTATTTTCTGGGGCGTAGCCGGATGCGCCCCGATGAGCTATGGCCAGCACGTGTGTGACTTTCTCCAGGGGTAATCGACCGTCCACATTTCGGATGAGAGTCCGCGATTCCCTGTCGTATGCTAACAGTGTACCCCATGTGCCAAGGCCCGCCAGCGCTTCGCATATGGCATAAAATAAAATAGAGGCGCATTTCGCGCTTGCCAAGGAAGAAGGCTTCCGCCCATGAGGCGCATCGCCACGTTGCTCACGCTGATCGCTCTGTTCACGATACTGCCGATCCCTCTTCCAGCGCAGACCGCCCCGGCCGGCAAACCATCCAAATCCGAGGATAAACCCACCCCCGCTCTTTCCCGCGAGATCCATCACCAACTTCTCGTGCTCCCCTTTTATTCCGTCTTCGATTCCATCAGTTTTACTCTGCAGGGCAACAAGGTCATTCTCACCGGCCAGGTTCTCCGTCATTCGCTGAAGGAACATGCGGAAGCCGCTGTCAAAAGCATTGAAGGCGTTGACATCGTCGTCAATCAGATCGAGGTGCTTCCTTCTTCGCCGTCCGACGATGATTTGCGTCGCGCGGTTTATCGCGCTCTTTACGAAGACTCAACCCTGCAGCGCTATGCCATCCAGAATGTTCCCCCTGTTCACATCATCGTCAAAAGTGGCAACGTTGTTCTTGAAGGTTCAGTGGAATCGCTGTCGGACAAGAATCTTGCCGCCACCCGCACCGCAAGTGTCGCCAACGTCCTCAGCGTAAAAAATAATCTAGTGGTGCATTCGAAGGACAGCGCGGCAGAATAGAATTCAGCACGTTGCCATATATTTCTCCGCAGGGGGCGTACCGTGGCTCAAGCCAAAGACCCATACTCCAATCAGGGTGACTCGCGAGACACTCCAGCGCGCCAGAAACTCGTGGCCCTCCGCGAAGCCCTCCTTCGTATTCACAAGTCGCTCCTCCACATGGAACGCCGAACTTACGAAAAGGATCATGGCAGCGTCACCCCAGGCGAACTCTTCCGCCTCGTGGTCGACGATCCGCTATTCTCCTGGCTTCATAACATTTCCGAATTCGTCGTTCGCATCGACGAGAACCTGGCGAGCGAAGAAGGCGTGACAGACACTGACTCCCATGTCGCTATTTCTCTCGCGCGTAAGATCTTTGCTCCTTCCGAGACCGGTGATGGCTTTCAGAAAAAGTATTTCGACGCTATCCAGAAGGATCCTGCGGTGGTTATGGAGCATGCCGAACTCGCCCGTCTCTTCCACAACGAACCTGTCGACCGGGAAACCGAATAATTTCTCTCGTCATCCTCGTCATCCGTAGGCACTCGCCAAACCTTGACCCATCCTCTAAACTAATTAAGGAATATCCTCGTTGTTCAGGATCGAATTTCGATGAATTGTCAGTGCGCCCCTCGTTCAATTCTTCGGTTTACTCTCTTTTGTGTAACACTCGTCGGCTTACTTCTAGGGCCCCCTCTCTTCGCAAAGACCGCCGTCGATTTCAACCCCAATCTCGATTTCTCGAAATACAAGACCTTTGCCTACCTTGGCGGAGTTGAGAATCTACTCACACTGCAACTCGACCCCGACATAATTAATGACCGCATTCGTCATGTGGTAGATCAGGAACTCTCCAAGAGAGGACTTCGTGAGATCCAGCCCGGCCAGAATCCTGACCTCGTTGTCCGGTATTGGGCAAATCCTTCAGAGCAGGTCAACGTCACGACAATGGGCAATTGGGCTCCGTATGCGCCATACACTGAGACGTACTGGGCTTGGATTTACAAAGATGTCACCGCCAGCAGCGCCAAGGAAGGATCGCTCGTCATTGACCTGATCGATGCGAAATTTAAGGATTTGGCCTGGCGGGTCTATCTCATTCGCAAGATCACTACTTCCGAGAAGGATTGGAGGAAGGCGAACGAGGAGCTCTCCAAAGCCTTTGAGAGCTTTCCGCCCTCCGCCAATGAAAGAGAAGCAAAGAAAAGGGAACGCGCCGCACACCCGGCAAAATCAGATTAGCCTAGCAATCAGAATTCCCTTGCCCAATCTTCCACTCGATTGAGGTAGCATGGGGAGGATTGAAGGGGAGGCCCGGAATGGCTAAGAAAGACAAGATCACACAGGTGTCCGAGAGAATCGGCAAGGCTCTAGGCAAGGCGGACAAACAGGCTCATATGCACGCGCGAAAATTGGCCACCGCGAGCAAGGTCACACGAGAAGAACTTCAAGCTATTTCCAAGCAGGTGGACGCCCTCAAAAAGCAGCTGGCCAAAACCACGCAAAGACTCAAGAAAACCCTCACCGCCTAAGTGCGGCAATTATCGCTGACGCTTGTGCTATTTCCCCAAATGGCCGCGTCTGACCTCCGCGCAAACGCCTCCCCGCAACTCTTCTGCCTCTTCAGTGTTTCATACGTGTAGGAAAAGTAGAGTGCAACCCGGCAAGAGAATGATTCGTGTGAAGGATGGTCCGGGATGGGAAGTGAGGTTGCGGCCATGCGTTATCTCAAATATGCAGCGCTGTTGGGGGTCTTGCTTTTCGCAGTTGCGGGAAGTGCTCATGCACAGGTCGGCGTGGGCGTTCGCGTTGGTCCGGTTGTCGCCGGGGTTGGCCCAGCACCAGCGTGCGCCTACGGGTATTACGGCTACTATCCGTATGCTTGTGCGCCCTATGGTTATTACGGGCCGAACTGGTTCGTAGGCGGCGTCTTCATCGGTGCCGGCCCGTGGTATCACGGCTACTACGGCCACGGCTTCTACGGCTCCGGGTGGGGTCGTGGCTACTATGGTCATCCGGGCTGGGGATACCGAGGCTACGGCGGCGGCTATAGGGCTCCGGTTCGCGGCTACGCAGGTGGCGGTTTCCATGGTGGAGGCGGATTCCACGGCGGTCATCGCTAACTAATTCGCTGGGTGCCGGAGTTCCAACCTCCGACACCCGGCGCCCAACCCCCGATTCGTTCTCCTTAGATCTCGCTCAAACTTCAAAACAGTGGCAAGCCTTCACACAACTCCAGAACCCTCGTTTCCTTCTCCGCAGTTAATCTCAAAAACGCAGACCCGTACAGGGCCCCCTGCTTAGACCTCAGGATCGCGTCTGCGTGTTGATTCACTGCCGGCGACAACTTTACTTTCTCCCCGAACACCAATACGACGGTGGTCGCCGCCGACAAGCCGCCAACCCTGATTTCCTAGGTCATCGCCGTAGACCGCCTCCCATCTTGCCTCCCGATCTACCGCCGTTCGATGGATCGATACCTCGAATGGCGTTGCCTCTCTTCACCACCATTCCCTCTCAGACCTTCTTCGAAAAAAAAGGGCACTTCAATTGTGTTTCAAGATCAAAGGGCTGTTTCCATCTGGTCGGGTACTGGTACGTCCAACCCGTTTCCGCGGAAACTCACAAAAGTCGTGTGCGGCTCATCACATTCCTTTTGCGGACTCCGGAATAAAGTAGCTCAGATTCATCGAGGCTGGTTTCCGTTCTCAGGGTCTCGATTCTTTGCTTTCTTTACCCTCCTGGGATCTTCGCAGCGGATACCAGAATCGCCGCATCACGCGGCCTAGGGGAAAAGGAATCATGCAGTTCACACACCTGATCATGATGCTCGGCGGCACGAGTCTGGTAGGGATTGCGGCTTATTGCTGCCTCAGCTTGCTCAAGTCAGCTCAGTATCGCGAAGATGCTGAGGACGAACGATTGTGGCAGTACCTTCTGGACCCGCGCACGCTATAGTGCGCGGAGCATTAGTTCCAAAATTTTGGCCTTTCGAACGTGGCGTTAGTCCACGGGAAATTGTTTTTCGCCCGCTCCCGCAAAGAAGAATCGACCGCTGCTCCCGAGCCCTCTGCCGTCACTGCGCGCCGTCTCGCAAGTAATCCTCCCGGATCAAGGATAAATACTGCACATCGTGCAATTCCCCAAGCCCGCATCGGAATGCCTTCCGATGGAGTCCTTCCTCATGAAATCCCAGCTTCTTTGCGAGATAAAAGCTTACCCGGTTCGACGGGAGAATGCGCACAAAGATTCTCTGAAATTCCAATTCCTGAAATGCCAATCGTAGGATCTCGCGGATGCTCTGGCTTGCGTAACCTTGTCTCTGGCAGGAGCTATGGATGAAATACCCTATTCGGCCGACGGAATCTCCCAGACAATATTCTTTATCTGAATTTGGCCGATAAGTTTTTTTTTGATTCTTTCGCCAAATGCCGTAAACAATAGGCTTTCCCCGCGTTCCACTGCTCCTTCTTTTCCTTCACAACGGAATTCGCCTCTTTGACACTTTGTAATCCTGCGTTCTTGGCGAACTCTCGAATCAGATGTTCCCGATTTTCTCCCGCTAACTGTAAGATCCCCGCTGCATCCTTGCTGGCGTAACACCGCAGCACGAGCCGTTCTATCTCCGCCTTTCGCGGAAAGCTTCGCTTTCTCATGCCGTCATTCTGACATAGTTCTACCGGGAGGCAGCATGGACCCTAGTCTTTCAATTCAGCAATCCCTTGATGCGCTTCCCGAGCATCTCCTTCGCGGCCTCCTCAGGAAGGAAACGGCTCAGGATTCCCAGATCAGCGTCCACGGTCACGTCTTGGTCGGTCACTTCCACGGTCCCGCGGATCGGTGTGGTCAACAATCCCATTTTTGCATTGATCAAAAAACTGAGGATGGATCCTTGCCAACTCTTCTGTTCCACCACAAATTGCAGAGGCAGCCCTGAGGCTATTTGGAAAATTTCCCCGAAGGACCGGTCGACCTTTTCCATGATCTCGGTCTTCGTTTGTTTGTGGGAAATAGTAATTCGCATGTTTTGTCCGGTCCTTATGGCCTCAAAATCTCCAGAATTATCGTCCTCTTAACAGCAGTAGCACGTCCAACAAGCACAAAACAGTGATCGCCGCTTCCAGCAGGAACAAGCGTGCCTCATTGAATTGGGCAACCATGAATCCATACAACTCACCGGCCGTCGCCAATTTCTGTTCCACAAGGTCTCGATACTCGGGCACGCCTACTCGCGAAGCGGCCAAGCGGTATGCACGAGCATAAAAGGTGTCGCTGACAAACTTGACCGCATTGTCGATCCGCTCCGTCAACTCCATCACGTCCAGCCGGATTGTGTTCAGGCGGTTGGCTTCGCGCGGAAGAGTCCATCGCGACAGCAGCACATTCTGTTTGTGATCCAACGTGTTGTATACATCCGAAAGCACCCGGGTCATGAAATTGTCGTAGTAGCGGAATTCCAACAATTGCATTTTCGCGTATTCCAGAATCTGAATCGTCCACGCCGCCTCTTCCGGCCGGTCATACACGAACGCGGCCGTCGAACCAACCACCAGCAAGTCGGCCGGATAATAGGAAAGACTGCCCTCCAGCAGCCGCTCTGTCGTGCTGCGTGCCAGCGGTGCCTGCTCACCCCGAATGAGCTGAACAATTTGTTCGCCGTGTGACGACAAGAGCTGTTCCCCAGTCAGGGCCGTCCCTGTCTCCCCGCGAATTTCACGGAGATCCACCACCAGGAGGTTCTCCTGAAGCCAGTCTTCCCGGGGCTTGATCACCGCCGCTGCAATTCTTTGCAGATGCTTTGCCACGACGGCGCGCCCTTCCGGTTCGATATCCGGAGCGTCCATCCAGCGCGAGGTCTGTGCCAGAAACAGGTCCCAATCACCTTCGAAGTCCGCTTCCAGTTGCACTTCAACGATTGCGTATTCGTAATACTTGATGGAGCAGACCACTTTTTCCCCGCTACGCAGAGTCAGTGGTTCACAAGGCTCAGCTATAGGAGGGTTTTCAAACCGCACATACTCAGGAGTGCGTCGCGGAAAATCGGGTTTGGTAGCGCCACCGCGGGAACCCAGCAAACCTCGTAGCTTCTCGAGGTCAAATGCTTCCCCCACATCATAGAAGAAGAACATGCGAATGCAGCCGCGCAAGAGCACCACACAGTTTTACCATTGAATCCAGAATAGACGAAGGCAAGTTGCTGCCGCTGCGGCGCAACCTCCCCAACCGATCCAGCACCGACCGATTGCCCTGGGATCGAGTATTCCTGGCTAGTTCCTGCGTTTGCCTCCACAGAGGGGCTGGGGTAAACTCCATGGCCGATGACGGATACTCCCTCTATTATTGGTCGCACCATCTCTCATTACAGCGTCCTTGAAAAACTCGGCGGCGGGGGCATGGGCGTGGTCTACAAAGCCAAGGACTCGCGCCTGGGCCGAAACGTAGCCCTTAAATTCCTGCCTGATGACATCTCTCAGGATTCTCAGGCGATTGAGCGCTTTCGCCGGGAAGCCCGCGCAGCGTCTTCCCTCAACCACCCGAATATCTGCACCATTTACGATATTGGCGAGTTCGAGGGTCGACCCTTCATCGCCATGGAACTGCTCGAAGGAAACACGCTTAAATACCGCATCAGCAGCAAGCCCGTCGCCATGTCCGACCTCCTCGATATCGGCATCCAGGTCTCCGATGGCCTCGAAGCTGCCCACACCAAAGGCATCGTTCACCGCGATATCAAGCCCGCTAACATTTTCCTGGTCACACGAGGGCCGGCCAAGATCCTGGACTTCGGCCTCGCCAAGCTTGTCACTCGGCCCCAGAATGCTCTTGAGGCAGTCACCGAGGGATCCTTGCGGACGCAAACGCACCTCGCGGACGAATATCTGTTGACTAGCCCTGGCAGTTCCGTGGGTACGGTCGTTTACATGTCACCCGAACAGGCGCGCGGCGAGGAGTTGGATGCCCGGTCGGATCTGTTTTCGCTTGGTATCGTGCTGTATGAAATGGCCACGGGTACGGTACCTTTTTCCGGTTCGACGGTTGCTTTGATCTTTGACGGCATCTTGCACGCGGCGGCAGTACCCGCCACAAAGCTAAACTCCAAATTGCCTGCGGCTCTGGAAAATATCTTCGCCAAGGCGCTGGAGAAAGATGCGGACCTGCGATACCAGACCGCGGCCGAACTTCGCGCCGACCTCAAGCGCCTGAAACGCGATCTGGATTCAAATCGTCACGCTTCGGCAGAAAAGTCGGAATCTGCCATTTCGCATGTTCCGGTTGTTACGCCCGCGAACAAATCTGTGGCTGTCCTGTATTTTGAAAATCAGAGTGGCTCAAAGGAAGACGAGTACCTTCGTGACGGCATCACCGAGGATGTCATCACCGAACTCTCCAAGATTCGGGGACTCAATACGTTTTCCCGCCCCACCGTCCTCGCTTTTCGAGACAAGACGGTCACCCCCCTGCAGATTGGTCAGCAACTTGGCGCGGCCTATGTCCTGACGGGAACTTTGCGTCGCGCAGGCGCTCGACTGCGCATCAACGCCCAACTCGTAGACACGCGGACCGATTTTCCGCTCTGGTCGGAACGGTTTGACCGGGAGATGAAGGACGTTTTCGAAGTTCAGGACGAAATGGCACGCAAGATCGCCGAGGCTTTGCGCGTGACTCTTTCCCCGCAAGAACTCGAAGCCCTGGCCGTCAAGCCAACGGAAAATCTCCAGGCCTACGACCTCTTCTTACGCGGCAAACGCTACGCCAGGCGCCAGACTCGCCAGGACCTTGAGTTTGCTCTGCAGATGTTCGAGAACGCTGTTGTCCTGGACCCCAGTTTTGCTCTCGCCTACGCCGCGTGTGCCAATGCCTGTGCCATGTTCTATTGCAACTATAGCCGCGACCAATTGTGGGTGGAACGCGCCCGTGAGGCTTCCGGCAAAGCGGTGGCGTTGCGTTGGGACCTCCCCGAGGTCCAAGTGAGCCAGGCGTGGGTTCTCTACGCTGCCGAGTTGCATAATGAAGCCGTACGCATGGTCAAGAAGGCTATTGAACGCAAGCGCGATTGTGAAGGTGCCTATTACATGCTTTGCCGTGCGCTTTTCGCTGCCGGACGAAATCAGGAAATCGTCGACATTGCGGAAACCGCGATCGAGGCAAGCGGCGAGGATTACAACGTCTTTGTCCCCATCTTGAACTCTCTCGGCGCCATGGGCAAAGAAGAAGCCAAGCGCAACATGACGCAAAGGTTTATCCTCGCTCTAGAAAACCATCTGAAACACGTGCCCGAGGACGCTCGCGCCCGTGTCTTGCTTGGCTATTATTATGCCGAATGGGGCCGCGAAGACGACGCCTTGCGCGAGCTTAATCTGGCGATTACTTTGCGCGCCAACGAAGCGTCAATTCTCTACAATGCCGCTTGCGTCTACTGCAGCCTGAAAAGAAAGACGGAAGCCTTGAACGCTCTGTGTAAGGCGTGGGAAGCCGGTTTTCAGGATGCTGTCTGGGCGCGGCGCGACCCGGATATTGCTCTTCTTCACGGCGATCCGGAATTTGAGCGCCTATACCCGGAAAAGCCTTCCTCCTCTTCCGGCGCGGTTACGCACTAGTTCGACTCGAGCCTGGAGCGTTTGTCAGAGCTGCAATAGTGCGATACTCGTTTCCGTGGCTGGCGGTTACATATTTTGTTTTTCCCGCAAGGATTCTATTGGCCATTGCGGTCGTAATTCTGGAAGGAGCCCTGTCTTGAAAGTTCGTTTGCTTCCATTTTCCCTACTCTTCGCCTTCTTTTTCCCGGTCATCACGCCTTCCACCGCTGCCGCCGATTCACAAAAAAGTTTCGAGACGGTGGTGTACATCCCCGTTGCTGGCACGCTGAAGATGAAGGACCACCAGTGGCTGGAGTCCAGTTGGGCCAGCATCACCAGCCAACTGCACGTGAATAAGGTTTATATCGAGACCTACCGAAGCCGCGTAATCGCCGACGACCAGGTCATCGAAGATGCCAAGAAATTTTTCCTGGATCATGGTGTCAAGGTTGCGGGCGCCATCTGCTATTCCGACAGCGACAATGGACAATTTGCTTCTTTCGTCTACACCAAGCCCTCAGATCGCGAGCACGTCAAGCATGTCGCCGAACTCACCGCCAAACACTTCGATGAAATCATTCTCGATGATTTTTTCTTCGCCAATACGAAAACTCCCTCCGACATTGCTGCCAAAGGCAATCAGACCTGGACGGATTTCCGCCTCAAAACCATGGACGAAGTCTCTCGTGACTTGGTCGTCGGGTCCGCCCGCGCGGTCAACCCCAAAGTGAAGATCACAATCAAATTTCCCAACTGGTACGAGCACTTTCAGGGCAACGGCTATGATCTAGGAGAGGAACCAAAGACCTTTGACGCGATCTACGCAGGAACAGAAACGCGCGACCCTGTCGAGACTGACCAGAACCTTCAGCAATACGAAAGCTACGAAATCGTTCGCTATTTCGAGAACATCGCCGCGGGGCGTATGGGCGGGGGATGGGTCGATACCTACGCCATCCGTTATATCGATCGCTACTCCGAGCAACTCTGGCTCACTGTTTTCGCCAAGGCCAAGGAGATGACCTTATTCAATTATCTCGATCTTCTGCGGGAACCCAAACCCGGCGACCGTCCATGGGCGAACGCACCCACCAATGTGAACTGGCAGAAAATCGTGGATCGAGGGAAAGGCAAACCCATCTTCGCGTCCGTGGCAGGCGACGCGCTTGATCAAGTCAAACCATTCATTGACAAACTCGGGAAGCCCATCGGTATCGCCAGCTATCGTCCTCCGCACGCCGTCGGGGAAGACTTCCTTCACAATTTCCTCGGGATGATCGGCATCCCGATTGAGCTTTACCCCACGTTCCCTCGCGACGCCTCCGTCGTCCTGCTCACGGAATCTGCCAAGGCCGACCCCAACGTTATCTCCATCATGAAAGCACAATTGCAAGCCGGCAAAACCGTCGTTCTCACTTCCGGCTTGTTGCAGGCACTCGAAGGCAAAGGCATCGAAGACCTCATCGAACTGCGCACCAGTGGAATGCAGGAAGCTATTACGAGGTTCATTGGAGCCTTTGGTCCTGGCAGTGGCACCAATTTGGGCGACACCACTAAGCCGATTCTCTTTCCTCAGATCCGCTTCCTCACAAACGACGCCTGGCCCATCGTTCGCGGCATCGCGGACAACAATGCCTTCCCGATTCTGCTGATGGATCAGTACGGTGCCGGAAAACTCTTCGTACTCACGATCCCCGATAATTTCACGGATCTCTACGAAATCCCGGAACCCGCTTTGAACGCCGTTCGCAGCTACATCCTGGCGGACTTTCCGGTTCGCCTGGAAGCCCCTGCCCAGGTGAGCTTGTTTGCCTATGATAATGGCACATTTATTGTGGAATCCTTTCGCGACCAACCCGTTGACGCAACCATTTTGTTGCCCGAAGGCGAAGCTCTCACGAATCTCGTCAGCGGCGAGAAACCTGCGCCATCACCTCCGCAGAAGCCTACGCGGCGGTCCATGGCCTCACCTCGTTCTGCCTACCACGTCCAAGTGCAGCCACACAGTTACCTGGTCTTCTCCGCAACCAAGTAGCCGCGGACACCTGCGCTTCCCTTTGGTTTGCGCTTCAGGTTTACGTTGCTTCCCTCGTACAAAAGCGTAGGGTGGTGGTATCAGGCTGGGCAGTTGGCAAGCGAAGGAGACCGCCATGACGGATGAAAAGCAGGCAAGGCTTGAGGCGCGGGCAAGAGCGGACATAAAGAACCTCTACGACAGAGGCCAGGTCTCATCGACAGATTCCTCCGCTGCATTTCGCCACGTGAAATTCGTCTGGCTCGGCCATCTGACGGATGCTCAGATCGACGAATTCGTTCGCGCTGAAATCAGCAAGCTCGGGCCTTCCGGCGCTGATTCTCGCAAGTAGTCCGCCGACCTCAATCTTCGCTGAAACTTACTTGCCGCTCACCTCGTTCCACAGGAACGCCAATTCGTCCGCCGTATCGTTGATTCCCTGCGTAATGGAAACGCCAGCGCTATGTCCGCTTACGGTTTGGTAGTGCAACAGGATGGGCCGGTCGCCAGCAGTAGCTGTTTGCATCAGCCCCGTCATTTTGCGCGCATGCAGAGGATCGACCCGTGTATCGCTGTCTCCGGTGTTGAACATAATTGCCGGATACTTCGTGCCCGTCTTCACATTTTGATAGGGAGAATACTTCAGGAGATAAGGAAACTGCTCGGCGTTGTCAGAGGATCCATATTCTGTCGTCCACCACTTTCCAATAAGAAAGTTTTGATAGCGAATCATGTCAAGCAAGGGATAGCCGCACCAGATCGCCCCGAACAGTTCGGGGTGTTGCGTCATCGCCGCTCCCATCAAAAGACCGCCGTTGGAGCGGCCGCGAATGGCTAGGCGCTGCGGTGAAGTATATTTCTCCTCAATCAAGTACTGAGCCGCGGCGAAAAAGTCGTCAAACACATTCTGCTTGTGTTCAAACATCCCCGCCTGGTGCCATTGCTCGCCATATTCCCCACCCCCGCGCAGATTTGGCTGGGCATAAAAGCCACCTTCTTCCATCCACCACGCGTATTCGGGGTTCCATACCGGCGTCATATTCACCAGAAATCCGCCATACGCCCATATCAGTGCCGGGGTCTGACCGTCGCGCTTTAGCCCTTTCTTCGACGAGATGAACATAGGCACACGCGTGCCATCCTTCGATTTGTAGAAGACCTGCTTGACTTCGTACTGATCGGAGGCGAACGGGACCGTCGGCTTTGCAAAGATTTCCGTCTTCCCTGACTCCACGTCGTAATGGTAGATGGTCGGCGGGATCGTAAAGGACTCGAAACTGTAGAAACCCTCCTTGGCATCTTCACGGCCAGACAAATCCGTAGCGGATCCCAGCGTGGGATATACAAGGCTTCCCGTCTGCTTCCCATCCAGGGTGAAGATGCGCGTTTCCGTCACCACGTCGTGCAACCCGGTGACGAATAGTTTGCCGCCTACGAGCGAAAAACCGGAGATGACGTCCTTCCCTTCCGGCACGATATCGACCCAGTGCTGGGGCTGCGGATCCGCGATCTGCATCTTCACCACGCGATAGTTCGGCGCCGCATAATCCGTAAGAACATACAAATCGTCGCCGTAGTTCTCGGGGCTAAATCTCTTGTCAATTCCATGAATCACGGGACGGATCGGCAAGTCCGGCGTCCGCAGATCCTTTGCGTAGACATCGACTCGCTTGGCTGGAACCCCGTGCCACACCTCGATCAGAAGGTAGCGCTCATTCTCAGTGACCTCTGCACCGATGATTTGCATCGGGCCGAAACTTTCTCCTTCGAAGCTCTTGCCGAACACCAGTTGGTCGCTCGACGCTGGCGATCCGAATTTGTGAAAGAAAATCGAGGATCCTGCGGGGTCGACACGCCCGTAGTAGAGTCCCTGCTTATCGGGGCTCAGTTGAGCGGCTTCATACCGCGCAGAGGGAAGCGAGTCGGGCAATTCCGCGTTCTTGGCGACATCCAGAATATGCACCGACTCTTCATCGGCGCCCCCGGAACGGATACCGTAAACCAACAGCATGCCATCCTTCGAAATGTCGGCGATCTGCACGGACGTGTTTTGGTCGGCGCTCAGTTTCGTCGCATCGATGAGCCGGTCATCCGTAGCGTGCAACCCTCGGCGCACATAGATCGATCCCTGGTTTTCATCTGCGAGCCGTTTCTTGAAGAAGTAATTCCCGCCGCGCTCAACCGGAATGCTGTAGCTTTCTACGCGTTCGAGTTTCGTGAGTTCCTGGACAATCTCAGGCCGGATCTTCACCTGCGAGAGATATAGTTCTGTATATTTCATTTGTTCGTCGATCCAGGCACGTGTCGCCGGACTCTTCCCATCCTCCAGCCAGCGGTAAGGATCGGTCAGCGTTGTCCCATGAATGTTCTCCGTAACGGGTTTTGCTTCTGTGGGTGGAGGAGGTGGAAGAACGATGCCGTTTCCGCCCTTCACTTGCGAAGGCTTATCCCCTGCGAAAGCGAACAGGGCCAGCAGGAGCGGCGCCCCTAGGAATCCAAAAAACTCTATTTGTGCCCGGAAACGGCCACGCTGAATCTTCCACGTACGAGGCCTGACTCTTGAGAATCCAATTTTCATCGATGCACTCCCGTCGGTCGCCAGCTGTGTGGCCACGGCCGGAATCGTCCCACTTTCTACAGCGGCATTGCAACACTCTTCGCGGAAGACGAATTCCTCTGTTTGAGGGAATCTACGGGAGAATTCGCGAACTATTCAGAGAATAAGTCCGTTCCAGTACTCCCCCGACCGTAGGCGTTTGGCCGGATTTCGCGAAACTAGTGCCTCTCGACTCTCATCTACCTCAGTAGAGTCTCCGCTATTTCGCGTGCGGGAGGTTCTCTAGCTTTAATCCGAAGGCGTTTGCTTAGAAAGGGGGAACTAATGTTTATACACTCACGTCTCGGGCTCTTTCTTATGGTGCCTTTGCTATGCACGTCTGCAGTTTCACACCTGCAGGGTAGCTCGTCAGCCCAGGCTGGAATGGACCAAATAAATCCGAGTCGGGCCATCTCGATATCTGGTCCTTCTGTTTCTGCCCAGGGGCAACTCGTCACGCGAACCGCGACGCGGTCCGCAGCTCTAGGTGGCAACCACCCTGCCCAGACCTCGAAGGGTTCCCAGGAACACGTCAAGGTCTTGGCGAATTTACCGCTTAATGGCATGCATGTGAATCAGATGTTCATCCAACAGCGGGACAGCAAATTTTACCTCTACCTCCATCGGCCCACGAAGGAAGGGTTCGCGCTGGTGGATGTGAGCAACCCTGAGAAACCGATCCTACTCAGTCGCAATGCTTTGAAGGATGCGCCGGGAAGCCAAGTTCAACCACCCGCGGACGGTTCCGCACTCGCTCTCACCGTTACTCCGGAGGATGGGCCGGCCCACACCGCGCAGGCTGCCCCGCAGTTGCCCACGGAGACGGTCCAGTTTGTCGACATGTCCGATCCAAAGAATGCAAAAACTGTGAAATCGTTCAAGGGCGTCACGAGTGTTTATCCTGACGATGCGCGCAAGCTGGTGTATTTGGTCAACGCGGATGGGCTATGGATTATCAGCCATCGCCTAATCCGTCCGATGCCCTTGTGCACCTCTGAGGACGCGTTAACACCATTCCCCGACTGTCAGTGAGTCAAACGGGATGCGCTCGGCGGAGATTGTGCGTGCCGGTGATTAGGCAGGTTCTACCTGCTGGCGCCGCTGATGGCTTGGCGCACAAGCGGTAAGCGAATCTGGAACGCAGTATGACCCGGGCGAGATTCGACGCGGACGGAACCTTGGTGTGTGCGCACAATGCGCTGGACGATATCCAGGCCAAGTCCGGTCCCCTCTCCTACTGGTTTTGTGGTGAAGAACGGCTCGAAAATTCTGCCCCTGATTTCTTGTGGGATGCCCGGACCGTTGTCAGTGAATTCGACAAGCACACTTTCCGGCTCCAACACAGTGCGAACCGCGAGAATTTTCTCGCCATTTGGCTGGGAATTTATGGCGCTGATGGCATTGTCGATCAGGTTAGTCCAGATCTGATTCAGCTCGCTTCCATTGGCAGGAATTTTGGGCAGGTTACCGGCAAATTCGCGCTTCACCTCGAAGCCATGCTTTAGTTGGTGCTGGAACATCCTCAGCGTCACATCAATCCCCTGCTCTACATCGACTTCGCTCAAAGGCGTTTGATCCATATACGAATACGCTTTAACAGCTTGAATCAGGTCGGAGATGCGGCGCGACGCCTCTTCGATCTCCCGCGTCAGACAAAGAATCTGATGGTCGTATACGAGAATGCGCAGACCGTGCTTTGCGTTTTCGGGAGAAAGACGACTTGTCAGCGGGGTTAGGTCTTCGGCGCGAATGCCCGCGTTCACGAGGTCACCCGCGAGATCTGTGGGAAAACCTCGTTCCTGCAGCCAATCGGCGAGTTCGGTTTCGAGATCAGAGCGCTCAAGAGCATCCAGATTGCTGACCCCAGCCCCGCATTCCGCAATGGTCTCGCTGAGCTTGGTCATTAGCCCTTGAGCTTCCGGAGAAATGGCTTGTCCATGCAACGCGATGGCTTCCCGCCGGCGGTTATTGAGGGCTTCGCGCAAAAGAGCAGCGGAACGTAACACGGCCGAGGCGGGATTGTTAAGTTCATGAGCGAGCCCTGCGGAAAGCTTGCCGAGTGCCAGCATTTTAGCTGTTCGTTCTTCCGATCGAGCCATCTCCCGAGTGCGATCCGTCATTTCGCCGACGAGTTTTTGTGCCAGGTTCGGCGCGCGATAAACCAATTCGCGCAGTTCCGTCGCGGGCATGACGGCGATGCGCGTTCGGCCAACGGCGGTGCCCCGGCCACCAATGACCTTCATGCGGGAAAATGGAAGCACGCCGGTGGGTTGCCCTGCCGTTCGGACAAACACCGGCGCGTAGGGGTCAGCCGGTCGACGGAAATGCATCTCTCCTTCGAGAACAACTATAAAATCCTTCGCGGGGGAACCCTCGTGAACAATAACTTCGCCCGATTCGTAGCAACGCACCTTCAAGTGCGCTGCTAGCCACTCGAGCGCAGCGCGATCGTCCTCGGCAAATAGCGGCATCTGCGCGAGCTCGTCCGGCGTCAGTTGGTCGCAGGAATCAAGCGTCACGTACAAACCTCCTTAGCGATTCGCCAGGTACTGGTTTACGAAGTACAAAACGATGGAGCCTTCTCCAACGCTGTTGGCCACGCGGCGTACGGCACCATTGCGCACATCTCCGACGGCGAACACCCCGGGAACATTGGTTTCCAACAAGGCAGGATCGCGTTCCAGCGTCCAGCCGGGAGGGCGCTTGCCGTCGCGCAAGAGATTCGTACCAGTGAGAAGAAAGCCCTTGGCGTCGCGACAGAGCGTCCCTTCTAGCCATTCTGTTCTGGGCTCGGCCCCGATGAAGATAAACAGCGCTCCCGCTTCTCGCTGTTCGGTGGTTTTCGTGTCATGGTGACGGATCGTGAGCCCAGTGAGGCGGTCTTCCCCATGAACTTCAATGACTTCTGTGTTCGGCTCGATCTTGATATTGGGGATGGTCTGGATTCGTTCGACCAGGTAGTGAGACATCGATCGAGACAGTGACTCCGCACGCACCAGCATGGTAACTGACCGCGAGCATTGGGAAAAATGTACTGCGGCCTGGCCCGCGGAATTTGCCCCGCCGACGATGTAAACGTCCTCATCTTTACAGGAGGAGGCTTCCGTGTTGGCCGCGCCGTAATACACGCCCG
The DNA here is from genome assembly GCA_963775865.1 of Candidatus Acidiferrales bacterium. Classification (GTDB taxonomy): domain Bacteria; phylum Acidobacteriota; class Terriglobia; order Acidiferrales; family UBA7541; genus Acidiferrum. The sequence goes on along the minus strand of CAVZKU010000009.1, from coordinate 99,166 downwards.
CTCCCGTAAGGCGCTCCATACCGGGAATGTTCAGAAGACGCCATTGCACGCCAGAAGCGATGACCACGCTATGGCCGACTAATTCCTGACCCGTCGACAGCTTGACCACGCGATATTCACCTTGCACAGAGAGAGATTCGGCCTGCACGGGGGCAAGAACTTCTGTGCCAAAACGTTTGACCTGGCTTACGCCGCGCCGCGCGAGATCTGCTCCACTCAGACCGGATGGGAAACCGAGATAATTTTCAATGCGTGAACTGAGGCCCGCTTGCCCACCGGCCGCTTCGCGCTCGACCAGAATCGTGCGTAAGCCCTCAGTGCTGCAATATAGGGCACAAGCAAGGCCTGCAGGCCCTGCACCAATAATAATGACGTCGTAAAAATCGCGCGTGGGTGCCGTCGTCAGCCCGAGCTTGGCGGCAACATCCGGCAATGTGGGTTTCTGGAGGACAGAACCGTCCGGAAAAATGATAACGGGCAAAACCGTGGGAGAATCGCCGACCGCGGCATGGATACGAGGATCCGAAGTCGAGCCCGGTTCAATCCAGCGGTAAGGAATCTGGCTCTTGGCGAGAAAATCTTTTAGCTCATGCGTGCTGGGCGACCAGCGCGTGCCGACAACATAAATTCCTTCGAACGATTCCCGGCTAGTGGCGTTCCAATCTTCAAGCAAGTCCGAAACAATTGGATAGAGGTTTTCTTCCGGCGGTTCCCACGGCTTCATTAGGTAATGATTTAATTTCACTTTATTGATGGCATCGATGGCCGCGCTGGAATCCGCATAGGCCGTGAGCAAAACGCGGCGCGCATCAGGCTGCAGTGGCAGGGCGTTCATCAGGAATTCTGTACCACTGATGTGAGGCATGCGCTGGTCCACCAGAAACAAGGCAATGCGATCGCCCCGACTGGTGAGTTGCTGGACGAAGGTCATCGCCTTATCAGGAGCGTCCGCGGCAAGAATGCGGTAGTCCGCAGAGAATTTGGACTTTAGGTCTCTCTCCACAGCTCGCAGAACCGCGGGATCGTCGTCCAGCGCAAGGATAAAAGGCTTTTTACTCATAGTAGGAAAATCCTGCGCAGGCACCGTCGGAAGTGCCTCGCCTCGCATAACGGTAATCTTTCGATGCGATAATCGCCGATAGAGATACGCTCGCCACAGAAAAATCCTGCGCGACGACGCGCCGAACAGAGGCTAGGAAAATCTCAGTGGCTGCTTGCCTTTTCGGCGCCCAGCCCGGTATTGGAACGCACCAGTAGCTCGTTAAATCTATGCGTTGACGTGGGTTCGTGACTGAGCAGGGTCCCAAGGATCGCGCCGAGGAAACCCAACGGAATACTCAGGATGCCAGGATTTTCCAGCGGGAACCACGGTCTGGCCTGGAACAGATGGCGAGCCGCACCCGTGACCGTGGGTGGATCAATCCCCATCAAACTGGGGCCAACCAGAATAAGTCCAATCGAGGCGATCAGGCCAACCGCGAGGCCAGCCACCGCGCCAGTGGTGTTAAATCGTCTCCAGAAGATGGAGAAGACGATTACGGGCAGGTTTGCGGAAGCAGCCACGGCGAACGCGAGCGCGACGAGGAACGCGACGTTGGCGGTGGGCCCCAGCAGAAGGGCGATGGTGATGGCAATCGCGCCAACTGCAAAAGCGGAAACGCGTGCAACACGGACTTCTTCTCCAGGCTTACGCTCCGTGCCTCTATGAATCACGTTGGTCCAGAAATCATGAGCGAAAGAAGTGGAGGCGCTGATCGTCAGACCGGCCACAACTGCGAGGATGGTGGCAAACGCAATCGCGCAGATAAAGGCAAAGAAAATGTCGCCGGCGAGTGCTTGAGCGAGAAGCGGCGCGCTCATGTTGTTGCCCCCGTGTGTTGCGATGAAATCGCGGCCAACAATCGTGGCAGCGCCGAACCCCAGGAAGGTGGTCATGATGTAAAACGTGCCGATGAGCGCCATGGCCCAAACCACGCTGTGACGAGCCGTCTTGGCATCGGGCACGGTGTAGAAACGGACAAGGATGTGCGGAAGACCGGCAGTCCCGAAGATAAGCGCGAGGCCAAGGGAAATGAGCTCAAGCGGACCATAGGGGGGTTTGTAGCGCAGGCCGGGCTGTAGAAAGTCTTTCACCACTTCTTGTCCCTTGTCATGATACGTGACGTGGCCAATCGCGCCAAAAAATTCGCCGAAACTGAAGTGGTAGTGAGACATGACGAGGATGCTCAAGAGGAAAGTCCCGGCCATAAGCAGAATGGCCTTGATGATTTGCACCCAAGTGGTGGCCAACATCCCCCCGAAAACAACGTACACAATCATGAGAATGCCAACGCCGATCACCGCCTGGTTGTAGCCGATGCCCGAACCCTTCAGCAGGAGCGCCACGAGCGCTCCGGCACCCACCATCTGCGCAATCATGTAGAACGTGCTGACGGTCAGGGTGCTGAGCGCGGCCATGGCGCGAACGGGGCGAGGTTTCATGCGGTAGGCCAGGACGTCCGCCATGGTGTATTTACCTGCATTACGCAGCGGTTCGGCAATAACCAGAAGCACCGTGAGATAGGCAACCAGCCAGCCTACCGAAAACATGAAACCGTCATATCCCTGAAACGCGATGATGCCGGCGATGCCGAGGAATGAAGCAGCACTCATGTAATCGCCGGCGACGGCGACACCATTTTGCCAGCTCTTGATTTGACGACCGGCGGCGAAATACGCGCTGGCTCCAGTGGAGCGCTTAGAAGCCCAGTAGGTGATGACAAGCGTGATCGCAATGAAAATCAAAAACATTATTAGAGGAGCGGACATGGCCTACTTGTCTCCTTTAGCGCGTTCCGGATCCAGTGCCTTGCCGATAATGTCTTTCGAGATTCGGTCAAAATCGTCGCCCGCCTTGACGTAGAGCCCAGCGATGATCCACGCCATGAAAAACTGGGAGAGCGCGAACAAGTAGGCTAGATTGACGTTGCCCCAAACCTTGATGGCCATGAATTGGGGCGCGTAGCCGACCAGAACGGGGAGCAGGAAGTAATAGACGAGGAAAAACAGGAACGCGGGAATGATAAAGATCTTCTTCGTGGCCATCAGATCTTTGAACTCCTGGCTGGCTGCCACACGATCCCACATGGTCTGCCCACTTTGGTTAGGCTTCGCTGCATCTGGCATGGCAACCCCCTGTTGACATAGTCTTGACTTGAATTGGTTCTGCTTAGTGGAGCGCCTGGAAATCGAACCGAGCGCATCCTACAACGAGTGCGCAGGAGTTGTATACAACCTCCGGCTGCTTAAAGAAGCGGGGTACACGGCTTAGATTGGGCGCGGTTGCGCCGGGTCTTCGCGAAGGATCTCCTCCAGGACCGAGGTAAATAGGCTAGCGTCCGAGTCAGAAAAGAGGAGGGGCGGCCGAAGCTTGATGACATTGTGGTGGGGACCGTCAGTTCCGGCAAGGATACCCCGCTCGCGCAGGCGATTGATGACGTAGGACGCTTGATTGGGGGCAGGAGCACGAGTTGCGCGATCTGTAACCAGGTCAATCCCCAGGAACAGCCCAGAACCGCGTATATCGCCGATAAGGGCGTGGGTGGATTGCAGTTCGCAGAGACGTGCCAGCCAGCGGCTGCCGACCTCCAACGCATTGTTCTGAAGTTTCTCATCACGCAATACGTCCAGGACAGCGAGGCCAGCGGCACAAGCGACGGGGTTGCCACCGAACGTGCTAAAGAACTCCATGCCATTGCTGAAGGAGGCTGCGATTTCTGGAGTCGTGATGACGGCGGCGAGGGGAAAAGCGTTGCCGATCGGCTTGCCGAGCACAACGATGTCTGGCACAACGCCCTGTGTCTCGAAACCCCATAAGTGTGTGCCCAGGCGCCCGAAACCTACCTGCACCTCATCCGCGATACAGACAACCCCGGACGCTCGCACGTACTTGTACAGTTCCGCCAAATACCCAGGCGGAAAAACAATCTGGCCTCCGACACTAGGCAGTGTTTCTGCAAGATAGGCAGCTACGCCGCGCCCCGTATTTTTCAATCCTTGTAAAATTTCGGCGACGTGGCCGGCGTACTTCTTACCCAAGTCCGGTTCGCCACGACGGTACCGCCCGCGAAAGTCATCGGGAATTGGCGCGACGTGAACCCATGGTTTCTGGCCACCGCCCCCCGGTCCGTTGAACTTATAAGGACTGGTGTCGATGAGCGTAGACGTATGGCCGTGATAGGCATGCTCAAGAACGATGACATCCTCGCGCTGAGTGTGGGTTCGAGCCAGGCGAAGAGCAAGTTCATTTGCCTCGCTGCCGGAGTTAACGAAGTAACAGATCTTTAGAGGCGAAGGGAAAAGCTCGGTGAGCCTAGCGGCATAGCGAATTATATTGTCGTGGAGGTAGCGGGTGTTGGTATTCAGGAGAGCCAGTTGTTGCTGGGCAGCGGCGACTACCCGGGGGTGGGAATGGCCAACGAGCGGAACATTGTTGTAGACATCTAGGAAGGCTCGGCCAGTTTCATCATAAAGATACTGTCGCCACCCACGCACGATTTTGAGCGGATGGTCATAAGAGATGCTGAGATTTGCTCCCAGAAGCTTCTTCCGGGTGGAGATCGTTTCCTCAAGCTGAGGTGCAGAGGTGGGAAAGCATTTAGGGGGAATGCCGAGAATGAGATCGGGATCAGGCGAGAGACCAGTGAAAACTTTGCGCTGCGAAGGAAAGGCCACCCCTGGAAAATCGGTGGAAAGGTCGAGAAGATCCAGAATGATCTGAAAGTGCAGATGCGGAGTCCAACCGCCATTTTCGGCAGAACTTCCGATGCGGGCAAACACTTCGCCGCTGCGCAGTCGGTCGCCAACGCGCAGGGAAGCCATCGATTCGCGGGAGAGATGGCCATAGAGAGTAAAGAACTCGATGCCTTCGCCGATCTCATGCCTGAGGAGGATAACTGGGCCGTAGTCGAGAGCGGCTCGATGGTCCGCAACGGCATGTATGTGCGCATCGAAGGGAGTAGAGACCGTTGTGTCGGGATCGGCAAAAAGATCAATCCCGAGATGAATCGTGCGGCACTCATCCGTGGGATTGGCACTCCCAGCGAATAGAGGCGAAGTGTAGACGGGCCGCGCCTCATTGTAGCGGCCGATCGCGACAGGAGAGTTCGCCTCGCGCATCACGGATTGAATTTCGCGAGTCATGCGTTGCTCGCTGAAATTCGCAGGATTAGCACCCAGGAAAGTGCTGCCGACACCGAGATCGAGAACAACACAATTCCCTTCCCTGAGGTCTACCGGCATGATTCGAGCCACGGATGGGAAATTCTGAGCCAGCCAGTGCTGAATTTTTTCGGATTGAGGGATTGCGCTGAGTCCACACGTAGAGCGGAAAGTGTAATGAGCAAAGTGAGGATGTATTTTCGAAAGGCGCTCAAGCGCCTGCCACGCCGGTGCTTCGCTAATGGTGACGTATGGGTCGTCGCGAACAAGTGACCGTCGATAGGCGGAGTTAACGACGCTCACAGCGAGGCGCGCGCACATCAGGGGGTAGAACGCGGCAATTTCCTGCTCATTGAGTGGAAATACCCTGTGGTAAGCCGCAAGCACAGCGGACGCCGCGGAGAGAGGATTTTCCTGGCCGAGGACCGCGTAAGCAGCGCCGATCGCCGGTTCCGTCACCGTATAACCCAAGTGCATATCGCCGAAATCGATGACGCTCAGAACGCGGCGTGGCTGCGGAAATGGCGGGGAAATAAGCGCATTGTGATCATTCGCGTCGCCGTAGATGACGCTGCGCCGAAGGTGCGGAAATCTGGGAAGTGCTTCGGTTTCAAAGAGAGCGAGAAATTGGGCTGCGAGAGCACGTTGCTGTCCATTGTGGACATACTCGAGATAGTCACGGGCCCAGAGCGAACGAGAAAGATCCCATTTCAGTTCGCGGACCGTGGCCGGATGAGAAAAATCCAGAAGCGCAGAGTCAATTTCGGCTAGCAAAGTCCCGAGAGAAGCCAGAAGTTCCAGGGAGCGGGGATTTGCCTCGGAGAGGGTCACGCCCGGCAGAAAACTGAGGAGCCACACGAGGCGGTCGGCCCCATCCTCGGTCTGCATGCGGGAGAAGGCATGCCCCTGAAGGGTGGGAATTACGCGAGGAAGGGCAAGATGAGGCGCCCGCCGGGCGAGATGACGTAGCGCGCAGCACTGCATTTCGACAAACGCGTCTTCCCGCTCCACATGCATAATTTTGAGGACAAATGCTCTCGAGTCAGCCGCGAGGAGACGAAAATTATCATCGTACTCGCCAGGCAGAGGAAACGCCGTAGTTTCTAAATCATAGAGTTTGCTGGCGATGCGAGAGGCGTCTGCACGAGGAACCGGAGGGGCGACGCGGGATTCAGGCATCATGCGGGAAATTGTAATGGCGGGAAGAGCCGTTGAGCAAATGCCACTCGTCCCCTCAAGGACGATTAAGCTGCCGCTGCTGCGGGGCTGGGGCGCGCACGAAGAACAAGAAAAATCATGAGAAAGGTCACGGCAAGGGGCAAGAACAGTCCGGCTCGAAGCGAGTGGGTGCTTGCCGAAACGATGCCAACCAGCCATGGAAGCGCACCGCCGCCGATTCCAGCGGAACCAAAGAACAGGGCTCCTATCCAATTCGAATCCTGACGAAAAATGGCCGCCAGCCATGTCACGAAAATGGGATATTGCGGCGCAAGACCAAACCCGGCAATGGCCGCCCCCAGGTACAAACTGTGCGCAGAATGCGATGCGGCAATGATCGCCGCACCGGTTGTAGCAACGAAAAGTCCACCAATGGAAATGAAAGCCTGTGACAGATGACGAAGAGCCAAAGGAGCGACCCCGCGGCCAAGTAGCAGTGCGCCGTAATAGACCGATGGTGCGATCACAACAGTGATGGTGTTCATTCCCGGAAGGCGCGTTTCATAACTCGCGACCCAACCACCGAGAGCCACTTCGACACCGACGTAAAGAAAGAACAGCAGAAGAAGAGGGATGGCCTGAGGCAATCGAAGGTGCGCGAGCCAATCCGCGAGGGGGTGGGTGGCCCGTGCCGGATGAGCGGTCACAGGCGCTTTGCGCAAAGAAAGATGGAGCGCGACGAGAATGACGGAGCAGGCCGCGATCAGTACAGAAAATCCACGGAGACGGATGGAGGGGATCAACGCACGGACCAGGAAAGGGCAAAGGACCGCCCCGATGCTCCAGGAAAAATTCAGGAATGTGACAGCCGCGGCCGTGTTCTTGGAAGGAAGCTGCGTGGCGCGGAGGTTGATGGCGGGATTGGCCAGACCATAACCGAAACCATTGATTCCGACCATCAAGGCGGAGATGAACCAGGGCCCGAGGCCCAAAAAAGAAAAGCCGACAAAAAACGACACAAACCCTGCAGCGGAAACTTTGGAGAAGCCGAATCGTGGAAGAAAAAAACTGGTGAGAATGACTCCAAGCGTGCTGAAAAAGTATTGTGACGTAAAAAAGAAACCAGCCTGAGCATCCGTAAGCGACCAACGATGTGAAAAAGAGGGCAAAATCGGGCCCAGGAGGGTGGTAATCACGCCAATAACGATGAAACTAAGATGTAAGAGAGCCCATTCGCGGCGAAAACTAGGCGGAGTCGAAGCAGTCGGGAATGCGGCCATTGGAAATGGAGTGTGGCATAAGATGAACGGACGGACAAGCACAGGGAGCGAATGGAGTTAAATGATAGTTTGCTTGCAAATCCTGCAACCCTTTGCCGTGCTTATGGTTCCTTAATGTGGGACTCACCGTTTCCTTACGATGGCCGAGTACTCTAACAGATGGTCCAGGAGTTCCAGATGAGTGATGCGATCTTTGTCTTGTGCACCATTGTGTTTTTTGGTCTGGGCATTCTGTATTTGCAGGGCTGCGAACGCCTGAAGTGAACGCTGAACGATAAGGTTGCCACTATGCTCGGAAATATCCTTCTTATCTTAATTTCGATTCTATTGTGCGGTTATCTGTTCTACGCGCTCTTGAAGCCGGAGAAATTCTAACCATGACGGGAAACGGCTGGTTCCAGATATTTCTTTATTTCGTCGCCGTCCTGCTGGTGACCAAGCCCATGGGTATCTTCCTCTACCGGGTATTTGAGCGGAAGTCGACAGTATTCGATTTTGTTCTACGGCCTATCGAGAAGCTGATTTATCGCACGGGGGGTGTGGACGAAACAAAAGAGATGGGTTGGAAGGAATACGGCGTGGCCATGCTGTTGTTCAGCGCTGTATCTCTCGTTCTGCTCTACCTGATGGAGCGAATGCAATCCTGGCTGCCGTGGAATCCACAGAAATTTGCGAACGTTGCTCCGGATTTGGCTTGGAACACAGCGGTGTCGTTCACGACCAACACAAATTGGCAATCTTATTCCGGCGAATCGACCATGAGCTACCTGACGCAGATGGCCGGGCTCGCGTATCACAACTTTTCGTCCGCGGCCGTGGGCATCGCTCTGGCAATCGCGCTCATTCGCGGAGTGGCTCGCCGCGAATCGAAAACGATTGGTAATTTCTGGGTCGACACCACTCGGGCGTTCTTGTGGGTGCTGCTACCAGTCAGCATGGTCGCGGCACTCTTTTTTGTCTCCCAGGGAATGATCCAAAACTTGCGCCCCTACACTACGGCCAACGTCGTGGAGCCTCAAGTGGTCGAAACCAAGAACGCCGACGGCACGGTGAAGAAAGACACAATCACGACGCAAACGATTGCGCAAGGCCCGGCGGCGTCGCAAGAAGCAATCAAGATGTACGGCACGAATGGTGGGGGGTTTTTCGGCGCAAACAGCGCACATCCGTTTGAAAATCCGACACCCCTGACAAACTTCGTACAGATGTTGCTGATCTTTGCGATCCCCTCTGGATTGACGTACACCTTTTTGGGGCGCATGACGGCCTCGCGCCGGCATGGCTGGGCGGTGTGGAGCGCGATGGGGGGGTTGTTTCTGGCTGGCGTCTTGGTTGTATATGCCGCGGAAGCAAGGGGAAACCCCTTGTTGACGGGAGTCGACAACAAAACCAGCGAGGTTCAGCCCGGCGGCAATATGGAAGGGAAAGAAGTCCGCTTTGGAATCGCGAATTCCGCACTGTTCACCACCGTCACCACCGACGCGAGTTGCGGAGCGGTAAACAACCAACACGATTCACTGACGCCCTTAGGAGGCATGGTCCCACTCATTAACATCATGCTGGGAGAAGTAGTGTTTGGGGGGGTCGGCGCGGGCATGTACGGGATGCTGGTGTTCGTGGTCCTTGCGGTATTTATCGCGGGACTTATGGTGGGCCGGACGCTCGAGTACTTGGGAAAGAAGATTGAAGCGTTCGACGTGAAAATGGCAGTGCTGGCCATTCTGGTGACCTCCCTTACGATCCTGATTTTTTCTGCAATTGCCGTGGTGGCGAAATTTGGAACTTCGAGCATTAGCAATCCTGGAGCCCACGGCTTATCGCAAATTTTGTACGCGTATACCTCGGCAGTCGGAAACAACGGCTCCGCGTTCGGTGGGTTGAGCACCAATACGCTCTGGTACAACTCCAGTTTGAGCGTAGCGATGCTGCTCGGTCGATTTTTCATGATCATTCCCATCCTGGCGATCGCGGGAAATCTCGCGGCGAAAAAACACGTCCCGGAATCTCTTGGCACATTTCCTGTTACTGGCCCGTTGTTTACCGTGCTCTTGATCTCCGTGATTTTGATTGTTGGGGCACTGACTTTCTTCCCTGCATTGAGCCTGGGACCAATCTTGGAACATTTGCTTATGAATGCGGGAAAGGCGTTTTGAGGAAAAAATGACAACGGCACAGGCAAAAAGCGCTGCAATGACGGACCGGAAGATACTGAAGACCGCGATTGTGGACTCCTTCTGGAAATTGGATCCTCGCGTCATATGGAAGAATCCGGTCATGTTTGTTGTGGAAGTGGGCGCTGTGATTACCCTGGTGGTTTTGGTGGCGAATCTCTTTCGACACACTGGTGGGTACTGGTTCGGATTGCAGATTACCCTGTGGCTGTGGTTCACCGTCCTATTTGCAAACTTTGCCGAGGCCATGGCGGAAGGTCGTGGTAAAGCACAGGCAGAAACCTTACGCAAGGCGCGGGCGGAAACCGACGCGCGGATACTGCGCGAAGATGGAAAAACGGAGATTGTAGCGAGTTCGAAATTGCGGGCAGGAGATGTCGTACTTGTCGCGGCATGCGAATTCGTTCCCGGCGACGGCGAAGTGATTGAAGGTGTTGCCTCCGTCGATGAATCGGCCATTACCGGGGAATCCGCGCCGGTCATTCGGGAGTCGGGTGGAGATCGTTCGGCGGTAACGGGGGGAACGCGCGTACTTTCAGACGAGATCAAGGTGCGCATTACGTCGAATCCCGGAGAAACGTTTCTGGATCGCATGATCTGCCTGGTGGAAGGTGCTTCCCGACAGAAAACGCCGAATGAAATTGCACTGAACATCCTCCTGGCGGGTCTGACCATCATTTTTCTGCTGGCGGTCGTGACTCTTCAGCCGTTTGCGATGTATTCCGGGGCGCCGCAAAGCGTGTTTGCGCTGGTTTCTTTGCTGGTTTGCCTGATTCCGACCACCATTGGCGGACTGCTTTCGGCGATTGGTATCGCCGGGATGGACCGGTTGATTCAGCGAAACGTGATCGCCATGTCCGGCCGGGCCGTCGAAGCCGCCGGGGATGTGGACGTATTGCTCCTCGACAAAACCGGAACCATCACACTGGGGAACCGTGAGGCCACGGCGTTTCATCCTGCACCCGGCGTAACCGAAGGAGAATTGGCCAGCGCGGCCCAACTGGCTTCGTTTGCTGATGAAACTCCCGAGGGACGCTCGATTGTGGTCCTCGCCAAGGAGAAATACGGGTTACGTGGCCGCGAACTGGCACCACACAATCCGCTGTTTATTCCTTTCACTGCGCAGACGCGAATGTCGGGCGTCGATATGGATAGCACCGAGATTCGCAAAGGGGCGCCGGAAGCAATCACCCGCTATGTATGCGAAAGAGGGCAAGTGGTTCCCAGGGAAATCCAGGAGAGCGTGGAACGGATTGCCAAGTCCGGTGGAACGCCCTTACTGGTGGCGCTAAACCACCGCGTGTACGGAACGATTGAGCTGACGGATATCGTAAAAGGCGGAATCCGGGAGCGCTTTGACCATCTGCGCGCGATGGGCATTCGCACAATGATGATTACCGGCGACAATCCCCTGACCGCAGCGGCGATCGCGCGGCAAGCCGGTGTGGACGATTTTCTGGCAGAGGCGAAACCAGAAGACAAGATGGCCTTGATTCGAAATGAACAGGGCAAGGGAAAGCTGGTCGCCATGACGGGCGATGGAACGAATGACGCTCCCGCCTTGGCGCAGGCGGACGTGGGCGTGGCCATGAACACCGGGACGCAAGCCGCAAAGGAAGCGGGAAACATGGTCGATCTGGATTCCAACCCGACCAAACTGATTGAGATCGTCGAGATCGGGAAGCAGTTGTTGATCACTCGCGGATCGTTGACCACCTTTTCTGTAGCAAATGACGTCGCCAAGTATTTCGCGATTATCCCCGCAATGTTTGCTGGCACGTTTCCCCTGCTGGGTGTGCTAAACATCATGAAATTGCGGACGCCGGAGTCCGCCATCTTGTCGGCGGTGATTTTCAACGCGCTGATTATCATTGCGCTGATTCCGTTAGCCCTTCGCGGCGTGAAGTACCGGCCTTTGGGGGCAGCAGCGCTACTGAGAAGGAACTTGTTCATTTATGGTGTGGGTGGGGTCATCGCGCCATTCTTGGGAATCAAGTTGATCGACGTGCTGGTTACGTGGATGCACCTGGCGTAGAGGAAGAGATGAAGAAAAATCTGATAATTGCGCTTCGCTTCACCCTGGCAACGACGGTTGTGTTTGGGCTGGGATATCCGCTATTGGTGACAGGGCTCAGTCAATGGTTCTTTCCGAAGCAGGCCAATGGCAGCCTGATCGAGAAGAATGGGCAGGTAGTCGGCTCACGCCTGATTGGCCAAGGATTTTCGGGGGACAAGTATTTTCATCCCCGGCCTTCCGCGGCTGGGAATGGTTATGATCCCACTGCGTCGGGAGGGACGAATCTTGGCCCGACCAATCAGGCGCTGATGACACGCGTGCAACAGGACGTAGCGAAATGGCAACAGGAAAATCCCGGAGTGCCTGTACCAGCGGACCTGGTGACCGCTTCGGGCTCAGGTCTGGACCCGGATATTTCCCCGGCGAGCGCGGATTTTCAGGTGCCGAGGGTGGCAAAGGCGCGGGGAATGAGTGCCGATGAATTGCGACGAATCGTGGCGAAGCACACCCAGCCGCGGCAATATGGTATTTTCGGCGAGGCCAGAGTTAATGTCTTGGAATTGAATTTGGATTTGGATGACGCCGCCTCGGTAAAGCAATAGAAAAAGTCAACGGCTAGCGGGACGAGCGCGCCGCGGTTTTTGCAGGCGGGTCTTTTGGCGGTTGGAAGCGATAGCCAACCCAAGGTTCGGTCAGAATAAATTTCGGTTGGGACGGATCCTTCTCGATTTTCTTCCGCAACTGATTGATGACCACGCGCAAATTTTCGGTCTCTTCTCCATATTCCGGACCCCACACAATTTGAAGCAAGCGCCGATGGGTCACCGGCTTTCCCAGATTAGCAATGAGCTGTCGCAGAACCTCAAATTCCTTTGGGGCCAGATGGACTTCTTGACCGGACACGGTCACGCGGCGCAACTCGAAGTCCACGGACAATTCCTTCGATGTGAATGGCGGAAGGCCGTCCGCGGACGGATGACGGCGGAGAGAAGCCCGAATACGTGCGAGAAGTTCCTCAATGCTGAAGGGCTTGGTGACATAGTCGTCGGCGCCAGCATCGAGGGCCACCACTTTGTCCCGTTCGGCGCTCCGGACTGTGAGCATGAGGATAGGGGCATCGCTGGCGCGACGGATCTCGCGGCAGGTCTCAATTCCGCTTATGCCTGGAAGATTGACATCCAGCAGAATCAAGTCGGGCTTATGTTTTGCCGCCAGTTCCACAGCTTCCTCGCCCGTAGACGCCTCGAGGATGGTGTAACCACGAAAAGAAAGTGTAGTGCGCAACACCCGGCGAATTTGGGGTTCGTCGTCAACGACTAGGATATTCGCAGAATTCATCGAGCTTCACTCCCGACCGGTGCCACGGGAAGCGTAAATGAAAAAACGGAGCCGCTGCCCAACTGGCTGGTGACCGTAATCGAACCGCCATGGGCAGTAACAATGGCTTTTGCGATAGGCAATCCCATGCCCGTGCCGCGAACCTGATAACGCTGATCGCGCCCCCGATAGAACTTGTCGAAAATCAGGCCCTGCTCAAAGGAGTCGATTCCCGGTCCATGATCAGCAACGCTGAACGCAATCGCGTCGCCGCTCAGCTCAGCCGAAATAGTGATGGGCTGCTCCTTCCGGGAATAGAGATGAGCGTTATCGATAAGCTGGATCAGGATATCCTGGGTGCGCTCCAGATCGGCAAGGACCGGTGGCAGGTTTTCGCTGACGTTTACCAGCACCGGGCGCTCGCCCAAGGATTTTTTCAAATGCTGCAGAGCTCCCTCAATGAGGGCGGAAACTGCGACGGGCTGAAGATGCAATTGGATTTCTCCCGCTTCGAGCCGGGCCATTTCCGCAGCTTCTTCGACCAATCGATTCAGCCGGTCACACTCTTCATTGATAATCGTAAGAAGTTCGTGTCGTTGATGCGTTTCCGGAGTGGCGGAGTCAAGAAGGTCGGTGGCAGCAGCCTTGATGGCTGTCAGCGGAGTCCGAAAATCGTGGGCGATCGAATCGAGTAGAGCGGACTTCAGGCGTTCGCCCTGACGCTCAGCCTCGGTTTCTCCGATTTGCTCGATGGCGCGGGCACGCTCAATCGCAATGGCCACAAGTGAGCTGATGGCTTCCAGGGTTTGCCGCGAGAGCCGAGCGCCGGAAATGCCCAGACTCCCAATGGGCTTCACGCCCAGGCGAACCGGGAGAAAATAGAGGGCCTGGACATTGTCTGAAATAGTTTCGTCGCGCAGAAACGCGGACTTCATCTGCTCCTCATCCACTTGGGCTGCACCGTATCCCGAACGATAGTATTTCTCTTTCTGGGGGAGAAACAGCTCGGCGGCGCCGGCTTCAAAGCAATCCACAAGAAAGTTGGGTATGGCATTCATCAATTGGATGACATTCCCTTCCCCGAGTAACTTCTGACTGAAGGTATAAAGGCGTTCTACCTCGCGCCGGCGGCTATGGGCGGCGTCGGCTTCTTTGCGAATGCGTGCGGAGAGCTGGCTGCCCATAATCGAGGTCAAGAGGAACGCAAATAGCGCGACCCAGTTTTGCGGGTCAGCAATGGTAAATGTACCAATCGGTGGAAGGAAATAGTAATTGAACAGGAGCATAGCGGAGACGGACATGAAGATGGACACAACCATGCCCCAAACTGCGGAAACTGCTAAAATCGCCAGAAGAAACGACAGCGCCACCGTGGTCTGATTGACGTGAAGGAGCTTGCTGTAGCCGAAAGTGATGGAGGCTAGCAGGATGGCGGCAACGACAAAGCCAATCCCGCGCCCGGCGACCAAGCGCGACATATCCGTATTGTAACTCAGTGTGAAATTAGACAGAGGAGAGAAAGCACACTTGCCAAAAAAGCCTGAAGAATGGCTCGAAGCGATATCGCCCCCGGCGAAGTCCCGGGGAATCTTCAAGCTGTTCCTCGGCTATGCCCCGGGTGTCGGGAAAACCTACAGCATGTTGAGTGAAGCCCTCCGCCGGAAGAGCAGGGGCGAGGATGTAGTCATCGGAATCGTGGAAACCCACGGGCGGAAAGCTGTGCAGGAACTGGCCTCCCAACTGGAAGCCGTCCGACGCAAACAACTGGATTATAAAGGGACAATGTTCGAGGAGATGGACGTGGACGCGATCCTCGAACGTAAGCCCGAAGTGGTCCTGGTGGACGAACTGGCCCATACAAATATTCCCGGCAGCAAACACCGGAAGCGATACGAGGACGTACAAGAATTGTTGGCGGCCAAGATAGACGTGATTTCCACGCTGAATATCCAACATATTGAGAGCTTGGCGCCGACCGTGCGAGCCATCACAGGAATTACAGTTCGCGAGACAGTTCCAGACTGGGTGCCACTTTCCGCCTCGGAAACGCTGATGGTGGACTTGACCCCCGAGGCGCTTCAGAACCGCATGAAACGCGGGGATGTGTACAGCCACGAGAAGGTGGAGCAGTCGCTGAAGAACTTTTTCCGGCGCGGAAACCTGATTGCCCTCCGCGAACTCGCTCTGCGACAAGTAGCCGAGCAAGTAGACCGTAGCCTGGAATCGTATATGGATGCGAAGGACATCCGTCAGAACTGGGGCGTGAGGGAGCGCATCGCCGTTTGTATATCCGGCAGCCCGGCGGGCCAGTACCTGATCGCCCGCTCGGCGCGCATGGCTAGAAGAATGGATGCGGAGTTATATGTCTTGCATGTTCAGCGTGAGTTCGCTCCGCGCCAGGAAAATCCCAAAATCCTTGAGGCCAACCTAAGATTTGCGGAGAATCTGGGCGCCCAAGTAGTAAAGCTGAAGGGGCAAAGCGTCGCGGACAGCATAGCGGAATTTGTGCGTAGCAAGCATGTCACCCAGGTCATTTTTGGGCGAGCGCCCATTCGCGATTGGCGCAAATACTTGTATTTGTCCGCAGTCCACCGATTCTTGAGAGACTCGCCCGCGGTGGACGTACACATCGTTACGCAAGAATCGGAAGATGCCTGACTCGTTGGTCCGAGCTGCCATCGAGAAATACAATGGCCCACCGCCGGGCAATCCTGCGTAGTCTGGGATATCTCCGCCCAAGAGATCCCAAAAAACCTCGCCATTCGTTGAAAAACAAAATCGTTGAGTCAACAGAACGGCAAAATTTTCTACACAGGATTGCGCGAAAGTGGGCCAGATACCGCGCCGCGCTTCCTCAATCTCGGTCGAGACACGAAAGGAGAGACCCTACCTTACCCCGACGGGAAGGAGTATAGACAGAGCCACTGGCTTTAGGAACTGTCAATAGTTACAGTTCTGGGGAATGGATCGGCGTGTGGGTTTTTCCTACCGGGGAACAAGTTTCGCGTAATTTTGTCCCCGGGTTAACATTCGAACCCTCGGATCTTCCTCTAAGGATGGGTTTCCTCTAAGAGAGGAAGGATGGCCGAATGGATAGAGTCATCCGTCGAGATGGGCGGGACGCCTTCAAACAGATACCAGTCTTCGGTGTGAGTCGTGGCTTCCCAGGGATGCAGCGTGACCACGGGCCCCAGTGTCTCTAGTTCCAGAAACTCGGAATTTGTGAACAGCTCGAAATTGCAGCCAAAATCGGGGTATTTTCCGGCGGGAATGACGCGCGCACGTTTCACGAACGCACAACCGGAGCGAACATAAGCTCCCCAACCAGCCGTGTTGAATAATCCGCTCATCTGTTCGGCAAACCGCCGCCCCGCCGGTTTCTCTCGCTGAATCAATTGCAGGAAATCCTGGCCAAGGACCCAGCGGTTATCGGTAAGGTCCGTGAACGACCAGAGGGTAAGAGGCGAGACCGATTGGAAGTGTTCCTTGTCCATCGCCGCGCGGGGCGGAAGCGGCAGGATAGCCCGGCCTCCCGGGCGCAGCACAGTTGGTGTCCAAGGCGCCAGTTCTGTCGGGCTTGCCGAACGATTGGTGATGGAATGGGCCAGCGTGACGCTGGTTCCGTTCTCAGACAGCGAAATAGAAACTTTCTTCTGAAGCGATGTGCCGGGGGAAGCCAACTCGATTGCGGCCGTGAAGATCGCCCCCGAAGATGTTTTCGTGACTTCCACTGGGCCATTGTCTGGGTAATATGTCCGCTCGACTTCAGGCCATGCCCAGAGTCGGTGGCCTCCATAAAAACGAAACTCGTCTCCTCCCCGGAGGCCAGCCTGGTCAGAGAATTCGTGAAACTGATTTTCGCCCCCGCGAAGCGAATAGTGCACCACGCGGGGTCCCACGTCGGACAGAACAACCAATTCAATCACATCGTCCGACAGGAAGTACGCGTTCGGCCAGCCACGATACTCCCTTTTTTCGATCTGAATCACACCAGTTCTTTCGCGAACTTCTGGATTTTGCGCCACGCGGCAGCAATCTCCTCCATATCTTCTTCCGCGCCGAGAAGAGCCGGCTGAGGAATCCAGATAGTCTCAAACGCCGCGCGATGTGTGTTGGGATACTCCGCCTTGAAGAACGCATGTGGTTCGGTCGCCTGGGAACCGCAGAGGCGTTTACGATATTCGCCGTTTTGAAAGACGTCCAAGGCGTGAATCGGAGGATAGCTTGCCTGATTGGGGATTCCCTCGGCGTTCATGGCTTGAATCAGTTTTTCAGTGCTGGCTCCAGCAAACTGTTTCGAATCGACGTGGAAAATGTAGGCGTAGTGGCCGTTGCGGGTGCAACGAGAATCCAGTTTTTGCGGAGTGATGCCGGGGACTTGCGACAGAAGTTTATCGAGCAGCCGGGCGTTCCCATGACGGCGCTTCGTTTGCTCATCCAGTCGCGTCAGTTGAACGCTGAGGACCGCGCCTTGCCATTCGCTCAGACGGTAATTGGATCCATTGATGTAGTGGCTATAGAACCATTCTCCAGGCATACGGCCACAGTCATGCACGCTGCGCGCCCGCTTTTCGAAAGCATCCTCGTTCGAAACAATCATGCCGCCTTCGCCCGCGGTCATCAGCTTGCTGGCTTGAAAACTGAACGTACCCGCTGTGCCATGCGAGCCGATGCGCTTGCCCTTCCACTCCGTAGCGTGTGCGTGGGAGCTATCCTCGACCAATGCGATCCCCTTCTTTTTTGAGAGATCGCCGAGCGCATCCAAATCCGCTGGGTGTCCGCCCATGTGCACAGCAACGATGGCCTTGGTTCGCGGAGTCATGGCCGCTTCGACGAGCTTGGGATCAATGCAATACGTCTCCGGGGAAACATCCACGGGGACGGGCAAGGCACCGGCATACAGAACCGCGCTGGCGGTCGCCACGAAAGTGTAATTGGGGAGGATCACTTCGTCGCCTGGTCCGGCTCCGATGGCCGACATCGCAACTTCCAGCGCGGCTGTTCCATTGGTTACCGCAAGGCCATGCTTTGCCCCATGGAACTTCGCAAACTCCTTTTCGAAAGCGAGAGTCCGCGTGCCGGGGGTCCTCCACCAGGCCCGGCTGTCCAGCACATCCTGAAGGGCTTTGCGCTCGGCATCGTCGAACTGTGGCCAAACAGGAAATGCCTTTTGCTTGGACTTCTTACCGCCCTTCAGTGCTAGTTCCGCCATGGCAATCTCCTGACCCGGGATTAGGAGCGATTAATACTGATTGAAGCCGGTTGCATAACGAAAAGCTTCTACAAAATGACCATCTTTGCGAGGTTGCTCGCCTCGCAGTTCTTCTTTGGCCTTGGCCAGATCCTTCGCATCCCAATCGGGGCGGTATTTGGTGACGGCGGGCTCAAACTGGCTCACCTGTTTCATCGCGGCATCGACTTTCAAGTCCACCACGCTGTCGATATTCACGAAGTAGTTCGCTTCCTGCGGTGAAGGGTAAAAGAAATACATTTCCGGGACTTTGTAAGGTTGCAGACCCTGCTGCAATTTTTGGTTGGGAAAGTACAGCCAGAATTCCGCGGCACGCACGGCATCAATCGTGTTGAAAGCGGCCATGCGGTGATCGCTCTTGTGCCAACGCTCGAACCACTCTCCGGGGTCGACACTCAGTAGAATATCGGGACGAATCCGCCGGATGATTGCCGTGGCCTCTTCGGTAAGTTTGGGTTGAGCGGCATATTCCAACATTCCGTCGTCGTAACCCATCCAAAAAATGTCTTCCTTAGGAGTCCCGAGCGTGCCTTCGGACACCTCCTGCTCCGACCGTCGAATCTGCGCCAGGCGCTGGGAATTCATATCCGGGTCGTAGGAGCCCTTGTCGTCGTTGGTATACACAACGATGAAAACTTTATTGTGATTGCGATTCAGGAGCGCGATGGTGCCGCCGGCGCCGAACACATCGTCGTCGGGATGCGGCGTGAACACCAGAATGGTCTTGTTCTGTACTTCCTCTAAGCGCTTCGCTGGTGGTGTGCCAGAGTTTTGCGCGGGAACGGCAAACGCGAAAGATAAGGCGAGAAAAACTCCCAAGACAAACTTCATGAGAAAACGCTCCTCCGGGCAAGGTTTTCTAATTCCTTAGCAGATGAATCGTGTGTAGCGGAAAAATGCTGCACCTGGATAGGCAAATCTTACTTGACAGAAGCGTGAGGAAGCAATATTAATTCGATTCAACAAATGTTTCTGTTGGCCAGGGGGCGCCATGTTTCACCAGAGTCGCACGGAAAATGCGGACGTGAATCTGGAAGCGAAGGGCAAGACCTTGCGCCTGACCTTGCCTGCCCGGTCCTTTACCACGGCGACCTGGTAAGAAGGACGAACTTTCTCTAGGGCAGAGGTGCCTCTACCTCTTCCAAGACCCACTTATCGTTCGATTCCAGATGGCAGTCATAGCCATAGAAACGATCGAGGAAAATATGCTGGAACAAGCACGCGCGCTGCCCACGCAGGATTGGATTTCCCGCCACAGGTTGGAAATCTCCGTCCGGCGCACTGGCGGCGAACACTTTGACTTGCCATTCCCCTTCCGGATTATCCGTATACCGATGCGGATAGATTTCCGTAGCCATGTAGTAGATTCCGGCCTTCGCTCCTTTCGGCTTGAGGTACAGAAGAGTCGGAGCGGCAATAGTCTCTGAAGAGCGGAGGAGAATCTTTTCTGGCGCTTTGTCCAGGTCCCGGACGGACGCTGCGCTTTTGCTGATAATTTCGAAGTGGTCGTGGTCGTTGCCGCGATAGAAAGTCAGATAGAAACGGCCGGAGACCGGATCGTGAAAGAGATTTGGATTTTGGTTTCGCTGGTTGGGTGCGCCCGTGACAAGAGTTTTTTCTTCCTTGAAGTGGATACCGTCCCGCGTACTAGCCAGGATGATATGGCTGCTAGGTGTGTCGTAATCACGCGTGACCGCGAAATACAGCAGCTCGGGGTCCTTGGCATCAGCCTTTTCGAGGGCGCTGGGCCACCGCGCGTTCTTCCACAGCGGATTCTTCTCGTATTTCGTCCAATGCACCAGGTCGTTGCTGCGCGCCAGACCAAACCCTCCCCCTTGGTTGAGGCCGTACCAGCCCCAATAACGGAAACCATCGCGATTCAATTCCAGCACGCTCATGGTGTGGGGGAACTCTTTGCCTTCCCACGCTTGCGCCTCCGGAAGTGCTAGCTGCGGTTTGGTCAGGTTCAGGTATTGCACGGGAGTCGTGTCTTTTTGCTGCGCATGGACCAGCGGCGCGGCGACAGCGAAAGTTGCAAACAAAATACCGGCGGAAACACCACTCTTTTTCAATTTAAGTCTCCTTTTTCTGGAGGAATGTGGCGTTGCTGATGAGCGGTTTGGCCCAGAAGCCAACGCTCAACACGCAGCCAAAAGTCAGATACAAGAAGCACATCCCGGCCCGCAGTCCGAACACGTCCCCTAGGCGGCCGATGATAATGGGGCCGAAAGCGCCTCCGACAATTCCTGTACACAGGATTCCGGCAAAAGATCCGTGGTGCTCGGCAACGGAGTTCAGGGCAAGAGAGGAGATCACCGGCCACATGATAGAAGCGAAGAATCCCACTGCAGGAAAGGCCACGATGGAAACGTTCGCCGGGCCAGATAATGCGATCGTGAGGCATAGAAGCGTGGCTATGCTGAAGCTAATCAGAACGCGCCGGCTATCGAATAATTTCAGTAGAATCATTCCCAGCAGGCAACCGAGTGTGAGCAGTCCCCAAAACCAGGAAACCGCGTTCGCTCCCGTGGTGTCTGGATTCGCGTGGTGGTAGGTGGCTAAGAATTGCGAAATCCAGTTCGCAGTTCCCTGCTCGGAGGCGACATAGGCAAAAACGCAGCCGAAGAACAGCCAGACAACCCGCTTCCGAAGCAGTTCGCGGTACATGCTCACAGTGCCGGCCTGCTCGTCTTCCTTACGCTGGACGCGAGGAACGCGGGAAAGGAAAAGGATGAAAATCATGACCAGGGAGGCGGCAGCAAAAATCCAGTAAATGGCGACCCAGGGAAGTCTCGCGGGCGTCACACGATCCAGAATCTGTAAAGGCGAGTTTCCCGAGGCCGCATAAGTGCCACGATGTTCGACGATGTCAGAATACACTCTGGGGCTCAGAAACGAAGCGGCGCCAAACACAAGTTGCGCAAAGGCTGAGTTAAATGCGAAATGCTCTTCGCCGCCGGCCACCCGCAGCAGGGGATTGATGGCCACTTGCAGCGAGGCCATACCCGCCCCGATCACGAAGGAAGCCACGATGATGACAAAAAAGGAGGGATAGAGCGCGATGCACAGGGAACCTACAAGCCCGGACGCAAAGGAAGCAATCATGACCGGCTTCTCGGTATAGCGTTCCACCAGGAACCCGGCAGGAATCGACATAACACCATAGGCGCTGAAGAAGAAGAAAGGCAGCAGAGCGACCACCGTGAGGCTCACGCGGAATCCCGTAATGATGTCAGGAATGATGGCACCCGGAATATTCGTCAGGAAAGACATGACGAAGAAGATGAGCAGGATCAGGCCGACAATGTAACGGCTGCGAACCATGAAGTGAGTCTCCGATACTCCTGCTCTGCTAGCGTGCGCTACACCGTCGTCGTGATCTTGCTGGCAAGGCGAAACTTTCCCGGCTGCCGTCCGTTTATGGCCCCCAAAGCAAGCGTCAGCATCTGAACAGGTAGAATCTCCAGCACCGGCAGCAGGCTCGCCGGCACCTTGGGCAAACAGTAGGCGCACTCACGGGGAACTTGCGTGACCATTTCGGCCCGACCCTGATTTCGGCGAATGTCGTCGAGCAAACGCTGGTTCAAGTTCCGCGTTTTCGTCTCTCCGGCGAAAATCAGAACAAACGTCTCCGGTCCCACCATTTCGAACGGTCCATGCCGAAATGCGGCGCTGGACAATCCTTCGCTTGGAAATTGCGTTGATTCCTTTAGGATGAGCGCGCCCGTGCCAACTGCCGCGAGGGAAGCGCCGCGGCCAACAAGAAACAATTGCCGAACGCCGGTAAGCTGCGGAAGCATCGATTCCACGTACCCTTTCCAGCGGGCGAGGTAGTTGGTTACGGGTCCCACAACCCCATTCAGTTCCTTGCGCGTGCGGATAACCGGAGTACCGCAGAGTTGGTCGCCCAGGAATTTTAGCGCCACGAGTGCGGAAACGTATGTTTTGCAGGAGACGGAGAACTCTTCCCCCGCGCGCGTCAACACAACCGCATTGCTGCGGCGAGCCAAAGGACTGTTTGCTGTGTTTGTGACCGCGATGATTGGAGCGCGTGTTGCGTTTTCCTTCAAAAGACGCACCATCTCCGCGCTGCGCCCTGATTGCGATACTGCGACGATCAAGGAGTTTGCGTCCAAGAGCCGGCGGCGGTAATAAATAAGTTCCGACGTTTCCACCAGGATGGCGGGATAACCCTGCAGGGTCAGTTGGAGAAGGAGTGGATTGAGACCGTGGAAAGAAGAACCCATTCCAGTCAGTACAATGGATTTGAACTTCCGTTTTTTCAGACGGGCGGTGAGAGCTTTCAGTTCTTGAGATTCGCTGAGATGTTCCAACGTGTCGCGCAGGGCATCAGGCTGGCTGAGCAGGTCGCGGAAGTAGTCGCCTTCCACCACTGAGAGATCAACTGGCATGCGCGTCTCCGCTTGAAGCGAATCTGTGATACCACACCCGGGCTGCGCCAATCAGATTTGCGTCTTCTCCCAGAGAGGCAAGAGTTATCTCCGTGCGCTGGTACGGAACGAAGTGGCAGCTTGCGGCGATGATTTTATGGATGGTATCCAGAAAGAGATCCGAACTCTTCATCACACTGCCGCCCAGAACAATCGCGTCCGGGACATAAAGGGTGACCAGATTAGCGAGTCCTTGGCCAAGGTAGCGGGCTTCGCGTTCGACGGTCCGAATCGCCTGTTTGTCTCCTTCCCGTGCGAGTTCGCAAATCTTCTTGGCCGTCAGGTTCTCGCGATGAGCATAGTTTGCGAGAATATTCCCCTTCATCCACGCTTCCATAGCAGGCCCAGTAGCCACGGATTCCCAACACCCGCTAAAGCCGCAATAGCAGGCAGGACCGGAGGGGTCAATCAAGTGGTGGCCGATTTCGGGATGAGAATAATCAACGCCGCGATAAATCTTGCCATCGAAGATCAGGCCAACACCAATGCCAGTCCCGACGGTGACGTAGATCAAACGAGATTTGTTGCGGCCTGCGCCCCAACCCGCCTCACCGAGAGCGGCGGCGTCCGCATCATTTTCTATCGCAACGCCGACCTGGAACGTACGCGCGAGATCTTTGACGGGATTTTCCCCGTTCCAGTTGGGAAAGAAATTGACATCACCGATTACGCCCGTCAGCGGATAGACCGGACCGGTAGAGCCAATGCCAATGCCTGTGATTTTCTCGCCGGTTTCTTTTTCGGCGGCACGCAGCATTTGTGTCACCGCCTCGATCGCGCTGTGGTAGCCGGCCTCCGCGTTCGTTGGCACCTGGGAACGAGTCAGCACACGTCCATTGGCGTCGACTATTCCCGCGGCAATTTTTGTGCCTCCAATATCAACCGCACCGATCATCGTTTTTCTCCAAGGCAGAACGAAGGGATACGCTTCATTGCCTCCACTCGAGGATTGCTGCTTCGTAGGGGTCGAGATGAAGTCTCGGACTTGCGCCTTCTCGGGGGAGTGGGCTAACGCCGTCGGGAGTAATCACAGAGTAGGAATGCACTGGAGCCGAACTAAGAATGTCGGAATCCTGGGGGTGTTCGCTGTGATTTACGACCACGAGATAACCTCGATGGTCACCCTTTAGTGAGGAAACTTCCACCTCCGGCCGTTCGGACCGGAATAGCGGTTTCACTCCTGTCCATTCGCGGAATGCTTCATAAAGTTTCCAAGTGTTTTCCGGCTGATCAAACGCACCCGGTACTCCCGCAAGATAGTGCTCGATTGGGTAGGCGCTCAATAGCGTTTTGCCGGCGCCCAGCGTGTTCACAACCAGCGCTGGGTGACCGTCTTGGTCCACAGCAATAACCTTACCCGTAGATACTTCGAGAAATACTCCCCAAGACTGGAGGCTCGCCGATGGAACTATGTAGTGCAACGTGTCACCCGGCTTTAGACTCCCGAAGGGCTCTGTGATTTTGATTGTGACTTGCGAAGAAATGGCGCGATCCACAATGCGTGCGCCAAACAACGAGCTCATGTCCGGCACAGCGCCATCACCAGCCAGAGACGCATACAAGAAGCCTCCCCTCTCCACATAGTTCCGGGCTTTCTCATAGAAGTCAGAATGCACATGTGCCAGAAACGGATCAGATGTACTTGTGATCGGCGAAGGTAGAAAGAGGATGGGGCGCGTTTCCCAGTCTCCGTATTCACGGGGAAAATCGACCTTTAACCCGGCCTGGCGGGCGAGGATAAACGCACTGAGCGCGGAGGACATCAGCCACTCGTTTGCGCCGCTGGCATCCGGTTGCGGCCGGCCCGGAATCGCGTCGCCATCGGCCTGCGAAACATACGGGGTGACAGCAGGACCTGTGAGCCCCATCCGCGAAAAATCGCCATGGACCTTGGCCCACTCGTCGGGAATGACGATGCCAATGTCGGGGGGAGCCGGAGCAATACCCGCCAGGTCGAGCTGGGATACGACCTTTGAAAACTTTCTGAATTCGCGTGCCAGCGGTTTGTCCTGACGATCCCAGGTGGTCATGCCCCAACCGGTTTCCTGCGGCGTGCGTAGATACGGCGCTTTGTGAAACTGCTCCGGTGCAGCATCGGTGTAGCACCACAAGTCGACCCCGATGCTTCCTGCGCCCAAGCCCGAATACATTTGGGCGCGGTCGTATGCCGCCACGCGCTCTGGGGAAAACTGGGCTGTGGACGCGCCCATTTCGTGGATCATGACGGGACGGCCGGCACCTTGAGACAGCGCAATTTCAAAGGCCGCGCCATAGGTGCCACGCACAGAGAGCAACGCATCCGGAAAAAGATCCGTGGAGTACAATGTGAAAGGATGCACGCTGAAAAAGTCCACAAATTTCGCGATGTTGTCGGCGCGAAACGGCCCATGGCCGATTTCCTCGCCGCTCGTGCCCACGACGATCGGATGAAGCTTGTCGTGCTCGCGCAAGCCGTCCACCATGAGCCGGGTCCAGTTGATCGCCATGGAATCGGTTGTCTGCGGGTACGGCACAATCCAGAAGGGCGGTTCGTCGGTCAAGTCCCAGCCGAAAATAGCACTTTCCGTCCCATAACGCCGACCGAACTCAGCGGCGAAATTGGTTTCCAGGCGCAGCATGTCCGGATCGGCATGCGGGTGGCGGCCCAAGCGCCACGGCACGTCCCAATACGCTTCCCCGACTTCCCCGCCGATGAACAAGCTTGGATGCAGGTAGATTTTGTATTTGTGGGCAAGCGTGACGAGATAATCCAATTGTTGAAACGCAACAGAATTGTAGTCGCCGGGGCGCGGCTCAAACCACGCCCACATCACATCGAAGCGCGTAACCGTAAAGCCAAGCTCGTGCATTTTTGCGAAATCGGCCTCGATGTCTTTGGGATTCCAATCGACATTCCATTGCATTGCCGCCTTGGCAGGAACCCAATGCGCGCCAACAGGCAGAAAGCGCCTCCCCTTCGCAGAAAAATAAGTGCCGTCGAGATGAACGGGAGGCAGTTTCGAACTCGCCGTCGGGTTCGATTCTTGCCCATACACCATGCTTGCAGCGGCGAGGAACGCACCCGTCAGGAAAACTCTCTTGAACCAACCGGAATCGTGTTTCTCCATTGAGCCTCTTTGCGAGGAGCGATTAAGACGATTCTCTCAGAACTTGCAGCGCACAGCGACCTGCAATTGCGGCGTCGAATGCACAGCGTTGCTGAAGTCGCCGGGAAAGCACATCGGTTCCGGTTGGAAAAAAGTGACCGCGGTCACAACGTTTACAGAATTTTTAAATTGCGTAACTTCGCCCGGTTCCTATCTGGTATATACTGGTTCTTCGCTCCCCTCTGGTGAGAAGCGATGCCCACAACCTCGAAGAAACCTCCCCTCCCCTCGGACGATAAACGCTGGCGAATCGTAAATGGCACAATGCGGCGCCACGGATTTGCGCGTGACGCGCTCATCGAGACACTGCACACGGTCCAGGAATCTTTCGGTTGCCTCGATAAGCCGTCCCTCAAATTTGTCGCGGAGTCTTTGCGCGTGCCGTTGAGCCAGGCGTACGGCGTCGCCACCTTCTATCATTACTTCACGCTGAAGCCGCCCGGCAAGCATACGTGCCTGGTGTGCCTGGGCACGGCCTGCTACATCAAGGGCGCCGGCCAGTTGCTGGCTGCAGCGGTGCAGTCGCTCAATATCAAAGCTGGCGAAACAACACTCGATGGCAATGTCTCGCTGGTCAGCGCTCGCTGCATCGGCTCTTGCAGCATGGCTCCAGCGTTCATTTTTGACGGAGAAACTGCCGGCAACGTGACGGAAACCGTTCTTCGCCGCACGTTGGAAGGGTGGAAAGACTGATGACACTCGAGGAACTGGAACAAATTGCGAGTGATGCGCGGCAGGTGAAGGAAAAGTCGCCCCGTGAATTGAATGTTTGTGTTGCCGCCGGCTGCTTATCTTTGCATAGCGATGCAATCAAATCGGCCTTGGAGAAGGAAGTGCAGCGCACCGGTGTCAGTTGCCGAGTGCGCGGGACGGGTTGCATGGGCCTTTGCTCGCTCGGACCTCTGGTGAGCAGCGAGCCTGATGGGGTTTTGTTGAAGAATGTCGCGGAATCGGACGCTACGGAGATTGTCGAGAATCTGGACCAGGTCGCGCCTGAACGCCTGCGCTGCTCGAAGGAACAACCTTTTTTTCATCGGCAAACGAGCATCGTCCTGGAAAACTCGGGAAGAATTGACCCGGAAAAAATCGAAGAATACATCGCCGCAGATGGCTACCAGGCCTTGTTGCACAGCCTGACGGAGAAGGCTCCCGCCCAGATTGTCCAGGAAGTTTCGAAAAGCGGCTTGAGAGGCCGCGGTGGCGCTGGCTATCCCACTGGGCTGAAGTGGGGCACCGTCGCAAAAACCAGCGGAACAACCAAGTACGTCATCTGTAACGCGGACGAGGGTGATCCGGGGGCTTTCATGGATCGCAGCGTGCTCGAAAGCGATCCGCATCGCGTCCTCGAAGGAATGTGCATCGCCGGATACGCAGTGGGTGCGAACCACGGATACATTTATGTTCGTGCGGAGTACCCCCTAGCCATCAAGCGCCTGGGCATCGCCATCCGCGAAGCGCGACGGCTCGGCTTTCTCGGCAGCCAAATCTGCAATACCAAGTTCAGCTTCGATATTGAGATTCGCATCGGGGGCGGTGCCTTCGTTTGTGGAGAAGAAACCGCGCTTATTGCCTCCATCGAAGGCCGTCGTGGCGCCCCGCGGCCTCGCCCGCCATTCCCTGCCCAGTCCGGACTGTGGGACATGCCGACTCTCATTAATAACGTGGAAACCTTCGCGAACATTCCCACAATCCTGCGTCGGGGCGGGGAATGGTATGCCTCACTGGGGTCCAAGAAAAGCAAGGGAACCAAAGTTTTCGCTCTCTGCGGCAAGGTAAAGAATGTCGGTTTGATTGAAGTGCCGATGGGCATGACTCTGCGCCAGATTATCTTCGAAATTGGCGGTGGTGTGCCTGAAGGACGCACGTTCAAGGCCGTGCAGACGGGCGGACCCTCGGGTGGCTGTATCCCCGAGCAGTTTCTCGATCTGCCCGTAGACTACGAATCCTTGAAGGAAGTCGGCTCGATCATGGGCTCCGGCGGCATGATCGTCATGGACGACAGCGCGTGCATGGTCAATGTCGCGCGTTATTTCATGGAATTTTGCATGTCCGAGTCTTGCGGCAAATGCATTCCCTGCCGCGCCGGAACCGCGCAGATGTTTGAACTGCTGACGCGCATGACCACAGGGACCGCCGCTCTGCGTGACCTCGAACTCCTCGAAGAACTATGCGACATGGTCAGCAGCACCAGCCTTTGTGGACTCGGCCAAAGCGCGCCAAACCCCGTGCTCAGCACTCTGCGGTATTTTCGCGATGAATACACAGAACATATTGTGCAAAAGCGGTGCCGCGCCGGTGTGTGTGAGTGTGGGCGCGTCGCGGAGGTTTCCGCATGAATCCCGCGCCTGCTGTTAAAACACTATTAATCGATGGCAACGACGTCAGCGCTCGCGCCGAGCAAACCATTTTGGACGCGGCGCGGGAAAACGACATTCCCATCCCCACCTTGTGCCATCTAGACGGATTGAGCGAAGTAGGGGCCTGCCGGATGTGCCTGGTGGAAGTGAAGGGCTCGAATCGATTGCAACCCGCCTGCGTGACGCTGGTGGAAGAGGGGATGGATGTTACCACGCATTCGCCGCGGCTCGAGAAGTACCGCCGGATGATTCTGGAACTGCTCTTCGCCGAGCGCAATCACGTTTGCTCTGTCTGCGTTTCCAACAACATGTGCCAATTGCAGGACCTGGCCAAAGAGCACGGCGTCACCAACGTGCGCTTTCCGTACCGCTTCCCGAAACTGTCCGTGGACGTTTCGCATGAACGCTTCGCGATGGACCATAACCGCTGCATTCTTTGTACCCGCTGCGTGCGCGTTTGTAATGAAATTGAAGGCGCGCACACTTGGGATCTCCTCGGCCGCGGTGTGAATTCGTCGCTGATTAGTGACCTGGAACAACCCTGGGGTTCTTCCGAAACTTGCACAAGCTGCGGAAAGTGCGTCCAGGTCTGTCCTACGGGTGCGCTGTTTGACAAGAGCAAGGTCGGCAGCAAGGTGCGTAAGGATCCGGATTTTCTCTCGTATCTGAACGACATGCGGGAGGGTCTGCGATGAGCAAACCTACACTCGCTACCGTCTGGCTGGATGGCTGCTCCGGTTGCCATATGTCTCTATTGGACATGGATGAGCGCCTGGTGGAGTTGAGTTCGCAATTCGAACTGGTGTACTCGCCGCTGGTGGATGCCAAACAATTCCCTGCTCATGTGGACGTCACGCTGATTGAGGGTTCCGTGAGCAGCGATGAGGACGAGCATAAATTGCGGCATGTCCGGGCCCACAGTCGGATCCTTGTTTCGCTTGGCGATTGCGCCGTGACCGGGAATGTCCCCGGAATGCGCAACGCCTTTCCAGTGTCTGCTCTTTTTGATTTAGCGTACAAGGAGAATGCGACGTTTCAGCAGCAAACCCCGACAAAATGTTTGCCCACGCTCCTGCCCCGGGTGCGTCCGCTGCACGAAGTCGTAAATGTGGACGTCTTCGTCCCCGGGTGTCCGCCCTCCGCCGACACGATTTATACCGTAATCAGCGAGTTGCTCGCCGGCCGTGTCCCGGATGTCGCGGCTTTGACTCGCTTTGGAGCCTAGGAAGACAGGATTATGTCGAAAACGATTACGATCGACCCGATTACCCGCATCGAAGGTCACGCCAAGATCACCCTGCAACTGGACGACCGCGGTGAGGTTTCCGAAGCGTATTTCCACGTTACGCAATTCCGCGGTTTCGAAAAATTCTGCGTCGGCCGTCCTTTCTATGAAATGCCCTACCTCATGGAACGCATCTGCGGCATTTGCCCGGTGAGCCACCTTCTGGCTTCGGCTAAGGCTTGCGACGCCCTGCTTGCCATGAAAGTTCCTCGTCCCGCAGGAAAGCTCCGGCGCATCCTGAATCTCGCCCAACTCATTCAATCCCATGCGCTGAGTTTCTTCTACCTATCCTCGCCGGACTTTCTACTGGGAATGGACGCCGAGCCGAAAGAACGAAATCTCTTTGGTGTCATGCGCAAGAATCCGGAACTGGGACGCGGCGGAATCCGGCTGAGGCAGTTTGGCCAACAGGTGATCGAAACACTCGCGGGCAAACGGATACACCCAGGCTGGGTGGTTCCTGGCGGTGTGAATGAGCCCTTGACCATCGAAAAACGCGACAAGATCCTCACCCAAATCCCCGAAGTGATCGGTATTGCACAAAAAGCTCTGGCTTGGTTCAAGATTGAATTTGAAAATTTCCGCGAGGAAATTCGCACTTTTGCGAACTTCCCCAGCCTGTTCATGGGCCTGGTTACAGTGGATGAGCGCGCGGGCTACTACGAAGGCAAGATTCGCTTCACGGATTCGCTGGGAAACATCGTGGCCGACAAACTCGAAGCGGCGGATTACCCCGAGTACTTGGGCGAGGCCGTGGAACCTTTCACGTTCATGAAATTTCCCTACTACAAGCCGCTCG
Organism: Candidatus Acidiferrales bacterium; assembly: GCA_963775865.1. Lineage (GTDB taxonomy): Bacteria > Acidobacteriota > Terriglobia > Acidiferrales > UBA7541 > Acidiferrum. The sequence continues at coordinate 68,735 of CAVZKU010000009.1, read as the reverse complement.
GTTATCCGGATGGAATCTACCGCGTTGGCCCGCTGGCCCGGCTCAACCTGGTGGATAACTGCGGCACTCCGCTTGCCCAACAGGAGTGGGTGGAGTTTAAAGCGTTGGAGCGCAATGCCGTTCACAGCTCGTTCCATTATCACTACGCGAGGTTAATCGAGATACTTTTCGCGCTGGAACATATCGAGGAATACTTGCTCGACCCCGTCATCACGCAAAGCCATGCCCGGTATTCGGCGTCGCTGAACAACCTTGAAGGCGTGGGTTGCTGCGAAGCACCGCGAGGGACGCTCATCCATCATTACCGCGTGGATGAGCAGGGGTTAATTACCTGGGCCAACCTCATCATCGCTACCGGACACAACAACTTGGCGATGAATCGAGGCATTCTGCAGGCAGCGCGGCATTTCGTTCGCAGTGAGAAGCTTACCGAAGGTATGCTCAATCGCGTCGAGGCCGTCATCCGCGCATTTGACCCGTGCCTTAGCTGCTCCACTCACGCTGACGGCCACCTGCTGCTCTGGATTCGTCTGGTCTCCCCGGAAGGCAAGTTGCTCGACGAAATTCGCAGGGCGTCATGAATCGCGCGTTGCTGCTCGCGTGCGGGAATGCGTTGCGCGGCGATGATGGCGTGGGTTTGCACATCGTCAGTTGCCTGCGGAATGGACTCTGCGACCCGGACACGCATATTCAGTTCGATCAGCAGTGGACGCCCGAACTTGCCGAGTCCATCAGCAAGGCGGACCTGGTCATCTTTCTGGATGCGTCCGCGAGCGTTGCACCCGGCGAAATCGCCTGTCACCGCCTCCATCCGATTTACAAATCGCCGGCGAATTTCACTCACCAAACCTCTCCGGCAACGCTGCTCTCCTTGGCCGAGGAACTCTACGGCTCTCATCCACCACGCGCCTTTCTCCTCACCGTCGGCGGAACATTCTTCGATTTGGCCGAAGGACTTTCCGAACCTGTTCGGCGTGCTGTTCCCCGAGCCATCGAACACATAAAAGCGCTGCTTTCCGGAGCTTGCCTTCCGGAGTACTGGTCCCCCTGATTCCCAGCAACAGATGATGATGTCGGTTATCTGGGACCAGTCTGTTACGTATAGATAAGTAAGACTGGGATCTTGTGACGGACGGAGGAGATCCAACCATGACGCAAGCTGAAATTCACATCCGCCGTGGGCAACTGGTAGCCGTGCTCCTGGCGAACGCCATTCTCTGGGTTGCTGCCATTTTTCTAGCGGGCACACCAAAGCTCGGGGGCCCTGCGGTCATTGCTTTAATTTCGATCAGCTCTCTCTTGGTCGCGCGGCCTCAGAATTCCTGAGTTCATCGCTGTCCGCCGTCACTCTCTCGTCGAGTAGTAGCCTTCGCGGCACTGCACCACTCGGTCTTTGTTCTTGGGAGTGAGCGCAATCCTGTGATAACCCGGTCCCGTGTCTTTATCTGGCGTGTACCCTAGGCTGTATTGATTGCGGAGTTCTTCTTCGATTTCCGCGTAGATTTTGTCGACGGTTTCTTTCTTTGAAACTTCGAACAGCCGTCCCCCGGTGGCCTGGGAAATCTGTTGCAGAATTTTCTTCCCGTCAGGCCGTTCCTCTTGCGGATATCTTCCTCCCCCGTGATGCCCGCCCCCACCGTAGGGTCCCCGGGGACCCATCATTCCGCCTCCGGGGTGGCCATATCCCTCCTCATCCTTAAACAAAATCGAATAGACCACCGTGTCTGCGCGTTGCGCTGTTTCGATCGCCTCCGTCAGAGGCTCCTTGCTGCCGTGGTCCACGCCATCGGAAAGGATAATGAGCGCTTTACGCCCTTGCTGTTTGCTCATCAATTCATTAGATGCCAGATAAATCGCATCGTAGAGGAGCGTCCCCGCGCCTCTGTGCCGTGAACTGCCGCCACTAGATCCACCACCGCCGCCAGTGTCGTTAGGTCCGCCACTGCTTCCACCGGCCGGACCGCCTCCTCCACGGCCACCTTCGAATTGCGGGGTTTGCAGCGACTGCAATGCCGCTTGCAAGTTCGGTCGCGAAGGCGTGAAATCTTGGAGCAATTCCACATCTCGGTCGAAATGAATCACGAACGCCAAATCCTTGTTTTCTCGTAACAAGTGATCCAGGAAGCTGTAACTGGCACTTCGTTCCTGCTCTAAAACCCGCCTCTGGCTCAAGCTGGTATCGACCAACAACCCCAGTCGCAAGGCCAGGTCACTTTCGCGGGCGAAGTAATTGATCGTTTGCGGCCGCCCATCCTCTTCCAGCGCGAAATCGTCTTTGCTAAGGTTGGAAATTATCTTGCCGTGCTTGTCCCTAACGGTGGCCAGCACGCTCACTGTGTTCACTTGTACGGCAATTTTAGGATGGGGCCCCTGCCCTTGCTGCACTTCTTGTGGTGCACCCTGCGAAGGCGCCGTTGGCTGGGTTTGTTGTTGCGCTTGTGCAGTTACACCGAATACCATCAGACAAAGACAAACAAACAAGCGGGAAATCACCGCGCCGGCTCTAAAAAGTCGCAAGAAAGAATTCATTTCGCTCTGTATCAAGGTCCTTGCCTGCATCCTTTGACGCCGACTCTCTCGATAGCGTTGTCCTTGGACACACACACCGTTCCTTTTGGCAGCCACGTCCTAGAATTGTATTCCCCTGCAGTGGCCGAATGGTTCCAGGTATGGAAAGGAGAATAAGGGGCCTCAAGGCTCGAAAGCGGCCTAGCGAGTAGCATTCAAATAGTCATTGTAGGAATGCCGAGCCCTTCCCAAAGAATCTGGGTTTGCGCGATTAGCGTCGTCGCGTTTCTTCAACATCAGGGGAAGCAGTTCGAGGTAATCCGGAGTTCGCAGGGCGATCGCCATTTTCGCCAGCATTCGTTCGCCGCCTAGGCCTTCGTAGGCCATATCCAGGGATTTCGGGCTCGCCGTACCTTTTCTGCTTTTTGTTCCGGACTCTCACCGTCGGTGGCGCTGCTCAGCTCATACATCATTAAGGTGACGCGAGGGCACGGCTGAAAGAAGCAATTTTCGCTGAGAAAGATCGCCCTTGAGCAGCTTGTTCTGGAGGTCCGCATGGACCGTCATACCCGCCGATTCTGCAACGAACTCAGTCAATGTCCAGGAGAAAACGTAATAGATTCTGCTTGCCCGCTTGCGTAAATTCAGCATGGGCACAAGAGACGCTAGGCAATACTTCGTACCGACACGTCTTATTTCTACACCTTCACTATCCTGCCCGTCTTTGCCGATTCGTAAATGGCCATCATTAGGGTGATATCGCGCAAGCCTTCTTCCCCTGGCGTGAGTGGTTCTTTATTGGTCATCACGCATTGCGACATGTGATCCATCTCCAGCGCAAAATGATCGCGGATGGGTAACTCTCTCTCTACGATGCCATTCTTGCCGCCTACTTTCATCCTCAGACCTGTGTACCAGGTCGCCGGATCCATTTCCAGCCATCCTTGTGTCCCGATCACGCGGAAGTGGCTGGTCGGATAATACCCATAGCTCGAGGTACAGTTCGCAATTGCCCCGCTCGGAAAACGCAACTGGAAATTGACAGTCTCCTCCACTTCCTTGAATCGCGGATCCCCCGGCGCGTTGTAAATCATCGCGTTCACTTCCGTCGGTTCTTCGCCGGAAAGATAACGCGACGCATTCAGGGCGTAGATGCCAATGTCCATTAACGATCCACCACCCGCCAAATCTTTTTTCAGGCGCCACTGGTCAGGATTGGTGGCGTTCCATCCGGCGTCCGCCTCAATCACCTGGGTAGGGCCCAGTTCGCCGGAGCGTGCCATTCGAATGGCCTCCATATTGTAGGGTTCATAACGGCAGCGGTACGCCACCATCAATTTCTTGCCGGCTTGGCGGCCTGCATCGATCATCTTTTGGCAATCGGCCGGTGTGCACGCCATCGGCTTTTCCGTCAAAACGTTCTTGCGTGCCTGGAATCCGCGGATGGTGTACTCAGCGTGCATGCAATTCGGAAGAACGATATAGATGATGTCGACCTCGGGGTTGTCCTTGATCGAATCATAATTTTCGTAGTTGTAGATATTCTTGGGGTTGATTCCATACCGCAAGGCCAATTTATTGGCCTTGTCCGGATGCCCGCTCACAAGTGCTACGGGCTTGGACTTTTCACATTTCGCGAACGCCGGCAAAATCTCATAGATGGAGAGGCTCCCCAATCCAACGATCGCCCATCCCATCTTCTTTCCCGGTGGATCCGGCACAACGAGCCCCTGTTGCGCCACAGCTTCTTTCAGCAATGCTCCCGTGGCGCTCGCCACAACCAGGCCTTGGCTCATCCTGCCGAGAAACCCCCGGCGCGAGATTTCTTTCACTGGCGTTTCCGGCATGGCGTTCTCCTTTTATTGCTGCTCTGGGCCCCGCTGCTTGTGCAGTTCATCCAGCTTCTTCTTCAAATAATCCTGATACTCCTGCTTCAGTTTCGGATCGCTGGGTGAAGAATAGATCTCACTCGACTTGTACTTTCCCTCGGCGAATTTCTTTTTCGTCCACTCGTCGTGAATGTGAATTTCGTCCGCGCGGTCCAACACTTCCTTCACCAATTGGGGAGGAATGAAGTAAATGCCTTCGCGGTCCCCCACCGCCAAATCTCCCGGCATTACGGTTACACCACCGATACGGATCGGAATGTTGATTCCCGTGAGCATCACGTTGCCGATCGGCGTGGGATCAACGGCGCGAATGTAGCCGGGCATATCAATCTCAGAAATTCCATCCAAGTCCCGTACGCTGCCGTCGACAACGAGCCCGCCTTTGTGCGTCGCCGTCATCACATAGTAGAAAAGATTGTCGCCGACGATGGTTCCATTCACTTTCTTGCCGAACATATCCACCACCAGCACATCACCCGGCTGGAGCATATCGATGGCGGTTTGATTGGTCAGCCGGGGGATCCCCCGCTCCTTCGCTTTTTTCTCGGCCACGCTCGCTACATCCTCGCGCACCGGCATGAATTGCACGGTAAACACCCGGCCAACCATGGTTTTCCCGGGTTTCAGAACCACGAATCCGTCGGCATACTGATTATTGAATCCCTTTTCTTGCATGGTCGCCCAGATATCTTCTGCCGAGAGATCTCGCGCTCTTTCCAGATAAGCGTCCGGAACCTTCGGTCTGCCGTCGGGCAAACGGTCGAACGGGTTCGCGGAGGTGTAATCGATCAGGTCCTGCTTGGAAAATGTCATGAGCTGTGCATTGGCATTGGCGGGCAAAAACAGAGCAATGGAGCAAACAATCAGAAAAACGCTGAGTGCAATTCTTGTGGAATTACAGTGAACTACGTCGGTCATGGTAGAACCCCATGCTTCAGAGATTTATCGCCGGCCGTCAGGAGAAGTTCCGGCCCGCTCGCAGTGCCGGATGAAGCGAGCTGGCCGAGCTTCTTTGATCCGCGGCAATTTATCACGCTCGAATGCGGCGCAGCAATGTTACGATACCCCCCGGATTTTGGCATAACGATATTCCTAATCTGGTTGTGAAGGTTCCGCCGGAATTCTAGAATGTGTCGCATTGCGAGATGAGCTGCAGGGAGCGGCTAGCTTCTGCCGAATTTTGGGTCTATAACGGTGCGGGAGGATCGCCCTATGAGCAACAAGAACGGAAATGTGTTTGGTCGGCGCGATGTGCTGAAAGGCTCAGCGTTGGCTCTGGGAGCTGGGCTTCTTTCGCGGGAACCCGTCGAGGCCTACCCCAAGGGCGTAAACAGCAACTCAAGTCCATCCACTCTTAAAATTACCGACCTGCGTGTCGCCACGGTTGTGAAACCGGGCCCCAGTCCTTGCCCGATTATTCGTCTGGATACGAACCAAGGAATTTACGGCCTGGGCGAAGTGCGCGACGGCGCCAGCGCCACCTACGCCCTTTTCCTGAAGAGCCGCCTGGTGGGAGAAAACCCTCTCCAACTCGACAAGATTTTTCGCCAAATCAAACAATTCGGTGGCCATGCGCGACAGGGTGGCGGGGTATCCGCCATCGAAATGGCTTTGTGGGACATCACCGGCAAAGTTTACAACGCTCCCGTGTACGCCCTGCTTGGCGGCGGCAAGTTTCGGGACAAGATTCGTATCTATGCAGATACAACCGAATCCGACGATCCCAAAATATACGCCCAGCGAATGAAAGAGCGTAAGGAAGTCATGGGGCTGACGTGGTTGAAAATGGACCTTGGCATTGAGATGGTCGCGGGCACCCCCGGCACCGTGACTAACCCGACCGATATCGAACAGTGGAAACCCCACCAGATGACCCACCCCTTGATCGCCATGGAGGTCACGGATAAAGGTATCGCCATGCTGGAGCAATATGTGGCCGCGGTGCGCGACGCCGTCGGCATGGAAATTCCGTTATCGATGGATCATCTGGGACACTTAGGCGTGAAATCGATCATCCGCCTCGGCAAAGCCTACGAAAAATACAATCTGTCCTGGATGGAGGATGTGATTCCCTGGACCTATACCGATCTGCTTAAAGAAATTTCTTTGGAGAGCCCAACGCCGATTCTGACCGGCGAGGACATCTATCTGAAAGAACCTTTCCAAGTGCTATGTGAGAATCACGCGGTCGGCAAGATTCAACCCGACCTCGCCACCTCTGGCGGCATCCTTGAAACCAAGAAGATCGGCGATATGGCAGAAGATTATGGCGTGCCGATGGCCATGCATTTCGCCGGAACTCCCGTGAGTTGCATGGCCAATGTCCACTGCGCCGCTGCGACGGAGAATTTCCTGGCACTCGAAAACCACTCTCTGGATGTGCCGTGGTGGTCGTCCCTGGTCGAAGAAGGTGTGAAGACTCCCCTTGTGAACCATGGTTGGATTGAAGTGCCGGACCGCCCCGGCCTTGGCGTGACGCTCAACGAGGATGTCGTCCGCCAGCATCTGTCGCCGGGCACAGGGTACTTCGATCCGACACCGCAGTGGGATCAGGAACGTTCTTGGGATCGTTTGTGGAGTTAGTCGGAGTACGGCACGACGACTGCAATTCCTGCGACTGAATATTTTAGAGCTGGCGTGGCGGTCCGGTAGATCGGCGCGATATCAATTCTGGTTCCACGGCAATTTCCGGAGCGAAGTCTGTCCGCTCTTCTATCCTATCCAGCAACGTCTGTGCCGCAATCTTTCCCATCTTCTCCAGCGGTTGCCGCACCGTTGTTAGCGGCGGGATTGAAAACGAGGCAATCGATATATCGTCAAACCCCACAACCGAGATGTCTTCCGGCACGCGCAAACCCGCCTCCTGAAAAGCTCGCATCGCACCAATCGCTGAAATGTCGTTATAGGCAAACAACGCTGTGAACGGCACGCCCCGGGTAATCAATGCCTTCCCGTACGGGTACCCGAGTTCAGGCGTGGATTCCATTCCTTCGAGCTGTAGAACCAGTTCCGGCCTGATTGCAATGTCAAACTCCTGCGCTACTTCCTGAATGGATTCCCACCGCGAAGCCGAGTCTGAACTTTTCGGCTGACCACGTAGGAATGCAATCCGTTCGTGACCGAGTCCCTTCAAGTGCAACAAGGCAAGTTCCGCCGCGCGGCGATGATCCAAAATGATATTGGTTACGTTCTCGACTTTCTGGTGCCCGGCAACCGCAACCGTTGGCAGAGCAGGTTCCTCATCAATCGAGGTGTCAATGGTGATCAGCCCTTCGACCCCCCGCGAAGTCAGCAATTGGGAGTAGCTTCGCAGCAGTTTTGGATCATGCCGGTGAGCCACGGTCAGGAAGAAGAAGTTATTGTCCCGGAGGTACGGTTCAATTCCACCCACGATCGAACCACCGTAACTGTCACCGATTTCTTCCACGATAACTCCGACGGTGTACGTGCGCTTGACACGTAACGAACGCGCGAGGAAGTTCGGCTGGTATTTCAGTTGGCGGGCGGCTTCGATGATTCTCTTTCGCGTATTTTCGGGAATGGTGCGGGCAGCCTTGGTATTGTTCAAAACGGCCGAGACTGTGCCGGGCGTCAGTCCTAAATATTCAGCAACCGATTTCAGAGTTACTGTTCCACCATGCATTGAACGGGGTGATTTTGCACCTATCATGACGTTTCCTTTGGCACGCAGGGGGCAAGGCCCGTTCTCCGTCACTTCCTGGCCCTGTCGACTGTCAGCCCTCGACTCGTAGTTAATCGCTATTCTAACGCTACCCCGTCTGAAATAACTAGCTACCGTGTCCGAGCTTGTAAACTGAGGCGATTTCGGCGCGGCGGAACCACGATCTCGCCTTGGTTTGACAGAATCGATTATCTAGCCAGCCCTCCTGAGTTCCTGGCGTATAATCGCGCGTTGCACGGAGGCGCCTCGGAATGCTTCGCCGATCGTTCGTAAAGGATCTTGTGGTTCTTACCTCCATCGCTCCCGCTTTCCGCAATGCTTTGCCACCAGCGAGAAATTCTCCTCTCGATGACAGTACAGCCGCGCATATCCCCCGTTGGCGAGGCTTCAACCTGCAGGGCAGATTTGCCTGGCCGGGGCATCCCTACGACGGCCCCGCATTCGATGAATTTGATTTCGCTACCATGGCCGAATGGGGTTTTGATTTTGCGCGCCTGCCCCTTTCTTACTGGGTCTGGGGCAGCCGGGACGATTGGTCCGTGATCCGCGAGGAGCCCTTGAAGCAGATCGATCGTGCGGTAGACTTGGGCAAGCAGCACGGCATTCACGTCAATATCAACTTCCATCGCATTCCTGGATACTGCATCAATCAGCGAGAGTTGGAACCTGCCGACCTGTTCACGGGCACTGCGCCCCAACGCGAAAAAGCCTTGAACGCCGCAAGGTTCCACTGGCAGGCATTTGCCAAACGCTACAAGGGAATTCCCAATCGCCATCTGAGCTTTGACCTGATCAACGAACCACCCAAAATGCGCTCCTATGAAGGCGCCCTCGAAGAAAGGTATGTGGAGATTGTGAATACCCTCGTCGGAGCGATTCGTGAGATCGATCCGAATCGCCTGATTTTTGTGGACGGCATGAACATCGGCCAGGCGCCCGTCGTTGGCATCGTGGACCTCGGTCTGGTGCAAAGCACCCGCGGGTATCAGCCCAAAGCCGTCAGCCATTACACTGCCACCTGGGTGCCTAAGGATGAATTCGAAACCTTTGCTGCACCAACATGGCCTCTCAAGGACGATCACGGTCAGATTTGGGATCGCGCTTATCTCCAGCATGTCTACGTCGATCTCTACAAAGCGATCACCGACAAAGGTGTGCAAGTGCACGTTGGGGAATGGGGATGTTTCAACAAAACACCACATGAGGTTGCGCTGGCTTGGATGACGGACTGTCTCGCGGTTTGGAAACAGGCGGGTTGGGGCAATTCGCTGTGGAATCTGCGTGGAGCGTTCGGGGTAATGGACAGCGAACGCACCGACGTAGCGTATGAAGACTATAAAGGACACAAGTTGGATCGAAAAATGTTGGAACTTCTCCGCAATGCCTGAGGCAGTCACATGAACTCAACTTGGAAAACGTTGCTCTCCGCCGCCATTCTTCTTGCGATTTCTTCGTCCGCTTCTCCACAACAGTCCTCTCCTTGGCGCGATTTGAATGACAAAGACTATTTTGAAATGCCTGGCCTCAACGTGATGTCGTTTCAAGACATTTATTCCGAGGCTTTTGAACCACGAGGAGAGGAATGACGAGGGGTCGTCCCGCGGCGGGCTCCCACAACACCGCTTGGCAAACGTTAGTTGCCATGCAGATTGTGGCCAACTTTATTCTGTTTGCATCGTGCGCCTTTGCGCAAACGCCTTCGACGTCCGACCTCTTCACTTATTTGCCGGCCACGCGAGAGACCTATCTGAAATTTTCTGGAGAGGTTGATGCGACGCTGGATCGAGAGGTTCTCCAGGCCTGGTTTCCACGCACGCTGGACAACGATCACGGCGGGTTTCGTTCTAATTTTTCGCGGGAATGGAAACCGTTCGGCAAGGAAAGTAAATTCTCTGTTTTTCAAGGACGCATGACCTGGATCACTTCGCAAATTGTCCAGCGCCGCCCTCAATGGAAAGACCAGTATCTCCCTTATGTGGCTCATGGAGTCGACTACCTTAGCGGCACACTGTGGGACAAAGAAAAAGGCGGATTCTATTGGGGATTATCCGAATCAGGTGAGATCTCTCTGCAGTACACGGATGGAAAACAACTCTATGGCATGAGTTTTGTCATTTATGGTTTGGCTTCGGCGTATCAGGCCATAAAGGATCCCCGCGCGCTCGAATATGCTCAGAAAGGATTTCTATGGATAGAGCAACACGCGCACGATGCCAAGAATGGTGGCTACTTTGAGTCTCTAAGCCGCGATGGCCATCCACTCCAAGCGCATTCGGAGACCGGGACAGTCGAACTGGCGCCGGGCTCAGGGTTCCCACTCGGCTACAAATCCATGAATACACATATTCACCTGCTGGAATCGTTTTCGCAGCTTTACGAAGTCTGGAAGGACGATCTCCTCCGTCAGAGAGTGGAGGAACTTCTCGCTATCGTCCGAGACAAGGTTTGCGTCGATCCTGGTGCGATGAATTTGTATTTCACGAACGCCTGGCAACCATTTCCCGACCACGACTCTTACGGACACGACGTGGAAACGGCCTACCTCATGCTCGAAGCGGAAGACGTCCTCGGCAAAGGTCACGATCCCCGCACCGAACGGATGGCACGCATGTTGGTCGATCACGCCCTGCACTATGGCTGGGACGAAAAACTGGGTGGTTTTTATCAGGAAGGCACGACCACAGGGGAATCTGAACGCAAAACGAAGGAATGGTGGGTTGAATTCGAAGGGCTGAATGCCCTGCTACTGATGCACGAACGCTACGGAAAGCAGACGGATGTGTACTTCAAAGCTTTCCAGCTCCAGTGGGATTTTATCCGGAACTATCAGATCGATTCCGAGTTTCATGGCGTATACCAACTGGTGGGCGCAGACGGCAAACCGACGTCAACCGTGAAGGGAAACATTTGGAAAGCTGCGTATCACGACGGAAGAGCTTTATTAAACGTATCGGAGCGGCTGAACCGCTTAGCAGAAAAAGGAGTGCAGTGATGCGAATTCTAATTTTTGAGAAATTGTCTGTTCTGGTAGCTCTCGCTCTGATCCTGTTCCTCTGCTTTGCAGCGCATAGCGCGGGCGACACGCGTCTGGGGATCTTTGCAGCCAGTGGAGATATTGGCACCGTCCTGCATGCGGGCTCTGCCACGTTTGACTCCGGAACCGGCAAGTACACTTTGGCCGGAAGCGGGGAAAATATGTGGTTCAACAAGGATGCCTTTCAATTCGTTTGGAAAATGGCCAGCGGCGACACCGTCATCAGCGCTAACGTGGCATTCCTCGGGGAAGGCAAGAATCCACATCGCAAAGCGGTGGTGATCATTCGCCAATCGCTGGATGCAGATTCTGCTTATGTGGACGTGGCTCTTCACGGCGAGGGCCTGACCTCTCTGCAGTATCGCGATCAAAAGGAAGCGGCCACACACGAAATTCAAGCCAACATTTCCGCGCCGCAAACGCTACAGCTCGAAAAGCGTGGTGAATACTTTTCGATGCTCTTAGGGGTTGGCGGCAATAGGGTGCAAGTGGCGGGGGGATCGATCCGTGTGCCGATCAGGGGAGAATATTACGTTGGGATTGGCGTGTGCTCTCATGAAAAGGACATCATCGAAAAAGCGGTCTTCTCGAACGTGAATGTTCGGCCATTGGACGCGGGGACTCAGACCACACTTTACAGCACGCTGGAAACCATCCGTATCGATTCCACCGACCGAAGAGTGGTTTATGTGGCCCCAGAACGCTTCGAAGCTCCCAATTGGGCGCGTGACGGAAGCTACTTGCTATTCAACCGCAGCGGCCGTCTCGAGAAAATTCCACCTACGGGCGGAATGCCCACGCAAATCGACACAGGATTTGCCAATCGCTGCAACAATGATCACGGCATCTCTCCCGACGGCAAATGGCTGGCCATCAGCGATCAGTCGCAGGATGAGCACAAATCCTTGGTTTATGTCGTGCCGATTACCGGTGGGGTTCCGAAGCGCGTCACGCAAAGCTCACCCTCTTACTGGCATGGTTGGTCGCCAGATGGAAGCACGTTAGCCTTCGTCGGAGAGCGCAGAGGCGACTTCGACATTTACACAATCCCGGTTGCGGGAGGAGCGGAAACGCAACTAACCACCGCAAAAGGACTGGACGACGGGCCCGATTATGCTCCCGATGGCTCCTTTATCTACTTCAATTCCGAACGCACCGGCCAAATGCAAATCTGGAGAATGAAACCGGACGGAAGTACCCAGGAGCAAATTACGTCAGACGAGTTCAATAATTGGTTTCCCCATCCGTCGCCCGATGGCAAATGGATTGTCTTTCTGTCTTATGGCAAGGAGGTGAGCGGCCACCCGGAGAACAAAGATGTCACTCTGCGGCTGATGTCCCTCGCGGATCGAAAGATCACGGTCTTGGCACAATTGTTTGGAGGACAGGGAACGATTAATGTGCCGTCCTGGTCACCGGACAGCAAGAGACTAGCGTTTGTCAGCTATCAGTTGCTCCCGTAGCGTTTCCGCAAAGCCCACTCTTGCTAAGTCACTGGCAGCGTCGTGGACCGTTCAACAGCGTCCCATTACAGGGGTTGCGGTTCTTCATCTTTCTCGCGCTTACCGTCTCCCCGATATTTCTCTAGAAATCTGCGTGCCAGATCTTGCCCGCCCAAGCCAAAAGCAATCGCTATCTCTAACATCGTTGTTCCAAAGACGATCGAAAACGCTGAAATAACAGTTTGCCTGGCCGGCCCCAGCTCCTCGAGCGTCAAAGTTACCGCGAGGATCCAAATAACAAAACGAATCGACCAACTGACAATTCTGGCGGAAGAGTACCCCCTATTAACGGCAGCCAATAACGCCGCACGCGACAGAAAATTCGCAATCGCAACGCCCAAGAACAGGAGCAATATTGCAATGAACACTTCGGGCAGAAACCGCTGCAACCGCGAAATCTGTTCCTGAAGACTCGCGACACCCAGCACGCTCAGACCAACAAGGATAAAACCGAACCCCGATTCAGGTTGACTTACTTTCTGTTTCTCGGCAAGTGCGCACCGTATTCTCTCGTGCCCGGCTGGACTCACCCGTTTAAACGTGGGCAAGGCACGCCCAAGGTGCTTGACGTAGAGGGAAGGGTGGAAGATATTGACAAACGAAGAAGAAAGTCCGATGAACCGAGTCCTCCTGTCTTTGACAGTCCTTCTCGCGCTTTCGCTGCCCGCCTTCGGACAACAGAAATCCTCTTTTCTCTCGCTCGCCATGAAAAACAAAAGCGCCCCCCCAGTGCACACCGTGGCGCTCACTTGGACTCCCGCAACCTGTTCTGACGGGAACGGAAACGCCAAAAACTGCCCTTCGACCCCAACCTATGCCATTTATAGGAGTGCGACTCAGGGTGGTGGCGAGACCTGTGTCCAGGGGCGTTGCTTCGGCTATTGCTGCCGAATTGGCTATTCGGGGAACGGCGTGCTGTCGTACACGGATCCGAACGCGGGTTCTGGACAGACTTGGTACTATGTTGTCACCACGGTACTACCGCCATGCCCACCGAAGGTAACGTCCAGAACGCCGCCCTGTGGGGAAAGCGCTGTTTCCAATGAAGTCCAGGCCACCACGCCCGGAAAGTCCCAGAAGAAAAAGAAACAAAAGTGATCGGCCATTCCGCGGTCGCGACTCCTGATCTAAGCGCTGATCGATCGAAAGCCTTCAACTTCATATACGCAATAGTTCGACGAAACTCGGGGGAGAAGCCAATGTTACTCAGAGGTCGCGTCGTATCTGCATTGTTTTCGTTGGTTTCCTGCAGATGTTAGCTGGTGCGGCATGCCTCGGCAAAGTCAATCGTCATGACACCGTCATTATGAAAAATGGCGATCGGCTCACGGGAGAAGTCAAAAGGTTGGAGCAGGGAGTGCTCTATATTGAGACTGATTATTTCTCGGGCTCCGTGGGCGTCGATTGGCTGCAGGTGGAAAAGGTAGACAGTACAGCGACTTACCAGGTCGTATTGAGCGATGGAAAGAGATTGACCGGAACAATTTCAAAGGTGGAGGCTGAGGCTGCTCCAGGCAAGGATTTCAAAGTGCATGCGCCGGGAGGGGACACGCCGTTGTCCGGCACAGAGGTTGTCCAGATCGAATCCCAAAAGCAGACATTTTGGCGTCAATTGAAGGGTAGCATCGACTTTGGATATAACTTCACCAGCGGCAACAATCAGTCCTCCCTCAGCACTGCCGCCAGCGCGGAATATGCCGCGACGCATTGGGCAGTGGGAACTTCCTACAATGGTTCTTATAGCGGCCAGAGCGGCGGAACGACAACGAATCTATTAGAGGTTCAGACCTACGGCGAGTGGTTTCTCAGCCGCAATTCTTACGCTCTTGGACTGTCCGATTTCCTGCATAGTTCCCAACAAGACCTCAGTCTGCGAACCACGCTGGGTGCCGGATATGGCCGGTATCTCGTGCGGTCGAATCAAAACGAATTGCGGTGGTTGATTGGTGCCGACTACACCCAGGCAAATTATCGATCCGGGTTCGCGCAACCGACACAGCAAAACGCCGAGTTGTTGCTCGGCGCCGGATATCAGCTCTTCCATTTCGACCGCTATTCTCTTCAATGCCAGTTCCTGGTTTTTCCAGGACTGTCTGATTTCGGCCGCGTTCGCTTCACCACGAGTGATACGTTCAGCGTCAAACTATCAAACAATTTCCGCTTGAATTTTTCGTTTTGGGACAACTTCGACAGTCGGCCGCCGCTCAGCGCGCAAAAAAACGCCACAGGTCTGAGCACCACCCTCGGCTGGACATTCTAAGTATTTGGTGGAGAGCCCTCGATTGCCGAACTCAAGTCACGAACCTCGGGTCAACTCCCAAATACAATAGAACCTTAAACGCAACGCTCTCCGCACACAGGTGACAGGCCGCCCACGTGAGGGGGAACAGGCCACGAGGGATATTGTCTCCCCCAACCACCCTACAATGTCGAACCCTCACAGTGGAAAGCGGCCCCGCAGTTCAGCGAGTTAGTTAGCGAGCTTGAGCCGCTGGACACCAATCTTTTGGTTCAGCGGCGAGGCATTGTTAGTTTTGACAAGGCCAATCCGGATTGGCGGGTCTTTATCTTAGGACCTAATGCGTTTGCCCAGACATCCCGCGCTTAATGGCAATTACCAAAAATGCGAGTCCTGCTTGCAGATGACCATCCGGTCCTTTTAGAGCGCGTCCGAGCGCTTTTGGACCAAGACGTGGACGTTGTCGGGTGTGTCGATAACGGCGAGGATTTGGTCGAGGCGGCCATAAAGCTACAGCCGGATGTCATCGTAACCGACATTTCGATGCCTAAACTCAATGGTAGAAAGGCTGTGAATCGGCTGGAGCAAGCGGGCTGCCCTTTTGTTTGCAATTCACGAGGCAATGGCGGGACGCGCGTTTATCTCCCCTGAAGCATCGCCTGAATAAGATAACCGGCGGCTCATTCTTGGCAAAAGGGGGCAATGGTCACCAAATCCGCGCACGGTCACCACGGCCCCCATCCTCGGAGTCTTCATCAGGCTCCAAGGTATTAATAGGTTTCAGGGTCCTGCTGGTCAAGGGGTAGGCTGTAAACAATTTGTAAATTCGGAAACCTAGTCAGTGCTCACCACACTAAAAATCCTATTGAACCGCACCATGATGTAGATAGAGAGCGTAGAATGGCTTCGTGAAACCCATGCGAGCAAAAGCGCCCGGCGTCCCACGCAAAATCGTCGCTTTTCATCAGGACGAATGCTTTGACTGGGTTGCCGACCTCGAATGCGGCCATCAACAGCATGTTCGCCACAATCCGCCTTGGACTACTCCCCACTGGGTAACGACCCCTGAAGGAAGATTGAAGCACATAGGTCACGAATTACCGTGTTCACTATGCTCTTCTGTTGCTTCGAATCGCGATAACTGATCGTTTAAGGGCAGTGGGGGCAGGAAATCGATCTGGGGTTCGTCCCTGCCCTCTGCGGCCCTTTTCCTCCCAGTTGCCGTGTACGTGAGTGATTGGGGAAGAATTTTGCCGACTACAGCAGGCAACACCAACCGTAAGGAGCAACAGAAACTAGCGAATGAGCGAATCATTTTCGGTCGGTTTCGGATGGCTTTGTACCCAGTTCACGGACAATCACACGGACAGTTTAGGAGGTTGATTGGAAGGGAGCGAGCCGTCGGTCCTTCATTCCTGGCGGCTCGCACCACGGAAGGGGACATGGACAGGAAGGTTAGCACAGGCGCGCCCAGCTTCTCATTTTTTCGGAGTAATCAAGTTGACCATCATGCCGATTTTAGTTTTGCCGACGAGCGCCCAGTTATTGGAACAGCCGCTTAGATAGCTGGCGCATCTGCTGATATACCCGATGTCCCACTGCAAATCGCTGATTGCGGTCATGTTATTGGGACTGTACGTGACAGTGTCCGAGTGTTAGAGAGGGGCGAACGTGCAAATTGAAGTCCAAATTCAGTGAGCCGCGATGCCTGCGATTGCGCATGGAGCTCAATCAGACAAATCAAAATCCAAGCGCGGTCTCAGAAATTCAATATCGGCATTTTGGGTTCGTGCAATCTCGGCACGCACTTTGATATTGGCGATCTTGGCGCGCTCGGTTTGGTTAGCGATCCTTTCTCGCGCCCTCTTCAACCACAGCCTGGGCGATACTCTTTTCTCCTAGCCAATTCTCCGGGCGGGCCGTGTCGTGGGTTGCGCTCTACAGCACAGTCTCGGCACACCGCAAACTCGCCCCTTCCCTCAATTGAATTTGCCTAGGGCCCGCGTCCGTCGCACCCACGGGCGGCCACGTCCAAACGGCTTTACCGGACGCGCGCAGAACTTCCCGCCCCCTTTGTTTCTCAGCTGGAACGCGCATCCGGTAAGCTCTAACGTTACCAGTGAAGGTGGAGAGGGCTGAAATTGCGGAACGTGTAGGAGACGTAAAGCATTAAGCCATCGAAACCGGGGTTCCAGTGATGAGGAGCAGTACTTCCATTGGAGAAATGGAATACCCAAAAGCCAGCGCGGATGGCATTGTTCCCTCTAAGGTGAATAAGGGCACCCGGACCAAAGTCGAGAGTCATGTTCACGCGGCGAGTGTAGGGAAGAGGGATATCGTGGGTGAACGCAAGCACACCACCATCTACGTCGAAGAAGGGCTGCCAACGCCAAGAGTTGCGAGGGGCAAACTGCAAGCCGACGGAGCCACCGCCGCCGTAGGTATCGCCGATAGACCAACAGCCGCCGAAGGTGTATGGGTGGCAATTGGGAATGTTTCTGGAATAAATTGCGAGAGGCTTGAGATCCAGATTGCCGCCAATGAATAGGTGCGGCGTTGTGAAGAGCCGCGACGTGAGGCGAACGCCCGTGAGGAACAAGTGCTCACCGCTGAGGTATGAAATGATGTGGGGATTGTCAAAGGTTTGAGCGGTGTAAAAGGAAAGTTCCCGGTACCGACGTGGAGAGGACACCGGAGAGACGTCAGTGGTCGTGGAACTGGCCGGGGTGTCGGCGATTGTTGATTGAGCATAAGTTGTCGAGGACGGAACGAGAGCTAGAAGCGTAAGGAGGAGTGCAGAAAGGAAAGTGTGCATCCGGCGTACTCCCTGTTGCAACTTGGTGGAAAGGGACGATGACGAAAAAGCACAAGCACAGTAAATCTTTCGGGAACGCAATTCAACTGTTTGCTACTTGGGGCAAGGTAGGGGATGAGAGCGAATCGGGCGGACGGTCTTCTGTTCAGCGGCGTGGAACGTTGGGCTATCGGATCGAACCACCGAATCCTCAACCCAGGCGAGCACAAGCGCAGTGATTTTTCGAGCCTGCTGCTCTGATGGCTACCGGGTGGAGCGAACCACTTCCCGGGCGGGTTTATCTCTCGCTCTGGACCACCACCTTTCACGGCGCACCCGGTTTCCGGACTAGTCGTGACTTGACCCAAACCTGCGCAATACGCTTATCTAAATGGCAGCTAGGCGCACAGGAGCGTGAACACTTCAGCGAAGTTGATGTTCTTTTGCGGCAAGATGGCGGCAGGCAAGTCCACTCTTGCAAGAAATTTGGCCCTTCGAGAAAATGCTGTTCTTCTTGTGCAGGACGATTTCTTGACTTGTTTTCCGGCGAGATCACCGACATTCCGGGGTTCATCAAGTGCTCTTCTCGATTGAAGAACGCGCTCACGCCACACGTTTGCGCTCTTTTGTCGAAGGGTATTTCGGTCGTGCTCGATTTTCCCGGCAATACCAAGGTGCAGCGTGCACGGTTTCGCGAGCTGATCGAGCGGGCGAATGTTGAGCATGAGTTGCACTTTGTCGACGCATCCGACTCCTTGTGCAAGAGGCTTCGTGAGCGAAGCACGGGGTTACCTGCTGGCACTCCCTGGGACGCGGACTTTGAAGCCATGAGGGCATTTTCAGCCTCTATCGGAGGGTGAAAACTTCAATGTCGTCCGTTATGAGCACATTTAGCACGCTGAAGCTGGCCCAATCGCCCGGCGCGGCGATCAAGTTCGAGAGAGCGGAATCGTCGCTATTGAGCGGCTGTTACCATGATTTCAACCAAAATATTGGGCCGCCAGAGTGGACTTTGAACGCAAAAGCGTACCGGAGGATTCTGTCGATCAACCCATTCGTTCCAGATGGAGTTGTGTTCTTCGAAGTCCTGCATATCCGCCAGCCATACGTAGGCGGTCAAAAGTTTCGATTTGTTTGTCCCAGCTTTCTCCAGAAGCCCGTCAATGCTCGCAAGCACTTTTTTGGTCTGTACTTTTACATCTCCACTCGGCTCAGCCGTCACACCACAAGTACTGACGATTCCGTTGTGCACCACCGCTAAGCTGATGACCGGGAGCACCTTTACGCCAAATACGTCCTTTAAACCCTCGGTGGAACCAATACGTTGAATGGTCATTTTTTCGCCTCTTTGGTGCCGAAGCGATCGAACTCTATCACAAGCTATGCGCACTTATCAGGCGCTGATACGGTTTGCGTGCAGTCAACGAATCGACTTCGACTCTGACCCGACGCCCAAATATCGCAGAAACATCCTGGTGAGTTCGCGTGCCAGGAGTTCGTCGTCGATCGGCAGGATGGCTTCAAACAGGTGTGCTCGGTTGAACAGAATCAGCTCACGTAAAGCCAGCGCGACCATGACAAACGCGAAGCGAATCGCAAGTTCTGGCTGCGGATGTTTGATCTGATCGCGCCAGATCATAAATGTCCCGATCATCTGTTGGAAGGAGCGGGCTTCCGAATCACGCGCATTCCTCACAAAATCTGTATTCCAATGCTGTTCAGAGTATTGCAGCGCTGCGCGGCTCAGCCCAGCCTCAGCACGGAAATTACGAATCATCCCTGCAATGATGTTGCTGGAGAACTGTTCGAGACCAAGAGGTCGAACCGCTTCGGGATCAACTGCGGCGGCGCTCTCCGCAGAACTGCGTTTCGTGAGGCGCTCAAAAACCGCGGCCATCAGCGCATCCTTGTCGCGGAATCGACGATAAACACTTGCGGGGGATAGCCTTGCATGAGCGGCAATGCGGGGAAGAGTGGCGCCCTGCAAACCGTGCCTGGCCAGGATGAACTCGGCTGAGTCGAGCATGCGCTGCAGGGTTTTCCGACTACGTTCTTGAACGGGTGGACATTCAGCTTTTCTGCGGTTCATGCGGAGCTAAACTTTCTTCTTGACAAAATGTAAATGCAGAATAACATTAGTTACTCAATATGTGAATGTCAATTCACATTAATTAATGCCCCATCTCGCGGAAGGAGGTTTCTACCATGAGCGCAAAAGATCCATTTGCCGGAGTTTGGAACCTGAATCCATGCCGGTCACAATTCCGGTCGGGCCACCGCCCTACCAGTGGCACTATGTTCTGGGAGCGAACTTCGGAGGGTTATCTGATGAGGGCTGAGGGAACAACCCACGACGGGAAAGCGGTCAAGGAGCGGCCACAGACATTCAACTTGGATGAAAAGGAGCACCCCGTCCCAGGTGCACCCAGCCTCGTCACAATTGCCCAGCACCCGGATGCCAACACAATTCACGTCCAAGCAAAGAACGTCGACCAAGTGGTTGGCGAGGGGAGTTACATTGTATCGGCAGACGGGACGACGCTGATCGCTGCGGTGTCAGGTACTGACGCTCAGCAGAAACCTTTCCTGACCGTCGCGGTTTGGGATCGCCAATGAAATAGAGGGAGATAAGGCACTCATTACCGAAGAAGTATGCAGCGCGACCGCGTCTAACTAAGTCCCGTGTATAACGCGGTAATCGGGAGTTGACCTTTTCTGGTACTCAAGGGCTGGCGTTGGCGTCACTCCAATCCTTCGATGATGTACAAACTGCCTAGCACGCGCCGGGTGTCGTAGACATACGTCTTGCTGTCTTCGGCATAGTACAGACGCACCTGCGCGCTGGAACCTGCTGATTGTTTAATTCGACTTTCTGAAGCCGCTTCCCGGTCGCCGCGTCCACGCGGAACATCTGGGATTGCGAAGGAGTTGCAGAGTTCACCAGAAGGGCGTCACCGTCTTTGGTCCATTTGCGAATCTGATCGTCGGGAGCAATGCCCGGAACGATTTGCAGATTCTGTGTTTGGCGGTTGAAGATGACTGCTCTTTCCCGGCGGCATTGCGACCGGCGATACGTTGGCCATCCGGGAAGACGGCGGCGCCGCGAAAGTCGGGTTGGCCCCGGGGCTGCGGTTTTCCACATTCGAGACCATCTGATAGGTGCGGAGCGGTTCTCCTCGTGTGGCCCCGTTGAGTAGCAGATGCTTGCCGTCCGGGAACCATGCCAAATGGGAAGTGTCATCGTGTGCCGAAATTATACAGTTCAGAAGACAAAAGGAGCGATAACTTTCGCAGAGTGGCTCAACTCCCGTTAAAGCTCTAAGGTTAAACCAGGACCTACTCGGCTAACGACCGAAAATAAAGTTTCCTAACCAACCAAAAACACAAGGCTATCCGTGGCTCTCGAGCCCGGAAACCCGGGTGTGGGAATTGCCCTTACGGACAGGTTATCAATCGGCGAGTGAAGGTCGTATCGAACGCGCAATATATCGGAAGGTCAAGCACACTTCGTTGTGGGAGGCGCCGGAAGCAGACCCGCCGAGTGGAGAACAAATGGTTTTAGAGAGTCTCATAGGCTTGACGGAGCCTCACACGGTAGCTCCTTCTATGGTTTATAAGCATCCTTTGAAAAAGGCCCCGTGCGCCTGTCTCCATGCTGTTCTCGCCACCGCGTCACTGCTGGGTATGGTTCCTACGAGAGCACTCGCTCAGCAACAAATTGCCGGGCGCGAGACTAGCAACCGCTCCCTCCCAGATGCACCTCTGGTCACACCTCTTGCAGAGGAGTCAGCCAGTATCGCTGGCACTGTACTGGACGTAAGCGGAGCGGCCGTTCCCGGCGCAGAGGTGAACTTGACGCATGAGGACGGAACAGAATTGCGCACGGTGGTGTCCGAGGCGAACGGCGAATTTAGTTTTACAAAGATTCCTCCCGGTCCCTACCTCGTGGTCGTCAGCGCCAAGGGTTTTGCGCCCTTTACATCTGAAGAGTTCGTCGTCGCGGTGCAGCAGGCCTATGAGGTTCCTATCGTCTCGCTATCTGTTGCGACGGCAAGCATAGAGGTGATGGTCCGCCCCACCGATCTGATCGCCGCTGAACAGATCAGAGCTGCAGAGAAGCAGCGCCTTATGGGCGTCATCCCAAACTTCTATACAAGCTACATTTATGACGCCGCCCCGCTCACCTGGAAACAGAAATTCTCGCTCGCTGCACGGGGCACGTTCGATCCGGTTGCCGTGATCGGCGTCGGCCTCGCTGCCGGCATCGAGCAGGCGAATAACTCCTATCCCGGATACGGGCAAGGTGCTGCGGGATACAGCAAACGTTATGCTGCAAAGTTTGTCGACGGACGCAGCAGTGACTTCCTGACTCATGCAGTCTTCCCCGCGCTCTTTCACCAGGATCCACGCTACTACTACCATGGCTCCGGCACCGTCAAGTCCCGCCTTGTACACGCACTCGGCTCCGCATTTGTCACACGCAGCGATAGGGGGCGTACTGTGCCGAACTATTCTTATTTACTTGGCAACTTGTGCGCAGGAGCACTGTCCAATCTGTACTATCCCCAAGCGAATCGGGGAGCGCACCTGGTCTTCACCAATACCGCCATTGGCCTCGCCGGACGATTGGGTACGAATTTAGTCCGTGAATTCCTCTCGAAGCGCTTAACGACGAACGTGCGGGGAAATGGAAAAGAATGAACGTGCCTTTTCGCCATAGCGGACAACTCCTGTTTGCGTCGGGTGACCGGAAAAGTTGCTCCTAGCACTTGAGATTCTCGCAAATTTTTCGTTACCACCTCTTTAAGAGACGGGCTTAGAATGCCGCTCAATAGGAGGGACCCATGCTGCAACAGGAGAATCAGACACAAGTTGCACGGATGTTTCTCTCGGTCCACAAACTGACTTTGCTAAAGAGCGATTGAAGTAGTTTAGTGCGGGTTCCTCGCTTTTGTTCTGCGGATAATACGCCTGCCGTCAAATAGACACCACGGGCCGTATCGCGCCGCAGCGGTTCCGCATCGAGCTCCGGAAGAAGATGAGAATAGGTAGGTTGGTGAAGCTTTTGAGCATTTTTGGGCATGCGACAGAAGGGACGGCTAATTCGCACGGCTTTTTCGAGGGCGGAATTGAGTTAGCAACACCATGCGAAGGTTCCACAAGCAGGAAGATCGCGATGAAGATCCCCGGGGCGAGCAGAAGTATCGAACGAGGAGAGCGAAAAACCTCAGGGCGACATGCCGGCGGGGACCACCTCACTGTAGAGTTCCGCAGCGATGAGCCTGGCCCAGAAGATTTCCGCCTTGCCCCGGCGCACGGCTGGCTTCACATTGCGTGCCAGGAAGACATGAAAAATGTTGTAAGCCAGGAAGGCCACCAGCAAAAAGCATTCGATAGCGCCTGAATCATGCTTGAAGATGTGATCGGAGTGCCATTCGTTGGCCAACTCATTGAAGCCATAATTCTCGATATCCCATCGCTGGTGCCCTAAATGGACGATGCGATCGACGGGAAATTGGGCCAGCGATAGCGTGGTCACCCAGATCCAGTCACTTTGTTGAAGATCGTCGTGCTTGTCGAGTTGCCGACGAACCGTATACGTCTCCAAGGAACGCACCACGCGCACCGGGGCCCGCACTTGGGGCCAGGTGAGTAAGTCTGGAAAATCCCACCAGTGGCACTGGCGGGAGCGATAGCTACCCGGTTTAGCCGCCACATGCTCAAATAATCCAGTTGCATCCTGATAGAGGTTGCGTCGTTCATCCTTGAGCACCACCAGAGCGTGTTTGCCGTGAGCGAGCAAAAAATTGAAAAACGGGGCCTCCGCGTAAAGCGCGTCCGCAAGCACCAAATCGAAGGCCCGCGGGTAGGCGGAGATCACGCGCGCCAATAAGCGCAGGGCCGTTTCCACTTCCTGCTCTCCGGACCGTTGCGGCTCATGATCGAGGAGCAACCGCACGGCCGCCCGTCCTGGCAGCGCACCAGTCAGCAACATCAACGTAACCTGCCGATGATAAAACTGCATGCGATCCCCGCCCGCCGTGTGGATGGTTCGCTGCAAACAGCCAGAGCAATGACGCAGGTAACTGGCGTGGCTTTCGTGACCGTCGAGAACGATGACTCCCAGGCCGTAAATATCCGGCAAGGCCTTGTTCCGTTTCAGGCGCTCGTAAACATCATGAATCCCTTGC
The DNA here is from genome assembly GCA_963775865.1 of Candidatus Acidiferrales bacterium. Taxonomy (GTDB): domain Bacteria; phylum Acidobacteriota; class Terriglobia; order Acidiferrales; family UBA7541; genus Acidiferrum. The sequence continues at coordinate 44,896 of CAVZKU010000009.1, read as the reverse complement.
CGCAACCCGTTGGCATCGAACACCGCATGGACTCGTCCCAGGGTGTCTGCACTGAAGGTCGGCTCTTCGAGCCAACGCTGCCAGAAGCGGGCCCGGCCGACCTGTTCCCAAGCGTTGATGCTGCCCAACCTGGCCCAGAACAGCACCAGCGACGATTTCACCACCGCCGCTGCAGAAATGCGCGGCTTTTCTCTGCGGTCAGAAACCTGAGTGACGATATCTTTGGAAAGCTGAAAGATTTTTTCCGAATAGGCGATCAGGCGGCGAAGAACGATTATCGTTTCTTTTCCTGAAGTCGTTTCCATTCCAGCTCGGAAACTTCCTCAATCAGTTCCTGCATCAGGCGATAGTCGTTGACGGCTTGGCGAACGCGTTGCTGCCAGGCCTTTGGGACACAAATCTGGCGAAGTTTCCCCGCTTGGCTCTGCACCAGGTACAAAGACTTATGTAGTTCCCCACGGGCACAACGGCAATTCGGCTTGCCACAGGTGCCGGAACGTTCCGAGAGAGTGCCACGAAGAAACCATTGACCAGAAGAGAGCTGCGAAATCCGAGAGCGGAAGTTGCGCTCCGTGGCGGAGAGTTTGCTGCGGTTCAGGGGGTCGTTCATGTCTTATATCTATACTATGTACAAGATCAAATGGAAAGTCAAGAGCACAATACGAATTTGCTCCTAACACAGCATAGGCTAAAACTTGAATGGAATCAGATGGTTTGGTCGGTTAACAATCTTCGTTGCGGAACCGCTGATCGCGCCGTCTCGCCAGAAACTGCTGCTTGTTAGGCCGCCGCCGGTATTGGGGTGACTCGGTATCCGAGCTTTTCGGCTTTGGACTTGAGGCGCTTGATCTGTAACTCTCGGTGTCGAATCTCGTAGAAGGCTGCTCCTTGGTCCACGTATTTCATCCCGTAGCGCAGCATGCGGTAGACCAAGCGGGCCAGCTTGGCGGCCATGGCCTTGATGGCGATGGGAGCGCCTAGCCTGGTTCGCAGTCGACGGAATTGCGCTCCGAGATAGGTTTTGCTTTCCCGCAACGTGCTGGCGGCCATCTTCAAGGCGATACTGATCGGATTGTTGGTCGGGAGCCGGCCTTTCCCAATGACCTTATTCCCGCTGATGCGATTATCGGGACAGAGCCGCAACCAGGAAACAAAATGGTTCTCGGTCTTCCATTTGCCCATGTCGTACCCAGCTTCGCTGATGACCGTCGTCGCGGTGATGACATCGATGCCGTCGATGCGGGTTAGGTCCGTACCGGTCATGCGAAACAACCCTTCGCGCAAGTCGAACTGCGGCTTGTTCGCCCTCTTCTTCTTGCGCCGTCCCTTGCGGTTCTCTTCGGGCAGTGGGGCACCGTGGCTCCGATCCTCTCGCTGCTGGAGATACTGCTGGAGCTGGCGATCGCACTCCGCCATCTGCTTCTGGCAGAACTCGTAACCCTCATGCTCTTGCTTCAACACGAACAGCAAATCCTCTTGCCAGTTGCCTTCCAGACTCTGCGCAATCTGCTCCTCACTCGCTTTCACCCGGGGATCCCGAAACTCAGCCAGTTTACGCGGATCGTGTTCGCCTGCCAGAATAGCCTTGATGATGGCCTGTCCGGTTGCTCCGCTGATATCGGTCAACACATTGGCCAACTGCAGATTCATCTGCGTCAGCGCCTTCTGCATCCGCAGAATATGCCGACCCGCACTCTGCACGAGATCGCTGCGCTGTCGCCAGTAGGTCCGCATCACGCGAATCTCTTGTGATGGCCGGAACGAATTTCGCAACAGTCCGTAGGTGTGTAGCTTCATCAGCCATTGACTCTCCTGCACGTCGCTCTTCCGCCCGGGCAGATTCTTCGTGTCCCGGGCATTCACCAGGTACACCTCCAAACCCGCTTGTTCCAGAATGTCGTATACCGCGACCCAATAAACTCCGGTGGATTGCATCGCGACGGTTCGGATCCTGCATTGCTTCAGCCAAGCGGCCATGGTCTTGAGTTCGGCGGTGGTGCATCCGAACTCCCGTACCGATTGGCTATCTCGGCCTGACGGTACTGCTACGTAGTGAGATTCGTTGCCGATATCAATGCCACCAGCGTCGGGATGTATCACTTCTAGGCTGAGGTCTTCGGTCTGCATCTTCCGCATCATCTCTCGTCGTTGCTTGCGGTTCATCTCGTGCCAATGGTGCTGCGTTGGATGGTTGGTTGCTCTTTTGTTTTGCTCCTCTGGCTTGGATTTCATGCTAACCTTCCTGTGCTGAATTCAACTTGGCTCGGCCCGGTTGGCGAAAACTACACAATCTCGCCAGCGGGGTCGGGCCGTTCTCCTTTTCAGGACAACGCCCGCCGCCATCTACACAATCGCCAGAACCGGAGCCATGCTCTCCATCGGGCAGGAACGCTCCAGGGAAAATGCGGCCTTAGCTGCCGAACCAGGTTGTGCCTCGGATTTTAGTTGGGTTACACCATAACTGGCGAGCTCTCGACAAGAGTTTCAGGCTCATACAACCACCGCAAAGCGGTGGCCGCTGCTCCCCAGAAACTCCTGCTTGTTAGGCTGCCGCGGGTATTTGGGTGACTTGGTATCCGAGGCTGGCGGCTTTCCACTTGAGCTGCTTGATCTGCAATTGCCGGTATTGAAGCTGGTAGAAGGCCGCGCCTTTGTCCGCATATTTCATGCCGTAGCGCAGCATGCGGTAGATCAAGCGGGCCAGTTTGGCGGCCATGGCCTTGATCGCACACGGGGCACCTAGCTTGGTTCTGAGTCGACGAAACTGCGCTCCGAGATAGGTGTTGCTTTTCCGCAACGTGCTGGCCGCCATCTTTAAAGCAATGGTCGCTCTGTTGTTGGTTGGCAGCCGACCTTTCCCGATGATCTTCTCGCCACTGACGCGATTGTCCGGACGCAACCGCAGCCAGGAAACAAAGTGGTTCTCGGTCTGCCATTTGCTCATATCGTATCCGGTTTCGCTGATGACCGTCGTCGCGGTCTGGACATCGATACTGTCGATCCGGGTCAAGTCGGTACCGGTCAGGCAAAACAACCTTTCGCGCAAGTCGAACCGCGGTGCATTCCCCTTCTTTTTCTTGAGCCGTCCCTTGCGCTTCTCTTCCGGCAGCGTGGCGCCCTGGCTGCGATCCTCTCTCTGCTGGAGATACTGCGCGAGCGGGCGATCACACTCCGTCATCTGCTTCTGGCAGAACTCATAGCCATCCTGCTCTTGCTTGAGCACAAACAGCAGATCGGGTTGCCAGTTGCCTTCCAGACTTTGCGCAATCTGCTCCTCACTCGCCTTCACGCGAGGATCCCGAAATGCCGCGAGCTTATGCGGATCGCGTTCGCCTCCCAGAATGGCCTTGATGATGGCCTGTCCGGTTGCTCCGCTGATATCGGTCAACACATTGGCCAACTGAATGTTCATCTGCGTCAGCGCCTTCTGCATCCGCTGGATGTGTCGGCCGGCACTCTGTACCAGATCATTCCGTTGCCTCCAGTAGGTCCGCATCGTCCGAATCTCCTGCGATGGCCGAAACGAATTTCGCAAAAGTCCGTAGGTGTGCAGCTTCATCAACCATTGACTCTCCTGCACGTCGCTCTTACGGCCCGGGAGATTCTTCGTGTCCCGCGCATTCACCAAGTACACTTCCAAACCAGTTTGTTCGAGAATGTCGTATACGGCTATCCAATACACGCCGGTGGATTGCATCGCAACAGTCCGAATGGCGCATTGCTTCAGCCAAGCGGCCATGGCCTTCAGCTCGGCGGTGGTGCATCCGAAGCGTCGTACAGGTTGGTTGTCACGGCTCGGCGGTACCGCCACATAGTGGGATTCGTTGCCGATATCAATGCCTGCGGCACCGGGATGGACCACGTCCAGGCTGAGGTCTTCGCTCTGGATTTTCCGCATCGTCTCCCGCCGTTGCTTGCGGTTCATCTCGTGCCAATGGCGCTGTGTTCGATGGTCGGTTGCCTTCCTGTTTTTCTCCTTGGGCTTGGATTTCATGCGTAACCTTCCTATGTCAAATTCAACTTGGCCCGGCCCGGTTGGTGAAAACTACTCAATCTCCCCAGCGGGGTCGGGCCGCTCTCCTTTTCAGGACAACGCCCGCCACCATCTACATAATCGCCAATACCGGAGCCATGCTAAAATTCGGGCAGAAACGCACCATAGACATCGCGGCCTTAGCTGCCAAGCCAAGTTGTAACTGAGATTCTAGCAACGCCAATTCCAGCCGGCTTATAGCACCGACCTCTGTTGAGCTCTGACAGAGTTTCAGGGTCGCATAACCACCCCAACGGGGTGGCCGACGCTAAAATGTAACCAGAGGGGACAACGTCGCGCCATTTAAGATGTAACCCGAGACAAAGACGATTTGGGGAGGGTTCCTTTGGGGCACAACGAGAAATGGGAGTATTTTCGAGTTATTTATGGGCGGTATGGCAAAGCAGATCGTAAAGCGAAACGTGCGATGCTGAACGAATTTTGCCTGACCACGGGCTACCACCGAAAATACGCCATACGCATATTGAATGGCCCGGCACCCGGGAAGCGACGCGATCGGCCGGTACGGAAACGCGGGCTGAGCTATGGGCACGAACTGCTGAGCGTGCTGACCAGCGTATGGGAGGCCGCCGGATATCCCTGGTCGGTGCGGTTGAAAGCACTACTGCCGACCTGGATGCCCTGGATCCGCAAGCGCTTCAAGTTAAGCCCGGAGATCGAGAAACAACTGCTCTCGATCAGTCCGCGGCAGATGGACCGTCGACTGGCGGTCCAGAAGAACCAACAGAGACGGCGGATTTACGGGCGCACCAAGCCGGGCTATCTGTTGAAGCACCACATCCCGGTGAAGACCGACAACTGGGACGTGAAGTCCCCCGGCTTCACGGAAGTCGATCTGGTCTCGCATTCCGGGAATTCGGGCGAAGGAGAGTTCGGCTATTCGCTGAACATCACCGACATGCAAACCACCTGGACGGAGACGCGGGCACTGCTGGGGAAGGGGCAAACCGCTGTCCAGCAGGCTCTGGATGAGATCGCAGGAATGCTGCCTTTCCAGCTCTTGGGCCTGGACTCGGACAACGGATCGGAATTCATCAACTGGCATCTGAAGGCTTGGTGTGAACGGAAGCAGATCCAACTCACGCGAGGACGTCCGTACAAGAAGGATGACAACGCACATATCGAGCAAAAGAACTGGACCCACGTCCGGAAGCTACTGGGCTGGGAACGCTATGACACGCAAAACGCGGTCGATGCCATGAACGACCTGTACCGCCAAGAGCTGCGCTTGTGGCTGAATCTGTACCTGCCCTCGGTGAAGCTGCTGAAGAAAATTCACGTGGGATCGAAGCTGCGGCGCGTCTATGATGGCCCGAAAACCCCCTTCGAGCGGGTGGTGGCATCGAAGCAGGGAGATACGGCGCAACTAACCATTCTGAAAGAACTGCGAAGATCTCTCGATCCGTTTCAGTTAGCAAAAGTCATCGACAGGAAACTCGAACGGATTTACCGCTTGGCAAACCGGCGGCTGAGTCCGAAAGCGCAGGAGAAGCTCGAGTCCAACCAGGCACAAAGTGGCCGGCGAAAAGGCTGTGGAAAAGACGCTCGCTTCGCGAGCTTGGAAATCCCTTCGGGATTCCCACTTTCCCACAGCCACAACAACAACAAGCTCTCTACGGTTACATATCAAATGGCTCGACGGGCAGCGCTAGGGTTACATTTTTAGATGGCTTGACGGGCGGGCGAACGCTTTGTTCCGACCCCTACCGGTAGAGTGGCTCATAGTACCTATCCTCCATTGCGGCGTTTCACCCTTGGGTCGTAGCATTTCTCAGTAAGCAGGAGTACATGCCGTGAAGATTGTTTCGAGGGTCTTTTGCGTCGTGCTTCTGGTATGCTTCGCAGTCGTTGCACAGTCGAAGCGTGGAACGCTTTGCGTTGCTCCTAACTCTTCGGAACCTCCGATTTTGCCGTTAAGCAGGACTTTGGAGGCCATAGCTCGCCCTGAGGTGTCCAAAATTGAACAGCCACGGAAGTGGGTAAGACTTATAGTGCATGGCATGGGATTAGCTATGCTTTCCCTCTTAGTATGCTCTGTGGTCCCCGCGCTGAGCCATGCGCAGGCTCCTGTCTTCGAGATTACACGCGGAGAAAGCACGATTAAGTTCGACGTGGATGCGTCGGTGGCCATAAGAGGCAAGTTCGATAAGTGGGACGCCACAATAACAATGACCTCGCCTGAACTTTCAACAGCCGTATTGGACATTAAGATTCAGGCTGCCACAGTGGATACCGGAAGCGGCACCAAGAACGGCAAGCTGAAAGGCAAAGATTTCTTCGATGTCGAACACAATCCAGTAATCACGTTTCACTCAACAAAGGTCGAACAGACTAGTCCGGATACGATTGTGTTCGACGGCGACTTCACGATACGAGGAGTAACCAAACAGGAGAAGCTGACGTTTGCGATGACCGGTAAGGGTACAGGTACAGGCACGGTCAAAGGGACAATGGCTTTCGACCGAAAACAATACGGCATGAACAGCGGCATTCCGTTCATCAAAATTGCTGACCGGGTCGAGGTCAGCGTCAACCTCACAGCGAAACGAGCCGGCGGGCCTCCGGTGGTCTTCAAGCAATAGCCGCGAAGAACACTCGTCGCGACTTTTTTTGGGGAAGACGGCTTCCTGCTCTTGGTACGCTTGGTCTTATGACCGACGAGAATCGATTCAGGGTCGCAATAACAGGCAGCCTCAAATTAGTGGAGCAGGGCGAACATGCGGAAGCACTGAAACTATTGGATGACGCTATCGGCCAAGCGAAGCGTGACCAAACTGTTTCGTGGATACGAACGTTGTGCCATCACGCAGCAATCGTGGCTAGGTTCACAGAGAATTTGACAGCCGCACAACATTACTACGAGGAATCCCTCGCCTCAGACCCCGAAAACGCCAGAGCGTTATATGGATTGGCGACAGTCGCCCTTGACCAAGGGCATCTGGAGATTGCGAAGGAATATGCGAAAAGAAGCCACACAGCAATCTTGCGACGCGACGACGACGAAGTTCTGAAACAAGGGCTTCTCGACCTGCTTCTGAAACACTGGCCCGACATTGCGGAAAAGCCTGGCTAACTCTTGTGTAGTCGCGTAACCGGTAAAGTTCGTACTAACCTACCGCCGCTACTCACTACAACATACTCTGCGGCAAACAATTTCTCGAAGAGTTCTTTTGACAGCTTAGTGATTTCGATACTCTATTTCGGCCCACCAACGATCATCTAAATTGGCCCACCTACTGAAAACCATATACCGTGGATCTCGTTTCGGGCTCGCGAGCCCCCAAGGAGACCCGGTTGAACAGGAGAGCCAAAGTGGAACTATTTGAGCAGATTCGGCGGGAGTACAACCACGGCGTGGGGACTATCCAAGGGGTGGCGAGGAAGCTTGGAATTCATCGGCGCATGGTGCGGGAAGCATTGGCTGACGCGGTTCCGAGGGAGCGAAAAATCAACACTCGACCGAAGCCGAAATTGGAAGCAGCGGCGACTTTCATCGAAGCGATTCTGCAGACCGATCAGAAGGCACCGAGAAAGCAGCGACACACCGCACATCGGATCTGGTGCCGGATCCGCAAGGAACTTCCGGAAGTCAGCATCGCCGAGTCATCAATTCGTCGCTATGTGCGCGAGCGGAAGATTCAGTTACAACTCATCGGGCACGAGACGTTCATTCCGCAGTCCTACGCTTGGGGAGGAGAAGCGCAGGTGGATTGGTATGAAGCTTACGCAGATATCTGCGGAGAGCGGGAGCTGGCCTACGTCTTCTGCATGCGCAGTATGGCCAGCGGAGGAGCGTTCCATTGCGCTTTCCCACACGCAAGTCAGCAAGCGTTTCTGGAAGCGCACGAATGGGCGTTTACCTATTTTGGCGGCGTATTTGCTCGCTGCCGTTATGACAACCTCACGAGTGCAGTGAAGAAGATTTTGCGAGGACACCAGCGAGAGGAGACCACGCGATTCATCGCCTTCCGATCGCATTGGGGCTTCGAGTCGGAGTTCTGCACACCAGGAGAAGGGCACGAAAAAGGCGGCGTGGAGGGAGAAGGCGGTTACTTTCGCCGGAACCACCTGGTGCCCGTGCCGAAAGTCGACAGCTGGGAGGAACTGAACATCCTGCTGCTTGAGGCTTCCAAGAGCGACGAGCAACGGATGATCAACGGGCGGACGCAGACGGTCGGCATGGGGATGAACCTTGAACGGGAACATCTGCGCACGCTGCCCGAGGAAGGTTTCGACCTCGCTGCGGTCCACTTTCCGCACGTAAACGCCAGCGGCTGCGTGAAGGTGCTTACCAACTTCTACTCGGCTCCTCTTCCCGTCGGAGTGGAAGTGCAGGCCAAGGTGCATTCGTCCTACGTGGAGATATGGCATCAGGGAGAGTGTGTGGCGCGGCATGAACGGTGCTTCAACCGCCAGCAGAAAGTACTCAACCTGGAGCACTACCTGGAGGCGCTGACCAAGAAGCCCGGAGCGTTCGCTGGTTCGACACCGCTCGAACAGTGGCGGGCGCAAGGACGTTGGCCGGCCAGTTTCGATCGCTACTGGGAGATGCTGAAGCAACGAAGGGGCCAGCAGCCGGGAACACGCGCCATGATCGAGGTGCTTTTGCTGGGCCGGCAGCACGGCTACCCGCAACTGCAAGTGTCGATCGAAAAGGCTCTGGAGATGAGTTGTTTCGATGTGGAAGCCGTGCGCCTGCTCCTGGATGCGGAACGAAACGGGAAACGAGAGCCGCGTGAAGCGGTGGAGGTCGGGGCCTTGCGAGTGTATGACCGGCCACAACCGACCACCGGGAACTACGACCAGTTGCTCGGGAACTATTCCGGGAACGGGGTGATTCAATGAGCACCGCGACGGTTACCGTGCAACAGGCGACGATTCGGCAGTATGCCAAAGACCTGAGGCTGGCGACGGTGGGAGGGCAGTTTCTGTCGATGGCCGAAGAAGCAGCCAAGCAGAAGCAGGGGCATTTGAGTTATCTGGAAGCGCTGCTCGGAGCGGAAGTGGAAGATCGCTTTCAGCATGGGGTAGCACGGCGGATAACCGATGCCCATTTCCCTAAGGTAAAAACACTGGAGGACTTTGCGTTTGCTGATGCGCCGCACCTTCCTGCGGCCCAGATCCGGAACCTGGCCGAAGGCGGGTACTTGAGCCGCAGCGAGCCAGTTATTTTTCTCGGGGAGACCGGTACGGGCAAAACGCACCTGGCAACGGGGCTGGCGATTGCCGCCTGTCGCCAGAGAAAACGGGTAAGGTTCACAACGGCGGCGCAGCTGGTGAATGAACTGACGGAAGCCAAGAACAAGAGCGAATTGAATCGTGTGACCAACCGGTGGATGCGCTATGAGTTGATCGTGATCGACGAAATGGCATATGTAGCGATGCCGGAAGCAGCTGCCGAGCTGTTGTTCCAGATCATCGCTGGCCGGGCCGAGAGAGCGGCGGTGATCGTGACAACGAATCTGCCGTTTTCGGAGTGGACCACGATGTTCCCGAACGCCAGGTTGTGCAAGGCCATGCTCGACCGGTTGACTGACCAGGCGCACATCATAGAGACCGGCACGGAGTCGTATCGTTTCCGCAGAACCCTGAATAAGAAGAAAGGCGGCAAGGGATGAGGCAACGGGTAGCGAGCTCCTCGGAAAACGGGGATGCTACGGGTCGACCGAGTTGGAGATCGTCGTTCCTGGGAGACGCTGACGCCGCGCTTCTAGAACTTTTCCCGCATCCCGGTCTACGCTAAGCCCTAAACGCGCCGCCCTACGGGCGCCGCAGGGCTTCGCTCCGACCGGGATGCGGGAGTTGATTCACCCAGGGGGTGGCCAGATAGGTGATCAAAGTGGGCCAAATTAGGTTGACGGAATCACTTAGCCCCGTGTTCGGATAACCACACGGACTTGGCCTTCGTTGCTGGGTCAGAGATGTAACCTTTCTCGTGTAGTGAATCCATCACGCTCCAGGGAAGACTTTTCCAAGCGCGCCTCCCGTCCCCTTCCTTAAACGAGTTCAAATGAAGAAGCGCGAGAACTACCTGATCTAGCTTTTCCCCGTCGATATCCATGTCCACCTCCTGAAACGTTAGCAGCCGCGAGCGTTCTTCTCCAGAACTTCATACTCCCTTACTCGGGCGGAGTCTAGGCATTGCGTGTGACGACGAATCATGCCAATTCCACCTTCTCGATTAGGAGGGCTTGTATGAGGCGAAAAACTAGAACGAAAAAATCGAATCGAAACAGGGGCAAGCTGGGTCTGCCTGATCTTGAGCATGTCAAATCAGCGGTCCCCGTGAGTTTGCGGTCACCGGAATCGCAAAGGAGCTATCGACGTTCTATCGAAGATTTTGTCGCTTGGTACTGCTCGGAGCCTCGACTTTCTTTCTGTAAGACGGTGGTGACGCGCTACAGGATTCATCTCGAAGATAGGCTGCTCGCACCTGGCACCATCAACGTGAGGCTTGCCGCCGTCCGACGACTTGCCTATGAGGCGGCGGACACTGGGTTGCTTAGCCCTGATTTGGCTGCGGGAATCCGTCGCGTGAAGGGAGCAAAAAAGCTCGGCATGAGGCTTGGAAATTGGCTGACCGTGGAGGAAGCCCGCACATTGTGGCAGCTTCCCAACGTGCACACCGTGAAGGGCAAGAGGGACCGTGCCATGCTGGCAGTTCTCTTGGGATGTGGACTCCGTCGAAGAGAACTCATCGATCTCACCGTTGACCACCTTCAACGCCGGGAAGACCATTGGGCCATTGTGGACCTGGTGGGAAAAGGAGGGCATATCCGTACCGTCCCGATGCCGGATTGGGTGAAGGAAAGCGTCGACGACTGGTTAAGCCCGGCGAAGATTGCGCACGGGCGCATTTTTCGATGCGTTTGTCGAAGAGGTGTGGTTTGGGGAACGAAGATCACCGAGAAGGTGGTTTGGCACGTCGAGAAAGAATACGCCGCGAAGCTGGGAATTTCAAAACTCGCGCCACATGATCTCAGGAGGTCATGCGCTCGGTTCTGCCACGATTCGGGGGGCGAGTTGGAGCAAATCCAGTTCTTGCTTGGCCATGTCTCAGTGCAGACAACGGAAAAACACCTCGGATGCAAGCAGCGATTCCGGCACGCCGTGAATGATCATCTTGGCATTGGTCCGGACTCCGCAATTTAGCCATAGACGTATAGGGTTGCCCGATTCCCACTGCCAGCAAAGTGGCGAAGGAAGCGAACCCACGAACCCGTAATACTTAGGAGGTCAGCGTGATCTTTCCTGAGAGCGACTCCGTCAAGGGAATCTGTGATGTTAGAATCGCCGGCAAGGAAATAATGTCCAACCTATTTGCAGATCGCGAGCGATCCAAGAAGCGTCACATGGACGAGTATGTAAAGGATCGCCTCGCTTCGCAGGTTCTAGAGCTTCTAAACACGACGACATAAATAATGCAGCATTATTATGATAGCATTGCATCGTTCGCTTCTCCTGGAGGGGACGATGCGCAAACTGCAAATCGAAGATGCGGAAGTGATGCGAATAGCCCTGCAGCAAGAAATTGTCCGCAGCGAGGAATCGCGTTACGACCATCGTCTGCACGGGCTGTTGCTGGTGACCGCAGGACAATCGTGCCGGCAGGTCGCCGAACTGTTTGGCGAGAATGGTACGACGGTGCAGCGTTGGGTGCGCCGCTTTGAGCAAGGCGGTCTCCAGACCTTGCGTGAGGGCGAACGCTCCGGACGTCCCTCGGCGCTGGAGGCCGGCCAGTGGCGCAAGCTCCAAGGGGATCTGCGCAAGACCCCGCGGGACTTCGGCATACCGGCCACGCTGTGGGATGGTCCGGTGCTGTCTGAGCATCTGCGTCGACACTACGGCGTGCACTTGGGTGTACGGCAATGTCAAAGGCTATTCCGCCGCATGGGCTTTCGACTCCGCAAACCGCGCCCCCAAGTCGCTCAAGCTGATCCGCTGAAAGTTGCGGAGGTAAAAAAAACTCCGCGTCCTGGCCCGGCGCGCCGACGTTGAGTTGTGGAGCTTGGACGAATGTCACTTTCAGCAACACGGCTCGCGCTGTCGCATGTGGGTGCCCCCGGAGGATAAGGACCCGATTTTGCTGCACGCTCCCACCCGCAAGTCCGTCGCCTGCTTTGGCGCGGTCAATCTGCGCACAGGTCAGTTCGTGCGCCGGATCTGCAAGAGGTTCAATGCCGTAACGTTCCAGCGCTTCCTCACGCAGTTGCTGCGCTACCGAACGCGAGGCCGTCGCATCATCGTCGTGCTCGACAATGCTCGCTATCATCATGCCGTGATCCTGGCCCCCTTCCTGCGCCAGCACGCTGCACACTTGAAGCTCCTGTTTCTTCCACCTTACAGTCCGCAGCTCGCGCCAATCGAGCGGGTTTGGAAACTGGCTCGGCGGCTAGCAACGCACAACCGCTACTTCCCTACACTCGGTGAAGTGCTCAAAGCCGTCAATGCCTGTTTCAATCGTTGGCGTCGCCCGAACGCGATCTTGCGGAGACTATGCTGCATTATTTAAGACGCCGTGTTTAATTGATTTCGAGATGGCGCTTTCGGAAAGGAAGCGGAAGTATCCTGCGCAGGAATTCTTTGCGTTTGCGAGCGCTGCTCGACGGTACATCGACCTGACCCGTAAGGATCAGCTTGTGCGCAGGGATGTGGCGGTGGCCCTAAAGGATTTAGCGGCATGCCTTGAGGTAAGGAGAAAAGGAGTGCCCGATGCGGTCGTGCTCGAGGCCCACCGATTGGAAAGCCTTTTCTTCGACGGCTACGATCCGTACTTTGAGGGTGACGAACCCCCGGGTTTGTAGAGCGGACAAAACAGTCTGTCTCGTTGCTAATTTCAGGCACTGCAGGAACCCTGGGCTCTGACACTCTAGGGTTGGGTATCCGTTCGCGCCCGGAAAATAGGTCGCCACTAGTCCCCTGAGCGCTTACCGATTCTCGTCGGATCACGGGCGAACCCAGAAATCCCTTGTGGGGAAAGAAAGAGGTGCCCTGCGTGCCTTTTCGTTAGGACGGTCCCGGCCCGGTCAGCCAACATCGGTACTAGCCAGAACCTTTCCGATTTCGCGACAAACCAGATGAGATGAGAAGGCCGGTCTCCCGCGGGATGCGATACGCTCCCAATGTTCGACGTGCTCGAGGCACAATGAAAAGGAGACCGGCAATGAAAAAGGTTAACACTGTTCGGGTAAATGGAAACATGATTTTCAAAGGGCACAAGCTCACGATTGGTCTGGACCTCGGCGATCACTCGTCGTGCTACTGCGTTTTGGATGAAGCGGGGAAAATCCTTCTGGAACAGAAAGTGGCGACGACACCGGAAGCGATGAAACAGGTATTTGCGAAGATACCGCAGAGTCTCATCGCCCTGGAGACGGGAACACATTCCCCGTGGGTCAGCCGGCTGTTAGCGGAGCTGGGACACAAAGTGATCGTCGCGCACGCACAAAAGGTGCAATTGATCACCAAGAGCAATCGAAAAGACGATCGACACGATGCGCGGACACTAGCACGGCTGGCGCGCATCGATCCCGAGCTGTTGGGGCCGGTGCGGCATCGCAGTGCGCAGGCGCAAATCCACCTGACGGTGATCCGTGCGCGGGCCGAACTGGTGCGTGCGCGAACGGGCTTGGTGAACGCAGCACGAGGGTTGGTGAAGTCTTATGGGCAGCGCCTGCCCAAGTGTGGCACACAGCAGGTGAACCAGGAGCTGGCCGCGGGATTGCACGCCGAGTTGCGCGAGGTTCTGGAACCGCTGCTCCAAGAAATCGAATCACTGAACGAGCGCATCCAGGAATACGAGGTGCGCATGGAGAAAATCGCCAAGGAGAGCTACCCGCACGTGGAACTGCTCAAACAGGTGAAGGGAGTAGGAACGCAGATCGCGCTGACGTATGTGCTGACGCTGGACGATCCGCATCGGTTCCCGAAGAGTCGCGAGGTCGGCTGTTTTCTGGGGTTGTGCCCTGGGCGCAGGGACTCCGGGGAGAGCCAGCCGCAGATGAACATCAGTAAAGAAGGAGACCGTTATTTGAGGACCATGCTGGTACAGGGGGCGCACTACATCCTGGGACCCTTTGGAGAAGACAGTGATCTGCGGAGATGGGGGCTAAAACTTGCAGCGCGAGGAGGGAAAAGTGCAAAAAAGCGAGCGGTTGTTGCGGTGGCGAGAAAGCTGGCGGTACTGCTGCATAAGTTGTGGGTGAGTGGAGAGGTGTACGAACCACTGCGCAACAGTCAGAAAGCGATGCGCGCCGTGGCCTAGAGTGAAGAGCTCCTCACAAAACGGGGGGTGCTACGGGTCGACGGAGTTCGCGATCGTCGTTCCTAAGCGATCCTAGTTCGAAATTTCTCGGTAAAAAGTAGAAAAGGCATGAAGAAAGAAGAAGGAGCAAAGAAAAAGGAGATGGTATCCAAACAGCCGAGCTCGACCGCCGAGATCAGGTGACTGCGACTAAGTCCTGGCCCAACTTCCCTTCTAGAGAGGGGAGTAAGGTCGAAAACCAGGTGGCAGCACCTACTGAATCAAGTACACCCACCTTGCACCGAGCGACAATCGCTCAACAAAGAGTGCGGATGGAAGGGTGGCGACAGAGGCGGCTTGGCTCAATGGGAACAATTTGGAAAAAGAAGAAACAAAGAAGAAGAAAGAAAAAATGGGAACAAATGAAAGAAAAACTTGACACTCACCGGCCTTCTCATGGAAGGATTTAGCAAGCCAGAATGTCCCAACGGGCCTTCTGACTCGAAATAACTTGTGGAGTCGAGATGTGGCGCGGTGGTGTAGGTGCGGCCTATCTGTTGCCGGCCCTTTCGTCCGCCGGTGCCTCACTAGCAGGGGGCCCGGCCGGTGGCCGGGGCAAAGCGGAAAGGAACTGGGCTCGACGGAGCGAATCCTGCATTCTTTGGTGGAGCAACATGCAACGGAAGTAGGCCGTTTAAGCAGTGGTGTGCTTTACAACACCGATCACTAGCGTGGTTCCAAGTTCCGTGCGCAAAGCAGTGGTTAACAGCTGGGGGCACCTGGCTGATTCCGTTTGGAAGAGTATCTTCCCTAGCGCGACTTGGCCGTTGCTTGTAGCTCAGAAAGCGAGCAACGATGAACATTCCACAGCATCTGCCGTCGAGCAAGACAAAGCCCAAACACCGGAAACGAAACAAGGGGATGTGTTTGGAGGACCGCCCGGTTTTAGAGCCCAATGCGGCCGGTATTGACGTTGGCGCACGAGAAATGTTTGTGGCCGTACCGCCAGGACGAGACGAGCATCCCGTGCAGGTGTTTGCAACCTTCACCGAAGATCTCGAACGCTTAGCCGATTGGCTCTTGCAGTGCGAGGTGACCACCGTAGCCATGGAATCCACTGGGGTGTATTGGATTCCACTCTACGAGATTCTTGAGCAACGTGGAATCCGTCCTTGTTTAGTGAATGCGCGCCACATGAAGAACGTACCGGGACGCCGCACCGACTGGCACGAGTGCCAATGGCTGCAATTCCTGCACTCGGTCGGATTACTGCGCGCTTCGTTTCGACCCGAGGAGAACATTTGCGCCGTTCGGACCGTGTTGCGGCACCGCAGTGAGCTGGTCATGGCCGCCAGTCAACACGTGCAGCACATGCACAAGGCGCTGACGCAAATGAACCTGCAAATCCACCATGTCATCAGTGACATTACCGGCACGACCGGGCTTGCCATCGTGGACGCGATCCTGGCTGGGCAACGGGACGCCGCAGAGTTGGCCAAGCTGCGGGATCCACACATCAAGGCCCACGCGGAGACGATCCGCAAATCCTTGGTGGGCAATTGGCGATCGGAACATCTGTTCACGCTCAAACAATCGCGGGGATTGTATCGGACCTATCAGCAGTTGATAGTGGATTGTGATCTGGAAATCGAGACGATGCTGCACGCATTTGAGCCGCGCACGGACCCCGTGGAAAGGCCTTTGCCATCTGATCAGAAGCGAAATCGCGCCGGAAAGAAAAGGAGAAAGAAGAACGGACATCCCAATCCTGGAGTTGATCTGCGTACAGAAACCTACAAACTCTTTGGGGTGGATGTGACTCAGATCCCAGGCTTAGAAGAAAATGCCTTGCCACTGTTCAGCGAGGTAGGCCGAGACATGTCCAAGTGGCCCACCGCAGCACACTTTGCTTCCTGGCTTGCACTCTGTCCGGACAACGACATCAGCGGTGGAAAGCTACTGTGGCGAGGAGTACGAACGGTAAAAAATCGTGCCGGCCATCTCTTCCGCTTGGCAGCCTTTTCCCTCCATCATAGCCTTACGCCCTTGGGCAACTATCTGCGCCGAATGAAAGCTAAGCTCGGCCCCCGGGCCGCTACCACGGCAACAGCGCACAAGATCGCAGTGATCTTTTACACCATGGTCAAAAATCAGGTTGAATATGACGAATCCATCTGGGCCACCAGAGACGCCCACAGAGAGAAGCGATTGGAAATGAAGCTCAAGCGGCAAGCCAAACAGTTGGGCTACCAACTCGTTCCCATCGAACACAAGGCTGCATAACGAACTAACTCACCCGGGGAGTTCCTTGGAAGCCTCACCATGCTTCCGTTTCCACATCCCGCTCATCGAACCGGATGGGCGGATTTCCCGCTTCCGGCTCTCGGAGAAAGGTTCACGATGTCGCCCACGGGAGATGGCGCGGCCGCCTGCTAAGGCGGACTAGACCCAGCACGTTGTGTAGGGAGGCCCTCGAAAACCGCTTGGTCCCCGACATCACTTTGTGCTTGGCACACAACCACTGACGTAGCCTTTTGCAGGCATGGTTTTCCACCGCGCTGTAGGCATTGCTGACTGGCCCTAGACAGAAGTAGTTGGCCCATCCAACCATCGTGCGGTTGAGCTTCGCTACCACCGTCTCTTGGTCCAGCAGAGTTTGATCTCGTCCGGTCATCTCACTAATCGTCCCGCAGATGCGGATCACCCGCTTCTTCGAGGGAACCGTACCAATGTACGCGCGCCCTGTCTTCGGCGAATAGCACCGACCAAACGGTAGAGTAGGCCCGAGGGATCTCACCTCGAGCCTCTCGCAGAACCGGACGTGAACCTCTCGGCTCATCCGGCTCCCATCAAGCAAACGTGCCGATCATACCAAGGCGCCAATGTACGAAGAGATCTGTGCGCTCCGCAGCAAGCCGTTGTAGAAACTGGCTCGCCCGGATCTTATGGTCTGTAAAGCGCTTGAACTTTCGCATCACCCAGGCTACAAGCGTCTGATTGACGTGCCGCAGCAAGGGGTACAGCGCCGATGGGGCGTATCGTCCGTAGTACTCGATCCAACCCCGCAGGAGTGGATTGAGCTGCCGGGCGATGTCCTGCAACGATAGCTGTGTTTGATGGAGAAGTTTCAATTCCCGAATCGTCGACCGCATGGCTTTCATCGCCGAGGAGCTAACCGCGGGATTAAATCCGCAGAATAGCGTGTTATCCCGGAAACGTCTCACCAAACGTGGCCGAAAGCAGTATCCAAGAAAGTCAAATTTGACATTCGGATACATGCCTTTGCGCTTCTTGTCTTTGCAGTAGGCGATTTTGGTTTTCGTTGGATGCATCTCCAGGCGGCACTCTGCCAGGCGAACTTGTAGCCCAGACTTAAGCGCCTGTGCTTCTTGCTCGTTACGGCAGTGCACCAGTCCATCGTCCGCATACCGACACCACGGGAGGTCCGGGTGTGTCCGCGCCATCCAGAGATCGAACGCATAGTGGAGAAAAATGTTCGCCAAGATTGGGCTGACCACACCACCCTGAGGGGTGCCGCGATCTCGCTCAATTGTGGTTCCATCTTCCTGCATCATTGGCGCCCTGAGCCATCTTTCGATGTACAGCAGCGCCCACTTACACGTCACATGTTTCCGAATGGCTCGTAGCAAAAGCTCATGGTCAATGTTGTCGAACAGGCCTTTGATGTCAAACTCTAACACCCAGTCGTACTTCCAGCACCGCTCCCGCGTAACTCCTACAGCGTCGAGTGCCGATTTTCTCGGTCTGTAGCCATAGGAGTCCGCCAGAAATATGGGGTCCAGAATCGGCTCAATGACTTGTTTCACCACCATCTGCGCCACGCGATCGGCTACTGTGGGCACACCCAAAATCCTTTGTCCTCCAGACTTTTTGGGAATGGAGACGGCGCGCACCGGTGGAGGAAAGTAGCTTCCCGAGCTCATCCGGTTCCAGATCTTGTAGAGATTACTCTTCAAGTCGGCTTCGAACTGCTCGATCGTCTGCCCGTCCACCCCGGCCGCTCCGCCATTGGATTTGACCGCTTTGTACGCTTCATACACCAGCTTCTTATCGATGTTGAACGGCTTGTCTGTCGCACGCATCGAGGTCCTCCTGTTTCCAGTTGCTTCGGTCATGCGACCACTTGACCCGACCCCTTCGCTCCAGCCCCATTACGAGCTTTCCTCGCTCTTACGAGTCGGTCCGCCCCAGTGCTCCGCATCGGTACGCTCGCCTCGCAGTTTTCGCCGCTTGGGCTTCTCCCTTCGCATCAGAGCGACTGGTTCCTGCAGTTCCACGCGATAGCCTGCATCCGCTTCACGCCCTCTCTACGCCGGTCGCCGTCCGCTCGGTCATCAGGCACCCCACGGACTTGTCCCAGGTGAGTTACACGCTCCTGGTTTCGACGACTCTTGATTTCTTAACGACGCGTCTTCAAGGGTTCACTTTCGTTCGTCTCTCGAATGCTCACCTGCACGAGTTTGTTCTCGCGCTTTTCCTCCAACGCTCACCACCATGGCTCTTTACCACAGCGGCTTGGAGGCGGCTTGAGACCTGCTCCTGAAAGCCGATCCCGAGGGGCCTTCCCTCATCTATCGCGCAGCTTATTCACACGGTTGATTAGTTCATGATGAACTCCTTCTCCGTGTGCTTCTGCAGCACACTGTACCCCAGAAAGTCGAACTTTTCGTCCGGCAGTTTACAGACCCGCGTCTTCGTTTCATTCACCGTCAGCTTCAACTGCGTCATGATGTTCCGCATGATGGCCAGCGCCTCTTCCGCTCGGCCACGGCAGCAGATCACCAAGTCATCCGCGTAGTTAACGATGTATGCCGCAAGACGCTTCTCGTGCCCGAGCTTCTTCCACCCCAGCACGAAACGACGCATGTACAAGTTGCTTAGCAACGGGCTGATCGGAGCCCCTTGCGGAGTTCCCTTTCCTTCATCCCGATTGCGCGTACTCCGATGCTTATTCCCTTTCTCGTCGGTCTCTTCAACCGGAGCTTCCAGCCACATCTTGATCAAATGCAGCATCGCTCCGTCGACGATCCGTCGAGCTACCGACTTTAGAAGGTCGGAATGTGGAATCGAATCAAAGTAGCCGCTTAGATCCGCGTCTACAATTTGTCCATGGCCGGTATTGAGCAGTTTGTGGACATGCCTCACGGCATCCAACGCACTGCGATCTGCCCGATAGGCGTACTGTTCCGGCTGCAGGTCGGCCTCGAATATTGGTTCGAGCACCAAAACGGCAGCCGTCTGTGCTACGCGATCTTTGATCGCGGGCACTCCTAACGGTCTTTGTTTTCCGTCCGGCTTGGGTATCCACACCCGCCGTACGGGCTGCGGTCGATACGTTCTACTTTTCAGCTCTTGCGTCAGTTCGTCCAACCACTTCTTTAACCCGTACTCTTCGATGTCCTCAAATGTTTGGCCGTCTACGCCCGCTGCTCCGCGATTCGCTTTGCAACATTCATAGGCGAATGCCATCACATCTTCTCGGTACACCTTGTCGTACAGAGCATAGAAGCGAAACTTGGGCGATCCCTTCGCTTTGTCGTGCAACGCCGTCTGCAACTTCTGAACGCTTAGTGGAGTTGTTAGGCTCATCGCCAATCCCTCGGTCCTTTGTCGCTTCTTGCGTTTCCTTTCAACTGAGGCCCCTTCCCTCCACCGGAGTTACCCGGCTTCGTCGGTACTGCGAGCCCCTCCGCCATCCCACACGGCCTGGTCTGTCTCTCGCGAGTTGCCAGTCGATCCATACCGCGATCACCGCTGGGACTTCCCGTGTTGCGCATGGTCCCCATTGCGTACATGCCGTCGCCAATACCCCGGCAGGTCGGATGGAACTTGTTCGCTCGTACAATTCCATTCGCTTCGGCCTTCCCACGAAACCGGGGCGGGTCGGCTCCTGCATCACTATTTTCGGGGCCTGCTCAGCGTTCACTCACGTTACGGCCTACACGCTCGCCGAGTCGCCTTAGCGACCCTTTGCACCAGAGGCTTCAGCAGTCTCGTTGCCTCCACCGCTGCTCTGATTGCTACCGGGTGGAGCGAACCAGTTCCCGGGCGGGTATACCCCCGCTGTGGACCAGCGCCTTCACGGCGCACCCGGTTTGCCCGTGACTCGGGCGGAATCCCGAGAACACGCCGTGATCCGTTGCGAACTAGGTCACTTCTGCGGATAGGCGAATAAACATCAGATGCACGCTGCGAACGCCAGGTGCGCAACTGTTTTGATGCCTTACTTGACTTCATTGGGGTCGCGACCAAGAATAGGTCGCACGGATTCTTAACTAATCGGCGTATTCATTCCAGAGGGCCTATTTAACAACCAAGGAGACCAGCATGAAGCGAATCATATTCATTTGCATGCTGCTGCTTGTGGGCATGTGCGCCGCATTCGTGTCACCAGCGGTTGCCCAACATGAGCATCCCGCAGGCGACCCGGGCAAACTCGGCAAAGTGAGTTTCTCCGTTTCCTGTGAACCATCGCTTCAGCCGCAATTCAGCAGCGCCGTAGCGATGCTCCATTCTTTTTGGTACGAGAAGGCTAGCGACACTTTCGCCGCTATTGCACAGAAAGACCCCACGTGCGGCATGGCCTATTGGGGAATCGCCATGACGTACTACCATCAGGTCTGGCAAGCGCCCGGCCCGGCTGATCTAGGAGCAGGAATTGCCGCGGTAGAAAAAGCAAAGTTAGCTGGTGCTAAGACCCAGCGCGAACGCGACTATATTGCGGCGATCGAGACGTTCTACAAGGACGCCGACCAACTCGACTACCGCACTCGCGCCTTGGCTTACGGAAAGGCCATGGACCAGCTGCAAGCGCGCTATCCTGACGACCATGAGGCCGCGATTTTTTATGCGCTGGCACTGCTCGCCACCGCGCCGCCAACCGACAAAACGTATGTGAATCAGAAAAAGGCTGGCGCGATCCTTGAGCCACTATTTGCAGAACAACCAGAACACCCCGGCATAGCTCACTACATCATTCACGCCTACGATTATCCACCGCTGGCTGACAGGGCTTTGGACGCAGCGCGACGTTACGCCCAGATTGCGCCAGACTCACCGCACGCGCTCCACATGCCGTCCCACATTTTCACCAGGCTCGGCTTATGGCAGGAGTCCATTGACTCCAACCTCGTTTCGGCAGCCTCGGCCCAGAAAAACAATGCGCCCGGCAACGAGCTGCACGCGAAGGATTACCTGATCTACGCGTACCTACAAGGGGGCCAGGATCGCGAGGCGAAAGGAGCACTGGATGCGCCACCACCGGGCCGTCCTGACGATCCGCAATATATGAACTGGCTGTACGCCATGGGCGCTTCGCCTGCGCGCTACGCTGTGGAGCGGCATCGCTGGGCAGAAGCCGCCGCGCTCCTTATACCGCCGAATACTTTTCCCGGCGGAAGGGCAGCCTGGACGGAAGCGAACCTGCATTTCGCGCGAGCCCTCGGCGCCTCACATACGGGGCAAATCGATGTTGCCGAAAAAGAGGTACTCCAGCTCGCATCCCTGCGTGACACGCTTACACAAGTCAACGACAGCTATTGGGCTGACCAAGTGGATATCCAACGCCAGACCGCCACCGCATGGATCACGCTAGCCAAGGGCAGTCCCGAAAACGCTCTCACCCAGATGCGTTTTGCCGCTGAGCATGAGGATCGGACCGACAAGAACAACGTCACCCCAGGAGTCATCCTGCCAGCTCGCGAACTGCTTGGGGAGATGTTGCTGGAACTGAAGCAGCCTGCGCAAGCGATGATTGAGTTCGAAGCCACGCTGCGCACGGCGCCAAATCGTTTCAACGCCCTATCCGGCGCCGCGCGCGCGGCCAAGCTTTCCGGCGATATGGAAAAGGCGAAAACATACTATGCACAGCTCCTGTCCATCTGCGCGCATGCAGACGGAGAGCGGCCCGAACTTCAAGATGCACGCTCGCTGTTGGCCCAGAAATGAAGCTGGTGCTCGCGTAGCCGCAGGTGAACGAACTGGCAAGCCAGGGCGGAGTTCTGACACGCGTACCAACTTCGTATCGATAGGCCGATCCTTGCGAAACCATACGCTGACTGTCGATGTCGCTGACTTTCATCAAGCACCCGACTTTGCGTTGAACGATTTGGGAAATCAGCCAATCAAACTAAGTGAACTGAAGGGTAAGGTGGTGCTCCTGGATTTTTGGGCAACGTGGTGTGCTCCGTGCCCAACGTGGTGTGCTCCGTGCCGAGCGGCGTTGCCGGATCTGGAGTTGCTGAACCGCGATTTCAAGGACAAAGGATTGGTAGTTTATTCTGATGATCGCACTCTGATGATCGCACTTGAAGCAACAGGCTGGTCCGGGTTCGCCGCGACCCTGCTCGCTCCGGCATTACTACACAAATACTTCCTCATCCTCTGCGGGCCTTTCGTTCTGCTTGGCCTTCACAACGACTATTGGGTCGCCCTTCGCAGAACAGACCCGACGGCCGTCACCGCCCGACAAACCAGAGCGCTCCTCAGAGAGTATGAGAGGACCGGCGCTTGAAACCCGAAAGCTTAAAAACACCAACCGATCCCAAAGAGCCCGATTTGTTTAGCCCACTCGACGAGTGACACCATCGCGTGCCTGCTCACCAACCCGGACAGGGCTGGCCACATGAAATGCCCTGCCCAAAAACCCTGCTCATTGTGGTTCCGCAAGTAGTTGATTCCGCGCACTCAATTTTTTTTGAAGTTTGACGCCCAAAATCACATGTTTTTGGGACTAGCTGGACAGCTCCATCGTACTGCCCACATTCTGAATGAACTGCTCCGCCTTGTCACCACAAATGACTCGGAATAACTTACCTACTTCGCCGCAGAGTGGGGAACATTCCTTCCGTCCGTAGAAGGCGAGCTATTGCGAATTCAGATCGATTCGAGGCAAGTCTAACGACTTCTTATCTCGTTGAGAGGGCCGCTAACGAACGGGCTGCCCGCCTCAAAAAAACGCAGCAGCCGGCCCACCTCACGCGTGATACCGATGCGCGCAGTTGTGCTAACGTGCGCAGTCTCTCGGACCGCGGTCCCAAGCCAAAGCGGACCGTTGGCACACAGGTCAACCCCGTCCAACCGCTGGTCGATTTGCAATGCAGCCGCAAGCCGTCCCGGCCCCCTCGCCAAATCTATGAGTTTGTCGGTTTTGCGGAGCCGTTTCATTAGGTTGATTCCTTCAAGGGGCTCAATGGCGCGCAGCAGCACTCCTGCGCCAACCCCCGGTTCTTCACCCGTCACGTTGAGCATGTATGACGTCCCATAAATGAAGTACACATAAGCAAACCCCTTGTCCAGGAATAGCGATTGATTTCTGGCCGTTCGTCCATGATAAGCATGACCACTCGGATCACCCGGCGGGTAAGCTTCTGTCTCGACAATACGACCGCTAATCCTGTTTCGTCCAGTCTTGCGCACAATGGTTTTCCCGATGAGATATCCGGCCAGCTCAGCCGTATCACTTGGCAAGCTGGCCCGCGATAACCGCCGGACTTCATGAGCGAGATGAAACGCGGTCTGCAATGGAACATCCTGATCCTGTCTGCCGGGCCCACTTCATGCAGAAATCTTCATTGCAGCGTAACTCCTGGGAACACGACGCTCTGGGTTGGTATTAGCTCTTGAAGTGCTCGGCAATGGTCGCTGGCGGTATGACATTGACTCGATCGCGGCGCGGCCGAGGCTACTATCGTTACCAACCGGCACGGTCCTCAGATCGACGTCCCATCACGAGAGGAAGATCGCGGGCGTAAACTCGGACCGTGCTTTCGCGGAATCGACGCCATTGAACTGGGCAGCTGCAATCATCATGGCCGCGGCGCCCAAAAACGGCGGCGACCAAGATCGACTTCTTCAGGCATGGATCGTTCCCCATCAAAATTCAATCTTTCTCAGCCCGCGGCTCGCACTACGCCTTTTTCTCGATCTTCAGAGTGGTCGTGTTCTTCCCTTCTACGCAAACGGCCCCAGTTTGGCGAGGATGATCGGCAGATATTCCGCGACCGTGGGATGAATGTGCATGGCGCGCTGGATGACCGTGTACGGCGCCTTCGCATACATCACGTCCAGCAGAACGTGAATCACTTCATCGCCTCCGACTCCAAGAATCGCAGCTCCCAGAATCTGTTCCGTTTCTGCATCGACGCAGATTTTGATGAAACCTTGTGTCTCACCTTTTTCGTAGGCCCGGCTCACTTGACTCATCGGATATTTCGCAGCGAGGGCAGGACGTCCGGATTTCCGTATCTCTGCGTCCGTCATGCCGCATCGCCCTAGCGGCGGATCAATATATAGCGCGTAGGCTTGGATCCGGTCGGAAACCCGGCGATGGTCAGCGTAAAAGAGATTGTCCGCAACGATCTCGTAGTCGTTATAGGAAGTATGCGTGAAGGCGCCGCGGCGGTTGCAGTCCCCCAGTGCCCAGATGCCGGGCACGTTCGTTTGCAGTTGATCATCAACGATTATGTAGCCGCGGTGGTCGGTGGCAACCCCAGCCCGGTCCAGTCCCAGGTCGCTCGTGTTGGGAGTACGTCCCACGGCCAGAAGAACGTGAGTGCCTACTACTTCTGGCAGACCTTCTTCGCACGTGAGGCCGACGGCGACCCCGCCATCGCGTTTCGCCAGCGAGATACATTTCGCATCCAGCCGGATGTGTATGCCCTCAGCCTCCAGGATTTCGCGCACAGCTTGGGAAACGTCTTCGTCCTCCCGTCCAATCAGGCGCGGTCCCATTTCCACAATCGTGACTTCGCTCCCTAAGCGGCGATAGATCTGGGCGAACTCCAGCCCAACATAACTTCCGCCGACGATGATGAAACGCTCGGGCAAGAAATCGATGTCCGTCATCGATGAGTTGGTGAGAAATGGGACATCATGAATCCCCGGCATGTCGGGAATAGAGGCCCGCCCGCCAACATTGATATAGATCTTGTCGGCTTGCAGAACTTCATCGTTGACCACGACTGTGTTCGACGACTGAAAGCGGGCATGGCCCTGAATGACCGTACAATTTGTCGTTCCTCGGAGCCACTCCTCCACTCCCTTGCTAGACCTCGCGGAGGCTGCATCTTTGCGGGCTTTCACCCGCTTTATGTCGACGCGCACATCACCAGTGGCGAAACCATATTCCGCTCCTCGGCGGGCAACATGGACCGCATAGGCACTCGCCACGAGCGTCTTTGTCGGGGTGCATCCCGTATTCACGCATGTGCCGCCAAATTTATGGCGTTCGATAATAGCGACGGTTTTGCCGGCACCCGCAAACCGCGCTGCGATGGACGGGCCCGCCTGGCCCGTCCCGATAATGATTGCGTCGAAGTGCTTCATATGAGAGACAGTGATTTGCTAGCGAGCGATCCACAAATTTTCGGCGAAGGCCCACTCGTCATCGATCCACTGTCCTTGCCAGCGAAATCCGGTTCCCTGGGCGATCTCGACTAACTCGCTCTGAGAATATTTGTGGCTGGTTTCGGTCCAGATGGTTTCACCGCGCAGAATGCGGAAGCTAAGACCAGCTTTTGCAATAGTCACCGTTTGATCCATGCGGGCCCGCAAGTGCATCTCTATGTTGTGGTTCTGATCATCGAAAATCGCCAGGTGTTCAAACTGTTCGATGTCGAAGTCCGCATCCAATTCGCGATTAATTCGAACTAGCAGATTTCGGTTAAAGGCGGCGGTTACCCCGAGCGGGTCATCATAGGCCGCCGTCATCGTCGCGATTGGTTTCCGAAGATCAGTGCCCAGGAGGAGAGAATCGCCTTCTCTCAGAATTTCGCGCAAACGGCTGAGGAATTTCACCCCCGCGTTTCCATCGAAATTGCCAATGGTGCTCCCGAGGAAGAGCACCATGAGGTTTTGGTCCTCTTCCCGCCTCGCCGCTACTTCGAGCAAACCATCGAGATACTCCCGCTCGAAGCCGACAATGCTGATGGACTTGATGTCGCTCAGTTCGCGCTGGCACATTGCGAGGGCTGCCGAAGAAATCTCGATTGGATAGTAGGAGATTGGCTGTTTGCGGCTTAGCGCCTCAAGAATCACACGAGTTTTTTTCCCTGCGCCACTGCCCAATTCCGCCACAATCATCGGTGCGGGAAGCTCAGAGACCATCTTGGCCGCGTGCCGGCCGAGAATGCGCTCGTCCGCACGGGTCACGCCGTACTCCGGAAGCAAGGAAATAACCTCAAACAGTGCCGAGCCCACGGCGTCATACAGATATTTGGACGGCAGTTCTTTCTGTGGCGATTTAGTGAGGCCAGTGCACACTTCCTTCGCGAATTCGTCTTGCGCGGTGCTCTTGATCAGTTCGATCGCCATGGGTCAGTCTGCCGTTTCTCTGTCGTTTGAAACGCAGCGGAACCCTGCGTATGCGTATTGATACCGCGGCTGAAACCAGTTGCGAAACGAACGCCTCAACATCGAGGCCGCCGTTCGAGCTGAACCGCCTTTCATTACATAGTGTTTGCCATCAAAGAAGTCAGCAGAGTATCCCGGGTAAAAGGAAAAAGGTTTAAAATCAGCAAAGGGTTCGAACAACGATTCGGTCCATTCCCAACCATTTCCGAGTTGGCCTTGGACTCCAAACGAGCTCTTGTTCAACGGGAAAGAACTGACCGGCGCGGCATCCCACCGCGAAAAATCAAAATTACCGAGACTGGGGAACGGCACGTCGTTTCCCCAAGGGTACATACGTTCGCTGCCTTGAGGCGTACCGTAAGCAGCACGATGCCATTGGGCCTCGGTCGGCAACGATTTGTTCACCCACCTCGCGTAGGCGCTCGCTTCGGCCCAACTGACATACACCGGCCAATCTAGCGGAAGGGGTAGCTCCTCGAACATGCCTCGGTAGCGCGCATGGCCATTCGCCCGGATCCAGAACACGGGATGTTGAATGTTTCGGTCCTGCTTCCAACGCCAATTCTCTTCCGACCAAAACTGGCGATTCTCGTAGCCACCAGATCGAAGGAAATCGAGGAACTCCCCATTCGTCACCATGTACTTGTCGATCCGGAAGGCGGGGACTTCCGTTACAAAAACGTCAAATTCGTTGTCCCAACCGAACTGCTGCGCGTTTCGTCGTTCCAACCCCAGTGTGGCACTACCTTCAGAAATCTGAAGCATCTCCGCTCTAAACGATCCTTCACTCGGCGAAGCCTGTGGCTGCGGGCGCTTTCGATCAAAAGGTAATTGATGAAACATATAGGTCAACGTTTCGGCGTGCATCAATCGATGCTCGATGGCAACGTTTAGCAGCGCCTCGCAGGAATGCTCAGCCGAGGCATCGCAGCGCTGAAAATCTCCCGCTTGCATCGCACAATCCAGCAAGTGACGTACCTCTTTCTTGTAGCTATCGATTTGCGATAGACGGGGCCAATCCTCAGGCCGATCAGTCGGCAATCCACCATTGACAGGGTCGATACCAAACGCAAAGAGCTTGTCGAATTCGTGGGCGAAAGGCCTTAACGCCGGCACTTCCGAGCGAAACAAATTCATATCAAACGCTTCCAAGTGACCAATATAAAAGGCGATGCGGTGTCGTTCGGGTATAGGACGCTCGTAAAGCGAATCCACGCGCACACACTCAAACAATTTATCCGTGTTGTTTCTCGCCTCAGCCAAGCGCTCGATCAGAATCGGAAGGCTAGTCGCTCTGTTCGGAACGGCGAGCATTGAAAACCCCAATCACGTACGAGATGATAAGCTACGCCAATTCAGATGCACGAGAAGTCTGCCGGTTGCAACCGGGCAGGCGAATACACGAAATGCTGTACTTTCGCCCCAAAACAGGATCGGAAACAAATCCCGGACACCGCGCTCGCGATCGTGGTCCGCGTACAATTCGCCTTCGAAGCCGCTTCCGGAATCACTGTGCCGTTATGGCTAGCATATAACTTCACGTTCCGGGCTTTCAGGATTGTTACGGCTTCGTCCAATGTCTTCGTGGTTTCGAATGACCGCTGACCGTCAGCGGTGTAGCGGACGCCGAATGATGTCGCGTCGGGGCGGGCCTTCGCTTTGCCGTTCGAGCCGATTGAAACAGCAACCCACGGGTATCCTTTACGGCGGAGTCGCTGGTACAGCTTCGCTAGCTTTGCCATGATCCTTATCCTCATAAAAGCCTGCTTTGTTCAAACATGAACGCAAGGGCTTTTTTGAGGTAAGTGGCAACACTTTTGAGCAAGTCAGCGATTTATTGGGAATTTAATCAAATGGCAGAGAGGTGGGATTACACGGGGCCAGATTCAAAAAGCCAACAAAACTGAGGAAGTCCTTGTTTTCTCTTCCACTTGAGCGACGGAGACTTTAGCGCACTTTCCCCCACTTTCGTCTCCAATCGCACCGAAGTATGTCAAAAACGGTAACAAAACGGTAACAAAATTTTGGCGGAGAGTGGGGACTCAGTGCCGAATGTTCGGGCGTCACGGACTGGTCACCATCGAGCGCCTTTGGTGTCAACCGAGAGGGTAGGCCGCGCCGTTTGCGGCAGACAGAACGGGGCAGGAGGGCTAGGCTTTGGGGGCAAGGGGAAGCTCAAAATGGAAATTCCAGTTACAACTGCTTGATCCATGTGGTCGGGGGTTCCACGCGTATTCGGGGATTCTTCTGGCCAACCTACACCAGCCAATAAAGGAGATTTGCGATGAGTATTATCGACGAAGCGGTAAAAGCAAACCAGACGTATGCTAAGAAGTACGATCGAAAGCTGGGGGCGCATCCAACGCCCAAAATCGCAGTTGTAACCTGCATGGGTCCTCGCCTCTCAGATCTCCCCGGAATCCTGGGTCTGCCGCAAGCCGATATCGACGTTATCCGAACCGGCGGACCCGCGGTAACAGAAGATGTTCTCGGGGAACTTATTGTTTCCAACCGTGTACTCGGAACCACAGAGATACTGCTTCTCAACCACACCGGCTGCGGGTTCACGACATTCACAGATGAAGACATGAACGCGAAGCTGAGCGCTTCTACCGGTGATGCGTCGCCGTCGCCAATGCGGTTCTTCTCCTATAAGGACCCCGAGGAAAATACCCGGGAGCAGATCAAGAAAGTCAGGTCGCATCCCTGGATTGCCAAAGATGTCCCCGTGCGAGGCTTTATTTTCGACGTGGAGACCGGTCTTATCAGGGAGGTCCAGGTTTCACAGCACACCGCTGCCTGAAGGACGGTGGCCTTCCGAGATCGATTCCGAGCGGCGACGCCCCCCCGGAGCAGCAGATTCCTCGTCGTCCCGGTGCGCCGCGCGCGCGCCGGGACTTGCTCGGAATGACGAATTTGGTCGCCAACTTGCAGACTACATCATGGAGGAAGTGACTAATGGAGGAGCGAGAGATCCGCACTCCGTTGAACCACCTTTATAGCATCTTTGAGGTTCTTTGATTGGAAGGCGTCTGCTCAGCGTTGGGCAGATCGACGTTACCTTAAGTTCTTCGGTTCAAACTTGAAATGAACAGCCTATACCCTGACGTCAAGAGACTGGAAGTTTTGGATTCACGAAGGAGACCGGGACATCCGTATAATCCAATACCTGTGAGGCGCAATGACGAAAACGACGAGCTTTCAAGCGGACATCCGCCCGCTTTTTACCGAGCGAGATATTCGTGGCATGATCAAGGCGTTCAATCTGGCAAGTTACGATGACGCGGAAGACATCAGGGCAGACCAGGCCGAGGCCTACGGCTACATCAATCGCGCCCTGCCCGACGCCGATCTAGATGCGTTTGTAGAGGCGCTTGCGACCCGGATCGCCAATTTCGACAAATGGGCGATCGGCAACACCAAGCGCCTCGTCAACACCAGCCTGCCGCCGGACGTCGAGCTCGGCGCCGGGTGGGATGCGTGCATCGCTTCGCTCGGGCGACCTTCCGCCCAGGAGGGGATCAAAGCGCTGATGGCGCGCGGCTTCCACAAGCCGGGGGATGTCGAAAATCGGCTCGGATACTACCTGGGCCAAATCGCGCTCTAGGCCGGCGCTCGACGCGGTTCCGAACTCCGGACGTTGCGGATGGGACGCGCTCGAAGCCAAGCTTGCTTGCCAGGACACGGAAGGAAAATTGGAAATGAAAAAAGACCAGCGCGGAATCAACCCCGCTTCGAAGCCGAGTGGCGATGGGTGTGTCGAATGCCCAGCGTCTCCGAAAGGCTGGTGGTTTCATCTCCGTCGGTGTGCGAAGTGTGGGCACATCGGTTGCTGCGACAGTTCTCCGAGCCAGCATTTGCGTCCGAGCATGCGGCGATAACAGGGCATCTGATCATTGCCAGCTTCGAGCCGGGTGAGGATTGGTTCTACGAGAAGCGGGGGATGATCAAGGGTGTGGAGTTGCTTCCGCCACATTCGCATCCGGAGGATCAACCATCACCTGGACCGGCAGGGAGAGTTCCAGCCAATTGGGAATCGCTGCTGCAATAGCTGGCGTCGATCGATTTCTTATGAATGGGAGCGGGACTCGGGACACCGTATTTGTAATGAGCACCGTATCGAAAGGAGCCATCAATGAACGGCGTACAAAGGAGCCATCAATGAACGCGGTACAAGTCGAACAGAAGAGCTATGAGATGCCCCCGCGCGAGGGGTTCACCGTCGCACATTTTCTCACCGTCGCCGACATCGACCGGTCGGCTCGCTTCTATGAGAAGGTTTTCGGCGGTCGCATTCTGAGCAGAGGCGACAGCGAAGGCGCGCCCGCGTACATTCAGATCGCGAATACTTGGCTCCTTGTCAACGTCGGGGGCGGGCCGACCCCCGACAAGCCGTCGGTAACGCTCAGCGTCCCCGACCCGGATAAGATCAACGGCTTTATGAATATCCGCGTTGCGGATATTCAAGCGTGCTATGAATTATGGAAAAGTCGAGGAGCCGAGTTCCTCACGGAACCGATTGAAAAGTACGGCGAGATTCGCTGCTACATCCGCGATCCTGACGGTTATATTATCGAGGTCGGACAGAGCACCGATCTCACGTACGGTTAACGCTCGGCCCGGAGAGGACGCGGATTTAGACGCTTATGGATGTCGGCTTGGCGCTAGACCATTGATGCGTTCGTTCTGTATGTTGCGTCGACCGCGGGTTCGCTCGCCTGGCTGCGGGAGTGCAGCACCGCCTCCTAGTGATATCCCAACGGGGCCGCTCGATCTTCTGCGGAGAAATGCTATGAAGAAGGTGACGGCTCCGATTCCTTTTGCGGGAGCTTGAGGATGGGAGGCGTTGGAAGCCAATCTTGGCGGACATGTTTCGAAAGTCTGTGGTGATGTTTTACATTTTTCGCACGAAAGAGGTTTGTATGTCTCAGAAAGCCAGCGCCGTAAAGCGTGCCCAGCAAAGCGAAGTCCAGCGTCACCAACTCGGGCAGGAGGTTTTCAAAACCATCTTGTCAGAAGATGTCGATTGGAAACCGTTCCCAGCGTTCCCGCCTTCAGTCCGGCTGGCCGTCGTCGTGGGTCAGCCCTCGAAGCCCGGCCCTTACACAATCAGGGTCAAAGTACCCCTTGGCGCGAAACTGAAGCTTTTTGTGGGCCCAAAAGAACGCGTTTTCTAATGTTGAGTTTGGAGCACACGATGAACGATCAACAAAAAAAGGAACAGGATTCTGGAGTGCGAGATCAAGAGATCCGTGCGGCACTGGATCAGCATTGGGCGGCGTCCGATGCCAATGATTTTGAAACGGAGCACCGCATCTATCGCGAGGACGCGGTGCTGGAATACCCGCAGTCAGGCGAGCGAACCCGCGGTCGACGCAACATACAGGGCCAGCGCGCTAGTCAGCCGAACAAAAAACGCTTTTCGATCCGGCGAATCCTTGGCGGCGGCGATCTTTGGGTCACCGAATTCATCCTGACCTATGACGGCAAGCCGTCTTACACCGTCAGCATCATGGAGTTCAAAGGCGACAAGGTTGCGCGGGAAACACAGTACTTTGCGGATCCATTCGTGGCTCCCGCATCGCGCGCTCAATGGGTCGAACGGATGGACAACTAATCTCGACGCGTGAGGATTCGCCGGCGGCAGCGCCATTTGCGGTTTGCATATCTTGCGATGGAGGTACAAGCGATGGATTGGAAAGGGTTGGTCCAGTTTGCGCTGATGGGTAGCGGTAATTTGGAACAATACGCCATCCTGCTGGTGCGCGTTTCGATCGGGCTGTTCTTCGCCATCTCCGGCGCAAACAAATTGTTTGTCGCCGACGGAACGAAACCCGTTTACGACACGCTCGTGCAGGCCAAAATCCCGTTTCCCCACTTCACAGCTTATTTCGTGTCGGCTGTCGAGTTTTTTTGCGGATCGTTGGTGGCCGTGGGTTTTTTTTCGAGCCCGGCCTGCGTGGTTTTGTTGATCGATATGATTGTGGCCACGCTGACCAGCGCGATTTCCACCCTGCCTAAAGGACTTTCGGCTCTTAGCTGGCTCGACGATTTCCTCTACCTTCCGGAAGTCCTGTACGTGCTTTTCTTTATCTGGCTGATCTGCTCTGGTCCGGGAAAGTTCAGTGTCGATTACTGGCTCGTCGGCAGGTTACTGAGGTGATCGGTACTTCCGAGAAGAGCGTCCGCCGAGATCACCAGGGCGTTGCGATGGGGACGTTACGGACGTATTTCTCGGAACTCGTGTACGGGAGATTCAGAGCCCCATTGGGTCGCGCTGGGCATGCGACCAGGAGGAACAAATGACGGAAGCATACAGGCACGATGAGATTGCAAGGTTCGCCTACGAATTGTGGGAGCGCAGGGGCCGCCCGCTCGGTTCGCCTGAAATTGATTGGTACGCGGCGGAAAGTGCTTTGGGTGTGCGGGATTCGCAAGGGCGGTTCTCGCTCTTCAGTGTCAGCGTGGAGCCAGAAGAAGGTCCCTATCGCAAACCCTGAGTTCAGCGTGGTTGTATAGCAAGGATTCTAGCCAGACGCGGACTTCGACGAGGTAAGAATGCCCCAATTACTTTCAGTAAATGTCGGTCTTCCACGCGACGTGACCTGGAACGGTAAGACCGTCCATACCGCGATCTGGAAATCTCCAGTGAAGGACCGAAGAATGGTGCGCAGGCTCAATGTTGTTGGCGATGCGCAAGGCGATCTCGGCGGTCATGGTGGGGAGCAGCGCGCTGTTTTTGTTTATCAGATGGAGTCCTATCACTACTGGGAACGCTATCTCGGACGTAATGACTTTATCTTCGGCCAGTTCGGAGAAAACTTCACTGTTGAGGGACTTTCTGACAACGAGGTGTACATCGGCGATCGATACCGCATTGGTGATGCGATATTTGAAGCGACACAGCCGCGCGTAACGTGCTACCGCGTCGGTATTCGCATGAATGAACCTCGGATGGCAGCCCTGCTCGTAGCACATCACAGACCAGGATTCTACTTTCGCGTGTTGCAGGAAGGAGAAGTTGGTGCAAGCGATGACATTGTAAAGATTACTGACGGTCCAGAGCGAGTCAGTGTGGCCGAGGTTGACGCCCTCCTGTATTTGCCAGGACATTCCCGCGAACAACTGCAACAAGCGCTACGGATTCCTGCACTTAGCAAGGGTTGGCAGAGTTCGTTCCAGGCAATGCTCCAACAAGACTTGAGCTCCAAAACTACGGTGGGGAATCCGGGACTCGCCTATGAGGAACAAGCGCCAGCTTGGCCCGGATTTCGACAGATGCGAGTCGCGAATATTCATAAGGAAAGCGATACCATAACTTCCTTCGTTCTGGCGCCGGCCGACGGGCAACATCTTCCTCTCTTCCAGGCGGGTCAATTTGTGGTTTTGCGTCTGCATCTTGATCCAGGCAAATCACCCGTTCTTCGCAGCTATTCGTTGTCTGATCTGCCCGGAGCCGATCATTTCCGCATCAGCGTCAAAAACGAATTGAATGGGATTGGAAGTTCATTTCTGTGCTACCGTACGCAATTGGGCGATCTATTGGATGTTAGTGCGCCGCGAGGAATCTTTACCCTGCGTCCCGGCCAGAATCCTGTAGTTCTGCTGAGCGCTGGAGTGGGCGCAACGCCCGTGATGTCGATGCTGCACTCACTCGCCGCTGAAAAATCGCAACGAGAGATCTGGTGGATCTATGGAGCGCGCAATCGCGTCGACCATCCATTTGTTGAAGAATCGCGTTCATTACTGAAACAGCTCTCTCGCGGACGAGGATACATCGTGTACAGCAGGCCCGCTGCAAACGACCAAGTCGGGACAGACTTCGATGCTCCCGGGCACATTGACACAGCTTTGCTGGAGAGAATTGGCGTGTCACAGGGTAGTGACTTCTTTCTGTGTGGCCCCTCTTCATTCTTGCAGAACATGCGCGATGGGCTGCGAAACTGGGGTGTGCTCGCCGGGAATGTGCACACGGAAATCTTCGGTTCTCTCGAGGCCATTACCCCTGGTATGGCGCAGGTTGATCACAGTCCTCACCTACCACAAGGGCCGCCCGGATCTGGCCCCCAAGTCTCATTCGCGCGTAGCGGGATGACCGCCGCTTGGGATACGAAATTCGGGAGCTTGCTTGAACTGGCGGAAGCGTGCGACGTTCCGGTCAGATGGTCGTGCCGGGCTGGAGTCTGTCATACCTGCATGACTGGTCTGATTGGCGGATCGATTATTTATAACCCTGAGCCGCTGGAGAGGCCCGCTCCCGGGAACGTGCTCGTATGCTGTTCCCAGCCAAACGCGGGTGTCACTCTAGATCTTTGAGAGAAACGGGAGGAGTCCAATCATGCGTTCTGATATTGTGTCCGGAGGCATTTTCCCCGACTACGAACTGCCCGATCACACGGGCAAAGTGCGCAAGCTCAGCGAGCTACAGGGCGATGATCCGTTAATCCTTACCCTTGCGCGCGGCCACTATTGCCCAAAGGAGCACCAGCAGCATTTGGAACTCGCCGCGTTCTACCCGAAGATCGCGGTGGCGTACACTCAGATCGCCACGATCGCCACCGACGATCACCATACTCTCCAGGAATTCCGTGCATCAGTCGGAGCCGAGTGGACTTTCCTTTCGGACCCCGGCCGAACGATTCAGAAGGATCTCGACATCCAGGAGTACACCGACCCCGAGCATAATCCTATGATCCCGCATACTCTCGTGCTTAAGCCGGGCCTCGTGATTTACAGCATCTATAACGGCTACTGGTTCTAGGGGCGTCCATCGGTCATCGATCTTTGGCACGACCTGCGCGCCGTAACGAGTGAAATCCGCCCAGACTGGGATGTGAGTACTCCTGGACTCCGCGAGGCATGGAATGCGGGTGACTTCTCGCGTTTCCACGGGTGGAACAAGCAGGCCAGTATCGAAGATGAAGATGCCTAGATTGCACGGAAGAAATAGTACAGCCCAACTTCGATCTACTGCGGTATCGAATAGCTCGGGAGGCAAACACCAGAGACGAACAAACCCGATTTCAGAAATGGATTTCCGATTCGCGATCTCCGCGATGGCAGCATGATATCGGGCCAGGCCGACAGCGAAGAATTAGTTTTGGGCCGCCGCGGTGATGAATGGTTGGAGTCGCGGGCTGTGCGCCCAAGAGAGGCGGGCTACCCAAGTTCCGCAGTCCCCTGCACGGGAACAATCACTGACTCGCGGACCAACGATATAGGATCTGAATAGGAATCCTGAACCCTTTCGCGGTTCAACAATAAAGGGTGCCAACCCGCCTTCCGCGGGACCAACTCCAGTGCCGCACGGATTTGCTGCTCTTGCATGGACTGCTCCAGCTGCGGCTTCGCTTCCATGATCAGCTCCTTTGTTCAGCTCCCTTGGCTTTTGGAATGAAACCCGGAACGCCCGTTTTCACCACTGGATTCAGCCTCTGTCTGGTCTGAATGCGATTGATTTCGTCAAGCGCGTCCTTCGGAAGAGGAGAGATGTCGAAATTCTCTTTCGCGCGGGCCGCACTCCTGGGCGTGGTAAGCAAAGCCGTGCCGCGCTGCACCGCCCAAGCTAGCAGCACCTGTGCCGGCGTTTTTCCAACTCGCTCGGCGATAGCCGAAATGATTGGATCTTCGAGCAGCCCAGGCTTCATCCCGTGACCCAATGGCGCAAAAGCCAAAAACACAATGCCCTTCTCCTTGCAGAATTCCAATAGCTCCGTTTCCGGCAGATATGGATGTGATTCTACTTGGACCACGGCTGGCTTGATTCTCGCTGATTCATAGATGGGCTTCACTTCGTTCAAACTGATGTCCGAAAGACCGATGGCCCGGCACTTGCCATGATCCACGAGGCTTTCCATCGCTTTCCAAGTATCGAGCAACGTCACGCCCTGGTCGTAAATCACATTGCCGCTTTGATCCCGCGGATCCTGGTCATCCCCCGGTTGAAATGCAAATGGAGTATGAATGAGATAGAGATCCAGATACTTGAGCCCGAGTCTGTCCAGACTCCCCTGGAAAGCCGGTTCGACGCGCTCGGGCCGGTGATTGGAGTTCCACAGCTTTGTGGTAACAAAAATGTCTTCGTGCGCGATTCCTCCCGCGGCAAGTCCCGCCTGCAACGCCGTGCCAACCTCGCGCTCGTTCCCGTATCGTTCCGCGCAATCGAAGTGTCGAAATCCGGCTTCCAGTGCGTCTCTGGTTGCAGTTATCGTCTCGGCTGCGTCAGGAATTAAGGTGCCAAAGCCCAGTGCGGGTATGCGCCCGGCTCCGTGACTGAGTGGGATTCTCGTCATCCGCAGATCGGAAGATTCAATCATGATTACTCCTCCAAGCTATTTTGCGTGCGGCGTCACCGGCCCAGTTCAAAGTTGGATGCTGCGTGTCGCAAACTGGACACAACCCTGATTAGACATTCGCAGGCTAGCACCTTTTGATGGAGCAGTTCCAGTTTATAGGTGGGCCGTCATGGCGCTTCTTGCCACGCGACCACGGCCGTTTTCGCATCGGCTCGCTTGCTCGGGATGCTTGCGGGTGGCGCCCGAGGGCAAGGCGCCGAGAAGGCCGGGACAAAGCATGTGCCTACGCGGCGCTAAGGGTGACCCACCCCCGCCGAAAAGTTGGCGTCGAAGGTGGGCGACCGCGCATCCAAGCGATTGAGTTCCCGAGTGCGGATGCCATATCATCACCGGCCGGCTTGCCGCGCTCGGAGCACACGACGAGACCGAATCTGACGGAGGGTCGCATGCCAGGAAAGAAAAAAGCTACGCCGCGCACGCAAGGCCCCGTACTCGAAGCCACCACCGCTGGCTTCATTGACGCACTCGTAGCCGCGGGCGGCCCGCCCATCTACAAGATGAGCGTCGCCGACGCCCGCAACGTTCTCGATTCGCTTCAGTCCAAGCCCGTCGCCAAGATGGCCGCGCAAATCGAAGACCTGAAGATTCCCGCCGGCCCGACCGGCGAGACTTCGATTCGCATCATTCGCCCGGAAAAATCCAGCGGTGCGCTTCCTGCGGTGATTTACACGCACGGCGGCGGCTGGATTCTGGGCAACGCCAATACGCACGATCGTCTGGTTCGCGAACTCGCCAACGGCATCAACGCCGCCATCGTGTTCGTGAATTACGCGCCTTCGCCAGAAGAGAGGTATCCGACGGCCATCGAAGAGGCTTACGGCACCGCGAAATACATTGCCGCAAAGGGAGCAGCGCACAACATCGACACCAAGCGGATTGCCATCTGTGGCGACAGCGCCGGCGGCAACATGGTGGCCGCGGTTACGCTACTTGCGAAAGATCGCGGCAGCCCGAAGTTCCTTTACCAGGTGATGCTCTATCCCAACACCGACGCCGGCATGAACACGGCGTCGTACAAGCAATTCGCAAACGGCCCCTGGAATACCAAAAACGCCATGAAGTGGTTCTGGGACGCGTACGAGCCTCGCGTCGCTTCGCGCAAAAAGCCGACCGTGTCGCCACTTCAGGCGCCGCTTGCTCAACTCAAGGGTCTGCCGCCTGCGCTGCTCATCACCGTCGAAAACGACGTGCTGCGCGACGAGGGAGAGGCCTACGGCCGGAAGCTCACCGAGGCCGGCGTCAAGGTGACGGCCGTGCGCTGCCTGCAAACCATTCATGACTTCGCGATGCTGAATCCCATCGCGGGTACGCCCGCGACGCGCACCGCCATCGGGCTGGTGATAGCGCATCTGAGGGAGGCGCTCCGGCTAAGGCCGTTCCAATCCCGGTAATAACAAAGAACGGCCTGAAGGTAAGATCGAAAAAGCGTTTCATCTGTTCCCCGTCCACTTAGATCTGAGAGAGACGCTCACTTAGTTTCTGGAGTCTGGCCGCCAATAGCCAACAGCAACTTTTTAAGGTTGGCGCGCTGGGCCAATCTGCGGCGCACGGACGGGCTTGGCCATACCGTAAAACACAACCATTCCCTGACCTCCGCAACGGGTCGAAACACCCTCGTCGGGCTTACCGTAGCATGAGTTGTAATCCTGCCAGTTGTTGGACATCCAGACGTTGCCCGCAGGATCGATGGATGCGAGTCGTTGCCATATGGGTAATGGCACGGACTTGTCCTGTTTTCCGACGCATCAGTTGGGCACCAAAACAATCAACTCATATTGGCAATTATTGTCCTTTCAACGACTGTGCGAGGCTTATTAAATTTTGCGGCAACACGCGAATGACGCCTCTACGCGGTGCGTCAATATCCGCGATAAGAAAAAAAGCAATGGCTATAACGAGAGGTAGAATCATCAATAGACGTCCCACCTGCGTGCGGCGCGTAGTGTAGGCGACCAGCAGGTTGGCCCAAATCGCAATCCCTATCATTAGAATCCATGCACCTGTTGGGATACGGTTCCACCACGCGGCTTGAGTATATCCCTGCGAATTTAGGACATCGTTCATGCCTCCTACAGCCAATGCAATAACCGGTGTCGGCTGATTATTGGCCGGGTTCTTGACCGCAGACCAAAGGTCAGACTGCAGTTGAGCAATGCGTGCATTGACCTGTTGAAGTTCTTGGTTATCGCCAATCCGGTAAAACAAAATGCGGGCGTCGAGATATTCTTTTAGCAGGGCGCGCACTTTCGTCGCATTGTCAGTCGGCAACAGGTCAGCCCGGACATATTCAGTGCCGATTGCGTTGGCCTCTGCCTCCTCATAATTTTTCCGCTGGTCATATCGACCGATGGCCATGGAGAAACTGAATCCGATGATGAGCGCGAGTAGCGTCAGTGTGGCTGAAACTATGACAGCGTGGTCCTGATGCAGGTCTTCATCAATCTTGAGCTGCCTTTTGCGAAGGAATGACCCAACCTGCGCCGCGAGCCACATCAGCACGAAAGAGACGGGCAGAACGAATAACGGGTGTCTGATTATATTGTGCATATTCTGTAACCTCATGTTTCATATTTCCAGTTCGCCGAAACCTTACACATAAAGAGCGTCGCAGCTGAGAACGGCCCGTACTCTTATGCCTGAGGGAGCACGACGAACGGTGGCATCGGAATCTCGATGTGGCGCAGAGAATACCATTACAAAAGCGCTCAAGTCCCGATTAACGTTAGCGCTTTAGCGGATGCGCGTTCTCGCTGAGGAGTGAATGGGTGCAGAGAGTTCCGCGCGCGTCCGGTAAAGCCGTTGGACGTGGCCGCCCGTGATTGCGGTGGACGCGGGCCTATGCAAATTCAATGGAGGGAAGGGGTGAGTTTGAGGTGCGCCGAGACTGTGCTGTCGGGCGCAACCCACGACACGGCACGCCCAGAGAATTGGCTAGGAGGAAAGAGTATCGCCCAGGCGGTGGTGGAAGAGGGCGCAAGGAAGGATCTGCCTCTTTGAGTGCGTCGACGAACTTGCCGCGAAAGAGTTCAGCCAGCACTTTCTTGGGAAGGAAGTAGTTGTCGCGGGAACGCACCCAGCGGGTGCGATCAGGCGAGAGGCCGCCGGCCGGAACGACACAATGCACATGCGGATGAGCGGTGAGCTTTTGGCTCCAGGTATGCAAGACGCTGAAGAAGCCGATCTCTGCGCCGAGGTGTCTGGGATCGCGAGCGACTTCCAGCAGCGTTTCGGCGCTGGTGCGGAACAGGAGATCATAGATGACCTTTTTGTTCTGCAGCACCACAGGAGCCAAGCGACCTGGCAGGGTGAAGACCACATGGAGATAGCGCGTGGGGAGAAGCTCCTTTTGACGCGCGGCGATCCAGCGGTCCCGAGCGGCGGTCTGACACTTCGGGCAATGGCGATCGCGACAGCTGTTATAGGAGATGGGGGCACGATGTCCGCAGCGCATGCACTCATCGAGATGCCCGCCCAGCACGGCGGTACGACAACGCCGAATGGCCCGCAGTACTTTGATGTGCTTCCAATGGAGCCAATGGCGGTTTCGTTCGATGAACGCCTCTCCTGCAGCGCGGACGATATCGGCCACCTCCAGAGGCGGCCGACTCATCTACTTCTCGTCGGGCGGCTTGTCGTTCAGTACGAGCGAGTCCAAAGGACTCGCGGTGGCGTTGAGGCGCTGTATCGCCAGGTGCACGTAAACTAAGGTGTCTTTCAGGTGTTCATGCCCGAGCAGGACCTGAATGGCGCGGAGATCCGTGCCAGCCTCATAGAGATGCGTCGCAAAACAGTGGCGAAGTGTGTGGGGATGGACGCGTTTCTGGAGGCCGGCGCGCTGGGCGGAGTTCTGACACGCGTACCAAACGGTTTTCGTATCGATCGGCCGATCCTTGCGATAGTTGCTGGGGAACAACCAGGAGCTGGATTGGCGGTGATAGTAACGCCAGTGGGCGCGCAGTGCCGCAAGTAGCTTGGCACTGAGCATGACATCGCGATCTTTGCGACCCTTGCCGCCACGGATGTGCACGACCATGCGCTGACTGTCGATGTCGCTGACTTTCAGGTGGGTCAGCTCGGAGTTCCGGGCGCCGGTGGCGTAGAGAGTCATGAGCAGGATGCGCTCAGAAGGAGTGCGTGCCGCATGGGGAGTTGCGCGAATCTTCGCGGCTAAGAATCGTCGGCAGTCGGCGGGTCTTTTTCGGATAGGGAGTTTCCGCAATGCTCCAGGCTCGGCGAAGCGTCTTGATGTAGAAGAAGCGCAGCGCCGCCAGGTGTTGTCCTACGGAATTCGCTGACAACTTGCGTTTCTCGAACAACGCGGCTTGATATTCGCGAATGTGTCGAGGACCTAAGCGATCTGGCGAACAGTTGAAATGTCGAGCAAAATCTTCTACTCCACGAAGGTAATGGCGTATGGTATTTTGTGCATAATTACGAAGCTGGAGTTCTTCCAGCATCATTTTTTTGAGACGGGTCACAGGAACACCTCCTGTGACCCACACTTACATCCAAGCCATCAAGCAAACAACGCTGCACTACCTCACGCGAAGCGTCCGCCGCCGGGCGGCTACGTCCGAACGGCATTACCGGAAATGTCCTATTAAAAGGAATGTCAAGAGCAGGGGCCACCGCTTTGCGGTGGTTGTATGAACCTGAAACTCCAATCGAGAGCTCGCCACTTATGGTGTGGCCCAACTAAAATCTGAGGCACGACGTGGCTCGGCAGCTAAGGCCACCATTTTCAGTGGAGCGTTCCTGCCCGATCAAGAGCATGGCTCCGGCTTTGGCGATTGTGTAGATGGTGGCGGGCGTTGTCCTGAAAAGGAGAACGGCCCGACCCCGCTGGGGAGATTGCGAGGTTTCGCCAACCGGGCCGAGCCAAGTTGAATTTGACATGGGAAGGTTAGCATGAAATCCAAGCCACAGGAGAAAAGCAAAAGAGCAACCAACCATCCAACGCAGCACCATTGGAACGAGATGAACCGCAAGCAACGACGGGAGATGATCCGCAAGATGCAGAGTGAAGACCTCAGCCTGGAAGTGATCCACCCCGACGCCGCTGGCATTGACATCGGCAACGAAACCCACTACGTGGCGGTACCCCCGAGCCGGGACAGCCAACCGGTACGGCGCTTCGGGTGCACCACAGCGGAGCTGAAGGCGATGGCCGCTTGGCTGAAGCAATGCAGGATCCGGACTGTCGCGATGCAATCCACTGGGGTGTATTGGATCTCCGTATACGACATTCTCGAACAAGCTGGCCTAGAAGTGTACTTAGTAAATGCCCGGGATACGAAGAATCTGCCCGGGCGAAAAAGCGACGTGCAAGAGAGTCAATGGCTGATGAAGCTCCATACCTATGGACTGTTGCGAAATTCGTTCCGGCCAGTACAGGAGATCCGCACCATGCGGACCTACTGGCGGCAACGGAATGATCTGGTACAGAGTGCGGGTCGGCGGATCCAGAGGGTGCTGACGCAGATGAATCTCCAGTTGGCCAATGTGTTGAGCGATCTGAGCGGAATGACGGGACAAACAATCATCAAGGCCATTCTGAAAGGAGAACGCGATCCCCATAAGCTGGCTGGGTTTCGGGATCCCAGGGTGAAGGCCAGTGAGGAGCAAATTGCACGAAGTCTCGAAGGCAACTGGCAGGAAGATCAGCTATTTGTGCTGCAGCAGGAGCAGGATAGCTATG
This sequence comes from Candidatus Acidiferrales bacterium, assembly GCA_963775865.1. Taxonomy (GTDB): domain Bacteria; phylum Acidobacteriota; class Terriglobia; order Acidiferrales; family UBA7541; genus Acidiferrum. The sequence continues at coordinate 2,174 of CAVZKU010000009.1, read as the reverse complement.
AGTTTTGCCAAAAACAGATGGCCGAGTGCGATCGGCAGATCGACCAGTATCTGCAGCACAGCGAGGATCGCAGCCACGGTGCCCCGCTACCGGAAGAGAAGCGGAAGGAACGGCTCAAGAAGAGGAAGAACGCAAACAAGCCGCACTTCGATTTGCGCGAAGGGTTGTTTCGCATGACCGGCACGGACCTAACCCGGATCGACGGCATCGATGTCATGACCGCGACGACGGTCATCAGCGAAGCAGGATGGGATATGAGCAAATGGGAGACCGAGAACCATTTTGTTTCCTGGCTGCGGCTGTGTCCGGACAACCGCATCAGTGGCGAGAAGATCATTGGGAAAGGTCGGCTGCGGACCAACAACAGGGCCACCATCGCGCTAAAAATGGCGGCCAGCACATTACGTCTAACCAATACGTATCTGGGAGCGCAGTTCCGCCGACTGAGAACCAAACTAGGTGCTCCCATCGCGATCAAGGCCATGGCGGCCAAGCTGGCCCGCTTGGTCTACCGCATGTTGCGCTACGGGATGAAATACGTGGACAGAGGAGCGGAGTTCTATGACGCTGAACACCGGCAACGACAGATCAAGCACCTCAAGTGGAAAGCCGCCAAGCTCGGATACCAGATCGTCCATGCCCCGACCGCCTAAAAATCTGGGGTTTCTGGGGAGAAAGTGCTCCCCCTCGGCTCAATGCCGATCTTTTTTTCTCGGCATTCAGCCCAACTGATCGGACCCGTGTCCGCTTTCTCTCCCCTGTGGTGCCCATTTCGCTGTTGTGACGGCGCCCATCGTTTTCTGAGACTACAAGCCTGACGATTGTCGACTCCAGGAGTGGCAATGCATGGTCCTATCGGAGACTCTTGGCCTATGGCTTTCTTCGATTGTCCGAGGGGGCATAGGGCGGCTCCGGAGACTCGCGTGTTTAAGCACGGGCCTGACTTTTCCGGTTGCTACTTCCCCCGAAATCGAGCGTCTCAAAGAGCCCGACGGTCACCGCCGGAAAATGGTTCCCAAAGATGGACAGACTCTTAGCCAGAGGCGCTCAAGCTGCTTGTGGTTTCAAATAATTGGCGTCGAAACGTACCTCCTTTTTCCAGACGATTAAGGCGATCGCGGCAACTTCCTGGCCAAGGTCAGGCGGGCCATCGTGGGTTTCCTACCCTTGGCCAGCAAATTCTCGTAGAAATCGTGCAGCGGTCCCGCCGCGGTGCTGGCTCTCATCGCTGCACCCTTAAAAATATCTTTGAGGTCGTGGTTGTGGTCCTATTTAGGCCACGAACTGTAGCCTGTTTCTTGGCACGTTGCAGCTGTCCCGCCACCGCGCGGTACTCTCCGCTGTCATGCGTTTCCAGCCCCAGCCCGCAGTAGTTCCACAGCTGTCGCTTGGTGCGGAACCGATGAGGCGCCTCGCATCACGGCCATCAGCAGGGCCGCCCGAATCGGACCGATTCCCGGAATCTGCCGCAGCAGTTTCCAGGCCTTGTGTTTCTTGACTTCCAGCAACAAATCCCGCCGCACTTCCTGGCGCAGTAGCCGCAAGGCATCGAGCTGCTGGTAGTAAAACTCCGCCCGCCGGCGTACCCCTGGTTCGCTGATCTTGCCCAGCCATTCCGCACGGTGACGCGGTGCATACACTCCCTTGCCAGCACAGGGAATGGCCCAACTGCGATACGACGCCTTAATCCGATTCATCACCCGAGTGAGATCCTTGCTGATGGTTAGATAACTGCGCGCCAATTCTTTCAGCGTTCGCAGGCCGTGCTCTCCGTGATAGACCGATTTGATGTCGTTCATGTACAGCTGTTCGGACAACTTGTTGGCATCGATCCGATCGCTCTTGCTGCCATCTTTGAGCAGAGCATTCTTTCGCGGATTACAGACCTCGACTCCCGACACGCGCGGCTTCAGCAAGTCGTACAACCAAGCGGCCCAGGTTCCTTCTTCGAAGGTGACGCGCAAATCTCCGCGCAGCCCGTCGATGAACTGCAGAATCGTGCTCGCCTTCGTTTCGATGACGCTTTCCATCACGACCTTGCCGACAGAAATACTCACACAAATCGAAATGCTTTCCTGGTGCACATCTAGCCCGATATATTTAACGCTAGTCATAGAGGGTGTCCTTTCTGGAGTGGTTGAGCTGAGCACTCAAAACCTACTCCAAAGGGGCGC
>CAVZKU010000008.1:0-223473 GCA_963775865.1 Candidatus Acidiferrales bacterium | reverse complement strand
TCACTGCTGGCGCGTCTATCGGTACTAATCCGCCGAATCACGCTTCAAATTGCACTCGATGAGTGTTATGCCCTGAAGGCAACAGCGAGCCAAGGTCGCTTGCCCGGAAAGGCGACCATCCGGCCAAGTGACGAGAAGCAGATTTCAACTAAGCCGCCGCCGCCCTTAGCCGGGGTCTCCGAGATAGCCTGCCTTTGCTCTACGCTCAGTTGCTCGCGCATGACGATCATCAAAGCTTCAGCTTCTTATTTCGCCTGCGTCAGCCCCGCAACAAACTGCAGCAAGTTTATCGAGTATCTGCTTCGTACCCTCCAATTGACCTCTTCATTGCGTTCTGCATGGTTTCATTTCCAATGAAGGTGAGTTTCGTCTGGCCGTTTCCAATATCCTCAAAAAGAATCACGTCGTGCACATCGTCTATGGCCTCATGTTCTATTCCGTATTGCGCAGGCTCAACCCTGTTTCCCTTCGACGGTTCGCGTATGTAGCCGTATCCCGCGCCAGTCAGGATGCGATGCTGTTTACCGATAACGCGGCGCAGCTAGGGCCACAACTCGCCGTCGAAACGTCCAAAACTGCTGTCTTGGACGCCGAACAAGTTACGTCGATTGCCAACGCAGTTGGAATGAGCCGATAAACTAGTGCGCGGCGTTGCCTGCGCGCCGAATCGGGCTATCGCCTCAGGAACTCACCGATTACGACCGCCAACGACGGGCTAGCAATGATGTTGTAGTGAGTCGTGCCGGGAAGGATGGCCAACTGTGCCATCGACCTCATCGATCCGTCTAGTCCGGCGTCCCGTTGTGCGCCACCGAGAGCCTTGTAGAATTCAACGATATGCTCGGCGCGAACGGCATCTGCATCGGCAAAGACCAAAAGTGTCGGTTCCTTGAGAGCCTTGACCTGCGCTGACCAGTCAAATGGCGTGCTGGCCAGTTCGCCCATCTTTTTGAACGACGTTTCCCAGTTCGTCTTCGGGTACATCGTCGCAAGTGGTGACTTTTTGACGTTGTCTGCAAGCATCGGTGCGTTCTTGCTCATCTGTGCGAACGCGGCAAGCCCTTCCGGATAGAATCCGGTTTGGGCCATGACAGAGGAAATCACCACCAGGTGATCGACGACTTCGGGATGTCGTATAGCAGTTTGCAATGCGACACCTCCACCGAATGAATAGCCGACCAAGTCAATTTTCCCCAGCTTCAGGTACGCGACCAGCGCGGCTACATCATCGGCCAGTGCTTCAAAGCGGTAAGGACGATCGATGTCGGCGGTGTTTCCATGTCCTTGCAAATGCACCGCAATCACCTGACGGGACTTCGCCAGAGCATCGATATTAGTGCCAAAGCCTTCGAAAGCGGTGATTCCGCCGTGGAGCAGAACCATCGGCTTACCTTGGCCATGAATCTCGTAGTAGAGCTGCATGCCATGAATCGGTGCGTATCCAGTTTTACTTTCTGCGTTCCTAGGAACTCCTGACGCGCTAACTTCAGTGCCAGCGAGACTCAAGAGCAGCACAGTTATGAGTGTCAGAATGTTATTTCGCATAGTCTTCTCCAGTAGCCAAGTTCGGCATGTTCGGTTGCGCCTGCCTTTACTTTATGTTCAGTAGCTCGCACATGACGATCATCAAAGCTTCAGCTTCTTATTTCGCCTGCGTCAGCCCCGCAACAACTGCAGCAAGTTTATCGAGTATCTGGTTCCAGCCCTCTAATTGACCGCTATTTTTCGCGCTCTCCATGGGTTCATTTCCAATGAAGGTGAGTTTTGTCTGGCCGTTTCCTAGATCCTCAAAGATGGTCACGTCGTACGCACCCTCTATGGCCTCATGTTCTATTCCTAGCTGCGCAGGATCAATCTTGTTTCCCTTCGAGTCCGAAAAGTACATCAAGGAAACGATCTTCTCGTGCGGAACAATCTCGTGGTATTCAACCGCATTCCAGAACTCCTGCCCATCTGGAGATCTCATGCAGCAGAGGAATTTTCCCCCAACGCGAAAATCTATCTCGCAAAAAGGCGCAGTAAAGCCCTTCGGCCCCCACCACTGCATCACATATTGCGGGTCTGTCCACGCCTTCCAAACCAACTCGCGTGGAGCATCAAAGACTCTTGTGACAACCATCCGCTCCGTCTCACTCACCGTGTTTTTTTTCATCTCCGACCTCCGCTTTTTTCATTTGATTCAAAACCACATCCAGCTTGTCGAAACTCTCTTCCCAGAATTGGCGATAGCTAATAGCCCAGTCGCTGACTGTCTTTATAGCCTCTGGCCTAAGCGTGCAAATACTCTCTCGTCCACGCTTGGTCTTGATCACAATCCGCGCCCGCACCAGGTAGGCAATATGTTTTGAAATCATCTGCTGCGAGAGTGCAAACGGTTCCGTCAAGCCGTGCACAGAAGCAGGCCCACGGGAGAGCCGCTCGATCATCGCCCGCCGGGTTGGATCAGACAAAGCCGCAAATGTTGTACCCAGCCTATCCACAACCATATGGTAGTGGATTTCCGTTGAATGTCAATTGGTATTCTCGCGAGCCCAGATTTCTGTTCCCTGGTCTCTGAACCCTGACACCTGCGCTAATTTATGCTTCATCATGCGCCGCGTATCGCAGCTGGATGCATGGTTTAACAAATAGGCTTCCTTGAGCAATTACTCATTAACCTGACGATTAGAGTGCCACCGCAACCTGCGCAGGAGCGCGAGCCGTCACGGCGGAGGCCCTCGCATCATGGGCCGGGGGATGCGGATTGCCGTTGGAACCTGTTCTCGACGTATTGCCGGCCCGTTGGGCAAGTGATCTTTGCCAATTGGCTTGCTACGACCTCCGCGATGAGTGGTAAATCGCCAATCCACTCATCGAGGAGATCAGTACCCGGAAGTCGGCTAGTGTTTACCGATGGAGAGAGGTGGCGATTGCTGCTTCAACCTTAGTCACGGCGCAGCGGATGCGACAAGTGATCGCAGACTTTGACGCTGGCCCGATCTGGGAAGTGATGGTGGCCGGCTGCGCCCCTCAGCTCGGTTCCGTTCAGATTACGGAGTACCCGACAGTTGCACTGTTTGAAAAACACATGAATTCCGAACGATGAAAAACTGACCGACTCGCCATGAGATATCAATCACTTCCAAGGTGATCTGCTCAAGGGGTTTCTGAACGTCTGGTGATCGGCCGGGATTCTATAGACAGCAATGCTTTTCGAGACGCCTCTGCGGGTAAGCAGGCGTATCTGACATTTCCCAGAACGGGACTTTTCTGGCCCGGAATAACTTCCAGTTACCGCGGCTTCGTACGGGCTGCAAATGTCGTCAAAACAACCGAAGGCTACCCGCCATAATTGTCGTGCCCAAGAAATTCGTATACATTGAGCACCATGCGACCTCGAAATCATGAATTTAATCGGCCACGCTACGGGGGGTTGACATGAGTTTTTTTTGGAAATACCGCTACTGGATCAGTGGAGCACTTGGCTTGGTCATTATTGGGCTAATCATTGGGGCGATGCGTCCTAGGAAAGTTTCTGGCGCGGCTGCCGCGCCCATAACCGACGTCCTGGTTGTTCAAGTCGCGCAAAGAGATGTTCCCATCTACGCCGAATGGATCGGCACACTCGACGGCCTTGTTAATGCTGACGTCCGCGCGCAAGTCACCGGCTACCTCACGCAGCAGGGCTATCAGGAAGGCGCCTTCGTTCGCAAAGGCCAGCTCCTTTTCCAGATCGATCCTAGGCCATTTCAAGCCGCTCTCGATCAAGCCCAGGGCCAGCTGGCGCAAGCCAAGGCCATGCTCGCCAATGCCGAGGCCGTCCAGGTTCGTACGCAACTCGATGTCAACCGCTACACTCCGCTAGCCAAGGAACAGGCCGCCAGCCAGCAGGATCTCGATAACGCCATTCAAAATAATCTCGCCGCGAAGGCCACGGTAGAGACCGCCAAGGCGCAGATCCAAACTTATGAAGCGGCCGTCGAAAACGCGCGCCTCAATCTCGAATTCACACACTTGGTTGCTCCCATCGACGGCATTGCCGGACAGGCGCTGCTGCAAGTCGGCGCGCTGGTCAGTCCGGCAAGCGGGCCTGTCACTTCGGTTTCCACCGTGAACCCGATCAAGGTGTATTTCACAGTCGGCGAGCCGCAGTACCTCGCGTGGCGCAAGCGCTTTCCAACTGAAGAAAGTCGTCTGCAGGCCGACAAAAATCTGCGCCTTCAGCTTATCTTGGCCGATGGCTCAACATACGCCCAGGAGGGAACCTTCTACTTTGCCGACCGTCAGGTAAACGAAGGCACCGGAGCAATTCGCCTGGCCGGTCTGTTCTCCAATCCCGCAAACATATTGCGCCCCGGCGGCTATGGTCGCGTTCGCGCCGTGGTTCGCACCCAAAAAGATGCGTTGCTTGTTCCGCAGCGCGCCGTTTCTGCACTCCAGGGTGCCTACCAGGTCGCCGTAGTCGGCGATGACAATAAAATTTCCATCCGCACCGTCGCCGTCGGCGATCGCACCGGCAGCGATTGGGTTATCACCGATGGTCTCAAACCCGGCGAACGCGTCGTCGCCGAAGGTGTTCAAAAAGTTCGTGCCGGCGCCAACGTAAATCCTAAACCGTTCACACCGCCCGAAAGTACTGCACCGCCGGCGCCTCCTAAAGGACAGTGAGCCATGTCAAAGTTCTTCATCAATCGTCCCATTGTCGCCATGGTGATTTCCATCGTTATGGTCATCGTCGGTTCGCTCACAGTTCTTAGCCTCCCGGTTGCGCAATTTCCCAGCATTGCACCTCCTGAAATTCAGATCCTCGCCACCTACGTCGGCGCCGACGCACAAACTCTCGAGCAAGCCGTGGCCACTCCCCTCGAACAGCAGATGAGCGGCGTCGACAACTTGAACTACATGTACTCGCTCAACGCCACTGGTAACTCCACTACCAGCCTCATCGTGGACTTCGACGCAAAGACCGATCCCAATAATGATTTCATCCTCACGCAATCTCGCGAGACCCAGGCGACCTCGCAGCTTCCCGCCGATGTCAACAATTACGGAATCACTGTTCGTAAAGCCGTCACCGCTCCGCTCATGCTCCTCGACGTCTACTCTCCCAAAGCTACCTACGACGCCACTTTCCTCGCGAACTACGCATACATCAATCTCGTTGATCCCCTTCTCCGTTCTCCCGGCATCGGTAACGTCCAGGTCTTCGGCGCCGGTCAATACGCCATGCGCATGTGGGTCAAGCCCGATGAACTCTCCAAGCTTGGCGTCACTGTTCCTGAAATCCTCAGCGCCATTCAGGCGCAGAATACTGTCAACCCCGCCGGAAAAGCTGGTGGCGAACCTGCGCCCAAGGGCACCGAATATACCTACGCCGTCCTCGCGCAAAGCCGCCTTGTCTCCCCAGAAGAATTCGGCGCTATCGTCGTCCGTGAAACTCCCGATGGGGGCACCGTGCGTGTCCGCGACGTCGCCCGCATCGAACTCGGCTCGCAGGACTATAGCGTCGGTGGCCGCTTCAACGGCAAACCCAGCGCCGTTGTCGCTCTCTACCAGCTTCCCGGTTCCAATGCGGTCGATGCCGCCGCTGCTGCCAAGAAACTCATGGAGCAAATGAAGCAGCGCTTCCCCGAAGACCTCGACTTCGTCGTCGCGCTCGACACCACGCGTGCCGTCACCGAAGGTATTAAGGAAATCGTCGTCACGCTCGTCATCGCCCTCGCTCTCGTCATCCTAGTCGTTTACCTATTTCTCCAGGGACTGCGCGCAACGCTCATTCCTCTTCTGGCCGTCCCTGTTTCCCTCATCGGCACCTTCATCGTCTTTCCCATCTTCGGCTTCTCTATCAACACGCTGTCTCTGTTCGGTCTTGTCCTGGCCATTGGTCTCGTTGTCGACGACGCCATCGTCGTTGTCGAGGGCGTCGCGCGCCACATTGAAGAAGGCCTCTCTCCGAAAAACGCCGCCCTCAAAGCCATGGAAGAACTCTCTGGGCCCGTCGTCGGCATTGCGCTCGTGCTCTCCGCCGTGTTCATCCCCACCGCCTTCATCCCCGGTATCACCGGCAAGCTCTACCAGCAATTCGCCGTCACCATAGCTATCTCCGTCCTTCTCTCCGCTTTCAACGCCCTCACACTCAGTCCCGCGCTCGCTGCCCTTCTTCTTAAACCGAAAAAGCCCAGCACGGGCCCGCTGCAAAAATTCTTCGACTGGTTCAACCGCGTCTTTGAGCGCGCTACCGACGCCTACGTAGGCTGGAGCGGCGTCCTCGTCAGAAAAAGTCTCGTCGTCATCGTCCTACTTGTCGTCCTCTCCGCCGCTGCTGGATTCTTCGCCAGTCGCATCCCCACCAGCTTCCTTCCCGATGAAGACCAGGGCTATGCCTACGTCAACGTTCAGTTACCGAATGGCGCTTCTCTCGAGCGCACCCGCGCCGTCGTCGATCAGGTCGAAAAAATCATCATGGAAACTCCCGGCGTCCAATACTCCACCTGCTTCGTCGGCTTCAGCCTGCTCAGCTTTGTTCGCACCACCTACAACGCTACTTTCTTCGTCAATTTCAAGCCATGGGACGAACGCACCTCCCGCGATCAGCAGTTCCAGACGCTAAAGGCGCAACTCAATCAGAAGCTTAGCAAGCTCCCCAGCGCCGTGGCCTTTGGCTTCTCGCCTCCCGCCATCCCCGGCGTCGGGACTGCCGGCGGTTTCACTTTCATACTCGAAGACCGCTCCGGCGCCGACATCCAGTTCCTCGCGAATAATCTTGCCTCCTTTATGAACGCCGCGCGCAAGCGTCCCGAAATCGCCAGCCTCAGCACTACCTTTCTTCCCAACGTCCCACAGCAATTTGTCGAAGTCGATCGCGACAAAGTTCTCAAACAGGGCGTCAATCTCAATGATGTCTACCACACCATACAGGCCTTCATGGGCGGCTACTTCATAAACTATTTCAACCGTTTCGGCCGTCAGTGGCAGGTGTACATCGAAGCCGAAGGCGAGGATCGCGCCCGCGCCGAAAATGTCGGTCAGTTTTACGTCCGTAACCGAGATGGTCAGAACGTTCCCCTTTCCACCCTGACTCGCATCGTTCCTCGCGTCGGCCCCGAATTCCTTCTGCGCTTCAACGAATATCGGTCCGCGCAAATCAATGGAAGCGCCGCTCCCGGTTACAGCGCCGATCAAGCCACTGCCGCTCTTGAAGAGGTCTTCCACCAAACCATGCCCCGCGAAATGGGCTTCGATTATTCAGGCATTTCATTCCAGGAACAGAAAGCGCGCGAGGGAGTTCCCCCCGCCGCGGTCTTTGGTCTTTCGCTGGTCTTCGTTTTCCTGATTCTCGCCGCCCTCTATGAAAGCTGGTCTCTCCCGCTCAGCGTTCTTCTCAGCACGCCCGTTGCGGTCTTCGGCGCATTCGCCGTTCTCTGGTTGCGACGTTTCCTCGTCGGTGTTTTCTATCCCCCGTACCTCGTGCAGATCGAAAGCGACGTGTACTCGCAAATCGGTCTTGTCATGCTCATCGGTCTCGCCGCGAAAAACGCCATCCTCATCGTCGAGTTCGCCAAAGACCAGTTCGAACACGGTAAGCCTCTCGTCGATGCCGCTCTCGAAGGCGCGCGTCTCCGTCTCCGCCCCATTCTCATGACCTCTTTCGCCTTCATTCTTGGCTGTGTTCCCCTCTGGACCGCTTCCGGCGCAGGTTCCGTCGCACGCCAAATCATGGGCACCACCGTCATCGGCGGCATGCTCGCCGCCAGCCTCGTCGGCATCTTCTTCGTGCCCGCCATTTTCTATCTCATAGAAAAATGGTCCGGCGCCACCCGAGAACCCGCCGAAGGCGCTCTACCCACATCTCCGAGCCCAGCGGAGGCCGATTAACATGCAGCCTAACGGTCGCCGCACCACCGCCATCTTCCTCCTATCCTTAATAGCCCTCCTTCTCACCGCCTGCACCGTTGGGCCCAACTACCATCGCCCCACCGTCCAAACTCCGACCATCTATCGTGACCTCAACCCCAATCCCCAAGAGCAGGCACAAGCCGCCTCATACGCTGATCTTCCTTGGTGGCAAGTCTTCCAGGATCCCCAGCTCCAGGAACTTATCCGCGTTGCTCTAAAACAAAACTATGATCTTCAGATCGCCGCTGAGCGCATCAACGCCGCCCGCGCCCAGGTCGCCATCACACGTTCGCGCCTCTTCCCACAAGTCGGCGCCAACGCCTCGTTCTCCGGGGGTAAGGATTACAACTTCCAAAGCACCTACAACTTCGCGCTCCTTACCGCCGACGCCGCCTGGCAACTCGACTTCTTCGGCCAAATTCGCCGCGCGACCGAAGCCGCACGCGCCCAACTTCTCGCCACCGAAGACGCGCGCGAGGCCGTCATTCTTACCCTCGTCAGCGATGTCGCCAGCAATTACTTCTCGCTCCTCGAACTTGACCTCCAGCTCCAGATCACCAACCAAACCATCAAGACCCAGGAAGACTCCGTCAGGCTCACCAAGCTCCGCCTGCAACGCGGCGTCGCCACCAAACTCGATGTTCTCCAGGCACAACAAACGCTCGACACAGCCAACGCCACCGTCCCCGATCTCGAACGTCTCATCGCCCAGGAAGAAGACGCCATTAGCATCCTCCTTGGCAAGTATCCGCAAGCCATCACCCGCGGCCGTCCGCTCGTCGAACAACCTCTGCCCCCCGAAGTTCCTGCCGGCCTTACTTCGTCACTCATTGAACGCCGACCCGACATTCGCGAAGCCGAGCAAAACCTCGTCGCCGCCAACGCCGAAATCGGCGTCGCTAAGGCGCAATTTTTCCCGCAAATTTCGCTCACCGGTTCCGGCGGCGGCGCTTTTGGCCGCAGTTCCGCGTTCAGCAGCCTTATGTCCTCGCAACTCGGCATCTGGTCTTACGGCGCGCAAGTTATTCAGCCTATCTTCACGGCCGGCGCTCTTACCGGAAACCTGAAGCTGGCTAAGTCGGAAAACCAGCAAGCTCTGATCGCGTATCTGCAAGTCATTCAGCGCGCCTTCGGCGAAGTGTCCGACGCGCTTATCGGTTATCAAAAACTCCACGAAGTTCGGCTGCGCCAGGAAATCGCCGTCGTCGATCTTCAGGAATCAGTCCGCCTCTCCGACATGCGCTATCGGGGCGGCACCACCACATACCTCGAAGTCCTCGACGGCCAGCGCTCTCTCTACTCCGCCGAACTCACCCTCGCTCAAGCGCGCGGCAACGAATACCAGAGTCTTGTCCATCTCTACAGGGCCCTGGGCGGCGGCTGGCAGCAATAGCCGATCCGTGTATCACATCATCTTTTTTACTCTTCTGTTGGCGAAGAAAACGATTCTGAACTTCAAGGACATCGCGGATGCTGCGGTTCGCTCGATAGCCGATGCTACTTGCATAGATCCGCTGTCCGGTAATCCGAACTGGCAGATCAACGCCGCGCCGATTCCAACAGACAAGTATCGGATGCTGCCTTTGACTTGCGATTTATGATGGCAACATGAACGCTGAGATGACATACAACAATTGTCCAATTCTTGGACAAACGACGACGGACTCGAAGTGAACACAATCCAGGTGTACGGTCGCCAGCAGCCAGAAACGGCGTTGTGGGAAGCCAGGCCGCATCGGACAAATACACATGGACCGAGAAGCGAATTTCATTTGCCTTTTCAAGGTAGAGTTTCAGTCAGCAGAATCAGCAATTGGATTTGGGGGGCGGCTGCAACGCCGTAAAATCCCAGGAGTTAGAATTGTGGGGCTGTATTCGATCCCCAGCGCCTGATGATTCTGTTGCTCTTGCGCTGCTCAACCTACCGAGAAAGACCATAAAACGAGGTGTTCTGGTCCCAAGTCTGCACGCTAGGCCCGGGCCAGGAAAATCGGCAGGGCCAGCTTGTGATCGTATGTTGGCCGGTAGCGCTCCGTGTTGTACATACTGGCAATCTCCACTTTGCGCGGTCCCAGTTTGGGGTCGGGGATCGGCACCATCGTATAGCAGCCGCCGCTGATCGCCGTCATCAAGCCGGTCTTTCCTTCTTCCAAAGCGTCCAGCGCCATTCCCGCGTAGGTGTTGGCCACCATGCGGTCGACGAAATCCGGACTGCCCGAGCGCAAATCGTAGGTCAGGTCACTGACCACGGTCTCTTCGCCAGTGGCGGCCATGATCTCGTTGCTAAGGTCCTCCGCCACGCTCATCTTCTTGTGGTGGCCGAAGGCATCGGCTGGGCCATATTCCTTGACCGCATAGCCTTCCCACTCGGCGCCCTCGGAGAGAATGACCAGCGAGTAGTTGCTGGGATTGTTGCGCTTGTCGTTGATCAGGATTTCGATCAGGTGCTTCAGATTCACCTTGTACTCGGGAATGCAGCAGCGCACCGAAGTCACGTATGCGGTGAAGAGAGCGGTGTAGCCGGCGTCGCGGCCGAACACGCGGAAGATGCCAATGCGCTCATGCGAGCCGACCGTTGTCCGCTGTCGCTCGATCGCGTCCATAGCGCGCGTGATGGCGGTGGAAAACCCTATGCAATATTCGGTGTTGCGAACGTCGTTGTCCATAGTCTTCGGCACCGCGAGCACCTTCATGCCCTGCCGGTGGAGTTCGGCGGCATAGCTCAGGGTGTCATCGCCGCCGATCGCGACCAGGTAATCGAGTCCCAGCGTCTCGATATTCTTCAGCACCGCCGGCGTCACGTCGAACACCGTGCTGGTTACGCCCTTCTGGGTGGATTGCTTGCTTGAAAACTGCTGCCCCTCAAGCACAGGCGGCAGCTTTTGCATTTTGGTGGGATTGGTGCGCGAACTGTGCAGATACGTGCCGCCGGTGCGATCGATGGTGCGGGTGTTCTCGCGGTTGAGTGGCTGGATATACCGCGACCGGCTGGCCGGATCTTTCAGATCGACGTGCGTCAATCCTTCCCAGCCGCGGCGAATGCCAATAACCTCGCATCCAATTTCTGCCCCACGGTGGACGACCGATTTAATGACCGAATTCAGCCCCGGAACGTCTCCCCCTCCAGTGAGAATACCAACGCGCTTTGCTGACATGAAAAAGTCTCCTCAAAAAGTATGAGGTGCAGTTCCGGCGAAGACGAGTAGGCCGACGCCACTCAGCTGCGCTCCAGTTTGAGGGCGGCGACATCGGTCTGCGTCCTTAAACCAAACGCCGTAGCGAGAATACGCTTGACATAAACGGCTTGACAAGGTGCTCCTGCGCGTCGGATCTAGCTGGTCAAGTTGTGTGTCAGGGGTGTGACGACAGTTTCCACCATTTGCGCTAAAGCAATGCCCTCACCCGAATAAGCAAACCTCGAACCCGGCGTAAAGTAAATACTCAGCTTCTTGTCGTCGGTGAACCTCCGCCAATTGGGAAAGCCGCTCGTATGATCGAGCAGCATTCGCATCGTGATTTGCTTATAGCGAGGATCGTTTGCCAGATCCGTGTAAGCGGGATACTCGAGTAGAGGTTTCGGCAGATACCGGTAGACCGGTTTATCGAGGTCGATGACTCAATTCTGCACCAACTGCATGACCATAGTGGCGAACGCAGCCTTTGTCAACGATGCTGCCGTCATGACCGAATCAAGTGTCAGAGGCAGATGCGTCGCTTCATCCCTCACTCCGTAGGTCTTGAGGTATACAACCTTTCCGCTGTTAAAGACCGCGATACCTACGCCCTGCACATGCGCAATGCCCATCTCATGCCTAACGATCGCGTCAATGTTTTCAGGCGATATGGTGCTTCCGTCCAGCGGTGTCACCGGCAGCTGTGCCAACAGCGAGTCAGAGTAGAACACGGAGATTAGTGAGATGAGGAGAAGCTGAGCAAGGGATCGCATCATTCTCATTTCCAACGACAATGATACCGAGGTTGCCATGAAGGCTTCGATCCTTCCGGCTTTTTATCCAAGGGGCCGAATTGTCGCAATCCGGAAACTATCCAGAAACGGCGTTCTGGGAAATAGCCTCCTTTCCCTTAGCGTTCAAGAATCGTCATAATCTACAGCCTTCTAACTCATTGAAATCATGAAGGGAGATCGGTGGAATATCGGCGTTCGATATTCATCCCTTTTTTGTGCTGGATCTGGCAATAAACATCCCACACTTCTGCCACAGCCGCTGTGGAACGTAACTTTGGTCTGTTCACTAGTTCGTTCACCAGGTTTGAGTATGACTACCCCTCATCGCATCTTCGGTGCCACTAATTTTCAGGTTTCCAATCGGTCAAGATCAGTAAGGCTGACCGGGTGACCTCGTTCTGGTACCGATTTGTCCAGTAAGCGATTACAAGGACTCACTCTGGATTGCCATGGTCTGAGCCGTCGAAATTTACTTGCATACTACGGCCAAGGGAGAGGGGAACGATCTTGCTGCACATCACTTTGCCTGAGACGACGAGCTTGATACGACGGCCCTCGGCGGTATCGTTCGACGCCATGGGCCGAGACTTACCGCAAGAACGCACGCAGTCTGTCACTTTACTTCAACACGAAGAATATTAACTGCCCGGTGAGTGATTCTGACCTGCGCGTCGTTGTGAATGTATCCGCGATTCCATGCGGAATTGAAAACAATGGAATCCCAGCCGCTGCCATAGCGAAAAGACGCTCCACCTACTCTGAAACTCTCAACAGGATGTCCGCTAGGAGGCATGGGGACGAACTCCTTCACGATTCCTTCTGTCACCTGATAGTCACCCTCGGCTAGCGCCAATTTCATTGGTGATATTCGACAAAGCTGATCGGCGCTACTACGAGGGAAACCCCAAAACTGGCAATCGAAATAAACAGGAAGATTTTTCCTTTCAATACGGAGTGTGGGTCGGAGGACCTTTTCAAGGCCCAGCCCGCGGCGCCAGGTACAAGAAGGAACAAAGGGAAGAAAAGATAGATGGCGAGTTGAGAACCGATCTGCAGAGCATCAAAGACAACACAGTAGTTCACGCCCGATTGCTCCTTCCCGACTAACACAGAAATGTCGCTCTCGCCCAACTGAATGTCGCCCGGAACAGCACTGCCAATGCATTTAATCTACGGTCGTCGCCGGTAGGGTCTCAGGCGAGTAACGAACTACCTGTAACGGATTGGTAGCTTGCCGGGATCAGAAGACCCCGGAACGGCAAGCCAGTAAACCAATTACTTGATCGAAGCGGCTTCTTTCGATTCGTTGCGTGGTGCACTCTTTTCCAACACGTTGACCAGTTCGCGGCCTGCTGCGGGCACTGCCAACTTCTCGCCTCTCATGATTTCCTTTGCCGTTATGGCGTGTCCATAGATCTGTTCATTTGCATCGTCGTCGGGACGAAGCGTTGTCCCCTCAACGGAAACTCCGGCAAACAATCCGCGGGAGCGCGAGTAGCTAAGGATCTCGGCTCGCATCCACGCGTCGGTATCGGCGGAAGCGTCGCGACCTTTGGGTCCGCCAGCCACGGAAGCGTCGGCGCCCAACTTAACCTTGCTACTGAGAATCGATTCCATGCCTCTGTCATTCATGACCAGCAGGATCAAGTCCGTAGCTTCGGCTCCGATCTGGAAACCGAAACTGCCGCCTTCCAATGCGTACATAGCTGGAGCTCCCCACGGTCCGCGGAATTTCTCCCCGGTGCGGCAAACCATGGCTCCGCGTCCGTACTGAGCGCCCACGATAAACGCCGCCTTCATCAACGAGGGGAACACAATGATGCATTCCGCCTTTTCCAAGAGATCATGAGGAATGTTGTCTGGGATGTTGAGCACTTCTTGCATGACGACGCCACTCTCTTCGAGTCGTTTTTGCTCCTTATTCAAATCTTGGGCGGAGACGACTCCCGCCACCATAGTGAGACACACTGCGGCCATTAAGTATTTCTTCATTATTGACCTCCTAAGGTCAAAAGTTCGATTGCTGATCTCTCCGAGTCGTGACAGATGGGCTTTCTAAAACACTTACGTCAAGAGAGGGAAATACGTTGCCCGACTCTCAGGCGGCTTGATCGAAGCGGCTTCCTTCGATTCGTTGTGCGGTGCACTCTTTTCCAACACGTTGACCAGTTCGCGGCCTGCTGCGGGCACTGCCAGCTTCTCGCCTCTCATGATTTCCTTTGCCGTTATGGCGTGTCCATAGATCTGTTCATTTGCATCGTCGTCGGGACGAAGCGTTGTCCCCTCGACGGAAACTCCGGCAAACAATCCACGGGAACGCGAGTAGCTGAGAATCTCGGCTCGCATCCACGCGTCGGTATCGGCGGAAGCATCGCGACCTTTGGGTCCGCCAGCCACGGAAGCGTCGGCGCCCAACTTAACCTTGCTGCTGAGAATCGATTCCATGCCTCTGTCATTCATGACCAGCAGGATCAAGTCCGTAGCTTCGCCCCCGATCTGGAAACCGAAACTGCCGCCTTCCAATGCGTACATAGCTGGAGCTCCCCACGGTCCACGGAATTTCTCCCCGGTGCGGCAAACCATGGCTCCGCGTCCGTACTGAGCACCCACGATAAACGCCGCCTTCATCAACGAGGGAAACACAATGACGCATTCCGCCTTTTCCAAGAGATCATGAGGAATGTTGTCTGGGATGTTGAGCACTTCTTGCATGACGACGCCACTCTCTTCGAGTCGTTTTTGCTCCTTATTCAAATCTTGGGCGGAGACGACTCCCGCCACCATAGTGAGACACACTGCGGCCATTAAGTATTTCTTCATTATTGACCTCCTAAGGTCAAAAGTTCGATTGCTGATTTCTTCGAGTTGTGACAGATGGGCTTTCTAAAACACTTACGTCAAGAGAGGGAAATGCGTTGCCCGACTCTCAGGCGGAGGATGCCCCGGGTTTAGTTGAAACTTGAGAACAAGAAGCAGCGGCTCTCGCCCGAACTCGGTTAGAGTTCGGGTTGCGAATCCTTTTTAAAGGAGAGAGCCGCCGTGAGAAAGAATTACCAGAGGAAAGAGCGCAAGTCCAATCACAAGTTCGAGGTCGTGGGAGGGCAAGAGTTGCTGGTGCGGGTGCCGTTGCCGATCGCCGAGGTGTGGGCGGAGATGCAAGCGCAGGTGGAAGAGCTGACGGGGAAAGCTGGGCTGCAGATCTTGCGGGCCATCCTGGAAAACGAAGTCACGCATCGGGTGGGACCTCCGCATCGGCCGAATCCTAGTGCGGGCTGCGTGCGCTGGGGGAAGCAGCCGGGTTATGTGGTTTTTGCTGGACAGAAAATCCCGCTGGAACGGCCGCGGGTACGAACGCGCGAGGGCCAGGAAGTGGAACTGGAGAGCTACGGGCAGTTGCAGCAAGACGGCAAACTGCAACGAGCAGTGCGGGAACGCATGGTGGCCGGGCTGTCCACACGGAACTATCGGCGAGCGGTAGAGAGTGTTGTGGAAGGCTACGGGATCGAGAAGAGCAGCGTGAGCCGGCAGTTCGTGGCGGCCAGTAGCAATCAGTTGCGGGTGCTGTGCGAACGGCGCCTGGAAGATCTGAACCTGGTGGTGCTGATGATCGATGGCATTCACTTTGGCGGCCAGGTGCTGGTGGTGGCTCTGGGGATTGCGGAAAGCGGAGAAAAGCACGTTTTGGGGGTGTGGCAAGGAGCGACGGAGAACACCACGGTGGTCAAAGGGTTGTTGGAAGATCTAGTGGATCGAGGACTGGATATGAAGCGGCGGTATCTGGTGGTGATGGATGGATCGAAGGCGCTGCGAGCCGGAGTGGAGCGTGTTTTCGGGGATCAAGTGGAAGTGCAGCGTTGTCAGATTCACAAGCGGCGGAATGTGAAGGAGTATCTGCCCGAGAACTGTCAGAAAGACTACGACCGGCGGATGAGGAATGCGTACGCAATGAACAACTACGCGGAGGCTAAAGAGGCGTTGCAGAAAATCTTCCGGCAACTGGAGCGCATCAATCCAACTGCTGCCCGAAGCCTGGAGGAAGGGCTGGAAGAAACGCTGACGGTGCATCGCCTGGGTATAGGACCGGTATTGCGGCGGAAACTGGCCACCACCAACCCGATCGAATCGTGCCTGTCGACGGTGCAGCGGGTAGCGCGAAACGTAAAGCGTTGGCGAGAAGGAGATCAGCCGCTGCGCTGGACTGCGACAGGGCTCTTGGAAGCAGAAAAGAAGTTCCGACGCATCAAAGGCTATCAAGAACTCTTGTTGCTGAAGGAACGCCTGAATCCGTCACGCATTCAGCAGAAGGAGGTCCGGACCGTAGAAGTCGCTTGAACCTCGATGATCGTGTCCCTTCTATCATCACCGTCATGTGCCGCGGTCGTGATTGCAAAACAGGGGATGCTATAGGTCGAGCGAGACGGGAATCGTTGCTCCTAGGGCATCCTGGCGCGAAATTGTTTCGAGGAAAACAGAAATCGGCGCAAGAAAGGAAAAACGGAGCATTTCCAAAAAAAGTTTGACCGGACAGTAGAAGTCGCTTGAACTTGGTTGTAGGTAGGCTTACAGTGCCGAACATCGAGAGTCGCTGCAATCAACTAAAACTCGGACATCCTCCTCAGGCGGGGCACTTTCAATAATGTTGAGCTAAGACTTTTGCCGGATGCCAACGGCGAGCATAACGATCCCGCCCACTAATGCCAGCCCGCCGAGCACTGGCGAAATATAAACGTGCTCGTGTTTATCTGCGCTGGCGTGGATCGGCCCGACATCAAGGACGTTTTCTCGATGCGTGTAAGAGAATCCTTGATAGGCTAGGGCAAAACCACCCAAAACGATGAAAAGAATGCCACCCCAAATGAAGGGTTTCATATTCATGGCGCCGTCGGTTAAACCGAGCGCCTCCGACCTTGAATCAGGTTGATTACGAAGATGGCCAAGGCTACGAGTAGGAGGACGTGGATTAGTCCACCGAGAGTGTAGGATGTTGCCACACCGAGGACCCAAAGGACGAGTAAGACTACGAGAATTGTCCAAAGCATTGTTTTTCCAATCTCACAAGAAGCCCGAGCTACAGCGCTTGTGTCGCACCTGAAACCGTTTTCGCGGGTTCTCCCGTAAGCCATACTAGGCGCCCTACTGCCATTCGTCTGTTCACTTGCGCACACATTCTCATTTACCTTGCCGGGCTGGCGGAAAGACGTGGAGTCGGAGTATCCAGTCTCAATTGGTCAAGGGACGCCAGGACGCTTTGCCAGCGAACATTGTCCTTTTTCGTTTCGATGGGAACTGAGAGATCCGCATAAAAGCTGAGAATATTGTCGCGGAGGCCCGGCGACGTCAGGTCGAACTTGCGCTTCGCAAGTTGACCTAAGAGCGTTGCGTAAGTTTCGTCGGTCAAAGAGTACTCGGCCGCGCGGCTTTCCTTGCCGCTGTCAAAATCAATGTTGGCCAGCTGCAATGAACCGCCACGAGCTTTTAGGAGATAAATGCGGTACTGGTCGACCGTCGTATTGATGCTTTTGAAATACAGGTCCTCGGTCTGCGCCGTTGGATTGTTGAAGGCCAGGGCCTTGAAGGGGCCAATTTTGGGTACGTAGCGCAGAATGGCGGACCACAACCGTGTGCCGAAATCGGGCTTGTTGTAATCCTTGCCCCACTGCTTTTCGTAATCGGAGCGCGAAAGGCGATAGAGAAACTTCTGTTTCGCAAAATCCGGCGTCTCTCTCATCAAGTCTTTCTCGTGAGTCCGCAGGGCGATCTGAGTCATTTGTGGAATCATGCGGCTGACGGCATAGCGATAGGAACCGATGGCGAGATCTTCATGCGTCAAGACGTCTTTCAACTCCAAGCCATAGACGATGGGGAATGTGCGCTCGAGAAGTGGCTTGGAAACCTGGAATCCGATGAAATCGTGATACTTCTGCGACGCATAACGGTTTTTGGCGACTTGCACCATGTCGAACCCGAACTCCGTTTTGAGATGGGCGGTATGGTCTTCCGCATACCTGACGGACTTTCCATACTTGGCGCGCAGCTTTGGGTATTGGAGGGAAACAGCCTGATTGACGGCGGGATGGCCGGCTATATCCGAGGCATAGTGCGCGAGCGCGCCGAGGGCGAAGGCGTATTCATTAGCATCCTGGCTCTGCGACAGCAACTCGCGGACGAAATCGCCGCTGCGAACGTAGTGGACTAAATTACTGAACTCCACGCAGCCAAAAGGATAGTAGCCGAGGTCCTGGATGACGGCGCCGCCATAGGCATAAGCGTGTGCTTCCGTAAGCTGGTCCTCCGTGAGCTTTGGGAATCGATCCAGGAGTAGCGGCCGGAGTTCGTCGGTCCAAACCAGATCAACGATTTCCTCGTGGCTGAGCACGGAATATCCGAACGCGCCACTGGAGCACAGGAGAACGACTATAAAGGACGCCGCCAAGCGAATGCCCCACGGGCCTCGGCTGTTGAAGCGTCCTGCTCTAATTCGGACTTTTGAGCTCGGAGACAAGTTTCTTCGCTTCCTTCATTCGCTCTCTGTAAAAGAAGGGGCAGATCAAAACTGTTGAGGTACCAACCCGCACATGTTGCCTGATGCCCTGCTTCGACAGGAATAGCGACAAGGCTGTGTATGTTTTGATTTCTTTCTCCAGAAACCTGATCGCATGTCGTTTAGATTCATCCATCACTCACCTCCGACTTGGAAGTAATGCCCCGGCTCAAAGGACGAGAATCGACCGTCATAATCCACCGGTAATTTCAAACCATGGTGGGTGACAGTACAGAGCTATTGGCAGACATTCTAAATTCGTCCAATGAGCACTAGGACTACCACAATGAGAAGAACGAGTACGCCGCCTATTGGGATATAGCCCCACTCACGGCTGTGTGACCACCGTGGCAGGGCTCCCAAGAGCCAGAATCAAGACGACGATCAATACTGTTCCGACCATGATTCGTTCCTTTTGCTTGAATTGGGCTCAGTTCAAATAGACGCTGACGGCGATGCGATCACGGGGATACCTGCGGTTGTACAGGTAATAGCCGTCGCTGGAGTAGTCGATATAGACATCATCGTTGTCGTACCAGTTGTCTGACCAATATTCCGGCCAGGGGTCAACAAGGCTGAACCAATAACCGCCGTACTGGAAGCGGGGATAACCCCCAACGATCACGACGGGATAGCTATAGATGCGGAACGAGTGGCCCGAACCGAAATAGCCATTGTAGCGGTCATCGGGAATACGGTAGCCGTTGTAGCCGCCGCGTTGCTGCCAGTCGCGGTGCTCGGATTGCCAATTGGTCGCGCGATGCTGCTGCCAGTTGTCATGCTGCTCGCCTTCTTGGCGGTGCTGCTCCTGCGAGGATTGCATTTTTACAGGCTGGAGATGGGCTTGTTGTTCGGAGTGCTGTTGTTGCTGAACATTGGCTTGCTGCTGTGAATGCTGCTGTTTTTGCTGCTGATCCTGCTGCCCCTTGGCCTGTTGCTGTTCATGCTGCTGTTCTGGCTTGGCTTGCTGCTGCACATGTTGTTGCTGCTGTTTGTCGGAGTTAGCCTGCTGCGCGTGTTGCTGTTGCTGTTTCTGCTGTTGATCTTGTTGGCTCTTGGCTTGCTGCTGCGCATGCTGTTGCTGCTGTTTGTCGGAGTTAGCCTGCTGCTGCGCGTGTTGCTGTTGCTGTTTCTGCTGTTGATCTTGTTGGCTCTTGGCTTGCTGCTGCGAATGCTGTTGTTGCTGTTTGTCGGAGTTAGCCTGCTGCTGCGCGTGTTGCTGCTGTTGTTTCTGCTGTTGATCCTGTTGGCTCTTGGCTTGCTGCTGCGAATGCTGTTGTTGCTGTTTGTCGGAGTTAGCCTGCTGCTGCGCGTGTTGCTGCTGTTGTTTCTGCTGTTGATCTTGTTGGCTCTTGGCTTGCTGCTGCGAATGCTGTTGTTGCTGTTTGTCGGAGTTAGCCTGCTGCTGCGCGTGTTGCTGCTGTTGTTTCTGCTGCTGATCCTGCTGCCCCTTGGCCTGTTGCTGTTCATGCTGCTGTTCTGGCTTGGCTTGCTGCTGCGCGTGTTGCTGCTGGGGTTTCGCTTGCTCTTGCTGCTGAGGCTTGGCAGGCTGCTCCTGTTTTGGGGGCTTTTCTTCCTGTTTCTCCTGCCGTCCGTAAGCCGCCGCAGCAAATCCCAAAAGTAGCAACGCTACTGTTGCACTAATCGCTCTAATTGATCTCATCCTGATATCTCCATTACCGCCTATTTGTTCGCGCGTCATTGATCGTATCTGGCGCGGTACTTCTTGCCGGTGAATGATTGGCCCCCTTAATTGCTGCCGCTTCTCAGTGCCTTTCCATCGTCATTTGTCTACGAACCGACGCGGATGTGCGAAAGAGAATGAAATAGTCCGAAAACGTTTAGGAGCCACAACACTACCGCAATGACTACGACCCCGTTCAGGATCGACTTGCTAGTGCTCTGCATGGGGATGAAGCGATTCACTAACCACAGCAGAACGCCCACGACTATCAGGGCTATTAGAATTTGCATGAGAGGCATACTCTTTCCTTTCTTTCGATGCTGCGAGACACTTTCAGACAGGGGCCTGAATTGTTCTCTTCACCTTCTCGTACTGAGAAGTTGTTGAAACCTTTAGTTAGTTCGATAAAGCCCGACTGTCTGCCCGGCCAGAGCCTTCGTTGGTTGTCGTTCGATATCCTTGACGCTTGTGACCGTCGCGGGGAATAAGCTTCGGGGATGGGCTGTCCAACAAAACAGTCCTCTTACAGCAAGGCGATGCTAACCTTTGCAGAGATACATGTCTGTTCACTTATGTACATGTTCGCAGTTTGTGGGGACCTTGCCATCGTCATGCATCCTTTCCCCGGTGATATAATCCAAGTGGTTCTGAATCCTCCTTGAAATTGTTTGCGTGGCTCGACTTAGGCTCTCACGGAGTGCACCAAGCATGTCCAACGCAATTCTCAAAAGGACCCGCCGAACTCCTCCAAAGAAGCTTTCTTTTGATTTGCAGGTGTTTCTTGATACGGCCGGCGCCGCGCGCCGACTTTTGAAGTTTCGGCGAGCTGAGAAGATCTACAGTCAGGGTGATCCCGCAAGGAGCGTAAAGTACATCCAAGAAGGCGGCGTCAGACTTTCCGTTATCAACGAGGACGGTAAAGAGGCAGTGGTGGCGGTGCTCGGCCCGCGCGATTTTTTCGGGGAGGGATGCCTGGCAGGTCAGCCGATTTGCATGGCAACTGCCACAGCTATCGTGCCGACATCTATCCTGGCCATTGATAAAAACGAGATGATGCGGGTGCTCCGCACCGAACATGCGCTTTCGGACCTATTTATATCCCATATGCTGACTCGGAACATCCGAGTCGAAGAAGACTTGGTCGATCAGCTGTTCAATTCCAGTGAGAAGCGCTTGGCTCGGGCCCTTCTGTTACTGGCGCGCTATGGCAAGGACGACCAGCTCCACGGGGTGCTTCCCAAAATATCGCAAGAGATGCTGGCGGAGACGATCGGCACGACGCGCTCGCGAGTCAACTTTTTCATGAACAAATTCAGAAAACTAGGGTTCATCAAATACAACGGGGGCCTACAGATTAATACTTCTCTCTTGAGCGTCGTGCTGCACGACTGACTCGAGGCGGCCATATCTCGCAGGGCGCGAAAGAATTCTTCCTAATTGATTCCTTGACGGGAATCGCCTTGCTTCACGATCAGTTCAGGTAGACGGGCCCAGTGCGTATATTTTGTCTCCCCAACTGATCCTCTGCAGCAAAACCATTGGCATTGTGACTTGCCTCAATGTCACGTTGAATCGCAAGTGCAACCAGGCACTTTGCTCTTTCAATCAACTCAACTTCGTTCGCAGAAGGAATTCGTGCAACGCTACAGTACATTTCCAGAGAACCAAGAACTTCATCATTCTCGGTAACAATGCCTTCCGAGTAGAAAGCATGCAAACCAAAAAGCGCTGCGTTCTGCGCAACTGCAACAAGGGATTCCGCATCGTCCGCGGGGAGAGAAATCAGGGAAACCATATTCCCGATCTGGCAATCGAGAGCGATACAGATTTCATTCAGGATATCCGAAACGGGCGCTCGGGCAGAAATCGCTTGAAGAATTTGTTCTTCCGTCCTCAGCAAATATTGAATTTCGTCGCTAGAATGACTGCGTGCCAAGCGTTTTCGTGAGCTATTACGCAAACGGGAATAAGATTTATTCATGTGCGGCTTCTTTTCTCGAGATCGTATTCGTATTCCTGTCCCTCGTAGTTTCGACAAAATCGGAACTCGCGCTTGCTAAGGGCGAATCGGTCCCGTGAACGATTCGGACTGGTGTTGGGCGTTTCTCTTTCATGGCGTACAAGGCCCTGTCCGCCGTGTAGAGAAGCGTCCCGATGGTATCGGCCTCGCGTGGAAAACTGGCAATACCCACGCTCACGGAAAGCACGGGCTCTTCGCCATCCCTCTCGAGGAGTTCGCAAATCCTAAGCTCTTGCAGGCAGCAGTCAATCGTGCCTGGGTCCCGGTGAACGAAAAGGGCCCGTAGGAGCCGGCGTCTGTGGGACGGTATGCACTCCGCAGGGACACTTTCCCGTTCAGACTGTGGTTCGTTCTGAGCAAGATCTAACATATCGGTGCCACGGCTGACTCAACCATCCCGCCAATGAAATCGATGAGCGTCACGCAGATGAACTTTTCCACGGTCATTTTATGCCGGCAAGAAATTGGTGTCTGTTCTGTTTTGAACACTTACAGCAGGTTAGCGGCACTGTGTCCCTTTGAAAAAGGCTCTAGGACGGAGTCGTCTTGAACAATTTCGTCATGTCAATTAAAGGCCGACTGTCCAATCGTGGACAGACAGCCGCTCCCCTCGAGCGCTATAGTAGTTAGCAGTTGCAACCCGTTTGGCGGGATTTGACGAAATTCTGACTTTACAATGGGGCGGCTCTCGAGCGAGCCGCCCTTTCCATTTACCAGGCTGCTTCTTTGAGACTTGTGAAAGATCGCGCCGTATCTCAATCTGGCAAACCCTAATTGTCGAAGAATGTCCGCGTGAACTGCCCGATTAGCGCATTTGCCGCCGAAGCGGTACTAAGCTGTCCGTTGTCGCGACGAACCGGGCATTACATTAAGTCATCTTCGAGCAATCTGCAGTTCTCAAAGCGAATCAGAGCGACTCGTCTATGGGCGGGCCGGCTCTGGCTCGTTGACCAGTTCCTCAAAAAGCGTTCTGTAATGAATCATGGCTTGACGCAAGTCTTCGGTACGCGCCTGGCCACGGGTTTGCCGCAGGGCCGTTTCGTGAGCGGCACGGTAATTGTCGAGAACCAGTGGATGATCTACGGAGATATCCGCGGCGCGCTGCTCAAAGTCGCTCATCGGATAGCCACGCATGGACATCACATCGTTAAGAAGTTGGTCGGCGTCTGTGACTGCACCACCGGGACCGTCCACAAAACGCGCCTGGACTTTGGCCCAAGACTCGACAAATCGAACGCGATCGGCGGGAGCGAGTGGCTGGATGTTCAAGCGGCCGACGCGTTCTGCGCGCTTGTCGAGCACGGCTTCAGCTTGACGGCGGTTTCCGCCTTCTTTTAGGGTGCGCGCATATTCATTGCCGCCAAACTGCGCGCGAAGTCTTTGCGTACGGCGTTTCCGAACCGAAAATAAAATGGCAATCGCAGCTGCCAGCATTAAGAGGACAACAATGACGATGCCAATTTGTGTGCTAGTTACTTGTGATAGGCTCATGAAACTTTTCTCCTGTTCTTGCTCGATGTGTTGACGAAAAACGAAGACCCTTTGCCACCGATGGTGCAAAATGACTACCACGGTTCAGGGCTTTTTGACGGCCTTTTCGGCTTGGCCGATTGCCTTTTGGAGTTTCCCCGCGAACTTTTCGCCAAGACCTTCCGCCTGTAAGCGACGATTGTTCGTGGCTCTTCCAATCTTCTCTTTGAAGTTACCTTTCAGCTGGTGATAGCTTCCTTTCGTTTTGTCCTTCGTACTTTGCTTCATGGATTTTCTCCTCCGACTCGATCGAGGTTCTCCGTGTGGAACTGCAGATCTGCAGTCTATTTATGCATGTAGGGCGCCGAGGAAGTACAAGACCACCGCGATGAGCACGACTGTGCCGACGATCCCGAGGCCTCCGCCCGACCCCCACCTTGAATACCCGTAGTACCCACCGCCTCCACCGAATAACAGAAGCAGAACAATAATGAGTAGTAGCATCGAAGTTCTCCCTTTTGGATTTCCACTTTGCCAGCGCCCTTGAATGCCTCCCGCTGGCTTTGGAAGCAATCAGATCTAAGAAGGAGTGCCTGTTCAGTTCGGGCACCCTGGTCTGGAATTAGGGACGATCGCCGATTGTCTCTTCCCAATAAGGCGCCAGGCCATAGTGTTTATAGATGCTGGTGCCCCAGGTAGAATCCGCCATATTCGGCCAGCTGGCCTTGTCGAACCCCGGGGCGTTCTCCAGGAGTTTCTTGTCAACGTTCAGGACGATGCGCTTTTCCGCTAAATGGAACTGGAACGCGTACCAGGGAACCGCAAAATATTTATCCCCCACCCCAAGAAATCCTCCAAAGGACAAAACCGCGTAAGCGATTCGCCCGGCGCCGGCGTCGAGGACGAGGTCTTCAATCGTGCCGAGGTCCTGATAATTTGCGTTTACGACGGTGCTGCCAATCACCGACTTTGCGGGAACGATATCGTTGTATCTGGCCGATTTCGGCTTTGCCATGTGGTGCTCCTTCTATTATTTCGTGCTTTGGAAGGGAAACGGGGGACTCTCCCGAGTTCCCCCTGCAGGAAAGATCATAGAAGATACAAGGACGCGTATCTGTTCACATCTGGACACCTTTCGAAATAGTTGACGATTTTTCCGGCTCTAAAGGGTCGTCCCGGGGCAAAACCGAAGCAGGTCAAAGTAGCGGAAGAAGCGGCCGAGGCGCCCTTCAAATTCACAATCTCTCTCCCTCTGGGCAGTCCCTGCGACATACATGAATCCCTGTATATCAAGAAGAACTCTCAAGTCTGTGCGGAAGTGGACATTCTGAGGATCATGATCATTCTTTACTAGGCGGCGAACCAAGGTCCTATGGCGACGAATTTCAATCCCTTCGATGACAGCTCTTGGCCCAAGGAGCGTGCAGCCCCGGGGCAGATAAGGCTGCGGTTTTCAGCCGCGTATCGATGCTCGGTTTGTTGCAACCCGTGGCTGAGGCCGAGCACTTCAAATTCCCTTGGATACACAATGGCAAACCCGACGAGATTGTTTTCAAGGTGCTAGCAAACATACCGATGGTCAGACTACAACCCGGCGTCGAGCATGAAGGATTTCCGTTCGATATTGAAGAATTGATAAGCCAGATTGAACGCGAGACTGCGGTGTGAGGAAATTCGAATATTGCCAATTGTTTCGCCACATCCAGTACAACCGCACCGCGAGTTTCCTGGCCATGGCCACCTTGGCAATTCTTTTTTCCCGACGCATCATCAGGTGCATATATCGACGTCGCCAGTCCGGGTTACACCGTGCGGCTGCTTGCGCTGCTTCTCCCAGCAAGTAGCGCAACAACGCGTTGCCTTGCTTGGTGATGTGTCCCAGCCGTTGATGGCCGGCACTGGAGTCCTCACTGGGAATGAGCCCCGTGTAGCTGCCGATCTTCTTGCCACACGCAAAGCGATCCGGAGTCCCGATGACCAGCACATAGGCCAGCCCCGTGATGGGTCCCACGCCAGGATGCGTCATCAACAGCACCACCGCGGACCGTTTGTTGGCTTCTTGCTCGACGGCTGCCGTTAACTCCGCAATCTTTGGATCCAGCTGGTCCAGCAGCTCCAATAATTCTTTCCGGCGCCGACTGGCCCAAGTAGCCAACGAGAGTTTCTCCAGCAGTACTCGCCCTTGTTCGCTGAACAGCTTTTTCTTCCAGCGATAGCCTTCGTTCATCGCCACGGCCTGCAGCTGATTCATCATCCGCGTGCGCATTTGCACCAGCCGATGCCGGTGCCAAAGCAGTTGTCGCAGATCACGATCCTCTGGATTCGGTACCCAAATTTTAGGAAAGCGATTTTCCAACAGCAACTTCAGCAAAAGCTGGGCATCGAAGTAGTCGGTTTTTTGCTTGCGGCCTCGCTGTCTCTTGATCTCCGCCGCATCGCCAATCCACACCTCGAAACCTAACTCTGCCAGCAACCGCTCGAACCAGCGTGAATATCCGGTGGCCTCCAATCCCACGCGCACGCTGACGCCTCTTTCCTTTAGCTCCTTGTAGAAACGCTCGGCTTCTCCATCGCTGTGATTCAATCGCCGATCGCCGCACTCACCAGTTGCCTGATCCATAAAAGAGATTTGCTGAAAGCTCGGGTGAAAATCTACTCCTATAATGATCATGTTGGCTCCTTTCTCCCGAGCCTTGGTCGTCATGCAACCAGAGTCTACTCGGGTCGAGGGAGCCAGCATTGTTATGAAATCAAGTTCGTATCGGGACCAGAACGGATTATTAGAGCCGTGCGGCCAGTTTGAGAGGTCACCTAGAGTTCTAAAATCGTCCTCTAAGGCGCGCCACTTTCATCCAATAAAACAAAGGCGATTTCGAGAATAGCCGGAAATGACGTTGTGGTGACTTCGGCTATGTGCTACCGGTTTGCTACTACGGAGAATCCTGCTTAGCCGTGCCAATAAGAGAAGGGAGAGCACATTTTGTGGGCGCATTCCCCACCCCGATGCCGTGCTACTTACTTTGACGGCTGGAACAGTTGTTGAGTAATGGCGGGAACGAGGAGACCCGAACTCGCGAGCTCTGCCGTGACAGGTGCAAATTCAGCCGTCGGCGTATGCAGAATCCAAAGGTTAGGGTTGCGGTAGTCGGCACCCAATGGGGTTATTGGGCAGGCTCGGGTCGATTTTGTTCAGCAGTTTGTTCAACAGGAGAACCGCTGTTGCAACCCTCGTGCCTGGTAAACGGTGCCAGCTCAACCGGTCGATGCAACACCATCTAGTCAGTTGATCCGGCAATGCTTCCCCGGGAGAACCGATCTGTTCAGCTGTACTCGGTCAAAACCTAGCCAGGGTAGCGTTCCGGCTGATTTAACCTAGCGAGCGATTTTAGCTTTTGTTTTCAATGCAAGGCGGGTTTGAGCTGAGTGTTGCGTCGACCCATTGAGACCACCCGCATTACCGGTAACTTGTCTTTTAGGGCCTGCGGTCCGCGAAAGCCCAATTTTGCGGCTATTAACGCGACAACTCACAGGATGACGTACAATCTTGCCGTGCCGAAGAAGCTCAACCCAACTCCACGGCAGTTTAAGGTGGGCGACCGCGTAAAGGTCAGTCTACCGCTCGGACATATCGTTGACGCGACGATTCGTGCCGTGATCGAGCACACCGACAGCATCAAGCTGCAAGTGGATTATGGCAAGGACCAAACCGCGTTGGTGAGTGCGCGACAGATCGTCGCTGGATAACCGGCTTCACCTATTTACGGACGGAGAACATGGGCTTCCTCGAGATTTCGAAGCTTGATGCAGCGAAACGCCAACTGGATACAGCGATACGATTGTACTTCTGCGATGGCGATCCGGTTTCAATCCACACCCTAGCCGCTGCTTCATACAATATTCTTCGCGATGTCACGGAACAGATTGGCCCGCTATTCACGTTAAGGAGAAGAAGATGACCGATCGCGAGCTGTACACACCGGGTCCGGCCAGCGGGGCGCAGATACGGAAGGACGGAGAGAAGTGGACGCTCATTTTCGTCAGAGAACTGCGCCACTCGCCGCAAAAAGTCTGGCAGGCGCTTACCGAGCCGGCGCATCTGCGCGAGTGGGCGCCCTTCGACGCCGATGGGAACCTGGGTACTGTTGGAACCACGGTGAAGCTCACCACGGTGCGAGCGCCCAAGCCGCAGGTTTCCGAAACAAGAGTGACGCGAGCCGACGCTCCCAAGGCGCTTGAGTACAACTGGGGCGACAAGGATATCCGGTGGGAACTCGAAGCCTTTGGTGGCGGCACGCGTCTTACGCTGTGGCACAACATCGATCGCGGCTTCATCTCTATGGGTGCTGCCGGGTGGCACATTTGTTTCGATGTTCTGGACCGCCTTCTCATCGGTACTCCCATCGGCCGCATCGTCGGCGCCGAGGCCATGAAGTTCGATTGGCCTCGGCTCAACTCTGAGTACGCCCAGCAATTCGGTATTGAAACGCCCAGTTTGCGTCTTCGCAAACAGGCTAAGGAGTACGAGGAGGCCAAACAAATCCAGCAGGCGCTCATGCCCAAGGAAATTCCGCCGATGCCCGGTCTGGAAATTTCCGGTAGTTGGCGACCGGCGCGCATCGTCGGAGGCGACTATTTTGATGTCTTCAAATTTGGCGCTAGTCGGCTAGGGCTCTGCATCGCCGACGTGTCCGGCAAGGGAATGCCAGCCGCTCTGCTGATGTCCAACCTCCAGGCAGTCGTCAAGGGGCTGGCGGCCGAGGACACGTCACCTAAGGAACTGGTGGAAAGGGTTAACCGCGTGATGTGGCGGAACACCATGGAGGACAAGTTCATCACCCTGTTTTATGGCCTGCTGGATGTCAACCGCAAAACCCTGCAGTACGCCAACGCCGGACACAACGCACCCGTTCTGACCCGGGAAGCCGGGGTTCAGGTACGCCTGGAACAAGGCGGCCTGATCGTTGGTGCTTTCGAGGAGTGTGTTTACGATCAGGGCGAGATCGACCTGCGGCCCGGAGACCGTCTGGTAATGTTTACGGATGGCCTGAGCGAGGCGGTGGATGGAAACGGCGAGGAGTTTGGCGAAAAGCGCTTGGCCGAGGCCGCGCGCTGCAACCGTCAACTGTCGGCGGAGGCCCTTCATCGTTGCTTGCTGGACCGCGCCACCGATTTCTGCGGCGGCGAGTTTGAGGACGACGTCACTGTCATGGTCGTTGCTGTTTCCTAGACAAACCGCGCATCATCGGCCGATAGGCCAGAGTGAATGACGCGGTATCACCGTTAAAGGGAGGACAGATTAATCATGAAAGGAGCTACCAAACGTTCGATTTTTCGCTGGATTCACATCATCTTTAGCATTCCGATGCTCGGTTATATTTATAGTCCGTTTGAACAAATTCCAAACTATGCTCCCGCTACTCGGTATGTTTTCGGGACTTTGGATGTGGAAAGGCCATGTCCTTCGACGACTTATTTCGAGGCAGTTACCCAATAAAACCACTGGCATGAAAACGGGACAACAATTGGAGGCATAAAGATCCAATGAATCCATCGGAACGTATTGACGAGCTGATCGCAGGACTCACAGACTGGCGTGGCAAAACGTTCGCCAGCATCCGCAAGACAATCCTTGAGGCCGACCGGGAGATCATCGAGGAATGGAAGTGGATGGGAAGCCCAGTGTGGTCTCGCGACGGAATCATTGCGGTCGGCAATGCCCACAAAGATAAGGTGAAGCTTACCTTTTCCCACGGGGCGAGCCTCCCAGATCCTGACAAGCTCTTCAACGCGGGCTTCGGGGGCAACACATGGCGAGCGATCGATTTTTTCGAGGGCGATAAGATTAATCAGCGTGCTCTAAAAAATCTCGTCCGTGCCGCCATTGATTACAATCAGATCAAATTGAAGAGGAAAGCGCCTGCGGGAACTAGAGCGAAAGTACATAAACGTAAAAAGTGATGAAACGTCGCGATTCTCCGGACTCGGCTCTTCCATCAGTAGCTTGAGAATATGTCTGGCATCGCGCTGATCGTTCCTCTGCTTCCGGACGCGTGCGGCCCTGATCTCTGCCGCGTCTCCGACCCATAGTTCGAAGCCCAGCTCGGCCAGTAAGCGCTCGAACCAACGGGTATGCAGGCGTGCCTGGACCTTACGCTTCATCTCCAGCAATCTTGCCGGATGCAGTCTCGTTCGGATAGTTGAAGAAGAGTTGATTGCCGTCGGGATCATCGACCACCAGGAGCCGGTAGCCCCACGAACCTTCCTTGACCGAAACGCCCTTGGCCTCGAGTTCCGCGCGCAGCGCGTCCAACGCAGCGATCGCGGCCTCGCGCGTCTCCGGCTCGACGTTCACGGAAATGAACATCAGCCCCTT
Source organism: Candidatus Acidiferrales bacterium (assembly GCA_963775865.1). Taxonomy (GTDB): domain Bacteria; phylum Acidobacteriota; class Terriglobia; order Acidiferrales; family UBA7541; genus Acidiferrum. Next base: position 193,543 of record CAVZKU010000008.1, on the reverse strand, counting down.
GCCAATCTTCTCCGGCCACGTGTCGGCCAGGATAAGCGCGCAGCCCTGCCGCTCGACCTGTGCAACGCGCGCATTGCCGCCCTCCTCGTAGCGCCAGGGGCTCGTGAAGCCGAGCCGGTCAACGTAAAAGCGAAGTGAGGCCTCAACGTCCGTCACGTGTAGGACGGGGCGCGCGAACCAGTCTGTCATAGGCTATATATCCTCGAACGCTTCTTCATCAGTTACGCCTCCCAACCGCGCTTCCGCGTTGCCATCCGGTATTTCCCGTATTTATGGGTACCTGTGAATAATATGTGGAAGATCACTTTCGCTTCTTCCCCTTTTTCGACCGAATTGTTCCTGCCATCTGCTTCCGAAGTTTCTTATCTCGTTCCAACAGTGAATCGAATTCCTTTAGCCATTGCTCAAGGGTAAGGTCCGAAATTTTCTTCACCATCACCGACGACGAAAGCCAATTTACGGCCTCACTGCCGCCGAAATAGAAGAAACCATCGCCTTCACGTAAACTTTCATCGTGCCACGGGCACGTAGCGCGCCATTGACCATTTTGCGGGTGACGCGGTTACGCTTCTTTTCCACGACTCACTACGGATTCCTTTGAGAGACTATAGCCAAAAGGTTTGTCACTGCAACCGTGCCTCGGCGCACATCGCCTGCCCTCGCCATCCTCGCTCTTTCCCGGTCATTTCTCAGCGAGTCTATCTTCAAGCTCGCTGGCTAGCTTGTGTATTTCCGTTGTTTTGGAAAATGACTGCACCTCTTGCTTGGAGGATTCCACGACCACTTCTGGCTCTTTGTCACAAGTGTTGGTATGACATGTCAAATGCTGGGAGGCAGCGACAAAATGGCCGAGAAAAGTTCAAAAATCGTCTCCTTGGGCAGCCCCAGTTACCTATGGGTCGCTCATTCCTAGCGCATTTACCTACTCGCGCCCCAGTGGTATCGTTTCACGATGCCAAATGCGCAACGCGCAGCTGAGCGGATTCGCGGCGGTGCGAAGCTGCGCAAGTCCACCCCAGTCTTTCTGGTCGGCAACATTGCAACGACGATGTCCTGGTACCAGGATATCGGCTTCGAGGCGCAGTACTTCCCACCGGGCTTCTGCATTTTGCGGCGCGATGGTGTTGCGATTTTCCTCCAGGCGCACGATGGCTACACCAGGCCTTACGATCCCGGTGCTCGGGAGCGCGGCGCGTGGAACGCCTATATCGAGACCGACAATGTGAATGTCCTCTTCGATGAATTCTCGAAGCGGCCAAATGTCAACATCATAAGCACGCCATGCCCTCAGCCATATGGGCAAATCGAATTCGAAGTCATGGACCCGAACGGGTACGTGTTGGTGTTTGCGCAGCCGATACAGTGAAGAATTAGGAACCGCGCAGTCGCCCCTGGTCCGTGGCGAGACACTGAAGCAACGGATTTCCTATAAGCCTCTTCCGTTTGAGGAAATGCTGGAACTAGCGATTCAAATTGCCGATGCGCTCCGTGCAACACATGCCCAAGGCATCATTCATAGTAACGTGGATGGCAGTGGCGAGCACCTTCATGAGGTGTCCGAACATTCAGCGTACAATGCAAACTCTTGCGGTGGACTAGGACCAGAACATGTCCATCATCGATTGCAAACGACCTGCCAGATTCAGGAATTCATGATTCAACAATGAACACTGAGCTATTTACCCTGATCGTGTACTTCGGTTCGTTGGTCGCCGGATTCCTGGGCGCTCTCACCGGATTGGGTGGCGGTGTGGTGGTCGTGCCCTTGCTGACCCTCGCCTTAGGCGTGGACATTCGTTACGCGGTTGGCGCGTCGCTCGTTTCTGTTATCGCGACTTCCTCTGGAGCGGCCGCGGCTTATGTGCGGGAAGGTTTCTCGAACATTCGCATCGGCATGTTCCTCGAAATCGCGACAACCGCGGGAGCGCTGTTCGGCGCGTACCTCGCAACTCGCCTGCCCACCAGAACCATCGGCATAATCTTTGGCGTGGTCCTATTGTTCTCCGCGTATTTTTCTTCCCGTGAACCCAAGCAGACGGACGGGGATGGCAACCCAGATCGGCTCGCGCACTGGTTGAAGCTGGAAGGAAGCTACCCGGGAGAGCGAGGAGAGCAGGAGTATCGTGCTCGTCGGGTTCCGCTTGGTTTCAACGTAATGTTTGTCGCTGGCACATTGTCCGGACTACTTGGCATCGGGTCGGGCGCGATGAAGGTTCTCGCAATGGATCAGGCGATGCAGCTTCCGTTCAAGGTATCGACGACTACGAGCAATTTCATGATTGGCGTTACTGCCGCAGCCAGTGCTGGCATTTACTTGAGCCGCGGGTTCCTCGATCCAGGACTCGCAATGCCAGTGATGCTGGGCGTGCTCGGCGGATCGCTACTCGGGGCGCGAGTGCTAGTCAAAGCGCGAACTCGTTCCATTCGTATCGTATTCAGCCTTGTCATTGTGGCGCTGGCGATCGAAATGATTCTCAACTCCATCAAGGGCCGCCTGTGATCACGGACCATCAAGTCGAGAAAGCGATTTCAATCTTATTGCGAACCGGAGTGTTGTTGGCAGCGAGCGTGGTCTTGTTTGGTGGAATTTTGTATCTCGCACACCACGGAAGCGGACACGCGGATTATCACGTATTCCACAGCGAACCCGCCGAACTTCGTTCGCCCAGCCGTGTCATTCGTTCCGCGCTCGACGGTCGCCCGGACGCGATGATCCAACTGGGACTACTGCTGCTCATTTTAACGCCGGTAGCGCGCGTGGCCTTTTCGGTGGTTGCGTTTGGGTTCGAGCACGACTATAAGTACGTCTTCATCACGCTGATCGTCCTCGCGGTTCTCCTGTACAGCCTGTTGGCAGGTTAGCCAGTTCTATTCGGCGTTGACGAAGAACGTACCATTGCCGGAATGATCGAGTACCTGGCCCTGCCGTCTGCAGCACCCATCGGGTGCGAAGTCCGTGGGCCCTCCTCTGGCCGTGGCCGCAACAGCGTGTATCCTGTGTCGGATTTCTTAAAACGGTTTGGCTACAATTCCTTCTGCATGGATAGACAACATTTGGTGCCGTTCCATTTGGGTCAGGATCGAGCTCCGCAAGTATTCGATCTTCGGTTTGCCGTTCCCGAACGCCACAGTGAAACCCTCCACCTCTTCCTTGATACTCCTCTCGGTGATCACACACATTCCGCGCAAAAGTCGCTCTGCCTCGGAAAAAACATCCTACGGAAAAGCTCGCTCGCCAGCGCAGTTCTTACCTGCCTTAGTACTGTTTCACCCGGCTTTCATCGCCCGGGGGACTTCTTTGTATGAATTGGAAACTACATGGTTGCCGTTGCGGTCGGTTGAGTGCAAAAGGGTTACAAAAGCGAAAGCTCCGGCCTACAGGAAATCCCGGGGGACCAAGGTGGTGCGGCGAGTTTGGCGCCAGTTTTGCATTCTAGTCAGCGTCCGCCCTTAACGTCCAGAAATGAACGAGACCGCCATGATGAAAATCTTAGTAGTCGACGATAGTTCGAATGAACGCAACGGTCTATGCCGTCTCCTGGAGCGCGCCGGTTATGAAGTCCGATCCGCCGCGAACGGTATGGAGGCCCTGCAAAAAATTCGCGAAGACAAGTTTGATCTGCTGCTGGTGGATGTTTGGATGCCGCGCATGAATGGCATTGAACTCTTGGGGCTTCTTCCGGTAGGCTCGCGTCCGAGGGCGCTGATGATTACGGGAGACGAATCGCCGGAAGTTCTCGTGCGTTCTCTTCGCGAGAAGGCGTATCTCTTCATCAGGAAGCCTGTAAAGCCGGAAGAGTTATTGCGCACCGTCAGGAGAACTTTGGAGTTGCCACCTGGGCCGGATCCAATCGAGGTGGTCACCGCCGAACCCAATTGGGTGGAACTCCGATTTCCCTGCGCGGTTCAATCTGCAGACCGTATCGAAAACGTTGTAGATCAATTGAATTACGGCCTGCCTTCGAAGGTCAGACAGTGCCTGAAGATGGCGCTTCATGAGCTTTTGATGAATGCCGTCAAGTGGGGCGGCCGTTCGGGCCCAGATGCGCAGGCGCAAATTGCGTATCTGCGCACTCGCAAATTCGTCATGTGCCGCGTGGCTGATCCTGGATCTGGATTTCAGCCCTCAGAGTGGCAATATTCGATCGGCTCTTTCGCGCTAGGACCAATTGCTGTGAATCAGCCGAGGCAGGGTCCAGGTTTGCGGCCAGAGGGGTTCGGAATGCAACTCGCCAAAACGCTGGTTGATGAATTAGTTTACAACGAGTCCCACAACGAGGTCGCCATGGTTAAGTACCTGAATTGACGTTGCTTGCAGGCAGGACCTCGCCAGATGCCTTTAGGGTGGGTATCAAGGTATACGGTATTTCCTTGATAGCACGCGCTGGCGTTCAGAGTTATGAATGGGTTAGCGACATCGAACTAAGCTCCCGGCCTGGACATTTTCGGATGTGAATCTGATTGCGAAAGGAGACCCAAAGGAAATGTTTCGCTGGACAGCCGCCACTGCAACCGTCGCCATGACAGCGGTCGTCTTGGGGCTCTTTGAACCGGCTCTGGCGTTTTCTGATACAGACAGACTCCTTTTCATGGTCCTGCTGTTAGCGCTGTTCCGGTCTCCGCTTTGGGTAGCGAGTTTCCTCGGCATGGGAAGGGCAAGGAGCGCATGAGCGCAGCATCGGCCATCACGTACACCGCGAGCCCGGAGTCCGAACTGTTGACTTTGGCCCGCGAAGGGAATGAAGGAGCCTTTACGGAACTTGTGCGCCGCCACTGGCGCCTCATTTACAGAATATCGCGCAGGGTTCTTAAGAATCACGAAGACGCGGAAGATAATCTGCAAAACGTTCTCGTCAAGGTATACCAGCGCCTGGATGGATTTGCAGAGGCCTCTCGTTTCTCCTCGTGGCTGTTTCGCGTCACCTTCAATGAAGCCCTGATGACTCTGCGACGGAACCGCTCGCGGCGACAGGATTGTTATGTGGACCTGGGCTTCCACGATCGCAAGGGCCGTGGCGTCTCCGACCTCCAGGATGTTCGCGTGAATAACGAGCGGCAGCACATGCATCGCGACCTGGCATCCAAGGCCATGCACCGCTTGAACCCTGCGCTCCGACGAGCTTTTCTTCTTCACAAGCAAGAAGGATGGACGCATCGCGAGATGGCGGAAGAATTGGGAATTACACAGGCCACGGCCAAGATGCGCGTGTTTCGGGCGCGCCGGCAACTGCGCGAAGAATTGGAAAATCTCATTCGGTAGTTAGTTTTTTAACCGCGATCTTCTTGATGGCGCGCTACAAATTTGTGTCCTCAATCAGAATTTCCTCATAGTCTTGCTCCTGGAACCATTGGACCACCATCGTGCAGAGATTTCCGGTCCCAGTACTTTCGGATGATGTTCCACGTTACGTTCTGTTTGTTTGTAAGTTCAATCTCTGATGCTGGATACAAAAATCGACGTCCGGCAATCGATTCTGGCGCTCCACCTGCACTGGAACAGCTACCAGTCGCGAAAAATTTCAGGAGGCTTAGCAATGGACAAAGCAACAACTCGAATGGTTTTCCCCGGTTTGTGCGGTTTAGCTCTTGTGGTCGTGCTGGCAGTGGTGCTGCCGGTACAGGCAACCACCACTCACTCTAGCTTGCTTGCCGTAATGAATGCGCAACAGGACGCTCCTCAGGCGCAATCGGTTTCTGGAACGATTGCTTCGGTGGGAAGGAACTCCTTCACGCTCACGCTGGGGTCCGCCACTACCAATCCAGGCCAGCAAATGCAGCAAACTTCTCCCAAATCCATGACCTTCAGGATTGATCAAAACACGACCGTTGAAGGCAAGCTAAAGGTCGGCGCGAATGCAGATGTAACTTATCGCGAAGACAATGGAAACAATGTCGCCATCAGCGTCCGCGTTTCGACTGCCTCGTAACTCTGCGCTGCTGGTAGGATAAAAATTGGGACGGGACTTCCACCCGCTAGCTGTCGAGCATGCGCGGCGTACAATTGAAAGGCCCTTCGTGGCACAACCACGAAGGGCCCAATTTTTGCGGGCATTGTTTATCTGGCCGACGAGGTGTTCTTACTTCAGAACTTTCGATCCCTCGGCTTTAATGGTGGCATCGCGCTCCGGCGCTCGATCCGCAAAGGACGGATTGAGCGAAGCGGTCAAATCATAAGATCTTCCGTGGTCGGTGACTCTTGTGATCAAAAGTTCGTAGCGGAACCCTTCCGGATGGTTTCTACTTCTGAGCAGCGCGAGTACGCCTCTCACTTCCGCGTCAGAATGAAGAACGACTTCGTTCCCCGAAACCACAGGCGAGACAACTTCGCCGCGAAATTTGGATCCATCCCGGTCCACGCCGGAGTCAATGGCGTTCAGCATTCTTATGGTCAAAACCGTGCCGCGCGGCAAAAGGTCCATCTCGTTACCGCCAACCGGGTTGAGACGGGTTTGCAGATGAAAGGTGAGGACTGTTCCTGTGGTGATGGAAATAGGTTCGAGTATGGTTTTCTGCCCTTGGACCTGAAACACGAACATACAGACGAAGCACAAAGCCGCGATGGTGTATCGATACATGGGCCGGGACCTTCCTGACTCAAGAAAGCAACTTACACGTAAAGTTTAGATTTGCGGGTGAATCGGGTCAACGCGAAACAGGGACGGGAACAGCCAATCTTTTAATAGAACGCAGCACGGTTTTTGCTAATTCCAACGTAAGGATTACACACCCGGCACCTTCTCCAGTCGGCGCTGCATCTCCTCGAGCGAGACTCCCTTGGTTTCGGGATAAGCCAGCCAGACCACCACGAACTGCAACACCATCATTGCCGAGAAGAAAACGAATGGGATCGACTTCGACCACGCGGCAAGCGTCGGAAACGCGAAGGAGATCGCCGCGTTCATTAGCCAATGTGTGAGACTGCCTAAACTCTGGCCTTTAGCCCGCACGCGGTTCGGAAAGACTTCACTAAGATAGACCCAGATGACTGACCCTTGCGAAAATGCGAAGCTCGCGATGAAGCCCACGAGCAGCCACACCAGCAGTTCCTGGTGACGATTACTCGAGAAAATCTTAGCGACCCCGGCCAGGCAGATAGCCGTTCCCAGTGCCCCGACAAGCAGCAACTTCTTCCGGCCAAGCTTGTCGATCACGGTCATGGCGATCAACGTGAAAATCAAGTTGGTGAACCCCACCGCGACTGCCTGCAGGTCTCCCGACACCTTGCTGAACCCGGCAAAAGCAAAAATGTCGTTCAGGTAATAAAGGACGGCATTAATCCCGGAAAGCTGGTTAAACATACCCACGGTAATCGCCAGGAAGATTGGCAGGCGATACTTGCGAATGAAGAGTGGTTCATTGGCGTGCCCGTGTTCAGCATCGATCGACTCCACAATCTCCTGCAGCTCTGTTTTGTAGTTCTGCTCCCCGATCCGCCGCAGGACCTCGCGTGCCTCGGCCACTCGGCCCATTTTCACAAGCCAGCGCGGGCTGCGGGGAATCCCGAACAGTAGGGTAAGAAACAGAACTGCCGGTATCGCCGCGATTCCCAGCTTCCAGCGCCATTCTGCGTCAATCGAAAAATGACCCAAACCCACCAGGAAATTCGAGAGATACGCCAGCAGAATGCCGCTGACCACATTGAATTGAAATACGCCGACCAGCCGGCCGCGCCAGTTAGCCGGCGCAATTTCTGCGATGTACATCGGCCCAAGTACTGAGGATCCCCCTATTCCTAAGCCGCCGATGAATCGAAACGTGACCAGCGCAGGCCAATTCCACGCCAACGCGCAACCTAGAGAAGAAATAATGTAGAGCATGGCCATGATGCGCAGGCTGTCGCGGCGCCCCAACGCATCCCCCGGAATCCCCGCGAACATTGCGCCAAGGATGGTGCCGAGCAGAGCCGCAGAAACCGTGATGCCCAGGAGTAGCGATGCTTCCGAGGTGTGAAGCATCTGAACCAGCCAGAAGAGCCAGGACGGGAGCGAGTACACCTTCACCAAATCGCTGGTGGTTCCGGAGATTACCGCTGTATCAAAGCCAAACAGCAGCCCACCGAGCGCCGCCACTACCGTGCTTCGTCCGAGGTAGGCATTGATTTTCATTTCTTTGCCACTTCCGCCGAGGAGATGCCGGCGGATTCTCCGTGTTACCTCGCTTCCAGGTAATGCACATCCGGAAGATCCCGCAGTTGCTCCGCCGCTGACTCCGGGGAAATGTCCCGCTGAGGCATGGCCAGCATTTCGTATCCGACCATGAACTTCTTCACAGTTGCCGACCGTAAAAGTGGAGGGTAAAAATGCGCGTGAAGGTGGAATCCCCGATTTGGCGGTTCGTCTGTGGGGCGCTGGTGAAACCCCATGGTGTAGGGAAAGGAGGTTTTGAAGAGGTTGTCATAGCGGATGGTCACTTGCCGCAGGATTTGCGCCAAACCTTCACGCTCTGCTTCGTTCAATTCCGGCAAACTACCCACGCTTCTTCGGCTGATTAACAGCGTCTCGTATGGCCAGACCGCCCAGAACGGAACCACCACTGCGAAATGATCGTTGGCGCAAACGACTCGCTCCTGCTTGCTCAACTCCAGTTGGAGATAGTCGTCCAAAAGGTTTGCCTCGTGCTTCTGAAAATACTCCCGTTGCGTGGCCACTTCGTGCGCCAGTTCCTCCGGTACACTTTCATTGGCCCAGATCTGGCCATGAGGGTGCGGGTTACTGCAGCCCATCATCGCGCCACGATTTTCAAAAATCTGAATGGAGTGAATGTTCGGCTGAGCCGAAAGTTTTGAAAATTCTTCGCACCAGATGCCAACCACGGTTTTAATCTCGTCGACGCTCATCCGCGCCAGCGTCAAATCGTGCCGCGGCGAAAAACAAACCACGCGGCAACGCCCTGCCTCACTTTGTGCGCGCAGCAGTTCGCCCTCTCGCAGTTCTCCCTGCGGCGTATCCGGACGGAGTGCCGCAAAATCGTTGTCGAACACAAAGGTGTTTGTATATTGAGGGTTCCTCACTCCACCCGCACGGGCATTCCCCGGACAGAGATAGCAATTGGAATCGAACGGGACCGAGGATTCCGAGGGGGTTGGCTCAACTTGCCCTTGCCATGGCCGTTGCGTCCGTTGCGGGGAAACCAGTACCCACTCTCGCGTCAGCGGATTAAACCGCCGGTGTGAGTGAACACCCATGGCAAACGACCCCATCTGATTTTCTGCTCCTGCTGCGCGGCGGCTCTGCAGATCAATCTCCGCTGTAGCCGTTGGGATGATTCTTATGCCAGATCCAGGCACTGTTCAGGATCGCGTCCAGTTCCGGAAATTTTGGCTTCCAGCCCAGTTCCCTTCGGATTTTTTCTGAACTGGCAATTAATACGGCAGGATCGCCTTCGCGCCGTGGGGATTCCACAACCGGAATGGTTTTTCCGGTGACCCGGCGGACACCTTCAATCACTTCCCGCACCGTAAACCCCTGTCCATTTCCCAGGTTATAGATCAGTCGCCCGGAGTGATCGAGGCCATCGAGCGCAAGAAGGTGCGCCGCAGCCAGATCGCTGACATGGATATAATCACGCACGCACGTGCCGTCCGATGTCGGATAATCCGTACCGAAAATTTCAATGTGCTTCTGACGGCCCAGCGCAACATTCATTAAGCGCGGCACTAGATGTGATTCCGGCTGGTGCGCTTCTCCGCGGTCGGGTGTCGCAGCGCCAGCCGCATTGAAATACCGCAAACTGGCATAGCGTAATGCGTGAATCCGGTGGAACCATTCCAGCATTCTTTCTAGCAGCAGTTTCGATTCCCCATACGCGTTCGTAGGCTGCAGGACATCTTCTTCCTGAATTGGCGACCGTGCCGGATTGCCGTACAGCGCCGCCGTCGAGGAAAAGACAAAGCGATTGATGCCCGCGACGAGCATTGCCTCCAGCACGGCCAGCGCATTGACCGTGTTGTTCCGGAAAAATTGTTCGGGGAACTTCATGGATTCGCCCGCTTCGATAAACGCCGCAAAATGAAGCACGGCATTAAATTGACTCCGCCGGAACAGTTCGGCCAATTTTTCCTTATCGGCAAGATCCCCGATGACGAATTCCGCCGCTTTGGGCACGGCCTGGCGGTGGCCTCGTCTCAAATTGTCGATGACGGTGACCCGATGCCCAGCTCCCAAAAGCTGCTCAGCCACCACGCTCCCAATGTACCCTGCGCCTCCTGTCACAAGAAGATTCATCGCAGCGACCTCAGGCTTTCGGTCGACTCCCGTGTCGTTTCAACTTCTACGATTTCCCTCATGCCAGAAGCCTCACTCCCTCAGCTGCGGTGCACACATAAATCTGAGGCCGCTGTCCTGTCGCGCTCTGGTACCCCTGTGCGACTTTCGCTTGGAACCCGTCCACACTTTCACTTCTTACCAGGTTGATCGTACAGCCCCCGAATCCGCCGCCCGTCATGCGTGCTCCGTACACACCGTAGACTTGGCCGGCAAGCTCCGTCATGGTGTCGAGTTCCCCGCAGCTCACCTGAAAATCGTCGCGCAAGCTGGCGTGCGATTCCCGCATGAGTTGACCGAACCGCATCAGGTCTTGCCGTGCTAAAGCATCAGCAGCTTCAACCACTCGAGCATTTTCCGTGATCACATGGCGGCAACGTTTGCGAACAACATCCGGCAGCGCCGCGCCGTATCTCTCAAAATTCTCGATGGAGACGTCGCGCAAGGCCTTGACGCCTGGCACAATCCTCGAAAAAAACTGCGCGCCAGTTTCACACTCGTGACGTCGTTGGTTGTATTCGCCGCCAGCAAGGCTGTGACGAACCATTGTATTGCAAATGACCAAACGTACTTCTTCCGGAATGGGCTGATGGTGGTATGTCAGCGACCGGCAATCCAAAAGCAGCGCATGGTCTTTTCGCCCGTGAACGGATACGAACTGGTCCATGATTCCGCAACGCGCTTCCACAAATTCATTCTCGGCACGTTGGCATAGCCGGGCCATCTCCGCACCCTCCAGTTTTGCGTGGGCCACTAGCAGTAAGGCCTGGCACACCGCAACTTCCAGAGAAGCGGAGGAACTCAAGCCTGCCCCTTCCGGCACGTCGCCATCTATCAGCAGGCTGGTTCCCCGCAGGACGATTCCTTTCTCCGCTAATTTCCTCGCCACGCCAACCACATAATCGCTCCAGTGTCGACGTGGCACTTCCGGAAGCTGTTCCAGGTCGAGGTTCACCTGTTCGGCATAATTCTCGGAAAACACAACAAGCTGACGACCCGGCCTTGGTGCGACGCCGACGGTGGTCTGTAGCTGAATCGCGGCAGGCAAAACAAACCCATCGTTATAGTCGGTATGTTCGCCGATCAAATTTACGCGACCCGGCGCCTGCACGAACTGAGGTTCAGTTTTATAAATCCCCACAAACTTTTCGTGAAGGTCAAAAATTGTTGGATTGGTGATTTTCTGCTCGGGCACCGGCCTAGGTTAGCTCCTCAGCGCCAAGTATAACTGTGAAGCGAACTCTGGCAGAGAAATGTTCGTGGATAGGAGGGGCTGTATTGAATCGGATGAAGCAACTCCTTCCCGCTGCAAAACGAATATTTTCATAACAAAATATCGATTCTCTTGATTTCGCGAGGACCGGCGTGGTTTCGGGGGCCCTCCATGGCGACCGCAAACCATTGATATAGCATGACTTAAATTCGTGATCTGCTTCCCAGCCAAATCCCCAACCCGCCAGCCGCGAGCGACGCAGTCTGAAACAACTGTAATAATTGACAGTTCCCATCTCCTGCTTTCTGCATCATCCTCTTGGCCAACGAAACGTGGGGGTTAGGCCAAAGTTGTTCTGGCTGTTTCCGTACACAGGCGCGTGGTGCCCACTCTCGAGCAGCCCAAACGGTTCGCAGAATCGTTTCGTTGTACCAACGGGGCGGAGTGCATCTAGAAGTTCTTGGGCGGAGAATTTCTAGGCCGAGTTGGGTTGCTCGACAGTTGACACATTTTCCTCACGCATCCTCTCTTCACATCTTCACAGAGAATCTGGGGCACTTGACGGGAAAAAGTGACAGCGATCTGGGCTGGGTTGACTTCTTATCCCTTCCCTTTCCATTTCCCTATAATTTCATTAGCATTCAATCAACGAGGTCGTTGGGTGGGAGGCCTGCGTGGCCAAAGCTCGCGTTCTTATTGCAGATGATCACACACTAGTCGCCGAAGCGTTCAAACGTCTTCTCGAACCTGAATGTGAAGTCGTCGGTACTGTACCCGATGGGCGCGCGTTGCTGCGTCTTGCGCCGCAACTCCAGCCTGACCTGGTGCTGGTGGATCTCAATATGCCGCTTTTAAACGGGTTGGACGCCAGCGAGCAACTCAAGCAGGCCCTGCCCGCCATCAAGATCATCGTTCTGACCATGAATGAAGATCCGGAGATCGCTGCGGAAACCATGGACAAATGGGCCTCCGGCTACCTGCTCAAGAAGTCCGCCGGAAGCGAGCTATTGAAGGCGGTGCGCGACGTCTTGCGCGGTGGGAAGTACGTAACCCCGGCTCTCCAGGATGCCATCGCCGAAATCGTTGCGCGCGATTCACGTTCCGAAGCGAGCCGGACTCTCACGCCACGGCAACGCGAGGTTCTACAGCTTCTAGCGGAAGGTCACACCATGAAAGAGGCGGCTGCTATTCTGAACGTGGCGACGCGTACGGTCGCCTTTCATAAATACCGGATCATGCAGGAATTTGGATTGGAGAATAATTCAGAACTCTTGCGCTTCGCCATGAAACACAAACTCGTCAATCATGGTTGAGCGCGGCTGCCGGTGGCCTTTAATGTACTGCCGCGTGCTTGGCCACCCGCTCCAGGGCAACTTCCGTGATGATTTCCGTACCTTCTCCGGGCTTGGAGGTGATCTGCAATCTTCCGGCCGCCATGCGGATGCGCTCCCGTATGCTGGCCAATCCCACACCAGCCGCATATTGATTCACATCAAATCCCGAGCCAAAGTCTCTCACCCTTAACTGCAACATGTTGAGTACCGGCAAGAGTTCGACTTCTATCGTTTGCGACCCGCTATGTTTCACTGCATTGTTCAACGCTTCCTGGGCCACGCGGTACAAACATAGCGCCCGCTCTTCGGACAATTCTCCGGGCATCGCTCTCGCCTCAAGGTTCACGTCGACGCCATGTTGACGGGCTACCTGGGCGCACAATTCCCCCAACGCCGCATTCAATCCTAGATGTTTGAGCTTGGAAGAATGCAACTGGTGAGACAGTCCGTGAATGTCCGTCGCCAGTTGGCTGGCTTCCTCCAACGAAGCCGCCAACTCCTCGCGCGGCACGCGCAACCCCATGGGGAGACCATGCCTCAAACGGTCTAGTCCAATAATCAGCAACGAGAGCCGCTGACCGATATCGTCATGGAGTTCACGCGCGAGCCGCTGACGCTCGCTTTCCTGGGCTTGAATTAAGCGTTCAGTCAGCTCGACAAGGTCAGACTTCGCCTGCTTCAATTCCGTAATGTCAACGTTGACCCCGCGCAAACGCAGGGGACGCCCTAGCGGATCCCGATACACCCTTCCGCGAAAAAGCACCCAACGTTCCCCTCCACCAGGCAGGTGGTATCTCCATTCCGTGACAAACGCGTCATTCCCCGACTGATCTTCCAGCGTCGCCAGGGTGCGGCGGTACAGATCGTCCCGGTCTTCTTCCGGGACACGCTCCAAAAACTTCTCCCAGGAGAGTTCCAGTTCCAGGGGAGTCTTCCCCAACAGAGAGTCATCCCCTTGTGACCACCGCACTTTCCCGGTCAGCACATCGAGATCCCAAAGCGCCGTTCTTGACGCCTCCAGCGCCATCTCTAACCATTCCTTCTTGTCCCTTAGTTCAACTTCCGCCCGGCGGCGGTGGAGCGCTGTTCCAAAAAGATTTCCCATCGTCCTCAGGCGTGCGACCAACGCTCGGGTCCACTCTTTTCCCTGTTCGCGGCTGGCCAAAACCAAAGCACTCTTGGCATCACCATTGGAATTGGAGGTGATCAGAAGAATGGAAGCCACGCCTAGATATTCCAGGTAGGCCCGATCATCCCGCGCTCGTTCGGGCATTTGCCGCAAACTCGAGATCGCCACCGTCTGCCCAGCCTGCATTTGCTCCATGAGCCATGGAGTGTACTTTCCCAGTTGGAGCGCAGCGTTTTCAGGAATGGCCTTACCCCGGGCCAGAAAACTTCGGCTTATTTCATTCGTGCCGGAATCGACCGTGAACCAGAGCGCCCACTCGACCTCTTTGGCCGCTCTTATGGCTGCCAGTCCTTGCTGAATGTGCCTCTCAAGATCTTCCGGTGCACAGTGCGTGAATTTCTCGGAATACTCTGAAACAACTCGCTCCGTGGCAAACCGCCGTTCCACCATCCTTCGGGCAGCGTTCTTCCGGCGCACCTCAATCCACAACCAGAAAATCAGGGCCGTCTCTAAGACAATGAAGGTCGCCAAGCTCACGACCCCGAGCTTGTGCTTCTCCCACAACGTGGGCTCGCGGAATCGAATGTCTGTTCCGAACGGGACTCTCCAGACAGGTATGCGCCAGCGCGGCAATTGCCTGGAGTCCACGGTCGCTTTCATGTTTACGTCGGCAATCGGAATCTCATCCGGACTTTTCCCTGCCAGAATTTGCCTTGCCTGCTCAGCAATGATTCGCGCTTCATCGACATTGTCGTACAGGTTCCCGCCAATCACTCCGTGCCCGAGCAAAGATGTCTGCGAACTGTAAATCGGCACCGGCGAATACGGTGCAATGCGATCCAGAAACTGTTCTAGCGAATAGGCATGCCCGGCACGGTCTTCAGATTCCGCCAGGTAAAAGAGCACGTCGCTTTTGTTCAGTGCGTTGAATCCTTCTCTCACTTCCGATGGCGTCAATCCATCCCAGTAGGCGAAATCCACTTGTCCCGAGAGCGCCTGGAACTGTTGCTTTGCGATCCATTTGAGCCACTGGTCCCGGGGCGAAGTACCCGAAATCAAAATGACCCTTTTGATTCCCGGCTGCAGGGCCAGTGCCAATTCGACTGTCTTTTCAAAATCGAAAGCCGCCACACTTCCCGTCACTCCCGGGTGCTTCACCGTGGGAGTCGGCACATCCTTTGGGATCATTCCAAACACGATCGGGACACCAGGAAACAGCGTGTACCTGCGTTTCAGCAGAAACTCCAGCAGCGGCCGTTGCCCGACAATAATCAGGTCGAGCCGTACATCTTTGTATTTGGCGCGATAGATTTCTTCAAGTTCCTGCGTGTTAGCCGGAACGGTTAGTTGCACTAAATCGATTGACTCCGTATACAGTTCGACCTTTTCAGGTACTTCCAATTCCGCGTTCAGGTTCTGGACGAACGTCATCTGCCCTTCAAACCCTAGGTTTTCGGGCAGCAGCACCAACACATTCTTCCGTTGCGGATAGTTTCGTTCAGGATGATTCGCGCACTGCACTGCCGTGCCCCCCGGCAATCCCCACAGTGCGGACCACAGCGTCCAGTAGGCGAGAACGCGAAGCATTTTCTTCGAGAGAGGAGAAACATCCGAGTTGACTTTGTGGGGGACCATCTTCGTCTTCCCGGCTAGTACTGCCAAATGTTGCTGTTATGAATGAGAACGTAATAGTAAACAAACCGGAGCGAGACCGCAATGAAATAACTCAGCTTCCGATGGCCTGGGCAGATATCCCATGCCGTAAACAAAAGAGTTATTTCGAAAGTGTTTGCTGCACAGTCCTGTCTCGCCAGAAATCCTGGCCGAGTTGGGGCAGTGTGTACACCGGGTCGAAGTACTCGTAGCGGCGGCTGAGAGCTTCCGGATCATCCGCTTCAATTGCGGTGCGATAATTCTTGGTCCAGTAGGAAATGCCGAGCTGCCGGTCATACTCTTTCACCTGATGAACCCAGCGCTTGCCGACGAAAGGTACGTCGCAGATCATGCGCGGCGTGGCGAAACCAGGCAGGTAACCCATAATGTCGTGCTGCAATTTTTGGACTTCATGAATCGCCAACCGCCAGTGCTCCGCGTTGGGGATCATGTCGCACTGGTAGAAGTAATACGGCATGATCTTGCCGTAGTCGAGAAGGGTGAAGCAGAGATCCAGGATCTCGTTCGCGCTGGTGTTGACTCCGCGGAGGAGCACACCCTGATTGCGGACATCGCGGTAGCCCATGTCCAGGAGTGCCTGGACCGCTCGGCGCACCAACGGCGTCACTTGCCGCGCGTTGTTCACATGCGTGTGCACCGCAATATCCACCCCGCGTTCCCGCGCTTTCTTGGCTAATCTCTCTAGGCCCGCCAGCACCTCGCTCTGCAGGAAATGCTGCGGAATGGCGATGAGACCTTTTGTGGCCAACCGAATATCCTTAATATTCGGAATGTCCATCAGCTTCGAGCAAAAATCTTCCAGTGTGCCGATGGGAGTGTTGGCGATGTCGCCACCACTGACCACGACGTCGCGCACCGACGGGGTAACCCGCAGGTATTCCAGCATCTGCTGGTAGCGATCCTTCTGCGGTATCTGGAACTTCAGTTTTACCACCTGCGGCACGTCATTCCCGACCAAATCCATGCGCGTGCAGTGTCCGCAGTATTGCGGGCAAGTCGAAAGCAACTCCGCCAGAACTTTTGTGGGATAGCGATGCGTTAGCCCTTCGACCGCCCACATGTCGGCCTCGTGCAAAGAGTCGCGGCTGGCTCTTGGATGGCTCGGCCATTCTGGATGGCGGTCGTCAAATGCCGGGAGCATGTAGCGCCGCACCGGATCGTTCCACAAGTCCTTCTCATCCATGGTGTTCAGCATGTGCGGTGGAACCAGGATGGACATCGTCGCGCGCTCTTTGATATCGCGCTCCAAGCTGGCCAGCAAAGAGTCCGGCAGGAGGTGTGCAAAGGCCTCTTTCAGCTCGCCCAGGTTCTTGACCGTATGCCGCCGCTGCCACAGCGCGGTTTCCCACTCCTCCTTGCTGACATTCTTATACCCCGGCAAACGTCGCCAATCCGGCTCGAGAAATTCCCGTTTTAGAGGGTATTGGAAGGGCTGTTCCCCGGCATGCACTTTCCCCGCCGGCTTCCAGGTCGGCCGCGCGGGCTTGCTTCCAGGCGTAGTGGTTTTCGTTTCACTCATAAGCTGTTTCCTGGTTCGGGGGACGGCAGGCTTAGGAAATCTTTACAAAATCCTTACGTCTCAGAATATCGCACGTCCTTGCTTTCCGCCACCCCCTGCCCGTTTCTTGCCTATCTTCGCATCTGCTATTGACACTTTGGTTTGGGCCGATAACGCGCCAATGGTGATTGCAAAATAACGCCCGTAACGTTGTAGGAGGTAGGAATCGGCCTACCTTTGCCGCAGGAAAACTGCATGAGTTCCGTCCTTATCGCGCCGCCAATCCAGCGCTCTGTGGCCATTCGGCCGGTTCGTTCGCTGTCGTCTTCTTCTTCCGCCCGCATCACCCAGCTTGATGGACTCCGCGGCGTTGCCATCGGTATGGTGGTTCTGTACCACTACTTCTCCTTCCATTTCACAGCGTTGCCGGGAACTCTGCTGGGATATCTGGTGTACCCGACGCGCTTTGGTTGGAGCGGTGTGGACCTCTTTTTCGTGCTGTCCGGGTTTCTGATCGGTGGGATTTTGCTTGACGCCAAAGAGTCAAAAAATTACTTCCAGGTTTTTTACCTTCGCAGATTCTTCCGCATCGTCCCGATCTACTACCTCATTCTCCTGCTGTTCTTCTCCTCTATGGCCTGGTTCGCTGCTCATCCCAGCGCAATTTGGCCGTGGAGGCCGCAAGAAAACCTGCCCAGGTACACCTATTTCCTCTTTCTGCAGAACATCTGGGCGACCCGCTACAATTTTCTGGGTTCCGCACCGCTCGCCGTCTTCTGGTCTCTCAGCGTGGAGGAGCAGTTTTATCTCACCTTGCCCTTTCTGGTCCGTTTCCTGAGCCGGGAACGCCTTCGCTTCCTCGCTGTGGAGATCATTCTTCTCGCTCCGGTATTGCGCCTAGCGTTGTTTTCTTTTTTCCCCTCTCACCCGCAATCCTGGTTTCTTCTCATGCCTTGTCGAGCAGATTCCCTATTCTTCGGAGTTCTCGGCGCAATCCTGCTGCGCGATCCTGCCTGGCGCACCCGAGTGGAACGGAACAGAACGCTCTTGCGCGCATGGATTGGCCTCTTGGCTATTGGCGTTCCATTTGTCACGCAAACGCAATGGGCAGCTCGTGGACTAATGATGGTCTCAGTGATGTTTACCTGGCTGGCTGCGTTCTATCTCTCCCTTCTGATTTACGGCTTAACGTTTACCGAGTCTCATCTCAGCAGAGTCCTGAACCTGGCCTGGCTGCGAAGACTTGGGGTTATCGCCTATGGCGTCTACCTGCTGCACGAAGGCGTACTCGATCTCACGCTTCGAGCCGCTTCGCTCGCTCCTAAAACCATTGCTTCCCTTCCCTACGGGATGTTCGCGCTGTCAGCCATGGTCACGACACTCCTCCTGGCGGAGGTGTCCTGGGAGAATCTCGAGAAGTCGTTCGTCAGCTTCAGTCACCGCTACAAATACGAAAAGGGTTAGCAGTCTCAGAGTCGATCAGCGCGTCGCGGCTCGAATCGCTTGTAGCGCTGACCGCTCCATCACTGCGTAACCGGCCGCATTTGGATGCAAGCCATCGACGCTATAACCCTTCCTTAGAAAGCCTTGACCGTCGACAAGCGCGGAATAATAGTCCAGAAACAAGCAATCATTGTCCTTCGCGAATTTTCGGATCCAGTCATTCAGCTTGCGAATTTGTTGCGGAGAATGCGTCTCCATCTGCGGATAAGGTTTCCCCTTCGGATCAAGCTCATAATTGTTCACGGGAGGAATCGACGAAAGGATGGCTCGTATTCCGTTCGCCTTGGCGAGTTGTGCCATGGAAGCGAGGTTCCCCTCAACAATGGGCAGCGCTGGCGACAAGACTCTGGCGATGTCATTGGAACCGCCCAGGATGACCACCACCTGCGGATGTAAATCGATGACGTCTTGCCGGAAGCGGAGGAGCATCTGGGACGTTAACTGGCCGGCAATCCCGCGGTTAATTACATCTACTCCCGCAAACCGTCCTGGAACGCCCAAGGCCGGCCATTCGGATGTAATGGAATCGCCAATAAAAACGATTCGCGGTTGTCCCGCTTTGGCCTCTGGAATTTGTGCGTTGGCTTCGCGATACCGGTCCAACTCTCCCCAGTCGTTGGCAATGGTATCGCTGCACGATAGTTGTTCCATTTCTGCCCGGAGTTGCACACAAGTACGCGCTGTGGATCGCGCAGGAGCTGCTTTCCTGTCTGACATAAATAAGTGGAACGCGATCAGAATACAAATCGCCAGGGCGAGCCCGGCCAGGCTGAGTTTTTGTGCATACTTCAACAAATAGACTCTCGCTTCGAAGAGGGTAGTAAGCGGCGTCAGAATATCGCACGCTTGTCCTTTCCGCCATCCCAGTCGAAACGTGGCTCGTGCCGGAAGGTCCGCCCACAATCCAACCGCCAAGAGTAGAATGAAGTGCAATGCGAAATTGCAGGCAATGGAACAGAGCGGCCGCGGTCTCAGCTCTTCATGCCGAAGGCGAAGGGATTCGCATCCGATGAAAGCGAAAAGAAGTACCTTGGCGTTAGTGGTGGCGGTGTTGTTGCTCGCTACAACAGTGCAAGCAGCAAGAAGATAACAGCAAAAGAGTTCCCCTCCGAATCCTGCCGATTCGGCCGCGGCGTATCTGGGCCGCTGGGATTTGACGCTGAAAGCGCCAGATCGCGAATATCCCTCGTGGCTGCAACTGATCCAGGAGAACGGACAACTGGAAGCACAAATGGTGGGCCGGTGGGGAAACGCCCGTGCCCTGCCGAAAGTGGAGATCGCGAATGGACGGCTGCGGTTCGTTTCGCC
The DNA here is from genome assembly GCA_963775865.1 of Candidatus Acidiferrales bacterium. Taxonomy (GTDB): domain Bacteria; phylum Acidobacteriota; class Terriglobia; order Acidiferrales; family UBA7541; genus Acidiferrum. The sequence continues at coordinate 173,622 of CAVZKU010000008.1, read as the reverse complement.
AAAAGAGGAAGAAGGGCGCAACGACGATATGGTGTTTGAGGGCATCTTGAATGGAGATACCCTCGCTGGCAGTACCACGGGTCCGGACGGCGCGGTGTGCTCCTGGACCGGCGTGAAAGCTCCATCCTTGCAGGAGAGTGGCACTCCGAAATGGGGAAAGCCAATCGTTCTGTTCAATGGTAAAGATCTGACTGGCTGGACCGTGAGCAAGTCTGACGCCAAGACGGTGTGGAAAGTCGAAAACGGAAAACTGATCACACCCGGTAACGGCCCTGAATTGATCAACGATTCAAAGTTCAAAGACTTCAAGATGCATGTCGAATTCAATTCCGCAGCAGAATCCAACAGCGGCGTCTATTTGCGAGGGCGCTACGAAGTGCAGATCGAGACCGATTCCGCTGCGGAACCCCCCAGTCACCACACCGGCGCGGTCTACGGATTCCTCGCGCCCTCGCCGGAACTTCCTCGCAAACCGGGAGAATGGCAGACGTTCGACATCACGCTCGTTGGAAGAAACGTTACCGTCGTCCAGAACGGACAAACGGTCATCAACAATCAGGAGATTCCGGGCATCACCGGTGGCGCGCTCGACAGTCACGAGGAATTGCCCGGCCCGATTTATCTTCAGGGCAGTGAAAAAGGCCACGTCGCGTTTCGGAAGATTGTCCTCTCTCCGGCGGAGCCATAGCGAAGTGACGGGACACGCTCAGAACTTCACGGTCTTCTTTTTCGTCGACGATAGAAACCGTACGGCTATGCCCTTTTGACCGCTCCCCAGTTCGTCGATCCGGGCGACCTGGCCAAGGTATTCGTAGTTCTGCGGGCTGAAGGGCGAATGGTACGGCAGACTCACAGACAAGCGCATTCCTTGACGATACGTCGCGCGCTGCGTGACAAAATAGACCCCGTCCTGCGAAATGTTCGTGCTCGTTCCGATTTCCTCAAATGTCCCATCTTTCGGGCTCTCCGGACGCACCCGCAGCGGTTGCTTCATGCGCACACGCCGAGTCCGGCGGCGCTCACTATCTCTTTTGTTATACATTCCTTTATCTGAGCATAGCTTTTTCGGGTGGGCTACCGCCTGTGCTGAATCCGACATAGTCATACCAAGAGCAAACTTACTGGGGTCGGACTTGAGAAGGCCTGCCCGCTCTTTCAGTTACCCGCAATTGTAAATTCTTTTTGGTTTTTCGAACCTTTTGCCACCCTCTCTCGTCTATCCGGTATCGCCCCAGGCGAGCGCAGTGGTCCAGTAGGGCATCACGCTTTTAGCGTGCCTCGAAGGGCTGTGCCTCGTTCCGCAGTGACTGCGGCCCCAAGCCAACCCGGTTCGTCCACGCGTGAGTTGTGGTGTGTCTGCCGCTCTTCGTCTCCGAGTATGCCGCCGAGCACTTCGAACGAAGCGAAAACTTCCTGACGGGGGCCACCTTGCGTAACCTCTCTGGGCCTATCACTCGTTGGACTCTGCTTGCGTTTCTTCTTCTGTCGTCCTCTTCGATAGTTCGCTCTACGTTTGCCTTACCCACACCGGGCCAGGATTCCCCTGCTACCCGCGGGGGTTTGGAGGCGAGCGCTGCCGCCGGCGACCCTGGCGCTCAATACAAGCTCGCCTTCTCTCTGCTCAACGACTCGTCGCACCCTGACCCCGCCTCTGCCCTCACGTGGCTTCGTTCTGCGGCTTCTCAACATTTTGCCCCCGCACAGTTTCTCCTAGGCTACCTGTATGAACACGGGCAAGGTGTGCCGATCGACTACGGCCAAGCCGCCGAAAATTATCGAGCTGCTGCCCGGCAAGGCCATCCCGCTGCGGAAAATAATCTTGGCGGTCTGTATCAGTACGGTCGTGGTGTGCCCAAGGATATGAGCCTAGCGTTTGAGTGGTACCGCGTGGCAGCTCTCCACGGAAATCCAGCGGGTCAGTACAACCTGGGCTCCTTCTACTATCTCGGCACCGCGACTCCTCGGAACCTCACGGATGCTGTGGAATGGTTTCGCGCCTCAGCCAACCAGGGTTTTGCCGTTGCGGAAGCGAATCTGTCCTACTTGTATTTCAAGGGTATTGGCGTTTCTGTCGACTACGCCGAAGCCGCTCGCTGGGCCAGGCTCGCCGCCGAGCAAGGGCTTCCACACGCAGCGACCAACTACGCCTACTTGTGCGAGCACGGCAAAGGAGTCTCCCGCGATTACCAGGCCGCCTATCTTTGGTATTCGCGCGCCGTCGTCGCAGGCGATCACGCGGCCGTTCCACGCCTGAAATCCCTCGCCCATCACCTGACACGCGAGCAAATCAACCAGGCAAATTCCCAGCTTGCCGCCGATGCCACGCATCCCCAATCACCGGACGTTTCCGGGGCGGCAACTGACCTCTCTCTGATCGAGAACCCCTGAGTCGAACGGATTGACGTCGAATCGCGTGAGAGCTGAGTCCCATCTCGTTCCTAGCCAGGGTTTAGATTCCTGCGACTCCCTCGGTGACACTTCGGGTCTGCAGACTTAGTCTGTTTCGCGTGCAACTCAGCCGGAAATTGCTGGCTCTGAGTTGTTATATGAACAGAGGCGCGATACTGAGGACCTGATGAGCGGCGATTCCGTACCCATAACTTGGACACTCTCGCGCTTTGCGACTGGCACCTGTGAGGTTACCACCCTGTATCGTGAACTCCGCGAACCCTTGCTTCGCTATCTGGTATGCCTGGGGCTCACAAGCGACGAGGCCCAGGACGTCGTTCAGGACGTTTTTTTGAGCTTGCACCGACATCTCACCTCGGGCGGGGCGCAGGACAATATTCGCGGATGGGTGTTTCGCGTCGCCCACAATCAGGCTAGAAACCGCCAAGGGAGCTATCACCGGCGTTTCGGCGAGCCATTTGAACTGGAAACTGACTCCCGGCGCAATGAGGTCACCCCGGAGCAGGTCGTATTGGAAAAAGAAAAATTCCGGCGGTTAGGGAAGGCGATGAAGCTGCTATCGGATTCCGAGCGGGAATGCCTGTTGCTTCGTGCGGGAGGATTGCGGTATCGAGAAATCGGCGAGGCCCTGGGAATTTCAATTTCCACGGTAGGAGACACGATTGAACGCGCAATCCGGAAATTAACGGAGAAGTGCCATGTGTGAATATTCGAGAAGACTGGTCGCCTGGCTCGACCGCGAACTAGAGAACGACGAGGTGGCAGAGATCAAGCGCCACCTCGAAACTTGTGTGGAATGCCGAACGCAGCTCGCAGCGTATCAGCAGGTAAGCGAGACGATCCACGACTACGGCGATGCCGTGCTCAAGGCGAAGATGTACTATACGGTGCGGCGTTGGATGGGTGTGGCGAGGGCCGCAGGAGTAACTGCTGTGGCTGCGGCCCTATTCTTCCTCGTAGTGCGGGTGCGTGTCGAACCCTTAGTGCTGCCGCAGACCGTAGCCGCGGTACCACCGGGTCTGCTTCCGGAAACAGCGCCAGTCGCCTGGAAGGTGATGCATCGTCGACGTACCCCGGTGAAGCCGCCGAGGCAGAATATGAACTTGCTGCCAAACGAGCCGGCTATCCAGATCGCCATTCCGGCGGAATCCATGTTTCCGCCGGGGGCGCTTCCCGAAGGTGTCACGTTCACAGCGGACTTGAGCATTGCGGCCGACGGATCAGCCGAGCAAATCCGGCTACGCCCGCGACTGATTGAATTTGAAAGGAGCACCACACAACCATGAAATATACATTGGCAGTATTGCTAACGGCTTCCGCCTCTTGCGCCTTTGCCCAGGAGGGAATGAGAACGAATGTGGTGTCTCAGAGCGCGGGATCCGGCGTTGTGACCTCAGCGGCTGTAGGCAGAGGAACACCGATTCAGGGTGCGCCCTACTCCGCCACTATCACCAACGAATCGATGCAAACTCTGGCCGACGGGAACCGCATTGTGCAAAACAGTACCGGCATGACCGCTCGGGATTCGCAGGGAAGGACACGGCAGGATGCGGCGTTGCCGGCGATTGGCAACCTGGCCGTGGCCGAGGCACCCCACCTGGTCTTCATCATGGATCCTGTGGCGCAGGCGTCGTACACCTTGAACCTGACCGACAAAACAGCGCACAAGGTCGCAATGCCCGCAGGCGGAACGGCAGTGACGGCCGGGTCCGGTGGCAGTCCGAAAGTCTTCTTCGCGCAGTTCGGTGTTGCAGCTCCGGCGGCCGGCATGCCTCCGCCCGGAGTGAGCATGGTAAAAACCATCGGACCGGAAGAGCAAGCGGAAGTAGCAACGGAGGACCTTGGTTCGCAAACGATGGAAGGCCTGATGGTAACTGGAGTGCGCACCACACGGACCATTCCGGCAGGTGAGATCGGGAATGAGAAGCCCATCCGTATCGTGACAGAAGTGTGGACTTCCCCCGACCTGAAGACCATCGTTTTCAGTAAGCGCAGCGATCCGCGCATGGGCGAGCAAACATTCAAGCTAACCAACATCGTACGCGCCGAGCCGGACGCTTCGCTCTTCACCGTCCCTGCGGATTTCAAGGTGACGGACGGGCCGCAGAACTTCATCTACCGCATGAGCCAATAGGAAAATGGGACGCTACACCCAGAAGAGGTGTGGCTTCTCCGTGGGTCCATCGTGGTGGCCCGTCAGATTCTTTTCCAGGCCATGGCGCGATGGCTCCAGCTCCTTGCGCAGGCGGTCCATATCGCTCTCGGGAAGTGCCGTGAATGTGCGCGCGATCTCGATATTCTGATCGAGCATCTCCTTCTGAGGCATGCCGACCACGGCCGTGGTTACGGGCAGGCTCATCGAATAACGTAGCAACGAATGGATGTCGCTTTTGCCATCCGCGTTCTTCAGCAAATATTCCTGGCCGGTGATCTTCATGGCAATGACGCCCAAATTTTTCGTGCGAGCAGCGGGCAATGCGAGTTCCTCGAATCGGCCGTTCTGAGAGGCGTTCAGCGCCATCTGCACACAGTCCAAATCGTGTCTCTGAATCGCCTGAGCCAGCACTTCACCACTGGTGTGGCTGGTCATGCCGATCGCGCGAGCCATCTTCTGTTCGCGCGCTTCCATCAAGCCCTTCAGTGCTCCGTCCGGCGCTTCAATCTTCGCCAAATCCTCGGCTTTCCCCAGGCTATGAATGTGTAACAAGTCCACATGGTCCGTCTGTAGACGCTTCAGGCTGGCTTCCAGGCGGCGCATAAACTCATCGCGCGTGCGATCTGGAATCTTCGTGGCCAGCCAGACGTCTTTGCGCCGCGTAGCCATCACTTTTCCCACGCGGGTCTCACTTTTTCCATCACCGTAGGCATACGCGGTGTCGACATAGGTGATCCCCTGATCGATCGCGTGATGCAGGATCGCCAGCGCTTCTGCCTCGTCTTGATACATGAGAAAACGCGATCCGCAACCAAACGCGAGGATAGAAACCGGTGCCCCGGTGCGCCCAAGAGTCCGCATTGGCAATGCCTTTGGGTTGGCTGGCCGCGCCCCTGCCCATTCGCCCAGAAGCGAATAGCCCATGCCAGCGGCTGTCCCCACGCTCACTTGTTCCAGGAATTTCCTGCGAGAGAGGTCCTTCACCATGGTCAACTCCTTACCTGCGGCATCTTGCCTTTCTATGCCCTTCGCGCCCGCATGTCAAAGGAGAATTATTCACCTCTCCTCCCGTGGCCGAAGTGGTTTTTGTTTCCCGGGAGTTGACCGAAGACTCCAGGAATTCCGCCATTTCGAGCTATACTTTTGGCACCGGCCTCTGCATAACTCGAATTCGTGGAGGCATTTCATGGCTAAGCGACAAAATCGGGTAGAACTGAAGGGGAGTGAGCGCGCAGCCCTACCGGGCGGGCAAGATGCAGGGCCTGCCGATCCCAACGAAAAGATTGAAGTGAGTGTTTACTTGCGACGCGGCTCGTTAGCCGGGAAGTTTCCTTCGGCCGAACAGACGGGTGCTCTTCCTCCGCGCCAGCGAAAATACCTGACCCGCGAGGAATTCGCCCGGCTGCACGGGGCCTCGACAGCGGATCTGGAAAAAATCCGCGTGTTCGCCGGGCAAAACGGACTGAAAGTGGTCAGCGAGGACCGCTCCGGTCGGATCGTAAAACTGAGCGGTACCGTTCAGGCCTTCAACGCTGCATTTGGCATCGACTTGCGGCGCTACGAGCATAGTTCCGGCACGTATCGCTGTCGCACAGGCGCCCTGACGATTCCCGCGGATCTGGAACCCATTGTCGAAGGGGTGTTCGGTCTCGACAACCGTCCCCAAGCAAAAGCGCATTTCCGGTTGCGCAAAGAAAAGCCGCATGTTCACGCGCAAGCAGCCACCGCGTCGTACTCTCCTGTTCAAGTCGCGCAGGCTTACGCCTTCCCGACCGGCGCAAGCGGCACAGGGCAATGTATCGCCGTGATCGAGTTGGGAGGTGGCTACAACACGAGCGATCTCGAAACTTTCTTCGGCAATCTCGGCATCACTGCTCCCAAGGTAACGGCAGTCTCCGTCGATGGCGCTACCAATTCCCCCTCGGGCGATCCCAGCGGGGCCGATGGCGAGGTAGAACTGGATATCGAGGTGGCAGGAGCGGTCGCTCCCGGCGCACAGATCGCCGCGTATTTTGCGCCTAATACGGATCAGGGATTCATCGATGCAATCACCACCGCGGTCCATGACGGCACTCTGAAACCGTCGATCATATCTATCAGTTGGGGAGGCCCTGAAAGCTCCTGGACCGAGCAGTCGCGCAACGCACTCAACTCGGCCTGCCAAGACGCGTCCACCATGGGAGTCACAATTCTTGCGGCCTCGGGCGACAATGGAGCTTCCGATGGCAGCAGCGGAACGCTGACCGTCGATTTTCCCGCAGCCAGTCCCTACGTCGTGGCGTGCGGTGGCACAAAGCTGACGCTCTCGGGCACGGCCATCGGCAACGAGCAGGCTTGGAACGAACTTTCCACAAACGAGGGAGCAACGGGCGGCGGGGTCAGCGAAGTTTTTGCGCTTCCCACTTTCCAACAAGGTGCCAACGTCCCCGCGGCTCCCAATGGCTTCGTGGGCCGGGGCGTGCCGGACGTTGCGGGAGATGCTGACCCGGAAACCGGATATAACGTTGTCGTGGATGGACAACAGACCGTGATTGGCGGAACCAGCGCGGTCGCCCCCTTGTGGGCTGGTTTATTAGCGCTGATCAACCAATCGCTTGGGACCAATGTGGGCTATGTGAATCCGCAATTATATTCCGCCAAAGCCGAAGCGACATTTCACGACATCACGTCCGGAAACAATGGAGGGTACTCCGCAGGTCCGGGCTGGGACGCGTGCACAGGCCTCGGCAGCCCGAACGGTTCTGCGCTGTTGGCTGCGCTGCAGAGGACCTGAGCGCAGTCTCGCGGAAGGCCATCGCACGGGCAATTCGTCAAAGCGATCATCGGCACGAGTGATATTCTCACCGTAAAGGTAGGTCGACGGGAACTTGCCCGCATGGCCCAGCACTATCAGCATGTCTGTGGTGCCCGTGGTGATTATCTCCGCGTGTGGTCTGCTCTCTTTGGCATTTTATGGACGGCTGGCGACCGTGGTCTCGCTTGCGTGGCTTGCAGCGCGAAATGCTGAAAGAACATGAAAAACTCGCGCGCGGGAGGAGCGGATCAGTCTGGCCGCATCGAAGTGCTGCACACACAGACGCAGCAGCTAACCCGCCGCGCTCGCCTGATCCGGCTAGCATTGATATTCTTCCTGACCACGATCGCGTTGTTGATTGTCTGCAGCTTGACGTTGGCAGCCTCCTGGTTCGCGCCGGCAGGGGCTTTCCTGGCTGCACTTTTCTTCGTGTTGGGTTTGCTCTCCAGGCTGGACGGCATAATCGCCGCCATGCGGGAGTTGCGCGGCGCGCTTCAGCCCGTGGAACTCAATGCCGTCGATCTTCTTACCGCTGAAGGATTGCAGGAAGCGGAAGCACTGATGACCGCTGAAGACAGTTCTGACTCTTCGTCCGAGGGGTCTCGACCCTAACGGGCCCGGGCTACCACCAGGGTAAGGTCGTCAAACTGTTCGCCCGCGCTGAATTTCTGTACAGCGTCTTGAATCGCGCCAAGCAGTTCCACGGGCGACCGCTGCGAATTCTTGCAGACCGTTTCTCTCAGGCGGTCTTCGCCAAACTCATTTTCTCGGGCGTCATTTGCTTCGGTCACGCCATCTGTGTACATGACCAGTACATCGTTGGGATGCAATGCGATGCTCTGCGTGGTGCAGTTCCAATTGGCGAATAAACCGATGACCGTGGCGGTTGCCGAAAGCCTCTCCACCGAACCATCCGCACGGAAAACCAGCGGCGGGTTTTGTCCGCAGTTTGCGTAGGTGAGCTGTCGGCTCACATCGTCGTACACTCCCAAAAAAAGCGTGGCGTAGCGATCATCCGGCGTATTCTCGTAAAACAGTTGGTTCACCGATTTCAGCAGGCGCGGCATATCGTCGAGCGCGACTTCATACCGGCTCCGCAAATTGGCCTGAAGATTGGCCATCAGTAGGGCTCCGGCGATGCCCTTCCCGGAGATGTCCGCCAGAACAAAAGCCACGTGCGAAGAACCTAGATCCACGAAATCGTAGTAATCCCCGCCGACCTGGCGTGCCTGCAGGCAACTTCCCGCGTACTCGAGAGTCGCCAACCGCGGCATGACTTGCGGGAACAGGCGGGACTGCACGTCCCGGGCAATCTGCATTTCGCGGGCGGCTCGCCGGTCGAGTTCCAGGCGGTTCGCCATTTGTTCCGCCAGCTTCATGTTCTCGAGGGAAACGGCGGCTTGGCTGGCCACGGCTTCAAGCAAACTCTTGTCCTCACCGGAGTAAGGCTCTTCGGAACGTCGCGGCCCGAGAACAAGTAGCCCCAGCAGGCTGCTGTTTCGTCCCACAATCGGCACCAAGCATTCCGGCACGAGTGCGGCCACCTCTGCGCTTTCCTCAGAAGCCGGCGGCGGCACGTCCCAGGACTTCCCCAGTCGTGACAATTCTGCAAGCAGGGGAAGCGTCGCGGGAAGCGTAGGCGCTTCCTTGAGAACGAAGCGAGCCCCGAAGCGAAAGGGGAATCTTGGCCGAGGCAAAGAGAATGGCAGCACTCCCAGTTCTCCGGAAACTGTTTCGCCTTCTACGGCTAGATTTCCATCCCCACTCTCGAGGTAACACGCCAGTGACTTTGGATGCAGCGCTCCTTCGATGTGAAGCTCCAGCAATCGCGCGAGCTCATGCCGGTCTGTCACTGCTCGTGTCTTTTCCGCGAGGTCCTGTAGAATCATGCGCGCGTCATAGGAACTGCGAAAGAAGGCGCGATCGATGCGATCTGTGCCGCGCTTGACGAACGGACCGGAAACCCAAACCATGGCCACCCCAAAGGCCGCGCTCAGAACCATGCCAAACTGCGAATTTTCCACGAATAGTCCGGAGAAAAAATGGCTGAAGAGAAAAATTGCCACTAGCGCGGCGCAGAAAAGTAACAGGAAATAGCCACGCTGCACCAGCACGTAGCGCGCGCTCCGCCGCAGGAGCACGGGAATCTCCAGCACCCGATGCTTGATGATCGAATACGCGAAGGACAGCGGGTACAGAAGGACCAGAAGGTTCAAGCTCACGTCAACCCAGAACGTCGGCCGGTACCCGGAAAAGTCGATCAAGATATGTTCGAGAACATACGGCACCACGCCAAAGAGCGTGCCCGCTAGCAGCACGCGCGACTTGCGTCGCGATTCCGACGCAGTTTCCACACTCGCGCAATTCCACAACAGAGAGATGATCCCAAGCGCCACCATGGCGTACGTCAGCCCAAGGCGCACGTGCTCGGAATTTTTGTCGCCAATCGCTTGCGCAATAAAATGAGGTAATCGCGCAGCAGCGTAAGGCAATCCTGGCACAATTTGCATCGCGGCAATCGCGAGGGCCACCCACTTCAACCAGGGAGCCCGTTTCTCTAAGGGCGATTTCTCCGGGAATAGCGCAAAGAATACGTAAAAGACAGAGGTGATTGACGCGAAGAAGATGCTTCGATACGCCGCGGTAAAGATCCGCAGCGCATGTGGCAACGCACCGAGATTGTTGAAAGCGGGGGCGGCGACAAAGCAGGCAAAGAGCAACGCCAAGAGCCAGGAGTACGGATCTTCCAAGCGCAGAAAAAGAACGGCGAATCCAACCAGGACGAAAAAAATGGGATAAAACGTGAGGACCTCGCGGGCTGAACTTCGCGCGACCCCTTCCGAAGACCGCCCAGTACTGTCCGGTCGAAACGTGGCATGAAAGCTCAATGGTTGAGGTTCGCCGGCGCGACGCACCGTGACGTCCACAGCATCACCGGGATGAGAGCGGCTCCAAATCTTAGCCAGCAGCGCATACGACTCCATGGGGTGCCCATTGAGCGCGACGATCTGATCGCCCGCCCGCAACCCTGCCCGTTCCGCCGGACTTCCTGGAATTACATTCAGAATTGGCACGGAAGAAGTTCTCGGGTCGAAAAATGTATCGGTCGCTTGGTTTATTCCGATTTCCACCTGGGAGATGCTGGGATGGCGCGCATCGTACATCCAAACCAACGCGTACGACGCGGTCGTTGCACACAATAGGACCGCCAGCAAGAGGAGCATCCAACGAGGAAGCGCGCTCCACCGCTCATGGGAAGTGTCCCTTTGGAAGTGTCCATGCCGATTACAGAGTATGATTCGCTGACAGTGCGGTCAATAACCGTTCCCACGCTCGGACGAATTCAGGAGACGTCCCGGAAAAACCGGAACGCCTCCTGTCGCAACGCGAACAGAGGAAACTCTCAGCAAATTACGGGGTCTTCACTTCGATCTTCACCTTCTTGACCACTTCCGCTTTTGGCAGAGTGAGTTCCAGAATCCCGTGCTTCAGCGTGGCCTTTACGGCATCCGGCTTCACTTCCACTGGGAATTTGATGGTCTTGTAGATCTGCATCTTCTCCATGTGGAGAGGCAGCTCCTCTTTCTTTTCCATCTTGGTTTCTTCGCGGATTTCCTTCTTACCGGTAATGACCAACCGCCACGGCTCGCAGGAAATGTTCAACTCCTTTTCTGTGAAACCCGGCACTTCGGCGCGCACCACCAGGTTCTCCTCGGTTTCATACAGTTTCAGGAAGATGGGCCGGAGCAGCTCGGGTTCGGTCTTCCATAGGTGTTCCAATTCACGGCCGAACAAAAGCGGTCTCTTCTCCAAAAGTTCAAACGGGCGGCGGGCGATGAGGTCAAAGAACTCCTCAACATGCTTCGGAAAGCTCTCGAACTCCTCGTAAGGCACCGGCAGTGGTTTTAGGACCTTTTCCAGTTTGTTTTCGTTCATAGAATCCTCCATCACGATCAGTAGGGTCTAGGCGAGAGGAGCGAGTGAGGATGGGGTCAAAATGCGCGGATTTGGGCTGGGTGAACAATCGGCCAGGCGAATGGCCCACGCCTGTAAACACTCCACTCCTCAGTTCTGGATCCGAGGTCGATGGACTGCAAACAAGGCGCCGCGAAACTTGTGCCTGTTCAAAACCGGCGAAGTCGTTTGGACCGCGCGTGGTGCGGCCAGTGTAAAAAAATTCAATGGGGATTTTGGCGCCGCATTTGTGAGAGAATTCGCGCAGAGGCTGCGTCGTTGGTCGCATTCGTCAGCTTCTTCCGCTCACTGTTAGGCAATTCTTTTTGCTTTCCCGCCTTGCGCAGAAGTGGCAGACTCTTTTGGGTTCACACGGGAATTCCATGAAACTTTTTAGACTGACTGTGGCGTGGTGCGTCGTCTGGCTCGTACTAGCCGTGAGCGCGGTCACGCGGGCCGATGATTTCAAGAACTTCAAACCCACCGGATATGTCACCGACCGTGCCGGGATCATCAACCCGCAAGCAAAGACGCAACTGGAAGCTTTGTGCACGGAACTCGAGCAAAAGACCGGCGCGCAGATGGCCATTGTCACCGTCAAGTCACTCGATGGCAACGAGATCCAACCGTATGCCAACGACCTCTTCAAACAGTTGCGCATTGGACAAAAGAAGCAAGACAACGGGGTCATGCTGCTGGTTGCCCCGAACGACAGGAAGTACTGGACCGAAGTTGGGTACGGCCTGGAACCAGTTATCAATGACGCGCGCGCCGGCGATGCTGGCCGGCTAATGACTCCTTACTTCCGCCAGGGCGATTACAGCAGCGGGATCGCGGCGGCCGCATGGCAACTGGCTAAGTATGTTGCAGACGACAAGGGCGTCACGCTGACCGGTGCACCCCAATTGCGGCCAGTTCGACAGCAGAAGGACTCTGGCAGCCTGGGGATCTGGATTTTTCTCGCAATCATCCTATTCATTTTTCTGATGTCCCGCTCGGGGGGTTCTGGCAGTAATATCAACCGTCGCGGTGGAATGGGCAGCGGTTGGTGGGTCGGACCCGTGATCGGAGGCGGTTGGGGCGGCAGCCGGGGTGGCTGGAGCAGCGGTGGGGGAAGTGGAAGCTGGGGCGGAGGTGGAGGCGGCTTCGGCGGGTTTGGCGGAGGAATGAGCGGAGGCGGCGGAGCGGGCGGCAGTTGGTAACAGAATTTAACCAGCAAACGTAGGTGCGAAAATGGAAACCAAGCTAGGCGAACTCGTCAGTCGTCTGAAGGAAGCAGCGGGCAAGAATCTTGAGTCCGTGGTGCTCTACGGATCCGCTGCCAGTGGAACCTTTCGGCCGGGAACGTCCGACCTGAATATTCTGTGTACCCTGGTCACCATCGACGTCCACGAATTGCAGCTGCTTGCGCCCGTGGTGCTTTGGTGGAACGGCGAGGAAAAGGAACCAACTCCGCTGTTCTTCCTGACGGAAGAGTTGCAGCGCTCCACGGACGTTTTTCCCATCGAGAGTCTGGACGTCAAACGGGCGCATCGGGTGCTCTTTGGCAAGGATCCCGTGGCGGATCTGGAAATCCCCATGAACCTGCATCGGGTGCAAGTCGAGCGCGATTTGCGCCTGCTTCTCCAGCGCCTGCGCCAGCATGTGTTGCACGCCGGCAAGAATGAACTGGAATACACCACTATCCTGAAAAAGACGACTTCCGCAGCCGTAACCTTGCTTCGGCACACTCTTCTGGCCTTTGGCGAAGAGCCCCCCCCGGAACCGCCCGCACTGTTCGAGCGCATCGCGACCGTGACTGGCGCGGACGCCGGAGCGTTTCGAGCAAGTTACGACTTTCATGAGGGCCAGGAGCTAACCGAGGATTCCTTCGTGGTCTATGACCACTACATCCACGCGCTGGAAAAAGTGGTGAACGCGCTGGATCGTCTGGTGCCGAAAAAACAGTGGAAGCGAGTTGTGGAGTAAGGTTTTGAAACTCAATCGAACGAGGTGGATATGAAAGCGGCAATCGCAATTCTGGTAGTGCTGTTGATCCTGGCATTTGTGCTCGGCTCCGCCTACGTCAGCCGGCGTAATCAGATGGCCATCAAACGAGAAACTGTGAATGCGGCATGGGCGCAAGTCGACGTGGTCTTGCAACGCCGCGCGGACCTCATCCCCAACCTAGTGCAAACCGTAAAAGGTTACGCCGTGCAGGAACAAACGGTGTTTGGCGATATCGCTGCCGCGCGCGCGGCCATGATGGGCGCCAAGACCCCTGCGGACAAAATCGCTGCCAACGGCCAGTTGGACTCCGCGTTAAGCCGCCTGATGGTGATCGTGGAAAACTATCCACAGTTGAAATCCAATGAAAACTTCATGCGCCTGCAAGACGAATTGGCGGGCACGGAAAACCGCATTGCCGTGGAGCGGAAACGCTATAACGACGCGATCCAGGACTACAACACGTACATTTCGCTGTTCCCCAACAGCCTGGTCGCCGGTTTCGCCGGCTTCACGCGGAACGACGCTTACTTCAAGACCGAAGAGGGCGCCCGCTCGGCCCCCAAGGTGAATTTCGATTTCAGCAAGCCGGCGCCTAGCACAGCGCCCACTCCCGCGCCTGCGCATCCATAGAAGATTCGCGGGATTGGTCGTTCACTGGGTGCGGTTCAATGTCTTCACCCGGAACGGTGGCGCGGTCTTTTCGGACGGGTCCATCTCGTAAGTTTGCACAGACTTGCTGGGGTCGTAGTCTCGCCAGAGCCAAATCATCTCTGCGGGAAATTCGGCCGCACCGTGGGCGGAGTTGTGCGTTCCTCCGCCAAAGCTGAAATGGAAATCGTATCCCTGGAATTTCAGCGCGTTGGCCATGCGAAGATTGGCCAGCGGCCAATTGCCATACCGTAAATCCAAATCCTCCGAGCCGTCCTGCAACCACACGCGTATGTTGCGCTTCGGTTCGCGCAGCACCTTGTCGGGATAATCCTGGCCGCCATCGGGAATCGCGGGAACCTCTTTCCATTGGATGCCTGCGAAACTCCCGATCCAGGAAATGACGCGGCTGAATTGATCCGGCGTTTGCCAGGAAACATTGAACGCGCAGATGCCTCCCGACGAAAGTCCGGTAATGCCGCGGCTATAGGCGTCTTGGCGAAGGTTATATTTCGCTGCCACTTCCGACAGAATTTCATCGCGCAGATAACGCGCGTATCTGTCGCTGACCGTGTCGTACAGCGTGCTGCGCATCGAATCCTTCAGGGACCGCTGCCACTTGTCCGCATACGCTTTCACAAAGTTATAGGTCGGCGTGCCTTCCGACCCGCTGATATCGCCCGGATTGATGAACACGCAAATCATTACTGGAATTTTCTTTTGCGCAATCAAGTTGTCGATTACATTGAGCGCGGGATTATTTCCATTCCGGTCGAGGTACCCTTCGCCGTCCTGGAAAACCATGAGCGCAGCCGGTTTGCTGGGGTCATACTGCCCGGGCACGTAAATCCAGTACTCGCTTTTCATCCCATCATAAATCTTGCTGACATGGTTCAGTTTCGGGGATAACACACCGGCAGGAACTCCGGGTTGCTGATAGGAGTCCGCGGTAAAAGCCGGCAGGTCCAGGCGGCCTCCGAATTTCGTTTCACCGACGAGATAGTGAAAGGAATGCAGCTTGCCAACAGGTTCGATGCGGGCGGGTGCATACCAGAGATCGGAATTGGCCCAATGTTGCAGCTCTGGGCCGGGCGCTTCATCAATGATTAATGTGGGTTGCGAAGCCGCTTCAAGCGCAAAAAAGAATTCTGGACCGTGCCCTAGCCAGGCAGTGCCGCTCTTCAATTCTTTGTCATCCATGCTGGCTCGGATCGCGTCTCCCAATGTTGGATTGTGAGAGTTTGCAAGCGCGGCCAGTTGCGATGCGTTCCATCTGTCCGCGGGGTACGCGGGAATGGTCATTAAAATAGCGAATAGCACCGGGACGAACCCGAAGCAAGCTAGGGCCCGTACGTGAATGGTCGGCATTTTGCGTGTTAGAAAGCGCATAGGAATGCTCCTGGTCTGGAACGATTTAGAATCTCTTTCGGCTGATCGAAATTACTTGTTTAAGAATTCACTCAGTAGCACATGAAAATGATGAACGCCGTTTTCGCGTTTCACCGAGTAGCGTCCTCGGTCGTACGTGGCGGACTGCAACCCACGCTGCACCGCTTCGCAAATGTGGATGTCTTCCTGCTGGACAACGTCGCTGAACCTTATGGCTTTGGCAGCGCGTTCCCGGGCCTTTTCGGAATTTGCGTCGTGAAAGTACCATTCGAAAATCGTGAGCGTCTTGTCGTGCGCCAATGGCACGATCAAATTCATGGAGACGTTGTCCGGATAAATATTCAGCATCATGTTGGGGAAAACCCAGAAGTACAACGCCTCTTGTAGACCCGCGCCAGGGAGGTACACACGTTCGTGACTGTCGCCGGACTTCACTTCCTTCACCGGCCCAAGCTGTTGCGAATGGTAGCGAAACGTTTCGCAGCGATAGCGCGGGTAGTCGATCTCCTTCATTAGGCCCGGATGGACAATGGGGATGTGGTAGCCCTCCAGATAATTGTCGACGTACACCTTCCAGTTGCAATTCACGACGTAGTCGCGCCGTTCTACGAGCGCCAGACCATCAAAAGAAACCCCGCGCGCCAATTCAGGAATATTGCCCAGATACTCGGTAAGGGACGGCCCCTCGGCTGCAAAATTCACAAAGATGAACTGTTCCCAGGTTTCACATCGCAGCGGCACCATGCCCAGCATGGAGCGGTCGAAAAACTCCATCCCATCCACTTCGGGTGTGCCAATCAGGCGGCCATCCAGCGTGTAGGTCCAGCCGTGATACGCGCAATTGAAGATCTTGCGACAGCCTGCTCCTTCGGCGATGGGACCCGCTCGATGACGACACACATTGCTGAACGCGCGCAACGTAGCAGTGCTGTCACGGACCACTACAATCGGTTCACCAGCCAAATCAAATGTGAAAAAGGACTCCGGATCGGCGATCGTTCGTTTCTTCCCATTCACTTCCCCGCACGACTGACGGAGCGTTCCCACCAGTTGCCACGTCCGCCGAAAAATGCGTTCTTTTTCCAGGGCCAGCACCGCCGGCTCGGTGTAAAACCGCGAAACCAGCGTCTCGGCGCACTCCAATTGCGAATTCACATCGAGGTAAAGGGGCGGTTCCGTCATGGCAAGAAGTTAGCAGAGTCTACAGGCTCGAGCCAACATTTCGCTGGGCTGGCGCAGGCCGAACTAAAGGGGCGTTTTAACTGTAGGCTGGCGACGATACGCTGTCTCTTAAAACTTCCGGGTTTCCTGCCGCGACCAGCGCTCGACCACGATCTTCGATTCGGTGTAGAACTCCACCGCGTCTTTGCCCTGGGCGTGAAGGATCCCAAAGAAGCTTTCCTTCCACCCGCTGAACGGAAAATACGCCATGGGGGCAGCGACGCCGATATTGATTCCGATATTTCCCGCAGGCGCTTCGTAGCGGAACTTGCGCGCCGCCGCCCCGCTCGTTGTGAATAGCGAAGCCTGGTTGCCGTACGGACTCTTGCGGATAAATTCGATGGCTTCGTCAATCGTGTTGGCGTGAATCAGGCTCAATACGGGTCCAAAAATTTCCGTGTTGGCCAGCGAACTGGAAGCGGGCACTCCATCCAGAACCGTCGGTTTCACGAAATTGCCGTTCTCATGTCCGGCCAACTTCGTGTTCCGGCCATCGACAACCGCCTTCGCGCCGTCCGACACGCCGGTGGCAATCAATGATTCAACACGCGATTTGCTTTCCTTCGAGATGACGGGTCCCATCTGCACGCCCTGATCCAAGCCGAACCCGACCTTGATCGACGACGCCGCCTCGGCAATCGCATCGCGAAACGTCTTTTGCGCCTCGCCAATGGTCACAACCACGGAGACCGCCAGGCATCGTTGGCCTGCGCATCCAAACGCGGAATCGCTGATAATCTGCCTGGCCAGCTCCATATCCGCATCGGGCAGTACAATGACGTGATTCTTCGCGCCACCTTGGCACTGCATCCGTTTACCGGCTGCCGCTGAGCGCTGGTAAACGTGTTTCGCCACGGGCGTGGAGCCCACAAAGCTGATGGCGCGCACTGCGGGATGATCGCAAAGCGCATCGACCACTTCCCGCCCTCCATTCACCACATTCACCACGCCTTTGGGAATTCCCGTTTTCTCCACAAGTTCGATGATGCGCCGCACCGTTACCGGCACGCGCTCGCTGGGCTTCAGCACAAAAGTATTCCCGCAAGCCACCGCGTACGGCAAAAACCAGAACGGAATCATCGCCGGAAAATTGAAGGGCACAATGGCCGCGACCACGCCCAGCGGCTGCCGGATCAACGTCTCATCCACGCCGGGTGTGATGTCTTCCAGGTTGTAGCCCTGCATCATTAAGGGAATCCCACAGGCCACTTCCACATTTTCGATTCCGCGCCGCAGTTCTGCCTTGGCCTCGCCAAAGGTTTTCCCGTTTTCGATCGTGATCAGCCGTGACAACTCGTCAATATGTTCCTCCAGCAAGAACTTCAGCTTGAACAGGTACTGGATCCGCTCGCCGGCGGGGGTGCGGCGCCAGGAAGGAAAGGCTTCCGCCGCAGCTTGCACCACGGCATGCACATCGGCCTTGGACGACAAAGGCGTCCGCGCAAGCAGTTCGCCGGTGGCCGGGTTGGTCACATTCACGAATTCGGTGGCCGAGGATTTTCGCCAGGACCCCCCCAAATAATTCGGAATTTCGGTAACGGGGGTAGTAGCTGTACTGCTCATACGCGGGCTCCGTGCCCCCATCCGCGCGGTGGCGGACAGCAGGTCTTGCCATATGAAGGATAGCGGTCCCAAGGGCCGCAGCTCAGAGCAGCCAGTTTATCAAAAATGTGCGCACGTGCGGCAGAGATTGCGTGCGGGTTCAGCGAGGTTCGTTTACGAACACGGCGAATTACTTTACGGTGGCGTATGCCTCATACGCCGCCCCGATCAGCGGCGCGGACTCGTTCAGTACGATCGAAACCGGCACGTCCAGGAGCATCTTCTCGAAGTGCCATTTATCCTTGAACGCGTTGAAGAACGTGCCATCCTTCATTTTCGGGAGGATTTTCACCGCGATGCCGCCGGCAACGTATACACCACCGAGAGCAAGAACTTTCAGCGCCAGATTGCCGGCTTCCGCTCCGTAAATATTTGTCCAGAGATCGAGCGTCTCCACGCACACCGGGCAAGAGCGATCCAGACCGCTCTTGGTGATGAACGGCGCGGGATCCGCGTCCGGATCTTCGAAAATGGGATGTTTCACACTGGGCGCGATGAATTCATGCAGTGTGCGAAAACCCCGGCCGGAGAGAATCAATTCCCAGCTCACCTGAGGATAGCGGTGGCGCATGAACTTCAGTAATTCGATCTGCTGGTCGGTGCGCGGCGCATAATCGGAATGGCCACCCTCGCTGGGCACCACTTTGTAGCGCTTGCCATCCCAGAACAAAATACCTTCGCCAAGCCCCGTACCTGCCGCAAGCAAAGCACGCGAAGCTCCGCGGAGCGGGGTGCCCACGTTTAAAACGCAGAAATCTTCGGGCAGAAGATGTTCCAAGCTGTGGCCGGTGGCACCCAGGTCGTTCACCAGCACAATGGATTTCACGCCCACTTCCTGCGCAAGCACCTCGGCGTCCACAATCCAGGGCAGATTTGTTGCGTGAATGCGGTTATCGATCACCGGCCCGGCCACGCCGAATCCTGCGGCTCGAATCTTATGTCCGTTCAAGTACGGCGCGGCCCGGCGCGTAAATTCCCGAATAATTAGATCAAATTGTGCGAATTCCTTGCTGGCAAAGCGTTCACGAAAGACGAATTCCAGCTTTCCGTTCTTCTCTGCAAAAAGCGCCAGATTGCATTTTGTACCGCCTACGTCGCCTGCGAGAATCACCTTGCCTCCGGAGCAAAACCTTATATTAAACCGTTTTAAGGGTTATACCATTGTCTGCCGTCTCTTTCGAGTAGCTGGTCCGATTCCTTCGGCCCCCAGCTACCCGAAGGGTACTCCGGCACCGTTGCCGTCTTGGCCGCGCTCCACACATCCAGGATGGGATCGACCAGCGACCAGGCCGCTTCCACCGAATCCCCTCGGTCAAATAGCGTGGCATCTCCCCGCAAGCAATCATTCAGCAGCGTGGCATAAGCGCTTCGCGATCCATTTCCAAACGCTTTGATGTAGCTGAAATCCATGGCCACGTTGCCGATGTTCATTTCCGTACCCGGCTTTTTGGCCCCAAACGATATGCAGATCCCTTCATCCGGCTGGATATTCAGCACCAGGCGGTTGGCCTGCACATCTTTTTCGCGGAACACGATATGAGGCGCTCGCTTGAACTGAATCATGATCTCCGTGGTGCGCTTCGCCAGGCGCTTTCCGGTGCGCAAATAAACGGGCACTCCCGCCCAGCGCCAATTGTCGATCAACACCCTCATGGCCACGAACGTTTCCGTCCGCGAAGTCGGGCTCACCTGCGGCTCATCGCGATACCCGGCCACCACCTGATCCCCCAATTTTCCCGGGGCATATTGCCCACGCACGACGGACTGCGCCACCATTTCCAGATTGAAGGGCCGGATGGATTGCAGCACTTTCAGCTTTTCGTTGCGAACGGCGTTCGCGTCAAACGACGCAGGCGGTTCCACGGACACCAGGGACGTCAATTGCAGCATGTGGCTCTGGATCATGTCGCGCAAGGCACCCGCCGTTTCATAAAAGCCGCCTCGGCGCTCCACACCGAGCGTCTCCGAAGCGGTGATCTGCACATGATCCACATAATTACGGTTCCACAGGGGTTCGAAAATGCCATTACCGAAGCGCAGTACTAACAGATTCTGCACCGTGTCTTTGCCGAGGTAATGATCAATGCGGTAAACCTGTTTCTCTTCGAAGACGCCCAGGACAATTTTGTTCAGTTCTTTCGCCGACGCCAGGTCTCGCCCAAAAGGCTTTTCAATAATGATGCGCACCCACGAACCCGGGGTGGAGGGTCGCGCCAGCCCCGCCTTGCCCAATTGCTCCACGATGTCTTGGTACACTTCCGGCGGCGTCGACAAATAGAACAGACGGTTCCCACCCAGTTTCTTTTCCGCGTCGAGTTCGGCCAGCCGTTTGGCCAGTTTTCCGTAAGATTCCGGGTCTCCGTAGTCACCGGGGAAATAATAAAGGTGGGAGGCAAACGCGTCCCATTTGCCTGGGTCAATCGGCCCAACCTCAGAAATCGTCTTGGCGGCTTCCCTTACGGTGGTCCGAAAGGAATCGTCGGTCATCGGCGAACGTGCAAATCCCAAAATGGCGTAGCCTTCTCCGAGTGAATTGTTGTGCGCCAAATCGTACAATGCGGGGATGACCTTGCGTTTCGCCAGGTCTCCCGAAGCTCCAAACAACACAATGGTGCAAGGTTCGGCAGAGCCCCCGTAGATAGATGCACGTCGCGCAGTTTCTTCAGCCATGAATTCCCTCCGGGGTATCAATAAACAAGAATTGGATGCCCATCCGCTCCAGAACTATACCTCAATCCCCAGAGCGTTCAGGTCGCTCCGTAACTGCTTGGCGTTCTGATGGTGAACCACCTGCATTCCGAGGCGTCTGGGGTTTTCCAGGTTCAACGTGCGGTCGTCGATGAACACGGAGTGTTCGGGAGGACGCTGCGTAACCTCCAGAGCAATCCGGTAAATCGTCTCTTCCGGTTTGCGCGCATTCAAATAGCACGAGCTGAAAAACGCCTGGAATTCTCTGCGCAGTCCGAAGGCCTCGATGCGGTACTGGTTGAGTTCTCTCGGCTCATTATTAATGGACGCCACATAATATTTTCCGCTCCGCGCCACATCCGAAAGCACGGCGCGCGTTTCCGGATATTCCTTGGATTGCGCAAACATGAACGCGGTGAACTCTTCCCTTGTGAACGACCGAGACCGGTAAAAAAGCGTGCGATCCAGATACTGGTTGAGCGTGATCTGCCCCGCATCAAAAGCGGGAAACGACAGGTCGTGGCGTTCCCGGTATTCCTCCCAATCCAGACCGAACATTTGGGCCGCCTCCATCCGCGAATTATGGTCCCAGCCGTTCGTAAGGATTACCCCGCCGATATCCCAAAATACCGTGGTTATCTCTGGCACAAAGCGACCTCCCAAAGAGCCAACGACGAATATCAGATTCGCGCCCGCGACGGAAGGAAAAAATCCGGCAAATCCGGACGGGGTGCAGCAGCTGCTTGAACCGGGGAAACAACTGGTCGCCCGCCCGAGGTACGTCGTTGCTTAGGTGCCGTCGGATCAAAGTCCAAGGAGAGCGCTCGCACAAGGGTAACGCTCTCCGAGGTAAGCAAACGCATGATCGACCAGACCATCCGCGTCAGCTTCCTGCTATCTTCCCTGAAGGCTCGAGAAACGATCTCAATCCATCCTGCAGCGAAAGCCACTGCATACTTGCCAGGGCCGGATCGTGCTCCAGGAATTCTTCCGGCTGAGTTCTCGCGCCCCTAGCCGTTCCACGCTGTCTCTAGGAAGAATGCCCTGAAGTTCTTGCTGAAACTTATCCTGTACTTGGCAGGAACTATGGACAACTCGGGCATGCTCACCGCAGCACCAAATCGAAGATCTTCGTGATCCGCGGTCTTTACCTGACCTGGGCGGTTCAGTTCAGGTGCAACGATCTGGGCCGAGCAGCGGGAGCAAAACGCCAATAAAGTTGAGGAGGAAGTATATAGGTATACTTGTAATTTATGTTACATAGCATATATATTTTGCCCCTCTCTTGCAAGCCGAAGATAGCTGGCGGACAATGAGTCTTTGTGGGGGAGGCCCGCATGGCAAACGAGTCTTGTGATCCGGCACCATCCGCCAGCGAACCTGTAAAACCAGGGACGCGCATGGTGCACTGCGTGAAATTCGACAAGGAACTGCCGGGATTGGACCGCGTCCCTTGGAAAGGCGAACTTGGCAAGCGCGTCTACGAGAACGTTTCCAAAGATGCCTGGAAACTCTGGCTGGAGTATTCCAAGATGGTGATGAACGAATACCGCCTGAATCCCCTCGACCCTAATTCCCAGAAAGTCATGGAAGAGCAGATGGAGCAATTCTTCTTCGGTGAAGGCGCGAAACTGCCCGAAGGGTACGTTCCTCCGAAGGCCAAGGGCTAGCCGTCCATTCACACGACAATGGTTTGCACTGGCGCTATACTTGTCCGCGTCCGCCTAGCCTACTCCACTACCCTAGATACACTCACGTCCTTGGGTGAACAGAAGGTCTGAAGCAACTATGCGTGCCACCTTGGCGTCTGCCGTTCTGTTCAGCGCCTCCTGTTTGAGTCTTGCACTTCCGCTTTACTCGCAATCCAGTCTTGCCCTGCCCGGTTGTGAACCTTCGCAGGAGGTACGCAAAGTTCTCGACGAGAAACTCGATTCCCAAGTGCTGAACAACATGAAATTTCCCGAACGCGCCAGATATGAGCGCAGCGTGTTAGAAGACTTGCTCGCCAAATACCCACGCGAGATTCTGCCTTACCAGCGCTTGCTCCAGGAAGTACGCATGAACGAACCAGATGCATTCCCTGCAATCCAGGAGCGCTTCGTAAAATTCGCCGCAGACAATCCGAATGATCCCCTGGCGCTCACCGTCGCCGGCATCGCTCTCTTCCACAAGGACACGTCAGAAAGCATCCGTCTCCTGGAATCCGCAAAGGCTAAAGCGCCGGACTTTCCCTGGCCATCGCTGGCCCTGGCGGATATCTATTTCGGTGGAAAGCGCGCCGACAATGCCCAGGCGGCGGAATACATCGCCGCCTTCTTTTCCGCTTGCCCTGCCTCCACCGAGGGCAAAGCCCAGTGGATCCTCACAAAAACGCGGCGCTACAACCCAAGGTCGCCGCTGCGTTGCGCGCGCAATTGGAGAAAGCGACCGACCCCAAACGGTTGCGCGAATACGAGCCGCTTTGGGGTCTGGAGTTTCGCACTCGCCCGCCGGCCAAACACGACGCGCTACGCAAGCAGATCTCCTTGGACCTGAAGCGCCTGGAATCCCTGAATCCCAAAGGCGATGCAGAATGGCAAGCGTTTCTGATCAAGGGGTACAAACAAAGCGGCGCCTCGAAGGAAACCATCACTGCGATGGAAGACCACCTCATAAGCCAGTTCCCCAAGTCCGAACAAGCTTCAGAAATCGTTCAGGATCGCTGGCAGAAAGCCAACAAAGAGCCGGAAGATCAAACAGATGCAGTGGCCTGGGCAAAATACGATGCATCCTACGAACAAGCCGTGAAAAAATGGGTGCAGGAATTTCCCGAGGACACTGATCTTCAAAGATATAGCTGGTTTTATGCCATCTACGATGACGACAAGATCTCAGAAACTGAAGGCATTGCCGCTCTGGATGTCTTTCTGAAAGCAACGGAAGAGTACACGCTGCCTCAGGCGCAAATGTGGAGCTTGTTGAACGCCGCAAGTTTCTTAGCCCAGCACGGATGGCAACCCGGCCGTGCCATTGAACTCGTGAACCAGGCTAAAGCCTTGAGCGCCAAGCAAGCGGAGCTCTCCCGGCAAAACGACGACCTCTCCTCCGACGAACTCAAGAACCTTTCCGAAAGCGAGATCTCGCAGAATCTGATGTTCGACGGTTTGCTATTGAAAGCCGCCAAGCAAGCGGCAAAGCCAGGAGCCGCGCAGAGTATCCGCGCCTTGGTCGAATCCAGTCCACCTGCGGACAAGAAATTTCTTTCCGCCTATTGGAGGAACCGCGCACGATTGGCCGCTTTGGATAACCACAAACAAGATGCTCTTGCCTACTATCAACTAGCCTTGCAATCACGCAGTGAACCGCCGAAGGCATACCATGGGAAATTGCAGGACGACGACATGGACGAAGCCCACGCTTTGTGGAAAGAACTGGGCGGAACAGAAACTGCCTGGGCTGTGTGGAGTAAGCCTCCCTCCGCCAAACCAGGGGAAGCTACCGAGGGTCGCTGGGAAAAGCCAACAAAGGAAATCCCCACTTTCGAACTTTCGGATTTGTCCGGCAAAACCACCTCCAGGATTAGACACGGTCGGCGGGCGGGACCGTGTGGCTGAGGGGATGCTCCACAGGTAGCCTCGAGACTAGGGCAAACTTCAGTTTCCCGTGGGCCACGCGAAGCACCTTTTCCACCTTCGCGGGTGCAGCGGCGCGCGCAAAGATAAATCCCAAATAGCTCGATCCTTCTGGCCACGCTGCGATAAAGTCATGCAAGCGCGCCGTAATTTCCAGGCTGGTGATCCCCGGCGTTTTTTCCGCTGCTTCTTTTCCTTCCACACTTTCGAGGATCCCGCTGTGCGGCACGGGAATCATCATGACACCCGACGCTTCGGCTTCTCTCGGCGCGCCGCTCCCCGGCATCTCCAGGGCGTGACGCAGCAGAAGTTCCTCCAGGCCTATGTTCTCTCCTCCGGGAACCACAAATCGCAGTGCCCGCGCGCAGAGGCCGCCGATCGGTCGAGGCGCGACTTCGATGGGCCATACACCTTCTGCATTCAGCCGGAATTCTGAGTGCACAGGCCCATGCGAAAGCCCAAGCGCACGCACCGCACTAGATAAGGATGCTTCAATAGCGCGTTGCTCGGGCGCGGCGAGCTCGGATGGCGTCACATAGATCGACTCCTCGAAATACGGACCTTCGAGTGGGTCTGGCTTATCGAAAATGGCCAAAACACGCAACTCTCCGCCGGTGAGCAGGGCCTCCACCGCTACTTCCCTGCCCTCCAGATAACCTTCCACCAACATTTGATCGAGATGCGCCTCGCGCGTCGCGCGAACCTCGGGCGAGTCCAACAAACGCCTTAGCCGGGCGGCACCCGCCAGGAATTCTTCGCGATTGTTCGCTCGCACCACGCCTTGACTGGCAGAGAGGGACATTGGTTTCAGAACGCAAGGATAATGAATCCCGAGCAGCGATGGTTCCGGCAGCGGTTCCAGTTTTACACTGCGAAACCACGGCACCGGCACTCCTGCATCGCGCAGCACTTCCCGGGCCCGCAACTTGCTACGACACGCTTCCACACTTGCCGGATGGTTGTGCGCCAACCCCAATCCTCGCGCCACGTATGCGGCCGCCACTGTCGGCCGGTCGCCCACTGCCAAGACCCCGTCGACCTGGAGACCACGTTCAGCCTCCAGCACACGGCCCGCTGCTCCTTCCGGCAATTCGAAATGCACGGACAGTGCGTGGTCGTTCCAGGGGTCCTCCAGCCTGCCGCACCGGTCGGTCACGTACGCAATTTCCACGCCTAGTTTGTCCGCCGCCGTTTGAAACGAGCGCGTCTGGTACCCCAGCTTAGTCGCAAATAAGAGGATTCTTTTTTTCTGAGTCATCGCTTCAATCTTGAATCACAAAAATGTCTCCGTTTGGCGAACTGTTTCCTTAGCTCTGGCGATAGGGACCAACTGGTCCCGCGTCGGCTCCGCTCAACAATACCAGGGCTCGTTGAGATACGGCACTGTCGCCCGTGAAGCAACGGTGGGGTGGGCGCGTTTCTCGAAATTCTGATTCGTGGCCGCACTCACCGCTTGCCACAACTTCTCAAATGTGGCCGAGCGGCTGCGTTTCAGTTTTTCGCTGGCAGCCACAATATCCTGCAACTCTTCACATAACCGGTCGATCGCCAGATTCGCGCTCTTCCATGGATACACAAGCGCCTTCGCGTCAAAGGGTCCTACCATCTGTCGTATTTCTTCCAGTTCCAGCAAGCGTGAACCCGCCGGAATCAGCAGGCGAATCGCCAATTGGATCGGACCAACCGCCTCCACCAAATCCAGCCTCGACAACTGCTCAAAAAGATCCAGCAATTGTTCGAACGTGGTCCACGGCGTAAAGGGAATGAACGTCGGCTCCAGCGTGATTCCCGCTTGCCGGCAGAGTTCGACAGCACGGAAAAAATCTGCACGCGTGTGGCTCTTCTCCAGCTTTTGCAATACCGCGTCATCCAATGACTCCACAGCCGAAAT
Source organism: Candidatus Acidiferrales bacterium (assembly GCA_963775865.1). Taxonomy (GTDB): domain Bacteria; phylum Acidobacteriota; class Terriglobia; order Acidiferrales; family UBA7541; genus Acidiferrum. The sequence continues at coordinate 147,271 of CAVZKU010000008.1, read as the reverse complement.
AAGAAACAAACAGCCGGTGGCGCGCAGCGTGGGCAGCAACTCCACATTCTGCAGGAGATGCTCCACTTTAATGGTCACGTCATACGTCAGCTCCGGAAACTCCCGGTGCAGTGCTTCCACCAGCGGAATCGCGTGTCCCACACCATTGAAGAAGTCCGGATCGCCAAATGTAATGTGCCGCGCGCCCGCCACCACCTGTTGCCGAATGTCCCCCAACACAACTTCGCGCTCCACAACACGAAACACTCCCTCGTATACGGGCACCACCGGGCAATGCCGGCAAACGTGTTTGCAGCCACGGCTAGCTTCCGTATAACCAACCGTGCGGTGCTCTCCCGAGGGCAGCACCAGGTGCGCGTACGAACTGAGCGGCGGCAGCCCCGAGCGGTCCGGCACTTGAAATCGTTGCCGGCTGAGCGACACATTGGAATCCAACGGGTGAATCTGCGGCAGCGCCGACAGCCCCGAGAGCTGCTCGGCCAGATCCACGAGTGACTGCTCGAATTCGCCGCCTAGAAGGCTGCCAATTCCTTTCGCGCGCAAAATCTCCGCAGAGAGCGATGCGTACAGCCCGTACGCGCACAAATGTGCCGCGGTATTTATCCGCCGGACGGATTCCAACAATTCGAGGGTCAGCCGTGTGGCCGTGTGCATCGGCACGTAAAACGCGATCAGCCCTGCCTCTCGAAGAGCCTGTTCGTTCAGTGCCTCCCGCGAAAGATCCAGACACGTCACCGCATGCCCGCGTTTGCGCAGCCACGCCGCCGGTGACGCCAACCCAAATGGCTGCCGGCCCAGTTCATACGTCGAGATCAGAACAATCTTCACGAAGCCTCATTATAGCCGCCTCTGCTTGCTTCGGCGATTTCGGTTATCATAGAAGTCCATTCATTCCTTGAAAGGAAGTTGAGCATGCCCATTTCCGCCGCAAACTCCTTCAACACTCGCGATAAACTCAGCGTTGGCGCGCAAGTCTTCGAGATTTATCGCCTGGAAAAACTAGAACAACAAGGCCTTGGTCCCCTCGCCAAGCTGCCCTTTTCCCTTCGCATCCTCCTCGAAAATCTTCTTCGCTGTGAAGACGGCCGCTTCGTCCATGCCGAAGATATTCGCTCTCTCTCCAAGTGGACCCCCAACGGCCCGCAGAAAGAGACTGCGTTCATGCCCGCGCGTGTGCTTCTCCAGGATTTCACCGGCGTGCCCGCTGTCGTTGACCTGGCCACCATGCGCGAAGCGATGCAGAAACTTGGGGGCAATCCCAAGCGCATCAACCCGCTTTTCCCTGCGGAATTGGTAATCGATCACTCCGTTCAAGTCGACAGCTTCGGCAAGGTGGATTCTTTCGGACTCAACGCCGAACTGGAATTTCAGCGCAACATCGAACGCTACCAGTTTCTCCGCTGGGGACAGAACGCCTTCCGCAATTTCAAAGTTGTACCGCCAGACACCGGCATCTGCCACCAGGTCAACATCGAGTATCTGGCGCGCGTAGTTTGTGCCATGCCCAACGGCAATCGCCTGGAAGCCTTCCCTGATTCCCTCGTAGGCACCGATTCGCATACCACCATGGTGAATTCGCTCGGCGTGTTTGGTTGGGGCGTTGGCGGCATTGAGGCAGAAGCGGCCATGCTGGGGCAGCCCTTATCGATGCTCGTTCCCGAAGTGGTGGGCTTCAAACTTCATGGCCGTTTGCCCGAAGGTTCCACGGCAACGGACCTTGTTCTCACCGTCACGGAAATGCTGCGCAAGAAAGGTGTCGTTGGAAAATTCGTGGAGTTCTACGGCTCCGGCTTATCCAGCTTGAGCGTTCCGGACCGCGCCACCATCGCCAACATGGCCCCGGAATACGGCGCAACCATGGGCTTCTTCCCAGTTGACGACGAGACCCTCTCCTATTTGCGCTTCACTGCGCGTGGCCAGGAACAAATCGCGCTCGTCGAAGCCTATTGCAAGGAACAATCGCTCTTCCGCACCGATGCCACAGCGGAACCGCTCTTCAGCGACAAGTTGGAACTCGACTTAGGCAGCGTGGAACCCACGGTTGCTGGTCCCAAGCGTCCGCAAGACCGTGTGTCTCTGAAGAATGCGAAATCCTCCTTTACCAAAGTTGTGGAAGGCGCACCCGCCAAAGAAATTGCGGTCAAGAACAATGGCGATGCGTTTCCCCTTTCGAGCGGCGCCGTTGTCATAGCCGCCATCACCAGTTGCACAAACACGTCGAATCCCTCGCTCATGCTGGGTGCGGGTCTGATCGCGAAAAAAGCGGTCGAGCGCGGGCTGCAGGTCAAGCCATGGGTGAAGACCAGCCTGGCGCCAGGCTCCAAGGTCGTCACCGATTACCTGCAAGCCTCTGGCTTGCTGTCTTATCTCGAAAAGCTCAAGTTCCACCTGGTCGGTTACGGCTGCACAACGTGCATCGGCAATAGCGGCCCGCTGCCCGAACCGATTGGCGCAGCCATTAAGGAAAACAACATGGTGGCTGTGGCTGTGCTCAGCGGCAACCGCAATTTTGAAGGACGCGTGCACCCTTTGGTCCGCGCGAATTATCTTGCCTCCCCTCCGTTGGTTGTAGCCTATGCGCTCGCCGGCCGCATGGACCTGGACCTGACCACCGAATCCCTCGGAACGGATTCCGCCGGCAAACCCGTTTACCTCCGCGAAATCTGGCCTACGCCCCAGGAAGTGGAAGCGACTGTCCGCGCGGCCGTCTCTACCGAGCAATATCGCAAGGAATACAGCCAAGTGTTCGAAGGCGACGCCCGCTGGAAGGGCATGCAGGTGCCGGAAGGCGACCTGTACAAGTGGGACGTCAACTCCACGTACATTAAGCTGCCGCCCTATTTCGAAAATATGCCTAAAAATCCGCCCGCGCTTGCCGATATTTCAGGGGCGCGCGTACTGGCCGTGCTCGGCGACAGCGTCACCACCGATCACATCTCTCCTGCCGGTTCCATCGCCGTGGATTCGCCGGCGGGAAAATATCTGGTCGCCCACGGCGTGAAACCGCACGAGTTCAATTCCTATGGCGCCCGGCGCGGCAACCATGAAGTGATGATGCGCGGTACATTCGCCAACATTCGCTTGCGCAATCAGCTTGCACCCGGCACGGAAGGTAGCTGGACGCTGCACTTGCCCGACGGCGAAAAGCAGTTCATCTATGACGCCTCGATAAAATATCGCGAAGACGGGGTGCCACTCCTGGTCATCGCCGGAAAAGAATACGGCTCCGGCTCATCGCGCGATTGGGCCGCCAAAGGCACCCGCTTGCTCGGCATCCGCGCCGTCCTCGCGGAAAGCTACGAACGCATTCATCGCAGCAATCTTGTGGGCATGGGCGTACTGCCGCTGGAATTTATGCCAGGGGAAAACCGCGAGTCGCTGGGGCTGACTGGCCACGAAGTCTTCGCTATCGAAGGCGTCGCCACGCTCACTCCGCGCAAAGAAGCCGCCGTCCACGCAAAATCCGACGATGGCAATGGCAAAACCTTCAAAGCGCGCATCCGGGTCGACACGCCCGAGGAGGCCTCCTACTACCGCCACGGCGGCATCCTGCAGTACGTTCTCCGCCAAATGCTGGAGTAGGCCGCCAAGAGGAGATTAGCTGCGGCCTTCGCGCTTCTGGGCTAGCACCAGGCCGCGCGGTGTCGGCAGCAGCAGCACGGAAATAAGCCCCTCGGCTTCCAGCCGCAACGCGCCTTCGCGCACGCTTTTCATCGCCGAATTTGCATCGTGCATCAGAATGAGTCCATACGGACTGATTTGCGGCAGGAAGCGCCGCACTTCCTTCTCGCGCAGCGGCACGTCGCTGTCGCAAAACAGCATGTCGATGCGCCCATCCACCTTCATCTCCAGACTGGATTCATTCCGCGCCTCGATCCATTTCCCCAAGCCGGATTCGTTGAATCGTTTTTTTGCGGCCTCATAAACCTTCCTGTCCCACTCGCAGGTAATCACGCGGCCCAAGCCATTCTGTTTCAAGCCCTCCGCAATCCGCAGCGTGCTCAGCCCGGAGAATGTGCCGGTTTCCACCACCAGTTCCGGCTTGCTGGTCGTAACCAGGGCCTTCAGAAAATCCAGCACTTCCACTTCCGCGCTCATCGAGTCGTACATATGCCACCGTTCCGGATGCGGACATTCAGGTGTTGCACGATGATACTCAGGCTGCAACACATCCCCGTAAGAAACAATGTGTTCGACAATTCTGTGCTCTTTTTTCAGCGTGTGGTATTGGCTCTTAATACGCCAAAGAAGCACCGCGCCGGCAAGGATGGACGCCAAGCTGGCGACCTGCGCATTGGACATACCGAGTATCCAAGGCGGATTGATGCGGATAATCTCCACTAGAAAACGCGCCATGCCGGTTAGGATCAGGTAATTGCAGAAAATCTCTCCCTTAGCCTTTGGACCCTTCAGCGCTTTCGTGCCCATATGCCACAGAAACGCTCCAATCGCGCACCACAGAATAAGTTCATACAGCGGTGCTGGATGCACGCGCTGGGTCGTCGGCACAACGCCGTTCGGAAAACTCATGCCCCACGGCAACGACGTGGGCTTGCCGTAATCTCCATCGCCGGAAAGAAAGCACCCGATCCGTCCAAGGGCGTAGCCAAACGCAGCCGCCGGCGAACACGCATCCAGGAATTGCAGCAGCGGTACCTTGGCGCGCCAGCCCAGCAACAGCATGGCGCCAAATCCGCCAAGAAAACCACCAAACCAGGCAAATCCATAGCGGCTGAAGAGCAGTGGCAAAGGATTTGCGAAGAACACGCCGGGCTCCTCGAGCAGGTGGTACAGCTTCGCCCCAAGGATCCCGGCCAGCCCAGCCACAGTGATCATGAAGAAAGCGTCCGCTTTCATTCCACGACGGTCGAGATCCGCTTGCAGGATATACGCCGCGGTGATCAACGCCAAAGCAACCATCAATCCAAATGTCGGTATTGTCAGTGGACCCAAATGAAGGTAAGGAATCATTCGTCAGGGTGTGCGATGCTCTTCAAAAGTATACACGAGCCGACTCCTCAAGCGGTCTGCGCCCTCTGCCTGTGCATCAGCAACCCAAGCGCGAGCCACACTCCGAGCGCGATCCATTCCGCCATCGTGAAATGTCCCGGCACTCCGGGAATCCACTTCATCAGCACCAGAAGCGAAGACACCACAATCCCGGCCGCAGCCAGCAGTCGGACCCGAGTCCGGTGCTCCACCATATATAAGGATACGCAGGCTGCCAGCCACCCAAATGCCGAAGCCATCGACCCTACTTCCGTGACCGGCACAAGCAGCGCATCTCCCAGCAAAAGACCCACTAGGGTTGCGATCGTCACTCCAACAATCGCCACACTCGGTGTCCGGTACACATCCTCTATCTTAGCGAATGCCGAAGGTATGGTTTGCCGCCGGCCAAAGGCAAACAGCAGCCGGGAAGCGGCTACGAAATTCCCATTGAATACCTGCAAAAGTCCCACCAGCGAAATTCCCAGAATCAATCGCGCGAACCACGCAGAATGTGTTCCCCGTTCGAACGCGATCGCCGTAGCAAAGCGCTTTCCCACAAGGCCCGGCCACGGCGCAATAAAGGCCACAGCTCCGACGGCCAGCACGTAAAACCCCGTGCCTACTAAGAGCGCCATCCCAATAGCCTTGAAGAAATCTTGGGGTGGAAATCCTTGATGCGATTCCTCCGCGACCTTGGGCACGGATTCGAAACCCGTAATGAAATAAGGAACGATCTGCAGGGTCAGTAAAATGGAAAGCAACGGAGATTGGCTGAAGTGCGGCCGCAAATTCACCGCGCTTCCGCTATGCCCACTCACTGCCAGCAAAAGGAGGAACACCACAAGCACCGCGGTGGTCGTCCAGTTTTGAAACACCGCGCTCGCCCGGATTCCCCGGTAGTTCAGCCACGCCAGAAAAATCGTCAGCGTTGCGCCCAGCAACAGCCGCGAAAGAAACACCGGCTGGCCCGCAACGTGATACAACTCCCACCTGTCCAATTGCGGGAACGAAAACGCCAGTAATTTTCCTACAGCCACGGCCTCCCACGGGCACACGATGAAGTACGCCAGAAGCATGATCCAACCCGTGATGTAACTGACAAACGGAGGGAAAACCTGCGCGGTGTACGCCGCTTCCCCCGACGCATCCGGCAGCCGTTTCACCCACTCGCCGTAGACGTAGCTCACCGGCAGTAGCAGCCCGCCTCCTACGGCAAAACCGAGCATGGCGCCAAAGGGCCCCCCGCGCCCCAGCCAGTCGTCCATCACCACTACCCAGCCGGTGCCGATCATCGTGCCGAAGCCGAGTGCAAAATAGTTCCAGAGGTTTAGTTTGCGCGCGAGTGTGGGCATTCCGGGGTAGCGCCCAGAATTTTCGCACATTTGTTGTGGAATTGGCGTAGGGGTTCTTTTCTGCGAGCCGCTCGCCGGGAGTCGAACGCTTTTGCGCGGTAGGGCATGCCGCGTCGCTCACCTCGGGCAAGAACTGAGAGTTGTGTCTGAGAAGGGGCAATCTCGGCAGCTTGACACGGTCTTTTTTCGTGTCCCTTGGGCGCAAACAGAGAATTACACCGATTAGGCCCTAGAACGAAAGTGGTTCAATCAGTGCCCCTGTTGGTCTAGAACTTGAAAGTCAGACAACAAAATCATGGTATTTCCCAGGGGAAACGCAGTGGCCTTTCAGAGTAAAAAGAAGGTCTTCTCGGAGACTGTAACTATATGTATAATCCACGACGTTTGTTGGGTACCCGCTGGAACGCGATTTCACACTTGGAGCGTACTCTATGTCTGACCTGGGCACACCAGAGCAAGTAAGCCGGGCGATGTTGGCATTGTTTTTGATTGGTGGTTCGCTGGGGGCGATTATCATGAGTTGGATCGCCTATTCGGCAATGATCGGTCGAGCGCTATAGCTCTAGGTCGTAAAAGAGCGGCCGGGTGCCCCGCCGCGCGTAAAAAAAATTACGCCGGGGAGACCCGGCCCGAGTTGTCCGTTCCTGCCATCCATACGGCCCGTCCCTTTCTAATTGGAAAAATCAAAGACGTGATGTAGTTCACTTCTGAACTGGAAAATTGGAACAATTATTACGGCTCATTCCCTTGTGTCGTGTGGGGGTCGCCGTAATCATTGAATTGATTACGCTTCTTATAAGCCATCCAGGTGATCCCCGCGCAGATTAGCGTCGGAGGAATTGCCAAAATCAGAATCCCGCTGCGGAGCGCCGCGATCATACGAGAGCCTGAACCCGCGGCCTGGGTGTAGCAAAGCGCGCAGCTCTGTGCGAATGTGAGAGCAGGAGCGATCAACGCAATCCCTAGGGCTGCCCACCGGACCATAGAACGCCTTAGATTCGCCATTCGGCCGCCTTTCCAGCTTTTTTAATCCAGCACTAGCTGATAGCCTACTGCCCTGCAGGCCTCATATGCAATAGCCGAACGCTGTCGGACCACCACATGTTCATCATCAAGAGCACGAAGATAGTCACGGGAATCAGGGTCAGGAACAATCCGCGGCGCTCGTCGCCAAGGTGCATGAAATACATCAAACCCAGCGCCGCGCTGCAGACCGCCAGCAGCAAAAGCACAACCACCAGCGTGCTAGTGGTGGCGATGCGGAAGGAAAGGAACAGTTCGACTAGAAAGATGCCAATCAACACGAAATAGACCGGCAGATATTTCCGAATGACATTCCCCGAAGCGGCAGCGCTCATTGTCTCTCCTTAATTAATTCACGCAAACTCAGTGCGCGATATTGGTCAAATAGACCAGTGGCACCACAAACATCCAAACCAGATCGACAAAGTGCCAGTACAAGCCAGTGGTCTCCACGTGACTCGGCGTAAGCCGGCCCCGCAAATACTTGGTGGCCACCACCAATAGCGCGATCACGCCGCTGATTACGTGCAACAGGTGCAAGCCAGTGATCGTAAAGAAGGTCTGGCCAAACTGCCCCGATCCGATGGTGATGCCACGTCCAAATAATTCGAACCATTCGCGAATATGCAGGGCTGCGAAAATCGCACCCAACGCCATGGTGGAAAAGAGAAACCTCATGGCTTTGCCCTTATCCCCGGCCTTGGCCGCATCTACCGCTCCGAGCATCGTCAAGCTGCTGGTGATCAGCACAATGGTCATGATCACCACGTTCATGACGCTGCCGGATTCGAACGGACGAGTCCAATTCGGCGTAGACACACGGATATAGCCGTAAGCGAACAGAAACGCGCCAAATGTCACCGCGTCCGAAATAATGAATAGCCACATCGTGAACTTGCGCGATGGGATTGCGTACGGCGATTCTTCCATCAGGGCGCCGTGCCCGTGTACTGCCACCTCGGTTTCGCTCACAGTTTCTCCCCCTGTGTTCCCCGGTTACAGCTTCATCCGGCACAGCAAAAGCAAATAGACCCAGAGCACACCCATGACATGCCAATAAATCGCCGTGTTCTCAAACAGGCTTCGCCGAAACGTTGTGTGACTGGCCGTCAGCCGCCCCGCGAGATACACCAGCACAAGAATACCTACCAAAACATGCAGGGCGTGCAGGAAGGTCAGCAGATAGAAGAAGGAGCTGTTGGGATTTGTCGCCAGGTAGATGCCCTCGGCGCGCAACTCCTGCCAGGCATGGATCTGTCCCGCGCAAAACGCCAGTCCCAGCATCAGCGTAATTATCACCCAGGCGGTGGCCTTGCGCGTCCCTTCGGCACTGCCGGATGGACCCGTTGTCAGTGCATGGCGCGCATTTTCCAGCGTCAAGCTGCTCATCAGAAGCACCAGTGTATTCAAGTACAGCACCGAAGGCAGCGTGAGATGGCTCCAGTCGGTCGTACCCTCGCGCACAAACAACGCGCTGGTAAACGCCGCAAAGCTCATGGTGATGGCGAAGACGCCCACCCAGATGCCGCTGCTCGATACTGGCTCTTGCCTCCCGTACACAAGCGCACTTTGGGTGGAGGCGCGCTTTGGGGGTTGGAGTGCACTTGCTTGCGAATTCAACTTTGTAGCTATCGTCGAAGACATAAGCTCCTATCTCTTTGCTGATCTTGCGGCGCGAGGGACATGGCGGACCTCGCGCCGCGCCCCCCTGCGCTAATCACCACTCGCTGGCACGACTTGCTCGGGAGAGTTCTGCATAACGAAATCGCCCTTGGAGCCCTTCACGCCGTACTGGAAAGGATCGTGGTACACAATCGGATGCTTATCGCCGAAATTGTTCCACGGCGGTGGTGACGGGATCGTCCACTCCAGCGATGTGGCGTTCCACGGATTTTCTGGAGCGGGCTTGCCCTTAAACCGGCTGTAAATCAGGTTGAAGAGGAAGATGAATTGGCCTGCCCCAGTAATGAGAGCGGCGATGGTCATGAATTTGTGCCAGCCAAGGTACGGCTGCATGAAGTCGTCCACAAAGGACTGGTAACGGCGGACGTTGCCGATCAACCCCAGGTAGTGGAATGGCATAAAGATGCAGTAGGTGCCGATAAATGTAATCCAGAAATGCAGCTTGCCCAGCGGTTCGCTCATCATTCGCCCGAACATCTTTGGAAACCAGAAATAAGTCGCGGCAAACACGCCGAACAAGGATGCAACGCCCATTACCATGTGGAAGTGCCCGACCACGAAGTACGTGGCGTGCAGATAAATGTCGATCGAGGGCTGCGCCAGGAAGAAGCCGCTCACACCGCCTGCGACGAACATCGAGATGAAGCCCAATGCGAAAAGCGATGCCGCCGTGATCTGTAACCTCGAGCCATAAAGGCTGCCCAGCCAGATCAGCACCAAAACTGTCGCCGGAATCGTGATGGTCAGAGTTGGAAAGGAAAACGCCAGTGCCGACATGGGGTTCATGCCGCTAAGGAACATGTGGTGGCCCCAAACCATGTAGCTGAGGAACCCGATGGACATCATCGAGTAGATGACCACCTTCGAACTCAGCAGTGGCTTGCGCATGCTGTTGATCAGAATGTGCGAGACGATCCCCATCGACGGCAAGATCGCGATGTACACTTCCGGGTGGCCAAAGAACCAAAACAGGTGCTGCCACAGAAGCGGCGAACCGCCTGAATGCGGTTGCAGCCGGTCGCTGATCACCAGTCCGCCGGGAACGTAGAAGCTCGTACCAAAATGGCGGTCAAGAATCAGCAAGATGCAAGCCGGCAGCAACACGGCAAACGCGAGCAAAGCGATGCATGAAGTGATGAACCACGCCCAGGTACACAACGGCATGCGCATCAGCGTCATTCCCTTGGCACGCAAATCCAGGGTGGTGGAGATAAAATTCAACGCGCCGAGCAGCGACGCAATGCAAAAGAGGGCAATCGACACTCCCCACAAGCTCATTCCCCACTGCATGCCCGGACCGGCATCCTTGCCCACCGCGCTCAGCGGCGCATAGCTGGTCCAACCGGAAATCGGCGGCCCATCGGGGATGAAGAACGCCAGCATCAGAACAACCCACGCGGTAAAGGTGACCCAGAACGACATCATGTTGAATCGCGGGAATGCCATGTCCTCCGCGCCAATCTGAATGGGCAGGAAGTAGTTGCCGAAGGCTGCGAAAGGCGCATTCGTCAACACGAAGAACACCATTAGTGTCCCGTGCATGGTCAGTAGCGAAAGATAGTATTCCGGAGTGATCACCCCTCCCGGAGCACCGGCTGCGGAAAGGTGTTCCAGAAACGGAATTTTCGCAGTGGGCCAGACCATGTGGATGCGCATCAGCCAGGAGAGAAACATCCCCGTGAAGACCGCGACCAGTGCCAACCCGTAATACTGCTTGCCGATTACCTTATGGTCCAAGCTGAACACGTACTTCCGGAGGAATCCTTGCGGCGGAGCATGTACATGGGCCTGCTGAACTGAAGCATCTTCCATCGGATCACCTCGCTCGAGAACAACCCCTCTGCGCTTGATACACACTCCCCGCGGCAGAGAGGGAAAATTTCCGTGCTACTGCGCGGCAGCCTGGTCCTTCAGCCATTTTTCGTAATCGGCCTCTGAAACCACGTTGAGATACGCCTTCATGTTGTAATGGCCCAAACCACACAACTGCGTGCAAACGATTTCGTATTTGCCGATTTTCGTTGCCGTGAAATGTACGGAAAGATCCAGCCCGGGGACGAAATCCTGCTGGATGCGCAATTCGCGCACGTAGAAGGAATGCCCCACGTCTTTTGCATGCATCAGGAGTTGCACTTCGCGGTTCACCGGCACGACGAGTTCCCCGGACACGATGTCGTCTCGGGCCTCCACTTCATTGGCCGGATCCAGCCCAAAATAGTTCTGGTTGCCCTCGTCAATCTTGTCGGGATGAATGGTGCCAAACTTTCCGTCTGCGCCTGGATATCGGAAGTAGAAGGCGAACTGTTCCGCCTGCGCCTGAATCTGGATCGCATCTGGCTTGGACGGAGCGAAGTATACGTTCGCCCAAGCTTTTTGTCCCAGAACACCCAGTGCCAGAATTTCCGTGCCGACCAGCAGGAACGCGGCTATGACCATCACCCGCGCCCCGCCGGGAAAATTTTTCAGCGGACTGCCCTCTTTCCGGCCAGTAAACGACCACACAAAGAAGGCAAGAACCAATTGGGCCGCGACGAAAGACACACCTGCTTCCCACATCGTGTCGTTCAACTGTTCATCAATTGCGTGCCCGTGCGTGGAGATGTCCTCTGGCAGCGGGAACATGTGCGTCACAATCGGGTATGCGGACGCAAGGGCAATAACTACGAGTACGACCGCTAACAGTTTCCCCATTGATCCTCGCCTCCGCCCTCCTTGGGCGATACCTGAACTTTGCTTCCGTGCTGTACTGTACAAATTGGGTTCTTGAGGACCTCGAAAAGGCCAAGCCCTTTTAGTAAGGCTTGGCCTTGAAGACGAAGTTGACCGGCTTGGTCTCCGATCCGGTGATGGTTACTTCCTGCGACTGGTCGCCGTATGATTCGTGGTAGGCCGTGATCGTATATTTGCCCGGAGGCAGATTTGCCAGCGAATACGTACCACCATCCCCGGTCACTGCAAAATGAGAATTCTTAAGTACGGCGAAGGTGCCATGCATCCAGGGATGGACGTTGCACTTCACGGGAAAGATTTCTGCCTTGTCATACTTCTCGCTGATGGGCGGCGTTCCCGGCGGCTGCGATTTGTTCCATTCGCGATTCAGCTTCGGCAGCGGGTGGATGTTGTGCGAGGTCTGGTCCTCATTCTGGATTTTCAATTCCTGATTCACCTGAAACGCCAAAATGTGCGGAATGTAACGGCAGCCTTTTTGCGTGAAAACCGCCGCACTCGAAGGCGCCGCATCGTCCGGAGCTCCCGCGGAAATATACACAACCACGTTTTCCAGGCTGTTGCCCGAACCGGTCACCACCGTTTCTGCCAACTGCGGCGTCGTGTACACCTTCGCGCACGATGGCTCCTTGGACATGTCAATGGGCTTCATCTTGGCCGGTGTCCCTTCGTAGGTCACCTTGCCGCTGACCGTGCCGCCCGCTGGACTCGGCTTGGCAATCGCCACGGCCGAGGCAGCAAGCAATGCCAGTCCTGTGAGGACTACATGCTTCGTTTGCATCAATCAACCCTCCTGAAATTTGGAGCTATTTCTTATGGCTTAACTCCGGAGCCGGTATTGGTGTTTTCGACTTTCTTAGAGGCTACGATGGCTTTGCCCTCGGGCGTGCTCTCCCACAGGGTGAGCTCCGGGCTTTTGTTGTTTACCTGCAAAGTACGCAAATAATGCACAAGATCCCACGCGTCTTCGGGCTTGACCACATCCGCGAAGGACGGCATGGGTGTGCCGTCAAGGCCGGTCATAAAGATGCGGTACAAGTCTGTGTTCGTCTTGCCGCACTTGGCGCGATTGTCTGAGGTGAAGTTGTATGGCCGGATAGGCTGGTCGTTGCTATCGGTCAGAGTCGATGCAGAAGGTCCATCGCCTCGGCCTTCCTGCCCGTGGCACTTCCAGCATTCCAGCTTCTGAAATAATTCGCCGCCGTGTTTAATGCTCTCCACCGTCAGTTTCGGTTCAGTCGGAACCTGGATGGGATCTCCCGGCTTTTCCGAAACCCAGCGAGCGGAAAACGTCTTGATGAAGGCCACCAGATCCGCACGGTTCTGCGACGTCAACGCAATCCAGGAAGGCATATTCGTGAAGTTGAATCCGCGGCCGATTGAGTTGTAGAGGTCGGAATCGAGCGGCAGCGTGCCCGTCGGTGTGGACCGGCACTTAAAGGTTGCCGCAACGAAATTGCGCGGCAGGATATTGAGATAGGGGGCGTTCTCGCCATCGCCATTACCCCGCGCTCCGTGGCAGCCCCAGCAGTAGCGGTAATACAAATGTGCACCTGCTTCGGAGTGTCCCGTCAGATTTTCAATATGCGATTCCATATGCTTCGACGCTTTCGCTGGGGGTGCCTGATCGCCACCCGGCGTCTGGGGGAGCATCGCGGAGGGAAGGATGAGTGCGACTGCAACATTCAAGCAAATTTTCTTGATGTTCAGCATGTTCATTCTCCCCTAGAAGTCGAAGTCAAATCCGAACAGCAAGCTGCTGGTCGCCAGACTTGAGAAGGTGACGGGTGTCGCGCCTTTCTGCCAGATAATCGCGTATTCCGCGTGGTAGGCAAATCCGGCGCGGCTCGAAATGAATGGGTAGTAGCGTGCCCCAAAGGTCAGCACGTCCGCATTGCTGAGATTCGACGGGTTAGTGACAAAGGCCTGCTGGGACATACGCACCAGCTCATATCGGTTGATGAGAATGAGTTGCGGGTTGAACATGTAGTGGCTTTCGAACAGTGCGCCATTCCAGGATGGCGCTTGCGCCCCGGCCGGAAGAGTCGCCCCGGGAACGGCAGGTGTATTCGTACCCAACCACGCGCTGTCATGTCCGTGGAAATAGATTGTGGTGATATCGAAGTTCTTGAGGTACCACATGCCGATCAGGCCGTACCGCTGTAGCCCCTTGTTACCAATGCCGGTGCCGGCATATGGCGTAGTCGACGTCCCGGTAACGGGCGCGCCCGTTACCGTGTCCACGCCAATTGGAGTGGTCGTCGTCGTGGTCAAACTGTATTGGAAATAGGTTGGCTGCTGCCCGATGTAAGCAAACGCGCCGACTCGTTGCAATCCAAGGCTGCCGATTTCGAATGCCCGACTGGCCGTGAAATAGCCGCCATAGCCGCGATTGGTAGGCAGACCCGGCTGGCCGTCGTTGTCCGAAAGCAGAGCGGCAGATACGCGCGTGCGATCATCGGCGGAGTGTCCCAGCCACTCAACTCCCAACTGGTTATCGCCGATACCGAACGTGTAGTTCTCCGGCACACCGGGAGACGAGAATGGTTGGAAATGATAGTTCGTATAAATGCCGGCAACGTTCGTCAACGTCAAGATGCGTTTTTCGGACAGAAGATTGTCCAGTTCGAATTTGCCGAGCTTGATGTTGATCCAGGGTGTCTTGAACACGTTGTCTAGGCGTGCCCAAACGGATTCAAAGTGGAAGGAAGCAAACGGGTCAGCAGAAGGCAACACATAGAACGAAAAGTTATTGGCCAGCGTTCCGCCCGTGTGGAAGTCCAAACCGCTCAGGTCGAAACCGTCTGTCGTAACTTTCGCTTGGTTTCCTCCCGGTCCGTTACTCCCGTCGACCTGAGCCGCGCTCGTGCTTTCTCTGTGCCAGTTCGGCGTGATGCGGAACGTCACAGGCCAGTACGCCGCCTGCTGGAAAATCGGGGCATCCCGATCGTTTCCCATCTGATACCCGTTGTCTTTGAATCGCTGGCCGAACGGGCTGAGCATGGGCCAGGCTTCGTGGCAGGACGAACAAGGCATTCCGTATTTTCGTGCGAACGCAGGAATCGCGTTCGCCGGGCGGCAATCAATTAAAACCATCGCAAGCACAACTGCGGCATAAAGCAAAGCTGTAGCGACGCGGACAAATTCGCTTCGAACTTCCTGCGGGCGCAACCGTGCCATACTGCCTCCTCTGGACGTTTGAGCGCAACGTCGAGCAGACAACCAAGGTTTTTTCGAGTTGTTTTGGGAGGGGGTGTATTCCTCGAACACCCAGCACGGCGAGGAGCCCTCGGCTTACCCCAAGCGCGAGAGGATCGTTATACTACCCACCATGCTCACTGAAAATCCGCTAGGCTCTCCGTCAAAAGAGCGCGACCGAATTTTCAGCCCCTGAACCGGGCCGGATGCTACTCCGACTTCAATCACGAATGCAAGAGTTTTCTTTCAAGCATTGAAAACATTCTTTCCAGATTTCCCGTGGGAAGTTCTGGTACTGCAAATTTCGCCAGCGTTTCCACCGATGAGTTGCACAAAATTTGACAGAATGACGCGCTTCGCGTTAACAAGGAAGCGCGCGAACAAAATGATGATGATCGGCCAGGAACGACTTCGAGATCCCAAGCCGTGGGCCCAACGAGGCCGGATTTGGCTGTTTTTCCTTGGATTTTCTTGGTTTTTTGCCTCTTCTCCTGCTCTCCCTACCCCTTCCAAAGAACTGTCGACCCCGGGCCTTATGAGGGAATTCTCGGCTCCCATCGGGGATGTCCGTCAGGCTGTTCTGTCGGTGCAGAAGGACCATATTATTCACGGTACCCTGGTCTTCGACAGAGAGCCGACGCTGACCGGTGCAGAAGCGGTTGATTCCACGCCGCTCTTCGATCCCTGGAAAGGACCAGGCGAGGTGTATTACAAGATTCGCGCCGACGCGATCGCACCAAGGCATTTCCTGGAAAGCGCGGACGAGGGCACGATTGGCGTCCGCTATGTCATTATTCCCATCTCCGATCTCCGGACTCGCGTCAAAGTCGACGCCGTCTATATCGAGTCGGCTCGCAAGACGGTTCATCCTTCCGACGGTTCCGTCGAAAAGAGCGAGATGAAAGAAATCAAAGACGCCCTCGAATCCTTGCAGCAAGCCGCCATGGATGCTGCCGACGCTCGCCGACGCCAGGTCAGCGCCGAACTCGTTCGTCAAAGTTATGCGCGGCAACGCGAGGAAGAAACCAATCGCCTGAACGACGCCCAGACCAGGGAACAGGAAATGCAACAAGAAATTACTTCCTTGCGCCACGAGCTCGAGCGTCGGGTGAAAGCGCCGGGAGCTGACCTGAAAGCTGCTCCGTTTCGCTCCGCGGCCAATCTTAAGACACTGGCGGCGTTCACCGAGGTTGTTGTCCTCATCGTCACTCCGCATTGGCTCGGCGTAGAAACGCCCGAAGGGCAACGCGGATGGCTTCC
Source organism: Candidatus Acidiferrales bacterium (assembly GCA_963775865.1). GTDB lineage: Bacteria > Acidobacteriota > Terriglobia > Acidiferrales > UBA7541 > Acidiferrum. The sequence continues at coordinate 131,036 of CAVZKU010000008.1, read as the reverse complement.
CTTGGAACAATTGGAGCCATTGCCGTGAAAACCGCGTTCGTGCCTACCATTCATTTCCTGTGGGTGTTGCTTTTGTTGGTTGGCAGCGCTGCAATTGTTCGCGCGCAAGCCATTCCTTATGCTCGTAGCTACGACAAGCCAAAATCTGAAGTCGAGCAGGCTTTGCAGGGTTTGCAGGCATATTCCGGCCAAAAGATTCCCATTCTCGACGGATTCGTCGGGAATGTCAGCAAGCCTCTCGATCAATATGAGCGCGGTTTCTATCAGTTCACCATCGAGCTTCTTCCGGGAGATTCCGGCGCCACCATTGTCCGCCTATCGGCAAAAATTACCGCTTGGTACGCCGATCGCGACGTCTCCAAGTCTGGATACGATGTGCTCCCCTCCAACGGACGCCTGGAGCTGGATCTGCTGGATCGTTTGCAAGAGAAGCTAACTGGTAAGCCTGTCGATCCACCGGCTACGCTCGCATCCAGCGTGCAAGCTCCTAAGCCAAAACTCGATTTGTCTGGCGTCCCCGGAGCCAGTACGTACACCCCTCCTCCTGTCGTTGAAAAAACTCCTGATGAAGTCACCAGCTTGCGGAATCAACGCGTGTTGCAGGAGCGCCGCGTGCAGCAACTCAGTGCCGAACAGAACAACCTCAAGGAAATCCAGCACAATCAGGCGCACCCGCAGAATCTGGTGTCCGTAGTGAAGTCTGGAACGCCGGTTTATGCCAAGCCTTCAGACCAATCGCATGTGCTCTTTCAGGCGGCCGGGGATGATGAATTTGAATTCCTCGACGCCGACAAAGGATGGATTCACATCGAAATATCCGGCGATTCCCGTGGTTATATTCGCCAAGGCGCCGTCCTTCTGCCCGAGCTGGTCGCTGCGAAAATGGCAGAGCACGGACCGGAGGATAAATTTCCCGGATTTCAAGTAGAACAGGAGCAAATGGGCACTTTTCCCGGCGACTGGCCCGCGCTGAAGGGAAAAACGGTGAAGATCTACACAGTGCGGCCTCTGTCGCAGAATCCAAAAGAATCCGGACCGGCCGTTCGCTTGGATTACACTCTCGTCTTATTTCAGAGAGGCTTGAAAGAATCCGCCACGATAACTCCAACGCCCGAAGGCATCGTGGTGATATTCGATGCGGCGGATGGTGGCATCGCCAGCGCCACACTGGACGACATCAAGAAATTCGTTAGTGGTTCGTTGGGACGCGAAGCCTTTTGGTCCCAGTGTTTCCTCGATCCCATCGATGCGTTCCGATCGCCCGCTAAATAACTCGCAGTTGTTCGGTGTTTCCAAATAGCGCTGTCATTTCCTGCCAACCTGATGGCTCACCCGCAGTCATTCCGGGCTAGAATACCGTTGCACTTACTCCACGCGTCACAAGGAGCTCTGATGCCTTTGCATGCGGCTATCGTTGGTCTGGGATTTGTAGGGCGCGCTCATTTGGAAGCTCTGCGGCGTCTCGGCATTTCTGTGCAAGGCGTGCTTGGCAGCACCCCGGAGCGGTCGAAGGCCGCCGGCGAATCACTTCACATGCCTCGCGCCTACAATTCGCTCGACGAACTCGCGGCGGACACCTCCGTGCAGGTCGTTCACCTGTGCACGCCGAACCATCTCCACTTCCAGGAAGCCAGTCAGTTGTTGCGCGCCGGCAAACACGTTCTTTGCGAGAAACCCCTGTCGCTCGATTCCCGCGAGTCCGCAGTCCTCGTCTCGTTGCTAAAGGAAACAGGCCTCGTCGGCGCCGTCTCCTACAATCTCCGCTACTATCCCCTGTGCCAGGAGGCGCGCGCGTTGATCCGCAAGGGCGCGATTGGCCAGGTCAAATTAATTCATGGCAGTTTTCTTCAAGACTGGCTCCTGTATCCCACCGATTGGAATTGGCGCCTCGAAGCAAAACTGGGCGGGGAACTTCGCGCTGTTTCCGATATCGGCACGCACTGGATGGATCTCGTCACTTGGCTGACCAATAGCAAAGTTTCCGAGCTTTGCGCCGATCTGGCGACCGTGCTCTCCACGCGGCATCGCCCTAAGGGCCGCGTGGAGACATTCCAGAAAGCCGCCGCCATGGAAACGGAAGAAGTCATGATCTCCACCGACGACTACGCCTCCGTTCTGCTTCATTTTGAAAACGAAGCCCGAGGTGTGATGACCGTTTCGCAAGTCAGCCCCGGCCGCAAAGCGCGCCTCTGGTTTGAAATCGATGGTTCCGAGGGTTCTCTGGCCTTCGATTCCGAATCCCCGAACCAGTTATGGATTGGCCGGCGCGATCGCGCGTGTGAAATCCTTCCGAAGGACCCTGCCCTGCAATCTCCCGAATCGCGCGGCTATGCGGCTTATCCCGGGGGCCATCCCGAAGGTTATCCGGATACGTTCGTGCAGCTTTTCAAGGAAGTGTACGGCTATCTGGCGGCCGGCGACCTGCGCGCGCCTCGCACTTTCCCTACGTTTGAAACCGGCCATGAGGAGCTCGTGATCTGCGAAGCCATCGCCGAAAGCGCCCAAAACAAATCCTGGGTCACCGTCGGCGCCTGATTGTTTCGCGCTTTATTTTGGAGTTTGCGTCGACTCGCGAACCACCAGCTCTGCTGGAATCTTGCGCCTCAGCACTGGAATATCCTGCTTTTCATTTACTGCCGTAATCGCGTCCAGGATCATTCCCACGCTCATCGATCCCATGGCTTCCATCGGCTGCCGCACCGTGGTCAGGGCTGGCGCGGAAAGCGTGGCCTGGGCCACATCGTCGAATCCAATCACGGAACAATCCTCCGGTACGCGCAGCCCTTTCTTCTTCAACGCCCGCAATGCACCCAGGGCGGTGATGTCGTCGTACGCCAGCAGCGCGGTGAACGCATTGCCACTTTGCAGCAATTCTGTCGTCAATTGGGCGCCCGCCTCAAAACTGGAATTCGGGTCCAGCGACTCTGGTAACTCCGCAATCCGCTTGGCGTCCAGCCGCAATCCCACCGCTTGCGCATACGTTCGAATGCCTTTCCACCGCTGCCCGCTGCTCGCCAGTGTTTTTGGCCCGCGCAAAAAGGCAATTTCTCGATGCCCGAGCTGGTGGAGATGTTCGAGCGCCAGGGCCGCTCCGCTTTCATTGTCCACGGAAACCGTGCTGACATTTTTGCTCTCGAAAGCTCTCCCCGCAATCACCGTCGGCACTTGTTTCTCCGTCAAGTCCGCCAGCACTTTGATGTCCGTCACCAGCCAGTTCGCAATCACGATCAACCCTTCTACTCGCCGGTCCAATAGCATTTCCAGGTAACGCTCGAACCGGTGCGGTTCATTGTGCGCATCGGCGAGCAACGAGAGATAATTCGCTTGATAGAGCCCATTTTCTAATCCACGCAAAATGGGCGTGCAGAATGGATCGGTAATATCGAACACCATTACGCCGACGATGTTCGAGCGCTGGCTCCGCAGCGAACGCGCCAAGGGGTTCGGCCGGTAGCCTAACCGCCGCGCGGCTGACTGGATTCTTCCCTTCGTTTCTTCCGGGATGTAGCGAGACAGTGGCGCGTTGTTCAGAACTATCGAAACTGTGGACGCGGAGTAGCCGCTCTCTCGAGCGACATCGCGGATGGTGGAAGCGCCGCTTCGGCGCATGTACGATCCCTCACTTTGGAGCGGGATATTCGTAGCGCAAATTTCCGGGCATGCGATCCGAACGTTGCCGAGTATTGTACTCGAACTCGTATCCGAGGTGGTCGGCATCCATCGGATACTCTTTGCCTTCTGGATAGGGATACGCGATTAACCCGTGCCTGGGCAGCGGTTCCACCGTGAATGCATTGGCCGCGTAGAAATCCAGATCCTTCTCGAATCCGTCCGCATAGAAGAAATAATCCCGCACCCAACGAGCCGGGAGAGCTGGCAAACCCGCCGGATCGAACTCCAGCTCTACGCCTTCTCCCGAACTGAACACCGTAAATTTGTCATCGGATCGGCTCAACAGGTTTTTCACATCGCCGTACCGTGTGTAATTTCCAGCTGCGTGGGCATATGGGCCACTTGGACTGCGATGCGCGTAGGAATACACGGTGTCAGTCGCCGGTTGTAGCCGAATCTCCTCCGGAAAACCGAGAAACGCCAGTTCCGCTGTGGCCAGGGGCACCTCGCTGACGCGCACGTCCTTCTGTTCCGGGGTTTGATCGATGCGCACCGCGTCCCAGTAGATTTTCAGATTCGAAACGATTCGGATCCGACGCGTTCCCGAAGGGATTTTCCCCGTCAGATCTATCACCATGGTCCGCGCCAGTCCAGCAGGAAATCCCATGTCCTCCACCACTCGGACCCATTTCCCCTGGGCGTCCTGCGCCTCCACATACGGCGCAATCACTTTGATTCCCGCCTGGTCCGCAGCGTACATGGACGTCGCCGTGAAGTAGTCCGTGTAGCCGTCCAGCAGCAACCGCAGCGGTTTCGCCGCATCCCAGGCGCCTAAATCCAGTTCAATCCAGTGCACTTTCGAAAAGCCCGCAAACGGCAGACCCTCAAAATCCGTCACGTACTTGCGGTCGCGTTTCACCAGCAGCGGCAGCACATCCTGCCCGCGGTCATCCCACGCACCCACCGGCACGCGCGCATCCTTCGTCGCGATCACCCGAAATTCCGGGAATGGTGGATTGCTTGCGAACCGCTCGTTCGGATTCACCTCAATGCTGGAGGGATGGTCCACCGCCACCAGCCTCACCTGGTCTAGATACACTGTCTCTTCCATCGGTTCCATGAACCGGAAACTCAGCAATCCGTTCTTCGCGCGCACACTCTTCGCTGGCACCTTCAGGTATTCGTCCGGGTCCGGCACGTCGCGCACACCGGGTGCAATCCAGTGACCTACGACGCCAGGTCCAATCATGTCCGCAATAAATTCGTATTCTTTTCCGTTCCACGAAAACAGGATCGGGCAGGAACTGCCACGTCGATCCAGTTCAGCAATCTTCTGCGTTTTATTCGCCGCCAAATCAATTTCGTCTTGCGGCACGCCGGTGGGCCACAGCAATCGCACAGCGTCGGTGACTTTTTCGGATCCCAAGCCGACGAGCAGCATCCCCGAATTTCGTCCAAGGTAGCCGGACGAGCCAGCAACCTCGAATTTCTGGTAAAGCGCGCCAGCGAAAATCTCGACTTTTGTTCCGATTCCGTTCTTGTTGTCGTTCAACGCTTTCAGATCAATCTGCATCCAGTGGTTCTTGTTCGCGCCCACATTTTCCAGCAGCACGGGAGCGCCCGACGCCTGCGTCACCAGCAGGTCCGGACTCCCATCGCCTCTGAAGTCCGCCACCGCCAGCGCGCGCGGCTGATCCAGTTTCACGCTATCGAGCTGCAATTTTTTCGTGACATCTGCCCAGCCCGCATCGCCCAGATTCCGTAGCACGCGAATTTCCCCACCGTTCGCGCCTTCTCCTACCGCCACCAGATCCAGCCAGCCATCGTTGTCGTAATCAATCGACGTCACGCCCCAGGCTTGTTTCCACCCAAACTCTGGCAACCCCACGCGTTCCAACTTCTTGCCCTGCACATTGCGCCACAAACTGATCCCTGGCGCACCCGCATGGGTAAACGCGATATCCATCCAGCCGTCTTTGTTGAAATCGAAAACAGCTACACCCACCGCGGGCGGTAACTTTTCTTTCGCAAAATCAATTCCCGGCAGCGCCGTGAATCTTCCTTCTCGCGGGTTCAGATAAATCGCAGCCCCAGTGCTGCCGCCCGCTACCACAAAGTCAATGGCGCGATCATTGTTGAAATCCGTAACGGCCGCATCGGCGCCCGTAGCATCCACGCCCAGTCCCGAATCCGCGGAAACATCCGTAAACGTGGAATTTCCATTGTTGCGCCACAATTTATTCTTTTGCCCGTTCCCCGGCGTCATCGTGACATACAAGTCCAGATCGCCGTCGTGGTCGTAATCGACAAACGTGGTGCTGACACATCCTTTTTCCCGCGCGATTCCCACTCTTTCCGTCACATCCGCGAATTTCCCGTTCCCCTCATTGCGGAACAAGCGCACGCCATCCGCCTGGCACACGGCCAGGTCGGTTGCGCCATCGTTATCAAAATCCCCCGCCGCGCAGCCGAGCCCACCACCAACTGCGCCCAATCCTGCCTTCACCGTGACATCTTCAAATTTTCCGCCCCCCAGATTCCTCAGCAGTTGACTCTTCCCTTGCCCGGCGGCCATAAGAAACAAGTCCGGCTTGCCGTCGCCGTCGTAATCAAACAGGCACACCCCGCTCCTGGCCGTTTTCAATTCCGCCACGGGCTTCGCTGCGTAGTGCACCGGAATTTCTTCGGGGGCGTTGTTTCCCGTGCCATGCACAAATTCCGCCAGCGAAAATTTCCCCTGATCTCCATATCCCGCGCCAAACGGGGTCCCGAGATGTTCTGACGTGATCTTCTGAAAATGCTTCATGCCGTCGCGCGCCGCCTCCGCATCCCCTTTTCTCTGATAGGCGCGCGCGAGTCCGAATTGGGCGGAAGCGTGATACGGGGCGATCTCCAGCGCTTTCTTGAAGGCTACGATCGCTTCGTCGTATTTCTGCAATTGCGACAGCAGGAATCCTTCGAAATAGAAGGCGTCCGGCTCATCTGGCGCGATTTTCTCCACGTGTTGAAACGTGGCAATGGCCTTCTCCGGCTGCGCCGAATCCTTGTACGCCAACCCCAGGCTGTACCAGGCAAACGGATCACCCGGCAGCTTGTTGGCGGCTTCTTCCAACGCCGCCCGCGCCTGTTCCAACTTCTGCTGTGCCAGCAACGAAATGCCCAGGTTCATTTTCGCCTGCGCGAAATTCGGCTCCGCCGCCAGCGCCTGCTCGAAGTACTTCTGCGCCTCGGCCGATTTGCCCTGATTCATGAACGCGACGCCTAACGTGTTCAAGCGCAGGGCTTCGCCCGATATTGTATCGGCCGTAGCGGACGCCTTCGGCTCCGCCGGCGACAACCTCGGAAGGGAATGGAGTTCAGATGCAAAAGGAAGTACCACGAAACACAGCAAGCCGCCGACAACGACAAACCACTGCCGCAACCCTTTTTCCATGGATGCCATCGAGGAAAGCTCTTTCTGGACGCGCGACGACCCGAAAAAGCGACAATCGTCTTTACGATTCTCCGGGCTACCGGAGCCATCGTCAACCGTTTTTGTAACGCGTTTTTGCTCTTCCTCGCCAGCCTGGTGGCAAGCACACACATGCAAACGCAGTACACCTACTAATTTAGTTACTCACAATGTCCGAATTTCCTCGGCTGGTTACTGCACGAACGCCAATTCCGGAATGGCATGTTCCTGCGCCGCTTGCAATGCCTGCGCTCTTTCCCTTGCCCGCGCAAGCTGCTCCGCATTCAACTGCTTCTCCAGCGGCGCCAGATATTTTTCCCCGCGTGCATCTCCCGCCAACGACGCCGCCAAAATCCACGCGTACGCGGCCTCCGCATCTATGTGTCCCGCGCGGCCCGTGGCATACAAATAGCCCAGCTTGATTCGCGCGCCCGTGTTTCCCTGTGCCGCCGCCTTCGCAAACCATGCCAACGCTAACGCATCGCTTCGAGGCACGCCTTCGCCCCGCAAATAGAGAGGCGCATGAAGTGTTCAAATCAGGGTTGTAGGCAGTCCATTCCTCCGAACGAAACTCCCGCATTTCGATGTACGATAATCTGCACTCCTTCTGGACTGAAGTTATGACCTCGCCTCGCTACGACTCCATCGCGCAAACGCTCTCCAACTACAGTAAGAAGCGAATTTCCCCCGTCGAACTCATCACCGCTCATCTCGAGCGCATATATCAGTTGCAGCCAAAGCTGAACGCCTTCGTGCATCTCGACGGCGAATCCGCCTTGGCCCGCGCCCGCAACGCGGAGTCCTCGCTTTCTCGCAACGAGCCGTTGAAACCACTTACCGGAATTCCGCTCACCGTCAAATCCTGCATCGATGTTGCCGGTTGGGCCTGCCCCGCTGGTTCCCTCCTCCGCAAAGATTACATTCCTATCGTCGACGCACCTCTTGTCGCCCGTCTGGAATCCGCTGGCGCCATTCTCCTCGGCAACACCAATACCCCCGAATATCTGATGGCCTACGAGACCGACAATCTCCTTTCCGGCAAAACCTCGAATCCGTGGAATCTAGCCTATTCCGCGGGTGGTTCCAGTGGCGGCGAAGCGGCGGCCATTGCTTCCGGCTGCTCCATGGGCGGGGTCGGCAGCGACGGGGGCGGTTCCATCCGCACTCCCGCGCATTTTTCTGGCATCTGCGGACTGAAACCCACTCCCGGCCGCGTCCCCGCTAGTGGCCACTTCCCTCCGGGCGCTGGCGCATTTGGCTGGATCGGCGTAGTCGGTCCGATGGCGAGAACGGTTGCGGATTTGCGCGCACTCTTTGCGGTGATGGCTGGCCCGGATCCCGGCGACGCCCTCTCCGCGCCCGTTCCTATTCGTCAAATCTCTTCGCACGAACTCCGCGGCCTGCGCATCGGCATTCTCGAAAATCCCGAACTCGGCCGCGCCACTCCCGAAACTCTTTCCACGATCCGCCGCGCTGCGCAGCATCTTTGCGATCTCGAGTATCGCGTCGAACCGATGGCCCTCAAGCAACTCGATCGCGCGCTTGAACTCTGGTGGTTTTTCTTCGGCCCGGTCATCGCCGATCTGATTCGCAACAGCGCGCAAGGCCAAGAATCCTCGCTCAGCCCGATGCTGAAGGACTATCTTTCTATCGCCGCCACGGAGCCGCGGATTACACTCAAATCCTTTATGCACGCCTGCGCCGAACGCGACAATCTTCGCGGCGATCTTCTCCGCCAACTTCGCGATGTCCCCATTCTTCTGTCGCCCGTTTCCACCGCCCCCGCTTTCCCACATGGAGCCGGCAATTATCGCCCCGGCGATCCCCACAATTATCGAGACACCATGCGCTTCTGCCAGTGGTTGAATCTCGCCGGCTTTCCCGGCCTTTCACTTCCCTTCGGCTGCTCTCCCGAAGGACTACCCATCAACGTCCAACTGATCGGCCGTCCTCACGAAGAAGAACTCCTCCTCGCCGTCGCCGAATCACTGGAAGAAGCGCGCGGCCCTCGGAGGCATCCGGATCTTTAGCTCACCTGACTCAATTGCGTGTAGAATCCACTCATGAACCGTCGCACATTTATTGAATCTTCCGTCGCAACAGGAATACTTGCCTCGCTCCCTTCCGCCACCCTCGCCGCCACCCATCAAATCAGCAAAGTTGGCGTCCAACTCTACACCGTCCGCGACCTCATGAAGACCGACTTCGCGGGCACCATCGCCAGAGTCGCCTCCGTGGGCTACAAGGAAGTGGAATTCGCGGGTTATTTTGACCATTCGCCAAGAGACATCCGGGCCACCCTCGATAAGGACGGTCTCACCGCTCCCTCCTGCCACGTCGGAATGGACGTGGTCGAGAATCATTGGCCGGAAACCATTGACGCAGCTCACACCATCGGCCACACCTTCATCGTCTGCCCGTGGATCGACGAAAAGGAGCGTTCTGCGGATGGCTTGAAACATGCCGCTGAAGTCTTCAATAAAGCCGGCGAAGCCAGCAAAAAAGCCGGAATCCAGTTCGCCTACCACAACCACTGGTGGGAATTTGGACCCAACGCCAGCCTCGGCGGCAAGTTGCCTTACGACAATCTGCTTGATTCCACCGACGCAATCCTGGTGAAAATGGAAATGGATCTCGGCTGGATCAGCGTCGCGGGAAAAGACCCCGTGGCCTACTTCGAGCGCTATCCTGGCCGCTTCCCGCTAGTCCACGTCAAGGATTTCAAGTCCTTGCCAAAGATTGCTCCCGACCAACTTGCGACTTTCAGTAGCAAAACGCTCGAAGAAGGTGACATGACCGCGCCCGGCTCCGGCATCATCGACTGGAAGCGTATTTTCTCGCACTCAGATGAAGCTGGCATCCAGCACTACTTTCTCGAACACGATGCGCCAAAAAATCCTTTCGCCACGCTCACCGACGGCTACAAGTATCTTTCGACGCTGCGCTTCTAAATTTTCTAAATTCCGGCGAAGTTAGAATCTAAAATCTGCTCCTTCTCCGAGGTCCGCTGAAGCAGTTCTCTGGTCGTCTGCGTCTAAAGTAGGATTGGGGGGGCGTATGCCTCTCTCGTCGTGGGTTGCTATTCTCCTGTTCCTTCCCGTTTCCTTACCTGCAGAGGACTCGCCAGGGTTTCGCGGCAGCTCGGAGCATACCGGCGTTTACGACACTGTTCCCCTGGCAAAATTCTCCCAACTGAAATGGAAGTTCAAGACGAAAGGCTTGGTGCTTTCCTCCCCAGCAGGAGTCAACGTCACGCTCTTTGCCGGAAGCGCCGATCACAACCTTAATGTTATTGACATCGCCACGGGTTCGCAAAAATGGATCTTCAAGACGGGCAGCGGCGTACCTTCCTCCCCCGCGGTAGCCCAGGGCATCGTCTATTTCGTCAGCCACGACGGCAATCTCTACGCCGTCGATGCGGCCACCGGCCAGCTACGCTGGAAATTCCAAACGGCCGGTGAGCACAGATTCACCGCCACGCACCTCCACGGTGCGCAGCCCGCCGCGGAATCCATGCCCGATCCTTTTGATGTGTATCTCTCTTCGCCGCTCGTCGCGCAGAATTCCGTGTTCTTTGGCAGCGGTGACGGCAACATCTATTCCCTGGATGCTGCCACCGGCAAGTTAAATTGGAAATTCCACACCGGCGATGTAGTCCATGCTTCGCCAGTCATCTGGGCCGGCAAACTCTATATCGGCAGCTGGGACTCCTGTCTCTACGCACTGGACGCGGCCGCGGGCCGGCAACTCTGGCGCTTCAAAACCGGCGAAGACCGAATATTCACAACCAGGTTGGCATGCAGTCATCCGCCGTGATCTCCGATGGAATGGTGTATTTCGGTTACCGTGATTCGAATTTGTATGCCCTCGACGCCAGTACCGGTGAGAAAAAATGGACGTACAACAACAAAGGCTCCTGCGTAACTGCCTCGCCGATCGTCTACCAGGGGAACCTCTATTTTGCTACATCGGACTCTGGAATGTTTCACGCCGTCATTGCCAGCACCGGCGCAGAAGTCTTTACCTTGAAATTCTCCGGCTGGCCCACCTTCTCCTCTCCGGCCATCGCCCGGGGCGTGCTTTACGTCGGTTCGCATTCCGGCAAACTCTTCGCCATTGACCTCTCGCAGCGCAAAGTCGTCTGGGAGTTTCAAACCGAAGGAGCTCGACAGAACGGTTCCCTCTACACAAACGACGATGGCACCCCCAACTATGACGCCGCCTCTGCCGGTGACTTCGATGACGACATCGTGGTCGGTGTTCGCAAGCTGATGACCGTCGGCGGTATCTATTCCCCACCGGTTCTGGTCGATGGCGTCCTCTATCTCGGTAGCACGGATGGATATCTATACGCCCTCATGTAATCCGTTGCGCGACCTCGCAGGTTCTCTATTGTCCCGGTCCCCCTTCTCGCATTTCGGCTTGGGACTTTCCCAGTCCCTCCCCTATAATCGCCACACCTGCTCGGAGCCCACACCTTGGCTGAAGCCGCTACCAGCGCCGAAAGCTACTCGCTCGCCGTCATCACCGACGACACCGAGCTCTACCCGGAAATCCGCAAGCAGCTCGTTGGCGATTTCCGCACCTTCCTGGCCACCACGGAAACGGAAATCAAGACCGTTCTTGAGCTATCTGGCCTTCACGCGATCCTCTTCAATCTTGATTGCATCGGTGACGGTCCCAACGACGGCCTGGACGTCCTCGCAGAAATCCGCAAGATTCGCGACGACATCGTGCTTGTCGCCTTCACTAAAACAAACAATCGTTCCATTCCCTTGAAAGCCAGCCAGGCCGGCGCGGACGAATTCTTTCCCTTTCCGCTGAACTACCAGGAATTGAAGATCGTGCTGCATCGCGCGATCGAAAAACGCGCCCTCGAACTCGAAGGCCGCCGCCTGATCCAGCAAGTCGAAAGTGGGGTGTCATTTTGCGGGCTGGTAGGCGCCAGCCCGGCCATCCAGAAGGTCTATCATGCCGTCGAAGCGGTTGCGCGCACAGGCGCCAGCGTCGTCTTGCGCGGCGAAAGTGGCGTCGGCAAGGAGTTGATCGCCAAGGCCATCGTCACCTGCAGCGACCGCGCGGACAAACCCTTCGTGGCCCTCAATTGCTCGGCTCTCCCGGAAACATTGATGGAATCGGAACTGTTCGGCTACGAGAAGGGTGCCTTTACCGGCGCCGACAGCACGAAGCCCGGCCTGATCGAGTTGGCGCACACCGGCACCGTTTTCCTCGACGAAATCACCACTCTCAATCCCAGCCTGCAAAGCAAATTGCTGCGCGTCCTCCAGGAACGCTCCGTGCAGCGCCTCGGCGGGCGCAGCGCCAAGAAAATTGATTTTCGCCTGATCACGGCGACCAACGAGGACCTGGAAGACTGCGTGCGCAAAGGCCGCTTCCGCGAGGATCTCTACTTCCGCATTAACGTCGTGCCCATCGTTGTGCCGCCGCTGCGTGAGCGCAAGGGCGATGTGGCCCTCCTTGTGGATCATTTCCTGCGCATCTATTGCGCCTCCGCGAAGAAGCCATTGAAAACCTTGAAACCCGACGTGCTGGAGACCCTGGAGGACTACAGTTGGCCGGGAAACGTCCGGGAACTTGAGAACATCGTGCAGCGGCTGGTGGTCATGGTCAGTGCCCAGGAGATCACGCTCGAGCATCTCCCTCAACAGATGCTGCAACACAGCGCTGCCAGCCAGGAAGCCATCCTGATCCCAGAGGCTGGTGTGGATTTCGATGCCGAAATGGAAAAGATCGAAGTGGCTTACCTGAGCGCCGCCCTGCGCCGCACCGGGGGAAAAAAGACTGCCGCGGCCGCCCTGCTCCAGATGGACCCGCAGCGCATGAAGTATCTCTGCCGAAAGCACCACATCGAGCAAAGACCAGTGGAAAGGTAAGAAGTAACGTCCGCTCACGCCTAGTCACATGAGAGTGTTCGCAATGCCGAGGACCGTATAAAAGCGCAACACAGTGCCACAAGCCAGGAAGCCATCCTTATCCCCGAACATGGAGTGGATTTCGATGCCGAAATGGAAAAATTCGAGGTGGCCTACTTGAACGCCGCCCTCCGCCGCACCGCAGGCAAAAAGTCAGCCGCCGCAGCCCTGCTCCAAATTGCCCCCTCAGCGCATGAAGTATCTCTGCCGCAAGCACCGCATCGAGTAGGGGAACAATTGCCCTGGCCACCGCATAAATGGTAAAAATTTAACCGGACATAGGTTAATTTTTAACCGCTGGCGAATTTTTTCACCGGCCAGGTACGCCAGGACAGCAGTACTTTGGTACTAAGTGGCCTATTTTCAGCGTGTCCCTTGCGCGCCGCCCCCGCTCGAAGTTTGGCATCCCTCATGCACTAGAGGCAGGCGTCTGCGAGAGACAAAAATTTAAAGAGGAGCACATGAAGAAAATGTCCATCGAAAAGAAGAGCCTAATCAGCACACTCAGGAGCACCAAGAAGGCCAACGCGGTTAGTTTGACAGCGTTGCCCGAGGCCGCCCACAAAATGAACAAGGCCCCGGTGCAGAACCCGTTGAAGAATCCGTTGAAGAACCCGTTGAAGAACCCGTTGAAGAACCCGTTGAAGAACCCGTTGAAGAACCCGTTGAAGAATCCGTTGAAGAACCCGTTGAAGAACCCGTTGAAGAACCCGTTGAAGAACCCGTTGAAGAACCCGTTGAAGAATCCGTTGAAGAATCCGTTGAAGTAACTTACGAAGAAGATGGCGTACTAGACCTTAACAACCTTTTCCGCCTAATTCCCCTTATGCCAGCAACTTAAAGTTCAGAAGGCTGCCTAAAGGCAGCCTTCTTTTATTTGTTGTGAGAGTTCCACTACCAAAGCTTGCGGCCGCAAAAATTCTTCATTACTTCCAGCGCCATCCCCCCGATGCTTCTCCTACTTCCATACACTCTGGCAATCCCTGTCATTCCCGGTTTCAATTCGTTTCCCGGATTCTTCAGGAGAATATCCACAAGGTAGTACTGTTGTAGCCCGATGGATTGAGCTTCCTTGCCAGCCTCTTCTGTTACCCATGATGGTGGCTCAATCGGCCGGGCGGAAACAAGGGCAACTTGCCCGTCCCTTCGCCGCAACACGCCGTCCAGTTGCAATTTCGCGGTCTGGCTTCCTCGAATCTTGTGCAAGTCATACTCCGAGGTGTAAATTCTCGCTCTCATCTGGCTGAAATCGGCTATTTCGAGCAGTTCTGTTCCCGCTTTCAGATATGTGCCAACATGATCTTGAACTCTCGGGGTGATGACGGTTCCTTGAAAAGGAGCCTGCAACTCCAAATCCGCTTTCATTTGGGCAAGCTGCTCGTAGTGCATTTGTGACCGTTCTTTTTCCACAAGCGCTTTTCCATAGTCCTGATAACGCATCTCCGCACCCCTGGCTTCGGCCGACGCCAGAAGTGAATTGGACCGTGCATCGTCCAGGTTGGATTGTAATGGCAAGTTGCTCAAAGTGGCCAATGGAACGCCTTTAGACACGGATTCCCCCTCTCGCACGTAAACCTGCGAGACCCTGCCCGAGACGTGCGCACGAACCACGGCAAGATCCACCGGTTCCAGCACGAATCTGCCGACGACCGACTCTCTCCAAACAGGGATCGCGAGAAGAAGCACCAGGAAAGCTGCGGTCATCGTCGCATGTTGAGGCGTGAACCAGGCACGAATACGCTCTTTTTTATCCAAATAGAGAAATTTCATAAAGTTCACCAGTAGACGAATTCGCGATCGAAAGATTAGTGCCGCGACTCCCAATTCCGGAATGAAGCCCCACTCCGGACTGAAACTGCGGACAATGTTCCCCGTGAAGTTCGCCATTATGCTTAGCACCATGTAGCTGTATGCGCCGGAGCCAAGCGCATAAGCCGCAAAGGGAATTCTCCTCTGCTTGGGAACATAAGGTACCTCCGCCGGCAAGCGCCAGAAATGCTTCCTCACCCAAGCAGACGTATAGGCGGTCGAATCCTCCTTTAAACTGCTAATCCCCAGTATGTCGCACAACATGAAGTATCCATCCAGCCTGATCAATGGATTGAAATTCACCATTAGGTTCATAAAACCGCAGAAGATCATCACGAAATATGCGGCGTTATGCAGGACTGTTCCCGGGGGCGACGCCCACCAAATCGGGGTTGCCACGGCATACAGCAGCATTTCGGACCATACGCCCGCGAACGAGATGGTCAGTCGCTGGTAAACCGTTCCGTGGACAAATCCTTCCGTTGTATCCGTGTAAAACGCCGGCAGGAGATAGACCAGTGCAAATCCCATGGCCGGGACACGGGCCCCACAGTGTTTGCACGCATGAGCATGTGCGAGCTCATGGACGGCCACGATCGCCATGCCTACCGTGTATGCGTACAGGATCTCCCTCCCCGTCCTTTTCCACAGGTAGAAATTCAGGGAATCCTGCCAGATCTGGGACCAGTGGTCGATCGTAATAGCGCCGGCGATCAGCATAGCGATCAGGCTCACTATCGTGAACCAGGGCGTGTAGATGAAGCGCGTCTTATCATGCAGCCAAGTAATAAACCGGTCGGGGTTAAACGCAGGAAAATCCACGTCCGAAAGATCAGCCCAGATGCCCTTCTTCTTCAGCTTTTTTAGCCGTTCCTCCCGGCTCATCTGCATCAACTGAATGTTTTTTTCCTGTGGGGTCTTGTACCAAAAGTCGCCGCCTTCCAGGCTGGCCGCGAAGTCCCTTACGGATTCGGCGTCATATTGAATCCCGTTTTGTTGCGAGTATACTTTGGCGATCTCCTCATAGCTTCGCTTCCCGTCAAAAAGCTGCGCAAGCTCCCATTCGCTCTTGTCAAACGTATACCTTCCGCCGACGCAGGGAACATAAAGTCGAATGACCGCCTTTCCGCCCTCAATGTGTTCCCGGAACGTCGTCCCCGGATCTAGCCGCGGATAGCTCTCGGCCAGTTTCCGTGCCGGAATATCTGGTAGGGCGTTGTTGAGGACGCGGGTAAGATTCATGGCACTTCTAGCGGGAGTTCTCGACCCTTAGGTTCGCCGTCATGCCGGGACGCAGAGAGCCGCGCTCGCCGGTCAATTCCACCAGCACTTCGAATGTCCCGCTCGAGGGATCGATCACCGGGCTGACTTCCTTCACTCGCGCCGCATGCTTTTCATTGGGCACATCCGGCGAAGTGACCTCAAACTCTTGCGCCGAGCGCACGTGGCCAAAGTATCGTTCAGGGAGCGTAAACCGCATCAGCAGCGGGGCTTCCGCGGTGACCCAAAAAAGCCGCTCGCCTTTGTTCACCGACTGCCCCTCGCGCACATACCGCCGCGCAATCAACCCGCTAAACGGGGCGGTAATCTTCGTCTTTTCCAGTTCCAGTTCCAGCGAGCGCTCTTCGTCGTGCGCCGTATTCAATGTCTCCTGCACGCGCTTGATATCCCACTGGTCGGACTCGGCTTTGTACTGCGCGTGCTGCAACTGCTCCTGCGAGATCAAGCCCATATCCCACATCTTTTGCGCACGCCCGTAATCCGCCTCAAGTACTTGGGCCTCGGCTTCCCAATTCTTCAAGTCGTTCGCGATGCTGCGCGACTTCGCCCGCGCCGCCTCCAGATTCGCCGCGATTTGCCGGTCATCCATCTGGGCAAGAACGGTCCCGGCCTTCACCCGCGCCGGCGCATCAAAATAGAGTTTGGCCAGCACACCGTCCCTCTGCGCCGTAACTTCCACCTCATGCTCCACGATGATCGGTCCGGAAACGACCAGCCCCGTATCTGCCCCTTCCGTCAGCGGCAGAGGTTTGGCAGGAACCGGCGGTGGCGCGGACGCGGCATTGGTCACCGCGGACACGATGGGTTTACTGTCGCCACAGCTCACCCCCAGCAGCGCCGCTCCCAGTACGATAAATACAATCGAACTTCGCATACTTCTCCTCCACCCGATCCTTACCAACCCAGCCAGTACCACGCTTTTGCGTACGCCCATAAAAACAACCTTCGGAACAAAACATAAGCCGCGGGATACCATCCGACGCGCACCTTTCCCCGGCCCTCCATCCCCGCTCGAATTGCCCCATCGTCGTTCGCCACTCCCACGCGCGCATAAAACACCGGCGACTCGTGGACCGTCTCCGCTTTCGGGCTTACGATCGCCACATCTCCATGGAACGTCCGCGTCGGATAGCTGTTCAGCTTGACGACTGCCTTCTGCCCTTGCTTCAGCAATCCTGCATCCGTATCGTCGATCGCCACATCGACAATCGCCTGCGAGGCATCCACGATTTCCGCGAACGAATCCCCTTGCTGCAGTTTGAGCCCCGCAAAGCTCTCTACGTGCGGCGTGGCCACCACTCCATCAATAGGCGAACGCAACTGCGCTTTGTCCAGCATCTGCCGCGAGCGATCCACCTCCGCCTTCCAATAATCGGCCTGCACGCGATGCACGCCCGCTTCCGTCCCATCATTCCCCGCCAGCGCTCGATTCATCTGCAGCAGGGCGGTTTCATATTTTGCCTGGGCCTCCGCCAGCGCCGAGCGCATGTTCCACGCCTCCATCTCCGCCAGCACTTGCCCCTTTTGCACGGCCTGTCCTTCGTGAACAAAGACTTTTCCAATCACGCCTTCCACCTCAGGCTGGATCAGCGCCCGCCGGCCGGGGGCTACCACCGCATCACCATCCACGCGCAACGGCAACGGGCAAGCCACCAGGAAAAACAGTGCTGCCGCACCCAGCGCCAGGTACACCGTGCGCCGGCGCTTCTCCATGGCCATGAATTTCCGTTTGCGCACCAGGACCGGCTCGAGCACGGAAATAAAGGGCACTTCCTTGTACATCTGCGCGTTGCGCAACGCGACTGTCGCCTGGCCCGCAAGTAGTTCCAGAATTTCGATGTGAAAGGGCCCCAGAAAATCCGGGTCGCTGCTCTCCATCGCCAGCATGCCGACGCGGCCGGTGTCGTCATTCAGCGGCCTGGCGTAAAAGCCCCGCATCCCTGAATCAGCGAAGTATTTCCTGAACTTGGCGCGCGTTTCCTCGCGGTCGCTATCAATCTCCTCGCCGTGCTGCCGGACGTGGACGACCTCCTCGGACAGCGCCGCCCACTGCAGGATTTCATTGAGCGGAGCGATGTCTGGCGCGTCGGTGTTGACCTGCGTGAGACCCGTGACCGCGCTGAGCTTGAAGCGTCCGCGCTGCTCCAGAACGATCGCCGCGCGCTCATACGGGATCACCGCCTGCGGCGCGTTCACAATCGTCTGCAGCATGCGCTCCAGATTCAACGTCGAGGTAATTTCGTGGCTGACGGTATTGAGCGTCTCCAGAATTTCCACTTTTCGCTCAGCCATCAGCAGCCCCGCATTATGCAGCGCTGTGGAAGCGGTCTCCGTCAGGCTGCTCAGCGTGAACAACTCGTCCTCATCAAAAGGCGTGCCGTCCAGTTTATTGACGGCCTCAACGACGCCCACCAGCGCCCCTTTATCCATGATCGGTGCGACTAGCAGCGAAACTACGGGATACTCCGGCGCCGCCTGAGTCCTCTGAACCAGCCGCGCATCGCTCGCATCGTCTAGGCACAAACTCTCCCCATTGTCGGAAACCGACCCCGCAATTCCTTCGTTGGCTTTCAGCACCTGCCCTTTGAAACTCGTTGGGTCTTCCCCTGCCTGGTGCATCAGTTCCACAGACTCATCAGGCCTCATCAGCCAGATGTTCACACCCTGGCAGGCCAGAATTTCCGAGAACTTCGCGCCGATCAGTGGCAGCAATTCCTCCATTTCCAGTGTCGAGGAAAACACCTTTTCCAGGTCGTACAGTTGCGTCAATCGTGTGATGGAGCTGAATGTTCCGTGACGCTCGGTTTCGTAGGTCTGTGCCGAAGACAAAGCCGCCGCTGCCACTTCGGCCGCCGGAAGCAGCGTCTGAATGTCCTCTTCGGAATTGGCCTCTTCGAACGCCAGAATCTCCAGCGCTCCAATCAGGCTTTCGGCATGGATCAGCGGAATGCAGGCCAGCGAAAGCAGCGTCTTACGCGTATCAATGTGGGGATAATCCTCGCGCTTCAAATCCGGCGCACTTCGCAGAACGGGGACTGACTCCAGGAGCAGCGCTCCAAGCAACCCGGACTCCGCTGTGATCGCTTCCTCGTGAATTGCCGCATCTCCCACAATCGCCCGCGGCACCCAGAAATTCGAGTTCTCGTCCGACGCAACTGTGTATACACTGACTGCACAGTCCGGTAGCAGGCTTGCGACAAACCTCGCAAACACTCGCGCACGCGGGGACACTTCTTGCTCCGCAAACAATTGAGTGGACAGCGGGGATAGATCGAGTACGGATTCCTGTTCCGAACTTGCCAATGTCTGACTTTCCGTCCGGCCGACCTTCCGGGACGTAGGGCTCCGTCGGACTGTGTTTCTTGCTTTTTGGGCTAAGATTATCTAACTTGTGCGCGAACTGTAGCAAAGGGAATTCAGAGTGTCAACGAGGCGAACTGCGCTACACTCGCTTTTCGCCAGGGGGTACATATTTTGGATATTGAGACTAAAACCGTTGACGGCGTCAAACTCGTGAAGTTGAAGGGACGCTTATCCATGGGCCCTCCCCTCGATCGCTTCAACGCCACCATGCTCGAACTGCTCGGGCAAGGCCAGAACCGCATTGTCTTGGACCTCGAAGAAGTTCCCACGATCGACTCCAGTGGGATCGGCATGCTCGTGCGTCATTTGACTAGCGCCAAACAAACAGGCGGCGCGATCCGCTTGCTCAAGCCTTCCAAATTTACGGTTCAGACCTTGAAAATGGTGGGCCTGCTGAATCTCTTTACTACCTTTGACGACTCGACAGATGCCGTCGCGTCCTTCCAATAATCCCTCGTTCTTTACGCCACTTGAAAATCTTCCGTGGCTTCCTTGGCCGTCGGGAAGAACCGGATCAAGCGGTCCACGTGCGTCATGAGCAACGTATCGTATACCAGTCCCACTGGCCCCGCGATGTACACCTCGCCGCCTGCCTTGCGTACCTTCCCTTCGCACATCACAATGATTCCCACGCCGGTGCTGTCGATACTGTCCAGCTTGCTCAGTTCGAAGATAATCTTTTTCACCCCTGCCCCTAACAGTTCCGCCACAGTCCACTCCACCTGGCGGCTGTCATTCCCCATCAGCAATTTGCCAAAAAATTCGATCAGGCAAATATCCTTCGCGGGGTGGCTTTTTTGTAATTGAAGTATCATGAACCTCTCCGGGTCGAGATGTTCGTTCAGAAAAGCTCGGCTGGAGGATGAGCGCTGGGTACGCTCATAGCTGTCGGACTAGTTGGGCTCCACCGTGGTCGCATGATAGTAGGTCCGGACGTCACCGGAGTCAACAAGAAAGCTGGACCCAGGTTCAGGCAGAATTGTGCGAAAACTGCCGTTTTCCTGCGGAAAAAATGAAAACTTCGGGCTTCGTGAATGCATCCCCCGCGCTGTCTTTCGAATCCAATTGGCGGATGGGATAATGCAAAGCCGTGAGCTGTCGGGGCGCGATCGGGTGCAATTTCCACCGGGGGACTGTTTGAGACTTTCGAGAGTTCTGCTTTTCGTCATTTTCTTATCGAATGCGTTTGGGACCGCCCACGTGTACGCCCAACAACCTCTAGGCGCCTACGCGGTTTCTGAGGACCAGCTGGAACCTGCAACCTCCGGTGCCCAAACCGCGACGCCTCCGCAGGATCCTCCGCAACCCAAAACCAGCAACGATCCCAGAACATGAATGGTTCTACGATTGATTCGCCTCAACCGAAAGTGAGTGCGGATCAGCTCGGTGGGCAGACCAAGCGCATCCTCTGGATTAATCCCAACTTTCGTTCTGTGAGTGCCGACACGTACCTGCCTCCGCAGAGTTTGAAGGAAAAATTCTGGCTGGCCACCCAGGATAGTTTCGATTACTCAGCTTTTATCTATGAGGGCATTGTGGCCGGGATCGCCATGGCGGGAAAGTCCGAGCCTTCCTTTGGCCAGGGCGCTTCCGGCTACGGACTCTATTACGCGCATACCTTTGCCGACGGCACCATCGAGAACTATCTCGTGGAGGCCATCGTCCCAGCCATCACCAAAGAAGACCCGCGCTACTACACCCTCGGTCGCGGCGGTTTCTTCAAGCGCACCGGTTACGCCATCAGCCGTGTCTTTACCACCCGAAACGACGCGGGGCACAACACGTTTAATTTTTCTGAAATTGTCGGAGCCGGAGCCGCTGCTGGCATCAGCAACCTCTACTATCCTCCGGGAAATACCTGGGTCAAAACCTACCAGCGCTGGGAAAGCCAGATTCTCCAGGACGCCATTTCGTTCGGTTTCAAGGAATTTTGGCCAGACATCAACCGCGCCGTCTTCCACAATAAATATTAGCCCGCTCACCCTTCCAGTATCGCGTTTACCCCGTCCTCGAAAAGTGGGAGAATCGTGGCGTTCTCCTCGTGCAGTTCGCTCCCTGCTCTTGTCGGTCTGCAAGTCGGCTGGTCGCCGGGAGGTATCCCCATGGGAACCGCATTGGATATCCACCGTTTGCATTTCGCTTTTACGGTGACCTTTCACTACCTGTTCCCCCAGTTGACCATGGGCCTCGCCCTTCTCATCGTCGTCCTCAAAACCATGCACCTCCGCACCGACGACGACCACTACAACCGCGCGGCTCGTTTCTGGGCCAAAATTTTCGGAATTAACTTCGCCCTCGGCGTGGTCACCGGCATCCCCATGGAATTTCAGTTCGGCACCAATTGGGCTGAATTCTCCAAAGCCGCCGGCGGGGTCATTGGGCAAACTCTCGCCATGGAAGGAATTTTCTCCTTCTTTCTGGAGTCCAGCTTCCTCGGCCTTTTCCTCTTCGGCGAAAAACGGCTCGGCCGCATTGGCCACTGGGTTTCTGCTGTTCTGGTTTTCATCGGTTCGTGGCTTTCTGGCTACCTGATCGTCGCCACGGACGCCTGGATGCAACATCCCACCGGTTATCAGATTGATTCCCATGGTGGCATCGCCCTGACCAGTTTCTGGGGCCTGATCCTGAATCCTTGGGCGCTTGCGCAGTATGCCCATAACATGCTCGGTGCGGTGCAAACTGGCTGCTTCGTTATGGCTGCTGTCGGTGCTTTCTACGTACTCTCGAAGCGCGAACTGTTCTACGGCAAAACCTTCGTTCGCATCGGCGTCTTCGTCGGAGTGATCGCGGCGGTCCTGCAACTCGCTCCCACCGGTGACATCCAAGGTAAACTCGTCGCCGAACACCAGCCCGTCACTCTTGCCGCCATGGAAGGTCTCTTCGTTTCTCAGCAAGGCGCTCCGCTCGCCATCCTCGGCCAACCCGACATACAAAAACGGAAACTCGATAATCCCGTGGAAATTCCTTCCATGCTCAGTTTTCTTACCTATCGAACCTGGAGCGCTGACGTCCGCGGCCTGGATTCTTTTCCCGAATCGGATTGGCCCGACGCCATTGAACTTCTCTACTACAGCTATCACGTCATGGTCGGCCTCGGAACCATCTTCATCGCTATCATGGGTCTTTCCGCCATTCTTCTTTGGCGCGAAAAGCTATTCGAATCCCGCTGGATGCTTTGGCTTCTTATGCTCAGCGCTCCCTTGCCCTACATCGCCAACACCGCTGGGTGGATGACCGCCGAACTCGGCCGCCAACCCTGGCTCATTTACGGCGTCATGCGCACGGTCCACGGCGTTTCTCCTCGTGTCGCCGCGGGAAATGCTTGGTTCACTTTGCTCGGCTTCATGGGCATATACACCTTGCTTTCCATCCTCTGGCTGTTCCTCGTCTATCGTGAAATCGAACACGGTCCCGAACTCGAAGAAGCGCCGGGTGCGGAAGCGTCGCCCGCATTGGTTGAGGCGGATTAAGGAGCCCGTGATGGAAACACTTTGGTTCTGCCTCGTCGCGGTTATGGTCGCCATGTACGTTCTTCTCGACGGCTTCGATCTGGGTGCCGGCGCCATTCACTTTCTTGTCGCTCGCAGCAACGAAGAGCGACGTCAGGTCATCGCGACGATCGGCCCCGTCTGGGATGGCAATGAAGTTTGGCTACTCGCCGCCGGTGGCACACTCTATTTTGCTTTTCCGCTGCTCTACGCCAGCGGTTTCAGCGGTTTCTATCTCCCCTTGATGATAGTTTTGTGGCTGTTAATCCTTCGCGGCACTTCCGTCGAGTTCCGCAATCACATCCAAAGTCCCATCTGGATTCCCTTCTGGGATTTCCTCTTCTCAGGTGCCAGTCTGCTCCTCGCCGTCTTCTTTGGCGCCGCGCTTGGCAATGTTGTTCGTGGCGTCCCACTCGACGACACCGGCTATTTCTTCGAACCGTTGTGGACCAATTTCCGCCTCGGCGATCATCCTGGCATTCTCGATTGGTACACCATTCTCGTGGGCATCACCGCTCTCCTCGCCCTAATGCTCCACGGCTCTCTGTGGGTCCGCTTGAAAACGATTGACGTCGTTCGCGATCGCTCTGCGCGCGTCGCTACTTGGACTTGGTGGGGCGTGCTTATCTTCACCGGAATCCTGACAATGGTGACTTTTTCCGTTCAACCCCAAGTCATCGCCAATTTCAAAACCTGGCCCGCCGGTTTCATTCTCCCGGCCATTGCCATCGCCGGACTCGCGGGCATTCAATTTGAATTGCGTCGCGGTAAGGAACTCCACGCCTTCCTCGCTTCTTGCACGTATCTTCTCGGCATGCTCACCAGCGTCGTTTTCGGCGTGTACCCGATGGTCCTTCCGGCTCGCAATCCGACCTATTCCCTCACCGTCGCTAACGCTAAAGCCGCGGACTATGGCCTGAAAATCGGTCTGATCTGGTGGGTCATCGGCATGATTCTCGCTGCCGGCTATTTCATTTTTGTCTATCGGACCTTCGCTGGAAAAATCACCGTGGAGGCCGATTCCACTGGCGAGGCTAAGTCCGACTATTGACGCGAACACGCTCTGGCCGTACCTTTCTTCTATGGCTTGGGATTATCGCTCCCGCTATCGTTCCTTTGCTTTCGCGCTTTTTTCCGCGTCCCTCATCACTTGCCTGGTGATCACTCCTCTTTGCGCAGCTCGCTGTGCTGCCACTCTGTGCAACCCCATTTCCCCGGCTACTCCAGGCGATGGCTGTCATCATTCTTCTACTCCCCCTTGCGATGGACCCGTGGTGAACGCTCCCTCCTCGAACGCTTCCTGTGCCACTGGCGAACTCTTCTACGCGGCACGGCGCGACGAAGAGCTTCGTGTTTCGGTCTACTTATTCCATAACCTTTTCCATCCCGCGCCATATGCGTTCTCGCCGTCCCTTGTCACTACAGAAAGCACTGCTTCCATCTCTCCTTCGCCACAATCTGTTTTAGGCTATTCGTCCGCCCTTCCTCTCCGCATCTGAGCTTGCTTCAGTTTCTTAATCTCGATTGACTCGACTGCTTGGTCCTGTCCTCTGACAAGACGGGAGCCGGTCGGGCGCCAGCACTTCCACTTCAACACGAATCACTTTGTCACGGAGGCTCTATGAGCAGTTCCCGCAGAAATTTTTTTCAAGACGCCATGCTCTTTGGCGCAAGCATGTTCGGTCTCAGCGCCCGTCTCGCTTCCGCCGCGGCTCCGGCTTCCGATAACAAGAATTCCACGCGGGCCGCGTCGTCCAAGGTGCTGCCCAAGCCGAGGGTTCCCCTGGTCAGTCCCGACGTCCCCGACCTTCGCTTTGAACTGGATGGCACTACCAAAGTGTTTCGCTTGAAAGCCGCGCCTCTGAAGCAGAAAATCATTCCCTGCAAAACCATTGACGTGTGGGGCTACAACGGCTCCTCTCCCGGTCCTACCATTCAGGTCACGCAAGGTGATCGCGTTCGCATCCTCGTCGAGAACGCTCTCCCGGAATCCACTTCTATGCATTGGCACGGTCTGGAGGTTCCCATCGAACAGGACGGCGTCCCCTTCATCAGCCAAAAACCTATTGCTCCCGGCGAAACCTACAGCTACGAATTCACTGTCCATCAGGAAGGCACTTTTTTCTACCACGCGCATAGCGCCATGCAGGAAATGATTGGCCTCCTCGGCATGTTCATTGCTCATCCGCAAATTCCGCACACTCCTCACGCCGATCACGATTTTGGCATCGTCCTTCAGGAGTGGGCTGTTCTGCCCAACAATTCCGTACCCAACACCGCCAACATGGAATTCAACTGGCTCACCATGAACGGCGTTTGCGCCCCGATGACTACGCCCCTCGTCGTCCGCCTCGGCAGCCGTGTGCGTCTGCGTTTCGTCAATCTCGGCATGGATCATCACCCCATCCATCTCCACGGCAATCAGTTCGTGATCACTGGCACGGAAGGCGGCCGCGCTCCCGAGTCCACCTGGTACCCCACCAACACCGTCCTTGTCGGCGTCGCGCAAGCCAAGGTCGTCGAATTCGACGCTAAGTATCCCGGCGCCTGGATGATTCACTGCCATCTGCCGCACCACATGATGAACAGCATGATGGACCTGCTCCGCGATCGGCAGATCCAGACCGCCGACACCACCGATGCGCGTGCTCTGAGCCAAATGGAAACCCTCGCTCGCGCGATTGGTGTCGAACACGTCCACCACTCCCCCATTGCCGAAAACGCCAACTCCGTCCCCGGCTTTCCTCAGGACGCCTTCATGGAAATGGCCATGGACGCCGCTGCCGCCAAGCCCGAAACCCACGGCCTGCCGCCCAGCTGGTCCGCCGGCATGATGGGCATGATGACCATGGTCCGGGTTCTCCCCGACAAGGAATACAACGAAATCCAACGCCTGCTCGGCGAACGCAAGCCTTCCATGTAGCACGGGCTTTCCTTCGCAGCAGTCCGAAAGAGACCAGAAGCCAGCGGCAATTTCCCGATGGGCGTCTTGCTAAAAGGAATCGAGGCTCAAAAAATGCAATCAAAAATGAAACTACCTGCGCGAATCGTCATCGCAATGATGGGAATTTTCCCGCCATGTTTCGCTCAACAATCTTCCCCCATGTCGCAACAGGAAATGCACATGCACCAACCCGGCAGTATGCAACCTGTAGAACCCCTCTACCCGCGCCTCGGCCGTGCCCAAGCAGAAGCCCAAGGCAAACTCTTCACCCTCGACGAAGCGGAACGTCTCGCCTCCGAGTCCAACCCCACTCTTCGCCAGGCCGAAGCCGAGATTCGCGCCGTCAAAGCGCACACCCAGCAGGCGGCTCTCTATCCCAATCCCACCCTCGGCTACACCGGCGACGAAATTCGCGGCGGTTCTAGCAACGGTGGCAAACAGGGATTCTTCCTCGAACAAACCATCGTCACCGGCGGCAAACTCAGCAAAAGCCGCAGTGTCTTTGAACAAGAGACTCGTCTCGCGCAGTGCGAAGCGCAACAACAAAAAACCCGAGTCGAGACTGCCATCAAAATCGCGTTTTACCGCGTCCTCGCTGCCCAGGAACTTCTCGATCTTCGCCGCGACCTTAGCCAAATTGCGTTGCTGTACGAACAAGCGCAGGAAAATCTTCTCGAGACCGGTCAGGTCGACGAAACGGAACTGTTGCAAACGAAAGTGGAAACTCAACACGTTCACCTTGCCGCGTTCGCCCAGGAAAGCGTCTTGCGGGAAGAATGGAGGCAGCTCGCCGCAATCATTGGCCAGCCCGATCTTCCACAAACCATCGTCGCGGGTGATTTAGAGCACACCTGGCCCGATATCAACGAAGATCAGGTTCTGGAAACCATTGCAGCGCAAAGTCCCGCTATCCGTATCGCCGATTCAGCCAGCGCACGTGCCACCGCTGAACTTGTCCGCGCCAAAAGCCAGGTCATTCCCGATTTTCAACTCCTCGGTGGTCTGGAATACAACAACGAACCCCTGAGCAACAGTCCACATGCCATCGGTTGGGAAGGCTTGGCCGAAGTTGCCGTGCAGCTTCCCCTCTTCAATCGCAATCAAGGCAATATCGCCGCGGCCTCTGCCGATCTCGATCGCGCTCAACTCGAAAAGCAGCGTGTGGCTCTCCTTCTCCGCGAGCGGGGCGCCTCCGTCCTCGACCAGTACGCCACCTCAAGAGTGATGGCCACCCAATACCGCGACGAAATGCTGCCTCGCGCCAAAAAAGCCTACACATTAATGACAGGGAAATACGGCCTCATGCTTGCTTCCTACCCACGCGTCATTGAATCCCAACGAAAACTCTTTGAACTCGAGACCGAATACGTCCAACTGCTCGAGACGGTCTGGGCCACTGGCCTCTCCCTCCAAGGCTTCCTCCTCACCGACGGTCTTGCAGCCCCCGCCAGCTCCGCTGACACGAGCCGCGCCCTTCGCGACACAAATCTACCCATGCCGGAACGGAGTTTCAGTCCACTCCAGCAGAGGCCACTCCCCTAGGACCTGTCCTTCCGGTCATATCCACTCCGGCACACTAGTACTCCGGTAGCGTTGACCCACCAAAATTCTCTCCGCTACTGTTCCGGATGGCGAGGGTGTGTGTCCCGGGAGAAGCAACGGCTCTAAGGCAGTCTCAGAACAAAGCTCCGCAAGGAACTTCCTTTCCCGCTCTGCTCGCGTTTCCTTGCGACGCAACCTTGCCCTGACTCGTGGTGTTTAAGAAAGGCCACCCGCGCCTGGCGGGACCTGCATGGATACGATCGCGAAAGCCGGACGGTATGAAATCCTTGGCGAACTCGGCCGCGGCGCCATGGGTGTGGTGTACCGCGCTGTCGATCCTGTCATCGGCCGCAACGTCGCCGTAAAGACCATTCGCCTCACCGAGGAAGGCACCGGCCTTTCCCGGCCCGAACTTCTGTCGCGGTTCCAAACCGAGGCACGCGCCGCCGGATTACTCACGCATCCCAATATTGTTGTGGTTTACGACGCTGGGGAAGAAGACGGCCTCTATTACATCACCATGGAGCTTGTCGTTGGCCAGTCCATGCAGGCGATCTTCGACAGCGGCGAAGCGTTCCCCGTCCCACGCATTCTTCGCATCCTGGAACAGACCTGCAGCGCCCTGCAGTTCGCTCACGAACGCAACATCGTTCACCGCGACATCAAGCCCGCCAACCTCATGCTGACCGCGGACGACACCGTGAAGGTCACCGACTTCGGCACTGCCAAGATTCTTCAGTTCGGCACCGTGCAGCAGACCACGCACGTTATGGGCACGCCCAGCTACATGTCCCCCGAACAGGTCAAGGGCCGACCCGTCGACGGCCGCACAGACATTTTTTCTCTTGGCGTGGTCCTCTACGAAATGCTTACCGGGGAAAAACCATTTCCCGGCCAGAGCATCACCACGGTGATCTACAAAATCGTCAATGAAGAGCCCGTTCCTCCGAGGCTGCTGAATCCTTCCGTTCACCCCGGTCTCAACGAAATCGTTATGCGCGCCCTCGCCAAAGAGCCGGAAGTGCGCTACCAAAGTTGCCGCGAGATGCTCGAAGATCTCCGTAATTACCGTGCTCTAGGAGGCCACGATCGCAATCCCGATGCCACGTTGGTTTCTCCGCGCGGCCAGGGCGCAGCGCAACCCTTCTCTACACCCACGGGCCCGCTTCGCACGCAATTCACGGAAGAACCTATGATGGCGGCCACAGCTCGATCGCTGCAGCAGCGCGCTGCCACGCCATCGCAAACGCCCACGGTTCGCCGCACGGGTTCGCTCCCGCCTCTTCTCGAGGAACCGAAAAAGAAAAGCAGCACCTTTGCGACCGTTCTTGCTGCGCTGTTCCTCGTTGCCGTCATCGTCTACGGCGTCATTCGACTGCGTCCGGAAGTCCAAGCCGCCCGCGCCCGAAACAATCCTTCGGCGACGCAGGCTGTTCCTTCTGCTGCCACAACAGCTAAGCCGGAACCCGTAGATCCTTCTGTTCCCGCGGATACCTCTTCGTCTGCGAGCTCGGCTGCTCCGCCTTCAACTGATCCTGCGCCCGCTTCTCCGAGCGATGCCACGACGGGCGCGCCGGCCGACGCAACTCCTACCGCCAAGCCTCCGGCGGAACAACCTGTGGCCACGTTGCCGCCCGCGCCAAAAAAATCGGAGTCTTCCGTCACTCCTCCGGCCGCGGAGTACAAGCGTCAGATTGAACAGGCTATCGCCGATAAGGATTTGACGGGCCACGTCAAGGTCAACGCCACCGCCAACACGCTCGTGCTGGTCGGGAAACTACACCCGGCAGAGCACGCTGCCTTGCTCAAGTTTATGCGGAATGCGCCGTCGAATGTTCGCGTTGTCGATGACATTCAATATGACGACACGCCTGTCGCAACCGCCGAGCAAGGTGACAACGGGGCTCATCCCGTCCCCGCCGCCGGTAAAAGCGCCATCCACATCGTCACCGACGTGATCGGCGCCACCGCCACGCTCTTCGGCCCCGCCGGCCGCCAACTCGTCGATTGCCAGACTCCCTGCAGCTTCAACAATCTCGCCCCAACGCAGTACAGCTTACAGATCACCAAAGACGGCTATTCGCCTCTGCAAACGGCTTTGCAGTTGAAGTCCGGACAGGCACTCGATCAGAAGCTTCATCTCGAAGCCCTGGCCAAGGGCCTCTTTGTCACCAGCCAACCGGCCGGCGCGGACATCTTCATCAACGGTGCCAAGCAGTCCGGTCAGACTCCCGCGACCATCCCACTCGCGCAAGGACAATATGATTTGGTTTTGCGTCTCCGCGGCTACGAAGCGTATGCCGGCCACGTTGTGGTGAAGGACAGTGCGCAAACGACTCTGAACGCCCAGCTCAAGGAAAAATCACAGGTGCATGTCGCGTGGGCCCAGGTACGGTCGACCCCCGAGGGAGCCGAAATCTTCATCGATGGGGTGCCCACCGGCGAAATCTCTCCCTCCCGGGTGCAAATTCCCACCGGTCCGCACATCATTGCCCTGCGCCTCAAGGGATATGACATTGCGAAACGTGGTGTGGAAGCGAGCGAGGGCGGCACGGTCCTTGTGAACGAAACGCTCCATCTCAAATAAAACTCATTTGCAGTACAGCAAACAAAAAGCGCAACCCATCGATCTCTCTGATTTCATTGCGATTTAAATGTGCTCATTCCTTCTACAGGATGGCCTAGTCGTACTATATCCTTCGCCGATTCGCTCTTCCATCCTTACTGTGCCAGATTGGCCGCCATCCGCAGGGAGTCTTCTCTCTCTTGGTACGCCCCTCCTTACTCGCTGCGAGGTCGGCCCATCCGGCAATTGATTCTTAGGATTAGGGATACGCTCTTGACCTCATACGCGCCAGCTCTTCGCGACGATAGCCCCACCCCCAAGGTGCGCACGGGTCCGTCTGGCCTGTTATCGTCCCGGGAGCCTGGTTCTGTCCAAGATCCCGTGTTTGCCCAGGTTTCCCAGGCCCTGCGCACGTTCAATCTTCTCCTGCGCAGCCATCGTCTCTACGACCCCACCCATCCCCGCATCATTGATAATCTGGATCAGGCCTACGATGGTCTGCGCTCCGCCGCCAATTCTCTCAATGGCCTCGAGCTTCGCCTCGAACGCGGCGGCATCGTCGTTCTCAAACTCAACGAGGGACATTTGCCCGACGTCCGTGGCGAATTTCACGCCTTGGCTAGCGATCTCCAGCGCGCCGGCATTCACTCCCTCTTCTTCAGCAACAAATTTCATGTGGGCGAATTGGACACGCTCACTCAACTCATCACCAACACCTTGCTAAGATCGGAGGATGCAGCCAAACGTTTTGGTGTGGGCGGTTGGCCGGCTCGCCTCCGGGAGCAACGCGTGACTGGGATCCAGATCAACACTTTAACTGAGCGGAAGGTCGATTCCGTTCTGGCAAGTCTTATCGCGGCGCTGGTCGCGTATGGTGGCAACGCGCCAGAAGAATCCGGCGACGCCCTCATCCGGGCGCCGCAGATTGAGGAAATCACCGAATCGTTGCGCCTGATTGGCCGCCTCACTCCCCCGATGGAGGTAGCGCGCGGACTTTCTGCGGAAGATGCCGCCCATGCCATCCATTCGTCTATGGAAAGCGCCCGTCGAGATACGGTCCGCACGCTCCTCAGCGCCATGAATCATTACGCTCCCCAAGAAGGCGAAGCTCCTCAGGTTTATCTGAAGCGTCTCTCCCAGTGCCTCGTGCTCGAATTGCTGACCACGGAATTTGCCGAAGGCACGCTCGCCCCGGTTGCCGTCCGCCCCCTTCTGAATCAGCTCGCCGACGAAGTCGTAGCCTCCGGCGAATATCGCGGCCCGCATTCTTCGCAGCATTTTTCTTCCCTGGCTTCTTCGTGGGCCAACGATGGCCAACGCGAACAACTCCTCGAACGATTTTGGCTCGAACTTGCCCCGCGCGAAAAATCCGCCGTTCTCCGTGGCTCGGATATCTGGTGTGTGCCCATCTCGGTTATTCGTCAGACCCTCTCCCAACTGGTCGAAGCCGGTGCCGACGCCCCGCGCCGCGAAGCCCGCACCATTCTCCTGAACTACGCCCGCCGCTTGGAACACGACGACTCCGGCGCTCGCCGCATTGTGGCCGCCGGTCTTGGCGAACTCTCCCCTCTTCTGGAGCGTCTCTGGCCCAATCAGCTTCCCGAAGAGCTGTCCAAGCTCACCCTTAGCGCGCTCACCAAGGAACAATCGCCCGAAACCACCGCGCTTCTTGCCGCGTTCCTCGAAACTCTGGGCCGCATCGCCGTCAGCCGCAACGATTTTACCGGTTTCGAAAACATTCTCATCGCCCTGGAAAAACTTCCCCGCGATGCCGAGCACGAGCATCTGAACGCGCTCAGCCATCGCCTCGTCGCCAACGACCGCTGGATGTTGCTGGTGGACGCCTCCCTCGCCAATCGTCCCCTTGATCCGCCTCTTCCGCGGCTTCTCCAGCGTGATCCTGAACGTTTGCTCGATCGCCTCACTCTTTTGCTTACCGAACCTCGCGCCATGGACCTGTTGCCCCCTATGGCCCGCCTGCTCCGCACCATTGGCGTCCCGGTTCTGACACTTCTCGAAACACGCCTCTTCGAAGCGCGCCGTCAGCGTGTCAGCGCTGCGATCCGCCTTCTCGCCGCAGCGGATCCCGATCGTCTCTTGCGTGGACTGACCCGCGCCCTGGCTAGTTGGGAATGGAATCTACAGGATCTCGCTGTCAGCGAACTCTCGCGCCCTGCGAATTCCCCGTCGGCGCAAAGCACCGCGTTCGTTTTCTCCGCAATTCTCCAAGATGCGCATCCCCTCGTGGTTCCCATGATGATCGATCAGATTGGCATCGGCCAGGAAGCCACCGCCGTTCCCTTGCTCATGGAGATTGCCGCGGGCGAGCACGAGACTCTTCGCGATCAGTTCGTTCGCATTAAAGCCATCGAAGCTCTCGGCCGTCTCCGTGCGCTGGAAGCCGTCGAACTTCTGCGCCAACTCGCTGGAAAGCGCGAAGGTCTTACCTTCAGCGAACCCGGTGGCCTTCGTGCCGCTGCCGAAGATGCTCTCGCCTTAATCGAAGAAGGTCCTGGTTCCGCCCGTGCGCGCGCCTCTTACGAGCCCGTCACTCCATCGCTTGGCAATTTTGTGGTTCCCCGACGCTACGCGCGCATTCCTCTCGAGTCGCCCCTGCGTGCACAAATCAGCGGCCCCCAAATGAGCATGGCTCGCGTCAAGACCATCAGCCTCGGTGGCGCCTACGTGGAATCTCCTCACCGCCTCAGCCCCGGCGATTCCATCCAACTCGAAATCCGATCCGGCCTCCGCAAGATTCATTTCACCGCTATCGTTCGCAACGTCGGCCCCAACGGGAACGGCGTCGAATTCGTCCACATGAAGGACGAAGACCGCGAACGCCTCCGCAAGCTCGTGCAAAAGCACATGACCCCTTGATGTGGACCTTTCGCTGTTCTTGTACGCAGTTAAGTATTCAACAGAAGCACTGACGGTCTGCAAGGGGATGCTGCCTTGCGCAACCCCATTTCACTAGTCCTGGCGAGACCCTCTTCCCTGCCCAATCAGCGTCATCTTTTTCTCGTCCGGCTGCTCCGTTCGTCGGCTGCTTTCTTTCTCGTTCTCTTCCGAGCGGTTGGCGCTCCCGCACAACCGGTAGGTGCCGTGGCTCCCAGCGGTTCCTGGGTACGTCTTGTTCGTGCGCTCGTAGGCGCCAAAGGCGAGGCGCGTCCAGCGCTCCGGAAAAGATAAACGTCAATCGCGGCGAACTCGCCGAGCCCGTCTGGCAACTTCCTCTTAGGAATCCTCCCGTGGGCACCTATCGTGTGGATGTAGACGTGGCAGATGGCGTAGCGTGGCGCCGGCACTTTAAACTGACCGATTCATCCTGCCTCCGCCTGGTACGCGGTCCATCTTCGCTCGCTGCGATCCTCATCCCGATCTCCCGATAACGGGTTGGGCACCTGCGCGTTCGTTCGCTTATAGCTCCTCGCCCGTCGCAGTTTACAGTTGCAATGCCTGAGCCATTGCAGTAAAAGCTCAGTCAATTGTTCCCGTGTCTTTGGGCGTCCCTGTCGAGGAAACTCGACGCCGCTAGGGGTAGCGGCCGAGTCGCTGATGCCTTACGTTAAGGAGGGGGTATGCAACGCAGGCAGTCGTTGTTTGCGTTTGTCTTCTTGTGTGTGGGAATCTTTCTGGGGGTGAGCTCAGCCTTCGCCCAGGTCAACACCGCTACGCTGTCCGGCGTTGTTTCGGATCCGCAAGGTCTCGTGGTTCGCGCGGCAAGAATCACCGTCACCAATTCCGTCACCGGTGCGGAACGGACTTCCGCCGCAGACGACGCCGGACATTACACCATCGTCGGTCTTGTCCCCGGCCAATACAAAGTCCGCGTCGAAGGTGGCGCAAGCTTTGCCCCGTTCGAAAATCCCGCCGTCGAAGTCAGAGTCGGCACCGAAACCATCCTCAATGTCACGCTTGGACTGAGCACGCAACAGCAAACCGTCACTGTGACCACCGAATCCGCTCCCATCGAAACTACTCGGAGTGAAAGCGCGCAAACCGTTGACGAGCACCAGATCGACAATCTACCCATCAATGGTCGCAACTACGTCAACTTTACCTTGATTAATTCCCAGGTCACTCGCGACGTTTCTCCCGCGATCGGCCCTGCCCCCACCAGTGGTTTGAGCATCAGTGGCGCCCGTGGTCGCGGCAACATGGTTAGCGTCGATGGCGCCGACGCGGTCGACGCTTCCGTCGACGGCATCCGGTCCACCGTCTCCCAGGAAGGCGTGCAGGAATTTCAGATGATTCTCAGCAATTACAATGCGGAATACGGCAACGCCACCGGCGGCGTCGTCAACATTGTCACCAAGAGCGGCACCAACGATTTTCATGGCGACGCTTTCGGCTACCTCCGCAACAGGTCTTTCCAGGCTCGTAACCCTTTCTCGTTTGACGTCGACCCCACCACCGGCAGTCTTGTTCCCATCAAGCAGGCCTACACCCGCGTGCAAACCGGACTTGCCTTCGGCGGTCCCATCAAGAAGGACAAAACCTTCTATTTCTTCTCCTATGAATATACGCAGCGGGAAGAAACCGGCTTTTCCAGCATCGGCGAAGACAATTTCGGCCTCGTGCCCTACACTCTCCCTACCGCGGCGGGACCGCTTCCTGTTCAGCTCACAAGCGCGCAGGCCAGCGCCGTCACCAGCCTTTTGAGTTCCGGCGTTCCTGCCTATGAAACACTGGGTGTGCAGTACGGATTGCTCATGGGTTCTGCCTCCAGCGTGGCCCTGAACAAGGTCGACTATGGTGCGGTCGCAGCCGGGTTGACCAGCGGCGTTTTGAATCCGGGACCCGGCCCGCAATTTCCTCTTCCGGTCACGTGCCCCCCGGGCCAAACTGTGAATCTGCTGACCTGCTCTGCTCTTGGAGTAGGCGTTGCTCCCCTCCCCGCTTCGTATGTCGGTCTGAATGGCATTCGTGGCAACTTCCCCGTCATGGAAAAAACTAGCTTGTGGTCCGCGCGCCTCGATCAGCATTGGAACGCCCGCAACACTTCGTTTCTCCGCGTCGGCGTATCTCCTTCAGAGGTGACCGGCCTGCAGTCCACTTCTCAGAACCAAGTCTTAGGACAGAACTCCGCCACGCGCGTGGGAGAAGAACACTATCGCGACGTCAGCGTCACATTCGAGCACGATACCGTTCTCAACGACACCGCCTTCAATGAATTCCGCTTCCAGTTCGCTCGCCGCGGACTGCACTTTGGCTACTCCCCCTATTCCAGCCCCGAAGCCGGCTCAGGATCGGACCTTGGCGTGAACATCCCCGGCTACGCTTATTTCGGTCGCGAGCCCTATTCCACCGTCGACCGCATTGAGCGCCGTTTCCAGTTCGCTGACAACGGCACCATCACTCACGGTCGTCACACGTTCAAGGTGGGCACGGACTTCACCATCCTGCAATTGCGGTCCGCCAAACAACAGATCTTCGAACTCGACTTTGGCGGTGTCGCTGATTTCGGCGGCCTTCCCGCTTCCTTGTTTGGTTTACCCAATTCCGTTGTCACGCCCTCCGGCACGCTCAGTCTTCCCGGCGCCACCGCTCTGCAAGCCTACGGCTTCGGCTTGCCGACCGATTACATTCAGGGCATCGGCACCTCCAACGAACCCTTCGACGATTTCCCCATCGGCTTTTTTGCCCAAGATTCCTGGCACATCAGCAGCCGCCTCACCGTCAATTACGGCTTGCGCTACGATCCTGATCTCACACCGCTCTTTGCCCCCGCAACTTCCATCAACGCCGCCGCCGAACAAGCCCTCGGCGTCATCGAAGGCATACCCCGTCAGTACAAGGACATTGCGCCGCGTTTTGGCCTCGCTTGGGATCCTTGGGGAGATGGCAAGACCGTTGTCCGCGCCGGATTCGGTCTCTTCTACGATCATCCTCTCCTGGCCATCGCCTTTGACTCTGTCACTGCCGATGGGGGCCGCTCCGTTCAATTGCTTTC
This sequence comes from Candidatus Acidiferrales bacterium, assembly GCA_963775865.1. Taxonomy (GTDB): domain Bacteria; phylum Acidobacteriota; class Terriglobia; order Acidiferrales; family UBA7541; genus Acidiferrum. The sequence goes on along the minus strand of CAVZKU010000008.1, from coordinate 95,094 downwards.
TCCCGGCGGTACGCCTTCCGCATGCGGCTTGGTCACAGCTGTCTGCGGCAATGGCCTGAACACGCCTACCAATTTGAACGGCTCTTCCATCTTTCAGGGCGTGCTGAATGCTCTCCCCAACATGTACTTCGAAGCAAATCAACAGCGGTTCAATCCTTTTCCCACCAATTCCCTTTTCGCCAATCAGAATTACCTGACCGCGGGTTTCCCCTTGGCCATTCTTCCCTTCACGTTGCCCGTCGAGCGGAATTTCCGCGACGGCTACGCGGAACAGGCCAACCTGACGGTGGAACGCGTTCTCGGTGGCACCTGGAAGCTGAGCGCCGGTTATCAATGGACTCGCGGCGTCCATCTGTTCCGTCCCATCGATATCAACTACACTGACCCCGTGCTGCTGACCAACAATTTTGCCAACGCCGAAGCAGCGGGTCTCACTCCTGCGAGCCCGCTCACGGTCACGATTCCCACGACAAACGTCGCGCCTACCCCGACCAGCTGCGGGCTTTCCGTCAGCGCCACCAACGCCCCTGGCATTCTCGGCGTGCTCGGCGGATGCCCCACAGGCCTCTCTTCCTTCAACGGCAAATTCGTCGGCACTCCTGCCTTCTTCAATTACTTCCGTCGGTCCGGGCCGAATCCCTCGTTTGCCGGCCTCGTTCCCGGCGGGTACGACACCCAGGTGGCGCTCGCCAGCGCCGCTGGCTATCCCGTGGGCTTTGGCGCTCCTGTCCCCTTCAACAGCGTGGACACGCAAGTCTCCGACGCCTACTCCTCGTACAATGCGCTCACCATAAATCTAGAAAAACGCTTCTCCCGGCACTTTCAATTGCTCTCCAGCTACACCTGGTCGCATTCCATCGACGACGGCACCGACCTTCAGTCCACTCTTGAACCGGCCGACAGCCGTTTCCCGCAGTATGAAAAAGGCAACTCCGTCAACGATCAGCGCCAGCGTTGGGTCACCAGTGGCGTTTTCCAGAGTTCTCCGCACGTCGCCGGACAGGGCTTCAAGGAAAGCTTCCTCAGCAATTGGACCCTCGCCCCGCTCGTAGAAGTCTCCTCCGGCCGTCCGTTCAACGTCATCACGGGCGAAGACACTCGCCTCGACCTCGGCTCTTCCCAGGATCGCCCCGATCTCGGCGGCGGCACCACGTCGCCTTATATCCATGGCGTTTCCTTCGGCTTCCCCACGACCTGCTGGATGAATGGCGCGGTAGGCCAAGCCTTCACCGTGCCCGGAATTGCTCCTCCTCTCGGCTGCAACGGCACTCTCGGCCGCGACCGCTTTACCATGCCCATGTTTTTCCAGTTTGATATGCGCATTTCGAAAGGCATCAATCTCGGCGAACGCCTGCGTATGGACCTCATCGCCGACGTCTTCAATCTTTTCAACCACACCAACATCATCGCCGTGAACCAGCTCTGCGATCCGTTGGTGGGCACTACGTGCACCGCAGGTCAGCCGTCCGCCGCGGCCGACGCGCGTCAACTCCAGTTTGCTCTTAAGCTCTACTGGTAACCGCTTCCCTGATCCAACAAAAAAGCCCCGCCAAGCGGGGCTTTTTTGCGCCCAGTCGATGCTCTCGTATCCGCCGTAAAGGACCGCTGTCAGCGAATCCGCCTTCAGCCGTCATGCCTGTGCTACAAAAACTCTTGCTGCGGCTTCCCCGAAGATTCGACGCTTTCATCGCTCTGCTCCTGCTCGCCACCGCGGCCGGCAGCTTCCCTCTCCTCACTGCCAGAATGACCGTCTCTCCGAACACTCTCCGATGGAGGGGCCACAACTGGAATGTCACAACTGGTGGAATGGCTGGCGTCGCCAAAGGGGATCCTGCTAACGTCTCCGTCGACGGCAACGGCTACCTTCATTTGCGCATTGTCAGCCGCGACGGCAGTTACACCGCCGCGGAACTTTTCACCACGGACAATCTCGGTTTTGCCACCTATCAGTGGCAGATCGAAGGTGCAGTCGACAAGTTTGACCCTACCACCGTTCTTGGCCTCTTCAATTACGGCCCCAAAGCCGGCATTGGCGTCGATGCGGAAAACGAAATCGCTATCGAATTTTCCCAGTGGAACAACACTTGTCACGGCTGCAACGCCGACTTCGCCTTTTATCCCTCAACGGGCAACAAATCTCTCGGGCCTATGGGAGACAATTTCACCTTCACTCCGAATGGTTCCACGCTCACCACCGCTCGCTTCGCATGGTGCTCGAGCAAAATTGTCGCCACAATCATGAGTGGCCTTCCGCCCATTGGCACCACCGCCCATGCGCTCCAGAGTCTCGCCTTCGCCCCGCCAGACTCCGCCGCCCGCATCCCGCAAGTTCCTTTGCCTGTCGGTATGAATTTCTGGTGTTTCAAGTCCAGTCCCGCCGCCAATCAGGACATCCTCCTTCGCAATTTCCAATTCGTCCCGACTGCCCGAGCACACCTTTCCCACGGCTTCTCGCGAATAGCGTGGTTCGCCATCTTCAGTTCGCTGTAGTTTTGTTTGTTTCGAGGGGACCTGCCTGCGCGGTAGGCTCCGCGTTTTTCGGAGCCCCGATGTGCTCTTTTTCGTCCACGCCGAACAGCAGGTAATTGCTGAAACTGTGCCGCCGGTGCATTTGCCGCCCTCTCCACGCGAAGTACACTTCCGCGCTTTGCGGCAGCCACAAATTCACATTGTCTTGGCGAAAATTCACCGGCCCGTATTCAATCAGCGTGTGGTCCGCAAGCAACTTGATTTGCGGAACCGGTGCGACGATATCGGTTTCCATCCGCACGATTTCAAAACGGTCCGCCGAAATCCATGCGCGTCCCTTTAACCCCACGGAATAAGACGGCCCATGGATTCCAGACTGATACGATTTGATGGCGTTGGGCTTGCCTGGTTTCTGCCGAAAATGAACTTGCCACGCCAGCCCGCCGTTGGTTCGCGCCAACCCTTCGCAAACCATTTCATAGTTCGGCGCATAGTACGGATGAAACACTAGCACCAGCGCGGGCAATCCATTTGTGACAATTCCATCCGGAAAATCCGCTTGCGCCCCGCCGCCATTGCGGTACTCCGTTACGCCCAGATAGCCTGGACGTAGATCCTGAATGGAAACCAGATAATCAAACTTCCGTTTCTCCGGCGAAGAAGCGATTCCGTATTTATTGACCGACTCGTGCGTCAGCGATTCGGTTGCCGTAAACCGGTCCACGTCATGAACGAACGCCACCAGCTGGATTCCCGCTTTCTTCAGCACGTCGTTCAGATCGCATGTCGCTCCGGCTTCCACAGGCGGCATTTTTTCATCCACATCCGGCGGCAGCCAGTTCGACGCCACCGGCAACATCTCCGGCTCAGCTTCCGGGGCCACTTCCGTCTTTTCTTTCGCCGCAAGCGCGGCTCCCGCGGTAGGCGGATTCTTCAATCGCCCCAGTAAACTCGCCGCGTTCGTATCCGTAGGATGTGCCGTAACGTACTCCTGCAAAAGTTGGATCGCGCGGTCCTTCTCTCCATTCTCGAACAACGCATGCGCCAGTAGCGGCTGCACCGACACGGCCCGCTCGTGCCCCAATTCCATGGCGCGCTCTGCCTCTTTCACTGCCTCATCGTGCTTGCCCTGAAACAGGTCTGCTTGCGCCATCAGCACGTGCGCACGCCAGGACGACGGCTCAATCTCCAACGCGCGCTCAACGTACGGCGTGGCTCGCGCGGCCTGGTGTTCGTGCAGCAAATCCTGGCTTACCGCCAGCAGCGCGCTCAAGTGACTGGGATTCAGCTCTAACGCCCGCATCCAATAGGTCCGCGCTAGCGCCGTATCGTTCATCTGCGAGGCATACACGCCAAAGAGGTAATTCACTTCCGCGCTGTTCGGCGCATCGCGCTGCGCCGCTTCCAGATTCTGTCGCGCCTCGGCCGGGTGATTGGCGCGCAACGCCTCCAGCGCCTTCCCAATGTCCTTTTGTGCCTTCGGATGCAGCGCCGCGATTCCGCGATCCGCCGCTGCCGCCTCCTTATCCAACATCGGCTGCAGGTCGACCTTCACCTTGACCTCGGTGCGGTCCGGCACTTCAAACGCTTTCTTCGCCGTTTCGTAACCCGGCGCCACCACTTCCGCGGTCAACTCACTTTTCGGCACGTTGTCGAAATGCGCTTTGCCTCCTTCCGCCATCGCGGTTTTGAACACCTGCCCGTTCACCTTCCTCAGCGACACATACACCGGCCCAACAATCGGCGCCCCGTTCGGTCCGCGCACCTCGATTTCCACCGACGCGGACAAAAACAGGTTCTCGTTGCCCACATTCAAACCGCCGTTATATTGCCCATTGTTTTCCAGTCCCGGAGCAAGTTGCCCCGCAACAATTCCGGCGTGCAGCAGAACTCCCCACGCCATTAAGAAGGCAACCCGGAAAGGAAAGGGAAAGGACTTCATAGGACACCTTTGACATCCTCTCCGCCCTGAAGGGCGAAGATTCCCATTTCTGGGTTGGTTCTCAGGCTACGCATAGGATTGCTTCCCTTTCGTTAACGCCTGATGGGTCTATCCGACCCAAGATAATCTTTGCCGCCGCCGTGTCTCGATGCATCGTGCAACCGCATGCGCAACGATGTTCTCGTTCTGACAGCGACTTCTTACCAATGGCTCCGCACCCTGGGCATGTCTGACTCGTGTTCCCACAGTCCACTTCAACCAGTCGCCTGCCAGCATCTGCCGCTTTGTAAGCGAGTAATTGAATGAAACGTGCCCAGGATGCGTCTTGCACCTGCTTGGCGAGGATTCCTTGTGCCAAGCCTCTGACGTTCAAGTTCTCAATCCCCATCGTGCCGTACTTCCGAACCAACTTCGTCGATTCCTTGTGAAGAAAATCTGCTCTGCGATTTGCAATGCGCTCGTGAATCTTGCGGAGCCGTGCGACGGCCTTACGCCGACGGTGCGAACCCTTCTTGCGACGAGCGACTCGACGTTGTGCCCTTCGCAGCCTCGCTTCCTCTCGCTCATAGATGCGTGGGTTCGGAATAAACGTGCCGTTGGACAGCGCAGCAAAATTCTCGATACCCATGTCGAGCGCAATGACTGCATCACTCTGCGGCAAGGGTTGCGATGGACACTCGGCTGCGAAACATGCGTACCAACTCGAGCCGCTCCGCTTCACGGTGAGCGACTTGAGGACCGCACCTTTCGGAATTGGGCGACTGAGCCGCAACTTGACGGCACCAATCTTGGAAATCTGAAGAGAACAACCCGCCAACTTGAATCCGCTATTGTTGAATGCGAAAGAATCAAATCTGTCTCGGGCCTTGAATCGTGGAAATCCTGGCTTCTGTCCAGCCTTGCAGCGGTGGAAGAATCCATCAAATGCTCGATTGAGTTTCTTGAGCGTATTCTGTAGAACGTGGACATACACGTCTCGATATTCCGCAAACTCGGCTCGCACTTCCGTAAGTTCTCGCATCTGGGCAAACTGTCCAACATGCTGCATCCGACGTTGTTCGAGGGCGCAGTCATAGAGATTGCGGCAAAGGTCGAGGGTCTGCTGCAACGCAGCACCCTGTTTGCGGGTCGGCACCAACCGATATTTGAACGTCTTAATCATCGAAATTGCTCGCTGACCCCGCCGTCAACGACGGGCCTTGCGCTCGCCCTCGGGTCAGGCCGTCCGGCCGGAGTTGCGCCAGACTGCGATGGGCCTTATCGTACCTCTGCGCCAGCACGAACGGTATTACTTTTCCTCCCTGTTCCACGTACAGCACTAGACCTTACTGTCCTAACGCTCGCGGCAAATTCCAATGTTCCCACAAGCTCACCACGCGCAGTACAAAACACACAAACGCACCAAGACCCGCCGCCCACCGCGCCGAGAAGCGAATCTTCGTCGCAGCGAGCATACACGCCGAACCGAGCAGCGCTGCACTCGCATAAATCTCGAATCGCAACACTGTCGGCACCTGGTTCAACAACACATCGCGAATCGTTCCTCCGCCCACCCCCGTTACCGTCCCCAGCAGCACCGCCACCAGTGGATTCATTTTGTACAGCATCGCTTTCTGCGTTCCCGCAATCGCAAAAATCGCCAGTCCCGCCGCGTCCAGAATTTGAATTGCCATTACCGGAATTTCTCTCACCGACCGGTGCAGAAAGAACACCAGCACCGCCACCGTCAGCACTATCGTTGGGTACCGCCAGTCCCGCAATGACGCTGGCGGCAGAGCCCCCAGCAGTACGTCGCGTACAATTCCTCCTCCCAGCGCCGTGCAGAAGGCCAGCGTCATGATCCCGATCAGGTCCAGATTCCCATTCACCGCCGCCATCGCACCTTCCAACGCGAACACCAGCGTGCCCGCAATGTCCACGGCAAACAGCAAATGGTCTGCGCTGATCGTTGCCGTCAAGGAAGGAGGCGATGCCAAGGGTAACTCTCCCATGGCCCACGATTCTAACTGGAACCAGTCGCGGGTCCACCACCGAATCAGCCAGTGCCGGCGCTAGCGACACAGGGCTCGGAGCAGCTTTCGCTCCGACATGCACGCCGCGAGAAACTCAGGGCTTCTGCCCCTGAGGAAGCTCTACCCAATTCCCAAATTCCATTTTCCATTTTCCCCCTCCCGGTACAGAATGGACTCCCATGTCCGCCGCCGTCGACCTCTACGATAACGCCTACGGCCACTACGACGCCGAGGTCTACGGCCAGATTCGCCTGGATACCTACGGCGAAGATCTCGGGCAGACCAGTTGGGTCACCAGCGAAGAATCCAGCGAAATTCCTGGCACGTTGCGCCTTTCCTCCGCTTCCTATGTACTCGAACTCGGCTGCGGTTCCGGCCGCTACGCGTTGCAAGTCGCTGCCACAATCGGATGCCGCGTCCTCGGCATCGACAGCAACGCCCCCGGCATTCACACTGCCCATCAGCTAGCCGCTTCTCGCCAGCTTTCTTCCCAAGTCCAATTCCAGATCGTCGACGCCGCGGAGCCACTGCCCTTCGCCGACTCCTCCTTCGACGGCGCGTTGTCCAACGATGTTCTTTGTCACATTCCCGGCCGTCTCGCCCTCCTCCGCGAACTCTTCCGCGTCCTCAAGCCCGGCGCGCGTTTTCTTTTCAGCGACGCGCTCATCATCGCCGGCACCATTTCTCATCACGAACTTGCCACCCGCAGTTCTGTCGGCTACTACCTCTTCAGCCCTCCCGGCGAAAATGAACGTCTCCTGCAACAAGCCGGTTTCCACCTCGTCAGTGTCTCCGACACCACCGCGAACGCCGCCTCTATCGCGAAGCGCTGGCATGACGCCCGCCGCAAACGCACCGAAGCCCTGCTCGCGATTGAGAGCCAGCAAAATTTCGACGGCCTCCAGCAATTTCTTTCCACCGTCCATGTCCTCACCGCCGAACGCCGCCTCCTCCGCCTCCTCTACGTCGCCGAAAAACCCCGCATCGCCGATTTTCCAATTTCCGATTCTTGACACCAATCCCCGCCCAGCCCATCATCTCCGCAGTAATTCGCTCCATAAGCGCGCAGCGGTTCTTCCTCGGAGCTACCGATGAGCAGCCTTACCTACACCGGGTCCACAGCGCGTCGCGCTTCTCTCCGGTTCGCGTGGCTCTTCGCTGCTTCTTTCTTCTTCTCCACCGCCAGCGCGGCTCCAGGAGCACGCGCACACGGCGTGGCGCTCCCCAACACGCCTCCGCCGAGCGGCCTCGTGGTCGTCATCGAAGACAAACCGCAGCAGCCTCAACTAAATCTTCAGGCTCTCCGCAATCCCTACATCAGCGGCGTCGCCCTGCAGATCCGCTGGCGCGATCTCGAACCCACGCAAGGTCATCCCGATTGGTCCAAGCTCGACCAACTCTTTGCTGCCACCGAATCCTCCCACAAATGGGTCCAGCTCCTCCTCTTCCCCGGCTTCTGGTCTCCCGACTGGGCCCTCGAAGGCGCGCAAACCCTAATGTTCCCCATCCAGTACGGCCCGGGCAAAGGCACACTCCAGAAGCTCCCGGTGCCCTGGGACCGCGTGTACCTCTCTCGCTGGTACAATTTCCTCAAACTGCTCAGCGTCAGGTACGGCAACTCTCCCGCCTTCCGCGTCGCTGCTGCCGCCGGACCCACTTCCGTCTCCGCCGAGTTCTCGCTGCCCCAAAAACCGGAAGAGCTGCAGGTGTGGCGCAATGCCGGGTACACCCCCAGCAAATATCTGGAGGCATGGGAAAAGACGTTTGAGGTATACGCGGCGGACTTCCCCAATCAGTACGTTTCGCTGTCCACGGGTTCCGGCATCAACGTTGATGATCGCGGCCAGAAGGATCCTCGCGCGGGCAAGCCCACCAAAGAAGCGCTCATCGACGAGGCCATTCGCGTCTTCGGCCGCCGTTTTGTTCTGCAGAACAGCAATCTCGACGGCAATCCCGAACCGCCGCGCGGTCCGAATAACGTCGTTCTGGTCAGGAATTACAGCGGCCGCCTCATCACCGGACTCCAACTACGCACTTCTTGTCTGCACAACAGCGGCAATATGGGCGCCGAGGGAGATCCTGCCCTCGCCCTCAGAAAATCCATCGACCGCGGCACGCAACCGAACGCCTCCGGCCATCGCATCAACTATCTTGAAATTTATTCCCCCGACGTCCTCTCCGACGAACTGCAGCCCGTCCTCCAGTATGGCGCTTCCCTGTTCAAATAGGTTTCCAGGGCACCGATCGCGAGGGTGTGGCGACTCAGCACCCAGCTACTCCTTGCGCCCTCCACTTAGTTAACCTGCCCTCCTTCAATCGGAAAGACCCGCCTGGGCCCTCCTGATCCGCTGGTCGGAGCTTCTACCGGGATAGGGGGCGTACATCTAGGATGCGGGATTCCCCTTTGCCCTGTCAGACCTGTAGCTTGGAAAAGAGGGGGAGGGAGGCTACAAGACGACGACCAGACTGGGGGAACAGGAAGAGGAGAAAAAAGCCGACGTGAGCAAGATCGCCAACAAAGACAACCCAGTCCGGCCCATACCCAGGGTAGCTAGATGGGCCGCAAAACGAGGTGATGCGCGTCACGGCGGGGAGGGGTGACCAGGAACGATAGCCTCTCTCTCATGCCTTTCTTCTCTGACCCTCTCGCTCAACTGCGCCAGGCCAACCTCCCTCTCAGGTTCCAGGTCGGCTCCAGTCCCATTGAGCACGCCGGCCATTGGCGTTTCCCCCGCTCACTTTAGGAGGAGCACTTCGAAGGAGTTGCGCGTCGGTTCCGAGCTCAAAATCAAAATTCGCCTTCCCGTCGCGCTGTCCAGCAGCCCTTTTACCGAGATTGCCATCTCCGGCCGCATTGTCTGCGGCAGCAAGCTCCCCGGCTCCCTCATCGGCGACCAGGTCGAAATCGCCCGCTCCTGAACCTCCTGGGGCAGCTTCGCTTCCCCGTGTTCACTCCTCACAGCTTCGCTACACTTTCGCCCGGCATTCCGGTACAGTGGGAAGGCCGTTTCCTTCATGGAATCGGAGACTCTATGAACCCTATTTGGATCGCTGCTGCCCTCTTTGGACTGGTCCTCCTCGGCTTGGTGATCTGGGTCCTCGTCCAGAGCACCCAGGACCAGAAGAAAAACGAAGCCCTCGAAGTCCAGATGAACGAACTGCGCCGCGACCTCCTCGGTCTTTCCACCTCGCAGGCGCAATCCTCCACCAAAATGGAAACCATTGCGAACACTGTCGCCACGCGTCTTGAAGCAGTTACCGGCGCCCTTCAGCAAGGTGCCACCGCTGCCGCGGCTATCACCTCGCAATCGCAAACCGCGATGTCCAATGAACTGAAAAACACCCGCGACCAGATCACGCAGATCCAGCAACAATTGGGCCAAGTGCAGGAATCCGGCCATTTAATGCACGAAGCCGCCACCCGCCTCGAAAATATTTTGGGCGGCACCAAGTCGCGCGGTAGTTTTGGGGAAACCACCCTCGAACGGCTGCTGGAGGATTGCCTCCCTCCTTCGCAATATTCGCAGCAGTACCGCTTCCGCAGCGGCGAATCCGCCGACGCCGTAATCCATCTTCGCGACAAGAAACTCATGGCCATCGATTCCAAGTTTCCCCTCGACGCCTTTCAGCGACTCGAGACCGAAGGCGACGAGGCCCGCAAAACGTTCGTCAGCGCCGTAAAACTGCACGCCGATTCCATCGCCAAAAAATATATTGTTCCCGATGAAGACACGCTCGACCTGGCGCTCATGTTTGTCCCCAGCGAAGCGGTGTATTACGAATTGCTGCGCAGCACCGATACCCACGGCCTCGCGGTGGACGCGTACTGCCGTACCAAGAAAATCGTTCCGGTTTCCCCCAATACTCTTTATGCGCACCTCTCGGTGATCGCGATGGGTTTGCGCGGCATGCAGATTGAAGAAAACGCCAAGCGTCTGAGCGCGAATCTCGCCGGCATGCGCAAGCAACTCGACGCCTTCGGCGAAAGCTTCGACAAAATTGGCAATCACCTTAAAAACGCGCAGCAGAGCTACGCCGAAGCGGACAAGCGCCTCGATAAAGCGTCCCATTCGCTAGATAACCTGCTCACGAATGGCGAGGTGGGGGAGTTGATCGACGAGCGCCAAGGCACGCTGGCCCTTCCGCCGGCGGCGAATGCCGCAAAAAAGTCCGCCTGATTTTTTTGCCTGGATGCGCGTTTACCCTGACCGTCCTTCGCAAAGGGCCGCAAAAGAAGAACCGGCTGCGCGAACAACCGTCGCGCCGTCTGCGAAATGAAAATCGCTCGCTTGTTTCGCGCCGTCAACTTCGCGGCGAAGAAAGTGGTGTCAGCAATCGAATCGAAACCGTGAAATTGCCGCGCTGCTTTCCTACCAACTCGAAATTTGCTACATTGTCGGCGCCGCCGCTCGATTGCGCCTTCACGGCCACGCCACCCGAAAGTTCGGCGACCTCGGGCGCCAGGTTCCGCGCTTCCAGGCCCACTTTCGCTGTAGTACCGCGTACCCGCACAGCCAATGTGCGATGCTCACCCGGGGCCAACCCCGCGCTGGTCGCCGCTAATTCCAGGCTGACAAACACAATCGTAAACGGCACCGCCGATTTCTGACCGCAACTCAGTTTCACGAAGGCCGGCCCAGGATTCATGTCCGTCGGGGGCAGCACCGTCAACGAGCCCGGTGAAGACGCGAGCACCAGCCCCGGCTGGCCAGAGATCGTGACATGGTTGGCATCAGCGTCCCCGCAAAACCCGTGTCCAACCAGCTCAAATCGGTCGCTGGTAGAAGCCACTCGCGGCGATCCAGTGACCTCTTCTGTAGCCGAAGGCACATCCGCTGGCGAGAGAATAGTGCTTGTCACGCGGCCCGTACGACCCTCGATACTCGCGGAAATTGTGCCCGGATTCAGCGGGGCAACAAAGAGTGCCCGACCTGTCGTGTCGGTCGTGACGCTATCTCCATTTGAGAAAGCGATCTTCACCCCCGGCGTCAATCTGCCGGCCAAATCGAGGACGGCTAAGGTGGCCCGCTCACCCGTGACAAGTTTGTGGGGTAAAAGCAAGATACGCGCCCCCGACGCCGCCGGCGTATGCTGCGCCCTGCAAACGCCAGGACTAACCAGGGAAAGACTCACGCCAAGCAACAGCGATATAAGATGAACCCGCAACACGAGGGATCGCACAAACGGATTGTAGTGGAGTTTCCGGCACTATAGAAGGGTGCGGGTCGTCTCCTTGATCTCACCTTCCGTGCGGCACTGGGGGATTAGGGCTATTTCGGGTATCCTTGCCCACTGGCCCTACGGCCAGTGTTGCAGAGGAGCGGTTAATCACTTGGGCGCAAAGCCTTTCACAGTGCACAGGGGTCTGCTAGCGTGGATAGGAAGAGGTCGAGACCGGTGTCCACGCCGGGGGAAGCGCGTGTGCTCACGAAAAGCTTGGAAGGAGACGTTGTGCAGATCGTCAGCGGTGGTGTGAGCGATGTGGGGCGCGTGCGCACCAATAATGAGGACTCATTCCGGATTGTGGAACCCCTGAACCTCTTCATTCTGTCGGATGGAATGGGCGGCGAGGCGCACGGCGAGGTGGCCAGCGCGATGGCGGTGGAAACGGTGGAGAAGTTTTGTAGTCATCGCGAAACCTCGGAGGAAGATTCTGCCGTGACGCTGCATGGCGCCGCTAGCGATAACTGGAGCCCGCAAACAAAAGTGCTGCAGAACGCGGTGTTTCAGGCAAATTTTAGTATTCACCAGTCCGCGCAAAAGCATCCTGAGCAGCGCGGGATGGGAGCGACCCTGACGGCCGGATGGATCAATGGCAATAGACTCAGTATCGCGCACGTGGGAGACAGCCGGGGGTATCTGCTACGTACGGGAAGTTTGCAACAGCTGACAAACGACCATTCGCTTGTGGCCGAACAGGTGCGGCGCGGGATTTTGACACCTCAGCAAGCAGAGGAAAGCGAGATGCAAAGCGTGCTGCTTCGCGCGCTGGGGGCTAATCCGGAAGTAGAGGTGGAGGTAGACGAGGTTGATTTGATGCCGCGGGATGTGCTGCTGTTCTGTTCCGATGGCCTGACGCGCATGGTGAGCGAACCAGAAATCGCCGGGAAACTGCAGGCAGAGACAGATCCGGCTTCCGCTGCGCAGAAATTGGTGGACCTGGCTAACGAACGGGGTGGCCAGGATAACGTCACGGTGATTGTGGTGCGCATCCAGGAGGAATCCAAGGGTTGGTTTTCCTGGCTGCGCCGAGACCCAGGTAAGAAGGAATAAGACCTCCCAGGGAGGAAAGCCGCATGGCAAAGCTCAGCCTGATGTTTGAGAACAAAGTGGTGAAAGAGGTTCCCATTGGCAGCCGGCCGGTTTCCATTGGGCGTTCGCCAGACAACGATATTCCGGTCGATAATCTTGCGGTCTCTACCTATCACGCGCGCGTGTACTACGAGGGTGGCCGGCTTGTGGTAGAGGACCTAGATAGTTTGAATGGGACCTTCGTCAACGATCTGCGGGTGGAGCGAGCCATGCTTCACGACGGCGATTCCATCTGGATCGGTAAGCACCATATCAAGGTAGATGCGACAGCCGATACCGCCCTCCCCATGGATACCGGGCGCAAAGCCGCGGCACCCAAGATCAACGAAACTATGGTGTTGGACACGAAGGCGCGGCGAGACATGCTGCAGCAAGCAGCCGCTATGGGCGAACGCTCGCAATTTTCGCCAGGCCGCATGAAGATGCCGACGCTGGTCGTGCTGAATGGAAGAGTCGACCAGAAGGAATATGTTCTGACCAACAAACTGACGGTCATTGGAAAATCGCCGATGGCAACGATCCGGCTCCGCGGTTGGTTCAAACCGCAAGTGGCCGCGCAAATCAATCAGCGCGATGACGGCTATTATTTGGGGACCGGAGCAAAAACTCCCTCCGTAAATGGAGCACCGATTCAAGGACCGGTGCGGCTGAACGACGGTGACCTCATCGAGGTCTGCGGAATCCGTATGAACTTTATCGTCCGGGAGTAGCACCGCATTCCCATGGCCACCGCCCCACAAGCAGGCCCCGAGGGGCGTGGCTCGTTTCGCCTGCGCACCCTGCTCTCCGAGTGGTGGCAGCACCGCGCTTCGTTCTTCATCAGCCTGGGAATAACTCTGGCCGCCCTGGCCATCTACTTCTTCACATTTCTGGGTGATCGCAGCACACCACTGTTCGACTTTCTGAAGCGCTTCGAGTACAGCACCTTGGATACTCGTTTTCGATACCGGCCTGCTCGTTACACTCCAGCGGATCCACGCATCGTCATTGTTTCCATCGACCAGCGTTCGCAGGAGGTGTTCGGCAAGTGGCCCTTCTCTCGCAAATACTTTGGCCAGATGCTGGACGCCTTGCACGAAGATGGCGCAAAAATCGCAGCGTTCGACATTACGTTTGACAAGCCGGACCTGACGGCTGCACCGGTTCAAGCGCTATGGGCCAAACTGGAGAGCGACAAGCAGGCGGGGCACCCGCCCGACGCAAAGCTGGAAGCACAGGTGGCAGATCTGGCGAAGGAGTTTGATTCGGACGCTCAATTTGCCGCGGCGTTACGGCGGTTTGGCCCCGTGGTGCTTGGTAATTTTTTCCTGGAACCCCAGGAATTGCGCGGAATCGACGGTTCCGTCCTCGATCAATACGCGGAGATGGTGCAGTGGTACTCGTTGAACCGCAGGGAGCTCAATCCTGCGACGGGCAAGGCAGATTTTGCCGCGTTGCTCAACGATTATCAGGCGGAAGGCACGTTGTATACTGCGACGGTGGCGAACATTCCGGCACTGGCACCGCCTGAAAATAACGAAAAAACGGCTATCGGCTTCTTCAACATTTCATCCGATGCCGATGGGGTTCTGCGTCGCTCTCTGCTGGTACTGCCGTTCGGTCGGTCCAACAATCCCGATGACATCGACCTGTACGGTTCTCTGGAAGTGCAGACGTTGCGCTTATACCTTGGACTAAAGACCGAACAGATCACGGTAAACTGCGGCCCTGCGGGGATCGCCACCCTCCAATTGGGAAAAAAATTGACAGTGCACCCGGATTATCTGGGCCGCATGATGATCAACTATCGCGGTCCGCGCGGAACGTATCCGTATTATTCCCTCGCCGATGTAGTGCAGCACAATTTTTCCCGTGGCGCTTTCAAAGACAAGATTGTGTTGATCGGAGCTTCCGCTACGGGAATCGGCGATCTGCGTACACCACCGTACGGCGGCATCGATTATCCGGGCATGGAAGTACACGCCAACGTGATCGACAACATGTTGAATGACAGTTTTTTGCTGCGCGGGGCGCACCAAATCGTGTGGGATCTTGTTCTGATCCTTCTTCTGGGCTTGCCGCTAGGCATCGCCCTGGCACTGCTTTCGCCTCGCTGGATCTGGTTTGGGCTGGGTTTGCTGATTCCCTTCACCGGTTTGGTGTATGCAGCGTTTCTGCACGGGTGGTGGCTGAACTTTACGCTTCCTGCAGGAACGTTGACCGCCAATGTGATGTTGGTCTCTTTGTATCGCGCGCTGGTGGAAGAAAAGGAAAAACGAAAGGTACGCAGTGCGTTTGGACATTATCTGAGTCCAGAAGTGATCCGGCGGCTGCTGGTGAATCCAGAGTTGGTTGAGCCGCGCAAAACGGACATCACGGTGATGTTTAGCGATATTCGGGGATTTACAACGATCTCTGAAAAGTTGGACGCGCAAGAACTGGCGTTGTTTCTGAATGCCTATCTGTACGACATGACCCGCATCGTTTTCGACTCCCACGGGACACTCGATAAGTATATTGGAGATGCCGTGATGGCTTTCTGGGGAGCGCCTTACGAGGATGGACAGCATCCGGCGCAGGCTTGCACGGCAGCGCTGGAAATGATGAAACGGGTGCGGGAACTTCAAAAAAAATGGTTGGTGGAAGGCAAGCCCGCACTGGATATTGGGATCGGTTTGAACTCCGGAGCCGCGAGCGTTGGAAATATGGGTTCGGCGCTTCGCTATGGGTACACGGCGCTGGGCGATACAGTGAATCTTTCGTCGCGGCTCGAAGGACTCAACAAGGAATACGGCACGCACATCATTGTGAACGAATCGACCTATGAAGCGGCCAAAGGTGACGGATTTCTTTTCCGCGAGTTGGACCTGATCCGTGTAAAAGGCAAGCTCCATCCCGTAACCATCTATGAATTGGTCGCCCGCGTATCGGATTTAAGAGAAGGCACCGCCTTGGCGGAAGCCCAGGAGCGAATCGAAGAGTTTGGCGAGGGGCGAAAACTATATCGCTCGCGGAATTGGAACGAGGCGCAGAGAGCATTCCAAGCAATTTTGCATCGCTGGCCGGACGATGGGCCATCCCTTGTCTACCTGAAACGGTGCGCGGAGTATTCCGTCGAGGAACCGGTTTCGGACTGGGATGGCGTCTTCGTGATGACCCACAAGTAATGGCGCGAAGGAAGCGCAGAACAATCTCTCTATCTTCGACGCGCGGGTGCTCCCTAATCTTTTTGCACAATGCCCGTAACACCCGCGACGAAGAGAGTCGCAAGGATCCAGCCCAGAAGCACCTGGAGCCGTTGAAATGCGAAAAGGAATCTGGGCGAAGCGAAGCGCGAGGACTTTGGCGCGTCGGGCGTGTTCGCGGCCGGAGGCTGAGGAGGCTGCGTCGTGGAGGACCGCCAGGATGGCGTAGGATCAGGTCCCCAACGATCTGTCTGGCCCAACTTCACCAGCGGAAGCGAGTTTTCCAGAGAGTAGACGAAGGGGCCGAGCGGTTCATAATGGCTTGGCGCATGACCCTTCGCTTTAAATTGTGCGTAAGCATTTTCCTCCCGAGGAACCATGGCGCCAGCAGCATTCGCTCCAGCATAAACGCCCCAACCGATAACGACGAGGAGGAAGAGGCCAACGAGGGCACGTAAAGGATAGTAGCCGTAGCCAACGACTAGGCTGAGGGGCCAGCGAAAAATCGCAGCGGCGAGGGTACGCTCTTCTTTCCACAAATGATCTTCCATGGCGAAGAGCACGCGTCGAGCACCACGGTCGACACCCGCATTGCGCATGACCTTCGCCAGTTGACGATACGGCTGAGGAGTAAACGGCTGCTGCAGGGCGAGCCACGCCAAACGGCTTCTTGTGTCTGTCATGCCCGAAACAATGTGGCCGTAAACGAAACCGTCCAGATTAAGTTTGCCCGGACCAGGCCAGCAGCTTTTGTCGTCCGAAATCGCACCGGCGGAAGCATTACTCATATCCAGCGAGGTTCGTTCCGGATTTCGCACGCCAGTCCACACAATCGTCCCTTTGGTAACGGAATCGGCCAGGCGCACCTCGCCTTGTGCAGAGAAGCCGGCGCGAAGCAGAACGTCGCCCTGGACATTGGCGCGGTCGGCACTTAGTGCTTTGCCTCCGGGATTCTTAAACGTGCCGCCATCGCATTCGAGGTTGTCGCCAATTTGCGCGCTGAGAAGATTCACTTCTCCGTCGGCAGAAAAACCGGCGCGGAAAAATATGAACCCGCGGACATTGACGCTATCGGCATTCAATGCGGTTGCACCGGGATTCTTGAAAATGCCGGCATCGCAGGCAAGATTGTTGCCGATCTGCGCACCAGGTAAGTTCACTTCCCCTTCCGCAACGAAGCCGTTGTGCAACAGCACATTGCCCTTTACCGCAATGCGGTCCGCATTCAGCGCCAAACCGGAGGGATTTTTGAACTTGCCTCCATTGCACTCCAGGTTGCCATGGATCTGCGCACCCAATAAGCGGACTTCCCCGTCGGCGACGAAGCCGTCTCGAAAGAAGACACTTCCCTGAACACTCATGCGATCTCCGCTGATCGCGCTGCCAGCCGGGTTTGAAAATGAGCCGTCATTGCACTCGAAGTTGCCACCGACTTCGGCGCCCAACAAGCGCACTTCTCCTTCCGCCGTGAATGCATTGCGAAAGAAGAGACTACCGCGGACTCGCATACGGTCGGCGCGAAGTGCTTTGCCAGCCGCATTGCGAAACCTGCCCGCACCACAATCTAGATTGCTGCCGATGCGCGCCCCCAACAATTGAACTTCGCCCTCGGAACAAAACCCGTTGCTCAGGAAAACCGTTCCTCTGACCTTGGCGCGTTCCGCGTTGATCGAGCGTGTCCAGCTTCCACTGAAGCTGATGGTGGGAATCCGCAGGAAGCGGAGCTTGGTCTCCTCTGGCAGACTGCAACATCGCAAAGTCAGCGGAAAGCGCACGCGGACAAAGGAAAGATCCAGTGAACCTTCGATGCGCGCTCCGTGCGCCTGGATTCCACGAGGATCAATCCTTTCGCGAGCGGCGCGATCGATGCACAGCCAGCGAATCAGGGAGGCGCGGATAGCGCGGTCCGGTCCCCAACTAGCAGCTTTGCCGGGATTGTTTGCAGGATCGAAATC
Source organism: Candidatus Acidiferrales bacterium (assembly GCA_963775865.1). GTDB lineage: Bacteria > Acidobacteriota > Terriglobia > Acidiferrales > UBA7541 > Acidiferrum. Next base: position 77,240 of record CAVZKU010000008.1, on the reverse strand, counting down.
CTTTGGACTTGGACCACACCATGCCATTTCGCCCAATGGGGCAGCGTTGAGCAATTTGCGCTCAGCTTCACGTAGCGGCGGAAAGCGCGCTTCGGCAAGCCTGAGAAGGTCTTCGGGGTTACCTGGAGTGGATTGCGTCTGCATGGTCGGTTTGGTTTGCAAGCCTTATATCACGAGCGGAAGGCTTGCACCACCCGTCCTCCACCAGCCTCCGGAGCGCCGAGCAACGGATAAGTGCTGAAAAAAACAGAACTTGGGCGGACAATGTACCTAAACGGAGTCATTTCGTAGTCTAATACGAGAATCTAAAATCGGAAGAAAAGGGGCACTGTGTGAGGCTTGTTCTGCCCCAGGCTATCTGTTTTACAAGGTAATTTTCGTCATTTATGTGGATTGTCCGACTAGCTCTTTCCAGGCCATATACGTTCATCGTAATGGCACTGGTAATCGTGCTCCTCACCTTTGTCGTCGTGCCGCGCACGCCCACCGACATTTTTCCCGTCATTAATATACCTGTGATTGCGCTCGACTGGACTTATACGGGACTGCAGCCACAGGAAATGGAACAGCGCATTACCAGCAACGTTGAGCGCGGAATTACCACCCTGGTTAACGACGTTGAACACATTGAATCGCAATCGCTCAACGGAATTGCGGTTATTAAGATCTATTTCCAACCTGGCGCCAATATTCAGACGGCTTTGGCGCAGGTTACGGCGATTTCCCAGACGTTTCTGCGCAGTCTTCCGCCCGGCACCACTCCGCCGCTTGTCATTATCTACTCCGCTTCGACGGTTCCCGTGCTGCAGATCGGCTTGACCAGCGACCGGTTGAGCGAACAAGCGATGTTCGACTATGGGAACAATTTTATTCGCACGCAACTAGCGACGGTGCAAGGTGCTTCGATGCCGTTTCCCTATGGCGGCAAGCCGCGTCTGATTTCGGTGGATATCGATCCTGCCGCACTGCAGGCCAAGGGTCTCTCTCCTGTAGATATTGTGAATGCGGTGAATGCCCAAAACCTGATTCTACCCACGGGCACGGCCAAAATGGGCGTGTTGGAATACAACGTGGAAATGAATGCCAGCCCGAAAACGGTAGCGGAATTGAATGATCTCCCCGTCAAGACAGTCAATGGATCCACAATCTACCTGCGGGAGGTAGCCCACGTCCGCGACGGTTTTTCTCCTCAGACCAACGTTGTGCTGGCCAATGGACAGCGGGGCGTGCTGATGAGCGTGTATAAGACCGGTAACGCTTCCACACTGTCGATTGTCGACCGGGTGAAGCAAACGCTGAAGGACTTCGCGCCGACGCGACCGGAGGGCCTGAAGGTAACAACCTTTTTCGATCAGTCCGTGTTCGTGCGCGCCGCGATTCAGGGTGTGCTGCGTGAAGCCTTAATCGCCGCCTGCCTGACGGCCGTGATGATCCTGCTGTTCCTGGGGAACTGGAAGAGCACGTTGATCATCGCGATCTCCATTCCCCTTTCCATCCTGGTCAGCATTCTTTGTCTAAGCGCGTTGGGCGAGACCATCAACATCATGACGCTGGGCGGCCTGGCCTTGGCGGTTGGCATTCTGGTCGACGACGCCACCGTGGAAATCGAAAACATAAACCGGAACCTGGCAATGGGCAAGGAGACGGTTCAGGCCATTCTTGACGGCGCCCAGCAGATTGCGGTGCCGGCGTTCGTATCGACTTTGTGCATCTGTATCGTGTTCATCCCGATGTTTTTCCTTTCCGGAGTGGCGCGGTATTTGTTCGTCCCACTCGCCGAAGCGGTGATCTTTGCGATGTTGGCATCGTATATGTGGTCGCGAACCATCGTGCCCACCATGGCGATGTACCTGTTGAGTGCGGAGGATGAATACCGCGCTGACGAACATGCCGGGGAAAAGATGGGATTCTTCCGGCGGTATCAGCAGGGATTCGAGCGCGCCTTCGAGCGGTTTCGGGATGCCTACCGTCGGGCCTTGAGTTCCGCATTGGAAAATGCCGGCCTCTTTTCGGCCTGCTTCCTTGCGTTTTGTGTGCTGTCTGCAGGACTTACTTTTTTCCTTGGACGCGATTTCTTCCCCAGCGTCGACGCCGGCCAGATTCGTCTGCACATGCGGGCGCGCACCGGCTTGCGCATTGAAGAAAGCGCGCGACTGGCGGACCAGATCAATCAGGTAATCCGCCAGACGATACCGGAGGAGGATCTGGTGACCGTGCTGGACAATATCGGGTTGCCATACTCCAGCATCAACCTCACGTATAGCAACTCCGGTACCATCGGCACGGCGGACGGGGAAATCCTGGTGCAGCTCAAACAGGAACGCGGCAAGCCGACCAGCGCCTACGTTGACGAGCTACGCCGGCGGTTGCCGCAAGAGTTTCCTGGGGTTCAGTTTTTCTTCCAGCCAGCGGACATCGTGACGCAAATCCTGAATTTTGGCACCCCTGCGCCCATCGATATCCAAATTGTGGGGAACGATCAGGTCGGCAATTTCGAGGCGGGACTCAAATTGGAAAATGAAATCCGCCATATACCCGGAGCGGTTGATGTTCACGTGCAGCAGGCGTTCGATTCTCCCACGTTGTACCTGGACATTAACCGGACAAGAGCGCAATACGTGGGCATGCAGGCGCGCGACGTCGCGCAGAACGTGCTGATTTCTCTGTCATCGAGTTTTCAGACAGCCCCGAACTTCTGGCTGGATCCAAAGAATGGCGTGAGTTACAACGTGGCGGTCCAAACGCCGCAATATCGCGTGGATAATTATCAGGCGTTGCAGAATACGCCGGTCACTGCCAATGGTGGAACTCGGGTTACGCCGCAAATTCTTGGGAACCTGGTAACCACTTCCACGCTGGCTCGCCCCGCTTCCATCTCCCACTACAACGTCCAGCCAATGATTAATGTGTATGCCTCTGTGTCCGGGAGGGATTTGGGATCCGTCGCAAAGGAAGTGACCGAGCGCGTGGCGGAGATTGAGAAAGAACTGCCGCGCGGGAGCCGCATCGTGATCCGCGGCCAAGTGCAGACCATGACGACTTCCTTCCTCGGTCTCGGCGTAGGACTGATTGGTGCGATCGTGCTGGCCTATCTCTTGATTGTCGTGAATTTCCAGTCGTGGCTGGATCCGTTCATTATCATCACGGCACTCCCCGGAGCGCTGGCGGGGATCTGTTGGATGCTGCTGTTCACGCACACGACGTTGAACGTGCCCTCTCTCACGGGTGCGATTATGTGCATGGGCGTAGCGACGGCGAATAGCATCCTGATGGTGTCGTTCGCGCGGGAACAATTGAATGAAGGGAAAAACGCGTTTGACGCGGCGCTCGAAGCAGGTTTCGTGCGGATTCGTCCGGTGATCATGACGGCACTGGCGATGATCATTGGAATGGTGCCAATGGCCACAGGTCTGGGTGAAGGCGGCGAGCAGAACGCTCCCCTGGGACGTGCGGTCATAGGCGGATTGCTGTTTGCTACGGTAGCCACACTGTTTTTCGTGCCCTGCGTATTCTCGATCATTCATGGGCGACTGGAACGCAGGCGTTTGGGGGCCGCTGGCCACGGGCCGTTGGTGACATAGCGGCAAATCAGATTTACGCTAGGCGAGGCAGCCATTTATGAGTGAAGTCTCAAGGCAGGAAGAACGCGGGTCCGGCGCAAGGGAGCCACAGAAGAGCCCGCTGTTCCTGGTGTTTCTTGTGATCGTCGTGGCGCTGGTGATTTTGGGCGCGCTGCTGATGTTCCAGCGGCGTTCGCAGTTTCAGGCACTTGCCAAGGACACGGAAACGCTGGCGATCCCAACCGTCGCGGTGATCCATCCCACTTCCGAAGGCGCTGGTGAGGATCTGGTGCTGCCCGGCACACTGCAGGCGTACGTGGAATCGCCGATCTATGCGCGGACGAATGGTTATCTGGTGAAGTGGTACCACGACATTGGCAGCCGCGTAAACAAAGGCGATCTTCTCGCTGATATCGAAACTCCCGAAGTCGACCAGCAGCTGATGCAGGCACGCGCGGACCTGAACACGGCTCAGGCTAACGAGAATCTTTCGCAAATCACGGAGGCGCGGTACAGCGAACTGCTGAAGACCGACGGCGTTTCGAAGCAGGAAGTCGACAATGCCACGGGAGACCTGGCCGCAAAGCGCGCCATCGTGCAATCGGCGCAAGCGAACGTGCGACGCCTAGAGGAACTGAAATCCTTCCAGAAAGTCTATGCGCCATTCCGCGGCGTCATCACACAGCGCAATGTGGATATCGGCACGCTGATCAATGCAGGAAATGGCGGCACATCCCAGCAACTCTTCTATCTTGCGCAAACTGACCCTATCCGTTTGTACGTAAATGTTCCCGAAGCCTTCGCGCCCTCCATCCGTCGCGGGCTTGGCGCCTATATTGAGCTCGCCCAATATCCCGGACAGAAATTTCAAGGACAAGTCGTGCGCACGGCGGAGGCTATCGATCTGGCCTCGCGCACATTGCTGACGGAAGTGGACGTTCCGAACAAGGCCGGCTTGCTGCTCCCCGGCGGCTATGCGGAAGTGCATTTACAGATTCATGTGGAAGGCGAACGATTGCAGGTTCCTGTGAACGCCCTCCTGTTTCGCTCGGAGGGACTGCGGGCGGTTGTCATCGATGCGAATCACCGAGTCCGCCTACAAGCTTTGGCCATTGGGCGCGACTACGGGACGTCCTTGGAAGTCCTGACTGGGCTGAAGCCGGATGACTGGATTGTGTTGAACCCTCCCGATTCGATTGAGAATGGCCAGGAAGTTCACGTAAACGTGGTGAATAATCCTCTCACGCCGAAGACCCCGGCCAACAAGCCGGGCAGTTCCGCTCCGCCATCCGCGAACACTCCTACAAGTCCTGTTTCTCCTCCGGCAAAACCGACGGCAACCCCCGGGAAAAATCCGTAATTATGGCTAGGTTTCTTTTCATGAACCGCGGTCGGGCGATTCCTTGCGGGCTGGCGGCGCTTTTTTTGTGCGCGGGCTGCACCGTTGGACCAAATTACAAGAAGCCGACAGCGCCGGTGCCGGCAACGTGGCAGGTAACAGAGCCATGGCGCCAAGCAGAACCAAAGGATGCGGTTCCCAAGACCTCCTGGTGGACGCTGTTTCGTGACGACGAACTCAATACCCTGGAAAATGATCTACTTGCGGCGAATCAGACCTTGCAAGTGTCCATCGCCCATTTCAATCAGGCACGCGCATCCGCTGCCGTGCAAAATGCCACTCTTTTTCCTACGCTCAGCGTGGGCCCACAAGCGGGGCGTGAGCGATACTCGGGAACCCGGCCGACGGGCTCGACGATTCCTCTGACGGGTCCCGTAACACAGGGCAATTACTACATTCCGTTCACGGTCAGCTATGAGGTGGATCTGTTCGGCCAGCGCCGACGTACGATCGAAGCGGCACAAGCAGCGTATCAGGCAAACGCGGCGGACCTCGAAAATGTGCGGCTGGTGTTGACCGCGGAACTCGCGGCGGATTATTTCACGCTCCGAGAGCTCGATTCGGAAATTGGGATCCTGAATCGCACCGTGCAAGCGTTGCAGAAGGGATTGGAGCTTGTAAACTCGCGCCATGTTGGTGGCATTGCTTCAGGGCTGGACGTCGCGCAAGAAGAAACGCTGCTCAACACCACGCGGACGCAAGCAATCTTGCTCCAGCAGCAACGGAAACAATACGAAGATGCCATCGCCGTGTTGGTGGGCAAACCCGCACCGGATTTTCATTTGGCTTCCCGCGAACTGTCCGCCGAGCCGCCCAATATCGATACCACCATTCCCTCGGATGTACTGGAACGGCGCCCGGATATTGCGGAATCGGAGCGTCAGATGGCGGTAGCGAATGCGCAGATCGGCATCGCCAAAGCGGCCTATTACCCTTCCCTGATGCTGTACGGGCAGGGGGGGTGGAATTCTGTGAGCATCTCGCAATTACTGAATGCGGAGAGTGGCTTTTGGGCCATTGGCGCGAATGTTGCCGAAAATATCTTCACGGGTGGAGCGCGCCGCGCACAGGTGCAATATCAGCAAGCCGGGTATGACGCGACCGTGGCAAATTATCGCGGAACGGTCTTGACTGCGTTCCAGGAAGTACAAGACGACATCACTGGGCTGCAGGTGCTTGACTCTGCACGGCAATCGCAAGCCGACGCGGTAAATTCTGCGCGACGCCAACTCGACATCGCGAACTCCCGATACGTTGGGGGACTGGTCAACTATTTGGATGTCGTCAGTGCCCAACAGAACCTGCTCAGCAATGAGCAAGAGGCCGCCATCATCCAGGGGCAGCGTCTGGTCACATCCGTGCTTTTAGTAAAGGCGCTGGGTGGCGGCTGGGATGCCGCGAGCCTGGCAGCGGTCCACGTCAAACCACAGAGCAAAGACATCGTGGCGCCCTAGACTGCAACTCGCTGAAAAGCGACAAAGAACAAATTTGGGCGGAAGTACGAAGATTTTCGTTGACACTACGAATGCCTTCGTAGTAGCTTCCCCCCATGGCTACCTCTTCTACCCGCAAACCCACTTCCTCCGAGTTGGAAATTCTCCATGTTCTCTGGGAGCGCGGCCCCTCCACGGTTCGCGAGGTGCACCAAGCGCTCAATGACAAGAGACCAATCGGCTACACGAGCGTCTTAAAGCTCATGCAGATCATGACCGCCAAGGGCACGGTGCGCCGAAATGAGCAACAACGGGCCCACGTGTATGAGGCGGTGCAACCCGAGGAGAAGACCAAGCGTGATTTTGCGCTGGATATGCTGCAGCGCGTATTTGACGGTTCCGCCAGCGAACTGATGATGCACGCGCTGGCCGGGCGTAAGGCTTCGCAGGAAGAGATTGACGAAATGCGCCGTTTGCTGAACGAGTATGAAAGGAAAATCCGATGACACTCCTCATCTCCTGGCTTTCCGCAGCGATGCTGCGGTTACTTGCGCTTTCGCTGTTGCATTTTCTTTGGCAAGGAGCAGGGTTAGCGGCGCTGGCGTATGTGCTGATGTCGTTTTGCCGGAGAGCGGCGGCGCGTTACGCCGTCGGCGTGACCGCGATGGCGTTGATGATCGCTGCCCCGATTGGCACTTTCCTGATGCTTCGTTCGCAGGACCAGATGAGCTCTCCGACGATCGCCGCTGCTACTGTAATCACGGCTGAACCTTCCGGTGCCGTGCAGGTTTTGGTTTCCGCGAAGAACGCGGGAAATCACAGCAAGCCGGAGAGCGCTCCTCCCTATTTTCTATGGCTCGTGGAACTGTGGTTCACCGGGGTTGTGCTTTTGAGTCTGCGTTCGGCAGGCGGCATTTTGCTGGTCGAACGTCTCCGTCGCAGAGAGACGGTTCCGGTGACGGAAGAACTCCTGGAGATCTGCCTGGGGTTGCAGCGCCGCATGGGACTGGCGCGCGCGATTCGTTACTGCGAATCTCTGCATCTGGACGCGCCGGCCGTTGCGGGATGGATTCGACCTGTGGTGCTGCTTCCCCTGAGTGCCCTGAGCGGTTTGTCTACGGCGCAGCTTGAAGCCGTAATCGCACACGAACTGGCACATATTGGCCGCTACGATGCGCTTGTGAATCTTTTCCAGGTTGCTGTGGAGACGTTGCTGTTTTACCATCCGGCGGTTTGGTGGCTTGGCAAACGGGTGCGTTTAGAACGCGAGCATTGTTGTGACGATGCCGCCGTCGCTCTGTGTGGTAGCCCCGTCACTTACGCACACGCGTTGACTCGCTTGGCCGAGAGTAAAGCCGCGCCGCAACTGGCGATGGCCGCAAACCGCAGCCCTCTCGTGGAGCGCATCGCGCGCTTGCTTGGAGCGAACACCACGGCTGAGTCCTTTCATGGAGCAAATCTATCGGCGGGCGTACTGTGCTTATCCGCAGCGCTTCTGGCAGGGAGCGCGCTTCTCGGGAGTGTCCGGCATGTTCGGGCGCAGACGCCCGCCCCGGCTCCGACTCCTGTGGAGGCACAGCCCATTTCTCCTGTGGACCAAGGTCTTGTCCCAGATGTGCCTTCGGCACACGCGCGGGTAGCGCCAGCTCCTTCCCCTGCGCCTGCCGCAACGCCGAGGCTGGAATCGGAAGCCGCGCGCAAAGCAGCCTGGGCCTTTGCCGATCGTACGGCACGTGGATACAGTTCGCCTGCATCCGCAAGATCGGCCTACCTAGCAGCGGTGAGAGAATGGGCCATCCCCGCGGTTAACCTTCATTTGCAGGTGACCTCTGCGAATCCGGCCCCCACGGCCAACCCGTCCCCGGTACAGGAAAAGAGTCCCGCAGCCTCCGCAGCGGTGCCGGCCAGCCCGCAAACGCCAAGACAAAGTTATATTGATTCCCTTCGTGCGGCTGGTCTTACAAACCTAACCGTGGACGAAATCATTGATTTAAAAGTGCAAGGAATTACGGCGGATTACATCAAGTCCGTCAAGGACCTGAACATTAGGGCGGATGTGGACACGCTGGTTGGGCTAAAGGTGCAAGGCATTACCTCCGACTACATCAAAGGAATGCGCGACGCCACCGGACAGAATCTGGATGCCGATGAACTCATTGGCTTGAAAGTGCAAGGCGTTACGACCGATTACCTCAAGCGGATGCACGATTTGGGCGTGAAAACTGACGCGGATAACGTGATTGGCATGAAGGTGCAAGGCGTCACGCCGGAGTACATCCAGCAGATGCGCGATTTGGGCTTGAAGCCCGACGCGGATGACATTATCGGAATGAAGGTGCAGGGCATTACACCTGAGTATGTAAGGGAGGTTCGTGCCCTGGGGCTAAAACCTGATTCGGACGAGCTCATTGGAATGAAGGTACAAGGCATTACACCGCAATATGTAAAAGAGTTCAACGACATGGGTCTGCACCCAAGCAGCGATGAGCTAATTGGGATGAAAGTACAGGGAGTCACGGCAGCGTATTTAAAAGAACTGCAGGCAGCGGGCTTGAAAGTCGACATTGATGAGGCCATTGCCGCCAAAACGCAGGGCGTCACACCGGAATTCATTGCCAAAGTACGGAGTCATGGATTCAAGGACCTAACACTGGATAAATTGATCGCGCTGAAAGAAACCGGCGTCTTCGAACCCGAAAAATAATCAGGAGGAACATCATGAACCGTCGCGACGGACTGGTCGCTTATATTCTGGTGGTGTGCACGCTTTTGGCAGGTTGGGCCTCTCGGGCCGCGGAAAGCTTCCAGGGGAGTTGGACGATCGAGCATTCGGAAGAGCCAGGCAAGGTGGAATTTGCCCTGATCCATCACCAGCATGGCAACTCATCTACGCACTCCTCGGCTTGGCCCCACAATGTGTTTGTGGGACTGGATATTTCCAAGCCCGGCAAGCAGGAAGTGAAGTTTACGATTACACGCGACGCCGGCCGGTTCGACTGTGAAGGCTATTTGAACAATGGCGAGGGTGCGGGGGTATTTCATTTTCTGGCGGACGCGAAGTATTCCTCGGAGATGAAGTCGCTGGGATTTACGGGCATTGATGAAGAGAAGCAATACTCGATGGCGGTGCTGGATGTCAGCCTGAATTTTGCGAAGGAAATGAAAGCTGAGCATCTTACAGGCCTGGACACAGACAAGCTAATCGCGTTCCGGATCTTCAACGTGAACTCTGCGTTTCTCCGCGAGTTGCGGGATGCGGGAATTACGGTGACCGATTGCGACAAGCTAGTAGCCTTCCGCATCCACGGGGTGACTCCGGAAATGGTGCGTTTCCTGCACAAATCTGGCTACCAACCGGACGAGGATATGCTCATCGCCATGCGCATCCATGGGGCGACACCAGAGTATATCCAACAATTGCAGAAGCAAGGTTACGACCACGTCGATCTCGATAAATTGATTGCATTCCGCATCCATGGTGTCTCCCCGGAATTCATCCAGAACGTGCAATCGCTCGGTTACCAGCACCCAGCCCCGGACCAACTGATTGCCATGCGCATTCACGGCGTGACGCCGGAATATATTTCGCTGCTGAAGTCCCACGGAATGCAGAATCTAAGCATCGATCAATTGGTGAGCCTGAAGATGCAAGGGATCGATTAACCTCCCCGGACCCCTGCAAGCAAATTGCCCCAAGGCTGCTTGTCTCGGAACCGTCCCCAGTCCCCTCTCCGAAGAACACACGAAACAGCAGTCTGCCGCCCACGCTGAGCCTGAGCCCCAGTCGGGAGCTTTACCTGACGGAAGGGTAGTATCATGCTTCGTCGACTCGGGTGATCCTGCTTGGAGGGGATGTTTCAGTGGGCATCCGTCCAAGATCGGTCAGGAGCGTTCGCTTGCAATGCAAATTCGTTTCCGTAATGGTTTTGGTTGGCTCCCTTAGCACGCTCTGTTCGGCGCCATTGGTCCGGGCGCAAACAGAAAAGCCTGGCGCCGCAAGTGCTCAGGCCGTTGCACGTCCCGCGGACGTAGCAACCAGGGACGCGATTGTCGCTGCACTGTATGACTCCATCAGCGGGTCGGCGGGCGATCGCGACTGGAACCGCTTTCGCTCCCTATTCATTCCGGAAGCCCAACTGATCGCGTCCTTCAAAAAGAAGGATGGCCGAATGGCCTACAAAGCGATGACCGTCGAGGGATACATTGAGGGCGCCGGGAAATATTTCAAGGAACACGGATTTTATGAGCGCGAGATTTCTCGCCAGGTGGAAACGTTCGGGAGCATCACTCATATCTTCAGCACGTATGAATCGCGAGAAACTGCCGACGGTAAGCCTTTCGAGCGCGGAATCAACAGCATCCAACTCTGGAACGATGGTTCGCGGTGGTGGGTGGTGGACGTTTATTGGACCGGAGAAACACCGGAGATTCCGATTCCCGAGCGCTATCTCTCGAAAAGCAAACAGTGAAGATTTGCGAGCGGTGGTATGCTCTTCGAAGCTATTGCATTCTCATTTTGAGGTATTGATGCTATGAGGTATCGCCCGCTGGGACGCACGGGTTGGAATATCTCCGAGGTTAGCTTTGGCGCTTGGGCGATCGGCGGAGCCTGGGGAAACGTTTCGGACCAGGATTCGCTCGCCGCGCTAAATAAGGCAATCGATTGCGGCGTGAATTTCATCGACACGGCCGACGTGTACGGTGACGGCCGCAGCGAACGCCTGATCGCGCAATTGAAGAAGAGCCGTAAGGAACAAATCATGGTGGCCACGAAGGCGGGGCGGCGGCTGCCCAAGCAGACGGTTGAAGGCTACACCCGCGAGACCCTGGCGACGTGGATTCATGACAGCCTGCGCAATCTCTCCACGGATTGCCTCGATTTGCTGCAACTGCACTGCCCACCCACGGCTCTTTATGACCAAGCGGAGATTTACGGGATCCTCGACGATTTCGCGAAGGCCGGGAAGCTTCGCTATTACGGGGTCAGCGTTGAGCACCCGGAAGAGGCGCTGAAGGCGATGGAACATCCCAACGTTCAGACGGTGCAGATCATCTTCAATTGTTTCCGCCTTCGCCCGGCAGACGCTCTTTTTCCCTTTGCCAAGGAAACTCGTGTCGGCATTCTTGCGCGCGTGCCGCTGGCAAGCGGCCTGCTTACGGGAAAGCTGAAACCGGATACCACGTTTGCGACCGACGATCATCGGCAATTCAACCGGCGCGGCGAAGCCTTTGATGTGGGAGAAACGTTTTCTGGCGTGGATTATGCGACGGGCCTCGCCGCTGTCGAGGAACTCCGTTCAGTGCTGCCTCCCGGCGTCTCTTTGTCCCAGTTTGCCCTACGCTGGATCCTGATGTTTGATGCAGTGACTTGCGCAATTCCCGGGGGAAAACGCGCCGACCAGGTTGCGGAGAATTGCCGCGCTTCCGAACTGCCAGCACTTTCCGATGAAGCAATGGCCACGGTACGTCGTATTTACCGCGAGAGATTCCGCGCGCAAGTCCACCAGCGCTGGTAGCGAATATTTACTAGGGCAAGTTGCGGTTGAGAAACTACGCCAAATATTTCGTGAGTCGCTCCCAATAGTGGTCTTTCCATCCCGCTTCAAGATGGTCGTACTCGCCCTCCGGGAAACCCGTGTGATCGAGAATGAGCTTTGTGCCTGAGCTCCCGGATTTGAGCGCAAACTTCACAATCGAGTAGACCCCCGAATCCCAGTGCGTGGGCCGCCAGGCTTGAACGATTCGGCCGTTGGAAACTAATTCGACGTTTCTTCCGACAATCAACCCACCAAACATTGTAAAAGCACCGCCCGCCTTCGGGTCGATCTCGGCTGGCATGCCGGTGAAGGCGGCGAATTGTTTCGCATCCAACAGAATTTCGTAAATGCGCTGAGGGGTAGCCCTAAAATCGATTTCCTGGTGGAGGGATGTCCGGGATTGGTTGGCCGTCGTGCTGGGAGTTTGCTTCATCGCTTGTTGCTGCGGGCTTGTCCAACCCTCGAGTCCTGGGGCTAGGCTTCCAAGCGCTATTCCCATGCCGGAGAGTATCCGGCGCCGGGTAACGGCATCTGCGTGAGCCAGGTGCCTTATCTTTTCCATCTCCATCCTCCTGGTCCTTCATTCCAGTTCGCTGCATCAGACCATGCGGTCAAAATATGATCAAGATAATATTTTCCTGGAAGGCAAGCCCGTATCTCGGCATACTTCCCTTCGCTCGCCGCAAGGAGGGTTTATGCCGTATCCCAAGGGCCACCATATTGCAGTGAAAGCGCGAATTGTCCAGAGCGCACGCCGACTCTTCAACCGGCATGGGTTTGACAATGTCTCGATCGGGCAAATTATGGCAGGCGCAGGCCTGACACACGGCGGGTTCTACAGCTATTTTGCGAGCAAGAGCGATCTGTACACGGAGGTGTTGGGGTGCTTCTTCACGGACCCCGATTGGAAAAGCTGTTGGGAAGGTGTGGAGGTGGACCTGAAATCGACAGACGCAGGATCGCAGGTCGTGCGAGCTTATCTCTCACAGCAACATTTTGCAGACGTGGAAAACTCTTGCCCGATGGTGGCGCTGCCTTCCGATGTAACGCGCACTGGGAAAACGGCAAAGAGCGCGTTTGAGGCCGTCTTCAGAGCCATGGTCAGGGTTCTCGAACAGAGCTCGGTTGAGAATCGCCGGAACCGTCACCACGCAGCTCAGGCGATGGCTGCCTTGTGCGTGGGAGGGATGGTGATAGCGCGTGTACTGGTCGACCGCAGCCTCGCGGATGAGCTGCGCCAGTCGTGCATGCGCGTCGCCCTGGCTCTTGGCGGCTGGCATAAGACCAACACGTCGAAAAACGGAAAGTCTAAGGGAGTGGAATTGCTGCGCGCGAACGTGTCTTGAGACACAGGCCCTTGCTGCTTTAGCGCACGCTCAACTGGCCGGTGCCGACATGGGCATGGAGGCGGTATTTGCCGCTGGTATCCCGGGAAATGGTGCGGAACAAGCCGCCCTTGGAATCGCCAAATATTTCCGCATCCACTTCTCCGGCATTCACGGACATATCGACATGCCCGTAGTCTTCCGGCTTCTCGACACCGATGGTGAGCTGCCCGGCGTGCAGCTCAAAATCCTTGTTGCCGATGACGTCCTGGACATTCACTTCCCCCGCGAAAATGCGCGCGGTGAGATCCGAATTTTTCGGGACGTGGATGATGATCTGCATTTCGTTCTTCGGACCGCCAGTCAAATGCAGTTCGGCTACATTGTTCACAACGGAAAGCCGTCCTTTCACGTCCTGAATTTTGTCGGCGTTCTTCCCCGCGAGATCAACCGTAATTTTGTTGTCATCCGAACCAACAATCAGAATATCGCCGGAGCGCACGAGCAGCCGAAGCGGCACATTGGAAGGGCAATTGAACTCCATGTGAGGCTTGCCGGCGAGCACGACTTCAGACTTGGTATTGGCGAACACGGCTGGAACCGCCAGGAGCAACAGGGCAAACGTCAGAGCGAAACGTTTCATAGGGAGACCTCCCCGGTTGCACAATGATACGCGTGCCCAGCCGGGAATGTTTCGTGTTTTTTGGGCCTAGTACCGTATAGTCCCAAGGGAATGGAGCCAATTTGGCGGCCGTTTTCAAGCCCCCTCCGACTCTTGGCAGATTCCGGTTCTGCCACACGCGCAACCCCCAGCGAGGAAACGGACCATGCCGCTCGAGAAAGCGGCAATGGCGGGACCTAGCCGTACTCTTCGAAGGTGAATCCTCCCCAACGCACGCGAGTCGGCAAATCTGCGACAATCGAAGTCCATGGTCGACCAGGGAGAGATTCAAAAGGCTGCTGAAATTCTCCGCGCGCGAGGGCTCGTCATATTCCCCACCGAGACGGTCTATGGCTTGGGCGCCAATGCTCTGGACGCTGCGGCTGTGGCAAAGATTTATGCGTTGAAAGGGCGACCGGCGACCAGCCCATTGATCGTGCATGTTGGCAGTATCGAACAAGCGCGAGAGCTTGCCTCCGAGTGGCTCGCCGAGGCGGAACAACTGGCGCGCGAATACTGGCCTGGACCACTGACGCTGGTCGTTCCGAAGCAGCCGGTCATTCCCGATGCGGTAACGGCAGGACTTCCCACGGTAGGATTGCGCATGCCGCGGCACCCCGTGGCACTCGCGCTGCTGCGGGCGGCGGGCGTTCCCATTGCCGCGCCCAGCGCCAACCGATTTACGCAGCTTTCACCCACCTCCGCCCAGCACGTGCGAGAGGCGTTCGGTGACGAGACCCCTTTCCTGCTCGATGGCGGGCCTTGCGTGGTAGGACTGGAATCGACGGTAGTCGCCGTAACGAAAGACGGTTTGGAAGTGTTGCGGCCGGGGATGGCGTATGTGCCGCAAGCGAAGGCAACCATCGATTCCGACGACTCGGCACATCGCTCGCCCGGTCAACACAAAAAGCACTATAGCCCGCGCACACGGGTTTTGCTGGTGAACCATGGCCGGTTACCGCAGCAGGGCCGCGGGGCGTATCTCTGGATCGAACATGAGGCCAATGCGGCCCAAACGATTCGCATGCCCGCGCAGGCTGAGGCATATGCAGCACAACTCTACCGCCAGTTACACGAACTGGACGGCCACGGCCTGGACTGGATCGCCGTGGAATTTCCCCCAAAAACGCGGGATTGGGCGGCGATTCGCGACCGGTTGACGCGAGCCGCGTACTGAGAGTCGCGGCTGGGTTGGTACCGAAAGTTGCGCGCCGGACAATCAGAAAACAGGCTACAATGCGCTATCCGCAAAATTACGGGAGAAACTGCCATGCAGCAACCGTCCTGGCTTCGTGCCGCTCTACTTTTGGGTCTCCTCATCGCTGTCGCGATTCTTGTGTTTGGAGTGATGGGTCACGCGCGGGCGCAAAGTGCGCCGCCAATGGATAAGCCGTTTGTCGTGGAGTATTAC
Organism: Candidatus Acidiferrales bacterium; assembly: GCA_963775865.1. GTDB lineage: Bacteria > Acidobacteriota > Terriglobia > Acidiferrales > UBA7541 > Acidiferrum. The sequence continues at coordinate 61,914 of CAVZKU010000008.1, read as the reverse complement.
TACAAAACGAAATGGGGCCATGCGGACGAATTTATTGCGCTCTTCAAGAAAAATCACTACCCGCTGCTGAAGAAAGAAGTGGAGATGGGCCGGCTGTTGAAGGTTTCGGCGGTTGCGCCGGTGTATCACACCAGCGAAGATGGACGCTGGGATTATCGCGTCACGCTTGTGTACAAGAACGCGGGGGTGGCCAACGCCGACTCTGACTCCGCTGCGCTGCTAAAGCAGCTTTTTCCCGATCAGGAAACCTACAAAAAGGAAGAACAGCGGCGATTCGAGATTCTGGACGCGCACTGGGATCTGCCGATCAAAGACCTCGATTTAGACGCCAAATAGCTGCTGACTCAGAGATTATCGAGGAAGAATTGGGTGACGCGGGCCCAGACGATTTTGCGGGCTGGGGGGTCGCTGACACCGTGGCCACGGCCGGGAGCGGCAATCACTTCGACATATCTCCCGTGGTCGATCAGATCATTGATCAGAGAAAGTGTGTTTGAGTAGTGCACGTTGTCGTCGCCCGTCCCTTGGGCAATCAGCAATTTCCCTTTGAAATTTTCGACATGATTCACGGGTGACGATTCCTTGTAGCCGGATTCATGTTGCTGCGGCAGCCCCATGTAGCGTTCCGTATAGATGGAATCGTAGTAGTGCCAATCCGTCACCGGACCGCCCGCGAAGCCGACTTTGAACAAATCGGATGCTTCGAACATGGCATGCAGAGTCATGTGCCCACCGTAGCTCCATCCCCAAATACCGATGCGTTGCGGGTCGACCCAAGGCTGTTGCTGTAGCCAGGCAACGCCATCGCGCTGGTCAGAAAGTTCGGGGCCACCGAAGTGATACTGAATGGATTCTTCAAACACGTGGCCGCGCCCCGTGGAGCCGCGGTTATCCAACGCGAAAATGATATATCCCTTCTGCGCCATCATTTCGTGCCAGAGCAGGCCGGAACCGGTCCAGGCATTGAGCACAACCTGGGCGTGAGGTCCCCCGTAGGTGTAAACGATTACAGGATATTTTTTGGCGGGATCGAACTTAGGCGGTTTGATCAGGAAACAATTCAGGGAAACTCCATCGTGCGATTTCACGGTCGAAAACTCGACGGGAGAAAGGTGATATTGCGCCAGTTCTGCCACTTTATTCTCGTTCAAAGTAGCGCCTTTTGTGCCATCGGAGCGGTACATGTCCTGGCGCGGAGGAGTCCCGGAGTTTGAATAAGTGTCCACGTAGAAGTTTGTGGCGGGCGACAGGTTGACCATATGCATTCCGTCTTCTTTTGTAATTCGCGCGAAACCACTGCCGTCCAACCCTACGCGATAGAAATGGCGTTCTAGAGGCGATTTCTCTGTCGAAGTGAAATAGACGAGGCCCTTCGTTTCATCGATGCCATCGACATGGCTGACTTCCCAATCGCCCTTGGTGAGCTGGGCGATTTGTTTTCCGTCGAGGCCATAGAGATAAAGGTGGCGATAGCCGGTACGCTCGCTGGCCCACAAAAAGCGCTTTCCGTCTTTCAGGAAGCGCAAATCATCGTTGACGTTGATCCAATACTGATCTTTTTCCGTGAGCAAGGTTGAAGATTTTCCATTGGAAGCATCGGCGAGAAGCAGAGCAAGGACATTTTGATCGCGGTTCAGGCGCTGGATGGTGATGTGGCGGGAATCAGGCAGCCAATTCACGCGCGGAATGTACAGATCCGTTTCTGTTCCGATGTCGATCGCGCGAGGCTCGCCTTCCGTCAGCGAGGCAACGAAAACACGCACTACAGGGTTGGTGCCGCCAGCGACAGGATAGCGCTGCAGGTCAGCGTCACCCGTATAGGATTCAAAGTTGACGAGGGAGAATTGCGACACTTTGGTCTCATCCATTTGGAGATAAGCGATTGCGGAGGAGTCCGGGGCCCACCAGTAGGCCGTGTACAACTCCAGTTCCTCGGGATACACCCAATCGAGTTCCCCGTCGCGGACCTTCTCGGTTCCACCGGTCGTGAACGCGCGCTCCTTGCCATCCAGCGTGCTGACGAGCCAGAGGTTGTGATCGCGAACGAAACTCACGTATCTGGCGTCTGGAGAAATCTTCACATCCGTCAGTTCCTCTTTGCCGGAAACAAGCAGGTGGCCCGCTTGGCTTTTCAGATCGAACCAGGCGAGAGCCGTCGGGCCTGCAAAAAGCAGCGCATCCCCATTGGGAGCCCACTGGTACTGGGAGGGGGCGTGGCGCCCAGCTCCGGTTGCTTGTGATTGCCGGCTGGGAGGCGCGGGGAAAATAGCTTCCAGCTTGTCGGAAGAGATCAAAACTGAGCGTTCGCCGGAAGTCACGTCGAGTGCCCACAATTCCGTTTTCGCGTCTTTGCCCATGCCCTTGGTGTCCAGGAACGTGAGTCGCTTGCCATCGGGTGACCAGGCAATTCCGCGGGTCAACCGTCCGCTAAGGCCAGGCTGACCGTAGATGCGGTCGATCGTGAGTTCGCCAGGTTGCGCGGCAGAAGCAGGCTTTTGCCGCGCCCAAACGCCAGATTGTGAGGCCAAAGCAAAAGCGGCGAGAACCATCAGAATCGGACCGCGAGTCCAACGGCGAAGTTCCATACAGCCTCCCAAAGAAATGAATAGATCCGTTCGCATGGATACGGATAAAGACGATGCCACGACTAACCCGGGGGCCAGCGGAAATTGCGCCCTCCGAGAAGATGTAAATGCAGATGAAACACAGATTGACCGGCGCCGCTGCCATTGTTGAACACCGTGCGATAACCGGAGAAAAGGCCTCGCTCCGAAGCCAGTTTGGCGGCGACGAGTTGCAATTTCCCCAACAGAGCCTGATCTTCGGTTGAAGCATCGTGCAGCGCCGCGAAATGCTTGCGGGGACAAATCAGAATATGCGTGGGCGCTTGCGGGGAAATATCTTCAAAGGCAAAAATGTCCGCGTCCTCGTACACGAGTTTCGAGGGAATTTTCTTTGCGCCGATTTTGCAGAACAGGCAGTTTTCGTCCATCAATTGACTCCTGCTGGTTTTACGTCGTCCAAGCGGAAAACCAACGTCGTGAACCCCTCGTTAGTGCGCAGTTGCTCGGCAAGTTCCTTTGCGGCATCCTCGCCGGAAATCTTGCCGATCCGCAAACGGTAGAACGCACCTTCGGGAGAATCATACTGCTGAATGAAGATGGGAGAGTAGGCGACACTGAGCCGGTCGCGGAGACGTTCCGCGTTGGCGCGATCCCGGAAAGCCCCCACTTGCACGGTGAAGTACCCCTCCGTGATATCGACGTTGCCGAGAACCTCCAGTCGAACGGGAACCACGCCCGGGCCAACAGAGTCAATTGCGCGTGCGGCGGCGAGAGACAGGTCGATGATGCGATTGTCAACGAAAGGGCCGCGATCGGTGATCCGGACAGTCGTGGTTTTTCCGTTGTTCAAGTTGGTGACGCGCACCATGGTTTCAAACGGAAGAGTGCGATGCGCGGCGGTGAGCTTGTACATGTCGTAGATTTCACCGTTGGACGCGTGGCGACCGTGGAACGGATTGCCGTACCAGGACGCGTTGCCTTCTTCCGTGTACCCCGGCGGAGCCGGCGTCGCTGGAGTTTTCGAATGCCTATCCGGGGCATTCGGCGGAACCTTCGTGGAATTCTTGGCGCTCTCGGCTGTGGAGCTCGGCGTTGGGGCGGGTTGCGATGGCGGCGCGGCGGAGACGGGGCGTTTGGCGGCGCAACCAATGGAAACAAGACAAACAGAACCGCAAAGCCCGAAGAGCAGGAACCGGGAGCGGGTCACGACTTGGGCTGCTGCGCGGGGTTCTGTGCGTTGCGCGCGGCAACGCGCGATTCGAGTTTGCGGGAGGCTTCCGCCAGTTTTTCGGAAACCTCGCGGAGGAATTGTGCCGTACGCTTCTCAGTTTCGGGAGCGACTTCCTCTTCCACATACTTACGCAGTCGAGTCAATTCTTCGTCAAGACGGCGTCCGAGTTCTTCAAATTTGTCCATAAATTCCAGCGCCGGTAGGAAAGGCGCGATTCCGGTATTATAGGAACGCTGGAAACAAGCTGCAAGGAGGAGTGTTGGCCCTTCCCTATCAGTGGCAGATGCGCGTGGAGCGCTTGAAGAAAATGTTTGGTGGGATGTTTGGCAGAGGCGAACGGCGGCCGCAGCTTTGCCCGGCTTGCGGCTCGCTCGTGGGGATTACCGCCACGCGCTGCCACCAGTGCGGAACAAATCTGCGTTTCGGCCTGGCGGCGTGGAGCAAAGGGTTGAGCGAGTTTTTTGGCGGCCACGCCCCCGTGACCACCGCGATTTTAATTTTGAACGTCATCGTCTTCGCCGCGGAGCTGATGGGCACGATGCACGCCGGCAAATTAGGCGGCATGAGCATCTTGTGGGGCATGGACGGCGAGACCCTGTATCGGCTGGGGGCGTGCTTCGGCCCGAGCGTATTCGTGGCGCACCAGTGGTATCGGCTGGTGACGGCGATGTTCCTGCACGGCGGCCTGATTCACATCGGCTTCAATATGATGGTGTTACTGGACATCGGGCCGATGGTGGAGGAAGTGTACGGCTCTGCCCGGTATTTGTTTCTGTATGTAGTGATGGGCGCGGCGAGCTTTCTGGTGAGCGCGTGGGCGGGCCATTTTTCTGTGGGCGCCAGCGGCGCAATCCTGGGCATCATCGGCCTGCTCATTGCGATCACGACGAAGCGCGGAGGACTTCAGATGAAGGAGCTGCGTTCTCGCCTGATTTCCTGGGTGGTGACCATCTTCGCTCTTGGCTTCCTGGCGGGTGGACTAAGAACAGACAACTGGGCGCACTTTGGCGGGTTGGCGGCAGGATTCCTACTGGGGAAGGTGTTTGCGGACCGTTTGCCGGAAGCGGGAAGGGAGCGCACACAAGCTTACGCGTTAGGTTGGCTTGCGGGATTGCTGTTAATTGCAAGTTTTGTGGGGATGGTACTGCATTATTCGGATCCTCTGCCAGGATAGGAAGCAGCCTCGCATCGGTAAAAGAATGCGTCCGCCTAGGATGCGTGGAGGCGGCGGGCGACGACGAAGGCGTAGTGGAAGCCGGAGACAACGACGAAGGCTGCGACCATGTACGACAGATAAAGAATGAGCTCGGGTGCACGATCGTTCGGATAGGCTGCAGCGAAAACAACAAAAAACACCAGAGAAATCTCAAAAAATGTGGTGGCTTTGCCGAGAAGACTGGGCGGAAAAGGCCGGTAGCCTTGGACGATAAGAATCACCGCAGCTACGACCAGTAACAGGACGTCGCGACTGAGGACCATCATGGTGAGCCACCAGGCGATCTTCCGGCCCATTGCCAGCACAACGAAAGACGAAGAAAGCAGCAACTTGTCTGCAATCGGGTCGAGGTACGCGCCGAGAGCGGATTTTTGATGCAGTCTGCGCGCCAGGAAGCCGTCGATCGCGTCCGTTAGCGCGACAAACACCAGAACCACCAGAGCCCACCGGTATTCCCCGTAGAGAATAAGAATCAGAAAGAACGGCAGAAAGCCCAGACGCAGAAGTGTGATTTGGTTGGGTACCGTCCAGATACGGGCTTTCATTGGGGAGAAGAATAACGCAGATCAGGCAAACTGGGCGAGGTAATCGAACAGCGAGCGGCCGATCTTGCGATGAAAGATTTCCGCCATGCTGGGGATGGAGCCGGAAGGCTCGTCGAGAGAGATGCGTTCGACGCGGGTCATGGGGAAAAAGACTGTGGGAAGGCCAATGCGCTCGGCATCCAGTTGATTGATTTCGCTGACAAAATGATCAAAGGAGTTTAGATCGATGCCGCGCACCGTGACACCGCTGGGATTGATGTCGAGCAAAATACCCCAGATCTTTTCTTTGGGGGAGTGCAAGCTGACAATCACGATGGAATTGGGGTTCATGGTTCGCCTGTACGGATACCTTCCCAGTTTACCCCACGTTCCTTTCTGGATGGCTTGGCGCGGCAAGTGCGGTGACCAAGGAGAAACGGCCTGCGAGAAGCAGCTATTTCGCCTCCGCATAGGCCCGATTCAGCCACCACAAGGCATCGCGCACGTCCACGTAAGAATTGAGTTCAAACGTAAACCAGCCTTTGCCGGGGAGGCGGGTGTTGGTGTCCATCCGCGGATCGCTCTTGGCACGTTTTAGTAGAGCAGGCGGGATGGGATCGAATTTGACGATGAGCGAGGACGCGCTGCGGAAACCCCGCGTCTGCGGGAGAGCCGCGAAGATTCTACCCTTTCGGTAGAAAGACGAAAAACCAAACATCGATTTTAAGGTTATGTCGGGCAAAGATCGCAACTCCAGGGCCAGCATCGCGGACCATTCTTTCATTTCCTCCGAGATAGGGAGGAATCTGGCGCGGGAAGCACGGGGGCGTTTTGATTCTGAGGATTTTCCTCGCGCTTTTTTCATGGCGAGCACTTCCCTTCCCGACAAGCTAGACCGGCATAAGGGCGGGGCCGTTGGATGGAAGCAAGAGCGTGGGTTCGGTGAGAGACTGCACCTGCTCGAATGTAGCGTCGGGAGCGATTTCGCGGAGGAGCAGGCCCGCCCGTGTAACGTCGATGAAGGCGAGTTCGGTGACAATATGATCGACGACTGCGACGCCGGTGAGAGGCAGCGTGCATTTCTTAAGGATTTTGGGCTTATTGTCGCGCGTAGCATGTTCCATCGCGATGTAAACGCGCTTGGCGCCGGCAACCAGGTCCATCGCCCCTCCCATGCCTTTTAGCATTTTTCCGGGAATCGCCCAATTCGCCAGCGTTCCCGTTTCATCGACCTGAAGCGCGCCAAGGACGGTGAGATCCACATGGCCCCCGCGAATCATGGCGAACGAATCGGCGGAAGAAAAATAAGCGGTTCCAGGAATTTCGGTGACAGTTTCTTTTCCGGCGTTGATCAGGTCGGGATCGACCTCGGATTCTAGCGGATAGGGGCCTACGCCAAGCATGCCATTCTCGGATTGCAGGATGACGTCCATACCCTGGGGAACGTAGTTGGCAACGAGCGTAGGCACACCGATGCCGAGGTTGACGTAATAGCCGTCGCGAAGTTCGAGGGCGATGCGGCGGGCGATGCGTTCGCGTTTCTGGTCGTCGGTCATAGAAGCCGTTTATAGTCGACAGTTTACAGTCATCGGTTGCAAGCGAAAAACGCAAAGTAGGTCTATAGACCCGACACTACAACTTTCTGAGGGTGCGCTTCTCGATGCGCTTGAGATAGGGTGCGCCTTCGAAAATCGCGTCGATGAAGATGCCGGGGGTGTGCACTTGATCGGGTGGAAGGTCGCCCAGCTCGACAAGGTGCTCCACTTCGGCGATGACGTGATCGGCGGCGGTCGCCATCATGGGATTGAAGTTGCGCGTGGTTTTGCGGTATAGCAGGTTGCCCATGCGATCGCCTTTCCAGGCCTTGATGAAAGCAAAATCGCCACGCAGGGCGCGTTCGAGGACGTACTGGCGACCATCGAATTCGCGGGTCTCTTTTCCTTCGGCAACCAGGGTGCCGTACCCGGTCGGAGTGTAAAACGCGGGAATACCGGCACCGCCGGCGCGCAGACGTTCCGCGAGAGTCCCTTGGGGATTCAGCTCCACCTGAAGTTCACCGCTGAGCACCAGTTGCTCGAAGAGTCTGTTCTCGCCGACGTAGGAAGAGATCATTTTCTTGACCTGGCGTTTTTGCAACAGCAGGCCGATACCGGCACCGTCGACACCCGCATTGTTGCTGACGATGGTGAGATCCTTAGTGCCTTTGCGCCAGACCGCTTCGATCAGTTTTTCGGGTATGCCGCAGAGGCCGAAACCACCCATGAGGATCGTCATGCCATCGCGAAGAGTTGTGAGGGCGGCATCAGCCGATTCGATGCGTTTGTCCATCGAGAGATCCCCGGCGAGTTTACCGCACTTGCATCGAAGCACAAAAGAGACCGGTGGAAGGCAGCAAATTCCTTCAGAAAGCCGTCCCTACAGGCTACGGAGAAGTTTATAGAGTTCGTTGGCGGCGTCGAAATCGGCTTCAAGATCTCGGGAACCGAGGCGCTCGCGGAGATCGTCGAGACGACGAGCAAGGAGATCGAGAGCGGCGGAAAGGACTTCGCGGTTGGTGAGGACAATATCGCGCCAAGTGGAGTAGGGGCTTCCGGCAAGGCGCAGGGTGTCGCGAAGACCGGGGCCGGCGAGGGTGATGGGGAGTCCTTTTTCGTCGAGATGATCATACAGAAACGAAGCGAGAGCGACAGCGGCGAGCTGCGGGAGGTGCGAAGCGAGGCCGACGGCGTAATCGTGCTGCTGTGCGCCGAGCCAAAGAGGTCGCGCGCCGATTTTCTCAAGAATCTTAACGAAGGCGTTGATGCGCGGGTCGTGTGTGTCTTCCGGATTGCCGATTAAAGCGTATGTAGCGTTCTGGAAAAGACCCGCATCGGCATGCGCGTAACCCGCCAGTTCGCGTCCAGCCATGGGATGGCCACCAAGGAAAATCGGACCAACCTCTTCAACAAAGAGTTCGGAGGCGGCTTGCCAGATGCGCTGCTTTGTACTGCCTGCGTCCGTGACCAGCGCGTGCAACGGGGCGTGCTGCGCAAGTTCGGGAAGTAGATCCAGCGTGTTGCCGATCGGCAGCGCGATATAGATGAGATCGGCGCGGCGAATGGCGGGCTCGAGTGATTCAAAAAAGCCCTCGTCAATCGCGCCGGACTTCCGCGCTTGCAAAATCACCTCAGCGCGATCCCAGCCCACAATGTGAATATCCGGCGTGTATTTGCGAAGGGCGCGGGCGAAAGAGCCGCCAATCAGGCCGGTGCCGAGGATGGTTACGCGTTGGATGAAATGGGGCATGGTTCACCAGCAGCCGACAGTCTACCGCCGACAGTCAAACAGCCAAAGCGAAAGAGAAAGTGCAGACAGAGTAGGCGTCGCAACACTGGCATCACGAAAGATGGCGATTCACCGCAGGAGCGATGATGCGCAGCTCACCCATAAGCTGAGAAAATTCGCCCGGCGTGAGCGATTGCGCGCCGTCGGATAGGGCATGATCGGGATCGTTATGGACTTCGATGAGTAGGCCATCGGCACCGGCGGCAACAGCGGCTCGCGCCATGGGAGGAACTTTATCGCGACGACCAGTGCCGTGGGAAGGATCCGCCACGATGGGAAGATGAGAGAGCTTCTGGATCACAGGAATGGCGGCAATATCGAGCGTGTTACGAAGGTAATTCTCAAAGGTGCGAATGCCGCGTTCGCAAAGCACGACCTTGTAGTTTCCTCCCGAGAGAATGTACTCCGCACTGAGGAGAAGCTCCTCTATGGTGGCGGACATGCCGCGCTTGAGAAGGACAGGTTTTTGCGTTTCACCGAGGGCGCGTAGAAGAAAATAATTCTGCATGTTGCGGGCACCCACCTGGAACATGTCCACATAGCCGCCCATCATCTGGATTTGCGAAGGGTCCATTACCTCGCTGACGACGAAGAGATTGTGCTTGTCAGCGGCCTGGCGCATCATCTGCAGCCCTTTTTCGCCGAGTCCCTGAAACGCGTAGGGCGAAGTACGCGGTTTGAAAGCACCCGCACGGAGAATTTTTGCGCCGGATTTGGCGACGGCTTCGGCGACAGCGTTGATCTGTTCCGGAGATTCAACGGAACAAGGACCAGCAGCAACGACCAGTTCATTTCCCCCGATGGAGACGCCACGACCAAGGTCGACGATCGTGCCTTGCGGCTTGAATTGACGGCTAGCGAGTTTGAAAGGTTGCGTGATGCGAATGACTTCGCGCACCCCTTCGAGAAGTTCAAAATCGCGATGATCGAAATCGCGATGGACACCGACGGCGCCGAGCACGGTGTGGGACGCGCCGGTGGAACGATGCACATCGAAGCCGCTGGCGACCACACGATCGATGACGCGCTGGATTTGCTCGTCGGTGGCGTCTTCGTGCATGACGATGACCATGGTTAGCCCTCAATTCCCCAGAAAGTCTGCGTCGGCGAAAGCCACCAGACCAAAAAGCTGGCCGTTACAGTTCGCGCCGCGGTACTGCGCGTCTGCAAATTTGTGATGGGATGTGATGGTCATTTCGATTTCTTGTCATCCGCCCCGGAGAATTCGCCGTACATGGCAATGCGCTCGGCGGAGCGCGCTTCGTCGATAATGCGTTCGAAGAGCCGCCGGATGGCGGCGTGGGAGAGCGGGCCTTGATTATTATCTTCCGCGTTGGCCAGGACTTCCTTTTCCCGGGCCGGCTGATACAACGGGATGTTCGATGCGTGTTTGATGTGACCGATCTCCAAGGCACACTTGCAGCGTTCATTTAGGAGCTCGACGAGTTTCTTGTCGATTTCGTCCATACGCTGGCGCCAGTCCGAGATGTTCATGGGGTGGCCTCCCTGCGCGAGAGGCCGCGGCGGCCTGCTTCCTTCAGCTTCTGCACGCGGTCGCCCAGAGCGGCAGCGGCGGCTTCCGGGGTAGAGGCCTTTTCAATTTCGGAGACGAGCGCGGAACCTACGACGGCTGCATCGGCCAGGCCGCCAAGAACACTGACATGGCCGGGCAGGGAAATCCCGAAACCAACCGCGACGGGAAGGTTCGTAAACTGGTGAGCGCGGCGGAGAAGCGCCGGAAGTTCGTCGGGAAGGGAATCCTTTGCGCCGGTCACGCCAGTGCGGGAAATGATGTAGAGGAAACCGGAGGTGCAGGCAGCAATGGTTTTCAGGCGCTCGTCGGTGGAGGTCGGAGCGGCGAGGAAGATGGTGTCGAGTTGCTGGGAATGGAGAATGCGGCGATAGTTTTCGGATTCTTCGGGAGTGAGATCGGTGGCGAGAACACCATCGGCGCCGGCCTGGGCTGCGCCGGCGGCAAATTTTTCTAGACCCATTTGGAGGATGGGATTGTAGTAACTGAAAAGGACGAGAGGAACCTGGCTGGACGCGCGAATCCGGCGGACAAGTTCGAGGACTCCCGCGAGCGTGGTGCCGGATTTGAGGGCTCGTTCGCAGGCGCGCTGAATCGTGGGACCGTCGGCAAGGGGATCGCTGAAGGGCACGCCGAGTTCGATGACGTCGGCTCCCGCTTCGGCCAGCGCGAGAACAAATTTGTGGGTGGCGTCCAGCGATGGATCGCCGGCCGTGATATAGGCGACGATGCCAAGTTCTCCGGCGGCGCGGAGTTCCGCGAAGCGGTTGGAGATGCGGGTCGAGTTGTTGGGAGAGGCGGTCATCAGGATTGGGCCAGATTAAAGCAGGCGCTTATAGGTGTCCATGTCCTTATCGCCGCGTCCGGAGAGATTGATGATGACGAGTTCTGAAGTCTGGAGTTGCGGAAGACGTTCGAGCAAACCCGCAAGCGCATGCGCGGATTCCAGCGCGGGGATGATGCCTTCGGTGCGCGAAAGGAGTTTCGCGGCTTCGAGGGCGGCGCAATCCGGGACGGCGGCATACTCAGCGCGGTGTTGATCGGCAAGCCAGGCGTGTTCGGGGCCGATTGCCGGATAATCGAGCCCGGCGGAGATGGAATGCGTGGAGGCAATCTGGCCGTCTTCGTTCTGCAGAACGTACGTGTACGTGCCTTGGAGAACGCCGGGGCGCGCCCCGGTGAACCCTTGATGCGCCGCCAGACGAGCGGCGTGTTCGCCCAAGGTTTGGCCGCGGCCGCCGGCTTCGATGCCGACCATTTTCACCTCGGGATCCTCAAGAAATTGGTGGAATAAACCAATGGAATTGGAGCCACCGCCGACGCAAGCGTAGAGATGCGTGGGAAGGCGCTTCTCCGCCGCAAGGATTTGCTCGCGGGCTTCGCGGCCAATGACGGCTTGAAAATCCCGGACCATAGTGGGGTAAGGATGCGCGCCGAGAACAGAGCCCAAGAGGTAATGGGAATTTCGGACGTTGGTGACCCAGTCGCGCATGGCTTCGTTGATGGCGTCCTTCAGGGTCTTGCTGCCCGATTCGACTCCAATGACTTCGGCGCCGAGCATGGCCATGCGGGCCACGTTGAGCGCCTGGCGCGCCATGTCTTCCGTACCCATGTAGACGGTGCACTGCAGGCCAAGATGCGCGGCAACGGTGGCGGAAGCAACCCCATGCTGGCCGGCACCAGTTTCCGCGATGAGGCGCGGCTTGCCCATCTTTACGGCGAGAAGTCCCTGGCCAATCGCGTTGTTGATTTTATGCGCACCGGTGTGGAGCAGGTCTTCCCGCTTCAGGTAAATGCGCGGGCCGCCAAGCTTGGCGGTGAGGCGTGAAGCGAATTGCAGCGGCGTGGGACGTCCTGCGAAATTCTTCAGAAGGCTCTGGAATTCGGCCTGGAAGTTAGGATCGGTTTTTGCCTGCTCATAGGCACGCTCGAGCTCGTAGAGCGGCACCATCAACGTTTCTGGAACATAGCGACCGCCATAGGGGCCAAAACGACCGGGAACGGGGGCAGGGATGGTGCGTTGCGTGGTCATAGGTTAAGAGAATGATTGTACCTTGAGCGCGGCGGGTTGCAGCGCCGGTAATGGAGGTCAGGAGATTTCGCGGCTGGCACGATTGACTTCGTCAAAGAAGGTCCGGAGTTTGACGGAATCCTTCTTGCCGGGACGAGCTTCGACACCACTCGCCACATCGACAGCATAGGGCCGAACGATGCGGATGGCTTCTGCCACGTTTTCGGGAGTGAGTCCACCCGCGAGGATAATGCGTTGGGACTGTGCTGCGGTGCGGGCAATGTGCCAATTGCCGACCGTGCCACTCCCCCCGTACTGGCCAGAGAGCGTGGAATCAAGCAAAAACGCAGAGGCGGTGCGATAACGGGCAAAGTCCGGCGCCGCGGTTCCCTGGCCTAGGCGCAAAGCCTTGATGACAGGCAAGCGACGGGCGATAGCGTCGACCACTTGCGGAGTTTCCTCACCGTGGAGTTGCGCAGCGGAAAGCCGAAGGGCTTTGCAGAGAGCCACAACGGGGGCTTGAGCCCAATTCACGAAGATACCCACAGGTGCGACGAACAAAGGCAAACGACGAAGGAGTTCCGTGGCGGCGAAAGGCGTGATGCAGCGAGGGCTAGCTTCGTAGAAGTTTAGGCCGATGGCGTGAGCGCCGAGATCGGCACACAGTTTGGCGTCTTCCCATTTGGTAATGCCACAGATTTTGAGGCGGACCATGAGAAGTATCTTACTGGAAGATGGCTGGCAGCGGGTTATTTTGCAGCCGCGAGAAGTTGGAAGAGCGCTGCGGCGGGATCGCGAGCCAGCATCAGGTGTTCACCGATGAGAAAGGCATCAAAACCGGCAGCGCGCAAATCGCAAAGATCGGCGTGAGTGCGGAGCCCGGATTCAGCAACGGCGAGGCAATGATCGGGAATATATTCGATTAGCTCAAAAGAGGTTTCCATCCGCACCGAGAGGGTTTTCAGGTCGCGATTGTTAACGCCAAGGATTCGCGCGTCCGCGGCCAGCGCGCGATCGAGTTCCGCGCGCGTGTGAACTTCAACGAGCGGCTCCATTTGGAGTTCGCGGGCAAGGGCGATTAGGTTGCGAAGAAGCGGGTCGCTAAGCGCGGCGACGATCAACAGGAAGCTGTCGGCATCGTTGGCGCGAGTTTCCCAGACTTGCCAAGAATCGAAGATGAAATCCTTGCGCAACGTGGGAAGTGCGACTTCTTTGCGGGCGTCGCGGAGATTCTTTAGGGATCCGCGAAAAAATTCGCCTTCGGTAAGGACGGAGAGCGCCGCAGCGCCAGCGGCCTCGAGGCATTTGGCGAGTGCAGGAGCGTCGAAGGGGTCACGAATCACACCGCGGGAGGGAGATGCCGGCTTGAGTTCAGCGATAATGTTGAGGGCATCGCGCGAGAGAGCGGCGGCAAAATCACGGACCGGCGATGCCGCTTGCACTCCGTATTTAAGCGCGGTCTCCGGCAGGACGCGTTTTCGGTGATCGACCTCGGCGCGACGAGCTTCGAGGATGCGATCAAGAACTGTGCCGGTGTTGGGTTGAGCGTTCATGCACCTGAACTTGTATGCTAGGGAGAGGAAAGAATAGAGTCAAATCGAGCGCGAAGATTGCCTAACAGGTTTTACAGGTTGAATCGTCAGGAGCGAGGATGGGATACGGAAAGAAGTACGGAGCACTGCTGGAGGCGATTGCGGAGGAGGCGGACGCAATCGCGATGAAGTATTTTCGGACTGCGCAGATTGGCGCCGAAAAAAAAGGGGATGGAACGGTAGTGACGGTGGCGGATAAAACTGTGGAAGCGATGGCGCTGCGTAGAGTAGCGGAGAGCGGATTGGCGATTGACATGGTCGGCGAGGAGACCAGCCAGGAAGTGCCGAAGGAACCCGCGCGCGGCAGCCGTGCTCGAATGATCATTGATCCAATCGATGGAACAGAGGAATTCTCGCGGGGAATTCCGACCTTTGGGACGCTGCTGGGAATTGAAGAGGATGGCGAAATCGTTGCGGGAATGGTGAGCGCGCCGGCGTTGTCCCAGGGCACGCGGTGGTGGGCCTATCGTGGAGAAGGAGCCTATCGAAGCGGAAAGCGGATTCATGTTTCGAACCGGAAAAAGCTGGAAGACGCGATGTTCTTTACAACCGGCACAGGCTGGGCGAAGAATATGGACGCGCGGATGAGGATGCGGAGGATGGCGGATGCGGCGCGGAGCAGCCGCTCGATTGGGGGGTTCTGGCAGCACATGCTGGTGGCCGAAGGAGCGGTGGAAGCGGCCGTAGATTGGATGTCCAAGCCCTGGGATTTGGCGCCGCTGGGAATTATTGTGGAGGAAGCGGGCGGAAAATCGACGACGATTGATGGCGAACGAACAATCTACAAAGGACGATTCGTGAGCACGAACGGGATTTTGCACGACGAAGTGCTGCGGTTGTTGCGGGGAACGGCGTCATGATGCAAACCAAGCGCGTATATGAAAAACCGGCGAAGCAAGATGGCTTTCGGATCCTGGTGGACCGTCTGTGGCCGCGCGGGCTGAGCAAAGAGAAAGCCCAAGTGGATTTGTGGATGAAAGAGATTGCGCCGAGCGATGAATTGAGAAAATGGTTTCACCACAAGGAGAGCAACTGGAGCGAATTCGTCAAGCGCTATGAAGCGGAACTAACCAAGAAGAAAGAGTTGTTGAGCGAATTGAAGAAACTGGAAAAAGATCATGGAAGCGTGACGTTGCTGTTTGGCAGCAAAGATGAGAAGGAGAACCAGGCCGTGGTGATTGCCGACATTCTCAAGAGCAAAAAGTGAACGCGGAGACGGCGCTGAAGATCATTGTGGAAGAAGTTTGTGGGTGCCGGAAATGTCCGCGACTCGTGAAATATCGGGAAAAGGTGGCGCGGGAGAAGCGGCGCGCCTATCGAGACTGGGAGTATTGGGGGCGCGGCGTTCCTGGGTTCGGGGATTCGGGCGCGAAGCTATTTATTCTAGGATTAGCCCCGGCAGCGCACGGAGGAAATCGCACCGGGCGCGTGTTTACCGGAGACCGCTCAGGAGATTTTTTATATAAAGCGTTGTACCGAGCGGGTTTTGCGAGTCAGCCGACTGCCCTGCATCGCGAAGACGGATTGCGATTGCGGAACGCTTATATCGCCGCGGCGGTACGGTGCGCTCCGCCAGCGAACAAGCCGCTGCCCACTGAAATTGAAAATTGCCGCGGTTATTTGGAACATGAATTAGAGATCTTGCGACCGAACGCGATTCTGGCGTTGGGGAAAATTGCGTGGGACGCATATCTCGATGTTCTGAAGTGTGACGGGAAAATTGCATCACGCGCGGCATTCCAGTTCGCGCATGGCGCAGAAGTGAAGATTGCGAACGAACTGCCGATATTGTTTGGCGTCTATCATCCGAGCCAGCAAAATACGCAAACAGGGCGGGTGACGGAAGCCATGTACGCCCAAGTGTTGAAAAGGATCCGTCGATTCTTGGATAGCTAGAACCGGGCTGATTGTCCTGCCTTCCGATCAACTTTCTCCCCCGCGATACTCGAAAAAAGTACTTTCGGGGGGCCTTCCCTTCTGGCAGACTCACCGGGTTGGCCGGAGATATCGATGCGTGTTCGTATCATTCTGCTACTGGGTGCCATAAGCCTTTTAGCGATTTTTTGCATGGCACAGGAGCAAAGTCCGACGGCACCAGGCGCGCCGCAAACGGTCCAAAGAAATGTGCCTCGCCCCCGACTGGAGGATGGGGGGGTGAGCGAAATGATGGAGAGCATCGTGGTGCCTGAAAAACCGCGGGCCCCCTTCACGCTTCTGCTCGAAACTGAATGGGTGCGGACGCTGGGGGACGGCGGCACGATCACGCTGGTGAACAAGCGCCGAATTACCCGTGACGCTGCCGGACGGGTGTACCAGGAAAGATGGTTCCTGGTGCCGAAGAACGGAACTGTGGAATCGCATATGACGACGATTCAGATCGCTGATCCCAGTACCCATGTACTGCACAACTGCTTTCTCGTAGGACCCAAGAAGAATGTTTGTGAAGTTCTGAATTTTGTTACGAGCTCCCTTGCGGTAAATACGGACGAGAAGAATACCTTGGGAGACCTTCCGAACAATCAGGGATCGTTCGTGCATGAGACCTTGGGCAAACAATTCATATCTGGAGTGGAAACGGTGGGTTTGCATGATGCGACCACCTATAACCCCGGCGTCTTCGGAAATGACCGGACCATCACCGTGGAACGCGAGACATGGTATTCCCCACAACTGGACCTGAACCTATTGTCGATCCGCTCCGACCCGCGGACGGGCAAGCAGACATTTATGGCGACGAATGTGGTGCTAGGCGATCCGGAGCCTGCGTTGTTTGAGTTGCCGGCGGGATTTCGGGTGGTGGACCACCGTTTGAGCTCTTCTCCGGAAGCGAATTGATCTTCTGCCGTGCGCCCACACCACTGTCGCCCTTTCCTGACAGGGCACGTCTCTTCCTCTCCTTGCGTACCCCCGTACAAGCGGTTTGTTTTTAAACGTATAGAAGTTGCCCAAGGACAGGGAAGTTGGTGCTCCATGTGCATTCCCCATAAGGGGAGGATGGACTTTATGCGTGACATTTCGCGGATCTCCCGAAGAACTTTGGCGCTGGTGGCCCTGGGCAGTGCGATCTTGACCCCGTACCTCACCCTTGCACAGGAGGTGAGCGGAGAAATTGGGGGGGAGAGGCCGCAGACGAATCAGGTTTACCCACCCCATGTCGCGGATGGGCAGAGGCATGGCCTCCCCGTTGAGGTTTTAGCAGTGGCACCAGGGACAAGATTTCTGGTGAGCCTGGAAGGAGAGATGAGTACGCGGGAGCTAAAACAGAACCAGGAATTCCGCGTGCATACGGTGGAACCGTTGGAAGCCGGCCAGGGGATCTATCTTCCAGCCGGGGCGGTGATTCGTGGACACATCAGCCGCGTGGAGCGTGCGGGTACTGCGGGCAAGGCCAAGCTGTGGCTAACTTTTGATGAGATCCACACGCGATTCGGAAGGCTGCCGATCGTGGCGGAAGTGGCCGGGATGCCGGGCGATCACAGCCTGCAAACCGGCCCGGTGCAGAACGGGGTCATTGAGGGGCGCAGTAGTTCGCAGAAAGATGCGGCGCAAGCCGCAGCGGCCGGGGCGGCAAAAGGAGCAGTGCAGGGGGTGAAGGACAAGAACAAGAAAGAGGCGGCCGAGGGGGCGGCGCTGGGCGCGCTGGAAGCGTATCTGATGGAATCGGGGCGCGGGCAGGAACTGGATTTGCCGAAAGGGGCGAAGCTGGAGTTGGAGTTAGAGCGGGCGTTGTATTTGGTAACGGAGTGAGACATGCTCGCCCGAGGAGATTTCCCGTCTCGCCGAGGGAAAGAACAAGAAGCGGGCCGCCTCAGGAGGCAAAGCAAAACCGGATGATGCAGGTGGGGCGGAGCGCTCCGAGTTAGGTTGATTGGAGTGCCAGGTGGGCGGATTCCCAGGCGGCGAGGCCGCCGGCGATTTCGGCGACCGGGGAGAAACCGCCGCGTTCCAAAAGGCTAGAGGCAATGGAGGAACGGTAGCCACCGGCGCAGTAGACCAGGAGGGGACGGTCTTTCGGCAGTAGCGCAAAATTTTCGGCCAGATGGCTTAGCGGAACGCTGAGGCTACCGGGAATGAACTTCTGATCGCGCTCGCGAGGATTCCGCACGTCGATCGCGCATGGTGGTTGTTCGGACGTCAGTAGGTCTGAGGCGAATTGGGCACTGAGACGTTCGGTGAACGCGATCAGATCCGGGCGCGCTTCGAGGCTGTGCAATCCATTCTGGAGATAGCCAGCGACGTGGTCGAAGCCAATGCGGCCAAGGCGGACGGCCGATTCGTTTTCGCGGCCGGGTGCAGCGATGATGACGATGGGATGGACGCGATCGAGGACGGTTCCAGCCCACGTGGCGTACTGGCCATTGAGGCCGATATTGATACTGGCAGTGAGGTGGGCCGCGCCGAACTCTTCGGGATCGCGCGTGTCGAGGATTTGGGCGCCGTCGGCTTGCAAAGCGAGAACGCCATCGAGCGTCAGAGGGTTCAGTTCCCGTTCGAGAGCTTCGTCGAGCGTGGGACGTTCTTTGCTGTTGAGGACGGCGTCGTAGACGAAATAGGGCGGAGCTTCGGGCTGGTCGGCGGTGACGAGATCGATAAAGGCTTGTTTGCTCATGGGCTGGAGGGCGTAATTGACGCGCCGCTGTTCGCCCATGGTAGAAACGGTTTCCTTGCTGATGGCTTTGCCGCAGAGAGAGCCCGCACCATGGGCGGGATAGACAAGGCTGGCGTCCGGCAAGGGAAGCAACTTCGACTGCAAAGAATCAAAGAGCAAGCTGCCAAGATCAGCAGCGGACCAGCCGAGAGCGACGCGAAGATCCGGACGGCCGACATCACCAATAAACAAAGTGTCCCCGGTGAGGACCGCGTGAGGCTGGGTGTCACTCTGATCGAGATCGTAGACAACCAGAGAAATGGATTCGGGAGTGTGGCCGGGAGTTTCCAGGGTTTTCAGTCGCACGCGACCGAACTCGACAACGCTGCCGTCGCTGAGCGGAGTGAAACGGTATTCCGCTTGGGCTTTGGCGCCCAGGCAAATGGTGGCACCGACGCGATCGCGGAGCTCGAGATGCCCGGCGACAAAATCGGCATGGAGATGCGTGAGGAAAACATGTTTGATCTGCAGGTTGTGTTCGTCAGCGAAAGCGAGATAACCGTCGATATCACGCTGGGGATCGATGACTGCGGCGACGCGCGAGCTTTCGTCGCCGATCAGATACGAAGCGTGGGCAAGACAATTCAGATAGAACTGCTTGAAGATCATGCGGCCCTCCGGCGAACGTTGAGGTGTGGGGCACTCCTACAGGCGACGATTGTAACAAGTTGCGGCGGTTGAGATCCTTCGTTTGGCTCAGGATGACGACAGGGAATTGCGGCGATCGAAAACACTCACTCCGAAAGGCGGCGCAGGCCCTTCCTGCGCCCAGGCTACCTTGGCTGAGGGACAATCCGCAAATAGGGACGGAGTGTCTTCCAGCCACCGGGATATTTCTGCTTGGCTTCCTCGTCGGAAACGACAGGCGCGATGATGACATCTTCGCCCGGTTTCCAGTTCACCGGCGTGGCCACTTTGTGTTTAGCCGTGAGCTGGATGGAATCGAGGACGCGCAACACTTCGTCGAAATTGCGGCCGGTAGACATAGGGTACACGAGCATGAGTTTAATCTTTTTGTCAGGACCGATGACGAAGACGGTGCGCACCGCGGCATTGTCGGCAGCGGTGCGGCCTTCGCAGGTTTCGCCCGCTTCGGCGGGCAACATGTTGTAGAGCTTGGCGACTTTGAGTTGTGAATCGCCAATCATCGGATAATTCACTTTATGTCCCTGGGTTTCTTCAATGTCCACGGCCCACTTACTGTGATTGGTTACGGGATCCACGCTCAAGCCGATGATCTTGCAATTGCGCTTCGCAAATTCCGGTTGCAGGCCGGCCATGTAGCCGAGTTCGGTCGTGCATACGGGAGTGAAATCCTTGGGATGAGAGAACAAAATGGCCCAGCCCTCGCCAATCCATTCATGGAAATGGAGGGTTCCCTGGGAGGTCTCGGCAGTGAAATCGGGAGCTACATCATTGATGCGCAACATAGGTGTCTCCTCATGTGGGTGAGTTCCGGGGCGGAAGCGCGCCGAAACCCGGCTGGATCTGCATCGCGATGCGAATCGGAAGCGCATCTGCGAATTAGAAATTCACTTCTAAGATCGTAGGGTGCCCCTGAGTTGAAGTCAACGCATTTCATTCCCGCGCGAAGGAGCCAAGAGAGGCAAGGGTGCGCAGCAGGCTTGGCAAGAGGGGAAGCCCTTGTTACAGTCGTAGCACCCACCCGAAGTTGTTCAAATTGTGATATTTGTTCAGGCGAGGGCCAAAGCGCATGCCAGAAGATAATCGAGCAGTACGAACGGTAGAGACGGGTGAGAGGAAAGACCGGATCCTGATCGTTGAGGATGAGGACAACGCACGGAAGGGCTACGAACAACTTCTGCAGCGCTGGGGTTACGAAGTGGTGGGGGTAGCAAGCGCGGAAGATGCCCTGGCGCGCTTCAACAGTTTCCAACCCGATACCCTGATCGCGGACGTAGAACTGCCTGGGATGAACGGGTTAGACCTTCTGAAGCAACTGGGCGACGAACTCCACAATGTGCCAGCGATTATCATTACAGGAAAAGGCAGCGAAGAGCGCGCCGTGGCGGCCATTGAATCTGGCGCGTTCTGGTATATCGAGAAACCGCTGAAAGGTCCGGTGCTGCGTGCTCTGCTGGACCGGGCATTGAGCAAAGCGCGCGATGCCCAGAACCTGGCGGTGTTGCAAAGACAATTGCGCGATGCGGGACGATTGGGCGACCTGGTCGGGGGATCGAAGCCGATGCAGGATGTAATGCGCGTGATCGAGATGGCCTCGCCGAGTTCGGCGTCGGTACTCATCACCGGAGAAACCGGGTCAGGCAAGGAAATCGTGGCGCGCACGATTCACAAGCTCTCACCGCGGGCGGGCGGGCCATTTGTCGCAATTAACTGTTCGGCGATCCCCGAGACATTAATGGAAAGCGAAATCTTCGGGCACGAGCGGGGCGCGTTTACCGGCGCGGCAGAGCGGCGGATCGGCTGTTTCGAACTGGCGGACGGAGGGACGCTCCTGCTCGACGAAATTGGAGAGATGCCGGCGCCAACTCAGGCGAAATTGCTGCGCGTGCTGGAAGACCGCAAGGTGCGGCGGCTGGGAAGCAAGACGGAGACACCGGTAGACGTTCGCGTCCTTGCGGCGACGAACAAAGACCCGGAACAATCGGTGGCGAACGGTGGGTTGCGGCAGGATCTGTATTTTCGGTTGAACGTGTTTCACATCCACCTGCCGCCGTTGCGGGAGCACAAAGAAGACATCCCGCTGCTGGCAGAACACATCTTGCGAGACATCAATGCGAAGCATGGGAAGAGCGTGAGGGGAATCGGCGCGGAAGTTCTGGATATTTTCATGAGTCATACCTGGCCGGGTAACATCCGCGAACTGCGAAACGTGCTGGAGCGGGCGGCAATCATGAGCGAAAAGGATCTGATTTCGCGGTCATCGCTGCCAGGAGAATTCGGGAAGCTGTCGACAAAGAGCCCGAGCGATTTATCGGGGATCAAGTTCCCGGTCGGAACGACCGTGGACGCAATGGAGCGCGAATTGATCGTGCAGACCTTACAAGCTACCGGCAACAACAAAACGCGCGCGGCGGAATTGCTGGGTGTCAGCCTGAAAACTCTGCACAACAAGCTGAAGGAATACGGAAGCGAGAAGGCAGAAGCGGAGTCTTAAGACAAGATGCAGCTAGGGCTGCGAGCAAAATTAACGATGGTGATGACGGCGCTGGTGCTGCTGACGACGGCGGTACTGTCCATCGTATTTCTGGAGCAGCAACTGCAGCAGGTGCTGCAAGACACAGATGATCGCGCCCGAGAGCTATCCAAGGAAGTTTTTTACGCGGCGCAACGCGCGTTGGGGGACGCCAGAATGCAAGGGCTGCGGCCGTCGTCAAGCGACCCCGAGGCAATTCACGAGTACGTAAAGGAAGCGTTTGAGAACGGGGACGAGCTGAATGCGCGGCTAAGCGAGGCGAAGGAACTGCAATCCATATACGAAGTATCGATTGTGGACCATGACGGCATGGTCTTGGTGTCCACGGATCGCGCCTTGTCCGGGAAGTACGTGCAGAAACATGCGCCGTTCGACCAGTTGGTACAAAGCCGGTTGGTACGCCAAGTGAGAATCCTGGCGCAAGGCGAACATGTTTATGCAGTGGACTATCCGTTTGTGCTGCGGGGGGAACCGTACGGAGAGGTGCGCGTGGCCGTCTCCACGCGACTGTTGCTGCACAACGTGAAGCCGCAGATGCAGCGGTGGATCACGATCGCCCTGCTCGCACTGGTGGTTTCGACGGTGTTGGCAGCGGTAGTCAGTGGCGCGGCACTGGCGCCGATCCGCGACATTAGTAACCAGTTGGACCGCATATCCGCCGGCGAATATGACACGGGAACGATGCTCGCCGAGAAGACGGTGGAGAGTACGGACGAGTTAGGGCAAGTGCGACGGAAAATCAAGCAAGTGGGGCAACAGTTACGCGGGGTGCATGAAATTTTCAGCTCCCTGCGCGAGAACATGAATTCGGTGATGGCGGGACTGGAAGATGGGTTGATTTTGTTCACAAGGGATGCGCGGGCGGTGATGGTGAGCCCTGCGGCGGAGAAGTTTCTGGGAGCGCCGGCATCTAATTTTCTGGGGAGACGGGTGACGCAGATATTTCCGGAGGGTCATCCGCTTTTCTCCGCATTGCGGCTGGAGGGTGACGAACTCAGGGAAATCGCTTCCGAGACGGAACTTACGACGGAAGAAGGGACAAAACGAGTCGGTGTGACGGTGCAGGAGATTCAGGGTGCCGGGGAACGCATGGGGGCGCTGGTTACGCTGCGGGACCTGGATTCAATCGAGAGCATCAACACCCAGTTGCAAGTGAGCGAAAGACTGGCGGCTTTGGGGCGAATCACCGCGGGCGTTGCCCATGAAGTAAAGAATCCGCTGAATTCGATGCGACTCTGGCTGGAGAATCTGAAGGAATCGCTTCCTCCGCAAACGGATGACGCCGCGATGCAGGCGGTGAACGTTTTGGATGCGGAGATCGATCGGCTGGATGCGGTGGTAAAGCGGTTTCTGGATTTTTCGCGGCCGATGGACGTGAGGCTGGAGCCGACGCAGTTGGCTGGCTTGCTGCAGGAAGTATTGGAGGTAGCGACTCCGCAGTTGGAGCGGTCGAAGGTGCAAGTCGCCCAGCTCCTGCCGATCGATGTGCCGGAGGTATTTGGGGACCGCGCGCTGTTGAAGCAAGCGATCCTGAACCTTGTGCTGAACGCGGCAGAGGCCATGCCAAATGGCGGACAACTACAATTGACGTTGAGCCGGCGGGGAGATATGGCGGAAATTACTGTGGGAGACACAGGAAAAGGGATTCCTCTCGAACACCGGCAGAAAGTTTTCCAGTTATTCTTCACAACGAGACCGGGAGGAAGCGGTATCGGACTGGCGAGCACATTCCGAATCGTCCAGCTACATAATGGTTCCATCGACTTTACGTCGGAGGTAGGGCGCGGAACGACATTTCGCATCGAACTACCCCTGGCCGCGTAGGTATGGCAAAAAACCGAGATCCAAAGCAGATGATCAGGCAAAGAGAAACGAAGAAAAGATGGGTCGTGTTGCTGTGCACTTGCGTAGCGTGGAGCTGCGGATGCTCTACGCGCAGGACGCCGGCGAAACCCGTGGTGAACTTTATTGCCGTGGTCCATCCCGTGGTGCCTCCCACGACGGAAACCGCACTGGAATCAGCCCCGGATCTACCGGTGGACGTGCTGCCGGCACCGCCGCAGATCGGTCCGAGTCGTCTGCAGCCCGCGAAACCCCACGTGGCGGCGCCGGTAGCGACGGAACCAGCGGCCGCAAAGCACGTGGAGCCCATGATTACTCCGGAATTGACCACAGAAGAAATGGCTTCCGCGCAGGGAGAAACCCAGCATAGCCTGGACACGGCCGAAAAGAATCTCACTCTGGCGCACGGAAAGAAATTGAATGCGATGCAGGCAGATCTTGCGTCCAAGGTGAAAGGCTTCGCCGATAACGCGCGAGAAGCGGCACGAGCCGGCGATTGGACCAGAGCAAAAAACCTCTCAAAGAAAGCAGAAGTGCTCTCCGAGCAGTTGGCGGCGAGTTTTTAGATTGGGTTATCGATCACAGCCCGCGGCAGTGCGAGGGAATAAAGTGCAGCGATGAACACATTTGACGCAGTGATTGCAGGCG
Source organism: Candidatus Acidiferrales bacterium (assembly GCA_963775865.1). GTDB lineage: Bacteria > Acidobacteriota > Terriglobia > Acidiferrales > UBA7541 > Acidiferrum. The sequence continues at coordinate 37,605 of CAVZKU010000008.1, read as the reverse complement.
GTGGACTGATCGGCGCGGCGATCGCGCTGGAGCTTGCCGACGCTGGTTTGAAAGTCGGCCTGTTCGATGCACGCGAGCCGGGGCGGGAAGCATCCTGGGCCAGCGCGGGGATGATTTCTGCAGCCCCAGAAAATGCCGGAATGATTCCGTTCGTGCCCATGAGCCTGGCGAGCATTGCCCTGTATCCGGACTTTATCCGCAAAGTGGAAGGATTGAGCGGGAGGACGGTGGGTTACCGGAAGGATGGGGCGCTGGAGGTACTCGTGGATGGCAACGTGGAAGAAGAGTTGAGCACAGTGATTGCGTTGCAACACGGCGTTGGATTGAAGGCGCAAGCTTTGAGTGCAGAACGGGCGCGGCAGATGGAGCCAGCGCTAACCGAAGAAATGGAGGCGGCGATTTTCCGGGAGGACGAAGCGTCGCTAGACACGCGTGCGTTCACGGATGCGACGCTCGAGGCGGCCCAAAGGAAGGGCGTCCAAATCTTTGCCGGGAATGGAGCGAAGGCTCTCTGGAAAACAGGCGGAAAGTGCAAGGGCTTGCTTCTGGAGAACGGGCAAGCGGAAGCAAAATGGACGGTGATTGCAGCGGGATGTTTTTCGGCCCGAATTGAGGGCGTGGCGCGGTACGCGCCGGTGTTTCCCGCGAAGGGGCAGATGATGGCGTTGCGGTGCGAATCCGTGGAAATCCATCACATCCTGTGGCTCGGGCACACCTACCTGGTACCGCGAAACGACGGAAGGATTATCGCGGGATCGACGATTGAGCGTACGGGATTTGATCGCGACGTAACGGCCGGAGGGCTGAAAAAGATTCTGAATGAAGCGACCAAACTGGCCCCTGGACTGGAGAAGGCACGGATTGAAGAAACGTGGGCGGGGCTGCGGCCGGATTCACCCGATCACCTGCCGATAATAGGGGCAACGGATGTGGATGGTTTGCTGATCGCCACAGGGCATTTTCGGAGTGGAGTTTTGCTGGCGCCGGTGACGGCCCGGCTGATCCGGGAGTGGGTGGACGAGCAGAAGGTCAGTGTGGATTGGGAACGGCTAAGTCCCATGCGTTTCCTGGAAGCACCGCGGCGGCAGACGGCATACTAGTGGCCGTTAGAGGTCTCCGCGAAATTGCCGCAGAAGTCGCGGATGGCTGGTGTCTTCGTGGCAGAGCAGACTCTTCAACAAGACAAGCAAACAACACGCAGTTCTTTCAGTTGGATGCGGGTTGCTGCTGAATGACCACAGTGTTGGACTGACCGACGGTCGAGTAGTGGATCTGATCGGCGTCCAGTTGAAGATCATGTTCCAGCTGCAGGTCCATCGAGGCACCTCGCGGCAGTTGGGCTTCAGGACCTCGCGACAATAAGATGGCCGCAAGACCAGCGGCCCCCCCGATGCCCGCGCCGATCCCGGCACCCTTCGCGCCATCGGCAATTGCACCAATGCCCGCGCCAGTGGCAGTGGTGGTTGCAATCGTCGTTGCGTCCTTCCCTTTTCCGCCTGGACCGGTCATTTTGCCTTCCGGATCGGTTTTCACCTGGCCACCATCTGCGCTGTGGGGCTCGGCGTTCATGTCGACCGTGTAGCCATTCGGAAAAACCATGGTGTTCAAACGAATGCGAAGTTCTCCCCTGCCCTTGACACGGCCCGGCCGCTTGGATTCGGTGACTTCCCCCCGCAAGTACGAGCCGACCGGAACGACAACTTTGTTGTTGATGGTAATCGGGAAGGAGGTTCGGAAATAGACGGAGTCACCGGGTTTCGCGGTGGCAGTAGAGATGCCGCTTTCGAGGATCACGCCAATGCGCGTGCCTGTGGGGATCAGAATGGTTTGCCCTGTGCTTGCTGGATGTGCTGCAGCGGGAACGGGAGTGGTGGCCGGGGCTGGGGCGTCACTCTGCGGGCCATCCGGAGCTTGCGCAGCCGCCGCCGAAGCGAAAAACAGTGTTAAGGCTGCAGCCTGGAAAAGTGGATAGAGCTGAAGTGTGTGCTTCACCGTCTGTCTCCTTCTGCCTTCTCCGATGCGGGAGGGTCGCGAATCGGATGCCCGCTAGCTGGTAGGAGAAGTCTACTCCAAAACACCGTTGACGGTGAGAGTACTCCCCGGGCGTTGCCCAATGGCCGGGATTTGACCCGATTTGGCCTTGCCGATAGGCTGAGAGTTTGGAAAGGGGAACGGAGATGGCGAAATTGGCGTTGATTTATGGGATGCGACTTCTGCCTGTAGACGATTTAGGAGAAGTGAAAGAAGCGACAGTGGTGCTGAAGAATGGAAGAACGGCCCGGGTAGCTATGCATTTGATTGAAGGATCGAAAGAAGACATTGAGCAGACATTCCGGCAATCCATCGATGCGTTTTTTGAAATGTATCCGGAGATTTGAAAGTTCTCTCCAGGGACAGTTCTAAGTTCCAGAAATGAGGAATTCAGAGCTCAGCGATTGCCGAAATTTTCGGGGTCTTCGTTGGGATCGCCCAGATTATCGTTGATCAGGACGGTAGATTGGCCGGTGAGTTCCATCCGCTTGCGGCACTTGTAGCAGGCAACCATATCATCAAGGCGAACCATGAAAGATGTGGCCTTGGCAAATTTTCGGCGATCTTCTTCGCTGGCGCCGCGGGGCAGTTCCTTTTTCTTGCGGCTGACCTTCCAGCGGACTGGAGCTTCAAATTCACCTCGGCAACTGGGGCAGACCAACTTGACCTTACGTGTCTCTTCCTTTTCCGTATAAAAAGTCCGCTCGTCCATTACGCCTCGACCGCCTTCCCGTTCGTTTGGTTCATTGTAACAAATTCGAGGCCGAGGTCACGCCAGCGGGGGAGCCAATACTCGAGGGCGGCCAAGGTACGGGTGCGGTCAGCGTTTGGACGGGCGTAATCCCCATCGTGCAGGCAGAGCACATCGCCGTTGGACTGGTGCCTCCCGGGCTTATCCCGGGGAGGAAGAGCCTGTGCGTGTGCAGCGATAGGTTTCATTCGTTCGATCAGCCAAACCGCGGTTTTGGGCCGCCAGTCACCGGGAATCAGAGTCCACATCACCATGCGCATCCGCTGCTGCTGAACGAGTCCGCCAAGCCAAGGGCTTCGATAACCGAACGGCGGGCGGAACCATCGTGGCTCCTCCCAGGTGGCCTGCCCGATGGCTTCGCTACAACGAAGCAACTCGGCGCGAGTTTCCTCCCGGCCACAAAAGAAAAGATTCGGGTGAGTGTCCGTATGATTGCCAATGAGATGTCCGCGCGCGGAGATTTCCTTGGCGAGGGAGCGCGATTCCCGAACGTATTTGCCCACAAGAAAAAACGTGGCCCTCGCCTGGTGCTGCTCGAGCAGATCGAGGAGTTTGGGGGTGATGGCAGGGTTGGGTCCGTCATCGAAGGTCAGGGCAAGTTTTCTCGCGCGGTCAGTCTGATAGACGGTACTGCCGAACAGTTGCGATCGGGGATCGCATGCGCCGTAGGCAGTGATACCCGATAGCGCGGCACCCATGGCAGGGGCGGCAATGAGCCAAGGTTCCATTGTGGGTATTTTGCCATGACGCAAAGGGAATGAGGGCATGAGAAACCCGAAGATGGAGGCCTGGGCGTTACGTGTCATTCCTCCCGACAGGAACAGGTCCAGGTGTCCCTAATTTAGAGGAACAAGTGACGCGCGCGATTTCGACGCGAAGGTTCGCCGGAGAGACCGACTTTGCGAGGAACCCATCCATGCCTGCGCGGAGGATTGGTTGCGGTCGTCAGCAAAAGCGCTTGCCGTCAGGGCAGGGGTGGGGAGGTGCTCGGCCCGTGGAAGATTCGAGGTCACGGATTCTGCGCGTGGCTTCCAGGCCATGCATGACTTGTCTGCGCAAATCCATGATCACAAGAGCAAAGTGGGATTGCTCGATGAGATGGAGGCCGCGAGGTGAGAAAAAGTTCCCGCGCTATCCCGTTTGGGAGCGGTCCCCCAGGCAAGTAAGTTTCGTGAGTTTGGCCGGAATCGTATTATTCCTCAGTCGAACACCCTCGGACCGTCTCGGAAGGCGGTCTCTACGAGTAAAACCTCAGCGGCGGAAGCCGTGCCCTGACGGATCGATAGCGGGCAAAGAAAACCTCTCAGCCGACTTTCTCGGGGAGGCGGCGGGTTTTCAGGTCGGCGAGGAGTCGGTCGACTTCGGTGTCGCGATCAAAGCGATTGAGTTTCTCGGCGACATCGTCATTGATGAGTTCGACCTCGGCAGAGGCAGTGGCTTCGGTGTGGGTAACGCGCTCTTTGAGGCGATCGAAGGAGGCGCTGTTGGAGTTATCGCCCAGGGCGACCTGAGCCTTGGCGGCCTTGTCGAGGGCGATGCTGCGGCGATGGCGGGCAAGCAGGACTTCGCGCTTGGATTTGGCTTCGTCGAGTTTTTGTTCGAGCTTGCTGAGAGCGTTTTTCAAGGTGTCCACCTGAGCTTTCTGGTCGTTGACCTGTTCCTGGAAACTCTGGGTGAGGCGCTGAGCGGTTTGGAAGCGGTCGAGGGCAGCTCGGGCGAGATCGTCCTGGCCCTTGTCAACGGCGACTTCGGCTTTGCGCATCCAGTCCTTGCCGGTGTCTTCCTGTTCGCGGAGTTTCTTCTCGAGGATGTGCTGATCCGCGATGGAAACGGCGACCTGCGTTTTGACCTGGAGGTATTGATTTTCCATGTCCAGGATGACCTGTTTGATCATTTTTTCCGGATCCTCGGCGCGGTCAATCATGTCGTTGAGATTGGCGCGAATTAAAGTGCTGACACGTTCTAAAAGTCCCATGGTAATGCTCCTTTCAAGAAATTCGATCTGACTACCGAACCCATTTCCTCCGCTAAAGCCCCGTGTTGTACCACGCTTGAGGTCCTTCGGCCCGCATCAGAGGCCATCCTCGGGATGACCACGTGAGGCAACCTCGGACCTAGCCGGCCTCAGAAGGCCGTTCCTTGCAACTTGCTAGAACGGCGAAAAACAGTGGCCGATCGCGTTGGCAATCTGAGCCCAGGCAACGTTCATCAGAACCAGCATGGTGAGAATGCCTAGCGCCCAGAAAAGAGCCCGCTTTCGCTGAACTGTGATAGCCATGACGATCTCCCTCCGAATCAACTGCTCGCTGACCGCCTCTGAAGGCGGCTCCTACAAATTCACGGAAAGCGCTGGAGCGGGCGGCGGAACCCGCTCCAGCGGAAGAACATTAGGTCTTAGCCGGAGGTTGCTCCAGCGGCTGGGGCGTTTTGTCGCCGATGAGGCGTACCTTACCGAGCAGTTCCGACATTTGCATTCCGGAAAGGGCTTCGAAGAGAGCGGGGACCTGCGCCGCAATCCTCGTGACGTCGCCGGTAAGTTTGTAAGCTCCGGCGGCATCACCGTTGCCGGTGGAGACGATGGTGACCTTGTCGACCTTGCTGAGGGGCTCGCTGAGCGCGCGGACCACTTCCGGCAAGCTGGTGATGAGCTTGTCCACGACTGCAGCCTGGTTGTATTCCTGAAAGGCTTCCGCCTTCACGTTCATGGCGCGGGCTTCCGCATCACCCTTCTTGAAGATGATTTCGGCTTCGGCTTCACCCTGGGCTCGAATGGAGGCAGCGCGGCCCTCGGCTTCGGACATGAGTCGCTGACGTTCGGCGTTGGCGAGCGTTTCGATGCGCTGACGCTCGACTTCGGCCTGTTTGAGGACCGTGGCGATGAGCTCACGTTCGCGGCGGATGATTTCGGCATCCTGAACCTTGACCTGAGCTTCACGCTCGACCTGCTGAACGCGAACTTGCTCGAGCATCACGGCCTGTTGCTGGCGATTGGTTTCGATTTCGTAAGCCTTGTCCGCTTGCGCCTGAGCTTTTTTGCTGATTTCGAGGTAGTTGGCCTTCTTGACGTCGAGGTCGCGCTGGGCTTCGGCCTGCTTGGCCATCGAAGCCGTTTCCGCAGCGACGCGCTCCTGGTCAGCTTGGGCCTTGGCGATGGCTGAAGCGCGCGAAGCTTCCGCCCGCTTAATGGCGATATCGCGATCGGCTTCGGCAGTGGCCACTTCAGCGTCGCGCTTGATTCGGGCGATGTCTGGGCGGCCCATGTTGGTGATGTATTCGTTCTTGTCGCGAACTTCCTTCAAAGTGAAGCTGACGACTTCGAGGCCCATCTTGCTCATGTCATCGGCACAGGTGGAGCGCATGCGGTCGCCCACCATTTCCGGCTCCTTAACGATCTGCTCGACCGTAAGCTGGCCGATGATACCGCGGAGGTGGCCTTCCATGACCAGGCGGATCAGGCCATCGCGTTCGGCGGGTGTTTTGGTAAGAAACTGCTCGGCGGATGTGAGAATGGATTCCTTGTCATTCTTCACTTTGATCTGCGCCACGGCTTCGACAGTCACCGCAACGCCTTGCTTGGTGTAAAGATTCTGCTGAGGAGCGACGTCGAACGACATCAACTCCAGCGAGAGATCTTTACAGGTCATCACCATTGGATAGATGAGCGTCCCTCTTCCGGTGTAGACCCGGGTTCCGCCGAGGCCATAGACGATCAGCGCTTCGTGCGGTCCCGCTTTTCGATACATCCTAGCGATCACGGTCATCAGCATGAGCGTGACGACGACCAGAATCCCAGCTCCGACAACCACGTTCATAGGCAACCCGAACATAACGACCTCCCCTTTTTCGAACCGCTGCGAATGCTCGACCTGTATATCGGTTCAGAAACTCATGGTTTAACAAACTCTTCCCAGCGTTTTACATAGGCGATGCCCTTCTCGTAGCGCTCGATGACGACTTCCGTGCCCTTTTCAATGGGCTTGCCATCTTCCGTGCGCGCCCCGGAACAGCGCCGGCCGCCGCCGAGAGGAAAAATGATTTCTCCCGTCCCGTTTTCGCGGATGGCCATGCTGACGGTGCCAAGAGCGCCGACGACGCGGCGATCGGACTCGCGTAAAGGCTCATCGGTAGGGCCGACAAGCTTGATCAGGAAGCGCAGAACGACCCAACCCGCAGCCAGACCCGCCAACGTGGAGATACTCACGACAAGAATTGTTTCCACGTGCGAGTACTTGGTCATCAGATAACCAACGCCGCCAAACCATGCGAGAAAGGCGAGAACGGTGGAAGCGTTGAACCAGGAGACGTGCGTGCCACCACCGTGGCTGGCTCCGTGCACGTGCCCTACGTGTGACGCGTGAAACGGCAGATGGATGTGGAACGGCAGATGCAGATGGATGGCACCGGCCAGAAACGAGAAGACGCTAAGGGCGGTGCCCACCAAGCAACAGAACAAATAGACGTCAGACCAGGACATACGGCACCTCGCGGAGCGACACCCCGTCGCCCAGTTGACTGCGAGTACTGAGGGAACAGCGGAGTTAGTTGTGCGGAGCTGGCGGTGGATGACCGGAACCCACCACCCGTTTGGGTTGAAGGACTTCGCTGAGCCGCTCGGCCAAGCCGGGCGTGCGCAGAATCTCCCCAAGGAGCAGGATCGCGCCCCGTGAGTCATTCACTTGCGCGATGTTGCGAAGGGCCTGGGCCAGTTCGGCATCCCCGGTAAATTGCTCGGCTCCCGCGTACAGCCAAGAGTCGATCGTGGCATCGGCCATGCGAAGTTCGGATTGCAGTTCACGGGAGTAGCCCGGGGGGTCGTCCACCAGGAATCCCGGATAAACGCGGAAAAAACGAGCCAGCAAATCGCGCGAAGTATGGGTCATGTGCGGTCGCGCGCCGCACTCGATTTGGGAAAGATAAGCCTGGCTGAGGCCACGGCCCAGTTCCCGTTTCATCGCGTTCACCACCTCGGATTGCGTGAGGGGGCGGCCCAGTCCCCGGAGCGAGCCCTCGATGGAGCGCAGGGAGCGGAGTTTGTCGCCGAGAGTCATGGGAAGGCCCCTTCTTGATTATAGCAATATGCAAATCCTATATAGCGATATGTAATTTGTCAAGAGAAATCGAACATCGATGCAACTCTATATATTTCAATATCTTATAGAATAGATGAGAACACGAACGGTAGGATCTCCAAAAAACATTAAGATGGGCCTCCGCTCCTCGCAGCATAACAGGGAGGTAGTGACGTATCCTGATGGAGAATTGATCCGGAAAAGCGGCAGCAGGACTGCCGCGCTCTGCGGTTATTCAGGGTTGCGCAGGGAATGCAGGTCGATACCGAGTTGCTGGCACTTCTTGTAGAGGTGACTGCGTTCTAGGCCCAGAGCTTTGGCGACATTGGTCATGTGGAAATTTTGGCGGCGAATTTCGGCCAGAAGGACTTCGCGTTCGAAAGCTTCCGCGCGTTGCTCGAGAGTTCCCTGGCCTGTGGTTGCCGCGGCGGTTGGCGCGGCGCTGATACAGAGTTCACTGGAAGGAAGGGCGAGGCGCACGTCATCCTCAGACACGGTGTCGCCCATGGAGAGAAGCACGAGGCGCTCGACGATGTTGCGGAGTTCGCGGACATTGCCAGGCCAGGAGTAGCGTCGGAGTTCGGCGATGGCGTTTTCGGAAAAGAATTTTTGCTTCCAGCCATTTTGCTTGGCGACCTGCTGGGCGAAGTGAGCGACGAGCGTAGGAAAGTCCTCCTTGCGTTCACGAAGGGGAGGAAGAGTCAAAGGAAACACGTAGACACGATGGAAGAGGTCGGCACGAAATTCGTTTTTCTTGACCTGGTCTTCAAGGTTGCGGTGCGTGGCGACGATGACGCGAACGTTGACCTTGATGGGTCTGTCTCCACCGACGCGTTCGACTTCCCCTTCTTCGAGAACGCGAAGGAGTTTGGCCTGCATGGCCAGAGGCATATCGCCAATTTCGTCGAGGAAGAGCGTGCCGCCTTCGGCTTGTTCGAATTTCCCCGTGTGGCGCGCGGCAGCGCCGGTGAACGCGCCTCTTTCATGACCGAAGAGTTCGGACTCGATGAGTTCGGCGGGGACCGCAGCGCAATTCAAGGTGATGAACGCGTTCTCGTGGCGCGGAGATTTTTCGTGGATGGCGCGGGCGACCAGTTCTTTGCCGGTGCCCGTTTCGCCGAGAATGCAGATACGGGTTTCACTGGCGGCGACGCGGTCGATTTGGGCGACGAGCTTGCTCATCGCGGGACCAGAGCCGACAAGCTCGTGCTTGCCGAGACGGTGGCGGAGTTCGCGATTTTCCTCTTCCAGGCGCGTGAGCTTGAGGGCATTTTCGACGGTGAGGAGGAGCTTGTCTGTTGTCAGCGGCTTTTCAAGGAAATCGAGAGCACCGAGGCGCGTTGCTTTGACGGCCATTTCGATGTTCGCCTGGCCGGAGATCATGACGATGGGAGTTTGCAGCCCGGATTTCTTGAGTTCTTCGAGGAGTTCCATGCCGGATTTACCGGGCATGACGACGTCGGAGAGGATCAGGTCGAAACGTTGTGCTTGGAGAAGTTCGATGGCGCGGTTGGCGTTGTCGCAGACAGTCGCGTCATGACCGGCGAGGCGGAAGGCTCGGGAGAGTGAGGCCAACGTGTTGGGATCGTCGTCGACGAGGAGGAGATGAGCTTTGCGCGGCACAAGAGTCCTTATTGCCAAGTCACTTCGATCTAAAGACCAGCCACTACACAGGCAAGAATAACCTAAGAACTTGGGCAGGAGTGACTGTCCCACAACAGGTTAATCGGTGGCTGCCGGAGCGGTGCGCTCGGACTCGGTTACGGCGGAAACCGGATCCGCTTTGGGCTTCACGACGACATTCTGTTGGCGTTTCGGCAGATCGATGCGGAATGTGGCGCCGCGGCCTTCTTCGCTGGAAACAGAGATGGTGCCGTGATGATCGCTGACGACAGACTGAACGATGGCCAAGCCAAGGCCGGTGCCTTGCTGTTTGGTGGTGTAGTACGGCGTGAATAAACGCGAGCACTCTTCGGGGGTTAGGCCCTTCCCGGTGTCAGAAACATCGATGCGAACGGTGTCTTCGCGGTCGGTTGTGCGCAGGGTAAGGGAGCCGCCGGAGGGCATGGCATCCATGGCGTTGAGAACGAGATTCTGGAAAGCACGATGGAGAAGATCGGGGTCCGCGTCAATTTCCGGCAGCGATTCCGAAAGGAAATATTCCGTGGTGATGGAAGGCTTGCCGACAGCGGTAAATTGCGATTCGAAAAGACGGACGGCGTTGCGTAAAGTCTCATTGACACTGACACGAGTAAATTGTGGCGCGGGCATTTTGGAGAAATCACTGAAGCGGCCAACGATGCTATTGAGATTGGCAAGTTCCGCTTTCAGCGTGGCTGTTCCTTCGGCGAAAACTTCCTGAAATTGCGCAGGACCGAGCTGACGGGCGCGCTGCAGATTTTCGAGAGTGATCTGCATGGGGAAAAGGGGATTGCGCAATTCATGAGCCAGGCGGCGAGCGAGTTCGCGCCAGGCCGCGACTCGTTCGGTTTGCACAAGCTTTTCTTTTTGCGCCGCGAGTGTGTCGGTCATGTGATTGAAGGCACCGGCGAGTTGGCCGATTTCGTCGTTGCCCTGCACATCGATGTGCGTGTCCCACCGGCCGGAAGCGACATCGCGCGCGCCGTTGGCAAGTTCTTCGACGGGACGGGTGATGCGCTTGGAAACCCACCAGGCAAGCAGCAGGCCGATGAGAATGGCCGCAAAAGCCACGGCGGCCGCGATTTTCAGGATTTGGCGACGAAGGAGGACGAGTTCGCGCTGTGGGCTGCCGAGCAGTAGAACGCCGAGCAGTTCATTGTGACGACCGGTCAGGGGCCGGGCGTGAAATGTTTCGGCGCTGGCTGGGTCATTGGTCCACCGGATCGTCGTGACCAACATTTCCGGGGTGGGCTGCTTTTGCACCTGTTCGATAAGCGCCTGGAATTGATCTGCTTGCGGAACCAAACCATTCGAGTCCGTAAGCGCGGTGGGAACAAAGCCTTGATCGAGGTTTCGGTACAGCAATGCCCGCATGCCGGTGGGCAGAACCAGAGAGGCCAAGAAGTTCTGATCGAGGCGGCGCCCACCAATAATGTAGACACTTTTGTCTCCGACGGTCTGCGTGCGGACGGCAGTAAGAGAGAGCGCCACCCCATCCGGCAATTCTTCGCGCTTGAGGAAGGCGCTGGTGCCATCCCAGTTTTTGTTGGCAGTGACCCAGTCGGTTTTGTAGCCGACACGCGCAGGATATTGCGCGGAAGAGATGAGCGTGCCATCGGAATTTACAAATTCGACGAAGTCGAGATTATGAGTTTGCGCGGCACCGTTGGCATCGTGTAGATAGAGCGAAGAATCGGCATTGGGACGAGCGAGATCGAGAACCATGCGGACGGTGACGTCGGCGTTGCTGATGTTTTCCACCTGCTGAACGACCATTTCGCCGCGCTGGTCAAATTCCTTCTTGAACTGAGCGACGAGCGCTTCCGTGCGCTGAGCATCCTGTTGTTCGAAGGCCTGTTGCGTGTAATGCGTGACGGCAAAGGCAACCAGGGAAACCGATGCCAGAACGGTGGCAAGGAAAATCAAAAAGATCTTATTGCGAAAACTCATGGGTGCACTCCTGGTGCGTTCCGGTCTTGTGGCGTTTCTGTGGGGGATGCCGCGGGCTCTCCGGAATCGAGCCAGACCTCAGCAAGCCGCCATTCGCCTGCAGACGATGCCGTCCAATTTCGAACGCTAGGGGCTAGGCCGACATAATCGGGCAAAACGAGTAAGGGCAAAACCTGGCGTTCATTGAGTAAACGACGCTCTTCGGCATACAGCTTCTCCGGATCCTGGGTGTCCGGGAGCGACTCCATTCCCGCGTCACCATGAAGGAAGTGAGCGAGATCGAAAAGCTCCGTGCGAGGCGAGAGCGAGTCATAGCGCCAGACAAACAGATGAAGGCCCGCCGCAGCAGAAGCGGTTGTGGTGACGGAGGAAGAGGAATGGGGGACCAGTTGAATGGAAATGCTTGCCTGACGCGCGTTCACAGCCACGCGTTCCCCCAGCAATTTCATGAGATCGCCCACAGCATCGACGCGGAGACGCAGTGGGTCGGAAGCAGCCGCAACATTGGCGGGGAGGGTAGAACGAATCTGTTTGGCGCGGTCCAGGTTCATATGAGTAGCAAAGAGGAAAGCATAACCTGAGAGCCACTGGGGCAAAAGAGCAGATGCAGGGAGGGCTTGCCTTTGAAGCAACACGTTGGCCATGGTGTCGCGATCGAGAGCGAGGTCGAGGGCTTCGCGCAGGCGGGGGTCGGAAGCGGCAGGCTGAGCATCGTCGAAGCGCAAGGCGAGCAAAGTCGTGGGGGCGGAACTCCAAACGCGCAAGTTATCCTGGCGCGCCTTTCGCACCCAATCGGGAGGGATATCGACCACATCGGCTCGGCCGACCTGAAGATTGAGGATTTGGCGAAGAGCGGGATCTCCTAGGGTGACTTCGATGGAGTCCAGGAAGGGGCGGCCTGCCCAAGCGTCTTCGTTAGCGCGGAATTTCAGGTGCGCTGGCTTGAGCACGGAAGGATTGGCTTCTGAGGGAGTGAGCGGCGAGTTTTCGGCAAGGATAAACGGACCGGTGCCGAGAAGAGAACCATTGGGTTTCACTCGGAAAATAAAGTAGCGGCCGGACGCGAGTTGCTCGAGGAAATCCGGGACGGAATGTGCCGAGTGGATGAGCACGCCGTTTTCCGTAGCGCTGATTTGCAGACCTGCGGGGAGAAGAGGTTGCAGGCAAGTAGCGGCGTCCTTCGGGGTGAGGGGAGAGCCGTCAGAAAATTCCACGCCCGAACGAAGCTTGAACTGCCAATTTTTGAAGGAAGCGTCGTGGGACCATTCGGTCGAGAGCGCGGGTTGGAACCTACCGTAATCATCGAGGGTGAGGAGGCGATCGTAAAGAAGTGTCGCAATTCTTTCGTTTTCGGCGGCAGCCACAGAGCCGTTTTTCCATTCACGGGGATCGAGGGAAAGCCTTGCGATCTGGAGCTCTAGACGGAGCGTGCCGCCGTATTTCGGGTGCTTGGTGGCAAGAGCGGCGTGCGTGGACGCGAGCAGTGCAAAGACGAAAGCACTAGTTCCTGCAAGCGAGAGTGATTTTGTGAACCTCATAGTTCCCTGTTCGAAGATTTCGTGTGACCACTAAGGCGCTGGCGGGATTCTGGTCACCGTTGATACTCAAGATCGGGCCAGGAAAATCGCTGAGCAGCGCTGCGCTTCCCTGGCGGAGCGCAGCATCGGGTACAACCTGCAGTACCCCGGGCGTGACCCAATCCGGCCCATCGGCGAGCAACTTCCACCCACCCGTGCCGCAAGGGGGAGTCAAAACAATTGGTGCGCGCCAAGTTGGCGTGGCGGTATGGCACTTGGCATCAGAGGAAGCCGCCCAAGTGAACTCGCAACTCTTGCCTGACAGCAGGACGGCCACCTCATTCGTGTGGACAGAGAGTTCGCCGCGGGGATCGCGCGTACCTGGGCCCGGGGTAGAAGGGAGAGAAATTGTTTGCGCAAGCTGTCCTGAGGAATCGATGCGAAGAACCGCAGGTGTCGCATTCGGGCCGGCGAGTAGAGCCATGCCACCTTCGGCGCCATTCCCCAAGGAAGAGGCGTCCAGAATGCGGTCCGCACTCTGGTAGACAAGTTGGCGCTCGATGCGGATGGGAGCGACGGGGAGACTCGCGGCGCGAAACGCAGTGCGGGGAAGAGAGAGGAGACGGACTTCCTCCTTTTCCGAGACACGCGTGACGGCGGAGAGAACCAGTTGCGTGGGAGTTTCGGCAAAACCAATGTACAGAGGGGTGGCAGCGGGATCATCGGTGAGAACCAGATGATGATTTTCGATTTCCTCGCGAAAAGCGACCTGCCAGTCCTTGCCGGTCTCCGCTTCAAAATTGGAATCCGCAAAAAATTGCAGGCGCAGCGGGCCTCGCAGATTGGTAATCGCGGCAACGCGGTCGGCAAGTTGGCGAATCGCATCGTCGAGAGAAGCGTTTCCCGCAGCGAAACAAGAGAGTGGGAATAAGAAGAGCGCCATGGCAATCGAGAGGACAACAAATATTAACAGGGCACAGGATAAGAATGGTCGCACGGCGTTCTGAGGTGATGATAACACGCTCGGGGAGACAGGCGGTTCGTCAGGCAAACGCATCAATGCTGGCGGTATTCCTTGAACAGATCGAGATGATTGAGCATGCCGATCATGATCTGTGTGTAGGCAAGATATTCGGCAAAGCTTTCGTCAGAGACGTTGTAGAGGGATTTTCTGCGCGCGTCACGAATGGTGGCAAAGTCCTCGGGTTTGAGAGTGGCGACCGCACTGGTGATAAAGGCGGGGTGATCGGCCACACCATAGATCGGCAGACTATCGGCAACCGTCTGGGGCAGTTGCTGCTGAGTGACTTTTTTCTCGCGCATCTGCTGATCGAATGCGGCACCTTTTGTGGCCATCACTTCGTCAAATTCTTTTTGCGTGCGAGGAAGCGAGGTAATGGTTTGCAGGACTTGCTCGCGCGTAAATTTGGGATTGGCGTAATCGGCGGCATTTTGCGGCTGGTAGTTCATGATGGCCTGAATGTCATTGCGGCGGAATTCTTCCTCGATCTTCAAAAAGCCGTCCCATTTGCTGAGAACGCGGAAACTTTCGTCCGTCATTTGCTCGGCGAGGAGATGGGCAGCGGCGGCGCGCACGTAAGGTTCGGGCGCCCGGAGCAGCGCAGTCAAACCACTATCCGCCTGAGAGGGCTCCATGACGCCGTACAAAAACAGGGCAGCCGTGTCGGAATCGAGATCCAGACCGTGCTCGGAGATGTGGATGACCGCATTGGGATATAGCAGAAGCTTGGCCGCGAGGGGACGAATATCCACGCCGGCCTGGCCCAGAGCAAGGGCGAGGGTGAGGTAATTTGCGGGATCGGATTCCTGGAAATCGGCTTGGACGAGTGAGTCACGAATGAGGTTGCGAGTTTCGGGGGAGGGATCAGCGGGGAACAGCATGCCCGCCGCGTCCACCTGGAAAACATGGTCAGTTTTTTCTTCGGCGAGGAGCGCACGGATGCAGGTGACGCCGACAGGGCCAGCCGCCTGCACATTCTTCCAGAACGCATCCAACTCTTTGGACTTAGCGTCGAGCTGAGCTTCGTTCAACTGGGCGAGATGGAAGCCATAGGTTTTTGATTTTTCGGCGCGAAGTTCGGCACAAGTTGGGGGAGGGTCTATCACAGCGAGAGGGATCGCAAAAGCAGGAATGGCGCTGCTAAACAGCGCGATGAATAAGCCGAGAAAAGCGAGACGCCTCACTTCGCAGACTCCGTTTTGAACAATCAATCAATAGTAGATTTGTCAGCTACGCACTGAACCTTTGGCATAGTAACACCGCTGCGCCAGGTGAGATGCCGGGCGGCGTGGTCCGTGCCGCCCGGTTGGTCAGGAGAGAATTATGTGTGGTTTGTTTAGTGGAAGTCGCGAGAATCACGTCAGTCTCGGGTGTCATGCGTGAGGATCTCTGCACTTTCCGGGAGCCAGATGATGCGGTGGAGAAACCCCGCGGTATGAAGAAGGTAAAGATGGCGACGAAGGGTAATGCGATATGTGGCGTGGCCATCCAGGGAGTGGAAGGTGTAGACGACTTGCGTTTTGTCGCTGTGCTCGAGTTCCAGTGGGAGAGACGAGAGTTCGTACTGCGACAATTCCGAAGAGATATGGCCAAGGGCCGCGGCGGCGACCAATTGCGGGTCGCGGCACCAGGAATCGTGCCCCGCGTTCACCCACCGCTGAAGATCCTCGGCCTTGGCACGATCGATGGGAAAATGGAGGACGATACGGTGTTCCTTCGGCTGGACCTGAGCAATACGAATGTCCATGGCGGAGACGCCGAGGGTCCAGAGGAGCAGGCTGAAGGTGATCCGGAGGAAGACGGCAAGAATTCTCGCGAATTTCGTGGCTAGGTCCTTCGGATTGTTTGTGTTCACGACTTCCTCCTTGAGGATTGCGCGTGGACCCGCCTCGGACGGTGGTCCTTGCAGAACGTTTGGGTGGCGCGGAGCGCGGCGCTGGTTGGGGAGTAGGCCGTGGCGAAAAGAGGCAAGCGCGGCGGTGCTTGTCTTCTTGCTGATGGTCACTCCTCCAGCGACGCGACCCGAGCCACTCGCGAAAGTGGCTACCTCGGAGGCGAAAGCTCTGTGTTCTGCATCTTGTCCCCTACGGCGAAGACGAGAACTGCGATTCCGGGGAAACGGCTGGTTTGCATGTGCCGTTCCAACTGCTTGGCCAGCTTTCTGCATCGGTGCGTTGCAGCGATTCGAGTTGTGAGTCATCTGCTTCTCCGGTGCGATTCATTGGAAAGGCACTTGCCGCTTCCCCGAAAGTTTTGCTACGGCCGCTTGGCCGGTTTGCGCTGAGCAGCGGCACTGGCCACAGGCGCCGGGTCGTCGGAATCATCAGAAGAGGAGGCCCCACTCGAATTGCTGTAGCCGTTCTGGAATGCGGAGCGCATCACGTCAGCGGCAAAGAAGTTCTTGCCGTCCATGGGCACCATCATGATCTGGAGCTTGTCCGAAAGCCGTTCGGCGATAATCTTTTGGATCAGCATGGGGTTCTGTTTGAGGACCGCGGCTTCGAACTTCAAGCGCTCGGAATCGGCGGCGGCCGTGACGCGAATACGATTGGCATCGGCGTCAGCGGTAACGCGGATGCGGTTGGCCTCAGCGTCCGCAAGATTTTTCTGGCGTTCGATTTCGGCTTTGCTGTCGATGATCTTCGCCTGGGCGGCCGCTTCGGCGTTCTGCAGAGTGGCTTCCTTGCGGGCTTGCGCTTCCAGTTTGGTCTGTTCAATCTGCTTCTGCTTCAGGGGCAGGGTGTATTGCATTGAGTCCGCTTCGGCTTTGGCTTGAAGAACACGGACCTGGGCCTGTGCCTCGGCTTGTTTCACTTCGCGCGCTTTCTGGGCATCGGCTTCCAGTTCGGCGATTTTGACTTCCTTGAGCTTGATTTCCTGTTCGGTGCCGAGACGCTCGTTCTCCTGCTCTTTCAGAAGGAGGCCCTCGAGGCCCTTGGCGTAGTCGGGGGGAAGCTGAATGTCGCGGAGGAGCACTTCGCGAACGAGGATGCCATCGCTGGCAAGACGGGTTTTGATGGCATCCGCAGCTTGCGTGCGCAGTTCCTCGCGCTTTACGGCGAAAATTTCGCGGGTGACATAATTGGGAGCGAGCTGGCGATAGATGGAAGAAACCACGGGGCCAACGACCTGCTCATTGACGGGCTGCGGAAGATTCTGGTGAATGGCGCTGAGGCGCGAGGGATCGAGACGGTAGCGGACGGAAACCGCGAGACCGAGGTTGAGACCTTCCCGGGCTTGGACGGTCAGCACTTCGCCGGCAGGCTTGGCATCCGCTCTCGCGGCCGTGGAGTAGACCTGCTCGCGCGTGTCATAGAGCACGATGTTATCGATGAGGGGAGTCTCTAAGTGGACGCCAGGATATAAAGTACCGGGGCGCACGCCGGATAACTGGCTGACGCGGATGCCGGCGAAGCCGTCGGGTACCACGGTGATACTCAGCGCGAGAAGCAAGGGAAGGATTCCCGCGAGAGCTAACTTCTGGGCGAGGATCCAACGCACCGGGCCAAAAGGGCGCGGCTGGATGGCCGCGGTTCCCTCCCCAGCAGATTGCTGCAAAAGCCAGCGCAAGCGCGTGGCAACGTAGACATCGTAGACAACAACTGCCGCGGCGGAGCCGAAGAGGCCGACGCCGAGGATTATCAGCAGAAACTTGAGTGCGAGCATGATTATTTCCTTTCTCTCCTATCCCCGGCGAGCTGCCACTTCGTGGACAACCAATTGCGGCATGCCCTGGCCAAGAAACTCTTGCGCGTGCTCAGCGGGCCTTGGCGAATGCGTGCGCGGCCAAGCGAGTGCCTGGTTCGATCGAAGACGGACGGGCGATCTTCCGAGGAGCCGCAGCCGGCTGCATCAGGGCCAGGGTGGCGCGCAGAAGAAGGGCTTGGAGAGCCAGCGCGCCAAAGAGGGCGGCGATGGTGACGATGACGACGGCAACGAATCCAGCAAAGGTGTCCATGTCTTTTTCCCCTTGGGCGTTTTTATTGCTGCTTACGCAGAGACGATTGGCATTCGGTGGACCGTTA
This sequence comes from Candidatus Acidiferrales bacterium, assembly GCA_963775865.1. Classification (GTDB taxonomy): domain Bacteria; phylum Acidobacteriota; class Terriglobia; order Acidiferrales; family UBA7541; genus Acidiferrum. Next base: position 19,600 of record CAVZKU010000008.1, on the reverse strand, counting down.
CCAGGATGATGAAAAGGAAGAAGTTAAGATGGAAGAGGAGGGTCAGATTGTGGAAGAAGAGACACGGCGTGTTCGAGAGGACGCAGGCAAGGAGCGCAAACTGTTGAACTTAAGGAAGGCAGTTCCGTTTATAAAACCTCCTGAACTGCCGTACAAACCGCGTCCAGCTGAGACTCCGTGATGTCGTGAAAGAAAGGCAAGGCGAGAGTGCGGGCGGCAACCGATTCGGTGATGGGCAGCGGCGCGCGCAACTTCGGTAGATCGCGGCTGGCTTGCTGCAGATGGATGGGTGGAAAGTAGCGGCCGGCCTCAATGCCGCGCAGGGCGAGCTTCGCAATGAGCTCATCGCGCCGGGCCGCACTGGTACCTTCTGTCAAACGCACAACATAGACAAACCAACTGATTCGACCGCCGGGAATTTCTTGTACGGGCAATTGCAGGGAAGAAAGTTGTGCGAGACGCTGATGATAGCCGGAGGCGACGTTCTTACGGAATTGCAGAATCGACTCGATGCGCTTGAGTTGCTCCACGCCAAGGGCACACTGCAATTCCGAGAGACGATAGTTGTAACCAAGTTCACCGTGCTCGAAGTGTTCGCCAAACATCGAACGGCCATGATTGCGTAGAGAGCGAATTCGCGCAGCGATTTCCGGGTTCTGGGTAACCACCATTCCACCTTCTGCCGTGGTGATTTGTTTATTGGGATAGAAACCGAAGACGCCGACGTCAGCGAGGTTTCCCGCCTTTTTCCCGGCCAGTTCAGCGCCAAGGGCCTCACAGGCATCTTCAATCACTAAAAGCCTGTGGCGCCGGGCAATCCCCAGGATTTCCTGCATCGCCGCCGGGACGCCGAATGTATGCACAACGAGGATTGCTCGGGTATGCGGAGTGATGGCTTCCTCGATGCGGTTTGGATCGAGGTTCAGAGTGCGCGGGTCGATATCGACGAAAACGGGCGTAGCGCGTTCGTAACGCAGCGCATTTGCAACCGCGATAAACGCGAAGGAGGGCACGATGACTTCATCGTCATCGTCGATGCCCAAAGTTCGAAATGGCGAGATGGAGGGCGGCCGTTCCGGAACTTACGGCGGCAGCGTGGGGGGCGCCGGTGTAGCGCGCGAACGACGACTCGAACTCTTCGAGCTTTTGGCCAAGGCTCAGTCGGCCACTACGCAAAACAGCGACGGCGGCATCAATTTCCGCCTGCTCGATATGGGGATAAGAAAGAGGAATTCTCATTTGCGGTCGCAGGGTACGGGAAAGGAAGCTTCCGCGGCCGAGGGGACCGCGCGCTTCAGGAGCAACTTGTGGCCGAGAGGAACCGTTGCGAGAACCTCGGCGATGCGTTCCGAAGCGTTGCCATCGCCATATGGGTTGGTCATGTCGCGTAAGGAAGCGCGAAACTCAGGCTGGCTCGCGGCGCGAACGGCAGAAAGAATCGCCTGGCCAACTGCCAGGTGAGAATGGCATTGTTTTGCACAGCGGCCAAGGCATTCGCTTCCATCAAAGGGATGTGCTTATAAGCCGCAGCGTGTACCAGCAAATCCGGGGCGAATTCTTCGAGCAGTGCGGCGATCAAGGAAAGGTCGCCCACGTCGCCAGGCGCCAGGTGATACCCGGCACGTCCGCTCAGGTACGAAAGTGACTGTCCAAGCTGATAAAGGGCCTGCTCTGAATGATCAAGGAGCAGGAGTTCGCGGGGCTTCCCGGAAAGAATTTCGTGGGCAAGGGCGGAGCCGATGCAGCCGCCGGCTCCGGTCAGCAGAACAGTTTTCCCCGAGACATACTCGATTGCACTCGCGGAGTCACGCATGAGGTTGGGCAAAAGCAGATCGCGAACCCAGCGATCATTGGCGTCGTCAAGCAAAGTGGTCCTCGCACCTCGTTATACGGTTCTATGCGACGAAACCGCATACGGGGCGCCCCAAGGAGGAAGAAGGGCAGCCTGGAAACTGGAGGCCAATCCGGGGCAGGGTGCGTTTTGAGAGCGCGGGAATAGGAGGTAGTCTAAGAGACGGCAGAACGCGAGGCTGGGTTTCATGTCGCAAACACAAGGGATTCGCGTCGGACGAATCCTGGGCATCCCTATCTATTTGGATTTCAGCTGGATCCTGATTTTCGGGCTGGTGACGGTGTCGCTAGCCTCGAAATTCAAGCTGGAGTTTGCGCACTCGAGTGAGGGGGAGCAGTGGGGGCTAGGAATTGTGACAAGCCTGCTGTTTTTTGCGTCGGTGGTGTTTCACGAGTTGGCGCATAGCGCGGTGGCCCAGCATTACAAGATCAAAGTGCTTTCGATCACGCTGTTTCTATTTGGCGGGCTGGCGCGGATCGGGCGCGAGCCGACGAGGGCGATTCAGGAGTTCAACATTGCAATTGCCGGGCCGCTGGCCAGCGGATTTCTGTGTGCGGTGTTTTTCGGGATGACGTTGCTGGTGCCCGGAAGCGAAGTAATCAGGGCCGTCTCGGAACCGCTGGCGTATACAAACGGGATGCTCGCCGTGTTCAATTTGTTGCCGGGATTCCCGCTGGACGGTGGGCGTATTTTCCGGGCGCTGGTGTGGGGAGCGACAAAGGATTTTGCGCGGGCAACGCGCGTGGCTGCGGCGAGCGGGAAATTGATCGCGTACATGATGATTGGGTTGGGCATTTACGCCGCATTGGCAGGAGACCATGGCGGACCCCTGGTGGACTACATCGGACGCTGGAATGGAATATGGCTGGCGTTCGTTGGGTGGTTCTTGTTGACGGCGGCGCAAGCAAGTGTGAGCCAGTTGACGATTCGGGAGACATTGACAGGACTGTGTGCCGCGGATGTGATGAGCCACGAAGTACCCACGATTCCAGGGAATCTGAGCCTGGAGGAATATAGCGGCGAGGTGCTGCGCACGGGTCGACGGATTCATATTGTGACCATGGACGATCGGCTGGTGGGGTTAATGAATGTGACGGCGCTGAACCAGGTGCCGCGCGACGAATGGTCGATGAATTCGGTGCAGGCGGTGATGGTGCCGCGAGAGAAGATTTTGTGGGCTTCGCCCGATGAACCGCTGCAGCGGTTGCTGGAACGGTTGATGGGAGCGGATGTGAACCAGATGCCGGTGGTGCGACATACCGAAGACGGAGCAGCACATATTGTAGGCATGGTAACGCGGGACGCGATTCTACGGGTGATTCAGACGCGGAGCGAGTTGAGCGCAGCGCTAAGCAACCGGTAGCGGAGAAGCAGTTTTCAGTTTTTTATCCGACCTCACATCATATTCCAGAATCGTGACGGCAAGCTTGTTGGATAGGTTGCGTCCTAACAACGGTCGCCGGCTGCCCTACTCCAAACCTCAGGCAAGTGTGTGGTCGTGCGTTTCGTCGAACGGCTGAAGCTCCGACTCCGTGGATTTAGGGCGGATGGCTGTCAGACAAAAGGCTCCTCTGCGCACGTCCAGGGTAATGCTGGAAAATCCAGCGGCATTTAGGCGCGGAAAAACAGAACGGGGAGCAACGGGAGTAAATGTGCTGCGGAAGTGCCCAACGCGATGAACCCAACTGTCAGGGATTTCGAAGGCGATGAAAACGCCGCCGAGGCGAAGAACACGAAAGACTTCCGCGAACATTTGGTCCTGGAGTTGAGTGGATTTCAGGTGGTGCAGGACAAGGATGGCGAGGGCTGAAGAGAAGGTCTGACTGGCGAAGGGTAGGCGTGCAGCATCGCCACACACTGCGGCTGAAGCGCCGTCGCCGTTTTGCGATTTTAGTTTGACAGTGGACTGGTGATCGTACTCGAGCGAAGTGACGCTAGAGACACGGGTCTTCAAATGTGCGGTTGCCGCGCCGTATCCCGCGCCAACTTCCAGAAGGTGATCACCGAGACGTGTGCCCGAGAGAACCCATGGCAAGAGTTGGCGGCCGGTCAAATAGCGCCACAAAGAGGATGAGCAGATCAGGTGTTCAGCGGCGTTCATAGGTCAGGTGGTTGGAAAGGTATTAGTGTAGCGTAGTGAGTAGAGCGGCCCCGAAGAATCGGAGTGTATACTGCGGGGACAATCGGGATTGACATTATATATCTACCTATGTAGATTTATGGCATGGGCATCCGCCTTCGCCTCTCTAAACAGACTCTGGCTCTGCTGGATGCGCTCCTGCTTCGTCCTGCGCAGTGGCAACACGGGTACGCTCTGAGCCAACACACAGGACTCGCGTCCGGAACACTGTACCCCATCCTGATGCGCCTGGAGAAATCTGGCTGGCTGGAAACGCGGTGGGAGGATACGCCCGTTCCCGGGCGACCACCCCGGCACTTTTACCGGCTGACGAGTGATGGACGGGAGTGGGCTCGGGTAGAACTCGGGGCAGCACAGGCAAGCAGATTCTGGAAATCAGCCCAGGGCAAGGTGGGACTTTGAGCGCTCCGCAAAGTTCCCTACTGGCGCGCGTGGCTGTGGCCTCGATGGATCTAGCCTTACGCTTTTGGCCGGAAAGCTCGCGACAGTGGGGAGAAGCGCTGTTGGCGGAGATGGGGGAGATCTCCGAACCAAGTGCCGTGTTGAACTGGGCGGCAGGAGGGATACTGCTTTTCTTTCGAGCCGTGCTGGCACATTTACTGGAATGGCTGAAGCTGCCGGCCGGCGCAACCTTTTCCAGCAGGTCTGTTGGTGGTGGAGGCAATGGTCCGCAGTTTCCTAAGCTTTCGAGACTAGCGACGGCACTGATTCTGCTGGGCACGGTGGTTTTATTCTTCTTGCCGATGGGGCGAGAAGCGACAGGCACGGTAAAGGCAAGTTGGCGCGGATTTGTTGCGTCGGACAGTGATCGACGAAGCCTCGAAAAGATCGCGGCGCGGGCGGAGAAAGAAAAGGATGCGCGCGGGCTTGCGTTTGTGGCTTTGAGTTATCCCGATGCGGATCGAGCAGGCCAATTTGCAGATCGCGCCGTGACGCTGGACCCGAGCCTGGTCTGGATTTACGCCAGCCGGTATTACGACAAACAGGACTGGTCAAAGACGGCTGAGCGATTGAAACGACTAGAGAATTATGATGGCGAGAATGCGTTTGTCCATCTGGTGAACGCTTACGCAGAGGCTGAGCCGCGGATTGAAGCGGCGAACAGCACGAACGGTCCGAGGGCAAAATTGCTTGAGGAGACCCTTACGAGCGATAGCGAGTGGACCAAAGAGATGGACCAAGCATTTCGGGCGTCGAACTACAACAATTATTCCCAGCATCATGAGGAGTTGGCCCGGGAAGGATGGAAGAGGAACCCAATCCTCTCGCTCAGTCTGATTATTTCGAGCATGCGGGCCCACTGGATTCCAAATTTCTATGAGTTAAAAACATATGCAAACCAGCGGATCAGCCAAGCGTTGCAAGTCGGGTCCTCGGGAAAAGTGGAAGAAGCAGAATCAACGCTTGGTGAGATTGTCCGGCTGGGAACTCGCATGAGCGGCGCTGCCGGTGCAGACTTTATCAACCCTATGGAGCAAATGGCTGGATTCGGATTGACGCAACACGGTTTGGAGGGATTGCAAAGACTCTACGATGCAAACGGTCAGGAGAACAAGGCTAAGGGAATAGAGGTTCAATTACGCGAGAGCAAAGCAAGTGTGGAAGTGCGCACACATTCCTATGTGGGATGGCGCGTGGACATCATGAGCGGACTTAAGCCGAAGGCGATCGCGGTGCAAGCATCGGCAATTTTGTCACTTATTCTGGGCGTAGCGGTTGCGCTCAGTCTGCTCGTACTGGAGGCGGGTGCGGCTATTGGCTGGAAAAGGTCCGGAGGCTGGAAGTGGGTTCTTTGCCGCGTGGCGGACTATGGGCCAGTGCTGCTTTTAGTTTCGAGCGTGGTATTTCTATGGAGTTTCCGGCCAATCGCAGAAATCTTTGAGCAGTATCGTGCTGCAGAACACGTCAACTTCGAAAGCATGGGCCTTTTTTGGCAACTATTTGTTTTGGGAGATGCGAATCCACTGTTGTATTTCTACGAGACGTACCACCAGTGGTTGGTTGTGACGGTTGTGCTGGCCGCCAGTGTGGTGGGTATCATCGTGCGAGCATTTTGGAGACGCAAGCGGGACGCTACTACAACGTCCTAGTGCAAGAGCGGACGAAGCTGGCGGAGTGCAGAAGCGAACTGGTCGGCGTTGTAGGTGGAAGGATTTTCGAGTTGCGGAAACAGCCCATTGATCGCCGCGCGGACTTCCGCATCGTTAGCGGGCTTGGCCTCTTTGCTGTAGGCAATGTACAGCGAATCCAGAGCCATGGCGGCTTGCTCGGCGGCGCGTTCGTCAGAGACAGCGATGTTTTCCGCGTCATCGCTGATGCGCTGCAACATGCGTAACGTGATGGCCTGATCGAATTGCATGGTGGCGAGCCGATCCGCAATCTGCTGGGCAAGGGGAGCGGCGGCTAGAGCGGCATTCGCAACGACGGTGCGGTCGGGATTGAGTTTGCTCATTTCGGTGGAAACCGTGAGCATGTGGCGGTCGAGTTCCTGAGCGGACGCGGAATCGATCTGCTTGGCAAAATGGCGAAATACAGCGTAGCGTGATGCGTTCCAGGGCGGGTCGCCGGGACGCCTACCTTCGTAACCGTGCTCCTGGCGCCAACTGTCTTTTGCCGGGCCGAGCGCGTGGTGACAGGCGAAACAGGAGAGCTCGGCATATTCCGGCCAGGCATCCTTCTTATCGGCACGTTGGTTGTTGGCGCGCCAGGCTAAACGCTCCATGGAAGCGCGCAACTGCACCGCTTGTCCGGTAGCCCAATCGCGCACCCCGGCCCACGCCGGATCCTCGACCGGTTTGCCGGGAGCAGATTCGCGGGGCACCTTCCAGTGACGGGGCATGACCGCGGAAAAAGAATCGAGTTCGAAATAGAGATCGGGATGGCCGGCGGCGATCATCTCGTGGTCAACGAACTTTTCTTTCGTACCTAAATGACATTCCAGGCAGAGATCGGCGCGGTGAATCACGTTGCGGGTGTCTCGCATACCGAGGGCAACGGACTTTTCGTGCGGCCATTCGCGCGTGGTGTGCGGACCGAGCCAGGCCGACGCGGGGCCGTGACAGGATTCGCACGAAACTCCTTCGGAAATTTCGAAAGGGCGGCCGCGCTGTTCGGGCGTGGTGTAAAGAGCGTGGCAGGCGAGGCACTTGGGTGAATCTTCCGCTTTCGCATTCAGTTTCAGGATGCGAGCCATCCGCCCGCCGATCCCTCCGGTAAGTGCCTGATACGTGCGGCTATGCTTGTCCTGGAGGATCCAGGTGGAATATTCGTTCTGGAGAACGCGGCTGCCGGCGACCGGTTTGACGCTCCCGTGGCAACTGGTGGCAGCACAGGAACCCGGTCCAATGTACTTCACAGGCTCATTGGAATCGTTGGCGATAGATGCGGCGGCGGACGACACCAGGAGCATGGCGGCGAAGGCGAGCGCACGTGGAGAAAGCATGTAATTGCGAAGTGGCATGAGGAGAGACAGAAAAGTTCTTTTTGCTTATAACTTCCGCAAGCAGGCCAAGTCAACGGGAAGGGCGCCCTTTTCGAGGGGATTGTGCGAAAAGACAACGGGCGCGAATTAGGGGAAGCGTGAGAGCCTCGAGTATGCGGAAATAACGTAGACCTGATCGGGCGCCCACGCTATCCGGAAGCAGCGGCGTGGGCACGCGAGACCATCCACTGTGATTTTCGACGAACTGCGAGCCATCCAACTGCGCTACGGCTTTCTGCCCAAGGCGGAGCTCGAAAGCCTTTCGCAACGAAGTCAAATTCCCCTCTATCAGATCCACAGTGTCGCCAGCTTTTATCCCCATTTTCATTTAGTGCCGCCCAGCCGGGCGGAAGTGTATGTCTGCGCGGACATGAGTTGCCGTTTGAATGGGGCATGCGAGTTGCGCGCCGAACTGGTGGCACGATTTGCCGGGACACGAGCGGAAGATGTGCAGGTGAAAGATGTGAGCTGCCTGGGACGTTGCGACCGCGCCCCCGCGGCGGCTGTCAATGATGCGATCTTCGACGGAGTTACCGCTGGCCAGCTGGAACAATTGACACGGCGGGCAGCCCATGGCGAGGAGGTGCTCGCGGAGCACACGGACGCTGAGCGAGTGGCTTGCGCTTCGGATCCGTACGGCGAGGGAGAGAAGTATGGCGCCGTACGGAACCTGGTGAGCACACGGGATTATGACGGCGTACTCGCGACCTTGAAAGAGGCCGAGTTGCGCGGAATGGGCGGCGCAGGATTTCCTGCATGGATGAAGTGGGACCTGGTGCGGAGACAGGCGGACCCGGACAAGTACGTGGTTTGCAACGCCGACGAGAGCGAGCCGGGAACGATCAAGGACCGCTTCATTCTGAGTCACCTCCCGCATCTGGTGGTGGAAGGAATGATGATCGCGGGGCTGGTGACCGGCGCAAAAAAAGGCATTTTGTACATCCGCCACGAATATCCCGTGCAGGAAGAAATTCTTGGAGCTGAGATCCGGCGCTGCGTGAAAGCAGGATTGCTGGGGAAAAGGATTTTGGGAAGCGAGCTGGATTTTACTGTGGAGGTGTTTGTCAGCCCCGGGGGATATATCTGCGGCGAAGAAAGCGCGTTGCTGGAAGCGATTGAAGGACACAGGGCGGAGCCGCGAAACAAGCCCCCGTTTCCCGGGCAATTGGGGTTGTGGCAGAAGCCGACGCTGATTAACAACGTGGAGACCTTCGCGAATGTGCCGCAGATTCTGGCACGTGGCCAGGACTGGTACAAAGGCGCGGGCGTGGCAGGATCGCGCGGATTGAAATTTGTGGGTGTGAGCGGCCATGTGGCACGGCCTGGCGTGTTCGAAGTGCCGATGGGCACCAGCATGCGCGAGGTGATTTATGGAAATGCCGGAGGAATTCGCGGTGGGCGAGGATTGAAGGCGTTCGCGCCATCGGGACCGTCGTCGGGATACCTCCCGGCGTCGATGGTGGATGTGCGGTTGGACTTCAAAGCACTGGCGGAGGCGGGGTCCATGCTGGGGTCGGGCGCGATTGTAGTTTGCGACGACACAACCTGCATGCTCGATATGGCGCTGACGGCGGTGAAGTTTTACCGGAACGAGTCGTGCGGAAAGTGCGTGCCGTGCCGGTTGGGTTCTCAAAAGATGGTGGATTTGTTGTTGCGATGGACACAGGGGAATGTGAGCGAAGCGGAGTATCGGAAGGATTTGGACCTGATCGAAGAAATGTCGCAGGCGATGAGCCTGACGTCCATTTGCGGGTTGGGGCAAATTGTGCCGGCGCCAGTGCAGAGCGTACTGAAACATTTCCGGGCAGAGATTGCGGCGCATGTGCGGAAGGGGCAATGTCCCAGTGGGATTTGTTTTTCGGCGGGGGGAAGACTGCCGGAACTGGCACGGGTGGGGATTCGGCCATAGGAGGAAGTGGCAAGTAGCAAGGACGGGAAAGGTTGAGAGGGTGACAGCGGCGGCGAACCGCTGCATTCCAAAATGACAACGACGAATTCAGCTCTGGTGGAATTGACGATCGATGGGCGCGCGGTACAAGTGCCGGCGGGTACTACCGTTTATGATGCCGCGCGGCTGACTGGGATCGCCATTCCAACTTTGTGTCATTTGCAGAGCCAAACACCGGTGGGCGTGTGCCGCCTGTGCGTGGTGGATACGGGCGCACGGGTGCTGAGCGCGTCGTGCGTACGGCCGGTGGAACCGGGGATGATGGTAAGCACGAACTCGGAAAAAGTGCTAGGGGCGCGGAAAACACTGCTGGAATTGCTGATGACGGATCACCCGTCACCGTGCGCGCGGCAACAACATTCCGGCGACTGCGAACTGGAAGCTCTCGCGAAACAGGCCGGTGTGGGCGCGCCGCGTTTCGCGCGAAGGACAACCTCGCGAGGAGCGGATGATTCTTCGTTGGCCATCGCTGTGGATCACGATGCGTGCATCTTGTGCGACCGCTGTATCCGGGGCTGCGACGAAATCAAAAACAATTTCGTCCTGGGACGCGTGGGCAAGGGGTATTCGACCGGAATCGCGTTTGACCTGAATGCGCCAATGGGCGATTCCACATGTATTTCCTGCGGCGAGTGCATGGTGTCTTGCCCGACGGGGGCGCTGACGAACAAGAGCATGGTGGGAACAGCGATTGCACCTGGGGCGGATACACAATCCCTGAGCTCCGAAGAATTGCACCGCTTACCGGTCTTTGCGGGGGTTTCCGGAACATTTCTGGAGTTGAACCGCGGGGCGATCGTGAAACGGCGGTACCGCAAAGGCGAAGTAATCTGCCGCGAGGGCGACTTTGGGTCCACAGCCTTTTTCCTGGTGGAAGGCCAGGCGCAGGTGGCTATCTCCACGCCGATTGCTCACGTGAAGACACATGGAGGAGCACAAGGATTTTTCAAGCGGCTGACGAGCGTGCTGGTGGGACGCGAGGAGGATAAACGCGAAGAGGAAGCGCGCGATCGGACGATTCCAATCGATGCGTCGGTGGACTTGGCCTATGGAAACCCTGTGGCAGAGTTGGGGCCCGGCGATTTGTTTGGAGAGATGACGTGCATGAATTTTTATCCACGATCGGCAACGGTGCGTGCAAAGACAGATGTCGTGGCGTTCGAAATGTTGCGGAACGTGCTCGACATCATGATCAAGAACAAAACGTTTCGCGCGCAACTGGATGACAATTACCGGCGGCGAGCGCTGGAAACGCACTTACGCGGCGTGCCCATGTTTGCGGGTCTGTCTCCGGATTTCATTGAGCACCTGAAAGGCAATGTGGAACTGGTGCGCTATGCGCCGGGGCAGATCATCGCGCGCCAAGCGGAGGCAGCAGACAGTTTTTACCTGGTGCGCATCGGGTTTGTGAAAATTTCAGAAGAGTATCCAGGTGGCGAATTGGTCCTGGCGTATCTCTCACGCGGCGATTATTTCGGAGAGATCGGTCTATTGGGCGGGGGAGTGCGCACGGCTACCTGCACAGCGCTGGGCCATGTGGAACTGGTGAAACTCTCTGGGGACGACTTCCGGGAGATGGTCGCGCGATTCCCCGGAGTGAGGAGCGGCCTCCAAGCGGTGGCTGCAGAACGGCAAGCGGCCAATGCACAGCGGATGCAGATAGTGCAGAGCGTGCCGCTGGATCAGTTTTTGTCACAAGGACTCATGGAAGCGCAGAGCCTGCTGGTTCTGGACCTGCAGAACTGCACGAGGTGCGATGCATGCGTGGAGGCTTGCGCCGATGCGCATGATGGCGTGACGCGGCTGGTACGCGAAGGACTGCGGTTCGAACATTTTCTGGTAGCCACATCGTGCCGGCAATGCCGCGATCCACTCTGCATGGTGGGATGCCCGGTGGGAGCGATTCGGCGGCGGAATTCCTTGGAAGTGATTATCGAGGACTGGTGCATCGGTTGCGGCTTGTGCGCGCGGAATTGCCCTTACGGAAACATCAATCTGCACCCGTTCGAAGTACGCGTAGAAGACCTGGAAAATCCGGGAAGGAGAAAGGCCGTGGTGCAGCAGAAGGCGACCTCGTGCGACTTGTGCACGCACTTAAAGGAGCCGAGTTGTGTGTACGCGTGCCCACATGATGCGGCGCATCGCGTGGACCCAAGGACATTCTTTGTAGGATTGATGCAGCAGGGACCTCGCGCATGAGAATGGACCAGACCCAACGCGGGTGGGCTGTGGCTTCGTTGGGTATCCTGGCACTCAGCACCATCGGCTATGTGGTTTACGCACAGCAATCTTCGGACGGACCGCGTGGCGGAAGTGCGCTGGGGTTGACCTTCGGGATTTTTGGATTTGCCTTCATGATTTTTGCGGCATTGCTGGGCGCGAGGAAGCGCGTACCGACGTGGCGACTAGGACGCGCACAGACGTGGATGCGCGGCCACTTGTGGTTAGGATTGTTGAGCCTGCCGCTGATTTTGTTTCATGGTGGATTTCATTTTGGCGGAACGCTGACGCGGGTGCTGATGTGGCTGCTGCTTATTACGGTGGGGAGCGGCCTGTTTGGCGCCGCCCTTCAAAATTACGTGCCGCGGCTCATGACCGCCGAGGTGCCGCTGGAAACGATCTACGCGGAAATTGAGAATGTGCAGAAATTGCTGCGCGAGGAGGCGGACCGGGCCGTGGAATCGATTTGTGGCTCGATGGGGCTGGTGAAAGAGGAAGCAAACGTCCAGCGTGCGGGAGGATTCTCCGCGTTACGTCCAATTTCGGCGGGGGCCGTGCCGTTGCGTACTACCTCGGCAGTGAGCGCAGGGGCGAGCGCAGCGGTGGCCCCGGCGACGGAAACGATTCTGCTTAGCGAGGCGGAAGGTGCTCCGCTGAAGAAATTTTACTTGGAAGAGTTGCGTACATTTTTGGAACGGCCGGGGCAGCGGGGGCAAAGGCTAGCGGATGCGGACAGGTCTAAGCTGGCGTTCGCAGGGTTGAAAACGCTTGTGCCCGCGGCCGCGCATGGGACGCTGAGTGATCTGGAAGAGATTTGCGACGAAGCGCGGCAGTGGGTCCGGCAAAAGCAATTGCACCGATGGCTGCATGGGTGGCTGCTGGTGCATATTCCGCTTTCCTTGGCGGTATTGGTTTTGGGCACGGTCCATGCGGTGATGGCCTTGCGATATTAGAATCCGCCGCGAATTATACGGGGCAAGAAATCGAGCGCTGCGGCAACGGAGAAATTGAGGCAAAACCAACAGGCGAGATGAATGGCACGGACGCGAACAACCAAGAAGCTGGCGCAGCGGGTCGACCTGAACTATTTCAAGAGGCCGACGGCATTCAAGCGTGCGAAGTTGTGGCTGAGTGTGCTGATACCGCTCTTGGCGGTTGGATGGATCGCGTGGCGAGGATTCACGCGGGATTCGCGCGTGTATTCGAGTGGAAGGATGAGCGAGGCGCACACGGTGCTCGAGCGGCAATGCGCTGCGTGTCATATCGAGAAGGCTGGGAAGTTTTCTTCGAGTGCAGCGGATGGCGCCTGCCTAGCGTGCCATGACGGGCCGATGCACCACGAAAATGAGGTGGCGTCGGCAGTGCCTGTCTGCGCGACGTGCCATCTGGAGCATCGCGGGCGAATCGACCTCAACGCCGCCGACAACCAGAGTTGCGCGGAGTGCCACGGAAGTTTGAAAGTGGCGAGTGGGTCCGTGCATTACGCAGCGAAAATTTACAGCTTCGAAGACGGACACCCTGAATTTGCGATGTTACGGGAAGGTGCGAAAGGTGCAGGTACAATTCGGCTGAATCATGCGATTCACATGAAACCGATCCGGGAGGGCCCGAATGGGCCGATCGTGCAACTGGAATGCGCGGATTGTCACCGAAATTATCAGGCGGAATGGAAATACGCCGCGCCACCGCGCCCGGAACTTGCTTCCTATCTATTGCAACGAGACGACGCCAGTGAGCCTACGCCGCTTTCCCCGCCAAGCGTAAAACCATACGCACCAGAGAACGGCAAAGAGCGAATGCGGCCGGCGGAATTCGCGACCGCATGTGCGGGTTGCCATCTTTTGACCTTTGACAAGCGATTTGACGAAGGCGTGCCGCACGATAAGCCGGAAGTCGTGCACGCTTTTCTGGCGAAGGCATTTCAGGAATACATTGTCGCGCATCCTAGCGAGGTTCGGGTACAGCGGGCTCCGAAGCGCGATCTGACGGGCAAGCCGATACCCCCAGAGGTACGCGTTCTGACTCCAGCACAATGGGTTGCCGAGCGAACTGCGGATGCCGAAGAACTTTTGTGGAGAAAAACCTGCAAGCAGTGCCACTCACTTTCCTTCAGGCAAGTCACTTCTCTTCCCTCCGTTGCGCCGGCCGAGGTCCGGGAACGCTGGTTACCACATGCAAAGTTCGATCATGATGCACACCGGGGATTCTCGTGCGTTAGCTGCCACGCGAAGGCACTCACGAGCACCGAGACAAGCGAAATTCTGGTGCCAGGGATCACAAATTGTAAGACATGCCACGCACCAGGGCCGGAACATGCCGAGTCGCGATGCTTTGAGTGCCACACGTATCACGACTGGGCGAAGCGGAAAGAAGTGAAGGCGACGTACGTTTTGCCTGCGCTACAGCATGCTGGTCGATAGTGTTGGTGCGGCGGTAAAAGCGGCGCCGAACCGCCGCACTTTAAAGTTATCCGTTGACTAAGGACATCATCTGCTCAGGGTAGCGTTGGCCAAAGGCGACACCCTTTGGGGCAACTTCCTCCAAGCCGCGAAGATCTGCCGCGGAAAGTTTCACATTCAGCGCAGCGACATTTTCTTCGAGATATTTGCGGCGTTTGGTGCCCGGAATAGGGATGATGTCTTCACTCTGGGCAAGCAGCCATGCAAGAGCCAGTTGCCCCGGTGTGCACTTCTTTTCCTTTGCGAGCAGTTCGACCCGAGCGACGAGGTCGAGGTTCTTCTGAAAATTTTCCCCCTGAAAGCGTGGAGACATGCGGCGGTAATCATCGGCGGCGAGATTATCAAATTTCTTGATTTGTCCCGTAAAGAATCCGCGCCCAAGTGGGCTGTAAGCCACAAAGGCGATACCCAAATTCGCGCGTGGTGGGAATTACTTCGTCCTCGGGATCGCGGGTTCAGAGTGAGTATTCGGTTTGCAATGCGGCAATAGGATGGACGGCGTGCGCGCGACGAATGGTGGCGGAAGAGGCTTCGGAGAGACCGAGGAAGCGCACTTTACCCTCCCGGACTAACTGGTCCATGGCACCGACGGTTTCCTCAATAGGAGTTTTGGGATCGACGCGGTGCTGGTAGTAAAGATCGATGGTGTCCACGCCGAGGCGTTTCAGACTGGCTTCGCAGGAAGAACGGACATACTCGGGCTTGCCACTAACGCCGCGAACATGCGGATTGGCGCGATCGCGAACAATGGCGAACTTGGTGGCAAGGAAAACTTTGTCGCGGCGATCACGAATAGCTTTGCCGACGAGGATTTCGTTGTCGCCATAACCGTAGACATCCACGGAATCAAGGAAATTGATCCCGAGCTCGATAGAGCGATGAATGGTAGCGATGGATTCGGCATCATTGCGGGCCCCGTAAAATTCCGACATGCCCATACAACCGAGTCCCATGGGAGATAGCGGCAGTCTGGTTTTGCCCAGGCATCGCTGTTGCATGGAATCACCTCAAGAATTGTCTATGGGCATATGATGTGTAGCCGAGTGAGGAGGTTCATGATAGAAGTGGCGAGGCTACGGGAGGAAAGATGAAAAGTCACATTGGGACAGTGCTCGCCGCTTTGTGTTCGGCGCTTACCTGTGGCGCGACATTTCTTTTCGCACTGTACCGCCAGTTGGCATTGGTCGAGGTGGCAGCTTGCATCGTACTGGGGATCGAGTTGTATTTTTTGAGTTCCTCGATTGGCGATTGGATTGAGAAAAAACAGAAGCCAAGCAAATTCAAAGGTTGGATGGCGATGGGCTTGGCAGCGGCAGTGGTGTGTTATTTTCTGATTGCGAAAACTTTCAACCAACCGATTGGTAGCTAGGCGGGGGCTCGGTCACGGCACTTTGTTTCCAAACTGGTAGCAGGAGGCTGAGTAACCTGACGCAACGGTGGGTAGGACATTTGCGCGAAGTGGCGCAAACACCTCCTGGCATCAACATAAGTACTATGTTTTCAATAATTTAAAAGGAGCTCATGTGGAACAAAACATGCGCTTAAAGGGGCGGAGGATAAGGTTATGGCTCCGTCCACCTATATCGAAGTACCTCCCGACCAAGAAGTAAAACCGGGAAAGAACATACAAGTAACAGTTATTGACGCAGAAAAAGTGGAAGTCGCAACCGCGCCCGGGAAAGTGAAGCGGCCGGCCGAAGGTTCGTTCCAGTCCTCGATGCTGGAATACAACCGGATGACAGGGAGCTCGCGGCTGGTTGACACCTTGATCAGTTTGACCGTGAATCTTTGCCTGCTGGTGGCGCCCATTTTTGCCGGGCTCTATTTCACGGATTCCCTGGACTTGAAACGGTTCGCGTCGACATTCCTTGTCGCGCCGCCGCCTCCGCCGCCTCCTCCTCCTGCCGCAGCTCCGTTGATCAAGGCTGCGCCTGTGCACCGGGTCTTTGAAAACTCGGGCAAGCTGGTGGCGCCAACGGTCGTGCCGAAGGAAATCGCAATGATCAAGGAAGCACCCATACCTGACATCGAGGGCACAGGCGGAGTTGCCGGTGGTGTTCCCGGCGGGGTCGCCGGTGGATCCATGGGTGGCGTGCTCGGTGGAGTGATAGGCGGCACGACCATGCCTGCCGCGCCGATCGCCCCCAAGGAAAAAGGGCCGAAGGCGCCCGTACGTGTCGGCGGCCGCGTGAAAGAACCGCGGCTTATCTTGCGTGTGGAGCCGCGGTATCCACCGCTGGCAATCCAAACGCATTTGCAGGGCACGGTGATTGTCGACGCAATCATCGATGAACATGGTGACGTCGTGGAAGTGAAGGTAGTCTCCGGGCCGCCCCTGCTGATTCAATCAGCGCTGGATGCCGTCCGGCGGTGGAAATATGAACCTACGTATCTGAATGACCAGCCCGTGCCGGTACAGTTGAACGTAACGGTGTCTTTCAAGCTCGGCGGCGGATGATACGTTCGGAGTTGGACGGAGGGCGGAACAGTGCAGTGCAGGCTGTTCCGCCTTTTGTCATTTAAGTCTGCGCAGACGCAGGGGTGTGGTCGAGGTATTTGATGAGCAGCACCTCGTTGCCTTTGTCGTTGTAGATTAAGTCATCGACAAGTTTCTTGGACATAAGTATACCAAACCCGCCGGGGCGCATACCGCGGGTTTCTCGTTCTGCCATATGGAGAAAAGGTTGGTCGGCTGGATTGCTGAGTGCGGAGTGCTTCAGCTCCTCGAGGGAAAATCCTGTGCCGGGATCCTTAACCTTGCAGAGAACCATGCGGCTGGTGCGCACATACGCGACTTCGACATGCTTTGAAGGGTCGAATTTGCCGCCGTGTTCCATTGCGTTCAATAGAATTTCGCGAAAAGCGACGGCCACTTCTTCCGTTTCCACATCGGGCAGATCGGAAGCCTCGCGGAAGAATTGCAGAAGTCGATTGGCCGCCACGATTTCGCAGCGGACGGCGAGACGGACCCAGTTTGGAGTAGCCGACAGAATCTCGATCCCATCATCCCAGAAGGGTTCGCTGATCGCGATGCGGATTATTTCCGCAAATTTCTCAGTGGAAAACGGGCGAGAAAAGTAGCTAAAGGCATGCTCGCGAATGGAGTTCAGAACGTCTCCGGGGGTGAATTCGTCCGTAAGAATGATGAGACGGGTATGGGGTCGCACCCGGCGGAGGCGGCGCAGCAGCTCAATGTCTTCCTGGCCGGAGGTGCGTTCGCCAGTGATGATCACGTCATACGGTCGATGTCGGGCTTGTTCCAGAGCGTCGTGATTATCTTTTGCGTGATGGACTTCCCATTCTTCCTGGTCAAAAAGGTTGGTGAGGAGCTGATTGATCTCCGGGCTGGAATCCACGATGAGCGCGTGATGCTCAATTTTCAGTGGGACGGGCGAAGAGCTAGCTGCCATAGGACCTTCCAGAGTCCCTTCCCAGGCGGTGGGGAGAGAAATGCGATTAGCCAGCATGCCGGAAAGGATGGTAGCGCGCAAGTGGCGCTCCCGTGTCGAGCCGAGTTCGCTTATGACACTCCCTCCTGGCAAGCACATAAGCAGTGCGGCTAGCGTCCCAGTACCACTTGATTTCCGGTAAGCGCTAACGTTTATCAGCGGTTATGGCTCAGAAACTTGCAACCGCGTCGGATTCGGTCGCACATGTTTCAAATATCGTCAGGAGCCCGGCGAGTTCCAGTGCTCGCCTCAACTTCGGGCCGAGATTAGTGAGCATGAGCCGTCCGCCTTTGGCTTTTGTCTTTCGATGTATTTCGATGAGTGCGCCGAGCCCAGCGCTGTCAACATAGTTGACCTGCTCAAGACCAATGACAATTCTTGTGACGCCCGATAAGAGAAGATTGTCAATCGTTGTACGAAGCCCGTTGCTCTCTTGTCCGAGCACAAGGCGACCTTTGAGCGTCAGAACACAGATTCCATTCATTTCACGTTGTGTTATTTCCAAAGGCACTGGGTTCCCTCCTCTTGCGCCAATCCGTGAACCAACGAGTCCCTACATGATACCTTCGGACTTCTGCCGCTAAAGTGTCAAACCAATTCCCATCATAGGAAATGCGCTGACTCCTGATAAGCCTCAACTGCGTCTTCGACGCGTCGTTAGTGCTAGAAACTTACCCGCCTTTTGCCGATAGTTTAGATCTCAGCGCAAGAAGAGTCGGTGATGCTTGAAATCTATGACAACAGAACCGAATTCCCTTAGAACATCTGCGCTAATTATCCCGTCCATTCTTTGTTGCAGGGTATTCGACATGTCTTGAAAATCGTTGATCACTAGCCTGTTTAATTCACGAGAGTGGGCTTTCATCGCCGCTGCAAGAACGCGAAAAAATGTTTTTGCGGCCTAACGCATACTATACACTGTATAGGTAGTTGCCTGTAAGCGTTCGGAGCGGGCCGTCGTACATCATGTGGCTAAACTATGGCATCTTGGCTGGTCGCCTTATGCAGTGTTTCGTGATCGGTCTATTGGTGGCTTGTATCGCAAAGGGTGGCGAACTCGTCGCGACGATTTGCGTTGGATTTCCGGTTCTTGGAAAAGTGTTCCCGCATTTTTTGCTTATGGCAACATTAGCGTTCGCCCGCTACCCGTATTCCAATCTACATCATAATTATGTGCATCCCGCTCTTGTGCCGATGCTGCTGAATATGGTTGAGTTTCCAATCATGATTGTTCTGGGCGGATGGGTTGTGCGCGACATGCGAGTTGCAAGGTTGCGCTCGCGTTTCACCCGCAACATATTGAACAGCGCATCATGCACCTGAACATCTCGGTACTATGAGCTCCTTGTCCGGTAACAGGACGCATTATAAAGGGCGCCCCTTGTGGAGTAAGGTTTGAGTGCTTCAGCTCAACCGCTCCAGAGGAGGAACGCCCTTTATGACTAGCAATATTAAATATGTCGGGATGGATGTGCACAAGGACAGCATTTCGAATGCGGTCAGGAATGCTGCCGGCAAGATCGTCATGGAATGTGTCATCGAGACGAAGGCCAGCACTATTCTGCAGTTTTTCGATGGGCTACACGGAGAAGTGCAGGTCACCTTTGAAGAAGGAACCTGGGCCGCTTGGTTGTATGACCTGTTGAAGCCCCATGTCACGAAAGTGGTGGTCTGCGATCCGCGGCGGAATGCTTTGTTGCTAGAGGGCAATCAGACTGACCGCGTCGATGCGCGCAAGCTCGCGGAATTGCTGAAGAACAACCAACTGCGCCCGGTCTATCACGGGGATCATGGGCTGCGAACGTGGAAGGAGTTGGTGCGCAGTTATCTGACCATCACCCGGGACCTGGGCCGGGACATGACCCGAGTCAAGGCTATCTATCGCAGCTGGGCGATCCCTTGTAGCGGCAAGCAGGTGTACGGCTCACGTCATCGGGCCGAGTGGCTCGGGAAAATCAATGAACCGGGAGTGCGCCGGCGAGCTGAATTTTATTATCAACAACTGGATGCGCTGCGCGTGTTGCGCCAGGGAGTGCGCCGAGAGCTACTGG